>NZ_JAATOT010000010.1 GCF_011806455.1 Celeribacter sp. HF31
TCATTTTTCTTTCAAAAAGCGCTTGCGGGTTTGAGCCACTCGCCTTAGAACCCCCTTCACCGGCGGCGCAGACAGCGCAGCACGGGACGCCAGACGGAACGGACGGGACGCCAACGAGGGGTTCAAGAGGGGAAGCGAGGCAAACATTTTGAGGCAGATCTGGGCGGGCGCGCCGTTAAGTTTAGGGCGCACTGGTCTGGTTTTTGTCTCTGGCTCTTTGAAATTGATAGATGAACGAAGAGATATGTGGGCGGTTTGGTCTTAACGACAAGAACGTCTGTATATCGCGCTCTTAGGGATTTCGGTCCTGATGATAGAGTGTCAGCTTCACTGTTTGGACGGCTTTTGTTTCTTTGGAAACGAAGCACAACAAACAGTTAACACCAGTCTTTCGAGATTGGTGTGCATATTGTCCTTATTGGACGATGTGTGATGTGCAGAGGTTCGACGTCAAGGTTATGATGGTAACATCATTTCAACTTGAGAGTTTGATCCTGGCTCAGAACGAACGCTGGCGGCACGCCTAACACATGCAAGTCGAACGAGATCTTCGGATCTAGTGGCGGACGGGTTAGTAACGCGTGGGAACGTACCCTTCACTACGGAATAGTCCCGGGAAACTGGGTTTAATACCGTATACGCCCTTCGGGGGAAAGAATTTCGGTGAGGGATCGGCCCGCGTTAGATTAGTTAGTTGGTGGGGTAATGGCCTACCAAGACTACGATCTATAGCTGGTTTGAGAGGATGATCAGCAACACTGGGACTGAGACACGGCCCAGACTCCTACGGGAGGCAGCAGTGGGGAATCTTAGACAATGGGGGCAACCCTGATCTAGCGATGCCGCGTGAGTGATGAAGGCCTTAGGGTCGTAAAGCTCTTTCGCCTGTGATGATAATGACAGTAGCAGGTAAAGAAACCCCGGCTAACTCCGTGCCAGCAGCCGCGGTAATACGGAGGGGGTTAGCGTTGTTCGGAATTACTGGGCGTAAAGCGCACGTAGGCGGATTAGTCAGTCAGAGGTGAAATCCCAGGGCTCAACCCTGGAACTGCCTTTGATACTGCTAGTCTTGAGTTCGAGAGAGGTAAGTGGAATTCCGAGTGTAGAGGTGAAATTCGTAGATATTCGGAGGAACACCAGTGGCGAAGGCGGCTTACTGGCTCGATACTGACGCTGAGGTGCGAAAGTGTGGGGAGCAAACAGGATTAGATACCCTGGTAGTCCACACCGTAAACGATGAATGCCAGTCGTCGGCAAGTATACTTGTCGGTGACACACCTAACGGATTAAGCATTCCGCCTGGGGAGTACGGTCGCAAGATTAAAACTCAAAGGAATTGACGGGGGCCCGCACAAGCGGTGGAGCATGTGGTTTAATTCGAAGCAACGCGCAGAACCTTACCAACCCTTGACATCCTGATCGCGGATCGTAGAGATACTTTCCTTCAGTTCGGCTGGATCAGTGACAGGTGCTGCATGGCTGTCGTCAGCTCGTGTCGTGAGATGTTCGGTTAAGTCCGGCAACGAGCGCAACCCACATCCTTAGTTACCAGCGGTTTGGCCGGGGACTCTAGGGAAACTGCCCGTGATAAGCGGGAGGAAGGTGTGGATGACGTCAAGTCCTCATGGCCCTTACGGGTTGGGCTACACACGTGCTACAATGGCAACTACAGTGGGTTAATCCCCAAAAGTTGTCTCAGTTCGGATTGGGGTCTGCAACTCGGCCCCATGAAGTCGGAATCGCTAGTAATCGCGTAACAGCATGACGCGGTGAATACGTTCCCGGGCCTTGTACACACCGCCCGTCACACCATGGGAGTTGGGTCTACCCGACGGCCGTGCGCCAACCTTTTGGAGGCAGCGGACCACGGTAGGCTCAGCGACTGGGGTGAAGTCGTAACAAGGTAGCCGTAGGGGAACCTGCGGCTGGATCACCTCCTTTCTAAGGATGATCCTAGCAGATTGGCTTGCCAATCTCGTGGATCACTTAGCAGCTACTTAGTAGCATAGATCAACAATAGTTGGTCAAACTCGGCCAGGCCGTCCTCATATCTCTTCGGAATTCCAAGCAGCCTTCGCGGTTGCTTCTGGGGCCTTAGCTCAGCTGGGAGAGCATCTGCTTTGCAAGCAGAGGGTCATCGGTTCGATCCCGATAGGCTCCACCAGGTTATGATCGGCCACCGGTAGCGTTGCCGATCCGGATGGGTCGGTAGCTCAGGTGGTTAGAGCGCACGCCTGATAAGCGTGAGGTCGGAGGTTCAAGTCCTCCTCGACCCACCATCCAATCGATTAGATCAGAAAGAGCTTTCGAGTTCTTTCTCGTCCAATCGGACGCATTGACATCGTATAGAGAGATAAAATTGCAACATCGTTGGTTGCCCAAGTGTGGGTTAAACCTCCGTCGCTTCCTCCTCATGAATTTGGGGCGGAAGGCAATCTCAACCCCCTTTCCTCGGGGTTTTGACTGTATCGCGGCGTGAAAAGATGATGTTGCCCAAGTCAAGTAAACTAACCAAGTTGCAATTCTACGGAATTGCAGCGCGTTTTCGATCCCATACAAGATCGGAAGCGGGAAAGTATGCTTTTGGTTCAGGAAGCACAGCCTACATCTTACCAGCTTGTAGGCTCGCAAACGAAGTCTTCGGACCGAGTTTTGCTCTTTCTGGATCAAATCAAGCGCGAGAAGGGCGTTTGGTGGATGCCTTGGCAGTAAGAGGCGATGAAGGACGTGATACTCTGCGATAAGTCATGGGGAGCTGAGAATAGGCTTTGATCCATGAATTTCCGAATGGGGGAACCCACCTGACAGTTTGATATTGTTGCTTCGGCACTCAATATCTTGCTGAAACAGGTACTTTTAACCTGAATACATAGGGTTTTAAGAGCAAACCCGGGGAACTGAAACATCTAAGTACCCGGAGGAAAGGACATCAATAGAGACTTCCCTAGTAGCGGCGAGCGAACGGGAACCAGCCGAGCATGAGAAGTGACTAGAACAGATTGGAAAGTCTGGCCATAGCGGGTGATAGCCCCGTATAGGAAGCTTTGATTGACGTATTAAGTAGGGCGGAACACGTGAAATTCTGTCTGAAGATCGGGGGACCACCCCCGAAGGCTAAGTACTCCTTACTGACCGATAGCGAACCAGTACCGTGAGGGAAAGGTGAAAAGCACCCCGACGAGGGGAGTGAAACAGTTTCTGAAACCGGACGCCTACAAGCAGTCGGAGGGACCTCGAGTCCTGACGGCGTACCTTTTGTATAATGGGTCATCGACTTGGTCTTACGAGCAAGCTTAAGCCGTTAGGTGTAGGCGTAGCGAAAGCGAGTCTTAATAGGGCGCATGAGTTCGTGGGATCAGACCCGAAACCGAGTGATCTAGGCATGACCAGGATGAAGGTAAGGTAACACTTACTGGAGGTCCGAACCCACACCTGTTGAAAAAGGTCGGGATGAGTTGTGCCTAGGGGTGAAAGGCCAATCAAACTCGGAGATAGCTGGTTCTCTGCGAAATCTATTTAGGTAGAGCGTCATCCGAATACCCCGGGGGGTAGAGCACTGGATGGGTAATGGGGCCCCACAGGCTTACTGATCCTAACCAAACTCCGAATACCCGGGAGTACTAGATGGCAGACACACTGCGGGTGCTAACGCCCGTAGTGGAGAGGGAAACAACCCTGACCTCCGGCTAAGGCCCCTAATTCATGGCTAAGTGGGAAAGCAGGTGGGACGACCAAAACAACCAGGAGGTTGGCTTAGAAGCAGCCATCCTTTAAAGATAGCGTAACAGCTCACTGGTCTAGATAAGTTGTCCTGCGGCGAAGATGTAACGGGGCTCAAGCCATGAGCCGAAGCCGAGGATGCCGTAAGGCATGGTAGCAGAGCGTGGTGTGATATAGCTTCATGCCTCTTTCGATCCCTCCGGGGATCATTAGAGGCTCGAAGCTTTCTGTGAAGCGGGCGTGTGAACGATCCCGTGGAGAGATCACCAGTGAGAATGATGACATGAGTAGCGACAAACAGGGTGAGAGACCCTGTCGCCGAAAGTCCAAGGGTTCCTGCTTAAAGCTAATCTGAGCAGGGTAAGCCGACCCCTAAGGCGAGGCCGAAAGGCGTAGTCGATGGGAACCAGGTTAATATTCCTGGGCCAGAGAGAAGTGACGGATCGCAAAGGTCGTTCATCCTTATCGGATTGAATGGGCGGCTCAGCGGTCCCTGGAAATAGCCTCTCGTTAGATCGTACCCTAAACCGACACAGGTGGACTGGTAGAGAATACCAAGGCGCTTGAGAGAACTATGTTGAAGGAACTCGGCAAAATACCTCCGTAAGTTCGCGAGAAGGAGGCCCAGTTTCTACGCAAGTATTGGCTGGGGGCACAAACCAGGGGGTGGCGACTGTTTACTAAAAACACAGGGCTCTGCGAAGTCGCAAGACGACGTATAGGGTCTGACGCCTGCCCGGTGCCTGAAGGTTAAAAGGAGAGGTGCAAGCCTTGAATTGAAGCCCAGGTAAACGGCGGCCGTAACTATAACGGTCCTAAGGTAGCGAAATTCCTTGTCGGGTAAGTTCCGACCTGCACGAATGGCGTAACGACTTCCCCGCTGTCTCCAACATAGACTCAGCGAAATTGAATTGCCTGTCAAGATGCAGGCTTCCCGCGGTTAGACGGAAAGACCCCGTGCACCTTTACTACAGCTTCACACTGGCATCAGGCACAACATGTGCAGGATAGGTGGTAGGCTTTGAAGCAGGGACGCTAGTCCCTGTGGAGCCATCCTTGAGATACCACCCTTGTTCTGCTTGATGTCTAACCGCGGTCCGTTATCCGGATCCGGGACCCTGTGTGGCGGGTAGTTTGACTGGGGCGGTCGCCTCCCAAAGAGTAACGGAGGCGCGCGAAGGTTGGCTCAGAGCGGTCGGAAATCGCTCGTTGAGTGCAATGGCAGAAGCCAGCCTGACTGCAAGACTGACAAGTCGAGCAGAGTCGAAAGACGGCCATAGTGATCCGGTGGTCCCGAGTGGAAGGGCCATCGCTCAACGGATAAAAGGTACGCCGGGGATAACAGGCTGATACTGCCCAAGAGTCCATATCGACGGCAGTGTTTGGCACCTCGATGTCGGCTCATCTCATCCTGGGGCTGGAGCAGGTCCCAAGGGTACGGCTGTTCGCCGTTTAAAGAGGTACGTGAGCTGGGTTTAGAACGTCGTGAGACAGTTCGGTCCCTATCTGCCGTGGGTGTAGGATACTTGAGAGGAGTTGCCCCTAGTACGAGAGGACCGGGGTGAACGATCCACTGGTGGACCAGTTGTTATGCCAATAGCAGTGCTGGGTAGCTATGATCGGAAAGGATAACCGCTGAAGGCATCTAAGCGGGAAGCCCCCCTCAAAACAAGGTATCCCTGAGGGCCGAGGTAGACCACCTCGTCGATAGGCTGGAGATGTAAGTGCAGTAATGCATTCAGTTGACCAGTACTAATTGCCCGATAGGCTTGATTTGATCCAGTAAAAGCAAAACTTTTACCAAATCAAAAGCATACACAAACACTTACTTGACTTGGCTCTTTATTCGGTTTGGTGGTCACAGCACCAGTGAAACACCCGATCCCATCCCGAACTCGGCCGTTAAGCACGGTTGCGCCAATGGTACTGCGTCCTAAGACGTGGGAGAGTAGGTCACCGCCAAACCTAATAAAGAGCCAAATTATCTCTCTAAACGATCCATCACATATATTCGACCCTGACGCGGGATGGAGCAGCCCGGTAGCTCGTCAGGCTCATAACCTGAAGGTCGTAGGTTCAAATCCTACTCCCGCAACCAAGGTCGAATAACAATAATATCAATCTCTTAGCGCCCCAAGGGGCGCTTTTTGCGTTTCTAGACCCACGAACCGGTGCTACAGCGGTGCTACTTTTGGGTCGCCACGCTCCTAAGCTAGGACACGCGAACCACCAAAACCTCGTGGAAGAAACCACAACGCTATCCCAAAGTGAACCGACGCCCGACATGACCGCGCGTCCGTTCAATCGACAGTGCCACCAGCACCGTCAGACCCCCCAAAATTAATTCTCTGAAACTGTGATCGCCAAAAGAGTGCAGGATGGGCCCGTGACTCGGAGCAAGGGGTGGATTCCGGACCTTCGCTGC
>NZ_JAATOT010000011.1 GCF_011806455.1 Celeribacter sp. HF31
GTACAGCGAATTCGCGATCAGCTCCTCGACGACGGCGGGCTCAGCCAGCGTGGAGGTGTCGCCCAAAGACCCGGTGTCGTTCTCGGCGATCTTGCGCAGGATGCGGCGCATGATTTTGCCCGAACGGGTTTTGGGCAGGCCCGGCGCCCATTGGATGAAGTCCGGTTTGGCGATCGGACCGATCTCGGTGCGGACCCATTTCTCCAATTCCACACGCAGCTCGTCCGAGGGTTCGACGTCGTTCATCAGCGTCACATAGGCGTAGATGCCCTGGCCCTTCAGCTCATGCGGCATGCCGACGACCGCCGCTTCGGCGACTTTGGCGTGGGCGACCAGCGCGCTTTCGACCTCGGCCGTGCCCATGCGGTGGCCCGAGACGTTGATCACATCGTCGACGCGGCCGGTGATCCAGTAGTAGCCATCCGCGTCGCGGCGGCAGCCGTCGCCGGAGAAGTAATAGCCTTTGTATTGCTGGAAATAGGTCTCCTGGAAGCGCTCGTGATCGCCCCAGACGGTGCGCATCTGGCCGGGCCAGCTGTCCTTGAGGCAGAGCACGCCCTCGGTCGCGGTCTCGGTCAGTTCCTCGCCGGTGGTGGCGTCCAAAATGACCGGTTGCACGCCGAAGAAGGGTTTCGTCGCCGACCCCGGTTTGGTCGCAATCGCGCCCGGCAGCGGCGTCAAAAGATGCCCGCCGGTCTCGGTCTGCCACCAGGTATCCACGATGGGGCAATTGCCTTTGCCGACCACCTCATTGTACCAGTTCCAGGCCTCCGGGTTGATCGGCTCGCCGACGGTGCCGAGCACTTTCAGGTCGGAAAGGTCATATTTTTCAACCCATTCGTTGCCCTGACCCATGAGCGAGCGCAGCGCGGTGGGCGCGGTGTAGAATTGGTTGACCTTGTGCTTTTCGCAGACCGCCCAGAACCGGCCCGCGTCGGGGTAGGTCGGCACGCCTTCGAACATCACGGTGGTCGCGCCGTTGGCCAGCGGGCCGTAGACGATGTAGCTGTGGCCGGTGACCCAGCCGACGTCGGCGGTGCACCAGAAGACATCGCCGTCGTGGTAGTCGAAGACGTATTTATGGGTCAGCGCGGCATAGGCGAGGTAGCCGCCGGAGCTGTGCACGACGCCTTTCGGTTTGCCCGTGGAGCCCGAGGTGTAGAGGATGAAGAGCGGATCTTCGGCGTTCATCGGACGCGGCGGGCAGTCGGGGCTGGCGTGCTCCATCAGATATTTGACGTCGACATCGCGGCCCTGAACCCAGGAGATCTGGTCGCCGGTGTGTTTGACGACGAGGCAGCGGACCTTGTCGGAACAGTGCAGGAGCGCGGCGTCGGTGTTGGCCTTCAAAGGCGTGCGACGGCCGCCGCGCGGCGCGGTGTCCGAGGTGATGACGAGCTTGGCGCCACAGTCGTTGATGCGGTTCGC
>NZ_JAATOT010000012.1 GCF_011806455.1 Celeribacter sp. HF31
AAAGGCAAAGTGACGGCGCATTTCGAAGCGGGCGGAAAAGTCACCACCGAAGAGTTCGACACGGTGATTTCCGCGGTCGGAATCGTCGGCAATGTCGAGGGTCTGGGCCTCGAGGAGGCGGGCGTGAAGATCGACCGCACCCATGTCGTGACCGACGAATTCTGCCGCACGGGTGTCGACGGAGTGTTCGCCATCGGCGACATCGCGGGCGCGCCGTGGCTCGCGCACAAGGCGTCGCACGAAGGCGTCATGGTGGCCGAGCTGATCGCGGGCCTCCACCCGCATCCGATCAAGCCGAACTCGATTGCGGGCTGCACCTATTGCCACCCACAAGTGGCCTCTGTGGGGCTGACGGAAGACAAGGCGAAAGAGGCGGGCTATGAGATCAAGGTCGGCAAATTTCCCTTTATCGGCAATGGCAAAGCCGTCGCGATGGGCGAGGCCGAGGGTCTTGTGAAAACCGTGTTCGACGCCAAGACGGGCGAGCTTCTGGGCGCGCATATGGTGGGCGCCGAGGTGACGGAAATGATCCAGGGCTACGTGATCGGGCGGACGTTGGAGACGACGGAAGAAGAGCTGATGAACACGGTCTTCCCGCACCCGACGATGTCGGAAATGATGCATGAATCCGTGCTCGCCGCCTATGG
>NZ_JAATOT010000013.1 GCF_011806455.1 Celeribacter sp. HF31
GAGAACACGTCTTCGATCGGCATCAGGAACGGCTGGTCGATCGCACGCTCGGGTTCCGGGATGTACGCGTCGACAGCGGCCATGAGTTCTTTGATTTTCTCTTCGCCGATTTCCGGATCGCGGCCTTCCATAGCGGCCAGAGCGGACCCTGCGATGATCGGAATATCGTCGCCCGGGAAGTCGTATTCGGACAGAAGTTCGCGGACTTCCATTTCGACGAGCTCCAGAAGCTCTTCGTCGTCAACCTGATCCACTTTGTTCAGGAACACGACCAGAGCCGGCACGCCAACCTGACGGGCCAGAAGGATGTGCTCGCGGGTCTGCGGCATCGGGCCGTCAGCCGCGTTCACAACCAGGATACCGCCGTCCATCTGGGCCGCACCGGTGATCATGTTTTTCACGTAGTCGGCGTGGCCGGGGCAGTCGACGTGCGCGTAGTGGCGGTTCTCGGTCTCGTACTCGACGTGAGCGGTCGAGATCGTGATGCCGCGGGCTTTCTCTTCCGGTGCGCCGTCAATCTGGTCGTAGGCTTTGAAGTCACCAAAGTATTTGGTGATCGCTGCCGTCAGGGTGGTTTTACCGTGGTCAACGTGGCCGATCGTGCCGATGTTCACGTGCGGTTT
>NZ_JAATOT010000001.1 GCF_011806455.1 Celeribacter sp. HF31
GAAGAGCTGATGAACACGGTCTTCCCGCACCCGACGATGTCGGAAATGATGCATGAATCCGTGCTCGCCGCCTATGGTCGGGCGCTGCATATTTGAGGGGATGAGGGTGTCAGGCGTCTTGCATGTAAAGCGTCAGACGCTTGGCCGCGTTCTTGAGATGGGACGCCGCCGCCTCACGCGCGCGCTCGGCATCTCCGGCCTCGATGGCCGCGAAAATGGCGCGGTGTTCGTCCTGCACAAGCTCGGTCAGACCCTTGCGCGAGCTGTTGGTGCGGGCCTGTCGGATCAGGTGTCGGACGCGATTTTCCAGAAACGCGCCGAAAGAGATGAACAGGTGATTGCCGGTCGCCTTCAGAATTTCGGAGTGAAAGGCCATGTCCTGTTCGATGCCGTTTTCGCCGCGCGCGATGGCGGCGTCGATGGCGCTAAGAGCGTCGCCGATGGCGTCGAGATCCGCCGAGCTGCGCCGTTGCGCGGCCAATGCGGCGGCGGAGGCCTCATGGGCGAGGAGGAATTCGAAGACGCGTTCGATTTCTTCCTTGTCGTCCAATTCGGTGCGGGCAAGGCAGAACGAAGCTTCGGGCAATTCGTCGACCACGAAAATGCCGCGGCCTTGGTAGCTTTGGACGATGCCGTCCTGTTTGAGGGCAAAGATCGCTTCGCGGATCACCGCGCGGCTGACCCCGAAGGTTTCGCCCAAAACGGCCTCGGTCGGCAGGCGTTCGCCCGGTCGAAAGACATTCTGTTCAATCTCGCGGCGCAAAATATCGGCCACTTTGCTGGCGTAACTGCGCGGTGGGGAAAGCTTATGCTTTGGGCCAGAGGTTTGGCGGGCAGAATTTTGGGGTCCAGAAGATTTCTGGCCTGTCGGAGGAGGCATCGGACATCCGTTGGTTCGCTGCGGGTCTGTGCAATTTAGGGTGGAGCGACATCGGAAGGCAAGTTGGTTGTAAGTTTTTCAACTTATCAGCTTGTCAGACAAATTTGCGTTTTGTAACGTTACGTCATGCGAAGCCGCCATTGGGAGATTGGCAGCACGCATAAGGGAGGACATATCATGACTGAGACCGCCGCGCGCAAAGCGACGGGGCCCGCGTGGCCGCGCCTTGGGTTGACCCAGGAAACCATCGTATTTTTCATCGCCATTGCGTTCTTCGCCGTCTTCGCCGTGACGCTGCCGGGCTTTCTGGCCTCGGACAACCTGTTGTCTTTGCTGCAGAATGTCTCTGTCTTGGGTATTCTGGGCGTGGCGATGGGGATTGTCGTGATTGGGCGGGGGATCGACCTTGCCATGGTCGCCACAATGGCGATGTCCACCGCCTGGACGATTTCGCTGATGAACGCCGGTACAGATGCCGTGAGCGCCGTGCTTTTGGGGCTGGGTTTTGCCGCCGTGATCGGCATCGTCATGGGCATTCTGATCGCTTACGTGGAAATCCCGGCGATCTTTGCCACGCTCGCGATGTCGACGGTGATCTACGGCTTTGGCCGCCTCGCGCTTGTCGATCTCGATGTGATCTACGTGCCTGAAGACGCCGACTGGCTGCGCGCACTCTCCGGCTCTGTGGGCGGCGTGCCGCTTCCGGTGATCTGGTTCGGGCTTGTGGCGCTTTTGGCCTATGCCTTTCTGCGGTTCACCCGGCGTGGGCGCTACATCTACGCCATGGGCGACAACTATGAAGCCGCGCGCATCACCGGCATTCCGGCGCGTCCGATGACGGTGCTGCAATATCTGCTGTCCTCCGTGATTGCCTTTGGCGCCGGGATCATCACCGCGTCTCTTCTGGCGACCGTGAACATCCGCGTTGCGCAATCGACCATGGTCTATGACGTGATCCTTGTGGTCGTGCTGGGCGGGATTGGTCTGAGCGGGGGCAAGGGCGGCGTGCGCAATGTCATCGTCGGCACGGTTCTGATCGGCATTCTGCTCAACGGCATGACCATCATGGACCTGTCCTTCACGCTTCAGAATCTTGTGAAGGGGGCTGTGCTTTTGGTGGCGATCATCGTCGACAGTTTCGTGAACCCGCGCGACGAACAGACCGCGCAGCAAGGGGACATCTGACCAAACATCAAAGACTTAAATGACGCTCTAGGACACGAGGGAGGAACTCATGAAGGGCATTTTGAAAGGCGCGCTGATGGCGCTGACACTGGCGGGGGGAGCCGCACAGATCGCGCAGGCCGAACAATTCGACGACGGTCTCGCGCCGCACTATTACAACTCGCTCAAGGATAAGAAGGTGGTCTTCCTGCCGCTCGCCATGAGCTTTGATCTGCCGCAGGTCTGGGCCGAGGGCATGCAGACCCAGGCCGACCGTCTCGGTTATGAGCTGTCGATCCGCGATCCGAATTGGTCCAGCGATGTGGGCGCGCAGGCACTGACAACGCTGATCAGCGAAAAGCCCGATCTCATGGTCGTGCACAACCCCGACATGCAGGTCTATGCCCGCCTTCTGGCGCGTGCGCAAAAGGCCGGGATCAAGGTCATTCAAATCAACCTGAAATCGGTCGCCACCACGGACGCCTATGTCGGTGTGAATTGGTACGAGGTGGGCGAGCATCAGGCGACGATGGCGATCAACGCCTGTGCGCCCGAGGCGGGTGGCAGCGGCAAGATCGCGATCATGCAGGGCACGCCGACGAACCCCAACAACGCCATCACAATGAGCGCCATCGAGGACGTTCTGGCCAAGCACCCGGAGATCGAAGTGGTCTCCAGCCAGTCCGCCGACTGGGACGCGACCAAGGCGCATTCCGTCGCCTCGACGGTGATCAAACAGAACCCCGATCTCTGTGGCTATATCGGCCTGTGGGAGGTCATGGACGCCGGTGTCTCCGCCGCGATCCGCGAGGCGGACAAGGTGGGCGAGATCAAGTTGTTCACCAATGGCGGCGGTCAGAAACCGGCCTGTGACAGCCTCGCCAATGGCGCTTTCACCGGCTACGTCAGCTACGACGCCTTCGGTCAGGCCCGCGATCTCACCAATGCGATTGCGCAGGTCATGCAGTCCGATCTCGCACCGGGCGAGGCGCCCTATGCGCTCTACACCCCGATCCGCGATCTGACCAAAGACACGATGCGCGACGATTCCTGCTGGACCATGGACGACGTCGCCAAGGCGCCGTTCTAATCCACGACTTTCCACTCACATGACGTCTGACGTGCGGCCCTACGGGGCCGCGCAAGGGCGCACCTCATTTCGAGAGGGTTTCCGATATGTCCGTCTCCGACACCTATGCAAAGTGGCGTTATCGCTCCGTGCCGGATCACCTCCTGGGCGAGGTGCTGTCCAAGAACTGGATCGACAATGCGATCCCCTTTGCCTTCCTTTTGATTGTCGTGGCCCTCTTTGGCTCGCTGATCCCCGGCTTTCTCAGCCCCGCAGGCTTTTCCGATCTCGCCCGCCAGCTGGGCGAAGTGGCGCTGATTTCCATCGGGCTGGGGCTTGTGATGCTTGCCGGCGGGATTGATCTCAGCGTGGGCTCGACCTTTGCCATGGCGAATTTCGTCTCTCTGGCGCTGATCAATTCTCTCGGCTGGCCGGTCTGGGCCGTGGTGCCCGCCGTGCTCTGCGTCGGCGCCCTTATCGGTCTGATGAACGGCATCCTGATCGGCTATTTGCGCCTTCGCGCCTTTCTGACCACGCTCGCGACGCTGATCATCGTGCGCGCCATGGTCGATCTTTTGATCCTGAGCTATGCCCGCGAAGTGGCGATGAGCATGACCATGTCGGAGGCCTGGTTTTACCTCGGCGAAGGCTTCATCCTCGGCATTCCGGTCAACTTCCTGTTGCTGGTGGCGGTGGCCATTCTCGTCCACCTCGTGCTGTCACGCATGCGCTTTGGCTGGCACATCCTCGCCGTCGGCGGCTCGCGCCGTTCGGCTTACAATGCCGGGATTTCGGTGCGCCGCACGGTCTGTGCAACCTATGTGATCTCCGGCGTCATGGCCGCGATGGCGGGGATTTTCTACGCCGCCCGTCTGGGCAGCGTCGGGCCGGACACCGGCATCGGCCTCGAAGTCACCGTGCTGACCGCCTGCGTCTTGGGCGGGATCAGCCTCGGCGGCGGGCGCGGTTCGGTGTTCAAGGCCTTCATTGGCACCGTCATCGTGCTCATGGTCACCAACAGCCTCATCCGCCTCAACATGCCCTCCGGCTCGACGCCTCTGGTGCTTGGCATGCTTCTCTTGCTCGCCGTGGCCGTCGATATCCGCTGGGTCAAGAACCGACACAAACTTCTGTCGCGGGTCTATGTCTCGCCGACCTATTTCGACCTGCCCGAAGACCCCTCTGCCAATGTCGACGCCACCTCGTCTTATGCGCTCAACGACAAGTTCCGCGATGTGACGGCGATCGGTCTGGGCGATCTCGACGGGCCGGAAGATATGATCTTCGACTCGAACGACAACCTCTACACCGGCGGGCGTCAGGGCGACATCATGCGCTTCTTTGCCCCCGATTACACCCGTTCCGAGGTCTTCGTGCATTTGGGCGGCTTCCCCTTGGGCCTCGCGATGGACAAGGACGACAATCTGCACGCCTGTGTTGCGGGGATGGGCCTCTACATGGTCACGCCCGAGCGCGAGATCAAATGTCTCTCGGATGAGACCAACCGCAGCCTGTTCTCGATCATCGACGATTCACGCATCCGAATGGCCGACGATCTCGACATCGCCGCCGATGGCCGGGTCTATTTTTCCGAGGCCACCATTCGTTATGGCGTCAGCGACTGGGCTGTGGACGCTTTGGAGGCACGCGGCAACGGGCGCATTCTGGCCTATGATCCGAAAGACGGCTCGACCCGCACGGTGCTTTCGGGCCGCGTGTTCCCGAATGGCATCTGCATGGTCGATGATGGGGAATCTCTGTTGTTCGCCGAAACATGGGCCTGCCGCATCAGCCGGTTCTGGTTCGCGGGCCCCCGCAAAGGTCAGGTCGAACCGGTGATCGAAGACATTCCCGGCTACCCGGACAACATCAACCGCGCCTCTGACGGCACCTATTGGGTCGCGCTCGCGGGCATGCGCTCGCCGGCCTTCGACCTCAGCCTCAAAATGCCGGGCTTTCGCAAACGTATGGCGCAGCGTGTCGCCATGGACGAATGGCTCTACCCGAACCTCAACACCGGCTGCGTGCTCAAGATGACTTTGGACGGCACAGTGACGGAGTCGCTTTGGGACCTGAGCGGCGAGGCGCATCCACAGATCACCTCGATCCGCGAACATAAGGGCGCGCTCTATCTGGGCGGCATCAACAACAACCGGATCGGGCGTTATGAACTGCCCGAGGCGGACCAAACCTGGACCAGCCAGAACGAGTATTGGGGGCGCACATGATCACGGCATTCAAGCGCGTATTCGACCGGGTGACCGGCGCGGGCGAGGCGGCGGTGACCGTGCCGCCGATGGATGGGGCGTTCAAGGCCAACATGGCGCTGGAGAACGCGCCCGTGTGGGCGGAAATCCCGACCCCGGACAATCTCACGCTCTGGCGGGGCGCGGTGTATCTGTCGAGCGGGCCGGTTCTGTACCGCAGCGACACGGGAGGCCAGTTGACCGAAGTGGCCCGCTATGAGGCCGCGATCACGGCGCTGGCGGCGGGGGATACACTGGCCGTGGCCGTCGCAGGGCGGGGCGTGATGCTGCGCTCTGAGAGGGGCGAGACGGAACTGGTTTCTCCGCGTGCCTTCAGTGGCGCCGGATGCCTCACCGCGATGAGCTTTGCCAAAGACGGCACGCTTGTTCTGGCCAGCGGCTCGACGCGTCATACGCCCGAAGACTGGGCGCGCAACCTGATGGAACGCCGCATGGACGGCGCCGTCTGGGCGGTCAAACCCGGTGAGCCACCGCGCCGTTTGGCGGAAGGTCTCGCCTGGCCTTCCGGGCTGATGTGTCAAGAGGACAAGGGCCGCGTGATCGTGTCCGAGGCCTGGCGCAATCGCCTCATCGCGCTGCCGATGGTCGGCGGGGGGCCCGATGTGGTGCTCGACAACCTTCCGGCCTATCCGGGGCGTCTCATGCCGTCCGAGACTGGCGCTTACCTCTGTTGCTTTGCGCCGCGCAGCCAGCTGATTGAATTCGTGTTGCGCGAACCGGCCTATCGCACGCGGATGATGGCGGAGGTGCCGCCGCAATTCTGGGTCGCGCCCGCGCTGCGCTCCGGCGACAGCTACCGTGAACCGCTTCAGGGCGGGGCGGTCAAACAGTTGGGCATCCTGAAACCCTGGGCACCGACGCGCTCCTACGGGCTTTTGGTCGCGCTCGATCAAAGCTTTTTGCCGCGCCGCAGTTTCCACAGCCGCGCCGATGGCACCCGCCACGGCATCACCAGCGCCTGCGCCACGCCTGAGGGCCTGCGCGTCACCTCTTACGGCGGCGACGTGGTGTTGACCCTGCCGGATGAAGTCCAAAAAGGAGAGCAATCATGAGCGCCCCTTTGATTGAAATGCAGAATGTCTCGAAGGACTATCGGGGCGTCTTTGCCGTGCGCAATGTCGATTTCAACCTGCACGCCGGTGAAATCCACGCCCTTCTGGGCGAGAACGGCGCGGGCAAGTCGACCCTGACCAAAATGATCGCGGGGGTGACCCGACGCTCCGAGGGCGAGATCCTTTTGGACGGCACCTCGATCAACTTTGCGACCCCCGCCGAGGCCTTGGACAACGGCATCGCCATGGTGTTTCAGGAGACCAGCCTCGTGCCCTCGATGACCGTGGCGCAGAACCTTTACTTGGGCGAAGAGAAACTCTTCAACCGCCTGCGCGGGCTCTACATTGCTGCGCAGCAATTCCTGTCGTCTCTGAACTTCAACGTCGACCCTTGGGCCAATGTCTCGATGCTGGGCGCGGCGCAAAAGCAATTGGTCGAGATCGCCCGCGCGGTGCGCCTCAACGCCCGTGTCATCATCTTCGACGAACCCACCGCGACGCTCACGCCGGAGGAGAAACACTATTTCTTCTCGCTCATCGAACGGCTGCGCCAGCGCGGTGTGTCCATCGTTTTCATCAGCCACGCACTGGAGGAGGCTCTGGCGATTTCCGACCGGATCACCATCCTGCGTGACGGCGAATTGGTGGCCTCCGACACCACCGACACCTTTGATCGCGACAGCATCATTGGCCATATGGTCGGGCGCAGCCTCTCAGAAGAGCTGTTCTATCACAAACACTCCGAAGACGGCGCGCGGCAGCCTGGCAAAAAGGTGCTGAGCGTCGAGAACCTGTCGATGGGGTCCATGGTGCGCAACACCTCCTTCTCGCTGTACGAAGGGCAGGTGACGGGGCTTTTCGGGCTGATCGGTTCGGGGCGGACCGAGACGGCGAAGATCATCTCCGGCGTGCTCAAACGCAATTTCTTTCACGGTGGTGAGCTGCGCTATATGGGCAAATCCGTGCGCTATCGCCAGCCGCATAAGGCGGTGATGGATGGCATCGTCTACGTGACGGAGGACCGCAAGGCCGAAGGCTTTTTCGACCAGATGTCCATCGCCGAGAACATCTATATGGGCGACATCGTGACCAACCCGCCGCCCGCGGGCCTGACCACCGCAGGCGCGCAACAGAAGATCACGGAGGAATGGTCGAAGCTTTTGCAAATCCGGGCGATCAATCCGAATGCAAAGATCGTCGAACTGTCGGGGGGCAACCAGCAAAAGGTGGTGATCGCGAAATCCCTGACGCAAAAACCCAAGCTGGTGATCTTTGACGAGCCGACCCGGGGTGTGGATGTGGGCGCGATTGCGGAGATCCACAAGGTGATCCAGACCCTTGCCGACAGCGGCATCGCGGTTCTGGTGATCTCGTCCTACCTGCCGGAAATTCTGGTGATCTCTGACCGGATTCTCGTGAGCCGTCTGGGGCGCGTGGTCGAGGAATTCAGCCCCTCTGATGCCACAGAGGAAAAGATCATGTACGCGGCTGTGCACTGATCTTGCTCATCTAAGTATTTGAAATAAAAAGCCCCATCCCGCCGTTGATATGCGTCATTGCGGGATGGGGCAAAATGGTTAAACTTATTCTATGGGCCTTTGCCATGCGTGGCGGGGCGGTGACAGCATTGTCACGCAGGTCATGGACTGGCCCCGGGAGGGAAAAACCATGTCCATATATCACACAAAAACATCTGTAAAATTGCGCCATTCGCGCGATGAAAACATCTATCGTCGCGCATCGCGCGGCCAAACTTGGACCGCACGTGCGGCGCTTTTGCTGGGCGCCGGGCTGTGTGTGCTCGGGGCCGCCGCAGTGGCGCAGACGCCCGCGTCCTTTGATCTGGACGCGGCGCAGACCGCGCTTTGGTCAGAGCCCGACGCCGATCAAATCGCAACGTTGCAAGCCGATCTCGAGGCCGCAGCCGCCTCAGGCGATGTCGCCGCGCAGCATCTGTTGGGGCAACATCTGCTCAACGGTTGGGTCCTGCCTCAGGACGTGCCGCGTGGGCTGTCGCTGCTTGAAACGCTGGCTGAAACGGGCCATGTCGGCGCCTTGACCGATCTGGGTCAGGCCTATCTTTGGGGCACAGCTTTGCCCGCCGATCCGGATGTCGCCGTGCCCTACCTGGAACGCGCCGCAACGAATGGCGGCACGGAGGCACAGCGCATTCTTGGTGAGCAAATGATCGGCGGCTGGGTGCTTCCGCGTGATGTCACGCGCGGTCAGGCCTATCTCGATCAAGCCATCTCTGGCGGCGATGTCGAGGCACGGATCGCGCTCGGCAAACTCCAGCTTTACGGCATCGGGGTGCCCAAAGACGAGGCCGCAGCACTGGCGCAATTCGAAGCCGCCGCAGAGGCCGGTAACGGCCACGGATTGGCCGCCTATGGCGACGCTCTGATGTGGGAGTTCACCGACCCACCGCGCGCCGAGGCCCTGCTGCAACGTGCGGGCGAAATGGGCGCTTCTGAGGCTTGGGTCTCTCTGGCGCGGGGGGCGATGTATGGCTACCTGGGCGGCGGGTCCGTGTCGCGGGCGAAATTCGACGGCTATGCGGAAAAGGCGCTGAACGCGGGCGAGGAGGACGTCGCGGTGCTTGAGGCCACGCGCCAGATGTGGGGTATCAACATGCGCGCCAGCGGGCCCGAGACGATTGCGATCCTGCGAGAGGCCGCCGAGGGTGGCAATGCCGCTGCCGCGCGGTTCCTGATCGCGCTTTTGCGGGACGGCAACGGCTTGAACCTGCGCCGGGACCGCGCGGAGGCTGCGGCGGCGCTCGACCAGTTCGGCCCGCTTCTGTCCGACAAGGAGCAGGCGCAATATGCGTTGACGCTGCGCGCGGCGACTGCGCGCACGCCCAAGGCCTATGCGCCCGTGGCCGCCGATTACGCGGCGCATCCCGAGCTGCATTCCGGCTGGTTCGCGCAGGAGCTTTTGAAAGCCAATCCCAATGTCGCGGTTTATATCCTGCAAAAGCAATTCGCCGAAGAGGGCCTCTACCGGGGGGCGTTGGATGGCTTTGCGACGCGTCAGACATTGCGCGCGGTCTATAAGGCCTGCCTCGGGTTGGAGCACCCCGAACGCTGCAACGACAGCGTGATGCGGTCGGACATTATGGGCGCGCTTCTGGTGAACTGACGACGCATCGTCGGGTTCCGGACGGGATCAAGTGCCTGCTTCCCTAGATCGGGGGGGCCGGTGTCGGCTGTGGCTGTGCATGTCTCCAAACTATCGTCATTTGATTTTCAGTTTGCCCCTGCCAAGGCATCTTTGGGATCGGGTGCGTCAGCGTCTGTGACTGATTCTTGCGTGCCCACGGGATAAATCTTTTCAAAAATTTTAACCAAGATTCTCGCCGCAACATTGATAGCGCATGACAACCATTGGGATGAAAAGTGAAACATATACATCCTTAAGGTTGTGCATATCAAACGAGAACAACTTAGGGGAGCTAAAATGCCTTAAAAGTTGCTTTGTGTCATGGCGCGCTGATGTAAGTTAACGGATACTTAACCATCCAGCGACCCGTCGATGGACTATCCAAGTTGACCGGCTCGTGTCGCTGAGAGTGACAAGGAGGGAATACTATGGGGGGAACCAGAATATTCCGGCCGAATTTCGAAAAACTCGAAACAGGCGCGACGGCAAAAACGGTCGTCATCGCTGGCGGGGCTGGGTTCATTGGATCTAATTTAAGTCATCGTTTGATCGCAGAGGGCAACAGGGTCATCTGCATCGACAATATGGAAACGGGGCGCCACGAGAATATCGCAGGGCTTCTGACGCATCCGAATTTCGCCTTTTTCCTACATGACATCCTGGACCCGTTCCGCATCAAGGGGCCGGTCGACCGGATTTACAACATGGCGTGCCCGGGCTCGCCGCCGAAATACCAACGCGACCCGATCCACACCTTCAAGACCTCTGTGTTCGGTGGGCTGAACCTCTTGGAAGTGGCCGAGGAAAAAGGCGCGCGCATCCTGCAAAGCTCAACCTCCGAGGTCTACGGTGACCCCGATATTTCTCCCCAGACAGAGACCTATCGCGGCCTCGTCAATACGGTCGGTCCGCGGTCCTGTTACGACGAGGGCAAACGCGGCGTCGAAACCCTGTTTCACGAGATGCATGAACGGCGCGGTGTCGACACGCGGATCGCCCGGATTTTCAACACCTACGGTCCGCGCATGGACCCCGAAGACGGGCGCGTCGTGTCGAATTTCGTGATGCAGGCGCTGATGGGCAAGGACCTGACGGTCTATGGCAACGGCGGGCAAACGCGCTCGTTCTGCTACATCGACGACCTGTTGAACGGGCTCACGGCCTTGATGGAGGGCGACGATCCTTTGGGCACGATTTTCGCCCCGGTCAACCTGGGCAATCCCGGCGAATTCACCATTCTGGAACTGGCAGAAACGGTGTTGCTCATGACCGGATCCCAGTCCGATCTGGTCTACCGCGATCTGCCGATCGACGATCCGCACCAACGCTGCCCGGATATTTCGCGCGCCAAATCCATCCTGGATTGGGAGCCGAAAATCCCGCTGAAAGACGGGCTCATCCCGACCATCGCCTATTTCAAAGGAGAGATCTCGGGGCGTCAGACCTTTGCAGCACGGAGTGTGGCGTGATGACAGAGCTTAAGCCCTCGATCCTCGTGACGGGCGGCGCAGGCTACATCGGCAGCCACGCCTGCAAGGCGCTTGCCCAGGCGGGTTTTCGTCCCGTCGTCTACGACAACCTCTCGCGCGGCCATGCCGATGCGGTCAAATGGGGCCCGCTCGTTGTGGGCGAGCTTCATGACACCGCGCGTCTGCGCGAGACGCTCCGGCGCGAGAACATCCGGGCGGTGATCCATTTCGCGGCGCTGGCCTATGTGGGCGAGAGCACGCAAGAGCCGGGGCGCTATTACGACAACAACGTCGGCGGGATGATTTCCCTTCTGGCGGCGATGCGCGACGAGGGCGTCGACAAGATCGTCTTTTCCTCGAGTTGCGCCACCTATGGCACGCCCGAGGCGCAGCCGATCACCGAAGACATGCCGCAGGTGCCGATCAACCCCTACGGGCGCACCAAGCTGATCTGCGAATGGATGCTGCAAGATGAGGAACAGGCCACCCGCCTGCGCCACGTCGCGCTGCGCTATTTCAATGCGGCAGGCGCCGATCCCGATGGCGAGATCGGCGAGCGGCATGATCCGGAGACCCACCTGTTGCCACTGGCCTTGTTAGCAGCTCAAGGCGGCGGTGAGGGTGCAGTGGAGCTGTCGGTCATGGGGACGGATTATCCCACGCCCGATGGCACCTGCATTCGCGACTATATCCATGTCACCGATCTGGCCCGCGCGCATGTTCTGGCGTTGGGGCATCTCATGGACGGGGGCGAGAGCCTTGCGCTCAATCTCGGCACCGGCGAAGGCCAATCGGTGCGCGATGTGATCGCCTCGGTCGAACGTGTCACGGGGGCCAAGGTGGCCTATCACGACGCCCCGCGCCGGGCGGGCGATCCGCCGGAGCTGCGCGCCGATCCCTCGCGGGCCGAGGCGAAGATCGGTTTTCGCGCCGCTTACCGCGACCTCGACACGATCACCGCCCATGCCGCGCCCTGGTTCGGGTTCGCGGAGTTTGAGCGCGCGCCTTTGGGAGTGAAGGACACAGGCTGATGACACGCCGCAGAGCCCATCCCGCGACCCTGAAACGCCCGATGCTGGCGCCGATGCTGCGCGGGTGGATGGCCGTGAAATATTATCTGATCGCCGGTCTCTGGATCGTCGCGGCGGGGTGGTTCTGGGCCTGGTGGCTGCAACCGCATCACATGGTCGGACCTCTGCGCTATTGGGGGGTGACGGCGGCGATGGTCTGGATCTGGGGGATGCAGCTCTACTTTGTGCTGATCTTCCTTCAGGCCCGCAAATCGGTGGCGCCCGACCCGCAGCCGGGGCAATGGCGCGTCGCGATGATCACCACGAAAACCCCCTCGGAAAGCTTTGCCGTGGTGCGCGAGACGCTGGAGGCGATGCTGGCGCAGGATTGTCCGCATGACACCTGGCTTGCGGATGAGGACCCGGATGAGGAGACGCGGGCATGGTGCGCGGAGCACGGCGTGAAGCTGTCGACGCGCAAAGGCGTGGAGGCCTATCACCAAGCCACATGGCCGCGTCGCACCCGCTGCAAAGAGGGCAATCTGGCCTATTTCTATGACCATTGGGGCTATGAGGATTACGACATCGTCAGCCAGCTCGACTCGGATCACGTGCCACAGCCCGGCTATCTGCGCGAGATGCTGCGGCCCTTCGCGGATGAGGCGGTGGGCTATGTCTCCGCCCCCTCGATCTGTTCGGCCAATGCCGACCGAAGCTGGGCGGCGCGCACGCGGCTGTATTCCGAGGCGGCGTTCCATGGCGTGTTTCAGGCGGGCTATTCGTCCGTCTTGACCCCGATGTGCATCGGCTCGCATTACACCGTGCGCACCAAGGCGCTGCGCGAAGCGGGCGGATTAGGGCCGGAGCTGGCGGAGGATCATTCGACCACCATGCTGATCTCGTCGGCGGGTTGGCGGGGCGTGCACGCGCCCGATGCCATTGCGATCGGGCAGGGCCCGGAAACGCTCGCAGACCTCGTGACGCAAGAATTCCAGTGGTCACGCTCGCTTTTGTCGCTGCTCCTGCGCTACACGCCGCGTTACCTCAAGCCGATGCCCCTGCGGCTCAAGTTGCTTTTTTTGCTGTGCCAAACGTGGTATGTTTTCTTTGCGCTGTCGATGGCGCTTATGTACCTTGTGCCGATCCTGGCGGTGACGTTCGATCTGCGGATCGCGGATGTCACCTATCCGGCCTTCGTCGGCCATGCCTTGCCCGCCATCGCTGTGATGTTCGTCTTTGCCTTGGCGATGAAAGCCGACGGGTTTTTGCGCCCCTTTAAGGCCAAGGTCTTCGCCTGGGAAACCATGCTTTTCGTGATGCTGCAATGGCCCTGGGTGTTCTGGGGCTGTGCCATGGCGGTGCGGGACCGGGTGACCGGGAAATTCGTCGATTTCCGCATCACGCCCAAAGGCGAGACCCAGGGCGCGCCGCTGCCCTCGCGGGTGATTGCCGTCTATGCCGTGTTGGCCATGGGGGCCGCGATCCCGGTGATCACCGTTTCCGATGTCCATGCCGCGCGAGGGTTCTATCTTTTGTCGCTGGTCAATACGGCGGTGTACCTGATCTTGCTGGCCGTGGCATTTCGCTCGGAACTTAAACGCGCGCGCGGAGTCCGGGAACATATTCGAAAAATACTGGCGCGCGATGTCCCCGTGTTGAGCCTGATCATGGCACTTTTGGGCACAGGGACCATACTGAGGGCGGAGGACAGTGCGAATGCGCTGGCCATCGGCCTCGAGGCGGTGGGAGCCGTCAAGGTGGAATACGTGGTATCCGGCGCCGGCATGGGAGGTGACGGCGGCATCCGGGTCCGTTTCACACCGTTTTGGGGCGAGGGGTCTCCACGCTCCACAGTCAGGGAGGGAGAACGATGAGACATGAGTTCATCAAAACCGTGAAAGCAATCCTCTATGGAACCGCGATGGCGACGGCTTTGACCGTCTCCGCCAGCGCGCAATCGGTGCCACCGGGAGAGCTGCCCTTTGGTGTTTATGACCCCGACGGGGACTTCGCCGGGTTGCAGCCCGTGGTGATCGAACACCTGTTCCTGCCTTGGGAGGACGTGTTCCTCGAAACCCTCTATGACGCCGATGACTATGCACAGGAGCGCAACCGCGCGCTTTTGGTGACGCTCGAACCCTGGACCTGGTCGCGCAGTGAACGCAACACCGCGCGTTACCTGCAAAGCGGGATCGAGAGCGGGCGCTATGACCCCAATATGAAAGCGGTTTGTGACATCCTCGGCACGCTGAAAAGCCCGGTCACGCTGCGCTTTGCCCATGAGATGGACGATGACAACGGACAGTTCATCTGGGCGGGCTGGGAGCCGGAGACTTATATCTCAAGCTATCGTCACATGATTGACGTCTGCCGCGCCTCCGCGCCAAATATCTCGGTGATGTGGTCGCCTCTGGGGGACGAAGGGATGGAGGACTACTACCCTGGCGATGACTATGCTGACATCGTGGGCCTGTCGGTCTTTGGACTTCAGGCCTGGGATCAGGCGAAATACGGCGGGGATCGTGGCTTTGACGACATCTTTGGTCCGCGTTACGAACGCGCCACGCAATTTGGCAAACCGATTGCTGTCGCCGAGCTGGGCTATGTCGGCACGGCGGACTATGTCGAGATGTGGAAAGACAGCGTGCGTGTGGTGAAAGAGGACTATCCGCAATTGGTCGGTGTGGTCTATTTCAACTACCCCGAGGTCTACCCCTGGCCCGAGGGCTTTGGGACGCCGGATTGGCGGATGAAGAACCAGATCCTCGAGTAAGGACGATGGCGCAGGCTGTGTGAATTTTCGAGAGATCGCGTGAATTTGTGGCGTGCGGAGTGAATTTCCGCACGCCACTTTTGTGTTTGGGCCGCTCAAATGCCGTATTTTCGCCGATTTCTGGACACGGAAAAGTAAGACTTGACCTCTAGGCTGGTTTGACGTGACACCTATCGGAAACCTCGATCTCGGCGTGCGTCACAGGTTGCGTCGGGCATCATAAAAAAGGCAGAGCAGTCTATGACTATGACGTTCCTACGCAAGGTTCTTGTGTCCATTTCCATGGCTTCCGCATTGGTGAGTGTGTCCGGTCTTCATGCCGAAACCGCGCCGGAGGCCGCTCCCGTGGTCGCCCCGAAATCCGTGAAATCCGCCGCTGGCGTCGGCGCCGCGCGCTTTGACTGGCTGGCGAAACCCGCCTCGCCTGACGTTACTCCGGTGCGTGTTGCCCGCACCCGCATGTTGGGGAGCGGAAGCTGGGTGTGCTCGCCCGCGGGCTTCAATCGCAAATCGCGATGTGTTTCCCGCTGAGACCGCTTTCTCGCTGTCTTGAATGACCTTTCAAAGGTGCGCTCTCGCGCATCTTTCGGGCTTAATTCGTCTCTTGTGATGATCTTCTGTGCACGCAGCCAAGGACGTTTGGACTGCGTCAATCTGTTTGTGGGCGTGCGCGAGCGAACCTGTTAAGCCATGTCCGAATAACTGATGACTCGTTTTTATAGAGCGCTTTTAGAGACAGACTGCACAGAGATACATATTTTATGACCGATTTTCAAAACAGCCCCAATCTCCAATCTGAAAAGACCGTCACAGGCCGGAACCTTTTCGCCCTGTTTCGCGTGATCGCCGTGATCGAGGGCGTGACCACCTTGCTGTTGTTCCTTGTCGCCATGCCGATCAAATACGGCCTCGATGACGCCTCCTGGGTCAAGCTCATGGGGCCGCTGCACGGCTATGCCTTTCTGGTCTATATCGCGCTGATGCTTGTTGTGATGCGGGGGCCGTTTTGGCGGGCGCGCGACCTGACGCGGGCGGCTCTGGCCTCTCTCGTGCCCTTCGGCACCTTCCTCAACGACCCGCATCTCAAACGTCGCGGCCAAGACATCTACTCGGACTGAAACCCGTTTCGGGCGAGGCACCTTGTCCCCTATGCGATGGCGCCCAAGGTGTTATAACGCCTTAGGTTTACATATTCGCATAAGAGGGATGATACCATGACACGCAAGGTTGATGTGGCCATTCTCGGGGCAGGGAGCGCAGGGGTCACCGCGCTGTTCACCTTGCTCAGAGCCGGGAAATCCGTCGTTCTGATCAATTCAGGGCCGGAGGGCACCACCTGCGCGCGCGTAGGCTGCATGCCGTCGAAAGCGCTGATCGAAGTGGCTTCGCTCTACCACGCGAAAACCCGTCAGGCGGCGTTCGGGATTGAGGGCACCGAAGGACTCTCGGTCGATGGCCCCAAGGTCATGGCCCGTGTCCGGGCGATCCGGGATAAACTGGTCAACGGCTTCATCACTCGCACCCACAAACATCTCGACGAGACGCAATTCATCGACGGTCACGCCACGATCACCGGACCCAATACGGTCGCGGTGAACGGCGAAACCATCGAGACGGGCGCGATCATTATTGCCACCGGGTCCAGCCCCGTTCTGCCCGCGCCCTTCCGCGCCTTGGGCGACGCGCTTTGGACCACGGACACGTTCTTTGAACAGCCTGACCTGCCGACATCCGTGGCCATCGTGGGCCTCGGTGTGATCGGTTGCGAGATCGGTCAGGCGCTGGGCCGTCTGGGCGTTGAGGTGCATGGCTTTGACGCCGCAACTGTCATTGCCGGGATCAAGGATCCGGTGGTGGCCGAAGCCGCCGCAGAGGCGCTGGGACAGGATATGTCGCTCACTTTGGGCGCGAGTGTCGAGCCCAGCCTTGAGGCCGATGGCACCGTGACGATCAAGGCGGGCGACAAGACTGTGCGGGTCGAGCGTGTGCTGGCCAGCATCGGGCGGCGTCCGAATGTTGCGGGGCTGGGGCTTGAGACCTTGGGCGTGGAGCTGGATGACAAAGGCATGCCCGCCTACGATCCCGAGACGCTCCAGATCGGCGATTTGCCGGTCTATATGACGGGCGATGTGAACGCCGACCGGCCGCTTTTGCATGAGGCCAAGGACGAGGGCAAAATCGCCGCGCTGAACATCATCGCAGGCACGCGTAAACCTTTCCGCCGCCGCGTGCCTCTGGCCGTGGCCTTCACCAGCCCACAGATCGCCACTGTTGGGGCCGCCTTCGGCACGCTCGACCCGGAGCAGATCGCTGTCGGCACCGCCAAGGCGCAAGACAACGGTCGCTCGAAGGTCAAGGCAGAGACGGCAGGCCTGATCCGCGTCTATGCCGACAAAAGCTCGCTGAAACTTCTGGGCGCGACCTTGGCGATTGGCGATGGCGAACATATGGCGCATTGGCTGGCGCTGGCGATTGAACAGGGGCTGACGGTGGATGTCTGTCTTGAGAGCCCGTTCTACCACCCGGTGCTCGAAGAAACGCTGCAGGACGCCTTGATGAGTTGCCTGTCGAACAGCGGTCAGAAACTGCCGCATCCGCCGGGGCTGACGCCGGCCTGAGGATTGGTGTCAGGCGGTCCGCGCCTGACGTTTGACCTGACGCAGGCGGCGCAGGAAGGCCATGAGAAAGAGCGCGGTTTGCACCAAGACGATGGTCGGGGCGGGCGCGCTGTCGAGCCAGAAGCTGGCATAGACGCCGCCCAGCATCGCGGCAAGGTTGATCGCGATGGCGGTCAGAAGCATCGCTGAGAACCGCCGCACGAGCAGAAAGGCAATCGCACCGGGGGCGATCAAAAGCGCGACGGCGAGGATCAAGCCGGTGGCTGTGAGCGTCGCGACAATGCTCAGAGAAATCGCCGTCAACAACCCGTAGTGCAACAGCTGAACTGGCAGCCCCGAGGCGCGGGCCTGCGCCGGGTCGAAGGCATGGAGCATCAGGTCTTTCCACTTGAGCAACAGCCCTGCGGCGACCACGAGCGCGATGAGGCCAGCCGTCCAGAGATCCTCGGCGCCGACGCCCAGCATATTGCCGTAGAGGATGTGATCGAGATGCACATCCGAGGGTGTCGCGACATACATCACAATGCCGAGGCCAAACATGCCAGAGAACACGACGCCCATCACAGTGTCCTGTTTGACGCGGCTGTTCTGCGCCAGATAGCCGGTCGAGAGCGCCGTCACCATGCCCGCGGCAAAGGCACCGACGATCAGGGGCAGGCCGAGGATATAGGCCAGAACGACGCCCGGCAGGATCGCATGGCTGATCGCATCGCCCATAAGGGCCCAGCCTTTGAGCACCAGAAAGCACGACAACAGTGCGGTGGGGATCGCGACGAGGATCGAGATCAGAAAGGCGTTCTGCATGAAACCGAACTGGAAGGGCATGAGAAGCGCGTCGATCATTGAACGTGGTCCTCGAGCGCGGCGCGGGCCTTGGCCTTCGCGGCCAAAAGCCCGTGTTTCGGGGCAAAGAGGAAGGCCGCGAGGAAGATCAATGTTTGCAGGCAGACGATGACCCCGCCGGTCGCGCCGTCGAGGAAATAACTGATATAGGCGCCTGCGAAACTGGTGAGCGTGCCGATCAGAACCGAGGTCACGATGAGGCGGGGAAAACGGTCGCAAAGCAGGTATGCGGTTGCCCCCGGCGTCACCACCATGGCCACGACGAGAAAGGCCCCGACCGTTTGCATCGCGGCGACAACGGAGGCCGACAAGAGCACAAAGAACACGGCTTTCAACAGGCCGGGGCGAAGGCCGATGGAGCGTGCGTGGTTTTCATCGAAAAACACCACCATGAGGTCTTTCCACTTCGCCAATAGCACGGCGAGCGAGACACATCCGATGAGCGCCAATTGCAGCGTGTCCTCGGGCGTGATCGCCAGAATGTTGCCCATGGTGATCGTATCCACCGAGATGGCCATGGGATTGAGTGAGACCATGAACAACCCGAGGCCAAAGAAGGAGGTAAAGATCATCCCGATCACCACGTCGATCTTGAGGCCCGAGCGGTCCGAGAGAAACAGCATCGCGGCGGCGGCCAGCCCGCCCGACAGAAACGCGCCCAAGGCAAAGGGCAGGCCCAGCATGTAAGCGCCCGCCACGCCGGGGACGACGGAATGCGACAGCGCATCGCCAATCAGGGACCAGCCCTTGAGCATCAGATAGGCCGACAAAAAGGCGCAGACACCGCCGACCAAGGCCGACACCCACATCGCATTGGTCATATAGCCGTAGGTGAAGGGCTCAAGGAGGGTCATCTGTCTGACCCTTCGGAGGATTTGGCCTGCACCCGCGTCTGACTGCCGTAGCGCACCAGAGGGCGTTCGTCGTCCGACAGTATAGTCACACGCCGCGGATCGTCATCGTCATGCAGCTCGGCCCCGCTAAGGGTGAACTGCCGCAGCACACCGCCAAAGGCGCGCTCCAAATTCTCGCGGGTAAACGTCGTTTCCGTCGGCCCATAGCCCAGCACCGTGCCCTTGACCAAAACGGTGCGGTCGCAAAACTCCGGCACCGAACCGAGGTTGTGGGTCGACACCAACATCACCCGCCCCTCGTCACGCAGCTCGCGCAAAAGCGCGATGATTTGTTCCTCGGTTTTGACATCGACGCCGGTGAAAGGTTCGTCCAAGAGGATCACCTGACCCTCCTGCGCCAGGGCGCGGGCGAGGAACACGCGCTTCTTCTGTCCGCCGGACAGCTCGCCGATCTGGCGCTTACGAAAGTCCGACATATTGACCCGCGCGAGTGCCGCCTCCACCGCCGCGTGATCCGTCTTCGACGGACGGCGCAGGAAGCCCATGTGGCCATAACGCCCCATCATCACCACGTCCTCGACCAGCACCGGAAAGGACCAATCGACCTCCTCGGATTGCGGCACATAGGCGACGAGGTTTTGGCGCAGCGCCTCTTTGACGCTCAGGCCCAACAGCCGAATGTCGCCCTGCGCCACCGGGACAAAGCCCATGATCGCCTTGAACAGCGTCGATTTCCCCGCGCCATTGACGCCGACCAATGCGGTCACCGTGCCGCGCGGGATCTCGAACGTGGCCTGCCGCAGTGCGGTGTGGCCGTTGCGATAGGTCACCGTCACGTCGCGTACCGAAATCCCGTTTCCCGTCTCAACACTTTGAGCGGGGCTGCCGTTTTGCATCATTTTGCCTTTCTGCTCTCCGACGCAGCCTGCGCTCAGTTCGATCCGGCTGCAAGCCCATCCGCCACGGTCTGAGCCGTCACCCGCAACAAATCGAGGTAGCTCGGCACCGGGCCGCCCGGTTTCGACAGGCTGTCGACGTAAAGCTCGCCGCCATAGCGCGCGCCGGTCTCGCGGGCGACCTGTTTGGCGGGGGCGGTGTTGACCGTGCTCTCACAAAACACCACTGGGATGTTGTTCTCCTTCACGCCGTCAATCACCGCGCGCACCTGCTGCGGTGTGCCCATCTGATCGGCGTTCATTGGCCAGAGGTAAAGCTCTTTCATGCCGAAATCGCGCGCCAGATAGGAAAACGCCCCCTCGCAGGTCACCAGCCAGCGTTGATCCTCCGGCACCTCGGCCACGCGGGCGCGCAGAGGCTCCAAAGTGGCGCGCAGCTCGGTCTTATAGGCGGCTGCGTTCTCCGCATAAGTGGCGGCATGGTCGGGGTCCTGTGTGCTCAGGGCGGTCTCAATATTGTCAATATAGATCAGAGCATTATCCAATCCCATCCAAGCGTGGGGATTGGGTTTGCCCTCATAACTTCCGCCCGCAATCGAGATCGGGTCGATGCCGTCGCTGAGCGTCACGGAGGGCACATCCTTGAGATGCGACAGGAATTGTTCGAACCAGAGCTCAAGGTTCATGCCGTTCCACAGGATCAGGTCCGCGTCCTGCGCCCGCACGATGTCGCGGGGCGTCGGTTGGTAGCCGTGAATTTCCGCGCCGGGTTTGGTGATCGACACAACTTCGGCGGCGTCGCCCGCGACGTGGCTGGCCATGTCGGCCAAGACGGTGAAGGTGGTGACGACCTTCATCCGGTCTTCGGCCTGTGCGCTCGAGGCCAAGGCGAGCGCGGCGACGGAGCCGAACACGGATATTCTTTTGAGGCTCATGGTCTGTCCTTTGAGGGCTTTTTCCTGTTGTAGGCATGTAAGTGATAATCATTCGCAACTGTCAAACAGATATTGCGAACCATTCTCAACTAGAGGCCTCCAGTTGCGAATGCCCGAAATATAGGCTCAGAATTTGCTCAACACAGGCGCGGGGTCGAAGGCTTACCCGCCAAACACCTTGCGCATCATCTCTGGATTTTCGGCGACCCAGACGGCGGCGCCATGGGCCACAGTTGTGTAAACCACCGCGCCAATCGCCTCGCCCAAAGCCGTATGAAGCCCCGCATACTCCTGCGCCCCATCGGGGGCGGCCAGCGCCAGACAATCCGTGCCGGTGCCGGTCACGGGACCGTGGGGCAACCTGAGACCCGCCTCCATCACGGCGGCTGTGCGGGCCTGGGCTGCGATGGTAAGCGCTTCGATCTGCGCCGTCTCGGTGACCGCTTCGGAGAGCTGCACGGCGATGTTGATCGTGCCGAATTGCTCGACGCCCCAATCGCGGGGCGTGCGCGAGCCGATACGCTCGGCATTGCCCAAGCCCACGGTGGCAATCGCGGCGACGCGGGTGCCGTCGACCTCTGCCTCGGCGCGTTGAAATTTCGTCACGTTGCGCGAGGTCAGCATACCGACCGCCTCCGCGTGACCGGCCTTTGCCATCTCGGATGAAATCCAGTCGGAGACGCAAACTTCAGGCGGCAGATCGGCGTTTCTCAATTCGCGCCAGACGATGTGCTGTGCTGTGACGAACCCCGGTCGATAGGGCGCGAAACTCAACACCCGCATCGGAGCGCCGAGATCGGCGACGAGCCAAGGGCGGGTGAGGGTCGGGGTCAACATCGTCTCTCCCTCGCGACCTGCGACAGCGGGTGCAGCACCATGCCCTCGGGCGTCTCCGCAATGTGGCAGCGGATGGCAAAGACCTCGGCCAAAAGCGCTTCGGTCAACACGTCGCGCGGCGGGCCGTCGGCGACGATCCGACCTTCGGAAAGCACTACAATGCGGGTGCAATGCCGCGCAGCGAGACCCAGATCATGGAGCGAGACGACCACGCTGCGGCCTTCGCGCGCGAGGGCGGCAAAGGTCTCCATGCAGCCGATCTGATGCGCCGGATCGAGGCCCGCGGTGGGTTCATCGGCCAGCAACAAGGGCGTGTCCTGCGCCAGCGCGCGGGCGATCAACACGCGCGCCTGTTCGCCGCCCGACAGCCCCGTGGCCTTGCGGTCGGCGAAGTTCAACAGGTCCATCCGTTTCAAAGCCGCCAGCACTTCGGGCGCATCCTCGCATTCGTTTTGCGCCAGAGACACCAGATGCGCGACGCTGACCGGCCAGGCGATCTCGCGGGCTTGCGGCAACCAGGCGGCGGCTTTGGCGCGGGCGGCTGGGGACATCTTGGCCAATGTGCTGTCGCCCTCTGCTGCGATCAACCCGAGAGCTGCGCGCAAAAGCGTGGATTTGCCCGCGCCATTGGGGCCGATGAGGCCAATCATCTCGCCGGGTTCTACGGAAAGCGAGGCGTGATCGAGCGTCACGCGGGCCCCGCGCCGGACGGTGAGGTCTCGTGTCGTCAAAAGGCTCATGACCGCCCCCGCATCCGCCAGATCAGATGGAAAAACACCGGCGCGCCGACGAGCGCCATCAAGACGCCGAGTTTCAGGTCGCGCCCCGGCAGGATGAGCCGCACGGCGACATCTGCAGTCAGGACGAGAACGGCGCCGCCCAAAGCAGAGGCGAGCAAAAGCCGCGCCGGACGTGCGCCCACGAGAGGACGCAGAATATGCGGCACAACAAGGCCGACAAACCCCACGGCACCTGCGACTGCCGTGGCTGCGCCGACCGAGGCTGCGACACCGCCCACGAGGATCAGGCGCAGATGTCTGAGGTTGACACCCATGGAGGCGGCGGCCTCTTCGCCCAGTGTGAGCCGGTCGATGCCGCGCCCCGTGAGAGCCAATAGGACCCAGCCCACAGCCATGATCGGCAAGGCCATCCAGACATGCAGAAAGGAGCGATCCGCGAGCGAGCCCATCATCCAGAAAATGATTTCATTGGCCGCGAAGGGGTTGGGCGAAAGGTTGAGCACCAGCGCGGTGAGCGCCGAGGACAGGGCCGAGACGGCGATGCCCGCGAGGATCAAGGACAGCGTGCCGCCGGAGCCCGCGAGCAGGAGAATGAGCAGGACGCAGATCGCAGCGCCGACGAGGGCTGCAAGCGGCAGGGCGAGGGCGAAGAGCGCGGCAAATCCGCTTTGAAGCGCGATCACGGCGCCCAAGGCGGCGGAGGCGGAAATGCCGATGACGCTGGGTTCGGCGAGAGGGTTGCGCAGGTAGCCTTGCAGCGCGGCGCCCGAGAGGCCGAGGCTGACCCCCACCATCACGCCCAAAAGCGCACGCGGCAGGCGGATCTCGCGCATCACCATCGGCAGGGGACCTTCGCCGCCGCCAAAGAGGGCGCTGAGACTGTCGGAGATGGGCATATCGGCAACGCCCACGAGGAGTGAGGCGATGAAGAGCGCGACGAGGGCGAGGGTCAAAAGGACCAAAAGCCGGGGGTAGGTCATTGAGGCATCTCCAGCGTGTCCCGCTCGTCTCGCAGCCGCTCGATCGCGCCCAACACGGACGGCAGGCCGCAAATCCAGTCCTTGTCCTGCATCGGCATATGTCCGCCCGTTAGTTGGGTCAATGCGGGATGGGACAGGACTTCTTCGGCGCGGGCCGTTCCTGGGTAATCGGCGCCGAAAATCACCAGATCGGGGTCGGCCATGATCAGGGCTTCGAGCGGCACAAAGCCGCCCATCGGCAGGCCTAACTCGGAGGCCAGCGTGGTGAAGCCTGCGGTTTCGATGATCTCGCCCGAAAGGCTCTGCGCGCCGGTGCTATAGCCGTTGGCGGCATAGGTGGCGGCGGTGGGGCGGGGGCCTGTCGGGGGGGCGATCTCGGCGAGACGGCGGGTGAAATCGTCGGCCATGCTCTGGGCCACATCTTCGCGCCCCAAAGCTTCGCCCATTTTCACCATATTGGCGGCGACATCGTCCAAAGAGCGCGCGGGGGAGAATTCGACGACCTCGACGCCAAGGCGGCGCATCATCGACACGGTCGCCCGCGCGGTGAATTGGCCTGCGAGGACGAGATCGGGTTTCAAAAGGTAAATTTCTTCGGCCAGCCCGTTGTTGGTTGGATAGGCTTTCGCCGCGTCGACCATGACGGAAGCACGCGGGTCCTGCGCCATGGCGGTGATCGAGGACAGCTGACCGGGGGCTGCGATCATCATGGCGAGCTGATCGGTGCAGAGGTTGATCGAGACGACATGTTGAGGCGCGGTGGAGGTGTCCCCCGCCAAAGCCGCCGCCCCCGAGAAGAGGGCGGTGGCCAATGTTATGATCTCAGGAAAGCGCACTCAGAAGGATGCTTTGAGGCCGAGATAGGCGGACCGACCGGGCGTGTTGTAGCCACCCGCGGTCTCGTAATCCTCATCGGTGAGGTTTTCGATCCGCAAGGACAGCGCCGTCGCATCATTGAGCTGATAGGACAGCCCGGCGTTGACCAGCGTATAATCTCCGACTTTGTGATCGGCGGGGGCATAGGCGCTCGGCACGACATCGGCCACATGTTGCACGGTAAGCTGGGTGCTGATGCGATCGTTCAACAGGGCATCGACGCCGATGACCAGATCGTGCCGCGGGACGCGTTCGGCGCGGGCTCCAGCGGTTTTCGCATCGGTGTAGGTGTAATTGCCGAAAAGGGAAATGCGATCTGAGATGGCATATTGACCGGAAAGCTCGATACCCTTGGAGGTCGTGGTACCATTGACCTGATTGTAGGAGTAGGTTGCGAAGTCGTAGTCTATACGGTCCTCGATTTCTGTGTAGAACAAGGTTCCCTTGAGGAAGTTCGTGTCACTGAAACGGCGTTCGAGACCGACTTCGGCGCTTTGGCTGGTTTCCTCTTTCAGATCTTCCTTTCCGTAGGAGCTGTAGCGTTCATAGAGCGAGGGGGCGCGGAAACCGGTGCCGAGTACGGCGCGCAGGGTCCAGTCGGGCGCGACTTCCCAGGCGGCGGCGAGACGACCGGAGATGTGATCGCCGAAATCGGAGTGATCGTCATAGCGCAACGCCACGGAGAGATCGAGTGTGTCCATCGGCGCAAAGAGCCATTCGGCCTTGGCGGAGAAGGTGTCGTCCCCTCCCTTGGTTTCCGTGAGCGAGCCGCCGGCTTGCAGGTCGTTCAGGGTGAAGTCCTCTTCGGTGTATTCGAGACCGAAGGACAGGGTGGAGGCGGCGGACAGTTCGGCACTGCCAAGATAGTCGACGGAGCGCCGTTTGCCGGAGAAGTCCCGGGTGTAATAGACCGGGGCGAGCGGGTCGGAGCGGTCGATATCGAACAGGGAGACGCCGATTTCGTGCTGAACCATACCGGTGTCAAAACGGGTGTAGGCGCGCAGCCCCTTGCTGTCGTTGGTGGTGTAGCCGCTGGGGTCCGTTGCTGAGCGGTCAAAATCCGACTCGGAGGTCATGTAGAGACCGGTCAGGCCCACCGTCACGACATCGCTGAGATCTTGTTCCAGACCGAAGGTGAGGTTGGTGCCTTCGAACCCGTCCTTCTCGTCATTGCCCGGCCGGTTGGTGAACCCGTCGGTTTTCATATGCGACAAGTTGAAATAGAGCATGCCGTTGTCGCTTTCCATTTTGGTGGAAAGGCCCGCGGCATATGTGTTGTCGCTGCCTGCGGTAAGTTCGACGGTGGTGTTATAACCCGGAGCGACGGCATCGTCGGTGCGGATGTCGATGAGGCCCGCGACGGCCTCGGAGCCGTAAAGCGCCGATTGCGAGCCTTTGACCACCTCGATGGAGGAGATGCCGAACCCGGTCAGCCCGCCGAAGTCGTAGGCGATCTTGTTGCCGGTCATGTCGGTGACATCAATGCCGTTGATGCGCGTGGCAACATAGGCGGAGGGCAGGCCGCGGATGCGTAGCGAGGACGAAGCTCCGATACCGCCATTGCTAGAGTAGGAGAGGCCGGGCAGTCTGTCGAGCAGGGTGAGTGCCGGCACTGCTGCGTCCGCGATAGCTTCTGCATCCACCGTCTCCACCGTCGCGCCGGTTTCGCTTTTGGCGACGGGCGTCAGGCTTCCGGAGACGACGATTTCGTCCAGTGTGTAAATCTCGCCCGCGTCTTGGGCGAGGGCGGCGAGCGGTAGGGTAAATGCGGCAGAGGCCAGCAATGAAAAACGCAGGCTGGTAAGGGCGTGCATGGAGTATCCTCCTGAAAAGAAGCGCGAGGCTTCCCGTGATCCGTTTGGGCCTGTGGAGGAGATCTCCGCAGACAGTGAGGGTGTCACCGCTGCGGACAGCCGCTTCCGTGACGCACCCCGCGTCCGGGAAAGGGTGATCATCCAAGCAGGTCTCCTGGCTCACGGATCACAGCGGTCGCCAACCTTCCCGGGATCGTCCCAGTGGTGTTTTGGCGTCGCTCACCGTTCACAGTTGCGGGGGCAGCCACGGCTTTGATCCTTGGCACCTCTGCCCGATCATCCCGTGTTCCCTTTTCATCCGACGTCTCCGCCGGAACTTGAACGGGTGCAGAAAAGCGAAATGGCCGGAGATGTCAAGATTTTCCGGCCACTCCTTTGGTCGCATCACGTCGCGGAAGGCCGCGTTTCTGTCATGTTTTCTTCTTCATGGCATCCAGAAGCGCCGCGCCAAACGCGCCTTGGTTCTCGGAGGCGCGGGGTTTGGGGGTGTTGGTGCCACGGGGTTTGCCGCCGTATCCGCCCTTGCCGCCTGCATTCCCACGCGGCTGTTGCGCGTTGCGGTCCTGTTTTCCCCGCTCCTGTGTGGCGCCACCGTCCTTGCGCATCGACAACCCGATGCGTTTGCGCGGGATGTCCACTTCGGTGACACGCACCGAGACAATATCCCCGGCTTTCACCACCTCATGCGGGTCTTTGACAAAGCGATCTGCAAGCTGGCTGACATGCACCAACCCGTCCTGATGCACACCGATGTCCACAAAAGCGCCAAAGGCCGCGACATTGGTCACCGTGCCCTCAAGCCGCATGCCGGGTTTCAGATCCTTGATGTCCTCGACCCCGTCGGTAAATGTCGCGGTCTTGAACTCAGGACGCGGGTCACGGCCCGGCTTTTCCAACTCGGTGAAAATGTCGCGCACGGTCGGCAGGCCGAAGTCTCCGGTGACGAATTGCTCGGCTTTGAGGCCCTTAAGCGCCGTCGGATTGCCCATGATCTCGCGCATGTCACGGCCACAGGCTTTGACGATTTCACGCGCCACGTCATAGGCCTCGGGGTGCACGGAGGAGGCGTCGAGCGGCTCGTCGCCCTCTCGGATGCGCAAGAACCCCGCGCATTGTTCAAAGGCTTTCGGACCAAGACCGGACACTTTCATAAGCGCCTTGCGTGACGGGAATGCGCCATGAATGTCGCGATGGGTGACGATGCTCTGCGCCAGCGACGGGCCGAGGCCCGCGACCTGTGCGAGCAAAGGCGCGGAGGCCATGTTCAAATCCACACCCACGGCGTTCACCGCATCCTCAACCACCGCTTCGAGCGCCTGCGACAGGCGGCGTTGGTCGACGTCGTGCTGATACTGGCCGACGCCGATGCTTTCGGGCGTGATCTTCACCAGTTCCGCCAGAGGGTCCTGCAAGCGACGTGCAATCGACACCGCACCTCGCAAGGAGACGTCGAGATCGGGGAATTCCTGTGCCGCCAGTTCAGAGGCGGAATAGACCGAAGCACCCGCCTCGGATACGACAACCTTGGTCGGGGTTTTGACGCCCGGCGGCAGGAGTTTGAGCGTCTCGCCCACAAGTTTTTCGGTCTCGCGGCTGGCTGTGCCGTTGCCGATGGCGATGAGGCCGACGCCGTGGCGGGTCACCAAGTCGATGATCTTCGCCTCCGCCCCGCGCACGTCCATTTTCGGCTGGAACGGATAGAGCGTGGCGGTGTCCAACAGCTTGCCCGTGGCGTCCACCACGGCGGCTTTGACGCCTGTACGGATGCCCGGATCGAGGCCAAGCGTGGCTTTCGCGCCCGCAGGGGCTGCCAAGAGCAAGTCCTTGAGGTTGCGCGAAAACACGGTGATTGCATCCTCATGCGCGCGCTGGCGCAGCTCGCCCAACAGGTCGATATGCAGGGAAATCGCGAATTTCACCCGCCAGGCCCAACGGGCCACGGTGCGCAGCCATAGGTCTCCGGGCTGCTCTGTTGCGGTACCCAGATAAGAGGCGACCATGGCAATGGCGCGCGCCGCGCCTTCTTCCGGCTCAGGCGCGATGTCCATCGTGACAATCTCTTCCTTCGCCGCGCGCAGGATCGCCAGCGCCCGATGCGAAGCGATGTCAGACCATTTTTCGGAATGGTCGAAATAGTCGGAAAACTTCGCGCCCTCCTGTTCCTTGCCCGCGATGACCTTCGCGGTCACAAGCGCCTCGCGCCGCATGAAATCGCGCAGTTTACCCAAGAGCTCGGCGCTTTCCGACAGCTCTTCAGTGGCAATGTCGCGCGCACCGTTGAGGGCGTCTTTCACGGTCGGCACGGCCTCAGAGATGAAACCTTCGGCAAGCTTTTCAGGATCGGCGGAACGGTCGGCTTTGATCGCCTCAAGGAGTGGTTCCAACCCGTTCTCACGCGCGATCATCGCTTTGGTGCGGCGCTTCGGTTTGTAGGGCAGGTAGATGTCTTCGAGCGTCGATTTGCTCTCCGCGCCTGCGATGGCGCGTTTCAGATCGTCGGTCAGTTTGCCCTGATCCTCGATGGATTTGAGGATCGTCCCCCGCCGCGCTTCCAATTCGCGCAAATACGACAGGCGGTCGTTCAAGAGGCGCAACTGCGTGTCGTCGAGGCCCCCCGTCACCTCTTTGCGGTAGCGCGCGATGAAGGGCACGGTCGCGCCCTCGTCCAAAAGCCCGATGGCGGCGGTGACCTGCGCCGTGGAGGCGGCGATGTCGGTGGCGATGGTGCGCGAAATGCGCGCAGATGTTTGCGGATCGGTGGGCGTGCTCAAATCTGGTCCTCCTGTCGGGAGGTCAGTCTTAGCGGTCCTGAAACGTCGCGCCAAGAGGGGAGATGACCTCTCCGCAGTCGATATGATATGCCTATCGTAATGCATCGTCTCGATCAGGTTTTCGCCATGCTCAACAAGCTCGAAATGTTCATCGCTGTCGCCAAGGAGGGCCATTTCGGTCGTGCGGCACAGGCCCTCGGCATCACCCAGCCCAGCCTCTCGGCAGGGATCAAGCAGCTTGAGGATCAATTGGGGGTTCAGCTCATCTTTCGTGGCTCGCGCTTCGGCGGATTGACGCCGGAGGGGCAGCGGGCGCTGGTTTGGGCGCGCAAGATCGTTGCCGACAGCCGCCAGCTTCGCGATGAAATGCGGGCGACGCGGCATGGGCTTTCGGGCCAGCTGCGCCTTGCGGCGATCCCAACGGCGCTCACCTGGGCGGCGCGGATTTCGACGGTGTTCAGCGCGGCGCATCCCAATGTGAAACTGACCATTCTGTCGCGACCTTCGTCGCAAATCCTCACCATGCTGGACGATCTCGATGCCGATGCCGGGCTCACCTATCTCGACAACGAACCTCTGGGCCGGGTCAGCGCCGTGCCGCTTTATGAAGAGCGCTATATGGTGGTGAGTGCCGAGGGCGGCGTCTTTGCGGGGCGCAGTTCGGTGGACTGGAGCGATCTGGACGGGGTGCCGATGTGTCTCTTGTCGCCGGAGATGCAAAACCGGCGGATCATAGATCGCAACTTGGGCGCCTCTGGCGTGGTGCCGCAGGTGGGCGTCGAATCGAATTCCACCGTGGTGCTGATCGCCCATGTGCAGAGCGGCGGCTGGGTCACTGTGCTGCCCGAAGGCATCGCGCGGTTCCTGACGGAAGGCAAGCCTCTGGACCTCATTCCGCTCACCGGCGGTGAGGTCGGGCACCGTGTCGGCCTGATCGCGCCGCACCGCGATCCGAACACCCCGGTTCTGGCCGCTTTGCTGGCCGAAGCGGGGCGCGTGTCGGACCTCGTTTGATAGGTTTTGGCTATCGTTTGACGGTTTATCGATATTGATTTCGCGATGTATGCCGTGCTCTCATGGGGAAAATGTATACGGTCGTATCCGAAGAGGTCAGCCATGACGCCAGCCAGCTCCCCGCAAGATGACGGGGCTATTGCGGAGATCATCTCTGCCCACGCCCATCTCGAAGGTCCGCTTTTGCCCATGTTGCATGCGTTGCAGGAGGAGTTCGGAGTGATTCCCGAGGCGGCGCATGCGCCCCTTTGCAAGGCGCTGACGATCACACGCGCTGAACTGAAGGGCGTGATTTCCTTCTATCACGATTTCCGCGAAAAGCCCGCTGGCAAACATGTGCTGAAAATCTGCCGGGCGGAGGCCTGTCAGTCGATGGGTGGCACGGCTTTGGCGGAACGGCTTTTGGCGAAACTCGGCCTCGATTGGCATGGCACCACGCCGGACGGCAAAGTGACGGTGGAGCCGGTCTATTGTTTGGGCCTCTGCGCCTGCGCGCCAGCGGCGATGCTGGACGAAAAACTGATCGCGCGCGCCGATGATGCGCGTGTGGAAAAAGCGCTGTCGGCCAAGAACATTGGAGTTTCGGCATGAAGATTTACGTCCCCATGGACAGCGCCGCCAAGGCGCTCGGCGCCGATGAGGTGGCCGCAAAACTGACGCAAGAGATCGCCGCGCGTGGCCTCGAAGCGGAAATCGTGCGCAATGGCACCCGTGGCATGATCTGGCTGGAGCCTCTGGTCGAGATCGAAAAAGACGGTGAACGTCTGGCCTATGGCCCGATCTCCGAGGATGATGTCACCGCACTTCTCGACGGTCAGATCGACACACTGGGCAAGGTCGAGGACATTCCGTTCTTCGCCCGCCAGACCCGCCTGACCTTTGAGCGCTGTGGCGTGATCGATCCGCTGTCTTTGGCCGATTACGAGGCGCACGGCGGTCTCGAAGGTCTCAAACGCGCGATCGGCATGTCGCAGGACGCGATCATCGATGAGGTCAAAACCTCTGGCCTGCGCGGTCGTGGCGGCGCGGGTTTCCCGACCGGCATCAAATGGGACACCGTTCGGCTTGCCCATGCGCCGCAGAAATACATCGTCTGTAACGCCGACGAGGGCGACAGCGGCACCTTTGCCGACCGGATGATCATGGAGGGTGACCCCTTCACCTTGATCGAAGGTATGACCATTGCGGGCCTCGGCTGTGGTGCCACGAAGGGCTACGTTTACACCCGGTCTGAGTACCCGGATGCCGTTGCCGTGATGCAGCAAGCGATTGAAATTGCACGGGCCGCGGGTGTGCTGGGCCCCAATGTTCTGGGCTGTGGTCGCGCCTTTGACATGGAGGTCCGCGTCGGTGCGGGCGCCTATGTCTGCGGTGAAGAAACTTCGCTCTTGAACTCGCTCGAAGGCAAACGCGGCGTGGTCCGCGCCAAGCCGCCGCTTCCGGCGCTTGAGGGCTTTCTGGGCCGTCCGACCGTGGTGAACAACGTGATCTCTCTGGCGACCGTTCCGGTGATTTTCGCCAAGGGCGCGGAGCATTACGCCAATTTCGGCCTCGGTCGCTCGAAAGGCACCATGCCGATCCAGATCGCGGGCAATGTGAAATTCGGCGGGCTGTTTGAGACCGCGTTCGGCATGCCGCTTGGCACGTTGGTCAACGAGGTCGCAGGTGGCACCGCCTCCGGGCGTCCGGTCAAAGCCGTGCAAGTCGGCGGACCTTTGGGCGCTTATCTGCATACCGATCAATTCGACACGCCCTTCGGCTACGAAGAGTTCGATGGCCAAAAGGCGCTCATCGGTCACGCGGGCATCGTCGTGTTTGACGACACGGCGGATATGCTGTCGATGGCGCGGTTCGCGATGGAATTCTGCGCGGTGGAAAGCTGTGGCAAATGTACCCCCTGTCGCATCGGCGCGGTGCGGGGCGTCGAGACGCTCGATCGCATCAAAGAGGGTGATGCCAGCGCAATCCCTCTGCTCGAAGATCTCTGCGAAGTCATGACTGACGGCTCGCTCTGTGCGCTGGGCGGCTTTACGCCCTATCCGGTGCTCTCTGCACTGCGCCATTTCCCCGAAGAATTCGCGCCCAACACCGCTCAGAAGGAGGCCGCAGAATGAAAGATTTCGTGATTCCCTGGGAGAATGGGACCGGCATTCAGGACGACATCGACCGCGGAACCCCCGCAAAATCGGGCAAGCCGGTGACGCTGACCATCGACGGGATGGAGATCACCGTGCCGGAGGGGACCTCCGTGATGCGTGCGGCAAGTGATCTCGGCATTCAAGTGCCGAAGCTCTGTGCCACCGACAGCCTTGAGGCCTTTGGCTCCTGCCGTCTCTGCGCCGTCGAAATCGAAGGTCGTCGTGGCACGCCCGCGTCCTGTACGACGCCCGTGCATGCCGGGATGAAAGTCCACACCCAGACCGACAAACTGCGCCGCATTCGCAAGGGCGTGATGGAGCTTTATATCTCCGATCACCCGCTCGATTGCCTGACCTGTTCGGCCAATGGCGATTGCGAATTGCAGGATATGGCGGGCGCGGTCGGCCTGCGCGATGTGCGCTATGAGGCGCCGAAAAACGCGCCGCTTGCGAACCATTTCGAGGCGCGCAATACCTCTGGCGAGGCCAATCCCGAATGGCTTCCGAAAGACGACAGCAACCCGTATTTCTCCTACGATCCGTCGAAATGCATCGTCTGTAACCGCTGTGTGCGGGCCTGCGAAGAGGTGCAGGGGACCTTTGCTTTGACCATCGAGGGCCGTGGCTTTGACAGCCGCGTGGCCGTGGGCGCGGAGAATTTCCTCGCCTCCGATTGTGTGTCCTGTGGCGCCTGTGTGCAAGCCTGCCCGACCGCAACGCTGCAAGAGAAATCCGTGATCGAAATGGGCACGCCGGACCGTTCCGTCGTGACCACCTGCGCCTATTGCGGTGTCGGCTGTTCGTTCAAAGCGGAGATGCAGGGCGATCAATTGGTGCGCATGGTGCCCTATAAACACGGCAAGGCGAACCGGGGGCATTCCTGTGTTAAAGGCAGGTTTGCCTATGGGTATGCCACCCATAAGGATCGTATTTTGAGCCCGATGGTGCGCGACAGCGTCGATCAGCCGTGGCGCGAAGTGTCCTGGGGCGAGGCGCTGTCTTTCGCGGCGAAAAAGCTTGTGGGTCTTCAGGAAAAATACGGCCAGAAGAGCATCGGCGTGATCACGTCGTCGCGCTGCACCAATGAGGAAACCTACCTCGTTCAGAAACTCACCCGCGCTGTCTTTGGCAACAACAACACCGACACTTGCGCGCGCGTGTGCCATTCGCCGACCGGTTATGGCCTTGGCCAGACCTTTGGCACCTCGGCGGGCACGCAGGATTTCGACTCGGTTGAACACTCCGACGTCGTGGTGGTGATCGGCGCGAACCCGACCGACGGGCACCCGGTCTTTGCCTCGCGCCTGCGCAAACGTCTGCGTGAAGGCGCCAAGCTGATCGTGGTCGATCCGCGTCGGATTGATTTGCTGGAAACCCCGCACCTGAACGAGTCGCATCACTTGCCGCTCAAGCCCGGCACCAACGTCGCCGTGGTCTCTGCGCTGGGGCATGTGATCGTGACCGAAGGCCTCTATGATCAGGACTTTATCGCGGAACGCTGTGACGTCGACGCCTGGGAAGATTACAAGGCTTTCATCTCCGACGAGCGTCATTCGCCGGAGGCGACCGAAGCGCTCACTGGCGTGCCTGCCGCTAAACTCCGCGAAGCCGCGCGCGCCTATGCGCAGGGCGGCAACGGTGCGATCTATTACGGCCTCGGCGTGACCGAACATTCGCAAGGCTCGACGACCGTCATGGCCATCGCGAACCTCGCGATGATGACCGGCAACATCGGACGCAAAGGGGTCGGTGTGAACCCGCTGCGCGGTCAGAACAACGTTCAGGGCTCCTGTGATATGGGCTCTTTCCCGCACGAACTGCCGGGCTACCGCCATGTGAAACTGCCGGAAGTGCGCAAAATCTTTGCCGACACCTGGGGCGTTGAACTGGACGCTGAACCCGGTCTGCGCATCCCGAACATGCTGGACGCGGCGGTCGACGGCACCTTCAAGGGGCTCTATTGTCAGGGCGAAGACATCCTGCAATCCGACCCGGACACCAAACATGTGGCGGCAGGTTTGGCGGCGATGGAATGTGTCATCGTGCATGATCTCTTCCTGAACGAGACCGCAAATTACGCACATGTTTTCCTGCCCGGATCGTCGTTCCTCGAAAAAGAAGGCACATTCACCAACGCTGAGCGCCGCATCAACCGCGTGCGCAAAGTGATGGCGCCGAAGAACGGTTATGAGGACTGGGAAGTCACCCAACTGCTTGCCAATGCCGTTCTGAAAGAGACCGGTGGCAAGCCCTGGTCCTACGCGCACCCGGCGGAAATCATGGCGGAGATCGCCGCGACCACGCCGTCCTTTGCAGGCGTTGATTACACGGTTCTCGAAGAGAAAGGTTCCGTGCAGTGGCCCTGTAACGAGGAGCACCCGGACGGCACGCCTTTGATGCATGTCGACGGTTTCGTACGCGGCAAGGGGCGGTTCATCGTCACCGAATATATTGCCACGGACGAGAAATCCGGGCCGCGCTTCCCGCTCTTGCTGACCACTGGCCGCATTCTCAGCCAGTACAACGTCGGTGCGCAAACGCGGCGGACGGAGAACTCTGTCTGGCACGATCAGGATGTGTTGGAAATCCACCCGCATGACGCCGAAAATCGCGGCCTGCGGGATGGCGATTGGGTGCGGCTGGCGTCGCGTTCCGGCGAGACCTCTCTGCGGGTCAAGATCACCGATCGGGTCAGCCCGGGCGTGGTCTACACCACCTTCCACCATCCGGACACGCAGGCCAATGTCATCACCACGGATTACTCCGACTGGGCGACGAACTGCCCGGAGTACAAGGTGACGGCGGTGCAGGTGTCGCCCTCCAACGGACCAAGCGAATGGCAGGAGCGCTACAATGCGCAGGCCGAGCAATCGCGCCGGATCGAGGCCGCTGAATGAAGCAGGTCGACGCCCTCCCTGAAGAAGCCCCCGTCGCGCTCGTGTATAACGGCTCGACGGCGGCTGTCATGATGGCGTCGCCCTTTGATTTGCCTGAGTTTTTGACCGGGTTTGCGGTGTCGGAGGGCATCGTGTCCGAGGCCTCTGATGTCACCGAAATATCGGCGATCAAACATGCTCACGGCTACGAGGTGCGCGGGCGCATTCCGGAGGACCGTTCGGCGGCAATGGATGCGCGGCGACGGGCGTCGGTGGGACCGATGGGCTGTGGTTTGTGCGGTATTGAGAGTCTCGATGAGGCGACGGCCTTTCCGGGGACTGTGACGCCGATGGTGGCGGGGCTTGAGGACCATGCCCGCGCCGCTTTGGATGGGCTCAACGCCGGGCAAAAGCGCCGCGATCAGGTCGGCGCGATGCATGCCGCCGGGTTCTTCACGGATCAGGGACTTATGGCCCTGCGCGAAGACGTCGGGCGGCACAATGCGCTGGACAAGTTGATTGGCGCGCTGGCCGGAACAGACGTAAGCCAAGGAGCGGTGATCATCACCTCGCGGCTCTCCGTCGATCTGGTGCAAAAATGCGTGCGCGCCGGGATTTCCGGCCTCTTCGCCCTGTCCTCGCCGACACGCGCGGCGGTGGAGCTGGCAAAAGACACAGGACTGACTTTGATGGTGCTGCGCCGCGAGGCGGTGGTGGCCTATACGGATGAAAAGGAACACTGCGCATGACCGATGCGAAAATGGTGCTGATGGCCAATCAGATCGCGAGCTTTTTTGCCACGCAGCCGGGGGGCGATCAGGCCGCCGGTGTGGCCGCGCATCTCAAGGATTTCTGGGAGCCGCGGATGCTCAATCAGCTCAAAACCTATCTGGGGCAGGGGGGCGAAGGCTTGCATGCTCTGGTGGTTGAGGCAGGCCAAACTCTTTGAAATGTCAAAATGGCATTTAAAACCCCCGCCGATGTGGCGGGGTTTTGTTGTTTTAGGCTTAGGAACGGGGGCGTTCCTTTTTCGGATCATAATGCGGGAAGGGTGCGACGCGCGCCGAGTAGCGTTTCAGGTGGCCGTCGAGTTGGCCAACCTCGACCAGCGTGCCCTCTTCGGCATGGGCCACGTCGATGCGGGCGAGCGCGATCCATTGACCCGTGCGCGGGCTGCGCATGGCGGAGCAAATCTCGCCCACCTGCGCGCGCCCGATGCGGATGCAATCGCCATGCGCCACGGCGTTCTGGCCGTCGATTTCGAGTCCCACAAATTTGCGCGAGGGCGTTTCCTTGCGACGCAGCAGAGCATCGCGCCCGACGAAATCCGCAGTCTTGGATTTGAGCGGCACCGTAAAGCCGACACCGGCCTCGAAAGGGTCGGTCTGATCGGAGAAATCGTAACCCGCAAAGACCAACCCGGCCTCGATCCGCACGAGGTCGAGGGCCGCGAGGCCCATAGGCTTCATGCCGACTTTCTGCCCGGCCTCCCAGACCGCTTTGAAAATTTCGGCACCGTGCTTCGGATGACAGAAAATCTCATAGCCCAGCTCGCCGGTGTAACCGGTGCGCGAGATCACGACGGGGATGCCCTCGTGATCGCCGAGACGCGCGGGCGTGAAGCGGAACCAACCCATCTCCATCAAATCAGGATGATGCGGCGCGGTCCAAAACAGCTCATTGATCAAATCTCGCGATTTCGGGCCCTGGACCGCGAGGTTGTGCATCTGATCGGTCGAGGAGCGGATCATGACGTTGAGGCCAAGGCGTTTTGCCTCTTCGCGCATCCAGACACCGCCCTCATCCGAGCCGCCGATCCAGCGGAAATTATGCTCGCCCAGACGGAACAAGGTGCCGTCGTCGATCATGCCGCCGTGCGGGTAGCACATGGCGGAATAGACCACCTGACCAATGGCGAGTTTCTCGACATTGCGAGTCAGAACCCAGTTCATCAGCGCCTCGGCATCGGGGCCGGTGACCTCGAATTTTCTGAGCGCGGAGAGGTCCATGACCACCACGCCTTCGCGGCAGGCCCAGTAGCTCTCCACGGGGTCGCATTCCGGGAAAGAGTTCGGAAGCCAGAACCCGTTGTAGTCGGCAAAGTCGCGGGTCATCGTGGCAAAGGAATCGTAAAAACCGCTTTCACGCGTCATGATCGGGTCCTCGTCAGGGGTCGGGCGCCAGGCGGTGGCGCGGGAGAAACGTTCCTCGGCGCCGTAGGTGCGCACATGGATGTCGGTGAGGTGCCAGCCATTGGCGGCGGAGGTGTCATCGGGGCAGGACGATGAGACACAGACCAGATCGGTCAACGCGCGCAACAGCACATAGTCGCCGGGCCGCGACCAGGGCTCATCCGCCAGCATGACGCCGTGCTCGTCGATTGCGGTGTTGAAAAAGAAATTCGCCGCCATCCAACCGGGACGGGCGGGGATGCCATAGGGGTCGAGAACTGCGTTGAAATTGTCGGAACAGTTGGCGTGACCGGGGTAGCCGATGTCGTCGTAATATTTGGCGTTGCAGGCCAGACCGAAGGCATCGTGGCGACCGCAGGTGTCTTGTACAACCTCGACCAAGGGCGTCAGGTCATGGTCGAAGTACTTCGCGTGCAGCCCGGGCATCGGGTAGGCGTGGCCTTGGATCGTGCGGGTGGTGGTGACGTCGAGCGGATGAAAAATACCCTTGTCGACCTTGCGCGCATCGAAACATTGAAAGTCGGTGCACTGGCGGCCGTCCACGTCCATGATCTGGATGAATTCACCCTTTTTGACCGTGTAGGCCTTGGCAGTTGCGGAGGCGATGCGGATGTCTTGCAGCGTGTCCGCAAGCGGGTCGGGGAGGGCGAATGAGCCCTCATGGCGGGCCTCAGCGCGGGTGATCGTGACCATCAAAGGCGTGGCGGTATTCTGTGCCTCGAAATCTGGCTCGGGGGCTGGGGCGGTGATCAACAGCCAGCCTGCGTTTTGCGCCGTGAAGCTGACGCCTTCGCCCGCCGGGCTGGTCGTGGAAAAGAGGCCGATGGCCCTGGCGCCTGCCAGATCGATCTGACGTTTCGCAAGGCCCAAACGGAGACGCGCCATGCCGGGCAGGGCGCTATTTACCGTGGTGCGCAGATCATCGCCGGAGGCATCGGCGGACCAGCCCAAGACACCCGGATCGACACGCCCGTCCGTGTGCGCCGCGAGCAATTCACAGCGCTGGCCGCCCTCGGTGTTGGTGACGGTGATCCGATCTCCGGGCTTTACCTCAAGCAAAGACGCCCCACCGCCTTGGACGGTGTGGCGTTCCTCGTTGGAGGCGAGTCGGTAGGCACCTGCGCGCCGCGGGAGAGAGGCCGTGGGTGGGCCAGAACGAAAAGGAAGGCCGGAAGGATCGAGGATCAACGGGATCTCCATCGGTCAGAATAAAAAAATCCGGGGGTGCGTGATTGCGGTCCCCCGGATCAGGGGAGAGGGAAGGGGCCCCGTCTCCGGGGCATCCGATTGGTTCTGCCCGATCAGCGTTTGCTGATCAGTTTTGCCCGATCAGCCTTGGCTGACCAGTTTTGCCCGATCAGCCTTGGCTGATCAGTTTTGCAAGTAGGCTTCCATGCTGTCGTCCAGCGCGTCTTTCCAGGGCGTGTGGTGCGCGGGAGCCATGGTGCCGGTGATCGGAGACACATAGGCATTGTTGCGGAAGGTCATGATCCCTTCCTTCTTGTGCTTTTTCCATTGGAAGAAGGCCGTGTTGGCGGCATCGACATCGAAGCTCGGGTAATCCGTATCCGCAATCAGTTCTTTGACATATTCGCCTTGGTAAACGATGCAGTCGTTGTCGGTCTCGTTCTTGGCCTCTGCGGCCACACGCGCCTCGACATCGGCGGCCATTGTGGCCGCATCGGGCAGTTCGATCCGGCCCAGAATGATGTCACGCACATACCATGCCTGAGCGTCGAACATGTTAAACGTATACCACTGGTCCTGCATGCCGAGATAGAACATCTTCGGATTGGGATTATAGACCACGCCTTTGTAGAGATCCGCCGTGGCCAGAACATTGGCGGTTTTCAGACGCAGATCGTCGGGCAGGAAGGGGAAGTAGTGTTTGTAGCCGGTGCACAGGATGATGGCATCGACGTCTTTTGTGGTCCCGTCCTTGAAATAGGCCGTTGCGCCCTCGACTTTTTCGAGCGCCGGTTTTTCTTCCCAGTTCTCCGGCCACTTAAAGCCCATCGGCGCAGAGCGGTAGCAGCTTGTGACCGTTTTGGCGCCGTATTTCCAGCACTGCGATCCGATGTCTTCGGCGGAATAGGAGGCCCCGACGACAAGCACGTCCTTGCCAGCAAATTCGCGGGCATCGCGGAAGTCATGTGCGTGAATGATGCGTCCGTTGAATTGGGCAAAGCCCGGGTATTCCGGCACGTTCGGCGAGGAGAAATGGCCGGAGGCGACGATCACATTGTCGAACCGTTCTTTGTAGACTCGGTCGTTTTCCATGTCGTGCACAGTGATTTCAAAATCACCCTTTTCTTCGTCATACTCGACCCAGCGAATGATAGAGGAAAAGCGGATCCACTTGCGTACGTCGGCTTTTTTGACCCGACCTTCGATATAATCGAACAGAACGGCGCGTGGCGGATAGGACGCGATCTGCTTGCCGAAATGTTCCTCAAAGGAATAGTCGGCAAATTCCAAACCCTCTTTCGGACCATTGGACCAGAGGTAGCGGTACATGGAGCAATGCACTGGCTCGCCATTCTCATCGACGCCGGTGCGCCAGGTGTAGTTCCACAGCCCGCCCCAGTTCGATTGCTTCTCGAAACAGACGACTTCCGGGATCTCGGCACCCTTCTGGGCGGCGGATTGGAAAGCACGCAGTTGAGCGAGGCCGGAGGGGCCAGCACCGATGACGGCGACTCGTTTGGTCATATTGAAAACTCCCGTTGGTTGAGCGTGTGTTGGTATGGACCAATAATCAAGATTGGTTCTTTTGGATTGACTCCGGTTTGGTCCAAAAATTTTCTGCTGGTCAATGAATTTTCCTTAGAGGAATATATGAATCGGGAAATCTCTCGGTCTATTGACCTATTTTTGGGCGTGAGGTGAAAAAATGAGCAGCGCTTCGCTGGCACAGAGACTGGCCGTCGCAGGCAGCCTGCCGCGCTTGAGCGTGCAGGATCGCGCGCCCATTCGTATTGGGGCGCTGGTGCCGATGTCCGGCGCCGAAGAATCCTGGGGCCGACCGGGTATCGAAGGCTGTCAGCTCTGGGTCGATTGGATCAACGCGCATGGCGGTATGATGCTGGGCGGGCGGCGGCACTTGGTCGAGTTGAGCGTCTATGACAGTGGCGACGGGCCGGAGGCGACGCTTGAGGCCGCGCGACAGATGGTCGAGACCCAGCGCGTGCGGCTGGTCCTGACCTTGGGCGGCGGCGACATGGCGCTGGCGCTGCCTTACCTGATGCAACGTCGCATTCTGACCGCGACGCTTTTGCCGTCGGACCTCTCTCCCGATCACCCCTTTCTCATCGCCCCCGCCGAGGTGCACCCTTTCTTTAATGTCACCGGCGTCGACTGGCTGGCCCGGACACGCCCCGAGGCGACGCGTGTGGCGCTCTGTTCGCAACGCGATCTCATGGGCCTGCCGTCTCTGGCGACCTACCGCGCGGCCTTTGATGTCGCCGGGCGCGAGGTGGTGCGCGAAGTGCATTATGAAGCCGAGGCTGGGGACGCGCGCGCCATCGTGGCGGAGATGCTGGCCTCCAATCCCGATGTGCTCTGTTGGTGCTCCTCGGCGCCGCCGATGATCGAGGAGCTGACCGTGGCGGCCTATGAGGCCGGGTTCACGGGCGAAATTCTCGCCTGTACCTGCGACAATTATCAGCGGCTGATCGCCCGCACCTCGCCCGACTTCATGGCGCGCTTCACCTTCCAGTTCCCGGATTTTGATGATGCGGCGCTGGCGGACACGGCGTTCTTCTTTCACCGGCCCAAAGCCTTTTTCGACGCTTATATCGACCGCTTCCCGGATCATTGGTCTGCGGTGAGTTGGGAATACGCCTCCATTCTGGACCTTTGGCACGATGCAGTCGAGACGGCGGACAGCCTCAATGCCTCCTCGGTTCTGGCCGCGCTGAAACGCGGGCGCCGGATGCCGCATGCCTTCGGGTTGGCGACCTGGTGGGGCACGGATGTCTACGGCATCGACAATGCGCTGGTCGGCGATTGGCCGGTGGTGGCGATCCGGGACGGTAAGGCGGAGATTCAGGAATTCGGTTCGGTGCTCGGCTGGCTTGAGGCGCACGGGGCCCGGTTGATGGAAGAGCTGGGTGCACTTGGTCAGCTTTGGCACCAACGCGACAAACCCGATTTGACACGCGCCCTGGCGCAGGACTGACCGTCAAAACGCGGGTCCTATAGATAAGAGAGAAAGAACGTGACAGGAGAGATGACTTTGAAGCCGGAAGAAACCGCCCTGCGTCAAAACCCCCATGCCGTCAAAGAGCAGCGGGAAAAGAACCTCGAGGTCGCCATCGGGCGTCAGGTGCGCGAGCTGCGCAAACGGCAACGGCTGACGGGCGCCGATCTGGCGGCGCAGACCGGGCTGTCCGTGGGGATGCTCTCAAAGATCGAGAATGGCGTGATCTCTCCTTCGCTCAACACGATCTCCGCGCTGGCGCATGCGTTGAAAGTGCCGCTGGTACAACTGTTCTCCGGTTACGAGGAAGAGCGCGGTTGCATGCATGTGAAAGCGGGCGACGGCGTCGAGATCGAGCGCGCAGGCACCCGTGCCGGGCATCAATACAGTCTCTTGGGACATATCGGGTCAAATAATTCGGGCGTCGTAGTCGAGCCTTATCTGATCGAGCTGACCGATGCGTCGGATCGGTTCCCGGCGTTTCAACATGAAGGCATCGAGCTTTTGTACATGTTGGAGGGCCGCGTCGACTATCGTCATGGCGACAAGATTTATGCGCTGGAGCCGGGCGATACGCTTTTGTTCGACTCAGATGCGCCCCATGGCCCCGAGGTCATTGTCGAGCTGCCCGCCCGTTACCTGTCGATCATCACCTACCCGCAGGCGCGCTGAGGGCGGGCTGGATCGGAGCGATTCTGCGCCGGTTATGCTGCCATTTTCACACTTCGCCCATTTTGTAAGCGGTTTTCACCACTCCGCGCCCTTGTTGAGTAAAAAGAAAGCATATTTCCTGTGGATAAGTATTTTTTCCGAGGAGGAGAAAAACTTTCTTGAAGAGAAAATAGATTTCCCGCTAGTGATGTTGGTGACGGCGCAAGACGCCGATAACCTCACCCACTATGGAGGAACCTATGTGTGGCATTGTTGGCCTCTTCCTGAAAAAGGATGAATTGCGCCCCCAACTGGGCGATCTGCTGACCGATATGCTTATCACCATGACCGACCGCGGCCCGGACAGCGCCGGGATCGCGATCTATGGCGATGAGACGGACGGCATGGTGAAAATCACCGTTCAATCGGACACGCCCGCTGAGGCCTTCGCCGATCTCGATGCCGCCGTGTGTGCCGCCGTCGATGCGCCGGTGACGATCAAAGTGGTCGACACCCACGCGGTTCTGACCCTGCCGGAAGCGGCCGAGAAAGACGCGATTGCCTATCTCGAAGAGAAGGGCCTGCGCATCATGGGCTCCGGGGCTTCCATGGAAATCTACAAGGAAACCGGCCTGCCGAAAGACGTCGCGGCGCGTTTCGGTCTGCGCAACATGGGCGGCTCTCACGGCATCGGCCATACCCGCATGGCCACCGAATCCGCCGTGACGACGATGGGCGCGCACCCGTTCTCCACCGCCGACGACCAGTGCCTCGTGCACAACGGCTCGCTGTCGAACCACAACCAGATGCGTCGCAAACTCGCCAAGAAAGGCGTGTTTACCCGCTCTGAAAACGACACCGAAGTGGGCGCGGCCTACATCTCGTCCCGCATCGCCGATGGTGCGTCTCTGGGCGAGGCGCTCGAAGGCACGATTGAGGATCTCGACGGGTTCTTCACCTTTGTGACCGGCACCAAGAACGGCTTTGGCGTCGTGCGCGACCCGATCGCCTGCAAACCCGCCGTGATGGCCGAGACCGAAGACTACGTCGCCTTCGCCTCCGAATATCGCGCCTTCGCAGACCTGCCGGGCATCGAAGCCGCCCGCGTCTGGGAACCGGAACCTGCAACTGTTTACTTCTGGGAGCGCTGATCCAATGACAACCACGCTCGATATGACCGCAACGGAACTCCGTGAGGTCAACACCACGCTTCAAGCCGCCGCCAAGGCACAGGCCAACGAAGCGTTTGAAATCACCAACCCGCGCGGTTCGCACGCCATGGCCTGCGGCCTCGACGGCCCGCTCTCCGTGACGATCAAGGGCTCCACCGGCTACTACTGTGCGGGCATGAACAAGGAAGCCACCGTCACCGTCGAAGGTTCTGCCGGTCCGGGTGTGGCTGAGAACATGATGTCCGGTGTCGTGACCATCGAAGGCGACGCCTCGCAATACGCGGGCGCCACCGGCCACGGCGGGCTTTTGAACATCAAAGGCAATGCCTCCTCGCGCTGCGGCATTTCGATGAAAGGCATCGACATCGTTGTGCATGGCAACATCGGCCACATGTCCGCCTTCATGGCGCAAAAGGGCAACCTCGTTGTTCTGGGCGACGCAGGCGACGCTTTGGGGGATTCGCTCTATGAGGCCCGCCTCTTTGTGCGCGGCAACGTGAAATCTCTCGGCGCCGACTGCATCGAAAAAGAGATGCGCCCAGAGCACATCGAGATCCTCAAAGAGCTTCTCGAAAAAGCCGGCGCCGACGCCAAGCCCGAAGAGTTCAAGCGCTACGGGTCCGCCCGCAAGCTCTACAATTTCAACATCGATCACGCCGACGAATACTGAGGAGCGCGATATGGACAAGACACCTCAAACCGACCCGCGTCAGAGCTGGACCTTCTCCAACTCGATCAACTCGGAAATCCGTCGTGCGGCCGACACCGGCATCTACGACATCCGTGGCGGTGGCGCAAAGCGCCGCGTGCCGCATTTCGATGACCTTCTGTTCCTCGGCGCCTCGATGTCGCGTTATCCGCTCGAAGGCTACCGTGAGAAATGTGACACCTCCGTCACGCTCGGCACGCGCTTTGCGAAAAAGCCGATTGAGCTCAAAATCCCGGTGACCATCGCGGGCATGTCTTTTGGTGCGCTCTCCGGTCCGGCGAAAGAGGCCCTGGGTCGCGGCGCGACCATGGCAGGCACCTCGACCACCACCGGCGACGGCGGCATGACCGAGGAAGAGCGCGGTCACTCCGAGAAACTCGTCTACCAATATCTGCCGTCGCGCTACGGCATGAACCCGGACGATCTGCGTCGTGCGGATGCCATCGAGATCGTGGTGGGTCAGGGTGCGAAACCGGGCGGCGGCGGCATGCTGCTGGGTCAAAAGATCACCGAACGTGTGGCCGGTATGCGTGACCTTCCGGTCGGCATTGACCAGCGTTCCGCCTGTCGTCACCCGGACTGGACCGGGCCGGATGATCTGGAGATCAAAATCCTCGAAATCCGTGAAATCACCAATTGGGAAAAGCCGATTTACATCAAAGTCGGCGGCGCGCGCCCCTACTATGATGTCGCTCTGGCCTGTAAAGCGGGCGCCGATGTGATCGTTCTCGACGGCATGCAGGGTGGCACCGCCGCGACCCAGGACGTGTTCATCGAACACGTTGGTCAACCGACGCTGGCCTGTATCCGTCCGGCTGTTCAGGCGCTCCAAGACCTCGGCCTGCACCGCGAAGTGCAACTCGTGGTCTCCGGCGGCATCCGTACTGGCGCGGATGTGGCAAAGGCTCTGGCTCTGGGCGCAGACGCTGTGGCCATTGGCACCGCCGCTCTAGTGGCTCTGGGCGACAACGACCCGAAATGGGAATCCGAGTACAACAAACTCGGCACCACCACGGGCGCCTATGACGACTGGCACGAAGGCCGCGACCCGGCGGGCATCACCACCCAGGACGCGGAGCTGATGAAGCGCCTCGACCCGGAGGTGGCGGGCCGCAAACTGCGCAACTACCTCAACGTGCTGACGCTGGAATGCCAGACGCTCGCACGGGCCTGTGGTCACAACCACGTCCACAACCTTGAGCCGGAAGACCTCTGTGCGCTGACCATGGAAGCCGCTGCCATGGCGCAAGTGCCGCTGGCCGGGACCAATTGGTACCCGGGCAAGCCCGGCTTCTGATCTCGGCACATAACATATTTGAGGGGCCTCTGGCCCCTCATTCACCAACAGGGAATAGGAAAAATGAGCAAACTTGCCAAATTCGCCGAGGAAAAAGGCGTCAAATATTTCATGATCTCCTACACCGATCTCTTCGGTGGCCAGCGCGCCAAACTTGTGCCGGCCCAAGCGATTGCGGATATGGAGGAAGACGGCGCGGGCTTTGCGGGCTTTGCCACATGGCTCGACCTGACGCCGGCGCACCCCGATATGCTCGCCGTGCCGGACCCGGACGCCGCCATTCAACTGCCGTGGAAACCCGAGGTCGCCTGGGTGCCCGCCGACTGCGTGATGGAAGGCGAGCCGGTCGAACAAGCACCGCGCAACGTGCTGAAGAAACTCGTCAAAGAAGCCGCCGACGAAGGTCTGCGCGTCAAGACCGGGATCGAAGCGGAATTCTTCCTTTTGACGCCCGAGGGCGATCAAATCTCCGATCCGTTCGATACGGCGGAAAAGCCCTGTTACGACCAACAGGCCGTGATGCGCCGCTATGACGTGATCGCGCAGATCTGTGATTACATGCTGGAATTGGGCTGGGGTCCGTATCAGAACGACCACGAGGACGCCAACGGCCAGTTCGAAATGAACTGGGATTTCGACGACGCGCTGATCACCGCAGATCGCCACAGCTTCTTCAAATTCATGGTCAAATCCGTCGCTGAACAGCACGGCTTCCGCGCCACCTTCATGCCGAAACCGATCGAAGGGCTGACCGGCAACGGCTGTCACGCGCATATCTCGGTCTGGGATCTCGATGGCAAGACCAACGCCTTTGCGGGCGACGCCGGGGGGCAAATCGGCGAAGTGGGTCTGTCTGAGCAGGGCGGCTACTTCCTCGGCGGCATCATGAAGCACGCCGAAGCCTTGGCGGCGATCACCAATCCGACGGTGAACTCCTACAAACGCATCAACGCGCCGCGCACCATGTCGGGCGCGACCTGGGCGCCCAATACCGTCACCTGGACCGGCAACAACCGCACGCATATGGTGCGCGTTCCGGGCCCGGGCCGCTTCGAGCTGCGCCTGCCGGACGGGGCGGTGAACCCCTACCTGTTGCAAGCCGTGATCATCGCCGCCGGTCTATCGGGCATCAAGTCCAAGGCCAACCCCGGTCCGCGTTACGACATCGACATGTATGCCGAGGGTCACAAGATCGAAGGCGCGCCGAAACTGCCGCTCAACATGTTGGATGCGATCCGCGCCTATGATGCGGACCCCGAGCTTAAAGCCATGCTCGGCAATGATTTCTCCGCGTCCTACATCAAGATGAAGCATCAGGAATGGAACACCTTCGTGTCGCATTTCTCGCGCTGGGAAAAAGACAACACGCTCGACATCTGAGCCCGAAATATCCCTGAGCGGCGGCCCTGATCGCCACCGCTGTTCCCTGAAAGGCCCGGCTTATGCTGGGCCTTCTTTTTTGCGCAGTTGCGAGGGTGCGATGCCGTAGGATTTTCGGAAAGCGTCAGAGAAATGCGCCTGTGAGGAAAATCCGGTCATCTGGGCAATTTCGGCCAGGGGAATGCGGGTCGTTTCGATCAAATCTTTTCCTGTTTCCAATCGGATACGACGATATTCCTCCATGACGGACCGGCCTATGTTCTCCCGGAACTGGCGTTGCAATTGGCGGGTCGAAAGGCCGGAGAGATCGGCCAATTGGTCCTGATCCAAAGGGTCGGCGATATGCGATTGCATCAACTCCAAAGCGGCCATGACCGCGTCCGGCAAAACGCCATAAAGCGCAGACAAAGACCGGCGCTGAGGCGCTTCGGCCCCCCGTACTTCGGCCTGAATGAACCAGTCCGAAATGCGCCCGGCGAACCCCGTGCCGTGGTCGCGCGCGATGATCGCATGCATCATGTCGAGAGGCGCTGAGCCGCCCGCACAGGTGTAGCGATCCCGGTCGATGACAAAGAGTTTGCGCTCCAAAAGCCAGTCGCCGGGCAATTCGTCGAAGTCGTCGTAATGGTGCCAGTGGACAGTAAACCGGCGGTTCTCCAACAGGCCCGCTTTTGCCAAAATCACCGCACCGCCGGAGATGCCGCCAAGTGCGACGCCATTGCTGTCCGCCTGCCGCAACCACTTGAACAGCGCGGGGTCGGTGATGCGCGCGGGGCTGCCTCCGGCCACGACGAACAGCAGGTCGAAAAGCGGGAAAACGTCTTGGAAAGGCCGGGTCTGAAACGTGGCCCCAACGGAGGATTTCGCCTCCACCCCAGAGCCTGACAAGAGCGTGATGTCATAGTTCAAAGTGGGCGAAAACAGGTTCGCTGCGCGCAAAGGTTCAAGCGCCGAGGCGGTCGACAAAAGCGCATATCCGTCGAGCAAAAGAAAGGCGATTCTCCGCATCTGCGACCCCTGCTGACTTTCTCAAAATTACGTCTTAAAAATGAAAATATACGACCTGAAACAGGAAGAATAGCCCCAAAATCACCGCTAAAACAGTGTTGTGACGAAGGAGCGCATCTATGAAATTTTCAGGTTTCAAAGTCGTGAAAGAGGCCCTGACAGGCCACAAGGGCTGGACGCAACTCTGGCGCAGCCCGGAGCCGAAAAAGGCTTATGACATCGTGATCGTGGGCGGCGGCGGACACGGGCTGGCGACGGCCTATTACCTCGCCAAAGTCTATGGCGAGCTGAGCATTGCGGTGCTGGAAAAGGGCTGGATCGGCTCCGGCAACGCGGGCCGCAACACGACGATCATCCGCTCCAACTACCTGCTGCCGGGCAACCAGCCGTTCTACGAGTTTTCGATGAAACTCTGGGAGAATTTGGAGCAGGACACGAATTTCAACTCGATGGTGTCGCAGCGGTCGATCATCAACCTGATCCACTCGGACGGCCAGCGCGACGCCTATCGTCGGCGCGGCAATGCCATGATGCTCTCGGATGCGGGGGCAAAACTTTTGTCGCGTGACGACATCAAACGCATGGTGCCGTTCCTGAATTTTGACAACGCCCGCTTCCCGATCAAGGGCGGCTTGATGCAGACCCGCGCGGGCACGGCGCGCCATGATGGCGTGGTCTGGGGCTATGCCCGCGGCGCCGATCAGCGCGGCGTCGACATCATCCAAAATTGCGAAGTCACAGGCTTCAAGATCGAGAATGGCAAGGTGTTGGGCGTAGAAACCTCACGGGGCTTTATCGGTGCGAAAAAGGTCGGCGTTTCGGTTGCGGGCTCTTCTGGGCGCGTGATGGAAAAGGCCGGGATGCGCCTGCCGATTGAAAGCTATGCGTTGCAGGCTTTTGTCTCCGAAGGCCTCAAGCCGACCATTCCGGGCGTCATCACCTTTGGCGCCGGGCATTTCTATGTCAGCCAATCCGACAAGGGCGGGCTGGTCTTTGGTGGCGACATCGACGGCTACAATTCCTACGCGCAGCGCGGCAACCTTCCGGTGGTCGAGGATGTGCTCGAAGGCGGCATGGCTCTGATGCCGATGATCGGGCGTGCGCGCCTGTTGCGTGCCTGGGGCGGTCTTGTGGATATGTCGATGGACGGCTCGCCGATCATCGACAAGACCGGCATCGAGGGCCTCTATTTCAACGGCGCCTGGAACTATGGCGGGTTCAAGGCGACGCCGGCGGCGGGCTACACTTTCGCCCATTTGCTGGCGACGGATACCCCGCATGAGACCGCGACGGCCTTCCGGTTCGACCGGTTCAATCGCGGCTATGTCATCGACGAAAAGGGCGTTGGCGCCCAACCGAACCTGCATTGAGGAGCGCGTAACATGTTGATCCCTCACCCACTTCTCGGCCTGCGCGACAGTCAGGAGTTCACCTATCTGGGTGACGCCTCTCTGATGCAGCGGCCCGATGCCTCTCTCGACAACGCTGAGGCGGCATTCTGCGACTACGTCTTTCTGCGCGACAACCCGGCGGGCGTGCACCGCGAGCTGTGGTTCCACGAACAGGGCGACCGCTCGTGGCTGGTCGTCACCCGCGACACCACCACGCATGAAATCCTGGGCGCTGAACTCGCCTCCGATGTGAAAGGAGCGGCGAAATGACCCGTTTGACCGGTGGTCTCATTGACCGAAACGCGCCGCTGAATTTTACGTTTAACGGCAAGACGTATAAAGGCTTCCAAGGCGACACGCTGGCCTCCGCTCTCTTGGCCAATGGCGTTCAGCTTATGGGGCGCAGTTTCAAATACCACCGTCCGCGCGGCGTCTTTGCGGCAGGCTCCGAAGAACCCAACGCCATGGTCGAACTGCGCACCGGCGCGCGGCAGGAGCCCAACACACGGGCGACCGTGACCGAACTGTTCGACGGCTTGATCGCGCGGTCTCAGAACCATGTCGGACCGCTCGAGCGTGATTTTCTGGCGGTGAACGATCTTCTGTCGCCCTTCTTTGCGGCGGGGTTCTATTACAAGACCTTCATGTGGCCGAAGGCGTTCTGGGAGAAACTCTACGAGCCGATGATCCGCAAGGCAGCGGGGCTTGGATCGCTTTCCATGCTGCCCGATCCGGACGACTACGACAAAGGCTTCCTGCATTGCGATCTCTTGGTCGTGGGCGGCGGGGCGGCCGGTCTGGCGGCGGCTTTGACGGCGGGGCGCGCGGGCGCTGAGGTCGTTCTGGCCGATGAAGATTTTGCCCTTGGTGGCCGTCTCACGATGGAGAGCGATCTTTTGGACGAGGCCGCCGCGACCGACTGGATCGCCAGCGCGAAGGCTGAGTTGGAGAGCCTGCCGAATGTCCGCCTCATGACCCGTACCACGGTGTTCGGCGTCTATGATCACGGCATTTACGGCGCGGTTGAACGCGTCTCCGATCACCTCGCGGTGCCGGGCGACAAGGTGCGTCAGACGCTTTGGCGGATCACCGCGAAACGCGCGGTTCTGGCGGCGGGGGCGACCGAACGGCATATGCCCTTTGCCGACAACGACCGTCCGGGCGTGATGCTGGCCGGGGCCATGCGCGCCTATGCCAACCGCTGGGCCGCAAGCCCGGTGAAACAAGACAGCGATGCGATTGCGATTTTCACCAATGGCGACGACGGCCACCGCACCGCGATGGATCTGATCGCGAAAGGCGCGAATGTTTTGGGCGTCATTGATGCCCGTGACGCCGCGCCGCGCTTTGGAGACTACGAAGTTTTTGCTGGATCGACCGTGACGGGGACCAAGGGCCGTCTTGGCCTCACCTCGATCGAGATCACCCGTAACGGCCAGTCGCAATGGCACAACGTCGGCGCGCTCGGTGTCGCGGGCGGTTGGAACCCGAACGTGCATCTGGCCTCGCATCATCGCGGGCGACCGGTCTGGGACGATAGCCTGTTGGCCTTTGTGCCAGGGCCAAACGGTCCGGCGGGGCTGATCCCGGCGGGGGCTGCGGCTGGCAAGGGCGGCACCGAAGAAGCGCTGAGCGATGGCATGCGTGCCGCGATCACGGCGCTCTCCGAGATCGGTGTGACGGCGTCCGAGATTGCTTTGCCGAAGGCGGAAAATATGCCCTCTGAGCAAGTCGCGTTCTGGCATGTGCCGGGCACCAAACGGGCCACGAAAAAAAGGGCATGGGTCGATTTCCAGAACGACGTGACCGTCAAAGACATCGCACTCGCCCACAAAGAAAACATGACGCCGGTCGAGCATCTCAAACGCTGGACCACGCTGGGCATGGCGACCGATCAGGGCAAGACCTCGAACATTTCCGCGCTGGCGGTGATGGCCGAATTGACCGGCAAGTCGATCCCGGAAACCGGCACGACGATCTTCCGTCCGCCGTACACCGGCGTGTCGCTGGGCGTGCTGGGCGGCGGTGACACCGGGCCTTTGTTCCGACCGCGTCGCCTGACGCCGACGCACGCTTGGGCCGAGGCGCAAGGCGCGGAATTCGTCGAGGTAGGCCCCTGGATGCGGGCGCAATATTTCCCGCGTGCGGGGGAGGCGACCTGGCGCGAGACCGTGGATCGCGAGGTTCTGGCGGTGCGCTCTGGCGTGGGGCTTTGTGATGTGACCACGCTCGGCAAGGTCGATGTGCAGGGCGCCGATGCAGGCGAATTTTTGAACCGCATGTATTCCAACATGATGGGCACGCTGAAGGTCGGCATGGTGCGTTACGGTCTGATGCTGCGCGAAGATGGGCACGCCTATGACGACGGCACCTGCGCGCGGATGGCGGAGGATCACTATGTGGTCACGACGACGACCGCCAACGCGGGGCTGGTCTATCGCCAGATGGAATTCGCGCATCAATGCCTCTGGCCGGAGCTGGATGTGCAGCTGATTTCGACCACCGACGCCTGGGCGCAGATCGCCGTGGCGGGGCCGAAATCGCGTGAGTTGCTCACCCGGATCGTCGATGAGTTTGACCTGTCGAATGAGGCGTTTCCCTTCATGGCCTGCTCTGAGCTGACGATCTGCAACGGTCTGCGGGCACGCTTGTTCCGCATCTCTTTCTCCGGCGAATTGGCCTATGAGATCGCGGTGCCGGCACGTTACGGCCATGCTCTGATGCAACGCCTGATGGAGCAGGGCGCGGACCTGAACGCGACGCCTTACGGCACCGAAGCCTTGGCGGTTCTCAGGATCGAAAAAGGTCACGCAGCCGGTGCGGAACTCAACGGCCAGACCACGGCGCAAATGCTGGGGCTGGGCAAGATGGTCTCTGCCAAGAAAGACAGCATCGGCGCGGTGATGTCGCGGCGCGAAGGTCTGGCGGCGGAGAAACGGCGTCTGGTCGGTTTCAAATCCGTCGAGCCGCAAAAACAGGCCATGGCCGGATCGCATCTCTTCACAGAAGGCGCAGTGCAGGATATGAGCACGGACCAAGGCTGGCTCACCTCGTCCTGCTACTCGCCGCACCTGAAGGGCTACATCGCGCTTGGCTTTTTGGAGAATGGCGATACACGGATGGGCGAGATCATCGTCGCGGCCAACCCGGTCGAAGGCCAGACTGTGAAACTCGAAGTGGTCTCTGCCCATTTCGTCGATCCCGAAGGAGGACGTCTCCGTGCTTGATCATGTGACTGATTTGACACCTATCACCGCTTTGGGCGCAGCCTCTCCCCGTACTGAGAGTTTTGGCGCGCTGACCATCTCGGAAAACGCGGGGCTCGGATTGGCCTCTCTGGCGCTCCGCAAGGGGCAAAGCGCACCGCAGCCCTTTGGCCTGCCGCTGCCCTGCGTGGGCAAGGCGGTATCCATGGGCGCGTATGCCGCCTTCTGGACCGGACGCGATCAATGGATGATTGAGGCGACCGGCAAGGCGGAGGTGGACTTCGCCGCCATGTTGAAATCCGAGGCGCCGGAGTGTTCTGTGACGGAGCAGACCGACGGGTTCACCGCCTTTGAAATTGCCTCCTCGCAAGGGGCGGCGCCGATCGAGGCCTTGATGCGCAAGCTTGTCAACATCGACCCGAAAGCGTTCGGGCCGGGGCAGGCGACACGCACGGGGTTGGAACATATGACCGTCTTCCTGATCCGCCGCGCCGATGACCGGCTGGCCGTGATCGGGATGCGCACATTGGCGGGATCGCTGTGGCATGCTTTGGCCGTCGCCGCGCGCCGCCTGGAAGACTGAGTTGGAGAAAGAACATGACTGCACAGATCATTGATGGAAAGGCCTTCGCGGCCACGGTGCGCGAGAAAGTCGCCTCCCAAGTGGCGCGCCTCAAGGAGGTGCATGGCATCACGCCCGGTCTCGCCGTGGTTCTGGTCGGCGAAGATCCCGCGAGCCAGGTTTACGTGCGCAACAAGGGCAAGCAGACCATTGAGTGCGGCATGAACTCTTACGAGCATAAGCTGTCGGAAAACACCTCTGAGGCCGATCTTCTTGCACTTATCGAACAATTGAACGCCGACCCGGCGGTGCATGGCATCCTCGTGCAACTGCCCCTGCCTGACCATCTCGACAGCGATCTGGTGATCAACTCGATTGATCCGGCGAAGGACGTAGACGGGTTCCATATTTCCAACGTGGGTCTCTTGGGGACTGGTCAGAAAAGCATGGTGCCGTGTACGCCTCTGGGCTGTCTCATGATGCTGCGCGATCATCTCGGCAGCCTCTCCGGGCTCAATGCCGTGGTCGTCGGGCGCTCGAACATTGTCGGCAAACCGATGGCGCAACTGCTGCTGCGCGACAGCTGCACCGTGACCATCGCGCATTCGCGCACGAAAGATATCGAAGAGGTCTGTCGCCGTGCGGACATCCTCGTGGCCGCCGTCGGCCGCCCTGAAATGATCAAGGGCGATTGGGTCAAACCCGGTGCGACCGTGATCGACGTGGGCATCAACCGTGTGGACGCGCCCGAAAAGGGTCTTCGCGAAGACGGATCGGTGAAATCGAAACTCGTGGGTGATGTCGAATTTGACAGCGCAGCCGCCGTGGCGGGGGCGATCACGCCGGTGCCGGGTGGCGTCGGTCCGATGACCATCGCCTGCCTTTTGGCCAACACCGTGACGGCCGCTTGCCGCGCCAACGATCTTCCCGAGCCCGAGGGGCTGACGGCCTGAATGAGCCTGCGGGACCAAAGTTAAACCAACGATAAAAAACACAAAACACACCAACATCGGGGCCGCGCACTCAGGGGAGCGCGTCCCATCTGGAGACAAGACATGACGAAATTTTGCCTGACCGTGGCCTGCGAGACCAAACGTGGGATCGTCGCCGCCATTGCCACCTTCCTTGCCGACAACGGCTGTAACATCACCGACAGCTCGCAGTTTGACGACACCGAAACGGGTCAGTTTTTCATGCGCGTGAGCTTTGCCTCTGAAGAAGGCGTAAAGATTGCAGCGCTCGAAGAGGCCTTCGCCGCGATTGGCGAAGAGTTCGGCATGACCTTCGCCTTCCACGACGAGAGCGTGAAGATGAAAGTCGTGATCATGGTGAGCCGTTTCGGTCACTGTCTGAACGATTTGCTCTACCGTGTGCACATCGGTGCGCTGCCGGTGGAAATCGTGGCTGTGATCTCGAATCACATGGATTATCAAAAGGTTGTGGTGAACAACGACATTCCGTTCCACTGCATCAAGGTGACCAAGGAGAACAAGCCGGAGGCCGAAGCGGCGATCATGAAAGTGGTCGAAGATGCCGATGCCGAGCTGATCGTTCTGGCGCGTTACATGCAGATCCTGTCGGACGAGATGTGCACCAAGATGTCGGGTCGGATCATCAACATCCACCACTCCTTCCTGCCGTCGTTCAAAGGCGCGAACCCTTACAAACAGGCCTACGCGCGCGGCGTGAAGCTGATCGGGGCGACGTCTCACTATGTGACCGCCGATCTCGATGAAGGTCCGATCATCGAACAGGACATCGTCCGCATCACCCACGCCCAAAGCGCCGATGATTACGTGTCGCTGGGCCGTGACGTGGAAAGCCAGGTTCTGGCCCGTGCGATCCATGCGCACGCCAACCACCGCGTGTTCCTGAACGGCAATAAAACCGTCGTGTTCCAGGCGTCTCCGGGGTCTTATTCTTCGGAGAGAATGGGGTGAGAACCGGTCCGACTTTGTCGGATTGAAAGGTCCGGTGGACCTTTCAAAGGTTCGAACGCGCCCGAAAGCTTTCGGGCGCCTGGCCAAGTCATTTTGCTCTAAATGTCTCCCAAAGAGGCGCGGAATTTCGCGCCTCTTTGTCATTCAGTCCCATTCCTCCCCCGTCACCCTCTGGACCAATTGCGAAAAATTGGTCTAATAGGCGGTGATTTCAAAGGACTGATCCGTTGCCGAATGCCTCTCTGCCCAACACATCTCTGCCCGGTGCCACCGTCAAATACGTGATCGAGACGCTTTCGACGCGGATTGTGACGCGGGAATATGCCACAGAAGAGAGATTGCCCTCCGAGCGGCAACTGGCGCAAGAACTGGGGGTCGCGCGCAACACGGTGCGCGAGGCGTTGGACCAGTTGGAAACGCGCGGCATGATCCGGCGCCGGGCGGGGTCGGGGTCGTTTGTGACCTACAATCCCGACGGCGCGAGCGAGGCGCTGTCGCCCGTGGCGCGTGAGACCGGGCCGCTGCAATTGCAGGTGATGCGCGGCATTCTTGAGCCTGAAATGGTGCGTCTGGCCATCGTCAACATGTCGCCGAAACAGATCGAGGCGCTCTCCGTGGTGCTGTCGAAAATGGAGGCGGTGCAGGCCGACGCCACCGCCTTTGTCGCACTGGAAGAAGAGTTCCATCGGTTGATCGCCGAGGGTACCGGAAATCCGCTTTTGATCGCCTGCTACAACCTCGTGATCGACGCGCGGCGGCAGTCCTTTCGGGCGGCGATGTATCGGCGCCACCTGACGCCTGCGCGGATCGAGATTTACCAGCGCGGCTACAACGGTCTCTTTAACGCCATCGCTGCGCGTGACATCGAAGAGGCGTCGGAATTCATGAAGCTCGCCTTGATCGAAGATCAACGGCTTTTGCTTCAGGAAGACTGACCCTAGCTTGGTAGGGAATTGGTTGGGCCAATATCGGCCCGCCTATGGCCTGTGATTTTTGCGACATTTGCACCGAAAAATTGCGAATCTCTCTCGCGATTTCCCGCTATGGGCGGATTTTTCCGCTGTTTCAGCGGGGACGGTCGACCTGTCGCTTTTCCAATCAGGCTTGGTCATGTTCTCCGTGCGCTCATAAATTCATCACTCTGACCTGTTGAGATGGTCGTTTGACCTAAAAAGCGGCGCACCTTGGGTGAAAATAAATTCCTGACAGGAAAAAAGTTTGACCCGTGGTGATCCAGCCTGCCTCATGGAAGACACTGAGTAAGCCAGTTCGCACAATTGGTCCAAACCAAAAATCGGACCGAAGCTGGCTTGAGATTAGGTCACGTTCACTGGACAGGGAGAACGACTTGGAACAGGATCTTGCATCCTTGGCTGCCGCGGTTGCGGAGCTACAGGGAAATCACGCCGCGACAAACGGCACGTTTTCCGAGACATTCTACTATCTGACGATCCCGCTCATGGTGCTGATCCATGCCGGGTTCCTCGCATATGAAATGGGCGCATCGCGATCGAAAAACGCGCTGGCCTCGGGCATCAAAAACATCCTCGCCTTCGCGATGATCGTGCCCTTCTTCTACTTCATCGGCTGGTGGATCTACTGGGCCTTCCCGACAGGTCTGACGCTGTCTGAAGGCGCCATGGGCATCTCCGGTCTGGCCTATGCCAACGAGGTCGCTCTGCCTTGGAGCCAATACATGGGGCCGAACCTCGATGACCGGTCCTCCGGTGTGTTCTGGGGTGCTTTCGTCCTCTTCGCGGCCACCACGGCCTCTATCATGTCCGGCGGCGTGATCGAACGGATCAAACTGACGGGCTTTGTCGTCCTTGCCATCGTTTTGGGCGCCTTCGTCTGGATTTTGGCGGGCGCTTGGGGCTGGCACGCGGACGGCTGGCTTGTGACCAAGTTCGGCTATCATGACTTCGGCGCCGCAGGTGTGGTGCATATGATCGCGGGCTTCTTCACGCTGGGTGTTCTGATCAACCTTGGACCGCGGATCGGCAAGTTCAACGCCGATGGCACCGCCAACCATATTGCGGGTCACTCCATGCCGATGACACTCATTGGTCTGATGCTGATCATCGCCGGGTTCTGGGGCTTTTTGATGGGCTGTGTCATCGTTCCGGGCGAAGCCTGGTCCTGGGGCAGTGAGATTGAGGCCACGATCTACGGCACGCCGATGACGATCTCCGGCATGACCTTCAACACGCTGATGGCCTTTGCGGGCGGCATTATCGGGGCCTGGATGGTCACGCGCGATCCGTTCTGGATGATGTCCGGCGCTCTGGGCGGCATCATCTCCGCTGCGGCCGGTCTCGACCTCTGGTATCCGCCCATGGCCTTCGCCATCGGTTTCATCGGTGCCTGCATGATGCCCTTCGTCGCCACCTTCATCGAAAAGCGCGGCATCGACGATGCAGTTGGCGCCTTTGCGGTGCACGGGTTCCTCGGCATGTGGGGTCTGATCGCGGTCGGCATCGCGGCCCAAGGTTACCCGGCCATGTTCGGTGAAGATGTCATCGAAACCTCCTTCATCGGTCAGCTGGTGGGTGCGGTCGTGATGGGTCTCATGGGCTTTGTCCCGGGCTACGTCGTCTCCTTCATCCTCAAGGTCACGGGCCAGCTCCGCGTGCCGGCAGAGGCGGAGATCATGGGCCTCGACAAGGTCAAAGTGCCTGCAGAAGCCTACCCTGAATCGCTTCACCCGTCGGTCAGCCCGGCTGAGTGATCCCCAGACATCTGAAAGGATAATCCAATGGAAGCACCATTTGACGCAACCTCCTGGGACGGCATCACCGGCGCCATCTACGCTGGCTACGGCTCCGTCGAAGGTCTCTGGCTCCTCGCCTGCCTCGCCATGGTCGTGATCGCGATCGTCTTTGGCTGGCGCCACGAAGAGCACGCCTACAAGGCAACAGAGAAAAAGAACTGATCTGAAAGTCTCTGAAAGACAAGGGGTTCACGCCCTTTCCCCGAACCGGCGGCGCGCCCCGTCGCCGGTTCTCAAAACAAAATGAATGACTACCCTAAGGATAAAAACAATGATCGCATCATGGAGATTTTCCGCACTGGCGGACCGGCACCGCGCCCTTGGCTCCGATCTCGAAGACTGGAGCGGCATGGGCACCGCCTGGAGCTATGACAAGGATCAGACGGAGGAGTATCTGGCGATCCGCACCAAGGCGGGCGTCATGGATGTTTCGGGCCTCAAGAAGGTTTACGTTGTGGGCCCCCACGCCCAATACGTGATCGACAAGGCCACGACCCGCAATATCGAAAAACTGAAACCCGGTCGGTCGACCTATGCCACCATGCTCAATGATGCCGGCAAATTCGTCGATGACTGCGTGATCTACCGTCTCGGGCCGCAAAACTTCATGGTCGTGCACGGCTCCGGTGCGGGGCATGAGCAACTGACCATGTATGCCGCTGGCCGCAATGTCGCGGTGCTGTTCGATGACGATCTGCACGACATTTCGCTGCAAGGGCCGATGGCCGTCGATTACCTCGAAAAGCACGTGCCGGGCATCCGCGATGTGGTCTATTTCAGCCACATCCAGACGACGCTCTTCGGTAAGCCTGTGATGATTTCTCGCACGGGCTACACCGGCGAGCGCGGCTATGAGATTTTCTGTCGCCGTCAGGATGCTGTCGAGATCTGGGACACCATCGTGGCCGAAGGCAAGGAGATGGGCATCATCCCGACGCGCTTCACCACGCTCGATTGGCTGCGCGCGGAGAGCTATCTCTTGTTCTTCCCCTATGACAACTCGGAAATGTACCCGTTCGAGAACGACTCCAATGGCGACACGCTTTGGGAGCTGGGTCTCGATTTCACCGTCTCGCCGGGCAAAACCGGCTTCCGTGGCGCCGAAGAGCATTACCGTCTGAAGGGCAAAGAGCGCTTCAAAATCTACGGTGTGAAACTCGAGGGCACCGAACCCGCTGCAGAAGGCGCGCCTTTGCTGAAAGACGGCAAAGAGGTGGGCGTCGTGACCATCGGCATGTACTCGCCGCTCAACGAGCACAACGTCGGCATCGCGCGTATGCCGGTCGATTGCGCCGTCGAAGGCACCGAACTCACGGTCAAAAACCCGGATGGCGAGATCAAAGCCATCGCGCATCCGATGCCCTTCTACGACGTCGACAAGAAACGTCGCACCGCCAAGGGCTAAGCCTCAAATATAAATCAGCACAAAGACTTACGAGGCGGGCGCAATCCCGTGCCCGCCTCCTGAGACCAACAGGACCCGTAATGCCCAAGACTGAATTTTCCCCGTCCATCGACAGCCGACCCACCTATTCCGGGCTTGTCTCGCAAGGTGCCGCCCCCGCGATCATGGTCGCGGATGAGGCGGGCGCTCAGGCGCTCACCGATCTGGCCGCCTCTGACGCCTCCGTCATGGATCACGCCCATGTGGTGTTGGTCGGCTGTGGCGCGGCCGCTCTCGGCGATGTCAAACCCGTCGCCCTGCACGAAGCCCCCGATTTCGACGCCGCCACGCCGCTGGTGACCCAGCTTTTGAACACGGCGCGCATGGGCACGCAGATCTATCTCGCGGGCTCCGAAGGTCTGATCGGCCATGTCTCCGCCCTGGCCTTTGCCGCCGGGATGCCGGTCGACGAGATTCAGATGGAACATCGCGGTTCCATCGCGCGGCGGATGCAATGTGTGCATTGCAAGGGCATCACCGAGGATGTCACCACCGATCCCTTTACCTGCGCGCATTGCGGGCTGACGCTCTTCGTGCGCGATCATTTCTCGCGCCGTTTGGGCGTGTTCCAAGGCGTCTGTGTCGATGCGGAAACCCCGGGCGTTGTGCCCGAAACCGTGGAGATTCAGGCATGAAAAAGCTCACCTTGAAAGTCACTGCGGTCGAACACCTCTCGCCCCTGGTGAAACGCTTCCGTTTCGAGGACCCGACGGGGGCCTCTCTGCCGGTCTTCTCCGGTGGCGCGCATTTGACCGTGGAAATGCCAGAAGGCGACACCATCCGTCGCAATTCCTATTCTCTGATCTCCGATCCTTATGACGGCAGCGGCTATGAGATCGCCGTGCGGCGTGAGGATAAGGGGCGGGGTGGCTCGCTCTATATGCACACGAAAGTGTCCGAAGGCGATGACATCACCGTGTCTCTGCCGTCGAACCTGTTCCAGCTTGATCTGCGCGCGAAGAAGCATGTGCTGATCGGCGGCGGCATCGGCATCACGCCCTTCCTGTCGCAACTGCGTCAGCTCGACATGGAACAGAAACCCTATGAGCTGCATTACGCCGCCCGGTCGCGCGAAGAGGCCGCCGGGATCAAGCTTTTGCCGCAAGCCGCGCATATTCATGTGCATATCTCGGAAGAGGGGTCGCGCATGGACCTTGGCGCCATTCTCGACGGGCAACCTTTGGGTACCCATGTCTACACCTGCGGTCCCGACGGGTTGATCACGGCGGTGGCCGATCAGACCGCACGTTTGGGCTGGCCCAAAGCTGCGGTGCATTCCGAAGCCTTCACCGCACCGCCGCCGGGCGAACCCTTTGATGTGGTCGTGAAATCCTCCGGCAAGACCGTGCATGTGAAAGCCGATCAAAGCCTGTTGGAGGCTTTGGAAGCCGCCAAGGTGGACATTGATTATTCCTGCCGGGGCGGGGGCTGTGGGCGTTGCCAGACCAAGGTCACCGCCTGTGATGGTCGCATTCTTCATAACGATCATTGGCTCTCGGAAGACGAGCGCGCCGCACAAAAAGACATCATGCCCTGCATGTCGCGTTTCAAAGGCACGCGGCTTGAACTGGACCTGTGAGGAGACAGACCCATGACCATGCAATTCAATGACGAGACCTTCCGGGGCGATTACACCTATCACAATTCCCCCGAGGCGATCCGCCGCTTTCCCTTCCCGTTCGATCAGGACACTTACATGTATTCGGTCAACATCGAACAACATCCGGGTGGCCCGAAAGGCACGCCGTTCGAGAAGATGTTCGATGTGGACGAGCATTATGTGGCAGAGATGAAGGACCGCGAAATCACGCTGGCGGAAGACCCGCTGCGCTGTCAGTCCCTGCCGCATATGGAGTTGGCGGGCTGGGATTTGCTCGAACTCATCATGGTGTCGAAGGCCCGGGATTATCCCGATCTCTTTACGCTCCATCGCGATGGCAACGATTGGCACTGGATCAACAAGCCGTTGGGGATTGAGAAGAAATTCACCTTCTTGGATGCCACCACGCTGCCTTGTGGTCCGATGGAATATATCACGCGTCAGACCCAAGGCGATTTTGCCCTCTTGCATGAGCGCGACAACAATCTCTGGATGGACGCAGGCATGATCACGTCCCAGGCCGACTGGTCGCTGGATTTCGACGTGGGCATGAACTTTTTCGAATGGCACGCGCCTGTGCCGAAAGCCCGCAAGATGGGTGTCTTCGACAAGGCGCTGAAATTCCTTTTGGCGGTGGGCCAAGGGCAGCATTACCGCCGCTTGAACTGGACCATGACGGTGAACCCGCGCCTGGATACCAGCCCCGAAAACTACCACAAATGGGGCCCGGAAAAGCGGACGATCACACCGGAAAACGTTGGCCAGAAACAGTTCCTGCGCGTCGAGTTGCAGACGTTTTTCCGCCTGCCGCGCTCCAATGCGCTGGCGTTTCCGATCCGCTGCTACTTGATGAACCTCGAAGACATTGCGACGAAACCGAAATGGGGTCGCCGCCTGCACCGCGTGCTGCGCGACATCGACCCGGATTTGGCGGAGTACAAAGGCTTTGCGGTGAACCAGAAAACCATTGTGGACTACCTGTCGCAGTTCGATGATGGTGCGCCGACCTCGCCGGGGATTTTCCCGGACTGAGACGATGGCAAGGAAAGGAAATTGAATGGCGTGGATACTGGTGGTTGTCGCTGGCCTGTTGGAGGCGATCTGGGCGACGACAATGAAATATTCCAACGGATTCACGCTGTTCTGGCCAAGTGTCGCCACCGTCCTGACGATGCTGGTGTCGTTTTTCATGTTGTCGGTTGCGATGAAAACCCTGCCCCTCGGGCCGTCCTACATGGTCTGGGTCGGCATCGGCGCGCTGGGGGCGTTCATCGCGGGGATCGTGTTGCATGGCGAGGCCTTGAGCCTCACCCGTGTGGCCGCCGCTGGCCTGATCGTTGCGGGCATGGCGCTTATGAAGCTGAGCGCTTAGACGCCAGCGATCTCTGAGGCCTGTGTCAGGATCGCGGCGCGCAGACCTTCGGGCGGGGTGTAACTCTTTCCACAAAGCGGGCCGACTGCGTCGATGAGTCCGGCGATCATCAAGGCCTTATGCGCCACGGTCTCGGGCGGGGTGTCGGGGGAAAGCGCCGTCACCATATCGGCGAGACTGCGAATGTGAAACTGACAGGTGGCGGCAAAATATTCTGCCGGGCCGTCCAGACGTTGCGCCAGATCCTTGAGCCCGGTGGTGATCGCCTGCGCGCGCGGTGCAGCACCGCGGTCCATGCGAAAATCCAGATAGGCGCGAAAGCGTTCGCGCAGATCGGGCAGGGTGAGCGCGCCACGGTCGCGCAGCTCTTCGAGGCGGGAGGCCAAGGCATAACGCGTCACCGCCGTCAAAAGCGCATCCTGCGTGGCAAAGTAATATTGCAGATTGCTGAGCCTCATATCGCAGCGTCGCGCCAAGGCCCGAAAGCTCAGCCCGCTCACCCCCTCGGTGGCGAGGACCTCGACCGCTTCATCAAGCACCTTGACCACCGTCGCCCGGCTTCGGTTTGAGGGCGCCGCGACGCCGTAGACCTCGCTGGCTGTTGCGCCGGTTTTCAACTGGTCGATCAAGGCATCAAGGGAAATGGACATCGTGAAATCTCTGTAAACGTCGTGGGGGGCGCACAGCCCCTACTGCGTCGCACCGGAGAGGTCAATCTCTGCGCGAAAAAGGGCGCCCGCGATGGACGCCCCCTTTCATCATGCTTATGCGGTCCTCAAAGCCGGTTGGAAATCCAGCGGCATTGATAGGGCGCAAAATTGATGTTGGGTTTTGAAAGGTCGATTTTCTCGCCCGTCAACAGATCGTACCAGGCCTCGCCGTCGATCAGGTTGATCGCGATATGCGGCACCTCGACCTCTTTGTCGGTCACATTGTGCAGCGCGAAAATCGACTGGTCCCGCTCCGGCGACTGGCGCCAGATGCCGAACATGTTGTCGTTCAACTGCATGGTGAATTGCGTGGCGTTCGGATGGAACGCCTGTTGGTTGATGCGAATGGCGATCCGGCGTTTCATCTCGGCCAGCACCTGGGCGTTCTGGCTTTCGGGATCGTCCAAAAGCGCGCGCAGTTCCGGGTAATCCCAGCGATGGCGGTTGATCGCGCGTTTCACGCCGGTCTTCTCGACGCCCGCGTGGTCGTTGTGGGTCGCCAAAAGCGAATGGATGTAGAAGGCGGGCACACCTTCGAGCGCCATGACGATGCTTTGCGAACAGAGGAAGCGGTCCACTTGGTGCCCGTCTTCACCCTTGGCAATCGTGCCTTTGAGCGCATCGAAATAGGTGATGTTCAGCTCGTAGGGTTTTTCAGAGCCGTCGGGCAGGGCGCGCATCGACACAAGGCCACCAAAATCGCGCACGCATTGGATCACCTCGCCAAGCTCTTCGGGCGCCAAAAGCCCCTCGGCCCCGCGCACCCCGATGCCGTCGTGAGAGGCGGCAAAGTTCAGATAGGCACAGCCCAACTGCGCCGGCGGCATCCGCATCAGCCATTGGTTGAGATAGGTCGAGGTGCCGGACAGAAGCGCGTGCAGCAACAAAGGCGGCAGCGAGAAGTTGTAGATCATATGCGCTTCGTTGCGGTTGCCGAAATAGCTCAGGTTTTCGGCATTGGGCACGTTGGTCTCGGTCAGGAGCACCACGCGTTCCTCGGCGTAGTCGCAGAGCAACCGCATCAACCGCACGATGGCGTGGGTCTGCGGCAGGTGGATGCAGGTCGTGCCCAACTCTTTCCAGACAAAGGCCACGGCATCGAGCCGGACGATCCGCACGCCATTGTCGACATGCAGCCGCATGATGCGCAGGAATTCGAACAACACCTCAGGGTTCTTGAAATCCACGTCGATCTGGTCGTGGCTAAACGTACACCAAACGTGCTTCGGCCCGTTCACCGTATTGACTTCGCGCAGCAAGGGCGAGGTGCGGGGCCGCGTCACCATGGACAAATCGTCGTCGGGCGAGGCCTCGACAAAGAATTTGTCATAGGGCTCGTGGCCCTGACGATACTCAGAGAACCAGGTCGACATGGACGACACATGGTTCAGCACCAGATCGGACATCAGCCGAAACTCGCTTCCGATGCGCTGAATATCGGCCCAGTCACCAAGCTGGCTGTTCACTTGGCGATAATCGGTCACCGCAAACCCGTCGTCGGAGGTAAACGGAAAGAACGGCAGGATATGCACGCCATGCACCACGCCCTTGAGATAGCGATTGAGGAAATCGCGCAACAAATCGAGCGGCTTGTGCTGGCCGTCGATCAGCGAGTTGCCGTAGGTGATGACCAAAGTGTCGGTCTCATTCCAAAGGCTGTTGCCCGGCGCGCGGGCGCGGCTTCGCGGCTTGGTCCCCTCGGGCCAAAAGGCGTCCATGATCTGGTCGGCAAGCCGTTTGCTGTCCTGATCCGGGTAAATCTGTTCGATCAAGGCGCGCAGGCGCGTTGAGAATTGCGAAGATGGTTTTGCCATTGGGCTTCCCCTGTCTTTTCTTTTTCGTAGATCAGACAGATTTGAGGGGTTCAATGCATGGGCCGGGGAAAGCGGCGCATTCCTGTGCAAATATTCAGGAAAGAGGAGAGGCTGTTCGCAAATTGCTCTATTTTTGAGCAGTCGAAACAGTTTCGGGTTTGCGCGGCCTGAATGAGCGGGTGAAGGACGGGTGTGACAGACTCAGACGTGATCCCCAAGCGCCGTATCGATCAGCCAGCCACCGGGCCCTGCGATCCGATCGGGAAGCGCGACGATCATCACCTCGCGGATCGCGATGGTGGTCATGATGGCCAGAGCCAGTTGATCAAAGCTGATGTTGAACAGGTCCATAGCGATGCTCCCGAGTGTGACGGAACAAGGGCTGACAGCCAAATCGGGCCGAAATACGGCAGGCTTCGGGCGGCTTTGAGTAACTTTGCCAAAATGCGAAGTGACCTTGCGTCAGCTTTCGAAAGGATCATCCGGGTAGCCAACGCCCACCAGATAGAGACCCTCCGGCGGACAAACCGGCCCGCAGGCGGCGCGATCCTTGGCCTCCAGGGCGGCCGTCACATCCTCGGGCGACCAAGCGCCGGAACCGACACGTTCCAACGTGCCGACAAAGCTGCGCACTTGGTTGTGCAGGAAGGACCTCGCCCGGAAATAGAACCGAAATTCCTGCCCATAGGGGATGTCCGCGACCTCGACCCGCGCCTCGTCCAGCGTTTTCACCGGGCTGTCCGCCTGACACATGGTCGAGCGAAAAGTGGTGAAATCATGCAGGCCGATCAGCCGATCCGCCCCCGCCTGCATGGCATCCCGATCTAACTCATGGTTGACCCGCCACGCCAGCCCCGCGTCATGCACCAAAGGCGCGCGGCGCGACACCAGCCGGAACATATAGCGCCGCTCCAGCGCCGAAAACCGCGCGTGCCAATCGTCATCCACGCGGGCCGCTTTCAGGATCGCCACAGGGTTGGGCTTCAGATGGTGGTTCAACGCCTCGCTCAATCGAAACGGATCCCAATCCTTCGCCATATCGCAGTGCGCCACCTGAGCGGTCGCATGCACCCCCGCGTCCGTGCGCCCGGCGGCCCCGATCCCGGGACAATCCGGTTCGAGTTTGCGCAAAGCCTCCTCCACCGCCTGTTGCACGGACGGATGCTCTTTCTGGCGTTGCCAACCGGCAAAAGGCGCGCCGTTATATTCGATCAAAAGGGCGTATCTGGGCATGTCGCGGCTTTAACGTGGCGGGGAGGGGACGTCCAGTCTTTCTCCCTTACAACCACGCGCGTGAGTGCCTATGTTGAACGCGTAAACATCCAAAACGGGGCGGCAGATTTGATCCTCAACACGATTGCAGACCGGATTGTCCGGGGCGTTGAAACCGTTCAGGACGGGGTTCATGAGGCGCTGTTCGAGCCGGTGATCCGGCTGGGCGTCACAGGCCTGTCGCGCGCGGGCAAAACCGTCTTCATCACCTCGCTCGTGGCCAATCTTCTGGACCGGGGCCGGATGCCGCAATTCGGCCCGTCCTCCGCAATCACCGCCGCCTATCTGCAACCGCAGCCGGACGACACCGTGCCGCGGTTCGACTATGAAAGCCACCTCTCCGCACTCACCGCGCCCGAGCCGCATTGGCCCGAGAGCACGCGTGCCGTGTCCGAATTGCGGCTGTCGTTCAAGGTGAGACCTGCGGGGCTTTTGGGCGGTTTGACGGGTCAGAAAACCGTGCATCTCGACATTGTGGACTATCCCGGCGAATGGCTTTTGGATTTGGGCCTGATGGAGAAATCCTATGCCGAATGGTCCGCCGAGGCTTTGCAAGCTGCGCGTGATCGGGCGGGAGGTGAGGCGTTCCTTGCGGCGCTGGACGCCACTGATCCCAGCGCAAAACAGGACGAACCTGCCGCCAAATCCCTGGCGCATAGTTTCTCCGCCTACCTGCAATCCGCCCGTGCGGCGGGCTATTCCGACTGCACGCCGGGGCGGTTCTTGCTTCCGGGGGAATTGGAAGGCTCACCTGTCCTGACCTTTGCCCCTCTGCCCGCGGGCGAGGCCCCGCGCGGCTCGCTGCACCGCGAATTCGAACGTCGTTTCGAGGCCTATAAGCGCGAAGTGGTGAAGCCCTTTTTCCGCGATCATTTCTCTCGCATTGATCGCCAGATCGTTTTGGTCGACGCGCTGGGCGCGATCCATTCCGGGCCGAAAGCCGTCGAAGACCTGCGCCGCACCATGGCCGATATTCTCTCCGCCTTCCGCCCCGGTCGGGTGGGGCGGATCATGTCTTTGCTCGGTCAGCACAAGGTCGAAAAAATCCTCTTTGCCGCCACCAAGGCGGATCATATCCACCACAATCAACACCCGCGTTTGACCGCGATCATGGAGGCCTTGGTGCGCGATGCTCGTGACCGCGCCGATTTTGCTGGCGCGTCGACGCAGGCGATGTCCTTGGCGGCGCTTCGTGCGACGGTCGAGGAAACGATGGAGCATCAGGGCCAAAACCTCGAAGTGGTGCGGGGCATGACCGAAGGCGGCAAACAGGCGGCGTTTTATCCCGGTGAATTGCCCGAGGATCCGGCGCATATCCTGTCGCCCGCGCGCAAAGGGGCTGAGCGCTGGCTGGATGCGCAGTATGAAATCATGAAATTCCGCCCCGCGCGGCTCACACTGCGTCCCGGCGAAGGACCGCCGCATATCCGGTTGGATCGCGCCGCCGAGTTTTTGATCGGAGATAAGCTATGACAGACAATCAGCCCAGTCGTGGTCCCATTCTGATCGAGCTGGACGAGGAGCCGACGATCACCCCCTCCACGGCCGAGCCGGTTCCCGATCTTGCGCCGCTTGCGCGGCCTGCCGCGATGGAGCGGGTGGCGGTGCTGGTTGGGCGCAAGCCCTCGGCTCTGGCGCGCTGGTTCTGGCGGCTCTTCGCGGCGCTTTTTGCCTTTACCGTTTCGATTGTGACCTATGACGCCATCATGGGGCTGATCGCGGCGCATCCCCTGTTGGGCTATGTCGCGCTTGGCCTGACGGGCGCCTTTGTCGTTGTTTTGGCCGCGATTGCGATCAGGGAATTGTCGGCCTTCGCGCGTCTCAAACGCATCGACACGCTGCAAAAGGCGGCAGTGGACGCGATGGGGACCGCCGATCTGAAAGCCGCGAAAGGCGTCGCCGACAAGCTTCTGTCGGTCTACGCCCATCGTTCGGAGCTGAACTGGGGCAAGGACAGGTTTCGCGAACGCGAAGCCGAGGTGTTCGATGCCGACGGGCTTTTGGGGCTGGCGGAAACGGAGCTTCTCGTGCCGCTCGACGCGAGCGCCCGTCGCGAGGTGGAAGCCGCCGCGCGTCAGGTCGCCACGGTCACCGCCCTTGTACCGCTGGCTTTGGCGGATGTGTTCACGGCGCTCACCGCCAACCTGCGCATGATCCGCCGGATTGCGGAGATTTACGGCGGGCGTTCGGGGACGTTGGGCAGTTGGCGGGTGACGAAATCCGTGCTCACCCATCTGGTCGCGACCGGGGCGGTGGCCGTGGGCGATGACCTGATCGGCACCATGGCCGGCGGTGGCGTGATGGCCAAGGTCTCGCGTCGCTTCGGCGAAGGCGTGGTCAATGGCGCCCTGACCGCCCGCGTGGGCGTGGCCGCCATCGAAGTCTGCCGCCCGCTGCCGTTCATGAAGGCCAAGAAGCCGTCTGTCTCGGGCACGGTGAAGCGGGCTTTGACGGGGTTGTTCGACAGAGGTGAGTGAAGCGCGAGCGCATGACCGGGGGCAGGCGTAGGGGCTGTCGACGGCGCATTTTATCTTCGCAAAATCCTGGCGACATGAAGGCGAAACCTGCCGTCTCAAAATCGCCTGACCGAGGGACGGTCATGCGATGGCGCGGCGGACTGCGTCCTTGTTCCGCGCCAAGGCTCGGTACTTAAAACAGCTTCGGCGGCGCGTCTTTCGGTTGGTCGCGTTGCATGATCCCCATGCGAAACGCTCGCCCGATGCGATGCGCCATTTCCGACCATTTGGCCGCCGTCTCCGGGTCCAGCTCGGCATTCAGCGTTTCGTCGAACAGCCCGAGCCACATGGCAAAATGATGCTCTTTCACCTCCGGCGCCATCAGGTGGACGCGCTGCGGAAAGCCGTCATATTGGCGTTCGTGCAGGATCGCGTTGCGCCAGAACCGGCCGATTTTCTCCTCATGCGCGGGCCAATCTTCGACATGGGCGCCGAACACCGGGGCGAGCTCGGGGTGCTGACGTACACCCGCATAGAAACGTGTGAGCACGCGGTCCATGTCCTCATGGCTGATCTCGAATTTCGGGGGCAGGGCGGAACGTGTCTCTGACATCAGGGGCTCCTTTAGAGCGTTTCTCTAAAGATATATTCTCGATGGTCTTTTTCCGCCAGTGCCGGAATGTCGCGCGTATTTCGACTGTTTTACTTTTTATTCCTGAGTGTTTTTGTTGTCGAGTAAATCTGTCAACTAATTGATTTTGTTTAATATTTTTCTTGATCTCTCTGTGCGCCACGCCTATATCAATTTCAGCAAGGACGAAACGCCACCCATCGCAGGCAGCCATTCTCCCAGCCACTTCAGCCAAATAGCCAAAACCTATGAGCCCGAATTGGGGAGTATCACCATGTCTGACACAGCCTGCAAAACCTGCGCTTTCTTTGAAATCAAAGCCGCTGAAACCGACGCCAAGGGCGAATGCCGTTTCAATCCGCCGACCTTCCTGACCGAAGCGGAACACAAGGGCATGTGGCCGGTGGTGAAATCCGACGATTGGTGTGGCCAGTTCGAACAGGACGCCGCCTGAAATTCCGCTATCCAGCCAGACAGCGACCGAAGCCAGGTCAGGCCCTTCACGGACCCCGGCCTGCCACGCGGCCCTCTCGCCAGAAAGCACATAAGAAAGGGACGTCGTTTAGCGTCCCTTTTTCCGTTTCGGTTTTCGCATGTCCCCCCTGTCAAGACGGGTTTACCGCCCGCAAGCCGCGTCCTATAAGGCGCTTATGACATTCATGGTCGCGATCATTATTCGAATTATCAGCCCGGCGCTCTGATCCCAAAGATCCTACGAGCCGCCGGGACAAGGCGTATGGAAACCCGCGCCGCCCTCGAATTTTCCGACCATTCCTCCCAAGGACAAAGACATGTGTTCCGAGACGACCACACCCGAGTATAAAGACACGCTCAATCTGCCGAAAACCGAGTTCCCGATGCGCGCGGGCCTGCCGAAACGCGAACCCGGCTGGCTTGAACGGTGGGCGCAGATCGACGTTTATGAAACGCTGCGCGCCAAGGGCAAGGCCGACGGCCGCCCGTCCTTCGTGCTGCACGATGGCCCTCCCTATGCCAACGGGCATCTGCACATCGGCCACGCGCTGAACAAGACGATCAAGGACATCATCACGCGCTCGCACCAAATGATGGGCTTTGACGCGCGTTATGTGCCGGGCTGGGATTGTCACGGCCTGCCGATCGAATGGAAGATCGAAGAGAAATACCGCGAAAAGGGCAAGAACAAGGACGAGGTTCCCGTGGTGGATTTCCGCCAGGAATGCCGCGCCTTTGCCGATGAATGGGTGAATGTTCAGCGCGAGGAATTCAAACGCTTGGGCGTTTACGGCAAATGGGACGATCCCTACCTGACGATGAATTTTCATGCCGAGGCGGTGATCGCCGAGGAGTTCATGAAATTCCTGATGAACGGGACTTTGTATCAGGGGTCTAAGCCCGTGATGTGGTCGCCGGTCGAAGAGACTGCGCTGGCCGAGGCCGAGGTTGAATATCACGACAAGGAAAGCCCGACGATCTGGGTCAAGTTCAAGGTCTTGGATCCAGTTGCGGGCGAAGGCTCCGAACTGCAAAATCGTGACATCGTTGGAGCATATGTTGTGATCTGGACCACAACTCCGTGGACGATCCCATCCAACAAAGCTGTGGTCTATGGTGCCGACTACGACTACGGCCTCTACGAAGTTACCGCCACTCCAGAAGAATGTTGGCTGAAAGCTGGTGAAAAATATGTGATTGCTGACAAGCTGGCCGCACAGACATTCACAAAAGCTCGGTTGAGCGAAGATCAATGGAAGCGCGTTTGCAGTGTCGATCCAAGCGTTATCTCTCAGGTAGCTCACCCGCTCGCAGGGGTCGAGGGCAGCAATGGCGAATGGGACGCCCCGCGCGACTTCCGCGCCGCGCCCTTTGTCACCGACGACGAAGGCACTGGCTTTGTTCACTGCGCGCCCTCGCACGGGATGGAGGAATTCGAGCTCTACCGTGATCTCGGCATGCTCGAACAGGTCATCACCTATAACGTCATGGACGACGGCAGCTTCCGCGAAGATCTGCCCTTCTTCGGCGGCAAACGCATCCTGCGCGATAAGCCGAAGAAAGGCGATTGGGAAGGCGATGCCAACGCCGCCGTGATCGCCAAACTCACCGAGGTGAGCGGTCTCATGGCGCGTGGCAAGATCAAGCACAGCTATCCGCATTCGTGGCGCTCGAAAGCGCCGGTGATCTTCCGCAACACGCCGCAATGGTTTGCCGCCGTGGACCGCAAGCTGGACGATGGCATGGGCACCTATGGCGACACGATCCGGGCGCGCGCGCTGACCTCCATCGACCAGCTGGTGAAATGGACGCCGCAGACCGGGCGCAATCGTCTGTACTCTATGATCGAGAACCGCCCCGATTGGGTGCTCTCGCGTCAACGCGCCTGGGGCGTGCCGCTGACCTGCTTCACCAAGAAAGGCCTGTTGCCGACCGAAGACGGCTTCTTGCTGCGTAATGATGAGGTCAACGCCCGCATCTCCGCCGCGTTCGAAGCGCAGGGCGCGGATGTCTGGTACGAAGAGGGCTTTAAGGAAAAGGTCTTGGACGGCATCGTCGACCCGGCCGACTACGATCAGGTCTTTGACGTCTTGGACGTCTGGTTCGATTCCGGCTCGACGCATGCTTTCGTGCTGCGCGACCGCGAAGATGGCACGCCGGATGGCATCGCCGATGTCTATCTGGAAGGCACCGACCAACACCGTGGCTGGTTCCACTCGTCTCTCTTGCAGGCTTGCGGCACCAAAGGCCGTGCGCCCTATAAAAACGTTGTGACGCACGGGTTTACGCTGGATGAGAAGGGCATGAAAATGTCCAAATCTCTGGGCAACACCATCGTGCCGGAGCAGATCGTCAAACAATACGGCGCTGACATCCTGCGGCTTTGGGTGGCGCAGACGGATTACACCGCCGATCAGCGGATCGGGCCGGAAATCCTCAAAGGTGTGGCCGACAGCTATCGTCGTCTGCGCAACACCATGCGTTATATCCTCGGCTCGCTCAGCGATTTCACCGAGGCGGATCGCGTGGATGTGGCTGATATGCCGGAACTCGAACGCTGGGTGCTGCATCGTATCGCAGAACTCGACACCACGGTGCGTGAGGGCTACGAGACCTTCGATTTCTCCGGCGTCTGGCAGGCAGTGTTCAATTTCGCGACCGTCGATCTGTCGTCCTTCTACTTCGACGTGCGCAAGGACGCGCTCTATTGCGATGGCGACACCACCCGCCGCCGCGCTGCGCTGACCGTGCTCGACATCCTGTTCCACCGCCTGACCACTTGGCTCGCTCCGATCCTCGTGTTCACCATGGAAGAGGTCTGGCTCGAACGCTTCCCGGGCGACGACAGCTCTGTGCACCTCGTGGACTTCCCCGAGGCCACGCCGGGGTGGCTCGATGGCGATCTCGCCACCAAATGGGCCGGTATCCGCAAAGCCCGCCGGGTCGTGACCGCCGCCCTCGAAGTGCAGCGCCGCGACAAGGTGATCGGTGCCTCTCTGGAGGCTGCGCCGACCGTGCATGTCGAGGACGAAGCCGTGCTGGCCGCGCTCAAGACCGTCGATTTCGACGATCTCTGCATCACCTCCGCGATCACGCTCACCGGTGATCCGGCGCCGTCCGAAGCCTTCCGCCTCGAAGGTGAGGTCGAGGGCATCGGCGTGGTGTTCGAAAAAGCCGAGGGCGAGAAATGCGAGCGCTGCTGGAAAATCCTGCCGGATGTGGGCAGCCACAGCCATGCGGGCGTCTGCGGGCGCTGCGATGAAGCGCTTGGCTAAATGTGTCAGAGGACATGTCAAAGGGCGGCTCTTGAGGGCCGCCCTTAAAATGTCAGAGATCGGACAGGCTCAAGTGCTCATGCATTTTGGAATAAAACCAAGAGGAATCTTTGCCATGTGATGAGGCTATGCGGTCCCGCAGCGTATCGAACAGGTGATGTGCTTCGGGTTTGGATACTTCCGGTTTGGCTTCATTGGTCGGCGCAGTGATTTCCCGGCCTGGTCCGTGATCCGATACTGTCTGCGACACTCTCGTCTCTTCGCTATTGCCGGAGTCTGTCATGAGAAAGCTATCGGTGATTTCGCTATGGATCGCGTCGGTGGTCTCAAGCGTGAAAACTGGCGTGGGCACCGAATTGCTGCCTTCCCTCTCGGTAAAGATCGGAGCCGGAACCGAGGTGCTGTTCTCGCGATCCGTGAAAATCGGCGTTGAGACCGAAGTACTGCCTTCCCGACCTGTAAAAATCGGGGTTTCCGCGGATTTACTCCCTTCCCGGTTTGCGAAGATCGGGGTAGAGGAAGAGGGCGGCGGCGAATTGAATTTCGACGTCAAATTCATCATGGAAATGGTCATTACGTAGTCCTTTCTGGCCTGACGAACATAGTTTCAGGATCGCGCCGAAAGGTTGATAAAACAGAAACCAAATTCGCAATGTCGATGTGGTTCAGTGCTTTACCCGTACGTTTTCTCTAAGATTTTAGGTAAATGGATCTGATGTCAGCCCGCGTCCTTATAGGCGTCCTCGACCCATTTCCATTCTTCCTCGGTCAAAAGCCCGTCACCGTCCTGATCGTAGAGCGCCAGGGCCTGTGCCAATTGCGCCAGGAAATCCTCCTGCGTGATCCGCGTGATCGTGGCGACCTCTCGCAAATTCGGTCCGCTAGGTTGGTTGTCGTCCGTCATCTGTCATCCCCAAAACTGCCCCATACGGGTTCAGTCTAGGACAGAGGAGGTGAAGAAATCGTAAGCTCGAGAAAAAACTTAGCCCCGTTTCGCGCGCGGATGGGCGGCCTCGTAGACCTGCAACAATCGCGCGTTGTCGACGGCGGTGTAGGCCTGGGTTGTTGACAGAGAGGCGTGGCCCAAAAGCTCTTGGATCGCCCGCAAATCACCGCCCGCATTCAACAGATGCGTGGCAAAGGAATGGCGCATAGCGTGCGGCGTCACGGAGGAGGGGAGGCCAAGCTGCATCCTGGCGGCTTCGGTGACTTTCGCAATCAAACGCGGGTTGAGCGCACCGCCACGGGTGCCGCGAAACAGCGGCGCCTCTGGCGTCAGATCATGGGGGCAGAGCCGGGTGTACTCGGCGACCGCACGCCGCGCGGCGGGAAGCACCGGCACGATGCGCTCCTTGTTGCCCTTGCCGGTGATGCGGATCACTTCGCCCAGAGGCACATCCCCGCCTGTCAGAGACAGGGCCTCTGAAATCCGCAAGCCGCAGCCATATAAAAGCGTCACCACCGCCACATTGCGCGCCGCGATCCAGGGCTCGTCATGTTGCAACTCGACCGTCGAGAGCATCTCCTTGGCGGCGTCAGGCGACAAAGGTCGGGGCAGTTTCTTTTGAAACTTCGGCGAGCGGGTGGAGAGCACCGCTGTGGCGTCAAACCCGTCGCGTTCGGCCAGCCAGCGGGTGAAGGTCTTGACCGCCGACAAGGACCGGGCCAGCGAACGCGGCGCCACGCCTCGGCTGCGTTCATGCGCCATCCAGGCCCGCATGTCGGTGATCCTCAGCTTGGCGATCTGGGCGGGGCCAAAGCCGCCGCCCTCATGTTCGGCCAGAAAACTGAGCCAGCCCGAGACGTCGCGGGCATAGGCAGTGATCGTGTTCTCGGAGGCGGATTTCAACGCGCGCTCGTGGTCGAGCCAGCGCGCCAGCGTGTCGCGCATACCCTCTGTGATCTTGAGGCTCATCCCAGCCAACGGCGCATCATTTTCTCGAAAACGCCGGAGAAGAAGGCCAAAAGATCGGTGCCCTGGGTTGGGCGGAACATATGCGGGTCTTCGGAGCCGAAGACCAACAGGCCCGGCAAGCGACCGGGGCCGAAATCAAGGGTCATCAGAGCCTCGGAATGAATGAACCCGGTGTTGTCGCCATAGATCACATCGGTCTCCGGCGCGACCTGGCGCAGGGTGACCGGGCGCACGGGGACATTGCGGCCGTAGGTGATATAGGTCTCGATGAAACCGGGTTCTGCGGTGATGAGCACATCGCCGAGTTTGCGGGTGGCGGGCTCATCGCCTTCGACTTTGGTCTCCAACAAAAGCCGCACGGCATCGAGGCGCAGGGTCTGGGCGATCTCGCCCGACAAGGCCTTGAGAAACGGCGTGAATTCGGTCGGCTCCAAAAGCTGCAAGACAGCGCGGTGGATCTGATTGGTGCCCGCGAGGTTCTCATAAGCGGCGGCGATCACACCGCGATGGGTGTCTTCGAGACGATCAAGCCGGTCCTCAAGCCGCTCCATCGCCAGCCCGCGCAGATCGACGACATTGCTGCCGGTGCTGCGTTCATTCGCGGCGATCAGCGCGCGCATCACGTCTTGGTCTTCCAACACCATATCGGGGTCGGAGATGATTTTCTCGCGCAGCTCTTCAGCCATGGGTGAGATGGCCCGGGGGAGTTGGGTGCTCATGTTGCCTCGTACATTACTCGATCCGCCGGTTTTCCGGTCGTTGCGACAACTATGACCGCAGGGGCGTCCTGTTTCAAGCCTCTTGCGTCTCATCCTCTGTCGCGGCAACGGCATCGCGGTAGGCTTCGGGCACTTCGCTGTGCCAGGCCTCGTTGAAAATCCAACGCTTACGGTCTTCGAACTCCGGCTCGCCCTCGAGCGACGCAATCCGCGCCTCATGGGCGGCACAGGCGGCGTCATGCAGCGCGGCCAGCTCTTTATCTTGCAACAGGCGCTCGTATTCGGCCTTGGCGGCGGCGCGCAGGTGGCTCAGGTCGCTGGTGGTGAAATCATGGTGGTTGCGGGTGCGCCAATAGCGGTTCGAGGCCATTTTATTGGCCACCACCACATCGCCGCGATGCATTTTCACCAGAAAGGATTCGAGCGAGCGCAGCGGGAAATGGTCCAAGGACACCAGATCGTAGGCGCCACGGCAATCATATCCGTTGGCCTCCGGGTCGTCCAAAAACTCGCGCCGCATCCGTCCCGACCCATCGAGCCAGCGCACCGTGCCGAACCCCTCCGACAGATCCGGGCGGTGGTTGCGCACGGCGGTCACGCGCGGGCTCATCCGAGTGATGCTTTTGACGCCACGATGGGCTTTTTTCTCGCCGGGGCCGGGGTTTTGATGGCCCGGGAATTGTTCGGTCAGCCAACCGCGCTCATAGCGCAGCCGGTCGTTCGAGCCATGGTTGATTTCGGACATCGACAGCACGTCAAAGTCGCCCACGGCCTCCAGCAGGTCGGCAAACCGCCCGTCGCCCGCGCGGATGTTGATGAACTCGTCCACATCCATCGAAATCACGTAATCCGCCTCGCGGAATTCGCGGGTGTAGGGCAGGTAGCGCAGCATCACGGGCTGGAAATTCGTCGCCTCCTGACCCAGCGCCGGGTTGGGCAGGTGATGCACCAGCCCCATGTCGTCGAGCCGGTCCAAAAGCTGATCCGTGCCGTCGGTGCAATCATTGGTGAAGATCAGGAAATCCGTGACGCCGACGACCCGATGCCAGGCGAGCCATTCCAAAATGAACGGCCCTTCGTTTTTCATACAGGTCGGCACCAAAACGCGCGGCGGGGTCTGTTCTGCCGCTGCGCGGAATCGCCGCCGCGGCATCATAGCGCCTTCGGGCACCTGACCCGGCAATTTCACCCGCTCGAAACAGATCATCCGCTTGCCGTCCTCGGTGTCGGGGGCGGGCATAAATCCTTTGGTGCCGAGCATATCGACAAACTCGCGCAGCGCGTCCTGGCCGTAGACCGCGGGCGTCACCTCGATGATCAGATGATCCACCCGGCTCAGATCGGCCGCGTCGAACAAAGGCAATTCCAACCCCTGAAGCGTACAGAGGATCACCGTCGGATCCACCTCTTCGATCAGCTTCGGCAGCGCCACGTTGTCAAGTTTGACGGTCTCGCTGGGCCTGTCCGCATCCGGGGCAAGCGAGCTGTCCCAGAGCGGGTCACGCAGGTAAAATTCGGCCTTTTTCACGCCCGCGCGCTCCACCGGCATCCCGATGTAAAGCGTGGCATTTTCGGCCCCGTTTTCGGCCCAGAGCGCGGTGATATAGTCTTTATACGCCGGGTTGACCTCGACAGCGGCGACACGTTCGACGCCTTTGGTCTTGGCGGCAATGGCGGCCACCACGCCGATCTCCGTGCCCAGCTCCAAAAGCCGGGTGCCGGGTCGCAAGACCTTGTCCAAATGTGCGAGTTTCGCTTTGGCGTAATTCTTGCGGCGCAAGCGGCGCGCGATTTTCGGAGAAATCAGCGCGGGGTCGTTCGGGACGATCAGGCCCCCCAGCTCAAAACTCTGTTCCGTGTCGCTCATACTCTTGCCGCTCACCTTTGTCTTAAATCCCGCACATCTTGGCGCGGGAAACCGGGTTTTGAAAGGGGTATCCGTGTGAAGGTTTAAAAATAGAAAAAACGCCCCCATGTGGCCTGAAAGTGTGGCATGGAGGCGTCTTGTCGTTTTGGAAAGAGGGCTCAGATCAGACGATCTTGATGCCAGCCTCTTCGGCGTCTTTCACGAATTGTGCGAGGCCCTTGTCGGTCAGCACATGGCTCGCCATCGCCTTGATCACATTGGCCGGTGCCGTGATCACGTCTGCGCCGATTTTCGCACATTCGGTGATGTGGTTCACGGTACGGATGGAGGCCGCGAGAATCTCGGTCTCATAGCCGTAGTTGTCGTAGATCGTGCGGATGTCTTCGATCAGGTCCACACCATCGAGGTTGATGTCGTCCAGACGCCCGATGAAGGGGGAAATGTAGGTTGCGCCGGCTTTGGCGGCCAAAAGCGCCTGATTGGCGGAGAAACACAGTGTCACGTTGATCTTGTGACCCTCAGAGGCCAGCGTTTTACAGGCCTTCAGGCCATCGAGCGTCAGCGGCAGTTTGATCACGACGTTGTCGGCAATCTTGGCCAGCTTGCGGCCCTCATTGACCATGGCGTCATAGTCCAGCGCCACAACCTCGGCGGAGACCGGACCATCGACGATGTCGCAAATCTCTTTCGTCACTTCGAGAATGTCGCGACCGGATTTCTTGATCAGCGACGGGTTGGTGGTGACCCCGTCGACAAAGCCAAGATCGTTCAACTCGCGGATGGCATCCACATCGGCGGTATCAACAAAGAATTTCATGGGGCGTCTCCTTTCGCCTGACTGTTAGCGGTTACATAGTCGAATGTGGCCTTGATAAAAAGGGGCTTTGAAACGGCTCTGGTCTGCCCCGCGCAAAACCCCTATCACATCTTCATGCGTGATGCCGAATTTTACCCCGAAGGCCATCTGGTCGCCGTTTTGACCTGTGAACCGCTCGATCGGACGCTGGATTACAAGGCGCCCGAGGGCGGTGTCGCCATGGGCGCTTTTGTCGAGGTGCCTCTGGGCCCGCGCAAGGTTCTGGGCTGTGTCTGGGGCGAGGGACTCGGGGGATTTGATCTCTCAAAGGCACGCTCGATCTCGACGGTGCTGGACTTGGCGCCGATGCGCGAGGAGATGCGGCAGTTTCTCGAAAAAGTCGCGGCCTATACGCTCACTCCCATGCCCGCCATGCTGCGCCTCGCCACCCGCGCGCCGGGGCTGATGAACCCGCCGGGAATGCGCAAGGTCTATCGCCGGGGCGAGGGGCGCCCGCCGCGCGAGACCGACGCACGCTCAAAGGTATTGGAGACTTTGGACGAATATGGCGGGCTGTCGTTCACGCTCAAGGAACTCGCTGACACGGCGGGGGTCACGGCCTCTGTCGTCAAAGGGATGTTGCCCTCTGGCGCTGTGATCGAAGAGGACACGCCCCGCGATCTGCCCTTTCGGCGTTTGGATGCCAATGCGCCCGGCAACGAACTGACCGAGGCGCAGGAGGCCGCCGCCACGGCACTTCGCGAAGATGTCGCCGCCGAGCGCTATGCCACCACGCTTTTGAAGGGCGTCACAGGGTCCGGCAAGACAGAGGTCTACCTCGAAGCGGTGGCGCAATGTCTCAAACAGGGGCGGCAGGCCTTGGTGCTTTTGCCCGAGATCGCGCTCACCTCCGCCTTCCTCACCCGGTTTGAGGAACGCTTTGGCGCACGCCCCGCCGAATGGCACTCCGGCGTGACGATGACCGAACGCCGCCGCGTCTGGAAAATGGTCGGCGAAGGCGGTGCGCAGGTGGTGATCGGTGCGCGCTCTGCGCTCTACTTGCCGTTTCAAAACCTCGGGTTGATCGTGGTCGATGAGGAGCACGACGGCTCTTATAAACAAGAGGACGGGGTGCATTACAACGCCCGTGACATGGCCGTGCTGCGTGCGTCTCTGTGTTCTGCGACGGTCGTTCTGGCCTCCGCCACGCCGTCTCTGGAAACCTGGGCCAATGTCGAGGCGGGCAAGTACAAACGCCTCGATCTGGAGAGCCGCTATGGCCCCGCCGTGATGCCTGACATGCATGCGCTCGATATGCGGGGCGAGAAACTGCCCTCGACGCGGTTCATTTCCGACACTTTGGTGGGGGCGGTGAAAAAACGGATGGAACGCGGCGAGCAATCGCTTTTGTTCCTCAACCGTCGCGGCTTTGCCCCGGTCACGATTTGTCGCGCCTGCGGGCATCAGATTGCCTGCGATCATTGCGATGCGCGGATGGTCGAACACCGGTTTTTGAAACGCCTGATGTGCCACCAATGCGGTGAAACCAAACCGATGCCGGAGGCCTGTCCGTCCTGTGGCGTCGAGGGGCGTTTGGCCCCCGTCGGCCCCGGCGTCGAACGTCTGGCCGAAGAGGTCGCCGAGCGCTTCCCCGAGGCAAAATGTGCGGTGCTGTCCTCCGACCTCTTCGCTTCTGCCCGCGCGCTGAAAGAGCAGATTCAACGCATTGCCGAGGGCGACACCGACATCATCGTCGGCACGCAATTGGTGGCGAAAGGGCATAACTTCCCGAATCTCACTCTGGTCGGGGTGATTGACGCCGATCTGGGCCTGCAAGGCTCCGATCTGCGCGCCGCAGAACGCACTTTTCAGCTCATGCGGCAAGTCGCGGGGCGCGCGGGCCGGTCGGAGAAGAAGGGCGTCGCGCTGTTGCAGACCTATCAGCCGGAGCATCCGGTCATTCGCGCGATCCTGTCGGGCGATGAGGAGGGCTTTTGGCGCGCCGAGGCCGCCGAGCGCAAAATGGCGGGCGTGCCGCCCTATGGCCGCATGGCGGGGATCATCCTGTCGGGGCCAGATCTGGCGGTGGTGACCGACGTGGCCAATCATTTGGCGCGCATTGCGGGCCCGTTGCAACGCATCAATGCCCAGCTTTTCGGTCCGGCGCCTGCGCCCATTGCCCGTGTGCGCGGGCGGCATCGCATCCGTTTTCTGGTCAAGGCCGAAAAGAGCGCACCGATCCAGGCGGCTTTGGCGGAGTGGGTGGGGCAGGTGAAGCTGCCCAACAACGTCCGGCTTCAGATCGACATTGATCCGCAGAGTTTTTGGTGAGAAAGCCGCTCAGCCGAAGGCCTTCGGGTAGATCAGCTCTTTGGTTTTCGCCTTGGCCGGACCTGCTGTCAGCGTGTGGTCCAAGGGGTAGGGGGAGGTGAAGCTCTCCGCGATTGGGGTGAACCCGCAGCGGCTGTAGAACGCCGGATCGCCCAAGACGACGAGGGTTTGCCCGGAGAGTTCCGCCCATTGGCTGATCATGCCAACGAGGCGGCGCCCGTAGCCGCGCGTCTGCAGGTCTGGGCGGATTGCGACGGGGGCGAGGCAGAGCCAGCTTTTGGGGGCGGTCATTTTCGACAGAGCGGCATAGCCGATCACCTCGCCCGCCATAGGCAGGACCATTTCGCCCGCGATGGCGCGGGATTTGCGCAGGGCTTCGACCAGTTGCGCTTCGTCCTTTTGGCCGAACGCGGCGGTCAGGAGGTCGGCGACGGCGGGTTCCTCGCCGCGTTTCATGTCGCGCATGAAGTCGGGCGTTTTAAGCATGGCGGAGAGCTTTCAAATAGAGGGCGGCAAAGACGATTTCGGTGATGACGGCCACCAGAATGCCGGGGCCCACCCGACCCAAGGCCCATTCGGTGAGGCCCAGCATCGCGATGGTGATCAAAAAGACGACCCCTGCGGAGAGCAACGCGCGTTGGACTTTTGGGTGATCCATGTCGGCCAGTTGCAGGTAAAGAAGCCCCAGAGGCGCGAACAAAAGCCCGGCGCGGCGGGCCATGACGTCGGCGCCTGTCGAAGGATCAAGGCCGAAGATTGCACCGAAGAGGCCGGGGGCCAAGAGAAGCCCCGCACAGAGCGCGAAAAAGAGAGTGGCGCTGAGGCGAAACAAAAGGGCGTTGGGCATGAGGGTCTCCGAAACAGGTCAGGTCTTTGAACCCTGATCTGTCCTGGCGCGCAAGGTTTGGATGTGCGCTCAGAAAAGATGTTTGCGCAGGAAATGCGGTTCAAGCGGACAGGCGGGGCGGCGCGTTTCGGGGAAAACGGGTTCCGGGATCGGGTCAAAGCGCAGGCGTTTTGCGGACCAATTCCATTCTTGCGTCTCTGTGAGAAGCACGCCGTGGAAGGTCCAAAAGTTGTGGGATTTGAACCCGGTTTCATCGGTGTAGAAGGCGAGGCCGCGCAGATCTGCGATATTGGTGATCGGCTCACCGGAAAGGGCGACGCAATAGGGGGCGCCGTTTGTCAGGCCTGCGATCTGGGTGACGGCGGGGATCATGGCGGAAAGCGACCAGAGCGAGATGAGCGTGACCGCGAGGAGGAGGGCTTTTCCGGCAGCGGTTCTATGCCCCCAGAGCCCCATGAGCGCGGCCCATGTGACGAAGATGTAGAGAAAGATGTGCGTCGTGCCGGGGCCTGACATGATCAGGATCAGAAGGCTCGGCAGCCAGAGGAGCGAGATTACGACGCGGAGCGCCACGGAAGGCATCGGGAGGAGGAGTGCCAGAGGGGCGAAGAGGGGGGCTATGGCCAGTCCGATAAACATCGCGAGGAATAGGCTGTCTGCGCCGCCGCCACTGGTGGTAAGTTTGTCGATCAGCTCGCCCAAAGGGATCGGTGCCGCGCCGAATGTGGCGAGCACGTAAAGGAGCATGATGGCCCAGAGGAGTTTCAGCGGGAGCGGGCGGGACTTTGACGACATGACACAACCAAACAAAAAAAGGAGCGCGGTTTCCCGCACCCCTTTCAAAGCTCATAAAACCGGAAAAGTCGATCAGACTTTGAGGTTCGGGATGATCTGTTTCTTGCGGGACATGATGCCCGGCAGAACGACGCTGTCGCCCTCAACGGTCGCGCCGAAAGATTTCTCGGCCACGGTTTTGCACAGATCGTTCGGGGTGAAGAAGGTGGCTTCTTCGTTCAGGATGTCGACGACGAAGAGGAGAACCTGATCGACACCGTCCTCGGCCTCAACGGCTTTGAAGCTCTCCATGATCGACGCTTTGCGGTCGAGCACGAGTTTCGGCGCGGTGGTTTCCAGAACGGAGACGCGGAATTTGGTGCCGTCGACTTCGTATTCTTTCGAGTCCATACGGATCAGCTCGGCATCCGAGAAGGCGGAAATGTCGGATTTGGCTTCGAACATTTCGGACGCGTATTGGCCGAGATTGATGTTCAGCTCGGAGGCCAGTTTCTCGGCCAGCGCCTTGTCCACGTCGGTGGTGGTCGGGCTGCGGAATTCCAGCGTGTCGGAGAGGATGCAGGACAGCATCGCGCCTTTGATGTTGTCGGGCATCTTGTCGGCATCGTCGCCCATCAGGTCGTACATGATGGTGGCGGTGCAGGCGAGCGGACGGATGGTGATGTCGATCGGACCTTTGGTCTCGAGACCGCCCACGAGTTTGTGGTGGTCGATGATCGCGGTGACATTGGCGTCGTTGATCGCGTCGGGCAGTTCAGCCGGGTTGTTGGTGTCGACGATGACGACGTCCTGGCCTTCTGCGACTTCGGAGATGCTTTCCGGTTTGTCGAAACCCCATTTCTCGATGACGAAAGCGGCTTCGGTGTTCGGCTCGCCCAGCAGGACGGCTTTGGCGTCGACGCCTTTGACTTCGTTCAGATACCACGCCCAGATGAGCGGGGAGCCGGTGGAATCGGTGTCGGGGGATTTGTGGCCGAAAACAAGCGTGGTCATAAGGGGGCTGTCCTTCGTGAATGGTCGTTTTGCGGGCCTTATAGGCAGTGCAGCACGACTTGTCACGCCTTGCGAGCGCTCACGGGATGGCTGTAACACTTATCGCATGGCTACCATCCGCGAAACCGATCTCTACCTTCCCGTGAAAGCGCATTTCGAGGCGCTGGGTTATGTGGTGAAAGCAGAGGTGCGGGACGCGGATGTGGTGGCGGTGAAAGACGGTGTGCCCGTCATCATCGAGCTGAAAACCGGCTTTACCCTCCAGCTTTTGCAACAAGGCACCGCGCGACAGGCGCTGAGCGATCACGTCTACCTCGCCGTGCCGCGATGGAAGGGCAAGGCGGGCTGGCGGATGTTCAAGGGGAACCTTGGGCTGTGCAAACGGCTGGGGCTTGGGGTGATTTCGGTGAATGTGGTGGAAGGTTCGGTGCAGGTGCACCATGACCCGCGCGCTTTTGTTCCGCGCAAGAACAAGGCGAAGACGGAAAAGCTCTTGGCCGAGTTCGCGCGCCGAGAGGGGGACCCCAATCTGGGCGGCTCAAAAGCCGGTGGCCGCGTGACCGCCTACCGTCAGGACGCGGAGAAATGCCGGGCGTATTTGTTGGAGAACGGGCCATCGAAGGGGGCGGAGGTGGCCAAGGCCACAGGCGTCAAACACGCCACCCGGATGATGCGGGATAATCATTATGGGTGGTTTGAGAAGGTTGAGGTGGGGGTTTATGGGGTGCAGCAAAACGAGCGGCTTACGGCCTTTTAGAGCTTTTGACGAATGCTTTTTGCAACGGCGTCGGCCTCTTCAAGCAAGCGAAAAACTTCGGAGCGAATTTCAAGAAAACGGTCCAATTCTGGTTGCGCCGCGTTTCGAATGTCATCCATTGTCGTTGGTCTGGCTTCATCGGCACTCAAAAACTTTTCCATTCTCGCTATACGATTTTCAAGGTTAGGGCGCCCTTCATGAATTATAAAATCACGCCAATTCTTTTTGCCTTTTCGTTCGTTGCAGGTTCGGCATGAAGGAACAAGATTTCGTATGCGATGTCCGTAGCCTGAAAACTCTCCTGCAATCACTCTGTTGAACACATGATCCCACGTCGCAGCAGGAGCGTCGCAATACACACAGGTCAATTCATCTTCGGGATTTTGCCCTAAATCCGTTATACTCGAATTGACTGTGCTTTCGGAGTATTCGTCGAAAGGTGCGAGAGCAGACGCGAAGGCGTTTGAGAAGGTGCTTTTGCGCCCCATAATTCGGGAGCTTTTTAAGTATTTCTTGATGTCATATGCTTTCATTTTTCTTTTTTAAGGCCTCTTTTGTGAAAACCAACATAAATTTATGAGCGACTACTTCGCGCGATGATGCGTGAATTATTTTTCCCCAACTCCCCTGTTGACTCACCACCGTCACCTTCCTAACTATGCGTCGTTGTCACTCTCCCGAGGTGAGTGCTAACGATTGATTTACCCCGCCCCCTCAGAGGGTGGACGAAAACAGAAACTTTGAGCGAAGGAGCCTCGAAGATGGCATTCAAACCGCTGCACGACCGCGTTGTGGTCGAACGTGTTGAGAGCGAAGAAAAGACCGCAGGTGGTCTCATCATCCCCGATAGCGCAAAAGAAAAGCCCGCCGAAGGCAAAGTCGTTGCCGTGGGCGAAGGCGCTCGCAAAGACAGCGGCGAGCTGATCGCTCCCTCCGTCAAAGAAGGCGACATCGTCCTCTTTGGCAAATGGTCCGGCACGGAAATCACCGTGGACGGCAAAGAGCTTCTCATCATGAAAGAGTCGGACATCCTCGGCATCATCGCCTGAGCGAACGCCTGAGACCGACCCACATCAACCCAATTTATGGAGTGAACAATGGCTAAAGAAGTCAAGTTTGACGTCGATGCACGCAACCGCATGCTCAAAGGCGTGAACGTCCTCGCCGATGCTGTGAAAGTGACCCTCGGCCCCAAAGGCCGCAACGTGGTCCTCGACAAATCCTTCGGCGCCCCGCGCATCACCAAAGACGGTGTGTCCGTGGCCAAAGAGATCGAGCTCGAAGACAAGTTCGAAAACATGGGCGCGCAGATGGTGAAGGAAGTCGCTTCCCGCACCAACGACGAAGCCGGCGACGGCACCACCACCGCCACCGTTCTGGCTCAGGCCATCATCAAAGAAGGCCTCAAGCAGGTTGCTGCCGGTCTGAACCCGATGGACCTGAAACGCGGCATCGACCTCGCGACCCTCAAAGTCGTCGAAGCGATCAAAGCGGCTGCCCGTCCGGTGAACGATTCCGCTGAAGTCGCCCAAGTCGGCACGATTTCTGCCAACGGCGAAGCCGAAATCGGTCAGCAAATCGCAGACGCGATGCAGAAAGTCGGCAACGACGGCGTGATCACCGTCGAAGAGAACAAAGGCATGGAAACCGAGACCACCGTGGTCGAAGGCATGCAGTTCGACCGTGGCTACCTGTCGCCGTACTTCGTGACCAACCCGGACAAGATGATTGCCGAGCTGGACGACTGCATCGTGCTCCTGCACGAGAAGAAACTCTCTTCTCTGCAGCCGATGGTGCCGCTCCTCGAGCAGGTCATCCAGTCCCAGAAACCGCTCCTCATCATTGCTGAGGACGTGGAAGGCGAAGCGCTGGCGACCCTCGTGGTCAACAAACTGCGCGGCGGCCTGAAAATTGCGGCTGTCAAAGCACCGGGCTTTGGCGATCGTCGTAAAGCCATGCTGCAAGACATCGCGATCCTCACCGGCGGTCAGGTGATCTCCGAAGATCTCGGCATGAAGCTCGAAAACGTCACCATGGACATGCTCGGCTCCGCCAAGAAAATCTCCATCACCAAAGACGAAACCACCATCGTCGACGGCGCTGGCGAGAAGGCAGAGATCGAAGCCCGCGTGGCTCAGATCCGCACCCAGATCGAAGAAACCACCTCTGATTACGACCGTGAGAAACTGCAAGAACGTGTTGCCAAACTGGCTGGCGGCGTTGCCGTGATCCGCGTTGGCGGTCTGACCGAAGTGGAAGTGAAAGAACGCAAAGACCGTGTGGACGATGCTCTCAACGCAACCCGCGCTGCCGTGCAAGAAGGCATCGTCGTGGGCGGCGGTGTGGCTCTGGTTCAGGCCGGCAAGTCGCTCGAAGGTCTCACCGGTGCGAACGCTGACCAGGACGCAGGCATTCACATCGTGAAGAAAGCCATCGAAGCTCCGCTGCGTCAGATCGCAGAAAACGCAGGCGTCGACGGCGCTGTCGTGGCTGGCAAAGTCCGCGAGTCCGACGATCTGGCCTTCGGCTTCAACGCTCAAACCGAAGAATATGGCGACATGTTCAAATTCGGCGTGATCGACCCGGCCAAAGTGACCCGCACCGCTCTGGAAGACGCAGCCTCCATCGCGGGCCTGCTGATCACCACCGAAGCCATGGTTGCCGACAAACCGTCGAAAGACGGCGGCGCTGGCGCCGGTATGCCCGACATGGGTGGCATGGGTGGCATGGGCGGCATGATGTAATCATCTCGCAAGAGATGTGATCAGCCGACTGGCTCAAAAATCGAAAGGGTCGCCGTTAAGGGCGGCCCTTTTTCGTCTCTGCACCTGAAAATACGTCGGACAGATCGGCAATATCTGTGTGAACCGGTGATTTTGCCCAAAAAAAGGCCGTAAGCCTCTATTTTACAAGGATGTGCAAAATCGGCGCATTTCTGCCTTGCTATCGTTTTTCTGCACCTGCAATGTTTTTAAAAAGCTTGTTGATGAGTGATGGTATGCACCTACGCGCCCTTTCCACTGACGACGATATTGCGGTGTCCGTGCTTTTGGATACGACATTTGGCAATTCGGATATGTACCGTTTGGCACAATGCCTGCGCGAAGAAGGTTCCGTCGCGATGGAGCGGGTCGCCTATGAGAACGAGACCATTCTGGGCTATATCTGCTGCGCGCGCATGACGCTGCCTCAGGACTGGTGGGCCCTGTCTATTCTTGCTGTCTCTCCGATCTATCACAAACGCGGCATGGGCCGGGAATTGGTGGTGCGCGGCATGGAGCACGCGCGCCGCGAAGGCGCCAAGGCGGTGGTCGTTGTCGGAGACCCGAAATATTTTTCCCGCGTCGGCTTTTCCAAACTGGCGGCGAGCAATCTTGAGACGCCTTTTCTCAAGGAGCACACCTCGCTCTATCCGATTGCGCCAGGCACCGGAATGAGTCGCAATGAACTCATCTATCCCACAGCATATGGCAAATTTGTGGACGCGATAAGCGGCTGATACGCTCGGTATTTAGGCATAAAACGCATCTTGCGTGTGTTCTTATTCGCCCTTGACGCGCTAAGGTTGTGTTTTTCGACTTTACCTAGCTTCAGCATTGAGTGTTTACTAAGTATTTTCATATTCAAGTATTGGTGAGGTGACATGCGGCAGTGACTTGGTGCGTTTGCATGTCGGAAACGGTTTTGGAGTTGCTCCGCGTCCCGTTTGTTTGGGGCCGGTGATATTTATGTGAATTGAGTATGAGAATTAGACATTTTGAGTCGGGGGACGATCTCGCTGTGTCTGTGCTTCTGGATGGATATTTCCAAGGTTCGGGCATGTTTCATATGGTGCAGCAGCTGCGCCTGGATCAAGATATCGCGATGGAATGCGTGGCCTGCAAAGGGGACGATCTTTTCGGCTATCTTGCTTTTGCAAAATTGAAATCGCCGGACAACTGGTGGAACCTTGCGATCGTTGCAGTGTCTTCGGCGTGGCGTCAAAAGGATGCCGATGCCTACATGATCCGTAAGTCGCTCGAATTTGCACGCGAGCATGGGGCACAGGCTATCGTCGTTGTCGGCTCTCCGGAGTTTTATACCCCTCTGGGTTTTGCGCCCATTGCGGGACAAAACATCATTCTGCCGTTCGGGCGGGAAAGAACGCAAATCACCTATCTTGATGACAACGCGCCGCAGGATTTGCAGCGCGTCATCTATCCTGATGCTGTGGCGCAGGCCGCAAAGGCCCCATAGGTGGGCTAGGCGGCGCCCGTGATCTTGTTCACATGACCCATCTTGCGGCCCGCTTTGACCTCGGCTTTGCCATAGAGGTGGATCGCGACGGAGCCGTCCTTGGCGAATTCCGGGATGCGGTCGACATCGTCGCCAATGAGGTTCAGCATCTCGACATTGGAATGGCGTTTGCCATCGCCCAAGGGCCAGCCCGCTACGGCGCGAATATGCTGTTCGAACTGGTCGATGACACAGCCGTTCTGTGTCCAATGGCCGGAATTGTGCACGCGGGGCGCGATCTCGTTGACGACCAGACCGCTCGGTGTGACGAACAACTCGACGCCTATGACGCCAACATAATCCAACGCATTCAGGATCTTGGCTGCGAGTAACACCGCATCGGTGCGCTGCGCGGGCGTCAGGCGGGCAGGGACCGTCGTGGTGTGCAGAATGCCGGATTTGTGCACGTTTTCGCCGGGATCAAAGCACGAGATATCCCCCGCCTGACCGCGCGCGGCAATCACCGAGACCTCATGGGAGAAATCGACAAAGCCTTCGAGAATGGCGGGCGCACCGGCCATATCGGCCAGCGCCTGATCGGCCTCGGGCAGATCCATGATCCGAGCCTGACCCTTGCCGTCATAGCCGAAACGACGGGTCTTCAGGATCGCGGGGGCGCCAATCTCCAGCAGAGCTTCGGCGAGATCGACATCGTCGTCCACGGCGGCGAAGGGCGCCACTTGCAGGCCCAGCTCGGAGAGGAAGTTCTTCTCGATCAGACGGTCCTGCGACACGGCCAGCGCCTTGCGGTTCGGGCGGATCGGCACGAGGGATTCGATGAGATCGAGCGCCGAGGTCGGCACGTTTTCGAACTCATAGGTCACCACATCGACGGAGGCGGCGAATTTTTTGAGCGCCTCTTCGTCCTCATAGCTGGCTTGAAAATGGTAATTCGCGACATGAGAGGCGGGGCAGTCACCGCCCGGCTCGAAGATGCAGGTTTTGAACCCGAGGCGAGACGCCGCCACAGAAAGCATCCGGCCAAGCTGACCTCCGCCGAGAATGCCGATGGTTGCATTCGGGGCAAGCGTTTGCACGTCAGTCATGGCGTCACTCATCAATCGGTTCGTCAGGGATAGAGGCGGACAGGGCCTCGCGCCAGGCATCGAGGCGATCTGCCAAAGCGGGATCATGGATCGCCAGAATGCTAGCGGCCATCAGGCCCGCATTTGCAGCGCCCGCCTCGCCAATCGCCATGGTGGCAACCGGGAAACCTTTCGGCATCTGGACGATGGAATAGAGGCTGTCGACACCGGACAGCGCGCGGGTCTGGACCGGCACGCCGATCACCGGCACGCGGGTCTTGGAGGCCATCATGCCCGGCAAATGCGCAGCGCCACCGGCGCCCGCGATGATCACCTTGAGACCGCGCCCGGCGGCCTCTTTGCCATAGGTCCAAAGGCGATCCGGCGTGCGGTGGGCGGAGACGATTTTCGCCTCGTAAGCCACACCCAGCTCATCCAGAATTTCCGCTGCGCGTTTCATGGTGGGCCAGTCCGACTGGCTGCCCATGATGATGCCGACTTCGACGCTCATATGGCTGATCTCCCGGGAAAGTGTCGCTTTCCCGCCTTATAACTGAAGTGCTGCGTGACGCAACGTTTAGGCGTGGGTTTAAAGCGTTTCGATTTTAACTTGATCTATCACATAAAGCCGAAACGCACGCTCTGTTTCGACATTGCACCGCGTTTCTGATCAAACCCGGAAACAGGTTTAAGCAGGAACACTTTAGGCAATGATGTCGGGGGTGATTTGATCTTCGAGCAGGGCGATCCGGTCCTTGAGCGCCAGCTTTTGCTTTTTCATCCGCTGAAGCCGCAGGGCGTCGAGGTGCCCGGTTTCCTGCATCGCATCAATGGCCGCATCGAGATCGCGGTGTTCGCGTTTGAGCATTTCGAGTTTGACCCGAAGCACATCCAGATGATCCATACGGTTGGACACGTTCATCGCGTTGTCTCTGTCATTGTTTGCAATGGACCTGACAGACTCAGCATGCGCGCGGCCCGACAGGTCCCCTGAGCTTAGCCGCAAAGTCGAAAAACTCAAAGCGTTCTGAACGCTCTCGTTTGGCGCAACGTAAGGGCACTTGAACCCCAGGGGTCTGTTGCCCATATCATATAGAAAGGGTTGCCGGTTTCGGGACCCAAGACACAACACAGTCGCTTCGAAAAGGACGTGTAGATGACGAAAGTGAGTTTTGGCGCCCATCCTTTCCTTCTGGGGTTCGATCAGTTGGAACGTCTGGTGGAGCGCACGGCGAAGACCGACGCCGGGGGCTATCCGCCCTATAACATTGAACAATCCTCGGCGAACGAATACCGCATCACGCTGGCCGTCGCGGGGTTTTCCGAGGGCGATCTGGCGATCACGCTCGAAGACCGGCAATTGGTCGTGCGTGGACGGATGCCGGAGGAGACCGGCGAACGCGTCTTTTTGCATCGTGGCATCGCCGGGCGACAATTTCAGCGCTCTTTCGTGCTGGCCGACGGGGTCGAGGTCAGCGGCGCGTCGATGGAAAACGGTTTGTTGCACATCGACCTGACCCGCGCGGAACCCGAAACCGTCGTGCAAACCATCCAGATCAGGAAAGGATAAGACATGAACACGCGCTATCCGAATTTGCCGTTTGGAGAAGAGACTCAGGAGGTCAAAATCGCCTATGTGCGCCCGGTCGCCGTCTCTGAGCTGCCCGAAGAGGTGCAGGATCAGGTCGAAGGGCTGGATCACATCTATTCCGTCAATGACGCGGAGGGCACGCGGTTGGCACTGGTGGCCAATCTGCCTCTGGCCTTTGCGATTGCCCGCGAACATGATTTCGCGCCGGTGAACGTGCATTGATGTGACAATCTCGGGCGTGATCTGCGCCCAAAGAGATGTCTCTTTGTTTGAGAGCGGTTCCGATGGGGCCGCTCTTTTTCTTTGCGGGGTATGGCCGTGTCCCTCAATGGGCCCGTTTTCAGACTAAACTCAGGTTATAGAGCGGTGTTTTCCACCCTGAACGCATTTGCACCGGGGCGGGGGCGGGCCTAGGTCTCGGTCATCGATCCCAAGGGGCCAAAGCCCCGAATGCCAGCCAGAAAGCGAGAGACGATGAATACTTCGGTGAAAACTCCGGTGAAAATCTCCCAATCCTACAGCGGGCTGCAAAAGCTCCTGCACTGGGCGGTGGTGCTGACCTTTGCTTTTAATTACGTGGTCTCCGACGGCATGGGCCGGGCGCTGCGGACATTTCTTGAAACCGGGGCGAACGACAATTTGACCGCCCAACTGCACGTCATCGTCGGTGTCGCGACGCTGGTGCTGATGCTCCTGCGCCTTGTGGTGCGGCTGATCCAGGGGGCGCCTGCGCTGCCGCCCGCACCGCATCCGCTGATGGAAAAGGCCGCCCATGGGGTGCATTGGCTGCTCTATGCCGCGATGATCGCGACGCCTGCGGCAGGGGGCGCGGCCTGGTTCCTTGGGCTCCATGAGGCGGGCGACGTGCATGAGGTGCTGGTGAACCTGACATTGTTCCTCATCTTCGCCCATGTTGCGGCGGCGCTGTATCACCAGTTCATTCTGAAAGATAACCTATTGAAACGTATGGCGCCGCACTGAGATCCCGTGCAGCGCAACGAAAAAGCCCCGACCACATGGCCGGGGCTTTTTTTGAGTCTGGAGGTCTTAACCGGCTTAATGCGCGGCTATCAGGCCCATGCTTTCGAGTTTCAGAATGACCTGATGGGCGCAGTTGTCCACATCATGACCTTCGGTCTCGACACGCAGCTCCGGGTTCTCAGGCACATCGTAAGGATCGGAGATGCCGGTGAATTCCTTAATCTTGCCTTCGCGCGCGAGCTTGTAGAGCCCTTTGCGATCCCGCTTTTCGCATTCCTCGATGGAGGTGGCGACGTGCACTTCGACAAAGGCGCCAAAGTTTTCGACATCCTCACGCACCGCACGACGGGTGGTCGCATAGGGCGCGATCGGCGCACAGATGGCGATGCCGCCGTTCTTGGTGATCTCGGACGCCACGTAACCGATGCGGCGGATGTTGAGATCGCGGTGCTCTTTCGAAAAGCCCAGCTCGGAGGACAGGTTTTTACGCACGATGTCACCATCGAGGAGCGTCACCGGACGGCCACCCATCTCCATCAGTTTGACCATCAGAGCGTTCGCAATGGTGGATTTGCCGGAGCCGGAGAAACCGGTGAAGAACACGGTGAACCCCTGTTTGGAGCGCGGCGGTTTGGTGCGGCGCAGCTCTTTCACCACCTCGGGGAAGGAGAACCACTCGGGGATCTCAAGACCTTCGGCCAGACGGCGACGCAGTTCGGTGCCGGAAATGTTGAGGATGGTGATCTTATCCTTGTCCTCGATCTCGTCGATGGCTTCGTATTGCGCCCGTTCCTGAACCCAAACCATGTGTTTGAAGTCCACCATCTCGATGCCCATTTCTTCCTGGTGCTTGCGGAACAGGTCCTGTGCATCATAGGGGCCGTAGAAATCTTCGCCCTTGGAGTTGGACCCCGGACCGGCGTGGTCGCGGCCGACGATGAAGTGGGAGCAGCCGTAGTTTTTACGGATCAGACCATGCCACACGGCCTCACGCGGGCCCGCCATACGCATGGCGAGCGGCAGGAGGCTCATGGTGGTGGTGGACTGCGGGTATTTGTCGAGCACGGCCTCGTAGCAGCGCACGCGGGTGAAGTGGTCCACATCGCCCGGCTTGGTCATGCCGACGACCGGATGGATCAAAAGGTTGGCCTGCGCTTCTTTCGCGGCGCGGAAGGTCAGTTCCTGGTGCGCGCGGTGCAGCGGGTTGCGGGTCTGGAAGGCCACGACGCGGCGCCAGCCCAGTTTGCGGAAATAGGCGCGCAGCTCGTTGGGCGTGTCGCGACGGGCGCGGAAATCGTAATGCACCGGCTGTTGGATGCCGGTGATCGGACCGCCGAGGTAGACCTTGCCCGCCGTGTTGTGCAGGTAGTTGACCGCCGGGTGTTTGTCGTCATCGGCGCCAAAAACTTTCTCGGCTTCGAGCGATTTGTTCGGCACCCAATTGTCGGTGACAGTCATGGTGGCGAGGATCACACCCTCTTGGTCACGCAGTGCGATGTCCTGACCCTCTTTGAGGGAGGCGGCGAAGTCTTCGGACACATCGAGCGTGATCGGCATCGGCCAGAGCGAGCCGTCCGCGAGGCGCATGTCATTGACGACGCCATTGTAATCCTCTTCCGAGAGGAAGCCTTTGAGCGGGTTGAACCCGCCGTTCATCAGCAATTCGAGATCGCAAATCTGACGCGGGGAGAGGTCCCAGCTGACGAGGTCCGCTGCCTCGACCTTGAGTTTCTGTGCGCTTTCGTAAGAGACGTAAAGCTCGGGGATCGGGGCAAGATTTTCGGCCATGCAAATCGCCTTTTTGTGGCAGGAACGGTTCAACGATGTAAACACGATGCTGCAAAGCGGCATCGCACTCCTGTCGGAGTAGCCTTTTTTAACGAGTCAATTCAACACTGGTGGCGCTGCCGAAACAAAAATGAGGCCCGTGGGCCTCACTTTTTTCAGCTATCAAGAACTCTGTTCGTCCAATTGCGACAAAACTGGTCCTTTGTTTCGCCATAGGGGCTTATTCTTGTGCAGCCAGCCAATGTTCCGCGTCCAAAGCCGCCATACAGCCCATGCCCGCCGAGGTCACAGCCTGACGATATTTGTGATCCGTCAGATCGCCCGCGGCAAAAATGCCTGGGATGGAGGTCTCGGTGGTGCCGGGATTGACCTTGACGTAGCCGCCGTGGTGCATCTCGACCTTGTCCTTCACCAGCTCGGTCGCGGGCGCGTGGCCGATGGCGATGAACACGCCTTTGGCGGCAATGTCGGTGATCTCGCCGGTCTTGACGTTTTTCACTTTCACGCCGTTCACGCCCTTCATCGGCGCCTCGTCACCGTAGACCTCGACCAGTTCGCTGTCCCAGAGCGGATGAATCTTTTCGTTCTTCATCAAACGGTCGATCAGGATCTTCTCGGCCCGCAATTCATCGCGGCGGTGGATCAGCGTCACTTTCGAGGCAAAGTTGGTCAGGAACAAAGCTTCTTCGACCGCCGTGTTGCCGCCGCCGACCACAACGATTTCCATATTGCGGTAAAAGAACCCGTCACAGGTCGCACAGGCCGAAACGCCATAGCCCTTGAAGGCTTCCTCGGTCGGCAGGTTCAGCCATTTCGCCCGCGCACCGGTGGCAAGGATCACCGCATCCGCCGTGTAGATCGTGCCGCTGTCGCCTTTGGCCACAAAGGGCCGACTGTCGGTGTCCAACTCGACGATCAGGTCAGAGATGATCTCGGTGCCCATCGCGCGGGCGTGCTCTTCCATCTTCACCATCAACTCTGGGCCCTGCACCTCGGTGAAGCCCGGAAAGTTTTCGACCTCGGTCGTGGTGGTCAATTGCCCGCCCGGCTCCATGCCCTGCACAAGGATCGGAGACAGCATCGCGCGCGCCGCATAGACGCCCGCCGTGTAGCCCGCAGGACCCGAGCCTATGATCAGAACTTTGGTATGTTTCGTGTCCGCCATGATCCGGGACCCTTTTCATGTTGTCTTTTATGTCGGCACCGATATAGACACGCGGCTCCCGCTTATCAAACCCCCCTGTGCTGCACAGCGGTGGTGAAAAAATAAGCGCGGATTGGCGCAAGGCGCTGCGCGTATGCGAAATGCTCTTGAAACTTTCTTGCCAAAATGAGAAAGAATGTTGCGCGCAGAGACCGCTTTGCGCATTTGTTGGAATTTACGCCGCTTTGGCCAAGGCTTCGGGAAAACAGATGCCCTCTCATAAACTCGACGAGATCGATCGCAAAATTTTGGCCGAACTGCAGGCAGACGGCCGCATGACCAACGTGGAACTGGCGAAACGCGTCGGCATTTCCGCGCCGCCGTGCCTGCGTCGGGTGCGCACTTTGGAAGAGAGCGGCTATATCAAGGGCTATCACGCCGTGGTCGATGCCCGCGCGCTGAACTTTGAGGTGCAGGTCTTTGCCATGGTCGGTCTGCAAAGCCAGGCCGAGGTCGATCTGTCGAAATTCGAAGCGAAATGTCAGGACTGGCCGCTGGTGCGCGAATGCCACATGCTGAACGGCGAGGTTGATTTCATCCTCAAATGCGTGGCGCCGGACCTCTCGACCTTCCAGAGCTTTCTGACCGGCGAGTTGCTGTCGACGGAGAATGTCGCAAGCGTGAAGACATCGCTGGTGATCCGGGGCGCGAAAGACGAGCCGGGAGTGCCCTTTGAAGTGCTCGAAGCGCGCTTGGCCCAGAATGCTTGAGGTCTACGCCTAAAGTGAAGGCCTAACATCAGGTTTCAAATATAAAAAACGGCCCGCCTTCTGGCTGGGCCGTTTTTCGTGGAAGACCGATGGAGGGACAGGTCATCGGTCGGCTGAAATCCTACCGGAACGTCAGTTCCAGCATATCCGTGGGCGTCAAGCGCAGCTGTGCCATCGCGCCGAAATCGCCCAAGCCGTCGAGATGCGGGAACAGCGCCATGAATCGCCCACGCAGATCGCCCTGCAACTGACCGGCGGCCGCGGTGCCCGGATGATAGCTCTCAAGCTCGACACCGTTGACGCGCAAGAGGCTATGGCGGGCAAGACCGATGTGATAGCTGCGCACCGAGGAGATCGGCGTCACCTCGATCACGGACATGCCATCGACGAGGCTTGGCACCGGGGCCATCGCCTGCGAGGTGCCATAGGTGGCTTTCAACGCATCCGCGCGCAGCAGCGACCGCGCACCGGCGCCCAACATCAGATCGGGGGCAGGACGGCCCAGTCCGAAAGCATCCGCCATGACGCGATAGAGCCTCTCGGGCTTGGCCTCCGGGCTGCGTGTGCCTTTCGGGTCCAACATCATTGCGCCGATCCAGTCGACGCGTTGCACCCCATTGTCCACGGTTTCGATCAGATCGCCCGGCAAGAGATCCTCAATGGCGACGGGGCCCTGCGGCGTCGGGATCAAGGCGCCACGGGCAAAGGCGTTGAACGCCGCCTCGAAAAGCGGCAGGGCCGGGGCGCTGAGCGTGTCGTCGCGGATGTCACCATTGGGCGCACGCCAGAGGATTTCATAGCGGCGCAGCGTGTAGGCGGGGCGTGCAGTGGGACGGTCCGGCTGATGATCTGCCAGCCGATCCATCGGACGCATCCGACGCACGGTCCAGGCGGTTTGCACCTGCGGGCTGGCCGGAACATAGGCGCGCGCCGCACCGTTCCGGCGAAGAGACTCGGGGCTCTGAGTGAGTGCTTGCGGGCCGGAATGGGGCTGCGACATGAAACGCCTCGTGACTGTGTCGGCCCCCACCGAGAACAGTGGGTCTTTGATCACAGAAAACGAGGTGGATTGTCAAAAATTTTATCGAATTACGGTTAAGGGCGGAACCAGTCTGCGGCTCTGCTCCGGCTTTGTTTCCGCATTTCGGCGAAGTCCGCCGCTTTTGTGGCGCGCTCGCGGGGCGAGAGGCGCGTGTCTCGAATCGTTCAGGCAGAGGCGCGCAGGGAAAGCTTGGTCGCCGGGGCAGATTTCTTGGCGATGAAAGCGTCACGTCGTGCGCCACGGCTCCAGGGCATCTCCACCTCGGTCTTTTTTGCCTCAGCGATCATGGATGTCATCCAACGGCGGTTTTTCATGGCTGCTTTCATGGGACTGCTCTCACATTTCCTGCACTGTTTCGGTGCCTGTTTCTGACTTGAGAACAACATGCCCCGGGCCTTCGGCGAAAATACGGCGACTGGGGTGAAAAACTGACGGGGTCTGGGGCCGATTTTTTTGGGAATTTTGGGGAGGGCGCTCAGGGGCATTAACCTTAAGAAAATTAAGGTTAATTCTGGTTTCTGAAAAACAATGAGGCGGAAGGTGCAGGATTGTTTCTGGCGAAAATGGGGCAGCGTGGTGCCGCATTCCTGCCCAAAACAGCACGTGCTGCAAACAGGTTTCAGAGGCGGATCAGAGAAATGAGTCGCCCGTAATCGGCCTCTTTGCGATGCACCGAACGGCGATAGGAATAGAACCGCTCCGGGTCGGAATAGGTGCAATGCCGGGTCCATTCGGCCTGACCGACCCCGGCCTCCCGCAAGCGGTGCAGACCGTAAGCAGGCAGGTCGAACTGATAGCGATCCCCCTCGCCGTTGGCAAAGAACCGGGCGTTGTCTGGCGCCTCAGCGATGAAATCCTCAAGGAATTCAGGACCCACCTCATAGGCGCGTTGCGAAATCGTCGGGCCGATGATGGCGGTGATATCCTCGCGATGGGCGCCTAAGGCCTCCATCTCGTCGATCGTCGCCTCCAGAACCCCGCCAATCGCGCCTTTCCATCCGGCATGCGCCGCGCCGATGACGCCGGCTTTCGGATCGGCAAAAAGCACCGGCTGGCAATCGGCGGTCAGGATCACAAGCGCCAGACCAGGCTGATCGGTCACCAGCGCATCGCATTTCGGCGCCGCTCCGTCTTGCGGTCCGGTGACACGGGCGACATCGGCAGAGTGCACCTGATGCGCAGCGCAAAGATCGTCATAACTCAGCCCAAGCGCGCCCGCCGCCCGGCTGCGGTTGATCTTGACGATATCGGCCTGATCCGTCGATCCCAGCCCGCAATTGAGCCCGCCAAACACCCCCGACGAGGCCCCGCCCTTGCGGGTGAAGAACCCGTGCTGAATGCCGTCCAGCGCGTCAGAGGTGATGATTTCGAGGTTCATATGTCTTATCCCGCGTCGAATCCTGGGGGCATTTTATCCGGGCTGGGGGCGAGGGCCAGCGCTTTGAAAAGGGTTCCCATTTCTGTGGGCGAGGTCAACCGGTCAAATGCGCGGGTGTGGCTTTCCAAGGCCTCGCCGCTCAGTTTTGCGGCAAGTGCTTGCGCGCGTTCTGAGATGCCCAAGCGCGCCAAAAGCAGCCCTTGTGGGATCATCTGAGACGGGACGACGCCTGACCGTTGTGCCGCCTGAGCCAGCGCCTCGAAATCCACATGTGCGGTCAGATCGGCCTGACCGGGGCGGGCGAGGGGATCGACCATCTCGTGGGCTTCAAGCGCTTGGAACGTATCGCCCAAAGAGTGCCAGTCACCATAATCGACAAAGATCGCAGCGCCGCCATGGTCGGCGATCCGCTGGGCGATCTCTGTGACGACGGGCGCAGCACTGGGACAGGTTTCGACCACATCGCCGTCTGTCGTATCACCAAGCCGAGGCGCCAGTTCGGCCAGCGGCGTGGGCGCCGAGAGGCCCAGCGTTAGCGCACCGTCTTTCAGTCCGACCTGCGTCTCGGCCCAGCCCTCAGCCTTGCGGGTGAATTGCCGGATCGGCAGAGCGTCGAAAAATTCGTTGGCGATCAGCCACAAAGGCGCGTCCGGCAGCTCCGCCACATGATCGCACCAAGTAACCTCGTAGCCCGCAAGACGGTCCCTTTGCGCGGCGCGCAGCGTGGGAGAGGCCTCAATCAAATGCACCCGCATCGCATCATGCATCCCCGGCACGCCTTTGGTGGCGCGCAAGATGTCGGCCATCAAAGTCCCACGTCCGGGGCCGATCTCGGCGAGCGTAAAGGGCGCGCGCGCGCCTTGGCTCAGCCAGCTTTGCGCCAGACACAGCCCCAGAAGCTCGCCGAACATCTGACTGATTTCGGGCGCGGTGGTGAAGTCGCCCGCCGCGCCCAAAGGATCGCGCGTGGTGTAATAGCCATGCTCCGGGTGCAGCAGGCATTCCGACATATAATCGGCCAGTGAGATCGGCCCGGTGTGCGCGATCCGGCGGGTGAGACTGTCTTTGAGGGCGGTCATGCTTTCTTGGCTCTGAGCATGAAGAACAGCCCCAGGAGGATCATCGGCAGAGACAGGATTTGCCCCATCTGCATCCCGAGGAAGACGGCGCCGGTGGGGTTCTCTGCCGTAATGAATTGTGCGTCGGCCTGACGGAAGAACTCAACGATGAAACGTGACAGACCGTAGCCCGCAAAGAACAGCCCCATGATAAAGCCCGGACGTTTCAAGGCGCCGGTGAACCAGACGAGGGCCAGGATCAGCGTGCCGAGAATCAGCCCCTCCATCCCCGCTTCATAAAGCTGCGAGGGGTGGCGGGCACACAAGGGACCGACGTTGGCGCAGGCCTGCGCCTCCATGCCGGGGAATATCACCGCCCAAGGCCCATCCCAAGGCTTGCCCCAAAGCTCGGCATTGACGAAATTCGCGAGCCGCCCAAGCAAAAGCCCCGGAGGCGTGGCCATCGCCAAGAGATCGCCCAGCGACAACAAGGGCTTACTGTGCTTGCGGCCCCAGATGAACGCCGCGACGACAACACCCAGAAATCCGCCATGAAAGGCCATGCCGCCCTTCCACACCATCGGGATTTCCCAAGGGTGGCTGAGGTAATAGCCGGGATTGTAAATCAGCACGGAACCAAGCCGCCCGCCGACGATGACACCCAGAATAAGCCATGTGAGCAGGTCTTCGAACTCTTCCTTGCTCATCGGCGCGGTGCCATCGGCCCAAAGTCGCGTGGTTTTCAGCGCGCGCAGGATGAGAAACCATCCGATCAGGAAACCGCCAATATAGGCCAGCGCATACCAATGCAGCGCAAAGTGGATCGGTCCCAGATTGATCTCGAAGATCACCGGGGAGAGGTCGGGAAAATTCAGAACGGCAGGGGTCAAATTCAACATGCGCGCAACTGTCGTCAGAGGCGCGCGGAAGTCAACCTTGCGATTTGTGCATTCGCGCCCCATATAGATCACAGACATTCACGACTGCGCCGGAGGCCGCCATGCAGACTCGCAACAAGATCCTTGATGACTTCTCGCAACTCATGACCAACGCCATGGGTGTGGCCCAAGGCGCCAAGGATGAGGCGGAAACCGCGATGAAAAGCCTTGTCGACCGTTGGTTGGCGGATCGCGATTTCGTCACCCGCGAAGAATTCGACGCCGTGCGCGGCATGGCGCAAAAGGCCCGCGAAGAGAACGAAGAGCTGAAAAAGCGTCTCGAGGCTCTTGAGGCCGAGACAAAAGCCTGATCCGGCCGACCCGTCTCAAATGCGCGCGAAAAGCTCCCGTTCAGGGGGCTTTTTTTCTGTCCACAGCGGGCTTTGAGAGGATGTGGAAAAAACAGGCATCCTGTGGATGGCTGTCGATTGATGGGGATAACATAAATATTTCGCTTTACAGATTTGGTGCTTTCGTCACACCATATCTAGTAAGGGAGGTGCTGCATACGCCGACCCTTAGAGCAGGCACCAAGTCTTAGTGGAAGCCACCGTGATGTCACAAAGGGGGGATGTCGCTGCGCCACGACAGACGCAAAACAGACGAGGCCCGTGTATGTCGCTTATTGAGCAGAGCTTTTCTACCGAAATTCACCCGATCGATCTGTGTGAGCATCTTTGCGAGCACAATGACTGGGAATTCGACCGTGTCGCCGACGACCAGATCGCCATGGCGGTCGAGGGGCAGTGGCGCACCTATTCGATCACGCTGGCCTGGTCCGATTTCGACGAGACCCTGCGGCTGATCTGCACCTTTGAAATGGAACCGCCCGCGGAGAAGCTGCCGCAGATCTACGAAATTCTCAATCGCGCCAACGACCAGATCTGGACCGGCGCCTTCACCTTCTGGCCCGAACAACAGCTCATGGTCTATCGCTACGGCCTCGTTCTGTCGGGCGGTCAGGTCGCGGGCGCAGAACAGGTGGATCGCCTGATCGGTTCCGCCGTGGGGGCCGCCGAGCGGTTCTACCCGGCCTTTCAACTCGCCGCTTGGTCTGACCGTTCGCCTGAAGAGGCGATGGATGTTGCGATCCGTGAGGCTTACGGCCGCGCGTAACTGCGCAGAAATGTAGAGGGCGGGGTGCGTTGCGCTCCGCCTCTCGCTTGATAGAGTGCCCCCTGACGCCCTCAGGGGGCTTTTTATTGTGCTAGAGAGGGACGAGATTATGGACGATCTGAAAACGCGCGGTTTGGTGCTTTTGGGCTGCGGAAAAATGGGCTCGGCGATGCTCAAAGGCTGGCTTGATGGTGGTTTGCCGCCCAGCTCCGTCACTGTGCTCGACCCGCATCCCTCTGATTGGCTGCAAGGCACCGGTGTAAACCTCAATACGGATTTGCCGAAGGATCCAGCCATCGTTCTGGTGGCTGTGAAGCCGCAGATGATGGGCGACGCGCTTCCGAAACTTCAGGCGCTGGGCAATGGCACAACGGTGTTCCTCTCTGTGGCCGCAGGGATCACCTTGACGACATACGAAGAGATGCTGGGTGACAAAACCCCTATCGTGCGCGCTATGCCCAACACACCGGCCGCCATCGGGCGCGGCATCACCGGAATCGTCGGCAATGCTGTGGCGACGGCCAAAGATGTCGACCTGGCCGAAAGCCTGTTGCAAGCGGTGGGGCAGGTGGTGCGTCTTGAGACCGAGGCGCAGATTCGCCCGCTGACCGCGATTTCCGGCTGTGGCCCGGCCTATGTGTTCCATCTGATCGAGGTGATGGCTGCGGCAGGTGAAAAGGCCGGTCTCTCTGCGGAGATGGCGATGCAATTGGCCAAGGCCACCGTGGGCGGGGCCGGGCAACTTGCTGAAATGTCGGACGAAAACCCGGCGCAGCTGCGCATCAATGTAACCTCGCCGGGCGGCGTGACCGCCGAGGCGCTGCGCGTGTTGATGGATGAGGAAACCGGCTTCCCCGCGTTGCTGGAGCGCGCCGTCGAGGCCGCGATCAAGCGCGACGAGGAATTGGCATGAGCGAAGATAAAGCCGCTGAGATCAGCTTTGACGACTTTCTGAAGGTGGATATTCGCGCGGGCACGGTGGTCCGCGCGGAACCCTACCCGGAGGCCCGCAAACCGGCGATCAAGCTCTGGATCGATTTTGGCCCGGAGATCGGCGAAAAGAAATCCTCCGCGCAGATCACCGTGCATTACACGCCCGAAACCTTGGTCGGGAAACAGGTCATGGCCGTGGTGAATTTCCCGCCGCGTCAAATTGGGCGGTTCATGTCTGAGGTGCTGGTTTTGGGCTTCCCGGACGCGGAGGGGGCGATTGTTTTGGCCCAGCCGGGGCTGTCTGTGCCGAATGGCGGACGGCTGCACTAAGGACTTTTGAGTTGCGGCGAGGCCCTCTCGCCGCATTCTTTTACGAGAACCTGAACGGGTTAACGCCCTGTCATAAACGGCACCGACATCCTTAACGCCCTGTCACAATTCCCGCGAAGGCCTGTCACAGTCTTTAAGAGACCGTAAACGAAGGATGATCGCCCGTCGCCTCGCGCCAGTGCTTGCGGCAAAGCGAGACATAGCGTTCGTTGCCGCCAATATCGACCTGCGCCCCCTCGGTCAGCACCATGCCGTTCTCAGACATGCGCACCACCATGGTCGCCTTTTTTCCGCAATGACAGATCGTGCGCACTTCGCGCATCTCATCGGCCAGCGCCAAAAGCGCCGCCGAGCCGGGAAACAGATTGCCCTGAAAATCGACGCGCAGCCCATAGGCCATCACCGGCACTTTCAGATCGTCGACCACGCGCGCCAGCTGCCAAACCTGTTCCTCGGTCAGAAACTGCGCCTCGTCGATAAAGATACAGGCCAGCGGCCCCTCTTTCAGACGCGTCTCGATCTTGGCGAACATATTCTCGTTTTCCTCGAAGGTGTCCGCCTCATCGCCAATGCCGATCCGGCTTGCGATGCGCCCCGCGCCCGCCCGGTCGTCGAGTTTCGCGGTGATGAGATAGGTGTCCATTCCGCGTTCGCGGTAGTTGTAGGAGGCCTGAAGCAGCAGGGTCGACTTGCCTGCGTTCATGGTCGAGTATTGAAAATAGAGCTTTGCCATGCGCCGTTCTGTGCCAGATCACACAGGTCGGGATCAAGCGGGCAATGCGTGCAAAACTCCAGGAATATGAAAAACTTGCCGTTCAACGGCTCTGTTGCGGGAAACTAACGGGTGGAAGCCTGAGAAAAACTCGTGACCATGTCCGGCGTTTGCCTGACGGCAAAGGGGATGAGGGTGCCGGGACCAAAACTATAAAACCTGTTTTCTCGAAAAACACTCCCACCCGATCCGATGCGTGTTTGCATCGAATACTCTCTAACGCCCGCAACAACAGGTATATGCTTGTATGTCATGCGAAAATCGGGAATTTAATGGGAAATGGTTTATGGAATTCCCCATGGGATGGACGACGTAAGGGGTTGGGACACGCATAATGGATGCTGCTGGGAACTATCTGAAAAAACACACCGAAGCGCTGGTCAAGGACGTCGGTTTGGAGGCTGCATGTGCGCTGACTGGGAAGTCGAAGGCGACTCTCGGGCGCTATTACTCCACTGCGGATGAGCATTCGGACCGGTTCATTCCGGTCGATGCCGTGGCGCAGCTTGAATCGGCGGCGGGCTATCCGCATGTGACCTCCGCTTTGGCGGAGTTGAAAGGCATCGCGCTGTCTTATGATGCGGCACGTAATGAACACCCCAAAGAGGGCGGTGTGAACACCGATGTGGTTGCCCTTTCGCAGCGGTTCGCCATGCTGATGGCCGAATACACGGATGCGATCGAGGACGGGATCATCACCATCAATGAGGCCAAGCGCCTGCTGCGTGAGACGCTTGAACTGCAACAGGTGCTGATCAACATGAAGCTGCACCTTGAGCAGGAAGCCACTTGATAAGCCGTTGATCCAAAAATAAAAAAGGCGGCCTTTGGAGCCGCCTTTTTCATGTCTTCACCTTAACCGCGGCGCCTTTGCCGAGAGGGGCGGCCTTTCGCGCCGCCCGGTTTGCCAGCGGGGTTTCCGCCCTGTTTGGCGCGCGGTTTGCCGCCTGAGTTGGCGCCACGCGGACCACCACCACCACGACGACCGCCTTGCTGTTTTGGCTTCGGCTCCGCCTTCATCCCATCGGCGGCCCAGGACGCAGAGGTGGCCACCGGAATCCGGATTTTCATCACTTTCTCGATGGCACGAAAATCGTCAAGCTCGGTCGGCGAACAGAAGGCCACGGCCTTGCCGTCACGCCCCGCACGCGCTGTCCGCCCGATGCGGTGCACGAAGTTTTCCGGCACATTCGGCAGCTCGTAGTTGTAGACGTGGCGCACCGCCGGGATGTCGATCCCGCGCGCGGCCACATCGGTCGCGACCAACACCTTGAGCTTGCCGGATTTCGCTGCGGCCAGGGTGCGCTCACGCTGGCCCTGAGATTTATTGCCGTGAATCGCGCCCGCTTCGAATCCGTCACGCACGAGGTTCTTCGCCATCCGCTCCGCGCCGTGTTTGGTGCGGGAAAACACCAGCGCCAATTCGTCGGAGTGATCGCAAAGCAGCTCTTTCAGCAGCTCGTATTTGTCCGGCTGCGGGATGAAGTGCACCTCCTGGTCGATCTTGTCGGCGGCTTTGCCCGGAGGCGACACCTCGATGCGGATCGGCGAGGTCAGGTAGCTTTTCGCGATCTCGTTCATGTCTTTCGACATGGTGGCGGAGAACAGCATGGTCTGGCGTTCTTTCGCCAGCATCGGCACCAGTTTACGGAGCGCATGGATGAAGCCCATGTCGAGCATCTGGTCGGCCTCGTCCAAGACAAGGAAGGTCGTCTCGTCCAGACGCACCGCCTTGCGATCAATGAGGTCCATCAAACGGCCCGGCGTGGCGACGAGAATATCGGTCCCACGCTCCAGACGGTTGATCTGCGCATTGATCGAGACGCCGCCCACGACGCGGTTGAGTTTGAGATGCGAGCCCTTGATGAAAGGGAACAGCCCGTCGGCGATCTGGTTCACCAGCTCGCGGGTCGGCGCCAGGATCAGCGCGCGGACGGTTTTGGGCGCGGGTTTCGAGCCATCACTGTAACACATGTGCAAGAGCGGCAGGCCAAAGGCGAGCGTCTTGCCCGTCCCGGTTTGTGCGAGGCCCATCACATCGCGGCCCTGCATCACTTCGGGAATGGCGCGGGCTTGAATGGGGGTCGGGGTCTCGATGCCGATCTCTTTCAAGACATCGAGCAGCTTCGGCTTGAGGCCGAGCATGGAAAAATCAGTCATATCTGTCCTTTGGTGGGAGGCCCACACGCTAGACGCACCCGCATCTCGCGGGCACTTGGTTGGTCGCGGAAAAGGTCTCCGGAGCGCGCCATATGCCCACCCCGTCTTTCCGCCGGACCCCTTGCGTGATGTTGGGAACCTGTGGGCACACTCTGTCAAAGAGACCGCCCGATATTCCACCCGGCGCGTCAAACGCGGCTGCTCACGCGGCAGCACGGGGTAGGAATGTCGCTCAAATGGGGCAGAGCGGGGGAGAAGTCAAGAGCGGGGGTGATTCTCATAAATCATGAGCACTAGTGTTTTTGTGCTTGAAGCCGTCATAGAACACGTCTCGTTCACGGTGTGTTCATGATATTTTAGGGATTTTTGCTTTTTTTTGTGTGTAACTGTTACTAAGTTGCGCTAAAGTTTTTGTGTTGACTTATAGCGGTGCCGCCGGTAATTGCCGCTGCAACTTTTATGGGGAGTGCGAGAAATCGTATCTTAGATAATGACTGAGAGAGCTTTTGATGATCTGGCGAAAACGCTGTTCGCTGGTGAGAACACGGTAACTGACGTTAAATTAATGCCAGGAACGAAAAAAGACGTTTCTGTAGAAGAACTCTCTGGCGCATTGTGGCAATCCATGGAGCGTATGGGCTTGATTAAAGATGGTGTTTTGATTAATAAAAACGCTCAATAAAGATCGAGCCAGAATAAGCAATATTTGATAGGTTCGAACGTTAAGTTCGAGCCTTTTTTATTGGATACAGCAATGACGCAGACCAAACGCGGATTTATCGAAAGTCTTCAAGTCAAAGATACGCTTTTGAGCCCCTATGAAATTTCCCAAGAAATGCGTTTGGCGATTGGTTGTGTTTCTGTGTGTTCGTTTGATGAGCAGCTTCAAATTGAACATTTTCGTGGGTACATGATCCGACATAAGAAACGAGACCGATCTCCAGAGAACCCTGAACTCTATGACTGTGTTGTATCGACTAATCAGAGTCGAGCGTGGCAACACATTGTTTGGATTAAGGAAATCTTGCATATTTTTGACCAAGAAAAACAAAGAACTCAAAGAGCTGATGCTCTCAAAGAAATGCTTTTAAGCCGTGATACAGGTACGCCTAGTAACGGTTCCACTGGGTTAAATGTTATCGCAGACAAAGAGGGACTGGTTCTCGCACTAGGTAGCGCTGTTCCCCGACGATACCGCACAGTATTGCGCGATCAAGAGTTTTTACAGCGTTACACACCCGAACAATTAGAAGTCATGCTGACAGTACCAAAAGAAAAAATGGCTTTTCTTTTGGATGCTGAATTTGAAGTTAAATTCAATAGTGCTCTTGAAAATTGTTAGATTAGGTTTTGGCGGAACAATTTGTTCCGCCAATTTCTTTACACGTCCTGCAAGCTCAACACCTCAATATCCCCTTCCAACCGCGCCTTGATCGCCATCGCGGCGGCGTGGCTGGCGGCGGCGGTGGTGAAATACGGGATCTTGTCGTAGAGCGCGACGGAGCGGATTTCGCGCGAGTCATCCAAGGCTTGCTGGCCTTCCGTGGTGTTCAGCACCAAAGCGATCTCGCCGTTTTTCATCATGTCGACGATGTTCGGACGGCCCTCGTAAACCTTGTTCACGATCTGGCTCTCGATGCCATTTTCCTTGAGGAATTTGGCCGTGCCGCGGGTCGCGACGATTTCGAAACCCAGATCCACAAGCGTTTGCATCGCTTCGACCATCTTCGGTTTCTTGTCGTAGTTTTTCACCGACAGGAAGACCTTGCCCGAGCGCGGCAGATCGGTGCCTGCGCCCATTTGCGCCTTGAGGAAAGCCCGCGCAAAGCTCTTGTCCGCGCCCATGACCTCGCCCGTGGAGCGCATTTCCGGGCCGAGAATGGTGTCCACGCCGGGGAACCGGGCAAAGGGCAGGACGGCCTCTTTCACAGCAAAGCGACCCGTCCCTTCGGGCGCGACCAGATCGAATGTGTCGAGCTTCTCGCCCGCCATAACGCGCGCGGCGATGGAGGCGATGGGGCTGTTCACGGCCTTCGCGACAAAGGGCACGGTGCGGGACGCACGCGGGTTCACCTCGATGAGGTAGATCACGTCGTCTTTCACGGCGAATTGCACGTTCATCAGACCCACGACGTTGAGCTCAAGCGCCAGCGCTTCGGTCTGACGTTTCAGCTCTTCGATGATCTCGGGTTTGAGAGAGTAGGGCGGCAGCGAACAGGCGCTGTCACCGGAGTGGACGCCCGCTTCCTCGATGTGCTGCATGATGCCCGCGACGTGGACCTTTTCGCCATCGCAAAGCGCATCGACGTCGATCTCGGTCGCACCTGACAGGTAGTGGTCCAACAGAACCGGGCTGTCGCCGGAGACGACCACGGCCGACGAGATGTAGCGCTTGAGCTGCTCCATATCGCGGACGATTTCCATCGCGCGCCCCCCCAGTACGTAGGACGGGCGGATGACCAGCGGGAAGCCGATACCAGCCGCAATTTCAATGGCTTCCGCGTCGGTGGAGGCGATGCCGTTGGTCGGTTGCTTTAGCTCCAGACGGTTGACGAGGTCCTGGAACCGCTCGCGGTCTTCGGCCAGGTCAATCGCGTCCGGCGAGGTGCCGAGGATCGGAATGCCTTCGGCCTCCAAAGCGTTGGCGAGTTTCAACGGCGTCTGACCGCCGAACTGAACGATGACGCCGTGGAGCGTGCCGTTTTCCTGTTCGACACGCAGGATTTCCATCACGTGTTCAAAGGTCAGCGGCTCGAAATAGAGTCGATCGGAGGTGTCATAGTCGGTCGACACGGTCTCCGGGTTACAGTTGATCATGATCGTCTCGTAACCCTGTTCGGTCAGCGAGAAACAGGCATGACAGCAGCAATAATCGAACTCGATACCCTGGCCGATCCGGTTCGGACCACCGCCCAGAATGACGACTTTCTTGCGATCCGACGGCCGTGCCTCGCATTCCACCTCACCCATCATCGGGGCCTCGTAGGTGGAATACATATAGGGCGTTTGCGCCTCGAATTCGGCGGCACAGGTGTCGATGCGTTTGAACACGGCGGTGACACCGAGGTTGCGACGCGCACGGCGCACATTGGCCTCGTCGCGGCCCGTCAGTTTCGCCAGACGCGCGTCGGTGAAGCCCATCATCTTGAGCTTGCGCAGGCCCTCTTCGGTGACCGGAAGGCCATCGCGTTTGACCTCGGCTTCGGCCACGAGAATCTCGCGAATACGGGCGAGGAACCAGGGATCAAAGCTGTTGATCTCCTGAATTTCCTCGTCGGAGAAGCCAAAGCGCATGGCTTGGGCAATCACACGCAGACGATCCGGCGTGGCTTTTGCCAGCTCGCGGGTGACGGATTTGTCGATCTTTTGCTGTGCGGCCTCATCGGCGCCCAGAAGGATACGCGGAAGCGTGGTCGCGGCGCCGTCGGCCTCGACAATGTCGGCGGCTTTCGGCATTTCCGGCAGTTCGATCTCGTCAAAGCCGGTTAGACCCGATTCCATTGAGGACAGCGCTTTTTGCATCGACTCGTGGAAGGTCCGGCCAATCGCCATGACCTCGCCCACGGATTTCATCGCGGTGGTGAGGTTCGGTTCGGAGCCCGGGAATTTCTCGAAGGCGAATTTCGGAATCTTTGTGACGACATAGTCGATGGTCGGCTCAAAGGACGCGGGCGTCACCTTGGTGATGTCGTTGTCCAACTCGTCGAGCGTATAACCCACGGCCAGTTTCGCGGCGATTTTCGCAATCGGGAAACCCGTGGCTTTCGACGCCAGAGCGGAAGAGCGCGACACGCGCGGGTTCATTTCGATCACAACCATGCGGCCGTCGACCGGATTCACAGCCCATTGCACGTTGGAGCCGCCGGTTTCGACGCCGATCTCGCGCAGCACGTTGATCGAATGCGTCCGCATGATCTGATATTCTTTGTCGGTGAGCGTCAGCGCAGGGGCCACGGTGACCGAGTCGCCGGTGTGCACACCCATCGGATCGACGTTCTCGATGGAACAGACGATGATGGCGTTGTCAGCGGTGTCGCGCACCACCTCCATCTCATATTCTTTCCAGCCCAGAAGCGACTCATCGACGAGAATCTGCGCCACCGGAGAGGCCTCGAGACCCGAGCGACAGATTTTCTCGTAGTCGTCGCGGTTGTAGGCCACGCCACCGCCGGTGCCGCCGAGCGTAAAGGCGGGGCGGATGATGGCCGGAAGGCCGATGTGCTCAAGCGCATCCATGGCGATCTTCATGCCCGCACCGATGTCGTATTTGCCGCTCTCAAGCTTCGGCGCGGCGACGATGTCGGCTTTCGGATTCTCGATGCCGAGACGGTCCATCGCCTCGCGGAACAGCTTGCGATCCTCTGCCATTTCAATGGCTTCGCGTTTCGCGCCGATCAGCTCGACGTTGAATTTCTCCAACACGCCCATGTCGGCGAGCGCCAGAGAGGTGTTGAGGCCGGTCTGACCGCCCATGGTGGGCAAAAGCGCATCAGGGCGCTCTTTCTCGATGATCTTGGCGACGACTTCCGGCGTGATCGGCTCGATATAGGTCGCATCGGCCATGTCTGGATCGGTCATGATCGTCGCGGGGTTGGAGTTCACCAGAATGACCCGGTAGCCCTCTTCCTTGAGCGCCTTACAGGCCTGCGCACCGGAATAGTCGAATTCACAGGCTTGCCCGATGATGATCGGCCCCGCACCAATGATCATGATGGAGGAAATATCGGTTCTCTTCGGCATGGCAGACCCCGGACTATGTTTGAGCAGCTTCGACACGTGCCGAGCAGGGCGCGCGCAAATTGTCGTGGGTTATAGTCATGACGGGCGAGGGTGCAAGGGCGGATTTCCCGGAATCTGCATGAGATACCATTCAGTAGCGGTGACAAGGATCGAAGCTGTCGAGAATTTGCCATAACAACGATCCCAAAAAGGCCTTAATTCGTCGCGATGAAGGTCTTTGATCAAGACGTGGTGTGCCACATCGCGGGCGAGAATCGCCTTGGTGGATCGCAGATTTTAAATAGTAGTCATTGGGGCGTTTGACGATGCAGACTATGCTAAAACCTTTTGAGCCGCTCTCCGGGCCGGCCTTCTTAGGTCTTTTGACGCTGATGTATGCTTTCATCGGTGCCTTGTTTCTCGTCTTGCTTGGAGCCAACCCGCTTGCTTTGATACAAGGACTGGTGCTTGCTCTGCCGGGGTTTGTGCGCCTTGCGTCGGTTTTCGCGCCCACTTGGGCCTATATCGTTCTGGCGATTGCATTGGTCCTTTGGGGCAAGGCCCGCGAGTTCAATCTGACGAAAATTCTCCAGATTGTCGCCGCGATTATGTACTGTTCTATCTTCACTCTGATGTTCAGTCTTGTGAAAAACAAACTGACAATGGTTGTGCCTTTCTGGGCAGATGACATGTTCACGCAATTGGACCTGTTTTTGCATTTCGGACATAACCCAAGGGATTTCCTGGCGGGTCTGTCACGGTATAACACCCATAAGCTTTACGCTTTTTACATGAACTCCTGGGTTTTCGTGGCGACTTTTCTGCCCGTTCTCCTGATCGCCTTTGACAGGAACGAGACCCGTGTGCGCCAGTTTATCGGGCTCTGGGCAATTTGCTGGATCGGTCTAGGTAACATCATGGCGCTGATCTTCATGTCCGCCGGGCCGATTTTCGCGGGACTGGCGACGGGGGTTGATGTAGAGGTACATCGGTCGGTGGTGGCGCTTTTGGAGCGCCCAGACGCCAAAGCGCTCCTTGCTGTGCGCGACGATCTCTGGGGGGCTTATGCCGAGAGTATGCATATGGTGGGGTCGGGCATCTCAGCTTTTCCGTCAGTTCACGTCGGAATGGCAACTGTTTGCGGCCTCTATCTTTTGCGCCTTGGCCGTGATCATCAAAATGCATTTGTTGCGCCAATGTATGGTCAGGCCTTTGGTCATGCCATGCGACTGGCGGCTTTGGGACTGATCGGGGCCTTCCTCGTGCTCTCCGTTTATCTTGGCTGGCATTATGCGGTTGATGGTTATGCCTCACTCTTTGTGATCTCGGTTTGCAATTGGATGATGCTGCGCCGCGAGGTTCGGGTTCCGGTCGCCTGCGCGCCAATCCCTGCTGAATGAAACCTACATTAATTGGATCGAAGCCCGTGCTGCTTTCCCCCTGAGGCTTGACTTTCCGCGCTGGGCCTTGTGTATCAGCGCGAGCGTTTTCGAAACGATTGCCCACATCTCCTAAAGGGATCCGATCCATGCATGTCTACCGCAGCCATACCTGCGCCGAATTGAACAACTCCAACGTGGGCGACAGCGTGCGCCTCTCCGGCTGGGTGCATCGCATCCGGGATCATGGCGGCATTCTTTTCGTCGATCTGCGCGACCATTACGGTATGACGCAGGTGCTTTGCGACCCGGACAGCCCGGTGTTTTCCGAGATGGAAAAAGTCCGCTCCGAATGGTGTATCCGCATCGATGGCACGGTGAAGGCGCGTGATGCGGAGCTGGTGAACCCGAAACTCCCGACCGGCGAGATCGAGGTTTTCGTGCGCGATCTCGAGGTGCTGGGCGCCTCCGCCGAGCTGCCGCTCATGGTCTTCGGCGATCAGGAATACCCGGAAGAGACTCGTCTCAAATACCGTTACCTCGATCTGCGCCGTGAGCAGATGCAGAAGAACATGGTGATGCGCTCTCAGGTTGTCCAAGACCTGCGTCAGCGCATGTGGGGCAACGGGTTCAACGAATTCCAGACGCCGATCATCACGGCGTCCTCGCCGGAAGGCGCGCGTGACTTTTTGGTGCCCTCCCGTTTGCACCCGGGCAAATTCTACGCCCTGCCGCAGGCGCCGCAGCAGTTCAAACAGCTTCTGATGGTCTCGGGCTTTGACAAATATTTCCAGATCGCGCCGTGCTTCCGTGACGAAGACCCGCGTGCGGATCGTTCGCCGACGGATTTCTACCAGCTCGACATGGAAATGTCCTTTGTCACGCAACAGGACATCTTTGATGTGATGGAGCCGGTGATCGCCGACATGTTCGACAAATTCGGCAAGGGCCGGAAATCGAACCGCGATTGGCCGCAGATTTCGTACAAAGACGCGGCGCTTTGGTACGGCACCGACAAGCCGGACCTCCGGAACCCGATCAAGATGCAGGATGTCTCCGAGCACTTCCGTGGCTCTGGTTTTGCGATCTTCGCCAAGCTCCTCGAACAAGAGGGCAATGAAGTCCGCGCCATTCCGGCGCCGAAAGGCGGTTCGCGCAAATTCTGCGACCGGATGAACAAATTCGCCCAACAAGAGGGCCTGCCGGGGATGGGCTATATCTTCTGGCGCGATCAGGGCGACGGTATGGAAGCCGCCGGACCGCTCGCGAAAAACATCGGCCCGGAACGCACCGAGGCGATCCGTCAGCAGTTGGGTCTGGAAGTGGGCGATGCGGCCTTCTTCCTCGGCGGCAAGCCGAAGAGCTTTGAGCGTGTGGCGGGCAAGGCCCGCACCGTGATCTGGGAAGAGACGCCGAAAGCGCCCGAGGACGAGAACTGGCGCGATGCGTTCAAATTCGCCTGGATCGTCGATTTCCCGATCTACGAGCAGGACGAAGAGACCGGCAAGATCGACTTTGAACACAACCCCTTCTCCATGCCGCAGGGCGGGATGGACGCGCTTTTGGGCGATCCGCTCAAGGTGCTGGGCAACCAATATGACCTGGCCTGTAACGGCTACGAGCTGGTGTCGGGCGCGATCCGGAACCACAAACCGGAGATCATGTTCAAAGCCTTCGAGATCGCGGGCTATGGCAAGGATGAGGTCGAGAAACGCTTTGGTGGCATGGTCAACGCCTTCCAATACGGCGCGCCGCCGCACGGGGGCTGTGCTTTGGGCATCGACCGCGCGGTGATGATCCTCGCCGATCAGGACAACATCCGCGAAGTCATGCTCTTCCCGATGAACCAACGTGCCGAAGACCTGATGATGGGCGCACCGTCGGAGCCGACAAATGAACAGCTCCGCGAGTTGAACCTGCGGGTCATTCCGCAGGAAGACTAAGCCGCTCGGTTCGGTTTAAAACAGACATCAAAAAAAGGGCGCGGAACATTCCGGCGCCCTTTTTCTATGGATGGACCGAAGCTGTTATACGACTTTGCGTGGCTCGATCCGGGATTGCACAAGCCCCGCGATCCGCGCCACGTCGGAGCCGTAGGGCATGCCTTTTTCGCGATGATAGACCAGTGCCTGTGCCGCCACTTCCATCTCCGCATCCCCCGCCGTGCGCGCGACACCAGAGAGAAATTGCGCGATGTAATCCAAAAGATCTTCGCCGCCGTCGGTGGTCAGAAGATCGGCGATATGGACGAAATCATCCTGAAGCGCGATGGGGTCGGGGTTGATCATATCGTCGCTGACGGCATGAAGCCCCTCGGGGCGCACGTCCTCGGGCAGACAGGAGAGAACGCATTCCTGAAAGGCACCCAGAGACGAAATCGGTTTTTCGATGAACCCGTCGGCACCGGCCGCAATCGCCAGAGCCTCCGCCCCGCTGTCACCCGACATGCCCAACACCACATCGACGCGCGGACGGGCGTGGGACAGTTCGTCGATCAGCTCAGCCCCGGAGCCGTCCGGGAGGCCGAGATCGACGATCACCACATTGGGACGATAGACGCGCAGATGCTTGCGTGCAGAACTCAGGCTGTCGGCCCGTCGAATGCGCGCGCCTGAGCGCAGACACAAAAGCCGCATCGCTTCCGAGGCAAATCGGCTGTCTTCGACAACCAAAACGGTCAGTCCAAGGAGCGGGCGCTCCGCGGTCGGGGCCTGTATCGTCAACAGGCGTTCAAGTTCATCACTCATTGTTCAGCTCCATCCAGTGCGACTCGGAGTAAACCGCAGAACTGGTGAATGACTGGTTAACCTTGAGACGGGACGGTCAATGTGAGCGTTATCTGGTCCCTAAATGCCTTGCGGGAACCCCGGTCTCGGGCGATAAACGGGCGGATATTTCATGGAGGAAGAGAAATATGATCGGTCGCCTGAATCACGTCGCCATTGCCGTGCCGGACCTCGAAGCCGCATCTGCGCAATATGCCAACACGCTGGGCGCCAAGGTGAACCCGCCGCAGGACGAGCCGGATCATGGCGTGACCGTGGTCTTCATCGAGCTGCCGAACACCAAGATCGAGCTGCTCTATCCTCTGGGGGAGGAGTCCCCAATCCAAGGGTTCCTCGACAAGAACCCGGCAGGGGGCATTCACCACATCTGTTACGAGGTCGACGACATCCTCGCCGCCCGCGACAAGTTGAAGGAAGAGGGCGCGCGCGTGCTTGGCTCTGGCGAGCCGAAAATCGGCGCCCACGGCAAGCCGGTGCTGTTCCTGCATCCGAAAGATTTCAACGGTTGTCTGGTCGAGTTGGAACAGGTCTGAGATGGGCATCACCTCGGCCATCGTGCTCTACGCGGTGACATGGTTCATGACCATGTTCGTCGCCTTGCCGATCGGACTCAAGACCCAGGGAGATCTGCGCCATGAGAACGGCATCGACAAGGTCGAAGGCACCCATGACGGCGCGCCCGCGAATTACAACCCGAAGCGCAAAGCACTTTGGGTGACGGGTATTGCGACGGTGATCTGGGGCGTGCTGGTTGTGATCATCACCTCTGGCTGGATCAGCTGGCACGATCTCGATTGGACCGCGAAGCTGCCGTCAGTGGCGGACAGCTGAGCCGGGTGGCTCTGATGTCTGTGCCTTGCCTTCGAGCCGCATGAACATATGCGTGAAGGTTGCGGCGCCCAGAACTGGGATCAGCAGATTGACCACAGGAATGGTGAGCGGGATGGCCATCAAGGCCCCCGCCAGCCAAATCTCCGGCATATGGCGTTTGCGCGCGGCCTTGGCGCCCTCGCGGCCCAGCCGGCGCATGGCAACCATCTGAAAATATTCGCGGCCTAAAAGAAAGCCGTTCAAGGCCCAGAAAATCACGGGAGCGGCGATGTTGAGGATCAGGTAAAGCACCAAGGCGATCAGGTTTGCCACGACGATCACGCCCAGAAAACCCAAGGAATCCATGACGATATCCGACAGGCTCTGACGCGGCACCTCGGGCAATCCGGGGTAATGCACGTCCTCGACGGCCTCTGAGACCTCTTCGAGGAAAATGCCGGTAAATGCCGAGGCGACCGGCACCATCAGGAACACGGAAAGTCCGATCATCAAGAAAAACGAGCCGATGGAAAGCGCGTTGTCGATCCATGTGATCTCGCCGATGAAGGGCAGGGTGAAGGTGTCTGGGACGAAGACGCCGATCACCCAGACAAAGGCCAGATAGATCGCCACCAAGAGCGCGACAGTGAGGCCGAGACCTTTGAACAGCACGGATTGAAATCGCTTGTCGCCCAACTGGCCGAGCGCCTTGGAAAAATCGCTGAACATCACGCGGAGACCCACTCGACGATCTGATCGAGATCGGGGCGGGGCCGTTCCGGCGGTGCCATGGTCTCCGTGCCGATATGGATGAAGCCAGCGACGCTTTCGTGTTCGGCCAGGCCCAAGCCCTTTTCGCAGAAAGAGCGGTCATGCGAAGCCCAGCCCGACAACCAATTCGCGCCCCAGCCCGCAGCCAAGGCCGCATTCAACAGCGACAGGCAAACGGCGCCCGCAGAGTAAAGCTGTTCGCAGTGGGGGACTTTTTCGCTGTCTTTCGGGGAAAACACCACGGCCACGGCGAGATCGGCGTCGCAATATTGGCGCTTGGCTTTCTCGATCTTCTCCGGCTCGATGCCGAGCTTTGCCGCCAAAGGTTCGATGCGCCCCGCCAACCGGGTGAGCGCGGCTTTTTCCAATACGATGAACCGCCAAGGTTCAAGTTTGCCATGATCCGGCGTGCGCGCGGCGGCGGTCAACAGCGTCTTGAGCGTGCCGCGATCCGGCACAGGTGTGGTGAGCGTCTTGGCCGGACGGGACCGACGGGTCAAAAGAAAATCGAGCGCTGCGGGATTGGGAGCGGGCATGGGAGGCCTTTCATCTGCGGGTCCTGCAACATGTCGGCGTTTTTGTCGGTGTTTTCAACCGCGCAGATGGTAAAGGGAGGCATGGATAAGATGGAATTGAAAGCAGCGCTTGAGGCCGCCGTCGTCGACGGGATGCTGTCGGTGCGCGTGACGCCCAAGGCCTCGCGCAATGCGGTGGTGGTCGAAGAGGGGCCGGAAGAGAGGCCCGAAGAGAGTTTGGTGCGGGTCTATGTGACGACGGTGCCCGAAGGCGGCAAGGCGACGAAAGACGTCATCAAGCTCCTGGCCAAGGCAATGGGCCGGGCGAAATCGACGCTGACGCTGGTCCGCGGCGAGACCTCGCGGGACAAGGTGTTTCGGGTGGAGTAACGCTGGGGGCCGGGCGAATTTCCAGTTGGAGCCCAACTTGACGAATGCTGCGTGGCTCACGAATGTCGGCTTCGGAATGAAGCTGTAACCACGCGTCCTACTAACCAAGCTTACGCCGCTGTAGAGACGCAATCACGTTATCTAGTCGCGCAAGTAGGTCGTCGTAGGTCAAAATGTCTACCATATTCGCGTATTGCCGTTTAATAACCTCCAGATCGAGCTGATGATCGCGCGCCCGTCCTCGAATTCTGCGAGCTATGGGCGTTTGCCCCATGATAATTAATCCTTTGGGGTTGGCAATTCGGATCGAAAGCCCATCTGGGAGATCGGTCCGAAACTTCTCGGTCAGCTTTTGTTCGCCTTTGAGACCCCACTTGGATAGATGGAAAAGGTATTTTTCGGTCTGGACTACGGCACCGGTCAACTCACGAGTGGGAACAAAGTTGTCGCGGTAGAGTGTCCGACCGAGAACTGCCGCTGCGGAAGGTTTCTTGATCTCGATAACGTCAAGCGCCCCACTGGCATCCACAAGGCAAAGATCGATTTCACGTTTCGTGGAGCGTAGAGGATCGGAATAGACATCAATGACCGGCACGCTCTCGAGTGCAGCTATGTATTTCGGGAAGATAAGCAAAACGATCTTGGCAATCATACGCTGCCAGTCCGCTTCGCTGCGGTCTTCCTCTTCTTGCAGCCATTGCGAGATGAGGTTGCGCAAGTAGAGGTACTTCTGGATCTCAGCCTCGAAAAGTACGTCCTGTTCTAACGGTCTGTCAGTGACAATAGAGACGCGACGATTAAGGTAACGCTCGTATGCCTCCCGTGCGCTTTTCATCGGCTGGATCGCTTCGCCAACAACCGCATCGACGCGGGCCAACGCATAGCGGTTCATCTCGCCTGAATTCGGGAAATTGGCCAAGAGTTCTTCGAACAATTCGGGGGGAATCGCCGCCTCGATCTCCTCTGGATCGCCAACGACTATGGGACTTTCACCCTCTTTTAGCTGCGCGATCCGTCCGAAGATATTAATATAGCGTTCTGCCACAAACGTCTTTCGTTCAAGTTCGACGGCGTCTTTCTGTAGCCAGACATCGTTTCGGATACCCAGCAGGCGACCGGCGATGCGATGATATCCATTCTTGCTCTTTGCGAACCTGAATCTCAAGACTTCCTGATCGTCGATCTCAGCATCACGAATTGCTTCTTCACTAAGCAGTCGATCAGCGTCAATTAGGTCGCTTTTCTGAAAACGGAATACACGGGAAATTCGGACTCTACCTGACTTGCGAAGTTCGCTGAGGACCCACGCATTACTGTTGAACTCAGACGTGTATTCAAAAATGACCTTGGACTTTCGGGTATTAAAGTCAATCAAATGCAATAAATACCTCCTATTTAATGTGCCTATGGCCTTCACTCTACAATTTGCGGGCCTGACACAGGAGCCAATCAATAGAATCAATAGTAGATGGGCAGCGTCGAGAAACTTTGTCGGTGCTTTATGCCTCATTGGAACGCTCGGCGAAAGCAGACGTTGGAATGGCGTCTCCGAAAGCCCGCTCCGTCCCGCACAACGGACATCAACTCAAGACCATCCCGCACGCCACCTTAGGACATAGCCAGCCCTGTCATTCCTCCACCGGAGACAACCGATAAGCCCCCTCCGGCAAATCAAGCGCCGCGCCCAGATCACTCAGCTGTTGCAGCGAGAGCGTGATCTTATGGGTGCGGTCCGTGCGCGGGTCGTGTTGTTCGACCGTCACGCATTCCGCGAAGGCCGAGATGATGACATCTTCGAGAAGAGGGGCCGCGCCCTCATCCACTATGGTGACGACCGTCGCGTCGAAATCGTGTTCGATGGTAAACATGAGGCGATGCTGCACCTGCGGCCCGGCAAAAGCAAGAGGCTCTCAGCGATCATTCGCGGAACAGGACACAGTATGTTCTGAGCTACAGCGATGTGACTGGCCAGCGGCTGCGCTTGCCGCTAAATTTGGGCAAAACGTGTCGGAGACTGAAAAATGTATCGTGCAGGCCTTTCCCTCTTGGTGGCAGCCACCCTCGCGGGCTGTGTCGAAACCACAACCGTGCCGAGCGCGCCCGTGACCGCTCCGGTGAGCCGGTCCTCCGGGCCGGGGTTGACGACAACGGATTTCCAGCGCGTCGTGTCCCGGGTCGAACCCGTGGCGGAGCGGCAATGCCGCAGAGAGGCGCAGGAGGCGAATTGCGATTTCAAGATCGTTCTGGAAACCGATCCCCGCGCGCCCTCGAATGCCTGGCAGACGCTGGATGATCGCGGGCGCCCGGTTCTGACCTTCACTTCGGCGCTCTTGAAAGATGTGCAAAATGACGATGAACTGGCTTTTATCATGGGCCATGAAGCGGCGCACCATATCTCCGGCCATATCTCCCGCACCCAGCAGACCGCACTGACGGGGGCCATTCTGGGTGGCATTCTGGTCTCCGCCATGGGCGGCGATGCGAATGCCGTGTCCAGCGCGCGCGACATCGGTGCCACGGTGGGGGCGCGGCGCTATTCCAAGGATTATGAACTGGAGGCCGATCGATTGGGCACGGTGATTTCCTATCACGCAGGCTATGATCCTCTGCGCGGCGCGGCCTATTTCACCCGCATCCCCGATCCGGGCGATCAGTTCCTCGGCTCGCACCCGCCGAACGGCCAGAGGATCGAGACCGTGCGGCGCACCATGGCCACGCTCTAAATTCGCTCACGCCGGCCTGTGACGGGGCCTGTGACGGGACCTGTGCGAATAATCATGATCTGACCCAACCTCTGTCCAGATTTTGCCGTCTTCTGCGCCCAGATCGGAAGACGCCCGTCGTTAACCTTAACGCGGGCTTGCAAGATCGGGCAGAAGGCGCAGAGGGCCAGTTCAAAAGATGGCAATTCAAATCACCGGCGACATGATCGGCACCTATGGCTCCGCCTCTTTGAACGGCACGAACCCACCCAATCTCGAACTCACGGTCTCCGGCGTCACCCCACTTGGGACCTCGGAGGATATCTATTACCTCGAGGTCTATCAGAACCCGTCTGACACCTTCACCAACGGCCAGTTCTGGCGGCTGACCGATGCCGATGGCAATGTCATCATGGAGGGGCTGAACCCCGACAACAACAATGACCAAAACATGGGCGCAGGCGACGAACATGTTCTGTTCCAGAACGGCTATATCCTCGACATCTCCGGGCTGGATGGGGCGACGATGGTTTACACCTCGGCGGATGAGGTCGCAGCCCCCTTCAGCGGCAATTACGATGGCGAGTTGCAGGTGACAGAGGTCGAAGACGCGATCTGTTTCGCGGCAGGCTCCGTGGTGCGCACGGGCCTCGGACCGAAACCCATCGAAGACATCGCCGTGGGCGATCTGGTCTGGACGGCCGATCACGGAATGCAACCGGTGCGCTGGGTCGGGCGATCAAAGATCGACCTGACGCGCGCGCCGGATTTAGCGCCGGTCGAGATTTTACGCGGTGCGCTGGACCGTCATGTGCCGCGTCGCCCTATTTTGGTCTCGCCGCAGCACCGCGTGCTCGTCACCGGACATCGCGTGCGGCTTTACGCGGGGCTCGAGGAGGCTCTGGTGCCCGCGCGGTGGTTGATCAACGGCGAGACCATCCGTCAGCGGACCGACCTGACCGAGGTGACCTATGTGCATCTGATGTTCGATCGTCATGAGCTTTTGGACAGCGGCGGTCTGATTTCCGAGAGCTTCTTTCCGGGGGCAACCACATTGGAGACGCTGGAGCAGGCCGCCCGCGCGGAGCTGTTCCGAATTTTCCCGGTGCTGCGTCTCTTTGGCGAAGCCGCCGCCGTGCCTTTGGCACGTCCCGAGATTCGGGGCAGCGTGGCCGCTCTTTTCGGGCGCGCGGCGTGATTGTTTCGGAAAATCCGTAAACAATGCCTTAATTCTTCGCGGTTTTGAAAGAAAACCCGCGAAAACCCGCCCCCGATCCCGCAGTTGATCAGGATCAAAGAGGCGCTTCCCCCTCCATGGTCTTTTCCTCGTGGGATGTAAAAACGCATATCATCGGAGGCTGTCATGACCAAATTCGGGACATTTGAGACCCACGCGCGCCTTGTGGCGCGTATGGCGGGCGCTTTGGGCGTCGATCTGGAAGAGCGTGCGCAACGGGGCGAAGAGCTTTCTGAGACCGAGGCCAGGAACCGCGTTTATCGCTGCCTGAGCTGCACCGCCCCCGATATGTGCGTCAAGTTTCTCGATGCCCAGGCCGAGCTGGACGCCCCGGCCATGGCTGCACCGCGCTACTGCCGCAACAAAGCCGAGCTTGAACGTCTCGCGGCCACTTGAGCCGCCTCACGGGTGCCAGAAGCGCCCCAAATTAAAATGGAGGAAGATATGACGACAGACATCCTTCCGCGCTTGAAACCGGGATCCGCCTGCCTCATGCATGGCATGGCCGACCGGCTTGGCGCAGATGTGGTGCGTGCCGCCGCATCCGGTGAAATCTCGACGCAGGAACTGGCCGATATGGAGGTCCGCTGCGGGCAATGTACCCAGCATGACGCCTGTATCCTGTGGCTGCTCGACCATCAGGGGCCGCAAGAGGCGACCCCGGACTATTGCCTGAACACGCAGGAATTGAACTACGTGCGTGCGGTTCAAAACCAGCTTGCGGCTGAGTAAGTCGCTCTCCCGCAGATGAGAAAGGGGCCGGTGAGGCCCCTTTTTTTGATGCGTCAGTCCCGCGCTGCCGCGCCCTGACCCTGACCGCCCAGAGAGGTCCCGTCAGACGCCAGCACGGAAAACGCCTGCATCTGAGCCCGCACATTGTCGCCCGCCAGATCGGCGACGGTGCTCTCGGGCGAGGCGCCGCTGTAGCCCGCGTCTTCCAATCGGGTCACCAAAATCTCACCCGTCGTGTCAAAGATCGGCCCCAAGGTGGTCAGGCTCTCATCTGCGAATTTCGAGAAGGCTGCGAATTGCGGTGGGCCACCACGGGCCTGAGTCTGATCTGGCACCAGATAGGCGCCAACCGTCAACACCACGCCCAAAGCGATGATCCCGATCGCCAGCGGGCGTTTGAAATAGGTCTTGAACGCGCGCCAGTTCAACACGACGTGCAGCCCGACCACGACCATCATCGCCAGCCCGATGATCTCATGCATCCAGCGCCCGGCGGAGGTGATGAAATGGAAATACCAAAGCACGCCCGTGACGCCGACAATGGTGAATGTGGCGATGGTGAGCGGCGTGGCGAATTTGCGTAACGTGGACATGGTGTAAGCCTTTCTTGTCTCTGCCCTCTTCTACGCGCGCGCGCGTCTCTTCCGTCGCTTGCCTTGGCCTTTTTCCTCGCCCATGCTCGGGCAGGGAGGAGACATATGAAAGGCAAAGCGATCTACACCGCGAAACGGCTGGTCCTGCGCACCGTCTGGAGCGTGGCGGGGCTGCGCTATGCGTGGCGCTCGGAGCATTCGTTCCGCACCTGGGTCTGGGCCAATCTTATCGCCGGGTGTGTGGCCTTTGTCCTTGATCTGAGTGCGTTGGAGCGCGGGCTGGTGATCGCACTGGGGCTTTTGATCTTGGCTGCCGAGTTGTTGAACACGGCGATTGAGGATGCGGTGGATTACATCTCGGATCGCGAACATCCTCTGGCCAAAACCGCCAAGGACGCGGGCTCCGCCGCGGTGACGGTGACCGCGATTGCCGCCGGTGTGGCATGGCTGGCGGTTCTGATCTCATGATCCTATAAGCGGTTCATGCAGATTTATGACGGCATCATATCCGACCGCGGCTCGAAATATGCGGTCTCCGGCGGCGCTTGTGGGGCCGAGGAAGAGGCCAAGGCCTTTCTCAAAGAGCTCTGCCGCAAAAAGAAATTCGCCAAGGCCACGCATAACACTTGGGGGGTGATCCTGCCCGATGGCACGCCTCTCAAGAATGACGACGGCGAAAGCGGGGCGGGGATGGTGATCTTGCGGATGCTGGAGCGCGAGGGCGTGACCGGCCAGATTGTCGTCGTAACACGCTGGTATGGCGGCAAACACTTGGGCGGCGACCGGTTTCGCCATGTGCAGGATGCGGTGCGGTATTACCTCGACCGGCTTTGAATGCGTGTTTGCCGTTTCTTGTGCCATCGGTAAATCAGCGGCGCGAGCACGCGGTCATAGGCGAATTCCGACAGGGGGCGGATCACCGGCCAGCCCGTCACCCGCGCGAGCCAGCGATAGCGCGGCATCTCGGCCCACAGCACCCGAAACGCGGGCATGCCGGACAGGAGCTGCCCGTCCTTTTCCACATACAACCTCTGCGCCGCGACATCCGCATCCATGCTCCAACGCGCGGCCTCCGTGTTCAGATCGTCAAACCGGATCGGCAGCGCGCAACGCTCCGCGTAGCCTTTGTAATGGTTGATTTCAAAGGAACAGACCGGGCATTGGTCATTATAGAGAACTTTGGTCTTTGGCTCTGTGTCGCTCATGGCGGACAGTTAGTGCTTTTCGACCTCTTCGACAGGCCCGCCATGCATTTTCCACGCGGTAAACCCGCCCGCCACATGGGCCACATTGGTGAACCCCATCTCGATACAGGTCTGCGTCGCAAGAGCTGACCGCCAGGCGGAGGCGCAGTAAAAGACGAACTTTTTGTCCTCGCCGAACTTCGGTTTGTAATAGGGGCTCTCCGGGTCGATCCAGAATTCGAGCATCCCGCGCGGGCAATGGAAGGCGCCGGGAATGCGGCCTTCGCGCTCCAGCTCTCTGCGGTCTCTGAGATCGACGAAGACGATGCTGTCGTCGCGGGTGAGGCGGATGGCGTCTTGGGTTGGGATCGTCTCGATCACCTCATGAGCGGCTGCGAGCAGGTCTTTGTAGTTTTTGAGCATGGGGGTCTCCTCTTGGGGGAGAGTTAACCGGTTCGAGGTTTGGTGGGCAATGGTTTCGGTGGGAAACCAAGCGATGACATGGTCATCGCTCAGCTTTCCTCAATGAGGTGGTTGCGGAGTTCTTAGTTACCTTTGAAGGTCAAGCCCTCAGCCGTTCTTGAATATGAATCTGCATATCTTTCCTCAAGTATTCTATGGATATCTGCTTCTAGAGGGTGTCCGGCGCGATCAAACATAGGGCTATGAAGTCTTTGTGTTTCAAATGAAGCTTCAGGGCGAATGCCTTCACGAGCGTAACGAAATAAATGTTCAACGATGGCGTGATATAGTGACCAATTCGCCGCGTAACTTGATCTATAAAAATCACTTGAGGGCATGTTGGTGTCTTCAATGAGGCCAAGAAGCCTAGAGCGATAAACTTGATAACGCGAAATAGTTAGGGAGAGCCATAAGCCTGTTTCTTCATCGGAATTTTCAATGCAGGAACGGAGGATTTCCAGAATTGAAGGTGGAATCTCGATTGCATTTGAAACTTCTTCTAAATTATCGGAATCATCCAAGAAGATATTGCTTTTCAAAGAGTAGTCGATTCCTGAACGCGCGACTGAAATGAGATGCGTCAATGCCATAGGTAAGGCCGCGCGTGCTGCTCGTAGTCGCGCTTCGCGCTGTCTTTCTGTATTCCACACAGCTGTAGCAAATGCAGCTGCTGACGCCAAAAGCGATGCCAATGCGGTTAAAATGTAGGTTCCATATCTGGTGAGGTCATCGTTCAAATCTGCCTCCAGAAACCAAAACAGTCCCATCGCAGCGATGAAGCCAAGAAAAATTCCGAATGGAAAATTCCGAAGAAATCTGAACCAAGAGAGCATTTGAAATCCTAACGTCTCAAATCTCGTTCATTCGGGAAAACAGTCCCCCGGACTGTTTTCTATTTTCGAATGAACCCCCAAAGATCGTATTCACCCGCCTCATCAACCTCCACAGTCACCAAATCCCCTACACTCAACCCCTCAGTCCCCTCATCAATAAACAGGTTCCCGTCGATCTCCGGCGCGTCGGCCTTGGTGCGGCAGGTGGCGATGCCGTCTTCGTCAATGTCGTCCACGATGACCTGCTGCACGGTGCCGACTTTCGCTTCCAGTTTGGCCTCGGAGATCGCCTGCGCCTTCTCCATGAACCGTTCCCAGCGCTCCTGTTTCAGCTCCGGCGCGACGTGGTCGGCCAGCGCGTTTGAGCGCGCGCCATCGACGTTTTCGTATTGGAAACAGCCCACACGGTCGAGCTGCGCCTCGTCCATCCAGTCCAAGAGGTATTGGAATTCTTCCTCCGTCTCCCCCGGATAGCCGACAATAAACGTCGAGCGCAGCGTGATGTCGGGTGCCATTGCGCGCCAGGCGGCGATCTCGTCCAGAACCTTCGCGGAGGCCGCAGGGCGCGCCATGCGTTTGAGCGTGTCCGGGTGGGCGTGTTGGAAGGGGATGTCGAGGTAGGGCAGCACCGCATTGCCCGCATCCGCCATCAGCGGGATCAGCTCGCGCACATGGGGGTAGGGGTAGACGTAGTGGAGCCGGACCCAGAGGTCATCCGCCGCGCCCAGTTGGCCCAACTCGCGCGCCAGATCGGTGATGTGGCTGCGCACCTCACGGTCCTTCCACGGGAAGGCCTCGTAACGACGATCCAGACCATAAGCCGAGGTGTCCTGCGAGATGACGAGCAATTCCTTGACGCCCGCCTCCACAAGTTTCTCCGCCTCACGCAGCACCGCATGCACAGGCCGCGATTGCAATTTGCCACGCATGTCCGGGATGATGCAGAATTTGCAGGCGTGGTTGCAGCCCTCAGAGATTTTCAGATAGCTGAAATGCCGGGGCGTGAGGCTCACGCCGGTGGCGGGCAACAGGTCCACAAAAGGATCGGGTGCGGGCGGCACGGCGGCATGCACCGCGTCCAGCACCTGTTCGTATTGATGCGGACCGGTGACGGCCAGAACCTTCGGATGCACGCCGGTGATATATTCGGGATCGGCGCCCAAGCAGCCGGTGACCAACACCTTGCCATTCTCCTGCAACGCCTCGCCGATGGCCTCAAGGCTTTCGGCCTTGGCACTATCCAGAAAGCCGCAGGTGTTGACGATCACTGCGTCCGCGCCGGAATAATCCGCGCTGATCTGATAGCCCTCTGCGCGCAACCGCGTCAGGATGCGCTCACTGTCGACCAAGGCTTTCGGACAGCCCAGAGAGACCATGCCGATGGTCGGTTGGCCATCACGGCGCGGCCCATCGAATTGGGGCTTCGGGGCAAGGTCGGGGCGGAGATTTGGCGGGTTCTGGCTCATGTCGCGCGATATACTCCGAAAGAGGCCCTGCGAAAAGCGTTTATAAAGCGGCGTCGTGGGCGGATATGCGTAGAAATATGCGCATAACTTGATGCGGATCACAGACGTGTGATCACACCCGCTGTAGCCATGGCCCTGCGTCGCACGAGGTCGGGCGTGCGCGCCGTTCCGGAGGAAGCGTGGCATCACCCGATATGATCTCATGGAGGGACCAATGACAACAATGGAACACAGCCGCGTGGCGGGATCGGTCATTCTCTGCCTCGCTGTCAGCCTCCTGCCTGAGGTGGGCCATGCGACAGAGGGCTATTTCGCGCTGGGCTATAGCCCCGCCGCACGCGGCGTCGCTGGCGCGGGCGTGGCCTATTCCCAGGACGCCATGTCGGGCGCGATCAACCCGGCCTCGGTCGCCACGGTGGGCCGGGAACTGACCTTCGGGTTTCAGGCCTTTTCGCCGTCCCGCGGCTATACCGGCACGGGCACGGGGTTCGTCGCACCGGGAGAAGTCAAGTCCGACAAGGAGTTCTTTCCGGTGCCGAACATGGCCTATAACCTGCCGCTCGCGAACGGCGCGGTGGTGAACTTTTCGGCCTATGGCAACGGCGGCATGAACACGTCCTACCCGGATGTCGCCAACGCCAATTGCGGTGGTGGCTCGGGGGTTTATTGCGGCGGTGAGGCCGGGGTCGATCTGACGCAACTGTTTCTGTCCGTGACCTATGCGCAAAAACTGGGCCGGTTCTCCTACGGGATCGCGCCAACTGTCGCCGTGCAAGCCTTTGAAGCGAAAGGTCTTGTCAACTTTAGCGGTATGTCGGTGGACGGATCGGCGCTCACCAATAATGGGCTGGAATTTTCCTATGGGCTGGGGCTGCGGCTCGGGATGCAATATGAGCTGAGCGATCAATGGACCCTCGGGCTTGCGGCGCAGACCAAATTCGATATGTCGGAATTCGACGACTACGCGGGCCTCTTCGAAGGTGGCGGGGATTTCGATATTCCGGCCTCCGTCACGGTCGGGCTGGCCTATACGCCGACGCCCGATCTGGCCTTGATGCTCGATTATCAGAAAATCTTTTATTCGGACATGCCCGCAGTCGGTAATGCGTCGGACGCAGGCGCGTTGGGCGCCGATGGCGGTGCGGGCTTTGGCTGGGACGACGTCGAGGTGATCCGGCTTGGTGTCGAATGGAAGGCCTCGCCCGATATGACCTGGCGCGCGGGCTATGCCCATGCCAGCAATCCCATCGGGTCCGAAGATGTGACCTTTGGCATCCTGGCCCCCGGCGTGGTCGAGGATCATTTTGCCTTCGGCGGGTCGCGCCGTCTCAATGACCGAGACCGGATCGATTTTTCGATTTCCTACGTGCCGGAAAACACCGTCTCGGGGCCGATCCCCGTGGCCAATGGCGGTGGTACGGCAGAGCTTGAAATGCGTCAAATCTCTGCTTCTGTGGGGTGGACGCGCAGCTTCTGACGTGATCTGTTCGAAATCGCACGCCGCGCGCACAGGTAATGTGCGGGCGGCGCTAATGCTTGGGGCACGGCCTTCGGGTAACCTCGCGTCAAACTCACACGCACATCTCCTCGCACACAGGTCGCCCTATGCTCACCAACACAGCCACCCGTTACGGCGCCGCCGCGCGCTTTTTCCACTGGTCCATCGCGCTTTTGATCCTCGCGGACCTCGCGCTTGGTCTTATTGGCGAGAACACGCCCCGCACGGCGGAGACCGCTGACCGGCTCCAAACCCTCTATTCCGTGCATAAAACCATCGGCGTCACCGTGCTTGGCCTCGCCGTGCTGCGCATCCTCTGGGCGTTCACCCAGACGAAACCCGTGCCAGTGCATCCGGAGCGCAAGGCCGAGACCTTGCTGGCCGAAGTGATCCATTGGATGCTCTACGGCGCGATCCTGATCATGCCCTTGTCGGGCTGGGTGATGCATTCCGCAGAAACCGGCTTTGCCCCGATCCTCTGGCCCTTTGGTCAGGACCTGCCTTTCGTGCCAAAATCCGAAGACGTCGCCCAGATGGCGGGCGCGGTGCATGGGCTGTCGGCCTGGGTGATTTTCGTCACCGTGGCGCTGCACATTTTGGGCGCGCTCAAACATGCGGTGATCGAGAAAGACGGCGTGCTGTCGCGCATGCTGCGCGGCACGGAAGCGGGTGTCGAGGGCGCGAGCCACGCCTCTGCGCTTCCTCCCGTTCTGGCCGCCGTGCTTTGGATTGCCGTCGTGGCCTTTCCCTTTGTCGTGCCTTTGCAGGAGCATGAAGAGGCGGCCAGCGCCGCGCCGATGGAGCAGGTGGAGATCACCTCCGAGCTTCCCGCTTGGGCGGTGGAGCAGGGCAGCCTGACGATCTCCGTGACCCAGATGGGCGCACCGGTCGAGGGCAGCTTTGCCAATTGGACCGCCGCCATCGCCTATGACGACGAGACCGGTGCGGGCGAGGTGACGGTCACCATCGACACCACCTCTTTGTCGCTCGGCTCTGTCACGCAACAGGCGCAGGGGCCGGAGTTCTTCAACACAGACACTTACGCGACCGCGACTTTCACGGGCGAGATCACGCGCCTTGAGGGCACATCGCATGAGGCGGTGGGCACGCTCACGCTGGTCGGCCAGACCGTGCCCGTGACGCTGGCTTTCGATCTCACACTCGACGGCGATCGCGCCACGATGTCTGGCACCACCGCCTTGGATCGCCGCGACTTCGGCATGGGCGCGGGCTATGAGGACGAGGGCACGGTGGGCTTTGGCGTCGAGGTCGCGACCGAATTGACGGCGGTGCGGCAGTAAGCCGCCGCGTCCCTCAATCGAGCAAACAAAAAGGCCGCCGGATCGCTCCGGCGGCCTTCTTCATTCGGGGAGGGCGAGAGTTACTCAGCCGGGGTGGCTTCGATGGAGATTTCGATCTCGACCTCGTCGGAGACGTAGGGGGCGAATTGACCCATGTCGAAGTCGGAGCGCAACACGGTCAGCTCGCCGTCAAAACCGACCCAGGGCTTGTTCTCCATCGGGTGGTCGGCTTTTTGGGTCAGTTCGGCGTCGATCACGACGGATTTGGTGATGCCGTTGATGGTCAGATCTCCGGTGATCTTACCTTCGTCTTCGCCGGTCACTTCGATGCCGGTGGACACGAAGGAGATCGTCGGGTTCTCTTCGGCGCCGAAGAAGTCGCCGGTCAGGAAGTGCGCGGTGCGCTCGGCCCAGCCGGTGTAGAGGCTGTCGGTCGGGAAGGACACGGAGACGGAGGACGCGGCCGGATCGGCCTCGTCGAACATGATCTCACCGTCGAAGCCGGAGAACATGCCGGTGGTGGTGGAGTAGCCGAGGTGCTCGTAGGAGAACACGATCTGGCTGTGCGACGGATCAAGCACATATTTTACCGGCTCGGCATTGGCGGCAGCGGCGGCGCCGATGAGAACGGCGGTGGAGAGAAGCAGGTTTTTCATGATGTCAAAGCTTTCTTTGGCATGGATGTTTAAGATGCGCCAAAGCTAACGGCTGTCCGGTCCCTCTCATATTCCGCAGTCTCAAACAGATTTTGTGCGTGAGCAAACAGGTCTATGCGGAAAACCGCCAAATCTGTGCGAATTCTGTTCAGTGATGCGCAGGGTGAGCCTGAAAAAGGCCGCCCCTCTCTTCAGAAAGGCGACCTGTTTACATGGGGTCACACATATATCAGCGCGGGCAATCTCAGCGGCGACGGTCGCGACGCGAGGACATCGGCTGGAAGGCCACGCCCACATGGGCCTCGCAATAGGGCTTGCCGGCTTGCGACGGCAGGCCACAGAACCAGAAGTCTTCGGTCGCCGGATCGCCCACCGGCCATTTGCAGGTCTTCTCGGTCAGTTCCATCACCGACAGCTTCTTGGCCTTTTTCTCGACCTCGTTGACCTTCGCCAGAGCTTCGGCGGGGATCTCATTGGTCGAGGGCTGCGGCGGCAGGGGTTGCCCTGCCGGAATGATCGCGCGGCGCGCCGGGCTCACCGGTTTCGGGGCGGCCTCGGCGGAGACAGGGGCCTCCGCCGGTTTCGCGGCAGGCTTCGGCTTGGCTTCGGTCTTGGGTTTGGCGGCTGCTGCGGGTTTCGCCTTGGGGGCGGCTGCGGGTTTCGCGGCGGCGCCCGATCCGGCACGGTTCGACAGGCCCAGACGGTGCACCTTGCCGATCACCGCATTGCGCGTCACACCGCCAAGCTCCTTGGCGATCTGAGAGGCGGATTGACCTTCGCCCCACATTTTCTTCAACAGTTCGACGCGCTCATCGGTCCAGGACATCGTGTTTCCTTCGGTTGTCTGCTGATCCGGGCTGCGCCCGCATCATGATCACCCTTGCACAAGACATATGCGGTCCAAATTGGCCAAAGTCCGGCAAGGCGTGCTTGAGAATTTCGTCTAACCCCTATTTTAAGCACCACGCTTGCGGTTACAAGCGGGCCAGCAGGAAAAACAATGGTCTTCCGCATGGCTCTACACGAGGGGCGCGTGCCTATATAGCAAGGCGCATGTGGGATGAACAAGGGGATGAACATGGCTGAATATGAAATTCAGATGGGAGTGCGGCGCTTTGGTCGCGTCAATTGGCTGGGGCTTTACACGCTGATGCTGCGCGAGATCCGCCGGTTTCTGGCGGTCTGGACGCAAACGCTTCTGGCGCCTTTGGTGACGGCGGGGTTGTTCCTGACGATTTTCACGCTCGCCATCGGTCCCTCGCGCGGCGATGTGATGGGCGTGCCCTTCGTGCATTTCCTCGCGCCCGGCATCCTGACCATGACGGTGATCCAGAACGCTTTCGCCAACACCTCGTCGTCGATCATGATCTCGAAGGTGCAGGGCAATATCGTCGACACGCTGATGCCGCCGCTGTCGCCCTCTGAGTTGGTGATCGGCTACCTGTCGGGCGGGGTGGCGCGCGGCATGGTCGTGGCCTTCGCGATCTGGGCCGTGATGTCGATCTTTGTCGGCCTGCCGCTGCATCATCCGCTCTTCGCGATTGCTTTTATCCTTTTGGGCGCGCTGTTCATCGGGGGTTTGGGCGTTCTGGCAGGTATTGTGAGCCAGAAATTCGACCACATGGCCGCGATCACCAATTTCATCATCACGCCGCTGTCGTTTCTGTCGGGCACCTTCTATTCCGTCGAAACCCTGCCGCAGTGGTTCAAAGTGCTGACCCATCTGAATCCGGTGTTCTACCTGATCGACGGCGTGCGTTACGGCATCATCGGCACCTCGGACAGCTCGCCCTGGCTGGGCCTTGCGGTGATGACGGCGGTGACGGCTGTGGTGGTCTTTGTCGATTGGACCTTCTTCAAACGCGGCACCAAGCTGAAATCCTGACGCGGCCGCCTCGGGGCGACCGATTCGTCAAAGGCATCTATCAACAATATCAGGCCTCAGATTTTATTGTTTTCGATGTGAGGACAGCGCCCTCCGCAGCTTTGACTGCGGAGGTTTTTTTTGTGCATTTTTTATCAGCTTCCACGGATTTTTTACCGATTCCGCGGTGCGCATACTCGCAAACTTGGATTGCACTTTATTGGTGTGTTAGGATGCTTTTGATGCACGCTAAGATTGAAATTAGAAACTCTCAATAATTTAGGATGGATCATGGTACAGCGCACACTCGACGATGTTTACATGTACAACGGGTCGCTTCTGAATGCCGAAGGGCTGTTGGACACGATGCTTGTCAGTTCCTTTTCCGGGCCGCAGACCGGTACGCTGGATGTGGGCGATACGGATGGTGACATCAACTGGGACAGCACGGAAAATGCGACGTGGAATGACGCCAATGCGACTTTCATCGGCAGCGGTGAGGCGAGTGTCAGCGTCACGATTCTGGGCATAGAACTGTCGCTGTCGTCGTCTGTGCCCTTCAACGCCTGGGAGGTCGATGGTCAGACCTATGTGGAGTATCCGGAGGGCGACCCGGCGGCGCTTTTGGACGGGCTTTTGTCCGAGGCGCTCGATATTCCCTTGTTGAACCTCCTCGGGGTACCGCAACTGGTCAGCCTGATCGAACGGAACGCGATTTTGGATTTCGACCTCACCAATCAGAATGAAATCGAATTGCCGGTCTGTTTCGCCAAAGGCACGCGGATCAAGACCCTTGGCGGTTGGGAAGTGGTCGAAAATATCAAGCCGGGCGATATGGTGATGACACAGGATCACGGTTTGCAACCCGTGCGCTGGATCGGACATGCGACCGCCAGGGCACATGGGGCCTTTGCGCCTGTTGAAATCGACCAAGGCGTCTTGGGCAATGATCGCCCGCTCACCGTGTCGCAACAGCATCGGGTGCTTCATAGCAGTGTCGCGGCGGAACTTCTTTTGGGTGTAAATGAGGTGCTTTTGGCCGCCAAGCATCTGGTGAATGGCACCACAATTCGTCTGCGCGAAACTGGGTATGTCACCTACTACCACATGCTATTCGACCAGCACGAATTGGTGTTCTCGGAAGGCATTGCATCGGAGAGCTTTCATCCGGGCGCCATGGCGCACTATGCCTTGCGGAGCGCGGAGTGTGAGGAGTTGTTCGGCCTTTTCCCTGAGCTGCAATCAGATTTCAACAATTACGGACGTGCCGCGCGCCAGGTGGTGAAAAGCTATGAGGCCGATTTGCTGGCAGTTGATGCTGTCTGACGGCGTCGCGCAGGAAGGCTCTGATCGCCATCAAACTTTTGCCCGATTTAAGCGGTAATCCATTGAGAGTTTCGATCAAATGGGCTCGCAATGATTTTAAGAAAATGCGTAACAGCAGTTTTTACCTGTCTGTGTCTGGCGGGGGCCGCAATGGCCGCCGACAGCCTGCCGTCCGAATTGGACAGCGCCGACCGCCGGGCCGAGTTGATCGGCTGGGAGGGGGTCGGGAGGCTCGATATTGCCGGGCAGAACACCTGTACAGGCGCTTTGATCGCTGATGATCTTGTGCTGACGGCAGCGCATTGTGTGGTCGGCGAGGACAACACGCCCGTGCCGCCCGCGCGCATTCTGTTTCGTGCAGGGCTCAGGAATGGCGACTATATCGCCGCCTCGCGCGGCTATGCCGTGGCGGTCTCGCCCGGCTATGAAGCGCAGCGTGAGGTGACAGCTGCGAACATCCGCAACGATCTGGCGCTGATCAAACTGGCCTCTCCGATCCCTACGGCGCTGGCGCGGCCCTTCGCGGTACATCGCAGCTCAAAACCCCGTGGCGAGCTGATGGTCGCCTCCTACGGGCGCGGACGCAACGCGGCGCTCTCGATCCAGCGGGAATGTCATGTGCTCGACTATTCCGATGACATCTACAGCTTCGATTGCGACATCACGTTCGGGTCGTCCGGCGCGCCGGTCTTTGCCTATGACGGGGTGCGGCCCGCGATCGTGTCCGTCGTGTCGTCGCTCGGCACGCGAGGTGACCGGAAGGTCGGATTTGGCATGTCGCTGATCGACCAAGTGTCTGCACTGAAACGCCAGATCGCGCTTGGTGCGCCGCAAGTGGCCGCGAAACCTGTGGTGGCAAAACGCATCACGGTCGGCGGAGGCTCATCCTCGCGCGCGGTCGGCAATTCGACATTTCTGTCGGCAAACTGACCATCCCCGCCAAATACCCTTTGACAGTACCCGCGCTATGCCCGTAAAGCGCATCCTATGAACATGATCCGCACATATGCCCGTATCATCCGACGTCGACGCCGTAACGCGTAAGACGTCCGTTCTGCCGTGCCGAGACGTGATGTCCACGGCACAAAACGCGCCAAACTGGCGCAAAGCTTGCAAAATACCGCAAAATCCCCGTCCCAACCGTTGACAGGCCCGCTGGCTTTCGCCACCCATGAGGCCTCTCATTTTCAGAGGAACCACAGAGATGATTTCACCCGTTCTGCCGACCTACAACCGGGCTCCCTTGTCCTTCGTCAAAGGCGAAGGCTCTTGGCTGATCGAGGCGGATGGGCGACGTTTCCTCGATCTGGGCGCGGGCATCGCGGTGAACACTCTGGGCCACGCCAACCCGGAACTGGCGGAGACACTGAAGGCGCAGGCGGACACGCTCTGGCATGTGTCGAACCTCTACAAGATCCCGGCGCAGGAGGCGCTCGCGGACAAGCTGGTCGAGACCACTTTCGCCGACACGTGTTTCTTCACCAACTCCGGCACCGAGGCCGCTGAGCTGGCGATCAAGATGGCGCGCAAATACTGGTATGAAAAAGGCCAGCCGGAAAAGACCGAGATCATCACCTTTGAGGGCTGTTTCCATGGTCGCTCCACCGGCGCGATTGCCGCCTCCGGCTCCGAGAAAATGGTCAAGGGCTTTGGCCCCCTGATGCCGGGGTTTGTCCATCTGCCGTTTGGCGACTGGGACACTGTCGCGGATCACGTCACGGACAAAACGGCGGCAATCCTGATCGAACCTGTGCAGGGCGAAGGCGGCATTCGTGTCGTCCCCGACGAGGCGCTGAAACTGCTGCGCGAGATTGCGGCGGCCAAAGGCTGTCTGTTGATGTTCGACGAGGTGCAATGCGGCGTCGCGCGGACCGGCAAACTTTTCGCTCATGAATACGCTGGCGTGACGCCCGACATCATGATGGTTGCCAAAGGCATCGGCGGGGGCTTTCCGCTTGGGGCCGTTCTGGCCACCGAAGACGCGGCCTCTGGCATGACCGCAGGCACGCACGGGTCCACCTATGGTGGCAATCCTCTGGGCTGTGCCATCGGGCTGAAGGTGATGGAGATCGTGTCCGATCCCGACTTCCTCGCCGAGGTGAACCGCAAGGCGGGGCTGATGCGCCAGAAACTCGAAGGCCTCGTGGCCGATCACCCGGATGTCTTTGAAGGCGTCCGTGGCGAAGGCCTCATGCTGGGCCTCAAATGCAAAATCGCGCCTGCCGATCTGGTGGGCAAAGGCTATGAGCAAGGTGTTCTGACCGTGCCCGCCGCCGACAACGTGGTGCGGCTCTTGCCCGCGCTGAATATCACTGACGAAGAGATTGCCGAGGCCGTGTCGCGGATTGATGCCGCCGCCAGCGCGCTCTGACAGACGAAGAGACCAGACCTATGAACCACTTCCTCGACATTCACAAAACCTCCGCGCAGGATCTGCACCGGATCATCGAAACCGCGAAGCTCACCAAAAACGCGCGTTACGACAAACCGAAAGCCGCGCTCGATGCGGAACAGCCGCTCAAAGACAAAATGGTCGCGCTGATTTTTGAGAAACCCTCGACCCGGACGCGCGTGTCTTTTGACGTGGGCGTGCGCCAGATGGGCGGCCAGACCATGGTGCTTTCGGGGGCCGATATGCAACTTGGCCACGGTGAAACCATCGCCGACACCGCCCGCGTGTTGTCGCGCTACGTCGATATGATCATGATCCGCACCTTCGAGGAGCAAACGCTTTTGGAGATGGCGGAATATGCCTCTGTGCCGGTGATCAACGGGCTGACGAACCGGACTCATCCGTGCCAGATCATGGCCGACATCCTGACCTATGAGGAGCATCGCGGCTCGATCAAGGGCAAGAAAGTCGTCTGGTTGGGCGATGGCAACAACGTCTGCGCGTCGTTTATCCATGCCGCCGGTCAGTTCGGCTTTGACATGACCTTTGCAGGGCCAGAACCGCTCGATCCCGAGATGGGGTTTGTCGAAGAGGCGCGTGCCAATGGATCGACCATCGAGATCACCCGTGATGCCGAAGAGGCTGTCGCAGGCGCCGATCTTGTCGTCACCGATACCTGGGTCTCGATGCACGATCCGGCGTCCGCGCGCGAACGTCGCCACAACCAGCTCCGCCCCTACCGGGTGGATCGCAAGCTGATGTCACACGCCAACCCGGACGCTTTGTTCATGCATTGCCTTCCGGCGCACCGCGGCGATGAGGTGACGAACAACGTGATGGACGGCCCGCAATCGGTGATTTTCGACGAGGCTGAAAACCGTCTCCATGCGCAAAAATCCATCATGCGCTGGTGTGTGGAGTGAGTGCGTGTGGAGTGAGTATTTCACCTGCAATGACAACAGAAAGGGCGCCGGTGAGGGCGCCCTTTTTTGTGGTGCATGAGAGGAGGCGTCAGCCCGCGAGATGCGACAGCAACCAAAAGGTGATGGCCGACAACAGGGCTGCGGCGGGAACCGTGATCACCCAGGCGGCGACGATGGTCATGAAATGGCTGCGGCGGACCAATTTGCGGCGGCGGCGTTCCTCGGCGGCGATGCGCAGGTCTCTCTTTTTGCGCATCGTCTCGTCGAGGCGTTTTTCATGATACCATTCGCGAAAGAAGCCGACGCCAAACACCCCGCCCACAGCGATATGGGTCGAGGAGACCGGCAGGCCCAGCCAGCTTGCGACGATGACGGTGATCGCGGCGGAAAGCGCCACGCAATAGGCCCGCATCGGGTTCAGCTTGGTGATCTGGCTGCCGACCATTTTGATCAGTTTCGGACCGAACAGGATGAGTCCGAAAGAAATGCCGAAGGCGCCGATCACCATGACCCAATGGGGGATGTTCACCTTGCCTGCGAATTCGCCAGAGGCATTGGCATGGACGATGGCGGCCAGAGGACCGACCGCATTGGCGACGTCATTGGCGCCATGGGCAAAGGACAAAAGGGCGGCAGAAATCACCAGTGGCAGGCCGAAAAGCACCTTGAGAGACTTGTTGCGGTTTTCCAGCCCTTCGGATTGACGGCGCACCAGCGGCGCGGAGGCCACGTAGGACAATGCGCCCATGCCCAGACCGATCAGAAGAGCTGTCAAAAGATCGACGCTGACGATTTTCTTGAGGCCCTTGACGGCGAGGTAGGTCGCGAATGTGCCCATCATGATGCCGATCAGCACCGGCACCCAGCGGCGCGCGGCTTCGATCTTGTCGGCTTGATACATGATCCGGGCCTTGATGAACCACAGGAACCCGGCCGCGATCACGCCGCCCAGCAGGGGTGAGATCACCCAGCTCAGTGCGATGAGGCCCATCGAGCCCCAGTTCACCGTGGCAAAGCCCGCCGCGGCAATCCCTGCGCCCATGACGCCGCCCACGACGGAGTGCGTGGTGGACACGGGTGCGCCGATCCAGGTTGCGAGGTTGACCCAGAGTGCGGAGGACAAAAGCGCGGCCATCATCGCCCAGATAAAGACCTGCGTGTTGGCGACGGCGCTGGGGTCTATGATGCCTTTGGAAATGGTCGAGACCACATCGCCGCCCGCCAAAAGCGCGCCCGCACTTTCGCAAAGCGCGGCAATCACGATGGCGCCGCCCATGGTCAGGGCGTTGGCGCCGACGGCAGGGCCCATGTTGTTCGCCACATCGTTGGCGCCAATGTTGATCGCCATATAGGCGCCCAAAGCGGCGGCGGCGATCACCACGGCAGAGCCGGGTTGTCCGCCAAAGACCAAAGCGGCAAATAGCCCCGCGACGATGATAAAGGCCAAAGCGACCCCGAGCCCCACCATAGGGCGCGCGATGTGAAAGGTGGCCAACTCGATCTGGCTGATCCGATTAAGATCCTTGTCGAGGGTTTTCCACTGTTTTCCGTGCTCTTCGCTCTCAGACATCTTTGCCCTGGCCCGTCATTTTTCTGTTACAAACGGCGCAGCGCTAGCGTGCCCGGCCTTGCAATGCAAGCCTTTCGCGTCTCTTGAGCGCAGGGTAAATCGTTTCAGAAGTCGAGAAGCAACTCGCGCAGCTCTGGCTCATCGACCAGAGCAGCCGCCTGTTTCGGCGACATCCAGCTGCGTTTGCGCTGGCTCTTTTCCGGGAACTCGTCCTCGAGATGATCGACCTCGATCGAGTAGACCGTGGCCTCCACCGGCGCGGGCAAGCCGTTGTCGAGCTTCTTGATATAGTGATAAAGGCCCAGCGGTTTGGACGTGCGCGGCACGGGTTTTACACCGGCCTCTTCCCAGGCTTCCTGGGCTGCAGTGCCTGCGCCATCGAGCCCCCGGATCGGCCAGCCTTTCGGAATGATCCAACGCCCCGTATCGCGCGAGGTGATCAGGAGAACTTCCTTACCTTTCTTGCCGTTACGCCAACACAGCGCAGCAGATTGCACGCGGTCGGGGCGACGCAGAAGCGGGTCGAAAACGCCTGTCCAAGCGGATTTGAGAAGGGGTACCATGAACTCGATATGTGCCTGTTTTGTCTATATTTCGTATATACATAGGGCGAACTTTCCCAAATTGCAAGCCATTCGCAGAAATCTACCGATCCACACATGCCCCAGTGGCGATTTCAGCCCCTCTTGCCAGGCGCTGGTTTCGCCATAAGTGTAGGCGCAACAGGCACAACTGCGCGTGCCTAAACCTATCCCAAAGCCCGCGATCAAGGAGTGTCCCATGTCCCAATTCAGCACCAAAGCCCGCATCGGTCTCGTCGGATTGGGCGTCATGGGGGCGAACCTGTCGCTCAACATCGCCGAAAAAGGCTTTCCTATCGCGGTGTTTAATCGCACCGGCTCCGTCACCGACGCGTTCATCGCTGAAAGCGGCGACTTGCGGGAGGCCTTGGTGCCGACGAAAACCTACGAAGAGCTTGTGGCTGCGCTTGAGGCCCCCCGCGCCGTGATCATCATGGTCAAAGCGGGCGGCCCGGTCGATGCGGTGATCGAGGCGCTCACGCCGTTGCTCGATGATGGCGATATGATCATCGACGCGGGCAATGCCGATTTCCACGACACCCGGCGTCGCGAGTCCGCTCTGCGCGAAAAGGGTCTGAATTTCATCGGCATGGGCGTGTCGGGCGGCGAAGAAGGCGCGCGTCATGGGCCGTCTATTATGGTGGGCGGCAACCCGGCGTCCTATGAGACGATCCGCGACATCATCGAGGCGATTTCCGCCAAACATGACGGCGATCCCTGTGCTGCGCATTTTGGCCCGGATGGCGCCGGGCATTTCGTCAAGACCGTGCACAACGGTATCGAATATGCCGATATGCAAATGATCGCCGAGATTTACGGCCTCATGCGTGATGGTGCACATAAAGCCCCCGAAGAAATCGGCGCCCTGTTCGCGCGCTGGGACAACGGCCCGCTCAACTCCTATCTCGTGGAAATCTCCGGCAAGGTGCTTCAGACCAATGATCCTAAAACCGGTAAGCCGATGGTCGAGGTCATCGTCGACAAGGCCGGGCAAAAAGGCACCGGGCGCTGGACTGCGATCGAGGCGCTCACTTTGGGCCAATCTCCTTCGACCATTGAGGCCGCCGTCGCTGCGCGCTCCTGGTCCTCGGAAAAAGAGACGCGTTTGGCGGGGGCGGAGATTTTTGGCACCGAGCCGGAACATCACCTGACCTTGCCCAAGGAAACGGATTTCGAACAGGCGCTTTTGGTGGCCAAACTCGTGGCCTACGATCAGGGCTTCAAGCTTTTGAAAGCGGCCTCCGATCACTATGACTGGGGTCTCGATCTGGCCCGTGCCGCCGAGGTCTGGCGCGAGGGCTGCATCATCCGCTCCGCGCTTCTGGACGATATGGCCGCTGCGATCCGTAATGGTCTGCCGCAGGACCAATTGATCTTCAGTCCCGCTTTCATCGCGCATATGAAAACCGGCCTGTCGGCACTGCGCATCGTGGTGTCTTACGCCACCTCGGCGGGTCTGCCCGTGCCTGCGCTCTCAAACGCATTGGCCTATTTCGACACCATGCGACAGGGCCGCGGCACCACCGATCTCATTCAGGCACAACGCGATTTCTTCGGCGCCCATGGGTTCGAACGCATAGAAGGCAGCGACGGTCAACACGGGCCGTGGCATGGGTGAGCCGACAGGTTTGTCTTGCCTGTTTTTATCTTGCCTGTGCCCCTGAAATTGTGATTTCCCAGAACTGACGCGCCGCAGTATAGGTGCGCCGCGCGTGACAAGGTGGGCGGGAATGAGCTTCGTCATCTTCATCAATGGTTTGGTCATGGTGTTTTTCGCCGCTCTCATGGGGGTGGTGGCCGTGGCCTTTCCCGACACGGCGTCGGTGTTCGAGGAATCCGCCTTCTTCTTCGGGTTCCTGGGCGGCGCTTTGGCGTTGGCCTCTTCACCGCGCACCGAGAATTTGCGCCCTTTGCACACGTTTCTCCTGACTTCCTCGGTCTGGATGGTCGCGGCCCTTTGCGGTGCGGGGCCTTTGCACCTTTACAATCTCTCGCTCACAGACGCGTTTTTCGAGGCCATGTCGGGGATCACCACCACCGGCTCCACCGTGATGTCCGGCCTTGATGACACGCCGCGTGGCATCATCTTCTGGCGCGCGGCTCTGCAGGCGGTCGGCGGGGTCGGCTTCATCGTCACAGGCATCGCGCTGTTGCCGATCCTCAAGGTCGGCGGGATGCAGCTTTTCCGTTCGGAAAGCTCCGAGACCGGCGAGCGGGAACTGCGCAACGCAACCATGTTTGCCTCCGCCACCTTGCAGATTTATTTTGCGCTCATCGCGATATGTGGCCTGCTCTATCTCTTGGGGGGCATGTCGCCCTTCGATGCGCTGACCCATGCTTTGACCACGCTCTCGACCGGCGGCTATTCGGGCTATGACGCCTCTTTCGGCCATTTCCAAAGCGGCTTTCTGCAATGGACCTGCACCCTCTTCATGTTGGCCGGCGCCCTGCCGTTTTCCTGGTATATCAGGGGGATGCGTCACGGAAACTGGCGCTCTGAACAGGTCGTGGCAATGCTGAAATCTCTTGGTGTGTCGATCGCGATCCTTGCCGTGTGGCTCATGTATACGCGAGATGAAACGCTGCCTGATGCGCTTCGCCTCGTGGCGTTCAATGTCGTCTCAGTGGTGACGACCACCGGCTATGCCACGACAGATTACACGCTTTGGGGACCTTTCGCCGTGGCCGCATTCTTCGCCCTGACGGCGGTCGGAGGGGCCACCGGGTCGACGGCAGGTGGCGCGAAAGCCATGCGCTGGCTCGTAGCCTTTCGAGCGCTTCTGGCGCAAATTCGGATGAGCTATGCGCCGCATCGGATCACATTCGTGAAGTACGAAGGCCGTCCGGTTGCCCCCGATGCGCTCTCCGGCGTCATCGCATTTTTCGTGCTCTATGCGGCAACCTTCGGCGTGTTGGCCTCGCTCCTGAGCTTTTTCGGCGCCGATATGTCGACCGCGCTCTCCGGCGCTTTGACAGCTCTGGCAAACGTCGGGCCAGGGGTGGGTGATGTCATCGGACCTGCGGGCAATTTCGCCACTCTGGACACGGCCTCCAAGCTTGTCCTGAGTTTTGGCATGTATCTCGGACGGCTCGAAATGGCGACGGTCTACGCGCTCATGGCGCCGTTGTTTTGGCGGGAGCTGGTGGCCAGCCGCTAAGGCTGTGCCATCCCTTTTGCACGCGTTAACCTTAATCAGATTAACCTTAACGTCCTGTCATAAAGGGCGGAGCAAAGGTTAAAACCCTGTCACATTTCTCGCGGGCGGACTGTCACAGTCTTTAAAGATCCGTAAACGCCAAAGCCGGATTACGTGCCCCGCCGCTTGGCACGCAGCGTTGGATCGGCCTCGGTCGGATCTTCGGGCCAAGGGTGTTTTGGATAGCGCCCACGCATATCTTTGCGCACATCGGCATAGGATGTTTTCCAGAAATTCGGCAAATCCATCGTCACCTGAACCGGACGATGCGCCGGAGAGGTCAGCACCACTTTCAAAGGCACATGGTTCGGCCCCACGGTCGGATGCCGCGTGGTGCCGAAAAATTCCTGAAGCCTGCCCGTGACTTCCGGATGCTCGCCGGAATAATCAATCGGCAATTTGCGACCCACGGGGCTTTCGAAATGTCCAGGAACCTCGCGATCAAGTCGCTGCATTTGATCCCAATCCAACATGGCCCGAAGCGCGTCAGTGATGTCCAGCGCCCGCAGCGCCGCCTCGGTTTTCGCGCCTTTGAGATAGGGCAAAAGCCAGTCTTCAAGCGTGGCGAGCAGTGCCTCTTCCGACATATCGGGATAGCTGTCGCCCATCAGGTGCACGCGGGCGGCAAAGCGCTTTGCCGCATCGCTCCAAGGCAGGCCGATCTGTCGCAAGCCCACCAAAGCGCCACGGGCCAGCGCCTCTTTCGGGGCGTCTTTCCACTGACGATCATCCAGCACCAAAGCGCCAAACATCTCGCGCCGACGGGCCACCACGCGTTTCTCGCGCCTGTCCCAGTCACAGACCTCGTGCCAAGCGATTTGATCGCCATAGAGGCCGCGCAGCTCGCCTTCGCTGATCTGAACGGCCTGCCGGATGCGCGCATCCCGCGCGGCGCCGTCGGTGTCCGTCACCACGATCAAGCGGGCAGAGGCCAAGTCGTCGCTCTCCGGCATCACGGCGCCTTTGCCACCTGACAACAAATAGCGCGGTTGGTCACCTGCACGGCGCAAGCCCACTCGATCCGGGTAGGCCAGAGCCGCCATTTCGCCGAGGCTCATCGGTTCGATGTGCGGCAGGCCCTGACGCAACCGCTTGGCCTCCTGTTTGACGCGTTCAATCACGCCGCGATCGGCCGTGCCAGGGCTTTGCAAGGCCCGCATCCGTAAAGACAGGTCCACGCCCGCGCCCCGCAATGGATCGCGTTCGTTCAACATTGCGGCCAAATCGGCGGCCTGTTGTCCCGCGATTTGTAGCATATGTGCAAGCCTCGGATGCAGCGGTTTGGCAGATAGCGCCTTGCCATGCTCGGTGATCCGCCCCTCAGGCCTCATCGCGCCGAGGCTTTGCAGGAGGGCTCTTGCCTCTCCCAAGGGCCCCGGCGGGGGCGGTGTGAGAAAGGCCAAATCCCCCTCAGATGCGCCCCAAAGTGCGAGTTCCAAAGCGAGCCCGGTCAGGTCAGCCGTTTCGATCTCCGCAGGCGCAAAGCTGGACAGCGCGCCTTCTTCGCCCTTGGTCCAAAGCCGATAACACACCCCTTCGGAGACCCGTCCGGCACGGCCGCGACGCTGTTCGGCTTCGGCTTTCGAGACCCGCTCCGTGACCAGTCGCGACATGCCTGAGGCGGGATCGAACCGCGCACGGCGCGCGCGTCCTGCGTCCACGACGATACGCACGTCTTCGATGGTGAGAGAGGTCTCGGCAATCGAGGTCGCCAACACGATCTTGCGCCCAGCTTTTGTGGGGGCGATGGCGGCGCGTTGGTCGGCGAATTTCATCGCGCCGAACAACGGGCGCAGAGTGCAATCTGGTGGCACGCGGCCTTCCAGCAGGCTCTGAACGCGACGGATTTCACCCTCGCCGGGCAGAAAGACCAGCGCCGATCCTTCGGCCTCTGCGACCGCTTTGAGCGTGAGATCGGCGACGGCTTGTTCCAGGCGCTGGGTCTTTGGTACAGGTGCGTCGAGCCAGCGGGTTTCGACCGGATAGGCGCGGCCTTCGGAGCGGATCACGGGGGCATCGTCCAGAAGAGCGGCGACGGGGGCCGCGTCCAAGGTCGCGGACATGACCACGAGCGCGAGATCATCCCGCAGCGCCTGCCGCACCTCCCAAGTGAGCGCGAGACCGAGATCGGCGTTCAGGCTGCGTTCGTGGAATTCGTCAAAGATTATGGCGCCAATCCCGGTCAATTCCGGATCAGTTTGTAGCATTCGTGTAAGAATACCCTCGGTCACCACTTCGATCCGGGTGGCTTTCGAGACCTTAGCTTCGCCTCGGATGCGGTAGCCGACGGTCTCGCCCGCGCGTTCGCCTAGGGTCTCCGCCATACGTTCCGCCGCCGTGCGCGCCGCCAAGCGACGGGGTTCGAGCATGACGATTTTCCCCTCGATGAGGGGAAGCAGCGCCAGAGGCACGCGCGTGGTTTTCCCGGCCCCGGGCGGTGCCATAAGAACAGCACGACCGTGGGTCGCAAGGGCGTCGGTCAGATCACCAAGAACGTCATCAATGGGCAGGCGGGGTGTGAACATGTCTCCTTATGATCGAAAGCTGAGAGGCCGAAAAGAGGGCAGGGGTGGACAAAGCGGCAAGGCTGCGGGAAAAACTGCATCAACGCTCCGCAACCCGGAAGGTCATCATGGACATCAAAGAGCTTGCCGAACAGGTCATCGCAGGAAATCGCCGAGCGCTGGCGCGGGCGATCACATTGGTCGAAAGCGCACGGGCGGATCATCGGGCGCAGGCGATCGAGTTGATGGAACTGATCGGCAAAAGCGGGCGTCAGGCGCTGCGCCTTGGTCTGTCGGGCACGCCGGGGGTGGGCAAATCCACCTTTATCGAGAGTTTTGGCATGATGCTCATCAAACAGGGGTTGAAGGTCGCCGTGCTGGCTGTCGACCCGTCTTCGTCTCGCTCGGGCGGCTCGATCCTGGGCGATAAGACGCGGATGGAGATGCTGTCGCGGGAACGCGATGCCTTTATCCGCCCGTCTCCGTCCCAATCCGAACTGGGCGGCGTGGCGCGACGCACGCGCGAAGCCGTCGCGCTATGTGAAGCGGCGGGGTATGATCTGATCCTCATCGAGACCGTGGGCGTGGGCCAATCCGAGACCGTGGTCGCCGAGATGTCCGATCTGTTTTTGCTTTTGCTGGCGCCTGCGGGGGGCGACGAATTGCAAGGCGTCAAACGCGGCATCATGGAAATGGCGGACATCATTTTGGTGAACAAGGCGGATGGCGATTTGAAACCTGCCGCGCAACGCACCTGTGCCGATTACGCCGGGGCTCTGCGCCTCATCCGTAAACGCCCGCAAGACCCGCAGGATTTCCCCAAGGCGATGACCGTGTCCGCGATTGAGGAAAAGGGCCTGCAAGAGGCTTGGGGCGAGATGACAACGCTGGCCGAGTGGCGGCGCGAGAACGGGTTCTTTGACAAGCGCCGCTCCGAGCAGGCGGAATATTGGTTTGGTCAGGACATTCGCCTTGGGCTTTTGTCGCAACTGGAAAAAGAGCCGCTCAAATCGATGATCACCGGCCTCGCCAGCAAGGTGGCCAAAGGCGAGATCACGCCGGGTCATGCGGCGGCGGATGTATTGGCGGCCCTTCAACACGGGTGAGCGAGAGGGGACTTGACGATTCTCCCGGGATCGCCTATGCACCGCGAACTGAATTTCGGGCACGGCTCTCAGGCGGTGTCCTTTTCTGTTGGAAATCGGTGTTTTCCCGTGTTTCTCATCGCTTTTCGGACTTGCGTCCGGGGCGGGGGCGCGTAAAAGAGGGCCGAATAAGACAGAAACGAGTCTTTTAAACTGCGAGAGGGCGTCATTCAGGGCGTGCTTTCGAAAGTAGAAACGAGGATGAACCCATGTCGCGTCGTTGCGAACTGACCGGTAAAGGCCCGATGACTGGCAACAATGTCAGCCACGCCAAAAACAGAACCCGCCGCCGTTTCCTTCCGAACCTCAACGATGTGACGCTGATTTCGGAAGCCCTCGGCCGTTCTTTCAAACTGCGGATTTCCGCCGCTGCTCTGCGTTCCGTGGACCACCGTGGCGGTCTGGACGCCTTCCTTGCCAAAGCCAAGGACGAAGAGCTGTCGGATAACGCTCTGAAAATCAAGAAAGACATCGCGAAAGCTCAGGCTGCCGCGTAATCCTTTCGGATTTTACGGATTGAACCCCGCGAAGGTTAAGCTTTCGCGGGGTTTTTCTGTGTGACGCGATGTGTCATTTGGTCTCTTTCCTTTCACGCCATCTTCGCTAAAGTGCGCGGTACCATGCGTTTATCCCGCACGATAAAGGCCGTTCTGGTCGCGCTTTTGCTCATCGTCACGTCCCAATCCATGGCCGTGGCGCGGGGCACCATGCGCGATGCGACAGGCGCCGTGGTGCTTTGCACTGGTACCGGGCCGATCACGGTTTTGACCGATGCGGATGGACAGCCGATCGGACCGACGCACATTTGTCCCGACTGTGCCCTGTCGGTGATTGCGGGTCTGGCGGAGGCATTCGACCTGCCGACGCCGGCGCAAAACGAGCTGCGCTTCTCCCCGCCGAACCTGTCCTATCATGCGCATGAGACCTTGCCGCCGCGCCCGCGGGCGCGCGCTCCGCCGCTGGTCTGAGTTCTTCCTTTCAAGACACTCAAAAGACCACAAGGACCTGAAATGACTTTCAAAACGACCTTCCTGGCCGGGCTAGCCTGTGCCTTTGCCCTACCTGCCTTTGCCGAGATCACCATCAACGACGCCTATGCGCGCTCCTCCGGGATGATGGCCAAAGCGGGCGCCGCCTTCTTTGTCATCGAGAACTCCGGCGATGAAGACGATCAGCTGATCGACGCCAAGGCCGACATTTCCAAAATCACCGAACTGCACACCCACAAAGACATGGGCGACGGCGTAATGAAGATGCTGCACGTGCCCGAGGGCTTCACCATTCCGGCGCATGGCAAACACGCCTTGGCGCGCGGCGGTGATCATGTGATGTTCATGGGGCTTCTCAAGCCGATGAGCCAAGGCGACATCGTCAACGTGACCCTGACCTTTGAGAAGGCGGGCGACATCACGGTGGAAATCCCCGTCGATCTCGAGCGCACAGAGATGGAAATGCCGATGGAGCATGACCACGGTGCGATGGGCAACTGATGTCGTAAAAACTGAGATTTAAAAGGCACGCTTAGGCGTGCCTTTTTTCTTGCGCGAATTCAAAAATGGCTTAGTGGACGCATTTGAGCGATGCGGCAGATTACCGGCCTGAGTCGCCCCCCTTTCTTGACAGTTGAAGAGACCGATCATGCTGAACGTCTATGCGTTCCCGGAGGCGTTCTCGCCTGCCGAATGTGATGCGATTGTGATGCTCGCCCGCGAAGAAGATCTCGCGGACGCCGGGCTGGTTAAAAACCGCTCAGATCATAACCTGCGACGCGCCGATTTGGCTTGGCTCGATGAGCGCGATGGCGGGGAGTGGATCATGGAGCGGATCATGACGCTGGTGGCCGAAGCCAACCGCACGAATTTCGATTTTGCGCTCACAGACTTTGGAGAAAGCCCGCAGGTCGCCCGCTACGGCGCCGAACGTCAGGGGCATTTCACATGGCACTCCGACATCGGCGAAGGCGCTCTGGCCTCGCGGCGTAAACTGACCATGGTGGTTCAGCTTTCCGAGCCAGCGCAGTACCAAGGCAGTGCACTCGAATTGCAACCTGACGCCAACATTCGCGAAGTCGACCGCGCCAAGGGCTCTGCGGTTCTCTTCCCGTCCTTCGTGCTGCACCGGGTGACACCCGTGACCTCAGGCGAGCGGTTTTCCCTGTCGACCTGGGTCCATGGACCGGCGTTTCGGTGAGTATTTTCCAGCAAAGGAACCGGCGGCCGGGGCGCATTTGTTTCCTTTGCTGTTCAAATACTCAAAGTTGCTCAGCGGCCTAAAATCTCGTCCACCCATTGTGGAACAACCACACTCGCAAGCCCCTCACGCACCTCGTCAAACCGCCCGCCTGAGGCCTCAAGGTTCAATTCCATTGTCTTGATCCCCAGCTGACGCGCCATTTGGCTAAACCCTGCTGCGGGGTAGACGACGCCGGAGGTGCCGATAGAGACGAACAGCTCGCTGTCTTCCAAAGCCGCTTGGATGACGTCCATGTGATAGGGGATTTCGCCGAACCAGACGATGTCAGGCCGGGTTGCGGGCGCGCCGCAAGAGGGGCAGGGGTCTTTCACGTCCATCACCATCGGCGCGGGCCAACGGTGACCGCAGGTGGCACAAAGCGCGTCTTTCAGGGCGCCATGCATATGGATCACGTTGCGCGCACCACCACGCTCCAGAAGATCGTCGACATTCTGGGTGACAAGGTAAACCGGCGCATCATGGTCGGCCTGAAGCCGTGCCAGCGCCTGATGGGCCGCATTGGGGGAGGCCTGAGCCGCCTGCGCACGGCGCATGTTGTAGAAGGTCTGGACAAGTTCGGGGTCGCGGGCAAAAGCCTCCGGCGTGGCGACATCCTCGACCCGGTGATCTTCCCAGAGCCCGTCCTCGGCGCGAAAGGTTTTGAGCCCGCTTTCCGCCGACAAACCGGCGCCGGAGAGAATGAAAATACCACCTGTCATCTGAAGCCTCCTTTTTCACCACCCTGCCTTGTGCCCGGCACGCGGGCAAGGGTAGCGTATCGTTAAAGCGTTTTTCGTTTAATCTGAGGCAGATTGAGCGAAAAACGTTGCCACACTGAATTGATATTGCTGCGCTTCTCAAAAAATGAGTGCCTCAAGTTTTTTGAGAAACACTTTAAACAGGAGCCCTCATGCATAAAATCCTTTTCGTCTGCCTCGGCAATATTTGTCGTTCTCCCTCCGCTGAGGCGGTGTTTGCCGCAAAGGCAAAAAGCGCGCGTTTGCCTGTCAGCGTGGACAGCGCGGGCACCGGGAATTGGCATGTCGGCGAGGCGCCTTATGGCCCGATGCAGGCGGCGGCGAAGCTTCGGAATTACGACCTTTCCCCGCTGCGCGCGCGCCAATTCACCGCGGCGGATTTCAACGGGTTTGATCTGATCGTGGCGATGGATGAGGCCAATCTGCGCGACATTGAACGGCTCCGGCCAGCGGGCAACGACACGCCCGTCACGCTGATGATGTCCTATGCGCCTGAGACCGGCGTGACCGCCGTTCCTGATCCCTATTACACCCGCGATTTCGATGCGGCGCTTGATCTGATCGAGGTCGCGTCCGATGGACTCTTGGCGGAATTAGAGGCGTAGCCAACGAAAGGCGCGTTTCAATTCTTCGGTGCCGTTCTCGGAATACCACCGCCCGTGGCTGAGGATCACCTTTTCGGGCGCCCAGCCGATCACCTCGCGGATCACCGCGCGGGCTTTCTTTTTGGATTTGAACGAGGCACGCATGTCGGCGGGAGCCTTGCCGTCCGGGTCGAGAATACCGGCCATCCGCATCAGAAAAGCTTTCACTTTTCCAACCTTCTCGGCTTCGAAATTCTCGATCAGATCGGTTAAAATGAGGGTTTTCGAACTTTCGTGGAAAAACACCACCTCGTGCAGGAAGCGATGCCCTTTGACGACGCGCTGGCGGATCGCGTTTGCATAGCCTTCGGGCGCGTCGTCGGTCAAAATCTCATGCGGGGGGACAGGCACATTGAATTTCCTGGCGCGCTCTTTGACGCCGGGGGCGGCAAGAACCGCAGCGCCCGGAAAGCGTTTGTGCCAGGCGTTCAGCGACACGTAATGGATCGGATTGGGCGCGATCAACCAGCCGATGGGGCCGAGGGCGGCCATTTCGTCCAAGAGGCCTTCGTCAATCGCGATGGGCGAATGCACCCAAAGCTTGCCGTCCACGCGCACCACCGTCATCCGGGTCGGAAACTTGATCCCGTAAAACGGCACAGGCGGCCCATCGGCGAGCCAGATGTCCGGGCCGACAGGTTTGAGCGTGTTGAGCGGCGGGTAAAGGTTTTCGGACTTAGCCACAGTATTGCGCGGCGGTTTCGCCGAACACTTTGTAACGACGCCAGAAAGCCTCGTGGCTGGAGTTGTCCGACTGCCGAATGTCTTGTGCCTTTTGCGGGTTCTTGAAGAACTTTGCGGCCTGACGTTGGTCGCTATTGGACAGGGTCAGATCGGCGGCTTGCTGAATGCAGCCACAAAGCGCGCGGTTGTTCGCGGCGCGGTCAGACGACATACAGGCGCGCTCGATGGCGCCAGCGGAAGCGCTCATGGGCGACAGCGTCGCGGTGAAACCAGCGGCGATCAGGGTCAATACGGTCAAGGATTTTTTCATGTCTCTGCCTCTCGTAGTGCCAAGACGTGGCCCCGTCTTTTCGGTGTTTGCACACCCGCAGGGTCCACCGTTTTGGTGAAGATGCGGTTAAAATGCCTGAGTCTGCGGTTTGACGCAATTGCGGAGTTTGTCGCGGGTGGGGGATGGGCGGAGGGGTGCTTATACCCGGGGTGTCAGCGGAAATGGCTTTCTGGCGGGGACAATCATAGATACGCGTATTGAGATTGGGAAAATAGCGGCCAAAAGGTTCGTCTATATATGGGCGCCCCCCCTCAGGGGGCTTGCCATTCCCCCCCTTTCCCCGCATAGAACTCAGCCAAACCTTCACGCGCTAAAGGCCTGTCATGACCGAGCTGAAAAACATCCGCAACTTCTCCATCGTGGCCCATATCGACCACGGCAAATCGACGCTTGCCGACCGGTTGATCCAGCTCACAGGCACGGTGGCCGAGCGCGATATGCAGGCGCAGATGTTGGATTCGATGGACATCGAGCGCGAGCGTGGGATCACGATCAAGGCGAACTCGGTGCGGATCGAATATCCGGCCAAGGACGGCGAGACCTATATTCTGAACCTGATCGACACCCCCGGCCACGTCGACTTTGCCTATGAGGTGAGCCGCTCGATGCAGGCCGTGGAGGGGTCTCTCTTGGTGGTGGACGCGACGCAGGGTGTCGAGGCGCAGACGCTTGCGAACGTCTACCAAGCCATTGATGCTGACCACGAGATCGTCCCGGTTTTGAACAAGATCGACCTGCCGGCCGCCGAGCCGGAGCGCGTCTGTGAGCAGATCGAGGATGTCATCGGCATCGACGCCTCTAACGCCATCGAAATTTCGGCCAAGACCGGCATCGGTATCCCCGATGTGTTGGAGGCCATCGTCACGCGTTTGCCTGCGCCGACGGGCGACCGCGATGCGGCCTTGAAGGCCATGCTGGTCGACAGCTGGTATGACCCCTATCTCGGCGTGGTCGTGATGATCCGCGTCATCGACGGCGTGATCAAAAAGGGCGACCAGATCCGCATGATGCAGACCAAGGCGACCTATAAGATCGACAAGCTTTCGGTGCTCAAGCCGAAGATGGTCGACATCGCCGAACTGGGTCCGGGCGAGATCGGCATTTTCACCGCGTCGATCAAACAGGTGCGTGACACCAAGGTGGGCGACACGATCACCCATGAGAAAAAGCAGTGCGATAAGCCACTGCCGGGCTTTAAGCCCTCGATCCCCGTGGTGTTCTGTGGCCTCTTCCCGGTCGATGCCAACGACTTCGAAGACCTGCGCACGGCGATTGAGAAACTGCAACTGAACGACGCGTCCTTCAGCTCTGAGATGGAAACCTCTGCCGCGCTGGGCTTTGGCTTCCGCTGTGGCTTCCTCGGGCTTTTGCACCTTGAGGTGATCCGCGACCGGCTTGAGCGCGAATACGACCTCGACCTGATCACCACCGCGCCTTCCGTGGTCTATAAAATCTACATGAAGGACGGCACGGTTGAGGACCTGCACAACCCCGCCGACATGCCCGATTTGACCTATGTCGATCACGTCGAAGAGCCGCGCATCAAGGCGACGATCATGGTGCCTGACGAATATCTGGGCGATGTTCTCAAACTTTGCCAGGACCGTCGCGGCATCCAGATGGACCTGACCTACGCCGGCACCCGCGCGATGGTTGTCTATGACCTCCCGCTCAACGAAGTGGTGTTCGATTTCTACGATAGGCTCAAATCCATTACCAAAGGGTATGCGTCCTTCGACTATCAATTCACCGAGTATCGCGAGGACAACCTCGTGAAGATGCAGGTGTTGGTGAACGACGAACCTGTGGATGCGCTCTCGATGATGGTCCACCGCGACCGTGCTGAGTCCCGTGGTCGTGCGATGTGTGAAAAGCTCAAGGAGCTGATCCCCCGCCACATGTTCAAAATCCCGATCCAGGCCGCGATTGGCGGCAAAGTGATCGCGCGCGAAACCCTCTCCGCGCTGCGCAAGGACGTGACGGCCAAATGTTACGGCGGCGACGCGACCCGGAAGAAGAAACTTCTGGAAAAGCAGAAGGCGGGGAAAAAGAAGATGCGTCAGTTCGGGAAAGTGGAGATACCTCAAGAGGCGTTTATTAACGCGCTCAAAATGGACAGTTAAAAAAGGCCCCGCTTTGGCGGGGCTTTTTGTTTGCGCATGTGGGCTGTGTTTAGCTACTCAGACCGGCCGACCCGGTTAGCAATTGCTGTAAGAGCCGACGTGATTGCTGTTCCTTTATAGCTAAAATCCTCTCCAACATATTCTTTCATATGCTCTCTCAAGAGCTCCATCTTGAGCTGGACCTCGCGCTCATATCGCTCGTCGTCGCTTAATTCGGTGTTTTGAGCTGTCGCCGTGGATACGTCTTTTGCGATGATGCTAAGCTTAGAGAGGCTAAGTCGTTGCTGGTTTATTCTCATAACTTCAAAAATTAGACGTCCGACAATATAGCCGCACACCTCTAAGATCGTGAGAGCAATAATCACGAAGGGCAGTCTGGTTAGGAAAACGGTCCAGATGTCGATGTCATTTTCGGCTCTCCAAAGCTGTGTTAAGTCGACTGCAGACGAAAATAATTCGTATGTGACCAATGCAATGATCGCAGTGAAAGGCACTCCGATAATTGTGTACCAGATTGTGGAGCGGTTGCCTTCGCTTACAAAGCCGGAGATTTCACTTGGAAAAAGTTTGACTTCATCTTTGAGTCTGTGAAGTTCAGCCGAAGTTTTTTGTTTATCTGTAGTATATTGGCTAAGTTCACTACGCTCTGACTTTATTGATGCTCGAATTTTTTCGAGGCGAATTTCGGCGTTTTCAACCCTCTCCTCGGTTTCGTGAAGAGACTTCTCCAATTGTGTGATTTCTGCTCTGGCTATGCCAATTTGAGATTCAAGATCTTTCCGTTCTTTAGTTTTTAGCTCAAGCGATTGGTCAAGAGCTAAACCCTGTGCTTCCTTCAGTTCTATCGCTTCAAGGCGTTTGTCGTATTCTTTGAGCTGCCATTCGAAATCATGGAACTCATCGAGTGTGAGGCCAGTAATGACTACCTTATGAAGTGTCGTTTTTGTGAGTATTCTCTCCTCGGGGCGAAATTTGAAACCCTTCGCAAGCTTCCCTGATGTGTGAACTATGGTGTCATTGGCAATTGGGATTTTGGCATCAAACTGGGTGCCGTCCATATGATCTACGATTAATTCGAATTTGTGGTAGCTGTTATATCCGTCAGCATGGATTTCGATACTTAGAACGTAAACTGGTTGCTCGAATTCAAAATTATACCAATTTTTTCTGGCATCTAATTCGAATGTGGGGTCGTCGTTGTTGATAAGCTGCGTGGTCTTGTTCGTCCTACGCGAGAGCAGCTCAATCTCAATCGGGTGAAAGTCAATTTTTTGCTCAGTCTCTTGCATATGTAGATTTCCAATTAGCCCAAAGTATTTAAAGCCTATGTTATTCCGAGATCGAATTACTGCAACTACAGATAAAGCCGATGCCCAGCATCGGCCAGTACCTGACCCGCCCGATGGGCGGGTGCTGGCCCCACCAATACCTCTGAAACCTCACACAAAAAAACGCCCACCCAACCGGGCAGGCGCTTCCCTTCAATTCCTGAGCAGGCAACCCCACTCACATCTCACTCTGAACCTCACGGCTCTCCTGCGAAATTGCAGAACCCGCCTTGGAAATATCCTGCCCAGCTCCCTCAACGGTTTCACAAGCGGCAAGTGACAAAAGTACGGCGCCCATAATCATCACACGTTTCATGGCAAACTCCTTTTCGTGTTTCGCCCCCTCAACGCGTCAGCCCGGGAAAGGGTTCCCACCGTCTTCTCTACCGTCATATTCCGCGCCCAAACCCGATTTGACCCGGATCAAAGCGACATTGCGGAATCATCTTAAGGTCACATGCGCGCGAATACATATGAAGAGCCTAAGGACCAAGCCATGAACAGATTAGCCGGCATCCTCTTTTCCCTCATCTCCACGACGCTGATGGGCGTGGCGGTGGTGGTCGCGTTGACCATCGGTCAGGACACGTTGAAACCCATTCTGATCTCGGCGGCCATCGGCTTTGTCGTCTCGATCCCGGTAACATGGTTCATCGCCAAAAAGATCATGGAAGAGTTCTCTTAAGCTTTCGCATCGACCGCCGTCATCCAGGCGCGCATTGCGGCCTCGAATTCGCGGGGTTTCTCGGCATGAAGCCAATGGCCCGTGCCGGGGATGGAGGCGAATTTGGCCTCTGGGAAGAACGCCTTTGAGCGGTCGCGATGATCGCGCTCGACATAGGTGCTTTCGCCGCCTGAGAGGAAGAACGTGGGGCCGTTATACTGCCCGGAGACCTCGGGGAAGCCAGTGATCTTTGGCATCTCTGCTTCCAGGACGTCGAGGTTCAAAAGCCAGCGTTTCTCTTTCACCACAAGGCTTTGCAGCAAAAACGCCCGCACGCCCGCGTCCAGCACGTCGCGGGCGAGTTGTTTGTCGGCGTCCGAACGTTTCTCCACGATGGAGAGATCAATCCGACGCATGGCGTCAATCAGCGGCGTGTTGTCGTGGCTGTAGGTGACGGGCGAAATATCGGCCACAACCAGCGATTTGATCAGCTCGGGGCGCGTGAGCGCCAGCACCATCACCGCCTTGCCGCCCATCGAATGGCCCATGACGTGGCACGGCCCATGTTCGGCCACCAGAGGTTCCAAAACATCGGCCAGATCAGCCGCCATGTCGGGGTAGCTTTGCGTCGGGAACCGCGGGCTGTCGCCGTGGTTGCGCTGATCAACCGCGACGACGAGGCGTTCGTCGGACAGGCGTTTCGAAATCACGCCCCAATTGCGGGCGGAGCCGAAGAGGCCGTGGACGATCAAAAGGGGCGAGGCGTCGGTCGGCTGACCGTTCAAGTCAATGTGCAACATGGTTGAGAGATAGCGCCTTGGCGCCCCGCGGCAAACCCCCTAAAAGAGGCGCATGGACCATTCCGTGACGCAGAGATCAGACGAGCTTGCCGGGCTTTTGCGCGACCATCTGGGCGTGCGCATGGGCGAAGGGTTCGAGGCCAAGGTGAAACACGCCGGACGCCGTCTGCCGCGCTGGGCGCGTCGGAAATCTGCGGTGATCATCGAGGCGATGGCCCTTGAGGCGCATCCGAAACTGGCGCAACAGGTGCCGCATAAAAAGGTCGATAAAGCCTTCAAAGAATTGCGCTATTTCCTCGAACGTCAGGATATAAATACACGTCGCAAGAACCGTGTTCTGGACCTGATCGCGACGATCGGCTTTGTGATCTTTGCCACCATCGCGCTTGCGTTGATCGTCATGATCTGGCGCGGTGTGGTTTAAAAGCTCGAGGGTGCAACGCGTCACGCTGCACCAAGGTGACCGTGACAAAGCTGACGTAAAGCAGCAGATACCACGAGCCCATTTTCGAAAAACTGACCATCTCGCCGGAGACCTGACCGTTATAGAGCCAGATCCGCGTCGCCGTGCCGATATTCTCGGCAATCCAGAGGAAAAAGGCAGAGAGCACGCCAGCGACAGGCATGGGCATCCAATGCCAATGCCCGATGCGATACCAGACGCGGGTGCGGGCAAAGAGGATCAGCGAAGCGATGAAAAGCCCGATGCGGATGTCCGGGCCGAAGTGATGCGTGAAGAAATTGAGATAGATCGCGAGCGCAAACAGAAGCGAGGCCCAATAGGGCGGGTAGGGCGCGAACCGCATGTCGAAGAGCCGGATCGCGCGGGCCATGAAACTGCCGACGGAGGCATACATGAAGCCGGAGAATAGCGGCACGCCGCCGATCTTGATCACGCCAGCGCCGGGGTAATCCCAACTGCCCATGTGGAGTTTGAATATCTCCATCACCGTGCCGGTGATGTGGAACAACAGGATGACTTTGGCCTCAGTGAAGGTTTCCAGCCGAAAGATCAGGAAGAGGATTTGCAGACCGAGCGCGTAGAGCAGCAATGCGTCATAGCGCGCGATGGTCCAGTCGTCTTGCCAGACCGCATGGGTCGCCAGCATAGCGATCAACAACAGCCCGCCAAAGAGCGAGGCCCAGCCCATTTTAACCGTGAACATGACCAGTTCGGTAATCGTATGCGGAAGACGGGCGCGGAGCCAATCGCCGAGACGGCGTTCAAGTGTGGTGGGCTGAGACATCGGGTAACATCGCAATTGTGAAAGAAAAAGGGGCCCGAAGGCCCCTTAACCTGTCTCGAATGTTCGAAATTTACAAGTTCGGGTAGAGGGGGAATTTCTCGCAAAGCGCCTCGACCTCGGCTTTCACCTTGGCTTCGACCTCTGCATTGCCTTCTTCGCCATTGGCAGCGAGCCCGTCCACAACCTCGACGATCCAGTCGGCGATCTGACGGAACTCGGCCTCACCAAAGCCACGCGTGGTGCCCGCAGGCGTGCCGAGACGGACGCCGGAGGTGACCATCGGCGGCTGCGGGTCGAACGGGATGCCGTTTTTGTTGCAGGTGATATGCGCACGCTCCAACGCCTTTTCCGTGTCCTTGCCGGTCACGTCTTTGGGACGCAGGTCGACGAGCAGAACGTGGGTGTCGGTGCCGCCGGTGACGATGTCCAGGCCGCCCTTCATCAGCTGATCGGCCAGCGCCTGAGCGTTGACGATCACCTGCTTGGCGTATTCCTTGAACTCGGGACGCAGAGCCTCGCCAAAGGCCACGGCTTTCGCCGCGATGACATGCATCAGCGGGCCGCCCTGAATGCCGGGGAAGATGGCGGAGTTCACCTTTTTGGCGATCTCGACATCATTGGTGAGGATCATGCCGCCGCGCGGACCGCGGAGCGTCTTATGCGTCGTGGTGGTCGCGACATCGGCATAGGGGAAGGGCGAGGGGTGCGCGCCACCTGCGACGAGACCGGCGAAGTGGGCCATATCAACCATCAGGATCGCACCAACTTCGTCGGCAATTTCACGGAATTTCGCAAAGTCGATCTGGCGCGGAATGGCGGAGCCACCGGCGATGATCAGTTTCGGCTTGTTCTCGCGGGCCAGCTCGGCGACCGCCTCGTAGTCGATGCGCTGGTCTTGCTGACGCACACCGTATTGCACGGCTTTGAACCATTTGCCGGACTGGTTCACGGTCGCGCCGTGGGTCAGGTGGCCACCGGAGGCGAGGTTCATGCCGAGGATCGTGTCGCCGGGTTGCAAGAGCGCGTTGAACACGCCTTGGTTCGCCTGAGAGCCGGAGTTCGGCTGGACGTTCACATATTGGCAGCCGAAGAGCTCTTTGGCGCGGTCGCGGGCGAGGTTTTCGGTGATGTCGACGAACTGACAGCCCCCGTAGTAGCGACGCCCCGGATAGCCTTCGGCATATTTGTTGGTGAGGACGGAGCCTTGCGCCTCCATCACAGCGGCGGAGACGATGTTCTCAGAGGCGATCAACTCGATCTCGTGGCGCTGACGGCCAAGCTCTTTGGTGATGCTGTCGAACAGCTCGGGGTCGCGGGAGGCGAGTGCCTCGGTGAAGAAACCGGAATCGCGGACATTGGCCGTCATGATATGCTCCTTGGCAGGCTGGGAGTGTCGCGGCTGTCTTAGCCATTCTGTCACATTTGGAAAACCCTTTGTCGGCGCATAATGATCATGAATCCGCGCGTGATTTGACCTTTCGCGGAGACGAAAGTTTCCGATCCGCGCCCGCGCGACCGTTTGGGGGTACAGTTTTCACAACAGAAGGATTGCGCAACCCCGCAGGAATTCAGGTGAAATCCCCAATCAGCTTTGATACTGAAAACCAAACACCGGGTCTGAAAGGGACATATCATGGCCAAAATCGCCTTTGCCGCCAGCGACGCCCAGATCGCGCAGCGCGCGCTTGAGCGGCTGTCGGCGCAGTATAAGGCGGTGCCGCTGGAAGAGGCGGAGGTGATCGTGGCCCTTGGGGGCGACGGCTTCATGCTTCAGACCCTGCACGGGACCATGCATCTCGACACGCCGGTTTACGGCATGAACTGCGGCACCATCGGCTTTCTGATGAACGAATTTCGCGAGGATGATCTGATCGAACGCCTGCGTGAGGCCGAGGAAGAGGTGATCAACCCGCTCTCCATGTTGGCCTGTGGTGAGGACGGGCGCGAACATAAGGCTTTGGCGATCAACGAGGTGTCGCTCTTGCGCGCCGGGCCTCAGGCGGCGAAACTTCGCGTCTCGATCGACGGAAAAATCCGTATGGAAGAGCTGGTCTGCGACGGGGTGCTGGTCTCAACGCCCGCAGGGTCAACCGCCTATAACTATTCCGCGCGCGGGCCGATCTTGCCCATCGGCTCGGATGTTCTGGCCCTCACCGCGATGGCGGCGTTTCGGCCCCGGCGCTGGCGCGGGGCCTTGCTGCCCAGTGCCGCGAAGGTGCGGTTTGACGTGCTGGAACCGGAAAAACGCCCGGTGATGGCCGATGCCGACAGCCGCCACACGGATAAGGTGCTCTGGGTCGAGATCGCCTCGGAACCCAAAGTCAAACACCGCATTCTCTTCGATCCGGGGCACGGGCTCGAAGAGCGGCTGTTGCGCGAACAATTCGTCTGATATGCGGCGGTGGCGTTAGCTTTTGCGGGTGCCACGCACGGGTTTGCCCCATGTTTCAAGTTTGCGGTAGAGCGTCGAAGGCGACACATCCAGGACCCGCGCGGCCGTCGGGATCGACCCGTCAGCCGCCTGAATTGCGGCTTCAATGGCATGTTTCTCGATTTCCGCCAAAGTGCGTCCCTGAAACGGATCTGCGCGTCCGGGAAGCCGCGCGGGCATGCTCTCGGCATCTTGCGAGGAAGACGTTCCAATGCCCCGCAGATAGGGCGGCAGGTCCGAGATTTCCACGACCGGCCCATCGTTCAACAGCGCGACATTCCAGATCACATTCATCAGCTCGCGAATGTTGCCGGGCCAATTGTGATCGAGAAAGATCGCTTTGACCCCGGTCGAGAGGGTGCGAAAGCTTCGTCCCTCCTGCGCACAGAGGCGATCCAATTCGGTCTCCGCGATCTCGACGACTTCGAGCCCGCGTTCGCGCAGCGGTGGGAGATGGATCGGCACCACGTTCAAACGATAGAACAAATCTGCGCGAAAACGGCCCTCGGCCACCTCTTCGGTCGTGTCGGGCGTGGAGGTGCAGATCAGGCGGAAAGAAACGGGCAGGGGCGTGTCGCCACCGAGGGGGGTGATCTCGCCGGTTTGGAGAATGTTCAAGAGCCGCGCCTGCATCGCGGAGGACAGCGCGCAGACCTCATCAAGCAACAGCGTGCCGCCATTTGCGCGCTCGACAGCGCCGGGTTTGGCGGGGCTGTCCGCTGTTGCGACATGGCCGAGAAGCTCTTCTTCGATCCGGTCCGGGTCAGCGGTGGAACAGTCGAGTTTGACAAAAGCGCCGGTATGGAACCCGGATTGGGCATGAATGGTGGCGGCAGCCTTGACCTTGCCGGTGCCGCTTTCGCCGGTGATAAACACCGAGGCGGCCGAGCCAGCGACGGCGCGGATGGTCGCATAGACGTCTTTCATCGGTTTCGACGAATGAACTGCGCCCTCCAAACCGTCGCCGCGCCCGATCGCTTCGCCTGGTAAAGTCCCGATGCTGCGCCCGGCAAGGGCATTGTTGATCGCGGAGATCAATTGATCCGGGGTCAGTGGTTTGACCAGAAAATCGACAGCGCCGTTGCGCATCGCGGCGACCGCGCGGTCGACTGTGGCAAAGGCTGTGACCGCGATGGCTTTCAGCTCCGGAAAGCGAGAGGTCAATTCCTCGATCAATTGCGCCCCGTCTCCATCCGGCAACACGAGATCGACCAAGGCGATGCGTGGCGCATGGCTTTGCGCGAGTTCAAGCGCTTCCTGTTTGCTGCGGGCGGTCAGGACGACATGCCCCTCGGCTTCCAAAGTGGCAGAAAAGAGGGTCAAATGGGTCGCGACGTCATCGACGATTAAAATGGGTGGGTGGGACATTTGTGTCCATCTCGCGCGTTAAGATCGAATGAATTGCAGTTTGAATATTTGAGGCATATTGCCGGAGATGACTTAGGATTTCAATGATGTCCGACGGCGCAATCTGATCAGAACGCTCCGACAGGACACGCGAGTCCCGCTGGGCCGCTTTCATATTGACCGTGGCGAAAAGGGCGGAAAGAGAATGACATGCCCGAGACAGCAGGGCGTGCCGTTCGGGGCCTTCCTGATCTTGCATCGCACGTCTGGCATCATCGAGATAGCGATCCAGATCATCGGACATCTGTGCCAGGACCTCGCGCGCTGTCGGGCCGGGCAGATGTGCGATCAGCGTGTCCAGACAGTCTTCCAGCGCGTCTTGTGGCGAGGCGGCCCGCCCGGCTGAGGCGTAGGGCGTGGGCTGCCCCGCAGACAGCGGAGATTCCAGCCCAAGTGCCACGGCCATGGCGTCGAGAATATCGCGCTGAGCGTTGACGGGTTTGCGGAGCACGGCCTTGACGCCATGCGACAGAATGGTCTGACGGTTCACCAGAAACACATGCGATGTGATGGCCACCGTCGGCGGAACAGGTTGGCTCTGGGCGCGGAGCCGCGACAACACCTGAAGACCCGACAACAAAGGCAATTCGATGTCCAGAAACACGATGTCGATCCTGGTGTCGGGGTCGGTGAGGCGTTCGAGCGCCTCTATCCCGTCATGCGCTTCGATCACCGTCAGGCCGAGCGTCTCAAGATCGTGGCGCAGCCCAAGACGCAAGGCCGCGCTGTCTTCGACCAAAAGCGCCACGAGTCCGGCAGGCAACTGCTGCGATTGCGCGATCGTGTCGGTGCTGGCCTCTTCCGGACGCGGGAAGGGCAAGGTCAAACAGGCCTCCGCGCCTCCATCGGGCGGGTTGTGAAGCGTCAGTTTCCCGTTCAATCGACGGGTCGCGTCAAGGGCCACATGCAGCCCAAACCCCGATCCCGGTTCGCCCGCACCGATGGGAGTGGGCGCCTGAACGGCGGACTTCAATACGGTGGGCGGAAAGCCTGGCCCGGCGTCGCGAATGCGAAACACGAGCTCTTCATGCCCCCCTTGCCCGGAGCGGGTGATGTCGATGGAGATCGGCCCAGGTCCGGCATGATGAAGCGCATTGGACACGAGGTTCGACAGCACCTGTTCCAGGGCCAGCATATCGAGATCCGCAATGTCGGGCAGGTGATCCGTGCCGCTGAGCAAAAGTTCGGAGCCGAGTTTTTCGGTGATCCTCTGCCAGCGTTGCACAAGCCCCGTCAGGACCAGTCGCGGCGCGCTGCTGAGAACGGGCGGGGGGCGTTTCTGGTGGTCATGGAACAGCGCTTCGGAGACTTCGTCGAGCAGGCGACCCAGATGCGCGCCGGTATGGCTCAGCCGCGACAGCTCATCCTGGACACGCCGCGGGAGATGCGCGTCCTGTGCCAACATTTTCAGCGCGCTTTGTAATTCCCCATAAGTCGAACGAATGTCGTGTGATAACAGGGAAATACGTCCTGCATCTTTGATTTGAAGCGTTTGGTGCTGTCCGTTCCTCTGTGTCAAAATATCCCCTTACGTCCAACCTGACGCTTAACCTTTTCAACTTTCCTGATCCGCTTTGACGGCAAGAAAAAAACGCGGCCAAATCAGGCCGCGTTGATCCCCGGCGAATTGGTTTACAAAGTCTTAACCAACCTTGCGCCGGGGAACAGTGATTTTTGGTTAAAATTTACTCTTTTGCGTAACCGAGTCCCTTAAGTGCCACCTTGATCTCGTCCAGAATGGCCGGATCGTCGATGGTCGCGGGCATTTTGAACGGTTGGCTGTCAGCAATTTTCACCATCGTGCCGCGCAGGATCTTGCCCGAGCGGGTTTTCGGCAAACGGTCCACCACACAGGCCATCTTGAACGCCGCCACCGGGCCGATTTCCTTGCGGACTGAAGCCACCACTTCTTTCACGATCGTCGCATGATCGCGATCGCACCCGGCGTTGAGGCACAAGAACCCCAGAGGCGATTGCCCCTTGAGCTGATCCGCCACGCCGATCACGGCGCATTCGGCCACGTCCGGGTGGTTCGACAGAACCTCTTCCATCGCGCCCGTCGACAGGCGGTGCCCGGCGACGTTGATCACGTCATCGGTGCGGGCCATGATGTAGACATAGCCGTCCTCATCCTTGATCCCCGCGTCGCCCGTCTCGTAATAGCCCGGGAAGGTGGTGAGATAGCTCTTTTTATAGCGATCCTCGGCATTCCACAGCGTCTGCAACGTGCCCGGCGGCAGCGGCAGTTTGATCGCGATGGCGCCCAGCTCCCCGTCGGCCACCGGATGACCCGCCTCGTCGAGAATGTCGATGTCATAGCCCGGCATCGCCACGGACGGCGAGCCGATCTTGACCGGCAATTCCTCAATGCCCAGAGGGTTCGCCGCGATGGCCCAGCCGGTTTCGGTTTGCCACCAGTGGTCGATCACCGGCACGCCGAATTTCTCCTGCGCCCATTTGATCGTGTCGGGGTCTGCGCGTTCGCCCGCGAGGAAAATCGCCTGAAGCTCATGCGCCTTGTAGCGTTTGATCCATTCGCCATTCGGGTCCTCGCGCTTGATTGCACGGAGCGCCGTCGGCGCGGTGAAGAACGACTTGACCCGCTGGTTCTGGATGATCCGCCAGAACACACCGGCATGCGGCGTGCCGACCGGTTTGCCCTCAAACACAATGGTCTGCGCGCCTTTGATCAGCGGGCCGTAGCAGATGTAGCTGTGGCCCACGACCCAGCCCACATCGGAGGCCGCCCAGAACCGGTCGCCCGCCTCGATGTTGTAGATGTTCTTCATCGTCCAGTTCAGCGCCACAAGGTGCCCGCCAGTGGAGCGCACCACGCCCTTCGGCGCGCCGGTGGTGCCGGAGGTGTAGAGAATATAAGCCGGGTGGTTGCCCTCGACCGGCACACATTCCGCCGGTTTCACACCGTATTGGAAGCCGTGCCACGAAAAGTCACGCCCCTCGATCAGCTTGGCAACCTCTTGTTCGCGTTGGAAAATTACGCAGAATTCGGGCTTGTGCTCGGCCTGCTCGATGGCTTCGTCCAAAAGCGGTTTGTAATGCACCACGCGGTTGGGCTCGAGGCCGCAAGACGACGCGATGATCGCCTTCGGCGTACAGTCGTCGATCCGCACCGCCAGCTCATGCGCGGCAAAACCGCCGAAGACGACGGAGTGCACCGCGCCGATCCGGGCACAGGCCAGCATCGCCTCAAGCGCCTCGGGCACCATCGGCATATAGATGATGACGCGGTCGCCTTTTTCGACGCCGCGCATCTTGAGCGCCCCCGCCAGAGAGGCCACGCGGGCCTGCAATTCCTTGTAGGTGATGCCCTTGGTCGAATGGGTGATCGGGCTCTCATGCATGATCGCGATCTCGTCGCCGCGACCGGCTTCGACATGGCGGTCGACTGCGTTGTAACAGGTGTTGGTCAACCCGTCCGAGAACCATTCATAAATCGGCGCCTTGTCGTCAAACAGCGCCTTCGTGGGCTTTTTGAACCAATAAACCTCCTCGGCGGCCTCCATCCAGAAGGCTTCCGGATCGGATTTCCAGGCCTCGTACACGTCTTTATATGCCACTCTTCGCGTCCTCCTCGCTGACTTGGCGTGATTGGCTCAGTCAGTGATTCCCTGCAGGGCTGCTATGCTGCGTAGGAATATCACGCGTCACAATCACGGGGGCCGCTCGGTAAACTGGCCCGCTCCGGCAATGTTGTTACCAGAGCGCGCCGCGAATGTTTATATAAAATTCGCAAACATATCGAGAAATGTAGTTTGCAAACTCTATCTCAAGGCTTTGATGTTGCAAATAGAAACGCCCCCGCGGATGAGGCAGGGGCGTTGCAAATCTGGTCTGGCGCGGGGACTTAGCCGTAATGCGCCACCGGCGTGCCCGCGATGGCGGACATGTTCAAAAGCCCGCGCGACGTGATCGACGGCGTCACGATATGCGCCTTGTTCGCCATCCCCATCAGGATCGGGCCGACTTCCAATCCGCCGCCCTTGGTCTTGAGGATGTTGCGCACGCCAGAGGCCGCATCGGCAATCGCAAAGACCAGCGCATTGGCCGGGCCCTCCAGGCGCGAATGCGGGAAGTTGCGGTCCCGCAAATCCGGGGTCAGGGCGCTGTCGATGTGCATTTCGCCCTCATAGTTGAAATCGCGCGGCTCCGCGTCGAGGATTTCCATGGCCGCGCGCATATGGCGGCCGGTCATGCATTGCAGGTTGCCAAACTCACTGTGGGAACACAGCGCGATGTTGGGCTCGATCCCGAAGCGGCGCACATGGCGCGCGGTGGCGATCACGGTCTCGGCGATCTGCTCCGGCGTCGGTTCCGTATGCACATGGGTGTCGGCGATGAACAGCGGACCGTCTTCTTGGATCATCAGGGACAGCGCGCCCACCGGCTGGCGCTCTTTCGTGCCCAGAATTTGCGTCACGTAGTTCAAATGCCACAGGTACTGCCCGAAGGTGCCGCAGATGACGCTGTCGGCGTGGTCCTGTTGCACCATGATGGCGCCGATCGCCGTGGTGTTGGTGCGCAGGATCGCCTTCGCCAGATCCGGCGTCACACCTTTGCGCGCCATCAGCCCGTGATAGGCCTGCCAATATTGTTTGTAGCGGCTGTCGTTTTCCGGGTTCACCACCTCGAAATCAATCCCGGGGCGGATTTTCACGCCTGCGCGCTCGGCCCGCATGGCGATCACCTCCGGGCGGCCGATCAGGATCGGCTTGTCGGTGGTTTCCTCGATCATGCCCTGGGCGGCGCGCAGCACGCGTTCGTCTTCGCCCTCGGCAAAGGCGATGCGGCGCTCGGCGTGGCTTGCGGCGGCAAAAACCGGGCGCATGATCAGCGCAGATTTGAACACCGAGCCGTCCAGCGCATCCTTATAGGCCTTCATGTCCGGGACAGGTTTCGTCGCCACGCCGCTTTCCATCGCGGCCTTGGCGACCGCCGAGGCGACAACGCCCATGAGGCGCGGATCGAACGGTTTCGGGATCAGATAATCCGGCCCGAATTCCATCCGCTCGTCCTGATAGGCGGCGGCGGCCTCCGCACTCGTGGTGGCCCGGGCCAGCGCAGCAATCCCTTCGATACAGCCGAGCTGCATCGCGTCGTTGATCTCGGTCGCGCCGACATCCAGCGCGCCGCGGAAGATGAAGGGGAAACACAGCACGTTGTTGACTTGGTTGGGATAATCCGACCGGCCCGTGGCGATGATCGCGTCGGGCGCGACCTTTTTCACCATGTCCGGCATGATTTCCGGCGTCGGATTGGCGAGCGCGAAAATGATCGGCTGTTTGGTCATCTTCTTGACCATTTCGGGCGTCAAAACGCCGGGCCCCGAGAGGCCGAGGAACATATCCGCACCTTCGATCGCCTCGTCCAATGTCCGCAGGTCGGTCTTTTGCGCAAAGGCGGCCTTTTGCGCCGTCATCTCTTCCTCGCGGCCCTCGTAAACCAGCCCGGCGATGTCACAAAGCCAGACATTTTCGCGTTTGAGGCCGAGTTTCAAAAGCATGTTGAGGCAGGCAATCCCCGCCGCCCCGCCGCCGGTGGACACCACTTTAATGTCTTCGATTTTCTTGCCCGACACGCGCAAAGCGTTGGTCGCGGCGGCGCCGACGACGATGGCGGTGCCGTGTTGATCGTCGTGGAACACCGGGATATTCATCTTCTCGCGGCACAATTGTTCAACGATAAAGCAATCGGGCGCCTTGATGTCTTCGAGGTTGATCGCGCCAAAGGTCGGTTCCAGCGCGCAGACGATCTCGGCCAGCTTTTCCGGGTCGCTCTCATTCACTTCGATGTCGAAACAATCGATGTTGGCGAATTTCTTGAAGAGCACGGCCTTGCCTTCCATCACCGGTTTCGAGGCGGCGGCCCCGATGTTGCCAAGGCCCAAAACGGCGGTGCCGTTGGTCACGACGGCGACCAGATTGCCGCGCGCGGTGTAGCGGCTCGAAGTGGTCGGATCGGCCTTGATCTCCAGACAGGCTTCTGCGACGCCGGGGCTATAGGCCCGCGCGAGGTCGCGGCCGTTGGCCATCGGTTTGGTGGCGCGAATTTCCAATTTCCCGGGTTTCGGGAATTCGTGATAGTCGAGCGCGGCTTGTCTCAGGCTGTCGTTGCGCGTGTCCGTCGCCATTGGTGATCTCCCAATCTTGTCTGCGGCCTTGTCTGCAGTCGTGGTGCGTAGAGGGTATTGTTTAACGTTAAACAACTTTGCCCTATGTTTGCCTCAAGACCTCTCCCTGGGCAAGCCTCTACGCCTCTGGGTAGGCCCGATGCAAGGGGGGATATGTGAAATCACGGCGCGCGGGCGGGGCGTCGTTTGAAGCGCGTAAAAGACAAGCAAACCTGTGCGGAGAACCGCACAATCTCTGAGGTCGCGGTCTGGCGCGCGTATCCCGCTTGCATCTGGACGGGCAAGGCTTCACTCTGGACCGAATAGTCAAAAATGAGGTCCTCCCGATGTCTGTGCTCCCCTCTTTGTTGGATGAAGCCGCGAAAATTCAGGACAAAGCCTATGCGCCCTATTCCAAGTTTCGTGTGGGCGCGGCGATCCGCACCCCGTCGGGCGCGATCTTCGCCGGCGTGAACGTGGAAAACGCCGCCTATCCCGAAGGCACCTGTGCCGAAGCCGGGGCCATCGCGGCCATGGTTTTGGGCGGCGAAACAGAGATCGCCGAAGTGGCCGTCATCGGAGACAGCGACGAACCGGTGCCGCCCTGTGGCGGCTGTCGGCAGAAAATCCGCGAATTTGCGGGGCCGGATGTGAAAGTCTCGATGATGTCGCGCACGGGCAAGGTGCTGACACTGACGGTGGGTGAGCTTTTGCCGGGCGCCTTCACGCCGGATCATATGGACTGAGCCGCATGACATTCGATGCACGCCAAATCATTGAGAAGTTGCGGGACAAACAAGAGCTTAACCCCAATGAGCTGACCGGCTTTGCGCAGGGTCTCGCCAGTGGGGCTGTGACGGATGCGCAGGCCGGCGCCTTTGCCATGGCTGCTTTGCTTAACGGCATGTCCGACCCGGACCGTGTGGCTTTGACGCTGGCGATGCGCGACAGCGGCGAGGTGATGCGCTGGGACCTGCCGTCCCCCGCGATTGACAAACATTCCACCGGCGGTGTCGGCGATTGTGTCTCGCTTTTGCTGGCGCCCGCTCTGGCGGCTTTGGGCGCCTGTGTGCCGATGGTCTCGGGGCGCGGGCTTGGGCACACCGGCGGCACATTGGACAAACTCGAATCCATTCCCGGCCTCAAAACCGAAGTCACGGACGCGCGGTTTCACGAGATCGTCGAACGAGTCGGCTGTGCCATCGTCTCGGCCTCTGGCTCCATCGCGCCTGCGGACAAGCGGCTCTACGCCATCCGTGATGTCACCGGCACGGTCGAAAGCATCGACCTGATCACCGCCTCGATCCTGTCCAAAAAGCTCGCGGCGGGTCTTGAGGCTTTGGTGCTGGACGTCAAATGCGGTTCGGGCGCGTTCATGGCCACGCCAGAGGACGCGCGCGCCTTGGCGCAAAGCCTCGTGACCACCGCGAATGGCGCAGGCTGCAAGACCTCCGCGCTGATCACCGACATGAACCAACCGCTGTGCCCGTCGCTGGGCAATGCCTTGGAAGTCATGACGGTGATGGAGGCGCTGACCACGGGCGAGGTGGACAATATTCTTTGCGATGTGACCTGTGCTTTGGGGGGCGAGTTGATGGTGCTCGCGGGGCTGGCCGAGGATGCGGACCAAGCCGCCTGGGCCGTGCGTGACACGCTCACCGATGGTTCCGCCGCGGAGCGCTTTGGTCAGATGATTTCCGAATTGGGCGGGCCTGCCGATTTCGTCGATCACTGGCGCGACCGCTTGCCCTCGGCGCCGGTGGTGCGCGATGTCCTGTCGCAAGAGCCGGGCTATGTGTCCGGGATGGACGGCCATGCGCTTGGCATGGCGGTGGTGCATCTGGGCGGCGGGCGTATGAAAGGCGGCGACAAAGTCGACCCGGCTGTGGGGCTTTCCAATTGCTGCATGATCGGGGAATATCTCGATGCGGACAACCTGATCGCCACCATCCATGCCAAATCCGTGGAAGAGGCCGATCAGGCGGAGGCCGCGATCCGTGCGGCGATCCGGCTGGCCTCTGAGGCCCCCGACGAGCCGCCTTTGGTCTATGAAAAGGTATCGGTATGAGCAGGGCATTTTTGATCGTGATGGACTCGGTGGGCCTCGGCGGCGCACCGGATGCGGATGCGTTTTTCAACGGTGATCGTCCCGACACAGGCGCCAACACCATCGCCCATATCGCGCAGGCCTGTGCCGAGGGCCGTGCAGAAGAGGGGCGCTCCGGGCCGTTGCATCTGCCGAACCTCGATGCGCTGGGATTGGGCGCGGCGATGGCGCATGCGACCACCGATCCGGCGCCGGGTTTGGAGGCCATGCCAAAGGGGCTTTATGGTGTGGCCGCTGAAATCTCTCCCGGCAAGGACACGCCTTCGGGCCATTGGGAATTGGCCGGCGTGCCGGTGCCCTGGGATTGGCATTATTTCCCGGATGAGCAACCGTCTTTCCCGCAGGATTTGATGGAGAAGGCGGCGGAGTTGTGCGGGGCAGGGGGCACATTGGCCAATTGCCACGCCTCCGGCACTGAGGTGATCAAGGAGTTCGGCGCGCAGCACATCGCGACCGGCTGGCCGATTTGCTACACCTCTGCGGATTCCGTGTTTCAGATCGCTGCGCATGAGGATCATTTCGGCCTCGACCGGCTGTTGAAGCTCTGCGAAGACCTCGCGCCGACGCTCCATGAGATGAAGATCGGGCGCGTCATCGCGCGGCCGTTCATCGGCACGTTGGAAGACGGGTTCACCCGCACCGGCAACCGCCATGACTACGCCATCGCACCGCCCAGCCCGACGATTTGCGATTGGGCGAAATCCGCGGGGCGCGCGACCTATGCTATTGGCAAGATTGGCGATATTTTCTCGATGCAGGGTCTCGATGAGGTCCGTAAGGGCGATGATCATACGCTCTTCGACCACCTCTGTGATGTGATGGAGGAAGCGCCAGATGGGTCTTTCACATTCGCCAATTTCGTCGAATTCGACAGCCTTTATGGGCACCGTCGCGACGTCTCCGGCTATGCCCGCCATCTCGAATGGTTCGACGCCCAGATGCCGCGCCTGTTTGAGCGCGCGCGCGAGGGCGATCTTTTGATTTTCACCGCCGACCATGGCAACGACCCGACCTGGTCGGGCACAGACCACACCCGCGAACAGGTGCCGGTGCTGGGCTATGGTGTCGGTCTCAAACCCATTGGTCCTGTGGCGTTTTCCGATGTGGCGGCCTCACTTGCCGAACACCTCGGAATTGAAGCCAAAGGCCCCGGACGGAGTTTTCTATGACAGTATCTGATATGCCGAAAATCGAGCTGCACATGCATCTCGAAGGCGCAGCCCCCCCTGCCTTCATTCGCGGCTTGGCGGCGGAGAAAAAGACCGATCTCTCCGGCATTTTCGACGAGAGAGGCGCCTATAAATACAAAGACTTCTGGGATTTTCTCAAAGTCTATGAAGCCGCCACCTCGGTTCTCAAAACACCGCAGGATTACTACCGCCTGACCCGCGCCGTGTTGGAAGAAAGCGTGGCCTCGAATGTGATCTATACTGAGAGCTTCCTCGCGCCCGATTTCTGTGGCGGCGGCGATGTCTCGGCGTGGAAAGACTACCTCGCCGCGATCAAACAGGCCGCCGACGAGATGGAGCAGGAGGCGGGCATCGTGATGCGCGCGATCCCGACCTGTGTGCGCCATTTCGGACCGGATCAGGCGAAAAAGACCGCATTGTGTGCGCAGGAAACCGTGGGCGAGTTCGTCACCGGCTTTGGCATGGGCGGCGATGAGGCCATGGGCAAGCAAGGCGATTTCAAATACGCCTTCGACATGGCGCGCGAGGCGGGACTGCGGCTCACCACGCATGCGGGCGAATGGGGCGGGCCCGAGAGTGTTCGCGACGCCATTCGCGACCTCGGGGTCGAGCGGATCGGCCATGGCGTGCGCGCCATCGAAGACCTTGCTCTGGTCGATGAGATTGCCGAAGCGGGGATCGTGTTGGAGGTCTGTCCGGGGTCCAATATTGCGTTGGGTGTCTATCCGAAATGGTCCGATCACCCGATCGCCAAGCTGCGCGCGCGCGGTGTTAAGGTGACCGTGTCGACCGACGATCCGCCGTTCTTCCATTCCACCATGCGGTTTGAGTTCGACCGCCTCGCTGAGACCTTCGGCTGGGAAGAGGATGATTTCAAAGACTTGAACAAGGTCGCGATTGAGGCGGCCTTCTGCGATGAGGCGACCCGTGGGGCGGTCGCCAAGAAACTGGAGCCTACCGATGCTTGACCATTTGACCGTCGTGACACACCCGCTGGTGCAGCACAAACTGACCATCATGCGCGACAAGGAGACCTCGACCGCCGGGTTCCGGCAATTGCTTCGGGAGATTTCCCTTTTGCTGGCTTATGAGGTCACCCGCGAGTTGGACATGACGGAAAAGACCATCGAGACGCCGATGCAGACCATGCAGGCGCCGACACTCGATGGCAAAAAACTGGCGCTGATCTCGATCCTGCGCGCGGGCAATGGCTTGATGGATGGCATTCTGGAGCTGATCCCCTCGGCACGCGTCGGTTTTGTCGGGCTTTACCGCGACGAAGAAACGCTCAAACCGGTCGAATATTATTTCAAAGTGCCCGAAGACCTGGGCGACCGTCTGGTGATCGCTGTCGATCCGATGCTCGCCACCGGCAATTCCTCGGTCGCGGCCATTGACAAGCTCAAAGAGGCGGGCGCGAAAAACATTCGGTTCCTGTGTCTTTTGGCGGCCCCCGAAGGGGTCAAACGCATGGAGGAGGCGCATCCCGACGTGCCGATTGTCACAGCGGCAGTGGACGAAAAGCTTAATGAACATGGATATATTGTCCCTGGGCTAGGGGATGCGGGCGATCGCATGTTTGGTACAAAATAAGCGATTTCCCCTCTTAACAGCGAATCAGTTCTGGGTTAGTCTGTGCACAATATCTTGTGCGGGGCAGCATAATGCAGGGTTTGAGAACGATTTCCGTCGCAGTCATGGTCGCGACTTTGGGCGTGTCCGCCATCGGCCTTTCCGGGGCTGGGGCGCGGACGCTCTATGATGCCGACCATCCGGCGGAATTTCCGCCCGCGTCTTATAAGGGGTCGCAATATGTCGACAGCCGGGGCTGCGCCTATGTGCGCGCAGGCTCTGGTGGGACGGTGCAATGGGTGCCGCGTGTATCGCGTGATCGCCGTGTGCTTTGCGGTTTCAAGCCGACCTTTGCCCAGCTGGAAGACAGCCTGCCGGTCATTCCCGATCCCGTGACGCCGACCACGACTGTGGCCGAGGCTGCGGCGCCTGCTTCGAAACAGCCCCCTGCGGTTCGAGTGTCAGCGCCCACCTCTGCGCCGTCCTCCGCCCCCCAAGCGGCACCCGTTGCCGCGAAGGCCGCACCAGCTCCGCAACCCAGCCTGCCGCCGCTCGAACAGCTTGCCGGAAAGACTGTTGGCGAACGCGGCTGTGTCGCCTCCGTCACGGACGGCCAGCTTCGGTGTGAGACCGGGACGGTCGAATATATTCTCAAACGACTGCCTGCGGGTGTCACGGTGCGCACTGCCGATGGTGGGCGGATGACGACCACCGAGCCGACGCTGGTGCGTGTGCCGGTCAAACGCGCTGCGCCTGTTCAGGCTCCGGTTGAGGCCCCTGCGCCGATCTTGGTCGCCGAGGCGGCTCCGGCCACCGTCGTACCGTCAGCCGCGGCGGCCCTGACGCAATGCGGCGGTCTTTCCGGCAATGCAGCACAATATATGAACACGACCGGGCGTTACGCCGTGCGTTGCGGCCCGCAGGCGGTGCACCCCTCCGCCTATATTCAACGTAAGGCGCAGACGCGTCTGTCGACCCAAAGCGCCAATCAGATCGCCGTCGCCCGCGCCGCCGGGATTGACCCCTATGCGCTGCCGCGTCCGGTGACAGGCACCTTGCCAAAAGGCTACAGCCGCGCCTGGACCGACGGGCGCCTCAACCCGCACCGTGGTCCGCAAACCGCCCGTGGTGATTTGCAAATGGCACAGGTCTGGACTCAGACCACGCCCGCCTATGATCTTTATGCGCCGCGCAAAAAGACCTTCTGGGAATGGCTCTTCGGTTCGCCTTTCAAGACCCGGAACACGGTCACGGTTCAGGCCCCGCAATACGCGGGTCAAGGTCAGGCGCCGGTTCAAATCTCGACCAAATCGGTGGTGCCCGCGCGCACCCCCGGTGCGGCCAAACCCGCTTTGGCTCAGGTCCAACCCCAACAACAGGCGCAGGCTCTGCGCTATGTCCAGGTGGGCACCTTTGGTGTCCCCGAAAATGCCGAGCGCTCAATCGCGCGCCTTTCGGCCATGGGCTATCCGGTCTCGTCGCAGGTTCTGCGCCGGGGCGGAAAGCCCCTGAAGATTGTTCTGGCCGGCCCCTTCGCCCGGCCCGAGCAAACCCTGTCCGCTTTGTCTGCCGTTCGTGGGGCAGGCTACGGGGACGCATTCGCGCGCAAGTAGCGTTGAGTTAGACGAGGCAGAACAATAAAAAGAAACCCCCGCATCTGGCGGGGGTATTCTTTTGTCTGGAGGTCTTTTCTGGTCTGTGAGGGGTTCAAGCGTTTTTCGTTTAATCTGACTCAGATTGAGCGAGAAACGTTGCCACACTGAATTGATATTGCTGCGTTTCTCGAAAATTGAGTGCCTCAAGTTTTTTGAGAAACGCTTTAACCGCCACAGACCCCTTGCAGCGCGACCCAATCGCCATCCGAGAGCACAGGTCGCGTGGTCTCGATCTGGACGCCATCGGCCTCGATCAGGGGAAGCACGCTTTCGCCGGTGATGTCGCGGGCATAGGCGTAGGGGGCGCTGTGCACCTCGGCGGTCTTAAAGGCGGCGATCAGGCTTTTGTCCTCGACGGGCGCCAAAGGCTCGGTCAACAGGCCCTCGGCATGGGCGTCGAGGATGTCGGGCGGGATGTGCCCGGTGGTCAGAAGCCGGAGTGAGGTGGTCAGCCCCGCGTCCTGCAACAGGCGTTCGAGCGGGTCTTGATCCTCGGCGCGGACCAGCTCGGCCAAAACATAACCGGCCAAGACATCGGGGTCCTCGTGATCCTCGACCAGCGCGCGGTTCAACAGGATGATCTTGCCGGGCAGGTGCTGTGACTGGGCGACGCCACTGGTGAGCACGACAATCTGACCGGCGCCGCCGGGAATGAGACGATTTTTCAACGTGTTGAGTGCGCGCGCCCCATGCACCGTATCGCAAGGCGCACCGGACAGGCGTTTGATCCGATCCAAAAGCTCCTGACCGATCTCGGCGCGGGTCACAGGCGGCACGATGGTGACGGCCTGACGAATGAGCGCGCCCGGAAGCCAGAACACCCCCAGCCCGAGCACTGCAGCGGCGCCGAGGCCGATCATCGCACCACGCAGCCGACCCGGATGCGGGCGGGCACGGTCGATGGCGCGCCGGATGCGGTCGATCGCCTCGATCATCAGCGCGTCGTCGATCTCCAACTCTTCACTGCTGTCAGGCGCAGGGCGGTAGCGCGCCGGGGTCTCGTCCTCAGCAGTGATGCGCTCAATGGCGGGCAGGGACCAATGCGTCAGAGGCTTGCCGTCGGTGCGATCATCACTCAGCGTCAGCGTTGCCTCGCCCACGGAGACGATCACGGAGCGGCGCTGGCTGTCCCCTTCGGGAAGCCAGAGACCGGGGGCTTCGAGCCGTTCGAATTCCGTAAGCGCGATCATGCGCGGGCTGCTCTTTTCGTCGTTGTTTCGGGCAATCTAACGTGGAACGCCGGGCGCCACAATCGTTCTGGGAAGTGACGGGAAAAGGCATTAGTGTTTTGCCATGATCATCTCGCCCGGCCGCCGCTATATCTTTGTTCACATTCCCAAAACCGGGGGCACGGCGCTGGCGCAGGCGCTGGAGACGCGGGCCATGGCCGATGACATTCTCATTGGCGATACGCCCAAGGCGGTGAAACGGCGCGGGCGGGTCAAGAGTCTGACGGCGGCGGGTCGGTTGTGGAAACATTCCCGGCTGGCGGAAATCGAGGGATTGGTGGCGCGCGAAGACTTCGCGGATCACTTCATCTTCACCCTCGTGCGCAATCCCTGGGACCGCTTCGTGTCCTATTATCATTGGCTCAGAGGCCAGAGTTTCGACCATTCTGCGGTGACCTTGGCCAAGTCCATGGGGTTCTCCGACTTCCTGAATTCACCCGAGACGGTCAAAAGCCTCTCTTTGCCATCGCACAGCTATCTTTGCGACGGGGCGGGGCAGGAGCGGGCCAACCTCTATGTCCGGCTTGAGGCTTTGGACGAGGATCTGGCGCCGCTTTGGGACCATCTGGGGTTCGATCTGTCGCCGATTGCGCCGGTGAATGAATCCCAGCGTGCCCGCGATTTTCGGATCTATTATTCTGAGGCCGATGCGGAGTTGGTGGCCCGGATCGCCGCCGAGGACATTGCCCGATTTGGCTATCGTTTTGACGATGGTTTGGGGTGAAGACCGTCGGCTCATATTTGAAAGGCAGAGTATTTTATGACCAAGATTAATCCTGCGCTGGCGTTCGCCGATAAAGAGTCGCCCTATTATTGCGTCTCAAAGGATGAAACGCCGGAGCTGCGCGCGGCATTCGACCGAATGAAGCCGATATTCTATCTCGTGTTGGCGCTCTATATCGTCGTGCCCTATGCAATTTGTAAGCTCGGTGGGCCGGCCGTCTTTATTGCGATCCGACAGAGCCTCTCTTGGGCGCCTATGCCGCTCGCGCTCTTCGACCGGTTGGCAGCCACCAGTCAATATGCCGGATGTCACCTGTTTATCATGACGGCAATGGTGTTTGTCACAGCCCCCGCTCAAGCCTTGCTCTACTACCGGGTTTTCGTTGAGAAGGTGGTGAAGGCGGGCACGACGCTGCCTCTTGGTCCCCTATGGCTGAGCGGGTATTGGAGGCAAGTTCGAGGGACGCTACCGATCTTTATTCTAGTTCTCATTGTCCCCTATGTTCTTTTGTTGAGTGAGGACAGACCACCTGTCATCTTCATGTGGCCTTGGATTGCTGCCGCGATGTTCGGAGCTCACATCTTTGGTTTTACGCCTCTTTATCTGCTTCTGGTCATCTTAAAAAAACGTAAATTGAAGCTCTGAGCGTGTGGACGGTCAATTGTGGCGGTCCGGGAAGGCGGAAGGAGGCGTTCACCTCTGGGCCATGGCCAAAATAGGGCAGGGAAAGTCGCGGATTGGGGCGATCCATCGCCATACCGCGCCGCAAGACAGACGAATCGTTGAGTTTTGGAGTGCGGAGATGAGCCTCAAACCGCCCGCAAACCCCAAGAAATATTGGTTAAACCTGAGTGAAACGTGAATTTTCTTAACGAACTGTTACCAAATTCGAGAACAATTGAATGAAATCCCGGGCATTTGCGCCGATGTCGGGATTATGCCGTATTTGTGTCCCATTCGCGTCGAACTGTGACCCCACCGGCCACCTTTTCATAATCTCACAGATCGCAGAGCTCGGGCTGCCACCCGAAAAGCCTCATAGGGATGAGATGATGATGAAGCTTGGTCAGATGTTGCGCAAAGAGCCGGTTTATGATGCGGGTGGGCGCTCCGGCGTTTGGGATGGGACGTTTCATGGCGGGCACGTGGCGCTGACCTCGGGTCTCATTGCCGGGATGCAGGTGGCGACCAGCATCGGCTGGCGCGATGTGGCGGCTCTGCAAGAGGGCGATAAGGTGCTGACATTCGATGAGGGGATGCAGCCTGTGCGGCGGATCACGAAGCGCTGGACCTATACGGATCAGAGCAGGACGCCCGCGTCTCTCTGGCCGCTTCATGTGCCTGCGGGCGCCTTGGGCAATCGGTCCGCGATGACGCTTTTGCCGGAACAGCCGGTCATGGTGGAAAGCGATGCGGGCGAGGCGATGTTTGGCGATCCTTTCACCTTGATGCCGGCTCTCGCTTTGGAGGGCTACAAGGGGATCGAGCGTGAGCATGTGCGCAAACCGATCGAGGTCGTGATCCTGCATTTCGACACCGAACAAGTGGTGTTCGGCAATATCGGAGCGCTGTTTCACTGTCCGGCAGAGGAGGCCGTGACCATCGCCGGGTTGATGGAGGACCGCTACGTGCCGGGCTACGAAGTCTTGTCGCTGACTCAGGCGCGGATGTTCGTGGATGCGTTGATCGACGAGGATGCGCAGGACTATGCTTGGATGCAGGAAGAGCGCCGCCAGAGAGGGCGCGAGGCACGGCATTACGCGTCCTGAGACGCAAAGAGGTTGAGGCTTCGGGATGAGGCCGGGAGGGGGCCTGCGCAGATCCGCGCGGGCCTTTTTGGTTTTGGGACTGTTGAATATTAGGCTTTCGCGGCTGAAATTGCCTAAGAAGCTATCATTTGCATGGGTGTAATGCTGCGGCGCAGCATTTTCTCAGCGCTGCCGGAGAGACAAGAGGCTAAGCTGGGTTCACGCCTCGTGTGGGAGGGCTCATCAGGGCGCGAGGGGGCACTCAACTACGGAGCCTGATCCATGTGTATTTCCGCCGAAGCGCTCGCGCTTTTCCTCAATCTCATCGTCGCGCCGGTCACCTCGGAGCCGGGGCGGATCATCGTGCATGCCACGGAAAACGACGCCCATTGGGTACAGGTCGAAGACCGCTGGTGCACCATGGCGCCACAAATCCAAGGCCGCGAGATGTTTGCCGAATTGGCCAAAGAAGACGCATAAAAAAGCCCTCCCCGGAAAGGGAAGGGCTGAGTGTCATATGAGGCGCGCTCAGGCGGCTTTGCTGTCGACGCCCGCACCGAAGCGGCCATAGAAGGTCTCGCCAGAGGCCGCCATCTCGCGCAGGAGCTTCGGTGTCTCAAAGCGCGGCCCATGCGTGGCGGTGAGATTGTCGCAAATCTCGACCGCTTTGCCAGCCCCGATGATGTCGAGCCAGGAGAACGGACCGCCGGACCAGGGCGCAAAGCCCCAACCGAGGATTGCGCCCACGTCGCCCTCGCGGATGTCTTCCAACACGCCCTCTTCGAGTGCGCGGACGGCTTCGAGCACCTGCGCCATCATCAGACGGTGCTGGACCTCATCCAGATCGGGCTGGGCGTCGGCCACCGGGAACTCTTCGTTGAAGCCCTCCCAGAGGAAGCCGCGTTTGCCCTTCTCGTCATAGTCATAGAAGCCGGCATTGGCCTTTTTGCCCAGACGCCCCTGATCGAACATCCAGAACACCACCTCATCCACGGCTTCGTCCGGGTAGGCGTCGCCCATGGCGGCTTTGGTGGCCTTGGCGATCTTCACGCCGAGATCAATCGAGGTCTCGTCGATCAGTTGAAGCGGCCCGAGCGGGAAGCCCAACAGCTTCGCGGCATTCTCGATGAGCGGCAGATCCACACCCTCAGCGGCCATGCGCACGCCCTCGTTGATGTAGGGAATGATGCAGCGGTTGGCGTAGAAGAAGCGCGCGTCATTGACCACGATCGGCGTCTTGCGGATCTGGCGCACGTAGTCGAGCGCTTTCGCCACGGCCACGTCGCCGGTCTCTTTGCCCTTGATGATCTCCACGAGGAGCATCTTGTCGACGGGGCTAAAGAAGTGGATGCCGATGAACTGCTCCGGGCGCGCAGACGCCTTGGCCAGCTCAGTAATCGGCAGCGTCGAGGTGTTCGAGGCAAAGATGCAGTCCGGGCCCACGATGGCCTCGACCTTCTTGGTCATCTCCGCCTTGACGCCAATGTCTTCAAAGACTGCCTCAACGATCAGGTCACAACCCTTGAGAGCGTCCAGATCGGTGGTCGCGGTGATGCGCGAGAGCACTTGCTCTTTCTTCTCCGGCGTCACCTTTTTGCGGCTGATGCCCTTGTCGAGGATGGTCTCGGAGTAAGCTTTTCCCCTGTCCGCCGCCTCTTGTTTCTGATCGATCAACACAACCTCGATGCCCGCATTGGCCGAGACATAGGCAATGCCTGCGCCCATCATGCCTGCGCCCAAGACGCCGACTTTTTTGACGGTCTGGTCCGCGACCTCGGGACGGTTCGCGCCTTTTTCCAAGGCTTCCTTGTTGATGAACAGCGACCGGATCATCGACGACGACGAGGGGTTCATCAGCACATGGGTGAACCAACGCGCTTCGATCTTGAGCGCAGTGTCGAAGGGCACCATCGCGCCTTCGTAGACCGCCGACAGAAGCGCCTTCGCCGCCGGATAGACGCCCTGGGTGTTGCCGTTGACCATGGCGGAGGCGCCGACGAAGGTCATGAAACCCGCCGGGTGGTAGGGCGCGCCGCCGGGCATTTTCCAACCCTTCGCGTCCCAAGGTTTCACGATGTCCGCGTCTTTCGCGTTCAACACCCAGTCTTTGGCTTTCGCCAAAAGTTCGCCGGGGTCCACCACCTCTTGAATGATGCCCGCGCCCTTGGCTTTTTTCGGGTCCAACATCTTGCCCTCAAGCAGGATCGGCGCCGCCGCCATCGCGCCGACCATGCGCGAGACGCGCGTGGTGCCGCCCATGCCGGGGAAGATGCCGACCTTGATCTCCGGCAGGCCGATCTTGGCCTTCGGGTTGTCGGCGGCAAAGATGCGGTGACAGGAAAGTGGCAGTTCGAGGCCGATGCCAAGCGCCGTGCCCGGAAGGGCCGCCGCGACGGGTTTGCCGCCCTTGTTGGTCTTCGGGTCCATCCCTGCACGTTCCAGCTTGCGCAGGATCGCGTGCATGTTCATCAGCCCGTCGAAAAGCCCCTTGGCCGGGTCATCTCCCGCCGCGTCCTTCATCTTGGCGATGATGTTCAAATCCATGCCGCCGGCAAAGGTGTCCTTGCCCGAGGTGATGACGATGCCTTTGACGGCCTCGTCCCCCAACGCCTTGTCGATACAGGCGTCCAGTTCGGAAATCCCCTCCATCGAGAGCACGTTCATGCTCTTGTTCGGGATGTCCCAGGTGATGACGGCCACGCCGTCGCTGTCTACGTCGTAATGAAAATCAGTCATTGTTTTCCCTCTTTCGCAGGGCTGGTGCCAGTCCAGGGATGATGCCCGCGCGCATTCATGATGGAGGACATTTTATACCCCCCGTCGGTGGCGTGGATCAGGGCGGAGGAGGTGAAAGGCTCCGTCGCGCGATGTCCGTGGCTCAGCAGTTCAGTCTCATAGGTTCCGATGAAGGTCCCGTCGCGACAATCCTCCAAAGAGATCGGGCGGCGAAAAATATCGTCCAGCCTCATGACCGTGCCGGCCTGAAGGTAGAGATCGAAATTCTCGCGGAGCTCTTCGAGGGTTGTCATGAAAACGGGGCCTTGTTGTGTCACCATGGAAAAGGGCAGAAGGATGCGCGAGGCCCAGAGCGTGAAGTCCCCTGTGATGAAACAGGTGGAAATATCGTCCAGAAACTCGCGAAACTCTGCCGCGTTCACATTCAGATCCTTTCGATGATCGTCGCCGCTCCCATCCCAGATGCGATACAAAGCGTGGCGAGACCTGTGCCAAGGCCTTTGCGCTCCAGCTCGTCCAGAAGCGTGCCGATGATGATCGCCCCGGTTGCGCCAAGAGGGTGGCCCATCGCGATAGACCCACCATTGACGTTCACTTTCGAGGAATCAACATCGAATGCCTGCATGAAGCGCATGACGACGGAGGCGAAGGCCTCGTTGACTTCGAAGAGATCGATGTCACTGATCGACATGCCGCTGTCGCGCAGGATTTTCTCGGTCACGGGAACCGGGCCGGTGAGCATGATGGTCGGATCGGTGCCGATCTTGGCGGTCGCCCGGATGCGCGCACGCGGTTTGAGGCCATATTTCTCGCCGAATTCCTTGTTGCCGATCAGAACGGCGGCGGAGCCATCGACGATGCCCGACGAGTTGCCCGCATGGTGGATATGGTTGATCTTCTCAAGATGCGGATATTTCATCAGCGCGATCTTGTCGAAGCCCGGCATGACCTCGCCCATTTCCTTGAACGAGGCTTTGAGCGCACCCAAAGCTTCGACCGAGGTGCCCGGACGCATATATTCGTCATGGTCGAGAATGGTCAGCCCGTTCATGTCCTTGACCGGCACGATGGATTTCGCGAAACGATTGTCCTTCCACGCGGCTTCGGCGCGGTTTTGCGACTCGACTGCCAGCGCATCGGCCTCTTCGCGGGTGAACCCGTATTCGGTGGCGATGATGTCCGCCGAGATGCCCTGTGGCACAAAGTACGTCTTCATCGCAATGTGGGGATCGACCGCAATCGCCGCCCCGTCGGAGCCCATGGCAACCCGGCCCATCATCTCGACGCCGCCGGCGATATAGGCCATGCCCGCCCCGCCTTTGACCTGATTGGCGGCGAGGTTCACGGCTTCCATGCCCGAGGCGCAGAAGCGGTTGATCGCGAGGCCGGGGATGGATTGATCGAGATCGGAGGCCAAAACGGCCGTGCGCGCAAGGCAGCCGCCCTGTTCGCCGACCTGGGTCACATTGCCCCAGATCACGTCCTCGACAGCATGGCCCTCAAGTCCGTTGCGCTCCTTGACGGCGTTCAGCATCTGCGCGGAGAGCGCGGCCGAGGTCACCTCGTGCAGGCTCCCGTCCTTGCGCCCTTTGCCGCGCGGGCTGCGCAGGGCGTCGTAAATATAGGCTTCGGTCATAGTCTCCTCCAAAGTCTTGGCAGTGGCGTTTCAGGCCCGGTTTCAGGCTTGGTTTTCACGCCCGGTCCGTCGGATTTCCGGGCATCATGTCGTATGGGTGTTTCCAGCCGGGCAGGGCGCTGATGCGATCCAGCCAGGCGTCGATATGGGGCCAATCGGCGCGGTCAAATCCGAAAGGCTCCGGGTAAAAGAGATAGGAACAACAGGACAGATCGGCGGCGCTGATCTCGTCCGTTCCGGCCAGCCAGGTCCGATCCGCAAGTGCGTCGTTCAGAACCGTGAAGGCGGCTTTGAGGCGGCCTTGTAGAAAAGCGATCACCTCGGCGGGGCGTTTGTCCTCGGGCAGGAAATTCATCAGAAAGCGCGCCGTGCCAGCCTGCGAGGACATCTTGTGATTGTCCCACAAAACCCAGCGCAACACCTCGCGCCGCTCAGCTTCGCTTTGGCCCTCGAACTTGCCGGTCTGTTTGGCGATATGATCAAGGATCACGCCGGATTGTGTCAGGATCAGATCTCCGTCCACATAGACCGGACATTCGCCCATCGGATTGAGCGTGCGAAAGGTCTCGGAACGCGCCTCTCCGTGAAAGAAATCGACATAGACCGGGGTCCAGTCGAGGCCCGCGAGGGTCAATCCAAGCGCCACCTTGTAGGAATGGCCGCTTTCGCCGAAGCAATAGAGCTCAATGGTCATCGCGCGTCTCCTTTTGAGACACAGGTAGTGCGACCGGCCTCGGTTTTGAGTATTTTCGCCAAGAAAAAATCAGGACACTTACCCTTAGTTAACCTTAACGGATCATGTTCGAAGCTGCGGAACAGGCTGGAGAGCCGATGGCCGCCCAAGGAAAAGTCGCGTGAAGGCCTCAAGGCGGGGCGCAAGCCTGCGGTCGATCGGCTTTCGCGCGCATTCTGGTCTTTTTCTTGGACTAAATACTCACGATTATGAGGCTTCGGGCACATCACGGCTCCAATGCGGGCCTTTTGCGTATGATGCGCCACAAAACTCATCTCTTTCTCGTCTCCAAATCCGAATTGAACAGACGCAGCCGGTGCGTCAGTTTTTCCTCATCCGTGACGGAGGTGAAATTCTCGAACAGAAAAGACAGCGCCTCTCCTTCGTCCAAGCCCGCCTCCCTCGCGAACTGTCTGAGACGACGATACCCGTCTTCGGTCATGGAAACAGGAAAACGCCGCGTCATTCTGAATCGCTTCGGCATGGTTACGCTCCGTCATTTCGTCTTTTCGGACGCATCAAATGAAAAGGCCCCCGCCAAGGGCAGGGGCCTCATGTTTCGGGTTGGGCGCAGTTTAGAACGCCTCGGCAGGCAGAGTCATCACCGGATCGGCACCGGATTCGATGCGTTTCAAAAGCGTGCCGGTCATCGGCAGTTGGCGGGCCATGTAATAGCGCGCGGTGGTGAGCTTGTTCTGGTGGAACTCTGCGTCATCCGTACCGTTTTCCAGAGCCGCCAGAGAGACTTTCGCCATCCGCGCCCACATCAGACCGAGGCAGACGTAGCCGAAGAGGTGCATGAAGTCATAAGAGCCGGACAGCGCCGCGTTCGGGTTTTTCATGCCGTTCTGCATGAAGAACATGCCCGCGCCCTGAAGGTCTTTCGAAGCGGCTTTCAGCGGATCGACGAATTCGGCCATATCGCCTTCGCCGTTCTCTTTGCAGAAACTCTTCACCATCTCGAAGAAGGCCATGACGTGTTTGCCGCCATCGGTCGCCAGTTTGCGGCCCACGAGGTCAAGCGCCTGAACGCCGTTGGCGCCCTCATAAATCATGGCGATCCGGGCGTCGCGGGTGAACTGCGACATGCCCCATTCTTCGATATAGCCGTGGCCGCCGTAGACCTGCTGCGCATTGACGGTCGCCTCATAGCCCTTGTCGGTCAGGAAGCCCTTGAGCACCGGCGTCATCAGAGAGATGAGGCCGTCGGCGTCCTTGTCCTCGGAGCGATGCGCTTGGTCGATGAGCTGCGCGCCCCAAAGCATGAAGGCGCGTGCGCCCTCGATAAAGCTCTTTTGATCCATCAGGTTGCGGCGAATGTCCGGGTGGACGATCAGCGGATCGGCGGGGCTGTCCGGGTTTTCGACGCCCGTCACGGCACGGCCTTGCAGCCGGTCCTTGGCGTAGATCACCGCGTTCTGATAGGCGGCTTCGGCCTGGGCGAGGCCCTGCATGCCGACGCCAAGACGGGCTTCGTTCATCATGGTGAACATGGCGCGCATGCCCTTGTGCTCAGTGCCCAGGAGATAGCCCGTCGCCTCGTCGTAGTTCATCACACAGGTCGAGTTGCCGTGGATACCCATTTTCTCTTCGATTGAGCCAACCGACACGCCGTTCTTCGCGCCCGGATTGCCGTCTTCATCGACGATGAATTTCGGCACGATGAACAAAGACACCCCTTTGATCCCCTCAGGCCCGCCGACGATTTTCGCCAACACGAGGTGGATGACATTCTCGGACATGTCGTGATCGCCCGCCGAGATGAAAATCTTCTGGCCGGAGATTTTATAGCTGCCATCCGCCAGCGGCTCGGCCTTGGTGCGCATGAGGCCCAGATCGGTGCCGCAATGGGGCTCCGTCAGGTTCATCGTGCCGGTCCAGTCGCAGGACGTCATCTTCGGCAGGTAGGTGGCCTTTTGCTGATCCGTGCCGTGCACGAGGATTGCGGAGGCCGCACCATGGGTCAGGCCCTGGTACATGGTAAAGGCCTGGTTCGCGGCGGAGAACATTTCGCCCACGGCGGTGTTGATCACATAGGGCATGCCCTGACCGCCGAATTCCTCCGGCATGTCGAGACCGGGCCAGCCACCCTCTTTCACCTGTTCGAAGGCTTCTTTAAAGCCCGTCGGCGTGGTGATAACGCCGTTCTCCAGCGTACAGCCTTCCTTGTCGCCCACGACGTTCAAAGGCGCGATCACCTCGGAGGCCAGTTGGCCCGCGGCGTCAAAAATGGCTTCGGTGAACTCGGGTTCAAGGTCCGCGTAGCCCGGAATGTCGGAGCCCGAAATGTTCAGCACATCGTGCAGAACATATTGAATGTCTTTAATCGGAGCCGTGTAGCTCGGCATGGCGTGTCTCCCTTTGCACAGCGCGTGGGAGACATCTGTCACCCCTCGCGTTTCAATCCTTCGATTTGCCCTTCGACAAATGCGATTTCATCCTCCAGATCGGTCATGACCGCGATCAGCGCCTGTTTCTGCGCCTCCATTTCCGCGAGCTTCACGTGATAGGCCGCAAGGGTCTCACGCAATTGCTTTTCACCGTGATCTTCCTCCTTGTAGAGATCGAGCAGCTGCCGGATCTCTTCAAGGGCAAAGCCAAATTTCTTGCCGCGCAGGATCAGCGTCAAACGCGCCCGGTCCCGTTTGGTAAAGAGCCGCTTCTGACCCTCGCGGATCGGAAACAATAGCTCCTTGGCTTCGTAAAAGCGCAATGTGCGGGGCGTCACGTCGAACGCATCACACATCTCACGGATCGTCATAACCTCATTCGTCACGTCGGCGTGCTCCGGTCTCTCGTCACTTGGGTCGCTGGTCCTGTGCGGGGTGAACCCGTCCGGCCGTGGCTTCCTGTTATGAGGCCCGCAGCTTGCGCCGTCGCCTCACTCTAATCTTATCACAGAGGCCTCTTTAATCGAAACGTGGCGTCACTTTTGGGGGACGCCCTGAGCATCGAAGGCCCGCTGAGCTCCGCCAAAATATTCTCTCGGAGCGATCAATGCAAACGGTTTGGTTTAGATGTCGACAAATGAATGTTTTTGTTTGAATAGCGCAACTTAAAGCGCTTTGGATTTTGGCCCTGTATGAGGCCTATACCCAACATCTGCGCTGGCGGGGGCACATACCGACGCAGCAGGCACTCAAAGCCCATCCGACATGGGAACGTAACGTCGCAAATCAGTGCAGGAGGGTCCGGCGTCAGGCGGAGACGTTCTTTGCGGTCTCCGCGCGCAGCTCCTTGAGTTCCGCAATCGCTTGATCAAGCTCGCGTTTTTGCTCTTCAAGCGCCGTCAACTGACGATCGGCCAAATCCAAAAACGCCTGCGCCTGAGCCGCCGTGCCCTTTTCCTCGTAGATCAAAAGCCACTGGCGGATTTCTTCCAGAGAGAACCCGTATTTGCGCCCCCTCAAGATAAGCGTCATCCGCGCCACCTCGCGCGGCGTATAGAACCGCGACCGGCCTTCCTTTTCAGGCGCCAGAAGTTCGATATATTCATAATACCGCAACGTGCGCGGGGTCACATCGAACTCGGCGCACATCTCTTTGAACGTGAGACGTTGATCGGACATGGCTTCTCTCTCCTCACGTCGCATCTAAACTGATGAGTTCAGTTCCGCAACTCAATTTCGCCGTCTTGCGCGACCATAGCCATCCGCGCGGGGGAGGATCAAGCCGAGATAAGCCGGATGATTTCGTCGCGTCAGCTTGGCGCGCAACGCCCCGCCATGTGTCATTTTCTCCTTGCAGCGAGAGCGGCAGGACACATTATGGACGCACCGAGAAAGCGCTCAGAAAGAAAAAGATCATGTCCGCCGACCGTACCGAAATCGCCCGTCAATTCATCGCGGGCCTGCCGCATTGCGATGCGCTCGGCATGGTTCTGACGACCATCGGTGAGGGCGAGGCTGAGATTTACATGCCCTATTCGGAAAAACTGGTCGGGGACCCGGAAAGCGGTGTGATTCATGGCGGTGCCGTTTCGGCCTTAATGGACACCTGCGCGGGGGCGGCGGTGATGAGCCATCCAAAAGCCGGCCCCGCGACCGCCACGCTCGATCTCAGAATCGATTATATGCGCGCGGCCAAACCCGGCGCGACGATCACCGCCCATGCGATTTGTTATCACATGACGCGTGCCGTGGGATTCGTGCGGGTGTCCGCCACAGATGGTGCCTCCGACGTGCCGGTCGCCGCCGCCACAGGCGCCTTTGCCGTGGAAAGGGGCAAATCATGAGCCGCACAAAGCCCGAACCGATTCAGGTCGTTAAAGAACGTCGCGATGCCGCGCTTTCTGCCCTGGTGGCGCGCGTGCCCTATATCTCTTTCATGGGCTTCGAATTCGAACGCCGCGGTGATGAGCTGACCGCTGTGATGCCCTATCGTCCCGATCTGATCGGCAACACGTCGCTGCCCGCGCTTCATGGTGGGGCTTTGGCGGCATTCCTTGAAGTCACTGCTTTGATCACGCTCAGCTGGTCCATGGTCTGGCCCAAGATCGAAGCGGGGGAGACCGTGGATGTCCTGCCGAAGTTTCCGAAAACCATTGATCTGACTGTCGATTACCTGCGCTCCGGTCTGCCGCGCGATGCCTATGCCCGTGCCGAGATCACCCGCGCCGGGCGGCGCTATGCCTCGGTGCAGGTCGAGGCCTGGCAAGACAACCGGGCGCGTCCGACCGTGCATGCGACGGGGCATTTCCTGATGCCGGACAATCGCACTTCCAATGACTGAAGCGCTTCCCTTGACCCATCGGCGGGTCCTGAAAATCGCGCTGCCCATCGTCTTGTCCAACGCCACCGTGCCCATTCTGGGGGCGGTCGACACCGGCGTCGTGGGACAAATGGGGGAAGCGGCGCCTATCGGCGCAGTTGGCCTTGGCGCGATCATTCTGGCCTCGCTTTATTGGGTCTTCGGCTTTCTGCGCATGGGCACGACCGGCATGGTCAGCCAGGCGCGGGGTGCAGGCGACACGGGCGAGGTGGCCGCGCTTTTGACCCGCGCGCTGATGATCGGCGTCATCGGTGGCGGGCTTTTGATCCTGTTCCAAGCGCCGCTCCTCTGGGCGTCCTTTCGTCTGGCGCCAGCCTCCGTTGAGGTCGAAAGCCTCGCGCGCAGTTACATCGGCATCCGCATCTGGTCCGCACCGTTCAATATCGCGGTTTTCGGCCTGACCGGCTGGCTCATCGCGCAGGAGCGCACCACGGGCGTCCTTCTGCTTCAGCTTTGGATGAACGGGCTCAACATCGGTCTCGATCTCTGGTTCGTTCTGGGGCTGGGGTGGGGTGTCGAGGGCGTGGCGATTGCGACGGTGCTGGCCGAGGTCTCCGGCGCCGCCTTTGGCCTGTGGCTTTGTCGCGATGCCTTCAAAACCGCGCTCTGGCGCGATTGGGCGCAGGTCTTCGACGGCGCTCGGCTCATGCATATGCTCCGGGTCAACACGGATATTCTGATCCGCTCCGTTTTGCTTTTGGGCATCATGGTCAGCTTTACGTTCTTCGGCGCGGGTTTTGGCGATCTGACGCTGGCTTCGAACCAGATCCTGATGCAATTCATCGAGATCACCGCCTATGCGCTCGACGGTTTTGCCTTTGCCGCCGAGGCCATCGTCGGCAATGCTCTGGGCGCACGCTCGCGCATGGCGCTGCGCCGAGGCGCGGTTTTGGCGTCCTTTTGGGGGCTGATCGTATCCGCTTTGCTGGCGTTGGGATTTGCCGTCTTCGGGGGCGCGATCATCGACGTGATGACCACCGCACCGGATGTGCGTCTTGAAGCGCGGACCTATCTGCCGTGGATGGTGGCGGGACCTTTGTTGGGGCTTGCGGCCTGGATGCTCGACGGGATTTTCATCGGCGCCACGCGGACACGCGACATGCGCAACATGATGGTGCTGTCGCTTTTGGTCTATCTTGTCGCCGTCGCGGTGCTGATCCCGCTTTGGGGCAACCATGGGCTTTGGGCGGCGCTGATGATCAGCTACATCGCCCGTGGCGCGACGCTATTTGCGAAATATCCGGGGCTGGAGCGGAGTGCTGAGGCCTGATTTGAGTATTTTGACAGCAAAGGAAACGGCGGCTTACAGCCAGTCGCCGCGCCCAGTCCCGACCGCTTCTGAGACGTGATCGAAGCCGTCTTTGGCGAGCAGGTCGTCCAAGCCGCGCGCGATGCGGGGGGCGAGCGAGAGGCCTTGGTAGACCATCGCGGAATAGAGTTGGACCAAAGAGGCGCCCGCGCGGATTTTCGCATAGGCATCGAGCGCCGAAGAAATGCCGCCAACGCCAATGAGCGGCACGTCGTCGCCCAATTCGCGCGAGAGCGTTGCGAGCACGCGCGTGGACTTTTCGAACAATGGACGCCCGGAGAGCCCGCCAGCCTCGCCTTTATGTGCAGATTTCAAACCTTCGCGCGACAGTGTGGTGTTGGTGGCGATGACGCCATCGATGCCGGATTTGCGGGCCACTTCGGCGATTTCCTGAAGCTCTGTGAGCGAAAGGTCGGGGGCGATTTTCAACAGAACCGGCACGGCGCGTTTCAGGCCTTTGCGGGCGTCGAGCACGCCTGCCAAGAGCGCTTCGAGCGCCTCGGCGCCTTGCAGGTCGCGCAGTTTTTCTGTGTTGGGGCTCGACACATTGACCGTCGCGAAGTCGATAAAGTTGCCGCAATGCGCCAGAACTTTCGCGAAATCCGCCGCGCGATCTTCGCTATCCTTGTTGGCACCGAGGTTGAGGCCGATGGGAATCTCCATGCCTTGAGAGGCATGACGGCTGCGGGCGAGGCGGTTGGCGATCTCTTCCATGCCATCGTTGTTGAAGCCGAAACGATTGATCACCGCGTGATCTTCGGTCAGGCGAAACAGGCGCGGCTTTGGGTTGCCGGGCTGCGGACGCGGTGTGGCGGCGCCCAATTCGATAAAGCCAAAGCCCGCGCGCGACAGCTGCGGGATGGCTTCGGCGTTTTTGTCGAAGCCTGCGGCGAGGCCAACGGGGTTGGGCATTTCGATCCCGGCGAAGGTGGTCTTGAGCCGGGGCGAGGTGACCGGGCCGGGCAGGGGCGCGAGCCCCGCACGCAGCGCGGAGAGCGACAGTTTATGAGACTTTTCCGGGTCGAAGCTGCGCAGGACCATCATGCCGAATTGTTCGAAAATAGACATTTGCGGCTCCTAGGGGCTCAGGACAGATCGGGGAAGATATGGCCCTCTGGGCCAAGCGGCAGGGGTTTGACCCAGAGGATGTCCTCCATGGTCAGCGCCCGGTAGAGGTGCGGGAAAAGTGCCCCGCCACGCGAAGGTTCCCATTTGAGATGGGGCGCGAGCGCATCGCTCTCAAGCGCGAGAAGGTGCAGGTTCTCTTCACCGGCGAACCATTTCGCGGCGGTCTCGGCGAGTTGGTCTTTGGTGGAGAAATGGACATAGCCGTCGGCGAGATCCACGGGGGCGCCGAGGGTCTCGCCAGCGGTTTGCATGGCCGCCCATTCGGGGGCACGGAAGATTTTGTAAATCAGCATAGCTTCCAGATGCCAGCGCGGCGCGGCGCGGTCAATGCCGCTTTCACGCAGAGGCGAAAATGCCGCGCGGCTCAGAGCCAGCGGTGGCAGTGTTTGTGGATCGCCGGAATGATGAAAAAGACCATGGAACCGACGATCATCGGCACCATGACGAGGTTGCGTTCCCAGATCTGCCACTCGGCGGTGAAGGGAGCGAGGGCGTAGATCAGCGCGGTCACCAAAGGGTAAACGCCCAGAAAGACAAAGACGCTGAAGCGCAAGCGGCTGGGTTTGCGGGAAGGCGTTCTGGGCGGGGTGGCGGTTTATGAGCGCGCCAAGGGCATGCATCTCCATGAGGACAAAGGCACATTGATCGCGTCGATCGCCGCATTTTTCCGTTTCGTGTTTGCCCATTGGCAGACCCCGAAAGGCCAGACCTTCGCGCTGATCATTGCAGAGGCGCAGGGGAACGCCGATGTCGCCGAGGCGCTGGAGCACTATCGCCTTGAGCGGCTGGAGGCGTTGAGCGCCGTGGTCGACATCGCGATCGCGCGCGGCGAGGTGAAACCCGGTGTGACGGCAGAGGCCCTGGCCGAGACGATCATGGCGACGGCCTGGATGCGGCTTTTGACCGGACGGCTCGAGACAGATCCGGAACGATTGGCGCATGAGGTGCTGGGGGGCTTGCTGAAAGACGGGGCTTCGTAAAAGGATGATCTGCCTGTCATTGCGGCGTTACACCCCTGTTACGTTGCGAATGTAGCCAAATTCCGGATCAGGGCTTTGACTCTTTGATAAACTTTGGTCAGGCTCAAGGTCATCTAGTTTAACAGGGGGCAAGATATGCTCAAAAAAGTTCTCACCACCACCGCTGTCACGGCTCTGATGGCTGGCGCGGCGCATGCCGAATACACCTTGCATGTTATTCATATCAATGACTTGCACAGCCGCCTCGAGCCGATCACCAAATATGACAACACCTGCTCGGCCGAGGACAATGACGCCGGTGAGTGCTTTGGCGGTGTGGCCCGTGTGGCGACGATGATCAACCAGCTGCGCAGCGAGCTTGACGGTGAAAACGTCATCGTGCTGGACGCGGGCGATCAGTATCAGGGCTCTTTGATGTACACGACCTACAAGGGCGATGCAGAGATCGAGTTCATGAACAAGATCGGCTTTGACGCCATGGCCGTGGGCAACCATGAGTTCGATGACGGCGACGAAGGTCTTTTGAAGCTGCTGGACGGTGCTGAGTTCCCCGTCGTCTCCGGCAACATCGACGTGTCGCAATCGAACATCCTCGCGGGCAAGTTGAACGATCACCTTGTGCTCGAAGTCGGCGGCGAGAAAATCGGCATCGTCTCCGCGCTCGCGGTCGATACGCCGGAAACCTCAAGCCCCTCCGATGCGGTGATCTTCTCCGACGAGATCGAGAACCTGCAACATGATGTCGACACGCTGACCGACGAAGGCGTGACCAAGATCATCGCCCTCAACCATGTCGGCGCGAAGAAAGACCTCGCAATTGCGGAAGGCGTCTCCGGCCTCGATGCCGTCGTGGGCGGTCACTCCCACACGCTTTTCTCCAACACCGAGGAGGCGCCCTACACCTACCCGACCATGGTCGGTGACGTGCCGGTGGTGCAGGCCTACGCCTATTCGAAATATGTCGGCCACCTCGTGCTGACCTTCGACGATGAGGGCAATGTGACCGCCGCGACCGGCGACACGATCCTTTTGGATGCCTCCGTGGCCGAAGACGAAGAAATCAAGGCCCGCGTGGCCGAGCTGGCCGGTCCGATCGAGGAGCTGAAAGCCAAGGTTGTGGCCGAGGCTGCTGCCGACATCGACGGTTCTCGTGAGACCTGTCGGTCTGTCGAATGCCCGATGGGCACCCTCGTGGCCGACGCCATGCTGGACCGCGTGAAGGATCAGGGCATTGAGATCGCCATTCAAAACGGCGGTGGCGTGCGCGCCTCCATTCCCGCCGGTCAGGTGACCATGGGCGATGTGCTGACCGTGCTGCCGTTCCAGAACACGCTGTCGACCTTCCATGTCTCCGGCGCGACCATGGTCGAAGCGCTTGAGAACGGTGTGTCCCAGATGGCCGATGGCGCGGGGCGTTTCCCGCAGGTGGCCGGCATGTCTTTCACCGTCGACCCGGCGGCTGAAGAGGGCGCGCGCATCTCTGACGTGATGGTTGGCGGTGCGCCGATCGAGATGGACAAGATGTATGGCGTCGTGTCGAACAACTACGTCCGCAATGGCGGGGACGGCTACAAAATGTTCCTGAGCGCCGAGAATGCCTATGATTTCGGTCCCGACCTCGCCGATGTTCTGGCCGAATATATGATCGAAAACGCGCCGTACGAGCCCTACACGGATGGCCGCATCACTGTGAAGTAAATCGCGGAACCGCGATGGGTAAGTAAGCGGTTCGATCTGGACAAATTGAGAAGCCCTCGCGATCATGCGGGGGCTTTTCTATGGGAGGTGTGTTCATGCACGGGCGTTGCACATGTGGTGAGGTGGAGTTCGAGGTCACGGCTTCGCCGATGATCGTGCATTGCTGTCATTGCACCTGGTGCCAGCGAGAAACCGGATCGGCCTTTGCGCTCAATGCCTATGTTGAGACCTCTGAGATCAAAGTGACAAAAGGCGCGCCGGACATGGTCATGACGCCCTCGAATTCGGGCCATGGCCAGAGCATCGCGCGCTGTCCGGCCTGCAAGGTGGCGCTTTGGTCGCATTACGCGGGCTCGGGCGAGGCCCTTGCCTTTGTGCGTTGCGGCACGCTTGAGGAACGCGCCGAGATCGTGCCGGATGTGCATATCTTCACCTCCACCAAACTGCCCTGGGTCGTTTTGCCCCCCGGCGCGCAGGTGTTCGAAGGGTTTTACAAGCCGAAAGAGGTCTGGTCCGAGGACAGTCTCGCGCGCTTCAAAGCGGCGAAGGGAGCGTAGATGGATCATCCGCTTCTCGATCTGATCAACCAGAAAATTGCCGAGGCCGAGCGCGACGGCGCTTTCGACAACTTGCCGGGGGCGGGCAAGCCTTTGCCGGAGGAGGACGACCCGGAGAACGCGTTGCTCAATCGGGTGATCAAGGAAAACGGCGGTGTACCGGAATTTGTGACTCTGTCGCGAGAGCTTGAGAAGCTGCGTGAAGAGCTGCGCGAGACTGGCGACCGGACACGGCGCACCGAGATCATGAAAGAGATGTCGATGATGGACGCCAAAATTGATCTCGCGCGCAAGGCGCATCGGTGACGGGGAACTCAGTGCCTGACACGCTCTGAAACCAGCACGGCTGTTTCTGTCTCGTACCTTTTTTAGCCCACATTTTTTACCCAACATTAAGGTTAATCTGATTAACCTTAATGCTCGATGAAAATGTGCGAGAGGAAAGGTGGTCTGTGGCTTGAGTATGCAGGCTTGGCCTCTCAAATTCCCGGCTGACGGAGGGTGAAATATTTGCCCCCGCGCGCACGATCCGCTCTGGCCCCCGCCAACTGAGCCGATAAAATGCACCTATGTGCGGACGTTTTGCCCTGACCTTGCCCAGTGACGCCATGGCGCAGCTTTTCGAAGCGGCGCCCGCGAATGATCTGCCGCCGATCCCGAATTACAACATCTGCCCGACCACACAGATCCACGTCATCTATCGCGAGACAGATCAGCGCCGCCTCGTGCCGATGCGCTGGGGATTCATTCCGCGCTGGTATAAAGCGCCTTCCGACGGGCCGCTTCTGATCAACGCGCGCGCAGAAACCCTCGCCGAGAAACCTGCCTTCCGCGAGGCCTGCCGCACGCGGCGGTGTCTCATTCCGGCGGATGGATTTTATGAATGGTTCCGGCCCGAAGGTGGCGAGAAGCTACCGTGGTACATCCGGCCTGCGGGTGAGGGCCCCATGGTCTTTGCGGGCATCTGGCAGGACTGGGAGCAGGACGGCGAGCGTCTGACATCCTGCGCGATGGTGACGACCCAGGCCACGGGTCGCATGGCCGAAATTCATCACCGCATCCCGGTCATTTTGCAACCCCGGGACTGGGGCAAATGGCTGGGCGAAGAGGGCCATGGCGCGGCGCGTTTGATGCAGCCCGCGGCAGATGACACACTGACATTTCACCGCGTCGATAAGGCCGTGAATTCCAACCGGGCCACGGGTCCAGAGCTGATCGAGGAGATCGACGCATGAAGACAACTTTGCTCGAAGGGCCGTCGGCGGCACTGGCGCATCTGGGTGTTGAAATGACCGGATGGGACAGGGATGTCGCGCGGTTTGAGATGACGGTGGCGCCACATCACCTGAACCGCTCGGGCATTCCCCATGGCGGGATTTATGCGCTGATGCTGGACACGGCGATGGGCTATTCCGGTGCGTATACCGGCGAGGCAGAGGACCGGCGCATGACGTTGACGCTGTCGATGACGGTCAACTACCTGTCGCGCCCGAAAGGCACGCGGCTGATCGCGGAAGGGCGGCGCAGGGGCGGCGGGGCCAAGACGTTTTTTACCGAAGGTACGCTTGTCGATGAGACCGGCGAGCTGATCGCCACGGCACAGGGGACATTTCGCGTGCGCTCTGGCGTGGGCGTGTAGACTACATTCACAATATTGAATTTGTTTTCAGAGCCTGCTACGTCTGTTGCAAATCTGACATCCATTCACGGAGAATCCCTCATGTCCATCGACCGCGCTATGTTCCGCTTTGCCGGCATCATGGTTCTGGTCAGCGTCGCGCTGACCCAATTCGTCCACCCCGGCTTTGTCTGGCTGACCGTGTTCATCGGCGCCAACCTTTTGCAATCCTCCTTCACCGGCTGGTGCCCGGCGGCGAAGGTCTTTGCCAAACTCGGCATCCCGGCGGGCTGCGCCTTTGAGAAGTGATCTCAGGGGATAAGACGTTCAAGCGGGGTCCTTCGGGGCCCCGTTTTTTTTTGAGTATTTGTGCCAAAGAGAAAACAAAGCTTCCGTGATCCTGAGGCTGAAACTCGATATGGCTGATATTGATATGGGGGGAGTTTGGAGCGGGCGGCGGGAATCGAACCCGCGTCATTAGCTTGGAAGGCTAAGGTCTTACCACTACACAACGCCCGCCGCGTAGAGCCCTGTGTTTAGGCCATGGATTTTGGAGCGTCAAGTGGTCAAGGTGGTGTCAAACGCCTGCGCCGGGCATGCGCGCATGATCACGATTTTGGCGCGGGGCTTGACTTCGGTCAAATTCCCGATTGAAAAGCTCGGGTAAAGCTGTCCCGACGGACCTCGCTTTGGAAACCCGCCCATGCTCCACGGTAAACCCATGATGAAAACACTTGCTCTCCCGCTTCTTTGCACCCTGCTGGCCGCTCCGGCGATGGCCGAAGACCTTGCCACGCTCGAAGGTCTGGGGGAGGCGCTGTTTTTCGACGAAAACCTGTCACAGAACCGCACGCAATCCTGCTCGACCTGTCACAATCCTGACTACGGCTTTGCCGACCCGCGCGGCATGGCTTCGCCGGGCGACGATGGCGTTTCCATAGGGGACCGCAATGCGCCGACTGCGAGCTACGCGCATTTCGCGCCGATGTTCGAAAAGCTAGATGAGGGTGTCTATCGCGGGGGGCAGTTTCACGACGGGCGCGCCGCGACGCTGGCCGATCAGGCGGGCGGGCCGCCGTTGAACCCGATCGAGATGGGCATGCCGAATGCCGCTTCCGTGGTGGCGCGGCTCGAGGAAAACCCGGCCTATGTCGTGGCCTTCAAAGACCTGTTCGGAGACGAGATTTTTGCCGACCAAGACGAGGCCTATGCGGCGATGACCAAGGCGATTGCCGCCTTTGAAGGCACCGATCTGTTCTCGCCCTTTGACAGCAAATACGACCGTTACCTGCGCGGTGAGGCGGAGTTGACGCGGGAGGAAATGCTGGGCGAGACGCTGTTCTTTTCGCAGCAATTCACCAATTGCAACCTCTGCCACGAGCTCAAGCCGCGTGCAGGGATGGAGGGCGAAACCTTCACCAACTATGAATATCACAACATCGGCGTGCCGGAGAATGGCGCGCTGCGTGATATGAACGGCGTCGGGCGCGGGCATCCCGATCTGGGGCTGGCGCAGAATGCGATGGTCGAGAGCACGGCGGGTTTGGAAGGCAAGATCAAGGTGCCGACCCTGCGCAACGTCGCCGTCACCGGGCCCTATATGCACAACGGCGTGTTTCAGGACCTGCGCACGGTCGTGCTGTTTTACAACACCTACAACACGAAATCCGACGCGCGGATGATCAACCCGGAGACCGGCGAACGCTTTGGTGCGCCGGAGGTGGCGGAGAACCTCTCGATGGAAGAGCTGACCACGGGACCGGCGCTTGAGGATCGCGAGATTGACGCGCTGGTGGCCTTTATGAAGACCCTGACGGATGCGCGTTACGAGCACTTGCTTGAGAACTGAACCTGCCGGGTGCGTCCCGGGCAGGCTCCCGTTTCAATGGATGCCGTTTGCGCGTTGCACTTCGCGGACATAGGCGATGATCGCCTTGATGTCGCCCTGCGTCAGCCCCTCCTGCGGAGGCATGTCGTCAAAACGCCAGTGGTGTGACTGAACCCCACGCTGGGCGGCCATGACAAAGGCCATGTCGCCATGGTGCGAAGGTTCGTAGTTCACATGGACGAGCGGCGGCCCGGATCCCTCTACGCCCGCGGCATTTGCGCCGTGACAGGCCGCGCAGGTGCTGTCAAAGGCCAGTGTTGACCGAGGTGCGGGGAGACTTAGCGCAGGTTTTGCGGCAGATCGGCCAGACGCGCGCCATTGCCGAGATCAAGCGCGCCTTGCCAGATGCCTTTTGCCCGCATCAAGGGAAGGGCGCGGGGTGTGGTTTGCGTGCCGTCGGCCAATGTGAGCGCCGCATCCCATTGATCCTCTGAGAGGTCGCGCCAGCAGACGTTGAGATGCACTTCGGAATGCTGAAACAGGTGCCGAAGCGCGCGGGCCGGAAGGGTGGCGGCAAGATCGAGCGAGGGCAGTTCCTCGGGCAATTCCAAGACCTCACCCTTGTTCAAGGCCTCCAGAGCCAGCGCCTGATAGCGGGCCTCGTAGCTGACGCGGACGATCACATGCGCGCGGCTCAGGCCGGAAATTGCGGAGGGGCCATAGAGATCCTCATCCGACAGTTCCATGAGTTTGCGGGCGAAATAGGCGGTGCCGCGCCGGGCGAGCAACAAATCCTCGGCTGGCGCGTTGGGGGCGTCGAACCGCGCCCCCTTGCCCAGGCGGGCTTTCAGCGCTTCGCGGGCGGCGATGTCTGTCTCGGTGAGAGACATGTTATTGCCCCTCGACCATCTGACGCATGAAGCCGAGGCGTTCCATGATCGGCGCATCCGAAAAACGGAACAGATCGAATTGCGTCTCGGCCTGCAAGGACCACGGCACCCAGGAGGGCACGACGAACATATCGCCTTTTTCCAGTTTATGCTCGACCCCGTTCAGCACGACGGCGCCCTTGCCCTCAAACACTTGGAACACGGTGGAGCCGACCTCATTGCGCGTGGCCGTCTGCGTGCCCGCCCGCAACCGGTGGAACTCGCAGCGGATCGTCGGCATCACGTCGCCGCCAGTGGTTGGGTTGACGTAGCGGATCGCGGCATGGCCCTGCTCGACGGTGGCGGGTTGGCCCTCGTCTTCGAGCAGGAGCTGTTCGGTCAGGGCGCGGTCGGTGAACTCCCAACGATAGGCGCCGATGGGCGATGACACGGTGTTTTGCAGCTGCGACAGAGGCCGCAGACCCGGATGGCACCAGAGCCGTTCGCCACGCGAATAATCCGGCGTCGCATTGTCGGTCACCCGGTCGGAACCAAACTCGAAAAAGCCCACATCCATCTGTTGGCTGAACGGAATGTCGAGCCCGTCGATCCAGGCCATTGGCTCGTTGGCGATGTTGTGGTGGCCGTGGAAATTCCAGCCCGGCGTCAGCAAAAGATCGCCGCGCGACATGCGCACGGGATCGCCGTTGACCACGGTCCAGACACCTTCGCCCTCGACCACAAACCGAAACGCGTTTTGCGAGTGGCGGTGCTCCGGCGCGTTCTCGCCCGGGCAGAGATACTGGATCGCGGCCCAGAGCGTGGGCGTCACATAGGCATTGCCGCCGAGACCGGGGTTCGCAAGGCCAATCGCACGACGCTCGCCGCCCCGCCCCACCGGCACCAGCTCGCCGGATTTCTCCGCCAGCGGCAAAAGATCGGCCCACCGCCAAACATGCGGCACGGCCTTGGACTTGGGCACCATCGGCATCAGGTCGCCCAACTGGGTCCAGAGCGGCAAAAGGTTGTTCTCTTCGAAGCCTTTATAGAGTTCACGCAGCTCCGGCGTGTCCTCCGGCTGCATGCCGTGCTCGATGGTGTCGTGGCTGCGATCTTCGGTCAGCATGGTGAAATTCCTCCGGTATAGGGGCCGCCTCAGGCGGCGTCGGGTTGGTTGGGCGGCGCGGCTTTGGTGAAGGCAGGCAACTTGTCGAGTGCCGCATAGATGCGCGAAATCACCGGCCAGTTTTCAAGCGGCACGCCAAAGCGTTTGTTGTTCCAGACCTGCGCATAGAGGCAGCAATCGGCCATGGTCGGCGTGTCCCCGTGGCAATAGAGGCCGGTCTGCGGTGAAGCGGACAGCTCGGCTTCCAGCGCGTCGAATGTGAGCGTGACCCAATGGGTGAACCACTCTTTCTGGGCCTCCTCATCGGCGCCAAACTGATCACGAATACGGAACAAAACGCGCAGGTTGTTGAGCGGATGAATCTCGCAGGCGATCATGTAGGACAGCGCACGCACACGGGCGCGGCCCTCGGCATCTGCGGGCAAAAGCGCAGGCTCCGGATGCGTTTCCTCCAGCCATTCCATGATGGCGAGAGATTGCGTCAGATAACTGCCGTCCTCGCGCTCAAGGGTGGGGACCAGACCCTGCGGGTTCTTCGCCAGATACTCGGGCGTCCGCGTCTCCCCGGTGCGGAGCACATAGGGAATGTAGTCGTAGTCCAAGCCCTTGAGGTTCAACGCGGCACGGAGCCGCGTTGATGTTGAGGATCGGAAGAAGTTGTGCAACTTCAGGGGCATGTCTTAGGCCTCACGCGGTCCGATAGGGGTCTCGATGGAGCCAAGCCCCTCGATGGACACCACACAGACATCACCCGGCACCATGGCGCCGACGCCTGCAGGCGTGCCGGTCATGATCAGGTCACCCGGCTCAAGCGCGATGGAATGAGACAGGATGGAGATGATTTCCGGTACGGACCAGATCAACTCGTTCAGGTCTGCGTCCTGTTTCACCTCGCCATTCACCGTGAGCTTGATCGAGCCCTTGTCCGGGTGGCCGACTTTTTCCACCGGGAAGACCGGACCGATGACGGCGGAGCGGTCAAACGCCTTGCCCCAATCCCACGGACGGCCCTGTTCGCGGGCCGCAAGTTGCAGGTCGCGGCGCGTCAGGTCGTTGCCGACGGCATAGCCCCAGACGTGCGAGAGGCTGTCCTCTTCCGCGATGTTCTTGCCGGCTTTGCCGATCACCGCCACGAGTTCCGCCTCGTAGTGGAAGTTCTCGGTCTCCGGCGGGTAGGCGACGGTCTCGCCGCTGTCCACCACGGCATCGGCCGGTTTGGTGAAGAAAAAGGGCGGATCGCGATCCGGGTCCTTGCCCATCTCACGGGCGTGGGCGGCGTAGTTGCGACCGACGCAGAAGATGCGGCGGACCGGCAGACGATCGTCGGAGCCATCGACGGCCACGGTGGCCGGCTCAGCGGGGGGGAAGACATAAGCCATAGGGTTTGTCCTTTTTGCGTTTCTTTGGGAGTTATTCAGCGGCGGTTTTCAACGCGGCGTTCACAGTCGTGTCGTCGAGGCCGGTGGAGCCATAGAGCCAGGAGAGCTGGTCGTACCATTCATCCTGCGACATGCCCGACATGACGTGGTTGCGCACGGCGGCTTTGGCGTCGTCCGGGTGGTAGATGTATTCGCCGATGAGACGCGAATTCATCTGAACGCGGGCGGTGCGGACCTTGCGCATCTCCTGATAAATCTGGAGCGCGCGTTCGACGTTCTCGCCGTAATGCTCGATGCAATGGGACATGGCGACGGCGTCTTCCATGGCCATACAGGCGCCTTGGGCGAAATACTGAAGCATCGGGTGCGCGGCATCGCCCAGCAAAGCCACACGGTCCTCGACCCAATTCGAGATCGGATCGCGGTCGCAGAGCACCCAGAGTTTCCAATCAGAGCCATGTTCGATGACCTGACGGGCCTTCGGGTGGATGTGCTCGAACCCTGCGGCGACCTCTTCTTTCGACACGGGACGGCCTGCGATGGCCTCTTGGACGTCGCGGTGATAGGTCACGACGAGGTTGAAGACCTTCCAGCCTTTGAGCGGGTAATGCACGATGTGACATTTCGGACCGGCCCAAAGCGTAGCGGCGTTCCAGCGCAGGTCTTCGGGCATCTGTTCGGTCGGAATGACGGAACGATAGGTGGTGTGTCCGGAAATCCGCGGCTCGCCGTCGCCGATCATTTGGTTGCGGATCGGGGAGCGCAGACCCTCTGCCCCAATCAGGAAAGAGCCTTTGATCGGATCACGGTCTTTTACCTTGAGGGTGACGGAGGTGCCGTCTTGCTCGTAGCCTTCGACCACATGTGAGGTGCGGATGTCCACCAGCGGGCTGTCTTCGCAATACTTCAGGAGCACGCCATGCAGGTCGGCGCGGTGCACAACGGCGTAGGGGTTTTTGAAGCGCTCGCGGAACGGTTCGTCCAGGGGAATAGAGGTGATGTCCTCTGCGGTTTGCGCATCCATCAGGCGCAGCTTGTCGATATAGACCGCCTTCTCGCGCGCTTCGTCGCCAACGCCCAGATAGTCGAAGCAATGGAAGGCGTTCGGACCGATCTGGATGCCGGCGCCGATCTCGCCCAAGGCGGGCGCCTGTTCGACCACGATGGAACGGTGGCCTTTGCGGGCCAGACCACAGGCGGCAGCAAGGCCGCCGATGCCGCCACCGGCAATGATAATGGGAAGATCGGACATGGTAGTGTCTCCTTATGTCAGCCGCCGATGAGGCGCGGAATGGTGAGGGTGAGGGCCGGGATCATCAGGATGAGGCCCACACGGATGACCTCTGAGCCGAGGAAGGGCATGACACCGCGGAAGACGGTGGACATGGGCGTGTCCTTGGCGAGCGAGGAGATGATGAAGACGTTGAGGCCGACAGGGGGCGTGATCAGCCCGAGCTCGACCACAATGAGCGCGAGGATGCCGAACCAGATTTTGAGGCTTTCGGTGTCCATGCCGTAGGCGGCCGTGTCAGCGGTGACATATTCTCCGCCGTTGAGCGCAATGAGCGTCGGCCAGAAGAAGGGCACCACGACGAGGATCATCGCGAGGCTTTCCATGAAACAGCCCAGGACGACAAAGGCGATGAGCATGATCACGAGGATCAGCATCGGGTCCATGCCGGAATTCGCCGCCCATTCGGAGAGCGCCTGCGGCAGGCCGGAGCGGGTGAAGAAGCCCTTGAGCACCTCGGCGCCAAAGAGGATCAGGTAGATCATGCCCGACGTGATCGCGGTGGCTTGCAACGCGCGGCGCAGGCCTTTGAGGTTCAGCCCTTCGCCGGTCAGAGCGCGCAGCGCAAAGCCATAGGCACCGATCAGGAAGACGCCGATAGAGGCGGCGGGCGTGGGCGTGAAGAGGCCGAACCCCAGACCCAGAATGATCGCGCCAAAGATGAGGATCACCGGGAACAGGCGTTTGAGCGCCAGGTTGCGTTCCGCGCGCGGCATCGGGCGCGGTTCGGGCGCCAGAGACGGGTCCACACGCACCAGAATGGCGATCACGCCGATAAAGGACAGCACGGCCAGAAGGCCCGGGATCACGGCGGCCTGGAACATCTTGAGGATCGACCCTTCGACGATGATCGCATAGATCACCAGTGCCACCGACGGCGGGATCAGAATGCCGAGCGTGCCGCCTGCGGCCAACGCGCCTGCGGAGAGACGGTCTTTGTAGCCCAGCTCTTTGAGCTCCGGCAGAGCCACTTTGCCCATGGTCGCGGCGGTCGCCAGCGAAGACCCGCAAACCGCGCCAAAGCCGCCGCATGCCGCGATCGCCGCCATGGCCACGCCGCCTCTGAGACGCGACAGCAGGGCTTCGAGACCTTTGAACAGGTCCGAGGACAGCCGCGCCTCGGCGGCGATGTAGCCCATCAGCACGAACAGAGGCACGACAGAGAGATCGTAGCTCGCGACATTCTCCCAGAGGAGCGATTTGAACTGACGGATATAGGGCACGAAACGCACATAGGGCAGCGCCAGCGAGAGCGCATAGGTGCCGCCGATGCCGACGAGGATCATCGCGATGCCGACCGGCATGCGCAGGATCAGAAGGACAAAGAGAACGACGAGGCCAAGAACCCCGATGGTGATGGGATCAAGCATAGCGCGCGTCTCCGAAAATCTGGCTCACGGAGACCACGGCCCAGAGGACCATGGAGGCGATGCCGGGAATGTAGAAGGGCCAGATCGGCCAGCCGAGCACACCGGCTTCGGCGGCGTCAGAGCGGGATTCGAGCATCCCAAAGACCATCCAATAGGCCAGAAACAGCGCCACTGCGGCCGTCAAAGTGAGCCACATGTGGTCCAAAACGCGTTTCACCGGCATCGGCGCATTGGCGACGAAAAGATCGACGGCGACATGGCCGCGCGAGGCCTGCGTGTAGGGGAAAAACATCAATGCCGCGCCGGAAATGGCGAGCTGGACGAAATCTTCGTAGCCCGGAAGGCCGGAGACGTCCTGGCCAAACAGGCCCATGAACCGATCAAGAATAAAGGCGCCAGTGTTGGTGGTGGTGACCATCACGATGACAAAGAGGATCGCGCCTCCAAGCATAGCGAATATGTCTGCCAGACGCGTCACATGAGCGTGCATAGCATGCCTCCCGGTTGGGTGCGTTTCGTTTTGGATGAGCGGCGGGGTCGGCCCGCCACTCTGGTTTTCGGGTATTCGAAGAGATTATTCGCCGTGTGCGGCCGCGACAGCCGCGCGGGCCTGCTCCACAAGCGCGGCACCGTCGATGCCTTTTTCAGAGACTTCATCGACCCAGCGGGCCACGACCTCTTCGCTCACCGCGTTGAATTTCGCGGCTTCTTCGTCAGAGAACACATGGCGGGTGATGCCCGCGCCATCGAGCGCACCGATGCCGGCCTCTTCAAAGCCTTCCCACATCGCGCCGATCTCGGCTGCGACGTTTTCGCGGGAGTTGGCGTCGATCACGGCCTTCAGATCGTCGGGCAGGTCCTCGTAGACGTCCTTGTTCATCGCCACCATGAAAACGGCGGTGCCGAAACGGTCGCCATCCGGCAGCTCGGCGGTGTATTTGTCGAGTTCCTGCAATTTCAGCGCCGGGACGATCTCATAGGTGGTCATCGCGCCGTCGATCACGCCTTTCGCCATGGCCTCGGGCACGGCAGGCACGGGAAGGCTTACGGGCTCCGCGCCCATGCCTTCGATCAGCCAGGCCCCGGTGCGCGACGGCGTGCGCAGTTTCATGCCTGCGACGTCCTCAAATGTGGTGACTTCCTTGTTGCCAGAATGGATCAGGTTGCCGTCATTGGCGTGCAGGAACAGGATGTGAATGTCCTCGAAATCCTCGGCCAACATGTCCATCGAGGCGTTCAGCGCGATGGTCGTGTCGGTGGCAGAGCCTTTGTGCACGGTGGGCAGTTCGAACACTTCGGTGCGCGGGAACACGCCCGGCGTGTAGCCCAAAAGCGTCCAGACGATGTCCGCCGTGCCGTCGCGCACCTGGTTATAGAGCTCGCCCGGTTTGCCGCCCATCGACATGGCGGGGTAGATCTGAACCTCGATGCGTCCGTCGCTGTCGTCCATGACCTTCTGCGCCCAGGGCTCCAACATCACCTTATGGGCGTTGGCCACCGGCGGCAGGAAGTGGTGCATGATCAGGGTGACGTCCTGCGCGAAGGCGGATGTGGCGGTCGCGATGCTGGCGGCGGCAATGGTGCCGAGCAGCTTGGCGCGGGTGAATTTCGCCCGTATGGACATGTGAGCTCCTCCGAATTTTATCGCAATTTTCTGGCGCACTCCCGTTGCGCCCTGAATAGTTGGTATACTTACCATTGATCTGAGTCAATTCCGTAAGCATACTTATTATTGACCTGCCTCACCCGATTGAGGCATGGAGGCCGGCAATATGTCGCAGGACGCGAAAGGGAACATCCATGGCTCTTGAGATTCACAACATGGCCGGACATCTGATTCGCAGATTGAATCAGATTTCGATGTCCGTGTTTCAGGAGCGGATGAAGGCCCAGGGGCAGACCATGACCTCGGTGCAATTCGCGGCGATGAATGCGGTGCACGCCAATCCGGGTATCGATCAGGCGCGGCTGGCGGGGATCATCGCTTATGATCGCGCGACGATTGGCGGTGTCATCGACCGGCTGGAGAGCAAGGGGCTGATGGTGCGTAAGGTCTGTGAGCATGACCGACGCGCGCGTTTGGTGCATCTGACGCCCGATGGCGAGGCGCTGTTGGATGCGCTGATCCCCGTGGTGCGCGGGTTTCAGGACGATATCCTCTCTGGGCTGTCGGACGAGGAGCGGGGCGAATTCCTGCGCCTCGCGGCCAAGGCGGCGGATGGTGGCAACCACCTCAGCCGTGCGCCCCTGATTCTCGGCAAAAAGCCCTGACACCAGCTTACTGAGCGTGCTGCGCTGCAATGCGCGCGTGGCGGGGAGATCTGTCCCGAACGCGTCGCTTTGCTGCGCGCAAACCAAGATTTCCTGCATATCAGCCTGTGAGTGCAAGCATGCTGCATGTGCGAGATAGGTCTGCGATTTAATTGTTCATTGACATAACAATTAATCCTCTGCATGGTTTTCTCAAACGGGAGGAGACATCATGGAGATCAAAGGGCATGTCGCCGTTGTGACGGGTGCTGCCAGCGGGCTGGGCTTTGCCACGGCAAAACGCCTCGCCGAGGCGGGCGCCACAGTGGCCATTCTCGATCTGTCGGGGGAGGCGGCAGCCAAGGCAGCCGCTGAGATCGGCGGCACAGGCTATGCGGTGGATGTCAGCGATCCGGCGGCGGTCGAGGCGGCATTTGCGCAGATCCAAGGTGATCTGGGCACGCCCCGTATCGTGGTCTCCTGCGCGGGCATCGGCACGGCGGGGCGCATCCTGCCGCGGGACGGATCGCTCACCATCGACACCTTCGCCAAGGCGCTGAACGTCAACCTTCTGGGCACTTATGCCGTGATGAACATCGCGGCGCGCGCCATGGCCGCTGCCGATCCCATCGACGCGGACGGGGCACGCGGCGTGATCATCAACACCTCCTCGGTGGCGTTTGAGGACGGCCAAATCGGGCAAGCGGCCTATTCCGCCTCGAAAGGCGGCGTGGCCTCGATGACGCTCCCGGCCGCACGCGAACTTGCCCGCTTTGGCATCCGAGTCATGGCCATCGCGCCGGGGCTTTTCGAGACCGCGATGAGCGCAGGCCTGCCGGATGATATTCGCGCCGACATTCTCAAAAACGTGCCGTACCCGTCCCGCATGGGCGACCCGGACGAATATGCCCGCCTCGCGCAGGCCATCGTTGAAAACCCGATGCTGAACGGGACGGTTATTCGCCTCGACGCCGCAGCCCGCATGCCGATCAAATAAGAAGAAAAGCCAATGACCAGCGAAATCTTGAAAATCGACATCGAGGGGCCGATCGCCACTCTGACCATGAACCGCCCCGGCAAGCGCAACGCCATGTGCGATGAGCTTTTGGACGCCATCGACGCGTTCTTTTCCGCGCCGCCCGAAGGTGTGCGAGTTGTCATCATGACGGGCACCGAGGGGCATTATTGCTCCGGCCTCGATCTCTCCGAACATGTCGCCCGCAATGCCGAGGGCACCATGCGTCACTCGCGCAATTGGCATGGTGTCATGGATAAAATCCAGTTCGGCGGCCTTCCGGTGATCTCCGCCATGTATGGCGCTGTCATCGGCGGAGGGCTTGAAATGGCCACCGCCACCCATGTGCGAATCTCGGAACCGTCGACGATTTTCCAGCTGCCCGAAGGCATGCGCGGCATCTTTGTCGGCGGCGGGGCCACCGTGCGTGTGGGGCGCATTCTGGGCGCGGATCGCATGTGCGAAATGATGCTCACGGGGCGCAAATACAATTCGGATGAAGGTCTGGCGCTTGGTCTCACCCATTATGCCGTGGGCGAGGGCGAAGCGCTGGCGCTGGCGCAGAAACTCGCGGCCAAGATCGCCAAGAACGCCACGCTGTCGAACTACATGATGATCCAGGCGATCAGCCGGATCGAGGATATGTCGAAAGCCGACGGATTGTTCATGGAAAGCATGTGCGCCGCCGTCTCGCAGACCAGTGAAGATGCCGAGGAGGGTCTCAAGGCCTTCTTGGAAAAGCGCGTGCCTGTCTTCCGTTAACGGGCTCTCGCAATGCGTATTGAGGCGGGCTGCAGAGGAGGCGGCCCGCATCCAATCACAACATAGCCCGCGACAAACCGGGCATCCGTCATGATTTGGGAGGATTACACATGACAACTATGACACGCCGTATGGCCATGGCCACGATGGGCGCCGCCCTTGCGACCCCCGCATTTCTCAAAAAAGCCCACGCCGCCGAAGTGACGCTGCGCGTCGCGCATTTTCTGCCGGGTGTGGCGCCGATGCAGACCCGGTTCTTCGATGTCTGGGCCAAGGAAATCTCTGACGCCTCCGATGGCGCCATCGAGATGCAGATGTTCCCCTCGATGCAGCTGGGCGGCAAACCGCCCCAGCTCGCCGATCAGGCGCGCCAAGGCATTGCCGACATCTCATGGACCCTGCCGGTCTACACGCCGGACCGTTTCCCGGTGGCCGAAACCATGGCGCTGCCCTTCATGGTGACCAATGCCGAAAAGACCTCTGTCGCGATGCATACGCTGATGGAGGAATTCGGCCAGAAGGAATATCGCGGGCTGAAACCCTTGGCCTTCCACACCCATGATGGCGGCAAGTTCCACACCCGGGGTCAGAAAATCTCGACCGCCGAGGACATCAAAGGCCTCAAACTGCGCGCGCCGAACCAAGCGACCGGCAAGATGTTGGAGATCATGGGTGCCGAGACTGTGTTCTTCCCGGTGACCGAGATGGTCGTGGGGCTTTCGAATGGCGTGATCGACGGCTGTTGCCTGCCCTATGAGGTGGTGCCGGCCTTCAAGCTTCAGGAGCTGACCTCTGTGACCAACGAACCCGAAGCGGGCGCGCGGGGTCTCTATTGCAACACCTTCGCGCTGGTGATGAACGAGCGCAAATACGAGGGTCTCTCTGACGATCTGCGCAAGGTGATCGACGATCATTCCGGCGCCGATCTGTCCCGTCGCCTCGGCGCGCAATTCGATGAGTTCGAGGCCTTCGGGCGTGGCGTCGTCGAAAAGCAGGGCAATGAGATCCACACCATTCCGGCGGCGGAAATCGCCAAATGGCGCGAGATGGCGACGCCTGTCTATGACGAATGGATCGGCAAGTTGAACGATGCGGGTCTCGACGGCGCGGCCATCGTGGCGCGTGCCAACGATCTTTTGGACGCCGGGTGAGTCCTCATGGCCGAGCGGCTTAACACAGACACTGGGCAGGGAGACACTGGGCAGGGGGATCACACCCCCCTGTTCCGCGCGCTCCGGGCGATTTGCCTTGGCTCTGCGGGGCTTGGCGGCGCGGTGATTTTCGCGGCCTCTCTGGCCGTCACCCTGTCGGTGGTGATGCGCAACCTTGGTTTGGGCGGCATTCGCGGGGATTTCGAACTGGTGGAGCTGGCCTGCGCGGCCTGTGCCTCGCTCTTCTTGCCTCTGTGCCAATTCAACAAAGGGCACGTCATGGTCGATCTCTTCACGCTTTGGCTGAAACCCGTCACCCAGCGCCGCTTTGACGGCGTCTGGACAATGATTTTCGCCGTCTGTTGGGCGTTTCTGACCTGGCGGCTCGCAGTGGGACTTTTGGAAATGCATGACTATGGCGACCGCACCATGTTGCTGCGCGCGCCCGTGTGGTGGGTCTATTTGCCCGCGCTTTTGGGCACCGGGCTTTCAGCCATCGTGGCCTTTTTGCAGGGCCTGCCGATGATCAGCCCCGCCTTTCGCGGTCTGGAGGTGCGCTGATGGAACCGATGACGATTGCTATTCTGATGGTCGTGGGGCTTTTGATCCTGATCTTTGCCCGGATGCCGATTGCTTTGGGCATGGGTCTGGTCGGCGCCGTGGGCTATGTGACGCTCGCCTCGCCCTATGCGCTCATGGCCTATTTCAACACGGCCTGGGTCGATAAATTCATGTCCTATGAGCTGGCCATCGTGCCTTTGTTCATCCTCATGGGACATCTCGCGACGCGCTCCGGCATCTCTGCCGCGATCTTTGCCGCGTCCAATGCCTGGATCGGCCACCTGCGCGGCGGTCTGGCGATGGCCTCTGTCGCGGGCTGTGCGATGTTCGGGTCCATTTCCGGCTCGTCTCTGGCGACCGCCTCGACCATGGCCCGCGTGGCCCTGCCGGAGATGCGTAAACATGGCTATTCCGGCGCGTTGGCTTCCGGCTCTTTGGCTGCGGGCGGCACATTGGGCATTCTCATTCCGCCCTCCGTGGTGCTCATCATCTACGCGCTTTTGACCGAGCAGAACATCGTCAAGCTGTTCCTGGCGGCCACCATTCCCGGCATTCTGGCTGTGATCGGCTTCTGTATCGCCATCGCGATCTATGTCCGGCTCTACCCCTCAGAAGGCCCGACCCATCAACCCGCCAGCTTCGCGCAGCGTCTGAAAGCCTTGAAAGACATCTGGCATGTGGTCGTGATCTTCGTCATCGTGCTGGGCGGCATCTATGGCGGGTTCTTCACGCCCGCGGAAGGCGCCTCCGTCGGGGTGATCCTGATGCTGGTCGCGGGGCTTTTGACCCGTGGTCTCGACGGGCGGGCCATCCTTGATTGCCTGATCGACACGGCGGGTTCGACCGCGATGATTTTCGCCATCGTCTTTGGTGCCGACATTTTCAACGTCGCGCTGGCGCTGTCGCGCATGCCCTCCGAAGTGGCCGATTACTTCTCTGCCGCCAACGTCGCGCCGATGGTGGTGCTTATGGGGATCATTGTTTTCTACCTCGTCATGGGCTGCCTCATGGACAGTCTCTCGATGATCTTGCTCACCGTGCCGGTGTTCTTCCCCACGATCATGGCGCTGGATTTCGGTCTCATGCCGGAACAGCAAGCCATGTGGTTCGGCATCATCTCTTTGGTGGTGGTCGAAATGGGGCTGATCACGCCGCCTGTGGGGATGAACCTCTTTGTCATCTCCTCGATGGCGAAGGACATCCCGACCAGCCAGATTTTCCGCGGCACAACGCCTTTCATCATCGCGGAATTCTTCCGCATCGCCATTCTGGTCAGCTTCCCGGTGCTGAGCTATTGGCTGGTGGATTTGGTGGCCAACTGAGGAAGAGACGATGAGCAAGTGCGACAAAGATACCGAAATCACGGACCAGAACCTGCGCCAATTCGTGGGCTACACCATGAAGCGTGCCTTTCTCATGGTGCGCGAGGATCTGGCGCGGGTGCTGGAGCCTCTGGGGCTTCGGATGACGTCTTTTTCCGCCCTCGCGATCATCAAGGAAAACCCCGACATCTCCCAGAGCCGCCTCGCCGTGGCGCTGCATATCGAGCGCTCCGGTGTGGTGGTTTTGGTGGATGAGTTGGAAAGCGCCGACCTGATCGAACGCGGACGCGTCGAAGGCGACCGGCGGCAATATGCCCTGCGCACCACCGCGCTGGGCGACAAGAAATGGCGCGAAGCAGAGCGGGCAGTCGCGGCCCATGAGGAGGCTCTGTTTGCTGCGCTGAGCACAGAAGAACGCACCACGCTTCGGACCCTTTTGGGCCGGGTCGGGAGGAAATAGCCGCATCCGATCGGCTAAGGGAGGAACGCATGAAAGATCAAACGACGGGGCTGACGCTTGCACCGCATTCGGTGCGCATGGACCGCAAGAGCACGGAAGAGATTATCCTGACTTCGGCCCTGCCGCTCGATCCGGTGGTCGAGCACACCGGGGTCTGGTTGGAAAAATGGGCCCTTGAGCGTCCGGATACGACCTATCTCGCCGAACGCTCCGGTGCGGGCTGGCGCGAGTTGGGCTATGCGGAGGTTTTGGAGCGCGTCAAAGCCATCGCGGCCTCTCTGGCTGCGCGCGGCCTCAACGAGTCGACGCCGATCCTGATCATGTCCGGCAACTCCGTCGATCACGCTTTGCTGTCGTTTGGCGCGCAATGGGCGGGGGTGCCCACTGTGCCCTTGGCCGAACAATATTCCCTCATCGAAGAGGCCCATTTCCGCCTGCAATATGCGATAGGCAAGACGAAACCGAAAATGGCCTTCGTCGATGACGCCGCGCGCTATGCCAAGGCTCTGAGCCTGTCGGATTTCGAGGGGATCGAAATCGTGGCCTCACTGCCCGCGGGCGCGCCACGCCCCGTCACGCCTTTCGCTGAGCTCCTGAAAGGCGACGCGGGCGTCGACCTTGCATCCGTTCATGCGGGGGTCGGGCCGGACACGCTGGCGAAAATCCTGTTCACCTCTGGCTCCAGTTCCGACCCAAAGGGCGTGATGACCACACAGCGCATGATGTGCGCCAACCAAAGCCAGATGTCGTCGGTGCTGCCCTTCATGAAAGAGCGCCCGCAGCGCATCGTCGATTGGCTGCCGTGGAACCACGTTTTTGGCGGCTCGCACAACGTCAACATGATGCTGATGCACGGCGGTTCTTTCTACATTGATAATGGCAAGCCGACGAAGGCCCTATTTCAGCACACGATTGAGAACGTGATCGAAAAGGCCGGCACCGCCGCCTTCAACGTGCCTGTCGGTTTTTCGATGCTGGTGCATGAGATGGAGCACAATCAGGCCCTCAAAGAAGCCTATTTCAAAGACCTCGACATGCTGTTCTATGCGGGCGCGTCCCTGCCGCAGGACATCTGGACCCGGCTCGAAGAGATGGCGATGGAAGTGCGCGGGCGTCTGCCCCTGATGATCTCAAGCTGGGGCCTCACCGAGACTGCGCCGGCCAACGTCATGGTGCACGAACATATCGGCCGCTCAGGTGTCATCGGCGTGCCTCTGCCGGGAACTGAGATCAAGCTTTTGCCCGATGACGACATGCGCTGTGAAATCCGCGTCAAAGGCCCGAATGTCATGCCTGGCTACCTGCATGACCCGGAGAAAACGGCGGAGGCCTTTGACGAAGGCGGCTTTTTCATCACCGGCGATGCGGTGAAGTTTCTCGACAAGGACGATCCGAACCGGGGCCTTGTCTTTGATGGTCGCGTCTCTGAGGATTTCAAACTGCTGACCGGCACCTGGGTCCAGGCGGGCAAACTGCGTCTTGATGCGCTGGAGGCTCTGCGCGGGCTGGTGCTCGATGTGGTGATCTGCGGTCACGACCGGGGCGAGATCGGCCTCTTCGTCTTCCCGCGCCCGGATCACGTGCATGACGACAACACCTCCGAGGGCGCGGTGATCGACGATCATCTTCAGGCCGAAATCCACCATGTCTTGCGTAAAATGGCCCGCGCCGCCTCTGGCTCCGCCAAACGCATCGCCCGCGCCATCATCCTGGCCGAACCGCCTTCTCTCAAAGATGGCGAGGTCACCGACAAAGGGTCTTTGAACACCCGCAAAATCATCACCCGCCGCGCCGATCTTCTGGAGCGTCTCTACGACAACGAAGATCCGGCCCTGATCCGAGTGTAAGGAATTGAATATGGTAGATTTTTCTAACGTCCGCGCGATTGATTTTCACACCCATGCCGAGGAGGCCTGTGGCTGTCATCACGATGACGGCTATGACGATTTGCAATCCGCGATGGCGAAATATTTCAACGCGCCGTGGTCCCATCCGCCCACGATTGACCAAACCGCCGCGCATTACCGCGAGAAAAACATCGCTGCGGTGATTTTCCCGGTCGATGCCGAGCGTGAGACGGGCTATCGCCGCTACGACAATTACGAGGTCGCTGACGCCGCCGCAAAGCACTCCGACATCCTCATCCCCTTCGCCTCCATCGATCCGGCGAAAGGCAAATTGGGTGCCCGTGAGGCGCGCGATCTGGTGGAAAATCACGGCATTCAGGGCTTTAAATTCCACCCGACGATGCAGGGGTTTTACCCCAACGACCGCAACGCCTATGTGCTCTATGAGGCCATCGCCGAGGCCGGCAAGCCAGCGCTGTTTCACACCGGCCAGACCGGGGTCGGGTCGGGGATGAAGGGCGGCAATGGCATGCGTCTCAAGTACTCGAACCCGATGTATATGGACGATCTGGCGGTGGATTTTCCCGACATGCCGATCATCCTCGCGCACCCGTCGTTTCCGTGGCAGGAAGAGGCTTTGTCGGTCGCGACCCACAAGCCCAATGTCTACATCGACCTCTCCGGCTGGTCGCCGAAATACTTCCCGCCGATCCTGGTGCGTTACGCGAATACTTTGTTGAAAAACAAGATGTTGTTCGGCTCCGACTGGCCGATGATCGCGCCTGAAAAGTGGCTCGACGCCTTTGACAAAGCGGAGTTCCGCGACGAGGTGCGGCCTTTGATTTTGAAGGAGAACGCGATGCGGCTTCTGGGGGTGACCGAATGACGCCGGGTGGTGGGAGCGTGCGGTTGGCTGCCCGTGGGATGGCGAACACCCTTGACGTCGGGGCGCTTTATCTTGGCCAAATCCGAGCGACGTTCATGCGCAGGTCAACATCAACAAAATCGCCAGCCCGCCCGAACGGGCAGGCGATCGCGCGGCGGCCTGCGGCCTTTGTTCCGCGCGTGAAGACAGGAGATCGGACATGACGCCGTTCAAAGCGCCGCTCGATGACATTCTCTTTTGCCTGCGCAACGTGGCCGGAGCGGAGCGTTTGCCTGAGTGGGACGAGGAGCTTGCCGAGGGCATCCTTGGCCATTTCGCCGCCTTCGCCGAGGGCGTCATCGCGCCTTTGGACGAGCCGGGCGACGCGCAGGGCTGCACACTTTCCGACGGCCGTGTCACCATGCCTGACGGTTTTAAAGAGGCCTACACTCAGCTCGCTGAGGGGGGGTGGCAAGGCCTCACCGCGCCCGAGGATTTCGGTGGTATGGGCCAGAACGCGCTTTTGGCGGCGGGCGTCTCAGAAATTTTCTCCGGCGCCAACCACGCGATGCAGATGGTCTGCAACCTCGTGCCGGGCGCCATCTCGACGCTGATGAAATTCGGCTCTGACGCGCAAAAACAGTATTGGATTCCGCGTCTTGCGGCGGGCGAGACGCTCTCCACAATGTGCCTGACCGAACCGGGCGCGGGCTCCGATCTCTCTCGTATCCGCACCAAGGCCACGCCTTCGGGGGGCAGCTGGCGGATCGAGGGAGAGAAAATTTTCATCTCTGGCGGCGATCAGGATATGTCCGAAGACGTGCTGCACCTCGTGCTTGCCCGCACTGGCGGCGACGGGGTCAAAGGCCTGTCTTTGTTCCTTTGTCCCTCTGAGGTTCATGGCGCGCGGAACGCGGTGACGGTGACACGGATTGAGGAAAAGCTGGGCCTCCATGCCTCGCCGACCTGTCAGCTGGCTTTCGATGGCGCGGAGGCCGAGTTGATCGGCGAAGAGGGCGCGGGGCTGATGGCGATGTTCACCATGATGAACCACGCCCGCCTCGATGTGTCCCTGCAAGGCGTGGCTCATGCGTCGCGCGCGCATCACATCGCGGTGGACTATGCCGCCGAGCGCAAACAGGGACGTAATGCGGACGGCTCCGAAGCCGTGCTCGCCGATCACCCGGATGTGCAGCGTATGCTGGACGCGCAAAAAGCCCTCGCACTCGGCGCCCGTGCGATGACCTATCTCACCATGGCCGAACTGACCCTCGGTCAGAATCGGGCTTTGGTGGATTTTCTCACACCGATCTGCAAGGTGTTCTGTACAGAAGCGGGGATACGTGCCGCCGATCTCGGCATTCAGGTGCTTGGCGGCTACGGCTATCTGACCGAGTACCGCGTGTCTCAGACCTGGCGGGATGCGCGGATCACTTCGATCTACGAGGGGGCAAATGGCATCCATGCGGTGGCGCTTGCGACCCGTGGTCTGCGGGCGCCGGAGGGACCGGACGCCTTTGCGCAACTGATCGAAGAACTGGCGTATGGCGATGCCGACTGCCTCACGCTTTTGTCCGATTGGCAAGGCGCGCGCGCAGGTATGGCGGCACAGGCGGTCGAGAAAGCCCATGATTTCATGGCGTTGACCGGCGAACTTCTGTTCCGTGCTGTTTGGTGCAAACTCGCCGCGACGGGCGATGCGGAAATGGTTCGTCTGGCAAAACGCGTGGCGCGCCGTCCTCTGCCGGTGCGGTTGCCGCTCAGCGCTTAAAGATCTCCCGCGACCCGGGCGCGATAGGCCGTGGGGGTCTCCCCCATGCGCGCCCGGAAGCGGCGGGAGAAATACGGCGGGTCCGTGTAACCCAGCCGATAGCCCACCTCCGCCACCGGCAGCCGCGTAAAGGCGAGGTGGCGACAGGCCTCTGTCATCACCGCGGTTTCGAGATATTCGGTCAGTGTCACCCCGCTGTCGCGCCGCACGATCCGGTTTAAATGACCGGCGGTCATATGCAGCGCGCGGGCATAATCCGCAGCACTCCAGCCGTCCGTCATGTGATCGGCGATCAAGGCGTCCAATTGTTGCATCTGCCGCGTCTGATCTTGCTCCGGCGTGTCGGTCTGGACGCTCTCTTCTGCCAATGTTGTCAAAAGCGCATGGGATAGGGCGACAAGCTTTTGTGCGCGAAATATACCAGATTTGTCATGGAAGCGCGCAATCTGAGACAAGAGCCCGCTGGCCGTTTCGGAGAGGGGCGCGTGATGCGTGCCGCTGAGCCATGCCGTCAGAGGTTGAGATTGCGGGCCGAGACGCTGCACCACGGGAGAGGGGAGCGACAGCACAAACCCTTCGGTGCCCTTGTCAAAGGTAAAGCCATGCACGATTTTCGGCGGAACATAAAGAAATTCGCCATTTTTTAGAGTGGTTTCCTCCCCGTCCAGCGTGACCTGCGCAAAGCCTGTTTCAATGTGAAACACCTGCGCCATCTGATGATGTCGATGCGGAGAGATTTTCCAACCGTGCAGCTGCGCCCGATCAAAAATGCGCTCGCAATGGATCACGTCCGGGAAGGCGCTTGTTTCGCCAAAGAGGTTGAAGGCGGGGATCTGGCTGGTCTCACTCATGCCGGAAAAGTACCATTTATTGCCGGGCGGGTCCATTCCGATGTCGCGCCGTGCGTTTTAAAGTCTTCTCAAATTGGAGGAGACGCATATGACCACTTTGACCACCCAGGTCGCCATCATCGGCGGCGGCCCATCCGGCCTGCTTTTGTCGCAGCTTTTGAACAAAGCGGGGATCGAGACCGTCATTCTCGAACGATCCACCCGAGATCACGTTTTGGCCCGTATCCGGGCAGGCATCCTTGAGTGGGGCACTGTCGAATTGCTCCGCGAGGCGGGTGTCGGCGCGCGAATGGAGGCTGAGGGTATCCCGCATGACGGCTGTTACCTGACCGACGAGGAGTTGATGGTGCACATCGACTTCAAAGATCTGACCGGCAAGCAGGTCATGGTTTACGGCCAGACGGAGGTGACAACGGATTTGTACAATGCGCAGGACGCCATGGGCACGACCGTGCTGCATGAGGTGTCCGACGTGGAAATTCACGATCTCGATCAGGCGAAATCCTATGTCGAGTTCACCCATGAGGGCACGCGCAAGCGGCTTGAGTGCCTTTATGTGGCGGGCTGCGATGGCTTCCACGGCGTGTCGCGCAAAACCATTCCCGAAGAGAAGCGTCGGGAGTTCGAACGCGTCTATCCCTTTGGCTGGCTTGGGATTCTGTCGGAAACCCCGCCGGTGCATGACGAGTTGATCTATTCGAATTCCCGCCACGGCTTCGCGCTTGCCTCGATGCGCAACGAAAACCTCGTGCGCTATTATGTGCAGGTGCCGCTCACGGATAAGGTCGAGGATTGGTCGGATCAACGCTTTTGGGATGAGTTCTCGCGGCGTATTCCGTCGGAGGCCGCGCGCCGTCTCGTCACCGGGCCGTCGATTGAAAAAAGTATCGCGCCGCTGCGCAGTTTCGTGTCCGAGCCGCTGCGTTGGGGCAATCTGTTTTTGGTGGGTGACAGCGCCCATATCGTGCCGCCGACGGGGGCGAAGGGGCTGAACCTTGCCGCCTCAGACGTGTACTATCTCTACACGGCGCTGATCGACGCGGTGACGGGGGACAGCAAGACCGGCGTGGACGAATATTCCGCCCGCGCGCTGGAGCGGATTTGGAAAGCGATGCGGTTCAGCTGGCAGATGACCACCATGCTGCACCGGTTCGAGGACGAGGACGCTTTTGCAGAGCAGATGCGCAAGGCGACGCTGACCCATCTGGCGACGTCCGAGACCGCGCGGCGTGATCTGGCAGAGAATTACATCGGTCTGCCGTTCTAAGATAAACGGCCCGGCGGGTTACGCCGGGTCGCCCAATCTTTGAATGTTTTGAACAAGTTGAATGGCCATGGAGAGCGAGCGCCCCGTGGCCATCAGCATCTGCGGCAGCACCATCCACTCAAGGCTCCAAGCCGTGCCGGAGCGTTCCTGTTCATGCACGACCGCATGGTGCATGGCGCTGACTTGCGTGGCGTTATAGCGCGCCAGAGTGACCAAAAGCTCGGCTGCGACCGGATTTTGTTTGTGCGGCATGGCGGAGGAGCCCCCCGCGCCGGAAATCGAAACGCATTCAATGCCTTGCTGCGCCATAAGCGCAATATCCTGGCCGATTTTCCCCAAAGATCCGGTCACAAGCGAGAGAAACGAAGCATAGCCCGCGATCCCGTGCCGCATGGTCTGCCAGCTCTTGTCCGTGGGCGCGAGACCCAAGGTTTTCGCCACCTCAGAGACGACAAAATCACCCTTGTCGGCAAGCGCTTTGCGATCCCCGGAGGCACCGCCAACTTGTACTTTTTCAACATCGGCGCGTTTTTGATCCAGTGTCTTGAGATGATCCGAAATCGGCAGACGCCAGGCCAGAACACGGTCGCGCACGGTGATCTCGGTCGCCGCCTGCATCCGGGTGCGGCCCATCAGTGGGGCGTCGCCAAAGCGGTCGTCAAGCGCCTTGAGATGGGTTTCCAGCTCCATCAATCGCCCGGCGATCAGGAAAGACGCTTCGCGCAATGCGAGCACCAGCGCCGTGTCCACCACATCCTGAGAGGTGGCGCCTTTATGCACGGCTTCCGCCGGTGCGAGGGCTTTCAACTGTGTCACCAGACGCGGAATTGGCACGCCGTCTTGCGCCATGCCTGCGGCAATATCGGCCAGATCAATCTCAGCCGTCTCAATCGCAACCGCCGCCTCTTCGGCCTGTGTCGCCTCGAACAACCCGGCCTTGCCACAGGCTCGCGACCACGCCGCCTCAAACGCCAACATATGCGCCATCTGGCGCTCGGGCGCGAGGACCGCGGCCATCTCAGGGTCGCCAAACAGACCGGACAGCCAGGGGTGATCGAAGACGCTCAGGCTCATTTTTCTTCCTTTGTCAGACCAAGAGGGGCGACCGAAGCCGCCCCCTCCATACCGTCAGGTTTTCGCTCAGATGTCGAGGAACACGGTTTCGCGGTCGCCCTGAAGGCGGATGTCAAAGCGGTATTTGCCCTCTCCGGTCTTCTTCGCGATCAGTGTATTAACGCGCGGACGCTGTTCGATCCGGTTCAACAGCGGATCGTTTGCGTTGTCCTCATCCTCGAAATAAATCCGGGTGTTCAGCCCGATGTTGATGCCACGCGCAACCACCCAAAGCGAGATATGCGGCGCGCTCATCACGCCACCACGGCCTTTGTAGGAACCGGGTTTCACGGTGCGCAGCGTGAACTCACCGCTCACCGCATCGGCGGCAAAGCGGCAATGGCCGGTAAAGGCCGGGTCCGCGCCCTCTTCGCCCGGGAAAACGCCCGCCGCGTCACATTGCCAGCTCTCGATCAACGCATCGCGCAGCGCCCAGCCGGTGCCGTCAAAGACGGAGCCAACGATCTCGATGATCTCGCCCTTGGCTTTGCTCTCATCTGTGAAAGGCGTGGTGCCGATCTCTTCGTCGTAATAGCCGCCGTTGCCCGCATAGGTCGGCATCAATCCGATGTGGACGTAGGGGCCCGCCGTCTGGGACGCGGTCTCAATCAGGGTGTCGAGTTTCTGGACCATGATTACATGCCCTCCATCTTGTTTTCGAACATGGTCTGGCGGCGGCCGCGCAGCACGATGTCGAATTTATAGGCGAGGAAATCGAGCGGACGCGATTTCGAGAAATCGAGTGGCGCGACGAGGCGGTCGAGCGAGCTGCGATCTTTGATCGTCGCGGCAATCGGGCAGTGATTGATGAGCGGATCGCCTTCGAAATACATCTGCGTGATCAACCGCTGGCCAAAGCTGTGGCCATAGACCGAGATGTGGATGTGCATCGGACGCCAGTCGTTCGCGCGGTTCGGCCAGGGGTAGGCACCGGGGCGCACGGTCAGGAACTCATAGTACCCGTTTTCATCGGTGATGGTCCGGCCACAACCGCCGAAATTCGGGTCGAGCGGCGCGAAATAGGTGTCTTTCTTGTGACGATAGCGACCACCGGCGTTGGCCTGCCAAATCTCCACCAGAGTGTGCGGCACGGGACGGTTGTTCTCGTCCAAGACCCGACCATGCATCAGAATGCGTTCGCCCACGGCAGGGGCCGCGCCCTTGGTCCAGTTCAGGATCAGGTTGTTGTCCAAAGCGCCGAGCTTGCCGTGGCCAAAGGTCGGCCCGGTCTCTTCCGAGGGAGAGCTTTCCATCGACAAAAGCGGCAGGTTCGGGGAACGCGACACGGATGTCTTGTAATTCGGGTCATAGGGCTCCGGGTGAATCGCGCGGTTGCGCGGGATCAGCGGGCCCTGATCTTTGATCAGGCTGGTCATTGGGTCTCCTCCATGTCCGCATAGGTCTGTTTGGCAAGCTTGAGCGCGTGGTTCGCCTTCGGCACACCGGCATAAATTGCGACGTGTTGCAGCGCCTCCGCCACGTCGTCTTTCGTCGCACCCGTGCGCGCGGTGGCACGGATATGCATTGGAATTTCCTCGAAATTTCCGGTCGCCGCCAAAAGCGCGATGGTCAGCATAGACCGCTCACGGCGCGAGATTTTGTCCGAGGACCACACGGTCCCCCAGGCACCCTCGGTGATGAGGGTTTGGAACGGCAGGTCGAACTCGGTCTTCGCGGCCTCGGCGCGGTCAACATGGGCATCGCCCAGAACCTCGCGCCGCGTTTTCATCCCTTGATCGAATTTCTCGCTTACGTTTTTCTCGGTCATTTCGCGATCCTTTCCACGAATTTCGTCAATGCCTCGGCAAAGGCCTCCGGGGCCTCAATGGCGGGCAGGTGCCCGGTGGTGTCGAACATCACCAGATCGGCGCGGGGCAGGGCGCGGGCCAGCGCTTCGACCACCTCGGGCGGGGTCGCCAGATCGTGTTTGCCACCAAACACCAGCGCGGGCTGGGTGATCTCGCCCAAACGGTCCGTGATGTCGGTCCCGGCAATCGCGGCGCAGGTGGCGATGTAGCCGTCCTGATCGGTGCGCGCCAAAAGTGTCCGCCACAAAGGCGCGTTCGGATGGGCAAGCATTGTGGGACCGAACCAGCGCGGCAGGATGCCCTCGGCCATCGCCGCCATGCCGTTTTCACGAATGGCCTCAATGCGGGTGCGCCAGCCCTCTGCGGCGCCCAGCGTCGACGCGGTGTTCGACAGGACCAGCCCGGTGACCCGCTCCGGCGCCATGAGCGCCACATGTTGTGCGATCAGCCCGCCGATGGAGCAGCCGACCAGAATGGCCGTCGCAAGCCCCGCGTCATCCATCGCGGCGATCACGTCCTCGGCCAGATCCGGGATGCCGTAGCCCTCAGGCGCGGTCTCTGACAGGCCATGCCCGCGCTTGTCCATGCGCAGCGTGGCCCAGTCTTGCGGCAGCTGCGCGCAAACCGCGTCCCACATCCGCAAATCGGTGCCGAGTGAATTGATAAAGACCAAGGCAGGCCCGGTTCCGCCCTTGTGGCGGACATGCATGGTGCCCCAGTCGCGTGTGAGTGCGTGCATTCTTCTCTTCCCTTTTCGTCAGATTGCCATAAGTGTTTCGCTGTGAAAAATACAATATGATGCAAAAAGCATAACCAAATGAACATACCTAACGGCATGAAACTGCGCCATCTCGAAGCGTTTCTGGCGGTGGCGGAAGCGGGCACGATCTCGGCTGCGGCGCGGGCGCGGAATGTGTCGCAACCGGCGCTGTCGAAAACCATTGGCGAGTTGGAGACGCAGTTGGGCACGGAGCTCTTCACCCGCACCGGGCGGCAGGCGGTTTTGACCCCTGCGGGCGAGGCCTTTCGCCGTCATGCGCTGTCGTCTTTGCAAAGTCTTGAGGCCGGGGTGCGGGCGCTGACGGGCGGCGGGCGGATGGATGTGGTCAAGGTGGGCGTCTTGCCGACGGTGGCGAGCGGATTGTTTCCCGCCGTGGCGCTGGAATTCTCGGAATTGCGCCCCGACGCGCGCATCGCCGTCATCACCGGGCCGAACCGCTATCTCATTGATCGCATGCGTTCCGGCGGCTTGGATTTGGTGGTCGGGCGCATGGCGCCCGCGCGCGAGATGACGGGGCTGTCGTTCGAATATCTCTACGACGAAACCGTGCTCTTGGTCGGGCGCAAGGATCATCCGGGGCTAGGCCTCTCCCCCGTTGAGGCGCTTCGGCGTTACCCGGTGATCCTGCCCAATCCCGGTTCGATCATTCGCCAGCAGGTGATGCAATATCTCATTGCGGCGGGGCTGGAGGAGCGTGTGGATGTGCGCTTTGAAACCGTGGCGCGGCCTGTGGGCTTGCCACTCGTGGAACGCTCCGACATGCTCTGGTTTATCTCGCGCGGCGTGGTCGAGCGCGAGTTGTCCGAGGGGCGTCTTGCGACGCTCGATCTCGGCGTGGATTATATGACGGGGGCAGTGGGCTTGACGCGGAAATTCGATTTCACGCGGGATAGTCCGGCGGATTTTCTGGCCAGCCTGTTGCATCGGCGGGCGAAGGATTTCTCCGCCCGCTGAAAGCGTTAGACGGCTTCGAGCGCAATCGCGATGCCTTGGCCGACGCCAATGCACATGGTCGAGAGCGACTTCTCTCCCGGTTTCAGCTCCAACATCGCCGTGCCGGTGATCCGCGCGCCGGACATGCCCAGCGGGTGGCCGATGGCAATCGCACCGCCGTTGGGGTTCACGCGCGGGTCGTCGTCCGCAATGCCAAGATCGCGCAGCGTGGCGAGGCCCTGCGAAGCGAAGGCTTCATTGAGTTCGATCACCGCGAAGTCTTCCTGTTTGAGACCCAGACGCGCCATCAGTTTCTTCGACGCGGGTGCCGGTCCAAAGCCCATGATCCGCGGGGGCACACCGGCGGCGGCCCCGCCCAGCACCTTGGCGATGGGTGTCAGACCGTGTTTCTCGGCGGCCTCTTTCGTGGCGAGGATCAGCGCAGCCGCGCCATCGTTCACGCCCGAGGAGTTGCCCGCCGTCACCGTCCCGTCGGCTTTGACAAAAGTCTTGAGCTTGGCCAGCGCGTCCAACGTGGTGGACGGGCGCGGGTGCTCGTCCTCTGAGACCACAACCGGATCGCCCTTGCGCTGCGGGATGGTCACGGGAACAATCTCTTTCGTGAGACGCCCATTCGCCATTGCGGCACCCGCTTTTTGCTGCGAGCGAAGCGCAAAAAGGTCCTGATCTTCGCGAGAGATATTGAAATCCTCGGCGACGTTTTCGGCGGTTTCGGGCATGGAATCCACGCCGTATTGCGCCAACATGCGCTTGTTCACAAAGCGCCAGCCGATGGTCGTGTCATAGACGGCATTGGCGCGCGAAAATGCGGTTTCGGCCTTCGGCATCACGAAAGGCGCGCGGGACATGCTCTCGACGCCGCCCGCGATGATCAGATCGGCTTCACCCGCTTTGATGGCGCGTGCGCCCGCGATGATCGCATCCATGCCGGAACCGCAGAGCCGGTTCATCGTCGTGCCGGACACAGAGTCGGGATAGCCCGCCAGCAAAAGCGACATGCGCGCGACGTTGCGGTTGTCCTCGCCCGCCTGGTTGGCGCAGCCGAAGATCACGTCGTCAATCGCCGCGAGGTCCATCGACGGGTTGCGGTCCGCCAAGGCTTTCAAAGGGATAGCCCCCAAATCATCGGCCCGAACGGAAGACAGCGCGCCGCCGTAACGGCCCACAGGCGTGCGGATATAGTCACAGATGTAAACGTCGGTCATCACAGGTCCTCCTTACAAATCTTGCGGGACAATCAGATCAAGCACGTCGCCCTCGGTGTGAAGCGTCGCGCCGGTGACGGCTTGCAGCGCCTCCATCGAAAGGCCGGGCAGTTTTTCGCGCAGGATGAACTTGCCGCCTTCGATGTCGATCACCGCCAGAGAGGTGTAGACACGGGTCACACAGCCCACACCGGTGAGCGGGAAGGTGCACGTCTCGACCAACTTCGGGCCGCCATCTTTGGTGACGTGATCGGTGACCACGGCCACACGTTTCGCGCCATGGACAAGATCCATCGCGCCGCCCACGGCTGGAACACCTTTGGAACCGACGCGCCAATTGGCGAGATCGCCGTTTTGCGCGACCTGATAGGCGCCCAGCACAGCGAGGTCCAAGTGCCCCCCACGAACCATGGAGAAACTGTCGGCATGGTGGAAAAACGACGCGCCGGGATTGAGCGTGATCGCTGTTTTACCGGCGTTGATCAGGTCCCAGTCTTCTTCGCCGTCTTTCGGCGCTTTGCCAAAGCCCAACACGCCGTTTTCGGTGTGATAGGTGACATCGCGGCCTTCGGGCTGGAACTTGGCGATCATCTCGGGAAAGCCGATGCCGAGGTTCACATAGGAGCCGTCCTCAATGTCTTGCGCGGCGCGCCAGGCGATTTGGGCGTTGGAGAGCTTGTCTGCCATAATGTTGAAATCGGACATCAATAGACCACTCCTGTGCGCACCAGCACTTCTTCTTGTTGAGGTTGTGCAACTTCTACGATGGCGTCCACGAAAATGCCGGGGGTGATCACCTGTTGCGGATCAATCGACCCCGGCTCACCCAACTCAGAGACCTGCGCGATGGTTTTGGCGGCGGCCATTGCCATCAGCGGGTTAAAGTTGCGGCCTGCCATGCGGTAGGTCATGTTGCCGACCGTGTCGCCCATCTGACCCTTGATCAGCGCGAAATCGGCCTTCAGCCAGCGCTCGCGGACATACATTTTGCCGTCGAACTCTTCGGTGGGCTTGCCTTCGGCCAGTTCCGTGCCGAAAGAGGTCGGCGTGTAAAACGCCGGGATGCCCGCACCAGTGGCGCGGATGCGTTCGGCCAATGTGCCCTGCGGCACCAGTTCAAGCTCGATCTCGCCCGCGAGGAATTTCTCGTTGAACGCCTCGGCGTTGGACGAGCGCGGGAAAGAACAGATCATTTTCTTGACCATGCCTGCCTTGATCATCGCGGCGATGCCGATGTAGCCGTTGCCCGCGTTGTTGTTGATCACGGTGATGTTTTTCGGGCTGCCGGTGGCGCGGAAGCGGTCGATCAGCGCGTGAATGAGCTCGATCGGCGCGCCGGAGCCGCCGAAACCGCCGATCATCACCTGTGCGCCATCGGGGATATCCGCGACCGCCTCGGCCACGGTAGAGATGGTTTTATCCATGAGAACCTCCAGATTATGACGTCGATCTACGCCCGTGCCGCTGCGGAGACGAGTCATTTTGTGCGCATCTTGACATTTGTTCGGATCATGCGAAAAGTCGTTCGCATGGTGAACAAAACGACGAACAAATCCTCCGATACCATCTCATCTTTGGCAAAAGGCCTGCGGGTTCTCGAATGTTTCGGGGCCGAGGCGCCGAAGCTGTCGATCACCGATGTGTCCAAACTGACCGGGCTTGACCGGGCCACCTCGCGGCGCTGTCTTTTGACGCTGCACGCCGAAGGTTACGCGGATTACGACGGCAAGTTTTTCACGCTCACGCCGCGCACCTTGCGGTTGGGGATGGGGGCGATCTCGTCCCTGCCTCTGCCGCAGATCGTGCAGCCCTGGCTCGATCAACTGACCGAACAGATCGGCCAGAGTTGTTCCGTGTCGATCCTTGACGGTACAGAAATCGTCTATCTCGCCCGCGCGGCGCAGAAGCGGGTGATGTCCATCGGGTTGATGCCCGGCTCGCGTTTGCCGGCGCATTGCACCTCGATGGGGCGCATCCTGTTGGGGGCTTTGCCTGCCACCGAAGCCCGCGCGATTGTCGAGGCCTCCGACCTGTCGCCCCGCACGAAGTTTAGCGTCACCGACCCGGAGGAGGTCATGAAACGCATCGAAGAGGCGCATGCCCAGGGCTATGCGATCAACGATCAGGAGGTGGAGATTGGGCTGCGCTCCATCGCCGTGCCACTGGTGGACGGGCAGGGGCGGATCGTCGCCGCGCTCAACACCGGCATGGCCGCGACGCAGGACAAGGCGCATGCTTTGGTGCCGACCTACCTGCCGCGGCTTTTGAAAGTGCAATCGGGATTGCGCCGGGTCCTTTAAGCGGGTTTTTAGTCCAGAGACCGCGCGGTGATCGCCTCCGCGACCTCATCGGCGGTCTTGAGTGTGCGCACGACCAAAGGCACCACCAGCGCCAACATGTTGCGCTCAAGTCCGCGCGCGCGTTGTGCCTCGCGCACCTCATCGAATTGCGTGCGGATCAGTGGAATGAACCGCCAGACCAGAGACATGGCGAGCGCGATCTTGTCCTTTGGCACCCACGCGGGGGCGCGGGACAAGAGCGCGATGATGCCCTCGGTGAATTCGCTGGCGCGCGTCGTGTAGGTCACCAAAGCGGCGGCCATCAAAAGCGCCATGAGCCGAAGCGTGACATAACCCGCCATCGCGAGACCCGCGAGCCAGAGCTGGGCGGCGAAGATGATCGCGAGGACAAAGAGGGCGGGGCGAATGGCGGTGAAGGCGTCGCGGAGGGTGAGACCGGCTGCCCCATAGCCAAGCGCGACCAGCACGAGCCCGACGGTCAGCACGACCGGATGCGTGACGACAAAAAGCGCTGTGCAGTAGAGAAACAGCAGCGCCAGTTTCCACGCCGGACGCGCGCGGTGCAACGCGCTGTCGCCGGGGATGTAGAGGTCCGTCAGCATCCGCCCAGGTCTTCGCAGAGTTTCCGGTAGGCGGGGATGACCTCTTCGGGAGTGCCGTCAGCGTAGATGCCGCCCTCTGCGATATGCAGCACGCGGTCGAACCCCGCGAGCAGATCGAGGTCATGCGAGACCACGACGGCGGGCTGGGGCAGGGTGGCGAGCACGCGCATGAATTGCATCTTGTTGCGCAGGTCCAAAAGCGTGGTCGGTTCGTCGAAGACGATCATTTCGGGCTCGGTCACCAGCACGCCCGCGAGCGCGACCATCTGTTTCTCGCCGCCGGAAAGCTGATGTGTCAGACGGCCTTTGAGATGGGTGAGCGACAGGTCGCTGAGCACACGCTCGATACGCGCGGTGACCTCGGCTTTCGGCAATTTTCGGGATTTGAGGCCAAAGGCCAGATCTTCTTCGACCAGCGGATAAACGATCTGATTGTCGGGGTTCTGGAACATAAAGCCGACATGACGGCGCAGGTCGTCTTCGGTGTCCCCAAATTGCACTGTGCCGAAAGAAGGTTTCTCCAACCCGTTGAAAAGCCGGAGAAATGTACTTTTCCCGGAGCCATTGTTGCCGATCACGCCAATGCGGCTCTCGGTCAGCTCCAAAGTGATCTCCGACAGGATTTCGCGTGTGCCTTTGGTCACGGAGACCCTGTCGAAGCGCATGGACATCAGGCGGCTTGTCCGATGATCGGGTAGGATTTCTTGACCGTGACCATGACGGCGGCGGCGACCAGGGCCTTGACGATGTCACCGGGGATGAAGGTCACGGAGCCTATGAAGGCCTTGGAAATCGGCACGCCCGCCATGAGGCTGATGCCCGGAATGCCGATGGCGTAAAGGACGCCGATGCCGCCGACCACACAGATTAGCGTGGCGGAGACGAAAGACAGCCCGTCCCAGTATTTTTCGGTCAACCAGCCGATCACGAAAGCGGCGACGAGCCAGCCCAAAAGGAAGCCTGCGGTCGGGCCGAAGAACACCGAAAGTCCGCCGCGCCCGCCGGACAAAAGCGGCAGGCCGATGGCGACGAGCACCAACAGCAAAAGGATCGCCAGACCGCCACGTTTCGCGCCGAGGATGCCGCCTGCGAGCATGACACCCAAAGACTGCGCGGTGATCGGCACCGGCAGAATCGGCAGGGCAATCGGCGGGAAAACGGCCATTACGGCGGTCAGGGCCGCAAACAAGGCAATCAGAGTGATGTCGCGCGTGGTCATGGGGTCTCCTCCACAGAGTGCCGGTTGGATCGGCGTCATAGCTTTGGCGCAGAGTGATAAGCGTCCGCTTCCCCTTTGGTAAACCCCCTTTTTCGACAGGAGTCAGTTTGCTTTGCAAAATTGCGGAAAAACTCTGCAAATTACGCATTCTACGTGCTCTGCTGCAAAGTTATTCAGGAATTTTCCCATATTTTCAGACCTTTCGGTCAGGTTTTTACCCGTCAATGCGACGAATGTCGATCCATGCTCCGATCCAAGCCGCGCGCGGAGAGAAAGCTCAGCCCCGCCATTATGCCAGCAGTTGCGAGGCAAAGCCAAAGTCCGCCGAGCTGATAGGAGAGGCCGGACAAAAGCGTGCCCAAAAGCCGCCCCGCCGCGTTGGCCATATAGTAGAAGCCCACATCCATCGTCACACGGTCCTCGCCGGAGAAGGCGAGGATGAGGTAGGAATGCACCGAGGAATTCACAGCAAAGACAAAGCCGAAGAGCAAGAGCCCCGCGACCAAGGAGATCGTCAGCCAAAGTGTCGGCGCACCAGCGATCAAGGCGAGCGCGGCGAGGACAAAGGGGATGGGCGTCAGAAGCCCGACCCATTTGACGGCCATCCGCGCACCGGCCGCGTCGTCTCCTGCGGCGCCTTTGAGAAAGCTTGGCGCGATGCCTTGGACAAAGCCATAGCCGATAATCCAGAGCGCCATGAAGGCGCCGACGATGAAAAACGCCTGCCGCGCGCCTTCGGGCGTGCCGTCGGAGAAGATCGCTTTGAAATAGATCGGGATGCCGACCACGAACCAGACATCGCGCGCGCCAAAGAGGAACATGCGCGCGAGGGACAATTGGTTGATGCGGCGATCCTTCGACCAGATCGCCGAGATTTTGGTGCCCTTTTTGCCGGTCGGAAGGCCCTTGGGCATGAAGATCGCCACCGCCACGAGGATCACGGCAAGGACCAAAGCCATGCCCCAGACCGCCGCCTTGAAACCTGCGAGCGCCAGGAGTGCGGCGCCTAAGAAAAAGCCAAATCCTTTGACCGCGTTCTTCGATCCCGTGAGCACGGCAACCCATTTGAAGAGGCTGCCGTCGCCTTTCGGGGCGAGGATCTTGACTGCCGATTTCGACGACATTTTTGCGAGGTCTTTGGCGACGCCCGAGGCGCCTTGCACTGCCATGACGTAGATCACCGAGGCCGAGACCGACCAAGCGGGATCAAGCCCGGCCAAGGCGGCGAGGGCGCCGATCTGGATGACAAGTCCCGCGTAAAGTGTTGAGGTCAAACCGAAACGTGCCGCCAACCAACCTGCAGAGAGGTTGGTGACGATGCCCGCAATTTCGTAGAACAGGAACAGATACGCCAGTTGGATCGGCGAAAACCCCAGCCCGTTGAAATGCAACAGAACGAGCATTCTGAGCGCGCCATCCGAAAGCATGAAAGCCCAATAGGCCGCCGTGACGGCCATATAGGCGCGCATTGGATTTGAACGTGGGTTTTCCGCCGCTTCGGTCGTCATCACATGGCACTCGCAACCATGCGGGCAATGTCCGCAAGACGGCAGGAATAGCCCCATTCATTGTCGTACCAGGCGTAAATTTTCACCTGTGTCCCGTTGATCACCATGGTCGATTGCGCGTCCACGATGGAGCTGCGCGGGTCGTTGACGTAATCCGTGGACACCAAAGGCCGCGTTTCATAGCCAAGAATGCCTTTGAGCGCGCCTTCGGAGGCCGTTTTGAACAGCGCGTTGACCTCTTCGGCGGTCGTTTCGCGTTCGACTTCGAATACACAATCGGTGATCGAGGCATTGAGCAACGGCACCCGCACCGCATGGCCATTGAGGCGACCTTTCAGCTCCGGGTAGATCAGCGTGATCGCGGTCGCCGAGCCGGTCGTGGTCGGGATCAGGTTCATCGAAGCGGCCCGCGCGCGGCGCATGTCCTTGGCGGGGCGGTCGACGATGGTCTGCGTGTTGGTCACGTCATGGATCGTCGTGATCGAGCCGTGTTTGATGCCAAGGTTTTCGTGGATCACCTTGACCACCGGCGCGAGGCAATTGGTGGTGCAAGACGCTGCCGTGACCAGATCATGCGCCGCTGGATCGTAGAGATCATGGTTGACCCCGTAGACGAGATTGAGCGCGCCGCCATCTTTCACCGGCGCCGAGACGACCACCTTCTTGACGCCCGCCTCGTAATAGGGCGCGATGCGCTCGGCGGTCTTGAAATACCCTGTGCAGTCCATCACCAGATCGACGCCCAATTCCCGCAAAGGCAGGTTTTCGATCCGCGCCTCCCGCGTCAGCATCATATGCGTGCCGTTCACCGTCAGACTGTCGGCGTCATATGAAATCTCCGCATCCCAGCGCCCATGCACGGAGTCGAATTCCAACAACAGCGCATGCTGCTCCGGGTCACCCATCAGATCGTTGATCAACACGATGTTTTCGCCCAGCCCACGGTCGAACAGATCCCGAAGCGCGAGTTTCCCGATGCGGCCCAGGCCGTTCAGGGCAATTTTAGGGGCAATGTTAGCCATGAGATAAATCCTTAGATGTCAGAGAGATCGTCGATCTGCTTTTGCAGAGACAGGCGGTCGAGTTTTTCGAGGGGCAGCGCGGTGAAGACCTCAATCCGGCGGCGCAGCGCGTCATAGGTCTGCGCAAACGCCAATGCGCGTTCGGCCTCCGATCCGGTGGCTTTCACTGGGTCCGGCAGCCCCCAATGCGCGCTCAAAGGCTGACCGATCCACGGCGCGCAGTCTTCGCTCGCGGCCAGATCGCAGACGGTGAAGGTGAAATCGAAAGCGGGTGCGCCTTCGCCCTGAAATTCGGTCACATCTTTTGGGTGCAACCCGGCGGTGAGATGCCCGTGACGCTCCAACAGCGCTCGGGTCTGCGGGTTGATCTCAGCACTGGGCCGGGTGCCCGCGGAAAAGGCCTCGAACCGACCGGCGCCAAGTTCATTCAACAGGGCCTCGGCCATGATCGAGCGCGCGGAATTGCCGGAACAGAGAAACAGCACGCGGTAGGGCCGCGTCTCGCGCTCCGGCAGGGCGCTCAAACACATCTCGGGCCGTCCGCGACAACAATCGTTGACCAGATAGCTGACCAGCCCGTCGCACTGCGCCATGTCCACGCCATAAAACAGCGACCGTCCCTCGCGCGTGGCGGTGATCAACCCGGTTTGCAACAGATCGGAGAGATAGCCCGACAGAGTGTTGGGTTTCATCTCGAGCGCTTCGGCGATTTCCGTCGGACGCACGGGGCGCGGGGCGAAGCGCATCAACAGCCGAAACACCGAAAGGCGTCCGGGGTGGCCGAGGGCGGCGAAGGCTTGGGGCGCTGTGCTGGTGTCATAGGACATGGGGGACTCGCTTATATTTCTATAATTCGTGAATAATAGAAATAAATGATTCTGCCAAACCGAAATCTGTGAGATATGCGTGAAACTTTCATGACAGGACCCGCGACCCCGTTTTGACGTAAGGACAAGGTGAGACACCCCGCCGCAGAAAGGTCGCTCATGGACGGCATACGATTGCATCCCTTGTCGCAACGTGCCAGCAAAGAGCAGATCTGTAAAAACAGGACACAGACTGTAAAGCACAGCCTATAAAGCACAGCGGGATCACACGCGCATGACACGACCAAAGAAACGCCGCCCGGTCGCGCCGGAGCGGCAGAGGCTCAAGGCGCTCTTGGCCGGGGAAAGCCGCGCGATCAAACTGGCGTCTTACATGACCGCTTTCTCGGCGCTCTTATGGTTGCCGCAGGCGGCTTTCGTGGCGGGCGTGTTTGCGCGTCTTCTGACGGGCGAGGGTGGTGTCACGGTTCTGACGGGCGTGATCGCCTTTCTGGGCTTTGCCGTGCTGCGTTTGCTGCTCAATTACCTCGCCGAAGGCCTGCTGTTTCGCGCAGGCCAAAACATCGTCACCCGGACACGGCAGGAGATTTTGGCGCGCGAAGCGAACAGTCTCGGCACCTCGCCGCTGGGTGGCCCCGGTGCGCTGGCGGCCTTGGCGGGCGAAAAACTCGACGCGGTGTTGCCCTATATCACGCGCTACGCCCCCGCCCAGACCCGCGTGATGACGGTGCCTTTTGCGATCCTCGCGATCGCCTTTTGGCAAAGCTGGGCCGTCGGGCTGGTCTTTGTGATTGCCGGGCCTCTGATCCCTGTGTTCATGGCGCTGGTCGGGTATGCTGCCAAGGAGGCCTCCGAGCGCCAGATGCAGGAAATTGGCTCTCTTGGCGATCTCCTGGTCGACCGGTTGGCCGCGCTCTCTGACATCCGTCTCCTGGGTGCCGCCCCGCGACTGATCGAGCGCTTTGAACAGGCTGCGGATGACCTGCGCGACCGCACCATGGCGGTGCTGCGCATCGCGTTCCTGTCCTCGACCGTGCTCGAATTGTTCGCCGCCTTGGGCGTCGCGATGGTCGCCGTCTGGGTCGGCTTTTCGCTCTTGGGTGAGCTGAGCTGGGGCGCTTATGGCGGCGGTATCACGCCTTGGGGTGGGATTTTCCTTTTGCTCTTGGCGCCCGATTATTTCCAGCCGCTGCGCGATCTCTCTGCGGCCTGGCATGACAAAGCCGCGGCGCTGGCTGTCGCGGGCGAATTGGACGCGTGGCAGGCCCATGAGGCCGAGACGCTCATGGGCACCGGCGACAAGGTTTCGCCTCTTGCGGGTCCCGCCCATATCCGCACCTCTGATCTCTCCGTGACTCGCGGCAGTCGCATGATTGCCTACCCCGATGCCGAAATCCCCCCCGGCGCGCGGGTGGCCCTTTCCGGTCCATCAGGCGCAGGCAAAACCACGCTTTTGCGGTTGTTGGCAGGGTTGGAACGTCCGAGCCGCGGCACGGTCGAGGTTGCGGAACAGGAGCTTTCCGACGACACCGCCGACGCTTGGCGCGCGCGCCTTGGCTGGATGCCGCAGGCGCCGATGTTCCTCGGCCGCTCGCTGCGCCACAACATCGCTTTCGGGGCGCCTTTGAACGCCGAATTGATCTCCGATGCGGCCCTGAAGCAGGTGCTCGCAGCGCTGCCCAAGGGCGAACTGACCATTCTGGGCGAGACCGGAGGGGGGCTGTCGGGCGGCGAAGCGCGGCGCGTGATGCTGGCCCGTGCTTTGGCCGCACGCCCCGACGTGGTGTTGGCGGATGAACCCACCGCGGACCTCGATCATGAGACCGCCGACCGGGTGACCGAGGCGCTTTTGGCGCTGGCGGATCGCGGCGCGACCCTGATCGTTGCCACTCATGACACGCGACTCATCGCCAAGATGGATCAGGTGATCGAGATTGCGCCAGAAGGGGAGCGTGCCCATGGCTAAGCTCTGGCATATTTTCCGCCTCATGATGCGCGGCGAGCGCACATCTTTGCTGCGCGGGCTGGCGCTGTCCGCGCTGGTCCTGATCATGGGCGCCTCGCTTCTGGGCCTTTCGGGCTGGTTCATCGTCGCGGCCTCTGCCGCCGGTCTGATCGGGACTGGTGCCGTCTTCGACGTGTTCCGTCCCTCCGCCATGGTACGCTTTCTGGCGATCACCCGCACCGCGACCCGCTACGGCGAGCGTGTGCTCACCCATGATGCGACGCTTCGGGCGCTGGCCAAACTCCGCGTCACGCTTTTGGCGGCGCTATCGACCCGCTCGCATGATCGTTTGATCCGGCTCCGAGGCGCGCAAGCACTCAACCGGATCGTGGCCGATGTCGATGCGCTGGACGGTGTGCCCTTGCGACTGTTCCTGCCGCTGATCGCCGGCGGCGCGACACAACTCTTGGCCTTGGCGGTGCTGTCCTGGCTGGTCGATTGGCGTGTGGCCGTGGCGATTTTCGGCATTTTCACCCTCGGCGGTCTGGGCGTCGTGCTTTGGGGCGTGCGCAGGGCGCGGGTGCCCTCACGTCGCGCGGAAAGTGCCGCGCAGGCCTTTCGGGCGCGCTTTATTGATCTGGTCACAACCCGCGAAGACCTCGCCCTCTACGGGCAACTGCCGGATCAGGTTACGGACTGTCGCGATGCCGAGACGCGGCGTCAAACGGCGGCCACCACGACCGATCTGCGCGAGCGTCAGGCAGGCGCCGCACTCATGGTCGTCTCCGCTCTGGCGGCGGCGGCGGCGCTTTGGATTGGCGGCACGCTGGCAGCGTCTGGCGAGATCACGCCGGCGCGCGCGGCCATCGGGTTTTTCACGGCGCTGGCGCTGATGGAGACCGTGGCGCCGTTGCGGCGCGCGGTGGCGGAGATGGGGCGGATGGTCGGGGCTGCGCGGCGTGTGACGGCACAGACCGAGATGTCGGATTGGCCCGACGCTTTGCCTTGGCCAGAGGGGGCACAGAGTCTTTCATTCTCTTCCGTAACCTTCGCGCGCGGCACGGCACGGCCGGTGTTGTCCGATTTCAACCTTACGGTTACGCCCGGCGAATGGGTCGCGCTCAAAGGCCCGTCGGGCGTGGGCAAAAGCACGGTTCTGTTGCTGGCCGCAGGCGCTTTGCGCCCCTTGAGCGGTAAAGTCTCCCTAAACGATCAATCCGTTACGGAATTTTTACCCGGTGCGACCACCTTGGTCGGGCAACGGGCGGCGCTGATTCAGGGCACGATCGCGGAGAACCTGCGTCTGGCGGCACCGGAGGCGACGGATGAGGCGCTTTGGTCTGCGCTTGCGGCGACGGCTCTGGATGAGGTCGTCGTGTCCAAGGGCGGCTTGGACGCGCGTTTGGGGCCACGCGGTGCGGGGCTTTCGGGCGGCGAGACGCGGCGACTGGTTTTGGCGCGGGCGATTTTGCGGCAGCCTACCGTGTTGCTGTTGGACGAGCCGACCGAGGGGCTCGACACGGCGACCTCGGACCGGGTGCTGGCGGGGATTCGTGCGGCCTTGCCTGAGGCGGCGGTATTGATCGCGGCACATCGGGCGGAAGAGCAGGGGGCGGCGGACCGGATTCTGTCGCTCTGAGACGAGAGACGGGACAGAAAGGGTCAGCGCTCACGCGCAATTGAACGGAAAACACCCCGAACGACGGGGGGCGCGCCGCCATGTCGCGGTCACAATAAGATATATCTGGAATATTGCATTTATTGACATGGGTCAAAGTACCCAAACCTGTGGCGCTTTAAGTCGAAGCCACAAACATGCATCTGCGAGACATCTTTTTTCTCGCGCAAAAGGAGCAAGGGAACATGGAGTTCGGACTAGTTGAGCTGTCGCGCCTGCAATTCGCGATGACAGCCATGTACCACTTTCTCTTCGTGCCGCTCACGCTTGGTCTGTCGATCATCGTGGCGATCATGGAGACGGTCTACGTCATGACCGGTCGCCCGATTTGGCGACAAATGACGAAATTCTGGGCCACGCTGTTCGGGATCAACTTTGTGCTGGGCGTTGCGACGGGCATCACGATGGAGTTCCAGTTCGGCATGAACTGGTCCTACTACAGCCACTACGTCGGCGATATTTTCGGCGCACCGCTGGCCATCGAGGGGCTCATGGCCTTCTTCATGGAAGCGACCTTTGTGGGTCTCATGTTCTTTGGCTGGGACAAGATGTCGAAAGTGGCGCATATGATCGTCACATGGCTTGTGGCCATCGGCTCGAACTTTTCCGCGCTCTGGATTCTCATTGCAAACGGCTGGATGCAGAACCCGGTGGGGGCCGAGTTCAACCCGGACACCATGCGGATGGAGATGACCAACTTCTTCGAAGTGGTGTTTAACGAAGTGGCTCAGGCCAAATTCGTGCACACTGTGTCTGCGGGTTACGTGACCGCCTCGGTCTTCGTGCTGGGTGTCTCTGCCTGGTACTTGCTCAAAGGGCGCCACACCGAGCTGGCCCGTCGCTCCATCGCGATTGCCGCCGCCTTTGGTCTGGCGTCGGCTTTCTCTGTTGTCATTCTGGGCGACGAGTCGGGCTACAACGCCACGCACACTCAGAAGATGAAACTCGCAGCCATCGAAGGCATGTGGGAAACGCAGGAAGCGCCGGCCTCTTTCACGCTGGTCGGCATCCCGGATCGCGAAGCGCGTGAGACGCATTACGCCATCCATATTCCTTACGCGATGGGTCTGATCGGCACGCGCTCTCTGACGGAGGAAATTCCCGGCGTGGATCAACTTGTGGCGGAAGCCAATGAGAAAATCCGCTCCGGCATCATTGCATACGATGCGCTGATGACGATCCGCGAAGAACGCGATGCAACGCCTGTCGAAGTGCGTGCCACCTTTGAAGAGCATTCTGCTGACCTTGGCTTTGCCATGCTGTTGAAGCGCTATGTCGAAGATCCGCGTCAAGCGACCGATGAACAGATCGCCATGGCCGCCGATGACACCGTTCCGGGCGTCGGGCCGCTGTTCTGGGCCTTCCGTCTGATGGTGGGGCTGGGCTTTAGCTTCATCGCGGTGATGATTTACTTCTTCTACCGCACCTCCTTCAAAGGCATGCAATACCCGCGCTGGGCCTTGCGGGCGGCTGTGATCATCATCCCGACGCCGTGGATTGCCGCGGAGCTGGGCTGGTTCGTCGCCGAATTCGGGCGTCAACCCTGGACCGTGGACGGTGTTCTGCCGACGGCTCTGTCGGCCTCGCATCTGTCGATCACCGATCTGCTGATCACGCTTGCTGGCTTTGTGATCTTCTACTCGGTGCTCTTCATCATCGAGATGGGGCTGATGATCAAATACATCAAAAAAGGTCCCTACATGGATGTCGATGAAACAGATCAGTGGATGGAACGCCATGCGCACCGTCTGAGCACCCATGACAGCAAAGGGCCCTTTGCGGCCGAACCTGCGGAGTAACTGACATGATCTTGCATGAATTTATGAGCTTCGAAGTCCTCCGCGTGATCTGGTGGTTGCTTCTGGGCGTCCTTCTGATCGGGTTTGCGCTGACGGACGGGTTCGATATGGGCGTGGGCGCGCTTCTGCCGTTCGTTGGCAAATCCGACAAAGAACGCCGCATCGTGATCAACACCATCGGCCCGGTTTGGGAAGGCAACCAGGTGTGGTTCATCCTGGGTGGGGGTGCGATTTTCGCCGCCTGGCCGATCCTCTACGCCGTGTCCTTTTCGGGGTTCTATCTGGCGATGTTCCTCGTGCTGGCGGCGCTGATCCTGCGTCCGGTGGGCTTCAAATACCGCTCCAAACGCGAAAGCGCGCGGTGGCGGAACAACTGGGACTGGGCGCTCTTCGTGGGCGGTGCGGTTCCGGCGCTGATCTTCGGCGTGGCCGTGGGCAACGTGTTGCAAGGCGTGCCCTTCCACATCACGCCCGACCTTTTGATGCCGCGCTATGATGGCAATGCGATCATGAAGCTTCTGGGTCTGTTGAACCCCTATGCGCTTTTGGCCGGTGTCGTGTCGCTCTCCATGCTCTTGATGCATGGTGCGGCCTGGCTCGGGCTCAAAACCGAAGGCGTGGTACAGCAGCGCGCTCGGAGCATCGGCAACGTCGCGGGCATCGTCGCGGCTGTCACCTATGCGCTTGCCGGTCTCTGGCTGGCCTTCGGCATCGACGGCTTCCAGATTGTCGGCGAGGTGGTCAAAGACGGCCCGTCCAACCCGCTTCTGTCCGAGGTGACCCGTGGTGGCTCCTGGATGCAGGCCTATTCCGACCGTCCGTGGATCGTGATCGCGCCGGTGATGGCCTTTGTCGGCATCGCCATGGCTGTGATGGGGCTGCGCAAAGGCAAAGAGGTCTCGACGCTTTTGTGGTCGAAACTGGGCATCACCGGGATCATCTCTTCGGTCGGCCTGACGATGTTCCCCTTCATCTTGCCGTCCACCGTCGATCCCAACAGCTCGCTCACCGTCTGGGACAGCTCAAGCTCGCACCTGACGCTCTTTGTGATGCTGATCTGTGCGATCATCTTCATGCCGATCATCCTCGCCTACACCTCCTGGGTCTACAAAGTGCTCTGGGGCAAGGTCACCGAGGATGAACTCGACAGCAACGCTCAAAGCTACTGAGAAAGGACCAACCATGTGGTATTTTGCCTGGATTCTTGGCCTTCCGCTCGCTGCTCTCTTCGCGGTCTTGAACGCGATGTGGCTTGAAATGCGCGAAGATTCGCGTCTGGCCGATGAGCAGGACGACAAGTCCTGAGACACCGCCTGACCAAAACGTTGACAAGGTCATTCGACCTGACCTTGTCATAAACGCTTTCGTCCCTTCAGGTGGCCTGCTCCGGGGGTGTCGTTCCACCGCCCCCGGAGCGCCTTAAACCAAACTGCTCCGCCCGCCATCGTGGGCGGAATTTTCCGCACCAAAAATATGCATACATATGCATGCAAATATGTGACGTACACAGAGATGGAGAGAGACATGAACTCACCGAATTCCCCAAAGATCGGGCGCCGGGGTTTCCTCGGACTGGCCGCAGGGGCCACGGCGCTGGCCGCCAGCTCCGGCGAGGTCCGCGCCGCTAGCGTTCCGACCAACGCCAGGATCGTCATCATCGGCGCGGGCGCCGGTGGCACCGCCCTGGCCAACCGCCTCGTAGACCGCCTTGAGGGCGCCCAGATCACGCTGATCGACCCGCGTAAGCAACACCTCTATCAACCCGGCCTGACACTTGTCGCCGCCGGTCTCAAGCCCGCAGATTACGTGGTCTCCGAGACCACCGACTGGCTGCCCAAAGGTGTGAGCCTCATCGCCGAAAAAGCCGCCGCCATAGACCCCGTCGCGAAAACCGTTTCGACCGAGGGCGGTCAGACGCTCTCTTACGATTTCCTCGTCGTGGCCCCCGGCCTGATCCTCGATCACGATGCCATCGAAGGGTTCTCCCTCGATATGGTCGGCGAAAACGGCATCGGCGCGCTTTACGCCGGGCCGCAATATGCCGCCGCCACCTGGAAAGCCGCCTCGAAATTCATCGAAGAGGGCGGTCACGGCATCTTCACCCGTCCGGGCACCGAGATGAAATGCGCCGGTGCGCCTTTGAAACACACCTTCCTGATCGACGACCGTCTGCGTCGCGCGGGCAATCGGGGCAAAGCCGAGATCACCTACGGCGCCCATGACGGTGCGCTTTTCGGGGTGCCGATTGTCTCTGAGAAAGTCCGCATGCTGTTTTTGGACCGCGACATCGCGCCGGTTTACCAGCACACGGTGAAATCCATTGATGCGGGCGCGAAACGTGTGACCTTCAACACCGCCGAGGGGACCGAAGAGATGGACTACGATTACATCCACCTCATTCCGCCGCAACGCGCGCCTGAGGTGATCCGCCAGTCCGGCCTGTCCTGGGCCGACAAATGGACGGATCAGGGCTGGGTCGAATGCGATATGGCGACGCTTCAACACCTGCGCTACCCGGAGATCTGGGCGCTGGGCGATGTCGCCGGTGTGCCAAAGGGAAAAACCGCAGCCTCCGTCAAATGGCAGGTGCCGGTGGTCGAAGACCAGATCGTCTCCGCCATCGCAGGCACTGAACCGACAGAGACCTATGGCGGCTACACCTCATGCCCGATGATCACCAGGATCGGCCGCGCGATGCTGGTGGAGTTCGACTACAACAACAATCTTCTGCCGTCCTTTGAGGGTATCATCCCGCCGCTCGAGGAGCTGTGGATTTCCTGGCTGATGAAAGAGGTGGCGCTGAAAGCCACCTACAACGCCATGCTGCGTGGCAAGGCCTAAGGGAGAGCGACTATGAAAGATCTGACGTTTCAAACCCTCATCGCCGTTTTCGAAGAAATCTTCGGGCGGGGGCTGTTCTGGACCATGGTGGCCGCTGCTGTCGTGGTGACGCTGGGCTATCTTTACGTGCTGGTCCGCGACCGTGCGGTGAGCTGGCGCAAATTCCTTTGGGCGCAGTTGTCCATGCCGGTGGGTGCCGTTTTGGCAGTCTGGTTCGTCATGGCGATGACCCATTCGGCGCCGTCTGACATCGGCGGTGCGGTGGACCTCATCGTCTTCCTCGGTGTGGCCGTCATGGGGGCGATCGGCATGGCGATCCTCGTCTACACGCTCGAGTCCCTCATCAAACCGCCGAAAGCCAAACCCGAATCCTGAGGCCGTTTCGTTCCGAACGCGCCAAAGGGTGGGCGCCCCCGGTGTGCGGACCGGGGGCGTCTCTTTGTATCAGGCATGCCGCAATCCCGTGCAGCCCTTGGCGTTTTGCTTTACATCAAGAGGCGGCTCCGGTAATCGCGGGGACGAAAAATAAAGGGTACGACCGGCTTATGTGCGACACGTCCATCATCATTCCCTGCCGCAATGAGGCGGAAAACATCGGCGCTTTGCTCGACGAGATCACCGAAGCCTGTGCCAATATCGGCCCCTTCGAAATCATCGTGATCGACGACGCCTCCGATGACGGCATGGCCGATATTCTGGCTCAGAGAATGGGTGTGATGCCGCATCTGCGGGTGATCCGCCATGACCGCTCCGGCGGCCAATCCGCAGGCGTCCACTCCGGCGTGCGCGCGGCGCGGGGCACGGTCTGTTGTACGCTGGATGGCGATGGCCAGAACCCGGGCACCGAAGTGCCCAATATGATCGCGCCGTTCAGCGGCCCGAATGCCGCCAACATCGGCCTCGTCGCGGGGCAACGCGTCGGGCGTCAGGACACGTTTTCGAAACGCTACGCCTCGAAATTCGCCAATGCTCTGCGCGCGAAAATCCTCAAAGACGGCACGCGTGACACAGGCTGTGGGCTCAAGGCCTTTCGCCGCGACGATTTTCTGAACCTGCCCTATTTCGATCACATGCACCGCTACCTTCCGGCGCTTTTTGCCCGCGATGGCTGGGAGATCGCCCACGTCGATGTCTCTCACCGCGCGCGGGGCGGCGGTCGGTCGCATTACTCGAACCTGCAACGCGGGCTGGTGGGTGTGGTCGATCTGATCGGGGTGGCCTGGCTTTTGAAACGCCGCAAGAAATCACGCCCCACCGAAGTCACGTCGCCCGCCAAATCCCCCCGCACGGAGGGCTAACCGATGCAATGGCTGATGACGATCCTGCATGTCGACACGGTGGCGGAACTGTGGTGGGTGCTCTTTGGCCTCTCCGCGCAGCTCATGTTCACCGCGCGGTTTCTGTTGCAATGGATCGCCTCTGAGCGTGCCAAAAATTCGGTGATGCCGGTGGCGTTCTGGTATTTCTCGCTCGCGGGCGGGGTGATGCTTTTGATCTACGCGCTCTACCGCAAGGACCCGGTTTTCGTTTTGGGCCAAGCCCTTGGCGTCGTGATCTACGTCCGTAATCTCTGGCTGATCTATGCAAATCGCCGCGCCGACAATGCCCTCTCGGACTGAGCCGCAAAGCTGGCGCCCTCTGGCGCTGATTTTCATTGCCGTGGCCGTCGCGCTGCGGCTTGTGGCCTTGGCGTTTGATCGCACCGATCTCTTCGTCGATGAGGTGCAATATTGGTTCTGGGGGCAGAACCTCGATTTCGGCTATTATTCCAAACCGCCTTTGATCGGCTGGCTGATCCGTCTCGTCACCGATCTGGCCGGCTCGGATGCGGCCTTTTGGGTGCGGATGCCGGGCGCGGTGCTGCACGGGATCACCGCCTATCTTCTCGGCGCTTTGGCTGCACGGCTGTTCGGGCGTGAGGCCGCGCTTTGGACCGTGGCGCTGTACCTGAGCCTGCCCTTCGTGGCCTTGGGCTCCGTCATGATTTCAACCGACACGGTGATGGCGCCGTTTTATGCCGCGGCTCTTTTGTTCTTTTTCCGCACCATCGAGACCCGCCACCTGCGCGATGCGCTGGCCGTCGGTGTTTTTGCAGGCCTCGCCTTCATGGCGAAATACGCCGCGATCTATTTCCTCATCGGCTCCGCGCTTGTGATGCTCACCCAGCCGGGCCTGCGACCGGGCTGGCGCAATCTCGCGGTGATGATCGGGGGCTTTGTCGTCACCATCCTGCCGAATGTGCTGTGGAACCTGTCGCATGATCTGACCACCGTGTCGCATACGATGGACAACGCGGGCTGGGTCCGCACCGGTGCCGCCTTTGATGTCGGCTCGATGGCGGAGTTCTTTTTCAGTCAGTTCGGCGTTTTCGGGCCCGTGACCATGGGCGCGCTGATCGTCGCATATTTGCGGCCGAAGCGCGGCATCCACACCGCCCTCGTGTTGTTTTCCATCCCGGCGCTTCTGACCGTCACCGTGCAGGCGCTTTTGGAAAAAGCCTATGCCAATTGGGCCATTGCGACCTATTTTTCCGGGCTGATCCTCGCCGTCATGGTCTTGCCGCGACTTGGTCGCTGGATCGCATTGGGCGTCAATCTGGTGCTCTCTGCCCTCCTGCCGATCCTGATCGTCCTTGCGCCCTGGCCGCAAACCGGGGCAGGAGCGCCTCTGCTCGAACGCTATCTCGGACGTCATGCCCTCTCAGAGAGCATCCTGAGTCTGGCGGAACAAGAGGATCTGCCTGTCGTCAGTGGCAATCGCGATATTCTGGCCGATCTTTTCTACGTCGGGCGCGACAGCGATGTGGCGCTCTATGCGTTGCCGGAAGTCGGTCGGCTCTCAAGCTACTATGCCCAGACGGTCGCCTTGCCCGCGACGGTCTCTGGCGATGTCCTGATCCTTTGGTCCGGAATGCCGCCATGCGAGGCCGAAGAGCTCAATGGTCTGGTGCTAGAGGGGCTTTATGCGGGCGCCGATCTCTCCGCCTGGCGGGTGCCTGCCGCCTGTCTGCTGGCGTTAGGGGCGGGCGAATAAAAGAGCCGCTCAGACGGCTGAGCGGCTCAAAAGACTTTCCGTCATCTGGCTCTCATTTGGCTCAGTGCCCGGTGGTTTTGAACACCACTGTCACCGTGCGCAGGATCAGACTTATATCGGTCATGAAGCTCTGTTTACGGTGGTAGAGATTGTCGAATTTTACGCGGGCCACGAAACTCGTCTCACCACGCCCCGAAACCTGCCACATGCCGGTGATGCCAGGGCGCATTTCGAAATAGGCGCGTCCCTTGGCCTTTTCATAGAGCATCTGCTGGCTCGGCATGAAGGGGCGCGGGCCGACAAAGCTCATGTCGCCTTTCAGCACATTGAGCACCTGCGGCAGTTCGTCGAGCGAGGTTTTGCGGATGAACCGCCCGATCTTGGTGATCCGGGGGTCATGGCGTAGCTTCTGATAGGTGCTCCATTCCTTCGCGATCTCCGGGTTCTCTTTGCACAGCTGAACCAGAAGTTGGTCTGCATTCACTCGCATGGAGCGCAGCTTGTAGAACTGGAACATCCTGCCGTCACGTCCGATCCGCCTCTGGGCGTAAAAGGCCGGCCCGCCATCCATCTTCACCAGCACGGCCAGGATCAGGATCACTGGGATGACGACAGGCGAGACGAGGAGAAAGAACAGGACGTCGAACAGACGCTTGCCGAAAGCCTCGTAAAAGGAAAAGTGGAAGCGGGGCAAATCCACCGCATGAGCAGACGTAGTGAAAGTTCTCTCGGATTTCGATGGGTATACCATAATTTCCTCCGAAACGCGTCTTTCGACATTTGTAGGCGAATTAAATTTCCCATGCAACCCTAGGTTGATTTTGGAACTGATTCTGGGGGCGACGGGCCTTCAATGCTGCACTTGAATATTCCTACACCATATGGGCGATGTTTCCTACCGTCTGGCAAGGCGATTTTAGGGGTGTTTTGTTAACTTCGATATTTTTTTGATCTATATCAAAGGAGAATTGGCATAAAACACACGCGAAAAGAAATTTGAAAAGTCAAAACATGGTTAACGCAAGCAGGGCCAGTCGCGATTTTTTTACGCGAGTGACGCCACGGAAATTTTGATTCGGTCGCTGCGTCGCAGCGCCCGCATGACGTGTATTGCGAGATCCGCGTGACTTTGCCTGTGCGACTTTGCCTGCGCGACTTTGCCTGAGTGACTTTGCCTGCGTGGCATTGAAAGACGCCTGCGACGAGACTTGCGCAGACAAGGCCTGCGCCCGAAGGTATAAGTCCAGGAGGAGAGACGGGACTGAATGGGATGAAACGGCAATGACAGGACGCTTTCGCAGGCGGGCAGAAGGGGGCCGAAAAGAGTGTACGTCTTCCATTGGGCTGCGTTGCTCCCACGCGGAAGGTGAGCCGTGCTGAGTTTAGAGACCACAGGATTGGGGCCAGAAGAATGGCAGGCCATCGCCCTCTCGCTCAAAGTCGCCTTTTGGGCGGCGCTCGCGAGCCTGCCGTTCGGCATTTTCATTGCCTATGCGTTGGCACGCTGGGACTTCCCTGGGCGTCAACTGCTCAACGGTCTGGTGCATCTGCCTCTGGTCCTGCCGCCGGTCGTCACCGGCTATCTGCTGTTGATGACCCTGGGCACCCGCGCGCCGCTCGGGGCGTTCCTGCAAAACTTCGGCATCGTCTTTTCCTTCCGCTGGACCGGCGCCGCGCTGGCCGCCGCGATCATGGGGTTCCCGCTCATGGTGCGCGCCATCCGACTGTCGATCGAGGCGGTGGATGCCCGCCTTGAAGAGGCTGCCTCCACCTTGGGGGCCTCGCCCTTGCATGTGTTTTTCCGAGTGACCCTGCCGTTGTCCTGGCCCGGCATCCTCGCCGGCGCGGTATTGGCCTTTGCCAAGGCCTTGGGCGAATTTGGGGCCACGATCACCTTCGTCTCCAACATCCCGGGCCAGACCCGAACCTTGCCCTCCGCCATCTACGCCTTTCTCCAAGTGCCAGGCGGCGAAAGCGCGGCGTTGCGGCTGGTCCTGATCTCCATCGCTCTGGCCATGGGGGCGCTCATCCTGTCCGAGGTCTTGGCCCGCCGGGTGTCGAAACGCCTGTCCGGGGGAGGGCGCTCATGACCCTGCGTGTCGATCTCAAACACCGTTTCGCCGAGTTCTCACTCGATCTCGGTTTTGATGTGCCAGATGGCATCACCGTGTTGTTCGGTCGGTCGGGCTCCGGCAAGTCCACTGTGCTGCGCGCCATCGCGGGGATTTTCAAACCGGATCAGGCGCGCATCGTCCTGTCGGATCGGGTGCTCTGTGACAGTGAGGCCGGGCCCTGCCTGCCGCCGCAGAAACGTCGGATCGGCATGATTTTTCAGGACGCCCGGCTCTTTCCGCATCTCACCGTGGCGCAAAACCTTGATTTCGGGCGGCGGTTCTCCAAGCGCGACGTGCCAGCACATGCAGTCACGCAAATGGTCGACATGCTGGGTATTGGCGCGCTTCTGGACCGTCGCCCAGAGGGCCTGTCCGGCGGGGAACAGCAACGTGTCGCCATCGGGCGGGCGCTTTTGTCCGGGGCCGAAATGATCCTGGCCGACGAACCGCTGGCCGCGTTGGACGAGGCGCGCAAGGCGGAGATCCTGCCCTATTTCGAACGGTTGCGCGATGAGATCGCCATCCCCGTGCTCTACGTCAGCCACAGTCCCGCAGAGGTTGCCCGCCTCGCCACCACGGTGATCGCGCTCGAGGCCGGTCGTGTGATCGGGCAGGGCAGCGCCGAGGCTGTGCTGGGCGATCCTGCCGTTTTGCCGGTGGGCGCGGGCGGCGCAGGCGCACTGATCCGGGCCACGGTGCGGGCGCATCACGCGGATGGGTTGACCGAGCTTGACGCCGGGGGCGAGGCCCTGTTCCTGCCGCGTCTCATGGCCGATCCGGGCCATCCGGTTCGTTTGCGTATTGCGGCACATGAGGTGATCCTTTCTCCGGACCGCCCCGTCGGGCTTTCGGCACTCAACATCCTCAGCGGCACCATTGCCGAGGTTTCCGAAGCCCAAGGCTCCGCCGTCCTGGTGGCGCTTCAAACCGGGGCAGGGCGGGTTTTGGCGCGGGTCACGACACGCTCGGTCGCGGCCTTGGGGCTCTGCGAGGGCGCGCCTTGTCACGCGGTGATCAAAACCGCCTCGATCGCGCAGGATAACCTCGCCTGAAGGGCGTCCAAACGGCGGCCCTGATGGAAAGTCTCGGACTGTCGCGACAACAGGCGACATTTCCTACACATTCAAGACAGGGTAGACTTGCGTATAGTCTGAAATTTGATACACATGCAAAAAGTTGAATGTTAGGCTGCCGCCTGACGCCAGAACAGAGGTCAAAATGCGCCGCACCCTTTTGCTCACGATGATGCTTCTGCCCGGGTCGATCCTGGTCGGACATCCCGCCCTCTCCGAAACCCTTGCGCTCACGCCGCAGCCGATCACCGAATGGAAACCGGTCTACGCCGAGGTCGAGCCCCGCGATCAGGTGCCCGCGCGCGCGCGCATCGGCGGCACGATCACCACGCTTGATGTGACCGAGGGCGATCTGGTCGAGGCGGGTCAACGCGTGGCGCTGATCGAAGACACCAAACTTTTGTTCCAGATCGAAGGCATCGATGCCCAGCTCGACGCCTATAACTCCCAGCTTGTGAAAGCGCAGGACGATCTGACCCGGGGCGAGTCGCTGTCGGAACGCGGCGTGATTTCGACCTCGAGCCTGCAGGCGCTTCAGACCAATGTGACCGTGCTCGAAGGCCAGATCACCTCGTTGCAGTCCGAACGCCAAGTGGTGTCGCGCCAGATCGAAGAGGGCGAAGTGCTCGCCCCTGAGGCCGGTGTCGTGCTCGATGTGCCGGTGTCGAAAGGCGCGGTGATCATGGGCGGCGAACAGGTGGCCCTGATTGGCTCGGGCGGCACATTCCTGCGCCTCGGTGTCTCCGAGCGCTATGCGGATCGTTTGACCGAAGGCGATACCATTCAAATTCTGGGCGCGGACGAGACCCAGACCGGCACGCTCGCGAAAATCTATCCGCTCATTCAGGGCGGCCGCGTCGAGGCCGATGTCGAGGTCGAGGATCTGGACGCCCGTTTCGTTGGGCGCCGTGTGCAGGTTCAACTCCCCGTCGGAAGCCATGACGCACTCCTTGTGCCGCAAACCGTGCTGACCCAATCCGGCGGCCTTGATTTCGTGTCGGTCGAAGCGGACGGACAGTCCAGCGAGCGCGTCGTCGTGCCGGGCAATGAGGTGATGCTGGACGGAGTCACCTATGTCGAAATTCTGAGCGGCCTGTCCGCCGGCGATGTGGTGGTGATCGACCATGAGTAATCCACACGGACCGACGGGCGCGCTCGGCATTGCCGGCCACCTGACCCGCAGTTTCATTCTTTCTCCTCTGACACCCCTTTTCCTTTTGGCCGCTTTGGCTGTGGGCATGATCGCACTGATCTCCCTACCGCGCGAAGAGGAACCGCAAATTTCCGTGCCTCTCGTGGACATCCATGTCGAAACACCCGGGCTCAAAGCTCAGGACGGGCTCAAGCTTGTCACTGAACCGCTGGAGACCATCGTCAAGGGCATCGATCAGGTCGAACATGTCTACTCCGACAGCCGAGATGATCACATCATGGTCACCGCGCGGTTTGACGTCGGCGTGCCCTCCGAGACCGCCATCGTGCGGGTGCGGGACAAGATCATGGCCAATCTCGACCGCCTTCCGGTCGGGATCAATGAACCTCTCGTGGTGGGCCGCGGCATCAACGATGTCGCCATCGTCGCGCTGACCTTCAGCCCGTCTGAGGACAATGCGGCGATGAATGCCGCCGATCTGACCCGGGTCGTCAAAGAGGTCGAGGTCCAGCTCGCGCGGATCGAAAATGTCGGTCTGACCTATGTGATCGGCGCCACCGAAGAGGCCCTGCGCGTCGCACCGGACCCGGAAAAACTGGCGCTTTACGGCGTGACCCTGCAACAGCTCTCGAACAAGGTCGCGGGGGCCAATTCCGCAAGCCCCGCCGGGCTTTTGCGCGATGGCGGCGAACAGGTCGGGCTGATCGTCGGCAAGACGCTGACGACGCCCGAAGAGATCGGCAACCTCGAACTCACGGCCCGCGATGGGCGCACCGTCTATGTGCGGGACGTCGCAGATGTCGCCTTTGTCTCCGATCTCGATGAGCACTATGTCGCGACGCTGACACGCGCCGGGGCGCAGGGCGAAGAGGCCGGTGACGAGGCCGGTGAAGAGGGCCATGTCGAAATGGATATGGCCGCCCCGATCATTCGCCGCCCGGCGGTGACCTTGGCGATTGCCAAACGCGCGGGCGCCAATGCCGTGGTCGTGGCCGATGAAATCCTGCATCGCGTCGAGACCATGAAGGGCGAGATCATCCCCAATAGCATCGACGTCGAAGTGACCCGTGACTATGGCGAAACCGCCAATGAAAAGGCCAACGAACTTCTGTTCCACCTGGCCCTTGCGACGCTTTCCATCGTCGGTCTCGTGCTGATCGCCATCGGCTGGCGGGAGGCCATCGTGGTCGCCATCGTGATCCCGGTGACCATCCTTCTGACGCTCTTTGCCTCCTATATCATGGGCTACACGCTCAACCGGGTGTCGCTCTTTGCGTTGATTTTCTCCATCGGGATTCTCGTCGATGACGCCATTGTTGTGATCGAAAACATCGCGCGGCACTGGGGGCTTAAACGTCCGGGTCAAAACCGATTTGGTGCAGCCATTGCCGCCGTGGCCGAGGTCGGCAACCCGACAATCGTCGCCACGCTCACCGTGGTGGTCGCACTTTTGCCGATGCTGTTCGTCTCTGGCATGATGGGTCCCTATATGTCGCCGATCCCGGCCAATGCCTCGGCCGCGATGATCTTTTCCTTTTTCGTGGCTGTGATGATCACGCCCTGGCTGATGATGAAAATCGCGGGCCGCGCCGAGTTACATCACGATGGCGATCATGGCGAAGGTGAGATTCCGGGCGGTAAATTGGGCAAGCTTTACACCCGGATTGCCCGTCCGATCCTGCACACCAAGGGGCATGCTTGGATTTTCCTGATCGTGGTGATCGTGCTGTCTTTCGGCTCTCTGGGGGCGCTTTACACCAAACATGTGACCGTCAAACTTTTGCCCTTCGACAATAAATCCGAGCTGTCGGTGATGATCGACTTGCCGGAAGGCTCCTCCGTCGAGGCTACCGATGCCATTGCGCAGGAGGCTGCAAGGCTGGCCATGACCTTGCCGGAGGTGATGTCGGCCCAGACCCATGCGGGCACGGCGGGCGCCTTTAACTTTAACGGTCTGGTGCGGCATTACTATCTGCGTGAAAACCCGGAAATGGGCGAAGTGCAGTTGAAACTTTTGCCGAAAGGGGATCGCGACCGGACCTCGCATGATATCGCGCTGGAACTGCGCGAGATGTTGCTCGACGGCATATCTGTGCCGCCCGGCACGGCCATGAAAGTGGTTGAGCCGCCGCCGGGACCGCCGGTGATCTCGACGCTTTTGGCGGAAATTTACGGGCCCGATGGCGCAACCCGTCGCGCCGTGGCGGGCAAGGTCCGCGAAGCCTTTGAGAGCGTGGATTTCATCGTCGACACCGATGACAATTATGGCGTTCAGGCGCGTCGCATTCGGGCGGAGATGAAACCGTCGGACCTGAATTTCTACCAGGTGGCCGAAGCTGATGCCGCACAAACCTTGCAGCTTCTGAACAGCTACACCACGGTTGGCTATTCGCACCGTGGCGAGGGGCGGCGTCCGATCCCGATCGTCATCGGGCGGGACAAATCCGACCGTGTCCTGGATGCGACAGCGCTCTCGACGCCGGTCCCAGCCAATGCCTTGCCCGGTGGGCGCGGCGTGGTTGAGCTTGGCGATGTGGTCGAGATCACTGAAGAGGACACCTCATTCCCGATCTTCCGTCACAATGGCTATGACGCCGTGATGGTGCAGGCGGAACTTGCGGGTGCCTATGAAGCGCCGCTCTACGGCATGCTTGCCGTCGCCGAAAAACTCGACGAGATGGACTGGCCCGAGGGGATGAAGCCGGAGATTTCGATGCACGGTCAGCCGACCGATACGTCGAAACCGGTGTTGCTTTGGGATGGGGAATGGGAGGTGACCTGGGTTACGTTCCGCGACATGGGGGCCGCTTTCGGTGTGGCACTTCTGGGCATCTACATTCTTGTCGTGGCACAGTTTGGCTCGTTCCGTTTGCCGCTGGTGATCCTGACACCTGTGCCTTTGACCTTCCTCGGCATCATGATCGGCCACTGGCTGTTCAACGCGCCGTTTTCTGCGCCCTCGATGATTGGTTTCATCGCTTTGGCGGGGATCATCGTACGGAACTCGATCCTTTTGGTCGATTTTATTCGCAACGCAGATGATGACGGCAAGGTGACAACAGAGATCCTTCTGGAAGCTGGCGCCACCCGGTTCAAACCGATCCTGCTCACCGCTGTCGCGGCGATGATCGGGGCGGCGGTGATTCTGGCGGACCCGATCTTCCAAGGTCTGGCCCTGTCGCTGTTCTTCGGGCTGTTGTCTTCGACCGCTCTGACAGTTCTGGTGATCCCGGCGATCTATCGCATCTTCAAGATGTGATCTGGCCTGCAAAACTTAAGGTAAAGGGGAGCGTTTTGCGCTCCCCTTTTTGTATGTCTTGCTGAGATGTTACGCCGATCTCGCGAAAGGAACCGCGCCGCCCTGCGGTGCGCTGGCCGCTGTCGACACAGAGAAGAACGACAGGTCGCGTTCCATCGTATCGATGTTGTTGCGCAGGCTCATCGTCGCCGCATTGGTTTCTTCGGACATCGCCGCGTTTTGCTGGGTGGTTTGATCCAGCTGATTGATGGCTGAGCTCAATTCCCCGAGACCAGTGGCTTGTTCCGTGGTCGATGTGGCGACATGCTCGATGCCGGCATGGATTTTTTCGGCCACTTCGCGGATGCGGGACAGCGCCAGACCGGCTTCGCGCACCAGTTCCACACCTCCGGAAACCTGTTGGTTCGAGGTCGAAATCAGGGTGGCGATTTCGCGGGCCGCTTCCGAGGAGCGCTGCGCCAGCGCACGCACTTCGGAGGCGACAACGGCAAACCCGCGACCGGCTTCGCCCGCGCGTGCGGCCTCGACGCCCGCATTCAAGGCCAAAAGGTTGGTCTGGAAAGCGATGTCATCGATGACGGAGGTGATCGACGCCACTTGTTTGGACGAGTTCTCGATCTCGTCCATCGCTGAAATCGCACGATCAACGACTTCTTCGGCTTGGACAGTGTGGTTTCTGGCCTCTCCCGAACGCGATTGAACTGTGTTGGCCGTCTCGGCGACGCCCTTCACGGAGGCGACGAGTTCGTCCAGTGCGGCGGCGCTTTCTTCCAGTGTCGCGGCCTGATGTTCGGTGCGGCGGGCCAGATCATCTGTGGCCTGACCGATGGATTCGGATTCGGATTTGAGGATTTGTGCGCCATCGGTGATGCCGCCGACGATCTCTTGCAGTTGCGAGGCGGTTTGGTTGAAATTCTGACGCAGGCTATCGAATTCGCCCAGGTTCGTGTCGAGATGCACGGAGAGATCGCCTTTGGCCAGACGATCCAGCCCCTCCATCAACGTGTCGACGGTGACGCGGTAAACCGTTGTGTCGACGGCGAATTTGACGATTTTGGTCACCTGACCGGCAGCGTCGCGGATCGGATTGTAGCTGGCGCGTATGGAAATGCGCTTACCACCTTTGCCGATGCGCTCGTACTCATCGCTGAGCGCTTTGCCGGAGCGCAGGTCTGCCCAGAACTCCGTGTAGCTTTGGCTTTGAACGATTTTCGGATCGACGAACATGCTGTGGTGCTTGCCGACGATTTCCTCCACCGTATAGCCAAGGGCATCGCAGAAATTCTGATTGGCGCGCAGGATCGTGCCATCCGGTTTGAATTCGATGACCGCCTGAACCTTTTGAATGGCCTCGATCTGGCCGCAGGCGTCGGCCTCCATGTTCTTCGCCTTGGTGATGTCGAAGGCGTATTTGACCACTTTGAAGGGCCGACCCTCAGGATCGATCAGGGTTTCATAGGTGGCTTCGAGCCAAATCAGGTCCCCATTCTTCGCGCGACGTTTGACCTGACCCTTCTCGGACGATCCTTTGCCCAAGCGGTCCCAGAGGTCGCGATACGCCTGCGAGTCCGCTTCGCCATCGGGCATGAAGATACGGTGATGGCTGCCCTTGATCTCATCGAGCGTATAGCCCGTCGTCTGGAGGAACAGATCGTTGGCATGCAGGATATTGCCCTTCAGATCGAATTCGATGAAGGCCATGGAGCGGCGGATGGCGTCCTCTTTCGAGCGGTTGTCGCGCCGCTTCAGATGCATCGTCGAAATTTCGCGCCCAATGATATAGATCGAGTCGACTTTGCCATCCATGCCGCGATGCGCGCTATAGGTGGCGCTGAACCAGATCTCTTCGCCCGCCTTGTTCAGGCGGGGCACGATCACTTTTTGGGTTTCGCCGGCGCGGATACGGTCCCAGAGGGCTTTCGCCTCTTCCTTGTCCTTGGTGCGGACGAAGAAGGTGTAATTTTTGCCAATCGCCTCTTCACGGGTGAAACCGGTCGTTTCAAGAAAGATGTCATTCACATGGCGAATGACCCCATCCGGATCACAGGAGACGATGACATGCGTGTCGTCGAGGACATGTTCCAGAGCGGTGGTGGGAATGCTGTAAAGCTCCGCGCCGCGTTTCGCTTTCGACTTAAAGAACATCCGGCTGTGACCTCGTCTAATGAACCTGATTTGACCAGAAATGCTGGCGAATTGCGGATCATCTTACGGGGCGCCTATTACCGATTGGTTTAAGAGGTCTTCCAAAAAATAAGGGCGCCCGAAGACGCCCTTATGGTTTTGCTTTTACAGTGTTTATTTAGCCGATGATCGCATTGAGCGTGGCCGAGGGGCGCATGATCGAGGCCACTTTGGCCGGGTCGGCGTGGTAATAGCCGCCCATATCCGCCGGTTTACCTTCCGCCGCTTTCATCTCATCGAGGATCACCGATTCTTTGTCGGCCAGAGCCGCGGCGATCGGTGCGAAATGCGCTTTCAGCTCGGCATCGTCGTCTTGTGCCGCCAGAGCCTCGGCCCAGTAGCGGGCGAACCAGTAATGCGAGGAGCGGTTGTCGTTCTGGCCGACTTTGCGCTCCGGCGATTTGTTCTCCAAAAGCAGCTTCTGCGTCGCGACCTCGACGGCGGCGCCCAGCACGCCAGCTTTCGGCATGGATTTCGACGCGGCGAGGAAGTTGTAGCTTTCGCCAAGCGCACAGAACTCGCCGAGGCTGTCCCAACGCAGGTGGTTTTCTTCCTGAACCTGCTGGACGTGCTTCGGCGCGGAGCCACCGGCACCGGTCTCGAACAATCCGCCGCCCTGCATCAGTTTGACGATGGAGAGCATCTTGGCAGAGGTGCCAAGCTCGAGGATCGGGAACAGGTCGGTGAGGTAGTCACGCAGCACGTTGCCGGTGATGGTCACGACGTTCTTGCCCTTGCGCATCTCTTCCCAGGTAAAGCGGGTGGCTTCGCGCGGTGCCATGATCGGGATGTCCTTGCCAGCTTCCTTGAGGGCCGGTTCGACATATTTGATCAGCTCGGCGTCATGCGCGCGGTTTTTGTCGAGCCAGAACGCGCCGGTGCCTTCGACGTCGAAACGTTCGATGCCGGTCTTGATCCAGTCGAGGATCGGAGCTTTTTTCGCGGTGCAGGAGCGCCAGATGTCGCCCGCTTCGACCTCGTTCGACAAAAGCACTTCGCCGCTGTCCAGAACGATGGAGACGGTGCCGTCGGCGCTCATCTCAAAGGTGGTCGGGTGGGAGCCGTATTCCTCGGCTTTCTGCGCCATCAGACCGACGTTGGACACGGCGCCACAGGTGGTGACGTCGAGCGTGCCGGTCTCTTTGAAATACTCCACCGTCTCGTCATAGACGCAGGCGTAGGAGTTGTCGGGGATGCAGCATTTGGTGTCGGCAGCCTTGCCATCCGGGCCCCAGCCGATGCCACCGGCCTTGATCACAGCGGGCATGGAGGCGTCGATGATCACGTCAGAGGGCACGTGCAGGTTGGTGATGCCCTTGTCGGAATCCACCATGTACATCGGCGGTTTGGCGGCCAATGCGGCTTTCAGATCGGCTTCCATCTCGGCATTGCCTGCGATGAGCTTTTCCAAAGCGCCGATGCCGGAGTTCGGGTTGAAGTCCAGCTTGTCACCGTGTTTCGCAAGGAAGTCTCCGAGATAGACCGACACGAAATGGCCAAAGATGATCGGGTCGGAGACCTTCATCATCGTGGCTTTCAGGTGCACGGAGAACAGCACACCCGGCTCCATGCTGGCGACCTCGGCCTTGATGTAGCTGCGCAGCGCCCTGGCGGACATGAAGGTCGCGTCGACGATCTCGCCTTCGAGATATTTGAGACCGGATTTCAGAACCGTCTCGGTGCCGTCTTTCGCGGTGAAGACGATCTTTGCGCCACCGGCCTGAGCGGCGGTGATGGTGGCGGCTTTTTCATTGGCAAAGAAATCATCGCCCGGCATTGCGGCAACGGTGGTTTTCGAGGTGGATTTCCACTCGCCCATGCGGTGCGGGTTGGCTTTGGCGTATTCTTTCACGGCCTTGGCGGAACGACGGTCGGAGTTGCCCTCGCGCAGCACCGGGTTCACGGCGGAGCCTTTGACGGTGTCGTATTTGGCGCGGACGGCTTTTTCTTCGTCGGTTTGCGGGTCAGAAGGGTAGGCCGGGATCGGGTAGCCTTGGGATTGCAGTTCCTTGATGGCGGCTTCGAGCTGCGGCACGGAGGCCGAGATGTTCGGCAGTTTGATGACGTTGGCCTCGGGGGTTTTCACCAATTGGCCCAGCTCGGCGAGGTCATCGGATACACGCTGATCGTCGGACAGAAGCTCCGGGAAGAGGGCGAGGATACGACCGGCCAGAGAGATGTCCTTGGTCGCGACGCTGACACCGGCGGCGTCGGAGAAAGACGAGATGATCGGCAAAAGCGAGCCACGCGCCAGCTCGGGCGCTTCGTCCACGATGGTGTAGATGATGTCGGGTGTCTTGTCGGCCATGAGGTCCTCCTCTTTACGATTCTGCGACAGGGGATTTCCCCTGTTTTAGGCTTGCCAAAGCGGGTAGCGGAGTAGGGGGCGCAAGTCAATGTGTGCAACTGTATACTGCGACCGTCCGGGGCGATGTTTGCGCCAGTCAGATGCCACGCTGTGCGAGGTTTTGCAGAGACCCCGGGACAGAGATGTGCGCAAAGCAGAGGGTGTTGAACTTTGCTGCTTAAATAGTGTGCGATTGCGCAGCAATTCACCGCTTGTCGTGGGGGAGATTTGCGAATCCGATTGTGAAGCGAATTCGGCACGCCTTAAATTCATTCCATGAGCGAGAAAAACATCTTTGATGAAATGTGGGGGACCGACGAGGTTCTGCGTGGCCCTTACAGCGAATTTCAGAGCTGGTTTCAGGACGAAGATCTGAAACGGCTGCGTGCAAAACAACGCGAGGCGGAAGAGGTGTTTCGCCTGGCGGGCATCACCTTCAACGTCTACGGTCGCGCCGAGGCCGAAGAGCGGCTGATCCCCTTTGACATCATCCCGCGCATCATCGCGGGGCGCGAATGGCAGAGGCTCTGCAAGGGCATCGAGCAACGCGTGCGGGCGATCAATGCCTTCCTGCATGACATTTACAACCGTCAGGAAATCATCAAGGCGGGCCGTGTGCCGCAAGAGATGATCGCCAAGAACGAGGCCTTCCTGCCGCAGATGATCGGCATGACGCCGCCGGGCGGGGTTTATACCCATATCGTCGGCATCGACCTTGTCCGCACCGGGCCGGATCAGTTCTACGTGCTCGAAGACAACGCGCGCACGCCCTCTGGCGTCTCCTATATGCTGGAGAACCGCGAGACGATGCTTCAGATGTTCCCGGAGCTGTTCTCGCGCAACCGGGTTCAGCCCGTGCAGAATTACCCTGTGAATTTGCGCCGCTCTCTCGCCGCCTGCGCGCCGCCTGCCTGTGACGGGCCGCCGACGGTCGCCGTGCTGACTCCGGGGATTTACAACTCCGCCTATTACGAACACGCCTTTCTCGCCGATCAGATGGGTGTGGAGCTGGTCGAGGGGCATGATCTGCGCGTGGTCAACGGTCGCGTCGCGATGCGCACCACCCATGGCTACAAACCGATCGACGTGCTTTACCGCCGCATCGACGATGACTTCCTCGATCCTCTGAACTTCAACCCGGAAAGTGCGCTGGGCGTGCCGGGCATCATGGATGTCTACCGCGCCGGTGGGATCACCATCGCCAACGCGCCCGGCACCGGCATCGCGGACGATAAGGCAATCTATAGCTATATGCCCGACATCGTTGAGTTCTACACCGGCGAAAAGGCGATTCTTGAGAACGTGCCGACCTGGCGCTGTTCGGAACCCGACAGCCTTGCCTATGTGCTCGACAACCTCTCCGAACTGGTGGTCAAGGAGGTGCATGGCTCCGGCGGCTATGGCATGTTGATCGGGCCGACCTCGTCCAAGAAAGAGATCGAAGAGTTCCGCAAGAAACTCACCGCGCGGCCCGGCAATTACATCGCCCAGCCGACGTTGGCGCTTTCCACCGTGCCGATCTTTACCAAGTCCGGGCTGGCGCCGCGCCATGTGGACCTGCGGCCCTTTGTGCTCTGCTCGCCCGAGGGGATCGACATCACGCCCGGCGGCTTGACCCGTGTCGCCTTGGAAAAAGGCTCGCTCGTGGTGAACTCGTCACAGGGTGGCGGGACCAAGGACACTTGGGTTCTGGAAGACTGAGGGGAGGACAGAGATGCTTGGGAAAACGGCAAATGGCCTCTACTGGATGTCACGCTATCTGGAGCGCGCGGAGAACACCTCGCGGCTTGTGGAAACCGGCCAGCGGATCGGTCTGACGCGATTGGGTCAAGACGATGACGAATGGGCCTCTGTGATGCGCTCGGCGTCGGTTCTGGCGGGCTATGAAGAGCACCACGACGAGGTGACGAAAGACGCGGCGATCAACTGGATGCTGCGGGAAAAGGCCAATCCGGCCTCGGTGCTTTCGACCATTTCGGAGGCGCGGCAAAACGCCCGCATGGTGCGCACGGCGCTGACCCATGAGGTTTGGGAGGCGATCAACGGCTGTTACATGGCGGTGAAGGACGCTCTGGCACGCAAGGTGTCGGAACGTGATCTTCCTGCCGTTCTGGGCCTCATTCGGCAACGCACCGCCTTGGTGCGCGGTGCCACCCACGGGACGATGCTCAGAAATGACATCTACGATTTCACCCGTTTGGGCACCTTCCTTGAACGCGCCGATGCGACCGCGCGGATACTGGATGTGAAATACTACGTGCTTTTGCCCTCGGCCTTTGCGGTGGGCTCGTCGATCGACAATGTGCATTGGGAAACCATCCTGCGCTCGGTCTCGGCGCGGGGCGGATTTCGCATGGCTTATGGCTCTCAGGTCAACGCCCGCGACATCGCACAATTCCTGATCCTCGACAAACGCATGCCGCGCTCTCTGAACTTTTGTGCGACGAAGATCCACAACAACCTGAGCTATCTCGGCGCTGACTACGACACGCCTCCGCAATCTTCTCTGATGGCAAAGGCACTGGTGGATCGTTTCATGAACCACGACATTGAGGCGGTTTTCGACTATGGTCTTCATGAATATATCCAGACGGTCCTGAGCATGCTGAGTAAGCTCGGCCAGCAGATCGAGAAAGACTATCGGTTCTATGAGTAAATCCAGATGCGCCTGACCATTCGCCACACGACCCGCTATTCGTTTGAGAGTCCCGTCACCTACGGGCTTCAACAGCTGCGCAAGACGCCGAAAACCGGCCATGGCCAAGAGGTGCTCACCTGGTCGACGACGGTGAGCGGCGGGCAAAAGGAGCTGTCCTATCACGACCATATGAACAATCTGGTTGAGCTGATTTCCTTTGAAAAAGATGCGCAGGAGTTGGTGATCTCCTGCGAGGGCGAGGTCGAGGTCGCGGACAATCATGGCGTGGTCGGCCAGCATCGCGGGCCTTCACCTCTTTGGCTGTTCGACAGCGTGACGCCTCTGACCAAACCCGGCGCAGGCGTGCGGGCCCTCGTCAAACAGGTCGAAGGCGAAACGGATCTCGAACGCCTCCACGCGCTGTCCAAATTGGTGGGCGAAGCGGTGACATACGAGGTCGGCAGTTCGCACGCCGACGGCAGTGCCGAAGAGGCGCTGAGTGAGGGCAAAGGCGTCTGCCAAGACCACGCCCATGTTTTCATCTCCGCCGCCCGCGAGATGGGATTTCCGGCACGCTATGTTTCCGGCTACCTGATGATGAACGACCGCACCGAACAAGATGCCACCCACGCTTGGGCCGAAGCCCATGTGCGCGGCCTCGGATGGGTCGGATTCGACGTCTCAAACGAGATTTGCCCCGACCAACGCTACGTTCGTGTCGCAACAGGTCTGGACTACCGCGATGCCGCCCCTGTAACTGGCACGAGATACGGCGGCGAGGGCGAATCCCTCTCTGTCGAGATCGAAGTCATACAGCAACAAGAGCAACAATAAGGACGGCAGATGACCTATTGCGTGGGGATGATGCTCGATCAGGGCCTCGTCATGATGTCCGACACAAGGACCAATGCCGGTGTCGACAATATCTCGACGTTCAAGAAGATGTTCTCCTGGGAGACCCCCGGCGAGCGTATTCTGACCGTCATGACCGCGGGCAATCTCGCCACCACGCAGGCGCTCGTGTCGCTGTTGGATGAGCGCACCAAAGCGCCCGAGGACCGCGAACCCTCGATCCTCTCCGCGCCGTCGATGTTTCAGGTCGCCCGCCTTGTGGCCCGCACCCTCAAAGATGTGATCGCCGACAATGCCGACGAGGGCCAGCGCGCCGACAGCGCGTTTAACGCCACCGTGCTTTTGGGAGGTCAGATCAAGGGCTCCGAGCCACGCCTGTTCCTGATCTACCCTGAGGGTAATTTCATCGAGGCGGGCGCTGAAACGCCGTTTTTCCAGATCGGCGAGACCAAATACGGCAAGCCCATTCTGGTGCGTGCTTACGATCCGCAGATGTCCTTTGAAGAGGCCGTCAAACTGATGCTTGTCTCCTTTGACAGCACGGTCAAAGCCAACCTCTCCGTGGGCTTGCCCTTCGATCTTCAGGTCATCGAAAAAGACAGCTATCAGGTCGCCTTTCAGCGCCGCATTACGGCGGACGACCCGTATTATCATGAGATTTCAACGGGATGGGGTGAGGCTTTGAAGGCGACGTTGGACGGGCTACCCGGGTTTAAATTTTAAGGCGTCTCTAAGCTCAGGTTCGGCTTCGGCATCAATTCCGGCTGCAATCCGCGCTCGACATAATCCCAAGTCGCCATGGCGATCATCGCCGCATTGTCGGTGGCCCATTTCATCGGCGGCAGGCACAGTTCGACGCCATGTTTCTCCGCGACTTTGCCCATCGCCTCGCGCAACTGAGGAGAGGCGGCGACGCCCCCGACAATGACCAGAGACTTCGGTTTGCACTCCGCCAGCGCCCGGTCCGCCTTGGCCGTCAAAACATCCATGCAGGCCGCCACGAAGGAGGCCGACATATCCTCGACCGAGACCTCCGGGTGCTTTTCGATATGCCGCGCGACAGAGGATTTCAGCCCGGAAAACGAGAACTCATAAGCGTCATTCTTCATCGGACGCGGCAGGCGCAACACGGGGGCTCCCGCCTTTGCCGCCTTATCAATCGCCGGACCGCCAGGCATGCCAAGCCCCAGCATCCGCGCGACCTTGTCATAGCTTTCGCCCACCGAGTCGTCCCGCGTCGTGCCGAGCAGGCGATAGGACCAGGCGTCTTTCAGCTCGGCAATCAACGTATGCCCGCCGGAGACCAGCATGATCACGGCGGGAAACTCGGTCTTGCCGCGCTCAAGCGCCACCGACCGGATATGCCCGCGCAAATGGTTCGCACCGTAAGCCGGCACACCCCAGCCCATCGACAGCGCCTCCGCCGTCGACAGCCCGACCAAAAGCGAGCCGATCAGGCCGGGGCCACGGGTCACGCCGATGGCGGTCAGATCCCTCGGAGTCACCGAAGCCTCGTCCATAACCGATTGAATCGTTGGAAGAATGGCTTCGAGATGCGCGCGTGAGGCCAGCTCCGGGTAGACGCCGCCAAAGGCCTCGTGAATTTCGAATTGCGACACGGTCTGGATCGCGGCGACATGGCCCGTGCGGTCCACCAAAGCGACAGAGGTGTCGTCGCAAGAGGTCTCGATGCCAAGGATCAAATCGCTCATGCCAGCACCTCGTGAATTTTTGCCTCTGACACCACCCCATGGCGCAGGATGACAACCGGATCGCGGGTGCAATCGACGATGGTCGAGGGGGCAGGGGCCGCGCCTTTGCCCGGCACAATGAGATCGGGCGCGCCGAAGAGTTGCTCTGCGGCCTCTTCTGTTGTCGCGGGCGGCTCGGCGCCGGAGCGGTTGGCCGAGGTGACCATCAAAGGACCTGATTTTTCAAGCGCTTCGAGCAATAGAACATTGTTCGGAATACGAACTGCGATCTCTGTGCGCCCGATCAGCCAGGCGGGCACCAGCATCGGATCGAGCGCCAGAACCAGCGTCAGCGCGCCGGGCACGTAAGCGCTTGCGAGGAGTTTCAGAGCGCTCTCAGAGAGCACCGCGCCCAGCCCCGCGATCTGGTCTGCGCCTGCCACCATGATTGGCAGGTTCTTGTCGCGGGGACGTTGTTTAAGTGTGTAAATCTTCTCAATCGCCTGCGCGTGTGCGGGCGAGGCGGCGAGGCCCAGAACCGTATCCGTGGGCAAAAGTACCACGCCACCGGACCCGAGAACCTCGGCGATCTGATCCGAGGAGGGCGTCATTCGAGCACCTCGACAATGGGATAAGCGCGGGCCTCGGGGCCGGGTGTTCCGGCGTCCAAGGCCCGTTCGAGCATCGTGTTCATGGCCGCCATATTGGTGATAGGCGCGTCATGCCCCTCAACCTCGATATTCCCGGCGAGATCGTAATCGTCCAAGTCTGAAAGCTGATTTATGGCAGATTTCTCAAGACAATGTTCGTAATGTGCAAGTTTTCCATCCCGGAAAATCCCGAAATGCACATGCGGACGCGCCGCGCGGCGCAGGATTGCGACCGGTTTTCCGGTACTCACCTCTGCGCCCAAAAGCTCGAACGCCGCGAGGGACAGAACCGGAATGCCCCGCGCAAATCCAAGCGCATTGGCGAAAGCCGCCGCCGTGCGCGTGACGCCCAAGCCACCGGGGCCGATGTCACAGGCGATGAGGCTCAGGTCTGACAAAGCGCCGCCACAGGCCGCGAGCCCGGTTTCCAACAGCATACGATAGTCGCGCGATCCGCTCAGCGTCTCATCTTGCGATGAGTCGAAGACAATCTCACCGCCGCGTCCCAAAGCCAGCGCTGGCACGCCGTTCGAGGCCTGAATGAGCAAGGTGATCGTCATGTGAGTGCCTCCAAAACTGGCGACCAGCGCGGCGCCTCTGCGGTGAATGTCACCTGCCGCTCCATCTCGCTGTCCCCAAAGCCGATGCGGATCGACAGCGGCGCATCGAAATAGTCGGCAATCCGCTCGCCCCATTCGATCACGGAAACCCCGGTGTCGAAATACTCTTCCAAACCAAGGTGATAGAACTCATGCGCGCCTTTCAAACGATAGGCGTCGACATGAAGAACCGGCCCTTTGGGGGTCTCATAGATATTGGCAATCGTGTAGGTCGGGCTGGTCACCGCCTCGTCAGACCCCAGAGCGCGGACCAAGGCACGGGTGAAAAACGTCTTGCCCGCCGCCAAGGCGCCATCCAAAAGCACGACATCGCCCGGACGCAAGAGAGCCGCCAGCGCTGAGGCGATCTGCGCCGTGTCCTCTTCGGAGGCAACATGTTTGACGAGTGTCTGCGCCACGGATGAACCCTTTCTTTGCAGGCGATTTAGGACAAAGCGCGGCAAAGGTCCATGGGGGAGGCGGCAAGAGACGGGCAGGGGCGATCAGGCGTCTGTGTCGAGCCAGATTGTGATCGGCCCATCATTGATCAGCGAGACTTTCATATCCGCGCCAAAGATGCCTTTTTCACACGGCACGCCCTCAGCCACCAGACGCTCGGTGAAATAGTCGTAAAGCGCCTTGCCCTCGTCCGGGGCGGCGGCGGTGGAAAAGCCGGGGCGGTTGCCCTTGGTCTCGGCGGCGAGCGTGAACTGGCTGACGACCAGAGCGGTGCCGCCGATATCGCGCACGGAGAGGTTCATCTTGCCCGCATCATCCTGAAAAATCCGCAGCTTGGCGATTTTCGCGGCCAATTTATCCGCCTGCGCCTCGGTGTCGCCGCGCATGGCGCAGACCAGCACCAAAAGGCCCGGGCCGCTTTGGCCCACAGTCGCGCCGTCGACGCGCACGGCGGCTTCTGAAATGCGTTGGATGAGGGCTCTCACGATAGGGTCTCCAATTCATGTTGCCAGTTCATGTTGCCAGGGCGGATTTGCACCCGCGCGGGACACGGTGACCGCCGCCGCCTGCGCCCCCAAAGTGAGGGCGGCGCGCAGCGTCTCGTCATCCAGCGCAGCAATCGCGTCTTTGGTCAATTTTCCCGCCCGTTGCAACCCCGCCAAAAGCCCCGCGTTGAACGTGTCGCCGGCGCCGACCGTATCGACCACCTCGACGCGGGTGCTTGCCACATGGGTGGTGCCGCGCGCCGTGATGCCTTTGACGCCATCCGCGCCCATGGTGAGGCAGACAAGTTTCACCCCCATGCCCAAAAGCGTGGCGATATGGGCGTCAATGTCGCCCTCTCCCATCAGCCAAATGAGGTCTTCGTCGGAGAGTTTGACGATGTCGGCATGCGCCAGCATATGGTCCAATCGTGCACGATAACGGGCCTCATCGCGGATAAATCCGGGCCGAATGTTCGGATCCATCATGGTGACGCGCGTTGCGGCGGCCTGGACAAACAGGGCTTCATAGGCCGCGCCACAGGGTTCAACAGGCAAAGAAATACCGCCGCAGAACAGCGCCTCCACAGTGTCTGGCAGCGCGGGCAGGTCCGCCTCCGTCAACATCCGCCCGGCGGTGTTCTCATCGTAGAAAGCATAGGTTGCATGGCCATCAACCAGCTTAACGAAGGCAACGGTACAGGGTCTGTCGGCGGTGACAGCCAGGGAGGTGTTCACATGGCTCTCGGCGAGTTTGGCCTTCAAAAGATCGCCAAAGAAATCCTGAGAGAACCCGGAGAAAAACCCCACATCCGCGCCAAGCCGCCCCAAAGCGACAGCGGTGTTGAACACGGCCCCGCCCGCGTGGGGCGCATAGGCGTCTTCGCCCAGCGTCGAAGTGCGAGGCAACATGTCGATCAGGGCTTCACCGGCGCAAAGGATCATCTCTTCCTCCATGATTGATCTGTGATAGCGCTAGCACGCAACGCCTGCCCGAGTAAATGCGCAGCGGAAGACACCGCCAGACTTATTGGTTCATTGCGATGATATAGCCGAAGACCGCAGCGACAATCGCCCCCGCAAGGACCGCAAAGGCAATTTTCCACGCGGAATAGGGACGTTCGCCCTGCACCCGCCCGGTGCGACCGTTGACGACGAAGCGATAGGTCTTGCCGCGATATTTATAGGCCGCCATCCAGATCGGCAGGAGAATGTGTTTGAAGGTCACCGCAGAGACCGCGGTGTCCATGTCATGCACGCGCTGACGATCGCCGCCGATGTCGAATTTCACATCGCGCAAGATCACCCGATCCATGTAATCGCGCGCGTTCTTGTAGCCCGAGTCCAAGGGCACGGAATAGGCGGTGGCACGAAACCCGGCGAGATAATCGGGGATATAGGGTTCAAGTTCGGAGAGATCCCAAGGTTCAAGGCCGTCGGAAAACTGACGCGGCAGGGCGTCGGAGGCCCGCACCAGGACATCGTCGAAAAACCGCGAGACACGTCCGGCGGAGGCCCGCCAACGGGTGTGGCGCTTGCGCACGGTCTGGCGTTTGCCGTTTCGGGTGACGGTATGCGATGTGTAATAATCGTCACCGCGTTCGCCACGATACTGCGTCGCGGTCTGCGCATCAAATGTCCAATAGGGCAGGTAGACGCCCGACATTTTCCGCCCTTTGCGGGCGTAGGATTTCAACCCATTGGGCGCAAACCACAGGCTTCCGAGCCAATCGCTCATGGCATCATGCGCGGCCTCTTCGGTCAACGCAAAGGGCAAAAGACCGTGGGGCTTGATATGACGATGCGCGCCCGTGTCGGTGACGACGGGGGTCGCACAAAACGGGCATTCGGTCGCATGCAGGTCTTCGTCGAATTCCACCTCCGCGCCGCAATTTGGACAAGTCGCGACGCGCGTTTCTTCCATCTCTTGCTGAGGGATTTGTGACGTGAGGGCGGATTCGAAATCCACCTCACGCGGTGCGCGCGCGTTGCTTGTGTCCAGCGCTTCTGTGGCCCCGCAATGATCACAAGACAGCACTCCCTTCGCCGGATCGAACCGCATATCGGCGCCACAGGTGGTGCAGGGAAACCGGTGTTCGGTCATGTCAGATGAGGCGGATGTGTCCAAATTCATGTGCGTTTATCCCATGTTAAGGGAAAGATGTGAAAGCTAGGCAGAACATGGCTCGATTTAGGAAGGTTGACAACATGACCACTCAGGAAACCAAAGGCGAGACGCAGATCAGGGATGCCATCTGTGCGCATACCGCGTGGCGCCGCAAATTGTCGGACTGCATCGACAAGGGACAATTGGAGAAAACGTCTGACGAGATTTCCTGCAACGACAAATGTGAGTTTGGCAAATGGTTGGGCACTTTGCGCGCGCAGGCGGGGCATCCGGTCATGGAGAAATACGAGATGATCGCGGGTCTGCATACGCGGTTTCATCGAGAGGCCGGTAAAATCGCGGTCGAGGTGGAACAGGGCGACAAAATGGCGGCACGTACGCTTTATGAGAATCCGAGTTTCAAGCGCCTGACCAACTCCTTGATCCTGAATCTGAACGACTGGCGCGAGGACTTCAAACATCTGACTTAGAGGTGCGGTACGCGGGACAGTACGCATCATCTTTCCTTTTGCTCGACGCTGATGATCTGCGCGATCTGGCTCCGTTCCGGTGTTGTGAACCGCAATATCTGGCAAAACAGAAAGAGCCCATGTCCGTCACGGGTCAAACGCCCCGTGATCGTGGCGGCTTTGCCCTCTACAGTGATCTGCGTGACCGACAGGCTGGCGGGCGGCTTAAGCTGGCGGAGAGCGTCGAGGATATGCGCGCGCCCGACGACACTTGGGTGGTTCGAGCGCTCCCAACTGGCCATGTCGGAGAGGGCTTCAGAAGGCAGCGGTCCCAAGCCACTCATCGCAAGAGCGAGTTCCGCAACTGCGCGCTCTGCGGGGCCGGGATCGCAGGGATAGCTGACCCGGGGAGACTGGACCCGAGGCGCCGCAGCACTGTCTTTTAAGCGCGATTGGCACATTGCGCGCTCCCTCTTCGCAAATTTTGCCCCGCGCAAGGCTGCGCAGGGCGCTCAGATCGGTGGCTTGGCCAGATTTAGGCGCCCGGCGGTGGCGGCGGCGGCGCGATGGTGAACAATTGCGCCAGCTCCGTGACATCTTCCGCCTTGAGCCAGCCGTCTTGGCCCGGCGTCCAGACAAAAGTTTCTCGTTTGAGCGCGCCTTTCGCGGCCATCTGGCCCATTTCGGCTTTCGAATACGGCCCTTTGGTCTCGCCACTTTCCGCGATGTGCCAGACATGTTCGACGGGGGGAGGCGGCGGTGTTTGTGCCGCCGGGGCCGCGGCGGCGGGACGCGCGCCCCAAGGGCCCTGATGCGCCATGCCCATGCCAAGCCCGGCCCCCATGCCCGCGCCCATCGAGGCGGCCATGGCGGAGTTTTCCGCGCCCATGGCTTCGGCGGCGTTGAACTTCATGTAATTGTCGAGATTGCCGACGATGCCCATTGAGGTGCGCTTGTCCATCGCGGCCTCAACCGCTTCGGGCAAGCTGATGTTTTCAATGTAGAATTCCGGGATGGTCAGGCCGTATTCCGCCACCACCTTGGAAATCTCCGTGGCCACGAGCTTGCCCAGATCGGCGGTGTTCGCCGCCATGTCCAGAACCGGAATGCCGGAGCCCGCGACGACGCGCGAAAACGCCTGCACAATGATGTTGCGGATCTGGTAGGAGATCTCGTCCATGGTGAACTCGCCATCCGTGCCGACGATCTCGGTCAGGAACAGCGACGGGTCAGAGACCTTCACCGTATAGGTGCCATAGGCACGCAGGCGCACCGGGCCGAATTCCGGATCACGGCACATGATCGGATTTTTGGTGCCCCATTTCAGGTCGGAGAACCGCGTGGTGTTGACGAAATAGACCTCGGATTTGAACGGCGATTTAAACCCGTGATCCCAATGCTGCAACGTCGTCAGGATCGGCATGTTGTTGGTCTCGAGCATGTAGAGGCCCGGCGTGAACACATCCGCCAGCTGGCCTTCATGCACGAACACCGCCGCCTGACCTTCGCGCACCGTCAGCTTGGCGCCGTATTTGATCTCATGGCCTTCGCGTTCGAACCGCCACACCATCGTGTCGCGTGTGTCGTCTGTCCAATGGATGACGTCGATGAATTCGCCGGAAAGAAAATCGAAAATACCCATGGGGCCTCCTGTTGGTCAAATGTCCTCGCCCATCAGCTCATATGCGATCTGGGTCGCAATCGGGCGGGCGGTGTCCGGGCGCATGCCGGGGGCGAGGCGTCGGTCGTAGAGAATGCGCAAAAGCAGCTCGTCGTGCCGCGTCAAAAGCGCGAATTCTTCGTCGTCGTTAAAGATCGAGGGCCGCGCATAGGGGCTATCGTTCGCAAGGCCGAGCCCTTGTGTGATTTCCTCGTGGAAACAGGATTTGCGCAATAAATCAGGATGTTCCGCGCGAATGATCGCCACGGCAGAGCGATAGGCGCCATCGTTCGCCGGATCAGAAGCGACCACCAGACAATAGGACGAACGCGGCATGTTCACGACCGAGCGGATGGCGTCCTGACCGATGCCCGGGATCATTTCCGCCAAGCGCGGCCCGATGGCGCGGCGCTCGTTTTCATTGAGCACGAGCACATGGAAATTGGGCTGAGACGAGCGGGTGATCGCATGGCCCGAGGCGCGCGCCAGCCGCGCAATCAGGCTGTTGACGGTGGCTTCGTCCTTGGCGCGTATTTCTGGCGGAACAGTGGCGCCGAACTCAAGACCCACCCGCACCGGCACCTGCCAGCGATGCAGGTTCGAGGGCGTCTTTTGCGCCACGAATTGCCCGTTCACCGAGGTGTATTCGTCATTCAAAGCAATGGCTTCGAAATTTGCGGCCAGTTGCCGGGCGTTGAACGGTGTGTCCGGCCCGCCGCCATCGCTACGGAGCAATTCATGGCTCAAAAGATCATTCTGCACCCGCGCGTAATAGCTTTCGAGCGCAAAGCTCTCGCTACTGCGCGCTGGCGGGGCCTGAACGATTGGCCGCACCGCCGCCGCCGGGCGGGGCAGCGGTTTGATGTCGGGTGCTTGAACGCAGGCGGCGAGCACGACCAAAGGCGCGAAGAGGGCCAGCCCACTCACGCCTTTGCCGATCATATGTCCCACCCGCGCGCGCATTTATGCCGGCACAGAGGGGCCAGAGGCGTTGCCGGTCGCCTTGGCGGCGGCCAGCGTGTCGCGCAGTTTCGTTTCCATTGCCTTGAGCTCGACCTCGGCCTCGGCGCGCTTGCGTTTGCCCTCGTCGGCGATCTGCAGGCTCTCTTCGATGGTGGCGACGAGTTCCTCGTTGGCGGTTTTCACGGCCTCGATGTCGAACACACCGCGCTCCATTTCCTCGCGCACGACCTTATTGGCCTCGCGCAGGTTCTTGGCGTTGGCGGTCAGCAATTCGTTGGTGAGATCGGTCGCCTCACGCACGGATTTCGCCGCCTCCGACGAGCGCTGAATGGTCACGGCCTGCGCCAGTTGGGTTTCCCAAAGCGGCACGGTGTTGACCAGCGTCGAGTTGATTTTCGTCACCAGCGACTTGTCGTTTTCCTGCACCAGACGGATCGAGGGCAGGGATTGCATCGTCACCTGACGGGTCAGTTTCAGATCGTGCACCCGACGCTCAAGGTCATCACGCGCCGCCCGCAGATCGCGCAGCTCCTGCGCCTTGATCACCTGATCTTCCTCAGGGGCGGCATCGACGGCGGCGGCCAGTGCAGGAATGTCGGTCTCGTCCAGCTCCTTGAGCTTCAATTCCCCCGCCGCGATATAGATCGCCAACTGGTCGTAGAAGGTCAGGGTTTTGTCATAGAGCATGTCCAAGGACTTGATGTCCTTGAGCAATTTGTGCTCATGGGTCAGCAGGTTGTCGGTGATCTTGTCGATCTGGCTTTGCACATCTTCGAAACGGGCGACGAATTTCGCCATCGGGGCGGCACGCCCTAGAAGTTTCTCCCACCAGCTCCGCTCACGGCGCACATCGAGTTCAGACACCGAGAACCCGCGAATGGTCGTCACGATGGAACGCAGGCTGTCACCTGCCGGTCCCACGTCCTTGTTCTTGACGTCCTGCAACATCGCTTGCGAAATCACCTGCAACTCGGCCTGCGCGGCAGAGCCGAAGCGCACGATGGAATTCGTGTCATGCATGTCGATCTCGGATTTCGCCTTTGCGACCTCGGCAGCCACAGGGGCCTCAATGGTCGTCGGGTCGATCAGCTCGCCCTTCGGTTCGGGGAGGATGACGGCGGTCACCTCTTCGACGTCTTTCAAAGCGGCTTCGGCCTGCTGGCGGATGGTTTCGGACATGTTCGGTTCCCCTCATTCAAACTCATGACGTGATATTTTGTGTGACGCCTTCGCGCGCCAACCGGTCGCGCAGCACCTCGATCTCGATGTCGAGGTCCGTCTTATCGTCCAAAAGCAACGCTTTATGACGGGCGTCGAAATTCGCTTCCAAATCGTCCAAAAGCGCGAACCAATCGCTTCGCGCCTCGACATTGCGGCTCTTGCTCCACAGATCGGCATATTTCGCCGTCGCATCGCGTGCGCCCAGGAGATAGACGCCAAGATATTTCCGCGCCGCCGTCAGATCGCGTGGATCGTCCTCGACCGTGCGGAACATGGCCCGCGCCGTGGTGATGAACTTTTCCAGCCGATCCTGCGCCTGCCGGTCGCCGGTGCGCTCAAGTGCTGCGCGCATGGATGCGAGATGCGCCTCGGCCTCATCCACGGCCTTGGCGACGCGGTCCTGCTGGAACAGGTCGATCTCGTCGAAGCCCTTGTTTTTCAAAGGATCCAAGCCAAAGGCGAGACTATGCAAAATGACGCCCAGCACGGCGAAAATCACCGTCTCCAGCGGGCCCCAGCCGAACCAGCCGACAAGACCTAACCCGAGGCCGGTCAACACGGAGCCGAAAATTTTGCGAGGAATGGCCGGGCGGCGGGACACTTTGCGCGCCTCGTAAGCCTCTTCGGCCTTTAGCCCCTCGCGGGTCAAAAACGCGGCGCCGACGAGACAGCCAAGCGCCGCCAGATAGCCGGCCATGGTGACGGGTTCCGCCGTAAACGCCTTCCACGCCAAGGGGATCGCCGCAAAGAACAACAGGTTCGAGCGGGCACCGACGCGGGTCGGTTTCTTGCCGTCAAACGGACGTGCGGCAGGCGCCGCCGTTTCGCGGTCCCCGTCTGTGAGGGGCCTGTCGGACAGATTGCCTTTCGGGGAGTGGGTGGACCCGTAGCGTTTCGCCATCACAGGCCCTGCGCCTTGATCGTCACGTAAAACGTCAGCGCAACCAACAGATAATAGGCGAGTTTTGAAAACACGCTGTCGCTCATGGGCACCCTTTCCAAAGCGGTTCTTATCACAAGATATAGAAAGGAATCGCACCCGGTGAAAGGGTGAAGGGGAGCGCTGGCCGTGCTTTCCCCCTCAGTTTCGATTTAGCGCCCAGATTTCGGCGGTTTGCCGCCTCTGCCGCCACCCGGTTTGCCTGAATTGCCGCCCGCGCCACCACCGTGGGATTTGAATCCGGCCGAGCGCGGTTTGCCGTCACGCCCGCCACCGTGGGATTTGAAACCGTGGGATTTGAAGCTGCCCGGCTTGCTGCCGCGCTCTTCGCCTCGATCGTCACGCGTGCCGCCCGGTTTGCCGCCAAACGGCTTGCCACCCGGTTTCCCGTCACGCGGCTTGCCCTTGAAGCCTTCGCCACGCGGTTTGAAATCGCCATCGCGTGCCCCGTCTCGCCCACCGTCACGCTCCCGATTGCCGCCGGGACCGCGTTTGCCCTGAAAACCTTCGCCACGGGGTTTGAAGCCACCGGGTTTCGCATCCCCGTCTTCGCGGCGTTTGAAACCTTGGCTACGCGGCTTGAATCCTTCGTCGCTGTCACGCCTGTCTTTGTTCGGCCCTTTGAACGGGGGTTTGCCGCCCGGTTTGCCAAAAGGCTTGCCGCCCGGTTTTCCACCCGGTTTGCCACCGCGCGCATCATCGCGCCCACGCACCTCTTTGCGCGGACCGCCTGGCTTGCCGCCGCGCTCAACAGTGCGCTTCGCCTTGCCGCCTTCGCCGATCTCAAGATCCATGCCAAGCTGATCGCGCAGCACCCGGCCGCGCACTTCCTCGACCTGACCCGGCTGCAAGGTGCCCAAACGGAAGGGCCCATATGACAGGCGGATCAGACGGTTCACGGTGAGGCCGATGTGCTCCATCGCGCGGCGAATCTCGCGGTTCTTGCCCTCGCGCAGACCGACGGTGAGCCAGGCATTGGCGCCTTGCTGACGGTCAAAGGCCACTTCCATCGGTTGGAAGTTTTCGCCATCAATGGTGACGCCCTTGCGCAGCGGTTCCAACATGGCCTCGGTCGCGGTGCCTTTGACCCGCACGCGGTATTTACGCAGCCAGCCGGTGTCGGGCAATTCGAGTTTGCGCTTCAGCTCGCCATCATTGGTCAAAAGCAAAAGCCCCTCGGAGTTCAAATCGAGGCGTCCGACGGACATCACTCGCGGCAGTTCTTTCGGCAGCTGATCGAACACAGTGTCGCGGCCCTTTTCATCTTTGGACGAGGTCACCAGACCCAGAGGCTTGTGATAGAGCCAAAGCCGCGGCGGCTCCGGTTCGCCGACCTCTTTGCCATCGACGAAAATCTTGTCCTTCGGCAGGACATTGAGGGCAGGCGAGGCAACAACGCGTCCGTTCACCGTGACGCGGCCCTCTTCGATCAAAGCCTCGGCTTCGCGGCGCGAGGAAATGCCGGCGCGCGACAGCACCTTGGCGATGCGGTCGCCGGGCGGGGTCTTTTTCGGAGTGTTGGGCGTGTCAGTCATGAGAATGGCCTTTCGTTGGCGCGCTCATACTCCGCGCGGGGGGCTATGGAAAGAGAAAAGGCGGCCCGCAGTGCTGGGGGCCGCCGATCCTGGTCATGCTGTGTGAGAGATTTAGAAGCTCATGACGTAGGAGACGCCAAAGACCCAGGGATCAATCTCGGCTTCGCCGATTTTAGCGCCGTCGAGTTTTACATCGCTGTCGATGTCGATCCAGCGCACATCGGTCCGCAAAGCGCCGCGTTCGCTGATCTGGTAATCGAAACCGGCGTGCAGCGCGACACCCCAAGAGTCGGAGAGATCGAGATCGCTGCCCGCGATGGCGCCCTTGGCGGTTTCATCGAAGAAGGCGGTGTAGTTCACACCGACGCCGAGGAAGGGGGTAAAAGTCGATCCGGTGTCAAAGTGATATTGCAGCGAGACCACCGGCGGCAGGTGCTGGGTCGAGCCGATCTCACCCATGCCAGACGCGCTGATGTCATGTTTGAACGGCCAGGCGCCCAAGACTTCGATGCCGAGATTGTCCTTGATGAAATACTCAAAGGTGATGGTCGGGCGCAGGTTGTCGCCGACATCCAGATCCGCGGGGACGGCAATGCTGCCATTGTCGGATTTCGGCATCACGTTGCCGAGGCCGAGACCGAGGGTCATCGTGCCAGCGTCTTGCGCGAAGGCAAATGTCGGCAGGGCGAGGGTGAGGGCCACGGTGGCGGCCATTACGGAAGTCTTGTTCATCTTGTATGTCCCAAACTGTCTTGAGCGCGGCGTTGCGCGCCTTTGCACAGATGTCAGGGGCCGTGTTGTAAAACTTTGATGTGCATCAATTTCGGTCCCGCTGCGGCAATTTGTCATGTCCGCGGTCGTCGTGGGTGTGCGGCGGGCTTGCGCTCGACAGATTTGCGCGGCAGGAAAGGGCATGTCGTTTCGCTCTTATATGGATGAGGCCTTGAAAGAGGCCCGGCTGGCCGAGGCCCGTGGCGAGGTGCCCGTGGGCGCCGTTGTCGTGTCGCCCGAGGGCGAGATCGTGGCGCGCGGTGGCAATCGCACGCGGGAAGATAGTGATCCGACGGCGCATGCGGAGATTGTTGCGATCCGGGCAGCCTGTGCCACTTTAGGGCAGGAGCGGCTGCCGGGGTTTGATCTATATGTGACGCTAGAGCCCTGTCCGATGTGTGCGGCGGCGATTTCCAACGCGCGCATTCGCAGGCTCTATTATGGGGCCTCCGATCCGAAATCCGGCGGCGTGGCCCATGGCGCGAAAATCTATAGCCATGCGCAGTGCCATCACGCACCGGAGATCTATGACGGGATCGCGGGGGCGGAGGCCGAGGCGCTCCTGAAGGCGTTCTTTGCCGCGAAACGTTAAGCTCCGATCACCATGTAGCGGCCGATGCCGTAGACGTAGAAGCCCGCGAAGAGGATGTTGATCCATTTGAGCTGGCGTTCGCTGTGCAGCCATCCCATCGCCATCCAGATCAGGCAAAAGGGTAGGGATAAAAAAAGATTCAGCGGATACCAATTCTGCACGATCGCCACGGTGGAGGTGAGGCCGAGGACAAGGGCGGTGTTTTTCAAAAGCCGCTCGTGGCGCGACAGGAAGATTTCGAACATATGCGGACCTGAGACAAAGCACAGCAAGACAACGCGCGAGAATGCGGTTGGGCCTGCGGAGGTTTCACGGATGTGGGAGGCGGTTCGCCTGAACGCGTCTTAGCGCAAATGCGGGCCTGTCACAATGCGGTCTGTCACAATGCGGGCCTGTCAAACAAGGCGAGGGACGCGGCCAAAGCCTCCCCAAAAAACTTCAAAAAATTCTAAAGCCCGCGTAGGGGCCCCTCTGGGCGCCCGTATTATGAGTATCGACGCCGCAAAGGAGTAACCAAATGCGCACCCGATACCGGGCCCTGATGGGGGCAACATTTTGCACATTGGGGCTGGCCGCGTCCGCCATGGCTGCGACGAATGTCTTGGCCTATGACACCAACGGCGACAGTGTTTTGACCCGTGCCGAGTTCCAGGGGCTGCAAATCGACAGCTTCAAGGCGCTCGATGCCAATGGCGACGGTTCCGTCACCATGGCTGAGTTGCAAAGCCTCGCCGCAGCCAAGGACATCAACGTCTCCGGCAAACGCGTCATGGTGCGTGACACCAATGGCGACGGGTCGGTGACGCAGACGGAATACCTTGCCGTCGCCCCCGGGTTCCAAAAGGCGGACGTCAACAACGATGGCGTTCTGGCCGGCAAGGAACTCACCCGCGTGGCGAACTTTCTCGCCCAGGCTGGATACTAACCGAGGTTTACTGATCACCTCACCCTTCCCGCAAGATCACACCTGAAAGCCGGATCTTGTTTTTCACCTACCCCGCGACAGCGGATCGAAAGACATGGCCAAATGGCCGAAACAAAAGGATGTTAACGATGAAATCCGTGAACAAGCCCCTCTACGCCCTCTCCCTGATCGTGCCGCTCATGGCCGCCATGCCGGGCTTTGCCCGCGGCCTGACTGTGACCACCAACAACGGCGGCGAGATTTCGAAAGAACACACCTGTGTGCAGGGCAATCATATTGTGAGCTGTGAATCGGTGACCACCGGCACGACGGCGGCGGGCGAAAGCGTCTCGCGCGGTGTGGTGCGCACAACCGACGGCAATGGCACCGATGTCACCGCGACTGTGACAGGCCCCGGCGGCAGCTCCGGCTCCCGCGAACGTGGTCTGAACGTATCCCGCTAACGCGGGGTCTGGCCCGGGTCACCATCCCCCCCCCCCCCGTGACCCGGGCCAACATTTTAACGCGTCGCTTCTGTGTTTCATGGTAAATCTGTTGACATCTTCTCGCCCCTCTCGACCGGAGCCGCAGCGATGACCGCGCATAAGCCTCCCACGCAGGCAGATGCAAAAGCCGTGATGGCGGCGCTGGCCCGGGGCGAGCGCGCGGCCTTGGCGCGGTTGATTGCGATGTACGGCCCGGGCATCCGGCGCTATGCCGCGCAGTCGCTGACCGTGGCCTCGGAGGCCGAAGATGTCGCACAGGAGGTGTTCTTGCGGGCCTGGCGCCATGCGGAACGCTACGATCCGTCGAAAGGCGCCGTGTCCTCATGGCTCTACAGGATCGCGGTCAATCTGTGCATTGATCACAACAGGCGGGGGGGCTTTCGGCGGTTTGTCGGGATCGACAGCATGCCGGAGCCGGAAGACGATACGCCGGGGGCGGAGGCGGACTATGGCGCGCGCCAGAGATTGGCGCAGACCCAGGCCGTGATCCGCACATTGCCGACCCGGCAGAAACAGGCGATCCTGCTCAAGGCCGCAGGGGAGCTTTCGGGGGCGGAGATCGCGATGACGCTCGGCACGAGCGAGGGGGCGGTGGAACAATTGCTGGTGCGCGCTCGAGCGACGCTCAGGGCCCGGCTGGAACTGGAGGAGTGATTCAAGATGTCGGATCATGACAACACGACGACGGCGACACATGCGAAGACAGATGCGGAATTCGACCGCGCGCTCTCCGCAGTTTTCGCCCACCCCGAGGATGAGGATGTCGCGGAACTGTCCCGCGCCGTGCTGAGCCAGACCGTGACCGTCAACCGAACGCGCTCGGACGGCCACGTCGCCGAAGTTCTGTCTGAACCCTTGCCCTGGGCGTTGGGCTTTGGCGGGCTGATGGCGATTGGCGTGGCGCTGGGCTATGTCCTGTCGTCAACTGCTTTGGGCGACGGGTTTCTGACCTGGTTTGCCTTTGGCGATCTCTTGTCCGTGATGGGGGGCTTCTGATGTCTGCTGCACACCGCCCCCATCGCATCTCCAAGGGGCGCATCGCCTTGATCGGCGTTCTGGCTGTCTCGCTTTTGGGCAATGCCGTGGCCTTGGGCGCCGTCTGGCGGTTTCAACAGGTGCGCGTTACCTTGATGGGCGACGAGGCCGGACCGCCCCCCGCTTTCCCCGCCGATATTCGCCGAGAGCTTCGGGCGCATTTGCAGGACAACCAAGACAGCCTCTCGCCGAAAGTGCGCGCCGTCATTGATGCGCGTCGCGACGTGGTCGACACCGGCACCGCCACGCCGTTTGACAAAGCCGCGACGGAGGCCGCGATGGAGGAGTTCCGACGCGCTCTGGACGAGGCCGTGCGCGAGGCGCAGGGGCTTGTGCTCGAAGTTTTGGAGGCGCGCGCGTCGGAACAGTAGAGCTTAAATCTCAATCGGTTTCAGCACCTCGGGCACCTTCACCACGCCGTCTTTCAGCGCATAGACAAGCTCATCGCAGCTCTGCGCCAAAAGCGGGAAGGTGCCCCAGTGGCAGGGGATCACCGTTTTGAAATCAAAGAACTTTTGACACACGTAAGCGGCGCGTTTCATGTCCATCGTGTAATGCCCGCCTGCGCACAGCAGCCCGATGTCGGGTTGGTGCAGGTCGGCGAACCATTCCATATCGGCCATGATGTCGGTGTCGCCGGAGACATAGATCGTGTGGCCCTCGCCAGAGATCATGAAGCCCGCCGGATCGCCCGCATATTGCGGCGCACCGTCTTTAAAGTCGATCGACGACGAATGCACGGCATTGACCATGGTCACAGTGACGGCCTCGTCGCCCTCTCCAAGCGTGATCGTGCCGCCCTTGCCAAAGCCCGTGACCTGCGCGCCCTCTTTGCCGAGGATGATCGACAGCTCGTGGATGCAATAGATCATCGCATCAGTGCTTTGCGCAACGGGCAGGGTGGTCGAGGCATGATCGCCATGACCATGGGTGAGGAAAATTGCGGTCGCGCCTGTCGTTGCCTCTGCCTCGCGGCCCTCGGGAAACGCCGGGTTGCCCGCCAGCCACGGGTCGATGAGCAACACCTGATCTGCAATTTCGATGCGAAAACCGGAGTGGCCCAGCCATGTGATTTTCATTTGTACAAACTCCCTGGTTTGGAAAACGACTCTCAACGCTATGTTATAGCCTAAAGCGTTTTTCGTTTAATCTGAATCAGATTGAGCGAAAAACGTTGTGACACTGAATTGATCTTGCTGCGTTTTTCAAAAATTGAGTGCCTCAAGTTTTTTTGAAAAACGATTTAAGATCAATATACTAGGATGACAGGGCGATGGGACCAGAGGTTTGGACTGCGCAAATTGATGCCTATTGCGAACGCACGGATTTCACGTTTTGGTCGGAACCGGTCAATGCGCTGACAAATGCGGCGTTTTTGATCGCCGCTTTGGTGATCTGGCCGCGGGCGAGGGCCTATCCCATGGCGCGGGCTTTGGCCGGTGTGCTTTTCGTGATCGGCCTCGGCTCCTTCGCCTTTCACACCAGGGCGACACGTTGGGGCGCGATGGCGGACACTTTGCCGATCCTTCTGTTCATCCTGCTCTATGTTTTCGCGGCGACACGGGATTTCTTTGGCCTTGAGACATGGAAATCCGTCCTCGTGACGCTGCTCTTCTTTCCCTACGCCGCCGCCACCGTACCGCTGTTCTCGAACCTCGGTCTCGGCAGTTCGGCGGCCTATGCGCCCGTGCCGATGCTCATTTTCATCTACGCGATCCTCCTGCGACATCGCGCGCCCCGCACCGCGCGCGGTCTTGCCATCGGCGCGCTGATCCTTTGTCTCTCCATTGCCATGCGCTGGCTCGATGAGCCGATCTGCGCAGGTCTTCCCTTGGGCACGCATTTCCTTTGGCACATCCTCAATGCCCTCATGTTGGGCTGGATGATCCATGTTTATCTCACGCATATGCTTGAAGGCCGCGCGCAGGGGCGCTAAAGCCTCATGTGACCAAGATTACGGAGCATTGCCCCATGTCCATCGACATTGATACCGCCCGCCGGGTGGCCAAGCTCGCCCGCATCCGCGTCGAGGAAGACGCGCTTCCGGCGCTGGCCTCGGAATTCAACGCTGTGCTCGGCTTTATCGAGCAACTCTCCGAAGTGGATGTCGAAGGGGTCGAGCCGATGACCTCGGTGACCCCGCAGCGTCTCAAACGCCGCAAGGACGGTGTCACAGATGGCAACATGCAGGAGAAAATCCTGAAAAACGCGCCCGACGCGCGCGAGGGCTTCTTTGCCGTGCCGAAGGTGGTTGAATAATGTCTGATCTCAATAAACTCACGCTCTCAGCCGCCCGTGACGGTTTGCGCGCGAAAGACTTCACCTCTTCTGACCTGACCGAGGCCTGTCTCACCGAGATCGAAGGCGCCGGTGCGCTCAATGCCTTTGTGCACAACACGCCGGAGATCGCCCGCGAACAGGCCAAAGCCGCCGACGCGCGTTTGGCCGAGGGCGATGCGCCCGCGATGTGCGGTCTGCCCATCGGGATCAAGGATCTCTTTGCGACCAAAGGCGTGCCGACCCAGGCGGCCTCTGCCATTCTCGAAGGCTTCAGGCCCGAATACGAGTCGACCATCACATCTAAGCTGTTTGATGCAGGCGCGGTCATGTTGGGCAAGCTCAACATGGACGAATTCGCGATGGGCTCCTCCAACGAGACCTCGACCTATGGCAATGCGGTCAGCCCGTGGCGCCGTGGCAATGAAGACACCCCGTTGACGCCGGGCGGCTCCTCGGGTGGCTCCGCCTCTGCCGTCTCCGCCGATCTCTGTCTCGCTGCGACCGGCACCGACACCGGCGGCTCGATCCGCCAGCCTGCGGCGTTTACCGGCATCGTGGGCATCAAACCGACCTACGGGCGTTGCTCGCGCTGGGGCGTGGTGGCCTTTGCTTCCTCTCTGGACCAAGCCGGCCCGATGACCAAATCCGTGCGCGATGCGGCGATCATGTTGGAGGCCATGTGTGGCCATGACATGAAGGACAGCACCTCCGCCGATCTGCCGGTGCCGAATTTCGAGGCGCTCTTGACCGGCGATATTCGCGGCAAGAAAATCGGTATCCCGAAAGAATACCGCCTCGACGGCACGCCGGATGAGATCGTCAAGCTCTGGGACGATGGTGCCGCGATGCTCAAAGACGCAGGTGCCGAGATCGTCGACATCTCGCTGCCGCACACCAAATACGCGCTGCCGACCTATTACGTCATCGCACCCGCCGAAGCCTCGTCGAACCTCGCGCGCTACGACGGCGTGCGCTACGGCCACCGTGCGACGCTGGCTGCGGGAGAGGGCATCAACGACATGTACGAAAAAACCCGCGCCGAAGGCTTCGGGCATGAGGTGCAACGCCGCGTGATGGTCGGCACCTATGTGTTGTCGGCGGGCTATTACGACGCCTATTACAACAAGGCGCGCAAGGTCCGCACGCTGATCAAAAAGGACTTCGAAGACGCCTTTGCTGCTGGTGTCGACGCGATCCTCACGCCCGCGACGCCGTCCCCGGCCTTTGGTCTGGGCGAGGTCTCCGACTCGGATCCGATCCAGATGTATCTGAACGACGTCTTCACCGTGACCGTGAACCTCGCGGGTCTGCCGGGCATTTCCGTGCCGACGGGGGTGTCGGCCACCGGCCTGCCGCTCGGGCTTCAGCTCATCGGCAAGCCGTGGGAAGAGGGCGATCTGCTGAATATCGCGCATTCGCTCGAAGGCGCTGCAGGCTTTGTTTCCAAGCCTGAAAAATGGTGGTAAGAGGCGCGTAAATTCGCCTCTTTTGGAGCTTTTGCCCCCATGCGCCTGACTGTTGCTCTGATCTCTTTGGCCGCGCTCGCTGCCTGTGAAACCCCTGTGCCCGACAGTGGCTCGGGGGTGGGTTTCGGCTCTTATGCCGAGTATCAGGCGGAGCGTGAGGCGCAGCTGATTGCGGGCGGTGAAGGCAGCGGGGCCGCCACGGCGGGCCTCGACACCCAGGCGATTTCCGCCGAGGCTACGGCGGCCATCGACGCCGCAGAGGCCGAAAGCGCCGCGCCGACGGGTCCGGCGCCCTCCGCCGTCACCAATGCGGTCGGCATCTCGTCCGAGAATGATTTCTCCGCCGTGTCCTCCGAGCGTTCGATCGAAGAGGACGCCGCCCTCGTCGCCGCCAACAAAGAAGCCTATGTGACGATCCAGCCGACGGCCCTGCCGTCGCGCCCGAACTCGGATGCGGGCACCATCGTGGAATTCGCGCTCTCGACCACCAACACCGTTGGTCAGGCGCTCTATTCCCGCCTGATCCCCGGCGCCGAATCGCGGGCGGCACGCAATTGTGCGAAATACCCGTCCCCCGATCTGGCACAGGAATATTTCCTGAAACATGGTGGGCCTGAGAAGAACCCGCAGGGCCTCGATCCCGATGGCGACGGTTTCGCCTGTAGCTGGGACCCGGCGCCCTTCCGTCTGGCCGCCAAGCGCTAAGATGCCCTCTGAGCTTGTGATTCAAGAGCACCCGTCGCCGAATTTCGGCGAACGGCGCGACGGCGCGCGGCCTGATCTGGTGGTGATCCACTACACGGCCATGGCAACGGCCGAAGCGGCTTTGGAGCGGCTGTGTTCCTCCGAGCATGAGGTCTCTGCGCATTACCTGATTTGCGAGCAAGGGCAGGTGTTCCGCCTCGTCGACGACGAGATGCGCGCTTGGCACGCCGGTGCGGGGCAATGGGGCGAGGTGACGGATGTGAATTCGCGCTCCATCGGGATTGAACTGGCGAACACGGGCGCAACACCCTTCGCCGCCGCGCAAATGGATGCTTTGGAGGCGCTTCTGACGGATATTTTGGCCCGCCATGCGATCCCGCCGGAGCGTGTCATCGGGCATTCCGACATGGCGCCCCTGCGCAAGATCGACCCGGGTCCCCGGTTCGACTGGAAAAGACTGGCTTTGCAGGATTTGTCCGTGTTTTCGACAAATCTGGAGGGTATTGAGCCCAACGAAGTTCGATTTGTACAAGATTTGCAGGCCTTCGGATATCCGGAAACACCGCTTGAGGCGCTCTTGCCAGCGTTCCGAAGCCGCTTTCGCCCGCTTCATCACGGACCGCTCGATGGTCGCGATATGGCGCTGGCGCACGATCTTGCCACGCGCTTTCCCGTTGACCGCGACGACCTGACCGCCTAAGTCGCACACCGACGCGGATGGCCGGATAACCGCCGCTTCTCTCAAGGTTCGCGCTTTGGGAGGAGGGGAGGAAAGTCCGGACTCCCTTGAGCAACGGTGCCGGGTAACGCCCGGCGGGGGCAACCCCAGGGACAGCGCCACAGAGAAGAGACGGCCTTCTATACGGAGGTCATGGTGAAACGGTGGGGTAAGAGCCCACCGCGCGAGCGGCAACGTGAGCGGCACGGCAAGCCCCACCGGGAGCAATGCCAAATAGGGGTTCTACGCGGGGTCTGTTGTGCGCAAGCATACCGCCCGCAAGGTCGCTCAAGCCTGAGAACCCGGGTTGGCAGCTTGAGCCGTCTGGTAACAGCCGGCCTAGAGGAATGGTTATCCACGGCGGGTTTCCCGCTGAGACAGAATCCGGCTTACAGGCTGTCCGCGTCGTATTTCAGGGGCTTTTGAGGGCTCTGCCCTCTTGGTCGCTCCGCGCCCAATTCTTCCAGGATATTTAGAGACAAAAGAAGGCGGATTTTGCCCGGTTGGCAGATCGTTTTTTTCGACGCAGTATAGGGGCGAGTGATTTTTCAAAGAGGGAGCCCCCCAATGAGTTTTGTGAAAACCCTGACCACGCTCGCGATCGGCTTTGCCGCCGCCAAAGGCGTTGAGAAGATGAAGAAAATGGGGGGGATGGACGGGGTGCGCGAAGCGATGCGCCAATCCGGCGCCCCCGGCAGCATGGCCGATCAGATGGGCCAGATGGCGGAGAAATTCGGTTTTCCCGGTGGGTCAGAAGCCGTGCGCGACATGATGGGCAAGTTCGGCAATCAGGCCGCCGATATGTCCGAGGCGACCGAAGCGGGGCTTGGCTCGCTGTTCTCCGCGATGTCGGGTGCTGCGGCGACAGGTGCCACGTCGATGTCCGATATGTTTGCCTCTGTGACCGCCGGGACGCCCGTGGGTGCGGCGGCGGAAGAGAATGCCAAGCTGATGATCCGCTCGATGATCATGGCCGCGAAGGCCGATGGCGAGATCGACGCAGAAGAGCGCACGAAAATCCTCGATCAACTGAATGATGCCTCCGAGGAAGAGATCGCCTTTGTGCAGGCGGAGCTGGACGCGCCGGTCGATCCGATGGCTCTGGCCAAGGACGCGGGGACGTCCGCAGGGGCGCAGGTCTATGCGGCGGCCTTGATGGCGATTTCGGTGGATACCGAGGCGGAGAAGACGTTTCTGAACGGGCTGGCGCAATCTTTGATGCTGGACCCGGCGAAGCAGGCAGAGATCCATCAGTCGATGGGCAAGCCGGTTATTTGATGTCTTCACGCGAGATTGCTTTGCAATCCGCTCCAGACGGGGCGGCCTGACCGGCCGGGCGACAGTCGGCGCCTTCCCGTACAGACCTTTCAAGTGGAAGGGCGGCCTTGGAGCCGCCCTTTTGATTTACGCCGGTTGCGCCGCGCGGCTTTCCTGACGCAGCAGGTAAAACGATGCGGCGAGGATCATCAGCGACCCGATCCACATCGACCCGGGCGGCACAAAGCCAAAGGCCAAGACGCCAAAGCCCACGTTGAGCGGCAGTTTCAGGTGATCGAAGGGCTGCAAATAGGCGGCATCGGCGACGGCATAGGCCTTGGCGATGGCATACTGCGCCAGAGCGGTCAGAAGACCTGCCGCGACGAGAATGAGCGCGGTGAGACCACCGCCCAAGGCGATGCCGTCCCCTAGGGCCAGGCCGAAGTTCACCGGGCTCAACATCAAAAGCAGGTAGACGGTGAGGCTTTCGGGCGTCTCTGATCGTGTCAGGCGTTTGGTCAGCAAAGAGGTCAGCGCCCAGAAGGCGGCGGCGCCCACGGGGTAGAGCACGAAGAGCGAAAAGCTTTCCGACCAGGGCGCGAGGATGATCATGCCGCCCGCGAAGCCGACGGTGACGGCGATCCAGCGCTCGGGCGTGGCGGCCTCATCCAGGAACAAATTGGCGCCCAGCGTCACGAAGAAGGGGGAGAGCATGATGAGGGCGATTGCCTGCCAGATCGGCACATGGGCGAGGCCTGCGATCCAGAGCTGGACCCCGATGACGGCGGCGGCGACGCGCAGGAGATGAAGCATCAGATTGTGGGTCTTCATCGCGCGCAAGCCCTCGCGGACCACCCACGGCAGCGAGAACAGCAAGGCGATGAAATATTGCCAAAACGCCATGCGGGCAGAGGGCACATGCAGCATCATCGTGGCATATTGGGTCAAAAGGTTGATGACGGCAAAAAGCACACCGGCTGCGATCATCATAAGGGCACCGGCGCGGGCCGGGCCAAGGTCGGTCAAACGAGTCATGTGTCGTCCTTTCTCCACACATAACTCAAGGCATGAGGGCAGGGCGCACGGTTCCTGAACGGTGGCGCAGCCCTGTCTACTCTCTTTCATCCGGACTATGACCGTCGGCTCCGGGATCGCACCGGATCTGCTGTCCCAGCGTGTCTGTGAAGACGCGCGTGGCGCTCGCGGGCTGATAGGAGGCTCCTGAAAGCCCCTAAACACCGCCGGTGGGGAATTTCGCCCCGCCCTGAGAGGTTACGCGGCCTGAATTGGCCGCCCGACCTATTTAAGCGGCGGAGGAACGCGGTGCAATCGCTTTTGATGTGTCGAGGGTGAGAGCGTCAGTATGCTTGATCCTGTCGGGGAAAGGGGGCAGGCTTGGGTCGATAAGCAATATGAAATTTGAAGAGGCGTGAGGTTTGGTCAGAGATTTTCAACGGGGTTCTAAATGCAGGGTTGCTCAGGGCTTTCCATGTTGGCCCGCCCGTTTGAGAGCATCACTTTTCACGATGCTTTGGGCGGTCATGTATGTTCTTGCCTGTGCGCAGGCCTCCACGGCACAAGACATCGACGGAACCGACGATCCGCGTTTCGTACAGGCCAAACAAGACTGGCTTGCCGGAGAGGATATGCCAGCGCTCGAAGAGCTTGCTGCATTGGCCCATGAGGGACATGCACCGGCTAAAATCCTGCTGTCCCGTATCGCAGCCACACCGCATGTGATTGATCCTGTGACGCAGACCTTGGACCGAAAGGCCAAGATTGCGCTGTTGCGTGAACCCGTGGGATTGTCCGGGCGCGACTGGCTTGTCTCTGCGGCGGAGGACAACGATCTGGCCCATGCGCTCTGGGCCGTCGCAGCCCCCGGTAAGATTGCGCCGGACGCGGAGGTGGCCCGGACATTGATCGCCTTCGGTGAGATCAAGCCCGCCCTGATCTATGCCCTGGCGCTTTGGAAGGCCGGGAAAGGCGAAGAGGCGGCGCAGATTCTTCATGAACATGAGGCGCGTTTCGGGGCTGCGGGACAGGATTTCCTCGGGTTTCTTTTGATGGATCTGGCGATAGGCGGCACTGTTGGCCCGCTCCCGGACGGGATGAATACCCCCGCCAAGCTCGAAGCTTACCTGCATGCGCTGCGCTCCGATGAGAATCGCTTTGCCTATTCTGGAACGCTGGACACGTCCCCCTTGCTGCATCCGAGCCGGGAAGGAGATCGTGAGAGGCTGGCGCAGCTCGTGCATGCGGTCCCTGCGGTGCGGCCTCTGGTTTTGTTCTGCGAGGCACGATGTGGGGAGCGGCAACAAGAGATGTGCCTTGCGGAAGGCGCATGGTCTTTGGCCAAGGCTGCGAACCATCCCTATCCTTTCGCCAGCCCTGCCCAGTCGCTTATCGAGGATGCGACCTATTGGGCCTCGCCGCGGTTTTTCTCGGATGTTGAGCACCTGTTGGCGCGTGGCGACTGGCTCGGCTGTCGCTGAAGTTGGACGGCGCCTGCCGCCTGTGGTCACAGGGATGCGAAACCGGCGGATTTTTAGTGATACCCCATTGACTCGGGGGCCGAAGTCCTTAAAAGGCAGGCTTCAAGGATTCCACGGGCTGGCGCTCGAACACAACTGTGCCCCCGTTGCACGCGATAATTGGAGTAATGAAAAATGGCGAAGCCGACGACGATCAAAATCCGTCTCAACTCGACCGCGGACACGGGCCACTTTTACGTGACCAAAAAGAACGCCCGCACCATGACCGAAAAGATGGTCGTAAAAAAATACGACCCGGTTGCGCGTAAGCACGTCGAGTACAAAGAAGGCAAAATCAAGTAAGCCCTTCCGACATACCAAGATGCAAAAGCCGCGCAGCCCGAGAGGGAAGCGCGGTTTTTCTTTGCCAGCTTCTCTCGCCAGCGGACCAGAATTCCAACCCGTCCAGCATGAAGGAGAGAAAAATGTTCGGATGTTTCGAAGATGACTTTAGAGAGCCGGAGCGGCCTGACAGCTCCTGCTCGTTGCCCAGTAGCCTGAGCGAGGCTCTGGCGGTGCGCGCGCAGGAGATTCGCAAGAGCGTGCCGTTCACCGTTCGCGTCGCCATGCCGGCCGATACCGCGGAGATCGACACGCTCTTTCGTGCCTCCTACGGTCAGCTCCTGAAACAGCATTACCCGGCCGCCATTCTCGATGCCGCTTTACCAGCCTTGTTGCAGACGGCGCCCAGGCTCCTGAATTCCGGCACGTTCTTTGTCGCAGAGACCGGCGGGGGTGAGATCATCGCCGCAGGCGGTTGGACGCAGGCCACACCCTTTGGTGGGGTCGGACCGCGCGAGATCGGCCACATGCGCCGGGTCGCCGTGCACCCGGATCACATCCGGCGTGGTGTGGGCTCGGTTCTGCTTGGGCATATCCTCGAGAATGCTGAGCGGACAGGGGTGGAGCGGATGTGTGCGCTCTCGACACTGACGGCGCGGGCGTTTTACGAGGCGCATGACTTTGAGGTCTCGGGGGACGTGGATCTGGCGCTGAAACCCGGTGTTTACCTGCCCGCGATCCAGATGGCTCGGGATCTCTGAGGCGATCTGTAAGACATCTTTTTAGCAACAAAAAAGGCCGCTCCGAAGAGCGGCCTTTTCGTTTCGTGTGATCCGATGATCAGTCCCGGTTGCCAAGGAATTGCAGCAGGAACATGAACAGGTTGATGAAATCGAGATAGAGGTTCAGCGCCCCCATGATCGCGGATTTCGCCAGCCATTCCCCGTCCATCGCATGGGCGTGGGAGATGTAGTCGGTTTTGATCTTTTGCGTGTCGTAGGCGGTGAGGCCTGCAAAGATCAGCACACCGATCGCGGAGATCGCGAACTCAAGGCCAGAGGACTTGAGGAAGATGTTGACGATCGAGGCGAGAACCAGACCGATCACACCCATGATCAGGAAAGACCCCCAACCGGAGATGTCTTTTTTGGTGGTGTAGCCCCAAAGCGACAGGCCCGCGAAGGCCGCGGAGGTCACGAGGAAGGTCTGCGCGATGGAGGCGCCAGTGAACACGAGGAAGATCGAGCTCAAGGACAGGCCCATCAGAGCGGCGTAGGCGTAAAAGTAGGTCTGGGTCGCGGCCGCCGAGAGGCGGGACACGATGGCGCCAAAGCCAAAGACCATGGCGAGCGGCGCAAACATGATCACCCATTTGAGCGGCGAGACGTAAAGCGCATAGCCGAGGCTCGTGAGGTATTCATTGGCACCGATCTGATATTCGGTCGGGGTGGCGCTGACGGCCAGGTTGGACAGCGCCCAAGCGGCCAAAGCGGTCACCAGAAGACCCACGGACATCGTGCCGTAGACCTTGTTCATATGGGCGCGAAGGCCGGCGTCGATCTCAGCCGAGCGTGCGCCGACACCAGCGTTGATCGTTCTGTAGTCAGCCATTTTCTATCTGTCTCCTGTGCGTAAAAATCACTGTTCTCCACCGGTTGCGGAGATATCTCTTCCGATATTGGCAGTCCTGTCCCGGATTTCAAGCCATGGATGCGCGGAAAACATATTGTTTTCGACAGATATATGAGGGGGTTTTAGGGGATGAGGCGGTCAAAAAAAAATGACCGCGACACCCTATCGTATCGCTACAGGGCATCGCGGTCGGGGGACCTCGTAAGATCTGCTCTGCGGCGATCCGACCGGGTCAGACTGTCGCAGGCTTTCTATGTGGTTCAGCGCATCCAGTTGCGCGGGGCATCCCATACCGGGCGCTGGGATTCCTTGAGCGCCTCTTCGCGGGTCAGGCCGATGTCCTTGAGGATCGCGTCGTCCAGGCTGGCCAGGGTGCGGCGCTGTTTCGAGAGGGCAAGGGCGCTGCGCAGGCGTCCGAAGGCAGAACGAGAGGGGCGGTCACAGGCGGTGCCGCGCGCGCCTGCGGAAGTCGGTGCAAAAATCGACGAAGACATCGGCGTTCCTTTCTGTTTCGTTGTGGGTGCCGTTTGTGTAATCATTTTTCTTGATGTCTTATCGCTCATCGTCGAGGATAAGTGAAATGAATGATTGTTTGAAATTGCATCAAGGATGTTGATGTGGCTAGAAACCTCGATCTGACCGCCCTGCGCTCTTTCGTCACCGTGGCCGACACCGGCGGGGTGACCCGTGCGGCGGGCGCGCTCAACTTGACGCAATCCGCCGTCTCGATGCAGCTTAAACGCCTCGAAGAGAGTCTGGACGCCAAGCTTTTGGACCGCAGTGCGCGCAAAATCGCGCTGACGGCGGCGGGGGAACAGCTTTTGTCCTACGCGCGGCGGATGCTGGAGCTGAATGACGAGGTCTATAGCCGTCTGACCGCGACGGAATATGAGGGCGAGATCGTGCTGGGCGTGCCGCATGACATCGTCTACCCGTCGATCCCTTTGGTTTTGCAGCATTTTCACGCGGATTTCCCACGCATGCGGGTGAATCTCCTGTCGTCCTTCACCATGCAGCTCAAGGAAAAATTCGCCCGTGGTGAGTGTGACATGATCCTGACCACCGAGGACGATCTGGATGTCGGTGGCGAGACTTTGGTGGAACTGCCGCTGGTGTGGATCGGAGCGCCCAATGGCGTGGCATGGCGTCAGCGCCCGCTGCGTCTGGCCTTTGAGCATCGCTGCATCTTTCGCAAAAGCGTTCAGGAGGCGTTGGACAAGGCAGGCATCCCTTGGGAAGTCTCGATCGAAAGCGACCAGTCGCGCACCATCGAGGCCTCTGTGTCCGCCGATCTGGCGGTGCATGTGATGCTCGAAGACACCGCGCCGCCCTATTCCCAGCCGATCCAACACGGCGGGGCCCTGCCAGAACTCGCCTCGAAAAAGATCAACCTCTATTGCTCGGACATGATGGCGGGTGAGGCGGCGGAGCGTCTGCGTGAGTTGCTACGCCAATCCTATCGCAACCACCGGGGGTCGAGATTGGCGGCGCAGTAGGGGCGATGGAAGAGGTGCAGAGAAGGTCTGGTATGAGCCCAAATCTACAAATGCTGCGTGTTGCGCGAATGTCTGCTTCCATTTAATTTGCATAGCAAAACCGGATGGATCAGGCGGACGTTACATGAAATTCACATTTAACGAGTTTTGGTGGAAAGCAGATGTCCAATTTCCCGCGTGGTCAGACTTCACCGGAGGCGGAACGACCGAACTAACATTTGCACCCGAGGGCCGAGATGAAGCTTCTATGAGTGCAGAAGAAGTAGCTCTCACAATCTGGGTTCAAGACAACCATGAAAAGCAAAAGCCTGAACTTCTGAACGCAGTCCTCGAAGCTTATCCTGACTTTCGGCGTCAGTATTTCGAAGACTATGATATCAAGGAGAACGAGGAAGAATTACCGGCGATCACTTCGGTAGAGGGTCTAACGAAGGTGATCGCGCTCGAAGAAATCAATGTGCACCAGATTTCGAAAGATGGAGTTCCCTACGTCGGGTACCAGTTCTCATGCAGTTGGGACGAAGAACATGGTCTCGGAGTCTTGATGCACGACAAACGGGTTATTGAGGTTGGTGGCGCTGACAAAGCGTTCTTACTCTGGATCGCGGAGCGTGATCGCGACAGTTGATGCCCGAATTCTAATAGAACTAAATATGTTGGCCATCCGATAGCTGTCCTTCGAACTCTGGCATTGGACGGCCGCTTTGTCCCGCAAAGCAGTCCTTCGCATCTCTGGCGCTGATCTTTGACCGCACCGCTTTGGCGCTCAGGGCTCCAAAACCACTTTCCCCGTCGCCTGACGCGACCGCAAAAGCTCCAGCCCCTCTTCGAACCGCTCCAGCGGCAGGCGATGTGAGATATGCGGTTTGATCCGACCCTCGGCGGCCCAGTCGAACAACTGCTGGAGGGACGCGCGCAGGGGGGCGGGGTTGAAGCCCAGGTAGCTGCCCCAATAAAACCCGATGGCGGTGATGTTTTTCACCAGCATGTGGTTGGGCTTCATCTTTGGCAGATCACCGCCCGCAAAGCCGATCAACAGGATGCGCCCGGCGGGGTTGGTGGCGCGAAAACAGGCCTCGTACAAAGGCTCGCCCACCGCCTCATAGACGACATCTGCGCCGCCCAGGGCCTTGATCTGTTCGCGAATGTCGGGTGCACTGGCGTCGATAAGGTGATCCGCGCCCGCCGCTTTGGCGATGGCGAGCTTTTCCTCTCCGCGCGCAATCGCGATGACCTCGGCGCCCATCAGCTTGCCGATTTCCACCGCCGTGAGGCCGACGCCGCCCGCGGCTCCGGTCACGACCAGACGTTCGCCGGGGTGCAGCCGAGCCTTATAATCGAGCGCCATATGCGAGGTGCCGTAGGCGATCTGAAGGGCTGCGGCCTCGGCATAACCCAAACCTTCCGGGATCGGGATGCAGCGGTCGGCGGGAAAATTGCCCGCATCGGCCAGGCCGCCCTGACCGGCATAAACCGCCACAGATTGCCCGAGGCTGAGCCCCGTGACATCTGCGCCCAAAGCGGTGATCTCGCCCGCCAGTTCCAACCCCAATGTAAAGGGCGGTTCCGGCGTGTCCTGATATTTGCCGACGCACATCAATGTGTCGGCAAAATTGAGCGCGCTGGCGCGGATCGCCACGCGGACCTCATGTGGCGCAGGCGCCGGCAGGGTGATCTCTTCGAGCGCTGGCGCGTGGTCAAACGCCGCGACCCGGCAGGCGCGGATGGGGATCTCGGGTGACGTCGTTGCGTCAGCTCTGGATGTTTTGCTCATGGTAAGGTTTTGGCGCCTTGCGGGCGAGCTGTCCATGTGAAATCCCGTGGAGAGGCGTATTGGGCCATGAAATTGATGATTTAAGGCGAGTCGTTTCGAGGCCAAAGGGGGGCGAAAACTGTCTTTTAAGGTGTGTGGTGTGCTGTATACAATTTGCAAAATGCAACAAATGATCAAAAAACACGCGTGGGTTTAGCGCCCATATTGATGTGAAACAGGTGTCTACACCTCATTGATGCGAATTAAGCCTCTGTTTCCCGGATGAAATACAAGATCTTACGGACATTTTATCAAATCCTATCGAAAAAGACAGGTTGAGAGATAAAGCAGAGAAAGAGAAATGTGCTATACACGCATAGGTTATTGCGCGCAGCACGATTACGAAGGAGCGGTCAGAATGAAACACCCCGTGGACGTCCACGTTGGCAAGCGGATCCGCCATCGCCGTTGGATGGTTGGCATGACACAACAGCAGCTTGCTGAGAAGGTCGGGATCAAATTCCAACAGATCCAGAAATACGAAACGGGGATGAACCGGGTGTCTGCGTCTCGCCTCTGGGACATTGCCGAAGCGCTGTCGGTCCCGGTCGCGTTCTTTTTCGAAGGTATGGATGCGCCGATGCCGTCTCAAGTCGCGGCACAGGCGACCGAGGCCAGCGTGCCCGCCGATATTCTCGCCGATAAGGAAGCCCTCGAATTGGTGCGCTCCTACTACGCGATCCCTGAAAACCAGCGCCGCCGTCTGTTCGAGCTGGCGCGTGTTCTGTCCGACGTGGCCTGAGACGTTCCGACAGAATACGTGGTCCAGGTTGCGCCTGACGCTATACGACCCCCGCGTTTTGACGCCGGGGTCGTTTCTTTGTGAGCGCGTGCTTTTTGAGCACTGCCGATCCTGCTTGACGATGTGGCAGGCGCAGGCGGCCCCGTCCTTGACCCGCACCTCCGGACAGGCTACCCGCGAAGGCAAAGCCTAAAGGAGTTCCCATGTCCACGACCGGCCTTTCCGCGCAAGACCACGCCTCGATCATCGCCACCGCCGAGGCCGCCGCAGAGGCCGCGCGCGAGATCACGCTGCGCTATTTTCGCGGCACGGCGCTCGACACGACGTCCAAACTCGACGCCGGTTTCGATCCGGTGACCGTCGCGGATCGCGGGTCCGAACAGGCGATGCGGGCGGTGATCGAAAAGATGCGGCCCGAGGATGCCATTCTGGGCGAAGAATTCCCGATCAAACCCGGCACCTCCGGTCTCACCTGGGTGCTCGATCCCATTGACGGCACGCGCGGGTTCATCTCCGGCACGCCGACCTGGGGCGTGTTGATCGCGGTGCGGGACGCTGACAATGTGCTCTACGGCGTGATCGACCAGCCCTACATTGGCGAACGCTTCGTGGGCGGGCTGGGCACGGCCTCTCTCACCGGCCCGCATGGCACCCGCGATCTGGGCGTGCGCTCTGGCGTCTCTCTGGAAGATTCAGTGATCTTTTCGACCTTCCCCGAAGTGGGCAGCGAGACCGAAGGCCGAGCCTTCCAAGACCTCGCCGCGCGCTGCAAACTCACCCGCTACGGCATGGATTGCTACGCCTATGCGCTTTTGGCCGCCGGTCAGATCGATCTCGTGGTCGAGGCCGGATTGCAAAGCTACGACATCCTTGCCCCCATCGCGGTGATCGAAGCCGCGGGCGGCATCGTCACTGATTGGCAGGGCGGGCCGGTTTTGGACGGCGGGCGCGTGGTGGCTGCGGCCAGCAAAGAGTTGCATCAGGCGGCATTGGCGGTACTCTCAGGGTATTAAGCCTGTGTAGGTCCGTCGAGAAAGCTTCAGGGGGGTAAGCCCATGCACCGTTGTTTCCTGATCCGCAATGCCGATGTCATCCTGACGATGGATGACACGACGAAAAAGGGGGAGTGGCAGGAGATCAAAGGCGGTGACATTCTGGTCCGCGATGGCGTGATCGAAGCGGTCGGCAAGGGGCTTTACGACGACGACGCACAGATCATCGACGCCGAGGGCTGTCTTGTCACGCCGGGCCTCGTCAACACCCATCACCACCTCTATCAAACGCTGACCCGTGCCGTGCCCGAGGCGCAGGATGCGCTCTTGTTCGGCTGGCTGAAAACGCTCTATCCGATCTGGTCGAAATTCGGCCCCGAGCATATGCGGGTCTCCGCGATGGTCGGGCTGGCGGAGCTGGCGCTCTCGGGCTGCTCGACCACCTCGGACCACCTCTATCTCTACCCCAATGGCGCGCGGCTCGATGACACGATCGAGGCGGCGCAGGCCATTGGGATGCGGCTTCATGCGACGCGCGGCTCCATGTCCATCGGCGAAAGCGCGGGCGGGCTGCCGCCCGACAGTCTGGTCGAGCGCGAAGCGGATATTTTGAACGATTGCGTCCGGGTGATCGACGCATTTCATGACCCGAACCCCGGCGCGATGATCCGCGTGGGCGTGGCGCCGTGCTCGCCCTTTTCGGTCTCGCGCGAGTTGATGCGCGACAGCGCGATCCTCGCCCGCGACAAGGGTGTCATGATGCACACCCATTTGGCCGAGAATGACGAGGACATCGCCTATTCCCTGGAGAAATTTGGTATGCGGCCCGGGCAATATGCCGAGGAGCTGGGCTGGACCGGCCCCGATGTCTGGCATGCCCATTGCGTCAAACTCGATGTTTCGGAAGTGGAGCTGTTCGCCCAGACCGGAACGGGTGTGGCGCATTGCCCCTGTTCAAACTGTCGTCTCGGCTCCGGCGTGGCGCCGGTGCGCGGCATGCGGGATGCGGGCGTGAAACTGGGGCTTGGCGTCGATGGCTCGGCCTCGAACGACAGCGGCAACCTGATCCTCGAGGCCCGTACCGCGATGCTGTTGCAACGCGTGACGTTCGGGGCCGACAAGATGAGCCCGCGCGAGATGCTCTGGATCGCCACACGCGGCGGGGCGGAGGTGCTTGGCCGCCATGACATCGGCATTCTGGCGCCCGGCAAGCGCGCGGACATCGCCGTGTGGGACATGGCCGATGTCGAAGCCGCCGGAAGCTGGGACCCGGCCGCTTTGCTTTTGGCTGGGCCGATGATGGTCAAAGACCTGTTTGTCGAGGGCCGCCATTTGGTCGCCGACAGCTGGGTGACGACGATTGATGTGCCCTCGGTGGTGCGCCATCAAACGCGTCTGGCGCAGGGGCTTATGGACGGCTGAGCGCGTTCTAAATTGAAAAAACTGCAATCGAGTGGGGGAAACCATGAAAACGACACTTTGGGCTATGCTGCCGCTGATCTTGCTGGCGGCCTGTGGCCCGGAAACCGGCGCAGGTTTTGGCGAGCTGACACCCGTCACCACGGCGGCCACCGCGGCGCCCTCCGCGATGGAGGAAGAGGCGCAGATCCTCTCGATGATCAACGCAGAACGCGCGAAAAAGGGGCTGGTGGCGCTGAGCTATAATGCGCAACTGGCAAAGGCGGCGGAGCGTCATGCCAAGGATATGGCGGCAAAGAACTACTTTTCGCACACCAGCAAAAATGGCGCCAAGGTCGGGGATCGGGTCCGCGCGGCAGGCTATTGCTACGGTTACCTGTCGGAAAACCTCTCCGGCGGCTACCCGACCGCGCAGCAGGTGGTGCAGGGCTGGATGAAATCTGATGGCCACCGCAAAAACATCCTGTCCTCGCAGGTCAATGAGATCGGCATCGGCACCGCTGCGGGCGGCCTGCGCGTGGCGGTCTTTGCGCGCGGCTGCTGAGGATCGTTAAAATTCGCCGGGAGTGACATCGGTCCGGGCGGGATTTGCCGTGATCTCGCCCGAAAATCGTCCATTTGCGCGTGTACAAAGAGGCAACGATAAAGCGTTTTTCGTTTAATCTGAATCAGATTGAGCGAGAAACGTTGCCACACTGAATTGATACTGCTGCGTTTCTCAAAAATTGAGTGCCTCAAGTTTTTCGAGAAACGCTTTAGGAGGCCTTATGACAATTTTGCGCGCACTTATGATGATGACACTGACGGTTGGGATCGGCTCAGGTGCGGCCCAGGCCGCCGATGTGCGCCCCCTGCCGAAAGCAACGATTTCGGTGGCGGTGAGCAATCCGCAGACGACGACACAGGATTTGCTGACCGCGATGAATGCCGAGCGGCGCGCGAAAGGCCTGCGCAAGTTGCGGCTCGATCCGGCGCTGTCCAAAGCGGCGCAGGCCCATGTCAACGACATGATGCGCCGCCAGTATTTCGCGCATATCTCGCCCGAAGGCGCCCGCCCGATCCACCGCGCTGCGAAACAGGGCTACAAGGGCTGCCTCGTGGCGGAAAACCTGTCTTACAGTTGGAAATCCATCGAGCTAGCCATGGCGGGCTGGATGAGGTCCGACGGCCACCGCGCCAATCTGTTGAACCGTCAGATGAGAGACGTGGGCATCGGCATCGGGCCGAACAATCTGTTTGTGGCGGTCTTTGCCAAGCCCTGTCGGTGATGTGACAAGGGGGACTGTGGAACGTTGATCCACTTGGCCTCGCTGGGGCGGGTCTTCTGAAACTTGCAAAGGGGCGACGTCGCGCAATATTGTCCCAAGCCGGACTTTCGAGGTAAGGCCCGCGAGGGTCTGGTTTGCGGCACAAAGCACCATTTCGCTGCAGCTGCGCCAACGGCTGCTTACGGCAGACTTCAACAAACGGTCGTCTTTTTAGAAAAGCTAGTCGGGCCCGTCAGAAGTGAGCGTCACGTACTCCGCTGGAGATCATCAAGCTTATCTTGAACTTCAGATAGTTTATCGGAAAGAGCTTGGTGTGCATTAGCGAGCTGGGTTTCAATGCCTTTGGCCTCACGGGCACATGTCGCAACAGCCTCCGCAACTTGATCGCGATAGCGCTTGCTTCCTCCTGCAAACAAACCAAACTGCATGGCCTTGAGGCGCGCCTCAATAGCACCGAGGAACTGCGCACGTTCGCGCACCTTCCCCTTGAGGTCGCTTAGTTTTTGCTCTTCTGTAAGAACGCGCTTCTCAAAGGTTTGCACTTTGGATTGGGTAAGCCCCCGCCCACCGTTCAAGGTGCCGATTGCACGATCAATTCGTGCTCCAATCGCATTGGCTTTCTCGGCTTCCTTTGACACGGCTTCGATAGCTTTCATGGCTGCACTGCGCAGGTGTTCGATTTCATCAGCGGGACGGGACCTTTGGCTTTCATCCCAGCCAGATGTTGATGACCAAGATAAGCCTGTGCCAGGCACGGAAAGTGTGGATCGAACCCCGCGTTTGCTGACGTTTACTGTTGCGCCACGTCCTCCAATGCTAGTCGAGACACCAGATTTTGATAGGTTGAGACGCACGCCGGGCATGATTTTGACGGATTTTCGAAAGCGCATAATTTTATCCCTAAAAGTTCAACTTTAGGTCTGCATTTATAGCCTGGTCAAGCCGACTATCGGGTGAGAAGAGGTTTGGCTTTCAAGAACCGCTCATTTGCGGCACGTCGCCAAACGCGGCAGTTTGACGTTTTCATAAGCCTCTTCCCGAACCCAAGTGGTTGGAAGTTTTTGCCTCCACCGTAATAGCAGACATTTGCCGCAGTGCAGAAATACGGTAATGATGGGCTCGAACCAGACTTTCGCCGCACTTTGCATGAAGGCCCGGTTTCCAATTTTCGGTTATCTTATGACGTGAAGGCTAAATCCCTCTCATCCTGCGACTGGGGCACGACCCTGACGATCAGGCTGTTTTCAACTGACGTTCTACATGGGTCCAGTCAAACCGCCGCCCGTTCTCCCATCACATAGCTCGCAATCACCGCGCGGTCATCGCCCATCATGATGGTCGGGAAAATCTCTTCCCAGATCGTGCTGGCGGTGATGGCGCGCTGGGCGATGGCGGGAGTGGAGGCCAGGTCGATCACCGCGAAATCTGCTTCCATCCCAGGGGCGATGGACCCGATTTTATCTTCCATCCGAAGGGCCTCCGCCGAGCCTTGCGTGGCGAGCCACAAAAGCTGTGCCGGGTGGAGCGCCGTGTGGCGGAGCTGGCCGATTTCATAAGCGGCCGCCATGGTGCGCAGCATCGAAAACGACGATCCGCCGCCGGTGTCGGTCGCGAGCCCCACGCGCAGCCCGTCGGCCTTGCGCGCGCCCGTGTCGAAAAGACCGGAGCCGATGAAAGTGTTCGACGTCGGGCAGTGAATGAGCGAACAATCCATCGCCCGAAGATGCGCGATCTCGCGCGGCTCGAGGTGGATGGAATGGCCGAACAGCGCGCCCTCACGTACCAGCCCGAATTGCTCATAGGTGTCGAGATAATCCCGCGCCTCGGGGTAGAGGCCTTTGACCCAGTCGATCTCGTCGGTCTGCTCGGAAAGATGCGTTTGCATCAGGCATGTCGGGTGTTCGTCCCAAAGCCGCCCCAAGGCATCGAGTTGCTCCGGCGTCGAGGTCGGCGAGAAGCGCGGCGTGATCGCATAGGTGGCGCGGCCCTTGCCATGCCACCGCGCGATCAGGGCCTTGCTGTCGTCATAGGCGGATTGCGGCGTGTCGCGCAGGAACTCGGGCGTGGTTTCCCAACGGTCCATACAGGTCTTACCCGCAACGATCCGCATGTTGCGCCGCGCGGCGGCCTCGAACAGCGCATCGACCGAGCCGGGATGCACGGTGCAGAACGACGTCACCGTCGTGGTGCCATTCGCCAGCAGGAGATCGAGATAGCGCCCGGCGATGTCATCGGCATAGCCGCGATCCGAAAACTTGGCCTCCTCGGGGAAGGTGTAGGTGTTGAGCCAATCGATCAGCCGCTTGCCCCAACTCGCGATCATCGCGGTCTGCGGGTAATGCGCGTGCGCGTCGATGAAGCCGGGCACGATGAGCGCGGGTCCATGGTCGAAGAAATCAGCCTCCGGGTGTTTCGCGCGCATGTGATCGCGCCCACCCAGAGAGATCACCTTGCCGTCCCGCACCAGAATCGCGGCGTCGCTTAGCACCTGAACGGCCTCTTCGGCGGGGATGTCGAAAGGATCACCGTGATAGGTGACGACCTGTCCTGCAATCAGCTTGTCCATCGGGATCCTTTTTGGCAAACGCGCTCTTAAGTCTATGGGCAGATTAGGCATAGGATCGGGGAAGGTAAATCAATCTTGCCCCTGTTTCTCGCGGGAAACCTGTCTTATGGTCGCCACGAAACACGATTGGGCAAGCGATGGTCGAAGAAGAAACGCAGATCGAGGATGAGGCCGAACACGAAGATGGCTACGCGTTGAGTCCGAAAGTGCTCAGCGCCATTCTCTATGCGGTCGACACCGGCGATCGGGGCAAGCTCATCGAGCTGATGGAGCCGCTGCACGCGGCCGACATCGCCGACTTGCTCGAACAGGTGAATGCCTTTGACAGGCGTCGGCTGATTCTGCTCTATGGCGCGGAATTCGATGGCGAAATCCTCTCCGAACTCGATGAGGGCATCCGTGACGAGGTGATCCACGTCCTGCGTCCTGACGTTCTGGCCGATGCGGTCCGGGACATGGAATCGGACGATGTGGTCGATCTGGTCGAGGATCTGGACGAAGAGGCGCAGGAGGCGATCCTTGCGACGCTTGAAGACGCGGATCGTGTCGCGGTTCAGCAGTCGCTGTCCTACCCGGAATATTCCGCCGGTCGTCTGATGCAGCGCGAAGTCGTGATGGCGCCGGAGCATTGGAGCGTCGGTCAGGCCATAGATTTCATGCGCAAATCCGAAAGCCTGCCGGAAGACTTCTACCACGTCGTGCTGATCGACCCGAAAATGCATGCGGTGGGGCACGTCACGCTGGGCAAAATCCTGGGCGCGCCGCGGGCGCAGCCTTTGACGGACCTGTTGGAGCCGGGCTTTCGCACTTTCCGCGTCGACGAAAGCGAAACCGACGTCGCCTATGCCTTTAACCAGTATCACATGATCGCCGCCCCGGTGGTGGATGCGGACGAACGTGTCGTCGGCGTCATCACCATCGACGACGCGATGAACGTGTTGGACGAGGAGCACGAAGAAGACATCATGCGCCTCGCCGGTGTGGGCGAGGGGTCATTGGCCGACCGTGTGATGGACACGGTGAAACAGCGCATCCCCTGGCTCGCGGTGAACCTCGTGACCGCGATCCTCGCCTCCTTGGTGATCGCGCAATTCGAGGACACGATTGCGCAATTCGTGGCGCTGGCCGTGTTGATGCCGATCGTGGCCTCCATGGGGGGCAATGCGGGCACACAGGCGCTGACGGTCGCCGTGCGCGCCATCGCCACGCGCGACTTGACCGGCGCCAACGTCTGGCGGGTCATTCGACGCGAGGTGCTTGTGGGGCTTGCCAATGGGATCGTCTTTGCCGTGATCATGGGGGTGGTCGGCATTCTCTGGTTCGGCTCGCCCGGGCTGGGCGCGGTGATCGGCGCGGCCATGGTGATCAACCTTGTGATCGCGGGGCTTGCGGGCATCGGCATCCCGGTCGTTTTGGAACGTCTGGGCGTCGACCCGGCGCTGGCCTCAGGGGCCTTTGTGACCACGGTGACGGATGTCGTTGGCTTCTTTGCCTTCTTGGGACTTGCGGGGATGGTGCTTCTGTGACGGGTGTGAACGGCACAACCACGGCGCTCAAGACGGCGCTGAGGACCCGCGCCAAAGCGGCACGCGATGCGGCTCATGCGCAAAGCGAAGCCTTGGGCGGGGCGGCGGCACGGCAAGCGACCCAGCTTTTATTGGGATTTCTGACGCCCCATGCGGGCAAGCTGACGGCGGGCTACATGCCCTTGGGCAGCGAAGTGAACCCGCTGGCGGCCATGGCGCGGCTGCACACCCGTGGCCCCGTTGCGGTGCCGGTGGTGGAGGCCAAGGCGCAGCCTTTGCGCTTTGATCTCTGGACGCCGGACACGGAGATGGTGCCGGGCGCCTTTGGGGCGCTGATCCCGGCCTCGTCCGACCCAGTGGTGCCCGAGGTGGTGATCGTTCCGCTTTTGGCCTTCAACCGGGACGGGCATCGTCTCGGCTATGGCGGCGGATTTTATGACCGCACACTCGCCAAGCTGCGCGCCAGTGGCCCGGTCTTTGCCGTGGGCCTCGCCTATGCGGGCCAAGAGGCGCATGACGTGCCGGTGGAACCGACCGACGCGCCGCTGGATGCGATTGTGACCGAGAGAGAAGTGCTCACCTTTTAAGGGGGCAAAGAGACCAAGAAAGGCTATGGCCCCATGAAAATTCTGTTCCTCGGAGATATTGTCGGCAGCGCGGGCCGCAAGGCGGTGATCGAACGCGTGCCGGCGCTTCGCAAGGAGTGGGGGCTCGATTTCGTCGTGGTCAATGGCGAGAATTGCACCAATGGCATGGGCCTGTCGGGCGATCATGCCAAGCTGCTTTTGGAGGCAGAGGTCGATTGTCTGACGCTGGGCGATCACGCGTTTGACCAGAAAGACATGATGCAGTTTTGCGAACGCGAGACCCGCATCGTCCGCCCGATCAACTTTGCCAAGGCCGCGCCGGGCCGCGGTGTCCGCATTTTCGAGGACGCGCGTGGACGGCGCATTCTCGTGGCGCAGGTTCTGGGGCAGGTCTTTATGAAACGCGCCTTTGACGATCCGTTTTCCGCGCTCGATCAGGTCTTCATGAGCCACAAACTCGGCGGCGCCATTCAGGCCGCGCTCATTGACGTGCATTGCGAGGCGACGTCGGAGAAAATGGCCATGGGGCATTTCTGCGATGGCAAGGCCTCGGTTGTTGTTGGCACCCACACCCATGTCTGCACGGGTGACGCGCAAATCCTGCCCGGAGGCACGGCTTACCTCACCGACGCGGGCATGTGCGGCGATTACAATTCGGTCATCGGCATGGACAAGGCGGAACCCCTGCGCCGCTTTGTGACCGGCATGGCCAAAGGCCGCTATGAGCCGGCGAAAGGCGAGGCGACGCTGTCGGGGGTCTATGTCGAGACGGATGACCGCACGGGGCTTGCCACGCGGGTGAAGCAGATTCGGGTCGGCGGCCGCCTAGAGCAAAGCGCGCCGTAACCGCCAGGCCCTCGATACCGGCCCGATACGCGCGAATTTTATTCCGGTTTTGATCAATTGGCCGAAATATCCTTTTGATCTCAGGGCATTTTGTCGCTTGTGATAACGGGCTCCCGCAAGGCATATTGGTGCCAACCCGAACAACCACGTGAGGCGCAATGGAGCTTTTTCAGTTCAGTCCAATGACAGAGGCGGTGATCGCCCTCGTGGTCGTGGGCTTTATGTTCGTGCTCTTCATGCGAGAGGTCTTCCCGACCGAGGTGATCGCCATCACAGGCGCCGCGCTGATGATGGTTCTGGGCATCCTGCCCTATGACGCCGCCCTTTCCGTTCTGTCGAACCCAGCACCGTGGACCATTGCCGCGATGTTCATCGTCATGGGCGCGATGGTGCGCACCGGCGGATTGGAATGGTTCACGCGTCAGGCCGGGAATTATGCCGAGACACACCCGTCTGTCGCCATCGGCATGCTGCTTTCGGTCGTGGTGGTGCTTTCGGCTTTCGTGGCCAACACGCCCGTCGTGGTTGTCATGATCCCCGTGTTCATTCAGCTTTCGGGCAAACTGGGCGTTTCGCCCTCCAAGCTCTTGATCCCTTTGAGTTATTCCGCCATCATGGGTGGCACGATCACGCTTTTGGGCACCTCCACCAACCTGCTGGTCGACGGTGTCGCGCGGGCGCAGGGGCTTGAGCCCTTCACGATTTTCGAGGTCTCCATCCTAGGCCTCGTGGTGACTGCCTGGGGCATGATCTATCTGTTGGTCTTTGGTCGCCATCTCTTGCCCGAGCGCGACAGCCTGGCCGCGATGCTGTCCTCTGGCCGTTCGAAAATGAAGTTTTTCACCGAAGCCGTGATCCCGCCGGACAGCAACCTGATCGGGCGCGAAGTCACCGGCGTGCAGCTTTTCAAACGCGAAGGCGTGCGGCTCATTGACGTCATTCGCGGCGACAAATCCTATCGCCATGAGTTGGAGGGGTTCACCCTTGAGGTCGGCGACCGCGTGGTTCTGCGCTCTAAAATCACCGAACTTCTCAGCCTTCAGCGTGACAAATCCCTCAAGCGCGTCGATCAGGTCTCTGCGGTGGAAACCACCACGATGGAGGTGCTGATCACGCCGGGCTGCAAGATGGTTGGACGCGCTCTGTCGTCGATGCGGCTGCGTCGTCGCTACGGCGTTTACGTTCTGGCCGTGCACCGCCGCAACCAGAACCTTGGTCAACAAATTCAAGACCTTGTGGTCCGTGTTGGCGATACGCTTTTGCTCGAAGGCACGCCCGCGGACATCCAGCGCCTCGCCTCCGACATGGACATGGGCGATGTGTCGAAACCGACCGAACGCGCCTATCACCGCAGCCACGCGCCGATTGCGCTCGTTGCGATGTTCTCCATCGTCGTGCTCGCCGCTCTGGGCGTGGCGCCGATCCTGATGCTCTCGGTGATTGCCGTGGCGGTGGTGTTGACCACCCGCTGCATCGACGCGGACGAGGCGTTTTCCTTTGTCGAGGGGCGCTTGCTGGCGTTGATCTTTGCCATGCTGGCGGTGGGGGCCGCCCTCGATGCCTCGGGAGCTGTCGAGCTGATCGTGGACGCCGTTGCGCCGCTTTTGAGCGGCTTGCCGGTGTTCTTCGTCGTCTGGGCGATCTTTTTGATGACCTCGATCCTCACCGAGCTTGTGTCGAACAACGCGGTCGCCGTCGTCGTGACGCCGATTGCCATTGGACTGGCCAACACCATGGGGCTCGACCCGCGCGGGCTTGTGGTGGCGGTGATGATCGCGGCGTCCGCCTCTTTCGCGACGCCCATCGGCTATCAGACCAACACCATGGTCTACGGTCCCGGCGGCTATAAATTCACCGATTACATGAAGGTCGGCATCCCGCTGAACCTCTCGATCGGGATTTTGTCGGCGGCGGTGATCCCGCTTTTGTGGCCCATGTGAGGATTTTGAGTATTTTTCCCACGGAAAAGACCGCCTGAAAGCCATAGGGCGGCCTTGCAGGTCATAGGGGCGCTGCTTTATAGAGGCGCGTAATCTGACTTTATCGACATTTCCGGAGGCGCCACATGGCCGGCCATTCTAAATGGGCAAACATCCAGCACCGCAAAGGGCGTCAGGACGCCGTGCGCTCGAAGCTGTTTTCGAAACTCGCCAAAGAGATCACCGTGGCGGCGAAAATGGGCGACCCGGATCCTGAGAAGAACCCGCGTCTGCGTTTGGCGGTGAAGACCGCGAAAACCCAATCCGTGCCGAAGGATGTGATCGACCGCGCGATCAAAAAGGCACTGGGGGGCGATGGCGAGAACTATGATGAGATCCGTTACGAAGGTTACGGTCCGGAAGGCATCGCGTTCATCGTCGAGACCATGACCGACAATGTGAACCGCACCGCGTCGAACGTGCGCTCGATCTTCACCAAGGCGGGCGGCAATCTGGGCACCTCCGGCTCTGTGGCCTTCATGTTCGACCGTGTGGGCGAAATCACCTATGACGCCGAAGTGGGCGATGCGGACACCGTGATGATGGCCGCCATCGAAGCCGGCGCCGAGGATGTCGAAAGCGACGAAGAAGGGCATTGGATCTACACTGCCGATGGCGATCTGGCGGCTGTCTCCGACGCGCTGGAAGCCGAGCTGGGCGAGTCCAAGGAATCCAAGCTGATCTGGAAGCCGCAGAACCGCACTGAGGTGAACCTCGAGACTGCGCAAAAGCTGATGCGTCTGGTCGAAGCACTTGAAGATGACGATGACGTGCAATCGGTGACGGCGAATTTCGACGTGCCGGAAGACGTCGCGGCACAGCTCTGAGCCAAGTCATATGAATTGAGAAAGCCCCGTCTTTTCAGGCGGGGTTTTTTGCACCAGATGGGTTTTCGCGGCGCGTTTCACGGCGTCTGTGAGGTCGGTGAGCCTCGGCGCACTCAGCCGCGAGATATGCCAGTAAAGCGGGATGTCCCAAGGCTCAGGCGAGAGGGCGATGAGGCGGCCGCTGTCCAGGTGTGGTTGTAAGAGCGCTAAAGGGTTCAACCCCCAACCCAGCCCCGCCAGAGCCGCATCGACAAAGCCATGGGTCGAGGGGATGCGGTGGGCGGGCAGGGAGACACGCCGCCCGGCCTGATGTGCGGCCCAAGTGTCTTGTAGCCGGTCTTTTTCATCATAGATCAACGAGGGGGCGCGGGCGAAGGCTTCTGGCGTCAGCCCCTCGGGGAAATGCTGCGCCACGAACTCAGGCGTTGCCACCGGCAGATAACGCAGCGCGCCCAGAGGCATGAGATCACAGCCCGAGACCGGCGTGTCGCGGGACGAGACGGCGGCCATCACTTCGCCGCGTTTGAGCCAGTCGGCGGAGTGGTCCTGATCGTCGATCTGGAGCTGAAACAACATGCCGGAGACGGGCGCCATCGCGCTACAGAACCAGGTGGCGAGGCTGTCGGCATTGACCGCAATGGGAACGGAAACTGCGGCATTTTCTGTCTTTCCAAGATCGCGGATCAACTGGCGCTCCAAAAGCCCGACCTCTTCCATATGCCGCGCAAGACGCCGGCCCGTCTCAGTGCCCACGCAGGGCGTGCCACGGATCACCAAAACGCTGCCCAACCGCTCCTCAAACGCCTTGATGCGTTGCGAAATGGCCGAGGGCGTGACAGAGAGCCGTTCTGCCGCCCCTTCGAAAGAGCCGTTCTGCAAAACGGCAGCCAATGCGGTGAGCGCGGGGTAATCGGAAGAATTAAGCATAACTAATTTAGACATAAGAAGTTTAATTTGTCTAATTCATTCAAGCCCCGTAACTCCGCCTGACAAAGGAGTTTTCATGACACAAGACATGCTGCACGCCGCCCTCACCGGGCTTCTTACTGGGCTGAGCCTCATCGTCGCCATTGGCGCGCAGAATGCTTTCGTCTTGCGCCAAGGCCTTAAACGCGCGCATGTGCTGCCGGTCGTGCTGATCTGCGCGCTCTCGGACGCGGTGCTGATCACGCTGGGCGTCTTCGCCTCGGCGCAAATATCCAAAGCCTTTCCGCCTTTATTGCCGATCCTGCGCTGGGGGGGCGCGGCGTTTCTGATCTATTATGGGGCCAAGGCGGCCCTTTCTGCCTGGCACGGTGGCGCGCATCTTGAGGCCGCTGAGGGAGAGGGGCACAGTCGCACGGCCGCCATGCTCACCGCGCTGGCGCTCACATGGCTCAACCCGCATGTCTACCTCGACACAGTGGTGCTTTTGGGAGCGATCTCCGCCCGGTTTGGCGAAGCACGGGCAGGCTTTGCGATGGGGGCGGCCAGCGCCTCTTTGCTGTTCTTCTTCGCTCTGGGATTCGGTGCGCGGTTCCTCGCTCCGATCTTTGCCCGTGACCTGTCCTGGCGTGTGCTCGACGGGGGCATCGCGCTTGTCATGTGGTCCATCGCGATCAGCCTGATCGCGGGCGCCTAGAGCCGCGAAAACCGATAGGGCGCGGGATCGACACAGGTCTCGGCGCCGGTCGCCAGTTCCGCCACCAACTGCCCCGCGGCGGGTCCCGTGCCAAAGCCATGGCCGGACATGCCCGTCGCAATCGTCAGTCCCGGAACAGCATCAATTCGGTCGATCACCGGGTTCGAATCCGGCGTGATGTCCATGGTTCCGGCCCAGGCCTCTGCGATTTCGGCCTCTTTGAACACCGGCCAGGCTTTGCGCAGATTGTCGAGCGCCTGAGCGTTGATCTTGTCGTTTGCCGCCGGGTCCATCACGCGGGCGCGCTCGAAAGGCGAAACCCGGTCGCGCGACCATTTGCGCGCCAGTTTCAGATCCTCGATCAGCGGTCCGGGAAAGACCGGGCGGATCATGTTGTAGGTATGTTTGAGTGTCGGCAAGTATTTCATGCCGATCAGCGCGTGATCCAACACGAAAGGCGACCCGAGGGCGGCGCGATGAGTGATCACATAGCCGCCGCTTTCATGTTTGCGAAAGGAAAAATCCGGGCCGCCCACGGCAATGTCGCTCGGGCCCTCAAGAGGCGTGGTGCGAAACGCGTAGCAAATCAGCGGCAGGACGGGCAGGGCCACGCCCATATTGCCCAAGAACCGCCGCGACCAAAGCCCGCCTGCAAGGATGACCTGATCACAGGCGATCTCGCCGCGCTCAGTCACCACGCCGCTGACCTGTCCGGCCTTGGTCTCGATGGTGCGCACGGCGCAGCGCTCAAGGATGATCGCGCCTTTTTCCTGCGCCGCCTTGGCAAGGGCGGAGCTGGCCCGCGTCGGTTCGGCATAGCCGTCCGAGGGGGTGTAAACCCCGCCTTTCCACGCGGTCCGGCCGCCGGGTACAAGCGCGTCAATCTCGGCTGCGCTCAAAAGCCGACTGCCGAGATCGAGCCCCTGCACAGAGTCATGCCAGCCGCGATACATCTCCATCTCGCTGTCGGAGCCCGCCACGAACATGATGCCGTTTTGGCGATAGCCGACCTGTTCCCCGGTGCGCTGCGGCATCTCGGCCCAGAGCCGCTCGGCCTGTTGCGCCAGCGGAATATCTGCCGCCAACCGGTTGGTTTTGCGCACCCAGCCGAGATTGCGCGAGGATTGCTCCGCCGCGATCCGCCCCTTTTCCAACACGACCACGGGAATGCCGCGTTCCGCCAGCGTGAGCGCCGCCGAGAGCCCCACGATGCCGCCGCCGATGATGGCAACCGTGGTGCGTTCGGGCAGGGTGTCGGAGGTGGCGACGGGCGTGATGGCAGGGGCAGAGATCTTGAGGTCGGACATGGCGCAATCCTTTGAAGTTAAAGCGAGAGTGTGATCCGGTCTTGCACGGTATCTGCCGCGCCCTTGTAGGCGGTGACCTCGATCTCGACCTTATAGTGTGCCGAGCCCAGAGGCGGGTTCGTCACGGTGGTGGTCGGGTCGATGCCGCGGAATTTTTCGCCGAAAATGCCCATCACTGCCGGGGTATCCGCTGGATTTTGGATAAAGACGCGGGTGGAGACGACATCTTCAAGCCCGGAGTCCACCGCGTTCAGCGCACGGGTGATATTGGCAAAGACTTGTTCGGTCTGCTCGGCCAGGTCTTCGGGGATCTCTTTGGTCTCCGGGTTCCGCCCTGCCGTGTTGGACACGAAAATCCAGTTGTCGACCATGACGATCCGCGAATAGCTGCTCAGCTCTTCGAGCTTTGCGCCGGTTTTGACTTTGGTGATTTTGGTCATGTTTGTTCCTAAAAAGGCGCAGGGGGCGAAGGGAAGCACCCCCTGCGCAGAGGGATCAACGCAGGACGGGTTTGTCCCACAAATTGAGTTTCGTGCCGATGCCTTTTGCGATCGCGTTGCGGTAGATCACCGTGCCCCAGGCGACGTCCTCGACCGGCATGCCGCCGACCGAGAGGATGATGATCTCGTCTTCGTTTTGGCGCCCCGGCGTGGCGCCCGCACAGATCGCACCGAGGTCTTCCAACTCCGCGCGGTCCATCTTGCCCTCTTCGATCATGTCGAGGAATTTCACGCCGATGACGGGCACATGGACATGGGCTGGTTTCGGCAATTCGTCGAACCAGGCTTCATAGAGGCCGATGTTGTCGCAGACTTTGCGCACGTCTTTGGATTTCATGCCCTCGTCGATGTCGCAGGAGGCGGGCATCGACAGGAAGGCGCCGGGTTTGAGCCATTCGCGTTTGACCATCGGGTATTTCGACACATCGCCGGTTTCGCCCGAGGCGCAATAGGTCACGATGTCGGACCCGCGCACGAGGGTTTCCAGATCCTCGACGATCTCGATGGTGGTAACCTGCGGATAGGTCTCTTTCACCCACTCGACAAAGCGATCGATCGAGCCCTGGCTGCGCCCCAAAAGCTTCACCGTGTCGATCTCGGGGCAGGTCGCCATGAAGGCCGCCAGCGAGGTCTTGCCCATCACCCCCGGCCCTTGCACGGCGAGCACCTTGCTGTCCTGGCGCGCCAGATGACGGGCGCCGACGCCCGGCACCGCGCCGGTGCGATAGGCCGACAACAGATTCGCCGACATATAGGCCAGAGGCGCGGAGGTGTCGGCGTCGTTGAGCGTGAACATCAGGATCGAACGCGGCAGGCCCTTGTCGCGGTTGGCGATATTGGAGCCATACCATTTTACGCCTGCCGTGCCGTATTGGCCGCCCAAATAGGCCGGCATCGCCATGAAGCGGCGGTCAGCGGTGGGTTTCGGCATGGTCTCGAACGGGCTGTTTTCGGGAAACATGATCATCGCGCCGTGGCTGTCATTGTTGGCCCCCGCCATCCGGTAATCGCCGGAATGCAGCAGTTTGAACATGTCTTCCATCGTGTCGACGCAACCCGCCATATCGGTCACGCCGGCTTTGATCATGTCCTGTTCGTTCAGGTAAATGAAATCGATTTTCGGCAACTCGGTCATCATCCGTCCTTTTCGCAATGCGCCTCTTTCCTTCAGTAACGGGGGAAAGCGCCCGAAAGCCCATTGCGGGACGTGCCATTTTTCCGATATTTTACGCCATGTCGGCGCCGTCTTTTCCGGATTTGCGCGCAAATTTCGTGCAGGGACGCGCTTAACCTCTGTTAAAACCGATAGCCCTTGCCCGAGCGCACTTCGCGTGGCGTAAGCTTCGACCAGCGTTTGTGTGCCCGCCAAAAGGCCGTGCCGTCGGCATATCCGAGCGCGGCGGCGACCTCTCCCACGGGGATGTCGCCATCCGACAAAAGCGTCGTCGCCCGGTCGCGGCGGATGTCGTCCAAAAGATCGCGCAGGCTGGTGCCTTCGTCAGAGAGTTTGCGCTGCAGGTTGCGCGGCGACAGGCCCAGCGTTTCGGCCACGCGTTCAACGGAAATCGGTCGCAACCCCAGCGACGAGGTCACCACCGTGCGCACCGCATCGGTCAGAGTGCTGTTATGCGGGGTCGCCTCGATCAGATCTTCGATGTGGCGCTCCAGCATGCTGACAAGTGCTGCATCTTCGACGCGGTAGAGCTCCATCAAAGGCGCGCGATCCATCACCAGCCGGTTCGTCGCCTGGCCATAAAGGATCGGACAGCGAAAGAATTGCCGCAGGAAACTGTCGTCGTCCGGCGGGGCGTGTTCGAAATGCACCTGTTGCGGCGACCAGCGGCGCAGGAAATTGTCGCGGATGACTTGCACCGTGCCGACCAGTGAAAACTCCGCATCCTGCCGTCGGGGCCAGATGCGCGCGTCTTCGATTTGATAGGACATAAGCATCTCGTCGCCATTGGGCAAAAAGCTCATCTCCGTGCCGCTCTGAAGCGCTGCGGCAGATTTTGCAATCCGATCAATCCCGATATGGATCGAACGTGACAGCGACAAAAGAATGCCCATGGGCCCCAGATCGCCCGCCCGGATTTCCGTGCCGATATGCGCGCCGATGTGCTGATCTCCCGAGAGTTCCGAGGCGCTTTCAAGGAAGCTGTTGAATTCGTTCATCGACAGATGCGCATAGGGATCTTTCAACATATCAAGGCTGATGCCATGTTTTGACAAAAGCGATTGAGTCGCCACCCCGCGCGCATTGAGCCGGTCGAGGACGTAGGTCAAAAGCGTGCTGCGGATCGCCGCATAGCCATGCGTTTCGCGTGCCATGTGATTACTTTTCCGCCCGTTTCCAAAGTGAATATGCGCAAAATATCGGAATTATGTCACAAAATGCAATGGAGAATTGGCCCCTGCTTGTCATTCTACTGTCATCTGGCCCACTCCGAGACCCCACTCCGAGACAACGGGCCGGCCAGGATTTTACACCGCTTTCAAATCGGCGCGCGTGCCGATGTTTGGACAGGAGACCGCCATGACCTCGCTTTTGAAATACGGCACGATCGCTGCGCTGGCCGCACTGCCATTGGCCGCAGCCGCCGAATACCCCGAGAAACCCGTCGAATTCGTGGTGCCCTTCCCGCCGGGCGATCTCGAGGACATCCTGACGCGGATGATTGCCGATGAGTTTCAGGCCACTTATGATGTGCCCGCCGCCGTGGTGAACAAACCCGGTGGCGGCGGCGGTCCGTTCCCCGGCGCGGTCGAGGTGGCTTTGGCCCCTGCGGATGGCTACACGGTCGGCTCCTTTGTGATCGACGTGCCACTGGTGGGACCGCATCTCGGCATTCCGCCGCTCGAAGGCAACCCGTTCGAGCCGGTCGGCATTTTCGTGACCTATCCCTTCGTGATCGCCGCGAAAGCCGATGCGCCCTATAAAACGCTCGACGAATTGGCCGCCTATGCCAAGGATCACGACGTCACTTTGGGGCATTTCGGCGATGTGACCACGCCGGCACGGCACACATTTGCCATCGCGAAATCTATGGGTTTCGAGTTCTCTTCCAACGCGGCTTTCGATGCGCTTGATTGCAACACTCTGGCCTCGGGTGACGCGGATGTGATCAACACAACGCTGCAACTGGTGATGCCCTGCATCGACGATCTGACCTTCCTCGCCTCCGTCACCGAAGACCGTATTTCGATCCTGCCGGACACGCCGACGGTGGGCGAAGTGCTGCCCGATCTCGATCTTTCGACCTGGAACGGGCTGTTCCTGAAAGAGGGCACACCGGAGGAGGTGCGCGAAAAAATCTCTGTGGTGGCCGAGAAGGTCATGATGTCCGACGCGGCCAAGGATCTGGCCGCCCAGACCGGCGCGCTGATCTATTGGAAAGACGCCGCCACCTCTGAGGCTCAGATGGGGGTGGATGTTGAAACCATGGCGCGGATCAGTGCGGCGATTGACTAAATCCAAATGAGAAACCAAGGGGCTGGACCTTGGGTCCGCCCCGGATGCAAAGGGCTGAGGATATGGCGGGAATGACAGCTTTGGCGGGGATGTTGCGACGGGAGAGACGCCCCGGAGATCTGGTTTTCGCCACCGCCTTCATGGCGTTCTCGCTCGCCACTTTGGTGCTTTTGCCGGTCCAGACGACCTGGGTCGCAAACACCGTGCTCTTTGCACAACCCGCCTTTTGGCCCGCCGTCGGAGTTGTCATGATGGTGGGCTTCGGTGCGGTGCATCTGATGAGCTCTCTCGTCTCCGCCCGTCAAGAGGGACGTGGCGCTGAGGTGGTCTACTGGCTGCGTTCGCTCGAATTCGTTGCCTGGTTTCTCTGTTATGTCTGGCTGGTGCCGGTGATCGGCTATCTGCCCGCCACCATGCTTTTTGCCGTGCTGCTGACGAGGCGTCTGGGTTATCGCTCCGCCAAAAGCGTCTTTTGGGCGGCGGCCTTCGGCTTTGCAGTGGTTGCGGTGTTCAAGGCCGGGCTTCAGGTCAAGGTGCCCGCAGGTGCGCTTTACGCCTATCTGCCCGAGAGCATCCGCACCTTCATGATGGTTAATTTCTAAAGGGTTCGCAGAATGGAGACGCTTCTTTCCGGCCTCGATATGTTGATGAGCCTCGATGTGCTTGTGGCGCTTTTGATCGGATCGATCGGCGGCGTGATCATCGGTGCCATTCCGGGCGTCGGCCCTGCCGTGGCGATCGCCATCTTGTTGCCTGCGACCTTCGCCTTGCCGCCCTTGGTGGGGCTGGTGATGCTTTTGGGGATTTACGGCTCGTCGATGTTCGGCGGCTCGCTTCCGGCGGTTCTGATCAACACGCCCGGCACGGCGGTCAACGCGTTGACCACCTACGACGGCTACCCGATGACCCAACGCGGAGAAGCGGCCAAGGCGCTTGGGTTGGCCTATGGTGCGTCGTTTTTCAGCGGCATCCTGTCGATCCTCGCCCTCATCGTGCTGTCGCCCGTGCTGGCCAAAATCGCGCCGATGTTCGGGGCGCGGGAGATTTTTCTCGCGGCCCTTCTGGGCATCGTTCTGGTCATCGTGGCGCACCGTGGACAGGTCGCGGCGGCCGGGATGATGGCGGGATTTGGCATCCTTTTGCAATCCATCGGCATGGAGCCGGTGAAATACACCATGCGCTTCACCTTCGGGCAGGGCTGGCTGACCTCCGGGCTCGATCTGATCGTCGTGGTGCTCGGGCTTTTCGCGATCTCTCAGGCTCTGGCGCTTTTGGTCGACTCGGAAAGCGCGCCGGACGCCGCGCCGATCAAAGGCCATGTCGGGCAGGAAATGCTGGGTGTGCTCCGGCATAAAAAGATCGCGGCGCGCGGGTCGTTCTTTGGCGTCTTGATGGGGATGATCCCCGGCGTCGGCGAATTCACCGCGCAGTTCATGAGCTATACTTTTGCGCAAAAATCTTCGCGCCATCCGGAGCTGTTCGGCAAGGGATCGGAGGAGGGGCTGGTCGCCTCCGAAAGCGCCAACAACGCCGTGCCCGCCGCCGCGATGATCCCGCTTTTGGCGCTTGGCATTCCGGGCGAGGCGCTGACCGCGATGATGCTCTCGGTGTTCTACGTCCATAACGTGGTGCCGGGGCCCGCGCTGTTTCAGGACCGGATGGATTTCATCTACGCGCTCTACATCGCGCTTTTGGCCCTCAACGTCATCGTCATCCTGTTCATGCTGGTGTCGTCCAACTGGCTGATCCGCCTGATCCGAATCCCGACGCGGTTTCTGGGCATGATGGTGCTGATCCTCAGCTTTGTCGGCGTCTACAGCCTGCGCAATTCGGTGGTGGATTGCGCCATCGCCTCCGGGTTCGGGGTGCTGGGGCTGGTGCTCAAACGGCTGAACCTGCCCTCCGTGCCGATCATCTTGGGCATGGTTCTGGGCGGCATCATGGAGGTCAAACTGCGCGCCGCCATGGCCCGCGTCGACAGCCCGCTCGATTTCGTCAACCGCCCGATTGCGGCCATGCTGGCATTGGCGATCCTCGGGGTTCTGGTCTCGCATATCCTGTCGGAACTGCGCGCAAAGCGGGCCTGAGGCGTCAGGTGCGTGTCAGATGAGTTTCAGGCGCGAGCCTTTTTGCGGGCCTCGCGCCAAGTGATGAAGGACACCGCGCCGATGATCATTGCACCGCCCAAAAGCACATAGGGATCAACACTTTCGTCAAACAGAAGATAGCCAAAGCTCACCGACCAGATCAGTTGGATGAACACCACGGGTTGCAGCACCGATTGCGGCGCACAGGCAAAGGCGCGGGTCATGGCGTAATGACCCATCGTGGCGAACGCGGCGGTGAGGAAGAGCAAAATCAGCTCATGCAGCGTCGGCGTCTCCCAATGTAAAAGCGCGAAGGGCGCGATCACGATGGGCACCGTCACCGACATCAGAAAGACGACGACGGAGGCGGGGAGCTCTTTGACCAGCCGATTGGCGATCAGGTAGGAGCCGGCAAAGGCCATGGCCGAAAGCATCATCGACAGATGGCCGGGGTCAATCTCGCGAAAGCCGGGGCGCAGGATCACAAGGCCGCCGAGAAAGGCCACGACGAGCGCGGAAATCCGGGGCAGGGCGATCTTTTCGCCGAACATCACCACCGCGCCGATGGTGATATAGATCGGGTTCATGAAGTTGAGCGAGGTGACTTCGCCCATCGGGATGCGCGTCATGGCGTAAAACCAGCAGCTCATCGCCAGCGCATGAAACAGCGCCCGGCCAAAGGTCAGTTTCCAAACACGTGGCGTGAAACGCACCTGACGCACGGCGCCGAGGGCGGGGATGAGGAAAACCAGCCCCAGAAGAAAGCGCAAAAACGCGCTTTCGAGCACCGGAAGCCCATTGCCGACATATTTCACAAGAACATTCACCATGACGAAGCAAAGCGTCATGAAAAGCATCCAGAGAATGCCTTTCATCGTGTTGGGCATCTTCGAGGATGTATCGGAAGTGGCCTGTGTCATGGGCGGAGACTGGCGGCTACGGCAGCGAATGGCAATCCATGCTATGCGCACGCCGCGGCCCGCAAATCCGCACGTCGGTCCTCAGGCGGCGCTTTTGTCGAGAAAGCCGCTTTTCTTGATCCGCGTCAAAGCGCTGCGGCGGTCTGACCGTCCAGACTGGCCTCAACGAAGGACACGAAAGAGGAGACGCGCAATGTCCAACACCCCGCACCAACTGGCCGCCGATTTCCCGGACCTCGCTGACAAGATCAGCGAATTGAAGGCCGCTGATCCGCATTTCGCGCATATGATGCAGGAATATGACGCGCTGAACGATCAGGTGCATCTGGCCGAGACCGATGTGCAGCCGATGGAGGATCTGGCGCTGACCGAATTGCGCAAGAAACGCATGCATCTCAAGGATGAGATTTACAAGGCGCTGACCGCCATGGCCTGAGGCCGGATCAGGTCGCTTGAGACCGTTTGATATGCTTGAGGGCGCGTTAACCGAAAGGGGACGCGCCCTCTTGCGTTATGAGAACAAATCATGCACAAGTCGTGTGTGAGGTTGGGTAAACTACCATATGTTGCGGCTTTTTGGGCCGCGCTGGGTCTCGGGGTGACCCTTTTTCCTTTCGAGACGGCCGAGGCCGTGAGCGAAAGGGAGGCGCACGAAGTGCAGGCTGTCGAGACTGCAAAACTTGCCTCAAACGCTCACGAAAACATCTCTCTCAAAGGCGCCATTCTGTCCGGACGTGACGGGGCGTTGCGTGTCGTGGACGGCGACACCTTGGCGATCGGCGCGGTCAAAATCCGTCTCCACGGCATCGACGCGCCCGAGATGTCGCAAAGCTGTAGCGATATGCGCGGCGAGGCCTGGGCCTGTGGCACCTGGTCGAAAGCGGTGCTGGAGCGGCTGGCCGTTGGTACCATTGCTTGCGTGGAAAAGGACCGTGATCGCTATGGTCGCTCGGTGGCCGTGTGTTACGGCGCAGAGGGCGATCTGAATGCCGAAATGGTCCGCGCGGGTGCCGCCTATGCCTATGCCAAATACAGTCGCGATTACGTTGCGGACGAAGGGGCGGCACGCGCTGGCGGGCATGGCCTCTGGCGCGCCGGAAGTCAGCCGCCCTCCGCGTATCGCGCCGAAACGCGCACCGCACGCGCGCCGCAAACACCGCCGTCGGACTGCGCGATCAAGGGCAATATTTCCGGCTCCGGCAAGCTCTACCACATGCCCGGCGGGCGCTGGTATGAGGGCACGCGGATCAACGCGGCCTCCGGCGAACGCTGGTTCTGTTCCGAGGACGAGGCCCGCGCCGCCGGTTGGCGCAAGGCAAAAGGGTAAGAGACGGGATATTGCATCTCCCCCTCTTGCCAGCTCGTTTGTTTTCCCCTAAATGAGCCGGACCCCGGGTCGTTAGCTCAGTTGGTAGAGCGCTTCGTTTACACCGAAGATGTCGGGAGTTCGAGCCTCTCACGACCCACCATTTCCCTTATCCTGCGAAATCTGCGGCATGCGCTTGCAATGCAAGGTGTGCGCCTGTCTTAATGACCGTGAATGGCCTGTGGTCTCTCAGTCTGCGGAAGGTGGATGTGCGGATCGTCGAAGAAATACGGATCAGGAACCAGGCCAGCAAGGGCGGCGTGGTGAGGGCCGCACTGATTTGTGCAGGCATCGAGATCTTTCTTCTCTATTTGGCGGTCTACGAGCCCCAGTGGTGGAGGGAGGATCGCCGTTATCTTCCTTATCTTGCACATGTCTTGGCTGGCCTCATGCCATTTGTCTGTGTTTGGGGCGTCTGGACCGCTCCAACAACGCGGGAAGCGTTCGAAAAAAGGCTTGAGAAAAGACGGCGCAGAAAGTGAAAACACGCTTCTGGCAAGAGTGGGCTTGCCGGGCGGGGGTGGACTTTAGGGGCGCAGTTTTGCCGGTTCAAAGTTTTTTCTCGCCCCCGACACTTTTTCGCGATTCCCCGCTTGACGAGGGCGCGCCCCGGCCATAGAACGCCCCTCACGTTCAGGACACGGTCCTGATCGGGCAGCGGGCGGTTGTAGCTCAGTTGGTTAGAGTGCCGGCCTGTCACGCCGGAGGTCGCGGGTTCGAGCCCCGTCAACCGCGCCATCGCTGCCGATCTATAGCCCCTCGGGGCACGCCTGAAAGGGCACTGTCTGAAAAGGCATCGCGCGGTTGTAGCTCAGCTGGTTAGAGTGCCGGCCTGTCACGCCGGAGGTCGCGGGTTCGAGCCCCGTCAACCGCGCCACTTTTCCACAAAATATCAGTCTTGCGCGTCAAAGATCACCGTCAAAGATCACCATTGCCTCACCGGAATGTTGTCTTTGCCGTCTTGTGCCTTTGCCCCAAAGCGACACTATGGTCTGAACGGACATGCGGGGGAGATCATGGGGACATCATATCACAGCAGTCAGCGACTGCGCCTGCTCGGCCTTTTGACGCTGACCCTCATGGCCTTCGCGGCCAATTCGCTTTTGACCCGCGCGGCGCTCACCGATCCGGCCAATGGCGCACTGTCTTTTGCAGGTGTGCGGCTCGCCTCCGGGGCTCTGGTGCTTTTGCTGATCGGCGCGCTGCGGGGGAACGCGCTCTTGCCAAAGCGTCAAGACATCCCTGCCATCGCAGCGCTCTTTGTCTACGCCGCCGCCTTTTCGCTCTCTTACCGCGCCATGTCCGCCGCCAGCGGCGCGCTGATCCTTTTCGCCGTGGTGCAGGTCACCATGCTGGCCGTCGCCCGTGCGCGCGGGCTGCGGATCGGGGCCTTGGGCGGGGCGGGGGTCATCCTGGCCATGGCGGGCTTGGTCTGGCTGCTGCTCCCCGGTCTGCAAGCGCCGCCCTTGGAGGCCGCTTTGCTCATGGCGCTTTCCGGTGTGGCCTGGGGCGTCTACAGTCTGCTGGGCCAAGGTGCCGGAGAGCCCACCGGGCGCACCATCCGCAACTTCATCGGTACCCTGCCGCTCGTGCTCCTCATCTTCCTCCTCAGCCCACCACAGCTCACCGGCTTCGGCTGGCTCATGGCCCTGCTGTCGGGCGGCGGCGCCTCCGCGCTCGGCTACATGCTCTGGTACCGCGTCCTGCCGAGGATCAGCGCCCCTCTGGCCGCCAGCGCACAGCTCTCCGTGCCGCTGATCACCGCCTTGGGCGGGGTGCTCTTCCTCGGTGAGGCGCTGGGGCTACGGTTCGTCCTGGCCTCCGTGCTGATCCTCGGGGGCATTTACCTGACCAGTAAACGCTGAACCTAGTCGATCCGATAGGGCAGCGTGCCGCGGTCGTTCGGGTCGATGCTCAACCGCCGCTCCAAAGGCGGGATCGAGCGTTGGTGACAATCCCGGCGCTCGCAAATCCGACAGGAAATCCCGATGGGCTCAAAGGCCGCCGGTTTCGACACGTCGAGATCGTCGGCATAGACCAGCTCGGAGGCATGGGTGACCTCGCAGCCCAGCCCGATCGCGTATCGCCGCACCGGCGCATGAAAGGCGCCGCCGGGCTTCGAGACATCGCGTGCAATCGACAGATAGCGCACCCCGTCCGGCGTTTCCGCCAGTTGGCGCAGGAAATGTCCCGGCCGTTCAAAGGCTTGGTGCACATTCCATAGCGGGCAGGCACCGCCATAGCGGGCAAATTGCAGCCGTGTGGCGGAATGGCGTTTGGTGATCGTCCCGGCCTGATCGACGCGGACGAAATAAAACGGAATCCCCTTGGCGCCGGGGCGTTGCAGGGTCGATAGCCGGTGTGCAACCTGCTCGACAGAGGCGCCGAACCTTTCGGCCAACATCTCAAGGTCATGCCGGGTCTCCTGTGCCGCTTCCAAAAACGCGCCATAGGGCAAAAGCGCAGCCCCCGCGAAATAATTCGCAAGGCCGATACGGGCGATCTGGCGAGCTTCTTCGCTTTGGAACCGTGCCAAATCAAGCGTCGCGTCGAGCAATTTGCCCTGTGTGACCAAGGCCAGTTGGTGCAGAATCTGGAACCGCCGCGTCGCGGTGGAGGCGCGCGAGGAAATCGTCAGTTCGCCCGCGCGCTCATCATAACGGCGCAGCTCCTTCGTGCCGCTGCGCAGTGTGATGCCCTTTTGCTCCAGCGTCTCGATCGCGGCGCGCACCACATCGCGGGCCTCGCCATGCGGGCGGGCAAAGTTTTCGGCGGCGCGGTCGACGGCGTCGAGGTAGTTGTCGCAGTAGTGAAAGAAGTCGCGGACCTCTTCCCAGGGGCTCGCGCGCGCCGGGCTGTCTTCGCGATCCAGCGCCTCGTCCATCGAGGCGAGGCGCTCAGTGGTCTGGCGATAGGCGCGGTGCAACTCAAGAAAGGCGCGGGCGAGCGCAGGCGCGTTGGAGGCTGCGAGCCGCAGATCGGCCAAGGGCGGCGCGCCATCGGCAAAGACCGGATCGGCCAGCGCCTCGCGCATATCCGTGACCATGCGTTCGGCGTCGCCAGAGGACAGCTCGGTGACGTCAAAACCGAACTCCTGCGCCAAGGCGAGCACCACGCCGGTGGAGACCGGGCGGTTGTTGTTCTCCATCTGGTTGAGATAGGGCAGGGAGACGCCAAGTTTTTCGGCAAAGGCACGTTGCGTGAGGCCGAGCCGCGTGCGGGTCTCGCGCAATTTTGCGCCGGCATAGAGTTTTTGCTGGGCCATTTTTCCTCACTTTTGCCCCTCAAGAGGGGGCGTGACGCCTTTTGCAAAACAAGATTTGCCACTGCAAACCCCGTCTGGCAAGAGGAGAAACGTCACATCCTGGCCGTGTGTCCTGTGAGGCTGGGGTCAGCTTTCCACAAAGATGCGTTCGCGGTGAATGACCCAAAGGGCCGCCAGAATGGAAGAGAAAGACGCGCAGAGCATGATGATCAAAAGCGGTGTCGCGCCGCCGTCTTCGGTCAAAACCGTGCCCGCAAAAGCCGACAGGATGGCGCCGCCGCCGATGAACATCGCGCCGCCGAGACCCGCTGCAGTGCCCGCCAAGTGAGGTCGCACGGAGAGCGATCCGGCGATGGAATTCGGCAATTGCATGCCATTGCCAAGACCCAAAAGCGTGATGAGCGCAAAGAAGCTCTCGGGTGTGGCGCGGTCGATCAGGAACAGCATGAGCGAGGCAAAGACACCCAACGAACAAATGCCCGCGCCGATCAGGATCATCGTGTTCATGCCGAAGCGGGCGGAGAATTTGCCCGCCAGAAAATTGCCGAAGAAATATCCCACGGCAGGCGCAGCCATATAGAGGCCAAGGCGGTCTTCGGTCAGGTGGAAAATATTGGAGCCCAGAAAGGGTGCGCCGCCCAGAAAGGCGAAATAGGCGCCGGAGGCGGTGGCGGCGGAGATGGCGTAGCCGAGAAAGCGTTGCGAGCGCATCAACTCGGGGAAACCGCGCAGCGTGTCGCGGACCGATCCGCCGGTTTTTGGGGCCGTTTCGCCCGAGTCGAAGATGACAATCACCAATAAAACAAGGCCAACGGCAAACAAAAGCCAGAAGCTGCTTTGCCAGCCGAAGAGCTTGGTCAGATAGCCGCCCACGGTTGGCGCCACCATCGGCACAAGCGACATGCCCATGGTGACATAGGCGATCATCTGTGCGGCCTCTTCGCCCGGCACGATGTCGCGCACGATGGCGCGGGACAAGACCATGCCGGTGACGATCCCGGCCTGAACGGCGCGCATCAGGAGAAAGATCTGCGCCGAAGGGGCGTAGATTGCGCCCAGCGTGGCCAAGAGGAAAATCACGATGCCGCCGATCAAAACCGGGCGCCGCCCGAAGCGGTCGGAAAGCGGCCCGACCACAAGTTGCAAGGCTGCGTTCACCGCAAGGAAAATCGCGATGGACAGCTGCATCACGCTATACTCTGTGCCGAAATATTCGGTCATTTCCGGCAGAGCGGGCAGGAAGACGTTCATGCTCATGGCGGAGGTGCCAGCCATGAGAACGAGCGTGAAGATATGCGGCGGGGTGCGCCTGTCGAGAAAACGTGAGATCGGTTTTTGAGCCATTGCCTCACCATAGGTGGGTCTTGTTTTCTGTCTACGGAGATTCTGGCGCAGCGCGGCTTGGTTTTTGCACAGCTTGTGCGGGGCGTTGCGCGTATATTGCAGTCATGCTGTGAAAGTGTTGAGGCTTCGAGAGGGGTGAAAATTTGCATTTTTGCGATTTTCAGCTGATATGCTTTGCATCTTTTGCAAATCTGCCAGACTCCGCTATGAAATATTATTGCTTCCGCCTATGGTGCGAGGGAAATGACGAGGAGGCCTATCCGTGAAAGACATCATCAAAGAACTTCACGATCGCCGCGATGACGCCCGCCTGGGAGGGGGGCAGCGTCGCATCGACAGCCAGCATGCCAAGGGCAAGCTGACCGCGCGCGAACGTATCGAGTTGCTTCTCGACGAAGACAGCTTCGAAGAGTTCGACATGTTCAAAACCCACCGCTGCACCGATTTCGGCATGGAAGCCAGCAAGCCTTACGGCGACGGTGTGATCACCGGCTGGGGCACGATCAATGGGCGGATGGTCTATGTCTTTTCGCAGGATTTTACGGTGTTCGGCGGGTCTTTGTCGGAAACCCACGCCGAGAAAATCGTCAAGATCATGGATATGGCAGTGCAGAACGGCGCGCCTGTCATCGGTCTGAACGACTCGGGTGGTGCCCGGATTCAGGAAGGCGTCGCTTCGCTTGCGGGCTATGCCGAAGTGTTCCAGCGCAACATCATGGCCTCCGGCGTCGTGCCGCAGATCTCCGTCATCATGGGGCCCTGTGCCGGTGGGGCTGTCTATTCGCCCGCGATGACCGACTTCATCTTCATGGTGAAAGACACCTCTTATATGTTCGTGACCGGCCCCGACGTGGTGAAAACCGTGACGAACGAGGTGGTGACCGCCGAGGAATTGGGCGGGGCCTCGACGCACACCAAGAAATCCTCCGTCGCCGACGGTGCGTTTGAAAACGACGTCGAAGCACTGACCGAAGTGCGTCGCCTCGTCGATTTCCTGCCGCTCAACAACCGTGAAAAAGCGCCGGTCCGCCCGTTCTTTGACGAACCAAACCGGATCGAAGCCTCGCTCGACACGATCATCCCGGACAACGCGAACACGCCCTATGACATGAAAGAAGTGATCCACAAGATCGCGGACGAGGGCGATTTCTACGAGATTCAGGAAGACCACGCCAAGAACATCATCACCGGGTTCATCCGCCTCGAAGGCCAGACGGTCGGCGTGGTGGCGAACCAGCCGATGGTGCTCGCGGGCTGTCTCGACATCGACAGCTCGAAGAAAGCCGCCCGTTTCGTGCGCTTCTGCGACGCGTTCGAAATTCCGGTGCTGACGTTGGTCGATGTGCCGGGCTTCTTGCCGGGGACCTCTCAAGAATATGGCGGCGTGATCAAACATGGCGCGAAGCTTCTGTTCGCTTACGGCGAAGCGACCGTGCCGAAAGTGACCGTGATCACCCGTAAGGCCTACGGCGGCGCCTATGACGTGATGGCGTCGAAACACCTGCGCGGTGATTTCAACTACGCCTGGCCGACCGCCGAGATTGCAGTGATGGGTGCCAAAGGGGCGACCGAAATCATCCATCGTGCCGATCTTGGCGATGCCGACAAAATCGCGGCCCACACGCAAAACTACGAAGACCGGTTTGCGAACCCCTTCGTGGCGGCGGAACGCGGGTTCATCGACGAGGTGATCCAACCGCGTTCGACCCGCAAACGTGTGGCCCGGGCCTTCGCGAGCTTGCGCAATAAAAAGCTCGAGAACCCGTGGAAGAAGCACGACAACATTCCGCTCTGAGGCGGATGTTGTGAGCCGAACTCGTTGGCATATGTCCGAGGTGGACGGCGCGCTCATCGTGGCGCGCCGCATCCCCGCCCGTTTCGATGTCGCGGCCACGACCGTGATCGCGGGCGGGGCGGGTTTGCGCAAATCCCGCGTGGCGCATCAGGTGCGTCAGGACATGTGGCGGGCGCTGCAATCCCTGCGCGGGCTGGCACCCGTGGTGCGGGTGGCGGTGCAGGGTGCGGATCTGGAGATCACCGCAGGCGGCATGATCGCGGGGCGGTTCCCGAAACACGACAGCGAAGCCCGCATTCAGGCGGTGCTCGATGATCCCGATAATCGCGCCCGTTGGGCTCGGTTCGCCCAAAGAGGCACTGTGAGAGACACGAAGACAGAGGAGGCCATGACATGATTGCAAGACGCATCGCATCTGCGGCTTTGGCCTCTGTCGTGGGCTTTGCCGCCTTGGCGGAATTGACGCCCGTCGAGGCGCAGGACTTGACCGTGCCTTCCGGCCAGCCGGTGGAATTTTTCGAAACCGTGATGGATCAGCCCGCCATGGGGCTCACTGCGCGGTTTCGGTTTCTCGCACCTGAGCTGCCGCGCTATTTGAAAGACCTGTCTTATGAGGAGCTTGAGGCCGATCTTTCGGCGCTTTGCGTCGGCTACGCCTTGCCGCGCCTCGGCACACCGGAACCTGCGATGATCGTGATTTCGCTTTCCGAAGCCCCGACCGAATTCGGATCGCCTGATCCAGATGTGGCGCAGGTCTTTGAGGCCTATCGTCCGGTGGATGGCGTCTGTGAATGGGAGGCGTTTTGAGATGACCATGAAATGGGTTGATGAAATCTATGACGCTCTTGATGCTCTTGGTGGCGCTGCGCGATATAGTGATCTCTATGAATATATTGAGAGAACGACTGATCGTGATTTAACGCCGCATTGGAAAAGCCCTGTTCGTAGAACCATCCAGCAGCATTCTAGCGACTCAGAAGTCTTCTGCTATGAAGATCTTTTTGAGCATCTTGGTCGCGGCTTTTGGGGAATACGTGGTAAATTGATCCCTCTGGAGCGTATCGAAGAACTGTCTAAGAAAAGCTCTGAAGAGATTGTCTCTGATGTGTTGGTTAAAGAACATTTGCGTAAGCGTCCGGTTAGAAAAAATATTCCACGCGGCCCGAAGTTCCACATGTTCTCCAACGGCCCGCGTCCCGTCGCGCCGTTTTCGCATGCGGTCGAGGACGATGGCTGGGTCATTCTGACCGGCCAGATGCCGACCGATCCAAACGCCCCCGACGCGCCTCTCCCGGATGGGATCGAGGCGCAGACGCGCCGCGTGATGGACAATCTTTTACTTATTTTGAATGAACTGGGCCTTGGTGCCGAGCATATTATGCAGTGCCGCTGTTTCCTGACTGAGTTCGAACGCGACTACGCCCTGTTCAACGAGACCTACAAAAGCTACTTCCCTCTCGATCGGCTTCCGGCGCGCACCACAGTGGGCGTGACCGCGTTGGCCGTGGGCGCATTGGTCGAGATCGACCTGATTGCGCGCAGACCTGATGAGGGAGACAGCTGATGGCACGCGACTACATGCTCAAACACAAGGGGTTTCCGGGGCGTTTGCCCGGCTCCGATTATCAATTCGTCATTCGACGCGCGAACCCGAAAGGCGTGACGCCTCTGAAGGCGTTGGAGCGCTACAAGGACCGCAAACCGGCCGACAAACGCGCCGATGCCGGTTTCATGAAGGCGCTCTGGGAGCATTTCGGTGAGGAGGCGTTTGAACGTGGCAATCTCGATGCCGGGCGTCTGTCCTGGCTTTTCGGGCGCGAAGTGGTGCCTGCGGACCCGGAGGATTTCGATCCGGCGTCCTATGAGGCGCTTTTGCAAATCGACCTGCGCCGCGCCATGGCCTCTTTCCCCGAAATCTTCGCCGAGGACGAGGTCGAAGAGATGCCCGACTGGGACGAGATGTGGAACGGCGATAATGACGAGGACATGAGGGACTGATGCGCGGGTTTTCGCTTGGCATACCGGCATTTGCGCGAACTGCTGCCCATATCGGCGGGCAGGGCGGGCATGGCCTTGTGAGCGAGCGGATTACATCCCATCCTTTTCCCATGGCAATGACGACCAGCAACGTCGGAGCCTGTTCTGAAAACCGTTACCCTTCCCCTCTGGCGAGGTCCGTGCTCCCCCCGCGCGGCCCTCGCCACTCTTTCTTTTCAGGATGCGTGGGTCGCAAGGATAAAGCGGCTGGGCGTGGTTTCGCCCATGCCCTGTGTACGCGCGAAAATCTCTTTTCGATGGGGTTGACCTGGGCTAGCATTGGCGCAGTCATAACCACATCAAGAGCAGAAAAATGCGCAAATCCATTCTTATCCTTTCCCTCGTTTCCGTCTCCGCCCTTGCGGGCTGTTTGCAGACAGACGGCGAACGTGCTCTCGCCGGTGCCGCTGCGGGTGCCGTCGTCGCCGATGCGACCGACAACAACGCGCTCACCGGCGCGGCTCTCGGTGCGCTCGCAGGCACCTACTGCGACGACGCAGGCATCTGTAACTGATCATAACCGTCTGAACGGCCGTCTGACGCGGCCTTTGGACCGGAGTGTTGAGAGCTTCTCGGGCGTGACCGTCCGGGGAGCTTTTTCGTGTTTGAAACTGACGATCCGACAGCGGGCAGCCGCCCGGTCGGGACTGATTTAAGAAAGGGAGAGGGCAGGACATGTTCGACAAGATCCTGATTGCGAACCGCGGCGAGATCGCTTGCCGGGTGATGAAAACCGCCAAGAAGATGGGGATCAAGACGGTCGCCATTTATTCGGATGCGGACAAACACGCGCTGCATGTGCAGATGGCGGACGAAGCGGTCCACATCGGCCCGCCGCCGGCGAACCAGTCCTATATCGTCATCGACAAGGTGATGGACGCGATCAAGCAAACCGGCGCGCAGGCCGTGCATCCAGGCTATGGGTTCCTCTCCGAGAACTCGAAATTCGCCGAGGCGCTGGCTGCCGAGGGCGTCGCCTTTGTCGGCCCGCCGACAGGCGCGATCGAAGCCATGGGCGACAAAATCACCTCGAAAAAACTCGCCCAAGAGGCGGGTGTCTCGACGGTTCCGGGCTACATGGGCCTCATCGAGGATGCCGACGAGGCGGTGAAAATCTCCAACGAAATCGGCTACCCGGTGATGATCAAAGCCTCCGCTGGTGGCGGTGGTAAAGGCATGCGGATCGCCTGGAACGACGAAGAGGCCCGCGAAGGGTTCCAGTCGTCCAAAAACGAAGCCGCAAGCTCCTTCGGCGACGACCGGATTTTCATCGAGAAATTCGTGACCCAACCGCGCCACATCGAGATTCAGGTGCTCTGCGATGCGCATGGCAACGGCATTTACCTCAATGAGCGGGAATGTTCGATCCAGCGCCGCAACCAGAAAGTCATCGAAGAGGCGCCGTCGCCTTTCCTTGACGAAGCCACCCGCAAAGCCATGGGCGAACAGGCCGTGGCTCTGGCGAAGGCGGTGGATTACACCTCCGCAGGCACGGTCGAGTTCATCGTCGATGGCGACCGCAATTTCTACTTCCTCGAGATGAACACCCGCCTTCAGGTGGAACACCCGGTGACCGAGCTGATCACGGGCGTGGACCTTGTGGAGCAGATGATCCGCGTCGCCAATGGCGAACCGCTTTCGATCACCCAGGACGATGTGAAAATCAACGGCTGGGCGATGGAAAGCCGCCTCTACGCCGAAGATCCCTATCGCAACTTCCTGCCCTCCATCGGACGTCTGACCAAATACCGTCCGCCGGAAGAAATTGTCACGAAAACCAATGTCGTGCGCAATGACACGGGTGTCTATGAGGGCGGTGAAATCTCGATGTATTACGACCCGATGATCGCCAAACTCTGCACCTGGGGCCCGGATCGTGCGACGGCCATCGAGAACATGCGCAACGCTTTGGACGCGTTCGAGGTCGAGGGCATCGGTCACAACCTGCCATTCCTCTCCGCCGTCTACGATCATCCGAAATTCGTCTCGGGCGACATGACCACGGCCTTCATTGCCGAGGAATATCCCGAAGGTTTCGAGGGCGCGGAGCTGCCCTATGAGGATCTCGAGCGCATCGCCGCCGCCGCCGCCGCCATGTACCGTGTTGCGGAAATCCGTCGCACGCGCATTTCGGGTCGGATGGACAACCACGAGCGTACCGTTGGCACCGATTGGGTGGTTCAGATCGGCGATCACGATTTCCCGCTGACCATCGAGGCCGACAAAAACGGCTCCACCGTGTTGATCAACGACAAGAAACATCGTTGCGAAAGCACCTGGGTGCCGGGCGACACTTTGGCGCTGATCGACATGGAACACGGCACTTTGACGCTGAAGGTCGGTAAAATCCCCGGCGGGTTCCGCATCCGCAACCGGGGCGCCGATCTCAAGGTCTACGTCCGCAGCCCGCGGGCCGCTGAACTGTCGAAATTCATGATCGAGAAACTGCCGCCCGACACGTCGAAAATGCTGCTCTGCCCGATGCCGGGTCTGATCGTGAAGGTCAATGTCGAGGTCGGCGACGAAGTTCAGGAAGGTCAGGCGCTCTGCACCGTCGAAGCGATGAAGATGGAAAACATCCTGCGCGCCGAGCGCAAAGGTGTGGTCTCCAAAATCAACGCAGGCCCCGGTGACAGCCTGGCTGTCGATGAAGTGATCATGGAGTTCGAATAACCCATGACGGCCGGGCGGGCATATGTGAGGGGAGAGGGCGCGGAGTCTGGACAAATGTTCTCATTTTGTTCTAATCTGACTGCGTCTTTCCAGTCCCGTCTGCCCCTTTGTCTGCCCGGTCATGTCCCTGCTTTCGCACCTGCGCGTTTCGACGCTTTTCTTCGATATGAACAGCTACTACGCCTCCGTGGCGCAGGCCGAGGAGCCTGCGCTGATGGGGCGGCCCGTCGGCGTTCTGACGACGGATGCGCCGAACGCGGCCTGTATCGCGGCGAGTGTCGAGGCAAAACGGCGCGGCGTGCGGATGGGCACGCGACAGGACGAGGCCCGGAGGCTCTGTCCGGGGATCGTCTTTCGCCCTGTGAAACACGACGTCTGCGTCGATTATCACCATGCGATTTTACAGGCGGTCGAGACGGTTATTCCCGTGCATCGGGTCTGGTCGATCGACGAATGTTCCTGTCTCTTGACCGGCTCAGAACAGGAACTGCCGCGCGCGCTTCAGATCGGGCAGGCGTTGCAAAAGGCGGTGTTGGCGGTCAACCCGGCGCTGCGCTGTTCGGTGGGGCTGGCGCCCACGCGGCTTTTGGCGAAAATTGCCGCCGAGCTGGAAAAACCCATGGGGCTCAATTGGTTGGTGCCCGAAGTTTTGCCGGATCGGATTGCGCATCTGGCGCTGGACGACCTGCCGGGCGTGTCCTGGCGGATGAAAGCGCGGCTGGAGGCGGCGGGCATTTCCGACGTGACGACGCTCTATGGCATCGCGCCCAAACGGGCCCGCGCGCTTTGGGGCAATGTCACGGGCGAGCGGTTCATTCGCGAGCTCAGAGGCGAGACGGTGGTCTGGCCGGAGACCAAACGCGGCATGATCGGCCATGGCCAAGTTTTGACGGGGCCGAATGCCACGCCCGAGGGCGCGCGTCTGGTCACAAGGCGTCTGTTGGTCAAAGCCGCGGCACGTCTGCGCCGCGAGGGCTATTTCGCCCGCAGCCTGTCGATCAGCGTCAAAAACGGCGAGAAAATCGAGGGCAGGCGTCGGCACTCTCGCGACAGCACGCTGCGCGCGACGCAGGACACGTTTTTCCTTTTGGAGGTCTTGGCCGGGCTCTGGGCCGATCTGCCCCCGACGCCGCGCCCGAAGGCCGTCTCCGTGACATTGGGCGGGCTGATCAAGGAGGCGCGCGTGATGGACGATCTCTTTGCGCCGACAGAGGACCGCGCGCCGCTCTGTCTGGCCATCGACCGGCTCAACCAGCGCTTCGGTCAGGACACGGTGCGCTACGGCCTCTTGCCGCCGCATCACGTCGCCTATACGGGGGCCAAAATCGCCTTTGGCCGCATCCCCCTGCGCGAGGATTTCGCGGAGTAGGGCCTCACCGTCCGCTTTCCAACTCCTGCTGTCTGAGCGGGGTTTTGTCGATGGCGCGGGTGATTTCGCGCACGTCCCAGGGCGCGGGTTTGCGGAGCATGACGCGCCCGTCCTTGTCGACGACAACGAGCGCAAAACCACGCGGGCGCAGCGCCGTGCGGATCGGCGAGCGGGCCGCCGGGTCGGTGTCGGTCAAAACCACCACGTCGCGCTCCAAAAGCGCATCGGGGCGGTTTTCCAGCAACGCGATCTGGTCGCTGTATGAGGGGTCCAAGGGGCTGTCGGCGAAGACAACCAGCACGCGTGCGGTCCATTTGAACTCGGAAAGCTCGGTGTCGCCCGCCTGCTGGATCAAGGGCGGCAGCTCTTCGGCGGCGATTTCCGGTTCGGGTGGGGTGTCCTGTGCAAAACCTGCAGTCGGCGCCAAGGGTGACGTGAAAAAAAGCGCAATAAGTGCTGTGACATAGAGATGTTTCATCGGTCCTCCCGCGGGTCTCCTTTATATAGGACGGCGAGAGGGCCAAACCAAGGTTGAACGTGGCACGTCAAGGTGTTGCGCAAAGAATATGGAGAGGAGCCGGATATGACGGACAGGAAAAAGTGGGAAGAACTTGCCACGAAGGAACTCAGGGGCAAGCCGCTTGAGAGCCTTGAGTGGGACACGCTTGAGGGCATCAAGGTCAAGCCGCTCTATGCCGAGGACGATCTCGCGGGCATGGATCATCTCGGCAACACGCCGGGGATGGAGCCCTTTACGCGCGGTGTGAAGGCGACGATGTATGCGGGCCGTCCCTGGACCATCCGCCAATACGCGGGCTTCTCGACCGCTGAGGAATCGAACGCCTTTTACCGCAAGGCGCTGGCCGCCGGTCAGCAAGGTGTCTCGGTCGCTTTCGATCTGGCCACGCACCGCGGCTACGATTCCGATCACCCGCGCGTGGTGGGCGATGTCGGTAAGGCCGGTGTTGCGATTGACAGCGTCGAGGACATGAAAATCCTGTTCGACGGCATTCCGTTGGACAAGGTTTCCGTGTCGATGACGATGAACGGGGCGGTGATCCCGATCCTCGCCAACTTCATCGTGACCGGCGAAGAACAGGGTCATGATCGCGCGTTGCTCGCAGGGACCATTCAGAACGACATTCTGAAAGAGTTCATGGTGCGCAACACCTATATCTACCCGCCGGAACCCTCGATGAAGATCATCGCGGACATCATCGAGTTCACCGCCAACGAGATGCCGAAGTTCAACTCGATCTCGATCTCCGGCTACCACATGCAGGAAGCGGGCGCGAACCTCGTGCAGGAGCTGGCCTTCACGCTGGCTGACGGGCGCGAATATGTGCGCACCGCGATCAACGCCGGGATGGATGTCGATAAATTCGCGGGGCGTCTGTCGTTCTTCTTCGCCATTGGTATGAACTTCTTTATGGAGGCCGCGAAACTGCGCGCTGCGCGCTACCTCTGGACCCGCGTCATGGAAGAGTTCGAGCCGAAGCTCGAAAAGTCCAAGATGCTGCGGACCCACTGCCAGACCTCGGGCGTGTCGCTGCAAGAACAGGACCCCTACAACAACGTGATCCGCACCGCCTATGAGGCGATGTCGGCGGCCTTGGGCGGCACGCAGTCCTTGCACACCAACGCGCTAGACGAAGCGATTGCACTTCCAACTGAATTCTCCGCGCGAATTGCGCGAAATACTCAGTTGATTTTGCAGGAAGAAACCGGGATCACCAATGTGGTCGATCCGCTCGCGGGCTCCTACTACGTCGAAAGCCTCACCAAGGAACTGGCCGACAAGGCCTGGGCCCTGATGGAGGAAATCGAAGAGATGGGCGGCATGACCAAGGCCGTCAATTCCGGCATGCCGAAGCTGCGGATCGAAGAGACCGCCGCGAAACGTCAGGCCCAGATCGACCGGGGCGAGGAAGTCATCGTTGGCGTCAACAAGTACCGCAAGGACAAGGAAGACCCGATCGATATTCTCGATGTGGACAACGTCGCCGTGCGCAACAGCCAGATCGCCCGCCTCGACAAAATCAAAGCCACCCGCGATGCCGCCAAGGTCGAAGAGACGCTTGGCGCGCTCGAAGCGGCGGCGAAAACCGGCGAGGGCAACCTCCTGTCGCTGGCGGTCGAGGCCGCCCGCGCACGTGCAACCGTTGGGGAGATTTCGATGGCCATGGAAAAAGCATTCGGACGCCACCGCGCCGAGGTGAAAACGCTGGCGGGGGTCTACGGCGCCGCCTACGAGGGCGACGAAGGCTTTGCCCAGATCCAGAAAGATGTCGAAACATTCGCCGAGAAAGCCGGCCGTCGCCCGCGGATGCTCGTTGTCAAAATGGGTCAGGACGGTCACGACCGGGGTGCGAAAGTCATCGCCACCGCCTTTGCCGACATCGGCTTTGACGTTGACGTAGGCCCGCTGTTCCAGACGCCGGAAGAGGCCGCGCAAGACGCCATCGACAACGACGTGCATATCGTCGGCATCTCGTCGCAGGCGGCAGGTCACAAGACGCTGGCACCGAAGCTGATCGAAGCTCTGAAAGAGCAGGGCGCCGAGGACATCATCGTGATCTGTGGCGGCGTGATCCCGCAGCAGGACTACGAATTCCTCTACAACGCGGGCGTCAAAGCGATCTTCGGGCCGGGCACCAACATCCCGGCAGCGGCGCGTCAGATCCTTGATCTGATCTCGACAGACTGATCTGAGTATTTGAACTGCAATGAAAAAGGGCCTGGGGATCGCTCCTCCGGCCCTTTTGTTTGCGGCACTTTGTTTGTGATGCCCTTCTGATCAGCTCTGTTTGACAGGCTCGGCGTCAGGAAGGATCTTGGCCTCTTTTTCGTCTGCGGTTTTGACCGGCATCTTTTCGGCAGAGGGCGCAAATTTCAGCACCACGAAGCCGATGATCGCGGAGATCACGGAGCCGGACAGAACGCCAATGCGCACTTCGTTCATATGGAAAGCGTCATCAAAGGACAGCCCGCCGATGAAGAGCGACATGGTAAAGCCGATGCCCGCAAGCGCTGCGACACCGTAGATATGGAGCCAGGTTGCGCCAAAGGGTTTCTTCGCAACGCCCATCTTGACCAAAAGCCAGGTCATGCCGAAAACGCCCACCTGTTTGCCGAGGATGAGGCCCAAGGCAATGCCAAGCGGCAGCGGCGAGAAGACGTCAGCCATGGTGATCCCGGAGAGCACAACGCCGGCGTTGGCAAAGGCAAAGACCGGCACGATCAGGAAAAACACATAGGGCGACAGCGCATGCTCAAGCGCATGCAGCGGCGACTTGCCCCAGCGGTCTTTGATCGGGATGAAGAAGGCGGTGATCACGCCCGCGAGCGTCGCATGCACACCGGATTTGAGCACGAGAACCCAAAGGATTGTGCCCAACAAGATGATGGGCGCGATGCGGTGAATGCCCGAACGGTTGAGGTAAAACATGATCGCCAGCGGGATGATCGACAGGAAAAGATAATCCAGATGCAGATCGGCGGTGTAGAAAAACGCGATGATCAAGATCGCGCCCAAGTCATCAAGGATCGCGAGCGTCAAAAGGAAAACTTTGAGCGACGAGGGCACGCGGTCGCCCACAAGCGCCAGAATGCCCAAGGCAAAGGCGATGTCGGTCGCGGCCGGAATGGCCCAGCCGGAATGCGTTTCAGGCGAGGAGATATTGAGCGCGAAATAGACCAGAGCAGGGACAAGCATGCCGCCGACGGCCGCCATGCCCGGCAGAACCACGTCGCGCGGGTTCTTGAGCTTGCCTTCCATCAGCTCGTATTTGAGCTCTAGCCCCACGAGGAGGAAGAACACGGCCATCAATCCATCATTGATCCACAAGATCAAAGGCTTGGAGAGGCCGTTTTCGCCGAGCTGAACGGTGAAATACGACGACAGGGCGCCATCGTAATAGGGATAAAGCGAGGAATTGGCCACGAACATGGCAGCGACGGCGGCCACCATGAGCACGATACCGCCTGAAATCTCACTGTCGAAGAACTGTTCCAATTTGCGCAGGAGCATTGTCTTTTTCTGGTCTTTCCTGAAAGTTGATTTAAAGGTGCGTCATATGGAGATGGGGCCTTTTTTTAAGGTTTCAATAAGGACAAGGGCAATGACCTATCAGATTGATCATTTGGTGATTTCCGCGGGCGATCTTGAACAGGGGCGCGACTGGGCCGAGGCGCTTTTGGGCGTGCCTTTTGGGCCGCGTGGCATGCATAAAGATATGGCGACGGAAAACCGTCTGGTGGCGATGACGCGCCCGGATGGGCAAAAAGCCTATCTCGAAGTGATCGCGCCCGATCCGAAGGCCGAAAAACCGGATTTTCCACGTTGGTTCGATTTGGACAACTTCGGCGGGACGCCGAAACTCACGAACTGGGTCGTGGCCTGTGCCGATCTCGAAGAAGCCTGGGAGCGCGCGCCAGCCGATGTCGGTCGGATCATGTCGTTTCAACGCGGTGACTATGCCTGGCGGATGATCGTGCCGGAGAGTGGCATTTTGCCCTATGATAATTGCTTCCCGGCGCTGATCGAATGGCACTCGCATCACCCGGCGCCAAAGCTGCCGGACCCGGGGTTGGCCTTTCGCAGGCTGAAGATTTCGCACCCAGATGCAGACGGGTTGCGGGCCGCTCTTGCGCCTTTTGTCGAGGCGATGGAGAATGTTCGAATTGTACAAGCCCAAACGCCCGGTCTGACCGCCGAGATTGGCACACCCTCTGGGGAGATCTGGATCGCATGAGTGACACACCTTACCTGCGTGACGCGACACCTGCCGATGCGGACGCGCTCAAAGCCATCATGGCGCCAGTCATAGCTGGCTCGACGGCCTCGTTTTCCTCAGAAGAACGCGATGAGGCCGCTTGGGCCGAAATGGTCACGGATCGCTTAAACCGGGGCCGCGCCTTTTATGTCGCCGAACATCAGGGCGAGGTGGTGGGCTATGCCACTTACGACCAGTTCCGTCCCGGCAACAATGGCTACCGCTTTACGATGGAGCATTCCGTCTACCTCAACGACGCGGCGCAGGGCTTTGGCCTTGGACGGACGCTCATGTTGATGGTCGAACAACATGCGCGCGAGGCGGGGCATCATTCGATGATCGCGGCGATTGACGCCGACAACGCGGGTTCCATCGCTTTTCACAAGGCCTTGGGCTACGCGGAGGCCGGGCGCATCCCGCAAGCCGGGTTCAAATTCGACCGCTGGCTCGATGTGTTGTTCCTGCAAAAGTTCCTTTGACATCACGTATTTGTCGCGGGACTTGTCACGCCAAAATGGGTAAGCTCGCGACATGTCGATCTGGTCCAAAATCCTCGAGGCGCTCAAGGCGCTGCGTGCGGGCGAAAGCCTGTCGTCGGTCTTCGAGCAGTTCCGCTCGGACCCGGATCGGCGCGTAGGCTTTGCCATTGCGGTGATCGCCTTGGGCGCGAAAATGGCCAAGGCGGACGGTCTGGTGACCCGCGACGAGGTCACGGCCTTTCGCGAAGTGTTCCAGATCGCGCCAGAGGACGAAGCCGCCGCCGCCCGTGTGTTCAACCTTGCCCGACAGGACGTGGCGGGGTTCGAAGACTACGCCAAGAGCGTGAAAAAGATGTATGGCGCGGAATGCCGCCCGCTGATGGACATCATGGACGGGCTGTTTCACATCGCCATGGCCGACGGCGAATATCACCCCGGCGAGGACGCGTTTCTGATCCGCGTGGCGGAGATTTTCGACATCGAGGACCGTGCCTTTCGCGTGCTGCGCGCGCGCTACGTGCCCGATGCGGTGCGCGATCCTTACGATGTGCTGGGGGTTGATCCGAAGGCGTCTCTGGCGGAGATCAAATCGGCCTATCGGGCGCTGGTGCGCGAGACCCATCCCGACCGGATGATCGCCCGTGGTGTGCCCGAAGAGGCGGTGCAACTGGCCTCTGACCGGCTGGTGGAGATCAACGCGGCCTGGGAAGAAATCTCCGCGGAGCGCGCGGCGTGATCCGCATCGCGACTTATAATGTCGAATGGTTTGACAATCTCTTCGACCGGATGGGGCGTCCGCAGGCCGACGATAAATGGTCCGCGCGGCACAATGTGACCCGCGAGATGCAGCTTGAGGCCTTGGGCATCGTGTTCAACGCGATGGATGCCGATGCGATCATGGTGATCGAGGCGCCCGACACCAATCGCAAACGCGACACCCGACGAGCGCTTGAGCAATTCGCCGATTGGGCGGGGTTGCGGGCCATGGCGGTCGAGATTGGCTATATCAACGAGACGCAGCAAGAGATTGCCCTGATGTACGACCCGCTGGTGCTGCGCGCGCGGCATGATCCGGTCGGGGCGCCTGCGGATTTGGGCGATGACTTCGAGCCGCCTGCCTTCAATTCGATCTATCGTCTGGACCTGGACACCGACCGGGACCGCGAAGAGGTGCGGTTCTCGAAACCGCCGCTGGAACTGGCGATGGAGGTGCGCGAGACCGGGTTTGCCTTTCGCATGATCGGCGTGCATGTGAAGTCCAAGGCACCCCATGGCGCGCGGTCGCGCGACGATGTGATCCGCATTTCCATCGAGAACCGGCGCAAGCAATTGGCGCAATGCATCTGGCTGCGGGAACGCGTGGAGGGCCATCTGCGCGCGGGCGAGCCTTTGGTGGTGTTGGGGGATTTCAACGACGGGCCGGGGCTTGATGAATATGAAAAGCTCTTTGGGCGCTCAGGCGTGGAGATCGTCATGGGGCGCGAAGACCCGGATGTGCCGCCCGAGATGCGCCTGTCCGATCCGCATGCGACCGAGGCTCTGGCGCGACGTGGCAATCAGGGGCGGACCTCGGCGCGGTTTTATATCGACGAAGAAAAACGCTATCTCTCTGCGCTTTTGGACTATGTGATGGTGTCGCAGGATTTGAAACAGGGCGCGCGCTGGCGCATCTGGCACCCGTTCGACGACCCGGTCTGTTTCAACACGCCGGAGTTGAAAGAGGCGCTGCTCAAGGCGTCGGATCATTTCCCGGTGACGGTCGATCTGGAGCTGTCTGTGACCGGGCAGGGGTGAAAAACGGCGGGGGAGGCGTTATATTGTGGCTATGAAAAAGATTGCGCTCATCCCGATGCTCTTCCTCGCCGCGCCTGCGCTGGCCGAGGATGCGCCCTCTGACGCAGAAGAGGGATGGAGCCTTCTGCGCGAAGGCTCGAAACTGTTGCTTGAACATCTTTTCGAGGAAATGGGACCGGCGCTCGACGAGCTCGAGGGCTATGTCGATGACCTCAATGCCTATGAGGCGCCGGTGATCCTGCCCAATGGCGATATTCTGATCCGGCGCAAACCTGAGGTCACGCCGGAAGAGCCGAGCATCCCCGATGAGGGCATCGAGCTTTAAGGCTCAATATCTAAGGTGACGCACTTCGGTCTTGGCGCCGAGACTGTTGGCCAAGGATTGGAACCGCGCGTTGGTAACCTCGCCGAACAGGTCTTCGGCCTCGGGGCGCAAGGACAGCACCAACTCCTTTTTCTTCGGAAAATAGGCGATTTTGGCCAAATCCGTCGGCACATCGACAGAGAACATCGCGCCGAACCGCATCGCCTTGCCAAGCACCTCGGCATCGCGGATTTCCTTATCCGAGAGCATTTCGATCAGATTGGCAAAGGGCGTGTTGTCGCGCGAATTCTTGTAGCGGTGCAACAGGGCAAGGCCTAAGAAAATCCGTTCCTTATGGGTCAGACCGCCCAGGTTGGCCCGCGTCGCATTGTCGAAACAGACCTCGGCGCGGTAGTCGGGATGCGCGCGCCAGGTGACGTCATGCAACAGGCAGGCGGCGCGGATCAGCCGCATCTTTTCGTACTGCCGCGCCTTGAAAATCGGCTCGATGAAGGTGTGGAGCTGCTTGCCGAAACCGGGCAGGCGGGCGTCTTTCATCTCAGAGAACCGACAGGCCTCGATCAGCGGATCGCGGGCGCGCACGCTTTGCGGCATTTGCTCGTAAAGCATGCCTTCGCGGATGCCATAAGACGAGACGCAAATCTCTTTCGGATGAAAGGTCCGCACCAGTTGGCGGAGCACTTCGGAGGCAATCGGCACCAAGGACATCCGGCTCGACGAGGTGCCGGTTTTGGCGCGCAGCTCATCCATATCGCTTTTGCGGATGAATTTGATCGTGTCGGTGACAGATCGGCTCGACATCCGATATTCATGCAAAACGTGCAGCGGGTAATTGCGCCGCTCCATATCGATCCGGGCAATCGCGCGCCAGGAGCCCCCCACAAGGTAGATGCGCGGATGCGCGGTGCCCATGGTCTCGGCGAGCTCTTTCATGATCGGCGCGATGTGATCTTTGAGACCTTTACGCCCGCCTTTGAGGCCCTGAAGTTTCAGAGGGCCCAAGGGCGAGGTCACGCGTTTGCCGACTTCGCCGTTCGAGACCACGGCCAGCTCCATCGACGAGCCGCCAATGTCACAGACGAGACCATCCGCCTCGGGCCAGCCCAAAAGCACACCCTGCGCCGAGAGCCGCGCCTCTTCCTCGCCATCGATCACCCACAGGCTGAGGCCAGTCTCCCGCTCTATGTCCTCCCGAAAAGCAGGACCGTCCTCAGCCTCCCGCACCGCAGCGGTCGCAACCGCCGTCAGTGGGGGAATGCCCATACCTTGCGCCAGTTTCTGAAACCGGCGGATCGCGGACATGGCGCGGACCTTGCCCTCGGGGTTGAGCCGCCCGGTTTCCCGCAGGCCAGCGCCCAGCCCACACATGATTTTCTCATTGTAGAAATAAGCCGGGCTGCGCGCAGCCCCATCAAAGACCACCAAACGCACGGAGTTCGAGCCCACATCGACCACGCCGACCCGCGACAGGGCACGGGCCTCTTCGTCGAGAAACAGGGGACGGCCAAAGACGCCCCAGTCCTGTGTCTCGGTCGGGGTTCCCGTCGCGGAGTGCGAAAGATCGGTCATGGTGTGTGGCCTATGTTTATCGTCGCAGGTGCCAGTCTGACACACTGGCCTCGCGTTCGTAAATCGCATGGATTTTGGGCAAAATCCAGCGCCTTTTGGGGCGCTTACGTGTCGGAAGGAAAGAGGCTCTGGGCCAGACCGCGCGAAATGGGCTTGCCGGCCCGAAGCGCTTCGCGGTCGAGCGTCTCGACCATGTCGCGCACGGCACCCGCCGAACGTTCCATGCGTTTCACGAGCCAGGGGATGAGCGCCACGGGGACGGTGATCTGCCGGTCCTCGAATTGTTTGACCAGCATGGCCATGAGCAACATGTCATCGGGCGGATCGATCCGGGTCACGGTGGTGCCCTGCATCCGAGACGCCAGATCGGGCAGGGTGAGCGCCCAATGATTGGGGGCGGTGCGCGCAGTGACCAAAAGCCGCCCGCCCTCGGCCAAGGTCAGGTTGTGCAGGTGAAACAGCGCATTTTCCGCCGCTTTCGGATCGGGCAATTCTGGCAGGCGGTCGGCGTCCTCGACCACGACAGAGCGCTGGGTCGCCAGAGCAGGAATATCGGCCTCGCTCAATTCGGCGGCGGAGACGATCACGCCCTCATGCTCGGCGGCAAACACATGCGCCATATGGGTCTTGCCCGACCCGGCGGAGCCAATGAGGACCAGTTTGCCCGAGGGCCAAGTGGCCACGGAATCGAGGGTCGCGATGGCCATGGCATTCGACGGTGCGACGAAAAACGTATCGCGCCCAAGCACCTCGCGGGTGGGAAGATCGAGAATGAGCTGTTCGGCCATGGTCAGACGTCTTCTGTCTCTGGCTCTTCATCGGCGCTGAGGCCACGATAGAGCCGACTGTCCTGATATCGGTCGATGCCAAAACGCGCCACGACGCCCAAAGCGGCGGCGACTGGCACGGCGATCAGCATGCCGACAAAGCCGAACAAAGTGCCAAAGGCGGAGAGCGCAAAGATCAGCCAGACGGGATGCAATCCGATGGAGGAGCCGACGAGGTTCGGGGTCAGGATATTGCCCTCGACGAATTGGCCGATGGCGAAGATCGCGACCACGGCGGCGATCCATTGCCATTCGCCCCAAAACTGGAACAGCGCAAGGCCGATGGACAAAAGCCCACCCACGATGGCCCCGACATAGGGGATAAAGGTCAAAGCCCCCGCCACAGCCCCCGCGACGAGGCCGAATTTGAGGCCCACGAGCATGAGACCTGCGGCGTAAAACGTGCCGAGGATAAGGCAAACGGTGCCTTGGCCCCGGATGAAGGAGGCCAAAGTACTGTCGATGTCAGAGGCGAGGCGACGGATGACCGGCGCGTGATCACGCGGCAAAAGCCCGTCGATCTTGGCAACCATACGGTCCCAATCCATCAACAGATAAAAGGTGATCACCGGCACCAGAACCAACAACATCACGACGTTGAAGAGGCTCATCGCAGAGGCCAGCGCACCGGAGAGCAATTCGCCACCTTTCGACTGAATCGTCTCGCCGATCTTGACAAGGGTCTGACGCAGCTGGCTGCCTTCATCGAGGAGGGTGGGGAATTTCTCGGTCAGGAAATTCTGGAGATTGTTGATCAATTCGGGCGCGATATTGACCAGATCCGTCGTCTGATTGATCAGCGTCGGAATGACCAGAAGCGCGATAAGCACAAAAAGCACCGCTGCGACCAAGGTGATCACCACCGTGGCGGCAATGCGGCTAAAGCCCCAGCTTTCCAACTTGTCGGCGACAGGATCGAGCATATAGGCCACCGCCATGCCCAGAACAAAGGGTAGGATCACATCGCCCAAAAGCCACAACACCGCGAGGAACACCGCCGCAGCGACACCCCAATATTTCATCTGATCGCGAACCGGTAGTGCCATGACGCCCCTTTGCCTTTTCCTCCATATCGCCCGTGCCGACATGGGTTTCAAGGGGAAGAGGCCGCGAGCGCCACGCCGCTTTGAAGATCGCGGAAAACTTGCGCAGTCTTGTTTGTGCTCTGGCGATCGCTTAGACCGATGCAAACACTGATCACTTGAGGGCTCCGCCTATGCGTTTGTCGCGCTATTTTCTTCCGGTTTTGAAAGAAACCCCGTCCGAGGCACAAATCGTGTCGCACCGTCTGATGCTGCGCGCCGGCATGATCCGCCAGCAATCCGCTGGCATCTACTCCTGGCTGCCGCTGGGCTATAAGGTGCTCAAGAATATCGAGCGGATCGTGCACGAAGAACAACAGCGCGCGGGGCACATTCCGCTTTTGATGCCGACGCTGCAATCGGCCGATCTGTGGCGCGAAAGCGGGCGCTATGATGCCTATGGCGAGGAAATGCTGCGGATCACCGACCGGCATGGCCGCGATATGCTGTATGGGCCCACCAACGAGGAGATGATCACGGACATCTTCCGGGGCTATGTGAAATCCTACAAGGACCTGCCGCTGACGCTCTATCACATCCAGTGGAAATTCCGCGACGAGATCCGTCCGCGTTTCGGCGTGATGCGGGGCCGCGAGTTCTTCATGAAAGACGGCTATACCTTTGATTTGACGATGGAAGACGCGCTCCACGCCTATAACCGTCACCTCGTGAGCTACCTGCGCACCTATGAGCGCATGGGGCTTCAGGCGATCCCGATGCGCGCGGACGGTGGGCCGATCGGGGGCGACTACACCCACGAGTTCCTCGTGCTGGCCGAGACCGGCGAATCCGAAGTGTTTTACGACAGCGAGATCACCGATCTGAAATTCGGCGACCGCGAGATCGATTATGATGATGTCGCACAATGTCAGGCCGTGCTCGAAGAATTCACCTCGCGCTATGCCCGCACCGACGAAACCCATGACGAGGCGATTTTTGCCGAGGTCCCCGAAGAGCGCCGCCGCAGCGCGCGTGGCATCGAAGTCGGTCAGATTTTCTACTTCGGCACGAAATACTCCGAGTCCATGGGCGCCACCGTCCAAGGCCCGGATGGCAAACCTGTGCCCGTGCACATGGGCTCGCATGGCATCGGTGTTTCTCGCCTGTTGGGCGCCATCATCGAAGCCAGCCACGACGACAAAGGCATCATCTGGCCGGAGGGCGTGACGCCCTTCCACGTTGGCATCGTCAACCTGAAACAGGGCGACGAAGAGGCCGATGCGGCCTGTGAAGCGCTCTATAAGTCCTTCGAAACATTGGGCCTTGAGGCGCTTTACGACGACCGTAACGAACGTGCGGGCGGCAAATTCGCCACCATGGACCTGATCGGTTTGCCGTGGCGCATCACCGTCGGTCCGCGCGGCCTCAAGAACGGCGTGGTCGAAGTGACCTGCCGCAAGACGGGCGAGAGCGAAGAGATGACGCCGGAGTTGGCGGTCGAGAAAATCGTGAAAATCTACGCGGGTCTCTGATCGATCTATCGGCGAGTTTTCGCGAGACTTTTAAAAAACGGGGGCGGGGCATTTGTGTCTCGCCCCCGAATCCTTTTAGCCTCTTCGCCATAGAATTTCCGCGTCAGACGGAAACCGCAGCAGACGGATGAGAGGCAAATATGTTGAGAGCACTCGCCCTTTCGGGCGGCCTGTTGGGGGCCGCCATTGTGTCCCAGTTTCCTGAGTTCACCCAGCAATACACACAACGCTTAGGCGGTCAGGTCGAGGCCCTGCAAACGGTCATCGCCGATTTCGACGCATCTGCCACTCGCGCCGAGATGACGCGTGAAGAGGCGTTGGCCTCCATGGGCGGCTCGGTGTTTCTCGAAAACCGCCGCCGCGATATGCGCAACACCATCGACCGCCACGCGCGATTGTCGGAGGACCTGTCTGTGCTGAAAGAGGCCACGCCTCTGGAGCGTCTGACCATGCCGCAACGCGTCGCCGACACGGTGCTGGCGCGTGCCACCTATGATGATTTCCGCCCCGCGCTTCCCCTGACGCTTGAGGGCGGGATTTCCGCGCTTGTCGGCTATCTGGGCGGCTGGCTGGCGGTCAGCGGCGTGTTGGCGCTTTTGGCCTGGCCCTTCCGTCGGCGCAAATCGCAGGCCGGTCTCACGTTTTAATCCGTTTCCCTCACGCGGCTTTCATCGCGTTTCATCGCAACAGGCCGCGTATAGGGCCGGGCAGCGCTTGACCTTTGCGCGCCCAAAGGGTTTGGTCTGGCAAAGTTTTCAGGAGCCTTTTCGTGGACGCCGCCAGAACGACCAAGCCCTTTTCCCGCTTCGAGTGGAAAATCGCCTTTGCCTACCTGCGCGCGCGGCGCGAAGAGGGGGGCGTGTCCGTGATGACTTGGATTTCGCTGATCGGCATCACTTTGGCCGTGGCGGCCTTGATCATCACGCTCGCCGTGCGCACCGGATTTCGCGCCGAATTCGTCGATACGATCCTGGGTTCCAACGCCCATGTGACCGTCTATTCCTCGATCTATGTGACCGAAGACGGCACCACCTCGCGCGCGCTCACCGATTACGACGGCTGGGCCGAAAAACTCCGCGCCGTGCCGGGCGTGACCCGCGCAGCACCTTTGGTGCGTGGTCAGGTCATGGTCTCGTCGCGCGGCACCAATGCGGGCGTCGAGGTCTACGGGATTTCGCCCGAGGACCTGATGACCATCCCGCGTGTTGCGATCGAACCCGATCAACATTGGGGCGACGTGACACGGTTTTCCGAGGGCATCGCCATCGGCTCCGGCGTGGCGCGTGATCTGGGGGTCACGGTGGGCGACAGGATCAAGCTGATCTCCCCCGATGGCGCCAAAACCGCCTTTGGCACAAGCCCGCGTGTGTCCTCTTTCGAGGTCGTCTATGTCTTCTCTGCCGGGCGCTATGATATTGATAAGACACGCGCTTACCTGCCCTTTGCCGAGGCGCAGAAGTTCTTTAACCGCGAGGGGGCGGCAGATGAGATCGAGGTCATGGTCGAGCATCCCGAAGCGGTGGACGACATGGCGATCCCTTTGCTGCAAGCGGTGGGCGAGCACGGCATGGTCTGGACCTGGCGCGATGCTTCGGGGTCGTTCCTGCGCGCCTTGGACATCGAGGACAACGTGATGTTCGTGATCCTCTCTGTGCTGGTGCTGATCGCCGCGATGAACATCGTTTCGGGCCTCATCATGTTGGTGAAAAACAAGGGCCGCGACATCGGCATCCTGCGCACGATTGGCCTGACCGAAGGCTCCATCCTGCGCGTTTTCTTCATCTGCGGGGCGATTACGGGCGTCTTGGGCACGCTCTTTGGGGTCCTCCTCGGGTCGCTTTTTGCGATCTACATCGATCAGGTGCTGAGCTTTGTGAACTGGCTCAATGGCGGTGGGGCATGGGATCCGTCGATCCGTGGCATCTATGAACTGCCCGCGGAACTGCGTGCTGTCGATATTCTCAAGGCCGTGTCTTTGTCCTTGGGCCTCTCCTTCATCGTGACCATTTTTCCGGCCCGCCGCGCGGCCCGCATGAACCCCGTGGAGGCGCTGCGCTATGAATGATCAAACTGCGCGTGAGATGTTGTCCCTGACGGGCGTCGCCAAGACCTATAACGCCGGCAAACCCAACGAGGTGGACGTGCTGCGCGGCATCGATCTATCTGTTTCCCGTGGTGAGATCGTGGGCCTTATCGCGCCCTCGGGCGCTGGCAAATCCACGCTTCTGCACATCGCCGGACTTTTGGACCTTCCCGACAGCGGGTCTGTCAAAATCGCGGGTCAGGAAATGACGGGTCTCGCAGACAAGCCCCGCACCGCTATGCGCCGCGCGGGCGTGGGATTTATCTATCAGTTCCACCACCTGCTGCCGGAATTCACCGCGCTCGACAACGTTATCCTGCCGCAGCTCGCCAATGCCGTGCCGGAGGCAGAGGCCTCGGAGCGCGCCATGGGATTGCTGGAAAAAGTCGGCGTCGGCAAACGCGCCGAGCACCGGCCTTCGGCGCTGTCGGGGGGCGAGCAGCAACGCGTCGCTTTCTGTCGCGCTTTGGCGAACAGGCCGGGGCTGTTGCTGGCGGATGAGCCCACCGGCAACCTTGATCCGACGACCTCGGCTCTGGTGTTTGAGGTTTTGATGGGGTTGGTGCGCGACGAGGGGCTTTCGGCGCTGATCGCCACGCACAACCTTGAATTGGCGGCGAAAATGGACCGTGTGGTGCGGCTTGACGCCGGGCAGGTTGTGCCGGTTTAAAGGCCTAAAAACCGCGCGCGTTCGTGTCCGTGTTTCAACCCGCCTGAGGCCTCGATGTTTTGTGCCAACGCCACCCCGTAATAGATCGGAAAAGCGCGCGCGTCGTCCGGCAAGAGGCCCGCCAAGAGCGGATCGGTGATGCGATCCGTCAGGCCGCTTTCGCTATATTCGGTCAACTCGCGCGCAAACCGGGCGAGGTCTTCCACCACGGGATAATTGCGCGGTCCGGCGAGGTCTATGGCTGTCACGCTGTCGCCATCGAGCATTAGGTTCGGAGGCCATAAATCGCCGTGGCCCGCCGACCAGGTCAGAGCATCTGGTGCCTGAAACAACAGCGCGCGCGTGCGTTCGGCGACATCGGCGGCGATGCCTTGTGACAGGGCGTCGAGCTGTTTCGCGATCCGGGTGTGGGGGAAGGGTTTCACCTCTTTGTGCAATCCGCTGGCGGCGGTCATCCAGAGCTGAGCTGCCCGTGCGACGCGTGGAAGAGCCGCTTCGCCCTCGCGTCTGAGAATTTGACGCGCGTTTTCGCCGGGGACGCGGGCGATCACAAAAAAACCTGCCTTGGGCGCGACGTGCAGGACCTCTGGCACGCGGGCTTTTGCGTCATCCCGGTTGAGATGGTCGCCCATCTCCTTGAGGGCAGCGCTTTGCCCGGTCACGGCATTGGCCCGATTGTCGTGCCAAATCTGTTTGGCAATCGCCGCGCGCCCGTCCCAAGTCAGACGATAGGTGGCGCGCTGGCTGATGGATTGGATCAGTTCGATATCCGTGGCCCGCGCCGCCAGATGCGGACGGTCTTGAAACAGTCGGGCGAGGTGGTCAGCGGCGATTTCATCTTGATTTACAGCACGGGACATGGCGCGACTATGGCCTTGACGGGCCGTAGCGTCAAAAGGCTTTTCACGTCGCTGCGATCACGGCCTCAGTTGCTCACGATGTTGTTGTAAATCCCCATCGCGGTGATCACGATGGCCGCATCGCGGGCGATTTTATAGATCGTATCGCCGGAAATGGCGTAGCGGTCGCGGCCCGGATCGGGCAGGCCATACCGCCCGTAATCGCGCAGGATGGTGTAACCTTCGGGCAGGCGGTCGCCTTTGGCGAAACCTTTGTTTTGGGCGCAGTTCTTGGCGATGCCGGGGGGCAGGGAGGTGCGCTTGCCCTCACGGATTTGCTGTTCAATCCCGGGCGGCAGATCGCAGCCCGCCGGGATGTGGACGTGGACATAGCCGGGGGTGCCGTTGCCATTTCCATTGCCGTGCCCGTTGTCGTTTTTGGCCTTGTTCGGATTGGCAAAAGCCGGGCTTGCCGCCAAAAGCGTGAGGGTAATGAGAGTTGTGGTTTTCAAGCGGGTCATATGCGCCTCTGAATTTGTTTTCAGAGAGTATAACGCGGGGGGAAAGGGAAGGGTTCCGCACAGTTCGGGGATGGGCGGAAGGGTGCCGAGGGGGTCAATCGCTCGTGAAATAATCGTCATCTAGTTTCTTGATAACAACAGTACTTTGAGTTCGAACACCAACATTATGTTCGATCATGAGCTGCGCGAGACGTTGGCCGTTGAGGAGGACTATCCTTTGCTGGACACGTTGAACATACTCATGTGCCTCGCGTGAAAAGTCCGAAGTTGTGACAAAGACACCTTTCGTCGCGCTTTCTCCTGTCAGTGAGCCAACAAATCTTTGAATGTCAGGTCGCCCGACTTTGTTTTCAGGAGCGTATCTTTTTGCTTGGATGTAGACTGCGTCAAGCCCCAGCGCATCTTCATTGATGACACCATCAATGCCGCCATCTCCAGAAATAGGAGTTAAAGTTTTGTTGGATAGTTTGCCGCCGCCAAAGCCCATTGCAGACAAAACATCCAAGATAAGCTGTTCAAATCGAGCTGGGCTAACACGTAATAATTCCGTTAATAGATCATCACGCAGGGTGCGATTTAGTATTTGGCTTGCTTCCTGAATAGCGTCTTCGGGTGTTTGGTCGCTTTGATCGTTACCTTTTGGCAGAGGCGTTTCAATGTCAGAATCTGTCGCTGATTGTGTTGAGCGCCATTCTGCAAAAGCGTCAAACTGTTCCAAGACCTTGTTGTTAAGTTCTTTTGGGTTTGTCGCGAGAAAATTCCTCCCGAGTTCCGTGATTTCATGAAATCCACGTCTCGGAGAGTGAAGAAGACCGGCCTTGCCTAGATATGTCCTCGCCCAATGAGCGCGGTTGCCCAGATATGTCATCTTTCCGCTAGGAAGGAGTTCTTCAGCTTCCTCGTCCGAAATGTCAAATTCACGCTTCAGATCATCTAAGCATTCTGAAATATTGGTTTTCCCTGCTGCGAAGAGCCGAAGCACGGGTAACATGAGCGTTTGATAATCAGGTACTGACATTATTTCCCCCTTCACGCGAACCTGTTCGCGTGAAAACCATTACACATCCAATTCCTCAACAAACCGCGCGTTTTCCTGAATATACTGGAACCGCAACTCCGGTTTTTTCCCCATCAAACGCTCCACCAGATCGGCGGTTTCGCCCGGTTCGTCTTCGTCAATCGTCACCCGGATCAGCTTGCGCGTGGCCGGGTCCATCGTCGTCTCTTTCAAATCCTTGGCGTCCATTTCGCCAAGACCTTTAAACCGCGAGACGTCGATTTTGCCTTTGCCGCCAAGGCCTTTTTCCAGCCACATGTCGCGCTCCGCCTCATCCAGGCAGTAGACGCGTTTCGCGCCCTGCGTCAGGCGGTAGAGCGGCGGGCAGGCGAGGTAGAGGTGGCCCTGGTCGATGAGGGGCCGCATCTGGGTGTAGAAAAACGTCATCAGCAGGGACGCGATGTGGGCGCCGTCGACGTCCGCATCGGTCATGATGATGATGCGCTCATAGCGCAGGTCATCGACGTTGAACCGTGTGCCCATGCCGACGCCTAGCGCTTCGCAGAGGTCCGAGATTTCCTGGTTCGACGTCAGCTTGTTCGACGCAGCGCCCAGCACGTTCAGGATTTTACCTTTCAAAGGCAGCAAAGCCTGCGTCTCGCGTTTGCGCGCGCCTTTGGCGGAACCGCCCGCAGAGTCGCCCTCGACGATGAACAGCTCGGTGTTGGAGCGGTCTTTCGAGGTACAGTCGGTGAGCTTGCCCGGCAGGCGGAGTTTCTTGGTCGCGGATTTGCGCTGGGTCTCTTTTTCCTGACGGCGGCGCATGCGTTCTTCGGCGCGGAGCACCAGAAAATCGAGGATGGCGCCAGCGGATTTCGTATCGGCGGCGAGCCAGTTGTCGAAGTGATCGCGCACCGAGTTTTCGACCAGACGCGCGGCCTCTGTGGTGGCGAGACGGTCCTTGGTTTGGCCGACAAACTCAGGATCGGAAATGAAACAGGACACGAGAGCACAGCCGCCGGTGATCAGGTCGTCGCGCGTGATGTCCTTGGCTTTGCGGTTGCCGACCAGCTCGCCGTAGGCCTTCACGCCCTTGAGGATCGCGGCCCAGAACCCGGCTTCATGAGTGCCGCCCTCGGGCGTCGGCACGGTGTTACAATAGGACTGGAGGAAGCCATCGCGCGACGGCGTCCAGTTGATCGCCCATTCGACCTTGCCCGGCACACCGAACCGGGGCCCGAATTCGACCACGCCCGCGAAGGGGCGTTCGGAATAGGTCGATGAGGTGCCGAGCGTTTCCGACAGGTAATCCGCCAGACCGCCGGGGAAGTGAAAGGTGGCCTCGGTCGGCGTCTCGCCATCGTCGATCTCGCTTTTCCAGCGAATCTCAACGCCGGAGAAAAGATAGGCCTTGGAGCGCGCCAGCGTAAACAGACGCTTGGGTTTGAAGCGATGCGAGCCGAAGATCTGCTCATCGGCGTGGAATTTCACCGAGGTGCCACGCCGGTTGGGGGCGGCGCCGATTTTTTCGACCGGACCTTCGGGAATGCCACGGGAAAACCGCTGTTCGAAGAGCTCCTTGTTCTTGGCGACCTGCACGACCATCAGGTCCGAGAGCGCATTCACGACAGAGGAGCCAACGCCGTGCAATCCGCCCGAGGTCTGATAGGCCTTGCCGGAGAATTTGCCGCCGGCGTGGAGGGTACAGAGAATGACTTCGAGCGCGGATTTGCCGGGGAATTTCGGGTGCGGATCAATCGGAATGCCGCGCCCGTTGTCGGTGACGGTGACGGAATAATCGGCATGAAGAATGATCTCGATCCGGTTGGCATGGCCCGCGACGGCCTCGTCCATCGAGTTGTCGAGAATTTCCGCCACAAGGTGATGCAGCGCGCGCTCGTCCGTGCCGCCGATATACATGCCGGGGCGTTTGCGCACGGGTTCAAGCCCCTCCAGCACCTCGATGGAAGATGCATCATACTCGTCAGGGCCACTGGCCAGCAGGTCGTCGGACATATTGCGCTCGATTCTCGGACTGTTCTCGTTTGGACAAGGATTAGACCATTCGAGCGCAAAAGGCGCAAGCGATAGAGGGGAAAGGCCGATAAACCTTGCCTCAGATCAAGGAAAGGCAAAGGGTTTTCATGTAACAGGGAGGTGACAAGCGCACAGTTTGCCTAACGATGGAGATTTGCCCGCATGACGACGCCGTTGAAACCCGCCGCCAATACGCCTTCCGTTGCTGAGCCTGTCGCCGAAACGACGCCAGCGCCTGCTGCGTCTGAGGCGGCTGTGCATGGCGGGCCGAAAAGCTTTCCGACCGTGACCCCGGACAAGATCCGCGCAGCTTTCGAGAGCGGCAAATATCCCTATCGCAAAAAGATGACCCGCACGGAATATGAGCGCACTAAAGTGGCGCTTCAGGCCGAACTTTTGAAAGCGCAGCTTTGGGCGCAGAAGACCGGCGACAAATTTGTTCTTTTGTTCGAAGGCCGCGATGCGGCGGGCAAGGGCGGCACGATTAAGCGCTTCATGGAGCATTTGAACCCGCGTCATGCGCGCGTTGTGGCACTCAACAAACCGACCGACGAGGAACGCGGGCAATGGTTTTTCCAGCGCTATGTCGAACACCTGCCGACCAGCGGAGAATTCGTGCTCTATGACCGCTCGTGGTACAACCGCGCGGGGGTCGAGCGGGTGATGGGGTTCTGTAGCCCCAACGATTATCTGGAATTCATGCGCCAGACGCCCGAGTTTGAACGGATGCTGACGCGGTCGGGGATCAAGCTTTACAAATATTGGTTCTCGGTGACACAGGCCGAACAGCAACGCCGGTTCAAGGCGCGGGAAACCGATCCGCTGAAACAGTGGAAGCTGTCGCCGATCGACAAGGCGTCCTTGGACAAATGGGACGATTATACCGAGGCGAAAGAGGCGATGTTCTTTTACACGGACACGGCGGACGCGCCTTGGACGATCATCAAATCGAACGACAAGAAACGCGCCCGGATCGAATGTATGAAGCATTTTCTGATGACGCTCGACTATCCCGACAAGGACGAAGAGCTGATCGGTGAGCCCGATCCGCTGATCGTCGGCCACGCCGGCCATGTGGTGCATAGGGCCGAACATATTCTCGGCACGGCGCTGCACCCGGATGCGCGGCGGGGCCGGAACGGCAAGGTGTGAGGCTCCAGGCCTTTTAGGATCGTGTGGTGGGAGGCCCCGTCTTTGAGGCGGGGCTTTTGCTTTGACGTTTCAGGTGCGTGAGGTGGCCGCTTTCCAGAACTCCGGGTCGTCGTAGCTGGTCGGGTCCTCAACGCCTGCAAGGTGAAACGCCTCGCGTCGCTCGACACAGGTGCCACAGCGCCCGCAGTGCTGCGCACCGCCTTTGTAGCAGGACCAAGTGTCGGCAAAGGGCGTTCCGGCGGCGGCGCCTGCGGTGACAATATCGGCCTTGCTCTGATGTACGAAAGGTGTCGAGAGCCGGATGTCGGCATAGCCGTCGAGCGCGGCCTTTTGCATCGTCTCAAACGCCTCGGTGAAGGCCGGTCGACAGTCCGGATAGATGAAATGATCGCCGCAATGCACGGCGGTGGCGACCGCCTCATCCCCTGCGGCGGCGGCAATCCCGAAAGCGATACTCAACATGATGGCATTGCGATTGGGCACGACGGTGATCTTCATCGTCTCCTCGGCGTAATGCCCGTCCGGCACGTCGATGTCGTCGGTCAAAGCCGAGCCTGTGAGTGCCGCCCCGATCATGCGCATGTCGATGATCTGATGTGGGACATTCAGGCGTTCGGCGGCCAAGGCGGCGAACTCCACTTCCTTGGCATGACGCTGGCCGTAATCGAAAGAGACCAGACGCGACAGAGTGCCAGAGGCGGCCAGCACATAGGCGAGCGACACGGAATCCAATCCGCCTGAGCAGATGACGAGGGTTTTCATGGGTAAAGTCCTTGTTTTGTAACCGGGTAGGCTGCGACCGGTGGTCCTGTTTTGCGCGGTGAGGGGCTTTGAGGCAAGGGGATTAGCCGTTGGCGGCGGCGAATTTGCTCATCAAGTAGGGGCCTGAGGTCACAGACTCAGACGCCGGACCCGACAGAGGTTTGACCTCCGCATGCCAGTTCGGCTGATGGAAATAGGCAATCGACATGCGCCGACGGGTGGCCCAATTGGGCGGCGTGACAACGCGGTGCAGCGTCGAGGTCCAGCGCCCACCGGTCCAGAGCGTCATGAGATCGCCGATGTTGATCACGAAGGCGCCGTCAATCGGCGGTACGGCTTTCCACTCCTGTTCGGGCGTCAAAATCTCCAACCCCTCGGAGCCGGGTTCGGGCAATAGGATCGTCAGAGAGCCATAATCGGTGTGTGCGCCCGCACGGAGCTGTTTCTCCTCGGGCGCCTTGTCTTGCGCCGGGTAATTGAGCGCCCGCATGCCGGAGATCGGCGTCGTGATATAGGGCGCGAAATGATCGTCAGGCAGGTTCAAGGCGACGGCAAAGACCTCCATGATCCGGGCGGCCAGGGCCTCCATCTCGGCGTAATAGCCGCGCCAGGCGGCCTTGAAACCGGGCAGGGCCGGGAAGGGCGTGGGCGCATAGCAAAAGGCCAGGGCGTCCGGGTCGGTCTCGCCCGGCGGGATGGCGGCGGGGCCACCGTTAAAGCTTTCCTTGAGATCGGGAGGCGTGTCTTCGCCGCGCGACTTTGCCAGCGCCTCGGTGCCCGAGCCTAGATAGCCGTAGGGGCCGCCGGGGGGCGGGGCGACGGCGTGTTTCGCTTCGGGGGATTGTTCGAAAAAGGCGCGGGCCTGTGACCAAAGCGCGTCGATCACCTCTTGCGGGACGCCATGGCCGGTGACGGCGAGAAAGCCGGTTTCGCGACAGATGCGATCCACCTCGGCGCCGATTGCCGCGCGCCCTTCGGCATCGGCGGTTTGGAAGGCGGAAAGATCGAGCAGCGGAAAATCAGTCATGTGGAGGTCTTTCGATTGAGATTGCGCTGATCTGAAAACCCGAGGCCTCGACTGTCAATCTTGTGTCCCGCACAGGGCCATTGCAGGCCCTATATTTGTGCAGCTCTGGCCCCATGCTCTGGTCTTGTCACGGGCCCGCGCGCATGGATGAGTGCGCGTATGACGGAAGATGTGGACATCCTCTTGCGCCGGGCCGAAGGCACGGACGCCGACGCGATCACCGATCTGGTGGGGGCGGCCTTCGCGCCATACACGCCCCTGATCGGCAAACCGCCCGCGCCCGCGCTCTATGACTATGTGTCGCTGATCGAGACGGGGCGGGTGCGTGTGGCGATCTCAGCCGGGCAAATCCTCGGCGTGATCTACACCTACCCTGAGGACGATGGCGGCGTCATGCTCGATGTGCTGGCGGTCTCTGAGGCGGCGCGGGGGCGAGGCCTCGCCATGCGGCTGATCTCGGAGGCCGAAGCCCGGGCGCGCAGAGAGGGCGCGGCGGTGATGCGGGTCTATACCAATGCGGTGATGGTGGCGCCTCAGAGGCTCTATCCCAAACTTGGCTACACCGAGACCCATCGCGGTGAAAGCGATGGATACGCCCGCATTCATTACGAAAAGCGGCTTTAGCTGCCGCCCTTAAGTCTCGTCGCCGCCAAAGCCATGCATCCGCTTGGCCCATTGAAAGGCGACGATCATGCCTTTGAACCGTGGCAACAAATAAAGCGACAGCAGGACCGTGCCGGTCGCAAAAATCGCAATGAGCGTCAGAGGATCGGGGCGGAATTCGATGAAGACCCAGCCCAAAAGCGGCGCCATCAGATGACCGACGATCAGAATGGTCAGATAGGCCGGGCCGTCATCCGCGCGGTGGTGATGCAGGTCCTCGCCGCAGACCGGACAGGCGTCACGCACCTTGAGATAGCTTTTGAGCATCGGTCCCCCGCCACAGGCCGGGCAGCGACGTTTCCAGCCGCGAAGCAAGGCCGGGCGCAACTCGCGCTCGCCAGCGTCCGACGTGCTGAGCCCGGCGGTGGTCTCGTTTGGCGAATGTGTCTGTGTCTCTGTCATGTGCGATGCGCCTCTTTCGTGCGGGAGATGGCGTAATACGTTTTGTCCTTTTTGTAGGGGGCGCAAATTGTCCTTGCGGCGCGATGTCGCGCAGCAGCCGGCCCTGACGGGCCTCTCCTCCTCCATTGGCACACCATGGCCAAGGATCACGGCTCTGTGAAGGGAATTCTTTGAGGACCTGCGACGGAACCCCCGATCTGGCGCGTTTACAGTGTATCGAAAGCGCGGGAGGAGCGGTCACAGACCGCCTGTTCCAAACAGACCTGCCAAACAGACCTGAAAGAGGAAAATACCATGAAACGTAAAACGCTGATCTCCGCTGTCGCTCTTGTTGCGGTTTTGGGTGGCACCTTTGGCGCCTATGCCGCAGGTTACGGATCGCAGGGCTGGGGGCCGCAAGAGCGCGGCATGAGAGGCCAGATGCAACAGATGGGCGGCATGTCGCCGTTCGGGCCGAATTTCGATTTTGCGACGGTGGACGCCGATGAAGACGGCAAGATCACCCAGGACGAGATCGACGCCTTCCGCGCGGCGCGCTTTGCCGAAGTGGACGCCAATGGCGACGGCACCGTGGATGCGGACGAGTTGTTCGCGCATCAGGAAGCCCAGCGTGTGGCCCGGATGCAGGCCCGTGCGGCTTCGATGATCGAAAACCGTGACGGCGATGGGGATGGCCTCTTGAGCGCCGAAGAGATGCAAGGCCCGCGTGCCGGAACGATGTTCAGCCGGTTGGATCGCGACGGAGATGGCGCTGTAAGCCAAGAGGAGCTGAGCCTGATGACACGTCAGGGCATGGGCCGCATGGAAGACCGCATGCAACAGGGTCAGAAATTCGCACGCATGGGCGGTCACCACGGTCAATATCACGGCCAGATGATGCAGCGTGGTCTGAACGATGGCTGCATGATGATGCCGGGTCAGATGCGCGGACAAATGCAGGGGCAAGGTATGGGCCAAGGTATGGGGCAGGGCATCGGGTACGGCCCGATGTACGGCCAGCAAGCCCCTGCTCAACAAGCGCCAGCCTCGGACGGCAACTGAGCCTGAAACCGGTCGGGGGCATGCATGCCCCTGACCCTCATCTCAGGACGTGATGGACCTGCCTGCAAGACTACGATACGCAGACCCGGTAATGACCATGCCTTTTGACGCCCTCAATGACGTGTCTGACGAAGCTTTGCTGATTTCCTTCGGCAATGGCGACAGGGCGGCTGCCCGCGCCCTGACGATGCGTTTGACGCCAAAGGTGCTTGGCTATTCCGCACGGCTCCTGAAAGATCGCGCGGAGGCCGAAGACGTGGCTCAGGAGGCCATGCTCCGGCTCTGGAGGATCGCGCCGGAGTGGCGTCAGGGGGAGGCCAAGGTCACCACATGGCTCTACCGCGTGGTCACCAACCTGTGCACGGATCGTTTGCGCAAGAAACGCGGGAAGGGTCTCGACGAGATCGCCGAGCCGGAAGACGAACGGCCCTCTCAGGACGCGGTGTTGATGCAGCGTCAGAGGGTGGATGCTTTGCAGGCGGCGCTGGACAGCTTGCCGGATCGCCAACGCGAGGCGGTGGTGCTGCGACACATCGAAGGTCTGGGCAATCCCGAGATTGCCGAGGTTCTGGACATCAGCGTCGAGGCGGTGGAAAGCCTGACCGCCCGAGGCAAACGTGCGCTGGCCAAGGCTCTGGCCTCTCAGCGCGAGATATTGGGGTTCGAAAATGACGGATCGTAACGACAAACGGACGAAAGAGCTGACAGACAGCTCACTGGACGCGCTCTTTGCCGAGGCGCGGGAGGCGGCGCCTCAGCCCTCGGGAAATCTCATGGCGCGGGTTCTGGCCGATGCCGAAGGCATGATCGCGACCCGAGAGGCCGAAGAGGCTGCCCGGATCCAAGCACTACGCCCGAAACAGCGCCATCCTATCGTGGCAGCCATGGTTGCGGCCCTTGGCGGCTGGCGCGCGGTTGCGGGTCTGGCGACGGCTGGTGTCGCGGGGCTGGCGATCGGGCTCGGCGCGCCGATGACCGTCACGACGCTCGCAACCGGCGGATATACAGACGGATATGCAGACGGTGCGATGAGTTATGAAACCACAAGCTATGCGACTGGCGAGAGCGGATATGCGCTCGACGATCTGGTGCCGAGCTTTTACGATCTGGCGTCAGAGGGGTGATCCATGAGTGATAAGATGACACAACCCGGCGCGTCCGGTGATGCCACCCAGAAAAAGGGCATCCGTTGGAGCCGGATCGTGCTTGTGGCCTCACTGGCGCTGAACATCGCGGTGCTGGGCATCGTCGGCGGCGCGCTGTTGCGGTGGGATGCGGGTATGGATCGGGCCAAGGCGCTTCAGACGCGGGATTTCGGCTTTGGGCCTTTCGTCGGCGCCTTTGACACGCAGGAACGTCGCGCTTTGGGACGGGCGTTTAGCCGCTCTGCAGGGGACCCGCAAACCGCGCGCGGTCAGGTGCGCGAGATGTTCGAAACCATGGTGAAAACGCTCAAGACCGAGCCCTTCGATGCGGCGGCTTTTGAGACCCTGCTGCTGCGTCAGCAAAAGAATTTCTCCGACCGTCAGGAGATCGGTGCGCGGTTGGTGGTCGATCAGATCGAGGCGATGAGCGCCGAGGAGCGCATGGCCTATGCGGATCGGTTGGTCGAGGCGCTCAGACGCCCGCCGCCGCGTCCGCGCGATGGTGGGGCGGGTGGTCCGCACGGCAATGGGCGTGGAGATGGTCCGTCGCGCCAGGGCGAAGATTGAGAAAACATAGCCTTTTCGTAGTCTTGGGAGGCGATCCTTCTTTGGCGCATTAATCGGTGGGATGATCCGCAAGGAAGCGCGAACAGGTGACCTCGCTCGCATCCTCAAGGAGTGTCCATTCCGATTTGATGGCGTAGGTGACCTTGTCCGGTCCGAAGGTTGCCAGATACCAATCGGACAGGCGGTCGGCGGTCTCTGACGTGCCGAGTGACAGATGCTGTCCGGGCGACGTGCCCGGACCACGGTAATAGAACTCCGGATGCGCTTTGTGTAGCGCCGGGTCTTCTTCATAAGCGCAGATGCTGACAAAGGGCATCCCGGCCACAGTGAGCCCGCCTTGCAGTTTCCAGCAGCTGAGGCTGTCGTAGCCGATGTTGACCTCAGGGATGATTTTCTGCTCCTCGGCAAGCTCCGTCAAAATGGCGAGGGACTGAGGCGGCGCGTCACAGGACAATTCCTCAAGGATCATGCGCTCCAGAGGGGAGAGGGCCAAGCTGGCAGAGGGGAGACCTACCGCCAGAAGAAGAGTTACGAAACCTGCGTGCATGAATGACCTGCTGACCTTTGGGCGTTCCTTCGCATGACTGGAACATGGCAGGTTCAGGGTTTCAAGGGGGCGCGGCCTTTCACGCGGCGTGGGAGCCCAGGGTCACCTGATTGCGCCCCTCGGCCTTGGCGGCATAAAGCGCGCGGTCGGCGATCTCCAGAAGCGTATCGATGTCATGCGCCTCCGCGCCGCCCATGGCCAGACCGATGGAGGCGGAGACCGCCACCGGCGTGCCATCGGACGCAATGGTGGCCGGGCGGGCACAGATCGCGGCCCGCAGGCGTTCCGCCACAGCGCGCGCCTCCATCAGCGTCGTCATCGGCATACAGACCAGAAACTCCTCGCCGCCAAAGCGCGCCAGCAAATCCATGCTGCGCAGGCTGTCGCTCAACCGTTTCGCCACATCGATCAGCACCGCATCGCCCGTGGCATGACCATAGGTGTCGTTGACCGATTTGAACTTGTCGATGTCCAGAAGCATCACGGCGAAATGCTGATGATTGTCGCGCGCGTCGCGGGCGAGTTTTGCCAGATGAGGCATGGCGTAATGGCGATTGTAGAGCCCGGTCAGCTTGTCGCGGGTGGCCAAACGCAACCCCTCGTCGAGCGTCATCTTCAACAGATCGGCCTCTTTTTTGCGCCGCATCTGGGTGCGCAGGCGCAGGGCCATTTCCTCGGGGTCTGCGCCGCGGGTGATCAGGTCATTGGCGCCGAGATCGAGCGCCATGAGGGCCTCGCGCCGATCCTGCGGACCGTGCACGACGACGATCCCGGCGCTGCGGGTCGCTTCACGCGCGCGCAGATCGGAGATCAGCCGCAAACCTTCGCTCGACCCACCGGCCTGTGCGGAAATCACATACAGATCGGCCACCTTGCCATGGTAAATCGATTCCAACAGATGATCGGCCCGCTCGATGGCAATCTCGTCATGCACCATGCCCTTGAGCCCCGCACGCCAGGTCATCGCCTCCTCGGAGGTGGAGCCGATGAGGGCGATTTTGCCAGGGGTGGCGTAGTGGCTCGCGGCCTCGGAAAAGCCCAGGGCATGCGCGGTTTCGTTGCGGCGGCGCAGCTCTTCGGAGGTGGCGGAGGCGCGCATGAGGGCACGCACCCGCGCGGTCAGGGTCAATTCATCGAGCGGTTTCGACAGGAATTCATCGGCGCCGGCCTTGAGTGCGGCAATCTTGGCTTCAGGCTTTTGCGCGGGCGTGATGATGGCGACGGGAATATGCGCAGTGAGCGGATCGGCTTTGAGCGCGGAGCAGGCGTCATACCCACTCATATCGCCGAGATCGCCGTCGAGGATGATGAGGTTGGGACGCGCTTCGCGCGCGAGGCGGAGGGCGTCCTGGCCGGTTGAGGCCTGTGTCACATCGTAGAAGGCCGAAGAGAGTTTGACCTTCAGGATGATCCGATTGGTCGGCACATTGTCAGCGATGAGAATCCTGCCTGCCATATCTGTTGCGCGTCCTCTGTAACGGGTCTGCCGGGCTCTTTGGGCCCGGGGGCGGGGGACGCAGCCTGTGTCTGCGGTGCCCGTCTTGCTTGACCACTGGGTCTGATGTGTTGCGGTCTGTTGTATTTCTGCTGTTGCATATGGTTAAGAATGTCGGTGACAAAGGTTAAGAAACCGTTTCCAAAACCCAGGGGTTATCCACAGATGCAGCAAGAATCCGCCGAGTTGATCGGCCTGAAAGTTCTGGCCTGGCTCGCCGCAGAAGAAGAAATTTTCCCTGTTTTTCTGGGGGCTAGCGGGATCTCCACGCAGGAATTGATGGCGCGGGCCTCGGAAAGCGAGATCCTGAGCGCCGTTCTCGATTTCGTAACCATGGATGACGAATGGGTGAAAGCCTGTTGCCAGTCCACGGGGCTCGATCCGCATGACCCGATGCGCGCGCGACAGGCGCTTCCGGGTGGCGCGCAAATTCACTGGACCTGAGGCGTGTCGTTGGTGCGTAAGATAGAGGCGATCCTGTTCGACAAGGACGGCACGCTGATGGATTTCCAACGCAGTTGGGGACCCTGGGGCGCGGCTGTGATCGAACGCCGTTGTGGGCCGGACAGGTCCAAAAGGCTCGCCCTTGCAGAGGCGCTTGGCATCGACCTTGAGGCAAAGCGCTTCTTGCCGCAAAGCGCCGTGATCGCGGGCACGCCCGACGAGGTTGTCACCCTGTTGCAGCCGTTTTTCCCGACCAGTAGCGCGGAGGAAATCACTGGCTGGCTGGAACCAGATGCGGAGAATTTCGCGCCGGTGCCTGTGCCGGGCGTCATCGAGTGCTGCGCGGCGTTTCGGGCGCAGGGGCTGGGTTTGGCGGTGGTCACCAATGATTTCGAAGTGGCAGCGCGGGATCATCTCTCGCAGATGGGATTGGATGCGCTCTTTGATGTGGTGATTGGCTATGACAGTGGCTATGGCGGCAAACCTGCGCCGGGGCCCTGTCTGGGGGCCGCGGAACGCCTTGGAGTGGCGCCCGAGGCCTGTGTCATGGTGGGAGATAGCCTGCACGATCTGGAGGCGGCGCGGCGCGCGGGGATGACCCCGGTCGCGGTGCTCACGGGCGTGGCACCCGCCGATGAACTGGCGGACCATGCGGTGGTGGTCCTGGACAGTGTCGCCGACCTGCCAGCGTGGCTGTCTGACGGCAACATCGGGGGCTGAAAACCGCCGCTTTCCGGGCCGGTTTTCGAGAGACTAAAAACAATTTTAGGAGTTTATCGAAGCCGTTCCGGCGGCAATTGGTAATTTCTTAAGAGTGGCCCGTTACACCTCCCGCATGTGAACGTGGGAGGCATGTCGACCATGCATGGTATGATTAACCGGGCGATCCAATGCTTTATGCGCGACACCTATGGTGCGGACACCTGGGAAAAAGTCGCGGAAAAGGCTGATCTCGGGTTCGACAATTTCGAGGCGATGCTTAGCTATCCGGACCAGATCACCCTGGATGTCCTGGGGCGTGCCGCGCGTCAGTTGCACAAGCCTGTGGAAACCTTCCTCGAAGACCTCGGCACCTATCTCGTCTCCCACCCGAATGTCGAGGCGATCCGACGCCTGCTGCGGTTCGGAGGCGAAAACTTTACGGAATTTCTATTTTCTCTCAACGAATTGGAAGGGCGCGCGCAACTTGCATTGCCGGATCTCGAGGTGCCGACACTGAAGGTCGAACATATAGAAGACGGTCGGTTCCGTCTCAGTTGTTCCAGCGCGATGCCCGGCTTTGGCTATGCGATGGTGGGTGTGATGCGGGCGATGGCGGATGATTACGGTGCCTTGGTGTTCCTCGAACATCAGGGCTGGATGGATTCTGGCGAGGAAATCATCACCATCAACCTGTTGGAGGCGGCCTATACCGAAGGGCGCAGTTTCGAACTGTCCGAGCGGATCGGGGGTGAGCTGTGACCGTAGTCAGACCCGTCACCTTCGATGCCGCGCCATTTCTGGCCTTCATGCCGATGAGTCTGGTTTTTGCGGATTCAGGCGTGATCCTGTCGATTGGGCCGACCTTGGCCAAACTGCGTCCGGCGGAAGAGATGATTGGCAAACATGTGACGGAGGTCTTTACCGTGCGCGACGACGGTCGCGGGCAGGGCAATGGCCCCATCCCTCTGGATACGAAACTCTATTTGAAATTTCGGGAAGGGGTGACCACGCGCCTCAAAGGGATGGCGGCCTCGATTCCGGGCACGGGCGTGAACATTCTGAACCTGTCCTTCGGCATCTCCATCGTCGATGCGGTTGCCGATTACCGGCTCACCGCCGGGGATTTTGCGCATACCGATCTGGCCATCGAGATGCTTTATCTGGTTGAAGCCAAATCTGCCGTCATGGAAGAAACCAAACAGCTGAACGCGCGCTTGCAAGGTGCCAAAGTCGCCGCAGAAGAACAGGCTTTCACCGACACTCTCACGGGGCTCAAGAACCGCCGCGCAATGGACCATGTTCTCGAGCGGATGCTACGGACCAATGTGCCCTTTGCGTTGATGCATCTCGATCTGGATTACTTCAAATCTGTCAATGACACGCTGGGCCATGCTGCGGGCGATACCGTGCTCCAGGCGGTCGCCAAAATCCTCATGGAAGAAACACGGTCCGATGATCTGGTGGCCCGTGTGGGGGGCGATGAGTTTATTCTCATCTACAACCGTTTCACGGATCACACCCGTCTGGTGCAGACCGCGCAACGCATCATTTCACGCCTTGAGGTGCCAGTGCCTTATCAGGACACCTTCTGTAAAATTTCCGGGTCTATCGGCATCACCACAACCGACTATTACAAAGTGCCGACGGCCGACGGCATGATCCATGACGCGGACCTCGCGCTTTATAGCTCGAAATACGAAGGACGCGCACAAGCCACCCTGTTTGACCCGGCCGTGCATCATGACAACGCGGTTGCTTACGATGCTTCGCAAGACAAGAGATGACCATTATGTCGGGGCGTCTCTCACCTGATATGGGAAAATGACGTTTCTCTTGAGAATCCCTCTTGCGCGCCGCGTCGGGATTTCATAGATACGCGCTCACACCAAGCGCGGTCCGTTCGTCTATCGGTTAGGACGCCAGGTTTTCAACCTGGAAAGAGGGGTTCGATTCCCCTACGGACTGCCACTTCCCCCCCCTTTAAGCTTCGTGTTCGGGCCTTTCGGTCTGGATTGCGCCTGTCATGCGATGCGCGTCTCTTTTGCATCCTCTAAGCAAAATGTCGCGTGATCAGGACGCCGGCCCATGCGGCCATTCCGGTCAAAAACCCGCCCCAGATCGTGTCGGTCAGCACCTGTTGCACGGACCAGTCCTTGAGCGTGGCGTAATTGGTGAATTCATAGGTGCCGTAGGCCAGAAGCCCCAAAAACACGCCACCGATCAGCGCCATGACAGGATCATTGTCCCGAAGTGCGGGCCAGGACACGAACCACAACACGCCCGCGACATAGCCCAGATAGAACAGCGCGGCGGGGCCCACGCGGAAGGGATCTGCAAACAGATGACCGATATGGCGCTCGAACACCGGTTTGATCAACAGGCGCAACCCGATGGCGTCCACGACGAAGAAGATCAGGGCGGTTGAGACATATAGGATCGCGAGTTTCATGGCGTGCTCCTTTGAAAGTTTCTCGAATGAGGGTTACTGCACCAAGCGGCGGGTCAGCGGCAGGGACGCCCAATAGGGCAACGCGCGCATCAGCTTGAGGGCGAGCGTCAGTCGATAGGGGAAATGCACTTCGAAGCGCCGCGAATTGAGGCCCTTGAGAATGCGTTCCGCAGCGCGCTCAGGCGGGATCACGGCGGGCATCTCGAAATTGTTTTGCGCGGTGAGCCGCGTGTCGACGAAACCGGGACTGATCAGACGCACATCGATCTGATCGCTCAACTCCGCGCGCAGGCTTTCGACGAGATTGATCACCCCGGCCTTGGTGGCCGAGTAAATCTGCCCTTGCGGCAGGCCGATATAACCTGCGACCGATCCACAAAGCGCCAGTTGTCCGCCCGCCCGCAACAAGGGCGGCGCGATCTGGGCGATGTGGAAGCTGCCCATGAGGTTGACCGAGACAAGCTGAGCCGCGCGCTCCGGGTCCAAATCCTTGATTTTGCCGGGATCATAGAGCGCGGCGAGATGGATGATGCGGTCGAGCGGGCCTGTGGCGGCGATCTTTTTTGCCGCCGCCTCAAGGCTTTGCCGATCACTCACATCCAGGGAGACGGCGCGATGATCCGACCCGAGCCTGTCGGTCATGGCGGTCAGCTTGTCCTCGGAGCGCGCTGAGAGAATGAGATGCGCGCCCTCGGCCGCATAGGCCTCGGCCAGCTTCGCGCCGATGCCGTCGGAGGCACCGATGATCCATATGCGTTCAGGGGCATCAGGCATGGCGCAGCTCCACCTGTACAACGTCGGTCTGCCCCACGGAAAAAGAGGCGGCGCAAATGCCGAGGTAGAATCGCCAACTGCGCAGAAAATCCTCGCCATAGCCGAGACGTTTCACGCGCGGGCTTTGTGCCGACAAACGTTGGTCCCAAAGTGCGCAGGTGCGGGCGTAATCCGCACCGAAGGCAAAGTGATCCGTGACCTTGAGACCAGCCCTTGCGGCCTGCTCCCGGATCACCCGGTCGCTGAGCAACATGCCGCCAGGAAAGGTGTGCTGACGAATGTAATCGGCGCTTTTGCGATAGGTCGCGAAATAGTCGTCGGGCACGGTTATGGCCTGGACCATGGCGCGTCCGCCCTCATTGAGACGGGCTTTGAGGGTCGCGAAATAGGTCGGCCAGTAGGTCTCACCCACCGCTTCGATCATCTCGATTGAGACGATATGATCGAACTTCCCTTGGGTTTTGCGATAATCCTGAAGACGAATGTCGGCCCGTCCATCGAGGCGTGCGTCGGCATAGCCTTTTTGGCTGGGCGAAATCGTGAGCCCCGTGACATGGTGCCCGGCCTCGGCGGCGCGTTCGGCAAAGCCGCCCCAGCCGCAGCCGATCTCCAGCACGCGCTCGCCCTTCAAGCGGTTGAGAATACGGTCGTATTTCTGCGCTTGAGCGGTCGCGAGATCACTCGATTCACCCGCAAAAAGCGCCGAGGAATAGGTCATGCTGTCGTCGAGCCAAAGCTGGTAAAACTCATTGCCGACGTCGTAATGCGCGCGAATGTTGCGGGCCGCGCCGCGCGGTGAATTGGCGCGCATCAGACGGTTCACCACACGGTATTTCAACATGTTCCAAAAGCCCGCATAGGCATAGCCGCGAAACTGGTCGAGGTTGCGCAGCGCCATCTCCGTCAGATCCTGCACCGAACTCGTATCCCAAAGCCCCGCCACATAGGTTTCTCCCAGACCGATGTCGCCCCGCGCGGCAATGGCCGTCACCACGGACCAGTCGTAAATCTGCATCTCGGCAGCGGGGGCACCGGTGCCAAAGTCGAAAATCTCGCCTTCGGGCGTATGGAGGCGCAGGCTGCCCACGTTGATTTGGGCGCAGGTCTCTAGAAAATCGCGTTTCACGCGGTTGGTAAGGAACAACATCAGCTGACCTCCTGTTCGGGCGGTGTCGGGCGGGTGCGATAGGTCGCACCCTTGAGTTTCAGGCGCAGGGCTTGCCAATAGATCAGGATGATCGTGCGCAGCGCGCCCAGCGGTCGGCGGAACGCGGCTTTGACAAAGCCCAGATTGGTCATCGGCTGGCGCGGGCCGGAGAGTGTCGCCACCACGCCGTCCTCGCCGTTGCGATGCAGAATGCGGATGGCGATTTGATCCTCCAAAATGCCAAAGCCGAACTCATAGCCGCCCTTGATCTCTTGGAAGGGGGAGACATGCAGGGCTTTCGGTTTTTCCAGACGCGTTTTCACCGTGATGGGGGCGAAATTGCCGTCGTTGCAAAAGTAGGAATGCCGGTCGCCGAAGGGGGTCGAGACCTCCGCGATCACGGCAATCAGGTCCTGCCCGCGGTAAATCAGCCAAAAGCTCACCGGGTTGAACACATAGTGAAAGAAACGCGGCTGGGTCAGCAGATAGAGCTTAAGATCAGGATCCGTAAGGCCATGATCCGCCATGACCTCGCGCGCCCAAACCGCGCCGCGTCCCTGTTTAAGCGGTCCGCCATGATCGATGTCATGCACGGAAAACAGGTTGAATCGATTGCGCGAAAACAAGGCCGGCGTCGGTTGCTCCGCCTCCGGCTCGATCAACACGTAATCCACGCCGTAGCGAAACCCGTGACGCACGGCGCCTCGGCGTTTGTGCATGGTTACGGCCGGGATGTGATGCGCAATGCTCATACCAGCGCGCGCTCCAGATCGCGGTTCATGCGGCTTTCCAACAGGCGTTTGATCCGCACCGCACTGGCAAAGCCGTCTTCGTGAAAGCCGTGCCGGGTGTAAGCCCCGGCAAACCAGGTGTTGTGTTCGCCCTGCATCTCGGCGAGGCGTTTTTGCGCCGCAAGGGCCGGACCGTCAAAGACCGGATGCCGAAACGTCGTCTGGTCGTAAATCATCTCGTCGCGCACGGGCTCTGAGGGGTTCAAGGAGACAAAGAGCGGATCACTCTCAGGGATGTTTTGCAGCCTGTTCATCCAATAGGTGACGCCGATCGCCGTCTCAGGCTTCGTCGTGTCGGCCTTGTAGACCCAGCTCGACCAGACCTTTTTGCGCATCGGCATTTGCGCGGTGTCGCGGTGCAGGATCACCTCGTTGTCTTGAAACCGCATCGCCGACAGTGTCGCCTGTTCCGCCCGCGTCGGGCGCTCCAAAAGTCGCAAGGCCTGATCGGAATGGCAGGCGAAAATCACATGATCGAAAGGTTCCAATGGCCCTGCCGCACTGTGCACAAGACTCTGCGTGCCGAACCGGGTGACGCCCTCGACCGGCGTGCCGGGACGAAGCGCCACACCTTGCCCACGCAGGTGATGCTCAAGGCGCGAGACATAGGATTGGCTGCCGCCCTCGACGGTCCACCATTGATGCTGGCCGGAGGTGCTCAATAGCGCGTGGTTGCGGAAGAATTGCACGAGCGCGTGGGCCGGAAAGGCGCGGATTTGATCCGGCGGCGTCGACCAGATCGCGCCCGACAAAGGCGTCAGATAAAAGCGTTGAAACCAGTCGCCCAAGCGCAGCTCATCCATCAACGCGCCGATGGTCAGCGTGTCGTCTTTGGCAAGCTCTTCGGCAGAGGCATTAAAGCGCAGGATGTCGCGGATCATGCGGGCAAAACCGGGCCGCGCGAGGTTGCGTTTCTGGGCGGTGAGCGCCGTCAGGTCATTGAGGCCATATTCGATGCGCCCCTGATCGATGCTGGCGCCAAAGCTCATATCGCTTTTGATCACCGGCACGTCGAGGTCCATGAACATGCGCGTCAGATGCGGGTAATTGGCGTAGTTGAACACGATGAAGCCGGTGTCGACCGGCTGATCGCCGTTCAGCCCCGCCATGACTGTCCGCGCGTGCCCACCCAGCCGCGGCGCGGCCTCGAACAGCGTCACCGCATGGGTCGGCGCCAATAGATAGGCTGCCGCCAGCCCCGAGATGCCCCCGCCGATGATGGCGACACGCGCAGCACCTGGATTGGTACGCTGAGGCTCGAAAGGAAAGGCATCGAATGACATCGGGGACTCCGCTCTGGTTTGCCGCTTGTTTTGAAGGGATTACGAGCGCCCGAAAAAAACAGATCAAAAAATGGATCAAAAATGATCCGGCTTTCTTTCGAGCGCGTAAAAAGACTATGTTGATCGCAAGCACAGATCATCCCGCGGCCTCTCGCAGGGATCACCAGCGCCCCCCTCCGGCGACATTCTCGGACGGGCGCAAGGAAAGGGCGCGTACGACCATGACAGAAGTGACCTCGCCCGATCCAGACAGTTCCGCCACGGCCTCTGCAAGGGCCGGGTTTTCGCAGGAAACACTCTGGATGTTGGCCGTGCGCGATCAGCGGGACAAGGCGGCGTTCGTGTCCCTCTTCGACCACTTCGCGCCCCGTCTCAAAGGCTTTATCATGCGCTCTGGCACGGGCAGCGGTCAGGCCGAAGAGATCGTGCAAGAGGTCATGCTGACGGTCTGGCGCAAGGCGGCGCTGTTCGATCCGGGCCGCGCACAGGTGTCGGGCTGGATTTACCAAATTGCGCGGAATCGGCAGATCGATGTGATCCGAAAAGAGAACCGCCCCGTACCTGAAGAGCTTTACGAGGACCAGGGCAGCGCGCCTGACGCCAGTCAGATCGTCGGCCTTGAACAGGAAGCGAGTGAATTGAGACAGGCGCTCGGTCGGTTGAAACCGGACCAGCGCGAGATGATAGAGAAGGCCTATCTGGGCGAATTGACCCATCAGGAGATCAAATCCCAGACCGGCCTGCCGCTTGGCACGATCAAATCCCGGATCCGTCTGGGCCTTGAAAGATTGCGCCATGAATTGAAGGACATGCGGTCAGATGACTGAGATCACGCATCATATCCCGGACGCCCTGATGGCGGCCTATACGACAGGGTCCTTGCGGGAGCCCTATGCTTTGGTTGTGGCCACGCATCTGTCGATGTGTCTGGAGTGTCGTGCGAGCTATGAGGCGCATCAGGCGCTGGGCGGCGCGGTGCTTGAGACCACTTGCGAGGCAGATGTGTCTGAGGCGCTGAAATCCGATGTGATGGCGCTATTGGACGCCCCCGTGGCGGATGAGCCGGTTCACAAACGTTCCGGCGTCTACCCCGGACCGATCATGGCGGCCTTGAAAGGTCGTGCGCCCAAGTGGAAATCGCTGGGCCTCGGCGTGCGCCAATGCATCCTGTCGGGCAATGCCGAAGGGTCGGTGCGGCTCCTCTACATTCCACCGGGGCAGGCCGTGCCGGATCACGGGCACAACGGTTTGGAAATGACGCTGGTGCTTCAGGGCAGTTTCAGCGACGAGACCGGTTGGTTCGGTGTCGGCGATGTCGAATTGGCCGATCAGGAGCTGGAGCACACCCCGATTGCCGATGCTGGCCCGCCCTGTATCTGCCTCGCGGCCACCGATGCGCCTTTGCGCTTCAATTCCTTTATGCCGCGTCTGCTGCAGCCGATTTTCCGGATTTGAACCGCCCAGAGCGGTTCAAAGCGCCTGCGTGTCGCGTGGAAACAGTCGCGCGCAGAGGCGCTGCATCGGCGATCGGGATTGCACTTTGATTGTCAGGTGAAAGTGGCAGTCCGTAGGGGAATCGAACCCCTCTTTCCAGGTTGAAAACCTGGCGTCCTAACCGATAGACGAACGGACCGCGCTTGGTGTGAGCGCGTATCTATGAAATCCCGGCGGGGGGCGCAAGGGGTATTTTGCCTTTGGGTCGCGTTTTTTGAAAAACTTGTGACAGGGTGCAAAACGGTGCGGGAGACGGCGGCCTTCTTACGCCTCCGCGGCATCTTCGAGACGCAGTTGCACCGATTGCCGGCCACCCCAAGTGTTGATCTCCAGACGTCCCGCCAGATGGAACCGCGCTCCGCCGTGGCGTTCGAGCGCAGGGCCCAGAGGTCCATCGAAAGCGCCAAAGCTGATCGCGTCGAGACGCGGGCCGACACCGGCGGAGAAGGTCACCTTGAGATGGCTTTCACCGACGCGGCGGGCGAAGTGAATGGCGCAGTCGGGGAAGGCAAAGCGTGGGGCAGGGGCCGAGGCACCATAGGGGCCAGCCGCCTCGAGCTGTGCGATCAGATCGGGCGTGGCGGCGGCGGGCATGAGCATGCCGTCGAGTTTCAAATCCGAAGGTCCAAGATCGCCTGCGCCCTGTTTCGCCAAAAGCTCGGCCAGCCGTTCCATCGCGGGCTCCAACTGGTCGCGCATCACGGTCAGACCCGCCGCCATCTTATGCCCGCCGCCTTTGACCAACAGCCCCTCGGCGGCCAGCCGCTGGATCGAGGCGCCGAGATCGACGCCGCTCACCGACCGCCCGGACCCTTTGCCGACGCCGTCCTCATCGAAACCGATCACGACGGCGGGACGGTTGGTGGATTCTTTCAGGCGCGAGGCGACGATGCCGACCACGCCGGGATGCCAGCCGTCGCCTGCGGCCCACACGAGCGGCGCCTCCAGCCCGCGCATTTCGGCCTGGACCAGCGCCTCGGCGCGCACGGCGTTCTCCACCTCGCGACGTTCGGTGTTGAGCTGATCAAGCCGTTCAGCGAGCGCCTGCGCCTCATGCGGGTCTTCGGTGGACAAGAGCCGCGCGCCGAGATCCGCCGCACCGATCCGCCCGCCTGCGTTGATCCGCGGCCCCAACATGAAGCCCAAAGAATAGGAGGTCGGCGCCGAATCCATGCGGGACACATCGGCGAGGGCCCGAAGCCCGATGCGCTCGCGCCGGGCCATGACTTTGAGGCCTTGCCGCACCAGCGCACGGTTCACACCGATCAGGGGCGCGACATCGGCCACAGTGGCCAAAGCCACGAGATCGAGCATCGCCATGAGATCGGGGCCTTTGGCGCCCTCGACCCGCATCTGGCGACCCGCTTCGACGAGCATGAGAAACACGACAGAGGCGGCGCAGAGATGCGCCAGATCGCCGCTCTCATCCTGTCGGTTCGGGTTCACCACGGCGACACAATCGGGCAGGGTTTCGCCGCCCAAGTGGTGATCGAGCACGACCACATCCGCGCCTTTGGCGGCGGCGATGGCATCATGGGAGAGCGTGCCACAATCGACGCAGAGGATCAGGTCGTGATCCCGGGCCAGCGCCGCCATCGCGGGCTCATTGGGCCCGTAGCCCTCGTCGATCCGGTCGGGAATATAAAGCGTCGCGGGGCGCCCCATCTGGCGCAGCCATGTGATCAACAGCGCCGCCGAGGTGCCGCCATCGACATCGTAATCGGCGAAAACGGCGATTTTCTCATGGGTCTTGACCGCCGTCAGAAACCGCGTGGCCGCCACGCCCATGTCCTTGAGCGACAATGGATCGGGCAGCAATTCTTTGAGCTTCGGATCGAGAAATCCCGCGACCTCCTCCGTTGTCACGCCGCGTCGGGCCAGCGTTTGACAGAGCGGCAGGGGCAGGGCGGTTTGCTGCGCCAGCGCCTCGGCCTGACGGTCGCGCTCGACCGAGGGGCCAAGCCAGCGGCGGCCTGTGAGGGAGGCGGAGACATTGAGAAAATCACGCATGCGCCCTGTATCGCCGAAGCCCGCCAGAGTTGCAATCACGCATAAAATAAAGCGTTTGTGCTTAAACCTGAATTCGGGTTTGAGCAGAAACGCAGTGCAACGTCCAAGCAGAGCGGGCGTTTCGACTTTACGTGATAGATCAAGTTAAAGTCGAAACGCTTTGCCAATGAAAAAAGGCGGCTCCGAAGCGCCGCCTTTCCATTCGTTTGGCCGATCCGCTTACTTGATCGGGTTGCGATAGGTCATGTGACGCACGGAGCCGGTTTTCGAGCGCATCAGGATGGTTTCTGTTGTCAGGAAGCCCGGCTCGCGCTTGATCCCCGGCACGATGGAGCCATCGGTCACGCCGGTGGCGGCGAAGATCACGTCGGAGGTCACCAATTCGTCGCGGGAATAGATTTTGTCGAGATCGGTGATGCCAGCCTTGGCGGCACGGCCCCGTTCGTCATCGTTGCGGAACAACAGCTTGCCCCACATCTGACCGCCCATGCATTTCAATGCGGAAGCCGCCAAAACGCCCTCGGGCGCACCGCCGGAGCCCATGTACATGTCGATGCCGGTTTTCGGCTCGGCGCAGTGGATCACACCGGCGACATCGCCATCGGTGATCAGACGGATCGCAGCACCTGTGGCGCGCAGCTCGGCGATCATGTCTTCGTGACGGGGACGCTCAAGCACACAGAGCGTGATGTCTTTCGGGGAAACTCCTTTGGCTTTCGCGAGCGCTTCGACGCGCTCGGTCGGGGTCATGTCGAGGGACACGACGTCTTTCGGATAGCCCGGCCCGATGGCGAGCTTGTCCATGTAAACGTCTGGCGCGTGCAAGAGCGTGCCGCGCGGTGCCATGGCGATCACGGTCAGCGCGTTCGGCATGTCTTTCGCGGTCAGCGTAGTGCCTTCGAGCGGGTCGAGCGCGATGTCCACCGCCGGGCCGTTGCCGGTGCCGACGTTTTCGCCGATGTAGAGCATCGGGGCCTCGTCGCGTTCGCCTTCGCCGATCACCACGACGCCCTGGATGTCCAGAGAGTTAAGCTGTTCGCGCATGGCGTTCACGGCGGCCTGGTCCGCGGCTTTCTCGTCGCCGTGGCCGACGTAATCGGCGGAGGCGATGGCGGCCTGTTCCGCCACACGGGCGAGGCCAAGGGACAGCATGCGATCATAAAAAGCGGGGGCTTGCGACATAGTGTAGGGGTCCTTTTGAGACGGACAGGAAGTTCTGTCCTTCCTCATGACCACATGTTCCCAATCGGGGCAAGGGTGCTGGGTCCCTCTGGGCGCTAACATTGTGATGTTTGCGCCAACACTCTGATCTGGATGAAATTTTTACAACAATTGCGCCTCAATTGCATGGCAATTGAACAGGCCAAACCCCGAAGCGTTCAGAGGGGAGGTTGGGGCCAGCGGCCCCAACCCTCAGACGTTTTCGATGCGGATGGCGACCGGTTCGGAGGCCAAGACGGAGGTGGCTTTCATCCCCGCCAGAGCGGCATCGAGAGAGCCGCGCGAGGTGGCATCGGTGACAATCAGCACTGGCGCAACTTCGGGATTGGCGTCCTGGCCGTACTGGCGCATCCGATCGATGGAGACACCTGCGTCCCCCAGAGCGGCGGCGATTTTCGCCAAGGCACCGGGTTTGTCCAAAAGCGACATGCGCAGATAGTAAGGCGCGGGCGTCGCGGCGACGGCGGGGGTGGATTTGTCCAGCGTTTTGGCCGGCGCGCCAAAGGTCGGCACGCGAATGCCGCGCGCGATGTCCAGGACGTCGGACATGACGGCGGAGGCGGTGGGGCCTTCGCCCGCACCGGCACCTCGGAGCACGATCTGGCCCACTTCGTCGCCTTCGAGCACGACCATATTGGTGGCGTTTTCAAGCTGGCCGAGCGGCGACAGAGCGGGCACGAGGCAGGGAGTCATGCGCTGTTCAAGGCCACGGCCGGTCATCTGGGCGACGCCCAGAAGCTTGATGCGGTAGCCCATATCGGCGGCGTGGCGGATGTCCTCGATGGTGATCCGCTCGATACCTTCAAGCACCATATTGTCGAAATCGACCTGCGTGCCAAAGCCGATGGCGGCGAGCAAAGCCAGTTTATGCCCGGCGTCGATGCCGCCCACGTCCAGCGTCGGATCGGCTTCGAGATAGCCCAGAGCTTTGGCGGCCTCAAAGACCTCATCGTAAGACAGGCCCTCGTTCTCCATCCGGGTCAGGATGTAGTTGCAGGTGCCGTTCATCACGCCCGCGATGCGCTCGATCCGGTTGCCCGCCAAGCCCTCGGTCAGCGATTTGATCACCGGGATACCGCCGGCCACGGCGGCCTCAAACCGCAGCACGGCGTCTTTGGCCTCGGCCTTTTCCGCAAGCATTTGCCCGTGATGCGCGAGCATTGCCTTATTGGCGGTGACGACATCCTTGCCAACCGCCAGAGCGGCTTCGGTCGCGGCTTTGGCCGGGCCATCGGAGCCGCCCATCAGCTCAACGAACAGATCCACGTCCTCGCGCAGCGCCAAAGCGACCGGATCGTCTTCCCAGGCGTAATGCGAAATATCGATGCCGCGATCTTTGTCTTTCGAGCGGGCGGAGACGGCGGTGACCACCACAGGGCGACCGGTGCGTTGGGCGATCAGATTGGCCTTGCGCTGGATGATCTTGATCACGCCGACGCCAACGGTGCCAAGGCCTGCAATGCCGAGACGCAGGGGGGCTTGGGAAGACGTAGGTTTGGGCATGAGACGCTCCGGCTGGGTGAGAAAACTGACCGTTCTGATAGCGGCGAACGGGGGCATATGCAACTCATGTTGGACAGGGGCGTTGCGGCCCGTGCCGGGAGCTGTGCGGCCGATCCCCTGTGAGGCCCGTGTGAGGCCCGTGTGAGCCGCTGCGGCGATTACTGAGGGGCGTCGAGACGCGCGATGGCGGACAAAAGCAGGCGGCGCTCGGAGGTGCTCAGAATCGGGGTTTGCGACAGGCGGCGGGCACGCGAGCGCAGAGCGGCCGCGCGGGCCTCAAGGCTTTGTGCCTGAGTTTGGCTGTCTTCCGCCGCCGTCGCATCGGTCGCGCTTTGCGCCAGAGCCGTGGTGTCCAAGAGGCTCGGCCAGGCAAGCGTCGACTCCACGGGGGCCACGCGGCCCGACAGATCGGGGCGATCCGCACAGGCCGAGAGACCGAGGATCAGAGCTGTTGTCATGAGGCCAGTTGTCAGCAGAGAAGGCATGGCACGGAGATGCGGCATGAGAGATTCCTAAATCAGTGCCCCCGTTCTAGCCCGCGCGGCGCATGCGGACAATCCGCCTTTGCCTTTCCCTTTTCCGCGCAGCGGGCTAAAGCCTTTTGAGCAGAGGACCGCCAGGAGAGTGCCCGTGACCGAACTGAAGACGACCGATCTGAATGTGACCCCATCACCGATGCGGCGGGTGACCGCCGTTGGCATGCTGGTGGTGCTGGGCGTTTTGCTCTTGCGGGTGGCGTTGGGGCCGGAGGGGCTTGGCGCGGGCTGGCTCGTGATGCTTTTGGCGATGGCCGCGGGTGTATTCTGGGTGGCTTTGCGGCTGTGGCAAGCCACCGCGCGGCGGCTGGTGTTGACCGAAGAGGCGCTGGTCGAAGAGGCGCCCGACGGAACGCGCGGGCGGGTGCTCTGCCGGTTGGACGAGATTGCGCGGGTCGAGCGCGGCACCTTTGCGTTCAAACCCTCGAACGGGTTTGTCATCCGGTTGAACGCCCCCGCTGCCCGGGTCTGGGCGCCGGGGCTGTGGTGGCGATTTGGCAAGCGGATCGGTGTCGGCGGCGTCACACCTGCGGGGCAGGGCAAGGCCATGGCCGATGTGATCGCGGCCCGGATCGGCGGTCTCGGTCGGATAGACTGACCGGATGGAGAGGGACCTCTCGTCACACATAGACAGGTACATATGAGGCAGGCGTTCCTGCGGTTTTAGATGCGGTGAGGACGCTTTAGTTCCACCAATACCAGCCGGAGGTGTTTGTCCCCGTTGAATTGCCCGAGGCATCGACGTCGCTGTCATCCGAGTCCTGATGTTCGGCGTCGTTGACCTCTGTGGAGCCGTCATCAAAGACCACCTGTGAGGCGAAGCGCGGTTTCGTCGTGACAATATCGGCGAATTCCATCTCGGCCATCCCGACCCGGAACAAAGGCATCCAGGGACGCAGGGTTTCGACCACAACGACCTCTTCGCCGTCGGCCATGAGCGGCAGGCGGGGTTCGAGGACACTCACGCCATCGCCACTCAGCGCGCTGTAGTCGCCGATGCCGTAGGACCAGACCATTTCGTAATATTCGTTCTCATCCTCGTCGATCACGAATTGCACGGCAGAGACACGCATGGAGATGTCGCCTTCGTTGTTGAGGAACTTGTAAAGCTCTCCCAACCCGTCGAGGAAATTCGCATCAATCGTATCGGTCTGACGCGAGATGTAATCCGAGATCGTGTAATTCGCCTTGTTCGCCTTGGTCTTGGCCTCGAAGGCGGCAAAGAACGTATAGATGAACATCAGCAGGAAAATCAGGAAGGGGGCCATGAACATGGCCTCCAGGGACATCGAGCCGGCCTCGTCGCGATGAAAGGCCTTGGTCAGTTTGCGCAAAATCTGCTTTGGGTTCGGAAGTGTCATGATCGGCCCCTTAACTGTTCGGCTCGTTGACGAAACCGGCGGTCGAGACCAGCGCATAGCCCGACCCTTCGGAGCGCTGCATGGCGGCGCCCAGCCAGGTGGTCGGGAAAATCGGATCGACGTTGACGCAGGCACGGACCAGCATCAGCTCGTTTTCGCCACCGTCCGAGAAGGTCGTGTTCGGTGTCACATTCTGCGAGCGGTCGATACAGGCCGCGATGGCATCGGGGCGCACAAAGTTTCGCGCATCGACGGGTTCCAGCGCGATGTGGATGTTCTCCTCGCATTTGCGCACGTAACGGGCATATTCGCAGGTCGCCGATTTGAGCCGCGTGAGCGTCACGGAGGGCATATTGCCCAAACGCACATCGCGCACCGCCAGATCGAGCCCGCGGTCCAGCATGGCGCCCGTCACGGAATAATAGCCGATCTCATAGCCGCCCATCATCAGGAACATGAAGGCCGGGAACACCAGCACGAATTCGACGGTGGCGATGCCGTCCTCGTCTTTGGTGTGACGACGGCTGAGACGGCGCAGTTTCGACAGAATGCTCATTGAACCAACCTCAGCTCGGTGATCTTGGTGGCGATCGCAGAGAAGGCCTCGGCAATCTCCATCCCGTCCACATCGTAATAATGCGCGTCCGAGGAGGCGCAGCTGCGCATGACGTTCTGACCGGCGGTCGGGGCTTCGAACCCGATGGCGAAGATGATGATCCCGGCTTCTTTCGCCTTGGAGCAAATGTCCAACAGGCGATTGTCCTTGGTGGAGGTGCCGTAGCTTTTGCGCGTCGCGTCGCGCCAGTTGTAGTAGACGTTGCTGTTGTTCGCCGCGAGGTAGCGGGCGTAGGCGTGGTTGTAGACGGTCATCTTGGACCAGACTTCCGACCAGGTCATTTCCCAGATGTCGCCAGAGCCCAAAGAATAAGGCAGGCTGTTCGAGACGCTTTTATTCTGGATTTTCGTGTAATATTTCGAGGTCCAGCAATTGTAGTAATTGCAGGATCTTCGATCCGCGCTGACATAGACATAGCCGTTCTTGTCCTTGTAGACGCCGGTGTGTTCATCGTCGTCGCGGTAGGGATCGGGCATGAAATATTGGCTGGTGTGCGAGCCGTCGGTCATCACCACGATGAACTTCTGCGCCTCGGAGGCATCGGCAGGATGTTCGGAGCCGGAGACCGACTGTGCCGAGGTGTCCAAAAGGGCGACGCCCCATTTCATGCCCAGATCGATCGAGGTGTTGCCATAGGCCGAGAGCGCCGAGATGTAATTCTTGATCTGGGTCTGGTTGTTGGAGAACGGCAGGATCTCACGCGAGTTGGCCGGCGCACAGGTTGGGTCCTGCAAGGCCATGTCCAGATCGTTCCAGTTGTTGTTGAACGCGTCGAAATCCATGGTTTGGTCGTAATAACGGATCGTGCCCTCGGCATCGGCATATTGCAGGCCGAGCATGGAAAAATCGTCTTCCTCGAAGTTGATGCAGTGGGATTTGGTATGCGCATTCGACAGGTTGAGCTTGGACAGAATGCCCGCGCCCGCGTTCACCTGCGTGGCATAGGGGACGACGGAAAACGACACTTCATCGCTGCCGGCATTTTCGAACACGGTGTCGGTAAAGTCACGCGCGGCGGATTTGAGGTTGGTCAGACGGCTGTAGCTGTTCATCGAGCCGGAGACGTCGAGCACCATCGAGACCTCAAGCCCCGAAAGGCCCTGTTCCGCCATGCTGTGGCTGGCAAGTTCGAGCTCGTCGATGGCGGCAAATTTCATGAAATAGGTGGGCACCGAGGCCTCGACCGTGGCGCTGACCTGACGGCCGTCGCCCAGAGGCACGATCTTGATATCGTCCTCGTTGAGATATTGGCTCAGGCCCGCCTTGGCGAAATAGTCGATGATGACGTCTTTGGGAGCGTTGGTGTTTTCCAGGTTTGTGGCGGCCAGAACGGCGCGGTCCAGCGTGTTCTGTAACTCCGTGCGCAACGCTTCATGGCGCACGATGTCGATGCCGATCCCGGCCAGCAACAGGATGATCACAAAGGTGAACATGCCGAAGATCGCGAAGGAGCCATGCTCGTCGCGTGCAAAATCCCGGCGCAAACGCCAAAGGCCCGCAAGCGCCTTCGGACGCCCGGAGCTCACACGATGTTCGGACGCGAGGGTCATCCCGCGGCCCGATTTTAACAGATGAAGTCCCGCTTCGCGGCTTTCAACCTTACCCAACATGACACCGTCTCTTTATACGAGTGGTGCCCCCAATTCCCCAGTACGTGCTTTGATGCGGCCGGGTTTTCCCGTGCATACACACCTCACACGGGGCTAAGTTTGACCGGCTCTTTACCAGTCGTAAAGTTCAGAAAAGCCCGGCCTTGAAATGGTCACATTCGCCGCTCACGCCCCGCCCAAACCGGCGCAAATCGCAACACCCGTCGGAGGCGACGGAAAGGCCGCCTTGGTTTTGCCGCGATTGGCCTTTATTGCGCCACAGTTCAGCCACGGACCTGCCGCAATGCGATTCGGGTTGAGCGTTCCAACCTGCAGACGTCGCGCCCCTTACCCCTCTGGACCTCGTCCTGATTTCGGAGAATACTTGCCCTCATGTCGTTACCCCCGGGATTCTTGGATGAGCTGCGCAACCGCCTGTCACTGACCGATGTGGTCGGCCGCAAAGTCATGTGGGACAGCCGCAAATCGAACCCCGGCAAAGGCGACATGTGGGCGCCGTGCCCGTTCCATCAGGAAAAATCCGCCTCCTTCCACGTCAACGACAAGGACGGCTATTATTATTGCTTCGGCTGCCACGCCAAAGGCGACGCCATCACCTTTGTGCGCGAGACCGAGAATGTCGGCTTCATGGAGGCCATCGAGATTCTCGCCCAAGAGGCCGGCATGCCGGTGCCCAAAGGCGATCCGAAAGCCCAGGAGAAATCCGACAAACGCGCGGAATTGGCCAAGGTCAACGAGGCGGCGAACCGGTTTTTCCGGCTGAACCTGTCGCAACAAGGGGGCGCGCAGGCGCGGGCCTATCTCGACAAACGCGGCATGCGGCCCGAGACCCGTGAACGCTTTGAAATCGGCTTTGCGCCCTCGGGCAATACGCTTTTGCGGGCCCTCAAAGAACAAGGCATTTCCACCGAGCTGGCCATCGAAGCGGGCGTGGTCGCGAAACCTGACGACGGGCGCGAGCCGTATGACTTTTTCCGGGACCGGATCACTTTCCCGATCCGTGACGCGCGCGGACGGCTGATCTCCTTTGGCGGCCGCGCCATGGACCCGAACGCGCGGGCGAAATACCTGAACGGCCCGGAGCGGCTTTTGTTCGACAAGGGCGCGGCGCTCTATAACCATAAGGACGCCCGCGCGGGCTGTGGCAAAGGCCAGACATTGGTTGTCGCCGAGGGCTACATGGACGTGATCGCCATGGCCGAAGCCGGGTTCGAGGCCACCGTGGCGCCTCTGGGCACCGCCATCACCGACCGGCAATTGCAGCTCATGTGGCGGATGTCCGACGAGCCGGTGATCGCGCTCGATGGCGACAAGGCGGGGCTGCGCGCCGCGTTTCGTCTGATCGATCTGGCGATGCCCTTGCTGCAATCCGGCAAGGGGCTGCGGTTTGCCATTCTGCCCGAGGGTCAGGACCCTGACGAGTTGATCAAGGCCAAGGGGCGCGAGGCGATGCAGGACGTGCTCGACGGCGCTTTGCCGATGGTCGCGCTTTTGTGGCGCCGCGAGACGGAGGGCAAAGTCTTCGACAGTCCCGAACGCCGTGCCGCATTGGACAAAAGCCTGCGTGACGCGATCCGGCCCATCGCCGACCCGTCGATCAAAGGCCACTATGGCGAGATCCTCAAAGACATGCGGTTCGAGCTGTTTCGCGGAAAACGCAGTGAGGGCGGGTCTTCTGCGGGCGGCGGCGAGCGTCGGCCTTGGACACCCGCCGCGAAGGGCAAATTCGGAGGGCGGTTCAAAGGTCCCGCCGTGCCGACCGAAGGCCTCAAAGCCTCGCTCATCGTCTCGGGAGACGACGCGCAGGCCGATCTGATGCGTGAGGCCGTGGTGCTCGCCGTGCTTCTGTGCAACCCCGGCATGGCGCTTGAATTCTTGTCACAACTTGAATCCCTCCAGCCCCGCACCGAAGAGCACGCAGCACTCCTGCATGCGCTCCTGATCCACGCCGATGTCGAGGAGGCGGCGGAGCTGCGCGAGAAAGTTGCGATGGATGTCGGTCGCGGCCCCCTTGATCGGTTGCTGTCGCATCCCCATGTGCAGATCACGCCCCCCGTGCGGCGGCCCGATCGCGAGATCGCGCAGATGTGCCTCACGGAAGAGCTGGCCAAACTCAAGGCCCGGCGCGGCTATAAAACCGAGCTGGACGAGGGGTTGGCCGATCTCTTGGCGGCAGAAGACGAGAAAGTGACTTGGCGGCTCAGACAGGCCGCCGAGGCCCGCAACCGGGCGACAAAGGCGGAGGCCGAAGATAAAACCGAATTCGACACAGCCGAGAACGGGCTTGAACTGTCGCGGGATGAACGCGACGCGTTTCGGGCCCTGTTGGACCGGATTGCGCCCGGCCGGCAGAAATAGGGCGCCAGAAGTAGGATGCCCAAGAGACCGTGGAATGCACATGTCGCTCAGGAAACGGGCAGAGGTCCGGTTTGACCTGTGTCGGCGTGGCACTAGTTCCCCAAACGATGCGTAAAAGCAACGTACGTGGGCCTCTGGTGCAAGCTTGGTTAAGGAAATATGGGTATTCGGGTGGCGAATCGCCGATTCGCATGACATGATTCGTGAAATCAGCCGGACAGTGAGATGTCCGCAGCGATTCGGGCAAAATCGCACCATCTGGTCTCCGGGGGGGAAACCCGTAAAGACCACAGGATTGATGAGGGGAGAGCCGCATGGCCGCTAAGGACAATGACGACGCCAAGACCGAGGATCAGGACCAGGACGTGATGCTCGACGTGAGCCAGGCCGCGGTCAAGAAGATGATCGGCGAGGCGCGCGAAAAGGGCTACATCACCTACGATCAGCTCAATAAAGTCCTTCCGCCGGAGCAGGTCAGCTCGGAACAGATCGAAGACGTGATGTCGATGCTCTCCGAGATGGGCATCAACATCATCGAGGATGAAGAGGCCGAAGAGGACGAGAATGCGTCCAAAGGCGGCGAACTTGTGACGGCGAACACCTCGCGTGAGGTTACGCTGGCCTCGTCCGAAACCGAAAAACTCGACCGCACGGACGATCCGGTTCGGATGTACCTGCGCGAGATGGGCTCTGTCGAATTGTTGTCGCGCGAAGGCGAGATTGCGATTGCGAAACGCATCGAGGCGGGTCGCAACACGATGATTGCCGGGCTTTGCGAAAGCCCGCTGACCTTCCAGGCGATCACCATCTGGCACGACGAACTTTTGTCCGAGGACATTCTCCTGCGCGACGTCATCGACCTCGAAGCCACCTTTGGCGGCGGCGTCGATGAGGACGAAGAAGAATCCGTGGTCGGCGGTCTGAACGCCGAAACCGGGGCTGGAGAGACCAAAGAGAAAGAACAGGAATACGACGCCGACGGCAATCCGATCTCCACGGATGACGACGACGAGGATGAGGACGAACAGGCCAACATGTCGCTCGCTGCGATGGAAGCGGCGCTGAAGCCTCAGGTTCTCGAAACGCTGGCCCGGATTTCCGAGGATTTCGCTCATCTCTCCGAGATGCAGGACCTGCGGATGTCGGCCACGCTCAATGAGGATGGCTCCTTCTCCGAGGCCGAAGAGGCGCAATATCAACAGCTCCGCTCCGAGATCGTGGTGCTGGTGAACTCGCTGCACCTCCACAACAACCGGATCGAAGCGCTGATCGACCAGCTTTACGGCATCAACAAGCGCATCATGACCATCGACTCGAGCATGGTGAAACTCGCTGACCAGGCGCGGATCAACCGTCGCGAATTCATTGAGGAATATCGCGGTGCGGAACTTGACCCGAACTGGCTCGACCGGATGGCCGAGAAGTCGGGTCGTGGGTGGCAAATGTTCATCGAACGTCACACCGACAAGGTCGAAGAGTTGCGCGGCGAAATGGCCATGGTCGGGCAATATGTCGGCGTCGATATTTCTGAATTCCGCCGCATCGTGCAACAGGTGCAAAAAGGCGAAAAAGAGGCCCGTCAGGCCAAGAAGGAAATGGTCGAGGCCAACCTGCGTCTGGTGATCTCGATTGCCAAGAAATACACCAACCGCGGGTTGCAATTCCTTGATCTCATTCAGGAAGGCAACATCGGTCTAATGAAGGCGGTCGACAAGTTCGAATACCGTCGCGGCTATAAATTCTCGACCTATGCGACCTGGTGGATCCGTCAGGCGATCACGCGGTCTATCGCGGATCAGGCCCGCACCATTCGTATCCCGGTGCATATGATCGAAACGATCAACAAGCTGGTGCGGACCGGTCGTCAGATGCTGCACGAAATCGGTCGCGAACCGACGCCGGAAGAATTGGCCGAAAAGCTGCAAATGCCGTTGGAGAAGGTCCGCAAGGTGATGAAAATCGCCAAGGAACCGATCTCTCTGGAGACGCCGATCGGCGACGAGGAAGACAGCCAGCTTGGCGATTTCATCGAGGACAAGAACGCGGTTCTGCCCCTCGACGCGGCCATCCAGGAGAACCTCAAAGAGACCACCACCCGCGTGCTGGCCTCGCTCACGCCCCGCGAAGAACGCGTGCTGCGGATGCGCTTCGGGATCGGGATGAACACCGACCACACGCTCGAAGAGGTGGGTCAACAGTTCTCCGTGACCCGCGAACGGATCCGCCAAATCGAGGCAAAGGCTTTGCGGAAGCTGAAGCACCCCTCGCGGTCGCGGAAGCTGCGGTCGTTCTTGGATCAGTGATCAAATTTTTCAGAGCGGCGCGAAAGTGCCGCTCTTTTTTTAGGACGGTTCATGTATTGAAGACTAAAGACGCGGCAGAACTCGGCAAACGCGCTAATGCGTCGGCAAAAGCGTGGGCATATGAGAGCCGACGAAACTGGCTCTTTTGGACCTTTTGTATTCGTATCCCATTTATCGCTCTATTGCTGGGCGGGTTAGGGTGCAGTTTTCTTCTTATTATGAATGCATTCATTGTGAGTGAGGAGTGGTACAACTTTATAAAGCCATTTGTCTTACCAATTCTTGGTGTGTCATTTCTCTATGGATATTTTTTTGGAATTTGGTTTTCTCGAGTTGCGGCGGAGAGGATTTGGCATCCGCGAAATTATGGCTTTTTGATGCTGTACTTGGCTTTGCTATCGACAATATTCGGAGTTCCTGTCTCGGCGGGGATCCTATTTGGTGATCAAACTGCCATCACATATGTTGTCGAACGGGCGAACAGTCCGGGTGACAGTAAGTGCCGAAGGCCAATCGAGTTCGAAGGCATGCCGATCTTTCTTGACAGACTGTGTGGTACGCAGGAAGCATTTCAGTCGAATTTATCTCCGGGAGATAACATTGCGATTGTTGGAAGGGGCACGACATGGGGCGTTTTTAAAAAGTCCGCCCATAAAATAGAGTGATGTCTCTTGGAGCTTGAATGCGCAACGCGGAACAAGGCCGTAGGCTGCCGCGCATCGGTCATGCTGAAAGCATGCCTCCGGCATGACCCGTCCAGCGGTCTGGCGATTTCTGAGCGCCGCGCGTCGATTTTAAGTCCGACGGATTTGGCAGGGATAAAGTGCGCCGTTCAAGCGTTCCATCGCCAGCCCCCGGTCAGGCGATGCGCGGCTTGCACTTCGGCCTCATGAGTCGCAAAATACCTCCCAAACAGGAGGCCCAAATGTCCATTTTCTCCAAACTTTTCGGCGGCAAATCTGGTGGTCCATCCGATGCGCAAAGCGCGTCGAAAGAGGACGCAAAGCCTGAACTTTACGGCGATGAGTTCCGCATTTTCCCCGAGCCGATCAAGGAGGCGAACGGCTACCGAGTCGCCGCTCGGATCGAAAAGGACATCGATGGCGAGACCAAGACCCACCATATGATCCGCGCCGACACGATGGGCGGCGAAGACGATGCGCGGATGGCCAGCCTTCATAAAGCGCAGATGTTTATCGACCAGATGGGGGTGCGCATCTTTGACTGACACGGCCCAAAACGCGTCCGTCAACCAGGCCTTCGCCTATCCCGACCAGTTCTCGCCCGAGATGGACCTGCCGCTCTTCGAGGGCGCCCCCAAGACCTATCTGATCGCCTCGACGCCCCGCTGCGGCAGTCACTATCTGGGCCACGCGCTGAGCGCGATGGGCGGTTTCGGCGTGCCGCTCGAATATCTCAACAAGGGCAATTTCAAAGGCTGGAAAGACCGGTTCGGGGATCAGCGCCTGCCGGGGCTTTTGCGGGACATCCTCCGCCACCGCACAAGCCCCAACGGGCGGTTCGGGATCAAGGCGCATTGGAGCCAATTCAGCCCCCACATCGGCACCGACAGGCTCGCGCCGCTCGGCACCATCGAGCGCGTGATCCATATCTACCGTGGCGACCTCTTGGGGCAGGCGATTTCTTTGGAGAAAGCCAACCAGACCGGCCAGTGGATCAGCGGTGCGAAGGCTCAAAGCGATGCAGTGTTTCGCTACGGCAAGATCGTGAAGGCGGCGGAGAATCTAAGATCACAAAACCTTGCCTGGGCCGCCTATCTGGCCAATCATGAGGGCGAGGTTTTGCGATTGGATTACGCCTCTTTGATCGCGGCGCCTGAGGCAAAACTGGCCGAGATTCGCGATTTTCTCGACCCGGAAAGCAAGGCCCAGCCGCAGCCGTCCGAACGGACGCAGAAGCAGTCTGATGGCCTCTCGAAACAGTGGCGAGAGCGGTTTCTGGGCGACATGCGCCCAGAGCACGCCTGGATCGCGGAGCCCTTTGCGTTGGAGTAAAGCCGTCTGGCGCGGTTCGCGGCGCGGCTGACAATCAGCTCCGCGCCGCGAGGGGGTTTAGGCCAGAATGATTAGGCCTTGAAGTTTAAGCGAGCGCGGCTTTGACCGTCTCGGCGATCGGCTCGGTCGGGTGACCGATCAGCTTGGACAGCGTGTGGCTGTCGTCAAACAGCGCGCCTTTGGCGGCTTTCGCGTCCGAATCCGCAAGGATCGCGGCGAAGGGACCGGGCAGCCCCGCGCCGATGAGCGCTTCGGAGAAGGCAGTTTCGGGCATGTCGGTGTATTTGACCTCTTTGCCCGAAAGCTCGGTCACGGTGGCGGCATAGTCGCTCAGCGTGTAGGCCTCGTCGCCAGCAAGTTCGAGAACTTCGCCGTCATGACCGCCCGCCAGCACGATGGCGGCGGCTTCGGCGTAGTCCTTACGTGTCGCGGTGGCGAGTTTGCCGTCCTGCGCGGCACCGAAATGCTGACCCAATTCAAGGTCTTGGCCCAGGGTCATGGTGATGTTTTCGGAATACCAACCGTTGCGCAGCAGGGTGTGCGGGATGCTGCTGTCTTTCAGCATGGCTTCGGTCGCGATGTGCTCTTCGGCCAGCGCCATGTTGCCCGTGTCGGCGTGCAGGATCGAGGTGTAGGCGATGAATGTGACGCCTGCGGCTTTGGCGGCTTTGATGACATTGCCGTGCTGGGGGGCACGCTGGCCGACCTCGGATGAGGAGATCAGCAGCAAGCGGTCGACGCCGGCAAAAGCGGCTTCGAGCCCGGCCTTGTCGGTGTAATCGCCGCGACGGGTGGCGATGCCTTTGGCGGCATAGGCCTCGGCGGCTTTGTCGGAGCGGACGAGAGCGAGGATGTCGTCTTTGGCGACAAGGGTCGCGAGGTGATCGACGACGAGGTGACCGAGTTGACCGGAAGCGCCGGTGACGAGATAGGTTGTCATGATCTTTCCTTTTGGGATCGTTTCGAATATAAGTCTCGTTTAGAGACCAAAATCGCCTTTGAAAAGGAGGCAGGTTTTCGGTCCCAGGTCACATGAAGGGAACCTCGTCATGCGGGATATGCAGCTGAGCCGCCTCGAAGAATGGAAGGCGATGGGATTCGATTTCCAGAACTGCCCTGTGCGGCAGGTGCTGGATCACGTGGCGGCGAAATGGACCTCGTTGATTTTGCTTGAGCTGGAAAACGGTCCGCAGCGGTTCAACGCGCTGGGTCGCGCGCTGCCGGATATTTCCAAACGCATGCTGACGCAGTCTCTGCGCGATCTCGAACGCGACGGGTTGGTCGCGCGTGAAGTCTTCGACACGAAACCGCCCTCGGTGGCCTATAGTCTCACGGATATGGGGCAGTCTTTCCTTGACCCGCTGCACCATATGATCGCCTGGGCAGAGCGCATGATGCCCCAGGTCGAAGCCGCAAGGACGCAGTTCGACACGCGCTGAAATTTCAGGCAAGGCCCCGAGGAAAGGGGCCTTATCCACAGGAATTTTGGCCGGAGATGAAACTCAATTAACTTTTCAGGCGTTTCTTACTCAGAGCTGCAACAGCGATGAGAGAAACACATGACCAAGACGACCAAAATTCTCGCCCTGATCTGTGCTGCCCTTGCGGGGGCTGCGATGGCCTCTCCCTATGTGCCTTTGAGCGAAGAGCACCTCAATCCTGAACCGGTCTTGATCAAGGTCCCTGCCGAAGATCTCGACCGCTGTATCTCCACTTTGGAGCAGGTTTTCTTTGCCCCGGTCGAACAGGCCACCGTGCAAAGCGCGTCTTTGACGGCGGCGCAGGCGGGACCGACCGTGCGCTGTGTCGTCGAGTGATGCCGCCTGTGCGGGAAGCCCGCTTTCCCGTTTCCAGATCGGGCGCGCCGCGTTAAACTGCGCCTATGAAAGCACAATTTTCTATTTTGATTAGCTGCGCCCTGATGGCCCTCCCGCACTTGGCGAAAGCTGAAGACGAGCATCTGTTCCACTGTCAGTTCGACAATGGCAAAGAGGTCACGCTGCGCACATTTGAGGATGGCGTGTCCTATGTCTTCGGGCGCCCGAAGACCAAACCCGAGCTGTTCTTGACGCGCACATATGACGAGATTGCGGTGACGCCTTGGAACGGGGTCGGTCGCTCGATTTGGGAGGATTTGGAGTTTCAAAACGCCGATGTGACCTATCGCATCTGGGGGAATTTTGACCGCATGACCGAAGCGCATGAGATCACCGGCGGCATTCTGGTCGAGCGGGGAGAAGAACACCTGGCCCGGCTGGAGTGCTTGCCCGGCACCGTGACCTACACTCCGTTTTCTTTTTCGGATGCTTATGAGGCGGCGGGCTATTGTTGGAATTTCGACGACAGCCAGTGGCAGGAGCAGTGCGAATGAGCCACCATATCTTCGAAATCGCGACGCATGGCCCCGGTCTCTATGAATTCACCACCGATCTGGCGCGCTGGGTCGCGGGGGAGGGGCTCATAGAGGCCGCCCTCACCGTGATGGTGCAACACACCTCCGCCTCGCTCGTCATTCAGGAAAACGCCGATCCGGAGGTGCAAACCGATCTCGCCGCGTTTTTCCACCGCTTGGTGCCGCCGACCACCGATCCGTCCATGGCCTATCTCACCCATACCTACGAGGGGCCGGACGATATGCCCGCGCATATCAAATCCGCGCTCCTGCCCACAACGCTCACAATTCCTGTTTTGAATGGTCGAATGACGCTTGGAACATGGCAAGGTGTGTACCTTTTCGAACATCGCGCCCGTCCGCACACCCGTCGGATCATGGCGCTTTTGCGGTGAGACGTCAAAAGAGTGCTCCCACAACATCTAGCGGCGCAAATTATCACTACCCAAATTCTGGGCTTCCCCCTATAGTGCCTGTGGATAACTGGGGCAAAGACCCCAGAAGACTGAGGCAGTGATGAGATAAGGGGGCGCAGATGCGTTGTCCATTTTGCGGAAATGTCGATACCCAGGTGAAAGACAGCCGTCCGGCTGAGGATCATGTTGCGATCCGTCGGCGACGGTTCTGTTCGGCCTGTGGCGGGCGGTTCACCACCTATGAGCGTGTGCAACTGCGCGATCTCGTCGTGGTGAAAACCAATGGCCGCCGCGAAGATTTCGACCGTGACAAACTTGAACGCTCCATTCGTATCGCGGCCCAGAAACGCCCGATCGAGCCTGAGCGTCTGGATCAGATGATCTCCGGCATCGTGCGCCGTCTGGAGAGCATGGGCGAGACGGATATTCCGTCGAAAACCATCGGCGAGATCGTGATGGAAAGCCTTGCGCGGATCGATACCGTCGCCTACGTGCGCTTTGCCTCGGTCTATAAGAATTTCCAAGCCGCCGACGATTTCGACAAATTTGTCAGTGAGTTGCGCCCGGATCCCAAGTCTGACGAATGAGCCTGACTCTTGACGAACGGCACATGCGTCACGCGCTATCTTTGGCGGCGCGTGGTCTTGGCCGGACGTGGCCCAATCCCGCTGTCGGCTGTGTGATCCTCAAAGACGGTCGCGTCGTTGGACGTGGCTGGACCCAGCCCGGCGGTCGCCCCCACGCAGAGGCCATGGCGCTCGCGCAAGCCGGTGATCTGGCGCGTGGCGGCACGGCCTATGTGACATTGGAGCCCTGTTCCCACCATGGCAAAACGCCCCCCTGTTCCGAGGCGCTGATCAAGGCTGGCCTGTCGCGTGTTGTTGTCGCCTTGGGCGATCCCGACCCGCGGGTGAATGGCAAAGGCTTTGCACTTTTGCGAAGCGCAGGGCTTTCTGTGAGCTCAGGTGTGCTTGAGGCGGACGCGCGCCGCCAACAAATGGGCTTTCTCTCCAAGGTCACCAAGGGCCGCCCGATGCTGACCCTCAAACTGGCGCTCTCTTGGGACGGGCGCATCGCGACCGCCACAGGGGAAAGCCAATGGATCACCGGCCCGCAGGCGCGGCGCAGGGTGCATGCCATGCGCGCCAATCACGACGCAGTTCTGGTTGGCGGCGGAACGGCCCGCGCCGATGATCCGGGCCTGACCGTGCGCGGTCTCGGTGTCTCGCATCAGCCGGTGCGGGTGGTGATGTCCCGGCGTCTCGACCTGCCTCTGAGCGGCCAACTGGCGCGCACGGCGCAGGAGGTGCCGGTCTGGATTCTTCATGGCCCAGACGTCAGCGCAGAGTTGAAATCGGCCTGGACAGGCCTCGGCGCGGAGCTGATCGAAGTTGGTGTCCTGGCCGGACATCTCGACCCGCAGGCGGCGTTCCAAGCGCTCGGCGCACGCGGTTTGACGCGGGTGTTTTGCGAAGGGGGCGGGGCCTTGGCGGCGTCGCTCTTGTCTGCGGAGCTGGTGGATCGCGTCGCTTTGTTCACCGCAGGCCTGGCGATCGGCGCCGAAGGCCTGCCGGGTCTGGGGGCCTTGGGGCTGAACCGTCTGGCGACCGCGCCGCGCTATCTTTTGGAGAGCTTTGAGCAGATCGGACCGGACGCGCTGAGCCTTTGGAGCTTAGCGGAGACCTAAGAGGGCGGCGCGCAGTTGGCGCAGTTTTGCGAGGCCAAACTGTGCGGCGCGGCTGCGCCCGTTTGGAGTCGATGCCAACAGCTCCACCGCCTCTTCCGGCGACAAGGGCGCGCCGGTTTTCGGGTCAAAATAGCGTGGATAATCAATGAGAACCGCATGGGCGAGGCCCATCACATCGGGTCGCGCCGCGCGACGGGCAGGCGTTGATCCGAGGTCGGTGGTTAGCCCCCAACCGGCATAAAACGGCGCCCCCGTGCAGGTCACGGGCGTGCCGCGCAGGAGCGCCTCGAAGCCCATGAGAGACGTCATGGTCCAGACCTCATCGCAGGCCTCGATGAGGGCCAGAGGGTCGGCTTTCTGCGCGATGATATCGGCGATCTGCGCGGCCTCCGAGGTTTTCCCGCGCCGCAACCCTGCTTCGACATCCGGGTGCGGTTTGTAGACGATCACCGCGTCGGGGTGGGCCGCGCGTGCGGCTTGCAAAAGTGCCAAGTTGGTCGAAATCTCTCCGGCACCGAGACGGATCGAGGCGTCATCCTCCACCTGCCCAGCGACCAAAATCCGATGCCCTTGCGGCAATGCGGGTTGGCCTTGTCCGACATTGTATTTGCTCAGGCGCAGCTCCGTCAGGCGGCGGGTAAGGCTTTCAGCGCGCTTACGTTGTTGGCCTGTCAACACCGCCCGCTCCGCAATCAACGACTCAAGCCGTGAGGGACGAGTCGGATCGAAGTAAATCCCCAGATCGTCCAGCACCAGAGACAGAGGGCGGACGAGGGCGGCGCCGAGGCCGCGTGAGCGCAGGAAACCGTCCTCAAGCCGCAAATCAGCCTGCGACGTTTGCCCCCAGGCAAGGTGGCGCACCCCTTCAGTTTTGTGCCCGGCGATCTCTTCGGCGTCGTCGGAAAATATAATCCGAGCCTGCCCCAGATACTGTCGCAAGAAAGGGCGCTTCCACGGCAAGATATTGGAGGAGACATAACCAAGGCTGTCTTCGTTTCTGGCCCGAAGCCGCGCCTCAAGGCGGCTCAAAACCTCTTCGATTTCAAGGTCTGCATCTCCGCTGCGCCAGACCGTGCTCACCATAAGAGCGCCGCAGAAAAGCTGCGCGCGGGTGAGGCGGCGTGTGGCGTGCGGATCGGGGTTTTCGTCTTGTGTGAGATCGAGACTGCCAAACCAGGGCCGCCCAAACACACGGGGACGGTGGCCGGCCAAAATGGCGTCAAAGCCGGAACCCGCACTATGGGTGTAGACGGAGGTGGCTGTTTCCAGAAGCGGGTAGAGGGGCGTTTCCGGCGGCAAAAGCGTCACGCGCGGGTCGTCATGATCCGTGAAAAACCCGTCTTGGCAGGTCAGGATCGCGACCTGCGCATTCAGCAATTCGGTCTGCGCAAAGACCAGCATTTCCAGCATATCGGCCTCTGTCGGGGCCGCTTGCGTGGCACGGGGCTGATCTAAAACCAGCACATATGGAACATTCGGAAGCGCCTCACCCGACACATGAGACAAAAACTTGGACAATTCCAATGAAACCAGCCAATCCATCGCATCGCGTGCACGTGCGAGTTGTGCACTGTCGTCCAATCCGCTCACGGCCAGAAGATCGTCCCAGTCCTGTCGCGTGGCACAGGTGAGATCGGGGTCTGCCCAAACCCGTTCAAACAGTTTGGGTGTCGCAAAGGAAAGCCGCCCGGACAATGTCGGGGCGGCTTTGGATGCGGTGCGGTCGGCGTCGACCATGGGCCTTAATTGGCGAGGTTGCTGAGCGAATTGGCCGAGGTCGCGGTGCCGGTGATGGCGCCCAGAGTTTTCTGCCATTGGACGAACGGTGCTTCGGTCACATAGAGCGTGTCCTCGTCGCGGATCAGGAAGTCGCGTGCGAGGAACAGCCCGTTCGGCTGCGTCAGGTCCAGCACATAAATCAGGCGCTGCGTGCCGACCAGATCGTCACGGCCCAGGACCTGTTTGGCAATCTCTTCGGGTTCGTTGCGGAACACGAAGACGCCGGTCGGATCGGCGGCATTGGTCTGCAACCCGCCGACTTGGGCGATGGCTTCCAGCGCGGAGAGGTTGCGGGTCTCAAAGGAGATCACGCTTTGTCCACCGGTCGCGCCCATCGCGGTGAAGGAGCGAGGGTCGGCTTCGACCAGAATGCGATCGCCGTCGCGCAACGGAATGTCGTATTTCGGGTTTTCATACAGATCGGCGAACCAGACGGTGCCGACCTTGCTGCCGCGAATGACCTTGACCTGCGCCACATCGGGCTCGACGGAAACACCGCCCGCTTTGGCGAGCATCGCGGTGAGGCGACGGGTCGGGCGTTCGATCGGGTAAACGCCCTGACCGGCGATCTGACCCGTGATGGTGACGGTGGCCCCATCGCCTGCGGCGCGGGCGACCATGACCTGCGGATCCGGGGTCTGGGTGTCGAGTTTTTCGGTGATGATGCGACGGATGGCTTCGGGGCTGTTGCCTGCGGCTTTGATCCGGCCCGCGTAGGGGACAAAGATAAAGCCGCCGCCGTCGACCTGAACCTCGGAGAGGACGGTGGCATTTGCGCCCTGGCCCGCCAAAAGGCCGTCATCCACGTTTTCCCAGATGGTGAGCGACAGCACGTCACCCGGAGAGATTGTGTCAGATCCGATCACGCCCGCGTTTTGGAAGGCGGAGGAAAAGCCAAGTTCCTGATTGATCGCGGTGGCGGCGTTGACGCGGTCATTGACCGTTACGACGAAGGAATCGCCTTGTTCCAGAACGGAGCCGGCAAAGATCTCTTTCTTGTTCGGGCCAGAGCGCGGCAAAGCACAGGCGGACAGGCTTGCGACCACGGCCACAAGCGTGATGGCGCGGGTGATGCGCGATGTCAGGATCTGCACTGGTCGAACTCCTCTGCCCCATATTTTTATCGGGTTTAATCAGAAGATTAATGAATAGCGAGTCAAAAATCCACCGCAGCGACCAAAGCCATGCGGTCCGAAGCACGGGTGTTGCGGGAAGGTCGCTGGTCCCATAGGGAGTGTGGTTGAGGGGATACTCGCCTCAGGATGTAGCGGCACAAATTCAGCTTGGACGTCGTTTTGCAGCCTTCTTTGCCCTGCATGCGCGTCTGGCGGACGGTTTGACGGGGTTACTTGACGAGGCGCAGCGGCTGGCGCGGCGGCGCGGTGCCGGACAAAAGCGCCACATCGGGGGCGTCCTCGGACAACATCAAATCGACGACCTGGCGCATCAACTGGCGCCGTCCGCGTTTGGAATAGAACCCGCCCGGCACCTGCGAGGTTTCCAAAAGGAACTGCCGGTAATCGCGATAGGCGCGGGTGTCGGGGCGGTCGGGGTGCGCGAAAAACGCCTCGAGGCTTTGATGCGACACGAACTCCGGCTTGTCATAGACAGCGCGGCCCAGAATGCGCAGCGGGATGCCCAGAGACAGCACCTGTTGCCCGGCGGTGGAATTCACCGTGACGGCGGATCGCGCGCTGTGCAAAAGCCGCTGCAACTTGCCGCCACGCACATGGTGCACGCGGTGTTCGACCCCGAATTCCGCAGAGATGCGGCGGATTTCGTGACGCAGGTTGCGCCGGTCGTTTTCCAGCGGATGCGCCTTGAACACCAGGTGATGATGCTGCGGCGCGCCGCGCGCAAAGCCCTCAATCACATCGGCGATGAATTCGGGCATGGTGGAATAGGGGCTGTGGACCTGAAAGCTGGTGTCATGTTCGAGCTGCAAGAGCGCGATGTGGAACGGATGCCCGGCAGAGAGGATCGAACGCGTGTGCCACGCCCGCGACAGCCAATGCTGCGGCATTAGGATCAGGCGTTTGAAATACAATAGGAATTCTTTGGTGACCGGCAATTCGCGATGGCCACGATAATGTCTAAAGGCGGAATTCCGGAACATCACGAACCAATGATAGAGCGCGCCGTAAAAGATGTGCTGGCGCATGTCGCCCCAAAGTGCGGGCGGCTCGATATTGTCGTGGTCGATCTTGTCCAAGGCGGCGCGCATCTCCGCCACCGAAAGCGACATGAGGGTCGAATTGCCGTTCGAACCGTCGCGCTCATAGGTGACCCAATAGGGGCGGATGTAGCCCTCTTCGAACACATGCACGGTCAGGCCCAGCTCGCGGGCTTTTTCGATCGCCAGCGCATGTACAGGACGGGTATCGCCGTAAAGCACGATGTCGGTGACGGATTTCTCGCGCAGGATCTCGGCAAAACGCTCGGGCCAGTCATCGGCAGGCTGGGTGTAGGGCAGGAAGCTTTTGGTCGAGAACCAGAACGCCCGGTCACCGGCGTTGAAGCCGACGCGCCAGACGGTGGCGCCAGCGGCGCGCAGCATTTTACCCAAAGACCAGAAAAACGGCCCATGCGGTCCCTGCAACATCAGGAATACGCGCGTTTTCGCGGTGGTTTGGACCTCTGGGTGCTTCATGGCGTTGTCTTTGGGCCTCTCCGGCGGGCTTGTCATGGTTAAAGTGTTGTTTGCCTAAAAAATCGGGCGGATTTGTGGCCGCTCGGTCGCAGCCTCGCGCAGAGCATTTCCGAAAAAGGTGAAGATTCCCTGAGGAGGCCCGCGTTACCACCGCTTGCAGCGCCGCGCCGGGGGCGCTACCTCTGGACGCAAAGCAATTGAGCCCGACAGGAGAAGACATGTTCACTGGGATCGTCACGGACATCGGCACCGTTCTGGAACTGGAAAAGCGCGGCGATCTGCGGGCGCGGATCGGCTGCGCCTATGATGTCGACGGCATTGAGATCGGGGCGTCGATTGCCTGTGACGGCGTGTGCCTCACGGTGATTGCGCTCGGAACCGATCCGCAAAACTGGTTCGACGTGGAAATCTCTGCCGAGAGCGTGTCGAAGACCAATATTTCGGCTTGGGTGGTCGGGAAAAAACTCAACCTTGAGCGCGCCCTGAAACTCGGGGACGAGTTGGGCGGCCATATCGTGTCGGGCCATGTCGATGGCGTCGCCGAGATCATCGCAATGGTGGACGAGGGCGACAGCACGCGGATCAAGTTTGACGCGCCGGAGGCTCTTGCGAAATTCATCGCGCCGAAAGGCTCGGTGGCCTTGAACGGCACGTCCTTGACGGTGAATGAGGTCGAGGGCACCAGCTTTGGCATCAACGTCATTCCGCACACTCAAGAGGTGACGACCTGGGGCCGCGCAAAGGTGGGCGATAAGGTCAACCTCGAGATCGACACGCTGGCGCGCTACGTGGCGCGACTTCAGGAGTGGCAGGCATGAGCCGCCCGCCGCTCTATGGTGTCGGCCACAATGGTGGTCCGGCTCTCGATGGTGGCGTCGGCTATCGTCGGTTTCTCTGGAAAAAGGCGCGCAAGGGGCTGATGGGGGAGACCCTGCCCATCGAGGTCATTCGCCGCCGGGTGCGCCGCGCCGAAGAGCTGGGTCTGCCCTATAAATCCTACGCCTCGATCCGGGCTTGCACCGGCCGCGATGTGATCGGTTTTCTGTTCTCGTCCAATGCCTTGCGACTCATTCGTCAGGGTGATCAGATGCCCGTGGCCTATGCCGACAAACTGGCGCAGGTGAAGGCCACGCGTCTGGTCGCCGCCCATCATCCGCTTGTGCCGGAGCTGATTGAGACCATGGAGGGCATCGACAAAGCCGCCGCAGCCCCCGCGCCTTATGCCCCCTGGAGCACGCAGCGTGCCCGTCTGTCTGCGCTTTTGGGGCCGAAACTGCCGCGCGCGGGTATGGTGCTCATCGCGGATGCGCCCTTTGAGGCGGACTGGCTGATGGCGGGCAAGCTTGGCGGCCAGATCGAGGCGCCGGTTTTCTTTGGAGATTGAGGCTTTCGACACGGGTTTTCAAAGGGATGCCTGTCTTTTCGGACAGGGTGCGTGAAACGACCGGACCATGTGCGTGTGATGAGGCTGGCGTTTGGGCGCGCAAACCTGTACGGAAAGGCGACTGAATCCCCAGAAAGCCGCCGATACCGACCATGTCTGAGACACCCAAGACCGATAGCGAAACCTTTCACGCCGCCATTTCCCCCATCGAGGAAATCATCGAAGACGCCCGCAATGGCCGGATGTTTATCCTTGTAGATCATGAGGATCGCGAAAACGAAGGCGATCTGGTGATCCCGTCGCAGATGGCCACGCCTGAGGCGATCAATTTCATGGCGACCTACGGGCGCGGATTGATCTGTGTGACGCTCACGGGTGAGCGGATCGACGCGCTTGGCCTGCCGATGATGGCCTCGAGCAATTCGTCGCGCCACGAAACCGCCTTTACCGTTTCCATTGAGGCGAAAGAGGGTGTCTCCACCGGCATTTCTGCGCACGACCGCGCGCGCACCGTTGCTGTGGCGATCGACCCGTCGAAAACCGCCGAAGACATCGCCACACCCGGCCATATTTTCCCGCTGCGCGCCCGCGATGGCGGCGTGCTCGTTCGTGCGGGCCACACCGAAGCCGGTGTCGATGTCGCGCGTCTTGCGGGTCTGATGCCCAGCTCGGTGATCTGTGAGATCATGAACGAAGACGGCACCATGTCGCGCCTGCCGGATCTTGTGGGCTTTGCGCAGCTTCATAATCTCAAGATCGGCACGATTTCCGATCTGATCGCCTATCGCCGCCGCCACGACAACCTCGTGACCAAGGTGACAGAGCGCCAGGTGCGTTCCGAATTCGGCGGCGACTGGAATATGCAGATTTACACCGATGATTTGCACGGCGCCGAACATATCGTTCTGACCAAAGGCGATGTGACGGATGGCAAGCCGGCTTTGGTTCGGGTGCACAACCTCAACCCGCTCGAAGACGTCTTGGGCATTGGCAAGACCTCGCGCGAGATGGAAGGCGCGATGGAGCTGATCGCCGAGGCGGGCCGCGGTGTGGTCGTCCTTTTGCGTGACACGCGGATGAAAATGGCGGAAGAGGACGAAGCCTCGCCGCAAACCCTGCGTCGCTACGGGCTTGGCGCCGAAATCCTCGCCGCTCTGGGTCTGCACGAGCTGATCCTCGTGACCGACAGCCCGCAACCGAAGGTGCCGGGGCTTGAGGCTTTTGGTCTCGAAATCGTCGGAACACGCAAAATTACGGAAGGGGCATGAGCCATGGCCGCTGCTGAACAACATCACATTCTCGATCTGCCGAAATTCGAAGAGCCGGTGAAACTGCTGATCGTCGTGGCGCCTTATTATAAGGACATCGCCGACGAGCTGGTCGCAGGCGCCAAATCCACCATCGAGGAGGCCGGCGGCACTTGGGACTTGGTCGAAGTGCCGGGCGCGCTCGAAGTCCCGACCGCGATTTCCATCGCCGACAAGCTGTCGAACTTCGACGGCTACGTGGCGCTGGGCTGTGTCATCCGGGGCGAAACCACGCATTACGAGACGGTCTGTAACGACAGCTCGCGCGCGCTTCAGCTCATGGGCCTTCAGGGTCTCTGCATCGGCAACGGCATCCTGACCGTGGAAAACCGCGACCAGGCCGTGGTGCGTGCCGAGAGCAAAGGTCAAAATAAAGGTGGCGGGGCAGCGGCTGCGGCCTTGCATCTCATCGCGCTTTCGCGCAAATGGGCCGCTCCGAGCAAGTGCGTGGGATTCCACGCGGACGCGATCAAGCTTGCCGGTGACACCAAGCCAGCCTGATGGACGCTTAAAAATGACCGAAGAGAACACCCATCTGAAACCGCCCACCAAGCGCGAGATGAAATCTGCCGCGCGGCTGTACTCCGTGCAGGCGCTGTTTCAAATGGAAGCGGCGGATATGACCGTCGACAAGGTGCGCCGCCAGTTCTACGACCATTTCTTCGGTCTCGAGACTGAGGAAGAGGGCACGTTCATCGACGGTGACAGCGACCTGTTCCACGAGATCACCGAGATCGCGGTGAACGATCAGGCCAAGATCGACCAGATGACCGACCGGGCTTTGGTGGCGAAATGGCCGATCGCGCGGATCGACTCGACGCTCCGCGCGCTGTTCCGTGCCGCAGGGGCCGAGCTTTTGTCTGGCCGCACGCCGCCCAAGGTGGTGATTGTGGAATTCGTGGATGTGGCCAAGGCGTTCTACCCCGATGGTCGTGAGCCGAAATTCGTCAACGCGGTGTTGGATCATATGGCCCGCGAAGCTCTACCGGAGGCCTTTTAAGGCCATCGGGAGAGCGAGCAAATGAAGCATGCGAAGCTCTACCGGAGGCCTTTTAAGGCCATCGGGAGAGCGAGCAAATTAGGCATGTGAAAAGACACCGGAAGCTCTATGAGCTTCCGGTGTCTTTTTTAAACTTAAACTCCGACGATTTTTCGACTGTACTTGGGGAAGCTGAGTTTCGCTGTGGCGATGGCTGCATAGCATCCTGTCATAACCATCGTCGCCCAGATTGTGACGTCAAGCGCGAGCACACCGCTGCGCGGCAAGAGGCCGGATTGCATAAGGATGTAATAGACAATCGGATGCAAGAGGAAGATCCCGAAACTGTTTTCGGCCAAAGACGTGAGAACGGGCAGGTTCTTGTGCTTGAGGCGCTCGAAAAGCGCCAGCAGGGCGAATGTCAAAACAAGCTTTTGCAGTAGCATTAAATCCGGTCCCGCGTAGCTCAGGGAGAGGGTGCGGAATTGAGTGCCGTGATAGCCAAAGCTCATCTGTAGCCCGATAAGCATCAGCCAGAGCACGAAAAGGGTCCAGACGTTGCGTTGTAAACGCGGTGCGATACGGTCCCAGTTTAGAGCGGTTTCGATCCCGATCATGTAGACGGATGAGAAATAGAGCAGCGCATGCAGTTTCGACACATCCCACATGGGTTTGTGCAGGCACAGACTCATAATAAAGGCGAGGCCGAGAATAAGGGCGCGGACTGTGGGTCTCGCGCGGCTATAAACGACATAGAGCGGTGTCAATGCAAAGAGAAAGATCGCAAAAGTGACGTACCAATGCGCGAACACATGGCGTCCTGTGTACAAGAGCCAAAGCGTGTCCTTCGTGTTTTGAACGAAGTCGCCAGTGCCGAAAGCATGTCCGAGATAGCTCGTGACCAGATTGTTTTGTGATGCTGTCAAAAGAAGGAAGGGTAGGGCGAGAATGAGATAGGGCAGCCAGATGTTTTCGATCTTGTCGCGCATGAAGGCACCATAGCTCAGTCGTCCACTGGCGAAGCGCGGTAGGAAGACATGGATCAATATGAAGCCGGACAGAAAAACGAAGGGCGTTGTCCCGCCTTGGAAGAGATTATAGGCGGCGCTTTCTTCGACCGAGAAGGACCGCGGGTATACGCGCGGCACCATATGCGCGATGACAATGATGAGAATGGCGATACCGCGAAGGTATTGAAATGAATTCAAAATCACGATGGGTTCTCTGATGAGACTGCTCACATATTGCTTCTATTGTTGTGAAGGATTGTGCTGAAAATAAGGCTCGTGTGGGATTTTTCGGAGCAAGGGCTGCGACGGAATGCAGCTGGAAAATTCTACCCAACGTGCTACACTTCTTGAATATGTTTCACGTCGGGAGCACTGCCATGCCCAAACTGGTCAAACTCTACATCACCCAGGTGCTGATCGGCTTTGCCATCGCCGCCGCTTTTGTCGGGACGCTTCTCTATTTCAACGTGGCCAATCTCTGGCATCTGGTGACGCACAATGACGTCGGCATCATTGCCGTAATCGTCTTGTGGTTCGCCAATGGCATCGTCTTCTCCGGCGTGCAATTTGCCATTTCGATCATGCGCATGGCCGAAAGCGAGGACGGTGATCAGGGCGGCAAACGTGATGACATTCCGCTCACCGCCCTTGAGCCGATCCCCGTTGAGGCTCAGTCCCGGCGCCGCTAATCCAAAGAGGTCCCAATAAAAAACGCGCCCCGAGAGGCGCGTTTTTTGGTAAGGCGGCGGGGGACCACAGCATCCGTAGCGACGCTTTGCTCCCGATGCCTGATATATCAGGTGGGCGCCAGGTAACAAAACCAGGGTCTTGACAGAGCCAGCTCCCATTCGGTTGCGTAAGGCCTCCGGAGACTTGCGCCCATGTGTACGAAACGAGCAGATCCCGCCTCAGCCCGAGATAGGGCGAACCACGGGAAAGGACAAGGGGCAGAGGGGCAGGGCGTTGAAATTCATGTCCACTTGCGCCAGATATGTCCTCATGCCCGATCCCAGTGACATCACCACCTTCCAACCCGGTCAACGTATGGCCCGCGGCGTCTCACGCCATATGCGCAGCCATGATTTTACCTGCGTCGAGGAACTCGTGCCCGCGCGCGGCCTGCGCGTCGATGTCATGGCGCTGGGGCCAAAGGGCGAGGTTTGGGTGATCGAATGCAAATCCAGCCGCGCAGATTTCATGTCGGACTGCAAATGGCAGGGCTATCTGGACTGGTGCGACCGCTATTTTTTCGCGGTCGATGCCGAGTTTCCGGTCGAGATCCTGCCAGAAGACGCGGGCCTCATTTTGGCGGATGGTTACGGCGCGGAGATCGTGCGGATGCCCGATGAAGACAAACTGCCGCCCGCCCGGCGCAAGAAAATCCACATGATCTTCGCCCGCACCGCCGCCGCGCGGCTCCAGAGCTACCGCGATCCGGGCGTCGCTGGAATGTTCAGGGAAAACGGCATGTTCAAAGAAAAATAGTCTTCTTCGTGGGGGAAATACTCCCGCCGGAGGCAGATGACCTCTCAGGCGTGAGCTTACTTCGCCAGCTTACGCGCTTGTGCGGCAGCTGCGCGCAGCTCCTCGGCGATCTCTTCGGCCTCTTCCGGCTCGAAATCCATCGGAATCTCGATGCCACCCGTCGCCTCGATGAACATGCGCACCATGCCAAGCGTGGTCGGCCCGATCTGAAGATTGGCTTCGATGTCTTTTTCCGAATTGATACCCATGATGGCTCCTTTGTGGATGCCAAGCCGTTTACGCGTTTGCAGCAGATGAGGCAAGTCGGCACTGAGGTTGGCGGGTCTTGTCGCGCTGCGTGCGCGGGGGCCGCCTCTGCGAAATTTATGCCCGCCAAAGCGCCGTTTTGTCCAAACTGCCTCTTGCATTCATCATCACAGGACAGTAAATCCCCCGACAGTGCCGCCTTAGCTCAGTTGGTTAGAGCGCCTGATTGTGGATCAGGAGGTCCCCCGTTCGAGCCGGGGAGGTGGTACCACTCCCCCCCCCGACATATTTGAGTGCTTAGTGGATGGGTCAGATCTGTGGGCCGTTCCGCGCGATTGCACTGTTCACCGATGTCAGCTTGGCCTGCGACATAACCCGCGTCATCCCGCGCGCCAGCGCCGCTTTGGTATGCGGATATTCGAAATGCGTGGCCAGGTCCTTGGGCGACTGCCAACATTCCCAAATTGTAAAACGCCTGCCATTGTCCAAATCCTGCAATACGTCGAACACCACGCATCCCCGCTCGCCCATGAGCAGACCCAGGAGACCCGCGTTTTGACGCTCTCGGCGGCCGCCGCCTTCGACGATCTGGCGCGGTCCAGAACGCGAGATTTACGTGGTCTGGCCGACGGGACGGTTGCCCAGTGCGCGGGCCAAGGCGATGCGCACGGAAATGGAGCGGTTCATTCGGCTAACCCTCGAACTTCAAGGCGAGATTCCGGGCTTGCATTGGCCTGCGACAAAATGTAGCAATTCGGTGAATTGCATGTTAGTCTTCCAATCAGGGAGGACATCATGCACCTTTATGTCGTAGGATTGGCCTATTCGGCCCTGGTCCTGCTTCCGGTCGCATTGTTTGCTTATGCAGCTTGTGAGTGCTGCAAAGGCAAAACAAAAGGCACCTGATCGGAGCGGTTGGACCCAATGCGAACACTCCCGACGATTGGCCTGTCATGGGCCTCATGTTCGGGGGGAGGAACGCGGCGCAGGGGAGGGCGCCGCGTTCTCTGTTTCAGAGCCGCGAATTTTCGAAAAATTGAGTGCCGCGTTCAGTTCGAGTTCAGTCCGACGGGGTTTCGACAGCAATCCGTTGGCGCAGCGCGCCGGTCGCGGCCTCGAAAATCAAAATCTCATCCCCGGCCACCACAGCAACCCAATCGGACCCACGCGTCACCGCCTCGGGCGTCACACCTTCGGGCAGATCGAGCGTCTCGGGCCAGCTCAGCGCAGGGCCCGTATTGGTGCCCGTTTCCTCGAAATCCGGGAAGCGCGTGACAAGGAAGCCAATCAGCACTAGAAACCCGACAATCATCACCCCCAAAAGCCCGGTGACCAGCCGACGCAACAGCGTCAGCCCCGCCGCATCTTTTGGGTCCAACTCGACGTCCTTACTTATCGGATCATCCATGATTGTCACCGTCTCCTTTGTCATCGGGGAACACCCGCCCAAACGTCTTGATAAGGCGATTGCCCGCGATGTGCCAGAAGAAGCCACGCTGTCGCGCTCGCGGCTTGTGAAACTTTTGGCCGAGGGCGCCGTGAAGGTGAACGGCGTGGTTGTCACCGATCAGAAGGGCAAGGTCGAGGCGGGCGATCAAATCGAGATCACGGTCGAAGAGGCCACCGAAGTCGAGATTAAGGCCGAAGACATCCCGCTCGACGTGATCTACGAGGATGACGACCTGATCGTGGTGAACAAACCCGTCGGCATGGTGGTCCACCCGGCGCCGGGCAGTCCGTCGGGCACTTTGGTCAATGCCTTGATGCATCATTGCGGCGAGAGCCTGTCGGGGATCGGCGGTGAGAAACGCCCAGGAATCGTGCACCGGATTGACAAGGACACCTCGGGCATTCTGGTCGTCGCGAAATCCGACAAGGCGCATCAGGGCCTTGCGAAACAATTTGAGAAACACACGGTCGAGCGGAAATATTTTGCCCTGGTCTACGGCGCGCCGGACCCGATGGACCCGCGGTTGCGCGGCGTCAAAGGCGTGAGTTTCGAGGGCTCGAACATTCTGCGCATCACCACCATGCTGGGCCGCCACAAAACGGACCGGCAAAAGCAGGCTGTGTCCTTCACAGAGGGCCGCCATGCGATCACCCGTGCGCGTGTTCTGGAGCTTTTTGGCACGCCGCCGCAACTGGCGTTGGTGGAATGCTGGCTTGAGACCGGGCGCACGCACCAAATCCGGGTGCATATGGCCCATGCCGGGCACGGCTTGGTCGGCGATCAGACCTATGGCGGGCGGCGGAAACTCAATCATAAAGCGCTCTCCGAGGCGGCCCGCGATGCGGTGGATGCCTTCCCGCGTCAGGCGCTTCACGCCGCTGTTCTGGGCTTTATCCATCCGGTGACACGTGAAGAAATGCGGTTCGAGGCGCCTTTGCCCGAAGATATGCAAACGCTTTTGGACACGCTTTAAGCGCCCGTTTTTTGTAACATGCGACCACATGGCCGTGAGCCGGGTGAAATCTTGACGGTTTCGCTTGGGGAACTTTACGGCGTGGGACATGGTTTGTTCAGACTTAGGACATAGGAATATGCGCGCCGCCCCTTGAAAGCGCTAACAGGCCTTCCCAAATGGCATGTTAAGCCTTATAACATAGGCATGACGCGGGAGAGATGTGAGAGATGAGTAATTACGCCAATTTGCCGGCTCCGAGCCCCGAACAGGGTTTGAACCGCTATTTGCAGGAAATCCGCAAGTTCCCGATGCTGGAACCCGAAGAAGAATACATGCTGGCGAAACGCTGGGTGGATCACGAGGACGCCACCGCGGCGCATAAGCTCGTGACCTCGCACCTGCGTTTGGCCGCGAAAATCGCCATGGGCTATCGTGGCTACGGCTTGCCGCAGGCCGAGGTTGTGTCGGAGGCCAATGTGGGGCTGATGCAGGCGGTGAAACGCTTTGACCCGGAAAAAGGTTTTCGCCTTTCGACCTATGCGATGTGGTGGATCCGTGCGAGCATTCAGGAATACATCCTGCGGTCCTGGTCGCTGGTGAAACTCGGGACCACCTCTGCGCAAAAGAAACTCTTTTTCAACCTGCGCAAGGCCAAGGCCCGGATCGGTGCCTTCGAGGATGGCGATTTGCATCCCGACAACGTCAAACAGATCGCCACCGATCTGGGCGTGACCGAGGATGAGGTGATCTCGATGAACCGGCGGATGTCGGGCGGGGACGCGTCTTTGAACGCTACGGTTGGCAGCGATGAGGAAGGTTCTGCGCAATGGCAGGACTGGCTTGAGGATGAAAACGCCGACCAGGCGGCCGATTACGAGGCCCGCGACGAAATGGACACCCGCCGCCAGCTTTTGGTGCAGGCGATGGATGTGCTCAACGAGCGCGAGAAAGACATCCTGATGCAGCGCCGTCTCAAGGATCAGCCGGTGACGCTTGAGGAGCTGTCGAGCCAATATGAGGTCTCCCGCGAACGCATCCGCCAGATCGAGGTGCGCGCTTTCGAGAAGCTGCAAAAACGCATGCAGGAGCTGGCGAAGGAACAAGGCATCCTTGAAAGCGCCTGATCCAATCGACGATTAAAATTTTCAAAGGGGTGGCCGCAGGGCTGCCCCTTTTTCTTTGCGCCTCCATGACGCATGATGGCGGTAACATGATAGAAGGAGAACCGCACATGACACCTGTCCGCTTCGGCGTTTTGGGCGCCGCGCATTTCGCCCGCGAACATATGGCCCGCGCGATCCATGAGGCGGAGGGCGCCACATTTGCCGCACTTGCCACCTCATCCGAGGACAAAGCTGCGCCGTTTCGGGCCTTTGCCCCCGATCTCAAGGTTTTCACCGATTATGACGCCATGCTGGCCTCGGACGAGATCGACGCGGTTTATATTCCGCTGCCCAATCACCTGCATATCGAGTGGAGCCTCAAGGCGCTTGCGGCCGGGAAACATGTGCTCTGCGAAAAACCGATCGCGATGAAAGCGGAGGAGATCGACGCGCTGATCGCCAAACGCGATGAGACGGGACTTGTCTGTGCCGAGGCCTTCATGATCGTGCATCACCCGCAATGGGCGCGCGTGCGCGATCTCCTGGCGGCGGGCGAGATTGGCGACCTCATGCGGGTCGAGGTCGGGTTCTCCTTTGACAACCCGGACGCGGACAACATCCGAAACCGGCCTGAAACCGGCGGCGGGGCCTTGGGCGATATTGGCGTCTACGCCATGGGGTCGACGCGGTTTGCCACCGGGGAAGAGCCACTCAACATCACCCACGCCGAGATCACCCGCGAGAACGGCGTCGATGTCAGCGCCGAATTTTCCGCCCGCTTCCCAAGCTTTACCTATCACGCCTATGTCTCCATGCGCATGGCACCCTTCCAGGAGGTGCGCTTCCATGGCCGCAAGGGTCTGATCATCGTCAAAACACCCTTCAACGCCGGGGTGGCTGGGCAGGCCGAGATCGAAATTCGCGACACCCAAGGCGGGCTGAAACTCGAACGCTTCCCCCGCGTGCGCCAATATGTCTGTCAGGTCGAAACCTTTGTTCGTGCGGTGCGGGAGGGGGCGGACTATCCGTGGAGTTTGGAAAACGCGCGCGGCACGCAGGCGATGATCGACAGCGTATTTGACGCGGATCAAGGCTAAGCCCCGCGACTCGCGCTATTCTATAGATGTTGGAACGGCAAAGGAGGATGACATGAGAATGTCCCGCATGACTGGCCAGAACAACACGGAGGATCCGCCGCAATAACCGGTGCCTCCGGCTCAAGTGGTCGAACCCGTGGAGGGACGTTGGACCGCAGGGCAGGGGCAAGGATTTGGAGGGTTCGATCACGGGTGCCGCCGATTGAGGCTTGTGACCCCGGATGAAGCGAGACGGAGGAGCATGTGCCCCCTCGCTCAAAGGGCCGACGCCTGTGATGACGAACCTGCTGAATGCGATCGGTAAGTGGTGACAGCTGTTAGGCTGTGTATCCTCAGGGAGGTAAATGGACGGGCGCCCTATGGTTGGGCGCCCTTGTTTTGTCCAAAGCCTTCGGCCATATCGCCCCCATGAAGAGTTTGTTTTATGTCTTGGTTTTCGGTGGCGTGTCTCTGCCTTTGGTGGCTATGTCCTCAGCCGATGCGGAGCCGCGTTGCGTGATCTTGCTGCACGGTCTCGCGCGCACCGATGCCTCCATGTTGGTCATGGAACACGCTTTGCAGGCGGCGGGTTACACTGTCGTCAATCAGGGTTACCCTTCGCGCGAGGCACCCGTGGCGCTCCTGGCCGATCCGGCGTTGCGCGCGGGGCGAGCGGGTTGTGGCGAAGGCATTTCTCCCGATGTGGTGACCCACTCCATGGGCGCGATCCTGCTGCGCAGCTTTGCCGCCGATCACCCGGAGCTGGACTGGGGCCGCGTCGTGATGCTGGGGCCGCCGAACCATGGCTCCGAGATCATCGACACCTTCGGGGGCTACGCGGCCTTCGAGACCGCCAACGGCCCGGCGGGGTTGCAGCTGGGCACAGAGAGCCTGCCCGACAGCCTGCCGCCCTTGCCCTTTGAGACCGGGGTGATCGCCGGGAGCCAGTCGCTCAATCCGATCCTCTCGGCGGTGATCGAGGGTGAGGACGATGGCAAGGTCTCGATTGAGAGCACCAAGGTCGCGGGCATGACGGCGCATTTGACCCTGCCGGTGACGCATACTTTCATGATGCAAAACCCGCGCGTCATCGTTCAGACCCTGAGCTTTCTGAACACTGGCGCCTTCGAGCCGGAACTGAGCGCGGGGGATGCGCTCAGCGAGCTGTGGGAACTGGGTGTCGAATAGGTCTATTCGGGCAAAACCGCGCCCAGCACCCGCATCATATTGCCGCCCATGACGCCGGCGATCTGATCCTCCGTGAGGCCCTGATCCATGAGCGCCTGTGTCAGGGCCGCGAGTTCCGACGTGTCGAATTCCACCGTGACCGAGCCATCGTAATCGGAGCCGAGCGCCACATGTTCGGCGCCGACCAGATCGACCGCCGCCTTGATCGTCTTGGCGACCCCTGCGGGCGAGGCGTCACAGGTCACATCCGCCCAATAGCCGATGCCGATCACGCCGCCCGTGGCCGCGATCTGTTGCATCAAACCGTCCTCGAAATTGCGCTTCACCGGGCAATGCGAATGGATGCCGGTGTGCGACAGCACCAGCGGCTGGTCGGTCATCTCAATGACTTCACGCGCCATTTGCGGCGAGGCATGCGCCAGGTCGATCACCATCCGTTTGTCGACCATCTCCTGCACCACGGCGCGGCCAAACTCGGTCAGCCCGGCGTTGTCCTCGCCATGCAGAGAGCCGCCAAGCGCATTGTCGAAGAAATGCGTGAGCCCCATGAGCCGGTAACCTGCGTCATAAATCTGGTCCAGATTGGCGAGATCACCCTCCAGAATATGCCCACCCTCTGCGCCCAAAAGTGCGCCTGTGAGAGGCTGGCCTTCGGCCCGCGCGGCAAGCACCGCGTCGAGGTCGGATGTCGTGCGAATGATCCGCACCTGATCGGGGGCCTTCGCCTCATAACTCTGCATGCGTTTCGCCATGTAAAGCCCGCGCTCGGTCAGATCACCCCAGCTTTTCACCGGCCAAAGTTCCCCGATGGCCAAAAGCGTGATGTTGTCGCGCGCCTCTGCGGAATTGTGATCGTAATTCTGTCCTGCGGGGCTTTTGGTGACGGCGGTGAAGACCTGCACCGCGACATTGCCCTCGCGCAGGCGTGGGAAATCCACATGGCCCCGGCTGCCCCGTTTCAACAGGTCGCGGTTCCAAAGCAAGCTGTCGGCGTGAAGATCGCCGATCACGATCCGATCGTGCAGCGCCTGTGCCTCGGCTGAGACCGGGTAGGGGGCATGCTCGACCACGCCGTTTTGCCCCTTCTCCACGAGGCCCGGCAAAACGCCAAAGAAAAATGCCGCGCCTGCGACAATCACGACGCCAAGGCCGCGCCCAATCCATTTCATCATTGAAAATCCTCCCGTTTTGACGTGAGCCTAGGCGCAGTCGCAAAATCGCCCAAACGAAACCTCGCGTCACCTCTCACGATCATGATGATTTTGGTCGCGCGGTCTTCGCGCTAAACTGCTGCCACAAAACAAAGGAATCACCCATGGCCGACCCGCATGAATTCGATCACGTGATGCCCGAGATGGGCGGCAAGAAACCGGCGCGGCCCGAGGAAATTTCCGAAAACATCGGCGCGCGTATCCTCTATTCGATCATCATCTGGGTGATGATGAGTTTCGCCTCGACCATTATCGGGGTGTTGGCGGTGTTGCAGGCGATCATCATGCTGATGAATGGCAAAAAACCCAACGACCGCGTGGCGGATGCGGGCACAGACATCGGCATCTGGTTCGCCAAGGCGACGCGCTACATCACCGGCGACAGCGAGGTGAAGCCCTGGCCCTGGACCGAGCTGGATTGAGGCGTTTGTGATGGCAGGCGGCTGGGCAAAAGACGGCGCGGTGAGCGAACAGATCGAGGCCTCGATCTCCGACGAGTTGGCGCGAATGAAACACCACCGCGCGCCGGTGGGCGAGAGTTTCACCGAATGCGCCGAATGCGGCGAGGACATTCCAGAGGCGCGGCGCAAGGCCATTCCGGGGGTGAAGCTCTGCATCGACTGCCAGCAGGAGCGTGATGGGGCGTATAAAGCGCGCGGCGGCATCAACCGGCGTGGATCGAAAGACAGTCAGTTGAAGTGAGTAAAGCGTTTGGCACTTCAGAAGACACTGCAAATATTTCGAAAATTCGGGATCGTTCTCAGTTTGAATCTGACGCTTGTTACGATCTATTTTGTCGCTAGTCTCTTGAGGTCCGCGGGGCAGGATAGCGTTCTGGATATCTTTGCGGCGGGGGGTTTCTATTCCGGCTTATGGCTCATGATCATCTACTCTGTAAGGGCTAATTTCCGCGACAGCCTCGTGGTTGCCTTGAGCCAGCTCTTTGTTGGGGCCTCGCTGATTATGGTTGCGACCCTGTCCGTTGGAAAGATGGATTTCACTTTTTATCTTGAGATCCTTAACAGGAACCTGTGGCCCTCATGTGCGGGTTTGATCATACTGACGCCGTTTATCAGTTTGGCGATGCGTTTCGACGCTAAACAAAAAGCAGAGCTCGGAAAGGACGATACTTTGTCTTAAAGAGACGTCATGCAAGAGATTTACCGTAGCTCCAGTTTTAGGATGTGCTGCGGCCCCAACGCACCGCCATAATAGAGCGCGCCGGTGTCGGTAAAACCACCGTTCAGATAGGCTTTGCGGGCGTGCGGATTGCGGCAATTGACCGTGAGATAGCAGAGGCTGCGTTCCGGGTAAGTCTTCGCCAGATAGGCTTTGAGCATCGCGCAGGCCCCGGAGGCAACCCCGCGTCCCTGCGCCTTGTGATCAATCAGAAACATCCGAAGCCCCAACGCGCCCGGCTCCGCAAACTCATGCGCCTCGGCATAGCTTCGATCTATGGCGAAAAATCCGACGGGCGTGCCACCTTCCTCGATCACATGACCGTCGCGATCGGCGGGCGCGCGGCCCATGGTCTCGGCAGGCAGGCCAGAAAACTGCGCCTGCTCCGGCGGTAGGGAAAACCCCGCAACACGGTGCAACGCGCTGCGTGGCAGGGGATTTATTGTGAGATCGGAGCTCACTCCATCGCTTCCAATTCATCAATGAAGCCGGAGATCATCGACAGGCCCTTGTCCCAGAATTTCGGGTCGGAGGCATCCAAGCCAAAGGGCGCCAAAAGCGCCTTGTGGTGTTTCGAGCCGCCCGCTTTGAGCATGTCGAAATACTTGTCCTGAAAGCCCTCGGGTTGTTCCTGATAGGCCGCGTAAAGCGCGTTTACCAAGCCGTCGCCAAAGGCATAGGCATAGACGTAGAACGGCGAATGCACGAAATGCGGCACGTAGGACCAATAGACCTCGTAGCCCTCCATGAAGTCGAACGCCGGGCCGAGGCTCTCGCCCTGCACCGACATCCAGAGCTTATTGATCTCGTCAGAGGTCAGCTCGCCGCCCTTGCGCGCATTGTGGAGTTTGCATTCAAAGTCATAAAACGCGATCTGGCGCACGACCGTGTTGAGCATGTCCTCGACCTTGCCGGCGAGCAAAACCTTGCGCTCGGCGGGCGTTTTCGCGTCTTTCAACAGCTTCTGGAAAGTCAGCATCTCGCCAAAGACCGAGGCGGTTTCGGCGAGCGTCAAAGGCGTGTTGGCCAAAAGCTCGCCCTGATCTGCGGCCAGAACCTGATGTACGCCATGGCCCAATTCATGGGCGAGGGTCATGACATCGCGCTGTTTGCCCAGATAGTTCAGCATCACATAGGGGTGCGCGTCGGTGACGGTCGGATGGGCAAAAGCGCCCGGCGCCTTGCCCGGTTTCACGCCCGCATCAATCCAGCCATCGGTGAAGAACGGCTTGGCGATCTCGGCCATTTTCGGCGCAAAGCCCGCGTAGGCCTCCATCACCGTGTTCTGCGCCTCGTCCCAACCGATGGTGCGGGTCTCTTCCAGCGGAAGCGGCGCGTTGCGGTCCCAGATTTGCAGCTTATCGAGGCCCAGCCAGCCGCGTTTCAACTCGTAATAGCGATGCGACAGTTTCGGATAGGCGGCGACCACCGCGTCCCGCAGCGCCTCGACCACCTCGGGTTCGACGTCATTCGACAGGTGGCGGCCGGTCTGCGGTGTCGGCATGCCGCGCCATTTGTCCTCGATGTCGCCCATCTTGGCCAGGGTGTTGTGAACGCGGGTGAAAATCTTGATATTGTCGCCCAGAACCCGTGCCACTTCCTTGGCCGCCGCCTCGCGCACCGTGCGGTCGGGGTCGGACATCAGCGTCGTCGTGGCCTCAAGGCCAAGCGTCTCGCCATTCACCTCGAATTTGAGATCGGCGACGGTTTCGTCGAAGAGTTTATTCCACGCAGACGCGCCCACCACGGACATGTCATGCTCATAGCGCTCCAGCTCGTCAGAGAGCTGATAGGGCCGCATCTTGCGCATCCGCTCAAAGATCGGCCGATAGCGCGACAGGCCCTCGTGTTTGAGCATTTCTTCGAGCGTCTCCTCGGGAATGCGGTTCACTTCGAGGGAGAAAAACACCAGCGGCGCGGTGTATGTCGTGATCTTGTCCTGAATGTCGGAAAAGAATTTGGCGCGTTCGCCGTCGACCGTGTTTTGGTAATAAAGAAGGCCCGCGAAGGAGCCCAAACGCCCGGCGACCTGCGAAATACGTTCGTCGCGCAGGATGCATTCATACATGCCCGCGCCGTCGAGTTCGGCGAGCTTGCCCTCGTAATCCTCGGCAAAGCTTGCGCAATGTTCTTCGAGCCAGTCGAGATCGCGTTTCACCTCGGGCGCGTCAGTTGCGGGGTAGAGGTCCGTCAGGTCCCAATCCGGCAGGTCTCCGAACTTCTTTGCGCCGCCCTCGGCACTTGCGTCGAAAACCATGTTTTGCCCCGTGTTGTCTCGCCCTGTGGTGAACCGCATCGCATCACTCCTAATCTCTTTGACACAAGAGATAGGCGCTCCGCGCTGGGGATGCAAAGGGGATAGGGCGGTTTAGCCTCCGCTTTGCTCAAAAAGCGCAGAGAGCCGGTCGTAGAACAGCGCGCGCGTGGCGGGCGTCTCCATCGGCACCTCGTGGCGCGCGCCCGGCACGATCACCAATTCGCAGGACGGCCAACGCGTCGCCAGATCCTTGACCGCTTGGATGTTGACGATCTTCTCGTCACCGCCGAGAAAACACATGACCGGCACATCCGGCAAAGCATGCTCAAACGCCCAGTCGTTTTCCCGGATCGCCTCCGTCACCCAATGCGAGGACGGTCCGCCAAGCCCCAGATCGGGCTGGGCCACGACCTGATCGGTCATGTAATCGAACATCTCACGATCCGAGGTCAAAAGATTGTCCTTGAACCCGTGCCAGATCATGTAGGTCTCCGCTTTGGTCCCCGGCGCGCGCAGGTTTTGCAGGCCGAGCGCATGGAACAGCGGCGAGACGAACCGGACCAGAAGTTTCTGAATGGGCGTCAGGCCAATCCCCCACATCGGCGCGGAAAATCCAGCGGCCTGAAAGGGTTTGCGCTCAATCAGCGCCCGGATGCCAATCGCGCCGCCCATGGAATGGCCGATCAGGAACCATGGTTTCGGCATGGATTTCGCCTCTGCCAGTGCAATCACCGCATCGAGGTCTTTCTGGTAGTCCTGAAAGTCTTCGACATGGCCGATGCGTCGGTCTTTCAACAGACGCTCCGCGATGCCTTGCCCGCGCCAGTCGATGGCCAGAGAGGCAAAGCCACGGGCGGCAAAATCCGCCGCCCCGCGACCGTATTTCTCAACGCATTCGGTGCGGCCGGGAAGGATGAAGACCGTGCCCTTCGCGCCCTCATGCGGCCAAAGTCCGACCCTGATCCGCACCCCGTCCGAGGTGGTCAGCCAATAGGCCGAGCCGCCCTCAGGCCCTTGGGCCAGATCGGCAAAATAGGGTGCGGCCTCGGTCATCTGGGATCAGGCCAGAACAGAGCCAAGCTGCATCGCAAGGCCCATGTCGCCATCGACCGACAGTTTGCCCTGCATGAAGGCGGCGGTCGGGTTCACATCGCCCTCGATCATGCCCTGGAAGGTCTCAACGTCGGCAGTCAGGGTCACATCGGCCTCATCGTCAGAGGCGCGCGCGCCGTCGCTGTCGACCACGATGGCGCCTTCGCCCTCGATCACGAATTTCGCGACACCGGCGTCAAAACCGCCGTCCATCTTTTCGTTCAGGGCCGCGACGGCTTTGGTGATGAGATCGCTCATGGGTTTTCCTTTGGTTGGTCTTTACGGAGCATATAGGCACTCATTTGTGACTTTGAACCTCCGCCTCAGAAAGCTACTATCGAAAGTGTTATGAAAGCATTGCGACAATTACTCAAATGTGCCGTTACGTTTCTCGGCGTGCTCTGGCTAATTTTTGCCGGACAGCCGGGGTTTGCGGCGGATCAGGCGCGGCTTGATACGCTTTTTGCCGAATTGTCCGAGGCCGATCCCTACGGTGCCGGTCAGATCGAACAGGAAATTGCGATGGAGCTGTCGCGTTCCGGCTCTGACGCGATGGACTTGCTTTTGGAGCGAGGCCGCGCGGCGATGGAGGTCGGCGACATTCAGGGCGCGATTGGCCATCTGACCGCTTTGGTCGATCATGCGCCCGAGTTCACCGAAGGCTATAACGCCCGCGCGACAGCCTATTTCATGGCCGGGCTCTACGGCCCCGCGATTGCCGACATCGGTCAGGTTTTGGAGCGTGAGCCGCGTCATTTCGGAGCTTTGTCGGGGCTGGCGCTGATCCTGGAAGAGATCGGCGATACGCCCCGCGCCATGGATGTCCTCTTGCAAGTCCAGAAGATTCACCCGCAAATGCAGGGTCTGTCGGATCGGATTGCGCGTCTGGAACTGGTCCTTCAGGGCACGGCGCTCTAAAACCTCTGGCAAGGACAAAAAACGAAGGACATGGCGGGCCAATGACAGGCATGACCGGTCGGATCACGGCAGTGCTCGGCCCCACGAACACAGGCAAAACCCATTACGCCATCGAGCGCATGCTGTCCTATCGCACGGGCGTTATTGGCTTGCCTTTGCGGCTTTTGGCGCGCGAGGTTTACGACCGCATCGTGGCTGCGCGCGGGCCGTCGGTCGTGGCGCTTGTGACCGGCGAAGAGCGCATCGTGCCGCCGCGCACGCAATATTGGGTCTGCACGGTCGAGGCGATGCCCACCGGCATGGGGTCGGATTTCCTGGCTGTCGATGAGATTCAGCTTTGCGCCGATCCCGAGCGCGGCCATGTCTTCACCGACCGTTTGCTCCATGCCCGTGGCACTCATGAGACCCTGTTCATGGGGTCGGATTCTATGCGCTCGGTGATTGCGCAACTGGTGCCCAAGGCGCAATTCATGCACCGCGACCGGTTTTCCCGCCTGACCTACGCAGGGTCGAAAAAGATAAGTCGCATGCCCGCCAGAGCCGCGATTGTCGGCTTTTCTGTGGATGATGTCTATGCCATCGCAGAACTCCTGCGCCGGCAAAAGGGCGGGGCGGCGGTCGTCATGGGCGCGCTTAGCCCGCGCACCCGCAACGCGCAGGTCGAGATGTATCAGAACGGCGATGTCGATTACCTCGTCGCCACGGATGCCATTGGTATGGGGCTCAATCTTGACGTCACCCATGTGGCCTTTTCCTCGACCGTGAAATTCGACGGGCGCCGGATGCGGCCCTTGATGCCCAACGAACTGGCCCAGATCGCGGGCCGGGCCGGGCGCTATCAAACCGACGGGACGTTCGGCGTGACGGGCGAGGCGGAGCCGTTCGACGAAGAGGTGATCGCGGCCATCGAGGAGCATCGCTTTACCCCGCAAAAGAAACTCAACTGGCGCAACTCCCGGCTGGAATTCGGCACAGTCGACCGGCTGATCGGCTCTTTGGAGATGCCGCCCGATGATCCATCCTTGGTCAAGGCGCGCGAGGCGGATGATTTGCAGGCGCTGAAAACCCTGTCGGACCTGAAATCCGTGCGCCCGCGTCTACGTGGTTCGAAAGACGTGCGGCTCCTGTGGGACGTTTGCCGCATTCCCGATTTCCGGGGAATCAGTCATGGCGAACACACGTCACTTCTGGAGCGGATTTTCGAGTTTTTGCATGAATATGGGCGGGTTCCCGACGATTGGATGGCCGGGCAGATCAAACGCATTGACCGCACCGAGGGCAATATCGACACTCTGTCTAAAAGACTCGCCTATATTCGCACTTGGACCTATGTTGCGCAGCGTGAAAACTGGGTCGATGACGAAAGCCATTGGCGCGGCGCGACCCGCGCTGTAGAAGACCGATTGTCGGATGCATTACATGGTGCACTGACGCAAAGATTTGTGGACCGGCGGACGAGCGTGCTCCTTCGGCGGCTCAAGCAAAAGGAGGGCCTTGTGGCCGACGTGAACGATAAAGGTGAAGTGACGGTTGAAGGCGAATTCGTCGGCCGTCTGGAAGGGTTCCGCTTTCAGCAGGACAAGGCGGCAACGCCCGATGAAGCCAAGACGCTGGCCCAGGCCGCGATGGCCGCATTGGCGCCGGAGTTCAGCCTGCGCGCTGACCGGTTTTACAACGCGCCCGACACGGAAATGGATTTCACCGAACAGGGTGGCCTGATGTGGGGCGAGCACGCCGTGGGCAAATTGGTGCCGGGCGACGATGCGCTCAAACCGCGCGCAGTGGCCTTTGTCGACGACGGTGTCGCGCAAGACGTGGTGGAGAAAGTCCAGCGCCGTTTGCAGCATTTCATCGACCGCAAGATCGCGACCCTTTTCGAGCCGCTGTTGAACATGTCCCGTGACGAGGCCCTCACCGGTCTGGCGCGCGGCTTTGCCTTCCGTCTGGTCGAAAACCTCGGCGTGATCCCGCGCGAGCAGATCGCGCAAGAGGTCAAAGAGCTGGATCAGGATGCCCGTGGCGCGCTGCGCAAACATGGTGTGCGCTTCGGTCAGTACACGATTTTCATGCCGCTTTTGCTGAAACCGGCGCCGACGCGTTTGCGTCTTTTGTTGTGGGCGTTGAACGCGAAATTCGACACCTTCCCCGACAGCCCGCCGCCGGGACTGGTGACCATCCCCGCCGTGGTGGACGCCCCCGAAGGCTATTATGCCATGTCCGGCTATCGCCTCTCCGGTCAGCGCGCGATCCGCATTGATATGCTGGAACGTCTCGCCGATCTGCTGCGCAGTCAGGACAGCCGTGGCGGCTTTGAGGCCAACCCGGATATGCTGTCGATCACCGGCATGACCCTGGAGCAATTCGCCGATCTGATGGGCGGCATGGGCTACAAGGCCGAGCAGGGGGAGCGGACCAAGGTGAAAGCCGTCGATCAGGTCATCCCGACCGACGAGGGCGTGGCGCATGAAGACATCGTGCCGCCTGTGCATGAGGGCGACGATAACGCCGACACGCCGGTGTTCGACAAAGGTCTGCCGGATGCGATCAAGCCGGGTGCGATCACCGAAGAGGCGAAAGCCGAAGAGGCCGCCGATCTCTCCGGTGTGGCCGTGAACCTTCCGGATGAGGGCGAAGCCCCCTCTGCCGAGATCGCGGAGCCTGTGGCCTCGGAAGACGAAGCCGCGCAATATGCCGCAGGCGAAGTGCCAGAGGGTGAGGCCGCCGATGCCGCACTCGCCGGTGCCGAGATGGAGGTGTTCTACACTTTCACTTGGGGTGGCAATCGTGGTGGCAACCGCAACGCTGGCCGTGGTCCGCGCCGTGAGGGCGGGGATCGTCCGCAGGGCAAGAAGGGTGGCGGCAAACCGCAGGGCAAAAAAGGTGGCAAGCCGCGTCGTGACGGGGGCCGTGATGGTGGAAAGGGCGGCAACCAGCCGAAGACCTTCTCCGCCAAACCGCCGCGCAAGGAAAAGCAGATCGACCCGGACAACCCCTTCGCCGCCGCGCTGATGGGGCTCAAGGACAAGAAGTAAATGGAAAAGCGGGAGACCATTCGTCTCGACAAGTGGCTGTGGTATGCCCGCTTTTTCAAAACCCGCGGGCTGGCGGCCAAGACCGTGACGGCGGGGCATGTGCGGGTCAATTCCAACAAAGTGTCAAAGGCTTCGACCTCTGTGGGCGAGGGCGATGTTCTGACCTTCCCGCAGGCGCGCCACATCCGGGTGATCAAGATCATGGCCTGTGGCACCCGCCGTGGCCCGGCCCCCGAAGCGCAAACCCTCTTTGAAGACCTCAGCCCGCCCGTCGTCTCGAAGGACCCTGTTCCGTCTGTGCCACGGTTCGAGGGAAAAGGTCGTCCGACAAAGAAAGATCGTCGCATGACGGACCTTTCGCGCCCTGACATGCTTGATTGATCCGGCACTTGGGGCTAGCAAAGGCGCAAATGATCAGATTTGGATGAGCCGCAATGACCTACGTCGTGATTGATAACTGCATCGCCTGTAAATACACCGACTGTGTCGAAGTCTGCCCCGTGGATTGTTTCTACGAAGGGGAGAATATGCTGGTGATCCATCCTGACGAATGCATCGACTGTGGCGTCTGCGAGCCGGAATGCCCGGCCGACGCGATCCGCCCGGACACCGAGCCGGACATGGAGAAATGGGTCGAGCTGAATCGCAAATATGCCGAGGCCTGGCCTGTGATCCTTGAGAAGAAAGACCCGATGCCGGGGTACGAGGACAAAGACGGCGAAGAGGGCAAGCTGGAGAAATATTTCTCCGAGGCGCCGGGCGAGGGCTCCTGAGCCCATCCGTCTTTTCGAATCATGTGGATGATTCGCATATCAAAGGGCCCCGGAACGAGGGCCCTTTTTATATGCAGAGCCCGCTATAAGTCCTTGATTCATGGGTAACCCCCTGAAAACGGGGGGCTCTTGCTGCCGCTTCACTGAGCTGTGCTTTCTTTGGGGCGTTTTTTGTGCTATGGTCATTCAACCACGTTAGGACATATCGACCTCAACCCCCTGAGCTGTGCTTTTATGGGGATTGAGTTTTTCGCGCCTAAATCCGGGCCCTGACACCAGATTGGCAGGGGACATCGCAGAGAGACTGCGGGCTTTTGTGTGTGCCCGTGCCTTATGCGATCCGGGGCGAGAGCGAAAGCGCGATGCGACCGAAAAGGTGGTGCCAACGGTCCCGTCTGAGGAAAACACCTGCAAATGAGCAAGACCAAGAAATCCGAATTCCGCCCCAATGATTACGTTGTTTATCCGGCCCATGGCGTCGGTCAGATCATGTCGATCGAAGAACAGGAAATCGCGGGCATGTCCCTTGAACTTTTCGTCATCGCCTTTGAGAAAGACAAGATGACGCTGCGCGTTCCGACCAACAAAGCCGTCGAATCCGGCCTGCGGTCGCTGTCCTCGCCGGAACTGATTCAGGACGCGATGAAGACCCTGAAAGGCAAGGCCAAGGTCAAACGCGCCATGTGGTCCCGCCGCGCGCAGGAGTATGAGCAAAAGATCAATTCCGGCGACCTGATCGCCATCGCCGAAGTGGTGCGCGACCTGCACCGCACCGACGACCAGCGCGAACAGAGCTATTCCGAGCGTCAGCTTTACGAAGCGGCGCTTGACCGTCTGACCCGTGAAGTGGCCGCTGTGTCCGGTTCTGACGAGGCGGATGCGCAAAAGAAAGTCAGCGATGTGCTCGTGAGCCGCGCCGCCTGATCTTTGAGTATTTCAGCTACAATGAAGACCGCCGGGAGGGAGACCTTACCGGCGGTTTTTTTGTGGCGGTTTTCTTTTTGGAAGGGCGCAAAAGAAAACGCTGTCCCGAAAGGAGACAGCGTTTCTTCTGACGCGCAGGCGCACCGGCCCGGTCAGAGTGCAGTCACCTCAAAACGTCAGGGCCACTGTTTTGAAGTGTGCTGCGATGTCAGTGGGCCGACGAACCTCAGGCCTCGCTCAGGCCTCGGTCCCACTGACGTCACTCCAAAGAGACTTTGAAGTGCCCGCCCATCCAGATCTCGTTTGGTCAGGAGCCATACGAGATCTGAGGCGCAGGATCAGGCCGACCAGGCCGAAGCCGAGAAAGCAGCACTGTGTGAGCGCCGCAGCCAGGTTGAAATCCACGATCAGACTGACCAGAATAAAGAGCGCGCCCAGGATTTTGCTCAGCGAATAGATCAGGCCCTTGCCCTCGATCCAATGCATTTGCAGTGCCGCAAACCCGCCCACATAGATGACGCTGCCCGCGACGCCGATGGCACGGCACAGGAGGGTGACATCAAACTCAGAAATACTCATTACCCTTCTCCCACGCCCTCCTGCACCGTGCAATCGGCCTGTTTTTTCTATGTGAAGGCAGGGATTTCCACATTCCCCAGATGGGGTAGGCGGGTCAAAAAAGCGGTATGAACGTCGAATTTTTCATGCCATTCGGGTCAAATGCGCCAGTGCTTTGTCCCAGGCACGGAAGAACACGAAGCGGCCCGCGTTCTCGCAAAGCTCGATCTTGATCTCCGGGTAGCGCGCGGCGTGTTGTGCCAACATGTCTGGCGGGATTTCGGTGTCTTCAAGGCCTTGTAGGAACTGCACCGGCAGGCTTTGCGCCATGGCATGTAGGTCCTGCGACCAATCCATCGTCATCTGTTCAATCGTGGTCCGGGTGAAAATATCCGCGGCGTTATAATCTTTCGACAGGGTGAAATGACTGCCGTTGAACAGGGCCTCGCGTGTGTCCAGATCGTCCAGCAACGCCAGATCGCCCGGCGCATCGGCGAAAATGTTGCGAATAAACGCATCTTTCCCGGCCTTCTGCGCCAACGCGAAACCCGCCTTGATCAGGAAAGGCAAAAGCCGGGGCGTGTGGCGGGCGGTGGCCAGAATCATGCGGTGCCATTTGTCCATGCAGGCGATCTGATTGGGCTCGGTCACCGGAAAGACCGCGCCACAGCCGACGACACCGGTGATGAGATGCGGAAAGAGTGCGGCGAATTTCGCGACGAACATCACATCGACGCCGAGCGCCAGATGCGGGCAGGGGCCGAGGTCTAGATGCGCCACCAGCTCGGCGATGTCGCGGGCGTAATGTTCCGACAGGCTGCCCGTTGCGGGGGGCGTGTCCGAGGGGCCGTAGCCCCCACGCAGAGGCAGGATCACGCGAAGCCCCAAAGCGCGGGCCCGCGCCTCCGCCGCTCGTGGCCAATGGGTGAAGCCATAATCCATCGGCCAGACCAGCACCGGTTGGCCCGCAGGCGCCCCAAATTCGCGGTAGTCCAACCGGCGTCCGTCGCTCAGGGTCATACTCTGCCAAAGAACGTCCGGTCTGGTTGCATCCTTCGTGAGTTGTGCCCGCACCCCGCCCGGCGCCGTCGCCATATGCATCATCATCAAGACGATGCGGATCAATTCAGCCTGCGAGCGCGTGTCGGTCTTGCTCAGGATGGTTTTCACCTGGGTGCGGATCGTATCGACGGAGCGCCCGCGCGCGGTGGCGATTTCCTGAATATTCTCGGATTTGATCAACCGCCGGATCACGGCGATCTCGGCGGGCGTCAAGGCGAAAGCAGAGGCCAGAACCGCATCGAAGCCCTCCGGCCAGATCAGTTCGGAGGAGAGGATCAGAACCACCGGCCCGGTCTGCGGCAAGACCTCAGGGTGCAGTTTCAAAAGCGTCGGGCGGGAGTGGTCGTCCTTGTGCAATTCCAACAGCGTGTCAGCCGCCACTGCGGCGCGATGATCCAGACGCGCCTTGACCAGAGTGAGCAGGGTTGCGCGTGTGTCCTCGGGCAAGTTGGCGCAACCGAGCGGCGCTCCGACATCGACCCCGAAAAGCGCCCCCGCGGGACCGTTGGCGGCCAGAACGGTAAGCCGGGCGTCGACCAGAATGGCGGTCGATTGCGAAAATCGCGCCATGAGGCCGGCAATCTCATCACCTTGCGGCTGCGCCGAGCTTCGGGCGAGGATTTCTTCGGCGCGATGAAAATGCTTGAGAAGGGCGCTCTCGGACAGGCTGGCAGGCACCGTTTCGCGATCCATATGCGGCAGGAGACGCGCGTAGCGTTCCGGGCATTCGGGGGCGAGCGCCACGTCATAGAGCGCGGACAGGATATCATCCGGAGGAGAAATGCGGGTCTGGTTCATCACGAGCCGAGGGGTACGAGTGGAGATCTTCCCTCAGGATTGCTTGTGGAGGGGATTGGACAAAGGCTTTTTTGACCGTATGGGAAAAGGGAGTGATTTTTCCCCCTTTAAAGGTAGGGTTAACCGGACCTTCCGTGCCGAAACCTGCCTGAATGCTGTGCAAAATAGGCGGCTGCACACGTTTCAGGCGAGTGCGGCAAAGACCGTAAGCGCCATGATGTCTGCCAAACTCTGGGTCGCCCCCAACACATCGCCGGTCTGCCCACCGATTTTGCGGCTGGCAATCCGGGCCGAGACAAAGGCGGTCGCGGTGACGGCGGAGGCGGCGAGCACCGTGGGCACAAAGCCGACCACGATCCAGGACAGCATAAAGGCCACGACCGCGCCGAGGCTCGCGGCATCGCGCGGCGGACGGCCGGTGCGGACCGACAGACCGTCCCCGCGCGCGGGGGGCATCAAGGCCATGAGATAGGGCAGGGGCGCGCGCGACAGCATAGCACTGGCGATCACCGTGGTGACGATCACATCCTCATGCGCCAGCGTCGAGAGCGCGGTGAAGCGCAGCAGCAGAGACAGGACCAGCGCAAGGACGCCAAAAGCGCCAATGCGGCTGTCCCGCATGATCTCAAGACGCCGCGCCTTCTCAAATCCGCCCCAGAAGCCATCGGCACAATCCGCCAAGCCGTCTTCGTGCATGGCACCCGTGACGATCACCAAGGCCGCCAAGGTGAACCCGGCAGTCATCCCGGCCCCAAGCGTCAGCCATCCTGCAATCGTGGCCACGGCCCCTGCGATCAGCCCCACGGCCAGCCCCGCGAGCGGGAAAGCCCATGTCGCCTCCGCCGTGCGTGAGAACCCGGCGCGGACCGGAATGCGGGTCAAAAGGGCCAGCGCCGTGGCGACATCGCCGGGCACAGGTTGGAAACGTGATGTGAAACGGGGGATCATGTGAAATCGTTCCTGTCCTTGTGGGTGCTCCCGGGATAAAACCCCGGCAAGACAAATACAATGAGGACGACCCATGGTGTTCACCGGTGCTTTTACCGATCTCGCGGGCTTTGAACTTTTGCTGAAACAGGCCCCCGGCCCGGATTTGGCGGCAAAACAGGCGGCGGAGGCGCGCAATGCGCAGCTCACGAAACCGGCGGGCGCCTTGGGGCGGCTCGAAGAGATCGGCATCTGGTACGCCAGCTGGCGCGGCGAGGGCCGTCCCAGGATCAGCCAGCCGCAGGTCGCGATCTTTGCCGGCAATCATGGCGTGACGGCGCGCGGCGTCTCGGCCTTCCCTGTGGAGGTGACCGTTCAAATGGTGGCGAATTTCCAACACGGCGGCGCGGCAATCAACCAATTGGCGCGCAACGCAGGCGCATCGATGTCGGTGCATCCGATCGCTTTGGACCGCCCGACCAATGACTTCACCGAAACCGTTGCGATGTCCGAGGAGGATTGTGTCGAGGCGCTTTTGATCGGGTGGAACGCGGTCAATCCGCAATCGGATCTGCTGGTCGTCGGCGAAATGGGCATCGGCAACACCACCTCTGCGGCGGCCATTGCCAACGCCCTGTTCGGCGGTGATGCGGCCGATTGGGTAGGACGCGGCACGGGCGTCGATGACGCAGGGCTAAAGATCAAGGAAGAGGTCTGCGCCGCCGGTGTTGCGCTCCACGCAGGCAAAACGCCTCTGGAGATTTTGGCAGCACTGGGCGGGCGAGAAGTGGCCGCCATGGCCGGTGCGATTGCCCGCGCGCGGCACCTGCGCATCCCTGTGGTGCTCGATGGTTTCATCTGTTGCGCGGCGGCGGCGACGCTTGAACGTGCGGTGCCGGGCGCTTTGGATCACTGCATCGCAGGCCATGTGTCGGACGAGGCCGCACATCCGGCGGTGCTCAGCGCTTTGGGCAAAGAGCCTCTGGTCTCTCTGGGCCTGCGACTGGGCGAAGGCTCCGGCGCGGGGCTTGTGATCCCGCTGGTGAAGGGCGCCGTCGAATGCCTGTCGGGCATGGCGACCTTCGCCGAGGCCGGTGTGTCGGACAAATAAGCTGGAAGGCGATGCCCGTTAGGCCGCATCGCCTTTCTCGCGTTTTCGCTCCAGCTCGGTGAGCAAAGCGGCCTCGAATTCCTTGTCCAGCGCCTGGGATCGCGCCACATAGGCGGCATTCTCAGACACCGGCTTGTTCGGGTCCCAAAGCTCCGCCAGCGCCCGCAGCGCCTCGCGGTCATGCTGGTAATAGGCCTGTTCCGTGACAGCGGCGTCATATTCGGAAAAGCCCATTTCTTCCAAGACATAGCGACCAGCGCGCAGCGAACTGTCGAACATCTCACGCACGATCTTGTTGGCGCCCGCTTTGAACAGCTCATAGACATGGATGCGGTCGCGGGCGCGCACGATGATGAACAGATCGGGCCGCAGGTTCCGGGCATATGTCACAAGCTGCGTCGCGGCTTTCGGGTCGTCCAAAGTGATCACCAGCACCCGCGCCGTATCGATGCCCGCGGCGTGCAAAAGCTCGGGTCGGGTCGGGTCGCCGAAGAAGCCTTTGAAGCCGAATTTGCGCATCAGCTGAATGGTTTTCAGGTCGTGATCCAAGACGGTGGTCTGAAAGCCCGAAGCCTGCACCAGCCGGTTCACCACCTGACCAAACCGCCCGATGCCCGCGATAATGATCTTTTGCTGATCGTCGATTTCGTCGGCGGGCGTTTCCTCGACACGGTCGGCAAGCCTCAACCGCAGATAGTCCTGCAGCATGAAGAACAGCGGCGTGAACAGGAGAGACAGCGCGATGACCAGCAAGACCCGCTCGCCCATGAAGGAGGTCAAAACCCCCTGTTGCAGCGAGAAGGTCGTTAGCACCATGCCGAATTCCCCGGCCTGCGCCAGCGACAGAGTAAAGAGCCATTGTCCCCGCTGGCGCAGTTTGAAAATCCGCCCGATGACATAGAGGATCAGCCCCTTGGTGATCATCAGGGCAAAGGTCAGACCTATGATTGTGACCGGATCGTGGAACAGCACGGTGAAATTGATCCCCGCGCCGACGGCGATGAAAAACAGCCCCAACAACAGCCCCTTGAAGGGCTCGATGGAGCTTTCCAATTCGTGGCGAAACTCGGAGTTCGCCAAGACCACACCGGCGAGAAACGTGCCCAAAGCCGGTGATAGGCCCACGGCGGTCATCAACCAGGCGATGCCGATCACGATCAACAAAGCGACGGCGGTGTAAATCTCGCGCAGGTTGGCGGAATGGATGTAGCGAAACACCGGACGGGTCAGGAACACGCCAGCCAGAATGATCGCGGCGACGGCGCCCAGCGTCACCAAAGTGACGCCCCAGCCCGGCAACCCTTCGACCAGCGTGGCGCTGTGCCCGGCGGCGTTTTCGAGATCAACAGCGCGGCTGATCGAGCCGTCGGGGTTGATCGTCAGGGCTGATCCCACGGCCAAAAGCGGCATCAGCGCCAGCATCGGGATCACCGCGATGTCTTGGGTCAACAACACCGAAAACGCCGCGCGCCCGCCGCCCGTGTGCATCAGGTTCTTCTCGGATAGCGTCTGAAGCACCACCGCCGTCGACGACAGCGACAGGATCATGCCAAGCGCCAGCCCCGTCTGCCACGTCTGCCCGGCCCAGATCGCGGCACCCATGATGGCCGTGCCGGTCAAAACGATCTGCAATCCGCCCATGCCCAAAAGCTTGTTGCGCATCTCCCATAGGCCGCGCGGGTCCAGCTCTAACCCGATCAGGAACAGCATCATCACCACGCCAAATTCGGCGTAATGCAGCAAATCCTCGCTCTCATTGTGTTGCACCAGCCCCAAAATCGGCCCAACGATCATCCCGGCCAAAAGATAGCCCAAAACGGAGCCGAGCCCCAAGCGGCGCGCCAGAGGCACGGCGATGACGATGGCGGCGAGGTAGATAACGGCTTGGGCCAGAAGGCCTTGCATGGGCGTTGTCCTTATCGGGATCGGGTGGCACGACGAACTTGTGACATCATATTCACGCGTCATTACAGAGAGGTAAAGCCCCGCCGCAGCCGCGAAGCGAAGCAACAAGGGGCATGTGAGATTTTAGGCAGTCTTTGCCCAAATATCAGCGAGCCCGCGGACAGCCGCCTTAGCCCTGAATTCTAGCACTGAATTTTAGCCCTGAATTTCAAGCGTGTGAGAGCGCCCGTTCTTGACGTAGGTCAGGCTGTCCGAGCCGATGGATTGCACCCGTCCGCCGTCCAGACGATCGCCGATCTTCACCTTCGCAAACCGCCCCGACGGCAGACGCACAAGGGCGCGGCGATCCGAGCTTGAGCCATAGACCCCCATCAGGTTCAGCTTGCGCAGAGAAATCGCGTTCTTCACCGTCGCCGCACGCGCCACATTGGCCGGGTCGGATTTCGGCAAGGGCGAGTCCGGCACGCGTGCTGTGACTTGCGTCGCGGCCGAACTGGAGGTGGTCCCCGCCTCGGCTGCGGCCGCTGCGGCGGCCTCTGCGGCACGCGCGGCGGCTGCGAGTTTCTCGAAATTCTGCGGACGTGCTTTCGGGATCAACGACACCGTGACGACGGGCGCTGTGCGTGGCTGCTCATCCGGGGTCTCTGTGCGGGCGTCCTCTTCGGCCAGCTCCTGTGCCGAGGCCGGGCGCAGTTTCGGGGCAAAGCCGCCAAGTTCGGCCCGGGTCATGCCGCCCAGATTGGCCTTTTCGGTGTTCTCGACAAGGCTCTCGGGCCGCAGTTTCGGCTGAAACGCCGCGAGCGCCAGACGCAGGGTATCATTCTCATCGACGGGTGCAGGCGCCAGAGCCGCCTCGACCGCCGCGTCCACCGCACTGCCGGGGCGCGGTTTGGGCGTCACATCCGGGCGACCGGCATAGACCACGGCGCCGCCCGGGGTCACTGTGCCCTCGGGCGTGGCGCGAATGAACCCGTCCTCGTCATAGTCATAGCGCGTGCCCGGCGGTGCCGGTTGCAGGGCGGCGCGCGGGGCAGGCTCGCCAATATGGCGCGCCGCATCGGGCAGGGCGCCCGCATCCTGCGAGGAGATCTTCGGGTCGATGGAGGCGGTGTAAACCGCATTGAGATCGTCTTCGCCGGTCTCGCCTGTGCCGTTTTCTGGCGCCAAGGGCCAGATGCCCGTGGCGGCATATTGCGCATTCAGCGCCTCGAGATCCGGTTCCGGCAGCTCGTTTTGTAAGCCCGGAGGTTCGGGCAGGGCGGCCTGTTCCAAAAGTTCAGGCGTCAGCTCTGGCTCCTCTTCGGGGGCAGCTTCTTCGGTCGGCTCCGAGACATCCTCGGCTAGGGCGGTCTCCGCCGGGATCACGATGGTCGCATCTGCCCCATCCGTCCCATCGGTTAGGTCTCTGGACGTCTCCTCGGCCTGTTCCAGCGCGCTGGTCTGCGCGGTCTTCGGCTGTGCATCATCCTCGGGCAACAGCCCGGCGACCAGCCCGATGAGCAAAAGAGCCACCACCAGAATGGCAGTCAGGATCAGGCCCATGCGCGGCGATCTGCGCTCCGTGCGACTGCGGCGGCGGGCACCAAAAACGGTCAGCGCCTCGGCCTCGTCGAGCGTGTTCTCCACCCGGTCAAGTCCGGCGGCCCGGTCGGACATCGGCGTCATCTCCGGCGCGATGCCAGCGCCCGTCAGACTTTGATCGGGGTCCGCGGGGGCCTCGCGTGGCGGTGTGTCTTTGGTCTTGTCGTCCTTGACCTTGTCCATCCGTGTTTTGGCCGCGGTCGAAAGCCCCGACAAGGATTTCAGCGCGCCCTTGGCGACCTGTTTGGCCGCAGCTTTCGGCGCTTTCTTGTCGGCATTCAGGGCTCCAGCCTGGGCGCGCGGCTCGGGGACAATCGGACTCGCGGGCATGGGCGGCGGTTCTGGCAGGGGCGCGGATTTGCCCGGACGCGGCGCCTTGGGCTTCGGGGCCTCCTCGGCCTCCTCAACCGGCAGATCACCAGAGGTCACGGCCACATGCGGGTGGTCATGGACGGGTTTTTCGACCGTCTTGGGCGCCGGTTTCGATGGCTCTTCCGGCGTCTCCCCAGCGGGCTCTTGCGTGGCGGGGCCAAGCGGTTTGGGCGTCGGTGGGGTGCCTTCGGACACTGCGGAGAAGCGGGCCGGGCGTGCGGAGAGCCGCGGTGCCGTCGGTGTCTCCGTCGCTGCGGGCGTCTCCTTGGAGGTCTCTGTCGCGGTCAGGCGGCGGCTTTGGAACGCGGAGGGCGCGGGCGTTTCCTCAACTGGCGGCTCGGGTGCGTCAGAGGGCGCATCAGAGGGGGTGTCCGCAGACGCCGTTTCCGTGTCACGAGCCTCCTCCGCCTCATCTTGTGAAAGGTCTTCCTGTGGCGAGGTTTCGTCCCCGGCTTCCGGAACGAGAGGCAGCGTCTCTTGCGGGATAGCCTCGCTCACGTCTTCCCCCACGTTTTCAACCACGGCGGTGGGGGCGTCGGTGAGCGGCTCGTCAAGATGGGGGGCGATAGCCGCTTCAACCGGCTCAGCCACCACCGGGTCGACCGGGGGCGGCGGCAGGCTGCGTTTGGGCAAGATGTGGATGGCGCTCTCGTCCGGCTCGACCTTTGTGCCGGCACCGATCAGCGCATCCGCGGCTTTCGCGCGACCGAAAAACGGTTCGCCTGCGTAACTGTCGGCGTCGGGCAGGGCCACGAAAGAGATCGGGTTGAAGCGGTGCTCGGTGGCGAAACCTTCCGCTTCTTCAAGGGTTTCGCGGGCAATAACCGCGACTTGCACCTGGCCATCTGTGACTGTGCTGTCCCAGACCAAATCGTCCAAACCATAGGGTGTCGCGCCATCAAGCGCCGCGCGGATCGCGGCATCGCGGGTGGCCTCACCCGGATCTGGGAGGCTGCGATAGAGGATCTGGCTGTTCGGAATCACCAGTTTGGTGGCCAGCCCGGAGGTCGACACAGAGGTGGCGAGCTTGCGCAGCTCAGCCAGTTCCCCGGCCATATCGGGTGCGTCCAGCGCGACCTCGCCCATCTGATGCCAGCCGCTTGAGGCGCGGTGCAATAAAACGATGCCGTCATGGCTCAGGTTGAGGGCAAAATTCGGTTTCATTTCCGCAGGCTGGCTCGATTATTGGGTCTGAATTCTGACTGTCGTGGCACCCTAACGCAGCTTTGGGATCGGGCCAAGGGAAACCCGTGCCCCTGCGGCCAGATGTTCCGAGTGCTGGCGGAACATTGCCGGGTCAGAGGGGCAGGGTGCGGCGCCTGGGCTGATGCGAAGAGGCTGGGCCGTGGCGCGTCACCGCATCCACAACCCGGCCTTTTTGATCTGATTGCGGATCATCTTTTCGCGCCGGGGCAGGTGATCACGGTCGAACATCGCCCGGATCTTATCACCCTTCGGCTGATAGACGAGGCGCTTGATCGGCTCGTAGTCCTTGAGCGCCTTCTTGATCCAATTCGGGCTTGAGACCTCGCGCAAGACCTCGACCACGCGGTCGTTTTCGCGCGCGAACAGGAGCGGGAAGGTGCGGTAATGGCATGAGATCGCGCCATCGAGCGTGTCTTCGGGGATCGTCCGCCGCGCGCCGCCGAAAGAGTGGATCACCAGCGGCAAAGCGACTTGGTCGAGCCAGGGATCAAAGACCTGAAGGCTGGCGGCCTCGGGCGGGTTGTCGCGAATTTCGAGGGCGTATTCGAGGAAACGCTCGCCGAATTTGCGCGGACACTCATAGAAAAAGAAGCCCGCGTTGAAGTAGAGATAGCGCTTCCAATATTCGTCCGGCTGGTCGAGATCGAGCGTGCTTTCGAACTCCAATCCGAAGCGATCGTAGAGCGATTTCCAAATCTCGGTGTAGCCCGGCCCGTAAAGTTCGATCTGCGGCCAGGTGCCCTCGACCTTTTGGGACGCGCAGGGGCGGGTGAAATCGAAAGGCACGGAAGACACAGGGCCGGTGATCAGCGTGTCGCTGTCGAAAAACACAAAAGGCTCGCCTTCGGGCAGCGCCAAAAGGGCCTCGATTTTATTGCCATAGGGGTAACTCTGGCCGAAATGGCGGCTCTCAAAGGGCAGAATTTCCGCCCCCAGCCGTTTGAAAGCGCTCAGCACATCGGCTTGTTTCATCCGTGGATCGTTCTGCCACATCTCGCCCGGTTGCGGTTCGGCGATGAACAACCGGCCTTTGAAATTGGGGTCCATCGCCCGCAGCGAGGCCGCGAACAACAGCGCCTCATACATCAGCCGCCCGTCCTGTCCGATGACGACAATGTTGAACGGGGCTTGGTTTTGAGGCTTACTGGACATGAGAACTCTGAATGATGGGGAAGTCGCGAGCGTAACAAATGATGGTTCGGTCCGACTATAGGGCGGATCATCGTTTATCAAAAGCCGTTAATTCCCCTGTAGTTAAAAGGATTGTTTCCATGGTATCCGGAACGACACGCACTGTTTTAACGTCGCTTCTCTGCCTCACGGCCACGGGCGCCGTGGCAGAGAATTTCACCACCGCCGCAGAGGTCAAACCCATCCTGCAAGCGACCAAGCCGCAATGGATCGCGGTGCGCAATTACGACGGGCAGGACCTGTTGTATTTCACCAATCTTTTGAGCTGGCGCTGTGGGCTGACTGAGGTTTTTTATGGCGTGAACGGTGGCGAGATGGTGCCTTTCGTGATGGAACCCTGCTACCTCGATACGGCGCAACCCAATGCGCTGAAGGCCGAAAGCCTCGACGCGATCCTCGTCAGTTTTCCGCCGGGGAGCATCGAGACGGTCGATCTCAACGTCACTTTTGACGACGGCACGGCGGAACAGGCGCATTACGAGCGCAAGGCCGTGGAGATTCAGTGAGCGCTAGCGCAACACTTCGGCCAGAAAATCCACCAGCGCGCGCCAGCTCCGCGCGGTGGCTTTGACATCGAACCCGAACCCCGGCTGCGCACCCGGTTTGGCGGCGGGGTTGGTAAAGGCGTGGCCGGTGTTGCCATAGGCATGGAGCTGCCATTTCGCGCCGCGCTCGGTCATTTCCTGACCAAAGGCCAGCACGCTGTCGGGACGCGCGAGCGGGTCGTCCCAGCCGTGCATGACCAAAACGTCAGAGACAATTTTCATGTCAGGCGCTGTCGCTGCTCGGTCGAGAATGCCGTGAAAACTCGCGACGCCACCGATCCCGACACCCTCGCGGGCCAGATCGAGCACCGCCTTGCCGCCAAAACAATAGCCCATGGCGGCGGTGCGCTCCGCGTCCACCAAATCCTGCGATTTCAATGCCTCAAGAGCGGCCAGCATGCGCGCGGCGAGCGTGGCGCGGTCGGCGTCGAGTTTGTCCTTGGCGGCATGGGCTTCGGTTGCATCCGTGGTGGTCCAGCCCTGTCCGTAATAGTCGATGGCAAAGCCGACATAGCCCAAAGCGGCCAGTTCCTGCGCGCGGGCCTCTTCGAACTCCGATCGTCCACGAAAGGCGGGGGCAACCATGACGCCGGGGCGGGGACCTGTGAGGGCATCATCCCAATGCAGCGCGCCGATGAAGGGCCCGCCGATCTCGGGGCTGCCATAGGTGATCTCAACGCGTTGCAGGGCCATGTCGCTCTCCTTTTATGATCGCTTCAAATTCGGCGGATCAGACAGGAGTTGCAAGGGGAGAAAAGCCCAGCGTTTACCGAACGCCAAAGCGTCCGAGCCGTTATGTCTGTAGAGGAGAAGTGGTGGGCGACCCTGGAATCGAACCAGGCATGAGTCTCCTCGGCGGAGTTACAGTCCGCTGCCGCACCTTGCAGCCCGTCGCCCACTTTCACGCTGATCTGTGATCTCTCACCGACCGTTTGCGTTCGTGTGGGCGGTGGATACCTATGGGCGCGATGGGCGTCAACAGGAAAATTACTTGTTCTTCGAGATTGCCTGCGCCAAGAAGGGCCAGCCATCAAAATCGGGACACCAAAGCCATGAAAAAACCCAAATGGGTCGTCGAAAAAGAGCAAGCCAAGCGCAAGGCCGCGCAGGAAACCGTCTGGCTGTTCGGGCTTCATGCGGTGCGCGATGCCTTGGCGAATCCGGCGCGCGAAAAATTGCGGCTTTTGGTGACGAAGAACGCGATGGCGAAACTTGAGGCGGAGATTGCCGCCTGCGGGATCGTGCCCGAAGAAATCGACCCGCGCAAATTTCACGATCCGCGCAAGTTCGACATTCCTGTCGATCCGACCTCTGTGCACCAGGGCGCGCTTTTGGAGGTCAAGCCCCTGAGCTGGGGCTCGGTCGAGGAGGTCTGTCTGGCGAAAGGCGAGGGGCTGCCTTTGGTCGTGCTGCTCGATCAGGTGACCGACCCGCATAACGTCGGCGCGATTTTGCGGTCTGCCGAGGTGTTCGGGGCCGAAGCCGTCATCGCGACCGCGCGTCATGCCGCGCCTGAGACCGGCGCCTTGGCGAAAACCGCCTCCGGCGCGCTGGAACGCCAACCTTATCTGCGGGTCCGCAACCTGTCGGAGACCATCGTGAAATTGCAGGAACTGGGGTTCACCTGTCTGGGCCTCGATGGCGAGGCGGACGAGACCATCGACGAGGCGCTGACGTCTTTGTCGGATCGTCCCGTCGCTTTGGTGATGGGCGCCGAGGGGCCGGGGCTTCGGGAAAAGACCAAGGAGACGGTCGACAGATTGGTGAAAATCCCCTTCGCGCGCGGGTTCGGTTCGCTCAACGTCTCGAACGCCGCTGCCGTCGGGCTTTACGCCGCCTCGCAACGCTGAACGCGCAGAGGTGGGGCAAGGCGCGTCCGATTCACGATGCGTTCACGTTTTTCTTACAAACACTTCCATATCGAGAGTCTCTCCCTATCTCATCAGGTGAGACGCGCAGTTTGGAACACGCGCGTAGCTCTCACTGTCCCTCGTTCCACACTTTGTCCCGGGCCTTCTGTTCGTCAGAGCCCGGGCTTTTTTCTTTTTGAAAATGCGCTATCCTCTCGCACATGCAACATGTTGACCAACTGACCGACGCCGACATTGCCCGCATCTTGGGCGACACGAAAGTGATCGCCCTCGTGGGGGCCTCTCCGAAACCGGACCGCCCGTCTCACAGGGTCGGCACATTTCTGGCCGCGCGTGGCTATAAGGTGATCCCGGTCAATCCGGGGCAGGCGGGCAAGGAGCTGTTCGGCCAGACCTGTGTCGCGGCGCTCTCCGACATCACCGAGCCGGTCGATATGGTGGATATTTTCCGCAGGCCCGAAGAGACCGAACATGTGGTCGATGACGCGCTGCATGCGCTCAAAGGGTTGAAATACATCTGGATGCAGCTCGACATCGTCAACGAGAAAGCCGCCGCCCTTGCGCGTGCGCAGGGGGCCGAGGTGGTGATGGATCGCTGTCCGGCGATTGAAATTCCGCGGCTCGGGTTGTGAGCTCATGAGTTCTGTCGTGTTTAACGCGCTGTGTCTGGGAGGTATCGGCACCATGCGTTTTCATTTTTTTTCGGCCCTATACGTTGCTGCACTATGCGCATTCGCGGCGGAGGCTTCGGACTGCAACGATAGAAACAACCAGTGTACAGAGGTCGTTGGCTGTGTTCTGGGAACGCCAAACGAAATGTTTGTCGGTGAGGTTTATGGGGTCTCAGAAGGAGATTTTGGAGTGATCTCGACGAAGGGCGCGCAGTGTCGGGGGGCGTTTGAGAGAACGCTGGAGGGAACTGCAGTGGTCGAAACCGAATGCTCTGATGGCCGCACGGGGAGCGCTGTGTTCGACTATTTCGACCTGAAATCTGGCACAGGCCGTGGTGCTGGTAAGATGTCGGACGGTGCTCAGATCGTTTTTTGGGCAGGAGAGAACTTAAAGGCTTATTTCGAGAGTGGGGAAGGAGCAGGATTGTCCGAATTTTCTCGCTGCGCTTCGGATGCGCTTGAGGCGCTGAATGCTGGGGCGACACTCTAAAATACGGGCCAACACATATGGCCGTCGGGTTAGCGCGAGGCCTTCTCCGCAATCCCCGAAAGCCCCTGACGGCGGGCCAGTTCACCCAGCACATCGTCCAGCGCCACATCGCGCGCGGCCAACATGACCAGCATGTGATAGAGCACATCGGCGGCCTCATAGGTCAGGTTCTCGCGGTCGTTCTTCACAGCCGCGATAATCGCTTCGACCGCCTCTTCGCCGAATTTCTCGGCGCATTTTTCCGGGCCTTTGGCCAGGAGTTTCGCGGTCCAGGAGGTCTCGGGATCGGCGCCTTTGCGCGAAGCAATGACGGTTTCAAGCGCGTGCAGGATGCTCATGCCGGTCTCCTCAGTTGAGCCGCATGGGGATGCCCTTGGAGGCCATATAGTCCTTGGCCTCCTGGATCGTGTAATCCCCGAAGTGAAAGATGGAGGCGGCCAGAACGGCGCTGGCGTGGCCTTCGGTGACGCCCTCGACGAGGTGGTCAAGAGTGCCGACCCCGCCCGAGGCGATGACCGGGATGTTCACGGCGTCCGCGATGGTGCGCGTCATGGCGATGTTAAAGCCCGCGCGGGTGCCGTCGCGGTCCATAGAGGTCAAAAGGATCTCGCCCGCGCCCTTGCTTTCGATCAGCTTGGCGAATTCAACGGCGTCAATCGGGTGGCCGTCCTTGTCCAGCGCGGCCTTGCGCCCGCCATGGGTGAAGATGGCCCATTTGATCGGGTTGCCAGCTTCGTCCCATTCGATGGTTTTCGCATCAATCGCACAGACGATGCATTGGCTGCCGAAGTGATCGGCGGCGCGGGCAATCACGTCCGGGTCGGCCACGGCGGCGGAGTTGAAGGACACTTTGTCGGCCCCGGCAAGGAGCAGGTTGCGCACATCTTCCGTGGTCCGCACACCGCCGCCGATGGTCAGCGGCATAAAGCACTGTTCCGCAGTGCGGGTCGCGAGGTCATACATCGTGCCACGGTTCTCATGGGTCGCGTGAATGTCGAGGAAACACAGCTCATCGGCACCCGCCGCGTCATAGGCCCGCGCGCTCTCGACCGGGTCGCCCGCGTCGATCAGGTCCACGAAGTTCACGCCTTTCACCACACGGCCATCGGCCACGTCGAGGCAGGGGATGATGCGGGTCTTGAGCATGGGGCGCGCCTTTTTGTCTCTCGCCCGAGTCTTTAAAGCGCAAGGGGGGCGGATGCAACGTCAGGCGCCAGGATTTGCACGTGCATTTCCACGGGCGATCCGGCGCATGGCGTCCCGCACGATCAGCACGTGAAACGGTTTGACCACCCTCAGATAGGCCCGCCCCAGCGCATTGTTGCGATGCACCCAGGTCGCCATATGGATGCGGCCCGCGTCCTGACGGATGCAGATGCGGAAATTCAGATGGCTGTCGTCGGTGCCGATGATCAACTCATCCGCGCCCTCATACTCCACAGGAAAAATCGCGCCCTCGCCGCTGTCCGCGGTCTCTGTCTTCAGGCCAAGAGGCTTCATGATCCGATTGCGCAAACGCAAAAGCGCGTCGGCCCAGCCGGGCATCGTCAGGCCGATATTGGCGGCCTCTCGCGGCGACAGGGCGCTTTGGACCGCGTAGCCGTCGATGAAATCGCCGCTTTGCACCTTCGTCCAAAGACGTGAAGTGGCGGGGAGGGGGGTATGTTGAACCTGTGTCATCGGAACTCTTTACGCCATGTTAAGTGTGTTCACTTACAGGCGAACCATGGCGCAAGGAAAGGGACAGCTTGACGCAGGCGCAAGACGGCTTCAGGCCTTCATCACCTTGAGAGCTTCCGCCAGATCAATCGCCCCATCGTAAAGCGCGCGGCCGGAGATGGCCCCATTCAAAGGCGCACCGCAAGCCTTGAGGTTTTCCAGATCGGCAATCGAAGACACCCCGCCGCTTGCGATCACCGGGATCGACACGGCATTGGCGAGTGCTGCGGTTTCCTCGATGTTCGGGCCCTGCATGGCGCCGTCGCGGTTGATGTCGGTGTAGATGATCGCCGAAACACCCGCGTCTTCGAACGATTTGGCCAGATCCGTGGCGTTCACATTGGTCTCTTCGGCCCAGCCCTTGGTCGCGACCATGCCTTTGCGCGCGTCGATGCCGACGGCGACGTGACCGGGGAAAGCCCGCGCCGCTTCGCGCACCAGATCGGGGTTCTCGACCGCCACGGTGCCGAGAATCACGCGCTCCAGCCCTTTGGAAAGCCACATCTCGATCGTCGCCATATCGCGAATGCCACCGCCCAGTTGTGCGGGCACTTTGCATTGTTTGAGAATCTCTTCCACAGGGGCCGCGTTCACCGGCTCGCCGGCAAAAGCGCCATTCAGATCGACAAGATGCAGCCACTCGCACCCCGCTTCGACAAACTCCAACGCCTGCGCCGCCGGGTTCTCGTTGAACACGGTCGCTTTCTCCATCTCGCCTTTGTAAAGCCGCACGGCGTGGCCGTCTTTCAGGTCGATGGCGGGGTAGAGGATCATGGCGCGGGGCTCCTGTCGTGAAACTGTTGCGCTCCCTTTGGCATGATTGCGTGAGAATTGCAAAACCCGCTTTGAGTTGCATGTGCCGCTGCGTTAATCTTGCCTCAAAGCGCCGAACCCGCTCAGGGTAGGGGCATCTTTGGGAGGATAGAATATGAAACATGTGATCTTCGCGGCCATTGCCGCAGTTGGTCTTGCGACACCCGTTTTCGCAGATCCGGTCGAAGGCGTCTGGCAGACCCAGGTCGACGATGGCGCCTATGCGCATATCACCATCGCGCCCTGCGGTGACAAGCTGTGCGGCACGATCAGCCGGACCTTCAATGACAGCGGCGAATACAACTCCGCCAACAAGGGCAAGCCCATCGTCTGGGACATGGTCGCACAGGGCGGCGGGGCCTACAAAAATGGCAAGATCTGGCAGCCCTCGACGGGCAAGGTCTACAACTCGAAAATGGCGCTCTCTGGCAACACGCTGAAGGTCTCCGGCTGCGTCGGGCCGATCTGTAAAGGCCAGACCTGGAGCCGCGTGCAGTAAGCGCTTTCCCGGACCATCAAACAAAAGGGGCCTCAAACGGGCCCCTTTTCATGTCTTTTTCTTGGCGAAAATACTCAAATCCTACGGTGCCCAGCCGAGGAAGTTCGATACGATGCGCAACCCCGCGCGCTGGCTTTTCTCCGGGTGGAATTGCATGCCGATCATATTGTCGCGCGCCACGATGGCGGTGACCTCTTCACCATAGTCGACATGCGCGAGACGGTGCGCGGGGTTAGCGACCTTGAAATGGTAGGAATGTACGAAATAGGCATGATCGCCCTCTGAAACGCCATCCAAAACCGGGTGTGTGTTCGATATGTGCAAGTCGTTCCAGCCCATATGCGGCACTTTTAGCGCCGGATCGGAGGGCTCGATCTTCACCACCTCGCCGCCGATCCAGTCGAACCCGGCGGTCTCTTCGAACTCGAGGCCACGGGTCGCCAGCATCTGCATGCCGATGCAAATCCCCATAAACGGACGACCTTTTTCCGTGACCGCCTCTGAGATCGCTTCGAACAATCCGGTGTAATCGAACAGCTGTTTCTTGCAGGCCGGAAAAGCGCCGTCGCCCGGCAACACGATGCGGTCGGCCTTGGCCACCACATCGGGTTCCGAGGTCACCACGATGGTGCCGGAGCCGTTATCGCGCGCCATGCGCTCGAAGGCCTTGTGGGCGGAGTGCAGGTTTCCGCTGTCGTAATCGACGAGTGCTGTCAGCATGTCAGTCTCTCTTCAAAACCTTAAAGCGCGCCCTTGGTCGACGGCAGGCTGTCGGCCATGCGCGGGTCGATCTCAAGCGCCATGCGCAGCGCGCGGGCGACCGATTTGAACGCCGCCTCGGCGATGTGGTGCGAATTGATGCCATGCAGCTTGTCGATGTGCAGCGTGATGCCGCCGTGGGTCGAGAGCGCCTGAAAGAACTCGCGCACCAGCTCGGTGTCGAATGTGCCGATCTTGTCGGTCGGAAACTCGACATTCCATACCAGAAAAGGCCGCGCCGAGAGATCGAGCGCGCAGGCTACCTGCGTGTCGTCCATGGCCAGCGCAAAGTGCCCGTAGCGGTAGATGCCCTTCTTGTCGCCGACCGCTTTCACCAAGGCCTGGCCGATGGCAATGCCGGTGTCTTCCACCGTGTGGTGATCGTCGATGTGATAATCCCCTTTGGCGCGGATCGTCATGTCGATGAGGGAATGGCGCGACAGTTGATCGAGCATATGGTCGAAAAAGCCCACACCCGTCTGGTTGTCGTAAATGCCGGTCCCGTCGAGGTTGATCTCGACCGTGATCTCGGTTTCCGCAGTGTTGCGGGTGATGCTTGCCTTGCGCATGGGCTGTCCCTCTTCTCGTCACGCCGCTTATACGCGCCTGCGGGCGGATTTGCCAATGCCTCTGCACGGTTGCGGCAGATGCATCTTAGTCATTTGTTAAGCATGTTTGCGTTTTAATAAGAAAGGTAAACAGGAACGGTAACCCGGATGCGTGTGCTCGTATGGCATGAAGAGATCGAAATCTCGGCGAAATGGCAGACCGCCTTTGGGCTGAGGGGGCATCATGTGCGCCGCAGTCGCTCGTCCGAAGAGGTGATCACCCTCTTGCGCGAGGAGCCCTTCGATCTTTTGCTCTTTGATCTTTTGGTGGACGGAGAGGGGGGCTTGGGCGTCGCGTTGATGGCGGAGTTTCATCAGCCCGGCATTGCATCCGTCCTGATCACGTGGCGGGAACCGGAGCTGCATTTCGATCTGTTCGCGCGGCTGTCGTCCCTGCGCTGTGTGCTGGGAAGCCAGACGCCGATAGACGATCTGGTGACCATCGCCGAAGAAATCGTCTGCGGGCCAAGGGGGGATTGCGAGGGGCTGAGCCAAAGCGTGCCGCAGGTCTGTGACAATTGCCAGATTCGCGTGGCCTGTCTGCGCGGCGAAAGCCCTCTGGTGTTTCGGCATCGCGAGGCGGTTGATGTTTTGACGCATGCGGATCAGCGAACCGCCAACTCTTTGTAAGACGAGCGCCACCGGCGGAGACGCCAGTCTTTACTGTTGTATCTGGTCTGTCATATCGGAAAGAGAAATTGGAGCGGGCGAGGCGATTCGAACGCCCGACCCTAACCTTGGCAAGGTTATGCTCTACCCCTGAGCTACGCCCGCTCGCGTCCAGCCTGTGCGTCGGCTCGGTTACGTGAGGCGGCCGGGTGTGCCGTCTCTACCCTAAATCCTCCTTGGGGATGGTCTTGCGATCAGATCGCGTGACCTCGGAGGATATTTGGAGCGGGCGAGGCGATTCGAACGCCCGACCCTAACCTTGGCAAGGTTATGCTCTACCCCTGAGCTACGCCCGCTTCCTTGGGTGAGGCGTGAGATATGAAATCCCGCTCCGACCTGCAAGAGGAAAATTGGATTTGTCGTGATTTTTTCGCAGGCACCGCTCATGGACCTCGGGGCCGGAGCGTCCTCGCCGGACAAATCCCCGGCTTTTTTGCCGCAGAGCTTTTAAGGTGTTTTTAAAATATATCTTTGATGTGGATTAAGGACAGGCTGGCCTCGGTTCGGGTTGTCTGCCGCCATACTTATGACCGCGCCGCAGTCTGATATGCGGCTCAAATCGGACAGATGCCATGACCCTCTCCCAACCGTCTCAACAGACCCACATCATGATCCTCGGCAGCGGCTTCGGCGCGCTGACCGCCGTGCGCGAGATTCGCAAGGAAAAGCTCGACGCCCGCATCACGGTGGTGTCGCCCAACACTCACCTGACCTATCTGCCCAGCCTGATCTGGATGCCCTCGGGGCTGCGGTCCGCCTCCGACATCGACGTCGATCTGACGCGGTTCTTTGCCCGCGAAAAAGTCGATTGGCTCAAGGGCCGGGTGGTCAATGTCCGTGACGGGGGGCGTACAGTCGATATCGAGACCGGCGAAGAGACGCGCGCTGTGACAAATGACGCGCTGATCATCGCCACCGGCGGGCGTTATCTGAAAAAACTACCGGGGCTGGCGGAACATGCGATCATTCCTTGCGAAGGCGCCACCAAAGGCCAGCTCATCCACGACCGCATTCGCGACATGGAGGGCGGCACCATTGCGCTCGGATTCGGCACAAATCCGAAAGAGCCGCAGGCCGTGCGCGGCGGGCCGATGTTCGAATTCCTCTTCGGCATCGACACCATGCTGCGGCAACAGGGGCGGCGGGATAAATTCCGGCTGGTGTTCTTCAACGGCTCTGACAGACCGGGGCAGCGGCTGGGGCCGAAAGCGGTCGATGGCCTGCTGCGCGAGATGTGGAAACGCGACATCTCGGTGCATATCGGCGCGAAGCCCCTGCGCATCGAGGCCGACAAGGTGGTCACCGAGCGCGAAGAGATCCCTGCCGATCTGGTGCTCTTCATGTCCGGCCTCACCGGGCCTCTGTGGCTTGATAATACCGAACTGCCGCGCTCGCCTGGCGGCTTTATTCAGGCGGACGAGAAATGCCGGGTGGTCGGCTGGCCGCGTACTTATGTCGTTGGCGACACCGGATCGTACCCCGGCCCCGACTGGCTTGCCAAACAGGCGCATCAGGCCGATCTTCAGGCCGAGGCTGCGGTCGCGAATATTGCCGACGAACTGGCGGGGCGCGAGGCGAGCCATGATTTCAAGGCCGAGCTGGTCTGTATCGTCGACTCGGTGAACAAGGGCATCCTTGTGTTCCGCAATCATAAACTCGCGCTCACCCTGCCGAAATCGCGGCTATTCCACTGGGCCAAGCGGTTTTTCGAACGGGCCTATCTCAAGGCCTATCGGAGCTGAGGGGGAAGGGGGCGCAGAGGCCCCTTTCTCAGAAAATCGCCATCAGAATGTCGGCCAGAGACAGCACCAAGAGCAGTGCGAAGGTCGAGAGGATGCCGTATTTGCGGCCCCATTCCTTATCGCTGCCCTGCATCCCGTAGGCGTGCAACCCGCGCGAGACGATCAGAACGATGCCCGCGAGGTGGACCAAAAGCGCAGGCGCGCCCTGGGCCTCGAAACCTGCGATCAGAACGAGGGTCAGCGGCGCATATTCGTTGAAATTGCCATGTGCGCGAATGCGGCGATTGAGCGTGTCGTCGCCGCCATCGCCAAGCCCCTGGCCGATGTTCAGGCGTTGTTTGATCACATAGATCGACATGTAGAGATACATGAGGCCAGCGAGGCCCGCGTAGAAAGCAGTCAGTGTCAGGGTCATGATGTGGGTCTTTTGTTATGAGAGGTGCGCGTGCGGAGCGTGCGCCGGTTTTAAAAGGAACACATTCAAAAATCATTGTTTGAAGGCGCACATGTAGTGCGCGCCTGACCCGATGCGACCTCTCGCCGCGTGCAGAGGCGCTCAGACGCGCGGGTAATGCATCGTGTTGTGAAACCGTGTGGGGCTGGCGGTCGGATTGCGGTAGCTGTGCGGCTGATCCGCGGCGAACCGCACTGCCGCGCCCGCGCTGTAGCGTGTCCATGTGCTTTCTTCGGCCTCGCCCAATTGCACCTCCAACGTGCCTTCGGTGACGAAAATATCCTCGACCACGCCCGCGTCATGCGGATGCGAGATATGGGTCTGACGGGGCGTAAGGGTGATCAGAAAGCTCTCCGATCCTAAGGCAGGATCAAAGGCGAAAAGCGTGCGAAAGCGGATGCTCTCAGGAAAGCTGACCGCCGGAGGAGCCGTCGCCGCGCCTTCGAGAAAGGCGGTAAGCGGCAGGTGAAAGCCCTTCGCTAGCTTCCAAAGCGTCACCAGAGTGGGTGAGGATTCGCCGCGTTCGATTTGCCCCAGCATGGCTTTGCTCACACCGGTGATCTCGGCGGCTTGCGCAAGGCTGAGACCCGCCTCGGAGCGAATGGCCTTGAGTGCGATCTTGGGCATGTCCGCCGTTTCTGTTTGCATGGGCTTTCCTCAACTCCCCTCTTGTGCGTTATAGCATCCGTGCGCTATAGCGGTCACGTCCGTTATAGCGCACAAAATGCCCCCGGTTCAATTCCCGTCTCAGAAAGGCCCCGCCATGTTCGGTCTGAAACTTTCCCATCTCGTCGCGGGCGCCGTCGCCGTTCTTTTGGGCTATACCAGCAGCGTCGCGATCATCTTTCAGGCCATCGACGTGCTGGGCGCGACACAGGCGCAGGCGAACAGTTGGATGCTGGCGCTGGGCCTCGGGATGGGGATCAGCGGGCTGGTCCTGTCGCTGCGCTACAAAATGCCGATCCTCACCGCCTGGTCCACACCCGGCGCCGCCCTTTTGGTCATCAGTCTTGACGGCGTGCCCATGGCGCAGGCGATCGGGGCTTTCGTGTTTTGTGCGGTGCTTTTGACGCTCACGGGCCTCACCGGCTGGTTCGAAAAGCTGTCGCATCTGATCCCCGACGCGCTGGGCAATGCCATGCTTGCGGGGATTCTCTTTCGCTTCGGCTTGGAGATTTTCACCTCCATGGAGGAGAACCTGATCCTCGTGGCGTTGATGTGCGCGACCTACCTCGCTGGGCGCCGCTTTTTCGCCCGTTTCGCCATTCCGATGGTCTTGCTCATCGGCATCGTCTTTTGCGCCCTCACTGGCGCCTTTGACACCACGCAGCATGTGAATTTCGAGATCGCCAAGCCGGTGTTCATCCTGCCCGAATTCACGCTGGCGACGCTGATCGGCATCGGCCTGCCGCTTTATATCGTCACCATGACCTCGCAAAACGTCCCCGGCGTGGTGACGCTCAAGGCGGCGGGCTATGAGCCGCCGGTGTCCTCCGCGATCACTGTCACCGGCCTCACCTCCCTAATCCTCGCGCCCTTCGGGGGCTATGCCTTCAACCTCGCGGCGATCACGGCGGCGATCTGTGCGGGGCCGGAGGCGGACGACAACCCGGCGACGCGCTATAAGGCGGTGGTGGTCGCGGGCGTGCTCTATTCCATCGTCGGGCTTCTGGGCGCGGCGGTGATCAGCCTCTTCGTCATCGCACCGAAAGCTCTGGTGGTCACGGTCGCGGGGCTGGCACTTTTGAACACCATCGCGGCGAGCCTCACCGGCGCGCTCAAGGAGGCGGACCAACGCGAAGCGGGGCTTGTGACCTTTATGACCACAGTGTCGGGTATCAGCTTTTTCGGCATCGGTGCGCCGCTCTGGGCGCTGGTGTTTGGCGGGCTGACGTCTTTGATCCTTACGCGAAAGGCATGAAAAAAGCCCCGCCGATGTGGCGGGGCTTTCCAATTTTCGTGCCCGTTTTCGTTCCAGATGCTTACTCGAATTCGACCAGCAAATCCTTGGCGTCGATCTGGGCGCCCGGGGTGACATGGGCGGCCTTGACCGTGCCGTCCTGATCGGCGGTGATCGAGGTTTCCATCTTCATCGCTTCGATGGTCAAAAGCACATCGCCTTTCTTCACCGACTGCCCGGCCACGACCGCAACCGTGGCCACAACACCCGGCATCGGCGCGCCGACGTGTTTCGGGTTGCCGAGTTCTGCCTTGGCGTTGGCCACCACCGAAGAGGCGGCGGAGCGGTCCTTGACGCGCACGGTACGCGGCTGGCCGTTCAGCTCGAAAAAGACTTTGACCTCGCCAATCTCATTGGGGTCCGACACCGCCTGACAGCGGATCTCAAGCGTCACGCCCGGATCAATCGAGGCAGAAATCTCTTCGCCCTCCTGCATGCCGTAGAAGAAGTTCTGCGTCGGCAGCACCCGCACCGGCCCGTATTGCTCGTGGCGGGTGACGTAATCGGTGAAGACCTTCGGATACATCAGGTAGCCGTTGAAATCCTCGTCGTCGAAGTCGACATCCGGGAATTTCGCCGCCAGTTCCGCCCGCAGCTCCGCAAAATCAGCCGGGGGCAGGTGCTTGCCGGGACGTTCGGTGTTGGGTTTTTCCTTGCCCAGAACCTTCTTGATGATCTTGTCGGGGAAACCACCCGGGGGTTGGCCCAGGTTGCCGCGCATCATGTCGACAACAGAGTCCGGGAAGGCGACGTCATGCTTCGGATCCTCGACCTGATCGCGCGTGAGGCCCTGGGAGACCATCATCAAAGCCATGTCGCCGACCACTTTCGACGACGGCGTCACTTTGACGATGTCGCCGAACATCATGTTCACGTCGGCATAAGACTGCGCCACCTCATGCCAGCGCTCTTCGAGACCCAACGAGCGGGCCTGCGCCTTGAGGTTGGTGAACTGGCCACCGGGCATCTCGTGCAGGTAGACCTCGGAAGCAGGGGCTGCGAGGCCGCTCTCAAACGCCTTGTACTGACCGCGCACGGCTTCCCAGTAGTTCGACATTTCGCGGATCGCCGCGATGTCCAGACCTGTGTCGCGCTCGGTGAACCGCGTGGCCTCAACGATAGACCCCAGGCACGCTTGCGATGTACCGCCGGAGAAAGCATCCATGGCCGCGTCCACCGCATCCACGCCCGCGTCAGCGGCGGCGAGGATGGTGGCGGCGGCGGCGCCCGAGGTGTCATGGGTGTGGAAATGGATCGGCAGGCCGACCTCTTCTTTCAACGCCTTGACCAACTGACGCGCCTGCGCCGGTTTCAACAGGCCTGCCATGTCCTTGAGCCCCAGCACATGGGCGCCCGCGGCTTTCAGGTCCTGACCCATTTTGACGTAGTACTTGAGGTCGTATTTCGACCGTGCCGGATCGAACAAATCCCCAGTGTAGCAAATCGTGCCTTCACAGACCTTGCCGCTCTCGATCACCGCATCCATCGCGACGCGCATGTTCTCGACCCAGTTGAGGCTGTCGAACACACGGAACACATCGACGCCGGTCTCGGCGGCCTGACGCACGAATTCCTGCACCACGTTGTCCGGGTAGTTGGTGTAGCCGACGCCGTTCGAGGCGCGCAACAGCATTTGCGTCATGATGTTGGGCATGCGCTCGCGAATGTCGCGCAGACGCTGCCACGGGCATTCCTGCAAGAAGCGATAGGCCACGTCAAAGGTCGCGCCGCCCCAGCATTCGACCGAGAACAGCCCAGACAGGTTGGCCGCATAGGCAGGCGCCGCGTTGATCATGTCAATCGACCGCATCCGGGTCGCCAAAAGCGATTGGTGCCCGTCGCGCATCGTGGTGTCGGTGATCAAAAGCTGTTTCTGCGCCAGCATCCAATCGGCCACCGCCTGCGCGCCTTCAGTCTCAAGCAACTGACGGGTGCCTGCCGCCGGGGTCTCCACTTTGAGCTGCGGCACCACGGGTTTGCGCGCATCTGCGGCGGGTTTCGCGCGGCCAAGCGTCTCCGGGTGACCGTTCACCGTGATGTCGGCGAGATAGGTCAGGATTTTCGTGGCCCGGTCACGGCGCGGTTTGAAATCGAACAGCTCCGGCGTCGTGTCGATGAATTTCGTGGTGTATTCATTCGACAGGAACGTCGGGTGTTTCAAAAGGTTCTCGACGAAAGCGATGTTGGTCGACACGCCGCGAATACGGAATTCGCGCAGCGCCCGGTCCATCCGCGCAATCGCGGCCTCGGGCGTGCGCGCCCAGGCGGTCACTTTCGTGAGCAAGCTGTCGTAATAGCGCGTGATCACCGCACCCGAATAGGCCGTGCCGCCGTCCAAACGGATGCCCATGCCAGTGGCCGAGCGATAGGTGGTGATGCGGCCATAGTCGGGGATGAAGTTGTTGGTCGGGTCCTCGGTCGTCACACGGGTCTGAAGCGCATGGCCGTCGAGTTTCACGTCATATTGGCTGGCCACGCCGGTGGCTTCCATCAGAGATTTGCCCTCGGCAATCAGGATCTGCGCCCGGACGATGTCGATGCCGGTGACTTCCTCGGTGACAGTGTGCTCCACCTGCACGCGGGGGTTCACCTCGATGAAGTAGAACTTGCCGCTTTCCATATCCATCAGGAATTCGACGGTGCCGGCGCATTCGTAATTCACGTGCTCACAGATGCGCTTGCCCAGATGACACAGCTCTTCGCGCTGCGCAGGCGAGAGGAAGGGGGCAGGGGCGCGTTCCACGACTTTCTGGTTGCGGCGCTGCACCGAGCAATCGCGCTCGTAGAGGTGGTAGATGTTGCCGTGCTGATCGCCGAGGATTTGCACCTCGACGTGACGCGCCTTGATGATCATCTTCTCGAGGTAGCCCTCGCCATTGCCAAAGGCGGCTTCGGCCTCGCGGCGGCCCTCTTTGACCTTTTCCTCAAGCTCTTCGACATTGTTGATCGGACGCATGCCGCGCCCGCCGCCGCCCCAGGAGGCCTTGAGCATCAGCGGAAAGCCGATCTCTGCGGCTTCCTTGCGGATTGCGTCAAAGTCGTCGCCCAAGACCTCAGTGGCCGGGATCACCGGCACGTCGGCTTCGATGGCCACCTTGCGCGCGGAGGCCTTGTCGCCCAGCTGGCGCATGGTCTTGGCTTTCGGACCGATGAAGGTGATGCCCGCCGCCGTACAGGCATCGACGAAATCGGGGTTTTCAGAGAGGAGGCCGTAGCCCGGGTGGATCGCATCTGCGCCCGACAGTTTGGCAACGCGGATGATCTCTTCGATGGAGAGATAGGCCGCCACCGGCCCCATGCCCTCGCCGATCTTATAGGCTTCATCCGCCTTGAAGCGGTGCAGCGACAGCTTGTCCTCTTCGGCATAGATCGCGACGGTGCGTTTCCCCATCTCGTTGGCGGCACGCATCACGCGGATCGCAATTTCGCCCCGGTTCGCGATCAGGACTTTCTGGAAATCGGCCATGGCAAGCTTCCCCTCTTGCTGTTTTTCACATCAGGTTAGTGATTTCTGCACTGCAGTAAATCCCTTTAGCGCGCCACATGTGGGGCTGGCAGAAGATTTGCGACGTCAGGCTGCGATTTTTGATGTGATGGGGGCGGGAAATGGCCGGGTTTGCAATTTTTGCAGAAAAAAATGGGGGATTAGCAAAGGCCCGGGCGGTGGAGGCCGGGCCTTTGCAAAGCGGTTTCGCAGGAATCAGAGGGGCAGAATGTCAGCTTTCGCGCGACCGGAGCGGGATTTCGCGCAAGAACACGGCCAAGACCAAACCGACCAGCGCAAGGGCGGCGGCGATCCAGTAGACCGGATGCAGGGCGACGGAAATCGTCTGGCCAATCAGATCGCGCGTGGCCTCGGGAAGCTGCGCCAACATCTGAGGCCCAAGTTCGGCGACATTGGCCAATCCACCCGCCGGACCATCGACCGAGGCTTCGACATTGGCCTCGGTCATCATGGTCGCCATCCGGCTGGCAAAGAGGGCGCCAAAGAGCGCGACGGCGATGGAGCCGCCGACCTGACGGAACATCAATCCCGCCGCTGTGGCGGTGCCGATCTGTTCGCGCGGCACAGCGTTTTGCACGGCGGTGGTCACCACCGGGAAAATACAGCCCATGCCCGCGCCAAGTCCCGTCAAAGACAGCCAGAGCGACCAGGAGTGCATGTCCGGCGACAGCCGTGTGAGCGAGACAAGTGCCACCGTGGCCAGGCTCAGCCCGATCACCGGCAAAAGGCGATAGCGCCCGGTGCGGCTCATATATTGGCCGGAGAGGGTCGAGGCGATGAGGATGCCGAAGGTCATCGGAATGAGTTGCAGCCCGGATTGCGTCGCGGTCGCGCCCTTCGCCATTTGCAGAAACACCGGGATGAAGGTCAGCGCCCCGAACATCAGCGCGCCGGTGACGAAAGAGATCGCCGAGGTGATGGTGAAGACATTCATCTTGAACAGGCCGATCGGCAGGATCGGCTCGGAGGCCTTTTGCTCGATCGCGACAAACCCGAGGGTTGAGATGAGAAACAGCGCCATGAGCGACAGGCCGATGGGGGAGGTGAGGCCGAATTCCTTGCCGCCCAGAGCGGTCAAAAGCACGATGGACGACAGCGACAGCGTGAGTGCGACGGCGCCCGCGTAGTCTACTTTGTGCTGCACGCGACGCCCCAAGGGTTTGAAGCCAAAAACAAACCCCGCGAGAGCCAGCGCGCCGAAGGGCAGGTTGATGTAGAAAATCCAGTGCCAGGACAGCGTGTCGACGAACCAGCCACCTAACAGAGGCCCGGCGACAGAAGAGACGCCGAAAACGCCCGCAAAGACGCCCTGAATCTTGCCACGTTCCTTGGGCGGGATCACGTCGCCGATGATCGACAGCGCCAAAACGAAGAGCCCGCCACCGCCAAGCCCCTGAAGTGCGCGGGCGGCGATGAGAAAGCCCATCGAATTTGCCAGACCGCATAGAATGGAGCCGGTCAGGAACAGAGTCACCGAAAAGATCACCACATTGCGCCGCCCGTAAAGATCGCCGAGCTTGCCATAAAGCGGCGCGACCACGGTGGAGGCGAGGATATAGGCGGTGACCACCCAGGACAGATGCTCCAACCCGCCGAGATCGGCGACGATGGTGGGAAGCGCGGTGGAGACGATGGTCTGATCGAGCGCGGCCAAAAGCATGAGCACGGCGACGGAGCCGATCACCAGTCGGACGGAGGTGTGCTCTTTGGGACGCTCGGATGTGGCCTCATCGGGCCGAGGGGATATGTGCGTGTGCGGCATGGGAACTCCTTTCGCCCGTCCGTGTTGTCATCACGTCGTTGTCATTCCGGCGGGCGTGTGCCTCACGAGGGTGAGGCCTTTGCGGTCAGATAGCGCTAAATGCAGGTATGTGTCAACAGCACATAAATGTGACTGTCATGTAATTGACATTGACACATATTCATGCGACCCCATCGCCATGACCCAAGATCACACTCCCGATATGACGCCTTCTCCAGAGAGCACCCTCGTAAAGCGCCCGGCAAAACGCCCGGCTGACCCGCGCGTGCACGCCGGCGTGCCTGAGTTTCTGACCGGGGAGGGATTTTCCGACCCGGCGGTCACGGCTTTGCTCGATCTCGACCTGTCGCTGTTTCAATGGCGACGCATGGCGGAGAAGGGCGAGTTCAAAGGCAAGGTGATCGCGGGCATGTCTGAGGCGCTGGAACCCGCGCTGTTGCAGGGGCTTTTGTCCGTGGCGCAAATCTCCGCCGGTCTCGGGCGCGACCGGCCCGAGCCGCCGACCATTGGTATGGTCGCAGAGGTCATGTCCGTCGACCCCTCGCGCGCCTCACGCATTGTCTCCGAACTGGTTTCGCGCGGCTATGTGGCGCGTCAGGCGGTGCAGGAAGACGCGCGCAAATCCGTTCTGGTCATGACGCCGAAATCGAAAACCCTTTTGGGCGAGTTCACCCTGTCGAAATGGCGCATCATGGCGCAGGTCTTCGCGGGGTGGTCCGGCGAAGACATTTCCGACTTCTCACGCCTCTTTGCGCGCTATGTGTCTGGGCTGGTTGAGGCGGTCTCTGAGTCTTCCGAGAAACCCTAACCCGGCATCTTTCTGCGCAACGCGCGTGAGAACAATAGAAGAACGCACTTTTCCTCGGCGCGGCTCTTCTGTATCCTGCTCCCCATGAGCAGTTTCAATGAAGACGACGCCTTCGAGGCGGCGGTGCAGCCCCAACGTCCCTCCCTCTCCCAACTCGCGATGCAAGGCGCACGCGAGGCCGCCTTTGGTGCGCCCGACACATCGTATCTCGACACGCTGAACGACGCACAGCGCGAGGCGGTGGAGACGCTCGACGGGCCTGTCCTGATGCTCGCAGGGGCGGGGACGGGGAAGACCAAGGCGCTCACCGCGCGGATTGCGCATCTCTTGAACACCGGCCGCGCGCAGCCGCGTGAAATCCTTGCCGTGACCTTCACCAACAAGGCCGCGCGGGAGATGAAGGGACGTGTCGCCGGGCTGATGGGGATGGAGCTTGAGGGCATGCCCTGGCTCGGCACGTTCCACTCGGTCTGCGTCAAACTCCTGCGTCGCCACGCCGAACTTGTCGGGCTCAAGTCGAACTTTACCATTCTGGACACGGACGACTCGATCCGGCTCTTGAAACAGCTGATCTCAGCGGCGGGCATCGACGAGAAACGCTGGCCCGCGCGTCAGCTCTCCGGCATGATCGACAATTGGAAAAACCGCGCCCTCACGCCCTCTGCTGTCTCTGGCGGAGAGGGCAGTGAATTCAATGGCATGGGCGTCAAACTTTATGCGCAGTATCAAGAGCGTTTGGCGACACTGAACGCCGTCGATTTCGGCGATCTTCTGTTGCATATGGTGGTGATTTTCCAGAAACACCCGGACCTCTTGGAGCAATATCAGCGCTGGTTCAAATACATCCTCGTGGACGAGTATCAGGACACCAACGTCGCGCAATATCTCTGGCTGCGGCTCCTCGCGGGCGGGCATAAGAACATCTGTTGCGTTGGAGATGACGACCAGTCGATCTACGGCTGGCGCGGCGCCGAAGTGGGCAACATCCTGCGGTTCGAAAAGGATTTTCCCGGCGCCAAAGTTGTGCGCCTTGAGCAGAATTACCGCTCCACGCCACATATCCTCGCCGCCGCCTCGTCGGTGATCGCGGGCAACCGGGATCGTCTGGGCAAGGAGCTTTGGACCTCTGAAACCGACGGCGAATTGGTGCGCCTTATCGGCCATTGGGATGGCGAAGAAGAGGCGCGTTGGGTCGGCGAAGAGATCGAGGCGCTGCATGGCGGAACGCGGAGCCGCCTGCGCAAATATTCCCTCGACGACATTGCCATTCTGGTGCGCGCCTCGCATCAAATGCGCGCTTTCGAGGATCGGTTCCTCTCCATCGGGCTGCCGTATCGCGTGATCGGCGGGCCACGGTTTTACGAGCGGATGGAGATCCGCGATGCCATGGCCTATTTCCGCATCGTCACCCAGCCTGAGGACGATCTGGCGTTCGAGCGCATCATCAACACGCCGAAACGCGGGGTGGGCGATAAGGCACTGCAAGAGATCCAGATGTGTGCCCGCCGCCATGGCGTGCCGCTTTTGGAGGCGGCGGGGATTGCCGTGGAAGAGGGGCTTTTGAAGGGCAAGGCCAAGTCGAGTGTCGCGCAACTTGTGGCCGACATCGAGCGGTGGTCGTCGCTGAACGTCCAACAGATTCGCTACGGCGTCGAGGACGAAGATGCGCTGGTGGAAGACGTCGCCTATGACCCCGCCGAGATCGGCCATATCGAATTGGCCGAGAAAATTCTCGACGAATCTGGCTACACCGCCATGTGGCAGAACGACAAAACACCTGAGGCGCCGGGGCGGCTCGAGAACCTCAAGGAACTCGTCAAAGCCCTGGAACAATTCGACAATCTCGCAGGCTTTCTCGAACATGTCGCGCTGATCATGGACAATGACAGCGGCGAAGACGGCGAGAAGGTCACCATCATGACGCTGCACGGCGCCAAGGGGCTTGAGTTCCCGGTCGTCTTCCTGCCCGGCTGGGAAGAGGGGCTGTTCCCGTCGCAGCGCTCGATGGATGAAAACGGCACCAAGGGGCTCGAGGAAGAGCGCCGTCTGGCCTATGTCGGCATCACCCGCGCCGAGGAGCTTTGCACAATTTCCTTTGCCGCCAACCGCCGGGTCTACGGTCAATGGCAATCGCAGCTCGCCTCGCGTTTCATTGATGAACTGCCGGTCGATCACGTCGACATCCTGACGCCCAACGGCCTTTACGGCGCGCAGGGTGGCATGGGGGGCAACATGGGGGGACGTGATGGGGGACGTGATCGGGCGCTTGACGATTATGCCCAGACCTCCGCCACTCGCTTTAACGAGCGCGCGTCCAAGGCCGATGTTTACAATTCGCCGGGCTGGAAACGGATGCAGGAACGCACCCAGAGGGCCGGCACGCCGCGTGCGCCCGTCACGCTCGATATGAAAGCCAGCGCGTCCTTTACGTTGGGCGACCGGGTGTTCCACAAGAAATTCGGCTATGGCGAAGTGATGGAAATCGAGGGCGAAAACCTCACTGTGGAATTCGACCACTCGGGCACGAAAAAGCTCAAGGCAGGGTTCGTGATGCCCGCCGACCAAGCGGGCGACGTGCCATTCTGACTCAGAATCAGTGGGTTTTTACGGGCAATTAAGGAGTTTCGGATAGGCTCAGGCCTGATTTAAACCCTGAGATATGTCCCGATGCCCCTGAGAATCGAAGCCATCGACAGCCAGTTCGCGGCCGCGACCGGATCAAATGTGAATTCGGGGCCGGGGACCTCACAATTCGACTATCCGCCGACCTCGACCAATGGTTTGATCATCGAATCCCAGCCGGGCGATGACAGCCCCTATATCTTTTCGCCGGGCGACACCTATACGCTGACCTTCTCCGGTCAGGGCGGCGACACGATTGAAAACGCCACGGTGGTGCGCTCCGACTATATCGATATGAATGGCGATACGGGCTATGCCGTGGTGTTCGAGGGTTACGACAGCAACGGCGATCTGACGCAGGTCGTCTGGACGCCGGAATTCGATCTCGAAAGCTGGTATTGGGACAATTTCAGCGGCGGGCAAACGCCGGGCTTCTACAACACCGACCAATCCGCAGCGACCACCTATCAGGCCGTGTGTTTCGAGGCTTCTATGCTGATTGAAACGCCCGACGGGTCCCGTGCCGTCGCTGATCTGAAGCCGGGCGATCCGGTGGTGACCCTTGATCACGGGGTGCAACCGATCCGCTGGATGGCATCGCGGCAAGTGCGCGGATGGGGTCGGCATGCGCCGGTGATCTTTGCGCCCGGCAGTTTTGACAATCCGGAGCCTGTGGTGCTGAGCCAGCAACACCGCATCCTGCTCGACCTGCCGACCGAGGGGATGCATCCGGCGGGGCGCCAGCTTTTGGTCCCGGCGGTGTCCTTTGTCGATGGGCGAAACGTCCGAGTGCGGCCGCGCGATGAGATCACTTATGTGCATCTCTTGCTCGAAGATCACGGTCTGGTTTCCTGCCACGGGATCGCCTGTGAAAGCCTTTATCTGGGGCAGGTGGCGCGCGATGTCTTGGGGGTGATGGACGGCTATACCCCTGGCGGAATTGCTACGGGCTCGATCGAGAGCTTCCTCGACCTTTTTGCGGGGCACAGGGCGCAGCAACCCGCGCGCCCCTTCCTCTCCCCGCGTGAAGGTCAGGCTTTGCTGCACCGTCTGGCCGGACTGCCGGAGCGCAAACCCGCCATGCTCATGAAACGTGGGCGCCAACATCAGCGGGACTATCGCCTCGACCCGACGAAGTATCCCGGCGCGCCCGGCTTGCGCGGCCTGCCGGCCTTTGAGCGCATACTTGAGCTCGCGGCCTGAGTATCCGGCCTGAGCGCCAGCTCCGCCTTTCCCTCTGAACTCTGCTAAAGACCTCTGCCCAAAACGCCGCATCTCCGGCGCGTTTTCGCATGTCTGAACAAAAAAACACCCGCGTCCAGGGAGGAGGAGAGGACGCGGGTGCTCTTGCATCGGACCACGAGGGAGGAGGAGTGGGTCCGTATAAGAAAGAAATGCGGCGGTGTCAGGGAGGAGGAAGACACCGCCGCCTTCAGTCACGATCCCTCAGGGAGGAGGAAGAGAGATCGCATCTCTGGGGCGAGGCCCCGTTATTGGTGCGACGATGCCAGGGAGGAGGAAGCATCGTCGCTCTGGTCTTCAAGGTCCCAGGGAGGAGGAGAGGGACCCCGAATTCCGGTATCTGGTGCGGCAGCGCCAGGGAGGAGGAGAGGCGCCGCCGCAGGTATCAGGGCCTCAGGGAGGAGGAGGAGGCCGTGATGAGAATTCTTATTTGCCGTATGCGGCCTCGTGGGCCACGGCGTTGATGGATGCGCGGGACATGCCCAGATCGCGCAGGTCGCGGTCGCTCAGGCCGGAGAGTTCCAGCATCGTCTCGCGATAAACGCGGTAACGGGCAACACGTTCCCCGAGTGCTTTGAACAGCCCGCCGAAGAGACCGGAGGAAGCCGTTGCGGCGCTGTTGATGTCGTTTGCGTAAGCCATGTGACTTTAACCTTAGATATGCGTTCGGACCGATGTCCGCAGGATGCGCCGCCGCTCGGTCCCTTCGGGCTTCTGCCGGTCTTCGAGTGAACCACCTGGAGTGAACCGTGAGGTCTTTCGAAGCAAACCGCTTTGGTGCGGTCGAAGGTGCCTGCCTTGGCTGCTGTTGAACCTAATATTGTGGAATTGCTGCGTTTGCACAATCCACCCAATCGGCATTGCCGCTATGCAGAATATGCATGAGTGGTCCTGACCTATTTTTCACAGTGCCTATTCTCTATGCATTCGGTCACGGGTATCGGTGGATTGAGCGCTGGAAATAGGTCAGTAAACCCCCTATTTCGTAGGGAAAGCCGACCAAACCGCCGACCAAATTGAAAGAGGGGACCCTATGTCCGTCACGCAAGACCAAATCATGGCAGAACTGCGCAAAGTGGCGCTGCCCGGGGGCTCGAATCTGGTGGAATCCGACCTCGTGCGCGCTCTGACGCTACGTCACGGCGAGGTCAGTTTCGTGATTGAAGCGCCGGATGCCGCCACCGCACAGGCCTGGGGACAGGTCGAATCGCAGGCCAAAGCCCTGCTCGAAGCGCTCGATGGGGTGGAAAAAGTCTCCATCGTCATGACGGCTCACGGCCCCTCTTCGCCGAAGCCGGCGCCCGCCGCCGGAAGCGAGCCGCCGAGTCTCAAGATCGGCCGTCATCCGACCCCGCAGCAGGGCAAACAAGGCGTGCCGGGCGTCAAACACATCATCGCCATTGCCTCCGGCAAGGGCGGCGTGGGTAAATCCACCGTCTCCGCCAACCTCGCCGTGGCGCTGGCGCGTCAGGGGCGCAAGGTCGGCCTGTTGGATGCCGACATCTACGGCCCGTCGCAGCCGCGCATGATGGGAATCAACAAACGCCCCGCCTCGCCGGATGGCCAGACCATCGAGCCGCTGCACGCTCATGGCGTCACGCTGATGTCCATCGGTTTCATGATCCCGGACGGCGAAGCGGTCGTCTGGCGCGGGCCGATGTTGATGGGCGCGATGCAGCAGATGTTGGGGCAGGTGGCCTGGGGCGAGCTGGATGTGCTTTTGATCGACATGCCGCCGGGCACCGGCGATGTGCAGCTCACGCTGGGGCAAAAGACCGAACTCACCGGCGCGCTGGTGGTCTCGACGCCGCAGGACGTGGCGCTGATCGATGCGCGGCGCGGTATTTCGATGTTCGAAAAGCTGAAGGTGCCGGTGCTGGGCCTGATTGAGAACATGTCCACCTATGTCTGTCCGAACTGCGGCCATGAAGATCATATCTTCGGCCATGGCGGTGTCGCGCAGGAGGCGGACAAACTTGGCGTGCCGCTTTTGGCGGAGCTGCCGCTGGCGATCGAGGCGCGGGTTGCGGGGGACGAAGGCACGCCGGTTGCGGCGGGCGATTGGCCATTGGCCGCGCCCTATATGGCGCTCGCCGAGCGGCTGGTGAAAATCGGCGTAGCCTAAGCCTCGCCCCTGACGCGCTCCTAAATCCTAGGTTTCAAAAGAGATTTAGCGCCCCTCCTGTGTGGGGGCGCTTTGCATTTCACTCTGCACGAATTTGCCAATTGGGCCCTTTGGGTCTATACTTAACGGGCTGAAAAGCATCTTGCCACGATGTGGAACACTGCTGCGCATCGCTTACCTGCGATGCGTTTTGCCGAAAGGATATCGACGGGCCGGCAAGCCCGCTAAAATTCCCCGAAAGGACGACATGTTTACCAAAATTATGGTCCCTGTGGACCTCGCTCATGTGGATAAGCTGACCCGCGCGCTGGACGCGGCCGCTGATCTCGCATTGCATTACAGTGCCTCCGTCACCTATGTCGGTGTCACCGCCGAAACCCCGGGCTCCTTGGGGCATAACCCGCATGAATATGCAGAACGTCTGGCGCAATTCGCGCAAGACCAGGGCAAACGCCACGGCTTCGCGGTCGAAACCCGTGCTGTGGTCAGTCACGATCCGGCCGTCGATCTCGAAAAATCTCTGGCCAAAGCGGTCAAGGAGGCGGGCGCCGATCTGGTCGTCATGGCCACCCATGTCCCGAATGTCGCAGATCATTTCTGGCCGTCGCATGGCGGCAAGCTTGCCAGCCACACCGACGCCTCGGTCTTTCTCGTGCGCGGCTGATCCGGCCTGACGCCGATTTTATCCCCCTCTGCGCGCGCTGTCTCAGAGGGGAGGGCGTTTCACATTCAAATCTCTAAGGAGTATTCATATGAGCGATGACGGCATTCCCGCCCCAGAGGGCGACGCCGCTTTGATCGAGACCGATTACGAAATCGGTCAGGACAATATCACCACAAGCGTCGGGCCGGTGGGCCTCGATATTCATAACCCCGTTTTCCTGATTTCCGGGCTCTCCATCCTGATCTTCGTCCTCGTGACGCTGGCCTTTCAAGAACAGGCCGGGACGATTTTCACCCATCTGCGCGATTGGCTGACCTCGACCTTCGATTGGTTCTTCCTGTTGGCGGGCAATATTTTCGTGCTGTTCTGCTTTTTCCTGATCCTGTCGCCTTACGGCAAGGTGCGGATCGGCGGCATGGAGGCCACGCCCGACTATTCTTATAGCGGCTGGTTCGCGATGCTCTTTGCGGCGGGCATGGGCATTGGCTTGATGTTCTATGGCGTCTCCGAGCCGATTTCGCATTTCACCTCCTCCTTCGCCGACACCGCAGGCACGCCCGAAAGCTGGGCGCCGCTGGCCGGCGCGCCGGGCGATGTCGAGGCTGCGCGTCGTCTGGGCATGGCGGCGACGATTTTCCATTGGGCCTTGCACCCATGGGCGATTTACGCGGTCGTGGCGCTCTCTCTGGCGTTGTTCTCCTTTAACAAGGGGCTGCCCCTGACAGTGCGCTCGGTGTTCTACCCGATCTTTGGGGAACGCATCTGGGGCTGGCCGGGCCACATCATCGACATTCTTGCGGTCTTCGCGACGCTCTTCGGGTTGGCGACCTCGCTGGGTTTCGGTGCGGAACAGGCCAATGCGGGGCTCAATCACCTCTTCGGCATTCCGGTCAACGATGTCTCAAAAGTCATCCTGATCGCCATCATCACCGGCTTTGCGCTTTTGTCCGTCGTGGCGGGGCTCGATGCAGGGGTCAAACGCCTGTCCGAGATCAACATGGCGCTGGCGGCGCTGCTGTTGATTTTCGTGATCGTTGTCGGCCCGACCATGGCGATCCTGACCGGGTTCTTTGCCAATCTGAAGGCTTACGTGGTCGATCTTCCCGCGCTGTCCAATCCGTTCGGGCGCACGGATGACAATTTCCGCCAAGGCTGGACGGCCTTCTATTGGGCCTGGTGGATTTCCTGGTCGCCGTTTGTGGGCATGTTCATTGCGCGGGTGTCGCGGGGGCGGACCGTGCGGGAGTTCCTGATTGCCGTGCTGATCGTGCCGATGCTGGTTTCTGTTCTCTGGATGACGGCCTTCGGCGGTACCGCGATCAGCCAGATCGTCAATGACGGCTACACGGCGGTGACCGATGCGGCGCTTGAGTTGAAACTCTTCGCCATGTTGGAGGCTCTGCCCCTCAAAAGCATCACCTCCTTTATCGCGATCATTCTGGTCATCGTGTTCTTTGTGACCTCGTCGGACTCCGGCTCTCTGGTGATCGACACGATCACGGCGGGTGGCAAGGTCGACGCGCCGGTGCCGCAACGCGTGTTCTGGGCGGGCTTCGAAGGCCTCGTCGCGATTGCGCTTTTGCTGGGCGGTGGCCTCGGTGCGCTTCAGGCGATGGCGGTTTCGACCGGCTTTCCCTTCACCATCGTGCTGTTGTTGGCGTGCTACGCCACATGGCGCGGCCTGCAAGCCGAGCCGCGGTAACCGCCATTTGCATCCACGCATTTAAAGGGGCCTTCGGGCCCCTTTTTCATGGCGATATTTCGCGTCATGGGATGTCATGGAGCTCGTCGCCCCTCATCCATGGGACTTCATGGGAATTCTGGGAATTCATGGGCATCTGCCAGTGGAGCGAATCACTTTCACACACAATCCTGTGGATAACTTGGTGGATTGCTTGCGGGATTGGAGAGAGCTGTGGGGTGTCTCTCGATTTTCCAGGGAGATCGTCCGGTCTTTTGGGGATACTAAATATGGTTGAGTGAGGTCTAAATATATCTACATATGCTCTCATTTTCGTGAGGACGTCCCTCTAGCCCTTGAGTGTCAAGGGTCTGTGGAGCAAGATATGGTGCCTGTGGAGAAAAAATCCATTGATTACCATGAATTCCCATAGCATAGTGAGTTCATCCGGTGAGGTGGAGATGAGCGGCGCATTCAAGACCGCGAAAAAAGACCCATAAGTCAGGTTCATACAGGCATCCATTCTCTCCAGAACAAAGAGATCCGGCGCGCGAGCGAGCAGACATCCCCCCAGGTGGCGCGCGCAGTCCGGACAACCCGTTGATCGGGACGAGGGCGGCGGATTGAGCAGTGGCAGCAGCTCATTCCGCCGTTTCGCTTAAAAGCCCCCGGAGTTTCGGGGCAGGGACAGGATAAGGAGCGCCCCGGTGGTCGGGATGTTTATCGGCGAACACACCTTTAAGGTGGACGGAAAGGGACGCGTGTCGATCCCCGCCGATTTTCGTCGTGAACTCGAACTAGGTGATCCTCTGGCCGCCGAGACCGGCCGTCCCCGCATGGTCATCGTCTACGGCCACGACAAACAGAAACAGCTGATCGTTCACACCTATGAGGGCTACCGCGCCTTGGCCGCCGACATCGCGCGCCTGCCGCGGGGTTCGGAAAAGCGCAAGATCATGGAGCGCATGATCCTCAACCGCGCGCGCCCGACCGAGGTGGACAACGATGGCCGTCTGGTCCTGCCGCAGCCGTTGCGCGACAAGATCGACCTCGATGGTGTGGCCTATTTCGCCGGCATGGGCGAGACTTTCGAGATTTGGAAGCCGGAGACGCACGAGGCTGTGGATGCCGCGATCTCCGACAAATGGCTGGAAGAGCAGGGCGAGGATTTCGATCCGCTGAGCCTCTTGGACGATCTGGAGGTCTGAGATGGCCTCGGATGACAAAAAACCCCACATCCCGGTCCTGCTGAACCCGCTTCTGCGGGAATGCGCCCCCATCACGGGCCGTTGGCTCGATGGCACCTTTGGCGCGGGCGGCTATACAAAAGGCCTGATCGCAGAGGGCGCAGATCACGTCACCGGCGTCGATCGCGATCCGCTGGCGCATGAGATGGCTGCCGCTTGGATCAACGAGCCTCCCTATAAAGGCAAGATTTCCCTCGTGCTCGGCACCTTCGGTGAGATGGATCAATATGCCTCGGACCTCGATGGCGTGGTGCTCGATCTCGGCGTCTCCTCGATGCAGCTCGATCTGGCCGAGCGTGGCTTTTCCTTCATGAAGGACGGCCCGCTCGACATGCGCATGTCGCAGGATGGCATGTCTGCCGCAGATTTCGTCAACACGGCGGATGAGGCAGAGATCGCCGCGGTGCTGTTTCACTACGGCGAGGAAAAACAGTCGCGCAAAATCGCCCGGGCCATCGTCAAGGACCGCGTCGAAAAGGCACCGTTCACCACGACTTTGCAACTGGCGAGCCTGATCGAGCGCCTGCTGCCGCGCAAGAAACCGGGGCAAAGCCATCCGGCGACCCGCACCTTTCAGGCGATCCGCATCGCGGTGAACGACGAATTCGGTCAGCTCATTGAGGGGCTCGAAGCCGCCGAGCGCGCGCTCAAACCCGGCGGTCAACTGGCGGTCGTGAGCTTTCATTCGCTCGAAGATCGCGTGGTCAAACGTTTTTTCCAAGCGAGGGCCTCGACGGGGGGTGGCGGGTCGCGCTATGCTCCCGAACAAGAGGTGAAAACACCCGGTTTCGAGCAGCTCTCCAAAGCCATCGGTCCCGATGCGGACGAGCTAGACGTGAACCCGCGCGCGCGGTCTGCGCGGTTGCGGGTCGGTCGGCGGACCAACGCGCCTTTCGAGGCGGTGGACCGGGCGTCCATGGGGTTGCCGAAACCAGTTCTGAGGCGGGATTAACGATGCGTGGGTTCTATACTATTGTTGCAAGTCTGGTGGTTATGGGGTTGGGCTTTTGGGCCTACCAGGAAAACTATGCCACCCAGCGCGTGCTCAAACAGGTCAGCCATCTGCAACGCGAGATCGGTCATCAGCGCGAAGAGCTGGCCGTGTTGAAAGCCGAATGGGCCTATCTCAACCGCCCGGATCGCCTGCGTGATCTGGCCGAAATCAACTTTGACCGTCTGGGTCTTTTGCCGTTTCAACCCGAACAATTCGGTCGCGTCGATCAGGTGGCTTTCCCGCAGGAAGAAGACCTGATCCTGGAGTTGACCGAGACCTATGATGTGGTGGGGTCGCTGGGGGCGATTGACGCCGGAGAAGGTGAAGAATGACGATCCGCACGCCGCTCCGCCCGCTCATCCGCGTGTTGCAAGCCCGGCAAAAGGGCGAAAACCCCGACGCCATCGAACGCGAAAACCTGCGCCTGCGTCACGAGGAAATGCGCGACCGCTCCCGCCTTCGGGCCGAGGGGCGGCTTTTGGTCTTGGGCCTGTGTTTCGTCTCGGCCTTTGTTGTTGTCGGTGCCCGCATGGGGCAGGTGTCGGCCACTGTGCCCGAAGAGCCGCGCGCCGAGGCCTCCGGCACGCCCATTTTGGCACAGCGCGCCGACATCGTGGACCGCAACGGCCGCATTCTGGCCACGAACCGCGTGACCAATTCGCTCTACGCCCAGCCGCAGGAAATGATCGACCCGATCCATGCCGCCGAGGAACTGGTGCGGATTTTCCCCGATCTCGACCGCGAGCGCCTGATCCGCGACTTCACCGGCACGCGTAAGTTCCTCTGGATCAAGAAAAAGATCGCCCCCGAACAACAGCAGGCCGTGCATGACATCGGTGAGCCGGGTCTGTTGTTTGGTCCGCGCGAAGAGCGTTTGTACCCCAATGGCATGCTGGCCGCTCATGTTTTGGGCGGGACCAAATTTGGTCGCGAAGGTGTGATGAGCGCCGAGATTGTCGGCCAGTCCGGCATCGAAAAAGAGATGGACGCCTATCTGCGCGACCCGGCCAATGGCGACAAGCCGCTGCAACTTTCGATCGACATGACGGTGCAGACCACCATTCGCGAGGTGCTTTACGGCGGCATGCGGATGCTGAACGCCAAGGGCGCCGCCGCCGTGATGATGGATGCCAACACCGGCGAGATCATTTCGCTTGTGTCGCTGCCGGATTTCGACCCGAACTCGCGTCCGAAGTTTTTCGAAGGCAAGGACCCAAGCAACAATCCGCGTTTCAACCGCGCGGTGCAGGGCGTCTATGAGCTTGGCTCGACCTTCAAGATTTTCGCCGCCGCGCAGGCGATGGAATTGGGGCTGGCCGGTCCCGACACGTTGATCCCGGCCACCCCGCCGTTTCGCTGGGGCAAGTTCTCCATCGGTGAATTCGAAGGCCACAACTACGGCCCGAACCTTAGCCTGACGGGCATGATCGTCAAATCCTCGAACGTCGCCACCGCCCATATCGCGCAACAGATCGGTGTGGAGCGTCAACAGGCCTTCTTGAAATCCTTGGGCTTTTTCGAACCTGTGCCGGTGGAACTCTCTGAGGCACCGTCTGGCAAGCCGCTGTTGCCGCCGCATTGGTCGGAGCTTTCGACTCTGACCATCGGCTATGGCCACGGGCTGTCGGCCTCGCCCTTGCATCTGGCGACCGCTTACGCTTCGCTCCTGAATGGCGGCACGCAGGTCACGCCGACGCTGATCAAACGCGATGGCTTCGTGCCCAAAGGTCCGCGTGTGGTGCGCGAAGAGGTCTCGCGTGCGGCGCGTTCTATGCTGCGCCAAGTGGTTTCAAGCCCCGAAGGCACCGCGTCCTTCGCCGAAGTCCCGGGCTATCACGTCGGCGGCAAGACCGGCACGGCAGACAAGCCGCGCCCGCAAGGCGGCTATTACGAGGACAAGACCATCAACACCTTTGCCTCGATTTTCCCGGCGGAAGACCCGAAATATGTGCTGATCGTGACCATGGACGAGGCGGTGGAAACCTCTGGCCCGAAACCGCGTCGCACAGCCGGCTGGACCGCCGTTCCGGTCGCCGGCGAGGTGATCCGCCGCACGGCGCCGCTTTTGGGATTACGTCCCGAGATTGAATCCCCCTCCCAAGCTGCGGTAACACTGACCGCGACGCATTGAACGACGAGCAAACGGAGAGCGCGGTCATGATGAAATCTCTATCGGAGCTGGGATTGACCGCGCAAAGCGGCGGAGAGACCCAAATCACCGGGCTTTCCGTCGACAGCCGTCGGGTTGAACCGGGCCACTTGTTTGCGGCACTGCCGGGCGCGCATGCCCATGGCGCCTCTTTCGTGCCGATGGCGCTCACCATGGGTGCGAAAGCCATTCTGACCGACCCCGAGGGCGCGCGCATGGCCGCCGATGCGATTGCCGAACACCGCCCGTCCGTGGTGGTGGTCGAAGACCCGCGTCAGGCGCTGGCCTATGCCGCCGCGCTGTTTTATGGCGCGCAGCCCGATGTCATGGTCGCCGTCACCGGCACCAATGGCAAAACCTCGGTCGCGAGTTTCACGCGCCAGATTTGGCAGCTTCTGGGTGTGCCCGCGATCAACATCGGCACCACCGGCGTCGAGGGCGATTGGCAGGCGCCAAGCCCGCACACCACGCCGGAGCCGATCACGTTGCACGGCATGTTGTCAGAGGCTGCGCATGCGGGCGTGTCCCACGGCGCGATGGAAGCCTCTTCGCATGGGCTGGCGCAACGGCGTCTCGACGGGGTCGAACTGACCGCCGCCGCCTTCACCAATTTCACCCAGGATCATTTGGATTATCACGCCACGTTTGAGGCCTATTTCGCCGCCAAGGCCGGGCTCTTCACCCGCGTGTTGCCCGAGGACGGCGTGGCCGTCATCAACATCGACGATGCCAAAGGCATGGAACTCGAAGGCCTCTGCGCCGAACGTGGCATCGACGTGATGCGCGTGGGGCGCTCGGATGCGTCCGACCTGCGCATTGTCGGCCAACGGTTCGACGCGACGGGTCAGGACCTGCGCATTGATTTCGTGGGCAATATCTACCAGATCCGCCTCGATCTGATCGGCGGGTTTCAGGCCGAAAATGTCATGGTCGCAGCCGGTCTCGTGATGGCCTCAGGGGCCGATCCCGAAGAGGTGTTTTCCTGCCTGCCGAAACTGACCGGCGTGCGTGGACGGATGCAACATGCCGCGACGCGTGACAATGGCGCGGCGGTGTTCGTGGACTACGCCCATACCCCCGATGCCGTCGCCACCGCGATCAAGGCGCTGCGCCCGCATGTCATGGGCCGCATCATCGCCATCGTCGGCGCAGGCGGCGATCGGGATAAAACCAAACGCCCGCTGATGGGCAAGGCTGCGGCGGAAAACGCCGATCTGGTGATCGTGACCGACGACAATCCACGCTCGGAAGACCCCGCGTCGATCCGGGCCGAGGTTCTCGCCGGTGCGCCCGACGCCATTGAGGTCGGAGACCGCGCCGAGGCGATCCTGCGCGGCGTCGATGCGCTGCAACCGGGCGATGCTTTGTTGATCTGCGGCAAGGGGCATGAGAGCGGCCAGGTGATTGGCGACGACATCTTTCCGTTTGACGATGTGGAACAGGCCTCCATGGCGGTCTCTGCGCTGGATGGAGCGCTGTGATGAGTTCTGTGAGGCTCTGGACCTCGGAAGAGGCGGCACATGCGACGGGCGGCCGGGCGACGACATCCTTCGAGATCACCGGCGTTTCCATTGACACGCGCACGATCCAGCCGGGCGATCTGTTCGTCGCTTTGAAAGACATCCGCGACGGGCACGATTTCGTGGCGCAGGCCTTGGAGAAAGGCGCCGCCGCCGCTTTGGTGTCGCGCATTCCCGAGGGCGTGGCCGAAGATGCTCCGCTGTTGATCGTGGACGATGTGCTGCCCGCTTTGGAGCGCCTTGGTGCAGCCGCGCGCACCCGCGTCGAGGGCAAAGTCATCGGCGTCACCGGCTCGGTGGGCAAGACCTCAACCAAGGAAATGCTGCGCGCGATCCTCTCTGAGCAGGGCAAGACCCATGCCGCAGAGGCCAGCTACAACAACCATTGGGGCGTGCCCTTGACGCTCGCCCGCATGCCGAAAGACACGGACTTCGCCGTCATCGAGATCGGCATGAACCACCCCGGCGAGATCGCGCCTTTGGCCCAACTCGCGCGTCCTGACGTGGCGATGATCACGACGGTCGCGCCCGCGCACATGGCCGCTTTTGAAAGCTTAGAGGGCATCGCGCGCGAAAAAGCCGATATTTTCAAAGGGCTTGTGCCGGGCGGTGTGGCAGTCTTCAACGGTGATCTCGATGTGAATGACATTCTGGCGAGCGCCTGGGATGGCAACACCATCCGCTTTGGCGAAGACGAAACCTGCGCCGCACGGCTCATGTCTGTGGAATTGGACGACGGGTCGACGCGGGGCGTGGCTGTGATCGACACGGATCACGTCGATTTCACGCTCTCAACCGCCGGACGCCATTTTGCCGCCAATGCGGTGGGCTGTCTGGCCGTCGCCTATGCTTTGGGGGCGGATGTGGGAAAAGCCGCGCAGGACCTCACGCTTTGGGCGCCGCCCGAGGGGCGTGGTGCGCGCGAAACCATCACTTTGCCTGTCGGCGCGCCGGTCGAGCTGATCGACGATGCCTTCAACGCCAACCCGACGTCCATGGCCGCCGCTCTTGAGGTGCTGGCCAAGGCCCAGCCGCATGACACAGGCCGCCGGATCGCCATTCTGGGCGATATGTTGGAGCTGGGCGAAAAGGAAAACGCGATCCATGAGGGGCTCGCGGCCCTGCCGTGGTTTGCCACCGTCGATGCGGTGCATTGTGTCGGACCTTTGATGCGCGCGCTCTACGATGTCTTGCCCGAGGGGCGGCGCGGCGAATGGTTCGAGACGGCGAAAGAGGCGATTCCGGCGCTGTCGGCGCTGATCGGGCCGGGCGATGTGGTGCTTGTGAAAGGCTCCAAAGGATCGAAAGTCAGCCTTCTGGTTGACGCGCTGCGGGAATTGGGACAAGAGCCGCAGCACTCTAACGCATAAGTGCCGCAGCACGCTGGCGCATAAGTGCGGCGGTACAGGAAAAAATGCGTGCTATCGCACAGGATGAAGCACGGTGACGAAAGGTAAGTTGAGCGCATGTTGTATTGGATTTCGGGCCTCTCCGATGGCGGGGATTTTTTCAACCTGTTTCGCTACATCACCATGCGCTCGGGCGGAGCGTTTTTCACCGCGCTGATCTTCGCGATGATCTTTGGCCGTCCGCTGATCGACATGTTGCGTCGTCGTCAGGGCAAGGGACAGCCGATCCGCGATGACGGCCCCGAAACCCATTTCGCCAAGGCCGGCACACCTACGATGGGGGGGTTGCTGATCCTGACGGCTTTGTTGGTCTCGACGCTGCTCTGGGCGCGGCTCGACAATCCTTACGTCTGGATCGTGATGTTCGTGACCTTTGGCTACGGGTTGATCGGCTTTGCCGACGACTACGCCAAAGTGTCGAAATCCAACACCAAGGGCGTGTCGAGCAAGGTGCGGCTTTTGCTGGGCTTCGTGATTGCGCTGATCGCCTCTGTCTGGTCCTCCATGGTGCACCCGGAGGAGTTGCAATTCCAGCTGGCGCTGCCGGTGTTTAAGGATTTGCTCATCAATCTGTGGTGGTTTTTCATTCCCTTCGCGATGATTGTCATCGTGGGCGCCGCCAATGCGGTGAACCTCACCGATGGTCTCGATGGTCTGGCGATCATGCCGGTGATGATCGCCGCCGGAACGCTGGGCGCCATCGCCTATGTCGTGGGCCGTGTCGACTTTACCGACTATCTCGGCCTGCATTACGTGCCTGGCACCGGCGAAATCCTTGTCTTCACCGCCGCTTTGATCGGTGGTGGCCTGGGCTTTCTGTGGTTCAACGCGCCGCCTGCCGCCGTGTTCATGGGCGACACCGGGTCTTTGGCCTTGGGCGGCTCTTTGGGGGCGATTGCAGTGGCCACCAAACACGAGATCGTTCTGGCTATTGTCGGCGGTTTGTTCGTGGTCGAGGCCCTGTCCGTGATCATCCAGGTGCTCTATTTCAAACGCACCGGCAAACGCGTCTTCCTGATGGCGCCGATCCATCACCATTACGAGAAAAAAGGCTGGTCCGAGCCGACCATCGTGATCCGGTTCTGGATCATCTCTCTGGTGCTTGCGCTCATCGGTCTGGCGACGCTGAAACTGCGGTGAATTGAGAGGGGGCCAAGGCCCCCTTTTTTTGAGTATTTGGACAGCAAAGGAGCGAGCGTGATGATCCCTGTGCTTGGATACGTTGGTCAAAAAGTGGCTGTGTTGGGTCTTGGGCGGTCCGGTCTTGCGACCGCGCGCGCGTTGGAAGCCGGGGGCGCAGAAGCGCTGTGTTGGGACGATTCCGTCGAGGCGCGGGAGCGGGCGGAAGCCGAGGGGTTTACCATTCACGATCTGCACAAAGCGGGCGCTTTCGACGGCGTGGCCTGTCTCGTCGTCTCGCCCGGCATTCCGCATCTCTACCCGGAGCCGAACAAGGTGATCGCGCTGGCCTGGGACGCAGGCGTGCCGGTCGACAACGATATCGGGCTATTCTTTCGCTCGCTGGGGCAGGGCGATTGGATGGAGCATGACACGCCGCCGCGGGTCATTGCGGTGACCGGGTCGAACGGCAAATCGACCACCTCCGCGCTGATCCATCATATTTTCGAGGAAAACAGCACGCCGTGCCAGTTGGCGGGCAACATCGGGCGCGGGGTGCTGGACATTGAGCCGCCCGAGGAGGGCGAGGTGATCGTGCTGGAATTGTCCTCCTATCAGACCGATCTGGCCCGCGCTTTGACGCCCGATGTGGCGGTGTTTACCAATCTCTCGCCGGATCATCTCGACCGTCACGGCGGCATGGGCGGCTATTTCGCGGCCAAGCGGCGGCTGTTTGCCGAGGGAGGGCCGGATCGCGCCGTGATCGGTGTGGACGAAAAAGAAGGCCGCTATCTGGCGAACCAATTGGTGGAAAGCCCGGACGATTTGCGGCTCATCCGCGTGTCGTCGGGGCAAAAACTCGGCGGTCCCGGGTGGAACGTCTTTGCCCGCAAAGGCTTCCTGTCCGAGTACCGTAAGGGCAAGCAAACCGCCTCGATCGATCTGCGCGATATGGACGGGTTGCCCGGCGCGCACAACCATCAGAACGCCTGCGCTGCCTATGCCGCCGCTCGCGCGTTGAACCTGTCACCGAAAAGCATCGAAGCCGCTTTGCGCAGCTTCAAAGGCCTGCCGCATCGCTCGCAACTTGTGCGTGAGCTGAACGGCGTGCGCTATGTGAACGACAGCAAGGCGACCAATGTCGACGCTGCCGCCAAGGCGCTTCAGGCCTTTCCCCGCATTCGCTGGATCGCGGGCGGGCTGGGCAAGGATGGCGGGGTCGAGGATTTGAAACCCTTCCTCGGTTCGGTGTCGAAAGCCTATCTCATCGGCTTTTCCGCCCGCGATTTCGCGTTGCAGATCGGCGATACGCCTTACGAGATTTGCGAGACGATGGATGTTGCCGTCGCCAAAGCCGCACATGAGGCGGAGGAGGGCGAGACCGTGCTTTTGGCGCCTGCCGCCGCGTCCTTTGACCAGTTCCCGAATTTCGAGAAACGTGGCGAGGCCTTCGCAGCAGAGGTCGAAAAGCTGAGTTAACGTCCGAGAAACGCCAGCAATCGGGTCTCTGCGGCCGACAGTCCGCGCACCGCTTTGACGCTCACGTCCGGCAGGTCGTCCACCTCGGTCAGTGCGATGACATCGGGGTGGATGTAGCTGTTGCGCGCCACGGTCGGGGTGTTTTTCAACCGCTGGGCGGCGGCCTCGGACAGGCCTTTGATCGTCGTGACGCCGGCCTCGCGCGCCTCGAACGCCGCCAGCGTTCCGGCCCAGGTGCGAAAGGTTTTCGCGCTGAACCCCGCCTCCGTGTGATCGGCGATATAGCTGTTGAGCTGATCCGATCCGACATGATGCACCGTGCCCGCGTCATCGAGCCAGGTGATCAGCTCTGCGCCGGGCAGATCGCGCGCGGCGTCCAAAGTCTTGAGCAGCTTGCGATCCGTGATCCGCCGCCGCACCTTTTGACCGCCCTTGGCCACATAGGACAGTTGCAGGCCCGACGCCGTGAGTTTGAGATGTTTGCGCCGCAAAGTGAGCGCGCCGTAAGAGCCATTCTCGGCGGCATATTCGGCATTGCCGATCCTGAGTCCGAGTTTGTCGATCAACAACACGGCGGCGGCAAGCGCAAAGGCGCGGTCGCCGGGGTCTTCGGCCAGATCGCGGGTCACGCGACGGCGCAGTCGGGGCAGGGCTTTGCCAAAATCGGCCAACCCATCGAATTTGATCTGCGCGCGCGCCGCAGACCAGTCGGGGTGATAGCGATATTGCTTGCGGGCGCGGGCGTCAAAGCCGGTGGCCTGCAAATGGCCGTTGTCTTTCGGGCTGATCCAGACGTCGGTGTAGGCGGGCGGCACGGCCAAGGCCTCGCAACGGGCACGCAGCGGTCCATGCGCCAAAGTGGTGCCGTCCGGTCCGCGATAGGTAAAGCCCCGCCCGCAGCGCAGACGGGCAATGCCAGGCGCGCTGTCGGGGTAGAACACCAGACCTTGCGGGATCTCTGCACCGAGGCTTTCTTTTTCCAGATCGCGCGGCATCCCCTGTGCTCCCAGATGTTGACGATGTGAAGCCAACGCGGGACGGGCCGCCGGGGTTCCTCAGATCCAGCCCAGAAGCACCCACCAGAGGTAATCGAGCGGGATGAAGACCAGGAACGTCAGCGCCGACATCGAGAGCGTCATCTTCATCAGGTGGCGCGTGCTCTCGCCCGCAAGCCCCATGGCGACGATGAGCGGCCCGACCTGGTAGGGGAAGATCACGGTGGAAAACCCGATGACCTGGGTCATCAACACGGCTTCGAGTGAGAACCCTGTGGCCTGCGACAATTCTTCTGCCAGCGGCGTCAACACGGCGGGAACGCCCGGCATGGTGGTGAACACAGACGTCAGCGCGCCCAGTGTCGACAGAGAGAAGAAGTTGAGGAAATCGTGGCCCTGCGCGAGCGGCAGGACGCCGACCACTTGATGCGCAATGATCGTCCCGAGGCCCGAACTGTTGACCACCGCGCCCAGAGCCAGAGCGCCGGAGACAAAGAGCAACATGCCGAAATCGACCGCGCCTTTGAACACCGGCGGCGGCACAAGACCCAGACGCGGCACCAGCAAGACGAGCGTGGTCGCAAGGCCGACCCAGGCGGCGTTGATATGGTGCAGCTGATCGGTGGCCCAGAACCCGATGGTGACCAGAAGGATCGCCATCAGGATCATCTGTTTGCGCGAGGACGCGGGGGTGTCTTGGCTCACCTCGACCTGGACCGGCGCGACTTTGGCCGGGAAGAAATACAGCGTCAACAGCACCAGCGCGATGGATTTGACCACGCCCAGCACCGGGTAATGCAGCAAGAGGTAGTCGGCGTAGGAAAACTCCATGCCAAAGACCTTGTCGGCCATGCCCGAGAGAATGATGTTTGGAATATTCGACGGCAGGATCGCAAAGCTGGGCATATTGGTGCCGAAGGCGATGATCACGGCGACGCCGATCCGACCTTTCGAGCCCTTCTCAAGCCCCAGCATATCGGAGAGCGCCATGCCCACCGGCACCAAAACGGCGGAGCGACCCAAGGACGAAGGCATGACAAAGCCCAAAGCCATGCCGATCACCATGAGGCCCCCGATCAGCATCGGATAGCTTTTCGACAGATGCGGGCGGGCGACTTCGCCGATCTTGGCGCCAAGCCCGGAATGCGTGATCGCAGCCCCGATGACAAAGCCCGCGATGATCAGCCACATCGCGGTGGAGGTGAAGCCGGAGAACACCACATCGGGCGCGGCCAGACCGGGCAAGAGAAGCGCGGTGAAAAAGAACAGGGACGCCAGATAGCCGGGCACGAGGCCCGTCGCCCAAAGCCCTAAAGTGACCAGCACGATGCCAAAGATCAGCGCCTGGTTGGCGGCGAAAATGCCGGGAACGGTGAGGGCGATCACGAGGGCGATCAGGGTGATGACCGCAAGGACGGCTTCTCTGAAATAAGTCATGTATACTCCTGCGCTTGGGGAGGGGGAGTGGGCGCTGGCGGGTGGCGGGCGCGTGTTGCGAAAAGATGTAGAAAAAATGTCGGAAATGCGGTAGAGCGACATTATGCCAAATCATGTCGAATACCTGCCAAACCCGGACGCGCCGCCCACGGGCATCGGGTTTGACCTCACGCCCGGTCGTCCCGTCATCGCCCGGCGAGAAGAGTTTCGCGGGGGCTATGCGGTGGAGCCGCACAGCCATCCGCGCGCGCAATTGGCTATGTGTTACAACGGGGTGATGCGCCTTCAGGCCGGCGAAGATGTCTGGATCATCCCGCACAAACACGCGATCTGGATTCCGCCTGATGTCGAACATCAGCTCAGCACACAGGGCCCGGTTCTGACCCATCACCTTTATGTCGCGCCACTTTACGTGTCCCGCGCGAGCCTGCCGCAGAAGATGACGGTGCTGCGCACCTCGCCTCTGTTGCGCGGGGTCGTGGAGCGCATGGTCGAGGGCGGATTGGCAAAGCCCGAGGTGCGGCGGCTGGCCTGGGTGGCCTTAGACGAGATCGGACGGCTGAGACCCGCTGCGATGCATTTGCCCGGTGGGCGCGATCCGCGTCTTGTCGCGGCGATGGGGATATTTTTACGTCACCCGGAAGAGCGGCGGGGCTTGGCGGAGATCGCCCATGAGGTTGGGACCTCGGAGCGCACCTTGGCGCGGCTGTTCGTGACGGAAACCGGTAAGAGTTTTCGCGACTGGCGTGCGCGGCGGCGGATTTTATTCGCGCTCGAACGGCTGGAGCAGGGCGAAAGCAGCACCGATCTGGCGGCACATCTGGGCTATTCCAGCCCTTCGGCCTTCATCGCCGCCTTCAAACGCGATCTGGGCGCGCCACCCTCGGCGTTTCGGGGATAGCCTTACGCGGCGGGGCTCAGCGCTGGTTCGGGCAGCCGCACGATCCGGCGCACGGGCTCCTGCGACAGATGGCGCAGGGCGGGCGGCAGGGGCGAGAGGCTTTGGCTATGGGCGGTGATCAAAAGGCTCTCCGCCCAGGCACCATTTGCCAGTACCAGTTCATGCCGGTCGAAGACCAGATGACAATACTGCGCGAGACGACAGGATGGGCGCGCGCTCACCCCCGGCCAGGACAAAAGCTTGCGTGCGGCAATAATATGGTCGGGCGCCTGCTGCGGCAGCGCAATGCGATGTTGCGGCGAGACGATCAACTCGCGCACGGGCACGCCGGGGCCAAGAGCGCCGGGGCGAATGCGGATCGGCTGCATCTTATGCGGGCCTGTGCCAAAGCGATACGTGCGCGTGCGCATCAGACGCAGCGATTGCAAACCATGATCATAGGTCCGCACAAGATCGCCGGGGCGCAGGGCCTCGACCGGGCGGGGGCCATGCTCGGTGTCGATCATGGTGCCCTTGAGAAAACAGATCGTGCCGGATTGAAAGGAAAAGTCGGAGGCGGATTGGCTGTTGTAATTCAACCACTTGACTTGCGTGACCGAGCCATCCGGGAAAGAAATCAGCGTGCCATAATTGCCATCGTCGCTCAGGTAAGGTTGAAGGTCGGCATAGGAATTGATGCCCGGGTAGTCGATCAAAAGGATGTCGCCATCGGCGGCGGAGTAATCCTCGATCGTGTCGAAGCCGCTGCCATCGGCGATGATAAAGGTGTCGGCGCCCTCGTGCCCGTAGAGCGTGTCATTGCCCGCGCCACCCCGAAGCGTGTCGCCGCCAGTCCCGCCGTAGAGGAGGTCATCGCCATCGCCCCCCAGGAGCGTGTCATTGCCGTCGTCGCCATAGAGCGTGTCGTTGTCAGCGCCACCATCGATATAATCGTTGCCATCATTGCCAAAGAGCGTGTCCTGACCGGCCTCGCCATAGATTCTATCGTCTCCACCATCGCCCTGAACCGTGTCTGCCCCGTCTCCGGCATAGATCGTATCGCCGCCGTCGGCAGAGTTCAGGCCATCGTTGCCGAGAATCTGATCGTCGCCCGCGCCACCATAGATGGTATCCGAGCCTTCGCCGCCTTTAATGGCGTCGTTCTCGGTGGTGCCTTCTATGGTGTCGTCGCCACTGGTGCCGTCGATCTGTGCCATGGTTTTGAGCCGTTGTTTTGCCGTCAGGGTAAACAACTTGCCTTTCCCAATGGTGAATTGGCGAGATGTGTTTGTCGAAAGACTGTCTCTTAGGTGCTTGACCGAACGGCAAATTCACGCCTCACTTCGAAAGAAACAGAGAGCGGGGATGCGAATGCTACAGGGGATCATGATTGCGCCGCCCATCTTATCTGCCCTGATCGTGGTGCTCTGCGTTGTGGCCCTGTGCCTTGGCGCCTATGGGATGACACGTCGGGTTCTGGGGCGCGGGGCGGATGCCGAGCGACGGGAGCTGGCGGGGTCGGTGATCTTTCGGGTCAGCGCGCTGCATGGTCTCGTCTTGGCGCTGGTCTTTGCTCAGGAGGTGGTGAACCTGCGCGATGTCTCGACGGTGTCCTCGCGGGAGGCGGCTTTGGTTGGCGATGTGTTCTACGATCTCAAGCGCTATGATGCGGCGCAAACCCTGCCGATCCGGGAAAGTCTCGCGCTCTATACCCGCCATGTTCTGGAGACCGAATGGGGCCTTTTGGCCGATGAGAACCAGTTGCACGACCAGGCCTGGGCGGAATGGGAGGCGACCTATGAGGCGATCCTCGATCTGACGCCCGAGACGTTGCGACAGGAGAGTCTGCGCGCGATGATGCTTGATGGCATTCGCGATGTGTCGATGCTTCGGCTCGAGCGGGAAGAGGCCGCGCGCGCGGGCGTCAATCCCTTGTTCCTTACGGCGGCCATCGTGGGGGTGATCCTGACCGCGGCGGCCTATTTTACCTTTGAGCCTTCGCGTCTGAACCTGTTGCTCCTGACGATTTTCTCGTCTTACACCGGGCTCATCATCTTTTTCATCATCGCCTTCGCCAACCCCTATCACGCACCGGGCAAGGCGGCGCCGGTGAGTTTTGAATTGCTTTATCAGGGCGAAGTGCGAGAGCTGGCAGGCGGCGGGTAATCAATACTCCAACGCGTCGAGCGTCTCTTTCAACAGCCGTGCCGAGGCCCCAAGCGCCTCATGTTCCGCGTCGTCCAGCTCCGGGAACAGATCCGACACCACGCCTTGGCCACCAACGATGCGGGGGATGGAGAGGGCCACGTCCTGCACACCCTCGACCTTTGGCGTCACGATGGAGACCGACAAGACCGTTTGCTCATCCCGCGCGATCGCCCGCACCAGACGCTCAAGCCCCGCGCCGATGCCGTACCAGGTCGCGCCTTTGCCGTTGATGATCGTATAGGCGGCGTTACGCACCCCGTCGTCGATCCGCGCCTTGACGCCTTCGGTCAGGGGGACACGCATCTGGGCGGCGAAGTCTTTCACCGACAGCGCGCCTGCGCGCGCCGAGGACCAACACAAGACCTCGCTGTCGCCATGTTCGCCCAGCACATAGGCATGCACAGAGCGCGGCGCGACGCCCAGATGTTCGCCGATCAGATGCCGGAACCGTGCGGTGTCGAGGATCGTCCCCGATCCGATCACCCGCGACGGCGGCAGGCCGGAGAGCCGCGTGGCGATCTGGGTCATGATGTCGACCGGGTTGGTCGCGACGAGCAAGATCGCGTCGGGTGCGGCGTCCAGCACCTTGCCGATGATCTGGCGAAACACTTCGGCGTTGCGGGTCAAAAGCTCCAAGCGGCTCTCGCCCGGTTTTTGCCCCACACCGGCGGCGAGGATCACAACGCCCGCGCCTTTCAACTCGGCGTAATCGCCCGCCGTCACCACGGTCGAGGAGGCAAAGGGCACGGCATGGGCGATGTCCTCGGCCTGCGCGCGGGCGAGGCCTGCGTTGTAATCGACAAAAACGATCTTGCTCGCGGTGCCTTTCAAGGCGATGGCATAGCCTGCGGCGGAGCCGACCATGCCCGCGCCGACGATCCCGATTTTCATGTGCGGACTCCATATGTGGGAGGGAGAGGGTGAGTTGGTGCCAGACTGCGGGGATTCTCCTTAACGATCAATGATGTCGGACAATAAGGCGGATCAATTCGCGTTTTGGCATGTCTTGACAGAGATGTCGGCAAATCCCTGCCTTTATGGCGTTTCATCGCTCTGAGGCCACAATCTGTAGTGGCGCAGAGCCGGAAAAGCCGCTATTCTGAACAAATCAGACCCGGAAAACCGGGCGTAAAATGATAACGAGGCAGTAGGCGGTATCATGACAGAGATGGTGTATGGCTCGGCGCCGATGCGCGTGGGAGAGCCGATCTTGCCGCGTTGGTGGCGGACAATCGACAAATGGACGCTGTCCTGCGTCTTTATTCTTTTTGGTGTCGGGCTTTTGTTGGGGCTCGCGGCCTCGCCGCCTCTGGCCGAAAAGAACGGGTTCACGGACCTGTTCCACTACGTCAAACGTCAGGCGTTTTTTGGCTCCGTCGGGCTGATGGTGATGATCGGCATCACCATGATGGACCCGGCGCGTGTGCGCCGTTTCGCCGTCGTGGGTTTTGTCCTTGCGCTGATCTCTCTGTTTCTTTTGCCTGCTTTCGGTACGGACTTTGGCAAGGGCGCGACGCGCTGGTTCTCTTTGGGCTTTGCCTCTGTCCAGCCCTCTGAGTTCCTGAAACCCGCCTTCGTCATCACCTCCGCTTGGCTCATGGCCGCCGGTCTTGAAATCGGTGGGCCTCCGGGGCGGATGTATTCTTTCCTGATCACTTCGCTTGTGGTGATCCTTCTGGCGCTGCAACCGGATTTCGGGCAGGCCTCTCTCATCCTCTTTGCCTGGGGTGTGATGTATTTCGTCGCCGGTGCGCCGCTGACGCTGTTGGTCGGTATCGCGGGGCTCGTCGTTCTGGGCGGCACCTTCGCCTATAACAACTCCGAACACTTCGCGCGCCGCATCGACGGGTTCCTGAACCCGACAATCGATCCCACGACCCAGATCGGTTACGCCACCAACGCCATCCGCGAGGGCGGCTTCTTTGGCGTCGGCGTGGGCGAGGGGACCGTGAAATGGTCGCTGCCCGATGCGCATACCGATTTCATCATTGCGGTTGCTGCCGAAGAATACGGGCTGATCCTCGTGCTCGTGATCATTGCGCTTTACGCGACCATCACCGTGCGCTCGCTCTGGCGCTTGCTCAAGGAACGCGACCCCTTCATCCGCCTTGCGGGCACCGGGCTCGCCTGTGCGTTTGGCATTCAGGCGTTCATCAACATGGGCGTCGCCGTGCGGCTTTTGCCCGCCAAAGGCATGACGCTGCCGTTTGTGTCCTATGGCGGCTCGTCCCTGATCGCTTCCGGCATTGCACTTGGTGCGCTTCTGGCCTTTACCCGCACCCGTCCGCAGGGCGAGATCGGTGACATCCTGATCCGTCGCGGCCGCTAAACGATATAAAAGAGGTTCCAAATGACCCAAGCCCCCCTTCTTGTCATCGCCGCCGGCGGCACCGGCGGACATATGTTCCCGGCGCAGTCCCTGGCCGAGGTGATGCTGGCGCGGGGCTGGCGGGTGAAACTGTCGACCGATGCCCGTGGCGCGCGTTACACCGGCGCCTTCCCGCAGGGGGTGGAGATCGAGGTCATGCCCTCCGCCACCTTCGCGCGCGGTGGATTGGCGGCGAAAGCGATGGTTCTGCCGCGCATCATGGGCGGCGTGTTCAAAGCCATGTCGAATTTCATGCGCGACAAGCCCGCCGTGGTGGTGGGCTTTGGCGGCTACCCGGCGATCCCGGCGGTGGCGGCGGCGACGCTGATGAAGCTGCCCCGGATGATCCACGAACAGAACGGCATTCTGGGGCGGGTCAATCAGGTCTTTGCCAAACGCGTCGATAAGGTCGCCTGCGGCACCTGGCCGACCAAACTGCCCGAAGGCGTCGAGGGCGTCTACACCGGCAATCCGGTGCGCGGCGCCATTCTTGAAAAATACGCGGCACCTTACATTGCGCCCGGTGACTACCCGATGGAAATTCTGGTGATGGGCGGCTCGCAAGGCGCGCGCATCCTCTCCGACGTGGTGCCCGAAGCCATCGCGCGGCTGCCGGAGCGGATGCTCGCCAATCTGCGCATCAGCCAACAGGCCCGCGCCGAGGACCTCGACCGCGTGACCGAATTCTACCAGGCGCGCGGCATTCAGGCCGATGTTCAAACCTTTATCCACGACGTGCCGAAACGGATGAGCGAGAGCCAGTTGGTGATCACCCGCTCGGGCGCGTCCTCTGTGGCGGATGTGTCCGTGATCGGACGCCCTGCGATCTTCATCCCCTTCGCGGCGGCCACCGCCGATCACCAGACCGCGAATGCCCGCGGGCTTGTGGAGGCCGATGCGGCGATCATGATCCCCGAAAGCCAGCTGACGCCCGAGAGCCTCGCCGAGCAGATCGAAAACGTTCTGAGCCACCCCGACGGCGCTTTGATGATGGCGCAGGCGGCGCTGTCGGTGTCGAAACCGCAAGCGGCCGAAGAATTGGCGGCACTGGTCGAAGATCTGGCTTTCAAGACAAAATAACGATGCTCTTTCAGGGCACGACAGACGAGTGAGACGATAAGATGAACGCGAGCGTAACCAAACTCCCCACCGAAATGGGCCCGATCCACTTTGTCGGCATTGGCGGCATCGGCATGTCCGGCATTGCCGAGGTGCTGTTGAACCATGGCTATCGGGTGCAGGGGTCGGATTTGAAGGCCTCGAAAATCACCGATCGTCTGAAAGAACTGGGCGCGGTGATCTATGAGGGCCAACGCGCAGAAAACCTCGAAGACGCGGAGGTCGTGGTGATCTCCAGCGCCATCAAACCCGGCAACCCGGAACTGGACGCCGCGCGTCTCAAGGGCCTGCCGGTGGTGCGTCGCGCGGAGATGCTCGCGGAACTCATGCGTCTCAAATCCAACGTTGCCGTCGCGGGCACGCATGGCAAGACCACGACCACGACGCTGGTCGCCGAACTTCTGGTCGCGGGCGGCATCGACCCGACGGTGATCAATGGCGGTATCATCCACGCTTATGGCTCGAACGCCCGGATGGGGCAGGGCGACTGGATGGTCGTCGAGGCCGATGAGAGCGACGGGACCTTCAACCGTCTGCCCGCCACCATCGCCATCGTCACCAATATCGACCCGGAGCATATGGAGCATTGGGGCACCATCGAGAAGCTGCGCGAAGGCTTCTACGATTTCGTCTCCGGCATTCCGTTTTACGGCCTTGCGGTGTGTTGCACCGATCACCCGGAGGTGCAGAGCCTTGTGGGCAAGATCACCGACCGCCGTGTCGTCACCTATGGTTTCAACGCCCAGGCCGATGTCCGCGCCGTCAATTTGACCTACAAAAAAGGCGTGGCGCAGTTCGACATCGTTCTGGCCGCCGAGGATATGGTGATCGAGGGCTGTACCCTGCCGATGCCGGGCGATCACAACGTGTCCAATGCCTTGGCCGCTGTTGCCGTCTCGCGTCATCTCGGCATGAAGGCCGAAGAGATCAAACAGGCGCTTGCGGCCTTCGGCGGGGTGAACCGTCGCTTTACCCGCGTGGGCGAAGTGAACGGCGTGACGATCATTGACGATTACGGCCACCACCCGGTTGAAATCGCCGCCGTGCTGAAAGCCGCGCGTCAGGCCTCCGAAGGCCGCGTCATTGCCGTGCATCAGCCGCACCGCTATTCGCGTCTGCACAGCCTGTTCGACGACTTCTGTACCTGTTTCAACGAGGCCGATGTCGTCGGCATCGCCGAGGTTTACGCCGCAGGCGAGGAGCCGATCGAAGGCGCGTCGCGCGACGATCTTGTCGCCGGTCTTATCCGTCACGGCCACCGCCATGCCCGCGCTGTGACCTCCGAGGACGATCTGGTCCGTCTTGTGCGCGAACAGACCCGCGAGGGCGATATGGTCGTCTGTCTGGGTGCAGGGACGATTTCCGCCTGGGCGCATAACCTGCCGGAGCGGCTCTCCAAGGGCTGAGGCTCAAAAGCGGACCTCTGCTTTGTTCTGACGCAGAGACAGAGGTGTGGCTCCGGGATACTCTTATCGCACCTTCTCTGGAGACCGCCATGTCCGACCATCTCAAACGCCGCATCGGCCCCGGATTGCTCACCGCTTATGGCGTGGGCGTCATGGTCGGTGCGGGGATTTACGTCCTCGTCGGCACGGTCGCGGCACAGGCCGGAATTTACGCGCCCTTGGCCTTTTTGCTCGCCGGTCTGATTGCCGCGCCCTCAGCACTTTCCTACGCCGAATTGTCCACCCGCATCCCCGAAGCGGCGGGCGAGGCCGCCTATGTCGAGGCGGGTTCGGGCTCGCGCGCTCTGGGGCTCATCGTCGGGCTTGCCATCGTTGCGGGTGGCACCCTGTCGTCCGCCGCCGTTTTGCGCGGGGGCGCGGGTTATCTCACTGCGTTCGTTGACATTCCTTTCAATCTCGCCGTGATCGGATTGGGCCTGATACTGGTCTGTGTCGCCATCGTCGGCGTGCTCGAAAGCCTCGCCATGGCGGCTCTTTTCACCGTGATCGAAGTCATCGGTCTTATGCTTGTCGTCTGGGCCGGTTGGCAGGCGCCGGTGTCGCCAGATTTCACTGCCCCCGCCGCGCCTTATCTGCCCGGCATCGGCGTGGCCGCGACGCTGGCGTTTTTCGCCTTCATCGGCTTTGAGGACATCGTCAACATGGCCGAAGAGGTGAAACACCCCGAGCGCAGCCTGCCCATCGCCATCATCGGCTCCCTGATCATCACCACGCTGCTCTACGCGGGCGTCACGGTGACCGCCGTGCGCGCCGTCCCGCTCGAAGACCTCGCCGCCTCTGAGCGCCCCTTGGCGCTGGTCTATGAGGCGGGTGGCGGGCATGTCGTCGTGCTCTCCGCCATTGCCGTCACCGCCGCCTTGAACGGGGTTCTGGCGCAGGTCGTCATGGCCGCGCGGGTGCTCTTTGGCCTTGGCAAGCGCGGCGGGCCTCTTGGGGTGCTCCGCCACACCCATCCGCGCTTTGGCACGCCGGTTCTGGCCACCCTGTTGATCGGCGTGGTGGTGATCGGGGCGGCGCTTGTGCTGCCGGTTTCCGATCTGGCGGGTGTGACCTCGACCATCTTGCTCGTGGTCTTCACACTGGTGAACGGATCGCTCATCTTGCTGAAACGCAAGGCCCCCAAAGCGCCCTTCCGCGTGGCCGCTTGGGTGCCCGTGGTTGGCCTGGTCTTTGCGCTTCTGGCCCTGGTCGCTTTTGCCTTCGGAGCCGTCTCGTGAACGGTCTTGTCGAGGTCGTCGACAACCCCCTGATAGCGCTCGCATTATGGGCGCTTGCCACCATGGCGCTTGCTCCGTTACCCTTGCGATACCAGATTCTCCCCGGATCGGCGCTTTTGCTCGTGCTGCCCGTGGTGCTCATCTGGACCGGGCTGACCTATGGGGTCTGGCCGGTGTTGATCGGTTTAGCTGCTGCCGTGTCTTTGTTTCGAAAGCCGCTCAAGGTGCTGTGGAGGCGTCTTGTGCGGGGAATCAAATAGGAAGTGGCCGCTATGACCCTGTCCCTCACACTGGCCTGTTTCTGGGCCGTGCTCGCCAATGTGATCGCGATGTTCCCGTCGCGCCGCCACCATTGGCCCGCAGCCTATGTGCTGATCGCGCTGGGGGTGCCGCTTTTGGGATTTGTCACCTATGAGAACGGGCCTTGGGTGGGGCTTGTGGTGTTTGCCGCAGGCGTGTCGATCCTGCGCTGGCCTGTGGTTTACTTAGGCCGTTGGGTGCGGCGAACCCTGACGCGCGGCCCGGCGGAATAGGGCAAATCCGCTGTTCCGGTTTGCGGGGGAAGCCGTTAAGATTTGTGTCAGATTGATGCGATTGGGGCGGGCCGGATTTGGATATTTCTGAGATTAAGGACGAAAAGACGCTTGAGGCGTGGTTGCAGGGGCGTCCTCGTGAGGATGCGGTTGCGGTTGCTGCGCGGGCGGCGCTGCGGGTGTTGCCGGTTTATTGGCAGTGGAGCCTGTCAGAGAATGCGCGCAAACGTGATTTGACTGCTATACATGTTCTGCGCTCCGTCTTGATTTCAGGGGTTGCAGTGGTGTCTCTAACTCCTGAAATCGAAGCCTCTGCTAGCTATGCCTCTTATTTTGCGGATGCAGCCAGTTATGCCACCGAAGCCGCCGCTGATGCTTCCGCTTATTCAGCCGAAGCTGCTGTCTATTCCGTAGTTCGTGCTATCGAAACCGCCGCCTATGCCGCTGAATCCGCCGGCTACGCTGCTGAAGCCGCTGCCGAAGTCGCCGAGTCTGCCGAAGAGGCTCGTGCGATTGTTTGGCGGTCGATACGGATGGATTGCGCCGCCCTGGAAAAGGGAGAAGATATTTTCACCTTTCCGCTGTGGAGTGGAAAGGTGCCTTTTGAGAGATTTTGGCTGGATATAGAACAAGCGCTCACACACTCGAAGAATGCACCTGAAACATGGAGATTTTGGCTCGATTGGTACGCCGCCATGCTCGACCCGATCAAGAACCCGCCTGATTGGGGGCTTTACGCGCAGGTCGCCCTAATCGAAGATGAAGCCTGGGATTATGGCCCGGAAGCGATTGCAGAGCGGATTGAAAAGATTGAAGGGGCGCGTCAGTCGAAGCAGGACACAAGAAGTGTGGCGCGTGAGGAGGCGCAACTTCTGCTTAAGCAAGTCGAACGACTCGAGAGAGTTGTTCCAGCGCTTTCTAATGAAATAGCAGCACTCCGAGAGCATTTCGAGCAAGTTAAAGATCAGGCGAAAAGCATTGATCAAAATCACTCGAAAGCAAGTAAAACAGCTGAAACGATACTTGCGCACACTGCGAATGCAATAGCGCAAAGCGAAGCCACAGTTGAGCAACGCTTCGAGGAGCTTCAAGCCGAATATGAGGCCAAATTTCAGGCGTCTCTTGATACGTTTAACGCCGCCAACCGGATCAAGGCGCCAGTTGAGCTGTGGTCTGAAAAGGAACGTGAGCACGAAGAACAACGGGACAATGCATTTGGAGGTTTCGTCTTAGGGCTTTTTGTCATTGCGATCGCAGTAGGTTGGGTCGGTTACACGCTTTTGAACCCAAGTGAAAACTTGATTTTGGCGCTATCACCTGTGGGTTGTGACCTTATTAAGCACCCCGAGCTGTGCAAAGGCTTCAGTTTCCGTGGTATGATCTTGTCAGGTTCCGTGCTGACGCTTTTGACGCTCGCGCTCTGGTTCACCCGCATTCAGATGAAGCAATATCTCTCAGAGCGCCATTTGGTTTTGGACGCGCGAGAGCGCCGCGCTTTCGCCCAAACTTATATCGGACTGATTGAGGAAGGAGATACCAGCAAAGAGGCCCAAGAACAGCGCGCCTTGGTCTATGCTGCACTGTTCCGGCCGAGTTCTGACGGTATCATCAAAGACGAAGGTGGGATTGATCCGTCGCTCACGGCGGCGCTGAGTAAATTGCTGGCGGGGAAGTAACCCTTCCCCCCATCCCCCAATCTGCTATGACGCGCTAAACCCGATGCAAGAGAGCCGTACATGACCCAGACCTACCCCACGCCCCGAGGCAAGCTGACCGAGAACCGGGCTTTGGCCGATCTCACGTGGTTGCGTGTCGGCGGGCCGGCGGATGCGCTGTTTCAGCCTGCGGACCTTGAGGATTTGCAGAGCTTTCTTGCGGATCTCGACCCCTCCGTTGCCGTCTTCCCGATGGGCGTCGGCTCGAACCTGATCGTGCGCGATGGCGGCATTCGCGCCGTGGTGATCCGCATGGGGCGGGGGTTTAATGGCATTGAGATCGAGGGCAATCGGGTGACCGCGGGTGTTGCCATGCTCGACGCCCATGTGGCGCGCAAGGCGGCGCAGGCCGGGTTGGATCTGACCTTCCTGCGCACCATTCCGGGCGCCATCGGGGGCGCTGTGCGGATGAATGCCGGGTGCTACGGGTCCTATGTGGCTGATCATTTCGTCTCCGCCAAGGCCGTGACGCGCGCTGGCGAACTGGTGACACTCACCGCCCAGGATTTGAAGTTTCAATACCGCCAGACCGACCTGCCCGACGGCTATGTGATCGTCGAGGCCACCTTTGAGGCCGAACGCGGCGATCCTGCCGAGCTTGAGGCGCGCATGGCCGATCAGCTCGCCCGCCGCGATGCCTCCCAGCCGACCAAGGAACGCAGTGCGGGCTCGACGTTTCGCAACCCGGCGGGGTTCTCCTCGACGGGCAAGGCCGACGATGTGCACGATCTCAAGGCCTGGAAAGTCATTGATGACGCGGGGCTTCGGGGCTTTTCCATCGGCGGCGCGCAGATGAGCGAGATGCATTCCAACTTCATGATCAACATGGGTGAGGCCACCGCGCATGATCTCGAACTTTTGGGCGAGACGGTGCGAAAAAAAGTATTTCAAAACGCCGGTCTCGCGTTACAGTGGGAAATTAAGCGCATCGGCGAATTTTCTGGCGATCCGATCCCGGATGGCCTTGCCGAAGCACAAATTTCCGAGGCATAAGTGCCTTACGCGCTCTGAGCAGGGCGTGTTTTCCCGAAAGGGAATAAATCAGACCCCGAAACGGGGCGATTTTTCAAAGGGTCGCACAAGATGACCCAATGTGTCACGGGTCGCGAAAAGACGATCCTGTAAATTTGAGGCGAGTGGACATGTCGAGCAGGCAGTCCCCGAAAGTCGCGGTCCTCAAAGGCGGTCCCTCTGCTGAACGCGAGGTGTCTTTGTCTTCCGGTCGCGAATGCGCAGAGGCGCTTCGGGGTGAAGGATTCGAAGTGGTTGAGATCGACGCAGGCGAAGACCTGTGCGCGCAGCTGGCGACGGTCGCGCCCGATGTCGTGTTCAACGCGCTGCATGGCCGCTTTGGCGAAGACGGCTGTGTGCAAGGCTTGCTCGAATGGATGCGCCTTCCCTACACCCACTCCGGCGTGCTCTCCTCTGCTTTGGCTATGGATAAGGAGAAGACCAAAGAGGTCTACCGTGCCGCGGGCCTTCCCATCGTGCCCTCCAAACTGGCGTCCCGCTTTGAGGTCGAGGCCGGTCATGTGATGGCGCCGCCCTATGTGGTGAAACCTTATAACGAAGGGTCTTCCGTAGGCGTCTATCTGGTCCATGAGGGCGCCAACGCCCCGCGTCTGGCCGAAGAAATGCCGCCGGTCGTGATGGTCGAACAATATGCGCCGGGGCGTGAGCTGACGTGCTCTGTGATGGGCGACAAACCGCTCTGCGTCACCGATATTCTCACCGACGGCTGGTATGACTACGAGGCGAAATATGCCGAGGGCGGCTCGCGCCATGTCTGCCCCGCTGACATCCCCGAAGAGATCACGAAAGCCTGTCAGGATTACGCGCTCAAGGCGCATCAGGCGCTTGGCTGTCGCGGTGTGTCGCGGACGGATTTCCGTTGGGATGAGGCGAAGGGGCTGGACGGTCTGGTGCTGTTGGAAACCAACACCCAGCCGGGCATGACGCCGACCTCGCTCTCGCCGGAACAGGCGCAAAAGAGCGGCATCACGTTTGGCCAGTTCTGCAAATGGATGGTGGAGGACGCCTCATGCGACCGATAGATCCCACAGAATTTGCAAAAGGTCCGACACTTGGCGGCTCCGCCCGCGTGTCCGAGGCCGTGGCCCGCGCCATTCGCGCACGTCGTGGTCAGGGCGGCGAAACGGAGGGTGCGCCGCAGCGTCCGCGCGATCCGGCACCCTCACGCGCGGCCTACCGGATGAACCGCCTTTGGCTCACGCCGTCGTTTCGCTTTTTCCTCCGCCGGATCGCGCCGGTCGCGGCCGTGGCCGCCTGTGTCGCTTTGTGGTTCGCACCGCAAGACAACCGCGAGGCCTTCATGGGCCAGGTCATGGCGATCAAGGCCGAAGTGCAGAACCGCCCGGAATTCATGGTCAAACTCATGGCCATCGACGGTGCGTCGGGCGAGCTGTCCGAAGACATCCGCGAAGTCATGGCGCAGGATTTTCCGGTCTCTTCCTTTGATCTCGACCTGCCAGGATTGCTGGAACAGGTCGAGAGCCTGGATGCGGTCGAAAGCGCCGGGCTGCACGTTCGTGCGGGCGGCATCTTGCAGGTGGACATCGTCGAGCGCACCCCCGCCGTGGTCTGGCGCTCCGATTTGGGCCTCGAGATGCTGGACGCCGAGGGGCACCGCGTTGCTGCCTTGGACAGCCGTCTGGATCGTCCCGACCTGCCGCTGATTGCGGGCGAGGGCGCGGATCGTGCCGTGCCCGAAGCCATGGCGATCCTCAAAGCCGCCGGTCCCCTGACCCCGCGTCTGCGCGGGCTGGTGCGGGTGGGCGAGCGGCGCTGGAACCTCGTTTTGGACCGCGATCAGGTGATCCTTTTGCCGGAGGTCAAGCCGCTGGGCGCGCTGGCGCAGGTGGTGGCGCTGGATCAGGCCAAAGACCTTTTGGGACGTGATGTGGCCGCTGTTGACATGCGCCGTCCGACCCGACCGACCGTGCGACTGACCGAGGCCGCACAAGACGAATTGAAACGCCTGCGGGGCGTCGAACTTGGAGTGTCTTATCGATGACCGATTTGTACGAAGCCCAACGGGCGATGCGGAACATGCGCAAAGCCGCCCTGCAACGCGGTGTGATTGCCATTCTCGATGTGGGCAGCTCGAAAATCGCCTGTCTGGTGCTGCGCTTTGACGGCGAACGTTTCATGGGCGGCGATGGGGTGGGGGCCTTGGCCGGTCAATCGTCCTTCCGCGTCATCGGGGCCGCCACAACGCGGTCGCGCGGGGTGCGGTTCGGCGAGATCGACGCCATGGCCGAAACCGAACGCGCCATCCGCACCGCCGTTCAGGCCGCGCAGAAGATGGCCCAGACCCGTGTGGATCACGTCATCGCCTGTTTCTCTGGTGGCAACCCGCGCTCCTATGGCATCGCGGGGCAGGTCGAGGTCGAATATGACACCGTGTCGGAACAGGATGTCGCCCGCGTGCTCGCCTCCTCCGATGTGCCGGATTACGGCAACCACCGCGATGTGCTGCACGCCCAGCCGGTGAACTTTCAGCTCGATCACCGCTCCGGCCTCAAGGACCCGCGCGGTCAGATCGGACAGAACCTCGCCGTCGACATGCATATGCTCACGGTGGACACCGCCACGATCCAGAACCTTCTCTATTGTATCAAGCGCTGTGACCTCGAAGTCGCGGGGCTGGCCTCCGGCGCGTATGTGTCGGGCATTTCCGCCCTTGTGGAAGACGAACAGGAGTTGGGCGCGGCCTGTATCGACATGGGCGGCGGTGCGACCGATGTGTCGATCTTCATGAAGAAACACATGATCTATGCCGACAGCGTGCGCATGGGGGGCGATCACGTGACCTCTGACATCGCGATGGGGTTGCAAATCCCGCTGGCCACCGCCGAGCGGATCAAGACCTTTTACGGCGGCATTGTCGCCACCGGCATGGACGACCGCGAGATGATCGAGGTCGGCAGCGATTGCGGCGATTGGGAGAAAGACCGTCGCACGGTGAGCCGCGCCGAGTTGATCGGCATCATCCGGCCCCGCGTCGAGGAGATTCTCGAAGGGGTGCGCGAATGTCTGGATGCCGCAGGGTTTGAACATATGCCCAGCCAGCAGATCGTGCTGACGGGGGGCGCCTCGCAAATTCCGGGGCTCGATAGTCTGGCGCCGAAAATCCTCGGCCAGAATGTCCGCATCGGACGGCCCTTGCGTGTGCAAGGCCTGCCGCAGGCGGCCACGGGCGCGGCCTTTGCCTCCGCCGTCGGCTTGTGCCTCTTCGCGGCCAATCCGCAGGACGAATGGTGGGACTTTGAGATTCCGGCGGAACGCTACCCAGCGCGGTCTCTGAAACGCGCTGTGCGCTGGTTCAAAGACAATTGGTAAGCGGTTGCAGCCCCTATTGCAGCGCGTGCGGGGGCTGTGATAGACACTACATATAGGCAGAAGCCCCGGGAAACGGGGCGGATAGACATAAGGCACATGAGCAGTGCCCGGACATGACAGCGATGCTTTGCGGCATTTCAGCCTCTTTTTCAAAGGGCGAGGCAGTCGCATCTTTCCGTATGTCTGTCTGATAGACCGCTAAATCTGGTCCCATGCGCAAAATCCCGCCGAAAATCGCGGCATTATACCCCATATTTTGTGGCAATTCCGTGTTTTTGGGATGACGACTCGTGCGAAACCCCATAAGATTTAGCGTGAATAGGTAAAGTTTGCCCCGATTCAGGGGCGGGGACATCGGGCGGTTTGGGCAGAATGTGCAAGCGCCCCGGCACGAGAGAAAGCAGGCGGTACACTCATGGCTTTGAATCTGACGATGCCCGAGCGGGACGAGTTGAAACCCAAGATTACGGTCTTCGGCGTCGGCGGCGCGGGCGGCAACGCGGTGAACAACATGATCGAAAAGGCGCTTGAGGGCGTCGAATTCGTCGTGGCGAACACCGACGCGCAGGCGCTGCAACACGCCAAGGCACAGGCCCGCATCCAGATGGGTCTCAAAGTCACCGAAGGTCTGGGCGCAGGCGCACGTCCCTCCGTGGGCGCCGCCGCAGCCGAGGAAAGCATCGAGGCCATCGTCGACCAACTGGCCGGCGCGCATATGTGCTTCATCACCGCCGGTATGGGCGGCGGCACCGGCACGGGCGCGGCCCCGATCATCGCGCAGGCCGCGCGTGAGCTGGGCGTTCTGACCGTCGGCGTTGTGACCAAGCCGTTCCAATTCGAAGGCGCAAAACGTATGCGTCAGGCCGACGAAGGCGTCGAGCAGCTTCAGAAAATGGTCGACACGCTGATCGTGATCCCGAACCAGAACCTGTTCCGCCTCGCCAACGAGAAAACCACCTTTACCGAGGCCTTCTCCATGGCCGATGACGTGCTGTACCAAGGCGTCAAAGGCATCTCTGACCTGATGGTGCGTCCGGGTCTCATCAACCTCGACTTTGCCGATGTGCGTTCCGTGATGGACGAAATGGGCAAGGCGATGATGGGCACCGGCGAGGCCACCGGCGAAGATCGCGCCGTGCAAGCCGCCGAGAAAGCCATCGCCAACCCGCTTCTGGACGAGATTTCGCTCAAAGGCGCGAAAGGCGTGTTGATCAACATCACCGGCGGGCACGACCTGACGCTGTTCGAACTGGACGAGGCTGCGAACCGCATCCGCGAAGAGGTCGACCCGGAAGCCAACATCATCGTCGGCTCGACGCTCGACAACGACATGGACGGCGCGATGCGTGTGTCCGTCGTCGCCACCGGCATCGACGCCACCGTGGTCGCCGAAGTGCCTGTGCCGCGTCGCCGTCTGGCCGAGCCGCTGCAAACCCCGGATGTGGTGGAAGAAAAGCTTGAACAAGCCGCTCCTGCTGCTGTGGCTGCTGCTGCCGCTGTCGAGGCCGCGTCCTACGAAGAGCCGGCCCAGCCGACCCTCGATGTCTTCGATCCGCAGGCGACACAGGCCCGCTCCGAAGCGCGTCGCGAGGCGCCCGATGAGAGCTTCCGCGCGCTGGACGACGATCTGCCGCCGCCGGCTTATCAGCCGCGTCCGCAGCCCGCGCCGCAACCGGCCATGCACGAACCGCAAGCCGACGCTTTCGTCGCGCCCCGCGCGCCCGCTCCGGGCACGCCGTCGCCCGAAGCCATGGCCCGTCTGCAAGCCGCCGTTTCCAAACAGCCGCGCGCTGACGTGCGTCACGAGCAACAGCAGCCGCGTTACGCCCAACCGACAGCTCAGCCCGCCGGGGAAGCCAAACCGGCCCGTTTCGGCATCAACTCCCTGATCGGTCGTATGACCGGCCACGGTGGTGAAGAAGAAGCGCGCCAAGCCGCTCCGACCGCGCCCGCACCGCAACCGCAGCAGGCCCGTTTCGGCGCCCAGCCGCAGGTGCGTCCGCAGGTCCATCAGGCCTATGACGAAGATCAGGACCCGAACCCGGAAAACGACAAGATCGAAATCCCGGCCTTCCTGCGTCGTCAGGCGAACTGACATAGATCTGTGATTGGGGCTTTGAAGTCCGCATGACCTTAGGTCACAATCACAGATATTACAGACCCTAAAAGGCCGCCTTCGGGCGGTCTTTTTTATTTTAAAACAAATGCTTGCTGCGTTGCGGCAAGGCTTTGCGCGGTTTTTTGCCTCCGCACAGAGAGAGATGTTTCAATCCGTTACAAAGATTGAGTTGAGCTGGGGCGGGGGGAATGGTTATTTCCATATCAACCAAGCCCGGAGTGTATTCGGGCAGAGGTGAACAGACAGTTAAAAGCACAAACAGTAAAACATGAGGCACAAAGTGCAGAGCACAGTCGCAAAAGAAATCCGGTTTGACGGGGTGGGTCTCCACTCCGGGACGCCCGTGTGCCTTGTGCTTTCGCCTGCACCTTCGGGGCAAGGCATCGTCTTTGTGCGCTCAGATCTCGCCGAAGACGCGAACGCCCGCATTCCCGCGCGTTGGGATGCCGTTGTGCCCTCGCAGCTGTGTACGCTCATCCGCAACGAAGACGGCGTCGAGCTGTCGACCATCGAACATATCATGGCGGCGCTTGCGGGCTGTGGCGTGACCAATGTCACCGTCTCCGTCGATGGCCCGGAAGTGCCGATCCTCGATGGCTCTGCCGCGCCCTTCGTCGATGGCATCCTGGCCGTCGGTCTCGTGCGTCAGGACGGTCCGGCGCGGGCGCTCAAAATCCTGAAACCTGTCGAAGTTGAGACCGAGAATGCCACCGCGCGTCTCGAACCTTCTGAGGCGATGGAGATCGAATTCCACATCGATTTCGCGGATCGTGCGATCGGCGTGCAGGACAAACATCTCGTGATGGCCAATGGCGCCTTCGTCCGTGAACTGTCGAACTGTCGCACTTTCTGCCGTCAGGCCGAGGTCGATTTGATGCAGGCCAATGGTCTGGCTCTGGGGGGTGTGGCCGGTGAGAATGCCGTCGTTTTTGATGACGACAAGGTCAACGGCGGGCCTTCCGGTCTGCGCCACGACGACGAGCCGGTGCGTCACAAGATGCTCGATGCTCTGGGCGATCTCTACCTTGCGGGTGCGCCGATTCTGGGCCGCTACGTCGGTCAGAAATCCGGCCATGCGGTGACCAATGCGCTCTTGCGCAAGCTCTTTGCCACGCCGGGCGCCTGGGCTTTTGTCACGGTGGACGCGAAAACCGCGAAACGCCTGCCGGGCGCCGGTGTCAGCCGCGCCGATCTGGCCTTTTGCGCCTGATCTTTCGGCTCATCTTTTGGCTCGGGCGAGCAACAGGACAACCCCACATTCCAGCGCATTTTACGACGTGACGATCACGTGACGACTTTTCCCGTCTAAAGGCGTTTTGCCTCGGATTTTTCTGTGCTAGGAGTGTGGGCACGCCCCCAAGGAGGGGCGTGTGGAACGGTGAGGGTAGGGCCTTTCATGACGGCACGAAAAACAGGTCATTTCGCAGTAGTGCTCGGATTTTCCATGGCTTTTTTGACAGCCTGTGGAGACAACGGTCCGACGCGCGATTTGGAAGGCTACCCGGCAGAAGAGATCTACGCCCGCGCGGAATATGAGATCACGCAAAAGGATTTCGGCGACGCCGCGCAGTATTTTGGCGAGGTCGAGCGCCTCTACCCCTATTCCGACTGGGCGAAACGCGCGCTGATCATGCAGGCCTTCTCCTATCACCGCGACAAGGATTACGAGAACGCCCGCGTTGCTGCGCAGCGCTTTCTCGATTTCTACCCCGCCGACGAAGATGCCGCCTATGCGCAATACCTTCTGGCGCTCTCCTATTACGACCAGATCGACGATGTGGGCCGGGACCAGGGCCTGACCTTCCAGGCGTTGCAAGCGCTCCGTGTCGTGATCGAGCGCTATCCTGACACCGAGTATGCGCGCTCCGCGATTCTGAAATTCGATCTGGCCTTCGATCACCTTGCTGGCAAGGAGATGGAGATCGGGCGCTACTACCTGAAGCACAAGCATTACACCGCCGCGGCCAATCGGTTCCGTGTCGTGGTGGAGCAATTCCAGACCACGCAACACACCGCTGAGGCGCTGCATCGTCTGGTCGAAAGCTATCTGGCGCTGGGTTTCGTCGAAGAGGCGCAGACTGCGGGTGCGATCCTCGGTCACAACTACCAGTCGTCGGAATGGTATCAGGACAGCTACAAATTGCTCACGGGGCAGGGGCTTGAGCCGAAGGCCTTTGAAAACAACTGGCTTGGCGCGATCTATCGTCAGATGATCCGCGGCGAATGGCTCTGAGGCTCACACAAAAATGCTGAGAAGTCTCGACATCCGGGACATGTTGATCATCGACCGGCTGGAGCTTGAGTTTCAGCCGGGTCTCAACGTTTTGACCGGCGAGACCGGCGCGGGCAAATCCATCCTTCTTGACAGTCTCGGCTTTGTTCTGGGCTGGCGCGGGCGTGCCGATCTGGTGCGCGCGGGGGCCGCGCAGGGCGAGGTGACGGCCGTGTTCGACCTGCCCAAAGGCCATGACGCCGAAGAGGTCCTGACCGAGCTGGGCATGGACACCGACGATGGCGAGCTGATCCTGCGGCGGGTGAACACGGCGGATGGGCGCAAGACCGCTTGGGTCAATGACCGGCGGGTCTCGGGCGATGTCCTGCGGCGCCTGTCGGAGGTTCTGGTCGAGCTGCATGGTCAGCATGATGATCGCGGCCTGTTGAACCCGCGCGGACATCGCGTTTTACTCGACACTTTTGGCGGGGTTGAGTCGCTCTTGGCCACGACCCGGAGTGCGTGGAAAACGCTGGCTGCGGCGCGCAAAGCACTGGCTTTGGCCGAAGCCGAACAGGCCGCGTTGAAAGAGGAAGAGGACTTCCTGCGCCACGCCGTGGGCGAGTTCGACGCGCTGGCGCCGGAGCCGGGCGAAGAGGCCAAATTGGACGCCGAACGTCGCCTCATGCAATCGGCGGAAAAGATCGCCGCAGATGTCGCCAAGGCGCATCAGGCGCTCTCCTACGATGGTGGTGAGGGCATGTTGTCGGATGCGCTCAAGTGGCTCGAAGGGGCTGCGGAAAAGGCCGATGGGCGGCTTGATAGCGCGATCGAGGCGCTTGGGCGGGCGCTCAATGAATTGGCTGAGGCGCAATCCGATGTCGAAGAGTGCATCGAGTCCTTGCGCTTCAATCCGCATGATCTGGAAGTGCTCGAAGAGCGGCTCTTTGCGATCAGAGGCTTGGCGCGCAAGCACAATGTTCTGGCCGATGAGCTGCCGGTCTTGGGCGAAGAATTCCGCAGCAAACTCGCCGCGCTTGATAGCGGTGCGGGCGATCTGGCCGCGCTGGCCAAATCTGTGACACAGGCGGAAAGCGCCTATGACGCGGCTGCGAAAGCTCTGACCGAGGCCCGCCAAAAAGCCGCGTCAGAACTCGACGCGCTCATGGCCCGCGAATTGGCGCCCCTGAAAATGGAGCGCGCGGTGTTTGCGACCGAAATCACCCAAGGGGAGCCGGGCGCCGAGGGTCGCGACGAGGTGTCTTTCACCGTTGCCACCAACCCGGGCGCGCCCTCTGGGCCTCTGGGCAAGATCGCCTCCGGTGGCGAGCTGTCGCGCTTTCTCTTGGCGCTCAAGGTCTGTCTGACCCGCGACCAGACCGGTGTGACGATGATTTTCGACGAGATCGACCGTGGCGTCGGCGGCGCCACCGCCGATGCGGTCGGGCGACGGCTCAAGGCGCTCTCCGACGAAGGCCAAGTGCTGGTCGTGACCCACAGCCCGCAGGTGGCGGCACTTGGCGGCCATCATTGGCGCGTGTCGAAACGGGTTGAGGGGGGCGTGACACTCTCTGAGGTGACGCCGCTGGACGCGGGTGCGCGAGTCGATGAATTGGCGCGGATGCTGTCAGGCGACACGATCTCTGATGCCGCGCGAGAGGCGGCAAGGTCGCTTTTGGCGGGCTAAATCAGAGGCTTAACTGCCTTAATCAATCTGTAGCAGATCTCTTTTATACTGGTGCCCGTGAAGGGTAGCGAGTTTTGGGCGCGGAGTTTTCCGCGCCCGTTTTCTTTCAGCGTCCGGTTAAAGCGTTTTTCAAAAAACTTGAGGCACTCAATTTTTGAAAAACGCAGCAAGATCAATTCAGTGTCGCAACGTTTTTCGCTCAATCTGATTCAGATTAAACGAAAAACGCTTTAGGGCACCATTTTGCCGGGATTGAGGATATTTGTCGGGTCCATCGCCGCTTTGATCTGGCCCATGATCCCCCATGCGGCGCCATGTTCCTCCGGCATCAGCCCCTTTTTGCCCATGCCGATGCCATGCTCGCCCGTAATCGTCCCGCCCAGTTTCAGCGCCCGTTCGGCCATCAGATGTGCCAGACGTTTGCCCTCTTTGATCTCCGCCGCGTCATTCGGGTCGACCAACAGGATCGCGTGGAAATTGCCGTCGCCGACATGGCCCAAAATCGGCCCTTTTAGGGGAGAGGCCGCGATGTCGGCGCGGGTTTCTTCGACCGCTTGGGCCAGTTTCGAGATCGGCACACAGATGTCGGTGACCACCGCCTTCGCGCCTTGGCGCAGTGCCAGACAGGCCCAATAGGCATGGTGGCGCATGGTCCAGAGCGCGGTGCGATCTTCGGCCTTTGCGGCCCATTGGAAATCCGAGCCGCCAAAATCATGCACGATCTCGCCAAAGGTTTCGACCTGTTCGGCGACGGTGGCCTCGGAGCCGTGGAATTCGACGAAAAGATGCGGTTTCAGTGGGAAATCGGCGCCGGAGTATTTATTGACGGCCTCTACGCTTTCGGCATCCAAAAACTCAATCCGCGCCATCGGCAGACCCATCTGGATCGTCGCGATCACGGCCTCGACGGCAGGGGTGATGTCGTCAAAGGAACAGACGGCGGCGGAGATCGCCTCCGGCTGACCATGGAGCCGCACGGTCATTTCGGTGATCAACCCAAGCGTGCCCTCGGAGCCCACGAAAAGCGAGGTCAGATCATAGCCCGCCGAGGATTTCCGCGCCCGGCTTCCGGTGTGAATAATGGTCCCGTCGGCCAGAACGACTTCGAGCCCGATGACATTCTCTTTCATCGTGCCGTATCGCACCGCCGTCGTGCCGGACGCTCGCGTCATGGCCATACCGCCGAGCGAGGCATTGGCGCCCGGATCGACCGGGAACATCAGACCGGTGCTGCGCAGCTCGACATTCAACGCCTCGCGGGTGATGCCGGGCTGAACCACGGCGTCCATATCGGCGTCATTGACCCGCAGCACCCGGTTCATGCGGTTGAAATCCACCACCAGACCGCCGCAGATCGCCAGCGTCTGCCCTTCCAAAGAGGTGCCGGCGCCAAAGGCCGTCACAGGCACACCATGGGCGTGGCAAATTTTCATGATCTCGGAGACTTCCGCGGTGGTTTCCGGGTAGGCGACCGCCTCGGGTGGCGTGTGCGGGAACCAGGTCTCAGACAGGCCATGCTGATCGAGTTCGGACTTGGATCGGGTGAGCCGACCCTCTAGAACATTGGAAAGCGCGGCATATGCTGTGTCAATCATGGGGACTCACTTGTCTGTTAAGGCCCGGCGACCATAAAGGAGGCGGGCAGTCAGGGAAAGCGGATGCGCATGTCTGGGCGGTTTTGAGCGACTGTCGCTGCGTCAGAGGGTACGGGGCGAGAACGACGATAAAAGCGAGGGCGGGGGAAACAGATGGCCGAGGACAAAACGGCATATCCGGCGAAAGCGTTTCAGGACATCCGCGAGGGTCTGATCGAGGCGCTCGACCTGATGCGCCGTCGTGGGCCGAGCCAGATCCAGTTCTGGTTCATTGCGCTGTTGATCGGGATCGCCTCGGGCTTTGCCGCGCTGTCGTTTCGCAAGGCGATCGATTATCTGCAGGGCCTGTTTTACGGCACCCATGACCTGCGCCACCTGCACAGTTTCGCAAGCGAGCTGCCTTGGTTCTGGGTGCTGCTTTTGCCGGTCTTCGGCGGGCTTTTGGTCGGCATCGTGTTGAACTGGTTCACGCCGGACGGCCGCGTGCGCTCGGTCGCCGATGTGATCGAGGGCGCCGCGATGAACGAGGGCCGGGTGGAGAAACGTGCGGGCCTTGCCTCCGCGCTGGCCTCTCTCATCACGCTTTCCACGGGCGGCTCTTCGGGGCGCGAAGGGCCCGTGGTGCACTTAGCGGGGGTGATCTCGACATGGGTGTCGAACCGGCTGCATGCCGATGGCATCACCGGGCGGGATCTCTTGGGCTGTGCCGTGGCCGCCGCTGTCTCGGCCTCATTTAACGCGCCCATCGCGGGCGCCTTGTTCGCGCTCGAAGTGGTGCTCCGTCATTTCGCCGTCCACGCCTTTGCCCCGATTGCCATCGCCTCTGTGGCGGGCACGGTGATCAACCGGATGGAATTCGGCGGTGTGACCGAATTCACGCTGGCCGCCGAGGGTGCCCTGACGTTCTACGTGGAATTGCCGGCCTTTTTGCTTCTTGGGCTTTTGTGCGGGTTGGTCGCCGTCCTGATGATGCGGACGATTTTCATGGCGGATGATTTTGGCAGCTGGGTGCAGGAAAAGCTGCACCTGCCGCCAGTGCTCAGACCCGCCTTCGCCGGGCTCCTGCTGGGCCTGATCGCCATCCAATTCCCACATATCATCGGGGTCGGCTATGAGACGACCTCTTATGCGCTCACCGGACAGCTGCTGTTGTGGCAGGCGGTGATCTACACAGTGATCAAGGTCATCGCCGTCTCCATCACCATGGCGGGCCGCATGGGCGGGGGCGTGTTTTCGCCGGCGCTGATGGTCGGGTCGCTGACGGGGCTGTCTTTCGGCCTCGTGGCGACGGCGATCTTTCCGACCGTCTCCGGCACTGCGACGCTTTATGCGCTTGCGGGGATGGGGGCGGTGGCGGCGGCCGTTCTGGGCGCGCCGATTTCCACCACCTTGATCGTCTTTGAACTCACTGGCGACTGGCAGACGGGATTGGCGGTGATGGTCACCGTCTCCTTGTCCACCGCTTTGGCGTCGCGTCTGGTGGATCGCTCGTTCTTCCTCACCCTTTTGGAGCGCCGCAACGTGCATCTGGCGGCGGGGCCTCAGGCCTATCTCTTGGCCACCGTCCGGGTGCATCAATGCTACCGCAAACCCGACGCCCCGCGGGCGGCCTCCGAGGAGGCCTGTCGCGAGCTGATCGGGCAGGGGATTTACCTCTCGCCCAATGCCACGCTGGAAAAGGCCATGCCTTTGTTTGAGAAGAACAATCTGATCTTTATCCCGGTGGTGACCCTGCGCGAGGACACCGGCGCCGAGCTGCATGGCGCGTTGTTTCAAGTCGACGCGTTGCGGGTGTTTTCGCGTAAACTGGCGGAAACGGCGGCGGAAGAGCATTCGTAAACGCAAAACGCGGGACAGATCTGCCCCGCGTTTTCATGAGTATTTAAAGCGTTTTTCGTTTAATCTGAATCAGATTGAGCGAAAAACGTTGCGACACTGAATTGATCTTGCTGCGTTTTTCAAAAATTGAGTGCCTCAAGTTTTTGAAAAACGCTTTAGACCAAGAAAAAGTTCAGAGCTGCTCGACAGCGGCCTTTTGGGCGTAGAAGGCGATGTAGCCTTTGACCTCTGCGGCCACGTCATTGGGCTCTTCATAGCTCCAGGCGGCGTTTTCGATCACCACGGATTTGGTGTGAATGTCGAAATGCTTGGCCGTGCCTTTGAACGGACAGGCCGCGACGGTGTCGGTTTCCTCCAAAAACGCCATGGCAAGGTCTTCGCGCGGGAAATAGATCACCGGCGGGTAATCACCCTCGGTCAACTCCAGCGCATTGGCGGTTTCGCCCAGAACGGCCCCGCCCGCGCGCACCACCCATTTGCCCGCAGCGGGGCGAATTTTGATGTGATCTCCCATGTCGTCGTCCTTTTTATTTGTGTTGCGCGCAGCTTAGACCCATTGACCGCAAACATGAAGCCAGACGGGCCTGAAAACGTCCCGTCAAAACGTCGTATAAAGGGTCGCCACAACGCGCTTTTGTCGGTTTCGACAAGGTTCTATCAGGCTTTGCATGTCAGGTATATGTCAGACAGGTGCAACCGCTTGCCGCAGCCAGGTTTTGGCATGTTTGGAGACACGATCCTTGAGCTTATCCCAGACCTCTTCGTGATAGGCGTTGATCCAATCCTGTTCCCAGGGAGCCAGCTCGTCGGCGAGGATCAAAGTGCGGTCGATCGGCACCCAGGTGAGCGTCTCGAAACTCAGCATCTCGCGGGGATCGGCGCCGGTCAGCTCAGGCCCCTCCTGCACCACGATCAGGTTTTCGATGCGGATGCCGTAAGCGCCTTCGCGGTAATAGCCCGGCTCGTTCGACAGGATCATGCCCTCTTCGAGCGGCAACATCGAGAGCCGGGAAATCCGTTGCGGGCCCTCGTGAACTGACAGGTAAGCGCCGACACCATGGCCTGTGCCGTGGTCATAATCGCGCCCCATCCGCCACAGTGGCGCACGCGCCAGCGCATCGAGGTGCCCGCCCGCCACGCCACGCGGAAAGCGCGCTGTGGAGATTGCGATCATGCCCTGCAACACGGCGGTGAAAGCGGCGCGTTCCTCCGCGCCCGGATCGCCCAAAGCGACGGTGCGGGTGATGTCGGTGGTGCCGTCTTGATACTGCGCGCCGCTGTCGATCAGCAAAAGCTCACCTTCTTTCAGCGCGCGGTTCGTGTCGTCGGTCACCCTGTAATGCACGATGGCGCCATTGGGACCGGAGCCACAGATCGTGTCGAAAGAGATGTCCTTGAGCTGACCCGTGGCGGCACGGAAGGATTCGAGTTGTTTCACCACTTCGATCTCGGTCAAATCCTCGGGCATCTGTTCGGACAGCCAGCTCAGGAACTCGACCATCGCCGCGCCGTCTCTGAGATGTGCCTCGCGCGAACCGGCGATTTCCTGGGGCGTTTTGCAGGCCTTCGGCAGAATGCAGGGGTCCGTGCCCTCAACGATTTCGGCGTGTTTCAGCATGGTTTTGACCGCGAAGGGCGCGCTGCCGGGATCGACCAGCACACGCCCCGTCAGCTCCGCCAAAGCGGCGCCGAAAGCGGCACGCGGCAGGATGGAAATGCGCGGGTCCGGGCCGAGATGGGTATATTTCGTGGCCTCGTCAAACAGCATCAGCCTCCCGGTCACGGTCAGAATGCCAAAGGCCTGCACCACCGGGTTATGCGCGATGTCAGAGCCGCGAATGTTCAAGAGCCACGACAGGCTGTCGGGCAGGGTGAGCACCACCGCTTCGGCGCCCTGTGCCGCCACCGCGTCGCCAATTTCCGCGAATTTCTCCTCTGAGGTTTTCCCCGTAAGCTCAAAGGGTTGGGTTGCCACCGGCTCAGAGGGCCGGGCCGGGCGGTCGCTCCAGATTTTGTTCACCAGATTGCCCGTGGAGATCAGCTCCTTGCCGCTGCCCGCAAGCATCTGACGCAGGCCCTCGACCTCACGGATCGTGTGCAGCCAGGGATCAAAGCCGATCTTTTCCGCCGTCTCTCCCAAAAGCCAGCCGCCCAAAGACGTCCCCGGCCAATCGACGTAATCGAAAATCTTCGAATCGCATTGGGCGCGCACCTGAACCGTATACCGCCCATCGGTGAACACAGCCGCACGGCCCTTGAGCACCACGGCAAACCCCGCCGATCCGGTGAAGCCGGTGAGCCAGGCCAGACGCTCGTCACAAGGGGCGACATATTCGCCCTGATGCGCATCGGCGCGCGGCACGAGAAAGGCGTCGAGCCCGGCCTCACTCATCTCTTGGCGCAGCGCGGTCACACGCGGGGCGGCCTGGTCTGGGCGAGAGGTCACGTCAAAGCTTTGGAACATTTTTCAATGTCCTTCATTGCAGTTTAAAATACTCAAATAGCGCTCAAGAGGCGCGGCGCATGCCCATCACGCGCGCACGCGCCCGCGGGTCACTGTCGAACAGGGACGCGAGCTGCTCCGTCATCGCACCGGCCAGTTGCTCGGCGTCGGTGATGGTCACGGCGCGGTCGTAGTACCGCGTCACGTCATGGCCGATGCCGATGGCCAAAAGCTCCACCTGACGGCGTTTTTCGACCATGGCGATCACATCGCGCAGGTGTTTTTCCAGATAATTCGCGGGGTTGACGGAGAGCGTGCTGTCATCGACCGGCGCGCCGTCGGAGATCACCATAAGGATCTTGCGCGCCTCGGGACGCGCCGTGATCCGGCGATGCGCCCATTCAAGCGCCTCACCGTCGATGTTTTCCTTGAGCAGGCCTTCTTTCATCATCAGGCCCAGATTGGCCCGCGTCCGACGCATCGGCGCGTCGGCGGATTTGTAGATGATGTGGCGCAGATCGTTCAAACGGCCCGGCTGTTGCGGACGGCCCTGGCTCAGCCATTCCTCGCGCGACAGCCCGCCTTTCCACGCCCGCGTGGTAAAGCCCAGGACCTCGACCTTGACGTTGCACCGCTCCAGCGTGCGGGCCAGCACATCGGCACAGATTGCGGCGATGGAGATCGGGCGTCCGCGCATCGAGCCGGAGTTGTCGAGCAAAAGCGTCACCACAGTGTCGCGGAACTCGGTGTCTTTTTCGACCTTGAAGGACAGCGGCGTCGTCGGGTTCGCCACCACACGCGCGAGACGCCCCGCGTCCAAAATGCCCTCTTCGAGATCGAACTCCCAGGAGCGGTTCTGTTGCGCCTGAAGACGGCGCTGCAATTTGTTCGCCAGTCGCGAGACGGCGCCTTTCAGCGGCTCCAACTGCTGGTCGAGATAGGCGCGCAGGCGTTCAAGCTCGGCGGGTTCCGCCAGTTCCTCGGCCATGATCTCTTCGTCATGCGCGGAGGTGAAGACCTGATAATTCGGGTCGGCATCCGAGATGGGCGCGGGCTGCGGCGGTTCGACGTCGCTCTCGTCCTGCGGCAGCTCGACTTCCTCGGAGAACTCATCCTCGGCCATGTCGTCGGAGGACGCGGTGGCCTCCTGCATGTCCTGCTGTTCTTCCTGGGTGTCTTCGGAGCTGGCCTCGTTTTCGTCCTCCTGCTCCTGCTCTTCACCCTGGCTGTCCGGCTCTTCGTCCTGTTCCTCGGTCTCGGCGGATTGATCCTCTTCCGGGTCAGTCTGATCCGGGTCCTCGCCCAGCTGATCGCCGTAGCCAAGCTCTTCGATCACGCGGCGGGCGAGGCGGGCAAAGCCCTTTTGATCCTCAAGCAGACTGTCGAGGTCTTCAAACGTGTCCGTCGTCTGACCTTCGATGAAATCGCGCCACAGATCGAGCACATTGTCCGCACCTGCGGGCAGCGTCCGCCCGGTCGCCTTTTCGCGGAGATAATAGCCCATCGCCTGCGCCAGCGGCGCGTCTTCGCGTTTGGAAATGCCGTCATAGCCTCGGCGCATGGCCTCATGGCCGATCTTGGCGTCGATGTTCTTGCCGGTGCCGGGCATGAAGCGCGCGCCGGCGGCCTCGCAGCGTGCGGTTTCCAGCGCGTTGTAGATGTCATAGGCCATCTGTCCCGGCGGGGCGTAGCGTTGGAACGTGCTTTGGTCGTGGAATTTATGGCGCAAAGCCAAAGCGTCGGCGGTGCCGCGCGCGATCAGCACCTCATCCTTCGACATCCGGCGCGACACTTGCGGCAAGCGCACGGTATCACCGGAAATCCCCGAGGGGTCCATCGAATAGGTGACGGTCAAATCGCCATCGTCGGCCAGGACTTTCGTCGCTTCCGCGAGTGCTTTTTTAAACGGATCGGCCGGGTTGTCTGAGGGCTTGGTCATAGGCTCGTTAAATCATGCGATTTGAGGCCGGGCAAGCGAAAGACAAACGAAAGAGCCGTGCAGGGATGCGACCGGGGATACGCTGAAAAAAGCGCCAAGAGTCAAGGACGTCGCAGGGGTGCACAGGCTTTCCAACTCTTGCGCACATAATGTCGTCTTGAAGCTTTTGTATGTGCGGATTTATTTAGGGGCAAGACACATCACCCCCTCCTCCCCGAGATGTGCGTATGTAAAAGGAAGTCCCTATGTCCAACCCGAAAATTGCCATCGTTATTGGCTCCACCCGTGATGCCCGTTTTGCCGACAAACCGGCGCAATGGCTCTTTGCAAAAGTGAAAGAGCTCAGCTCTGATCTGGATTTCGATCTCGTCGATCTGAAAGATTACGAATTGCCGATGTTCAACGAGATGGCCTCGAACCTCTGGATGCCGTCCTCTGACGAAAAAGCTGTCGCATGGCAGGAAAAAATGGCCGAATATGACGGCTATATCTTCCTGACGCCCGAGTATAACTCCTCGATCCCGGCCTCGTTGAAAAACGCGCTGGATCAGGCCGGTAAGGAATGGGTGCGCAAACCTGCCGCCGTTTTCGGTTACGGTGCTGTCGGTGGCGCGCGTGCGGTCGAGCATCTGCGCGCCGTGGTGATCAACCTGCAAATGGTGCCGGTGCGCTCCGCCGTTTACATCTCCGGCTCCGACTTCTTCAAAGTGTCCCCGCTGGGCGCCAATGCCGAGATGTCCGAGATCGAAGCGGGCATCCTGCCGTCCGTCGAAGCGATGCTGGGTGATCTGACCTGGTGGACCAAAGCCACGAAAGCGGCACGCGAGGCGTAAGTCTTTCTAACGATGGTATAAACCACGCACATGTAAGGCGAAAAGGCCCGTCATTTTGGCGGGCCTTTTTACGTGGATCAGGCCTCAACCGCCGAGCAGAATCCCGCGACATTGCCGCATGTTTTCGGCGGCCAGCGCCTTGGCACGGTCCGCCTCGCGCGGGTCGAAAGAAAACCGCGACACGGCCAGCAATTCGCTCTGTGATACATGGCCCGCGATGCGCAGCTCTTCATAGGCAGGCCCGGACTCTGGTGAAATCAGCGCCGCCAAAAGCTCCTGCATCGCCTCTTTCAATGCATAAAGTTCCCGATCCTCATGATGCTGAGCCTCCGCCGACAGCCGTCCGGCGCAATAGGCGAATTGCCGGGCCAAAGGGTCGTCGGCGGGCACAGGGGCGGCGCGCAGCGGCGTGGCAAAAGCGGACATAAGACACAAAAGCGCAGCCGTTTTTCCGATCCAGCCCAAGGGTTTAGAGCGGGTTTGGGAAAGAGACTCTGTGCGTGCGTGTCGTGTCATGGCCTTTGTCTGTCGTGGATTTGTTACATTGAGGCTAGGCGGGATTCGTCTTTCTGGCAAGAGTTTTGTATATACTATGGCTATACCTTTCGGTTCAGCTTAAAATCAGGGCGCGGCACTGCGCGATCTCGACCTCGGCGCGGTGTCTGGCGAGTGCGGCCTCTTCGGGCCGGCTATTGAACCGCATCCCGGTCAGCAATTCGCTATGGGCAAACTTGGCAACCAGCCGCAGGTGCAGCACGTTTGGTCCCTCATCAACCGGGCTGACGGCGTCGAGCAACGAGATCATCGCCAGTCGCTCTCGGGCGATCCGGTCGCTGTCCATTTCGGCAAACATCCAGCTGAATTCCAACTCCGCCGAAAACCGCCCGGCGCAATAGGCAAAGCTGCGCAACAGCGGGTCCGAAAGAGAGCTGTCCCGGGCCGGGAGGGCCGGGGCGGACTGGGCCGCAGTGAGGCTGATGACCAAAGCGGCGGTTATGACCGAGAGCCAACGCATGGTATCAGCGTGGCAGAAATTGGTTTCACGGCGCTTAACCACGGCGCGCGTTGCGCCAATGTCTTGATCCCAAAGAAAAAGCGGACCCGAAGGCCCGCTTTCAATCTCGAATTGATAGCGCGTTTAGCCCGCCACAGAGGCTGCCGACTCGGGCAGTTCCTCGTCAAAACACCGCTGATAGAATTCAGCCACGGTCTGGCGCTCCAATTCATCGCATTTGTTCAGGAACGTCAGGCGGAAGGCATAGCCGACATCGCGGAAAATCTCCGCGTTCTGCGCCCAGGTGATCACGGTCCGCGGGCTCATCACGGTTGAGAGATCGCCGTTCATGAAGGCGGTGCGGGTCAGATCCGCGACGGTCACCATCTGGCTGATCGTCTTGCGGCCTTTTTCCGTGTTGTAATGCGGCGCCTTCGACAGGACGATATTCGATTCCGCATCGTGGCTCAGATAGTTGAGCGTCGCGACGAGGCTCCAGCGGTCCATCTGTGCCTGGTTGATCTGTTGCGTGCCGTGGTACAGGCCCGTCGTGTCGCCCAGACCCACGGTGTTGGCGGTGGCGAAGAGGCGGAAATAGGGGTTCGGCGTGATCACCTCGTTCTGGTCGAGAAGCGTCAGCTTGCCGTCCGCCTCCAACACGCGCTGGATCACGAACATCACGTCGGCGCGGCCCGCATCATATTCGTCGAACACGATGGCGCAGGGGTTGCGCAGCGCCCAGGGCAGGATGCCTTCCTGGAACACCGTGATCTGTTTGCCGTCCACGAGCTTGATCGCGTCTTTGCCGATCAGGTCGATCCGGCTGATGTGGCTGTCGAGGTTCACACGCACCGACGGCCAGTTGAGGCGCGCGGCCACCTGTTCGATGTGGGTGGATTTGCCCGTGCCGTGATAGCCCTGAACCATCACGCGACGATTGTGGCTAAAACCCGCGAGGATCGCCATCGTGGTGTCCGGGTCGAATTTATAGGTCGGGTCCAGCGCGGGCACACGGTCCGAGCCTTCGGCAAAGCCTTTCACCGTCATGTCGGTGTCGATGCCGAAAACATCGCGCACGGAAATGGTTTCGGTCGGTTTTGCGCTCGCGTCCATGATCTTGCCCGTTCTCTTGGAATTCGTCTCACCTGACTTCTTGCCCTGTCGCGCCGTCGGGTGCAAGGGGCAGTGCGCCGCAGAGGCCCGCATTCTCTGAGGGCGCCCTGTGCAAAGCCTCACGGCCCTGTGATCTGTTGTGATTGTCGCGCGGTGATCTGCCCTTGGATCCGTCCCGTAGCCTTTACAACCTCGACGCTGGGTCGGGGCATTTAAGGGAGACACCTCATGAAACGCACGATTTTTGCCGCCGCCACCGCGACGCTTCTGGCCACCACCGCATTTGCGGACGATCACATGGCCAAGAACCCGATGGTGGGCGGTGCCGAGATGTTCGCCGACAAAAATATCGTCGAAAACGCCGTGAATTCCGCCGACCACACCACGCTTGTGGCCGCCGTTCAGGCTGCGGGTCTTGTCGAGACGCTGTCGGGCGAGGGGCCGTTCACCGTCTTCGCGCCCTCGAACGAGGCCTTTGCCGCGCTGCCCGAGGGCACGGTCGAGACCCTCCTTGAGCCTGCAAACAAGGATCAGTTGACCAAAATCCTGACCTGCCACGTGGTCGCCGCTGACGTGATGTCCGAGGCGCTTGTCGGCATGATCGAAGACGACGGCGGCGTGCATGACGTGCCGACCGTGGGCGGTTGCACGCTCAAAGCCATGGTCAAAGACGGCATGGTGATGATCGAGGACGAACAGGGCAATGCTGCCACCGTCACCATCGCCGATGTGGACCAATCGAACGGCGTGATCCATGTGATCGACAAGGTGCTTTTGCCGGCCATGTAATCTGTCGCGGTTCATGCGGAGGCGGGGTGTGTGCGATATGCGCGCGCGCCCCGCTTTTTTATGCGGTTCGGGTTGGCCTTCTGATCGGTTCGTGCCTAGATACGGTCCAATGTAGTTTTTCTGTGGGGACAATGAGATGAGCGGTCTTCTGGCGCTTTTGGACGATGTCGCGGGGATCGCGAAAGTGGCGGCGGCCAATGTGGACGATGTCGCGGCACAGGCGGCGAAAGCCTCCGCCAAGGCCGCAGGTGCCGTGATTGACGACGCCGCCGTGACGCCGAAATATGTCCATGGCTTTGCCCCCGCGCGCGAATTGCCCATTGTCGGCAAGATCGCGCTTGGCTCGATCCGCAACAAATTGGTGATCCTTCTGCCGCTGGCGCTCCTCCTGTCGAGCTTTGCGCCTTGGCTGATCATGCCGCTCTTGATGCTGGGGGGCTCCTATCTTTGCTTCGAGGGCGCCGAGAAAGTCTATCACCTGTTCAAACCCCACGCGCCCCATGCCGATGGTCAGCCCGCACAGGGCGACCCCACCCATCTCGAAGAGCAAAAGGTCTCCGGCGCGGTGAAAACCGATTTCATCCTCTCCGCCGAGATCATGACGATCATTCTCTCCGCACTCGATCCGGGGCTGTCGATCTGGTTCGAGGCGGGCGCATTGGCGCTCGCGGGCATTCTGATCACCGTGGTTGTCTATGGCAGTGTCGCGTTGATCGTCAAAGCCGATGATTTCGGGCTTTGGCTGGCACGTGTCGGACGGCTCTCGGCCACCCGTACTCTGGGGCGTGGCATTGTGAAATTCATGCCGTTCCTGATGAAGCTTCTGATGATCGTCGGCACGGCGGCGATGATCTGGGTCGGCGGCTCTATCGTGATCCACGGGCTGCACGAGTTGGGCCTGCACCATCCCTATGAGGACATCCACCATATCGCCGAACTGGCGGCGCATGCGCTCAAAGGTGCGGCGGAGTTCGTCACCTGGTTCGTTACCGCCTTCTTCGATGGTATTTTCGGCCTGATCTACGGGTTGATCCTGATCCCCATCGTGGCCAAGGTGATCAATCCACTGATCCGTGCCCTGCGTGGCAAAAAAGCAGACGGGGCAGCTCATTGAGCCTAATCGGTTTTACTCCTGGGCCCGTGGCTTTCTGCGTGCGCCTTGGACGGAGTGCGGTACCGGGCGATTTTGCGACTGCGCCTGTTTTTGGACGTGACAGGTCAGCCGGGCAAAGATCGCCGTCATGATGCTGCCCGTGACCCAAACCAGTGCGGCTATGGGGTGTGAGACCAACTCCATGGGCACAAGCAAGGTGGCAGAGGCAAAGGTCAACGGCAAATAGATCAGGCTCAAAAACCTGTCCCCGTAGAACAGCACATTCGCCAGATGTGTCACGGTCAAGGCAAGACCTGCGGCCAAAAGCGACGTGACGGCAGCCGCCCAGAGCACATTCATCGGGCCAGATGCCCAAAACCTGCGCAGGCGCACGCCGATGACCATAGCCGACAGAACCGCCACCGAGGTCAGCAGCGATGCGGAATTCAATCCGAATTCTGCGACGAAATGCGGATGGCTCGACAGCAGCATGCAGGTTGTGCTGGTCCACAGAAAGGACAAATGGAAGGCGATGTTCCACATGCGATATGACATTTTCATGGTTCGACCCTGCATGGCGCCAGATGAAGAGGCCTTATTTTACACGCGCTAAGCTTGCCACCGGGTTAAATCCGATCCGCGGACACTAAAAAAACCGCCCGGTTGGGGGCGGTTTTTAAAGGCGATGCGTGCCGATGGATCACTTGAACCAGCGGCTTTCCTTGAGCTGGTCCCAGGCCCAGACCACCTGTTGCAACTGCTCCTCTTGCGAACGGTCGCCGCCGTTCACGTCGGGGTGCAGCACCTTGATCAGGGCGCGATATTGTTTCTTGATCTCGGCCTTGGTCCAATGGTCCTTGGCCTCCAGAATCTCGATCGCCTGACGCTCCACCGGCGGCAATTTGCGGGTCGGCGCCGAAGGGTCCGATTTGCCCGGATTGCGCGTGGCGTTTTCGCCCAGAACCTCATGGGCATCGTCGATGCCGAGGCGTTCCCAGGCGCGCTGTTCGACCGATTTCTTGCCAAAGGGCTTGGTCGGGCGGTCGCCGGTCTGGGACGATTTATGGGCCGCATCCATCTCGGCCTCGGTCGCATTGGTGAAGAAATTCCACTGCAGATTATATTCGCGCACATGTTCCTTGCAGAACCATTTGTACTCGTCGAGGTGATCCGGGGAGCGCGGCGCACGATACTGGCCCGCTTCCTCACAGCCCTCCCATTCGCATTTGCGTTTGGAGGTTTCGAACGCGCCGGACATGCCTCTGCGGCCGCCGCGTTTGTTCTTTTTCGCGGAAGATACCGACATATCAAAACCGAAGGGGTCTTTTTTATCCATCTGCCTCAACCTTTTCGACTCGGACGCAAGACTTTAGATGAGAACGACAAAATGGAAAAGGGGCCGATGATGACAATTGCCGATCAAATCCGTGAACGTTTGCAAAATGCCTTTGCGCCCAGTGAATTGCTGGTCGTGGATGACAGCGCTGCGCACGCGGGACATGCGGGCACCGAAGGCGCCTCGGGCGAGACGCATTTCAACGTGCTGATCCGCAGCACAGCCTTCGAAGGCCAGTCCCGGGTCGCGCGCCACCGCATGGTGCACAAAGCCTTAGGCGATCTGGTGCCCCGCATTCACGCGCTGGCGCTTGATCTGGATGTCTAAGCGCAGGGCTTAAAGCGTTTTTCGTTTAATCTGAATTAGATTGAGCGAAAAACGTTGCCACACTGAATTGATATTGCTGCGTTTCTCAAAAAATGAGTGTCTCAAGTTTTTTGAGAAACGCTTTAAGACTCGCGGTCTTCGGCGATTTCCTCGGCCACATCGGGCGCGACTTTGCGGGCCTCGGCGCCTGCGCCTTTCTCGGGCTTCGCGGGGAAGGGCACGGACGGCGGCGGCGTGTCACGATCTGCGGCCAGCGACTTGCGCGCAGGTGCGGCCTCGACCACGGCTTCAAGGGTAGACGCCATCTCGGAGGCCTCTCCAAGCTCGCGGCGAAACACCAGAACCGTATGATAGTTCACGGTTTTCGACGTGATCCCGGCGCGTTCTTCCATCGGCACCAGATCGGCGCGCAGATACTCCCAGCCCTCGCGGCCCTTTTCGTTCAACAGGCTCTGCATCGCCTGCGCGATCCGGGCTTCGGGCGTTTTCGCGCCCTTGGATTTCTCGCCTTTGCGCGGGGCGGGCAGGGTCAGGTATTCGTAACGGGGCATTCGAGCGTCTCCTTGTTGCCCCCGGTGTAGCCGATCTTCTGAGGGGGTCAAGTGCGCAGGAATCACATGCGCATGGAACCGCAAACCTGTCCCGATCAGGGCGTGGCGAAGGTGCCGTATTCCGGCTTGTCGCCCGCGAAGACTCCAAAGTCGCTTTCGCGGCGGAAAATCAGCACGGCTTGTTTGCCTTCGACGCCGTTCAGGGTGAACTCGTCCGAGCGCAGATAGGTCCAGCCGTCGCCGGCCATCGCGTTCAAGCGCACGGTGACGGCATCGGCGAGCCGGGCCTGTGGTGTTTGCGCGGCGGAACTGGCTTCGCCCTCATGGGGGGCGGGAATGGCGATATATTCGTAATGGGACATGGCGATCTCCTTCCTGTCATAGCCTTACGCGAGAGGGCTTAACGGAGGATTGACGCCATCAGGCGGCCTTGTTCGCCAGAGAAATCGCACGTCCGGCCTGTGCAGGACGGGGCAGAGCAGAATGCGCCTGTTTCAGCGCCGCGAGATTTTCCGCGATCTCCGGCGGAAAGGGCACGACGCGCGGCCCCGACATGTCGATATGCAGGAGCAATTCCTCGGCAGTCGCTGCGATCCAGCCGTCTTCGTGATGGATCTCATGGAACAGCACCATGCGCTTCGCGTCAAAGTCCAAAAGCTGCGTCTGAACCCGCACCCGGTCGCCCAGTTTCAGCTCGCGCTTGTAACAGATGTGCACCTCGGCGGTGTAGCTGGTGTGCGCTTGGGTCTTGGCGTAGGTCTCGCCCAGCCCGAGGAGCGGGTACATCTGATCGCCGCCCAAATCCATGATCACGGCGTAATAGGCCATATTGATATGGCCGTTGTAATCCACCCAGTCGGGGCGGACATCGATCAGTGTGGAGATATGCGGCGTAGGAAAGGTCATTCTCTGCTCCTGACATGAAAAAGCCGCCCCAAAAAGGACGGCTTGCTCAGTTTGGGCACGGCTCAGAGGCCGAGCTTGGATTTGACCAGCGCGTCCACCGCTTTCGGGTTGGCCTTGCCGCCGGTGGCTTTCATCACCTGACCGACGAACCAGCCCGCGAGTTTCGGGTTGGCTTTGGCTTTCTCGACCTGCGCCGGGTTGGCGGCGATGATCTCATCCACGGCGGCCTCGATGGCGCCCGTATCGGTCACCTGTTTCATGCCGCGCGCTTCGACGATCTCGGCGGGGTTGCCGCCCTCGGTGTAGACGATCTCGAAGAGGTCTTTGGCGATCTTGCCGGAGATTGTGTCCGCCTTGATCAGCTTGACGATCTCGCCGAGTTGCTCCGGGCTGACCGGGCTTTCCGCGATGTCGGTGTCGTCCTTTTTCAGACGGCCGAACAGTTCGTTGATCACCCAGTTGGCCGAGAGCTTGCCGTCTTCGCCGACGGCCACGACTTTCTCGAAAAAGTCCGCATTCACCGTGTCGGCGGTCAAAACGCCCGCGTCATATTCCGACAGGCCGAAGTCTTTGACGAAACGCGCTTTTTTCTCGTCCGGCAGTTCCGGCAGGCTTTTCGCGATGTCGTCCACCCACTCTTGTTCGATCTCCAAGGGCAGAAGATCGGGGCAGGGGAAATAGCGGTAGTCGTGTGCTTCCTCTTTTGAGCGCATGGACCGGGTTTCGTTCTTGGCCGCATCATAGAGGCGGGTTTCCTGATCGACCGTGCCGCCGTCTTCGAGGATGGCGATCTGGCGGCGGGCCTCATAGTCGATGGCCATCTGGATAAACCGCGTGGAGTTCATGTTCTTGATCTCGCAACGGGTGCCCAAATGCGAGAAATCCTGCGTCTCCTGGTACTTCTCATACTGACCCGGACGGCACACGGACACGTTCACGTCGGCGCGCAGGTTGCCGTTCTGCATGTTGCCGTCACAGGTGCCCAGATAGCGCAGGATCTGACGCAGTTTCAGGACGTAAGCGGCGGCCTCTTCCGGCCCGCGAATGTCGGGGCGCGAGACAATCTCCATCAGCGCCACACCGGTGCGGTTCAAATCGACGAAAGACATGGTCGGGTCCATGTCGTGGATCGATTTGCCCGCGTCCTGTTCAAGGTGAATGCGCTCGATCCGCACCTTGCGGGCGATCCCGGGCTCCATATCGACCAAAACCTCGCCTTCGCCCACGATCGGATGGTAAAGCTGCGAAATCTGATAGCCCTGCGGCAGGTCCGGGTAGAAATAGTTCTTGCGATCAAAGGCCGAAAACAGGTTGATGTCCGCCTTGAGACCTAGCCCCGTGCGCACCGCTTGCTCGACGCAATATTCGTTGATCACCGGCAACATGCCCGGCATCGCCGCATCCACGAAGGACACGTTCGAGTTCGGCTCATTGCCGAATTGCGTGGAGGCGCCGGAGAACAGCTTGGCCTCGGAGGCGACCTGGGCGTGAATCTCCATCCCGATGACGAGTTCCCAATCCTCTTTCGCACCGGCGATGGTCTTCACTTTCGGTGCGGCATATTCGAGATGGTCAAGCATGATTTGCGGTCCTCGATTGGCGTTTTCTAGCCTTCTAGGACAGGGCCGCGCGGGGGGCAAGAGGTCAAGCCGCGCAACCTTGCGGCTCAGACGGCGTCGGCCTCACGAATTTTGACGCCAGTGGAGGTGTAATGCACCTGTTTGCCGGTTTCGAGCACGTCCATCCACATGAGGCTCAACATGCCGCGTATGCTGCGCGCGTCCATATTTTCCCAAATCTCAGGCAGCACATAGAGCAGATCCTCTTTCAAGAGCGCTGGTACATAGGCGTCAATCGCAGTTCTGAGCGGCCCTGTCTCAGTGGTCTCTCTCACGGTCATCAGGCGATGCGCCATCAGGTTCACGGCCATTTGCGTGCCGGTGTAGGTGACAAAATCCTCGACAGCTTCGATGAACAGCTCGGGGTCGACTTTGGCCTGCGCCTCTTCGTCATATTCAAGGGCCGTCAAATAGGTCAGCGCATAAGCGCCCTTGCCGAAGAGAGGTTCGGTCTGTGCCGCCAGCGCACGCGCTGTGGCGTCGAGTTCTGGATAATCGCCGAACCACCGGGGCAAGAGCCGGAGGCCGTGCCGGGTATAAATGCGCGGGTTGGCGGGATCGAGCCGCTGGAGCGTTGTGAATTTGGCCCGGATTTCCTCTGCGCCATGGGGGCTTCCGATGCAGAGCTCGTAGTCGATATGGGCCAGAAGCGCGCTGTCGTACTCACGGGCGGGAAAGCGATGCAGGATTCGGTTGGCTTCTGAAAAATGCGCCAGAAACGCCTCGAGATTTTGCGGCTTGATCATGTCAAACGAGATTTCCCCGCGTGCGGCCCAACCGGCGGCGACATGCGCCCGCGCGTAAAGCGCGGCCGCGATATAGTCGTCGGGCTGCGCCTCAAACCGGTCCCGATAGGGCTGCACATTGTCGCGCAAAGTGTCGAGGTTGATATCGAACCCGCCCTCATAGGCGGCGTCCCGCATGACGTCGAAGGGCTGAAACAGGTGATCCAACAAGGTTTGGTTGATCGCGTAGCCGGTCGGCGTGGCTGCGCACCGGCGATCATTGTCGCGCAAGAGGTCGTGAAGCGCCTGCCAGTCGCCGTCCGCACCGAACCGATCCATTTCCTCAATGGCTCTGCGCTCGTCGAAGAGATCGGGATCGGTCTTGTCTGAACGGAAATCAATAAACAGGTTTTTGGCGTGTTTCGAGGCACCTGTCATGAGAAACGGCAGGGTCATGCCGCGTCCGGTGAGTTGTGAAAACACCACCCAGATGACGGTCGGAACAAAGGCAAGAACGAGAAAGATCGCGATGGCAACGCGTTTGAGCAGAACCGTCTCTGGCGAGGTAAAAAACCGATAAGACAGAAGCACGAAGACCGCAAAGAGGAGCAGTCCGGCCTGATACGGTGTGTCGAGGCCGGGCAACGCGTCGAAGAGTTTGAGCAAGGGGGCGAGGTCTGGAAATGACATGATCTACACTTTTTTAAAATAAGGGCCGAGAGTATGGAGCCAGAGGAGGTTGGCTAAAATATGGCGGGTCATGGCCGGTTTTGCGCCCCTCTCAGGTCAGACTGCGTGAGTCTTCGAGGCGGGCTCCCTGCGCGCAGGCTTTGCAAAAACCTGCGCCCGGACCTATAAGGAGGGACGCGTATGAGAGGTGAAATGTTGTGAGCATGTGTCGAAAAGGGGTTTTTGGCATAGCCTGCGCACTCGTGATGAGTGCCGGGGCCACTTTGGCCTCTGACACCACCTCGACCATGTCGGCACCTGTTGCGCCCTTGTCTGTCAGCCCGCTGCCGAAGCCGCGTCCCTACGAAATCCGCATGCCGAAACTGCGCTGGAAAAATCAGTCGCGCGGCCCGGCCTGGACGCGCGCGGCGATGGCGGCGGTGGCAAGCCATGGGCAGAGCCTGATCAAGACCGTGCCGGGCGACATCAACACCTGGTGTCCGGGCTATGCCACGCAGGACGAAAGCGGGCGCGCGGCGTTTTGGGCCGGGCTTCTCTCGACGCTGTCCTATCACGAAAGCACCTGGCGTGAGACGGCCGTCGGCGGGGGCGGCTTGTGGTACGGGCTGGTGCAGATCGCGCCGCCCACAGCCCGGCTTTACAACTGTCGGGCGGGCACGGGCGAGGCGCTGAAAGACGGCGAGATGAACCTGGCCTGTGCCGTCAGGATCATGAACAAAACCGTTGCCCGCGACCGGGTGGTCAGCCAGGGCATGCGCGGTGTCGCCGCCGATTGGGGACCGTTTCATTCGCGCACGAAACGCGAGGACATGCGCCGTTGGTTGGCCGCGCAGCCGTTTTGCCGCCCCGTGCTGAAAAGCTCGCCCGTGCCTTTGTTGCGGCCTGTGTCAGAGACAGGCGATCTGGCCTCTGACGTGAAAGCCGCGCTCAGCTCGCCTTTCTGAGCGACAATGCGCGAAGGTCCCGAAGCGCCTTGGCCTCCCAGGATTTCAACTCATAGCGCGACAGCTCGGGCTTTGCGCACTCTGCCTCGAAGTCCGGGAAGAGCGTCAAAATTTCACACCGCGCCTCATCCGACACGGATTTCAGCGCCTCTTGGCCCGGATAGAGGCTTTCGGTCGGGCAGGCTTCGGCAAAGACGATCTGATGCGCGTCAAAAAGCATGTGGAAATACTCCACCATGCCGGATTCCACCATGCCGGTGCCCTTGCCGCCCTCGACAATGCGGATGCTATGATCGTTGACCAGATATTTGGCGGCGACCAGGACATCCCGTTCGCCGAACAGCACCTCGGCCTGCGGACCGCGCACCAGCATGCGGTGGTTCTGGCTCACCCACATGTCACGCAGATTGCCAAGCGCCCCCATGCGGATCAGCACCGGCGCGAGCGCCCCTGTCGCGGGCACACGACGCGACCCGATCCAGCGAATGGGCTGGGCCCCGTGATCCAGCGTGTTGACCAGATCGCCCTCCTGTAGCGTCTCGATAAAGCGCGGCCCCGCGGGCGTGTCGATCAACGTGCCGCGGGTCAGACAGACGGCGCCGTTGATGATCTCTCCGGCGATCAGATTGTTGTCGATGTTGAAATTGCCGTCGCCCTCATGGTCGATCACGCCATCGCCGTCGTAATCCATGTCCGTCTCGTGATCGACCTGGATCACCGGGCGCAATTCGGTCAGATCCTGACCGGGCGCGATCAGCACGTTGTTGAGGCTCGGTCCCCCGTCGGAAGACACCATCACATTGGCGTTGAACCGCAGATAGGTGTCGCCCAGACCGGAGAGGTCGCTCTGGATACTCGCGGTCTGGCCGGGGTTCATCGGCTCATAGGTGTAGAGCGTCGTGCCATTCACGTAATCGGCGGCGCTGTCATAGACGACGATCCCGGTGATCTGGCTCGATCCGGAGACTTCGCCATCCGTGACATTCTGAACGGTGATGACGACGATATCGTCCTCTTCGAACGGCATCGTGCCGTTGTGGATCATCATACGCCCGCCATTGCCGCCGCCGCTGTTGGTGCCAATCGCGACATTGTCGAGCAGCGAGCTGCCCATCACCAGGATTTCTTCAGTCGACATTTCAAGGGCTTCTCGATCTGTTCAGGAGACACGGCGCAGAGCCTGCGCCTCCCATGATTTCAATTCGTAACGGGACAAGGCCGTGGGGGCCTTATGCAGTTCGGGAAACAGCGTCAGGATTTCTGCGCGGGCGTTTTCATCGACGGCGTTCAAGGCCTCTTGGCCGGGGAAAAGGCTTTCGGTTGGGCAGCTTTCGGCGAAAATGATCTGATGCGCGTCGAACAGCATGTGGAAATAGTCCACCTCCGCGCGCGGGGCCGGGCGGATCGTGGCGTCATTGACCAGATGTTTCGCTGCGACCAAAACGTCACGCTCGCCAAACAGAACTTCGGCCTTCGGGCCACGGATCAGCATGCGGTGATTGGGTGATACCAAAAGATCGCGCAGATTGCCCAGAGTGCCCGCCTTGATGAGGATCGGCGCCAGCGCCCCGGTCGCGGCCACGCGGCGCGACCCGATCCAGCGAATGGGCTGCGGCCCGTGATCGAGCGTGTGGACCAGATCGCCCTCCTTGAGCGTCTCGACAAAGCGCGGCCCCTCCGGCGTGTCGATCAACGCGCCCCGTGCCAGACAGATCGCGGCGCTGATCTCGTCTTCGGCAAATGTGTTATTCTCGTCGACTTCGAAGATGCCGTCGCCTTCTTCTTCGGCGTCCACGGTGCCGTCGCCGTTATAGTCGTTGTCATTCTCGTGGCTGAGCCAGATCGGGAATTCATCCTGCAAATTCGTGCCGGGTGCGAGGAATAAGTCATCGAGATCGGGGGCGTTTGGATCGGTTGAGGTAAAGCCACCCGCGTGAAAATAAAGGTAATTGTCGCCCATATCATGGACCGAGGTGCCGACATCGCCGGTGTCGTCGCCCCACCACAACGGCCAGCCGCCGCTGCCGGTGTTGGAATACTCATAGAGACTCTCGCCATTGGCGTAATCGGCGGCATTGTCATAGACGACGATGGACACCACCTGGGACTGGCTGTCGAGTGAGCCGTCGCTGTTCACATTGTCGATCATGAAGACAACGATGTCGTCGTCGCCGAATACGCTTTCGCCGCCGGTCATATAGGCGCCGTCATTGGCGTCCCCGCGATAGTCGTAGGACGTCCCAATAGGATTGTTCACGATGGAGGACCCCATCACGATGAGTTCTTCTGTCGGCATGACTGCTCTGCCTGTATGTTCTGTCCGATCTTTGCCGGACGCTCTGCCTCTGGTGACGCATCTCTATTTTTGCGGATGCGGTCTTTTATTTTGCTCGGGTCAACGCCTTGTTTTTTCGCGCGTCCGGTGCTCTTTTCGGCCCTGATACACGCGTGGCATCTTGCGGATCACTATGCGGGGACACAGGCCCCTCTGTCCAGATCGCTTGTAAAACTGCCGCGCAGCGCGTGGCCTTTGTGCCACCGATCAGAATGGGAGGAGGACCCAATGACCGCTTTACGCTCCGATATCGACCCCGATGGATTGCTTGAATTCTCGGTGGTTTTCACCGACCGCTCGCTCAACCACATGTCGAAAGCCTTCCAAGAGGTGATGACCGACATCCACGACACGCTCTGCGAGGTCTATTCTGCCGACACGGCCGTGGTCGTCCCCGGCGGCGGCACCTTTGCTATGGAGGCGGTCGCGCGCCAGGTCGCGGGCGGCGAAGATGTCATGGTGATCCGCAACGGCTTTTTCTCTTTCCGCTGGTCGCAAATTTTCGAAGCGGGCGATATTCCAGCCTCGCAGACTGTGCTGAAAGCGCGCCGTACCGGCAATGAGCCGACCTCGGCCTTCTTGCCTGCGCCCTTGGAAGAGGCCATTGCCAAAATCCATGAGTTGAAACCCGCCGCCGTCTTCGCGCCGCATGTCGAAACCGCCTCCGGCATGATCCTGCCCGACGCCTATATCCGCGCGCTCGCGGAGGCCGTGCATGAACACGGCGGGCTTATGGTGCTCGATTGCATCGCCTCGGGCTGTGCCTGGGTCGATATGAAGGCGACCGGCGTTGATGTGCTGATCTCCGCGCCGCAAAAGGGCTGGTCCGCCCAGCCGTCGGCCGGTTTGGTGATGCTCTCTGAGCGCGGCATCGGGGCCGTGAAATCCCGCCAAAGCTCGTCCTTCGCGATAGATCTTGGTAAATGGCTGACGATCATGGAGGCCTACACGGGCGGCGGTCACGCCTATCACGCCACCATGCCGACGGATGCGCTGCGTGCCTTCCGGGACGCCATGCTGGAAACCAAGGAGTACGGCTTTCACAAACTCTCCGAGGCGCAATGGGAATTGGGTCGCCGGGTGCGGCACCTTCTGGCCGAGCGCGGTTTTAAATCCGTCGCGGCCGACGGCGTCGAGGCGCCGGGTGTCGTGGTTTGTTACACGGACGATCCAATGATCAAAACCGGCGCGGCCTTTGCGGCCCATGGGGTGCAAATCGCGGCGGGCGTGCCGCTGCAATGCGATGAGGGCGAGGGGTTCTCGACCTTCCGTCTTGGGTTGTTTGGGTTGGACAAGCTCTATGACGTCGATGCGACGATTGCACGATTGGAGGCGGCGCTGGATGCGGTTCAGGGCTAAGGGTTTCCTGTGTGCCCTAAATACTCATCCGGCCAAAAGGTTTTGAGTATTTGGGGCAGCAAAGGAAACCCACGCGATGCGTTTCAGCGCTTTCTCACGCGTTAACCTTAATCTGATTAACCTTAACGCGCGAGAAACATGAGACAGTGGTGAGGGGCAGGAAAGGGGACGCCTTAGATCGGCCCCAGCCCCGCTTCCATCACCTTGCGCCGCACCGGGCGCAGGTCATGCACCGCTTTCAGCCCCAAAAGCCGCACCGCGCGCAGGATGTCGTCTTCGGAGCGCACCACGCGGTTGAAAACATCAACCACCTTGGCGCGCGCCGTGATGTCGCGATGCCGGGTCATGGCATAGGCGTCGAGCATGGTCTGACCGCCAAGGCCGGCAGGATCGTTCTCGGCCAGCGCCAAGAGTTCCGCCAGATCGTTCAGAGAGGTGTTCAGCCCCTGCGCCCCGATGGGCGGCAAGACATGCGCGGCTTCTGCGATCACCGCGACGCGTTCGCTCGACAGCTGATCCGCGAGCTGGGTGATGATCGGAAAGATGCCCCGGCCTGAGGCCAGTTCCAGCTTACCAAACAGCCCCGCAGAGCGTGCGGTCATGGTGGCGTTGAAGGCCTCCACCTCCATGTTCAAAAGCTCGGTGGCATAGGGGCCCTTGTTCATCCAGACGATGGCGGAGGCATGTTTGCCGTCGATGTCGGCCAGGGGCACCATGGTGAACGGCCCGCCCTCGCGGTAGATCTCCGTCGAGACATTGTGATGCGGCAGCTCATGGGTGGCGGTGAAGGCCAGCGATTTCTGACCATAGCGCGTCGTCTTGACGCCGATCCCTGCCGCCTCGCGCACCGGGCTGTTGCGCCCATCAGCGGCGACCACCAGTTTCGCGCGCACGGTGGAGCCATCGGTGAGCGTCACGCGGGCCTCGCTGGTGCGGGTGAAAAGGCTCTTGAACCCCACGCCATAGCGCAGCTCGACGTTTGGGATATCCGGCACCGCACGGGCCAATTCGCGGCGGATCACCCAGTTCAGGAAGTTCCAACCAAAGGGCTCATCGCCACTTTCGCGACCTTCGAATTGCCGCTCCGTGCGGACCACGGCAGGCGTGCCGCCCTCACCGGGAAGCGTGTCGACAATACGCAGCGCTTCCAAAGGCGTCGCATGGGGCGCAAGCGTGTCCCAGATGCCGATGCGTTGGAAAAGGTCCCGCGCCGGGCGCAGGAACGCGGTGGAGCGCAGGTCAGAGCTGGCCTCGTCGCCTGTGATGACGGGTTGCGATGGATCGACCATGAGGGTCTTGAACCCGGAGGCGCCAAAAGCCGCCGCCGCGATCAGGCCGGCGATGCCGCCGCCTGAGACCACCACATCAACCGAGTCGTTTTGGGGGGATGTCATGGTCGGGCCTCCTCTGCACCTGTGGGCTTTGCCTCAGAGATAGGTGCAAAAAAGCGGATTGTCCAAGGGGCAACAGCATCTGCGCGCCGCCTCTCGGGAGCGTCACTCCGGCTCAGCGGCCCATGGTGAGCAGGATCAGCACCAGGTAGATCACCGGCACGGTCGCGACGGCGGTCACGCCCAGAACCCAGGGGCCGACGGTGAAAGCGCCGTAGACGACAGCGGCCAGAATCGCGACAACCACCAGCAAAAACAGCGCCACACCGCGCGGCGTGGCGATGCCGTCTTCGTGGTGATCATGGGCGTCGTGGGACGAGGCGAGGTCGAGAGTGGCGTCGGTCATATGCGTGCTCCGCGATTTGAAGTGGCGTGTATTTTGGATTTCGACCGGGAATACGTGACGGCACGCGTTTCGTCACGGCGACGCTTTGACGCAGGTGATTGATTTGGATCAAGCGGGCTTGGGCAAATCCGACGGGGTCAGATCACATCAGATCGCGCAGGAAGCGCGCCAGATCGTTGGTGTGGTGATCGATATGGGGCGCAGGCGGGTCGAGCGGCGAGGGCGCGACATAGATCGTCTTCATCCCGAGCTCATGCGGCACTTCGAGATTGCGCGGATCGTCCTCGAACATCGCGGCCTCGGTCGGCGTCACCCCGTCGAGGCCCAGCACAGTGTCAAAAGCTTCGGCCTTGGGTTTGGGATGAAACTCAGCATGTTCAATGCCATAGACCGCGTTGAAAATCCCGGTCAGCCCGCGTGCTTCCAACACACGTTCGGCATAGGGCGCGGAGCCATTGGTGTAGACGATCTTGCGCCCCGGCAGGTTGGTGATCGCGGCCTTGAGTTCCGCGTCAAACGTCAGGCCCGAAAAATCGATGTCGTGTACATAGCTCAGATAGGGCAGCGGATCGGTGCCGTGCTTGGTCATCATGCCGGAAAGCGTGGTGCCGAATTCGCGCCAATAGGCGCTGCGCAGGCGGTTGGCCTCGTCCTGAGAGACATTCAATTCGCGCGCCACCCAATCGGTCATTTTGACCTCGATCTGGGAAAACAGCGCGGCGTCCGGCGGGTATAACGTGTTGTCGAGGTCGAAAACCCAGGTTTTCACGTGTGAGAAATGATCGGCTACCATGGGTTCTCCTTAGAAGCCCCCTGCGGCACATGCAAGCAGGCTCGTGTTAGCGCTTGATTGCCAGCCGTGAGCATGGCTATGGTTTGGACCTGCCCGGATGCGCAAACCCGGATGCGCAAAACCCGATGAGCCAAAAGAGAGGCCTGAGATGAAAGACCCGCGCGCGAGCCAGAAAGATGCCTATGGGCTGATCCTCGAGGCCATCGACACCGGCGTCTATCGCCCCGGCGACCGTCTGGTCGAAAGTGAGCTGGCGGATCGGTTCGGTGTCTCTCGCACGCCCATTCGCGAGGCGTTGCAGCGGCTTGAAACGCAATCCATGCTCACCCGCGACGGGCGGTCCCTGATCGTGGCCTCTTTGGATCACAACCAGATGGCCGATCTCTACGTGGTGCGCACCGAGCTGGAGGGGCTGGCCGCACGTCTCGCCGCGCGTCATGCCACCGCCGAAGAGGTCCGCGTGCTGCGCGATATGGTCGAGGAAGACCGGGCGCTCATCGGTCAGCCAGAGCCGATGTCGCGCGCCAATCGCCGCTTCCACAAACAGATCCACCTCGCGTCGCACAACAAATACCTCGTGCAACAGCTCGATCTCGTGCACCGCTCCATGGCGCTTTTGGCGACCACCTCTCTGGCCGCAGAGGGCCGTGGCGAGGAGGCGATCAAGGAGCACGACCTCATCGTCTCCGCCATAGAGGCGCGCGACGGGGATGCGGCGCATAAGGCGCTGTCCGATCACATTTCGAAAGCTTTCGTGACCCGGCTCAAAATTGACGCGGATAAAGTGCGCTAAGCGAAAGAGCCTTTAGGCACTGTCGCGGTTTTTGCGGTTTTTCTGTCCTGTCTCCGACACGCCCGGCACGAATTCCGGCACCTCCGCGAAGGCGGCGATATGGGCCCAGTCGGGCGCGCCCGGCGCGTTGACGGCGGGCGGCGGCGCAGGGGGCGTGAGCACGCCCAATTCTTCGGTCGGCTGCGGCGTCGGACGTGTCTCTGGTTGTGGCGCTGGGCGCAGGCGTGTCGGGTCGAGGGCCACAGCAGCCGCGTCCATCGCGCGTCGCAGCGCCGGAGTCTCCGCCCCGCGCGACAGATCGAGCCCAAAGGTCAATCGTCGTCCCGGAACCGGAGCAGAGCCTCCGCTTTCCTGCTGCAATCGCTCAAAGACAAAAGGCCGCGCCGCCTCGGCCACCTCGCGCAGAGGCACGGGGGCTTCGTCGCGGGTCGGGTAGAGAACGAGAGGGGCCCTCTTTTCATTGGCGGGGCCAGGGTCAGGGGCGACCAACGGCGTTTTCAACAGGAGCGGCGTCGTCTCTGAGGTCTCTGGGATCGGCTCGGTGAGCACAAGCGGCGGCTCAGGCGCGTGATCTTCGTGATAGCCGTGATCGTCGATGCCATGCGCGGTCTTATCCCAGTAATAGGGTTTCGACACGACCTCCCAGAGCCCCTTAAGTGCGGCGAGGGTTGCCAGCGGATAGTAGAAATGCAGCGTCGGCACCCAGGGCCAGAGCCATTTGTGTTTCGAGGTCGAGGTGGCGACCATGCTGGTGGCGATGGTGATGACCTCAGAAAACAGGAACACCCCTCCCAGAATCACCAAAAGATCATGCGGCAGCACCGCACGCATCGGATGCGGCAGGCCCAGCGGGAACATCCAGAAGGACCACAAAAACGGCGCCAGCACGAATTGCGACAAGGCGCCCAAGAATAGCGCCTGCACCCCGAAAAACCGCCACGGCCCCAGATCGCGCCAGAGCTTGCCGGGCTTTTGCATATGCATGGCGTAGGTCATCGCGTAGCCCTTGAGCCAGCGCGACCGCTGCTTGACCCAGGGCCAGAGACGGCAGTTGGCTTCTTCTTCGGTGACGGTGTGCAACAGCTCGGTGCGATAGCCATGACGCGCCAGACGGATGCCGAGATCGGCATCCTCGGTGACGTTATGCGCATCCCAACCGCCAAGCTCCTCGATGGCATCGCGACGGAAAAACAACGTGGTGCCGCCCAAGGGCACGGTCAGCCCCATTTTCTCATAGCCCGGAAGGATGACCCGGAACCAAGTGGCATATTCGACGGTAAAACAACGAGATAGCCAGTTGGTACGCGCGTTGTAGAAATCCAGAATGCCCTGCACACAGGCGACTTTCGGGTCGGCCTGGGCGAAATGCGCGGCGATTTTGTGGATCTGCTCGGGCTCGGGCGCGTCTTCGGCGTCATAGATGCCCACGATCGAGCCACGACAGAAATCCAGCGCGAAATTCAAAGCGCGCGGTTTGGTCTTGACCCCACCACGCGGCACGATGATTTGCCGCATCCAACGCGGCAGATCGGTGCCTGCGATGGCCTCTTGGGTGACGGTGTCATCCTCTTCGACCACCAGACAAATGTCCAAAAGCTCGCGCGGATAATTCAGCCGGGACACGCGTTTGATCAGCCGTGAGGCGATCTCGCGCTCCTTGAACAGAGGCACCATGATCGACACGATGGGCAGGGCGGTTTTGTTGCGTTTGCTGGCAAATGTGCTTTGCCGGGTCTTGGAATTTCGCGCTTGGGCAAAGGCGGCGGCGAGTTTGAGTGCGGTGGAGATCACCAGCGTGATCACCGCCCAGGAGGTCAAAAGGATTGCCGCGGTCAGAGGCGAAATCAGCGCGATGAGCGCGCCCAGAACGGCCAGCGACGAAATGAGCCGCGTCAGCTTGCGAATGTCCATCTCGCGACAGCTCTCATGGGCCGCGACACGGGTTTCGGCCTGTGACGCCAGTCGTCGTTGACGCGATTTCAACAGCGCTTCGTGCAGCGCGGTTTCCGAGGTGACAGCAAGGCGCACCGGGCCGAACATGCCGGTCAGGCGCGGGCGCAAATCCTCGAATTGTTCGGGGCGACAGGAGGCGATCAGAACCGTGCCGCCTGCCTGACGCCAGGGCAAAATCCCACGCCGCAGACATTCGTCGGCGCCGATGCGGTCGATGAGGCGCACGTCGGGGGGGCTTTGATCGAGGCGCGCGATCTCGGCGTTGAACTGGCGCGCCAGTGCGGTGTAAAGCGCGCGTTCGCTGACCATGCCATGAGCCAAAAGAATATCGCCGATCCGCGCATCTTCGCGTTGGCGCATGGCGGCGGCGCGGACCAGATCGCCCGGGGCAAGCTCTCCCATGTCGACAAGGATTTGACCGATGGGTTTGCGGCTGCGGGGGCGTGGTCCATGTTGGCTGGCATGTGGTGGGGACACACGGTCGGCTGGAGACAGCACAAGAGGGGCCGCGGGCTCCCCGTGGCTTTTGAATGCCGGAAACTGTTGATGCCTGTCAAAGGACATCTGACCCCCGCTGTCTGCGGATCGGGCACATCCCGACCGCGTGTGGACAACTTGGAGGACGCTTGGTTAACAACGCGTTAACCGCGACTGTGAAAGTGGTGAATGCGGGTGTTCAGGACACGAAAAAGGCGGGCAAAACCCGCCTTTTCTTAACCTTTATACCGTCCGCTCAGGGAGATCAGGCGGTTTCGCGCTCCGCCATGGCCGCCGCAAAGCGTTCGAACAGGTAGTAGCTGTCCATTGGACCCGGCGAGGCCTCGGGGTGGTATTGCACGGAGAACACCGGCTTGCCTTCGACCGCAATGCCACAGTTGGAGCCGTCAAAGAGCGAGATATGCGTCTCTTTCACGCCCTGGGGCAGGCTCTGCGCGTCCACGGTAAAGCCGTGGTTCATCGAGGTGATTTCCACCTTGCCGGTGTCGAGATCCTTCACCGGGTGGTTGGCGCCGTGGTGGCCGTGGTTCATCTTGATGGTCTTGGCGCCCAAAGCGAGGGCCAGCATCTGGTGCCCCAGACAAATGCCGAAGACCGGCAGGTCTTTGTCGAGCACGCCCTTGATCATCGGCACGGCATATTCCCCGGTCGCCGCCGGATCGCCCGGACCGTTGGAGAGGAACACACCATCGGGGTTGTGGGCCAGAACCTCTTCAGCGGTGGCGGTGGCCGGAAGCACGGTCACGTCGCAACCGGCAGAGGCGAGACAGCGCAGGATGTTGCGTTTCGCGCCAAAGTCCACGGCCACAACCTTGAAGCCCTTGCCCTCACGTTTCGGGTAACCATCCGGCCAGGCCCACCGCATCTCGTCCCACTGATAGGACTGCGCACAGGTGACGTCCTTGGCCAAATCCAGCCCCACAAGACCGGAGAAAGCGCGCGCCTGTTTGACCAGAGCTTCGATGTCGAAATTGCCCTCAGGATCGTGGGCGATGGCGACATGCGGCGCGCCTTGTTGCCGGATCGCGCGGGTGAGCCGCCGGGTGTCGACGCCGCCCATGCCGATGCGACCGCGTTTCTCGAGCCAGGGACCCAGCTCGTCCTGCGCCCGCCAGTTCGACGGATCGGTCGGGTCCCATTTGACCACCATGCCGGCCGCGACCGGGTCATTGGTTTCGTCATCCTCGGCATTGACGCCGGTGTTGCCGATGTGCGGGAAGGTGAAGGTGACGATTTGCCCGGCGTAGGAGGGATCGGTCATGATCTCCTGATAGCCGGTCATCGCGGTGTTGAAACATAGCTCTGCGGTGGTGACCCCGGTGGCACCGAAGCCTTTCCCGTAGAAGACGGTGCCATCGGCCAAAGCCAGACACGCGGTTGGATTTCCGGACTGTAGACCAGATGCCATGGCACGACTCTCCTATATGGGCAAAATTGGCCGGAACCTAAGGAAAGGGGCGGGCAGCGTCAAGCGCTCGGGGGGCGATTTCGGGTTTAAATATAGAGTGCAATGATTTCAATTGATTATGGGTCATATCGCCGTTGGTGAACGGTGCTTGAGCTTGGTCGCCTGTTTCGTTATGTTGGCCACTTGCGATGTCAATAAAGCGTTCGGCGTTTTATCTGACACAGGTAAAAAGCAAAATGCAGTGTAGGGTATAAACGTAGCACGGTGTTTTCCGAAAATCTGTGACACAGGTTGTTCGCAAAACGCTTTAGGGGATGAGGCCCATATGGATATGCGAAGCCGGCTGAATGCCGCACTGAAAACGGCGATGAAGGAAAAGGACAGCGAACGTCTGGCGACGCTGCGCCTGATCAACGCCGCCATCAAGGACCGCGAGATTGCGGCCCGTGGCGAGGGTGAGGATGTGGTTGTTTCTGACGACGACGTGCTCGGCATCCTCGGCAAGATGGTCAAACAGCGTCAGGAAAGCGCGAAAGCCTTTGAAGAGGGCGCGCGTCTTGAATTGGCTGAAAAAGAACGTGCCGAGATTGCGATCATCGAAGAATTCCTGCCGCGTCAGCTCAACTCTGACGAGGTCACCAAGGCTGTCGAAGACGCCATCGCTGAGACCGGCGCGGACAGCATCCGCGACATGGGCAAGGTGATGGGCGCTTTGAAAGCCAAATACACCGGCCAGATGGATTTCGGCGCCGCCGGGCCCATGGTCAAGGCACAGCTCGGCTGCTGAGCCACGCGTGAAAAACACAGGAAAAGGTCGCCCTTGGGCGGCCTTTTTTATTGGGAACGGCGGCTCCGATCCTGCGTTGTCCTCAGGACACAGAAATCCGACAGATGGAGGCGATCATGGACGCTCAATCGAAAGCACAGCAACGCGCGGCGGGCGCAGCGCTCTCGGCAAAACGCGGCGAGACGAAAGTCAAAGATCTTCAGGGCGCGTCGGTCGAGATGTACGACACGATGAGCGAAGCGGAGCTTGAGGAGATGGCCGGGACCTCGCACGAAAATTTGCCTGAGCGCAAAGAATAAACCCCATTTTATCCTCATGTCTGGTGTTTTTTCACATGCGGTAGAGGGGCTCCGCTTTCCTTTCGCGCAAAATGCCTTATACCGCCACGACCTGTATCGAGTGAGGATTTTATCATGAAAATGAATATGTTGTGTGGCGTTTTGGCTCTGGTCGGCGTGGCGGGCTGCGATCCGGCGAGCGTCACGCAAGCGGTGCACCCGGACTATCTCCGCCATGAGGTGACGTCACAGGACGGCGAAAGCGCGTACGCCTTTCTCTGTGCCCCGCAGATGAGCAAGGCCGCGACCCAAGCGCAACTCGCGAAAGCGCGCCAGATGACGGACGCTCATCTTGAGGCCAGCGCGGAAAGCATGCTTGAACAGATGATGAGCGATGACGATTTCACCACCTGGGACGCCTATAAAGTCACGCGCGACAGCCAGAAACAGGCGGATGTGTTTGTCGAGGCGCTGAAGGCGGAGACGGGCTGTGTTCTCGTCGAGGCGGAGTGAACCTGGCTCAAACAGCGTGTTTCAATTCGGGCGTTTCAGCGCGGCCAACGTGGTCATCAGCTCGCCATAGAGGCTCTGGCGCTCTTCCGGGCTGAGAAAGGCGCCAAGCTCGACCTCGCGCGTCTCAGCCGGTCCGCCACCTTTCAGGGTCAGATATTGCTCCACCTTGCCTTTCTCGGGATGCAACTTCAGGTGCAGCCAATAGGGGTTGGCCTGCCAGCTCAAAGCTTCGCCCTTGGCGGGCCAATGGGTCAGTTCTACCCGATCGGGCCAGATCAGCAGCTCCTCGCGCAACCGATCGCGATCCGAGCGCCTCAGCGCCACCCAAAGCGCAGCCAAGGCCGTCATCATGAAAATCAGCAGGACCCAAAAGGCGATGGTGCCGATGAAGGGCACCACGGGGATCAACCCGCCGCAGAACATGATCCAGATCGTGGCGGAAAAGCCTTTGCCCTTGAGCGAGCGATGCGGCCAGAGATCAAGCCGCAACAGAGGCGCTCCTTCCTTAGGAGGCCGGGGCAGGGGTGTGATGTCTTGGGGCGTCCAGCGATAGGGCATGCGATGATGATTTTGCGTTTCTTGTCACTCTAGGCGCTTCGCCGCCACAGGGAAAGCCATCTCCCTGAACCGCGTGACATGGCCTGAGTGGGCGTTTATCCCGACGGCATGAAGACAGATGTCGCCGATTGGCCCTCGCTCTCCTATGACCTTGTACTCGCGGACTGCTTTTACGGCGCATCGGGGCGCTCCCATGTGTCCGCATGGTTTACGGAACAGGTGGAGCGAATCGACAACCCCGAGTTCGCGCGCCTGTTTTCCGATCATATCGCGCTGCCCGGCGTCGCCGCGCTGGACTATGCGCATCGGTATTTGCGAATTGGGGCAGGGAGCCTGATCGGCGGCATCCGGTTTTACGCGCGGGACCTCGCGCGGCCCTATGTCGAGATCATCGCCCATGATTTCGAGGATATGGCCGCATTGTCCGCCGTGGTTGCCGCCGAGTGGGACGCCTTTGCGCCCCGTGCCCTGCGGTTACGGCAAAAGGTGGGGGCGGGGGTGGCCAGCCCTCAGGCGCATGTCGATATGACCCTCTATGCCGCACGCTATGAGGACTTGCGCCCGGCGCTTGCGCCTGTCTCTTTGCGTGCCTTTGCCCATCCCGATGCGGCGCTGAAACTTGTGCAAGAGCGTTTCGATCTCATGGCCGAAACCGAACCAGAGCTGCGCCGCAACGTCTCGCCCAGCACGGAGGAAGAGTTGCGCGTGTTGTGGCGAGAAGGGCAACTTCATGCCATCACGACCGAGACGAACACTTTGGGGGTGATCGCGACGGCGCCCGGACAAATTGACTGGATCAAGGGCGATGAAATCATCGAGGAGATCGTGAGCCAAACCCATGCCGGTCATGGCTATGCCGCTGCGGCCCAGTCCGCTTTGGCGCGTCTGCCGGGAGCGGACCCGGAGCGCCTGCTGATCGGAACGATTGATGGGCGCAATTTCGCCTCTCGTAAAACCGCAGAGCGGGCGGGGCGTCAGGCCGTGCTGGACTATGTGTTCCTGCCGTTTTGCTGACGTCACAGCGTCAGGCAAAAGTCGCAGTCGCCATCACCTGTCACCATGCCCCGCGGCTCCAGTTTTCCGATCCGCTCGCCGTCAAAGGTATAATAGGCTTTGATTTGCTGCGACTGTGTGGCGTAGGCGCCGTTGCTGCCATGTTCCAGAATGGCCACAAACCCCGTCGAAGGGTGTGCGGGAAAGAGCGCCGCGGCGCTGGCGGCTTCCTGGCTGGTCCATTTGCAATGGGTGATGCGGTCGATCTCGGCGGCGAGCGCGTCGATCTGACTGCGCACGTCCAGGGCGTCGGGGTCGAAGAGCGGTTCCGGCGAGGTGATCAGCATGGCGACACGGGTCTTGCCGTCGCGCGGGTCATAGATTTTCGAAAACTGCGGCGGATGCCAATGGTCTGACACGAGGGTCGCCATGGGCGGTTCCCCGGTGTCTCGTGATTTGAAGAAAAACGCCAACATCTGACTGCTCCTGATCGCTTGAGATCAAACTACCGCGGGAATGGGCATAAACCGTGTCCGGTTCGAGGCGAAAGGTGCCCAATGTCTTAAACGGTTAATGGCGGATCAAATCCGGGCTGGCGAGAGGTCTGCATGAAAAAGGCCCCGCATTTCTGCGAGGCCTCTCTCGATCAGGTTGAACACTGGCTTAGTGCGAATGCTGGTGATCCCAGTCTTCGCGCTTCGGCAGCGTTTCGAACGTGTGCTCCGGCGGCGGGGAGGGCAGGGTCCACTCCAGCGTGTCGGCATATTCGTTCCAGTAGTTGTTCTCGGTCACGCGACGGCCCGCAAAGAGCGTGTAGAACACAATGCCGATGAACAGGATGAAGGAGGCGAAGGACAAAAGCGCACCGTAAGAGGAGACTTTGTTCCACATCGCGAAGGCTTCCGGATAGTCGATGTAACGACGCGGCATGCCCTGACGGCCCAAGAAGTGCTGCGGGAAGAAGGTCAGGTTCACACCGATGAAGAACATCCAGAAGTGCAGCTTGCCCGCCCATTCCGGATATTGCCGACCCGACATCTTGCCGATGTAGAAATAGATCCCGGCAAAGATGGTAAAGGCCGCCCCCATGGACATGGTGTAGTGGAAGTGCGCCACGACGTAATAGGTGTCGTGATAGGCCCGGTCCACGCCCGCCTGAGACAGCACGATGCCGGTCACACCACCGATGGTGAAGAGGATCAGGAAGCCGAACGCGAAAAGCATCGGCGTCTTGAACTCGATGGAGCCGCCCCACATGGTGGCGATCCAGGAGAAGATTTTCACACCCGTCGGCACGGCGATGACCATGGTGGCCATCATGAAGTAGCTCTGCTGCGTCAGAGACAGACCCACGGTGTACATGTGGTGCGCCCAGACGACAAAGCCCAGAACCCCGATCGCGATCAGCGCCCAGACCATCGGCAGGTAACCGAACACCGGCTTGCGCGAGAAGGTGGCGATGATGTGCGAGACAAGGCCAAAGCCCGGCAGGATCACGATGTACACTTCCGGGTGGCCGAAGAACCACAGGATATGTTGATAGAGGATCGGGTCACCGCCGCCAGCCGGCTGAAAGAACGACGTGCCAAAGTTGCGGTCGGTCAAAAGCATGGTGATCGCGCCCGCCAGAACCGGCAGGGACAAAAGGATCAGCCAGGAGGTGACAAAGATCGACCAGGCAAAGAGCGGCACTTTGAACATGGTCATGCCCGGCGCGCGCATATTCAGCATCGTGGTGATCATATTGATCGCGCCAAGGATCGACGAGGCGCCCGAGACGTGCACCGCAAAGATCGCCAGATCCATCGAATAACCGCCCTCGGCGGTCGACAGCGGCGGGTAGAGCACCCAGCCCACGCCGGACCCGGCCTGGTTGTTGCCGCCCGGCGCCAAAAGCGAGGCCACCCCAAGCGCCACACCACAGACATAGAGCCAGTAGGACAGGTTGTTGAGACGCGGAAACGCCATATCCGGCGCGCCGATTTGCAGCGGCATGAAATAGTTGCCGAAACCGCCGAACAGCGCCGGGATAACGACGAAGAACATCATCAAGACGCCGTGATAGGTGATCATCACGTTCCACAGATGCCCGTTCGGGTCACAGTTTTCGGCGCCAAAGCCCGAAATCAGACGCGCGGCGGATTCGCCGGCCTCATTGAGACACATGAACTGAACGCCGGGTTCCATGAGCTCAAGGCGCATGTAGACGGTGAAACAGACCGAGATGAACCCCACGACGGCGGCCGTGAAGAGATACAAAATCCCGATGTCTTTATGGTTGGTGGACAGGAACCAACGGGTGAAAAACCCCCGGTTGTCCTCATGTTCATGCCCGTGAACGGCTGCGTCTGCCATGCGGTCCTCCCGACTAATGCGTGGTCATGCGTACAGTTTATGCGCGCGTTTGCTGCGTTTTTTGCGGTCTTTATGCGTCTTTCCGCCGCCCCCTTTTCGGGAGTCATATCGCGGAATTACCATTTGTCTTAGAGCTTCACGAAGACGAGAGCAATAATTTGGCGCATTTTGTCGCAAGAAAAATGCGCATTCGGGGGTTGAAACTTTTGTTTTGGCTCATGTTGTGCGTCCTGAGCGTCCTGAGCGTCCTGAGCGTCCTGAGCGTCCTGAGCGTCCTGAGCGTCCCGCGCTTGCGGTGATTTCGGGCTTCGGAATAGGCTCGGATTTTAACTGGACCCTGATCTGATGCTGCACCTTGCCTTTCGCCGTTTCGTCTTTGCCAGCGGGTTGACCAATCTGGCGGACGGCGTGGCGACAGTGGCCTGGGCCTGGCTCACCTCTTTGCTGACACGTGATCCCTTGATCATCGCATTGGTGCCGGTGGTGTTGCGCCTGCCGTGGTTTCTCTGTGCCGTTCCTGCGGGGATCGTGACGGATCGGGTGGACCGGCGCCGCTTGATCGTGGCGATGGATGTGCTGCGCGCCTTGGCGTTCGGTGGCACGGCTTTGGCGATTTGGCTGGCTCTGCCCCTGGCGGAGCCGCCCGACATGGGCCTGTCCTCGCACGCGCTTTTCACCGTGCTGATCCTCGCGGCCTCTGTCGTGGGCGTCGCCGAAGTCTTTCGCGACAATGCCGCTCAGACCATGCTGCCAAGCCTCGTGGCGCAGGACGATCTGGAACGGGCCAACGGGCGGTTGTGGAGCGTCGAGATGGTTGGAAATGCCCTGATCGGTCCCGCTCTGGGTGCGTCTCTTTTGGCCTTCGCGCTGCCTTTACCGTTTTTTGTCAACGCTTTAGCCTATCTGTCTGCGATTGCCCTCGTGGCGGGGCTCAAGGGCGTGTTTCGCCCGAAACCCAACGGCCCCCGCAACTGGCGTCGGGAGTTGAAAGAGGGTTTCGCCTTTCTCAGAGACGCGCCGCTGCTGCGCGCGCTGGCCTGGATCACCGGTTTCTGGAATCTGTTCTTTCACATGGTTCTGATCGCGCTGGTGCTGCATGTGCAGGAAAACCTGGGCGTCGACGCGCAAGTCTACGGCCTGATCCTGACGGGCGGGGCCATCGGCGGTATCTTGGGCAGTTGGAGCGGCGGCTGGGTCGTCGAGCGTCTCGGCGCGGCCAAAACGGCGCAAATCTCCCTCTTGGCCTCGGTGCCCGCCTTTTTGGCGATCGCCTTCGTGCCGGGGCCTGTGTCTTTGGCGTTCACACTCGCGGTGTTCGAATTCATGGGCATTCTGTGGAACACCGTCTCGGTGTCCTACCGCCAACGCACCATTCCCGACGCGCTTTTGGGCCGGGTCAACAGCCTCTATCGCCTTCTGGCTTGGGGCATGATGCCGGTCGGGCTGTTATTGTCGGGCGTCCTCGTGCGGCTGTTCGATGGGATCGTGCCAAGAGAGACCGCGCTGATCCTGCCGTTTCTGGTGGCCTCACTCGGCGCACTTGTGCTTGGCGTTCTGGGCTGGCGGGTGCTCGGGCGCGGATTTGCTTCTGCCCCAAAATGAAAAACGCCGCCCCGGTCGGAGCGGCGTTTCATATGCTGTCAAAGCAGGCGTTTATTCGGACGCGGCTTCTTCCGCAGGAGCGTCCTCGGCCTCTTCGGCCATTTCAGGCGCCGGTGCCACGGAGGCGAGGAAAGCGACGATGTTCGACGCGTCCTTGATCTTGAAGGTCATTTTCGACCGGCCAGACCCACCATGGGTGTCGATGAAAGCGGTCGGGTCCTGGGCATATTCGACGATCAGCTCAGGTTCCCACACCATGCCGGTCTCACCCACGGCGATGATACCGTCGCCGTATTTGAACCCGTCGACAGAGGCCACCGGGCGGCCCACGACGCCATAAAGGTTCGGGCCGGTCTTGCCGCCACGCACGATGGCTTCGCCCGCATCGTCCACGATCATGTGGCAGGCCTTGCATTTGTTGAATTCTTTCTCACCCTTGGCCGGGTCGCCTTCGGCAAAGGCTGCGGTGGAGGTTGCCATCAGGGCGGCGGCTGTGAAGGCAAAAAACGTGTTCATAAGGGTCTCTCTCCCGATTCATGTGTCCGAACCCAGAATACTGAGTTTGGCCGTTGTTACCAGCCCGGGCATCTCCTACTTTGATCTTACGCAAATGCCGAAGCGCGTTTGGACTTGATCGGGGCTTTCGCCGGCCGGTTATTCCCCGAAAACCGTCCCAAACGTCTGTTTCAACGCCATATCAACGTCTTCCATCGTCACCGGCAGGCCGAGATCGACCAAGGACGTCACCCCGTGTTCGCGAATGCCGCAGGGCACGATGCCGTCGAAATGCGTGAGATCCGGGTCCACATTGATGGACAGTCCGTGAAAAGACACCCATTTGCGGATGCGCAGCCCGATCGCGGCCACCTTGTCCTCGGGTTTCTGACCCAGAGCTGTCAGCGGTTTGTCCTCGCGCACGACCCAGACGCCGACGCGACCTTCGCGGATCTCGCCCTTGATGTTGAACTCCGCCAGCGCGGCGATCACCCAGGCTTCCATGTCCTGCACGAATTTGCGCACGTCACGCCCGCGTTTGCTCAGATCGAGCATCGCATAGGCCACGCGCTGGCCCGGACCGTGATAGGTATATTGCCCGCCGCGCTTGCTTTCATAGACCGGAAAGCGATCCGGATCGACAAGGTCCTCGCGTCGCGCAGAGGTGCCGGCCGTATAGAGCGGCGGATGTTCCACAAGCCAGATCAGTTCCTCGGCTTCGCCTTTGGCAATGGCCTCCGCGCGCGCCTCCATTTCGGCCACGGCCGTGTCGTAATCCGTCAACCCGTCAGAGATTCGCCACTCGACCATAATTCGCCCGTCCTTGCCTGTGTCCGTTGCTCTGACCTTGATCTAACGCGGCAGAGGTGCCGCGAAAAGGGGCAGGGGCTTTGCAATCTGGAAAATAAGGTCGGGTTTTCCATACTCCGTTGAGGATTTCTTTAGGATTTGGCCAAAAACCTCTCAGAAACTCACGATCCGGTGATAGTCTTGAACATATGTATAAAGTGAGGGGGATCTCATGCGTTTCAAACATCTCATCTCCGCGGCCCTGGCCTCTGCCCTGGTGCTCGGAACCACATCTCGTGTTCAGGCCGATGGCGGCGACTTCATTGCAGGGGCCGTGATCGGCGGCCTCTTGGGGGCGGCCAGCCAGCAACCGAAAAGAAAGACCACATCGACGCGAAGCTATCGCCCGCGTTTGCCCTCGACGCAGGAAGGCAAGGAAATTCAGGCCTCGCTCAATTATTTCGGCTTCAACGCGGGCTCCGTCGATGGCCAGTTGGGGCAAAAGACTCGCAACGCCGTGTCTTCCTATCAAGCCTATCTCGGCTATCCGGTGACCGGTCAGCTCACGCCCTTTGAACAGGAGCTGCTGATCTCGTCTTACAATCGCGCGCAGGCCGGGGGCATGCAAACGTCTCAACTTGTGGCCGCCAACCCCGACGGCACGCGCGGTCTTTTGAAGCAATACCGGTCCGAGATGGCTTCTGGTGGCGCCACCATGGCGGGCGCGCCGATGATGGCCGCGCCGGGCACAACCGTCGTCGTGAACCCGGTGATGCCGCAAGGCCAAGGACTGGGGCAGGGCACGTTGACTGCCGCGGCACCTGCACCGACCGCACCTGCGGCCGGAGGCATGCCCGCTTTCGCCGCCGCCCAGCCGGAAGGTGCGATGCCGAGCTTCATGGGCAATGGCGCAACCGTGTCCTTGGCGTCGCATTGCAACAAGGTCTCCCTGATGACCAACACCAACGGCGGGTTCGTCACCGAAGCCTCCATGTCCGATCCGAACCAGGCGCTGAACGAACAGTTCTGCCTGGCGCGCACCTATGCGATCAGCACCGGCGAGGATATGATTTCCAAGGTTCAGGGCTTTACCCCCGAACAAATCGCCCAGCAATGTCAGGGCTTTGCCCCCACTATGTCGTCGCAAGTCGCCGCCCTGTCGATCCAGCCGCGCGATCAGGTTTTGACCGACACCTCGGCTTTCGTGCTCAACTCCGGCATGTCTCCGGCGCAGCTGGCTTCGACCGCCAAAATCTGTCTCTCCGTCGGCTATCGCACGGATGACATGGACGTGGCGCTGGCCTCGTCTCTGCTGCTCGTGGCCTTGGGTGAACGGGCTTACGGCGAGCTTTTGGGCCACCACCTGAGCCAAGGTGTCGGCGTCACCCGTCGCCCGGATCTGGCGCAGGCCTGGTATGGCGACAGCCTCTCCGCCATCGACGCCGGCATGCCCGCCGTCTTTGCGCCGGGTCAGCCCGAGCGTCAGGGCCTTCTGCGCAAGGCCTCCATGTCCTTGAGCGGCGCGGTGATCCCGCAACCGGCGCCAGTGGTGCCGACCTCCGCACCTGCGTTGCCGAGCTTTAGCGTGACGGAATAAGTCCCGAAGTATCTCGGGTTAATCTTCGAAGGCCGCCACGGGTTCTCCCCTGGCGGCCTTTCTGATTTGCGGCTCTTCGGGGTGACATTGGCACGGCCGCAAAGGTCATGTAAAAAAATCAGTCTGAGGGTCAATTTTCCTCTTTCCAACCACCGCGCGCTTCGCTACATAGCCCCTCACCAAGCCTAGACAGTGCGGTCGTGGCGGAATTGGTAGACGCGCAGCGTTGAGGTCGCTGTGGGGTAACTCCCGTGGAAGTTCGAGTCTTCTCGACCGCACCATTTTAAATTGGCCTATCGCGCGGAGCGCTACTTGAGGCCAGTTTCGGTTCGAGAATTCTCCTCTCACCTGCACCATTGGTTCTTTGCGAAAGCGAAGATCCCGAAATCCTCCTAACGTTTTCATGCGGCAGTCGTTTTCGGCACGAAAACGATGCGAGCATATGGCCTAAGCTTTTAACTTCACCCGCAGCATTCTGAACTGCCCGAGTGCTTTCAGCGACTTGAGGCAGGTTTCGTTCGAAAATTATGTTCTTGTTTGAGCCAAAGGCTCTTCTGAGGGAAGGCAGTGGCAAAAGACCCAGTCTAAGCAGACATTCAGCCGAAACGATGAAAGCATTCCTTTACGGAAATTTTCATGAGAGGTCCGATCCGCAGGCTGGGCGATCTTCAGACTGTTCCTTCGGCGGATGTTGAGCCGAGGGCCCTCAAAAGCGGCTTGCGATCGTCAAGCGTTTTCAGGGCGTTTGGCGCGCGCGGCTTGCTTGGCCCTCGGGAAATGTTCGAGGAACCTTTTGATATAGTATTGTATGCTGTCTGCTTCTGACTGATCGAGGGTGGCCAGAGCGGTACGTTCATCGAGAAGGGTCCGCAAGAAGACCGCCTCGGCCTCGTGATGCGATCGATTCCTGCGGTGGGCGTAGGCGAGGGCAATCCGGTAAACAACGCGCGACTTATCCGATAGGCTGGACTCGATTGCTTGCTTGATCGCAGCAATCATACGTGGACCTTTTTCCCAGTTTGGGGCGTTCTCGAACCGTGCGGCAACTTCTTCTCTGGTGATCGCCTTTTCATATTTGAAAGCGGCGGTATGAATACATTCCCCGACCGGTGTCAGGATGTCTGAGAAAAGACTGAACGCAGAAATCGCAAAAGGAAGGGTGGCGTGCACATGGTCTTGATTGAGCACATATGACTCACCTAGGATCATTTGCGGCAAAAAGATTTCGAAGCAGGAGCGGGTCAGTTCCGGTGATTTCAGAACATCCAGACAGAGCACCTCGATCGGTTCCTGAGAGGTGTAATCCCCAGTCATGAGATTCAACTTTTCGGAAAGGGCAACATCTGCGTGGGGCGTAAGGTTATGTGTGTGCAGATGCTGAAAGCTATCTCCAAGGGACAGGCCAGCCATGGACGGCTTTGCAGTCTTCTGAGATTTCATCAAGAATAGAGGTCAAATCTTCAAACAAGTTTTGTGTCATAAGAGCTTTCCGTTCATGTCCTGAAAATACAACGATACGTGGAAGATTGATTGCGCAACATAGCGGCGGTTTCTGAGTGGAATTAAATCAGGGGGTGCAGGGTAAGCTCTTATTTTAAAATTGTTTTATACTTTTAGTTTGCGGATTTCTTTGGCGGCGGCGGTGTCAGAGGCACGCATGCCATGCACCCAGCCCAATGCCGCATTGCGTGTTGGATCCAAGGCTTGAGGCCGCGTCTTTCACGTGCCATTTGACCCCCATCGATCACAAGACAATGGATTTTCAAAATGTCAGACGCACATACACCGGAGGGCATGGAACTCACGCTGCGCACGCTCGCGATGCCGGCCGACACCAATGCCGCAGGCGATATTTTCGGCGGATGGGTGATGAGCCAGATGGACCTCGCCGCCGCCATTCGCGCCAACGAGCGCTGCAACGGGCGCACGGTGACCATCGCGGCCAATGAGATCGTGTTCAAGAAGCCGGTGAAAGTCGGCGATACGCTCTGCGTTTACACCGCCGTCGATCATGTCGGGCGCAGCTCCATGGTGATCCGGATCGAGGTCTGGGCCCGGCGGGCTTATACGGCGCAGCGCGAGCATGTGACCGAGGCGCGGTTCACCATGGTGGCTGTCGATGCAGAGGGCAAACCGCGCGAAGTCGGCCCGGCGCCTGAGCACATGTAAATCTTAGTCCAATGTGGTGAGCAGGGGCGTCAACGTGTCGATCCCGCTCACCGCCTCGCGCAACAGCGCGGCTTCGGGGCCCGCGTGTCGGGCCTGAAGCTTGACGAGCGTGGCGCGCGCCCGGGCCGGGTCTTCGCGCAGATGCGCCAGACGCATCAGCGCAGCGCGCGCGGCGCGGCGGTCGGAGTCTGAGATCGCCATCTCATGCGGTGCCATCCGGGTCTCGCCCTGGTTTTGCGCCTCGCGGTGGCACCACATCGCCGCATGGCCAAGGTTCAACAACGCCAAAGCCGCGTCCTGTGCCTCGGTCTGCGCCCGCGCGGCGCGTTCGGAAAGGCGCACCAGACGCAGGGTCCGGTGATAGAGCCGCGCCTGCCAATGGCTGCGGGTTTGCAGCGCCTTCGGATCGGCGGCCAGATCGCTCAAGTCGTGGAGCATGGTTGTCATCAACGTGTCGAGACGGCGTTTCAGGTTGGCGGGATAAATGGTCAAATAGGCCCCCATCGCGGCCACAGGTGCAGCGATCACGGCAAGACCGGCGGCGACGGAGGTCTCGAATGTGCCGGTGAGCGGCCAATGCGGCTGCGACATCAGCATCAGGACCATGTTGTAATCGAAACTCATCGCGACGGTTTTATTATGCGCGACAAAGAGCGGCCCGATCAGAATGAAGGGCAGGGTGAAGAGGATTATCTGGGTCTCTGTCTCCGCCATCGGCCAGATCAGCCAGCGCAGGATCAAGGCGCCGATGACGCCGGCAAGTTGGCCCTTGAACACGGATTTCATCATCTGTGCCGGGGTCTCGAAGGTCGAGAACAGCGAGATCATCACCGACAGGCCCAAAAGCATGAACGCACCCACCGACCAGCCGGTGACCAGCCACAGGACGCCAAAGAGCAAAAGCGCGCCAAAGGCCCGTAGCCCCGCCTCGCGCGCGCCGGTCCAGTCACGGTGCAACACGACGGACAGGGGCGCGAATGTGGCGGGGGAGGCCACGGAACGGCGCGCATGCGGGTCGGCATGCCAATCGGCCAGCGCCGCGCCGGTGGTGGTGAGTGTCTCACGCAGACGCGGGGACAGGCCGGGCGTCTCAGCGGAGGCTTTGAGGTCCGCGAGCGTCTCGGGGATGTCTTCGTCTGCCAGTGCGAGACTGGCGGCAGTCAGGTGGCTGCGAAAGCCTGCGGGTTGGCTGTCGCCATGTTTCCAAAGCAAAAGCGGGGTGGCGGCAATTAAGAGCCGGCGGGTGGCGCGGATGCTTTGACGCGAGCGGATGGAGCCTGCGGCATGCGGGTCCAGCCCCTCTTCGATGGCCGCGAGATCCGACAAAAGCTGGCGACGACGTGTGTGTGACGGCGTGGCGGATGCGGCCTCCGCGATCATCTCGGTCAAAAGCGCGCGCACCTTTTGGCGCAGTTCGCCGGTGGCGGCCTTGGGCGCAAAGAGCGAGCCGATGAAGGTGGCGACGACGACGCCGGTCAACACAGTGGCCAGCCGGTCGGCGCCGAGGCCCAGCACCTGATCCGGATGGGCGGCATCCAAAAGCGAGACCATGGCAGCGGTGTAGCCAGCTAAAACTGTGCCATAGGCCACGAACCCACGCTGAAGATTGCCGATATAGGTACAGGCCCCGACCCAAAGCGCGAGACCTATGACCAAAAGCGCGGGGTGCAGCTGCATCGACAGGACCAAAAGCACGCCCACAACGGTGCCGCTGATCGAACCCAGCCCTCGAAACAGGCTTTTCTCCCAAAGCTGGCCGCGGGTCGGCTGCGAGGCGGCCCAGACGGTCATCGCGGACCATTGCGGATGTTCCAGCCCGATGAGCCAAGCGAGCACTAAGGCGATACAGGCCGCGATGGCGGTGCGGGTGGCAAAGCGCAGGCGGGTGATGTCGAACCCGTGGTCTGTGAGCCGGGAGAGGAGAGGGGCCATCATGTGTCTGCTTTCGTCGTTTGCGTGAGCGCGCGCTCGACCGTGATGTTGATCTTCTCCATGGCACGGATCAGCGCGGCGACCTCCGTGTCGCTCAGATCGGTCAAAAGCATGGCCTCGACCGCGTTCAGATGCGTCTTGATCCGGGCAACCTCTGTGTGGCCTTCGGGCGTCAGATACAACAGCCGCGCGCGGCGATCTTTGGGATCGACCCGGCGTTCGGTCAGCCCTCGCTCGGAGAGAATGTCCAACAGACGCACGAGGCTTGAGGTATCAAGCGCCAGGTGATCCGCCAGCTCCGTCTGACTGATCCCGTCGCCCGCATCGAGATGCACCAAGGGCGCCCAGGTGGCATCGGTCAGCCCGGCTTTGGCCAGCTCGGCATGGATCACCTTGCGCCAGCGCCGCGAGAGCGTGACGAATTGAAACCCGAAGAGGGTTTTGGCGGAGTCTGCGGGCAGCGTGGAGGGGGGCGTTTCTGTCATAAACTGCATGTGCGTCAAAATGATTGGTATTGCAAACTATCTGCGTGCAAGTCGCCTGTGCGCGTGTTGCATGGCTGGAGGGCAAGGCGTTCAGGTGTTCAAATTTCCACCAATGTCAGAATTTCAAGCCCGCCGATGACTGGAAGATGGTCTTTGTGATAGATCCTGACGCTCATGTCGTAGTCAAAAGCGACGAAACATTCTCGGCCGAGATGAAAGACAAAGGCTCGTGACGTCCCGGCGAGAAAGCCCTCGACGAGACAGGCAAGGGTTTCCTGTCTGAAAACCGGCTCGATCAAGGGTTCGAAATAGCTGCCGTCGTCCAAAGGAGGATGTGGCTCACACATGTCCATGACGAGAAAAAAGGGTCCAAAATTTTCAAAGAATGTTTCGAAATCGGACTTAATGGCGCGCTGTCTTTCGGGGCTTTGCTGTTCGAAATCTAAATCAGCCTCTGTCCATGCCTCCGAATTCCATTCTTCCCTAGAAATCACTTTCCCAAAGGGAGAGAGCAAACTGGCGCGCCAACCATTGGGGAGTTTGCCGTTCTGGATGTGACCTGCGTTGACGAAGGTGTCCATGTCTATCCCGCCTTCAGGACCTCAAACATCTAAGATGTGTTTGAAAGCGGGCGTTTCGGCACTCGCTTTCAAATATGTCCGTCGTCACGCCACCAAAAGCCCCGTCTCATGCGCCTTGAGGCATTTGCGGGCGGTGTCGCCGTGATGCGTCGGCATGGAGCGCAGCTCCGGGAAGAGCGCGAAGAGTTCCTCGCGCGCGGCGTCGGCGACGCCAGTCAGTGAGTAATCCGAGACGTGGAAGCTTTCCGAGGCGGCGCCTTCGGCAAAGATCACCTCGTGGCGGTCGAACATCAGGTGGTAGTATGTGACCATCCCACCCTGTGCCTCGCGGATCGTCGTGCCATTGACCAGGTGCTTGGCGGCGGCGAAGACCTCGGAGGTGCCGAACAGCATCTCGGAGCGCCAGCCGTTCAACAGCATGCGGTGCTGCGGCGAAACGATGAGGTCACGGTCGTTGTTCAGGGCACCCGCCTTGATCTCGATGGGCGCAAATCGGCCCATCGCGGGCACCTGACGCGCGCCGACCCAGCGCAGCGGCTGCACGCCGTTGTCCATGGTCAGCACCAGATCGCCAGGCTTCAGGTCTTCGACGGCACGGGCCCCATAAGGTGTGGCGATCCGGGTGCCCTCGCCGAAACAGATCACTGTTTCGATATTGGTAAATGTGATGACGGTCCCGTCCGCCAGCGTCAGGGTGCCGCTTTCCGGGTCGTTTTCGTCATAGGTGATGGGCCGTGTGGACCAGTCGATTTCGAGGCCGGAAAGATCGAGCACATCGGTGTCGCCATTGCCCGAATCTTCGGAGCCGATGATGTTGATCGCATTGCCGTCCAGCAGGGAGGGGTCGATGATGATGGTATCACTGCCCGTGCCGCCGGTGATCGTGTCGCCGCCGCCCGCGTAGATCGTGTCATCGCCCGCGCCACCGTCGATTGTATCGGCGCCCGCGCCACCGATGATGGTGTCGTTGCCTTCGCCCCCGTAAAGCTCGTCATCGCCGCCCGCACCGTCGAGGTAATCGTTGCCCGCACCGCCATAGAAAATGTTGGTATAGGCATTCTCGCCGTCCGTGCTTTGCCCGTCGAAGCCGATGAGCGTGTCGTCGTGATCCGAGCCGATCAGCCCGTCGATGCCAGAGCCGCTGTCGCCCTCGGCGTCGCCGCCTGAATAGGTGCCAGTGCCGAGATCGACATTTACACCTTCGGCGCTGTCGGAATAGTCGATGGTGTCCTGACCCGAGCCGCCCGACATATAGTCGGCGCCTTCGCCACCGATAAAGGTGTCGGCGCCCGTTTCGCCATAAAGTTCATCGTCACCGACGCCGCCATCGATGATGTCATTGCCCGCGCCGCCATAGACCACATCGTTGCCGAGGCCCGCATCGATGGTGTCGTCGCCGTCACCGGCCTCGATGGTGTCATCGTATTCGGTCTGGATCACATCGAAATTGATGTCGGACACATGGATCGCCTGTTGCTCCGTGCCATTGTTGCCGTAATCGATGGTGATGCTGGAGACGGGGCCGGGGATGGTGACGAGGATCGCGCCTGAGGCATCGTCCGGGTTCACATAGGTCGCATCCGCCGTGCCCGTGGCGGTGTTGCCGGAGACGCTGACCTCGCCCTCGGGGGTGATTGTCAGGGTGACAATATTGCCGTCAGCATCCTCTGCCGTAATCGTGACGGTATCGACAAAGGAATACACGTCCAGATCGGATATGCGGAAGGTGACATTTTCCACTTCGTTCATCACATCGCTCTGGGTCGACGAGAAGTCGAGGGTGAGCGAAGAGGTGTCGCCGTTCGCGCCCGACCCCCAGAGCCTGAGCGAGCTGTTGTCGGAGAAATCCCCGTTCTCCGTGTAGATGGTCTCGTTCGAGATCGTCGCGGTGTTGCCACTGTCGGTTTCGCTATAGCCGATGTCGACCTGCACGCCGTTGATCACGGTCGACATGCCGCCCTCGATCGAGGTGTTGTCGGCGGCCAGATCGTCCCAGCTCAGCGTGCTCTCGACGGAGGAGGTGCCATCCACCATTTCGCCTTGCGGATCGCCGGTGTAAGTCGTGTCGATGGTGTCATCGCCGTCTGTCCCGCTGACGATGCCGTCGGGATACGGAACGTAATCCGCATAGCTGAAACTCGGCGCCGTGCCGCTCGCGGAGCCCGGATTGGTGTCGTACTCGACGATCTGATATTGGTGCCCGTCGATCAGCGGTTGTTCGGAGACGGTGTAATAGCCGCTCGCATTGCCGTCCTCGACCTGGAACTGGATGACCTGAAAGGTTTCGCCCGTGTCCAGATCGGTCACGGTCCAGACCAGTTCGGCATCGACATCCGAGCCAAACGAATCATTGCCGCCGATGCTCACATCCGCCGTGGCGGTTTCGCTATAGCTTCCGCCGGCGCTGTCATCCGTCAAGTTGCTGTCGCTGTCGGTGACAGTCGCTGTCCCGGTCGGGCCGCCGCCGGAATAAGTAAATGTCGACCCCGTCGTCGTGCTGAACACGCCGTTGGGGTTGAAATCATATACTTCCAGATCGTAAACGGGCATCTGCTCACTCGTTTCAAAGTTGCTGGCCCGGTTGCGGCACGGAACGTCTCGCGTGCGGTCGGGCATCTTGGTTAATAATGGCTTGAGACACCAAGTGCTCTGTCTTTGCGGCATGAATGGGGCAAGGCTGGGGCAAAGCTATGGAATGCGCACAGCGGCCCAAAAATTGTTTCTCATATGGAAACGCTCGTGTGTCGCCTGCAAGGCGACCGCCGTGTTCAGACCGCGGAGAAGCCGTCAAAGCGGGCTTACGGCAAGATCGCCAGCCAGCACCAGACAGTGAGGATCGAGCCTGCCGTGCCGATCAAGACAGACGACGCCGCCACACGTTTCGCCACACCATACATATTGGCAAAGAGATAGGCGTTGATCCCCGGCGCCATGGCCGCGGTGATTGTGGCGGAGCGCAAGGACGGGGTCGGCAGGTCAAAGACGAAATGCCCAAGCCCGTAGGCAATCATCGGATGCAGCACCAAGGAGGCGGCAACTGCCCAAAGAATGATCCGCATGTCGCCCTCAGGCTTATAGCGCAACAGCACGCCCCCCAGACCAAAAAGTGCCGCCGGAATGGCCGCGCGAGTCATCAGCCCCACCGCATCCCAAACCGGCGCGGGCAGGGGGAGCTGCGTCAGGTTGACGGTCCACCCCGCCGCAATCCCGAGGATCAGAGGATTGCGCAACACAGAGCGCGCGATCTGCCGCATCAGGCCAAAGCCCGACAGACCCAGCCCGCGCGTCCGGGCTATCTCCATTGCCGCAATGCCGATGCCGTAAAGCAGCGGAGAATGGATCGAAATGATCGCGAAATTCCCGGCCAAGGCCGCTTCGCCATAGGCGCGTTCGGTGATCGGAATGCCCAGCAAAAGCGAGTTGGAAAACAAGCCGATGAACCCGATCGCCACCGCATCCGTCAGATCGCGTTTGAACAGGTAGCGCGCCCCGAGAAAACAGAACAACCCGCCCGACAAAGCGCCCGCGTAAAAGGAAATCAGGATCGGCGGGTGGAAATTCTGGCCCAAATCCATCTTTGCGATGCCAGAGAACAACAACAGCGGCACGGCGAAATTCTGGGCGAATTTCATCACGCTGTCGATCAACTCATCGCTGACCCATCCGAACCGGCGCGCCAGATAGCCGTATCCGATCACCAGAAAGACAGGCAGGATGACGGTGATCAGGTCCTGCAAGTCAGAGCTCTCCTGTGATCTCGATCACCATCCCGTCATGCGCAGGGGTGACGTGATCCGGGGTCTCCTCATCCACGGTCGCGTAGTCGATGTCGATGTGCATATTGGTCAGAACGGCTTGCCGGGGTTTGGCCCGCGCAATCCACTCCAACGCCAACTCCAGATGAGCGTGAGAGGGATGCGGCGTGTAGCGCAGCGCGTCAATCACGAAGGTGTCGAGCCCCTGCATCGCGTCCCAGGTCTCCTCATGGATCGCCAACACATCGGGGATGTAGGCCAAATCACCGATGCGGAATCCCTTGGCCTCGATCTGACCGTGATTGACCTGCAAAGGTGTCAACGTCACCGGACCGCCAGGGCCATCAATGGTGACCGGCCCGCGAATGGCATTCAGGTCCAGAATGGGCGGGTAGTTCGAGCCCGCAGGCTGCACAAACGCATAGCCAAACCGCGCGATCAGGTCGTTTTCCGTCTCGCTGTCGGCATAGACTTTGACCCGTTCGCGCATGTTGAACACGATCTGGCGCAAATCATCTAGGCCATGCATGTGATCCGCATGGGCATGGGTGAAGACCACGCCATCGAGCCGCTCCACTCCGGCGTTCAGCAATTGCTGGCGCATGTCGGGGCCGGTGTCGATCAGCACCGTCGTCGTTCCATCCGGGCCGTCGCGCTCGATCAGAGCCGAACAGCGCATCCGGCGGTTTTTCGGGTTCTCCGGGTCGCAAGCGCCCCAATGGTTGCCGATCCGGGGCACGCCGCCCGAGGAGCCGCAGCCCAATATGGTAAAGCGCGCGCTCATAAAACGGCCTTTGTAAACAGGCGCTCGAAATTCGCCTCGGTCAGCGCCGCGAACTCGGCATAGTCCATCTCGAAGGTCTCTGCGGCGCGCTGGGCGGTGTGGGCCGTGTAGGCTGGTTCGTTGCGACGCCCGCGATGCGGCGGCGGCGCGAGGTAGGGGCTGTCGGTCTCGACCAAGACGCGATCCCGTGGCACCGCACGGAAAATCTCGCGCAACTCTTCCGAGCGCGGAAAGGCCGTGATGCCCGACATCGAAATGTAAAAGCCCCACTCCATCGCCGCCAGAGCGAACTCTTTCGAGGCGGTGAAGCAATGCAGCACGCAAGGATAGGCACCTTTGCGATATTCTTCGCCCAAAATCGCCATCGCATCCGCATCGGCGTCACGGGCGTGGATGATCAGCGGCAGTTGCGTCTCGCGGGAGGCTTCGATGTGAATGCGCAGGCTCTCTTTTTGAATGTCGGCGCTCTCGGCGGTGTAGTGATAATCAAGGCCAGTCTCGCCAATGCCGACGAATTTCGGATGCTCGGCCAGCGCGACCAAGTCTTCGACTGTCGCCAAAGGTTCCTCGGCCGCCGACATCGGATGCGTGCCCGCCGCCCAGAACACCGGATCGAAGCGCTCGGAGATGGATTTGACCTGATCCACCTGACGCAGACGGGTGCAGATCGTCACCATGCGATGCACACCGGCGTCCACGGCGCGGGTGACAACCTCCGGCAATTCCTCGGCAAAATCCGGGAAGTCGAGGTGGCAATGGCTGTCTGTGATGCGGGCGGGAAGGCTCATGCGGTCTGCTCGTTCTTCGGACCGCATGACATCATCGGCTGATGCGGGAGGCGGTGTCGTTGATCTTGAATACCATATCAAGGATCAGAGCGGCAGGGTCAAGGTTCACCGCCCTTGCATGTTGTGCACGTGCGGAAAGCTCTTGCTGCAACACCGCCCAATCGCGGGCGGCAAAGCTGTCGGGGGCAAGCCGGGTCAAAAGCGCAGCCTCGCCGGGCGCGGCCTCGACAATCGGCGGTCGCCCGGCACCTGCGCGCGCGAGCCGGGTCAGAAACCGGTCGATGAGGCCCAGCGTCAGGTCATAGCGGTCTGTGTTGGCCGCGCCCACGCAGCCCTCGGCGAGTTTCAGCGCGCGCGCGCGATCCAGCCGGGGCAGGGTGGAGAACAGCTCCACCAGATCGCGATACACATTCAGCCCGCCCAAATTCGTCAACCTCAACGCCTCCCCCACAGAGCCGGCGGACAATTCCGCCAATGCGTCTGATTGCTCTGCGGCATCGAACCCTGCCGCGTCAAGAGCCTGCGCCAAATCGGCAGGTTGGAGCGGTCCGAGGCGCAGCTCGCGACAGCGGCTTCGGATCGTCGGCAAAAGCCGCGAGGGCTGATGCGAGATCAAGAGCAAAAACGCGTCTTTCGGCGGCTCTTCGAGGGTCTTGAGCAGGGCGTTGGCGGCGGAGACGTTCATCTCATCGGCGCTGTCGACAATGACGACGCGGCGCCCGCCGTCGGCGGCGGACATGTGAAAGAAGGAATTGAGCTTGCGCACCTCTTCGACGGTGATCACCGAACCGTGGCGGGATTTCTTGGCGTCCCATTCGCGGCGAATGAGGCAGAGACGGGGTTCCGCGAGCTGCGCAGAACGCCGGTAAACCGGATGCTCGTGACCCAAGTCCAGGCTGTCCGTGGGGGGAGGGGCGTCGCCGAAGAGCCCGCCCTCGTCCTCCACCGGCTGCGCCAGCAGAAACCGCGCAATGCGCCAGGCGAGCGTGGCCTTGCCCACCCCGCGCGGGCCGGTGATCAGCCAGGCGTGATGCATCCGGTGCGAATTGAAGGCGTCGAGAAAGTTCTCTTCGGCATGAGATTGACCGAAGAGCGTCGAGGTCTGGCGCGGATGCGGGGCCCCCGGCGCGCAATCGGCCTCCGGCGCCATCTCCATTTCGCCGAGACTGCTCATGAGGACAATTGCCCCGCAACGAGGGACAGAACGTCTTTGGCGACCACCTCGATCTCGCGCCCGGCGTCGATCACGGTGAAACGGTCATGCGCGTGTGCCAGATCGAGAAAGGCCGCGCGGCATTTTTCCTGAAAATCCTGCCCGAAATCTTCGAAACGCTCCTCGGAGGTCTGCCGCCCTTTGGCGCGTGCCAACCCGATCTCCGGGTCCATGTCGAACAAAAGCGTGAGGTCCGGCTCAATGCCGATCATCTCATGATGAAGCCGGTTCACCTTGTCCTGAAGATCGCCGCGCGTGACGCCCTGAAACACCCGCGTGCTGTCGGCGAAACGGTCACAGATCACGACTTTGCCCGCGGCCAGCGCCGGGCGGATGGTCTTTTCCAGATGATCGCGACGGGCGGCGGTGAAGAGCAGGATCTCGGTTTCTGCCGACCAGCGGTCCGGGTCGCCTTCGAGCACGAGAGAGCGGATTTCCTCGGCGCCGGGCGAGCCGCCCGGTTCGCGGGTGTGGACGACCTCATGACCCAAAGCCCGAAGCCCCTCGGCCAAAAGCCGCGCTTGTGTCGATTTGCCGGACCCGTCGATGCCCTCGAAGCTGATGAACATGGCGCTCCCGTGATGCCAGATAAGTTATTCGGCTACGGCCAGACCCGTTTGCCCCTCCAACTTGTCCTTAAGCACCATGAAGGCCGTGCGCAACCTCGGAGCCAATCCGCCGCGCGCAATCGAGCGATCCGCGACCAAAGGAATACGCGCCTCGGGAAGGTCTTCGCGCGGGATCACCAGCTCGGCCAGCGTGTCGCCTTGGGTGATCGGGGCCTCAAAAGGACCGGTGTAGATCACCTCGCCCGAGAGTTTTTCGAGCTGGCTGCCGGGCAAAAGGACGGAAATATCCTCGGCGGCGACAAGCCCCACCTCGGTCTGATCGCCCATCCAGACATTGGCGCGGGCAAATTCATGGCCCTTTTCGGCCACGGATTTTTCGGCGAACTGGCGGAAGGCCCAGTTGACGATGCGTTCGCTTTCCTGCGCGCGGTCGGCCTCGGTCGCAAGCCCGGACAGCACGAAAACCACCCGACGCGTGCCCTGCGTGGCGGAGCCGACGAGGCCGTAGCCCGCCTCCTGGGTGTGGCCGGTTTTCAGACCATCGGCGCCAATGCCGAGTTTCAACAGCGGGTTACGGTTGTGCCGGTTCTGCGGCGCGCGGTTGTCATAGGGGAATTCATGCTGGCCGAAATAGCCGTAATATTCCGGGAATTCGGTGATGAAGCGGATCGCCAGCTTGCCCAGATCCTCGACCGACATGCGCTGACCGGGATTGGGCCAGCCGGAGGCATTGGCAAAGGTCGAGTTCTCAAGACCCAGAACCCGCGCGCGGTCGTTCATCAGACGCGCGAAATTGTCCTCTGTGCCCGCCAACCCTTCGGCGACGACGACACAGGCGTCATTGCCGGACAGCACGATGATGCCCTGAATGAGCTCTTCGACGGACGGACGGTCGGTCTCGTTGAGGAACATGGTCGAACCGCCCATGTTCTTCGCCCGCGTCGAGACGGAGAACCGCGTGTCGAGCGTCACACGCCCGTCGCGCAGCGCCTCGAACAACATGTTGAGAGTCATCAGCTTTGACATGGAGGCGGGCGGCAGGGGCGTCTGGGCCTCCTTGTTCATCAGCACCGTGTCGGTGGTCAGATCATAGACCCAGGCCGCGCGTGCGCGCGTCTCAAAGGCGGAAGCGGGCAGGGTGAGGGTCAGGGTCAGAAAACCGGCGGCCAGAGTTTTGGTGAGGCTTTTGGCCAGCGTTTTGGTGATGAGGCGCAACATGGGAGCGGGGCGTCCTTTCGGGCGGGGCGTCTAGGTTGGGGCAGGCCTGTCGGGCCCACCCGGCTTTGTCTCTTAATGCGTCACGGCATAGGCATCCGTGAAGCCCGCCTTTTTCACTTTTTCGAGAAGTGCGGCGCGCTCAGACGCGGTTGCGGCGGGGCCGACGACGACACGCCAGAAGTCTTTGCCATTCGAGCTGCCGGGTTTCGTTGTCGCAACGATGCCTTGCGAGCCCAACATGTCGACCGTGCGTTTGGCATTGGCCTCGACCGAGAAAATCCCGATTTGCAGGAAGGGTTTCGACAGGCCCGAGGCCGCGGGTTTCGGTGCTGCCGGTTTCGGTGCCGCAGCCGGTGCCGCCGGTTTTGCCATCGGCGCGGCGGCAGGCGCATCGAGCGCATCCAGCGTCGCCGCCGCATCCGCGATCGGATCGTCGAGCGAGGTGGCTGCGATGGATTCCGTTTCCGCGATGGTCTCGACGGTTTCGGGCTCCTGCGCCACTTCCTCGCGTCTGAGCGCGGTGATGTTCAACTCGGCGGGAGAGCCGGCCAGCATGCCAAGGGCTTCGGCGGCGTCAGAGGAGACCTGAATGCCCGGACCGGGGGAGGTGGCCTCGCGTTTGAACAGCGCGCCGATGACGAATTTGCCGTTTTTTTCGTTGCGGATGATGACGCGCTCCGGATCGGTCACATCGGAATGTGCCACCCAGACACCGCCCAAAGACGGACGCCCGTCCCAAAGGCCCGTGTCGGTCACCTGAAACACATCCGGCGCCTCGACATCGCGTTCCACCAGTTTCGTAGAGGTCGACGCCGTGGACGCCCCCGTTGCCGGTGCTTTCATCTTGTCGAAAAAGGATTGTCCGTCCTCGCACGCCGTCAGCGCGAGTGTAACCCCCAGAAGGAGCGCAGCGCGCGTCCCTTTACCCGTCATTCGCATGAGTATGCCCCTATATCGCCCCTGATTTGCCCGGCGTTTTTCTGTCGGGCTCAGGTTTCTCTGTCTGCTCATTTTATCTTTGGCCGCACCGAGAGGGCAGAAAGCCTTTTGCCGTCCCGAACGAATTTGGCGACAGTCTAACGCCTCGTCCCCAAGCTGGAAAGCCCCGCGTTGTGTCGGCGGCGGAAAACGGCACGCCTGAGGGCGGGCAAGATGCGAAAACAGGATGCACGTGATGGGTTTTAGAATCAAACCGGGGGCGCTAATCCTGTCCGGACCCGCTCGCGGCATCAGGAGGCTTGGCAGAGTGGTCGAATGCACCGGTCTTGAAAACCGGCGGGCGTGAAAGCGTCCCCAGGGTTCGAATCCCTGAGCCTCCGCCAGACAGCTTTGCGTCCTCAGGAAATTGCCGCCCGGCAGAGTGTCCCAAGCCTGGTCGATCAGGTCGAATGGCAGGGTGCGTCTCGGGGCGCGTTGTGGGAGGTGTCTCGTCAGCAAGAGGCTTTCGGCTCTGCCGCGTGCTGAACCAGCCTGTGCTCAAGGACAAAAACCTGCGCGCAGGGCCCGGCGGGGCAAAACCCGGCGGGCGAGTAACTTGGCGGTGGCTTCGCCGATGCCGCTCGAGGCCCCGGTGATGATGACAACTTTGCCTGCGATATTCTGTGTCATGCGATGTTCCTTCTCTTGAGGTTCGGAACCTTCGTAGACCACGCGCCAGTTCTCGTCCGGGCTGGTCGGCATCAGGACAAGCCGGTCTTCGGTGGTCTCATAGCTGCGCCCGAGCTTTTCGCCACCACGCCACCACGCCACCGCCCGCGCATCCGCAGGAGCTGTCGCATTCCGCGTGCGGGTCGAGGGGCAGGTGGCGTTCAACAATATTTTTGATTGCGACAAGGCGGCGCTGGCGGGATTTGGCCTCAGCTATGTGCCGGAACAGATCGCGCAGGAGAACTTTGCTGCCGGGCGTCTTGTGTCTGTCTTGGAGGGATTTTGCCCCTATTGGGACAGTTTCTACCTTTATTGCCCGAACCGGCGACACTCCCGCCCGGCGTTTCAGGCGGTGATGAATGTGCTACGTTGTCGGGGGTGATGAAGGTTTTTGTGGCGCGTAAAGAGTGGTGCGTAAAGCCTTACTTTCGCAAGGCTTTACCAGCTTGTAGGCCATCGGAAAAGGCGATGGCGATGCGGGCAAAGAGATCGTCTTCGGGCGGACAGGCCGCACGTCTGTAGGCCTCTTCGGCGCGCTGTTCTTCCAAAGTTTTAGCGGTGCTGTCACGCGCGTTCAGGGCGACGATGACAAGACCCAGGCCGACATAAACCAGACCGATCACCAGCGCGGCAAACTGCGCATCTCTCAGCGTGCTGAGCATGATCCAAGCGGCGACGGTCAAAAATCCGATGCCGATCGCCATGAGAATACCACCCGCAGAGACCCAGGCCGCACGACGTGCGCCCCGGGCCAATTTATATTGTAATGCCGTCAGCATGGGCAAGCGATCCTTACGAACGACGGCTGGCCAGAAGGCCGACCAGAAACCCCACACCTGCGGCGATGCCGACAGAGGCGGCGGGGTTTTCGCGGACGGTTTTCTCCGCACCGGCATAGGCGTCACGCGCCTGCTGGCGGGCGTAGTCAGCCGTCTCAACGCCTTTCTGTTTTGCGGCCTCAAAGCTGTCTTCGGCAGTGGCGCCGAGCTGAGCTTTTTGAGCGCGACCGTAATCGGCCAAAGTGTTGGTCAGTTCGGCCACATCCGCTTTCAAGGTTGCGATTTGAGCCGAGAGATCAGCAGAAGTTTCTTCGACGGTGCCATTGGTTTGAGCACGTGCCATGATCTTTCTCCTTTCGAATTCCAGTTGCTTCACCAACGCCTGAACCCCGCAAAAAGTTCCGAAAAATATCTTTGGAACTTTGGGCCAGCGCGAGCCGTTACCCTCTCAGACCGCGCTTGATGAGCGCATATATGAAATCGCTAAAAAGGAGACTCCCATGCTTGGTTGGGCACTTACTTTTCTTGTCGTTGCGATTGTCGCCGGGGTTTTTGGTTTCGGTGGCATCGCGAGCGCGTCCGCCGGGATCGCGCAGATCCTGTTCTTCATCTTCATCGTCCTGTTTTTGCTGGCGATGGTCGCACGTGCTGTTCGGGGTAAGCCGCCGGTTTAACACCGGCGCATCCCCCAATATCACGCGAAGAATTTTATCAGAAAGGAGCACATTATGAAGGATGGTCTCGAAACCACTCCCGAAGCCACCGAGGTCAACACCGGGGTCAGCTCTCCGAAAGCCGTCGCCGACGGGCTCTCGCAGGTTCTGACCGATACCTATACGCTTCTTTTGAAGACGCATATCTATCACTGGAACGTCGAAGGCCCGCTGTTCTACAGCGTCCACAATCTGACCGAGGAGCAATATGGCGCGCTGTTCGAAGCGACCGATGAGTTGGCCGAACGCATTCGTGCGCTGGGGCAACTGGCGCCCATGTCCATCGGCGACATTCTTGCGGGCACCAAGGTGCAGGACACGGCGAAATCGCCAAGCGCCACCGAGATGGTGGCCGATCTGGCGCAGGACCACGAACAGCTTGCCTCTCAAATGCACAAGCTGATCAGGCTCTCCGAGGAGCACAATGACGATGTGACGGCCGATATGGCGACCGCACGCGCGGCGTTCCATGAAAAGGCGGCCTGGATGCTTCGGGCGATTGCGAAGTCGTAATCTCTTGAAGATCGTAACGAAAAACGCCCCGCCGATCTCTCGGCGGGGCGTTTTATTTGGCTTTATCGCGAGTTCAGGACACGAGCGTTTCCGTGCTGGCAAAGAACATCGCCTGCGACACGGCAGAGCGCACCTGATCTTCGCTGTACGGCTTGGTGATGACAAAGGCCGGCTCCGGGCGGTCGCCGGTCAAGAGGCGCTCGGGGAAGGCGGTGATGAAGATCACCGGCGTATCCGCCGCGCCCTTGAGAATGTCGTTCACCGCGTCGATGCCAGAGGAGCCATCGGCCAGTTGGATGTCCGAAAGGATCAGATCCGGCTGGGTCTCTTTCGCGAGTTTCACCGCTTCGCTGGCAATGCTGGCCACACCGGTGATCTGGTGGCCCATGTCGGCTACGATGCCCTGAAGATCGAGCGCGATGATCGCCTCGTCTTCGATCACCATGACGCGGCCATTGATGCTTTCGGTCATTTCGTTCTGGGCAACGTTCAGAAGGTGCTCGACCTCATCGACATCGGTGCCCATGATCTCGGCCACCTCGTCGAGGGTGAACTCCTCGATCGTGTGGAGCAGCAAAGCCTCGCGGGTGTTCGGCGTCAGGCGACGCAAATGCGCCTGGGCACGTTTCGCGAGGCCCGTCTCATCTTCGCCCGTCGGCGCGCCGGCGCTGGCCCAGATCAGGTGGAAAGCATGGAACAAAGCCACTTTCGGGCTTTCGATCTCTTCAAAGACGGAGCGGTCGCTCAAAAGCGCCTCAAGAGTCGTCGCCGCATATTTGTCCCCGGTGTGCTGATCCCCGGTCAACGCCCGCGCATAACGACGCAGATAAGGCAGAAGGCTGGCCACAATGAGGGACAGTTTCTTCTCTGTCGGAGCTGTCGACATATATTTTCGTCCTTTTTTTCGAATTCTCGGGAACCAAACGCCGCCGGAATGCGTTTGGTTCCCGAAAACGGTATAAAATTTTCAGAAAGCCCGCAGGATACGATCAGATGGGCCTGAGATGGGAAAGATAATGGCGCAGCAAAAACCAAAACATAATCTCGATGAGCAGATCGAGATGAATTTGAAAAAAGTTTACCAGAAAACCCTCGAAGAAGAGGTGCCTGACCGCTTCCTGGAGCTGCTGCAACAGCTCAAAGAACAGGATGCGCGCAATGACCGGTAACGCAAATGTGGCGCAAGACGCCTCGCCGCTCGATCCGCGCGAAGAGATTGTCACGCACCTGCCTGCGATGCGGGCCTTTGCATTGAGCCTGACGCGCAACCCGTCGCAAGCCGACGATCTGGTGCAGGACGCGGTGATCAAGGCGTGGAAGAACCTCGCCTCATTCCAGGTTGGTACGAACATGCGGGCCTGGCTGTTCACCATTCTGCGCAACACCTTCTATTCCGACCGTCGCAAAAGCAAACGCGAGGTGCAGGACACGGATGGCGCCTTTGCCGCCACTTTGGCGAACAAACCGGACCATGACGGTCGTCTCGCCATGGCGGATTTCGAAGAGGCTTTCGTTCAGCTCAAATCCGAACAGCGCGAGGCGCTGATGCTCGTGGGCGCCATGGGGTTTTCCTATGAAGAGGCCGCTGAGACCTGTGAAGTGGCGGTGGGTACGATCAAAAGCCGGGTGAACCGCGCGCGTCAGGCCTTGAGCGCGCTGATGAACCTCGAAGAGGGCGAGCCCTTGGAGCTGACCGATCAACAGACATTGGCGGTGATGAGCACCAATATGCCGGGACGGGGGGACGCTGCGTGATCTGGCGCATGGTGCGTGCCCGCGTGGACGGGCTTGGCGTGCGCATTGCGGTTCTTCTGTCGATTGCGCTCTTTCCCATCGGCCTGATCGCCGTTTCTCTTACCCATCAATTCGCCAAAGCGGCAGATGAGCGCGCGCAGAGCAATCTGCTCGCGCTCACGTCGCAGGCGGCGGCGGGCGAGGAGGCCCTGATCCGCACGGGTTTTGGCACGGCGGAGGCGCTGGCCGCTGTCATGCCCTTTGTCGTGGCCGATGAGCCCGCCTGCGACGGGGTGTTCGCGGATTTCATCAAGGGCAATCCGTCGTTTTCCTTTGCGGGCTATGTCAGTGCCGATGGGTTTTTGGTCTGCGGCTCTGCCAAGACCGGACAAGATTTCAGAAATCGCGATATTTACAAACACATGATCGAGGCGCCTTCGCTCAGAAGCGATCTCGTTCTGGACGGTCAGGTCAGCCATCGCCAGGTGATCGTGCTCTCGGCGCCAGTCTTCGAAAATGGCGTGTTCGATGGCTATATCAGCCTCTCTCTGCCGCATGAGGACACCCGCATCAATCTTGAAAATGCGCCGGTCGACCGGCCTGTCGAACTGATCACCTTCAATGCCGACGGCGAGGTGCTGAGCGCCTCGGGCGGGCTGGACGACGTCGATGCGCGCCTGCCCCAAGGCCGCCCTCTGGTCCATCTCACAGGAGAGTATCGCAGCTCTTTTTCCGGCGTGACCAATGATGGCGAGGAGCGTGTCTTTGCCGTGGTGCCGATCCTGAAAGACCAAGTCTACGCCATCGGGAGCTGGCCACGCGAGCGCCTTTCGGTGGCGCCGGGGTTTGCCATCGCGACGCCGATGATCTTTCCGATTGCCATGTGGCTCACCAGCCTCGGCGTGGCCTATTTCGCGGTCCACCGCCTCGCGATCAAACACATTCGCCACCTGAGCCGGGACATGCGCACCTTCGCGACGTCGCGGCGTTATCAGAGGCGCCGCAAGGATCCCGGACTGCCGCGCGAACTCCGTGAAATCGAGGGGGCATGGCATGATCTGGCGGAAACCGTGACCCGCGACGAGGCCGAGCTTGAGGACACGATCCATGACAAATCGGTGCTCTTGAAAGAGGTGCATCACAGGGTCAAAAACAACCTTCAACTCATTGCCTCCATCGTGAACATGAAGGTGCGCAAGGCGAAAACGCCCGAAGCGCGCTTTGCCCTCAAAGAGGTGCAGGGCCGCGTGATGAGCATCGCCACGGTGCACCGAAGCCTCTACGAGACCACCACAGAGGGGCGGGTGCGCGCCGATGAACTGTTGCGCAGCACGGTCGGCAAGCTGGTCGATGCCGGTGTTGGCAATGAGATCAAACTGGAGAACACCCAAAGCTACGATCCGATCACGCTTTATCCGGATCAGGCCGTGCCCTTGTCGCTTCTGGCCACCGAGGCGACGACCAATGCGCTGAAATACGTGGGGCGTCCGGAGAATGCGCTGCCTTGCGTCGATGTCAGCCTCACGCGTCTTGAACCTGAAGTGGGCCGTTTGACGGTCTCCAACAGCAAAGGCGCGCCGCTTTTGCCGCGGGAACAGGTCAGCGGCACGGGGCTTGGCACCAGTCTGATCCAGGCCTTCGCGCAACAGCTCGGCGGTCAGCTTAAGGTCGAGGACGGAGAGAAGCGCTACAATGTCGTGATCGACTTTCCGATTGCCGCTTTCGACGAGGCGTCCGACGGTGGGTTCTCAGAGGTGGAAGGCGACTGAAGGGTCGCCTTTCCCCATTCTTTTTTCGAATGTTCTATTTCATGAGAAGGGCCGGCTGGCCTTGCTTGGCCGGCCCCAATCCGTCAAACACCGCCAGTCCCCAGACCAAGAGCGGAATGGCGATAAAGCCCCCAACAGGCCCCCAAAGCCAAAGCCAGAAACACAGCGACAGGAAGACCAGAAGCGGATTGACCTGCATGTGACGCCCGACGAGGGTCGGTGTGATGAACTGGCCTTCCATCATGTTGAGCGTGACATATGTTGCGACCGGCGCCAGAGACATCGCCCCGTCAAAGGCGATGGTGCCGGCCACCACGAGAGACACAGCTACCGTCGCGGGACCGATGTAGAGCAAGAAATTCATCACCGCGGCAATCGCGCCCCAAATCACCGGGCCGGGCACGCCAAGCGCCCAGAAAGCGGCGGCCACGATGGCCCCGAAACAGGTGTTGATCAGGGTGATCGTCAGGAAATACCGCGACACCTGCGCATCCGCATCGCGTAGACAGGCGGCGGAGGGGCCTTCGGGATGCAGCTTGGTGAACCATTCATACATCTCGTCGCGCGACAAAAGGATAAAGAACATTGCTGCCGCGAAGAGCAGGATTTGTGCGATCAGCGACGGTGCCGCGAACAGAGCGTCGCCCAGGGACGGCAGATCCACGGAATCGCCTTCGCCGCTGCTCCCGTCGGGTGAGATTGTGTCCTGAACCTCTTTCGTCACATCGCTGATGCCGCTGAACATGTCTTGCAACTTACTGATGGCCGCACTCAATTCGTTTTTGATATCAGGGATTTGCACATAGGCGCGTTCCACCACGGGTTCCGCGATGAACACCAGAATGGCCAAGAGGCTCAGCACCGTGCCGAGGCTCAAAAGCGCGCCGACCGCAGGCGGAAGCCCAAAACGTTTCCAGAAATTCGACAGCGGAGACAGCACCACCGCGCAGACAAAGGCCAGAACAAAAGGCGCGAGCAGCGCCTGAGCCTGATTAAGCGCCGCCACCCCGGCAATCACCGCCAGGATCACCACGGCCCAGGTCACTGTCTCCGGGCGTCCCCGTTCGGTTTGCTTCATGTTGTTCTCCTTATTCCTGACAGAACGCGCGAGCGTCCCATCGGGTTCCGGTCCGAGTTCCCGGCCTGCACCTGCGCGAGGCGCGCAGGACACCTTTTTTTCGCTGTATCATCTTGCCTCTGTATCTATCATGATAAATATCCAAACGCCGCAGTTTCGTAGATTGAGACCCCTCAGATGAACAAGCCCACCGTGCCGGAAGACGACCCGAAACCCCGACAGCCCTCCCGACGCTCGCGTCCGCTGCGCGTGGCCGAGGCGATCAAGGATTGGGTGGTCAAACGTGGCTTGCAGCCCGGTGATCGGCTGCCGGGTGAGGCGGAGTTGATTGCGCGTTTCGGCATGTCCAAGGGCACGATCCGCGAGGCCATGCGGTTGTTGCAGGCGCAGGGTCTCATCGAGACCAAGACGGGGCCGGGGGGCGGCAGTTTCGTGGGCGAAGTGTCCCGCGACCGCGCCAGCGCGCTCTTGGCGAATTATTTCTATTTCCGCGATGTGACGGTGGCCGACATCTATCAGGTCCGGATCGCCTTGGAGCCGGAGCTGGCGGCCAGTCTGGCGGGGCGTTTGAGTGCAGAGCAACTGGCCGAACTTGAAGAGATCATGCAGGACTACGCCGGTCCTGCGGCAGATGCCGAGGAAGAACGCCGTCAACATGTTGCCTCGCTCAGGTTTCACGCCCGTCTGTCGGATTTCGGCCAGAACGCGCTTTTGGGCTTTTTCATCGGCTTCATGGCGCAAATCCTGACCGATCTGACGGTCTATAAAAAGCTCTACGCCACACCCAACGAAGACCTCTGGCGGCAGGGGCGTGATCACCAGCTCGATCTCATGCGCGCGCTGAGAGACGGCGACGCGGAGGCGGCGCGGCGGATCATGAAAAGCCATATGGAAATGGCGAAAACCCGGATGGAGGCGCAGGAGGCCGAGGTGATGAAAGGCTTTATCGCCGAGTAGGGTTAGTCCGGGAAGGGGACGCCGCGGTTGCGGTCGTTCAGGGTCGGCACATAGCGCGTCCAGCGGGCGTAATCGCCGCTGGTGGCGCGGGCATAGAGCGCGGCGAGCGCCTCAAGCGGGGTTTCCGAATAATCGATCCGCAGGCTCAAGGGCGGGCGATCCCGGCTGACCACCAGAAGGGCGGCGGAGAGCAACCCACGGCTGTCGCCGCCTGCGCGGGAGGCGGCCGTGAGCGCCGCCATGAGACGCTGGGCGAGGGGGCCTTCGGTGGTTTCGAAGCCGGTGAGACAGGCGTCCAACACGGCCTCTGAGGACAAGAGATTTCCCGCGACGATCACATGAGACCCCTGACGCGCGCCTGCCGTGGCGATGCTGTTGGCGCCGGTAAATGAGGCCGTGCCGCCCATGGGATCGAGGGCGGACAATTGACGCTCGTCGCGGCCTGTGTCGGCCAGCGTGATGTGGCGGACGGCGCTCTCGGCGGGCTCTCCTTTGCGCATCAGAGTCAGCACATCGGTGCCCCAAAACGTGCTGGGCAGCGAACCCTGCGAGGCGGAAAGTCCCGATTCGGCGTCGCCGCGCAGCACCCAGCCGCCGACGCACAGGCTGCCCGTGGTGGCCGCCCCGCCATAAGCGCCCGTTTTTTCGTCAAAAGCCAGGATCGAGATTGTCATTCGGGTCTCCGTCAGAGGGGAGGCTTGAATTTATCATGAAAATTTGGCCTCATCAATTTATCATGATAAATTATCCATTGCGCAAAACCGGGCGCAAAACAAGAGAGGAAACACCCATGTCACTCTTTCACGTTCCCCGCCAATTGACCCGCCGCGCGCTTTTGGGCGCGGGCACAGCGATGGCCCTGACGCTCAGCCTGACCATGGGGATGTCCGGCCGTGCACAGGCACAAACCCCGCCCGGCGTTTTGATCGTCGGCCAGATCGCCGAGCCCAAGGCGCTCGACCCGGCCGCCGTCACCGCCGTCAACGATTTCCGCATTCTGATGAACGTTTACGACGGTCTCGTGCGCTACAAAGACGGCTCTCTGGAGGTCGAACCGGCGCTGGCGACGGCATGGGAGATCAGCGAGGACGGCACGGAGTACACTTTCGCCCTGCGCGAGGGCGTGACATTCCACGACGGCACGCCGTTCAATGCCGAGGCCGTCAAATTCAATTTCGAGCGCATGCTCGATGAAAACCACCCCTATCACAACACCGGCCCGTTCCCCTTGGCCTTCTTCTTTTCCTCGGTCGAGAGCGTCGAGGTGGTGGATGATCTGACGGTGAAATTCACTTTGAATGCGCCCTATGCGCCGTTCCTCTCCAATCTGGCCTATCCCACCGGACTGATCGTTTCTCCCGCCGCTGTCGAACAATACGGCGCCGAGTTTGGCCGCAACCCGTCCGGCACCGGGCCGTTCACATTCGCCGAATGGCGCTCGAACGAGGCGGTGGTGATTGAGGCCAACCCCGATTATTGGGACGGCGCGCCGGAGCTTCAGGCCGTGGTGTTCCGCCCGATCACCGACGCCAACACCCGCACCGCCGAGATGCTGGCGGGCGGCATCGATTTGATGGTCGAAGTGCCGCCCGTGGCGCTGTCGGAATTCCAAAGCGACGCCTATCAGGTCTATGAGCAAGCCGGCCCGCATGTCTGGTTCCTGATCCTGAACGCCAAGGAAGGCCCCTTCGCCGACGTGCGCGTGCGTCAGGCCGCGAATTATGCGGTGAACAAGGAGGCTTTGGTCAATGAGGTGCTCGAAGGCACGGCAGATGTCGCCGCGGGGCCGACGCCGCCTGCCTTTGCCTGGGCCTATAACGATGAGCTGTCGCCCTATCCCTATGACCCCGAAAAGGCCAAGTCCTTGCTGGCCGAGGCGGGGGGCGAGGGCGCCGAGCTGACGTTTTATGTGACCGAGGGCGGCTCCGGCATGCTAGATCCCATCGCCATGGGCACCGCCATTCAGGCCGATCTCGAGGCCGTGGGCTTTGACGTGAAAATCGAGACCTATGAGTGGAACACCTTCCTGGGCGAGGTGAACCCCGGTCTTGAGGGCAAGGCGGATATGGCCGAAATGGCCTGGATGACCAACGACCCCGACACGCTGCCCTTCCTCGCGCTGCGCACGGAGGCTTGGCCCGACGCGGGGGGCTTCAACTCCGGCTATTACTCCAATCCGAAGGTGGACGAGTTGCTGGAAGCCGCGCGGGTTGCGACCGATCAGGACGAACGCGCTGCGCTCTACAAAGAGATGCAAACCATCGTGCAAGAGGACGCGCCTTGGGTGTTCGTGGCCAACTGGAAGCAGAACGCGGTCACCAGCGACAAGGTCGAAGGCTTTGCTCTGCAACCGTCCTTCTTCCTGCTGCTTGATGACGTCGTGAAAAACTAAAGCCAGTGCATCCTGCGGGCGGCTCACGTCCGCAGGGTTTCTATGACCATTCACACCGCAATCCGCCCAACCGGAGCCGCGTATGACAGGCTATATTCTGAAACGACTACTCTCGGCGATCCCGGTGCTCTTCGGCATCACGGTCATCGTCTTTCTGATCATGGCGCTCATCCCCGGCGACCCGGCCACCGCCATCTTAGGCAGCTACGCCACGCCCGAGAATGTCGCCAAACTGAACCGCGATCTGGGCCTCGATAAGCCTTTGGTACAGCAATATTTCATCTGGCTTGGCAACATGCTTCAGGGCGATTTCGGCACCTCTTTCGCGCTCAACCGCCCGGTGATCGACGAGGTGCTCGAACGCTTCAACGGCACGCTTGTGCTGGCGGGCACGGCCTTTGTCCTTTGCTCCGTTCTGGGTGTCGTGGCGGGTGTTATTTCGGCGGCCAATCAATACGGGCTGGCGGATAAGGCGATCACTTTCGTCGTGCTTTTGGGCATTTCGATCCCGTCGTTTTTCCTCGGCATGATGATGATCCTGTTTTTCGCCGTGAACCTGCGCTGGTTTCCGGTCTCCGGCATGTGGCCCATCTACGGCGATCGGACGTTTTCCGTCCTTCTGACCCATCTCGCCATGCCCGCCTTCGCGCTGGCCGTCGTCGCCACCGGTGTCGTTGCGCGGCTGTCGCGCTCAGCCATGCTCGAAGTTCTGCGTCAGGATTTCATCCGCACCGCGCGGGCGAAAGGCGTGCATGAGCGCGGCGTGATCTGGCGCCATGCCTTGAAAGCCGCCATGGTCTCGATCATCCCGGTTCTGGGCATTCAGGCCGGTTTCGTGCTGTCGGGGGCGGTCTATATCGAGATCGTGTTCCAATGGCCGGGTGTCGGGCGGATGCTGGTCGATGCGATCCTCAAGCGTGATATTTTGCTGGTGCAGGGCGGGGTGGTCTTTGTCGCCGCCTGCTATGTGCTGTTCAACATCATGGTGGATGTGGCGCAGAGCCTGCTCGATCCGAGGATCAAGACATGACCTCATTTCTCACCCTTCTGGCCCGCAACCGTCTGGCTTTGGCGGGGGGCATCGTGCTGTCGCTCGTCGTCCTGCTGGCGCTCCTTACGCCAGTTTTGCCGCTTGCGGACCCGGATGTGACGAATACGTCCAACCGGTTCCAACCGATCTTTTCCGACGGCGCAGTCTTGGGCACCGATCATCTCGGTCGCGATCTTCTGTCCCGGCTGATGTGGGGCACGCGGCTGTCCCTGGCCGTGGGGTTCGCCGCCGCCATTGTCGCCGCCACGATTGGGGCGGGCATCGGCATCGTCGCGGGCTATTATGGCGGGCGGATCGACAATATCATCATGCGCGGCGTCGATATGTTGATGGCCTTTCCCTACATCCTTTTGGCGCTGGCCATCGTGGCTGCGCTCGGGCCGGGGCTGTTCAATGCGCTGATTGCGGTCTCGGCCGTCAACGTGCCCTTTTTCGCCCGCAACATTCGCGGCATCACCGTCGGCATCGCGCATAAGGAATTCGTCGATGCTGCCCGGCTTGCGGGCCTGTCGAACACGCGGATCATCCTGTCGGAAATTCTGCCCAATGTGATCCCGGTGATCGTCATCGCCATGTCCACCACCATCGGCTGGATGATCCTTGAAACCGCGGGCCTGTCCTTCCTCGGCCTCGGGAGCCAACCGCCCCAGGCCGATCTCGGCTCCATGTTGGGCGAGGCGCGTTCTGCGCTGATCGCCAATCCGCACACCTCCATCGTGCCGGGCGTGATGATCCTGATCATCGTCATGTCGATCAACCTCTTGGGCGATGGGGTGCGCGATGCTTTGGACCCGCGTTTGAAATCCGGCGCCCTGTCGCGTCCCATGGCCGCCACGCGTGTCGACCGCGCAGAGCAGCCGCCCGCGCCGACGGACCAAGGTCTTTTGGAGGTCAAGGCGCTTGAGACCCAATTCCACATCAAAGACCGCATCTATCGCGCCGTCGGCGGTGTGGACCTGTCGGTCGAAAAGGGCGAATGCCTCGGCATCATCGGAGAAAGCGGCTCCGGCAAATCCGTCACAGCGCTTTCCTTCATGGGCCTCGTCGCCTCGCCGCCCGGCGTGATCACCGGCGGCGCGGCCTATTATGAGGGCGAGGACCTGATCGGCGCGCCCTACAAGCGTCTGCGCGACATGCGGGGCCGCAATGTGTCCTACATCTTCCAGGACCCGCTGGCGACGCTGCACCCTCTGTACCGCGTCGGCGATCAACTGATCGAGGCGATCCGTGCGCATCGGCCCATCGGGCGCGAAGAGGGCCGCGCCAAGGCCGTGGAATTGCTCAACGCCGTGCGCATCCCCAACGCAGAAAAACGCATCTCCGATTACCCGCATGAAATGTCGGGCGGCATGCGTCAACGCGTCGGCATCGCCATGGCTTTGGCCAATGATCCCGACATCATCATCGCGGACGAACCCACCACCGCGCTCGACGTCACGGTGCAGGCACAGGTGCTCACCATCCTCGACGATCTGCGGCGCTCGCGTGGCCTCGCCATCGTCTTTATCACGCATGATTTTGGCGTCGTGGCGCAGCTCTGCGACCGGGTGGCCGTGATGTATGCGGGTCGGGTGGTCGAAACGGGGGGCACGGGCGACATTCTGGACGCGCCGCGTCACCCTTACACCGCGCGGCTCATGGCCTGTGTGCCGGAGCTTGGCGGCGGCAAGCGGCGGTTGGAGGCCATTCCCGGCCTGCCGCCCGTGGTCGACAACCTGCCTGCGGGATGCGCCTTTGCCGACCGTTGCGACCGGGCGCAGGACGCCTGTCGCAGTGGGGACATTGCACTTGCGCAGACCGGCAATCACGCCGTGCGCTGCCTTTATCCCGTCGCACAGGAGGAGATCGCATGACCAAAGCGCTCAAACTCACCGACCTGTCGAAAACCTTCCCGGTCGGACGGTCTCTGTTTGGCAAATCCACGGGCTCGGTCAAGGCGGTGCATCCGCTGAGCCTCTCGGTGGAGCAGGGGGAGACGCTGGGCATCGTCGGTGAATCCGGCTGTGGGAAATCCACACTCGCCCGCATGCTCGTCGGACTTTTGCCCCCAACCACGGGCCAGATCGAGATCGAAGGTGCCGCCTTGGATACCGCCGACCCGGCGGCTTTCGGCAAGCGCATCCAATATGTGTTCCAAGACCCGATCTCGTCGCTGAACCCGCGCAAGACCATTCGCCAGATCATGGAGGCGCCGCTCAAACGTCTGCACCAAATGCCTGCGGAGGCGCGGCGCAAACGGATCTCCGAGATTTTCGAAAGCGTCAATCTGCGCGAGGAATTCCTCGACCGTTACCCGCATGAATTCTCCGGCGGGCAAGCGCAGCGCATTGGCATCGCCCGCGCTTTGGCGGCGAACGCCCGCATCCTGATCCTCGATGAACCGGTCTCTGCGCTGGATGTCTCGGTGCAGGCGCAGGTGCTGAACCTCTTGGCCGATCTGCGCAAGACCTTCGATCTGACCTATCTGTTCATCAGCCACGATTTGGCCGTGGTCGAAGCGGTCAGCGACCGGATCGCGGTCCTGTATTTTGGCTCTGTTGTCGAGATCGGCCCCGCCGAAGAGGTCTTCGCCGCGCCCAAACATCCCTACACCAAATTGCTCGCCGACAGCGCGCCGGTGGTGGGGCGGGCTTTGACGCCGCCCGAGGCCGAGGGCACGGAATTGCCAGACCCGCTGAACCCGCCGCCGGGCTGTGCCTTTTCGGCGCGTTGTCCTCGGGCCAGCGAGACATGCCGTGCAAAAGCGCCTCGGCTCACCCCGGTCGGGGCAAGCTCAGAGGTGGCGTGTTTTCATCCGCTCTCAGAGTGAGTTGCCCTCTCGGCTCCTCTCTCAGGCAACCTCACCTTTCGGTGCGGCGACGCCCGTGGGCGTGTAGTTGAGGATCGGGGCGAGCCAGCGTTCGGCCTCCTCGATCTCCATGCCTTTGCGCGCGGCGTAATCGGCGACCTGATCGCGTTCGACCTTGGCGACACCGAAATAATAGGAGTCCGGATGGCCCAAATAGAGGCCCGAGACCGAAGACCCCGGCCACATCGCCATGCTTTCGGTCAGCTCGACCCCCGTGGCCGCTTCGGCGTCCAACAGATTGAACAGTGTGACTTTTTCCGTGTGATCCGGCTGCGCAGGATAGCCCGGCGCCGGGCGGATGCCACGATAGGGCTCGCCAATCAGCTCCTCAGGGCTGAAGGTCTCGTCGGCCCCGTAGCCCCAATAGTCGCGCCGCACCCGTTCGTGCAGCATTTCCGCCATAGCCTCGGCGTAGCGGTCCGCGAGCGCCTTGACGAGGATCGACGAATAATTGTCATGCTCGCGGTCGAAACGCTTGGCGATCTCCACCTCTTCGGGGCCTGCCGTGACGACAAAGCCGCCGACATAATCCGCCGGTCCCCCAACGGGCGCCACGAAATCCGACAGCGCAACATTGGGTTTGCCCGCGCGTTTGGCGTGTTGCTGGCGCAGGGTGTGGAGCATGGCAAGCTCTTCCTTGCGGTCCTCGCCGGTGTAGAGCCGGATGTCGTCGCCGGTGGCATTGGCAGGCCAAAAGCCCACGACGGCGCGCGGCCCGAACCATTTCTCTTCGATGATCCGTTTGAGCATGGCTTTCGCATCGGCGAACAAGGCCCGCGCCGCTTCGCCCTGTTTCGGATCGTCGAGGATTTTCGGATAGACGCCCTTGAGCTCCCAGGTGCGGAAGAATGGCGTCCAGTCGATGTACTCTGCGATCTCCGCGAGATCCCAGTCCTCGATCACTTTCGCGCCAAAGAATTTCGGCGCTTCGACCTTATAGTCGCTCCAGTCGATGGAGAAAGCATTGCCGCGCGCGGTGGCCAGAGGCACGCGCAGTTTTTCGCGCTCTGAGCGTTCGTGGCGCTCGGCGACCTTGGCATATTCTTCTTGAATATCCATGACATAAGAGGATTTGTTCGCGGCCGACAAGAGGTTGCCCACGACCCCCACCGCACGGCTGGCATCGAGCACATAGACCGCCGGGCCGGAGTAGCGCGGGGCGATTTTCACCGCCGTGTGGACCTTTGACGTGGTGGCGCCGCCGATCAGCAGCGGGATGTGGAAATCCTCGCGCTCCATTTCGGCGGCGAGATGCACCATCTCATCGAGGCTTGGCGTGATGAGGCCCGAGAGGCCGATCACATCGACATTCTCTTCGCGCGCCACTTGCAGGATTTTCTGCGGCGGCACCATGACGCCGAGATCGACGATCTCATAGTTGTTGCAGGCCAGAACGACGCCGACGATGTTCTTGCCGATGTCATGCACATCGCCTTTCACCGTGGCCATCAAGACCTTGCCTGCCGTTTGTCGGCCTTCTCCTCCGGTGAGGCGCTTTTCTTCTTCCATATAGGGCAGGAGCACCGCGACCGCCTGTTTCATCACGCGCGCGGATTTTACCACCTGCGGCAAGAACATTTTGCCGGAGCCAAAGAGATCGCCGACGACATTCATGCCGTCCATCAGAGGGCCTTCGATCACATGAAGCGGACGCTCGGCGGCCTGACGGGCCTCTTCGGTGTCGGCCTCAATGAATTCGGTGATACCGTTGACGAGCGCATGTCCGAGACGTTTCTCGACCGGCCACTCGCGCCACGCCAGATCGCGCACTTTCTCTTCGCGCTTGTCGCCGCGGAAGCGGTCGGCGATGTCGAGCATGCGCTCTGTCGCCGTGCCGCCCGCTTTGGGCACACGGTTGAGGACCACGTCTTCGCAGGCCTCGCGCAGCTCCGGGTCGATCTGGTCGTAGACCGCCAACTGACCGGCGTTGACGATGCCCATGTCCATCCCCGCCTTGATGGCGTGATAGAGGAAGACCGCGTGCATCGCCTCGCGCACCGGCTCGTTGCCGCGGAAGCTGAACGACAGGTTCGACACACCGCCGGAGATGTGACAATAGGGCAGGTTTTCCCGGATCCAACGCGTGGCCTCGATGAAATCGACGCCGTAATTGTCGTGCTCTTCGATGCCGGTGGCGACCGCAAAGACGTTCGGGTCGAAAATGATGTCCTCGGGCGGAAAACCCATTTCGTCCACGAGAATACGGTAGGCGCGGGCGCAAATTTCGGTCTTGCGCTCATAGGTGTCGGCCTGGCCCTGTTCGTCAAAGGCCATGACCACGACCGCCGCACCATAGGCGAGACACAGCCCCGCGTGATGGCGGAACGCCTCTTCGCCCTCTTTCAGAGAGATCGAGTTGACGACGGATTTGCCCTGAACGCATTGCAGACCGGCCTCGATCACCTCCCATTTCGAGCTGTCGATCATGATCGGCACGCGGGCGATGTCGGGCTCGGAGGCGATGAGGTTCAGAAACTCGATCATCGCCTGTTTGGAATCGATCAGACCCTCATCCATGTTGATGTCGATGATCTGGGCGCCGTTCTCGACCTGATCGCGGGCCACGTCGAGCGCGGTCGCGAAATCGCGGTTGACGATCAGCTTCTTGAACTTCGCGGAGCCCGTCACATTGGTACGCTCGCCGACGTTCACAAACGGAATATCGGGTGTCAAAACAAAGGGTTCGAGACCGGAAAGACGCAGGTAATGGCTCATGCGGAAATCTCCCGAGGGGCATAAGAGGCGACGGCATCGGCGATGGCGGCGATATGGTCTGGCGTGGTGCCACAGCAGCCGCCGACCACATTGACGAGGCCCTCGCGGGCGAACTCGCCGACCTGTGCGGCGGTTTGTTCGGGCGTTTCGTCATATTGGCCGAAGGCATTGGGAAGGCCTGCGTTCGGATAGGCGCAGATCAGCGAAGAGCTGACACTGGCCAATTCGGCGATATGGGGCCGCATGGCCGCCGCGCCAAGCGCGCAGTTGAGGCCGACGGAGAAGGGGCGCGCGTGCATGACGGAATGCCAGAACGCCGTGGGGGTCTGACCCGAAAGCGTGCGTCCCGAGGCATCGGTGATCGTGCCGGAGATCATCACGGGCAAGCGCACGCCGGTCTCGGCGAAGGCCTCGAAGCTTGCGAAAATGGCCGCCTTTGCATTGAGCGTGTCAAAGATCGTCTCGATCAGGATCAGGTCCGCGCCACCGGCGATCAGGCCCTTGATCTGTTCGCCGTAGGCCACGCGCAGGTCGTTGAAACTCACCGCGCGGTAGCCCGGATCGTTCACATCGGGGCTGATCGAGGCAGTACGGTTGGTCGGGCCAACAGCACCCGCGACATAGCGTTTGCGGCCATCCTCGGCCTCGGCGCGTTCGGCGGCGCGGCGCGCGACCTGGGCGCCCGCGACGTTCAGGTCATGCACGGCGTGCTCAAGGCCATAGTCGGCCTGCGCGATGGTGGTGGAGGAAAACGTGTTGGTCTCCATGATGTCCGCACCGGCCATGGCGAAGCTGTAATGGATGTCCTCGATCACCTTGGGCTGGGTCAGGGACAGGAGGTCGTTGTTGCCCTGCTGCGGGTGATTGGATTTCAGATCATAGGAGCCGTCGCCCTGAAAGTCATCCTCAGACAGACCGAAGGTTTGCACCATTGTGCCCATGGCGCCGTCGAGGATGATGATCCGCTCCGCGGCGAGTTTGCGCAGAGGGGCGAGGCAGGGGGCATCTGGGAGAGAGAAATTGATCATGGCGCTCCTCGGGAACTGGGTGCGTTTGGGGTGCGTGTCGCCCGCAAGCGCCGGATGCGCAAAAGAGGCGTTGGGGGGATATAGTCTCAGTTGAACATGAGCGGTAGCGAATAATTCTTAAGATAATGATGAGCTGGATTCATCTGGACGACAGGACGCCCGCCTGTCCGATCCGCGCGAACTGTGCCTGAAGGGCAGGGGCATCGAGATGCGTGCCGATCAGCACCAGCCGGGTGCGTGCCTCTCCACCGGGCCAGGCGTCCAGGCGGTGCAGCGGATAGAGCCGGTGACCGACGGCATGGACCAGCGCCGGGGTGGTGGGATCGTCGCTGAGTGCCACGAGGCCCTTGATGCGCAAGAGACCGTTTTCGGGGCGGCGGCACAGGTCACCCAGAAAGGCCAGAAGCGCGGCTTCGGGCAGGGGCGCCTCCGCCGTCAGGGCGAGCGCGGTGACATCGCCATGTCGGTTCAAATCGTGAAACGCCCCGCAGGCGTGATCGTGATCGGCGGCAAGCCATTGGGCGACATCCTCGCCCTTGCCAAAGGCGGAATAGCTCCCGGCCTCAAGCAGCATGCCGGGGTCAAACGCGGGGTCCCCGGCCCGATGCACCTGTGCGGTGGCGTTCAGGGCGTGGAGCCGATCTGTCACCTCCGCCAGCGTCTCCGGCGTGACCTCATCGACATGCGTGAGCACGAGATGATCGGCAAAGGCGATCTGGCGCAGGCTTTCGGGATGCGCAGCAAGTGCACCGTCAAGCCCCGCGACATCGACCAAGGTGGTGACCGACGAGAGCCGAAACATGCGGGCGACCATGTGATCGCGCAGCCCCATGGCCGGCAGCCCGCCGGGGATGAGGCTGTTGAGGATCGGCGCGGGGTCCGCGAGCCCGGTGGTCTCGACAATCACCCGCGAAAAAGCGGGGAGGCTGCCGTTTTGACGTCCGACCAACAGGCGCTCCAAAGAACTGCGCAGATCGCTCCCGGCGGTGCAACAGATACAGCCCGAGGTGGTCACCATCACCCGCTCGGAACCTTCGCCGACCAGATCCTCTGCGATCAGGTCCTGATCGATCGGCACAAGGCCAAATTCGTTGATGATGAGCGCGGTGTCCCGAAAGCGTGGGTCCTGCAAGAGCCGGTTCAAAAGCGTGGTTTTGCCCGCGCCGAGAAAGCCGGTCAGGAGGTGGACGGGGAGCTGAGGTGAGGGGCGTGCCATGGCGCGTAGTGTCTCACGTCGGCGCCGCACGGGCAAGCGCAGGAAGGTCGCGGGAAGGTCCCAGAGAGATCAATGCATGAGTCTCACAGGGATGCAATCCACGTCAAACCCGCTCAAAACGTTCGCGTTACGATGGAAAACCAAGCAAAGGCCCCTTTGATGTGTGTAAAATAAAGCGCTTTGGCGCGTTTTTAGGCACAAAAGCCTCAAGAAAAGATTGGGTCGGACCGGATTTCTGCATGTAATGTCATAGAAGCATGCTTTTGTGACGCGAGAACAGACCCGCGTTAGCAGGGCATGTAAGAAGAGTGACGATTGTATGATGACGCCAGAGGGGACAATCTATCCCACCCCCCCCCGTCCGCCGCTGCGGGCAGGTCGGGGGCGGGCGCGCTATGAGGAAGGCTGGTTCGGGCTCAGTGCCAAGCTGCGCGATCACCTCTTGCTGACGCTTTGGCTGGTTGTGACCTTCAAACAATTCCCGATGGATGAGCTGATCCTCTATCCTCTGTCTCTGTATTTCGGCTACGCCTTTGTGCGCGACATCGACGAGCTTTTCCCGATTGTCGCCAAATCCTGGGTGCTGTTCCTGTTTCCGATCTGGTGCACCATGTCGGTGCTTTGGGGCGTCAACCCGGGCACCATCATCAAATCCGCCGCGCAGGGCTTTCTGACCGTGATGATTTGCTACTGCGTGGCGCTCAGGCTCGAGCGGCGCGATGTGCTTGTCTCGCTGGTCTTTGCGGCGGGGATCTTCGCCATCGCCTCGCTCATTTTGCCCGCGACCGGCGGCAAGGCCTCGCGCGGGGTCTTTGCGTCGAAAAACTCCATGGGTCTCAATATGGTGATCCTCTGGACGGCGGCGCTTTGTGTGACGCTCGACTATGGTCAACATCGCCTCATTCGCCTTGCCGCGGGCATTCTGGCGGCCTGTGCACTGGCCTTGGTGTTCATTTCCAACTCCGCCACCGCCGTGCTTTTGGCCTTTGCGCTCATGTTGGTGATCCTCCTGTCGAAAATCCTCGAAGGCCGGGGGCTGTTTCATCCTGCCATTCTGATGATCCTGACCTTGGGGCTGAGCCTTTCGTTGATCGGGGCCTCTTTGGTGTTTTCCGCGGCCAATGTCGATGTGATCGGTCTCGTCCTCGATGAATTCGGCAAGGACGCGACGCTGACCGGGCGCACCGTGCTTTGGGGCTACGCGATCGAGCAGATCAAGGAGCACCCGCTTTTGGGCGTGGGGCATGGCGGGTTCTGGAACCCGCGCGATTGGACCCATGTCTCGCGCAAGATTTTCATCGACTTCCACAAGGACTTCAACGCCTCCTTCACCTTCCATAATGCCTATCTTCAGACCGCTGTGCACCAGGGGCTGATCGGGCTGGGGATCGCGATCACGGCGTTTTTCTTTTCGATCTGGCAGGTCTTCGCCGCGATGATCCGCAAATGCGAGATGCCGCAGGCGTTTTTCGTCGCCATCGCTCTGATGATCCTGGCGCGCAACATGACGGAGCCGGGGCTGATGACGCCCTTCGCGCTCATGACGATGGTGCTATACATGGGGGCGCTGATCGGGGTGCGGGAGCGGGTTTATGGCCCATCCTGACGGCGATTTCGAGTGTTTTGATATGGTAAACAAACCCTTGTCACAGACAGGTTTGTATGCTCGGTGCAGGAATGTGAGCGCTCAAAATTTGAGCGTCACGGGAATTGTCGGTGTTCGCGGGGGAAATTCCTTGATTGCGCATCGGCGGTTGAGAAAGCTTAAGACAAATCCGGGGGGCAGGTCGCCGTCCCGGCGTCGGGGCTGCGACTTTGCTATGGCTTGGACGACGGATCGGTCTCCCGGTGCCGAACATGGCAAGGGGCATGAAAGGGTGTGAGTATGAATCAGTATAGTGGTGTGCCGGCATTGTCGAAAAAGGACTATGGGCCGCAAAATCCCGGGTCGTCTCCACCGGAGTTCGATGCCCCGAAAATGCGCCTGAGCGATCTCATCCAACTGATCAAGGACGGGCGCAAGACCATCGCGATTTTTGCGGGCACGGCCATCGTTCTGACCGGCCTTTTGCTGTTGAATGCGACGCCGCGCTACGAGGCTGTCTCTCAGATGCTCTTGGGCGAACAGGGGTTGAGCGCGCAGAACAGCTTCGATCTGGTCGAGGAACAGAACCTCACCAGCTCGGTGATCGAGGGTGAACTGGCCGTGCTGCGGTCCAACGTCCTGCTGCATCGGGTGGCGGAGCGGCTCGAACTTGAGACCGTGCCGGAATTCAACCCGTCCGCTTTGGATGGAGACGGTCCGTCCTTGATCGACGGGCTCAAATCCTGGCTCAAATCTCTGGTTCCCGATTTCGATGCCGACCGCGGCGCGGAGATCGAAGAAGCGGAAAGTCAGATTTCGATGGCGGCCTCGGCGAGTGCCACGCAATTGGGCGAATATCGGGATATCGTCGGCAAGCTGCGCCGCTCTTTCTCGGTGCGTCAGCAAGGCACCTCCTATGTGGTGCAGGTGAAGGCGGAGTCCGAGAACCCCGATCTGGCCGCTGCGTTGTCCAACACCTTGATGGACGAATATGTGAAATTCCTGACCGACAAACGCTTTGATGCCGCGCAGGAATTCACCCATTGGCTGGAGGTTCGGGTGAACGATCTGGCCGTGACGCTCGAAGAGTCCGAGCGCGCCGTGGTCGATTACCGCGCCCGGATGGAGGCCGATGCCGACAACCGCTCGCGTCTCGATCAGCAGATGACCGAATTGACCACGCGCCTCGTGCAACAGCGCGCCGAACTGGCCCAGATCAACGCGCTGCGTGACAAGATGAATGAGATGCTGGAGAACGACGGCCCGCTGGCCGCGCAGCTTTTGTCCTCTTCTGAAGAGATGATCGAATATCGCAGCCAGATGTCGAGCCTGCGCCAGCGCGAGGCCAATGCGGTCGGACGTTTCGGTGAGGACTCCGCGCAGGTCGCCTCGATCCGCCGCACCATTGAACAATTGGAAGACGCCATCGAGACCGAGGTGCGTCGCGAATTGGACCGGCTGGAAAACCAGCGCGAGGTTCTGACCGTGGTCGTCGGCTCGATGGACAATTCGCTTTCGGAACTGTCGCGGCTCATGCTCAACCAGTCGGGCGAGGAAATCCAACTGAGCCAGTTGCGCCGCGTCGCCGATGCCAACCGTCAGGTCTATCAACAATTCCTCGGCCGCTTCAAAGAGCTGAGCGAATTGCAGAGCCTGAACAGCCCGGATGCCGAGGTGATTTCCTACGCCAACCCGCCGAGCGCGCCGGTCTATCCGCGCCGCAAACTGTCGCTGATTCTGGCGGCCATCGGCGGTGTGTTCCTGGGCGTCGCCTATCTTTTGCTCCGCAACATGCTGCCGCAGAAACTTGGCACGGAACAGCAATTGGCGCAGAGCACGGGGGTGGGCGTCTACGGCACGGTGAGTGGCGTTAGCGACGATCTTTTGCTCTATGATCTGTGCAGCAAGCTGAACAGCAAACCCGACAGCGATCTGGCGAAACAGGCGATGCGTCTGGCCAATAACGTCGATATGCGGGCAGGGGGAGCGGCGCGCACGATCCTTGTGAACACGGACAGCGATCGTATCGACCGGCTGCACACGGTGGTGATGCTGGCCTGGGCGCAGGCGCGCAAGGGCCGCAATTGCGTCTTCCTCGATGCCGACATCCGGGGCGCGCAGCTGTCGTCCAAGCTCGAATATCTCAAACCGAAAGCGACCCTCGCCGATGTGCTCTACGGCAATGGCGCGGTCGAGGATGCGCTGACCCGGATGCCGCGGGTGGGGGCGTTCTTCATGCCGACTGAGACCATGTCCGGCGCCAACCCCGCCGTGGTGTTCGACACGGAGAAATACCACGAGGTGATGCTGGCCCTTCTGGCCGAGGCCGACACGGTGATCATCGCGCCGCCGCCCGCCACGAGCTTTACCGAAGCCTACACGGCGATGGATGCGGTGGACGCGAACCTCTTTGTCGTCCGTGCAGGGACTTTGACGGCGTCAGAACTGAGCGAACCCCTGGCCATCGCGCAATCCGCGAAGGCACAGAATTTCGGGTTGATCATGACCTCGGCGTGAGGGGAGTGTCGTAAAGGTGCCTTTCTTCAAGGTCCTATATGAGCCCCTGTTCCGGCGGCTTTTCGCTCCGCCGGTTCGCTTATCATGACGGCGAGTGGATGCCTTTTGAAACCTGCCAGCCCCAAGGCTCTCGATATCTATTGCGATCTCTTCAACGAGCGCGTTGATGCGGGCTCGGTCCTGAGCGGCCAGCTGGGCAACGCTTATGTCGTAAGATCTTCAATTTCAGGAGAGGCGACGGCGCCAGATGCCATCGAAAGGATGAAGGAGGAGGCAAAGAAAGGTCTTCTCAAATATTCTCCCTGAAAAGGCGCCGTGAAAGCATAACGCGCATCATTCCACAAAAAGACCACCACGATCCTTCGCGGTGGTCTTTTCAATCTCAAATCTCCGCCTCACAACCCGGGGCGTCTCACAGCTCACACAGGGCCTTCGAAATCGCCAGCGAGACATTCTCGTTCTCGATGCCTTCCCAGCCCATGTTCGTGTCCGGCAACATGCCGTAAGGGTCGGAGATATAGGCCTGAAGCGTCTGCTCGGTCCAAACCCCGCCCAGTTTATCCAAGGCGCCGGAGTAGTCTTCGAAGGGGCTGTTGCCCGGCTCGCGGCTACAGATGTTATGCAGCGACGGGCCCGCGCCATTGTCGACGCCGTCCAAAAGGCTATGGCATTGCAGACAGGCCGCCATCGTCCCATCGGCCGCCGCCAGTACATCGGCGTCCGCGGCGTAAGTCGTCAACAGCTCGTCAAAGCGTGCCATCGGATCGGGGCCGGTGTCGGCGGTCAGGAACGACAGGCGGCGGTCGTCGGTGTAGAGCACGATGGTCTTGCCGCCGTGGATCGCATCCATATCGCGGATGCGCATCTCGACGTCGATCGGTTCGACATAGATGCCGCGACCGTCCTCGACGTGCACCCGATGCACTGCACCGCTCAAGGCGCCGATAAGCACGTCACCGTCCCAGGCGTAGTGGAAATTCTCAACCGCCAGCGCCGAAGACGGCGCAATCGAGGGCACAAAGGCGATCACCGGTTTGTCGTAGCCGTCGTGATTGGCGTGGCGGTCGCCGTTGCCCGCAGGCTGGCGGTTGTATTTCGTGCCAAAGCTCACAGCAGGAAAGCCGAAATTCGCGCCTTCGAACACGAGGTTCAATTCGTCACCGCCCTGCATCCCGTGGTCCGAGACCCAGATGCGCCCCTCTGCATCGACGCTGACGCCTTGCGGGTTGCGCAGGCCCTTGGCGATGGTGGTCTTTTCGCCGCTTTCGACATTGATCAGCATGACCTTTCCGTAATCCATATCGTCCGACTGGCCGATGGCATTGGTGAAATCGCGCTCTGCAAACCGGTCGGCGCGCTCGTAAGCCCCCGAGGACCAAGCGATGCGCCCGTCGGGCATCCGGTCCATCCGACCGCCGGCCTCAAGGCCGAACATGCCCTTGCCGGTGGTGAAGAGCTCTAGACAGGGCTCGGTGCGGGCGATCACGATCCAATCGTCGGCTTCGGCACTCCAGCTCAGCGGATCCATGCCCTGAACCGGCAGGCGCGCCATGGCGTTGCCGAAACATTTCTGCTCCGGCAGCCAGTCGGTGTAGGACAGCAAGAGATAGCCCGCGCCCTCTTGCCCGCGGGCGTAGTAAAAGATGTCGTTGAAGCGCATCCAGTTGAAGTTGATCTCGATGTCGCCCAACTCGCCCGCATCCAATTGCGCCTGAAGTGCTGCGCGGTGGTCATCGGGGGGGGCGACGTTAAGCTCATGGACCACGGCGTCGGTGACCGAATACATCTTGCCGACGCGGTCGGTGACCAGAACCGTGTCTTCGCCGATGGTGCCAATGCCGCCCGCGAAATCCTTGGCCGAGGCCGGCAGGAAGATGGTTTCCTGCGAGAGGATCGCCCGGTTGGTGACCAGACGCTCGGGCTCCGGCTCGGCGCCCGCGTTGAAGTAGGAATTGTACATCCCGTTCAACTTGTAATGGATTTGCGCCGGAAAGCTGAACCGGTTCTGCATTTCCGTGTTGAGCGCATAGCCCGCCCAGATCCCACCGCCGAAAAGTCCGGCCAGACAGACGATGGCCACCAAAGCCAGCGCCAAGATACGCAATCGTGACATGTTTATTCCCCCGCCAAGATACTCATCAATATACCACACCATAGGTAGCTTGACTGTACGACGGATTGGTAACGAGGTGAACGCTCGTGATTTGTCCTGAGGTTTCCGGGCTGAGTCGCCTGCGTGAGAGCCGAAATCCTGTGACAATTTTGGGCGATCCTTGAGCAAGTGGTCAAAAAGAGATCGCTTGGAGAAAGCTGCTGGCGCCAACAGGCGCTGCAACATGGCGTGAGTCTTCGTGAAACTGGACGGAAGGGATCGGGCTGCGTAGTCTACCCTTTACGATGGGCCCTTACGATGGGGATCAGGACGCAAGATCGTTACGATCGCCGTGTCATGTTGGACCTGTCGTCTGGCGATGCACCGGGGTGGACCGGCATCGCATGTTTCTGAGTGTCTCTAAGAACAGTGTCAGTGGGGGGATCAACATGAATATGGCCAACACGATGTCGGAGTCCGTCTCCGGAGCTGCCGTGGATGTCACGACAAAGGCCGGGACCAAGGCGGGGGCCAAAACCGGCATCGCCTTTCTCGGCTGCGGCTATGTCGCGGATTTTTACCAACAAACCTACGCCAATCACCAAGACAGCCTGACGCTGCACGGCATCTGGGATCACGACAGGGCGCGGCTTGAAAAATTCTCGGCCTTTTACAAGCTCGACTGCTACGCCAGTTTCGAAGAGATGCTCGCCGATCCAGAGGTCGAGATCATCGTGAACCTCACCAACCCGCATGCGCATTTTGCGACGAGCAAGCGCATTTTGGAGGCCGGGAAACACGTCTATTCCGAAAAGCCTCTGGCGATGGAGATCGATCAGGCGCGCGAACTGGTGGCGCTGGCCGAGGAGAAGGGGCTTCAGATCGTCTCTGCGCCCTCATCCGTTTTGGGCCCTGCGGCGCAGCGGCTCTGGCAGGCCGTGCGCGAGCGCGAATTGGGCACGCCGCGTCTGGTCTATGCCGAGATCGACGACGGGTTGATTCACAAGATGGGGTATGAGAATTGGCTGAGCTCCTCGGGCGCGCCCTGGCCCGCGAAGGATGAATTCTACACCGGCTGCACGCTGGAACATGCGGGCTATATGCTGAGCTGGCTGGTGGCGATGTTCGGTCCGGTGACCGAGGTTGTCAGCATGGCGAGCCTCTGCATCCCGGACAAGGGCGGCGACACGCCCGAGAATTACACCACGGCGGATTTCTCCTGCGCGTTGTTGCGGTTCGAGAGCGGCATGACCGCACGTCTGACCAATTCCATCATCGCGCCACATGACCATCGTTTGCGGATTTTCTGTGACGAAGGCGAGCTGTGCGCCCATGAGGTCTGGAATTTCCACACGGAGGTGGAGGCCTATCCGCTGGCGCGCAACAAGATCCAGCGCGGCATGGAGAAATTCCTTCACATGCGGCCGAAACGCAAATTGGCGGTGGCGAAGAACCCGAAGACGAAATTTGCCGAGGGCGGCCACCCGATGGATTTCGTGCGGGGCGTGGCCGATATGGCGGCTGCCGTGCGGATGGGCCGCCCGGCGCGGCTGGGCGGGGCGTTTTCGCTGCATATCACCGAGGTGACGCTGGCGATCCAATATCCGGAGATTTACGGCACGCCCTATGTGCCGCAAAGTCGACCGGCCCAGATCGAGCCGGTGTGAGAGAACGCCAAGCTGGAGGTCGTTCTCGCACGGAACAAGGCCTTTAGGCCGCCGTGCGGTCGCAGGTGATCATCCCACTCTACACCCTACCGAAACTCGCTCTGAAATGCCGCCCATTTCGGTGCGAAATCTGCCTCCAGACGCGCCCGCGTCTTGGGCGGCAGTTCGGATGGCACTTTGAGCGGCTTGCGCAGCAGTTTCTTGCCCATGGCGATCACTCCCTTGGGCATCAGCATGTTCAGCCGGTCGTAGTATTTCCACTGCCTGAGCCGCGCCAAAAGTGCGCCGTCCATGCCTTGGTTCTCGCGTTTGTGCAGCGCCTGTTGCTCAGAGAGCGCCGCCAGTGCCGTCTCGGACGCATCGACGCCCAGAAATTCGAGCACCTGCGCATGCACCGCATCCTTGTCGGCCTTGTAGTCGTCCAGAAACAGCACCAAAATCTGATCGTCGGGGAAATGCTGGCGCAGGGTCTCGACCGTCGCGCCATAGTCGCTTGTGCCGACGATCTCCGGCCATTTGTCGAGGGCCTCGTCGATCGGCACCACCTCGCGGGCGTTGGACAGCATCTGGACGTAATGGCTTTCGATCCGGTCAATCGGGTTGCGCACCATCATGATGAGCTTGGCGTCTGGGATGGTGTCGGCGATCCGCTCCGCCGTGCGTTCGACGCAATGGGACATCGCGTAATCCGGCGTGCCCTCCATCAAAAGCGCACCGTCCGGCGCAGGGGCAAAGAGGCTTTTGTACCACTCCATGTCCCGTTTGGTGAACAGGTCGTTGAAGAAATGCGTTTCCTTCTTGGGATACATGTAAATGTCAGGGTGTCGCATCAAGGCACCGCAAAGCGTGGTGGTGCCGGATTTGGGGGTGCCGATCACGATGGCATGTGGAAGGTCGCGTTTCTTGTCCATAGGGTGCATCTCCTAAAGCGTTTCTCAAAAACTTGAAGCACTCAATTTTTGAGAAACGCAGCAATATCAATTCAGTGCGGCAAGGTTTTTCGCTCAATCTGAAACAGACTAAACGAAAAACGTTTTAGGGGGTTAACTCCTGAACGTGGGGGTGAAGCGTGCCACGATGGGCGGCCAGCGCGCGCTGGGCCATCTCATGCATGACGGCGGGCGGTTCAACGAACGTGTCGCGGGGCAGGGTGGCCAAGGATCGGCGCAGCTCCAGCATCGGCGAAGGATCATTCAACAGGTGCTGGACCAGCGGAATGAACTGCGTTTCCACCGGATCGCCCACGATCAACCCGATGCCATGATCATGCAGCCATGTGGCGGTCTGGGTGCCCTCGGGCGCGAAAGCCGGCACGCCGAAATAGCCGCCCTCATAGACCCGGTTGGGCAAAAGCCACAGCGAGTTGAACCCCGCCTCATACCAATCCCCGGCCCAGACCAAATCGACTTCGCCGTAAATCTGGTTCAAATCCTCGGGCGCCTTGTAGCGGCCGTGATAGGTGATGTTGGGGAAGTCTTTGATTTCGCCTTCGAGATCGGGAATGACCGAGAGCGCCGGATAGCCGCGCAGCACGATCTCGACCGCATGGGGGAAATGCCGGGCGAGGTCCTTGAGCAACTCCAGCGAACGCCGACAGCGCAGATTGCCGAACCAGCCGATGCGCAGCCGCCCCGGAATATGCGGCAGCGCGTGTTCGGGGCGGGGCCCGAAGGCGTCGCCCTCGATCAGCCGGTTCTCGATCAGCATGTGCTGATAGCGCCCCGGATAGTAGCGCCGGAAATGTTCCTCTTCGAAGCGGGGCGAAGACACGACAATCAGATCGCTGGCCTCCACCAGCCGTTTCTCGAACTGCCGAAACGCCTTCGCGGACAGAGCATCCCCCGCCAGACGGTGGTGAATGTCGAGACATTCATAGACCACGGGCACGGAGCTCTTCATCAAGCGGCGCACCCTGAGCGCGGTCGCAAGCATGTCGAGATTGCGCGCGTAGAACAAATCCGCGCGGTCCAAGGTGGCGCGCTGGGCGAGCGCGGTTTTGGCGCCGGTGAAGATGGATTTGACCCGATGCACATAGTCATTGTCGTGGGTCTCGCCCAAATCGACCCAATCGAAGGGCACGGGCGTGGCCTCGCCGCGTCGGGGCATGAAACCGGTGACCTCAAAGCCTGCGCGCTGCATCGCGATGGCGCGGCGGCGGACGGCGGAATCTTTGGCGTTATGGCCGAAGAAAGCGATATGTTTGATCTCATCGGACATTTTAGCGCCCCGCCTTGCGCGCTTGGACGAGGCCAACCAGAAAGCCGATCCCCCAAGACGTATGCATCGCCGCCAGCGCCGGAAGCGCCACAAGACCGCAAAGCGCCTGATGCTTTTGCGCCATGAGGATCGCAACCCAGCTCAGGAGCAGCAGATAAAACAGAGGCCAGATCAGCCCCAAAAGACTAAACGGCAGGATCAAAAGCGACAGCGCCAGCAACAGCACATGCACCACCGGGATCATCTGACGCCGCGCAGGAATATCGCCATGTTTCAGACAGTTGCGCGCCCGCCCGACACCGTATTTGTAATACTGCCGCCACAGCCCGCGCAGGCTGTCTCGCGGGAAATAGCCGATGCGAATGCTGGCATCGAGCCAGATTTTGCGCCTGGATGCGATGAGGCGGCGGTCGAACTCGGCGTCCTCATTGGCGATGAAACTGGTGTCATAGCCTTCTATGGCGCGAAAGGCATCGAGACGGAACGCGGCGTGGTGGCCATGCTCGACATAGCCCGATTTGACGCCACCGCGATGAGGTGAGCCGCCTGCGCCAAGCTTGCTGTCGGCGACAAAAGCCAGACCACGGCGGAAACAATTCCCTTCCGCCACGGCATCCATCGGGATCACGATGGAGGCGATGTCCGGTTGGCGATCCAACTCGGCGCTCAGGCGCGAGATGAAATCGGACGGGTAGGCGGCATGGGCGTCACAGCGAATCGCGATGTCATAGCCATCGAACTCCGGCGCCAGAAGCATGTTCATCGCATGGGCCTGGGTGCGCTTGGGGTTGTGCCGCAATTCGACATTGGGAAACCGCTTCGCGACCTCTTCGACGATCCCCTGCGTCCCATCAGTGGAGCCACCATCGGCCACGATCACGCGGGCCTGCCCCGCCACCGCGTCCTGCGCCAAAAGCTGGGTCAGTACCGCTTCGATATGTTGCGCTTCATTGAGGGTCGGGATCAGCACGATCACGCGCTGGGGCGGGGTCTTTACCATGCGTAGGCCTCCAGCGGCAGCCTGTCGCGTTCCGTGAGCGTCCGTCCGGTGGCGGTCGGGATCGACCAGGGCGGCTGCGCGGCCAAAAACGCGGTGATAGCCAGCACCTCTGAGGCATTTCTATTGGCAAGCGCCTCGCGCAGCCGCCAGACCGCGCCACGTGACAGCGTGCGGGCCAAGGATTTGCCCGCAGTCGCACGTTTCGAAATGTCGAGAATGCGCTTGCGTGTGGAGGCCTCGAAAAGCTCTTGCGCGCCATGTTTGCCCGCCACGGCCCGGATCGCGATTTGGCATTCCTCGGGGCTGAGCGCCAGTTCGGGACGGATCAGCACGGCCGCTTCGAAATCTTCGAGGGCCTGGTCCCAGTCGCGCCGCCGGGCATAGACCGCGCCGCGTTGCAACAGCGCCGCGCGGCTGCAAAGCTCCGAGGAGTCGCCGTCGAACATCGCTTCGTACAATGACAAAGGGATGCGGTCGCGCAGGCGTTCAAACACGATTTTGTCGGCATTGCGCCACACGTCTTCCGAGGATTTCGCGGCATGGCGTTGCCAGGCGGGGCCACGTTCGCCGTCGTGTTTGCGTTGCAAAAACACCGTGTCCTCGATCACCTCCGCCGGGTAGCGCGCCATCAGTCGCACCGTCATGTCGTAATCGATCGAGCGCGCCAGATCGACGGAGAAGGGCCCGACCTTGTCATAACAGGCGCGGCGCACCAGTGTGGCGTTCTGGAAAAAGAAGATGTCTTCGAGCACATGTCGCAGCGGGCTACCGGAGCTGAGATTCGGCCAATAGCCCGCGTCGCTCAGCTCTTTCTCGCCGGTCTCGGGCGCGGTGGAAAACCGGTTGTGAGCGCCGGCGGCCAGACCGACCTCGGGCTTTTCATCCAGAATTGCAGCCAGTTTTTGCGTCGCATCCGGCAGTGCGATATCATCATCGTCACAAATCCAGATATACTCCCCCTGAGCCAGCTCCATGGCCTGATTCAATGCGGCGGACTTTCCGGCATTCTCTGCGCGCCGATAGTCGATCCTCGCTCCATCATTGCGCAGAAAGGGGGCTATGATGTCGGAGGTGTTGTCTGTTGAGCCGTCATCCCAGACGATGATCTGCGAGACTGCCCGTTTTTGCAGCAAAATCGCCTCGATCGCCTCGGCGAGAAGGGCCCCGCGATTAAAAGTTGGTACAAGCGCGGTAATTTGCGCAACCATAACAGTGTTCCCCCGTACAACATGACCAAGTGGTCTCAGCTTGTACTATGCTGAAAAGGTGACAAAGATGCATCTTCTTGCTCCTACGATAGTTCGTCAGACGCACAGGGGGCGTGTCGCAACGGTGCCGTTGGGCATTTTCTGTGCGTTTTTGATGTCTTTGCCTGCAATAAAGCCGCTTTCGGCCCAATCTGTGGGCGTTTGGACGGCGGCACAAGAGGATGTGACGGGCGATATGTCCCTGACGGAGGCGCCGAATCCCGCGGGGCTTTCGATGGTGTCCTCCAATAAAGAGACTCAGAAAGGGTTTCTGGGCATCGGCGATCAGGTTGCGCTGAGTATCGTCATTTGGGAAGACTCGGAGTTGGAATATCGCCAGTGGGAGCCGGTCTCGGGCACTTATACGGTCTCCGCCGAAGGCACGCTGACCCTGCCGCTGGTGGGCTCTCTTCCGGCGGTGAACATCTCGCGCGAGGAGCTGAGCCTTGAGATCGCCGGGATTTTGCAGAATCGCGCGCAGATGGTCGAAACGCCCGTCGTCACCCTCAACATCGATGCCTATGCGCCGTTTTTCGTGCTGGGCGATGTGGCGCGTCCTGGCGAATTCGAGGCCCGGCCCGACCGCACCGTCTATCAAGCCTTCGCCATGGCCGGCGGCGCGCCGCGTCTGGCGGGCGGGCTCGACAGCAATGTGCGCAGCCTGATGATCGACAGTGGCACGCTGTCGCAACTGCGCCGCGAAATTTTGCGCGCCGAAGTCTCCGCCGCCCGCTACCGTGCGATGCGCGACGATGCCGAGACCCTTATCTTGCCCGAAGATGTCACCCATCCCGACGGCGCCGCCGCGCTTCAACGGGTGATCGAGGGCGAGCAACAACAGTTGAACGCACGGCGTGAGGCGAAAGCGCTGGAGGTTGAGAACCTCGAGGGGTTGAAAGAGCTGTTGAACACCGAGATTGCGAGCCTCGAGGAAAAACTCGACGGGCTCTCGACCCAGATCGATCTGGCGCAGGAGAACCTCGACAATATGCTGTCTCTGAAAGAAAGCGGGCTGGCGCGGTCTGTGCAGATCCGAGACGCGCAGGAATCGCTTTTTGACGTGGAAAGCCAGCAGATTGACATTGAAACCGCGATTTTCCGCGCCCGCCAACGCCATCAGGAGGCCGAACGCGATATTCTGGCGCTGCGCTCTCGCGACAAGGTCGAAGCCGCGCGCGAGCTTCAGGCCTTGCAAGGCGAGATCGAAGAGCTGCGCCTGCGCCGCGAAACCTACGGCGCGCTCGTGGAGGCGGCGGGGGGCGAATCCTCGACGCTGATGGATCAGGTCGCGACCTTTTATTTCCTGACCCGCAACGGCGATGCCGCAGGCGAACAGCGCGTGGAGCCGGACACGTTGATCGGACGCGGCGACGTGCTGCGCGTTGAGCGTGTGGTGCTGGAGGGCGACGATCTTCCGGAGGTGTTATCTGAGGTCAGGCCTGCGATCCGCTCGGAGGTGCAGGGAGAGGGTCTGCCCGAGACACAGCCCGAGACACAGGTTGTGACATCGGAACACAGATCGGAGCATGAGGCGAGCCTCAAAGGGCCGGGCGAGGGCATCCGGCCGATGTTGCGGCAGGAATAATTTACCCGCGTCTTATCCGCCCGTTATCCGCCCGGTAGCCGTTTTCGGACGGATTCCGAGAGTTTCGTCATCACCAGCTTGCGCGCTCTGGGGTTCGTCGCGCAGAGTTTTCCGGCGGCCATGATCTGACGGTTTTTCAACCGGGTCATCACCACCTCCGCCGCCATCAGCGTCTCAAGATGCGTGCGGCGGATGTCGATAATCTGGGCCAGACGCTCCGTGCGGGTGTCGGCGCCGGGGGCCAGAACCTTGGCCGCAAATTCCGCATCGGCCGCCAAAAGCGCCTCGATATATTTCGGCGGTACGGTGGCGGACAGCGACCCTTCGGCTTGTTGATAGAGGTAATCCGGCTCGGGCGAGATGATCACCTTGGCGCCTTCGGCAATCGCGGCGGCGATGATGTGATAATCCTCGCTGTTACGCAGCGCGGGGTCATAGCGCAGCCCGGTTTCCATCAGATATTCGCGCCGGAACAAAGGCTTGAGATAGCCCAGACATTTCTCGCCCGCCGTCATCTGGTTGCCGGAGAGGTAATCTTCGAGTGTCAGGTGATGCCGCGGGTCCACCTCGGAGGGTGTCAAAAACACGCCGCCATTCACCGGCACGCCGTGGATGTCGACACGGGTGAAATTGCCCAAGACAATATCCGCATCCGCCGCCACCGCATGGTCCAACATCGTGGACAAACGTCCCGGCACCATGTCGTCATCGGCGTCCAAAACGGCGATCCAGTCGCCCGTCGCCGCCTCGATCGCCCGGTTGCGCGCGACGGACGGCCCGCCGTTTTGCGGCATCTGAATATATCGAACATCCGGGAAATCCCGCATGATTTGAGGGGTTTCGTCCGAAGATGCATCGTCGACGACAAGGATCTCCGGCGTCAAACCGGATTGCGCGCGCGCCGATGCTATAGACTTGGGCAAAAAACGCGCTGCGTTATATGCCGCGATCATTATTGTGGTCTGCAGGTTCATGAACGCTTCCCTGCCTGAACAGCTGTGTTAACCTCTTACTCATGTTCATTGTTAGGGTTCCCCCGTATGTCAGACAATCTGTACTTTCATTCTGACCGTAAAATCTTGCGTTCCTGCCTTATAATGTCGCTTTTTGCAGGCGCCGCCTTGGTGTCTCAGAGGGCGATCGCGCAAGAGGCGCCCGAGTTGCAGGGCAATCTTCCGCCCATTGGTGGATTCTTTCAGCTGTTCGAAACCGAGGCCGATCTTGGGGGATTCTACCTGTCGGATTTCGATTTCGGCGGTGAGACCATGGTCACCGGCTATCGCCGCGACCGGATTGCCTATGATGCCGAGACCAAGGAGGTCATCCTGAGCCTCTCGCCCGCGCCGGACGGATCGGAGAAAACCTTTTGGGGCGGCGAGATTCAGCGCGACGGAGGGCACGGTTATGGCGATTACGAGGTGGTGATGCAGCCTGCGAAAGCCGAGGGCGTGGTCTCGTCTTTTTTCACCTATACCGGCGGGGCATTCGGCGATCCGCACCATGAGATCGACATCGAATTTCTGGGCAAGGACACCACGGGCCTCTATGCCAATATCTTCGTCGATGGCGAACAAATGCCGGGGCGGCACATTCCGCTGGGCTTTGACGCCTCGGAGGGGATGCATCTTTACCGTTTCGAGTGGCGCCCCGAGGGCGTGCGCTGGTTCGCGGATGGCGAAGAGATTTTCTACGCCGCGGCCTCTGAGACCGCGATGCCGCAGTTTCGTGGCAAGCTTTTCGCCAATATCTGGGCCGTCGCGGAATTGCAGGAGCCCTGGGCGGGCGAGGTCGATCCCGACACCAATGTCAAAGCGCGCTATGGCTGCATGTCCTATGTGCCTCTAGGGCGGGGCGGGTTGCAATGTCAGGACTTCGGTCCCTGGACGACGATGGATGCGACCACGACGGAGACGGCCCCCGAGGGGCATGAGGAGGGCTGACCCGTGGTCGAGACCGCAATGATCGACGTCTCTGTCATCGTGGCTGCCTATAAATGTGTTCCGACGCTGGAACGTGCCGTGCACTCCTCCCTTGATCAGCCGGGGGTGGCGGTCGAGGTGATCATCGTGGACGATGCCTCGCCGGACGACACGTTGGATTTGGCGCGCAAATTGGCGGAGGCGCATGACAATGTAATCGCTTTGACCACGGGCGTGAACAAGGGCCCGTCAGGCGCGCGCAACATGGCGCTGGAGATTGCAAAAGGCACCTATGTCACCGTGCTCGACAGCGACGATTTCATGGAGCCGGGGCGTCTGGCGCGTATGATGGAACAGGCTCGCGCCTTGCAGGCCACCATTCTGGCCGATGACCTCTATAAGGTGATTGAAGGCGATGAAGAGGGCCCGCGCACGCGGCTGCTGAAGCTGCCGAAATCTGGCGCGGACAGCTTTGCGGTGGACCTGGCGGAATTCACACGCGGCAACATGACGAGTTACAATGGTGCGCGTGGTGAGATGGGGTTTCTCAAGCCTCTGATTTTGCGTGAGTTCCTTGAAGAGCATGGCCTGCGCTACCATGAGGACATGCGGCTCGGCGAGGACTTCGCGCTCTATGCCGAAGCGCTCGAGGCAGGCGCTACGTTTCATATCGTGCCGCCCGGTGGATATTTCGCCGTGGTGCGTCCGGAGTCTTTGAGCGGCTCGCATGGCGCCAAGGATTTGGGCGCTTTGGCGCATCGGATCGGTGCCCTGCGCGATGCGGCGACCGGGCCGACGCGCGACGCGCTTGAGGCGCTTTGGATCGATACCATGAAACGCTATAGCTGGGCGCGGCTGATTGATGCGGTCAAAGCCAGGAATGTGGCCGAGATTGCGTCCTGTTTTAATGCGCCCCCAAGTGTTTCAATTCATTTATTGTCATGCCTTGGCGAACAATTTGTCCTGCGCACCAGTAGATTACTTGGTCGGAATGCCTAAATAGAGGTGTGGGTTGGTGAAAAAGTGATGGAGGTTCTGCGTCGTGAGCGCTGAAATTCGATGGGGTATCGTGGGCGCGGGCATGATCGCGCGGCGTTTCGTGACGGACATTGCCTTGTGCAGCGACAGCCGTCTGGCAGGCATCGCCTCGCGCGCCTTGGATCGCGCCGAAGCGCTGCGGGATTTCGCCGGTGTCGCGCCTGAGAGCTGCCTCTGTTTTCAAGGTTACGAAGAGATGCTCGCCTCGCCCGAGATCGACGCGATCTACATCGCGCTGCCCACCGCCCTGCATGCCGAGGCCACACTGGCCGCGATTTCCCATGGCAAGCCGGTGCTCTGTGAAAAGCCTCTGGCGATGAACGCCGGCGAGGTCGAAGCCATCGCCAAGGCCGCAAAAGAGGCAGGTGTGCCGGTGATGGAGGCGGTCTGGACCCGCACTCTGCCGAATGTGCTCGAACTGCGTCGGCGTCTCGATGCAGGTGAGATCGGTAGACCGCTGCACCTCAGTGCCACGCTGGGATTCCCGGTTGATGACAGTCCCAACAAAAGCGTGGCTGAGCCGTCTCTGGGGGGCGGCGTGATCCGCGATCTGGGGGTCTATCCGATTTCTCTGGCTCAGTTTTTCCTGGGGGATCTCTCTTACAGCGCCTCGGAGGTCCGCTATTCGGCGCGCGGCACCGACCGCGATATGTCCGCGGTGCTGCGCGGCGGTGCGGACGGCTCTTGTCTTGTGACCCTCTCGGCCTCGCACAGCGGGCAATTGCCCAATCGGTTGGAGATCACCGGCACCAAGGGGCGGTTGTCCCTCGATGCGCCCTTTCTCTGCGGGCTCGGCGGTCGGATCATGCATTTTGCGGAGGTGACGGAAAGCGCGGAGGCGCCGGTCACGGCAGAGCCTGCGAACAGCACACCGAAACCTGCTCCGCCCCGCAAACGCGGTCTCAAGGACAAGCTGAAACAATCCTCCTTCGGGCGTGTGCTGCGCCGGATTGTCCTCGACCGTGTGCGTCTCGAAGGGACACAGATCGGCGCGGTCTACGAAGGCTCGGGGCTGCAATTCCAGATCGACGAGTTCTCCCGCATGCTGCACCGGGGCGAGACTGAATGCTCTCTTATGCGCCTGTCGGACAGCCTCGCGGTGGCGCAGCTTTTGGACCGGATTTCGGGCGGAAAAACGCCGGAAACCATCCGTGGGCTCAATCTCACACAAGCACCGACGCACTCCGCCATGCCCTCCGAATAAGGGCTTTGTCGCGCTGTAGTGCCTCCCCAAAACGTCTCAGGCACCCTGGCTGGGTGGGGCGTCCATGTGGTATTTTTGCGTTTTGCGACGTCTGATTGGCTGCGGATTGGTCGTGCCGTGCCGGTTTGCGCCCAATTTATGGGCTTTGGCATGCCTCTGCAGAGCCCGTTTCGATCTCCGTTAGGGCGCGGCCAAAAACTGTCGTATCTTTGAGATTGTAGCGCGTTAGACTTCTCGAAAGCGATGTCGAGAGGGATTTCGGCTGGTATTTTTCGTGTTGCGCTCGGGCATGCCGGGCTTGGCGCAACTCTGGTATGGTGTTCTCGGCAAGGGGGATAAGCGTTTCGAAAGCGGCCAGGCCGCCTCGGCACGCGGGTGTGGGTGATGAATAAAGAGACTTTCAAATATGCGCGTGGAAGCACGACGGCGGACAGTTGCCTGATCTCCATCGGGATTTGCACGTTTCGGCGGCCGGAACTGTTCGAAACCCTGACCTCGATTGGCAATCAGATCGTGCCGGATGGCTACACCATCGAGGTGATCGTCGCCGACAATGACGATGTTGCGAGGTTGGGCCCCAAGATCGCCGTCGCCGCGCAGGACACCGGCCTCAACATCCGCTACCGTCCGGCGCCCGCGCGCAATATCGCGATTGCCCGCAATGCCTGTCTGGAGGCTGCCGAGGGCGAAGCGCTGATTTTCATCGACGATGACGAAACCGCCGATCCCGGCTGGTTGGAGAATATGATCCGCTCCTGGCGACGCTCGGGCGCCAGTGTCATTTTCGGGCCGTCCTATGCGATCTACCCGGAGGAGACGCCTGAGTGGATGGTCGAGAACGACGTGCATTCCAACATTCCGTTGGACCGCGACGGGGTGGTGGAGACCGGCTATAGCTGCAATGTTCTGCTGGACTTGCGCAACGCCCGCGTGCGCGAGGCGCGGTTTGACGAGGCTTTTGGGCGCACCGGCGGCGAGGACACGGATTTCTTTTTCCGCCTGCACCGTCAAGGCGTCGATATGGACATCACCCTGGACGCCACCGTGCGTGAACCTGTCGCCGAGAAACGCATGTCGAAAGACTGGGTGATGCAGCGCCGCTTCAGCACCGGACAGGCCTATGGCCATTGCGTGACCTCTGCGGGGCGCAATGCGCCTCTGGCGGAACGGCTGGGATTGGTGCTGCGCTCCGGCGCCAAGAGCGCCTATTGCACGCTCAGGGCCGGGCTGACGATGTACCGCGAAAGCCAGTATCGGTTCTGGATGATGCGCGGCATGTTCCACGCCGGTGTCGCGCGCGGGGCCTGTGTGCCGCCGCGGACCCATAATTATGGGGGGGATGAGGCATGAGCAGCGCGCCCCCGAAGACCATTGCCCTGTTCTACGATGGCTACGAGGCCCAGGCCAATGACGCCCCCTTCGGGCGCACCCGGTCGCATGTCCGAAGCACCCTGCGTCAGGCCTATCGCCGCGCCAAGAACCTGCAACCCTACACCGGGTTCTACACCGCCTTTCTCAACCTCAAGCGCAGTCTTGAGGCCAGCGGGGTCACCATCCGGCTCAATGATTTTTCCTATGCCCGCGCCAATCCGACCATGCCCGTGGGGCTGACCGGGTTCCGCACGGTCTATGACAAGGTGCGGCTGCCCAACCCGGCGATGTTTGGTCCCGGGGAGGTGCCGGACCCGGACGATGCGATGCGTGTGGTCAAGAATTGCAACCTTAAGATCGTCACCCAACCCTCTGAATGGTATTGCCAAATCTGGCGTCCGGTTTTGGGCAATCGGGTCAAGCCGATGTTCGTTGGCCTCGACACAGACAACTGGCCCGATCTCTCGGGGCAGGACAAGGACATCGACGTGCTGATCTACGACAAGATCCGCTGGAATTACGATGAGCGCAAAGACGACCTTTTGGACCCGCTGATCGCGCATTTGGAGGCGCGTGGGTTGAGCTATCACATCCTGCGCTACGGGTTTCACCATCTGGGACAGTTCCGCGGCGCGCTGGCACGGGCGCGGTCTATGGCGTTTCTCTGCGAACATGAAACCCAGGGGCTGGCCTATCAGGAGGCCATGTGTTCGGGCGTGCCGATTTGCGCCTGGGACGAGGGGCATCTCGTCGGTCCGCACGATCTGTCGATTGCGCCGCCGGGACTTGAGGTCTCGTCTGTGCCCTATTTCGATGAACGCTGCGGGGTCCGGTTCAAACAGCCGGAGCTGGTCGAGGCCTTTGATCGGTTCTGGGAAAATCACGCGGGCTATGCGCCGCGCGATTATGTCTGTGAGAACCTGTCGCTGGCCGCAGGCGCAAAGCGCTATCTGGAGCTGTTCCAGACGCTTGGTTGAGATTGGTGGTTTGGGGGCGCTTTACTGCGCCGCCATCCTCTCGTCTTTCGGCGGCGTCGCGGGCGACCAGGACGACCAGACCTCCGACAAATCCCGCTCCAAAAGCGCGTCCAGTCCCGCATTGCGATCCGACAACAGGCGCGAGAGATAGCGCGCGGTCTCGGGCTTCATCTCCGGCGGGCGATCGGCGGTGAGCAAAAGCGGATTCACTTTGTGGAAATAGAATTGATACAGCCGGTTGGCGAGTTTCTCCCGCAGGCCGGTGTCGCGCCGCATATGCCCCATATAGCGCAACCGCGACACGCGCCGCCCGACCAGGGCGTTGACCCATTGCATGAGCTTCGGCTTGCCCGGATAGCTCGTCTTGTTGAACCACAGCTCATAGCCCTCAAGTGAAAAGGGCTCGACGCCGATGAACCGCGCGATGCCGTCCATCACCGCCTGGCGGTCGGTTTTGAAGTCCTCCAAAAGCACGATATGCACCCGGTCGCGGCCCAACACGTCGATCCATTGCTGCAAATGCGGCGCATAGGTCGAACCCGCCACGATCTGGGGCAGGGCGGTCAAAGCGCCCTCGAATGACGTGGTGACCCGCATCATCTTCATCGCGTGCCAATACTCGGAATAGGCGCGTTTCACCGGGTCGCGGAGCATGAAGATAACCTTCGCCTCCGGCAGCCGCTGTTTCACCCGATGCGCCACCATCGGCGAAAACAGATAGCGCGTGCTGTCCTCACCCAAGAGCGCCATATCGCCCAAAGCCGCATATTTCGCCCGATACCAATCGCGGGTCTCGGCGTTCTCTGGCGACGGGTCGCGGTAATCGAGCCGCCCGCCGCGTTCGAAAAACAGGTCGGGCCAGTTGAACGGGTCGTCGGCGTCGAAGTAGTTCACCTCATCCGTGGGAAAGGCGATCTCCGGGTGTTGATCGAGGATGAAGTGCAAAGAGGTGGTGCCGCATTTCGGCGCGCCCCCGATGATGAAATCTGGCTGGGGCGGGCGTTTCATCTCGGGGCTGGTCATCGTTACGCGTCACTCTCTTTGAAAAAGGCCGGGGGCTTAGGGACCAACGGCGGGGGTTACGGGGGTCAGACCCTGCGGCGTGTGGCGAAACACCGCGAGGGCGGATTTGGATTTCTGGCGGTCGATCAAAACCGTCAGGGCAATGCCAAGCACGCCCAGGGCGGCGGCGATCAGGAAATAGGCCACATTCGGCAGCTCGGTCAGATGTTCGATCCAAAGATAGGTGACCGCCACGGCAGCTGCGACGAGGCTCGAGGGGATCAACTGGGCCAGACAGCCTTTGAGTGTGATCGGAACAAGACGCGCGCCCAACTGCCAGTTGCGCGGCACCATGATAAGCGACCAAAGCGTAAAGCTCAGCGCCACCGCTTCGAGGCTGAATTGCAGCGCGATGAGCACCATGACGATGCGCACGATCACGCCTTCGATCGAGGTGCGCAGCAAAAGATCGGTGCGCGAGACGGCGCGAAACAGCGCCTGCATGAAAAAGATCGCGATGGCCTCGAGCACCAGCCCGCCGATGGTCAGCGCGAAGAGCATCGCCACCGGCGTCCATTCCGGCGACAAGAGCACGGAGAACACGGGCCGGCCTGCCACCGCGACCATGGTCATCGAGGGGATCAGGAGCACGGACAAAAGCCGCATCCCGGCATAATAGATATCGCGCAGCTTTTCGGGCGATTTTTGCGCCTTCGACATGCGAACATAGATGACCGAGGACATCGGCCCCGCGAGGCCGAATTGCGGCAGGCGGTTGAAGCGCTGCGCCATGGCGAAATAGCCAAGGGGGATCTGACCCAAGACGCGGGAGATCATCATGATCGGCAATTGCTGACGGATCACGGTGAGAAAAGCTGAGGCCAGCGTGTCGCGCGCGTAGATCAAATGCGGACGCAACCCTTGGGTCGAAAAGGCAAAGCTCGGGCGGAAGTGAGAGAGCATGAAAATGCCCACCATGCGCACGGCAGCCAGCATGACCTGTTGTCCGACCAGGGCCCAGACCCCGATGCCGGCAAAGGCGCCCGCCACCGCAAAGACGATGCCGGCCACGGTGGCGATCACCTGCACCTTGGCGATGCCGCTGTAATTTTCGCGTCGCTCGATTTCGGCATTGGGCGCGGCGGTGAGCGCATAAAACAGGGGGATGACCGACATGACGAGCAGCAAAGGCACAAGCCGGTCGCTGTCAAAATAGCGCGCGGCCAGCGGCGAGAGCCCGGCCACAAACACCGTACAGGCCACGCCCGCGCCGATCATCAGCCAGTTGACGGAGGACCATTCCACCTCATCGGCATCCTCGCGCCGGATCAGCGAGCGCCCCATGCCGCCATCGCTGAGCGTATTGGCAAAGATCACCAGCGTCATGGCGAGGCCCATGAGGCCGAAATCCTCGACGGTCAGTTGCCGTGCGAGGATAGGGAGAACGAGAATTTGTGAGATCGCGACAAAGCTGCGCGCCGAGATCAGGGATCCAACGCTGATGATGAAGCTCTTGAGCCCCGGTGTTTCCACTGAACCGTTCACTTGCCGTCTCTTCCACATAACACCGCGCGACTTCGAGGGCCGGAACGCGCGGGACACCTTTAGAGTGTTCTATATTTGCACGAGACCAACAATAAAAATCGGCCTCAACAGTCCATATGACCGCGAAGCATGACATTCTTAAGGCGTCTGGAAAAACAGCTTATTCGATTTGGGACTGAGGAAGAATTGAGCGCAAAGCGGATCAGTCGCGGTTCGCCCAGACACTTCCCAGCAAGAAGAGCACGATCAACACCGATCCGATCGCGCCATAGATCGGCACGGCCCAAAGGAGTGAGATGTCGAACGCCAGAAACAGAAGGACCGTGAAGATCAGCGCAAAGGGCAAGGCCAGCAAGGCGGCACCCTTGGCGGATGTCGTCGTTTTTGCGTCCTGCGAAGTCTGAGGGGCGGCGCGTTCGGTCTTTTCCGTTGAAAAATCAACTTTGGCCGTTTTGGTCTTCACGAAGTGTTCCTTGTTATCGTGCGCGAACGAAAAAGTGTCAGCAATACGTGCGGAGGGGCTGACATCAACTTGGGGACAACATCCCGTCAGCGCCTTATGTTAGCGCAACATATCGGGAAAACACTCAATACCAAACTGAAAACATACATGCCACAGATTGGCTGCGAGGCCCAGAGTGTTCGCGATAAAGTTGTGCGATGCGCCGATTTTCGCCTTAATCCTCTGATTTTGCAAATACTCGGTGCCTTGAGGGCCATAATTTGAAGGGAGATACGAAAAACCTGTCGGGCGGCCCTTGGACGCGAGAGGGCAGATTTTCGCCGACTCGATCTCTTTTGACCCAACGTAATCCGATTCCGGACAGGGCATTCGTATGGTTTTGATTCGCTGCACTGCGACGATGCCTGTGGAAAAGGTCAGGGTTCACTTACCCCTAGGTTGAGTGACTCTCGGCGCCGTATTCTCAAACAGTCTATTTTTTTGTCAAAAGGGGTTCTTTTTTGCGAGTTTTTGCCGATGCCAGCAGACGGTCACAGGCTTTTTTCTGCGGGTGCGAAGAGGGTCGAATTCGTTAATTTATTGTTAAATAAAGGTTAATGTTTGGTTAACGGGGGGTGGACGTCGATTTCAAGACAAAAATTGTTTTCTAGGCGATCAAATCCAATGAATTTAGCATGAAAGACATAAAAGAGGTGTATGTTGCGTCGGGCAGGCGCGTTAAGCGCACATAGCACGAAAAAGCCCCATGAGGTTTTCGAGACTGAGGTGAAGGGGGGGTCCCTTCCTGGAAAAGACAACGCATTTGTGCGCTCTAGCGCGCGTGCCCTTATGAGCTTATGAAGTGGATTGTTAAAATGTCGCAGATGGAACATCAGGATTCCACCACGCTCCCGCGTAACCAGTACTTCTACAAACAAACTATCGTGCCGATCTATGCCGGTGCCATGAAACGGTTGTTTGACATCGTTTTGTCGCTCCTGCTGCTGCCGATGATCGCGCCGCTCGTCCTCCTGCTTTGCCTTATGGTGTGCCGTGACGGCGGGCCTGGCTTCTTCGGGCATGCCCGGGTCGGCAAGGGCGGGAAAACCTTTAAATGCTGGAAAATCCGCACCATGGTGACGGACTCCCAGGAACGCCTTGAGGCGCTGTTGAAATCCGATCCCGCGGCGCGCGCCGAATGGGAACAGGATCGCAAACTGCGCAACGACCCGCGCGTCACGCCGCTGGGCAATTTCCTGCGCAAGTCCAGCCTCGATGAGCTGCCGCAGCTCTGGAACGTGCTCAAGGGCGAGATGAGCCTGATCGGCCCGCGTCCGGTGACCGAGCCCGAACTGGTGATGTACGGCAAGGACGCCGCCATCTACGAAGCACTCCGCCCCGGTGTCACCGGCCTGTGGCAAGTGTCGGGCCGCAACGATGTCTCCTACAAGGAGCGTGTCGAGCTGGACGTGCGCTACCACAACAAAATGTCGTTCATGCTGGACATGGAAATCCTGTTCCGCACGGCGAAATCGGTGGTGTCCCGCACCGGGTGCTGACGCAGCCATCGGCAAAGATACCGAAAACTACCCGGAAGACCCACCTTCAGTCTGAACCATCCGGTCATGGGACGTCCCCATGGCCGGATGTGTTTTATCAGCCCCTCACAAACGCGTCTCCTTCGACTGGACCCTCGCGTCAGAATGGTGTTGGCTGCGCCTTGCAGGCTGTCTGAACGAAGACGGCGAAAGACACGAGAGAGGCGCGAACCCGCATGAGATATCCAGCGAGCATCGCGGCCAGTGTCCTCTTCGGCCTCATGTCGATCCTCCCGCTCGCCGCGCAAGACACCCTGCGCATCGGCGTGCTGAGCTACCGCGCTGCAGAGCATTCTCTCGACCATTGGAAGGCCACCGAACGCGCGCTGAATGCCGCTTTGCCAGACCAGGTGTTCCAACTTGAGCCGCTGGACCTCACTGCCCTCGATGCGGCTGTGGCGGAGGGGAAGGTGGAGTTCGTCATCACCAATCCGGGCCATTATGCGACGCTTGAATATAACCAACACATCAGCCGGATCGCCACGGCAGAGGGCGATTGGCCGGTGGCCTCGACGCTGGTCTCCACCGGCGGGATCGAGAGTCTGACACAGCTTGTCGGCCAACGCCTCGCGGTTGTCTCCCCCGACGCTTTCGGCGGGTCTCAACTGGTCCGCGCTTTGATGCAGGACGTCGATGCCCGCCTTCCGGGGCAGGTCGAACTTTTGGTCACGGGCTATCCGATGCAACAGGTGGCCGAGGCGGTGCTGGACGGACGCGCCGAGGCGGCGGTGCTGCGCGCTTGCCTGCTCGAAGACCTCAAGGCCGAAAACCCCGCGCGGTTTGCCTCGCTGAAGCCCTTTGCCCTCAACGCACAGGCCACCGAAGCCACCGGCTGCGCCACTTCCAGCGCGGTCTATCCCGGCTGGCCCTTTGCCAAGGCGCAACACACCTCGCCGGAGCTGGCCAAAGAGGTCGCCATCGCCCTGATGCAGATGAATGAGGGCAATCTCTGGACCGTGCCTTTGGACTATCAGCCGGTGCATGACCTGCTGCGCAAACTCCAGATCGGGCCATACGCGCGCACCGGGCCGGTGTCCCTGCGCGAGTTCATTGCCGATTACCGCGAATGGCTGATCGTGCTGGCCGCCGCGCTCGCCTTCTGGGCACTTTACTCGGTGCGGATCGAAACGCTGGTGCGCCGCCGCACGCGGGCGCTCGACACGGCGAATGCCCAGCTCAAACAGGAAATGATCGACCGTCAACGCGCCGAGGCGGCCGACCGGCACCACCGGCGCGAGTTGGAACATGTGGCGCGGCTGTCGATCCTGGGCGAAATGGCCTCTTCCATCGCGCATGAGCTGAACCAGCCGCTGAGCGCGATCTCGAACTATGCCCAAGGCTGCCTGCTGCGGATAGAGGCCGGGCGGTTTTCCGAAGAGGATATGGTGACCGCCTCACGGGAGATGGCGGGGCAGGCGGATCGCGCCGCCACTGTGGTGAAACGCATCCGTGCCTTTGTACGCAAACGCGAAAGCCAGATGGCGCCAGTCGATATGCGGGGGCTGATTGAAGAAAGCGCCGCGCTCTATGCCGCCCCCGCCAATCGTGCGGGCGTCATCGTCGGGGTGCATGTGGCGGAGGAGCTGACCACGGTCATGGCCGACCGGGTGCAATTGCAACAGGTGCTGTTGAACCTCGTGCAAAATGCCATCGACGCCATGGGCGACACCGACCCTGGGGCCCGCAGCCTCGAAATCCGCGCCGCGCGCTATGACGATCTGAGCCGGGGGCCGGGGATCTGCCTCTCGGTGCGGGACCACGGCACGGGGATGACGGCGGAGGCGATGGACCATTTCGCGGAGGCCTTTTATACCACGAAACCGGAAGGCATCGGGTTGGGGCTCGCGCTGTCGCGCTCCATCGTCGAGGCCCATGGCGGCTGGATGCGCGCCGAGGCGCCCGCAAACGGCCCCGGTCTCAGAGTGCTGATCTGGTTGCCGATTGAGGGTGAGACATGAGCGAAACCGGCCTGATCCATATCGTCGACGACGACCGCGCGGTGCGTGACGGGCTTGGGTTTCTTTTGGGGTCTCTGGGGCTTGAAATTGAAACCCACGCGTCGGCTTTGGCATTCCTCGACGCGCTCGATACGGCAGAAACGGTGGGCTGTATCCTCGCCGATGTGCGGATGCCGGGGATGTCGGGGCTTGAGCTTTTGGACGAGCTGCAAAAGCGCGACTGTCCTTTGCCCGTCATCATGATCACCGGTCACGGCGATGTCCCGATGGCCGTGAAGGCGATGCGGGCGGGGGCCTTGGATTTCTTTGAAAAGCCGGTGCAGGGCATGGCGCTCATTGACCGCCTCAAGGAAGCGCTGGAGCTGAGCCGCACCCGTGCCGAGGCGGCCGGAGACCGCGCCAAGATCGCCACAAAGATCGACAGTCTGACCGCACGCGAGGCCGAAGTGGCCCGCGCGGTGGTCAGGGGCTTGCAGAACAAACAGATCGCGGCGGAGCTGGGCATCAGCCCGAAAACCGTGGAGATTCATCGCCATAACGCCATGAGTAAACTCGCCGCCACGAGCACGGCGGACATGGTGCGGCGGCTTGTCGCGGCGGGATGGGGCGAAACCTAGGGGAAAACCCTTAAGCCCCACGGGTTTCTGCCGATACCGTAAAAAATGCCCCGGACGTAGGGTCTGGCTGAGCCACAAGAAAGGATCAGCCAAATGGACACGACACGTCGCGGATTTTTAGGAGCGATCGGACAGGTGACCATCGGTGCCGCGGCCTCTGTCGCGGGCGCCGGCCAATCCGCCAGCGCCGAAGGCACGAATGTCCCGCATTGGGGCATGGTGGTCGATCTCAGAAAATGCATCGGCTGCCAAGCCTGCACCGTCGCCTGCATCATGGAAAATGCAGTGCCCGAGGATGCATTCCGCACCCATGTCTCCGTCTATGAATTGGTCAAGGATGGCCAAGATCCCGCGATGGTGATGCTGCCCCGGCTGTGCAACCATTGCGACGATCCGCCCTGCCTGCCGGTCTGTCCGGTCGAGGCGACGTTCAAGGCCGAAAATGGCGAGGTTCTGGTGGACGCGTCGAAATGCGTCGGCTGCGCCTATTGCGTGCAGGCCTGTCCCTATGACGCGCGCTTCATCAACCACGAGACGCAGGTGGCGGACAAATGCACCTTTTGTTTTCACCGCACGCAAGCGGGGCTTTTGCCCGCCTGTGTTGAAACCTGTGTCGGCGGCGCGCGCAACTTTGGCGATCTGAACGACCCGGAGAGCGAAGTCTCGAAAATGCTGCGCCACAATGAGGTCTCGGTTTTGCGCCCCGAGATGCACACCAACCCGAACGTCTATTACATCGGTCTCGACGACGTGCTCGACGGACGTGTGGCGGGCGAAGCTGCCTATCACCCGGAAATGGCCGCATCTGTGCAACACCATGGGGAGGGCCTGTGATGGAAACCCAAGTTCACGAACTCGTCGGCGCCGTGCACGATGCCGCATGGCAGCCCTGGGCGGTGCAGTATTTCTTTCTCATCGCCATGTCTGTGACAGCACTGTTGATGGCGCTTCCCGCCTTTGTCTTTGGCAAATCCACCGACCTGCGCGCCGCGCGTCTGGCGCTGATGGTCGCTGTCACCACCGGCATCACCGCGCCCATCGCGCTTTTGGCCGACCTGCACCAGCCGTTTCGTTTCTGGGAGTTTTTCGTCTACACGCATAAAAGCTCGTGGATGGCTTGGGGCGCGTGGATCGTGCCGTCTTACGTGGCGCTGATGCTGCTCTTTGCCTGGGCGATCCACCGGCCTGAGTTTCACCGCATGGGGCAGGATGAGTGGCGGTTCGCCTGGTTGTTCCGGCTGTTTTCCTTGGGTGGGGCCGCGAATGGTTTCGCGCGTCCGCTCGGGGTGCTGGCCGGGATCGCAGCGCTTGGCATTCTCGTCTACACCGGCTCCGAGGTGATGGTCGTCCGTGCCCGTCCGCTCTGGAACACACCCTTCCTGCCGTTGCAATTTGCCGCCACAGGTGTCGTCGGCGCGCTTGGGGTGATGTTGATCCTCGAACGGATGCTTTGCCGCGATGGCGCTTTGGAAGCCACGCTCAACCGCCGCCTTGCCCTCGCGCTCGCCCTCGTGGCCACGCTCGGGGGGACATGGTTCGCCGTCGCGATCTCCGGCCTCTCCCCCGTGCACACCGAGGCACTGGCCTCCGTCGCGGGCTTCCCGGTCTGGCAACAAATCGCGCTTTGGGGCGCGGCCTCCGTGGCGATCCCCTTCGTCTTGGCCCTTACCCTGCCACGCAACACCGGAGTGCTCACCGGGCTCATTGCGATCCACGCCGCATGGATGTTCCGCTGGACCGTGTTCATGGGCGGCCAAGCCGTCCCCAAGGTGGGCTCCGGCCTCTATGACGCGCTCATGCCCACCGGCCTCGCAGGCCTCATGGGCGTCATCGGCACCTTCGGCCTCTGGGTCTTTCTGATGATCGTCTACACCACCTTCGTGCCTTGGACGGACGCCACGCCGCCCGCGCACACCTCCGACCAAGCCCCCCGTAAATCTGCCAGCCCTCAGGAGATCTGACATGACCAACCGTCGCAATATTCTCAAAGGTGTCGCAGCCGCAGGTGCGCTTGGCACATTCGGGGCAGGCTATGCCGAGACCGTCCAGAAACTGGCCCGTGGCAAATGGTCCGGCAAGAAACCCCGCGACGAACATGTCGTCGGCAATTCGATCCCTGCGGAGTTCTCCGTCGACAAGGAGACGGGCGATGTGACGCTCAACCCCGATCAGGCGATGAGCTACGCCATGTGCATCGGCTGCACGACCATGTGCGGCGTGCGGGTGAGGGTCGATAAGGCGAAAAACAAAGTGCTGCGTGTCGCGGGCAATCCCTATTCGCCGATGAGCACCGATCCCTTCATCCCCTACGAGTCCTCCGTGGCCGAAAGCTTTGCCGCCATGGCGCAGGCCGGGCCGGGGCAGGGGCTGACACGTCGCTCGACGGCCTGCGGGCGCGGCAATGCAGTTCTCGAACAGGTCGACAACCCGCGCCGGGTGTTGAAACCGCTGAAACGTGTCGGCCCGCGTGGCTCCGGGCAATGGGAGACGATCAGTTTCGAGCAACTGGTCGAAGAGGTCACCGAAGGCGGCGATCTTTTTGGCGAAGGCCCGGTCGCCGGCCTGCGCGAGATCCGCGATCTCGACGCACCAGCTTTGGAGGGCGCGCCCGAGTTCGGCTCGCGCGCGAACCACCTCGTCTGGATGAACTGCGTCGATGACGGGCGCGACAGTTTCGTGCTGCGCTGGTTGAAACAGAGCTTTGGCTCGAACAATTTCACCCGCCACGGGTCATATTGCGGCGGCGCCTACCGCTCTGGATCGGGCGCAATGTTCGGCGATTTCAAAAAGATGCCGCATGCCAAGCCCGATTTCTCCAACGTCGAATTCGTGATCTTTGCGGGCACGGCGCCGGGCAATGCCGGCAACCCGTTCAAACGCATCGGCACGCTGGTGGCCAAGGCCCGCGCCGATGGCGATCTGAGCTATGTCGTGGTCGATCCGATCCTCAACAATGCGCAAAACGGCCCCTCGGGGGAGCGCGCGCGCTGGCTCGCGATCAAACCCGGCACCGATGGCGCGATGGCCATGGCGATGATCCGCTGGATGTTCGAAAACGACCGTTATGACGCGACCTATCTGGCGCAGCCCTCGAAAGCGGCGGCGGAGGCGGCGGGTGAGATGAGCTGGTCCAACGCCACCCATCTTGTGATCGTGGATGCCGATCATCCGCGCTTTGGCCATTGCCTGCGTGGGTCCGATATGGGGCTTGCGATCGAGGGTGAGGCCTATTCCGACACTGACCCCTTCATGATCTCTTCCGATACCGGCCCAGTTACCGGCCCTGTCCCTGCCGGTGCCTCGGCCGCTCCTCTGTTCCACGAGGGGCTGGCCGAGACCCAAAACGGACCTGTGGCGGTCAAAACCGCGCTGACGCTCCTGCGCGAAGAGGCCATGTCGCAGGACATGGAAGCCTATGCCGAAGACTGCGGCATTCCGGTCGAGAAACTTGTCGATCTGGCCCGCGAATTCACCAGCCACGGGCGCAAAGCCGCTGTGAGTTCCCATGGCGGCATGATGAACGGCTCGGGGTTCTACAACGCCTATGCGTTGATGATGCTCAACACGCTCATTGGCAATCTGAACTGGAAAGGCGGGACGATGATTGCGGGCGGCGGCTTCCCGGAAAACAAGGGCCCCGCTTACGATCTCGCAAGTTTCCCCGGCGCCGTGAAGGCCAAGGGCCTGCCCTTCGGGCGCAACGTGCCCTACGAGAAAACCTCTGAATTTAAAGCGAAAAAAGCCGCAGGCGCCGCCTATCCTGCCGATGCGCCCTGGTATCCCAACGCGCCGGGGCTTGCGACCGAGTGGATGTCGTCTCTGGTCACCGGCTACCCCTATAAGGCCGAAGCGCTCATCTTCCGCAATACCAACCCGATCTACGGCGTGCCCGGCGTGGCGCATCTGGTCGAAGAGATGAAAGACCCCGCCGTGGTGCCGCTGATCATCTCCATCGACCCGTTCATCAACGAGAGCACGGCGATCTCCGACTATATCGTGCCGGATTCGGTGATGTATGAGACCTGGGGTTTCACCAAGCCCTGGGGCGGCGTGGCGACCAAGGCGACTTGCGCCCGTTGGCCTGTCATTGAGCCGAAAATGGACCCCAATGCCGAAGGCGAGCGGGTGGGGATGGAGACCTTCCTCATCGCGGTGGCCAAACGCATGGGCTTGCCGGGGTTTGGTGACGCGGCGATCCCGGACGCAGAGGGCACTCTGCACCCGCTGAACCGCGCCGAGGATTGGTATCTGCGCGGGGCTGTGAACGTGGCGATGATCGGCACGCCGGTGTCGGATGCCACGGACGAAGACATCGCATTGTCCAACGTCGCGCGCATTGCCGATGAGCTGAAAGCCACGCTGAAGCCCCACGAATGGCGCAAGGCCGCGACGATTTTCGCCAAAGGCGGGCGCTATGAGAACATCGCGCGCAGCTATCAGGGCGACAAGGCGACCTATGCCTTCAACCCGCCGATGCTGGTCTGGAATGAGGGCTTAGGCAGTTTTCGCCGTGCCACCACCGGGACACGGCTTCCGGGCACGCCCGCCTGGCGCGCGCCGGAGTTTGCGGATGGCTCGAAAGTCAGCGATCACTACCCGCGCGAAGACTGGCCCATTCAGGTGATCAGCTTCAAATCGCCCTTGCAAAATTCCTATTCCGTCGGCGCAAAGTCTCTGTTGCGCATCGTGGCGTCGAACCCGTTGAACATCGGGCGCGATCTGGCGGCGGCGCATGGCATTCAGACCGGTGATATGATCCGGCTGACCACGCCGGGCGGGACGCTGGAAAGCGTCGCTGTGGTGCGCGCAGGTGTGGCGCCTGACACGGTGGCGATTGAACATGGTTTTGGACATCGCGGCTTTGGGGCACAGGACATCACCATCGACGGCGAGACCATGCCGGGCGATCCGCGACTGGCCGCCGGTGTTTTGTTGAACGATCTCGGGATGTTGGACCCGACGCGCATGAAGGCTGGCGTCTGGGTCGATCCGGTGTCGGGCACGGCGGTGCGTCATGGCTTGCCGGCCCGGATCGAGCGGATTTGACGCTCGATCCTGTCCCCGGGGGGGCGTGATCACGCCTCCCCGGACAAAAGCGCGGCATTGCCGCCCGCCGCCGTGGTGTCGACACAGAGATGGCGCTCATGCAGCACATGGGCGGCATCGGGCGCCGTCGTCACGAGCGGCAGGATTGCCCCCAGGCGCTGCGACAGGGCTTGGCTATAGGCGCGGGCTTTCTCCGCATCGCCCCACCAGATCACGCCGCCGAACCCGTCGATGGTTTTGAGCGCGTGGCTGGGGGCGAGGCCCTCCGCCACAACCGCAAGACCGCCCAGATCGGTGATGGCTTTGGCCTGTGCCTCGGCCGTGACGCGACCCGGTCCCAGACAGAGGAAGGGCGGACGGGCATGGGTCGAGAGCGTGTTGGCTTCGCCCGTCGGTCCGGGCAATTGCTCTTTCGACAGAGGCTCTTCGGAGTGGGGCGTCGCGGTGATGGCGCGCTGAAGGGCGGCGGCATCGGTGGCTTTGTCCCATGTTTCAGTGGAGGCCTCAGATGGCGCAGCGCAGAAGCGGTTGAGGTAGAGCGGCCCCCCGGCTTTCGGCCCGGTGCCGGACAGGCCTTCGCCGCCAAAAGGTTGCGAGCCGACGATGGCGCCGATCTGGTTGCGGTTCACGTAGAGGTTGCCGACATGCAGCGCATCGCAGACCTGTTGCACCCGATCGTCGATCCGCGTGTGCAGCCCGAAGGTCAGGCCATAGCCGGTGGCGTTGATCGTCTCGATCACCTTGCCCAAATCCCGCGCTTTATAGGTCGCGATATGAAGCACCGGGCCGAAGACCTCGCGCGCAAGGCTTTCGATGCCCGCAACCTCGATGAGCGCCGGGGCGACGAAGGTGCCCTCGGTGGGGGCCGTCAGCCGGTGCAGCACGCGGGTCCCGGCAGCATCGACATAGGCTTTGATCTGGTCGCGCGCCTCACGGTCGATGACCGGGCCGACATCGGTCGAAAGCAGCCAGGGGTTGCCAACGGAAAGCTCATCCATCGCGCCTTTGATCATCTCTATGAGGGCAGGCGCAATGTCCTCTTGCACATAGAGGCATCTGAGCGCCGAACAGCGTTGGCCCGCCGATTGAAACGCGGAGGCGACGATGTCGCGCACGGCTTGCTCCGGGAGCGCGGTGCTGTCGACGATCATGGCGTTCAGCCCGCCGGTTTCCGCGATGAGCGGCGCGCCGGGGGCAAGGTTGGCGGCCATGGCGCGGCGAATGATTTGCGCTGTCTCGGTCGAGCCGGTGAAGACCACGCCGTCGATGCGCGGGTCCGAGGTCAAAGCGGCGCCCACGGTCGGGCCGTCGCCGGGCAAGAGTTGCAGCGCCGTCATCGGCACGCCCGCCTCATGCAAGAGACCGACCGCCAGCGCGGCGATCAGCGGGGTTTGTTCGGCGGGTTTCGCCAGAACTGCGTTGCCCATGGCGAGCGCGGCCGAGATTTGCCCGGTGAAGATCGCCAGCGGGAAGTTCCACGGTGAAATCGCGGTCACGCGGCCCAAAGGTTTCGCGTCCGGGCGACGCTCTGCCTCGTCCGAATAATAGCGCAGGAAATCCACCGCTTCGCGCAGCTCGCCCACGGCATCGGGCAGGTTTTTCCCGGCCTCATACGCCAGAACGGCGAAGATTTTGCCAAAGTTCGCCTCATAAAGATCGGCAGCGCGACGCAGCACGGCGGCGCGTTCCGACACGGGGGCGTCCCAAAGAGTAGCGGCGTCCAAAGCGCGAGACACTGTCTCTGCATCGGCTTGCACAACCTCACCCACGGTCTCTCCGGTGGCGGGGTTTACGACCGGGGCGGGCGTGCCAGTGGCCTCGCCCGCGATCATCGGCGCGGCGTTGAAGTCGAACGCGGCCCCACGTGCGGCCTCGATCCGGGCCAGCGTGTCCTCGTCCTTGAGATCGAAGCCTTCGGAGTTCTGGCGCGCGCCAAAGATTTCAGAGGGTTGTACGAGGCCAGCCGGGGCTTGCGCGTCAATGACCGAGGTGAACGGGTCGAGGGCGATCTCTTCGGGCGTGACGCTTTCGTCGACGATCTGGTTCACGAAAGACGAGTTCGCGCCATTCTCCAACAGGCGCCGCACGAGATAGGCCAAGAGGTCCTGGTGTTTGCCGACGGGGGCATAGATGCGACAGCGGGTGCCTTCGTCTTTCAGCACGATGTCATGCAGGCGCTCGCCCATGCCGTGCAGGCGTTGGAATTCGAAGGCGGGGTTTCCGGCCTCACGGGCGAGTTCGAGGATCGCGGCCACCGTATGGGCGTTATGCCCGGCGAATTGCGGATAGATCCGGTCGCTGTAGCCCAAGAGCTTCTTGGCGTTGGCGATGTAGCTGACGTCGGTCGCGTCCTTGGTGGTGAACAGCGGGAAACCGGGATGGCCCTCGACCTGCGCGAGTTTCATTTCCGTGTCCCAATAGGCGCCTTTGACGAGGCGGACCATGAGCTTGCGGTCCAGCTCTTCGGCGGTCTGATAGAGCCAATCGAGGGTCAGCCCGGCACGTTTTCCGTAGGCCTGCACGACGACGCCAAAGCCGTCCCAGCCGGCCAGTTCCTCGTCTTCGAGCGTGGCGCGGATGACGCGGAGCGACAGCGTCAGGCGGGCCTGTTCCTCGGCGTCGATGTTGAAGCCCATGCCAGCGGCGCGGGCCTGACGGGCCAAGGTGCGCAAGACAGGAACGAGTTCTGCCATGACGCGGGCCTCCTGGGCGACGTCATAGCGCGGATGCAGGGCGGAGAGTTTCACCGAAATGCCGGGGTTGTCGGCGACGGAGCCTTTGGTGCAGCCTTTCGCGATGGCACGCATCGCGTCGGAATAGGCCTTGGCATAGGCGTCGGCGTCCGCTTGGGTCATCGCCGCTTCGCCCAGCATATCGTAGCTGTAGGTGTAGCCTTTGGCCTCCTGGCCCTTGGCGCGGGTCATGGCGGCCTCGATGGTCTGGCCCAACACGAATTGCTGGCCCATTTCCTTCATCGCGCGGGACACGGCGGTGCGGATCACCGGCTCACCCATGCGTTTGACAAGGCCGCGAAGGGTGCCCGCAACGCCGCTGCCAGGTTTCTCATCGTCAAGCACGCGGCCCGTGAGCATCAGCGCCCAAGTCGAGGCATTGACCATGGCCGACGACGAATGCCCCATGTGCTCGCCCCAATCCGACGGCGCCACTTTGTCCTCGATGAGATCGTCGATGGTCTCGCGATCCGGCACCCGCAGCATCGCTTCGGCCAGACACATGAGCGCCACGCCTTCGCGGGTCGACAGCCCGTATTCGGCGAGGAAATGTTCCATCAACGTCGGAGCGGATTCCTTACGGATGCGGCGGACAAGCTCGGTGGCGCGGGTGGTGATCCGGGCGCGCTGTGCCTCGGGCAGGGCGGCCGCGTTGATCAAGTCGCCCAGCACATCGGCTTCGGGGGCGAATTTGGTGGTGGACAGAGAGGACATCAAGTCCGTCAGAGAAAGCGTGTGGCCCATCTGCGTGATCCTAAAAAGAGAGGGGGTGTTTTGATCAATATACAGGATTTGAACTTGCTATTTTTCCCAATATTGTATCATAGGCATAACAAAGAGACCAAAGAGAATGGATTTTGTGGTGCAATGGAAAAGGAACTCGATCGTTACGACCGGAAGATTCTCGATTGTCTGGCAACCGACGCCCGAATGTCTTTAACCGAGTTGAGCCAAAGGGTTGGCCTCTCCAAGAACCCGGTGGCGCTGCGGGTCAAGGCGCTTGAGCAGGCGGGGGTCATCGTCGGATACCGCGCGATCCTGTCGACGCAGCGGTTGGGGCTGAGCCATGTGTCCTTTGTCGAGGTCAAATTGGATGACACCCGCGATGCGGCGCTGACAAAGTTCAATGCGGCGGTGAAAAACGTGCCGGAGATCGCCGAATGCCACATGATCGCGGGCAATTTCGATTATTTGCTCAAAGTGCGCACAGGCTCGATGGAGGCCTACCGCGAGGTCATGGGCCGGAAGATTTCCAGCCTGCCGCATGTGCAATCCACCTCGACCTTCGTGGCGATGGAAGCGGTGGTGGAGCAAACCAACCCACCGCTGCCGGAGGCGTAACAAGGCGCTGAGGCTCAGATATGTTTCTGGTGCATCAGCGTTTTGAGATATGTGCCATAGGCGGTTTTCTGGAAGGTCTCGGCATGTTTCGCCATCTGTGCGTCGTCGATCCAGCCCTGTGTGTAGGCAATCTCTTCGGGGCACCCCGATTGCATCCCCTGACGTAGCGCCAGCGTGCGCACGAAGTTTCCCGCATCCAGGAGCGAACCATGGGTGCCGGTGTCGAGCCAGGCATAGCCGCGCCCCATGCGCTCGACCGACAGCGTGCCGTCTTTGAGATAGCTTTCCAAAAGCGTGACGATCTCCAACTCGCCTCGCGCAGAGGGTTTGACCTCCCGCGCTCGACGCGGCGCATCGCCATCGAGGAAATAGAGGCCCGTGACGGCGTAATTCGACGGCGGCACCTCAGGTTTTTCGATGATCTCCTCGACCCTTCCGTCGCGGTCGAATTTCACCACGCCATAGCGCTCGGGATCGGCGACGTGATAGCCAAACACCGTGCCCCCCGTGTCGCGCGCATCCGCGGCGGCCAACATTTCCGGCAGGCCGTGACCGAAAAAGATATTGTCGCCCAGAACCATCGCGGACGGCGCGCCGTCGAGGAAGTCCTCGGCCAACAGATAGGCCTGCGCCAGACCGTCCGGCGAGGGCTGGGTGATATAGGTGAGCGACAGGCCCCAATGGCTGCCGTCGCCCAACAGGCGTTTGAACTGGGCCTGATCCTCGGGCGTGGTGATCAGCGCGATCTCGCGGATGCCCGACAGCATGAGAACCGACAAGGGATAGTAGATCATTGGCTTGTCGTAGATCGGCATGAGCTGTTTCGACACGGCCATGGTCAGCGGATAAAGCCGCGTGCCCGACCCGCCCGCCAGAATGATGCCTTTGCGGTGAACGGTGCTCATGCTCTCAACTCCTCGATCGTCTCTTTGACGCCCGCGCGCCAGTCGGGCTGATGGATGCCGAATGTGGCCTCGGTCGCGGTGCAGTCCATGCGGCTGTTGGCGGGGCGTTTGGCGGGGGTGGAATAGGCGCTGCTCGGGATGTCCTCGACCGCGCAGTTGATCTTCGCAGTCTCGAAAATCGCGCGGGCGAAATCGGCCCAGCTCACGTCCGGCGCGCCGGAGAAATGGTAGGTGCCGGTCTTGGCGGGGTCGCGCGCGAGTTGGTCGGCGATGCTGACACAGGCCTCGGCGATGGCGCGGGCGGGCGTCGGTCCGCCGATCTGGTCGGCCACGATGGTGAGCCGGTCGCGCTCCGCCCCGAGCCGCAGCATGGTCTTGACGAAATTGCCCCCGTGGCTTGAAAACACCCAGGAGGTCCGCAGAATCGCATGGGTCCCGCCCGCCGCGCGCACGGCCTCTTCGCCCATGAGCTTTGTGCGCCCGTAAGCGCCCAGAGGCGCGGTCGGATGATCCGGTGCAAACGGGGTCTCGCCGCCGCCGTCAAAAACGTAATCCGTTGAAATATGGACAAAAGGAATGCCCAGCTCGGCACAGGCCCGGGCCATGGCGCCGGGGGCCTCGCCGTTCACGAGGGCGGCGGTGGCCTCCTCCTCTTCGGCACGGTCGACCGCCGTGTAGGCGGCCGCGTTGATCACGGCCTCGGGCTGATGCGCCGCAATCGCCGCCGCACATCCCGCCGGATCCGTCAGATCCGCCGCCTCACGCCCAAGAAAAACCGCCTCGGGCAAAAGCGTGTGAAGCTCCGTGGAGACCTGGCCGGTCGAGCCGAAAACGAGGATTGTCATATCTCATCCTTCTAAGGAATCTCAATATCGGGAAAGGTCAGGCGCTCGCGGCCCAGCCGTTCAATGTAGAGCTTAAGATCGTCGGCATAGAGCCGCGCGACACTCTCACGAAGCTGCGCATCGTAGAGCTGCGCATGGGGGGGCAACCGGCCGTCGATCTTCAACCCCTCCAGACGATGAAGGGTCATGTCGGCGAAATTCTGCGCCTCGACGACCTCGCCGCCGGAGGTGCCATGCGCCGTCCAAGGACGCGCATCGAGGATCGTCATGCCTGTTTCCATCTCGATCTTTTGTTTCGCCGCGTCAAAGGATTCGAGCGCGCCCCAGAAAACATAGTCCTTGTAGACCAGAAAGTCGCTTTGCGGCGCCCAGTGAAGATTGCGCCGCAGATGCCCCGGCTTTTGCAACAGCTTCACGAACCCGCGAAAACTCAGGGAGGCGGGATCGAACCTCTCCCCCTCCGCGCGGTGCAGCTCCCAAAAGTCGGGTTTGCGCGAGACGATCTTGTCGAGAAAGGCGCTCGCCAGACGTGAGAAGGGGCATCGCAGGATCACAAAGGTGAAACGCGCACGGGCAAGCTCTCGCAAGCTCGCCCGGAAGGTCTCGTTGTTCGCATGAATCCAAAGCCAGTCCTGCTCGTCCGCGATACATCCGTTGGCGACCGCCAGCGACAGGCGCATCGTCGAACAGCCGTTCTTGGGGATAAAAGAATAAACCGTGTCCGATCCATAATGGCAAAGCGCGTGACGCGCGGCAAATCCGTGCCTTGCATTTTGCCGCAGAACCGCAGGGGACGCCGCGGAATACCGGAAAGCCCGCGTCATCCCGTCACCCCCAACCGCTCACCAACACCTTGGCGCGCCTGCAAAGGTCGCCACCAGTTCTCATTGTCGAGATACCATTGCACCGTGCGCGCCAGCCCCTCCTCAACCGTCACCGAGGGCCGCCAGCCCAGCTCGTCGCGGATGCGCGTCGGGTCGATGGCGTAGCGCGCGTCGTGGCCAGGGCGGTCGGTGACAAAGGTGATCTGGTCGGCGTAGCGGCCGCTGTCTTTGGGCCGTTTCTCATCGAGGATCGCGCAGAGCGTCTCGACCAGTTCGAGGTTCGTGCGCTCGTTCTCACCGCCGATGTTGTAGCTCCGGCCAAGCGCGCCCTTCTCCACCACAAGCAAAAGCGCATCCGCGTGATCCTCGACATAAAGCCAGTCGCGCACGTTTGAGCCGTCGCCGTAAATCGGCAGCGGCTTGCCCGCCAGCGCATTGAGAATGATCACCGGAACGAGCTTCTCGGGAAAGTGGAAAGGCCCGTAGTTGTTCGAGCAATTGGTGAGCACGACGGGCAAGCCATAGGTCTCATGCCAGGCGCGCACCAGATGGTCCGAGCTCGCTTTCGACGCCGAATAGGGCGAGCGTGGGTCATAGGGCGTGTCCTCTGTGAACTGCACCGATGTGTCCGCGGGCAGCGAGCCGAAGACCTCGTCGGTCGAGATGTGGTGAAAGCGGAACCCCTCCGGCCTGCCCGCCTCGACCCAGTATTTGCGCGCCGCCTCCAGCATGTTGAAGGTGCCCGTGATGTTGGTCTCGATGAAATCGCCCGGCCCGTCGATGGAGCGGTCCACATGGCTCTCGGCGGCAAGGTGCATCACCACATCGGGACGATGCGCCGCGAACACACGATCAAGCGCCGCACGGTCGCGGATGTCCACCTGTTCAAAGGCGTAAAGCGGGCTGTCCGACACAGAGGCCACATTGTCGAGACAGGCCGCATAGGTCAGCGCATCGAGATTGATCACCTCATGTCCGCGCGCCACCGCCAATCGCACCACCGCAGAGCCGATGAACCCCGCGCCACCCGTCACCAATAGTCTCATGTCTTGTCCTTCGTAAACGGCGTCTCAAAGGCCGCAAACTCTTGTGCTTTTTCGTCTTTTTCCGAGATCACCGGCGTGATCCCGTCCAGCGGCCAGTCGATGCCGCAGCTGTCCCATTTCACCGCGCCGTCGCAGTCGGGCGCATAATGATCGGTGCATTTGTAGATGATCTCGCTGTCGGGCTCCAAGGTCATGAACCCATGCAGGAACCCGGCCGGAATCCAGAGCTGAACCCCGTTCTCGAACGACAGGTCCTCACCATACCAGTGCCCGTAGGTCTCCGAGTCCTTGCGCGCATCCACCGCCACGTCGAAAATCCGACCCCGGCCACAACGCACGAGCTTGCCCTGCGCATGCGGCGGGCTTTGGAAATGCAGGCCCCGCACCGTGCCCACCTCACGCGACAGCGAATGGTTGTCCTGCACAAACTCGGGCAGGAACAGCCCCTCGGCCTCAAGCCGCGCCTTGTTCCAGCTTTCTGAGAAAAATCCCCGATGATCCCCGAACCGCGCCGGAATGAGTCGCAGCACATCCGGCAAGCCTGTCTCTTCGATTTTCATGTCGATTTTCACGGGGCCTCCAGTCTTTGGCGAGGCCCTTGCGACCTCAGGTTGTTTTCCCTCTATAACAGTCGGAAGAAAAGTGAAACGTTCCTCATGACTTAAGACCAGACAACGCCCCGCCCGATGCGGAGGGATATCTGGCAAAAGAGGAGGCGCTGATGATGGTCTGGACGGAATTCATAGGGGCCATGGCCGTGTTTTTCCTCAGCCATGCGGTGCCGGTGCGGCCAAAGGTGAAACCCTGGCTGGTGCGGCATCTGGGCGCGCGCGGGTTTTCGCTGATCTATTCAATACTGTCGCTGATGATCCTGATCTGGCTGATCGTGGCCGCCGGACGCGCGCCCTTCGTGCCGCTTTGGGAGTTCGGCGCGGCGGGGCGCCACACGGCCCTCACGCTCATGCTGATCGCCTGTCTCGTGTTGGCCTTGGGGATCGCGCGGCCCAATCCGTTTTCCTTCGGCGGCGCGCAGAACGACCGTTTCGACCCTGCGCATCCGGGCATTGTTCGTCTCACCCGGCATCCTCTTTTGCTGGCCTTGGCGCTGTGGGGTGGAGCGCATGTTTTGGCCAATGGCGATTTGGCGCATGTGGTGCTTTTTGCCCCTCTGGCGGGCTTCGCTGTGCTGGGAGGCAAGATGATCACACGGCGCAAGCGGCGCGAGATGGGGGCGGAGTACGACCGGCTCTGGGCCGAGACCCGTGCCCTGCCGATCTCGCGGCTGCTTTGGCCGCCATCCGGGACGGTGGTGCTTCGTCTTCTGGCCGGGTTCCTGCTCTATGGCGGTTTGATCCTGGCGCACGGACCGGTGATCGGCGTCAATCCGCTGTTTTGAGGCGAGGGTCCGGTCCGAAATTTGAAACTCTCTGCATAAAACATTCATATTCTGCTCCTAGGAAGGGGCGAAGAAAGACGATGCGGCGGGTTTTGGCCGGGATCAATGCACATCTGCTGCGGGAACAGGCGATGTCAGGGCGCAGAAGTCTTCAAATGTTCGATTAGGATGCAAATGCCGCACCGCAGCCAGAAAACGAAGAGGGCCACCTTGCCATCGCCTCAGCTTTCCGTCTTAGCTGGAAAGCAGTGTGTTACAAGTGTTCCTCCCCTCTCTTTTAGTCATAAGGTGATCCATGGTGCGAACTGCACAGACCCCCAATTTCCGCGACGCCCTTCTTCAGCATCTCACCTATACGATGGGCAAGGACCCGGAACACGCGCAGTTCTTCGACTGGCGGATGGCGCTTTCGCACGCGATCCGCGACCGGATCGTTGACACTTGGGTCGCCTCGACGCGCAAGACCTATGAGCAAGATGGCAAGCGGGTCTATTACCTCTCGATGGAATTCCTGATCGGGCGTCTGCTCGAAGACGGGATTTTCAATCTCGATATGGTCGAAGAGGTGAAAGAGGCGCTTGAGAGCTTTGGCATGGATATGCGCACCATTCTGGACGACGAACCGGATGCGGCACTGGGCAATGGGGGCTTGGGCCGACTGGCGGCCTGTTTCCTCGACAGCCTGTCCACGATAGGTTGTCCGGCCATGGGCTATGGCATCCGCTATGAGAACGGGTTGTTCAAACAGAGCTTTGTCGACGGCCGTCAGGTCGAGAGCCCGGAGACCTGGCTTCAGGAACCGCACCCCTGGGAATTCGAACGCCCGGAAGTGCGCATCAACATCGGCTTTGGCGGCGATGTCGCCTATGAGAACGGCAAGACGATCTGGCGCCCCGCCGAGATGATTCAGGCCGAAGCCTTCGACACCCCCATCGTCGGCTGGCAGGGACGCTGGGCCAACACGCTGCGCCTCTGGTCTGGCCGCGCGGTCGATCCCTTCGATCTGGGCCTGTTCAACTCCGGCGATTTTGCCGCCGCGTCCGAACATGAGGCGCTGGCGCGCACCATTTCGCGCGTGCTCTACCCCGAGGACAGCAACGAAGCCGGGAAAGAGTTGCGCCTCAAACAGGAGTATTTCTTCTCCGCCGCCTCGATCCGCGACATCCTGCGCCGCTTTGACAGCCAGCATAACGATTTGAAACTTCTGCCGAAAAAGATCGCGATCCAGCTCAACGACACGCATCCGGCGATTGCCGGGCCTGAGCTGTTGCGCATCCTGCATGACGAGCGCGGCCTGTCCTTCGAGGAGGCGCTTGAGATCGTCCATGGCTGTATCAACTACACCAACCATACGCTTCTGCCGGAGGCATTGGAGCGGTGGGACGAGCGCCTGTTCGGCCGTCTTCTGCCGCGTCACATCGACATCATCAACCGCATCGACGACGCGCATTACCGCGCCAATCCGCAGCGCACCCTGTCGTCGCGCTCCGACGGTCAGGTCAAGATGGGCGAGCTGTCCTTCATCATGGCCAATAAGGTGAACGGCGTCTCAGCGCTGCACACCGATCTGATGAAGAAAACCGTGTTCAAGGAGTTGAACGCGCTGCACCCGGAGCGCATCGTCAATGAGACCAATGGGGTGACGCCGCGCCGCTGGATGCATTCGTGCAATCCGGCTCTGTCCGGCCTGATCACCGAGACCATCGGCAACGAATGGATCGCCGACCTTGAGCAATTGAAAAAGCTCGAACCGTCCATCGAGGACGCGGGCTGGCTCGACCGCTTCATGGGCGTGAAATCCGCCAACAAAGCCGCGCTGTGCGACTATGTGGCGGAGGCGCATGGGGTGAAACTCAACCCCGACGCCATGTTCGACATCCAGATCAAGCGGATGCACGAATACAAGCGCCAGCACCTCAACATCCTCGAGACCATCGCCCACTGGCAGGAGATCAAGGACAACCCGAACGCCGATTGGGCGCCGCGGGTCAAGATTTTTGCGGGCAAGGCGGCGCAGGGCTATTACTTTGCAAAAGACATCATCCGGCTGATCAACGACGTCGCCAAACTGGTCAATTCTGATGCCGCGACGCGCGATGTGTTGCAGGTGGTGTTCCTGCCGAACTACAACGTGACGCTGGCCGAACGACTGGTGCCTGCCGCCGATCTGTCCGAACAAATCTCGACGGCGGGCAAGGAGGCCTCCGGCACCGGGAACATGAAATTTGCGCTGAATGGCGCGCCCACCATCGGCACGCTCGATGGCGCCAATGTGGAAATCCGCGAACAGGTCGGCGAAGAAAACTTCTTTCTCTTCGGCATGTTGGCCGATGAGGTGATGCAACGCCGGATGATCCACGACCACGCGCAACAGGCGATCAACGCCGACCCGCGTCTGGGCCGGGCTTTGGAAGCGCTTCGTGATGGTACCTTCAGCCCCGAAGATCCGGGCCGCTACACCCATATCGCCGACAATCTGACCTGGTCGGATTACTTCCTTGTCTGCTCCGATTTCACCGACTATTGGCGCGCCCAACGGGAGGTGGACAAGGCCTATCTGGCCCCCAAAGCCTGGGCCAAAATGGCGGCGCTCAATACCGCGCGCTCAGGCTGGTTCTCCTCTGATCGCACAATTCGCGGTTATATGTGCGATATTTGGGGAGCTGAAAGTCTTCTCGCGTAAAATCAAAGGATTGTGCGGGGGTCCGAATCCTTTAAGCTTGCCATGAACAAAGGAATTTCGCATGGCTCCGGCACAAGACCACGACTTTGCAGACGCAAAGATTTTGTCCCAAATTTGTGAGGGACGTTTCGACGATCCCTTCGCCATTTTGGGGCCGCACAAAAAGGGCCGGGTGCGTTTCGTCACGGCCTTCGATCCGGGCGCAGACGAGATGACGGCGCTTTCCGGCGGCAAACGCTATCCGCTGGCGCCGGTGACCGGCTACGCGGGGCTGTTCCACGGCAAAGTGTCGGGCACCAAACCTTACCTGCTCGAAGGGCGGCATGGGACGGTGATCTGGACCGTCGAGGACGCCTATCGCTTTGGTCCGGTTCTGGGCGAGATCGACGAATACCTTCTGGGCGAGGGCACGCATCACCACGTCTGGAAAGCGCTTGGCGCCCATGTGATGGAACATGAGGGCACAGAGGGCACGCATTTCGCGGTCTGGGCGCCCAACGCGCGGCGCGTGTCTTTGGTGGGCGATTTCAACGCCTGGGACGGGCGTCGTCATGTCATGCGCCGTCGCGGCGCCACGGGGGTGTGGGAAATTTTCATGCCCGGCGTCGGCGAGGGCACGGCCTATAAATACGAAGTGATCGGCGCTTACGGCGAAGTGCGGCTTAAGGCCGACCCCGTCGGTTTCGGCAGCCAGCACCCGCCGGAAACGGCCTCCGTGGTGCGCGACATCAAGGGCTATGGCTGGTCCGATGAGGCTTGGCTTGAGACCCGCCAATCGGTGCAGAGCCGCGACAAACCGATCTCGATCTACGAGGTGCAGCTTGGCTCGTGGAAGCACAAGGAAAACGCCTATGGCGGTGCGCGCCCGATCTCTTACAAAGAGGCGGCGGTCGAGCTGGTGGACTACGCCAAAGACATGGGCTTCACCCATATCGAGCTGATGCCGATCTCGGAATATCCGTTCGATGGCTCCTGGGGCTATCAGCCGGTGGGGCTTTTCGCGCCCACCGTGCGCTTCGGTCCGCCGCATGAGTTCCGGGATCTGGTGAATGCGGCGCATGAGGCGGGGCTGGGCATTCTGATCGACTGGGTGCCGGGGCATTTCCCCACGGACAGCCATGGGTTGGGCCAATTCGACGGCACCGCGCTTTATGAGCATGCCGATCCGCGCGAAGGCTTCCATCAGGATTGGAACACGCTGATCTACAATTACGGCCGTTTGGAAGTGGCCAATTTCCTGACCTCCAACGCGCTCTATTGGTTCGAAGAATATCACATCGACGGGCTGCGCGTGGATGCGGTCGCTTCGATGATCTACCGCGATTATTCGCGCGAAGAGGGCCAGTGGATCCCGAACGCACAGGGCGGACGCGAGAATTTCGAAGCCATCTCCATGCTGCAAACCATGAACACGCTCACCTATGGCGAAGTGCCGGGGATCATGACCGTGGCCGAGGAAAGCACGGCCTATGCGGGCGTGTCTGCGCCGGTGGACACGGGCGGGCTTGGGTTCGGGTTCAAGTGGAACATGGGCTGGATGAACGACACGCTGGACTACATGTCGCGCGCGCCGGTGCATCGCAAATACCATCACCACCAGATGACATTTGGCCTGCATTACGCCTTTTCCGAGAATTTCATCTTGCCGATCAGCCACGACGAAGTGGTCCACGGCAAGAAATCCATGCTCTCGAAAATGCCGGGGGAGGAATGGGAGAAATTCGCCAACCTGCGCGCCTACTACGGCTTCATGTGGGCGCATCCGGGCAAGAAGCTTTTGTTCATGGGGCAGGAATTCGCCCAATGGCAGGAGTGGAACCATGAGGCAGAGATCGACTGGGCCTGTTTGGGCTATCATATGCACGAAGGCGTCCAAAGCCTCGTGCGCGATCTGAACCATCTCTATCAGGGCACGCCCGCGCTTTATGCGAAAGACTGCGAAGGCGACGGGTTCCAGTGGATCGAAGCCAACGATGCCGAGGCCTCGATTTACGCCTGGGTCCGGCGCGGCAGGCCGGGCGACCCGGAGGTCGTCGTGGTTTGCAACTTCACGCCGGTGGAGCGGATGGCTTACCAACTTGGCTTCCCCTCGGAAGGTCGCTGGCAGGAGGCGCTGAACACCGATGCGCAGAGCTACGGCGGCGGCGGGCGCGGCAATATGGGCGGCGTCACCGCGACGCGCCTTGAGGACCAAGACTGGCAGGGCCAACCTGCCGCGGCCACGATTTGCGTGCCGCCGCTGTCGACATTGATTTTTATTAAGGAAGGGGCGTGACCCCAAAGGGGCACGTGAGAGGATAAACAGATGCCACATACGCGCAACAGGCTCTCTGGTCGCACCGTCGCCTTCGTGCTCGCGGGCGGACGCGGCTCGCGGCTCAAGGAACTGACCAACGAGCGGGTGAAACCCGCCGTCTATTTCGGCGGCAAGAACCGGATCGTCGATTTCGCCCTCTCGAACGCGCTGAATTCCGGCATTCGCAAGATGGCGATCGCCACACAGTACAAGGCGCATTCGCTCATTCGCCACATCCAGCGCGGCTGGACGTTCTTCCGCGCCGAGCGCAACGAATTCTTGGATATTCTGCCCGCGTCCCAGCGCTATGAGGAAAGCACCTGGTATCGCGGCACGGCGGATGCTGTGGCGCAAAACATCGACATCATCGACAGTTACGACGTGGATTACATCCTGATCCTCGCGGGCGACCATATCTACAAAATGGATTATGAAGTGATGATCCGCCAGCATGTGGACACCGGCGCCGATGTCACCGTCGGCTGCCTGACGGTGGATCGCAAGGAGGCCTCGGCCTTTGGCGTCATGGGCGTCGACGAGAAAGACCGCATCACGACGTTTCTTGAAAAACCCGCCGATCCGCCCGCCATTCCGGGCGATGAGACGAAATCTCTGGCCTCGATGGGCATCTATGTCTTCAACTGGAAATTCCTGCGCGAACGCTTGCTCGAAGATATGGAAGATCCGCATTCCAGCCATGATTTCGGCAACGATCTGATCCCAGAGCTGGTGCGCAAAGGCAAGGCGCAGGCGCATCGTTTCACCGACAGCTGCGTGCGTCACCCGGAGGCGCCGGCCTATTGGCGCGACGTGGGCACGATTGACGCCTATTGGAAGGCCAATATCGACATGACGGATTTCACGCCGGAACTGGATATGTGGGACAAAGAGTGGCCGATCTGGACCTACTCCGAAAACACCCCGCCCGCGAAATTCATCCACGACCGCCCCGACCGGCGCGGCTCTGCGGTGAGTTCCATGGTTTCGGGCGGCTGTATCATTTCGGGGACGGAAATCCGCGAAAGCCTGTTGTTCACCCATGTGATGACCAATTCCTATTCCTCGCTGGAACGCGCCGTGGTTCTGCCCAAGGCCTATATTTCGCGGCATTGCCGGTTGAAAAACGTGGTGGTGGACCGCGGTGTGCATGTGCCCGAAGGCCTCGTCGTGGGTGAGGACCCGGAGGTCGATGCCAAGTGGTTCCGCGTTTCGCCCGGCGGTGTGACCCTGATCACCCAGGACATGCTGGACGCGAGAGCGCGTGGATGAGGAAAAGAGCGTAATGGCGACCGAAGCGATGATCCGCGTTCTTTCCGTGACATCCGAATGTGTGCCGCTGGTGAAAACCGGCGGCTTGGCCGATGTGGCGGGGGCTTTGCCCGGCGCTTTGGCGCCTCTGGGCGTCGAGATGCGCACGCTTTTGCCGGGCTACCGCGCCGTCTTGGAGGCCCAGCCCGAGGCCGAAACGGTTTTCGAGGTCTGGGACCTCTTCGGCGGTTTTGCCCGCATTCGACGCGGCACGCTTGGCGATCAGGTGCTTTATATCCTTGATGCGCCGCATCTCTATGACCGCGACGGCTCGCTTTACATCGGCCCCGGTGGGCATGACTGGGGCGACAACGCGCAGCGCTTTGCCGCGCTCTCTCTGGCCGCTGCGATGATCGCCGCGCATGGCATTGAGGACTGGGTCCCGCAGGCGATCCATATGCACGATTGGCAGGCGGGTCTGACGCCGATCTACCTGCGCGAATTGGGCGCGGCCGAGCGGGTCAAGACGCTGATGACCATCCACAACGTCGCGTTTCAGGGCTGTTTCGGCGCCGATATGATCGGCACGCTGGGCCTGCCGCCGCATGGGTTCACCGAGGGCGGCTATGAATATTGGGGCCAGATCTCGATGCTGAAAGCCGGGATCATGACCTCGACCAAGGTCACGACCGTCTCGCCGACCTATGCGCGCGAGCTGATGGACGGGGCTTTCGGGCTGGGGATGGAGGGGGTTCTGGCCTCTCGTGGCGCGGATTTTTCCGGCATTCTCAATGGCATCGACCTCGATCTCTGGAAGCCGTCCTACAAATCCCCCAAGGGCAAGGACAAACACAAGGCGGCGCTGCGCGAGGAATTGCACCTGCCCGACAGCGATGGGCCTCTCTGTGTCGTGATCTCGCGGCTCACGGGGCAAAAGGGCTTTGATCTTTTGCTTGAGGCGTTGCCGATGCTCTTGGAGCAGGGCGGTCAACTGGCGCTTTTGGGCTCCGGCGAGCCGCATTTCGAGGCGGCCTTTCGCAATGCCGCAGAGAAATATCCCGGCGTCGCCGTGCGCATCGGCTACGACGAAGCCTTCGCGCGGCGTCTCATTGAGGGCGGCGATGCGATCCTCGTGCCGTCGCGCTTTGAACCCTGTGGTCTGACCCAGCTTTACGGGTTGCGGTTCGGCACCATCCCGGTGGTGACGCTCACCGGCGGGCTGGCCGACACGGTGATCAACGCCAATTCGGCAGCGCTTGCGGCGGGCGTGGCGACCGGACTGCAGGTCTATCCGATGACCAAAGAGGCGCTTTCGATGGGGCTGACCCGGCTCTGCGATCTTTACCGCGACAAAGACGTCTGGTCGCAGATGATGAAAAACGCCATGGCGCAACCCGTCGGCTGGGACACCTCGGCCAAGGCCTATGCCGCGCTGTTCAAACAGATGGTTGAATCAGGCGAGAGCACCCGTGAGAGTGAGGGCGCCCGCGCATGAGTTCCTTGACGATCCTCGGCGGCCATGCCGCGCCTTTGGGCGCGACGTTTGACGGCGAGGGCGTCAATTTTGCAGTCTTCTCCGAACATGCGCACCGCATCACGCTCTGCCTCTTTTCGCCCGACGGGCGGGTGGAAACGCACCGGCTCGATCTGCCGGAACGCGATGGCGATGTCTGGCACGGCTATGTGCCGGGGCTTAGGCCCGGTCAGCTCTACGGGCTGCGCGCCGACGGCCCCTATGCGCCCTATGAGGGGCATCGCTTCAACTACAACAAGCTTTTGCTCGATCCCTATGCCAAACGGCTGACCCGACATCTCGACTGGCACGATGCGGTGATGGGCTACAAGGTCGGGGACAAAGAGGTCGATCTGTCCTTCGACAAACGCGATTCCGCGCGCTACATGCCGCGTTGTGTGGTCGAAGATGTGCTGTTCGCCTGGGGACGCGACAAGGCGCCGCGCACGCCGACCTCGAAATCGGTGATCTACGAGGCCCATGTCAAAGGCCTGACGCAGCTCCACCCCGATGTGCAGCACAAGGGCAAATTCCTGGGCCTCGCCTCGGACGCCATCCTCGATCATCTGGTGAAACTCGGCGTCACGGCGATTGAGTTGCTGCCCGCGCAGGCCTTTCTCAATGACCGCTTTTTGGTCGAAAAAGGCCTGGTGAACTATTGGGGCTATCAGACGCTTGGCTTCTTCGCCCCTGATCCGCGCTACCTCGCGCATGACCAGATCGCCGAGTTCCAACACATGGTCGCGCGGCTGCATTCTGCGGGCATCGAAGTGATCATGGATGTGGTCTACAACCACACCGGCGAGGGCAACGAATTGGGTCCGACCCTGTCGTTTCGCGGCCTCGACAACCGAAGCTATTACCGCCTCGCCGACAATCCGCGCTACTACATCAACGACACCGGCACCGGCAACACGCTCAACATCGACCACCCGATGGTGCTGCGCATGGTGTTGGACAGCCTGCGATATTGGGTCGAGGAGATGCATGTCGATGGCTTCCGCTTTGACCTTTGCACCACTTTGGGTCGCACGCCGACCGGCTTTGACCGGGGCGCCAGTTTTTTCGACGCGATCCGTCAGGACCCGGTGCTGACCCGCGTCAAACTCATCGCCGAACCGTGGGACATCGGCCCCGGTGGCTATCGCGTCGGGGGCTTTCCGCCGCCGTTTTTGGAATGGAACGACAAGTTTCGTGACGGCATCCGGCGGTTCTGGCGCGGGGACGCGGGGCACGTTGCGGTGCTGGCCGACCGCATCACCGGCTCTGCGCTGCAATTCGACCATTCGGGGCGGCCGGCCACGACATCGGTCAATTTCGTCACCGCGCATGACGGGTTCACGTTGATGGATGTGGTCAGCTACACCCAGAAACACAACGAAGCCAATGGCGAGGGCAACCGTGACGGCCATGGCGACAACGCCTCGGACAATATGGGCACCGAAGGCCCGACTGACGATCCCGCGATCCTGGCGGCCCGCGCGCAACGGCGGCGTAACCTCTTGGCGACCGTGCTGTTTTCCCAAGGCACGCCGATGCTCTTGGCCGGAGACGAGTTGGGCAACAGCCAAAAGGGCAACAACAACGCCTATTGTCAGGACAATGAAATCGGTTGGATCGACTGGTCGCAATCCGATCCCGCGTTCCTCGATTTCGTCCGGCGTCTGATCGCGTTCCGGCGCGAACACCCGATCCTGCGCCAGAAACGGTTCCTGCACGCCCGCGAACGTATCGTCGATGGCATTGAGGATCTGTTCTGGTGGCGGGCCAATGGCGCGCCGATGACGGATGAGGATTGGGCCTGGTCCGATCTGAAAACGCTCTGTGTCGAGATGCGGATCGCCTCGGGCACGCCGGCCTATGCGCAGCGCGAAGAGGCCCTGTTCCTGATTTTCAACCGTGGCCCTGCGGTGCCTGTCCATCTCCCGGCCTGCCCGGATGGGCGGCGCTGGCGGCTTTGGATCGACACGGCGCACCCGGAGATCGACGGCGAAGTGGTCGATGCACCGATGATACAGGCTGCCTGCGAGAGCACATTGGTTCTGGAACTGGAGGCCTATAATGACTGATTTGCGCCTCGAACTGGCCTATGCCCGTGGTGTTCACGCCAATTACTACGACCAGATGGGGGGCTATCATGAGACCTCCGTCGAGACGGCCGTGGCGCTTTTGGCCGCTCTCGGGATCAAGGCCGACACAGAGGCCGAGGCCCGCGCGCATCTTGACGCGGGCGATGCCTGGCTGCCGTGGGACATCGTGTTCGAGGCGGGGACCAAGCCTTGGGTCGACATCGGAGAGGCCACTTGGCGTCTGACTTTTGAGGACGGCACAAAGACCGAAGGGCGGGGCGTCGGAAGCCTGCCGTTGGTGCCCTTGGGCATCCATCACCTCGTGGCCGATCTACCGCATGGCGCCCAGCGGATCACGCTTTTGGCGGCGCCTTCGACGATCCCCTTGCCGGAGCGTGCATGGGGCATGACCGTGCCGCTTTATGCGCTTTCCCCCGAGGGCATCGGCTCTTACGACGACCTTCTGCCGCTGGTGCAGGGGCTGGGCGAAAGAGGCGGCAGTTTTCTGGGCATGAACCCGGTGCATGCGGGCTTTCCTGCCGATCCCGGCCTCTTTAGCCCCTATACGCCGTCGCATCGTCGCCGTCTCAATGTGTTGCATCTCAAGACCTCGGGCGGGGCCTCGGACCGGCTTGTGGACTATGAAAACGACGGTCCGGCGCGGCTTGTGGCTCTGCGCGAGGCGTTTGAAAAGGACAAATCTTCCAAAGCGTTCACGGCCTATCTTGAGGCCGAGGGGCGCTCGCTCGAAACCTTCGCCCTGCATCAGGCGCTGTCGGATCGTTTCGGGCCGTTCTGGTCGGGTTGGCCGGAGGCCTATCAGGACCCGGAAAGCCCGGAGTGCACCGCTGCGCGTGCCGAGTTGAAAGCCGAGATCGGCTTTCACAGCTGGCTGCAATGGCGGGCCGAGGCGGCCCTCACAGAGGCGCAGGCGCAGGCCAAAGCGGCGGGCATGACCCATGGGCTTTACGTCGATCTGGCGGTCGGCACCCATCCGCATGGCGCCGAAACCTGGGAAGATCGCGACAGCTTTGCCTTTGGGGCATCCTTGGGTGCGCCGCCAGATGCCTTCTCCTCCGAGGGGCAGAACTGGGGCCTCGCACCGTTCAATCCGATCACGCTCCGGGACAAGGCCTATGCGCCTCTGGCGGAAACCTTCGCGCGGCAACTGCGCGTCTCGGGCATGCTGCGGGTCGATCACATCCTTGGCTTTGAGCGCACTTTCTGGGTGCCGCAAAACGCGCCCGGCTCCTATGTGACCATGCCGCGCGACTCGATGCTCGCGGTCGCCCGGATCGAGGCGGCGCGCGGCAATGGTGGCGCGGGCGGGATCATCATCGGTGAGGATTTGGGCAATATTCCCGACGGGCTGCGCGATGCGCTGGCCGGGTCGGGGGTCTTGGGCTGTCGCGTGGCGATGTTCGAGCGCTGGCAATGGGACGACCCGGAATTCAAACCGGCGCAGGATTATGACGAGGCGGCGATCGCGTCGTTTTCGACCCATGACCTGCCGACCTGGATGGGGTGGCGTCAAGGCGCCGACATCACGGCGCGCGCCCGCATCGGCAGCCTCGACAATGCCCAGACCTCGAAAGATCAGGGCCACCGCGCCCGCGAGGTCGAGGCGCTTGATCGGCTTTTGCCCGAGGTGGAGCTGAGCACCGGGCAGGATGCGCTGCATGGCTTTCTGGCCCGGACGCCCTCGCGACTTGTCGCGGTGCAAGCCGAAGTGATTCTTGATATGGTGGACCAACAGAACCTGCCGGGGACCACCAGTGAATACCCGAACTGGCGGCTCAGGCTGCCGGGCGGCGCCAAGGCGCTTGCCACCCATAAGAAACTGGACCGTGTGGCCGAGATCATGCGCCAGAACGACCGATAAAAAGACCGAAGAGAGGAACAACACGCCATGACCCGCCAAGTGGTTTCCACGACCCCCATCGAAGGCCAGAAACCCGGCACCTCCGGGCTGCGCAAGAAAACGCCTGTCTTCATGCAGCCGCGTTACCTCGAAAACTTCGTGCAGGCGATTTTCAACGGCACGGGCGGCGCCAAAGACAAGACCTATGTTCTGGGGGGCGACGGGCGCTATTTCAACGAACGCGCGGCCCAGGTGATCCTGCGCATGGCGGCGGCCAATGGCGCGAAAAAGGTCATCATCGGCCAGAATGCGCTTTTGTCCACGCCGGCGGCCTCGAACCTCATTCGCACGCGCGGCACGGATGGCGGCATCATCATGTCTGCCTCGCACAACCCCGGCGGGCCGACCGAGGATTTCGGCGTCAAATTCAACACCGCGAACGGTGGCCCGGCGCCGGAAAATATCACCCAGCGCATTTTCGAAGAGACGCAGAGCCTGAGCGAATACGCGATCTGCGAGGCGCAGGATGTTGATCTCTCGACGCTTGGCACCTCGACCATGTTCGGCATGGAGATCGAGGTGATCGACCCGGTGGCGGATTACCATTTGATGATGGAAGAAATCTTTGATTTCGAAGCGATCCGCGATCTGTTTGCCTCCGGGTTCACCCTGCGCTTCGACGCGATGCATGCGGTCACCGGCCCCTATGCCAAGGCCATTCTCGAAGGCTCGCTGGGCGCGCCGGAGGGATCGGTCGTCAACGCCGTGCCTTTGCCGGACTTTGGCGGCGGTCACCCAGACCCGAACCCGATTTGGGCCAAGGAGTTGATGGATCTGATGTTCTCGTCGGATGCACCCGACTTTGGCGCGGCCTCGGACGGCGACGGCGACCGCAATATGATCGTGGGCCGCAACGCCTATGTAACGCCCTCGGACAGTCTCGCCGTTCTGGCCGCCAACGCCGCTTTGGTGCCAGGCTACAAGGACGGGCTCAAGGGCGTGGCGCGCTCCATGCCGACGTCCCGCGCGCTCGATCGTGTGGCCCATGCCGCCGGGATCGAATGTTATGAGACGCCGACGGGGTGGAAGTTCTTCGGCAACCTTCTGGACGCGGGCCGCGCGACGCTTTGTGGCGAGGAAAGTGCCGGAACCGGCTCGGATCACGTGCGCGAAAAGGACGGGCTTTGGGCCGTGCTGTTTTGGCTCAACGTGCTGGCCGCGCGGGATCAATCTGTGGCGGAGATCATGGCCGATCACTGGGCCAAATTCGGACGCAATTATTATTCGCGCCATGATTTCGAGGCGGTCGACAGTGACGCCGCCAATGGCTTGATGAACGCGCTGCGCAGCCGCTTGCCCAACCTGCCGGGGCGGGTGATCGAGGGGATGACCATCGAGGCCGCCGATGAGTTCGCCTATGACGATCCGGTCGATGGCTCGCGCTCCGAAGGCCAAGGCATTCGCATCCTCTTCACCGACGGTGGGCGCATCGTGTTTCGCCTGTCGGGCACGGGCACCGAGGGCGCGACGATCCGGGTCTATCTGGAGAGGGTCGAAACCAAGGCGGCGGCCCTGCAGGACAATCCGCAGAATGCCCTGTCGGGGATCATTTCGGCGGCGGATAAGCTCGCGGAAATTCGCAGCCGCACGGGCCGGAATGCGCCCGATGTGATCACCTGAGCTTTGTCTCAGAGGACGATGAAAGCCGGGGCATTGCCTCGGCTTTTTTAGTGCGCTCGTTCAATTCGCAAGGAAGGGGATGGGCAGGCCAAAGGTCTCGGCCAACAACACGAAGTTGAGGCCCAAAACCGCGCAAGCGCCCAAGACGGCCAGCACGCGCAGCACCGGCCCGATCCGAAACGCCCCCATCACGTCGCGACGCGCGGAGAAATACAAGAGCGCCAGCATCGGTACGGGCAGGGCGATGGACAGAACCACCTGCGACATGACCAAGGCCTCGGTGGCGTTCACCCCCATGGCGACCACGGCAAAGGCGGGGACCATGGTGATCAGGCGCCTGAGCCAGATCGGGATGCGGATGTGCAGGAACCCTTGCATGATCATTTGACCCGCCATGGTGCCCACAACCGACGAAGAAATCCCCGAAGCAATCAGCGAGGTCAGGAAAATCGCAGCGGCCGCCGCGCCCAACAGCGGCGTGAGCGTGTGATAGGCGGTTTCGATCTCGGCCACCTCGGAATGGCCTTGGTGAAAGGCGCTGGCGGCCATCATGACCATCGCCATATTGACCATGCCGGCGACGGCGAGGGCCAGAACGACCTCGGTATTGGAATAGCTCAACACGCGCCGCCGGTCGGCGTCGTCCCGCATCACGGCGCGCGATTGCGTCAGGCCGGAGTGCAGGTAGATCGCATGCGGCATCACGGTCGCGCCGATGATGCCGACGGCGATGGTCAGCGCCGCCGCATCGGGCAGATTGGGCGTCACAAGGCCGGTCGCCGTGGCGCCCCAGTCGATGGGGGCGATGAGGATTTCCGCGAGATAACACAGGCCGATGAGGCCGACCATGGCGCCGATGATCAGCTCCATCGGGCGAAAGCCGCGGCCCTCGAAAATCAGGATGCCATAGGTCACGATCGCGGTGATGCCCATGCCGACGATCAGCGGCAGGTTGAACAGAAGCGCAAGCCCGATGGCACCGCCCAGGAATTCCGCGAGATCGGTGGCCATGGCGGCCACCTCGCTCACCGCCCACATCACCCAGACCAGAGGCCGGGGCAGGTGGTCGCGGGACAGTTCGGCGAGGTTCTTGCCGGTGACGATGCCCAACCGTGCGGAGAGCGCCTGAAACAGCATGGCGATGAGGTTGGCCAAGAGCACGACCCAGAGAAGCGTATAGCCATAACCCGCGCCGGCTTGGATGTTGGTCGCGTAGTTTCCGGGGTCCATATAGGCGACAGAGGCGATGATCGCGGGACCGGCAAAGAGCAACCGACTGCGCCAGCCGTGGCGCTGTCCGGTGAGGACGGCGGTGATACCGCTTTGGGTTCTGCGCGTCAGGTCTTGGCGGTTTGAGCTCTGCCGGGCTGCGTTTTGGCGTGTCGCGTTTTGCATTGGACTCACATCTATTGCCTTATAGATGATCTATAGCCTATGCTATATTTAAATCAATCGAAGTTTTCGCAGGCGCAGCAAAAGGGGAGAGGGCGATGACAGAGGTGGAGCAGGCGGATCGCTTTGCCCGCGCGCGGGAGGCGCAATCCGTGGCCCTCATTGAAGATTACGTCGAGATGATCGGCGATCTGATCGCGGAGCTGGGCGAGGCGCGGGTGGCGGACATCGCCGAACGCATGGGCGTGGCGCAACCGACCGCGACCAAGGCGATTGCGCGTCTCAAACGCGACGGCTTTGCCACCTCGCGGCCTTATCGCGGCGTGTTCCTGACCGAAGAGGGCGCAGAGCTGGCCGAGCGCGTGCGGGCGCGACATCGCACCGTGGTGGCGCTTTTGGTGGCGGTGGGGGTGCCCGAGGAGATCGCGGAATTGGATGCCGAAGGGATCGAACATCACGTCTCAGAGCAATCTCTGAAAGCCTTCGAAGACTTCTTGCAGGGCAAATAATCAGAAGGTCGGAAACGAAAAAGGCCGGGCATCACGCCCGGCCTTTCGCTGTTTGTGGTGCGGATCAGGCCGCTTTCTTTTTGCCGCCGAAGATCTTGAAGATGATCACGAAGAACAGCGGCACGAAGAGGATGCCCAGAACCGTGCCGGTGATGGTGCCGCCGAGCACGGCAGCCCCCACGGCCATCCGGCCACCGGCGCCCGCGCCCGTGGACAGAACCAGCGGCACAACGCCCAAGGAGAAGGCCATGGAGGTCATGATGATCGGGCGGAAACGCTGTTTCGCGGCGGTGAGCACGGCCTCGAGGAGCGGCGTGCCGGCCTCGACCTGTTCTCTTGCAAATTCGACGATCAGAATGGCGTTTTTCCCGGTCAGACCGATCACGGTCAAAAGACCCACCTGAAAGAACACACCGTTCTGGAAGCCGAAATGCCAGGCGGTGAAGAGCGTGCCCAGGATCCCCACCGGCATGGCGAGCATGACGGAGAAGGGGATCGCCCAGCTTTCATAAAGCGCCGCGAGACAGAAGAAGATCGCCGCCAGAGAGAGCATGTAGAGCATCGGCGCTTGCGAGCCGGATTCGCGTTCTTCGAGCGACAGACCGGTCCAGGCCACGGCAAAGTTGCCGGGGATCTGCGCCACGAGGCTCTCGATTTCCGCCATCGCTTCGCCGGTGGAGACGCCCGGAGCAGGGGAGCCCTGAATCTGCATCGACGGCGTGCCGTTGTAGCGGTTCAGACCCTGCGGCCCGTAGATCCAGCGCTCGGAGGTGAAGTTCGAGAACGGCACCAGCTCGCCGGAGCTGTTGCGGACCCGCCATTTTTGCAGATCGCTCGGGGTGGCGCGGGAATCCGGTTCGCCCTGAACATAAACGCGTTTGGTGCGGCCCTGGTCGTTGAAGTCGTTGACATAGGAGCCCGCCATGGCGATCGACAGCGTGTTGCCGACCTCGGAGGGGTTGACCCCCATGGCACCCGCCGCACGCCAGTCGATGTCCAGCTTGAACTGGGTCGCATCCTCCTGGCCCGAAGGACGCACCGAGGCAATCAGCGGGCTTTGTGTCGCCATGCCCAAAAGCATGTTGCGCGCCTCCAAGAGCTGTTCGTGGCTCTGACCGGCCGGGGCCTGAATATAGAAGTCAAAGCCCGAGACGTTGCCCAGTTCGATCACCGCAGGCGGCACGATGGGGAAGGCCATGGCTTCCTGAATGCCCATCATCGCCGGGAAGGCGCGGCCTGCCATGGCTTGGACGGATTGCTGTGCCTCGGGGCGTTCTTCCCAGTCTTTCAGGCGGACAAAGGCGAGGCCGTTGTTTTGCCCCACACCGGAGAAAGAGAAGCCGACGACGGAGAAGACCGAGTCCACGTTATCGCTCTCGGCGGAGAGGAAATAGTCGCGGATCTGGTCGGTGGCGGCCTGGGTGTTTTCTACGGTGGAACCCGACGGGCCTTGGACCAGCGCCATCATGATGCCCTGGTCTTCGTCCGGCAGGAACCCGGTGGGCGTCTGCATGAAGAGCCAGACGATGCCACCGCCCATCAGGGCATAAACGGCCACCATGCGCAGCGGACGGCGGATGATGTAGCCGACCGTGCCGCCGTAGCCGCCAGAGATTTTGTCGAAAGCTTTGTTGAACCAACCAAACGGTCCTCGCGACGCGTGATGCGCGTCCTTGCCACGCAGAATTGTGGCGCAAAGGGCGGGTGTCAGGGTCAAAGCGACCAGAACGGAGAGCATCATCGCGGAGACGATGGTGATCGAGAACTGGCGATAAATCACGCCGGTGGAGCCGCCGAAGAAGGCCATGGGCACGAACACTGCGGAGAGCACCAATGCGATGCCGACGAGGGCGCCGGTGATCTGGCCCATGGATTTCTTGGTGGCTTCACGAGGGCCGAGGCCTTCCTCTTCCATGATGCGTTCGACGTTTTCCACCACAACGATGGCGTCATCGACCAAAAGACCGATGGCGAGCACCATGGCGAGCATGGTGAGCACGTTGATGGTAAAGCCGAAGGCCGCGAGGATGGCGAAGGTGCCAAGGATAACCACCGGCACGGCGAGCGTCGGGATGAGCGTCGCGCGGAGGTTTTGCAGGAACAGGAGCATCACGAAGAACACCAGAACGATGGCTTCGATCAGGGTTTTCTGTACCTCGTGAATCGAGATTTCGATGAAGGGCGTGGTGTCGTAGGGGATCACATAGGTCATGCCCTCGGGGAAATATTGGGCATAGTCCTCGATCTTTTCCCGCACGCGATGCGAGGTGTCGAGCGCGTTGGCGCCGGGTGCCAACTGGATCGCCATGCCGGAGGCCGGTTTGCCGTTAAATTCCGCAATAGTCATGTAGTTTTCCGCGCCCACTTCGACACGGGCCACATCGTCGAGCAACACAAGCCCGCCGTTCTGTTCCGAGCGCAGGATGATGTTGCGGAAATCTTCCGGCGTTTCCAAAAGGGACTGCGCCGTAAGCGTCGCGGTAAAGGCCTGACCGTCGGGCGAGGGCAAGGAGCCGAAAGAGCCAGCGGAAATCTGGGCGTTATAGCCGGAGATGGCACCGGTCACATCCGTCGGCGTCATGTCAAACGCGGCAAGTTTCGACGGATCCAGCCAGATGCGCATCGCGTATTTCGCGCCGAACACCTGTGTGCCGCCCACGCCTTCGATCCGACTGAAGGCATCCACGAGGTTGGAGTTGAGATAGTCCGAGAGGTCGGCCTGGTCCATGCTGCCGTCTTCGGAAATCACCCCGATCACCATCAGGAAGCCAGCGGAAGATTTTTCCACCGTCACACCTTGGCGCTGCACCGCATCGGGCAACAGCGCCGTGGCCTGTGACAGTTTGTTCTGCACCTGCACCTGCGCGATGTCCGGGTCCGTGCCGGTCTCGAACGTCAGCGTGATCTGCGCCGAGCCCGAAGAGGTGGAGGACGAGGACATGTAACGCATGCCGTCGAGACCCGTCATCTGTTGTTCGATGATCTGGGTGACGGTATTGGCCACGGTTTCCGCCGAGGCACCCGGATAGGTGGCGCGCACGGAGACGGAAGGCGGCGCGATCTGCGGATATTGCGCCACGGGCAGGGTGAAGATCGACAACAGGCCGACCCCCATGATCAGGATGGAAATCACCCAGGCAAAGACCGGGCGGTCGATGAAAAAACGAGCCATATAATCAGGTCCTTATCGGGTTATTCGCTGGCTTCGGGCGCAGCAGGCGCCTCTGCACTTTGGTCTTGCGGGGCCACGGTGGCGCCCGGAGCGGCTTTTTGCAGACCGGCCACGATCACCCGGTCGCCTGCGGCCACACCGCCGGTGACCACCCAATTCGCGCCCTGATCGCTCACCACGTCCAGAATGCGCTGTTCGACCACGTTCTCGGCATTCACCACCAAGGCCATCGGACGGCCGCGACGATCGCGGCTGACGGCCTCTTGCGGCACGAGCACGGCATTGGGCACCACGCCCTGGGGCATCTCGACCTGCACATACATGCCCGGAAGCAGGAAATGATCCGGGTTCGGGAAGGACAGGCGCAGAACGGTCGTGCCGGTGTCCTCGTTCACATAGGGCTCAGCGGCGGACAACTCGCCACTATACTCATAGCTCAACCCATCGGAGAGCGTCAGTGTCACGCTTTGATCAAAGTCCTCAACCGTCTCCGCCTCCGAGCCGTTGCGGCGCCACCGCAGGATGTCTGCGGCCGCCTGGGTCACGTCGACATAGATCGGATCGAGCGCGCGGATCGTGGTCAGGGCATTGGCCTGACCGGCGGTCACCAGCGCACCCTGGGTGATCTCGCTGAACCCCGTGACCCCGGAAATCGGCGCACGAATTTCCGTGCGGTCCAGGTCAATCTCGGCAGAGAGAAGATTGGCTTCGGCCACTTTCACTGCGGCTGCGGCGGAGTCGCGCGCGGCGATGGCGCTGTCGAGGTTCTGCTGGGCCACCACGTTGCGGGTGCGCAGTTCCTCTTGGCGGTTGTATTCGATCTCCGCCGATTTCAGTGCGGCTTCGGCTTGGGCGAGGCTGGCTTCGGCGACGGCTTTTTGTGCCTCATAGGTGGCGGCGTCGATCTGATAGAGCGGATCGCCCTCGGAGACCGTGCTGCCTTCCTGGAACAGGCGCGATTGGATGATGCCGCTGACCTGCGGGCGCACTTCGGCGGCGGAGGAGGCGGCAACACGCCCCGGCAGTGGCGCGGAGAGGGTCACGTCTTTGGCCTCCAGCGTCACGACGGTCACCGGCGTCGGGGGCGGGCCGTCCTGAGCCAGCGCCGGAGCGGCCAGTGCGAGGGCCTGCGTGAGGGCAAGAACGGGCAGGGCCCGGCGCAGAGAGGGGGAAAAACGGCTGTGCATGAGGGTCTCCGAGGAAAACATCCCGGCCTTTGCGAGACCGGGGAAGGGAAGCAGGCGCAGGGGCCAGCGAATTCTATGACATTTTTGTATGTCAAACGTGCGTCACATGTGATTTTACGAGTTGTGCTTGAATTTCGATTAAAGAAACCCGATAGTTTTGTAAAGCGGTGCCGCCGGTTGTGGCTGTGCGCCACCGCTCAATGGGGTGTGGGGAGGTGCAGATGACAAAAAAACAGGCAAATGACGCGCCTTGCGATCACGCGCCCGCCGCGCGGCGGCGCGGGCGTCCGGTGCAAATGGATATGGCCGCGCGCGAAGAGCGCATTGTCGAGGCCGCGAGTTCACTGTTGACCGAGGGCGGGTTCGACCATGTCACCATGGCGGCCATCGCGCGGCGTGCGGGCATGTCGAAACGCACGCTTTATGAGCATTTCGAAAGCCACGAAGCCCTGTTGGGGAGTGTCATTTCGCGCATGGGGGAGCGGATTTTTCGCCCGCTACGCCCCGAGGATGAAGGGCGCTCGCTGACGGAGCGCTTGCAGATTTTGCTGACCCTGAACAAGCCGCCGGGGGCCGAGAAGAGCAAGCTGGAATTCCTGCGGACCCTGATTGCACGGGCGCAGACCTATCCGACGCTGTCGCGACAATTGCTTGAAAACGGACGCGGGCGGTTGATCGGCCATGTCTCCGAAGAGCTGGCCCGCGCAAGCCGGGCTGGCGAGATCGAACTTGCGCCCGACGCTGCCGCGCTTGCCGCGGAAATGTTGGTGAATTTGACCTTCGAGGATCCGGTGCCGCGGCTGTTGCTGTGTGTCGAGTGCGATCCCTCGCCGGAAGAAATGGTGCGCCGCCGCGATCTGGCGATTTCGCTGTTTCTTCACGGCTGCGGTGCGAAAAACTTGGGCGCGTCTGACTGAAAATGAGGCAGGCGGGGCTGCGTGTCGGCCCATCTGTCGAAATCGCGGGCCTTTGCCGTCGCGCGCGGTAAGGTCTCGGGACGGACGACAGAGACGAGACATGACATGAGCGCCTATTCCTGCACGCTTGGCGGCGAAAACTTTCGGTTCAAAACCCTCGCGGAGGTCATGGCCAAGGCCACGCCCGCGCGCTCCGGCGATGCGCTGGCCGGGCTGATGGCCGAGAGCGATGTGGAACGCGTCGCTGCCCAGATGGTGCTGGCCGATCTGCCGCTTAAGGTCTTTCTCGAAGAGCTTTTGATCCCCTATAACAGTGACGAGGTCACGCGGCTGATCGTCGACAGTCATGACGCGGCGGCCTTCGCGCCGGTGTCGCATATGACCGTCGGTCAGTTCCGCGATTGGCTCCTGTCAGATGCCGCCACGCCCGCCGCACTCGCCGCACTTGCGCCGGGGCTGATGCCGGAAATGGCCGCCGCTGTCTCAAAACTCATGCGCAACCGCGATCTCATCGCTGTGGCCCGCAAAATCACCGTCGTGACGGCATTTCGAACCACGCTGGGCCTTGAGGGCCGCATCGGCTCGCGTCTTCAGCCAAACCACCCGGCGGATGACCTGAAGGGCATCGTCGCCTCCACCCTCGACGGGCTGTCCTATGCGGTGGGTGACGCGGTGATCGGCATCAACCCGGCGACCGACAATATCCCGACCGCGATGACGCTTTTGTCGATGTTGGACGACCTGCGTGCGCGCTACGACATCCCGACGCAAAGCTGTGTCTTGACCCATGTCACCAACTCGATCGAGATCATCGAGCGCGGTGCGCCTTTGGATTTGGTGTTCCAATCCGTCGCGGGAACGCAGGCTGCGAATGAGGGCTTTGGCGTGACGCTTGCGATGCTCAAAGAGGCCCATGAGGCCGCGCTGTCGCTGGGTCGCGGCACGGTCGGGCAAAACGTGATGTATTTCGAAACCGGGCAGGGCAGCGCACTTTCCGCTGACGCGCATCATGGCATTGACCAGCAGACGCTGGAGGCCCGCGCCTATGCCGTCTGCCGCGCCTATGATCCGCTCATTGTGAACACCGTGGTGGGGTTCATCGGGCCGGAGTACCTCTATGACGGCAAAGAGATCATCCGTGCGGGGCTGGAGGATGTGTTCTGTGGCAAACTCCTCGGTCTGCCAATGGGGTGCGACGTCTGTTACACGAACCACGCCGAGGCCGATCAGAACGACATGGATGTGCTGATGACGCTTCTGGCCAATGCCCGCGCGCAGTTCCTGATCGGGGTGCCGGGCGCCGATGACATCATGCTGAATTACCAAAGCCTCTCGTTCCACGACATCGCTTATCTGCGCAATGCGTTGGGGCTCAAGGCGGCGCCGGAGTTTGAGGCGTGGTTGGAGGTCATGGGATTGGTGAACGAGAGCGGCCATCTGTTGCAAAGCGATCTCGGTGCGCAGCGGCTTTTGGAGGCGGCGCAATGAGTGATGTCGTCAAAGACCCATGGGCCAAGCTGCGCGACGTAACGCCCGCCCGCATCGGCCTTGGTCGCAACGGCGCCGGGCTGCCGACAGGGGCCAATCTCGAGTTCCAATTTGCCCATGCCCGTGCCCGCGATGCGGTGCATTCGGCATTGGATGTGGCGGCTTTGGAGGCAGAGCTTGCGCCCTTCGAGGTGATCCGTGTCACCTCCGCAGCTATGGATCGTGCGAGTTACCTGCGCCGTCCCGATTTGGGGAGGAAACTGGGGGCGGGTGAGGCAGAAAAACTGAACGCCAGACCGCCCTGCGACGTGGCCTTCGTCATCGCCGACGGCCTGTCCTCGGCGGCGGTGCAGGCCCATGCGGCGGCTGTCGTGCACGCCGCCTCCGAGAAACTCGACGGTCTTACCCTTGGCCCTGTCACCATCGCCACCCAGGCCCGTGTCGCCATCGGGGACGAGATCGGCGCGGCTTTGGGGGCGCGTCTCGTGGTGCTTTTGGTGGGTGAACGGCCCGGCCTCACAGTGGCCGACAGCCTTGGCGCTTACCTGACTTACGCGCCCACTCCTGGCACAAAAGACAGCCAGCGCAACTGCCTGTCGAACATCCACGGCAAAGGCGGGATGAGCTATGGTCAAGCCGCCGCCAAGATCGCCTGGCTCACCCGCGCAGCGCTCGAACGCGGGGTGACCGGCACCGGTCTCAAGGAGGAAAGCGGGTCGCTGGAAATAGAAAATGCCCCGCTGATCGACGGGGCATAATCCATATTTATCAAACTATTGCGTGGGTGTCTTACATCGCCGCCGCAACGGTCGTCAGGCCATTGTCCACCGCGTCCAGAATGCGGTCGATGTCGTCGGCTTTCGAGATTAGCGCCGGCGAGAAGCACAGCGTGTTGTTAAAGCCCGGCACCGAGCGGTTGGTCGCGCCGATGATCACGCCCTGCTTGTCGCATTCGGCCACGACCGCCTGCACCAGCTTTTCGTTCAGAGGCTCTTTCGTCTCGCGATCCGCCACCAATTCGGCGCCACAGAACAGGCCAAGCCCGCGGGTGTTGCCGATCAGCGCATGCTTGTCCATCAGCGCGGCCAAACCGTCCTGAAGCCGCTGGCCCATCACCTTGGTGTTGTCCAAAAGGCCCTCTTCCTCGATGATCGCCACGTTCTCGATCGCCGCCGCAGGCCCGCCGGTGCAGCCGCCAAAGGTGGAGATGTCGCGGAAGTAGTTCAGCGGGTCTTCGGCGTTGTCCTTGAACATGCCGAACACCTCGTCGGTGGTCAGCATCACGGCGATGGCGGCATAGCCCGAGGCGACGCCTTTCGCGGTGGTGACGAAATCCGGTTTGATGCCGTAGTTCTGATAGCCGAACCACTCGCCCGTGCGCCCCATGCCACAGACGACCTCGTCGATGTGCAGCAGGATGTCGTATTTTTTGCAGATCTCCTGCACCTTCTCCCAATAGCCTTTGGGCGGCGTGATGACACCACCTCCCGCCGTCACCGGCTCAAGGCAGAGCGCGCCCACGGTGTCGGGGCCTTCGCGCAGGATCACCTCTTCGATGGCCTCAGCGGCGCGTTCGCCGTAATTCTCGACGTCCCATTGTTTGCGATACTCAAGGCAATGCGGCACCTCGACGAAATCCGGCACAAAGGGGCCGTAATGCGTCGCGCGTTGTTTCTGACCGCAGGCGGACAGAGTGGCCACGGTGGTGCCGTGGTAATCGCGGTCGCGGTAGAGGATTTTCGACTTCTTGCCGCCGTAGCGTTGCGCAGAAATCTGACGGACCATTTTAAAAGCCTTTTCATTGGCTTCCGAGCCGGAGTTGCAGTAATACATGCGCGACAGACCCGGCGTTTTCGCGGTCAGAATCTCGGCAAATTTCGCGCCGGGAACGGAGCCCGCAGAGCCCGCGAAATAGTTCATCTTGATCAGCTGATCGCGCACCGCATTGGCGATCCGCTCGCGGCCATAGCCGACGTTCACGGTCCAGACACCGCCGGAGACCGCATCCAGAAATTCGCGCCCGTTCTGGTCCCAAACCGACATGCCTTTGCCCTCGACAATGATCCGCGGATCACGGCTGTCCAGAAGCTGGTGCTGGAACATATGGTGCCAGACGTGGGCGCGGTCGGCCTCGACGATGGCGGAGAGATCATTGTCATGCATTGGGGAAACTCCATTCTTGACCCGACAATCCAGTCGGGCGTGCGCGAGCGGTCATAGTCTCAGTCAAAAGCAATTATAAGGACAGATCAATGGGGCGGGCTGTCTGGACTCACTCTTTCCATTCTCTGGCACCTTTGCCGTCGCCGTTTTTGCGGCAAGGAAAGGGTATGACAAAAGCATTCACCCCTCCCGCCGACGCCGTGGCCGCCATCGCCGCCTATCGCAACCTCAACCTTGTGGGTGGCGCGGGGGTGACCGTGGACCGTGGCCTCGACGTGTTGAACCCTGCCACAGGCGCGGTTCTGGGCCAAGCGGCGGCTTCCGGTGTGGCGGAGACCGAGGCAGCGGTGGCGGCAGCGAAAGCGGCGGGTTCGGGTTGGGCCGCCATGCCAGCGCGCGAACGCGGCAAGGCGGTGGCCGCAGGTGGACGTGCCCTGTTGGAGCATTTCGAAATCGTGGCGCAGGTTCTGGCCCGCGAGACCGGAAAAGCGATCCGCACCGAGTGCAGGGGCGAGGTGAAGACCGCCGCAGACATCCTTGAATTCTATGGCGGATTGGGGTCGGAGCTTAAAGGCGAAACCATCCCGTTCAACCCGCGCATGTTGACTATGACCACCCGCGAACCGCTGGGTGTGGTCGCCGCGATCGTGCCGTGGAACGTGCCTTTGGTCCTGATGATGCTGAAGATCGCGCCTGCGCTGGTGGCGGGCAACACGGTGGTGGTGAAGGCGTCCGAGGAAGCGCCTTTTGCCACCTATCTGGCCGCAGACATTCTGATGCAATTCCTGCCCGATGGCGTTTTGAACGTGATCAACGGCACTGGCGCCGACTGTGGCGCGGCGCTCACGGCGCATGCGGATGTCGCTAAGATCACCTTCACCGGCTCGGAGGCCGTGGGCGAAACCGTCTACAAAGCGGGGGCCGCGCGCATCGTGCCGGTGTCCTTGGAATTGGGCGGCAAATCCCCGATGATCGTCTGCGACGACGCCAATCTGGACAAGGCGGTGGCGGGCGCCATCTCTGGCATGCGCTTCACGCGGCAGGGGCAAAGCTGCACGGCGTCCTCGCGGATTTATGTGCATGAGAGCCTCTATGACGCCTTCCTCGCGGCGTTGATCGAGGCGTTGAACGCGCTCAAAATTGGCGACCCGCTGGATGAGGCCACAGACATCGGCACGATCATCAACGCCAAACAGGCCGCCGTGGTCGCGGGCTATGTGGCGCAAGCCGAGGGCACAGAAGGCGCGCGTGTGATCCGCTGTGGTCAATTGCCCGAAGGCGCCAATCTGACCCCCGATCTCTTTGCTCTGCCGACGCTGTTGCTCGACCTGCCCGAAGATCATCCTTGCGTGCAAAACGAGATTTTCGGCCCCGTCGCCGTGATCCAGAAATGGTCCGATTATGACGATGTGATCGCGAAAGCCAATGACAGCCGCTACGGGCTGGCCGCCACCGTCTGGACCGAAAACCTGTCCCGCGCTTTGGATGCCACGTCGCGGCTCAACGCGGGCTATGTGCAGGTGAACCAGAACCTGACGATCCAGCCCAACGTCTCCTACGGCGGTTTCGGGCGGTCGGGGCTGGGCAAGGAGGCGTCTCTGGAGGCGATGCTCGCGCATTTCACGCGCTCGAAGACGATTGTTATTGCGATGGATTGAGGGGCGCTGAAAAGCAGGGAAAGGTTTTGAGGAAGTGGCGTAAGTCGGGCTTGCGTCCAGAGAGGACATTGGCCACGAGGGTGTGCGCCGGACCGTGGGCAGGCGCTAAAACATCTGAATGATGCGCTTTATGTTGGCAAAATCCGAAAAAGATCAGATCGTTGCGCGAGGATTGCAATGCGCCTGACCGCCGGGACGGTCCGGCGCACGCCCGGCGCCTTCGGCTTGATTCCGGGCGGTTGTGCTTCGTTTGCAGGAAAGGTTTTCCGATAGCCGTAAATCAGCTTTTCTGAGCGCCGCGAACCGCTTCAATCACGACCCTCAACTCCGCAATTCCCGGCGCGATCTTGTCAAAGTCAATCGCGCCGAAGCCCAGCCTTAGGCGGTTGCGCGGCGCGCCCTCGCGCAGATAATGCGGTGTGCCGTCCTCGACCAGAACGCCGCGCGCTTCGGCCTTGTCCTTGACCAATCCGGCCTCGACACCCTCGGGCAGGGTGATCCAGACACCCGAGCCGCCGGTGGTCATGGTCACCTCACAGCCGGGCAATTGCCGGTCAATCTCGCGCAGCATTTCGCGCCATTTTTCCGCCATCCCACGCCGATGCCGCCGGATGTGGGCGTCGTAATGGCCTTCGGACAGAAACAGCGCCATGGCGCGTTGGGCCAGCGCGGACGGATGGCGATACATCAGGCGCCGCAGGTGACGCAATTCGCGGATCACCTCGCGGTCGGCGGCGATGAACCCCAGTCGGATGCCGGGAAACAGCGGTTTCGTCAGCGAGCCGATGTGGATCACCCGCCCCGTGGCATCGAGCGCCTTGAGCGTCGGGTGTTGGGCGCCGACGAAGTTCAGCTCATGTTCGTAATCGTCCTCGAGAATGAGGAAATCCTGCGCGGCGGCGGCCTCCAGAATGGCCAGACGGCGCTCCATCGGCATGGTGATATTGGTCGGGCTCTGATGCCCCGGTGTCAGGTAGACCATGTCCGCCTCGGCCAATTCCGGCCCGGGTTTCAAGCCCTTGCGGTCCACCGGCAGGGGGATGACCTGCGCGCCTTGAGCGGCAAAGATGTTGCGCGCATCGACATAGCCGGGGTCCTCGATGACAATGCTGCGTCCGGGCGCCAGAAACAGGTTGGCGACCATCCAGATCGCGTTTTGCGCGCCCACGGTGATCAGCAATTCATCGGGTTCGGCGCGAAAGCCGCGCTGGGGCAGGATGCGGCGCGAGATTTGATCGAGTAAAAGCGGATCGTCGGCGTCGACCCGGTCGTCTGCCCAGGACCCGACATGGCGCGTCGTGCCCGCCCGGCGCAGGCAATCGCGCCAGCGGGCGACGGAAACCTCGTCGCGCCCGACCTGGCCGTAGAGAAACGGGTAGGGGAAGTGCCGCCAATCCTTGCGCTTGTCGATGTTGATCTGCTCAGAAAACCTGCGCGGCAAAAAACGGTCGAAATCGGGGGGCGTTCCGCCACCGCTTTGACGACGCGGCGGCGCGACGTTGAGTTTTTCGCGGACGAAATTCTCGTCGATGAAATAGCCGCGCCGGGGTTTTGCGGTGATGAACCCGTCCTGATGCAAGCGGTCGTAGACAATCGAGATCGTATTGCGCGAGACCTTGAGCGTCTTGGCAAACTCGCGCGACGAGGGCAGTGGATCGACGGGCGAAAGCGCGCCGTCGAGAATGGCCTGAATGAGGCGCTCCTGAATCTGATGCTGAAGCGAGGCGCTTTGGTCAAAGCCCTGTTCGAAATACCGGTCCAGCATCCTCGTGTCTCTTCTGCCCAAGGGCCTCTGGCCCGTTTCGGTTCTGCCAGTGTGGCGGGCGCTCTCCTTGCGTCAACGCCACTCTATTGTGCAGCGTGGTGCCGTCCAGAGGGGAAAGCGCCTCTGGTCCTATAGTTTGCCCCTTCTGGCTCTAAATTGAGCAGAAGCCGCCCTCCTAGGCTTTTGCAAGAGCGGTCTCTGATCGGTCTCTGACCAGTTTCGGGCCAGAGGACCGCCGCATAACAACCAAAAAGTTCACGGCAAAACGTTCACGGGGAGTGACATGACGACATTCAAAACCAGCAGCCGCACCAACACTGGCCTCAAGCGCCGCAGCTTTCTCAAAGGGTCCGCCACAGTTGTGGCCGGCCTCGCAGCCCCCACCATCGTGAGCCGGTCGGCTTTGGCGTCTTCGGGCGAGATCAACGTGATGATGTGGTCCGACTACCTGCCGGAAAGCTTCGTGACGGCCTTTGAAGGCTCGACCGGCATCAAGCTCAATTTCACCGGCATCGGCTCCAACGAGGAGATCATCAACAAACTCAAAGCCACCGGCGGAGAAGGGTTCGACATCGTCTCGCCGACCGTGAACCGCAACCTTTTGTGGGCGGAACTGGGGCTTTTGCAGCCCTTCGATATGACGAAAATCGCCATTGAAAAGGTCAACCCGGCGATGGCTCTGGGCGAAAAACACTGGAACTTCGGCGGCGAAGGCACGTTTTGGGTGCCGCATATCTGGGGCACCGAAGGGGTTGCTTGGCGCACCGACATGTTCACGCCTGCGGGCGAGTTCCCGTCGTATTACGACATTTGGGACGACGCCAATGCGGGCAAAACCATGGGCCGCGGCCATTCTATGTTGTTGGGGCTTGGCCTCGGCATGGAACGCCTTGGCATGATGGAGCCGGGCTCGATGTGGGCGGCCTATGAAAGCCCTGAGAAAATGACCGAGGTCTGGACCAAGGTTGTCGAGCATGCAATTGAAAAGAAAGGCAATATCAAGCTGATCTGGAATGATGCCGACACTCAGAAGAACGGGCTTTTGAACGAGGGCGTCATTGTCGGCCAGACCTGGGACGGCCCGCCGATCGCTCTGAAAAACGAAGGCGAGCCGGTGATGTACCGCGCGCCGGTCGAGGGCGCGATGGCCTGGGTCGATGGCATGGCGATGCCGACGGGGGCGACCAATATCGAACAGGTCTATGCTTTCATCGACGCCTGTTACAACCCGGAATGGGCCGGTGAGGCGATCAAGACCCATGGCTATAACTCGCCGGTGCTGGGCGCTGATGCCTTTGGTGGTGAGATCTATGCCAAGAACTTTGCCGATGCCTATCCGGGCGAGGCCTTGGCGAACCTCAACGCCTGGCCGGCAGAGGCGCCGTGGTATTCGGAAATGCGCACCGAATTCACCAATAAATTCCTCTCCGCCTAATTCCGATCTGGCCCCGTGCGGATCTGCGCGGGGCCTTTTCGCACTCAATTCATAAGAGAGGCAACATGCCCGACCAGACCCCAGATCGCATCCCCGACCGTTCTGTCCTCCTCGATCACGTCTCCATCCGCTTTGGCAACTTCACCGCTGTCGACAACGCCAATCTGAAAATCAATTCCGGCGAATTTTTCTCCTTTCTCGGGCCGTCTGGCTGCGGCAAGACCACCATGCTGCGCTGTATTTCTGGCTTTTCCGAACCGACCGAGGGCAAGGTTTTGATCGGTGGCAAGGATATGGCCGGTGTCGGCCCGAACAAACGCCCGACCGCGTTGATTTTCCAGCATCTGGCGCTTTTCCCGCTGATGACTGTGGCCGAGAACATCGCCTTTCCTCTGGAGGTGCGGGGCGTGTCTAAAAAAGAGCGGCGCAAAAAGGCGGACGAATTGTTGGACATGATCGCCCTGCCGGGGATCGGCGACAAGAAGGTCTCGGAACTCTCCGGCGGCCAGAAACAGCGCGTGGCGATTGCTCGTGCGCTGGCCGTGGAGCCGGATATTTTGCTCTTGGACGAGCCTTTGTCAGCGCTCGATCTCAAGCTGCGCCAGCACATGCGCACGGAGCTGCGTGCTATTCAAAAGCAGGTCGGCGTGACCTTTATCTACATCACCCACGACCAAGGCGAGGCGTTGACCATGTCCGACCGTGTGGCCGTGATGAGCCGCGGTGTGATCGAACAGGTGGGCGAACCGGATCGAATTTACAATCGTCCTCGGTCGGCTTTCGTGGCGTCTTTTGTTGGCGAAAACAACGCGTTGCAGGGCGTCATCAAGGGGCAGTCGGGTGACTTGGCAGCCCTTGAGACGCCGATGGGCACCTTTGAGGCGCGTGTCGGTGGCGGGCGTAAATACAAGGCAGGTGACGAGGCGCTTTTGTTTGTGCGGCCGGAACAGCTCATTCCCTGTGCAACCGAAAACACGTTTCAGGCGACGCTTTCCCGTCAGGAATTCGAAGGTGCGACCAACCATGTTTTTGCCAAGGCTGGCGACACGGAATTGCGTATCTCCATGGTGAACGCGGGGCTGGCGGGCAGCTTGCCGGGGCAGGGCGAAAGCCTGTCGTTAGGCTTCGCGCCGATGAATGGCACCATCCTTCCGGTCGGCCATATGGCGAGTGAATCATGAAACAGTTGAAGCTCGCTTACACCACCTTGCTCGCCAAACACGGCATGGGGGCCGCGCTGTTCATCGCCATCGCGGTGACGCTTTGGGTCGTCGTGTTCATCACCCTGCCGCAGCTTTCGATGCTGGATTATTCCTTTCGCTTCAACCTGCCCGCCGATCAGCTCGGCACCGAGGCGGATCACTACACGCTGGAGCAATATCGCAGCTTTTTCTTCAACGCGGACGGCTCCTTCAACACGCTCGACATCATGATCCTGATCCGCACGCTGATTGCGGCGCTGATCGTGACGATGATCGATGTGCTGATCTGCTATCCCATCGCCTATATCCTCGCCCATGGCGCCAAGGGCGTCGCCGCGCGGCTCATGGTGATCGGGCTGGTCATTCCCTATTGGATCAACGAGATTCTGCGCGCTTTTGCCTTTCGCGTCTTGTTTGGCTCCACGGGTGTCGTGAACACCTGGGGGATGCAAATGGGGCTTTGGGACGCGCCGGTGGATTTCATCCGCGCCGATGTGGCGCTCTATTGTGGTCTCGCCTACGCCTATATCCTCTTGATGGTGTTTCCGATGTACAACGCCATCGAAGCGCTGGATCACACCCAGGTCGAAGCCGCCCGCGACATGGGCGCGCCTTTGTGGCGGGTGCATTGGCGGGTGGTCTTGCCGATGGCGAAACCCGGCATCGTCTCGGGGGCGACGATGGTTTTCATGCTGACCGCAGGGGCACTGGCCGCGCCGCAAATCCTGGGCGGGCCCTCGTCCCTGTGGTTCACGCAGCTCATCTATCAATGGTTTAACGAATCCTCGAACTGGCCCAGAGGCTCGGCCTATGCCGTGGTGCTTTTGGTGACCTGTATCAGTTTCGTTTTGCTGATGATGCGGGTGTTCAAGGTCTCCGTCGGGGAGATTGGCAAATGAGCAGGCACACGCTTTTCGGCGGCGCCTATGCGCTTGCCTTCTTCGCTTTCCTCTTCGGCCCGCTGGTTATCATGGCGACGACCGCTTTCAACTCCTCGCGCTTTCCGCGTGTGGCGCCGTGGGAGTGTTTCACCACCGGCTGGTTCGGCGAGTTGTTCGGCAATGCGCGCCTGATGGAAGGCTTGATGAATTCCGTGATCATCGGCGTGGGGGTCGTGGCCTTGGCCGTGCCCATCGGGCTGGCGGGGGCTTTGGCCTTGTCCGAGCTACCACCCAAGCTGCGCTCGATGCTCTACACGGTGTTGATCCTGCCGATCCTGATCCCCGGCGTTGTTTTGGGGATTTCGACCATCGTGCTCTGGGGCCAGATCACGCGCGGCACGGGAGCGGGGTTCTTGTATAACGGCTATTTCCTGACCATCGTGGGCCAGATCACCTTTGTCTCCGCCTATGCCATGTTGGTGTTCATCGCGCGACTGCAACGGTTTGACGCGACCCAGACCGAAGCCGCGCTGGATTTGGGCGCCACGCCCGGTCAGGCCTTCCGCAAAATCCTCTTGCCCTTCATGGCGCCCGCCATCGGCTCGGCGGCGTTCATCACGCTTTTGGCCTCCTTCGAGAACTACAACACGACTGTGTTCACCGTTCTCTCTGAAAGCACCTTCACCACGGCCTTGGCCTCCAAAGTGCGTCACGGCACCGATCCTTCGCTCTCTGCGCTGGCGGTGATCATCATCACGCTGACACTGGTCGGCGCGCTCACGAATGAGGCCTATCAGCGCCGCAAAGAGGCCGAAGCCGGTGGCCGCGCCTCGCGCTCGCCGCTTTATGCCAATCCGGTGACCCGCGCGCTGACCCATCCCGGCATCGTGTTTGCGATCCTCGTGACGGCGATCGGCGGGATAACTTACGCGGGCTCGCAATATGACAGCTCGGTCTGTGAGGCCGCCGTGTTGCAGGAGAAACTGGATCGTCAGGAAGAGCTGCGCGCCGAACAACGGGCGAGGATCGAAGCGCAGGAAGCGGAGCAGGGCGTGACCGTGCCGAAACCCGACAGCGCCTTTGGTGGGGCCTTCGGGGGTGTTGGGACACCTGCCGCACCCGCGGCTCCGAAGCCCGAAAGTCCGTCGGCTTTTGGTGGGGCGTTTGGCGGGATCACGGCTCCGAAAACGGAGGAATAGGAAAGGGGGCCAAACGGGCCCCTTTTTCTTCGCCCGAATAGCACCGCAGGTGCCGGGCGAGCGCCTGCCCGTTCCGGCGGGCTGGCGCTTTTCTGCGTCTGACGTCGTCTCAATGGACTACGGATTTGGCTGGCATAAACTGCACTGCTCAAAGCTCGGAGCGCCACCCCACGGGCAGGCGCTCGCCCTTTGTGAATCCGATCACTCCGGGATCGTCCGCGCGTAGCCCTCTGTCGACAAATCGCGCAACTCCTTGAGCATCTCAACAAAGCCCGCAACCTGATGTGCACAGGTGGCCGCACCCTTCTCAGCCGTCGCCAGATGCGCCTCGCCCACCGTGCCTTTCGGGTTCAAATCCTTTGAGACCCACGCGAGGTTCACCGGACCAATCGGAGAAATCGGCGCGGTCTCCGCCGTCGAACGGAAATCCTCGGCCATCTCCATATCCACCAAAGCGGGCTTGAAATGCAGCATCAAGGAGGTCTCAAGATCGCCGCCATGGATGCCAAAATTGCTCTCTTGCGCGCTATACATGCCCTCGGGTTTGCCGAAATTGCCCCATTGGCATTTCACGACCATCATGCCCGCCTGCACGCGCAGCTCACGCCCCAGAATGGAGATCAGGTCCAGATTTCCGCCATGGGAATTGACGATCACCATCTTCTTGAGACCGGCGCGGGCCACGGAAAGCCCGATCTCGGTCCAGGCGTCCAAAGCCGTTTTGGCCGTATAGGTCAGCGTGCCCTTGGCGTGGATATGCTCGTTCGACTTGCCCACCGCCTGCACCGGCAGGATGAGGATGTCGAGATCCTCGGGGCAGGTCGCGCGCAACTCGGCCAACATGCCCTCGTTGATGTAAGTGTCCACGCCCACAGGCAGATGCGGCCCATGCTGTTCCACGGCTGCGGTAGGCAGGATGACGATGGTTTTCTCGGGGTCAAAGGTGGCGAATTCCGTGGTGCGGAACTCGGCCCAGTCAAAGCGTCTCATGTGATGTCCTTCGGTGTGTAGGTCGCGTCCAACCTTGAGCGCAGATAATCGGCGCCGGTGACCGCGGGGTATTTGGCCTCGCCCGTGCCCGGCAGAGCGGCAATCACGCTGTCAGGGTTCGGGTCGAGGAAAAAGGCGATGGAGCGGCGGGCGGTTTTGGGCGGCAACACCCGGTGCGGGGTCGAGACATAGATGTCATTCGACCAACGCATCAGGCAATCGCCGATGTTGACCACGTATGCCCCCGGCACATGCGGCACGTCGATCCAATCGCCGCCACGGGGGCGGACCTGCAACCCGCCGACACCGTCGGTCATGAGCATGGTCACAGAGCCGTAATCCGTATGCGCGCCTGCGCCGATGCCTTCGCCGTCCGGGGCCGCCGGGTAGGAGAGCACACGCAGCGTCGCCATCGGTTCGGTGAAGTGCGGCGGGAAGTAGCCTTCGGGCAGGTTCAAATCCATCTCGAACGCCCGGTGCAGCGCGACCGAGAGGTGCAGCACGGCGTCGTAGTAATCGAGCATGGTATCGCGAAAACCGGGCACCTCGGGCCAGACATTCACACCACGAAACGGCTCACCGGCAACGACGCGCGGGTCGTCAGAGGGAAGATCAAAGCCGACGTTGAACGCCTCTTTGCGGTCCATCTGGCCGGAGGTCTCGTCCAAGGCTTCGGAGCCCTGACAGGCCCAGCCCCGGTTGTGCGGGTTGTTTCGAATGTCGATTTTCGCTTTTTCCGCCATGGGCAGCGCGAAAAATGCGTCGCCCTTGGCGAAGACATCCGCGATCAAATCCTCTGGGATGCCGTGGTTCGACACGAGAAAGAACCCCGTGTCGCGGCAGGCACGCCCGAGGTCTGTCACGAAGCCGTCGACGTCCGTGCCTGTGGCAAAGCGGCTCCAATCGAGAACAGGAATGTCCATTTACCCCTCCTTCGGCGCAGGCGCCGCGATCAATTTGTCGAGCCGCTTTTGAACCCGCGTCAGGTGTTTGGCGCGGCTATCCGGCGTCGAGCTGTCCATCAGGAAATGCGCGGCAAAGGCGGTTTTGCACCGCTTGGCCAAGATCACCCGAAGCCCGCGCATGAGCGTGCGTTTGCCGGGTGCTCCGACAAAGAAGGTCAGCCAGCGCGAGGCGCCGCAGGTGGTGAAAACGCCCAGCTTGGTGATGTGGGTCAGGCCGGGTTTGATGTCATCGCCCTCTTTTTGCGGCATGATGAAGGCGACGCCCGACACCATGGTGCGGTCGAGCCAGCCCTTGAGCATGGCGGGCAGGCCGTACCACCAGGTCGGATAGACGAAAATAAGGCTGTCGCACCACTCAAGGTCCGTGCAGTCGCGGTCCACGAGGACGCGGTTCTCCGGCACGTTTTCGTAGATTTCATGCTCATGGGCGGAGAGCACCGGATCGAAGCCCTCGGCATAGAGATCGCGCAGGCGATACTCCACGCCTGCGGTCTCAAGGCGCGCGACCACGAGGTCGCGGATGCCGCGGTTAAACGAGGTCTCGCGCGGGTGACAATAGACGACGAGGGCGCGTTTCATGACTGAATCTCCCCCGCGCGGAACAAAGGCCGCAGGCCGCCGCGCGCTCGCCTGACCGTCCCGCGGTCTGGCGATTTTGCTGTCGAATTGCACTGACGAGAATGCGCAAGGACTTGGCTGGCATAAAGCACTTTGCTCAAAGGGTGTTTCGCCAGCCCCCGGTCAGGCGACCGCGCGGCGTCTTGGGAGGTCTGCATCACATCGCCTCCATTTCGCGCCGCACCCGCTCCAGATGCGCTTTGAGCTTCGGCTCCGTGTTCCGGTTCATGTCGTAACAGGCGATGTATTTTTTCTTCGGCATGCCACAGGCATACCACACCGGCCGGGTGACGCATTTGCGGGGCGGGTCGCCGTTCATCATCGCTCTCAGACGTGTGCCGCCATAGGTGGTGCAGGCGTAGAGCTTCTTGATGTTGGTGAGACCCGGACGGACCTTGCCATCCACCAGTTTGAAGCTGACGCCCGGAAGGAAAATCCGGTCGAGAAAGCCCTTGAGGATCGCCGGATAGCCGAAATTCCACACCGGGAAAACCATGACCAGCGCATCGGCGGCCTGAAGCCGTTCGACGTATTCGCGTACTGGTTCGATATTGGCGGGCTCGTCGTGATAGCCGCGACGGTCCTCCATCGTGAGCACCGGTTGAAAGCCCTCGACGTTCAAATCGCAATCGTCGACCTCCCAGCCGGATTTGGTGAGCGTCTCCACGACCACCTCATGCACCGCCGCGTTGAAGCTTTCCGGGCAGGGGTGGGCGTAGAGGACGAGAACGCGTCCTTTGGAACTCATTCCTCACCTTCGCTTTCTGGCTCCGGTTTCGGCGTGATCTTGGCGTAGGAATACATGTCGGCGTAGTCGAAATCCGGCTCGTCCCAAGCGATCATCTTGCCGGGGTTCAAAAGGCCCTTCGGGTCCGCCTCGCGTTTGAAATCGAGCTGGCGTTTGTCGGTCGACTGACGCCCGCCTTCCTCCAAGGTGTAGCGATGCGGGTTGAAGATCATGCAATCCATCGCCTCGTGTTTGGCGACCAAGTCATCGAGCTGCGCCTTGTCCTTCGGGAAGACAATCGGCAGACCCGCAAAGGACAGCCCTGCGCCCTCGCGCATGACTTCGAGATGCATGTAGAGATCGTCCTTGAAGGTTTCATAGGCACTCATGATCTTTTCGATGTCCGACCCGTAGCGTACCTGAAGATAGGTCAGGTCTTTCTCGAACTTGAGCGCGCGCAGCGTGGTATGGTTCCAGCCATATTCATAGACCGGACCGGGGTGGCGATCCCATTGCACATCATCGGAGCGGTAGATCACCTCCGCCCCCTCATAGCGGTCCAGAAGCGTCTGGAAGCCCGCCATGGAGTGCGGCGCGACCATGAGGCCACAGAGGTGGTCACTCTCGGTGACATGGGCCTTCACACGCTGGAAATACTTATGCGCGATGGGGGCGGCATAGACCGAGGCGAGTTTGATCAGAATGCCCGGCTCGGAGGTCAAAGCGCCTGCGAATTCAGTCGCCATGCGGAAGGTGTCAAAGCGCACGAACATCTCGACCCATTCGTAGGCGGGGGCGAGCGGCATTTCGATCTCGGTGATGATGCCGTTGGTGCCATAGGCGTGGGAGACGCGGTGCAGCTCCTCGCCGGTGAACTCAAGCGCGCGCGGTTCGGCCTCCATGGTGATCACCCGCAGGCGGTCGATGTTGCCGAGATCGCGCAAAGCGCCCCAGTTTGCGGACCCGACCCCACCGGAGCCGCCCGCGATGAAGCCGCCAAGCGAGGCCTGCGAATAGGTCGAGGGGAACATGCGCAGCTCCTGACCCGACTTTTCTTTCAACTCGGCGTCCATCTCCTTGATGATGATGCCGGGTTCGGCGACGACATAGCCCGCGCCGATCTCCTTGATCTTGTTCATCTTTGTCAGATGCATGACGCAGCCGCCGGAAAGGGGCATCGCCTGACCGTAGTTGCCGGTGCCGCCGCCGCGACAGGTGACGGGCACGTCATGTGCGTAACAGGTCTTCAAGACCTCGATCACCTCGGCTTCGGAGGTCGGGTTGACCACGAAATCGGCCTGAAGGTGATCCATCTCGGCCTTCAAAACCGGCGAGTACCAAAAGAAGTCGCGCGATTTGTTGCGGACGGTGGCGGGGTTTTCTTCGATGTCCAGATGGGACAGGGCGGCCATGGCCGCAGCGGAATTTTTGTTCATGATATTAGCTCACGATCTCATCAAGTTCAGAGTAAGACGGCAGGGTGCGGTCAATGGGATCTCCGTCCCTCAAAACCACCCTGTCGGATTGCGGGCGGGCGAAGAGCTCGGTCCAGCCGCGTGCGTTGCAGATGACCAGATCGGCAGGGGCGCCGTCCGTCAGGTTTGGGGTGTCAAACCCACAGGCCCGCGCCGGATTGGTCAGAAAGGCATTCACCCAGGGCACATCCGTGTGGTCGAGGTGACAAATCCGCGTCGCCTCGCGCATCACCTCGATCATGTCGAGATCGCCATAGGCGTAGAACGGATCGCGGGTGTTATCAGAGGCGAAGGAGACGTTGACCCCCGCCGCGTTCAACTCATGCGCCATGGTGACACCGCGCCAACGTGGCGTGCGGCCCTTGTAGCGGTCTTGCAGATACATGTTGCACATCGGCAGCGACACGACGTTGAGCCCGGCCTTGGCGACGAGCGCGATGATCTCTTCGGCCACCTCGTCCGGCATCACCGAAATGGAACAGCAATGGCCCACCGTGACGCGGTTCTTGAACCCCAGCTCGATCACCGTCTCCGCAATGGTGCGCAGCGTGTCGGAGGTCGGATCGTCTGTCTCATCGACGTGGAAATCGACGTCGAGATCATAGATCACCGCGAAGTGGAAGAAATCCAGCAGCCGTTCTTTCAGATCCGGCACCGGGTAGGTGACAGAGCCTAAGATCTGTCCGGCGTCCGCGACGATTTTCGCAATGGCCGGGAAGTCGCCCTGATCCTTGAAAACCTTGTCGATGGCGACCAGACAGGAGGCCTGCAACTCGATCTTGCCCCCCCATTTGTCTTGCATCCGCTTGACCACGCCAAAGGACGACGACGCCAGCGCGTCCAGGCTGTCGATATGGGTGCGGATGGCCTTGGTGCCATGGGCATAGGCGCAGCGCAGCGCGAAATCCATCCGCGCTTCGACATCCGCCGCCGTCCAATTCGCGTGGTCCGCGTGAACGGTCTCCAAGGCCCCCATAAAGGAGCCATCCGGGTTCGAGGCGCGGGGCCAAATATGGCCCTTGTCGAGATGCGTGTGCATGTCGACGAAGGCCGGAAAGACCATCGCGCCTTTCATGTCGATCTGAGGTATGTCGATCACGGTTTCGGCCGGTTGCCCAGCGTCCGTTTGCGTGATCTTTCCATCTGTGATCGTGAGATCGGTGGTGATGAGGTCCCCGGATTGGCCCATGAGGCTGGCCGGGACCGTGACATTTCGAAGTGTCTTCGCGCCGCTGGGCAGAACGCAAAAGCTCATATAAGTCCTTATGACTCCCGTTTGATCGCACTTTCGTGCCATTTGTGCAGCAATGCGTGAGAGAGCAAAGAGGCTGCGGTGAAGATCACGACACCTGTCGCCGCAATCAAAAGAAGGGCCGCGAACATGCGCGGAATGTTGAGGCGGTAACCGGCCTCAAGAATGCGAAACGCCAGCCCCGATCCGATGCCGCCGGTGCCTGCGACATATTCGGCCACAACGGCGCCGATCAGGGACAGACCACCCGCGATGCGAAGCCCGCCCAAGAAATAGGGCAGAGCGGTCGGCAGTTGCAAATAGCGCAGCCGCTGCCAGCGCGTTGCGCCGTAGATTTTATAGAGATCGCGCAGGTTGTGGTCCGTCGAATTGAGGCCGAGCGTGGTGTTCGACAGGATCGGGAAAAACGCCACGATCCAGGCACACAAGAGCAGCCCCGCAATCCGGCTATCGACATAAATAAAGATCAGGGGCGCGATGGAAACCACCGGCGTCACCTGCAAGATGACGGCGAAGGGGTAAAACGACATCTCGAAATAGCGCGACTGGGTGAAGAGGATCGCAAGGCCCACGCCGCCAATCACAGCGACCGCCAGCGCGGCCAGCGTGATCTTCAGCGTCACAATGAGCGCATCCGACAACATGCCCCAATCCTTGATCAGCGTCTCAAGCACCAACCCCGGCCCCGGCAGGATGTAATGCGGAATGTCGTTCCACACCACCATGCGGTCCCAGAGGAAAATCGCCAAGGCGATCACCAACACGGGCAAAAGCCATTTCGCAATCTTTTCGCGCTTTTCAGCGCGGGCGTAGCGCAGCTCTTCTTCGTCCACGAGAGTTGCGGTGTTCATATCTGTCGTGCTCATGCCGAGGCCCTCGTGCCATGTTCATTCATTGCACCATGCAGCGCGTCGGAGGCCTTGCGGCACAGCTCGGCATATTCCGCAGAGGTCCGAAACTCCTCGGTGCGCGGGTAGGGCGCATCGACGGTCACCTCGGATGACACCCGCCCGGGGCGCGCCGCCATGACGACGATGCGGTCCGACAGGAACACGCTCTCAAACACCGAGTGGGTGACGAAAATCACCGTGCATTTCAATTTGTCACGCAGCTCCAACAGATCGTTGTTCAGCTTGTGCCGGGTGATTTCATCCAGGGCCGCGAAAGGTTCGTCCATCAGGATCAGCCGCGGCTCGGTCACAAGAGAACGCGCGATGGAAACGCGCATTTTCATGCCACCCGACAGCTCGCGCGGATAGCTCTTTTGGAACTTCTCCAGACCCACCATCTTGAGCGCCCACATGATCTCGTCTTGCACGTCGCGAATGGATTTGCCGCGCAGACGGAAGGGCAACCAGACGTTCTGTTCGACTGTGGCCCAGGGCATCAGCGTCGGTTCCTGAAACACCACGCCCAGATCGCCGGTCTTCTGCCCGCCTTCCCAGTTGATATGCCCGGAGGTTGGGCGCATCAGGCCGGAAATCAGCCGCAAAGCCGTGGATTTGCCACAGCCCGACGGCCCCAGAAGCGAAATGAAATCGCCTTGGTTCACGGTCAGGTTCATATCCTTGAGCGCCACGACCGTGCCGCCGAAGACCTTGTCCACATTGGACATCTCCAACAGTTTGTCGCGCTGGCCCATGGGCGGAATGGATGGGGGGAGGGTCATGTGCGTCTTTCGAAATCAAAGGAGGCGAGGGCGGTGAAAAGCGTGATCCGCCCTCGCTATGTCTTTGGGAAATGGACTTTATTTCAGGTCCATGCCAACTTTTGCGTTGGTGAACTCAAGCGTGTAGGCGGCGGAGTAATCCAGACCCGCTTCGATGACGCCGGCGTCGACCATCTTGTCGTAAAAGTCCGCGATCTTCTCGTCGGTCATCGCCCCGATGCCCAGCTCAAGCGCGTCGCCGCTGTCGACGATGCCTTCGGATTTCATCTTCTCAATCGCGAAGTCGATCTTGTCCTGGGTCATGTCCGGGTTGTCGGCCATGATCATCTCATTGGCGGCGGAGTTGTCGTTATAGAGATAGTTGTACCAGCCCTTCGCCGACCCATCGACGAAACATTTCACCGCCTCCGGGTTTTCGTCGATGGTCTTTTGCATCGTCTCGATGGTGGTCGCATAGGTCGAATAACCGGCGTCCGCGATCAGGAAGACGTCAGGCGTAAAGCCGCCCTCTTTCTCGATCACATAGGGCTCCGACGACAGGTAGCCCTGCATGGATTTCATCTCATCGGCCAAAAACGGCGCCGGGTTGAAGGTGTAGGGCTCGCGCTGCTCAACCGTGAACCCGTAGGCGGCGATCATCCACTGGTAGTAAGACGCAAAGCCGTTGTCGCCGATCAGGAGCGTGGTCTTTTTCAGGTCTTCGAAGGTTTCCGCGACGCCCGGATGCGCGATGATCACCTGCGGGTGTTTTTGGAAGGTGGCGGCCACGGCCACGACCGGAATGCCCTCTTTGGCGGCGTTGAAGGCCTGCAACAGATCGCCGCCCATGTGGAACTGGATCTTGTCGGCCATCATCAGCGCGCGGTTGTTCACCTGCGGGCCGCCGGGCTGAATGGTGACGTCGAGGCCGCAGTCCGCATAGGTGCCGTCGGCCACGGCTTGGTAATAGCCGCCGTGCTCGGCCTGCGCCAGCCAGTTGGTGCCAAAGGACACAGGGGTCAGGTCTTGCGCCATGGCTCCGGTGAGCGCAGTGGTGGACGTGGTCGCGGCAAGGGTCAGCCCCGCGAGGACGCGTTTCATGGTCATGTAAATTCTCCGTGGGTGAAATTCCGACCCCCACGTTAGTGAGCCTCTTGTGCGGAGAGCAGCAGACGCGGGGCGTGTTCTTGTGCACAATCTGCAAATGCCAAAATAGAGGGCAGAATTCTGGCCGCTTGGTCAAATTACAGGCAGTGGGTGGGAAAATCGGATGCGGAATTGTACACAATGGCGGCGTTCCGGGGCCCGAAATGGCACCGTGATCCGGCCTTTTGGCGAATCTGACAGAGACTCATCCCGGAGCATTTCATGCACAAAGCCCTGACCCCATCCTCCATCGCCGCGCCCTTTGGCGCCTATTCGCATGGCATCGCCTCCGCGCCCGCGGGGCAGGTCATCGTGACGTCGGGTCAACTTGGTCTGGCCCCCGATGGCACCTGTCCCGAAGGCGTCAAAGCCCAAGCAGAACAGTGTTTCGCCAATATCGACGCGATTTTGCAGGAGGCCGGCGCGACACGAGACACGGTGGTGCGCGTGAGCGGCTTTGTCACCGCCCGCGAGGACTTTCCAACCTATATGGCGGTGCGCGATGCCTGGCTTGCCGATGTGACGGTGAAACCCGCCTCGACGCTTTTGATCGTCACAGGCTTCACCCGCGAAGAGTTCAAGGTCGAGGTCGAGGTGACGGCGGTGGTGCCTGCTTAATTTGCAACCACAGCGCGTGCCTGTTTTTTCGGCTTTCCGGCGTCTAGCCTTTGAAATCCGGGTTCGGCATCGGGTTCGACCAGGCCCGTTTGCCCGCCCGGTCCATCACGGTGACCCGCAACCACGGACTTTCGTGAAATCGCATCAAAGGCACCTCGGCGCGGGTCAGGCTTTCGCCATGCACCGCCAGTGCCGCCGAGCCGTGGCCTTGGACGATGACGGTCGCCACCGCGCTGCACGCCACTGTGACGGCCTTCTCCGTCACCTTGATCTGGCGCAGCTCCGGGCCTTGGCTGCTATAGAAATCGCCGCGTTTCAGAGCCGCTAAAAGGGCCTCAGGGGCGTTCTCCTCTGCTTTGACCATGACCCAGCCGCCGAAATGATCGGGCTCGGTGAAATGCGCGTCATCGGTGGCGATCACCGTTAGATCGCGGCCTTCCGAGAGCAACAGATCGGCATAAAACGCCCCATCCGCCCGGTCGCAGCCCATGGCGCAGCCGTGGTTGTAAATCTCCACTGCATGGGCTGCCTCAATTGAGCGGGCATCGGCCAAGCTCATTCCCGACCACTGCGGATGCGCGACGGCGACGAAAGCGCCCGCGTCGCGTGCCCGCTGCGCCAGCTCCGGTCCGCTTTCCTGACCGTCCACAGGGACAAAGGCCGGGGAATGTGAGCGGGCGAACTCCAAAGGCAACCCGACCGCAAGAATGTGCCACAGCTCGCCATTCTCCATCGCGCCGGAATGCAGCTCGGCGCCGAAAAGCGTCGTAAAACCCTCGTCGCGGAACGCGGTCGTGTCCACCAGCGGATAGTCATAGATGCCGACGAAATGATCGGTCAGGGCAATGAAATCATAGCCCTCCGCCTTATAGCGACGGCAGACCTCGGCGGGGTCCAGCGCGCCGTCCGAGCGGTTCGAATGGGTGTGCAGGTTGCCGCGATAGAAACGGCCGGGGGCGGTGAAGGCGGATGGGATCATGGTTTGCTCCATTGGTCGAACGCGGGTTTAGGAGCCGCGCGTGACATCACCGTGACAGAGTAGCAAAACCCTGCCGCGGGTCATGGAGCCAGAAGCCGAAAATGTTGGGATCAGAGCTTGACGCCCATGCGTTTGAGCACGGGGGCCCATTGCTGTTTCATCGGCGCGTATTTCGCCTGAGACTGGTCGAAAATCGACAGGCCTTCGCGCGCCAGATCGACATAGGCGGCGCGTTCGGAAATCATCGTGACGATTTCCTGCCCGTTGGCCTCGAGAAACTCCTTCAAAAGCCGCCCGTCCTTGCGCCGCGGGTCGATGCGCGAGCCGATGGGCAGGATGTCGACCTTCTCCTTGCGGATGCGTTTGAGATCGCGCAGCGTCTTCAGGAATCCTTTGACCGCCAGCTCGTCGAACATTGAGGGCATCACTGGCGTGACCATGAAATCCGCCTCTTTCAGAAACGGCTTGGCGTCCTCCGCCTCAAGCCCCGCGCCGCTGTCGATCACCAGCCATTCGGTCTTTTTCGGCACCGAGGGCCGCGCGCCGCTTGATCCGGGCCCGGACCAGTCGAGCACCGGAATATGCGCCGCATAGGCCGAGCGCCGTTTGCCCCACATCCGGGCGGATTGCTGCGGGTCGGCATCGGCCAGCGCGACCTTGCGCCCGGCGGCTTTGAGCGCGGCCGCGAGCGTGATCGCCGTCATCGTCTTGCCGGAGCCACCTTTGCTGTTGGCGACGAGAAGCGTCTTCACGGGTCACGATCCTTTCTTGGAATTCTTCTTGAGGAATTTGCGGATATGGTCGCGCAATTCGCGCGAGGCGGAGGTGTCCATATCCTCGCAAAGCGCCACGAACTCATCCCGGTCCGCCTTGGGCAGGCGGATGATCAGGGTGCTGTCTTTTTTGGTCTTAGGCGCCATGTTTCCATCCTGTTTTGCCTATACGCTGTATATACGTGTCAAAGCAGGGGTCAAGAGAGGCTCAGCGGTTTTTACGCGTTTTTTCCGGTCTTTTTCGACGCTTACAAGAGAGCGGCCGATGCACGGTGGCAGCGGAAAACATCAATAAGACATTGGTCTCGGATCAGACCCCGCCCGAATGTACCACCTCGTAATAGATTTTCTCAAGCTCTTCCTTATGTTCGGCTTCTTCGTTGGCGAGGAAGGTGAAAGCCTCTTTCAAGGGCCCCTCGGGCGCCGTGTCGGCCAGTTCCGTGTACTGATCCATCGCCGCCGTTTCGCGCAAAAGCGCGTATTGAAGTACGGTCTGATCGTCCGGGTTCTCGCCCAGATCGGGCACCTGCACACAGTCGGAAAACTTGCCATCCGCCACGGGGCGCTGGATTTTTTCGGCCATCACGTCGGAGACTTTCGGGTCATTGGCGAGTTTGGTGAACAGGTCCACGTGACCCTGTTCCTCCTCGGCCAGTTCATCCACAAGCCAGCGAATGTTTTTCGACACTTTCGGCGCCAGAGCTTTGTAGAAATCCCGCGCCACGACTTCGAAGGACGTCGCCGTGTCCATGATCTCCTTGACCGTGGTCAGGCCGGAGAGTTTTTCCTTGTTGGCTTCACTCATTGTACTTTCTCCCTTTTGGCCGCGAGCATTTTGCCCACGGAGACGGCGACGCGATGCCCGTCGGCCACGGCATGGATGACGTCGGGGCCAGAGACCGCATCGCCCGCCGCCCAAAGCCACGGTTCCGAGGTCTGCCCAGTGCTGTCGATCATGATCCGGCCCCGGTTCCATTCGAGTTTCTCGGTCAGCGCCTCGCCCAAGAGCGAAATATCGGCCATTTGCCCGATGGCTTCGACGACCATCCCGGCGGGGTGGATCATCTCATCCGCCTCGTCGTATTTCGGAGCAAAGCGGCCTTGGTCGTCGAAAATGGCCTGCACTTTCCAGGTTCTGAGGCCCATGACCGTCTCGCCGTCGAGCACGATCTCCTGCGGCCCGCGCGCTGGGTAGATTACGCAGCCTTCTTCCTGTGCCTCTTCGATCTCTTCGCGGTCAGCGAGGAAGCGATCGAGGTCTTCGAGCGCGGTGACCGTGACGCCGACCCGACCGTATTTGATCTTTTGCAGCCGCGCCATGCTTCGCGCGATGTCCATCGCCACGTTGCCGCCGCCGATGACGGCCACCTGTTCGGGCACGGGAACCTCAACGCCTGCCGTGATCCTGCGCAACAGGTCAATCGCGGCTTCGGCTTTGTCAGACCCTGGCACACGGGTCGAGCGGCCTTGGTGCAAGCCGATGGAAAGCACGACGGCGTCATAGGCCTTGGCAAGCTGCTCCATCGAGATTTCATGGCCCACCCGCATGTTGCAGCGGATCTCTACGCCCATGGCCTCAATGACGGAAATCTCGTGGTCCAAGACGTCATAGGGCAGGCGGTATTCCGGGATGCCGTAGCGCATCATGCCGCCGGGCTTGTCCAGCGCCTCGAACACCACAACCTTGTGGCCTTTGCGGGCGAGATCGAAGGCGGTGGTGAGACCCGCAGGCCCGGCACCGATCACGGCGACCGACTGGCCGGTTTCGGGCACATCGGGTTTCTGGATCAGGTCGAAATAGCGGTCTTTGTCCACGGAATCCGTGATCGCGCGTTTCAGCCAACGGATCGCAATCGCATCGCCTTCGTGCATCGCGGCGCAGGTGGTTTCGCATTTGTGGGTGCAGATGCGCCCGCAGGCCTGCGAAAACGGGTTGGTCTCATAGAGCAATTGCAACCCGCCCTCGAAATCACCGTCGCGGACCTTGGCGATATAATCCGGGATGTCCATATGCGCCGGGCAGGTGGCGACGCAGAGCCCGCATTCGACGCAACGGTCGGCCTCAATGACGGCCTGCTCCGGCGTGAACCCGTCGACGATCTCGCAGAAATTGCCAATTCGGTCCTCGGGCGCCAATTCCCCCATCGGCGCGCGGGTGGTGCCGGTCAGGCGGCGGGTGTCTTCGCGTTGATAGCCTTTCGGCTCCAGATCCCAGCTCTTGCCATCGACGCCGGGGACGAAGCGAAACGCATCGGGGTCGCTGTCGACCCAGGTGTATTCGTTGGACATCGTCAGAGACCCGGTCATGCAGACATCGACGCACAAAGCGCACCAGCAGCAGCGGCCATAGTCGATCATGGGTCTGAGCCCCGAGTCTCCGGGACCGGCCTCTTGGCCCTCGACCGGCACCATATCAATGGCGGCGTTTTGGCAAATCTCTTCGCAGGAGCCACAGCCAATGCATTTGTCCATGTCATTCTGGTGAAAGCCGCGATAGCGATCCGCGCCCGGCCGGTTGAACGGGTCTTTGATGGTCACCGGATCGTTGATCACATGTTTCCACGCGGTGAAGGGGGAGAGTACGTCACGAAGGGACATGTCGGGTTACCTCTCGATCTCGGGCGGATAGGTGTGCAGCGACACCATGAGCGCCGCGATGTCGGAAATATTGGTGCCGGGGATGAGGTGTTCGAGCAAAGCCATGGCGTGGGTGTACGACGGCCCCCGGACATTGACGCGGCGGGGATAGCCGGTGCCGTCGGTGACCAGATAATAGCCATATTCGCCGCGCGAGCTTTCGCCCTTGATATAGGTCTCGCCGCGCGGGATTTTCCAATGCAGCACGTTGGGCAGGTTGGTCATGACCTCGCCCTCTTTCGGCATCTTTTTCAGGATCTGCCGGATGAGTTGAATGGTCTCATGCAGGTCTTTGAACCGCACGAGGGTGCGGGCGTAGATGTCCGACGCGGTCTCCGTGTGCACTGTGAAGTCGAGCTGATCGTAGACCAGATAGGGGCTGTCTTTGCGCACGTCTTTCGCCACACCGCCGGCGCGCGCGTTCGGGCCGGTGACGCCGTAGGTCTCAAACAGCGCCGGGTCGATCACGCCCACGCCTTGAGTACGGGTTTTGAACACAGAGCTGTGGAACATCAGCTTTTCGGCGTCGGCCAAGTATGTCTCGGCGGTCTGAAGCACCTCTTCCATCCGACCCTCAAAGCCCTCGGGCAGATGCGCCCGCACGCCACCCGGCAGGATGAACATGTGATAGATGCGCGCGCCGGTGAGTTCCTCGAACCGATCCAGCATGATGTCGCGGGTGTAGGTCATCCATTGGCCCACGACGCCAAGGCCCAAAGCGCCGGAAATGCCACCCATCGCCATCATGTAGCTGTTGAACCGACCCATTTCCAAAATCAACGTTCTGATCCAATTGGCCATTTCGGGCACTTCGATGCCCGCCAGCTCCTCAACGGCGGCGGCGTAGCAATATTCGTTGAAATCCGGCTCCGGCACGCAGACGCGGCAGACGATGGGAAAGACCTGAATGAAGGTCCGGCGCTCCATCAGTTTCTCAAAGCCGCGGTGCAGATAGCCGACATGGGTCTTGCCCTCGACGACCTCATCGCCACAGACGGTGAGTTCGACCGACATATTGCCGGTGATGCCGGGGTGGTTTGGACCGTGCCAGAGTTTCAGGTACTTGCCGGTCTCCAGATCGACCTCGATTTTGCCATCGGGGCCGGGGGCGGGATATTGCGAGCGGTCGGGCTTAAACGAAAACATCACTTGGCTCCTTTCGGATAATCCGCATAGAGCGTCTTTTGCATATGCGTTTTCGGGTCATGGGTGACGCGGCCCGGGCGGTCGTTGTAGGTCTGCTGTGAATACGCCAGCGTGTCGAAATCGCGCCGGTAGGGGGGCAGGTCGGTCCAGCCCTCAAGGATAAACTCCTCATCCACACGCGGGGAGCCGGGGAAGGTGATGCCGAACATCTCTCTGAGCTCGCGCTGATAGGTGGCCGCCGTCGGCCAGAGGTCGTGGATTGTGTCACCGGTCGCGTCTTCACGGTCCAACATGACCCGCAGCGCCAGCGTCAGGTTGGCGACGCGGTTGTTGACCATATAGGTGAGCTGGAACTGCTGCTCTTCGATCCAGTCGACGGCGGTGAGCAATGTCAGATGGGTGAACCCCTCGACATCGCGCAGCTCGGTCAGGATCGCGCGCAGCTCGAAGCGTTTGACGGTCACGAAACACAGGTCATCGCGTTGAAACACCGGCGTTCCAAGGTGATAGCGGTCTTTGAGGCGGTATAGGATGTGTCTCATGATGCTCACCAATTGTAATCCGGCATGTCCCAGTCACGGATCACCGCCTTTTGGTTGGCTTTGTACTGGTCGAAATTTTCGGCATAGAGGTTCGCGCCTTCGCCCTTGCCCTCTTTGATCACGCGCTTGAGTTCCATGAACCCATGAAGCAGCGCCTCGGGCCGGGGCATGCAGCCCGCGACATACATGTCCACGGGCAGGTAATCGTCGAGACGCTTGATCGTGTTGTAACTGTCCCAATACATGCCGCCGTTGATGGTGCAGGAGCCAAGGCCCATGACATATTTCGGCTGTGGCATCTGCTCATAGGCGCGGATGGCGCGTTTGAGGGTTTTGACCGACAGATAGCCGGAGATCACCAGAAGGTTCGCCTGACGCGGGGTGGGCCGCCACTGGATGCCATAGCGATAGGCATCGAAGCGCGGCGTCATCAGAGGGCGCATCTCGATCGCGCCGCAGCCGGTGCCAAAGCCCAGAATCCAAAGCGAATTCGCCCGCGCCCAGTTGTAGAAATCTTCTACAATCTTGGAATAGGCCTTGGGGTGAACCTTGGGTTTGGCTTCGCAGAAATAATCCCGCAGCGGGTCGATGTCGATTTCCTGCCCGTCGGGGGTTGTGACCTTGCGCGGGCGCAGCTCTTCGCGGAGCGGCACCTCTGTGTCGGGGTTCTTGAGGAACTTGTCGTCAACGTCTTTCATAGGATCACACCACCAGAATGGAGAGGACGCCGATGGGCAGCCCCCATTTGAGGAAGAAACGGATGCTCTGCTCGACCCGGAACCGGGGATGCACGACACCGATCACGACGGAGATCATGTAGAGGCAGAACACTTTGATCGCGAACTCGGCCCAGCTCGTGGCGCCCCCGAAGAAGAGGTTCATGTAGATGACCGTCTTGGCGACCGGGAAGAGCACGCGATTGGTCTGCATCAGAGCAAGGTAGGAGGAATGGTATTCGGTCGGCGGGCCGATGGGGATTTCCTGCGGCGCCATGGCGACATCGAAGGGCGAGCGCATCATGGTGCCGACAAAGGCGACCATCGCGGCGACTGTGGCCAGAGGATTGGTGAAGACCGTCCAGTTGAAGATGGAGCCCTGTTGGGCGGCGACAATCTCGGTGATGTCGAGGGTCTGGTATTGGAGAGAGAGCGCAAAGACGCCCAAGGCCAGAGGCAGTTCGGCCATGGTCACCTGCGCCAGACCGCGAGAGACGCCGATGGCGCTATGTGGATGGCCGCTTTCGCCAGCCCCCAAAGCCATGCCAAGCGTGCCGAAGAACACGAAATAGAGCGCAAGGATCAGATCGCCTGCATAGGAGAAGTTCTGATGCCATTCGGAGCCATAGATCGTCGGGACGAACATCAAAAGGCCGACACCGCCCGTCAGCCGGAACACCGGCCCGAGGTAATACATCACGCCATGGGAGATCTTGGACCGCAGCGCGATGTTCTTGAGCAAATCGACATAGTTCTGCCAGACCGGGATGCCGTAACGCCCCCCGACCCGCGCACCGATCTTGCGCACCACGGCGGTCATCACCATGCCGTAGTTGATCACGATGAAGAGCGTCAAAAGCGCATAGGCGATCTGGACCCATTCGAAATTCGGAAACGCGGTCATGACGAGGCTCCCATGCTGATCAGGTAGACGGCGATGACGAAGAGCAAGAGGTGCACCGCATAGGTCTGGCCGTTGCCGGTGTAGAGTTTGCGGCTGAACTCGGCGGTGCCATGGAGCGCATTGGTGACGCCGGTCCAGAAGCTTGTGGACACAGGGGTCTCAAGGAACCCCATCGCCTTGCGGTAGGGCGCAAAGAAGTTCCAGGCGAAATGCGTGGTCTGCGGTTTGAACGGGCGTTCTGCCGAGAAGACGATGTTGAATTGTTTCACGCGCTGGGCGTTGTGGTTCATCCAAATGAGCAGGCCCAGCACGGTGACGAACACCACGATGATCACGCCCCAGATCGCCACAGGGTTCCAGGTGCCGTAGGCGCTGTTGACGATCCGCCCGGACCACACCAGCGGCTGATCCCCGAAGAGCGTGCCAATATAGCGGTCCACGCGCTGAAGGATCATGCCGGGAAGGGCGGCGAAGGCGATGAGGAAGGCGACAAACAACATCTGCGGCAGGATGATCCAGAAGGGGGCTTCTTTGACTTGGCGCAGGTTGTCCTTCGGTTGACCGAGGAAGATCGTGTGGATGAGCCGGAAAAGATAGAGAAAGCCCACAGGCCCCGCCATGAAGACCAATACCATAGGAAGGCGCAGATCGGTGGACATGATCGCATTGTAGAAAATCCAGCGCCCGCCAAAGCCCGACAGCGGCGGCACGCCGGACATGGCGATGATGCCGACGAGCACAGAGACAAAGCTCAAAGGCATGAGGGTGATCAACCCGCCCATCTGGTACATGAGCCGCGTGTGGGTGCGTTCTTTCACACCACCGACGGCGAGGAACAGCATGCTCTTGTAGACGAAATGGTTGATCGCGAACATCATCGCCAAAAGCCAGCCGAGATGGTTCATCAGAGCGAGACCGAAGACCGCGTAGCCCATCTGGGAAATGGAGCTATAGGCGAGAAGCCGTTTAGCATCCTCTTGGAAGGCGGCGAGAACCGCGCCGATAAAGGCGGAAAGCGCGCCCAGCCAGACGAGAAGATGGGTGAGGTCGACCCCATAGAGGCGTTGATGCCCCATCTCCATCACGAGCACGAACAAGCCGAAGAGACCTGCCTTCAAGAGAATGCCTGACACCATGGGGGAGACATCCGTCTCGGCTTCGGCATGAGCCCCGGGGAGCCAGATATGCAGCCCCATCGCGGCGGTTTTCGTCAGGAACCCCAGAGCCAGAAGGACAAAGACCCAAGGCGCCAGCGTGCCGGTCAGCTCGGAGAGATCTTCGATCCAGAATATCCGCTGGCCTTGGGCCGCGAGGGCAAAGCCCGCCAGCAAAGCAAAGGCCCCGCCCAAAGAGAAGAGGATGTAGGACAACGCATGCGGCTCGCTTTCCTTGCCGCGCAGAATGAGGAAATAGGACCCGATGGTGAGCATTTCCCAGGCGGCAAAGAATTGGAACGCGGTGAAAGCCTCCAAAAGCAGCGCCATCCCCGCATACATGATCATCGCGGGCGCATAAAATCCCATGCGACGGCCCTGATGATGGAAAGACGCGAGGAACAGCACCGCACCGCCCAGCATCATGATGATCATGAACACAAGGCGCAGCGGGTCGAGGTCTTGGTAGGAGATCACGAACCAGACCACGAGGCCCGCCATGGCAATGGCGTTTTTAACCCGCGCGGGCAGGATGTCCATCGGCAGGAACAGAAGCGCGAACAAGAGGGGCAGGGCGGTCATCACATTGCCCTGATCGCTCAACGCGCCCCAGACCCAACCCAAGCCCCAACCCGCGAGCATGGCGATCAGCACGATGGTCTCACGGCTGAGATGATAGGTCAGGCTGCGCTGGGCGTCGTGTTTGATCGCCTTGCCGAACCAACGGAACAGTACACCCGCCTCGATGAGCGCCGCGATCAGGAAGATGGCGAGCATCGGCAGCTGACCCGTGGCGGCGAATTCATGCACCAGCACCCATTTGGCATAGAACGCGGGGAAGGGCGGCAGGCCGGTGAGCATGGCGATGAACGTCGCGAAGGCGACGACCAGAGCCGGGTTTTGGCATAGGGCGGCCCAGTCGGAGAGGGTGCGCCCCTTGACCATGCCGGAAAGCCAGAACAGCCCGGCTTTGGCCACGGCATGCGAAATCACGATCCCGCCCGCGACATAGGCAAAATCCGCGCCCAAAAGCGCCTTTTGCCCGACGACCAGCAGGACAAGTCCGATCTGGCCGACGGAGGAATAGCCCAACAGCCGCCGATCATGGCTTTGCGACAGCGCCAAAAGGTTCGCGCCGACAAAAGTGACGATCCCGACGCCCGTCGCCAGCGGCAACCAAGCGGGACCTGCGGCGGTAAAGAGCTTGTCTGCGGCAAAGAGTGCGGCCGTGCCGGAGGCGGCGGAGAACAGCGCTGAAAATCCGGGATGGGCGGATTCGTAAATGTCCAAGGCCCAGCCATTGGCGGGGAAGGGTTTCAGCTCCAAGACCAAAGCTATGAGCACGAGGAAAGTGGCCAGAGAGGCGCCTGTGAAGGCCATCGGAGTGGCCGCGATGTCGTCGATATTGAGCGAGCCATGGGCGTGATAGGTGAAGATGACGCCCACCAGAAGCAGGATCGAAATCACCTGAGAAACAATGAGATATTTGAACCCGGCGGCCAGCGCGCGGGTGTCTTTCGACAAAAGCACAAGCCCGGCGGTGGCGATCACGATCAGCTCTATGAAGACGAAAAGGTTGAACAGGTCGCGCGTCAGGATCAGCCCCGACAGCGCCATGATCAGCACCAAAAGCACCGCCATCGCCCGGCGCCCCAGCCGCATCAGATCGGCGCGCATATAAAAGGCGGACAAAAGCCCCGTGAGGGTGACCACGGAGATTAACGCCGCCTCTGCGCCGCCCATGAACAGGTTGATCGCAAAGGGCGGTCGCGCGCCTGCGGTCAGGATTTCGACGGGCTGGGTCTGGCCCAGGACCAATCCCACGACCCAGGACAGGGCCACGAATGACATGGCGGCCAGCGCGGCGATGGTGACGTAAAACGCCGGGCGTTCGGAGGTGCCGCGCAAAAGCCCGAGGATGAAAGCGGCGCCGAGGCCGGCTGCGAGGATGAGAAGAGGGCTTACCATTTCAGCTCCGTAAAATCAGAGATGTCGAGGCTGCCGCGGGCGCGGAACAGCCGGTAGGCATAGGCGAGCATCAAGGCGGTGACGCCGAGGCCGATGACGATGGCCGTGAGGACGAGCGCTTGCGGTACCGGGTCGGTGATGCGCGTTGCGGCCTCTGCCACGGGGACCGCCTCATCAAGGATTGGCGCGCTGCGTCCGGGCAGGTAGCCGACCGACACGAGCACCACGTTCACGCCGGTGCTGGCGATGGTGAAACTCACGATCATGCGGATGATGTCGCGGTTGGTGAGCGCGCCGTAAAGGCCCAGAAGGATGAGAGAAAATCCCAAAGCCATGGCGATCTGAGACAGCATCATTGCGCGTCCTCCGTGTCTTCAAGCGAGGTGAGGATCGAGGAGAATTCTGCCCCAACCTTGAGCCCGATGAGGATGTAGATCAGCGGGATGGCGCCTGCGGAAAATACCGACCCGAACCAGCCCAAAGGCAGGATGCGGTTGTCGAGAAAGCCGCCTGCGAAGATCATGCCCAGAAGGCCAAGGATCACGTAGATCAGACCCGCCGAGCTCTCGATCCGGGAAATCAGGCGATGCGAAAACCGCTCCGCCGGATCGGCGAGAAGCATCAACAAAAGGCCCGAGGCCACAATCGCCCCGCCTTGAAACCCGCCGCCCGGGGTCAGGTGGCCGTTGGCGAAAACATAGGCGCCGAAGAGCAAGATCACCGGCACCAGCATCCGCGTGCCCGTGGTCAGCAATTCGCCCGAGGGCAGAAACCCCGAACCGGAGCGGCCTTTCGGCGCTTTCGATTGGGCCAGAACCAGCCCGACAATGGCGGCGGTGAGGAACAGAACCGTCACTTCGCCCAATGTATCGAGGCCACGATAGGTGACGATGATCGCGGTGACCACGTTCTGCGCGCCGGTCTCTGGCACGGTCTGGGTGGCGTAATAGCTGGCCGTGCGGTTCAGCGTCTCATCGGGGGTGAACCCCACGAAAAGTGCGAAAAACACCGTGCCCAAGAGAGCCAGCAACACGAGTGGAATGAAACTGCGTGTGGTCATTTCGAACCCTCCCTACGGATGCGGCCCAGAACGAAAAAGAACAGGAAGGTGGTGAGGCCCGATCCGATTGCGGCCTCGGTCATCGCCACGTCAGGCGCGGCGAGAAGGAGGAAGAGAACCGAGGCGAAAAGCGACACGAGACCGGCGGAGAGCACAGCTATGGCGGTCGAGCGGGTCGTAAGCGCCATGAGCGCCGCGCCCAGAGTTGCGACGGCCAGAACGGCGGCCACGAGGGTCAAAGCGGTCATGCCAAATCCTCCGCATCTTCGTCGAGCCTGTCGGCCTTGGTCTCCGGCGTCATCGGCGCGTCGGAACGATGCGCGGCGCGGGCCAGAACCTGGGATGACAGGGGGTTGGTGAACATCAGGAAAAGCATGATCAGAAGGAGCTTGATCGACCACGAAGGCATGATCAGGGCGGCGCCAACCAGTACCATAAGCGTGCCCAAGGTGGTCGCTTTCGTGCCCGCCTGAATGCGGTTGTATATGTCGGGCATGCGCACAAGGCCAAGGCCGCCAAGCGCCAGAAACAGCGCCCCGCCGAGCATCATCAGGGCACCGATTGTATCGAAAAATCCTGACATCATTCGCCCCCCTCCAGATAGCGCGCGGCGACGATGACGCCGAGGAACGACAGGAGCGCATAGACCAGAGCGACGTCGAGATAGATCGACCGACCGGTGATCAAAGCGGCCAAAACGATGCCAGTGACGGAGATGATCGTCAGCACGTCAAAGGCGACCACGCGGTCCAAGGCGCGCGGGCCTTTGACGAACCGCCACGCGGCCAGAGCGAAGGCCGCAAAGACCAGACAGCCCGCCAATATGAGAAGCACGTCAGCCATACATCACCTCCAGATAGCGTTCGAAGCCGGCGACGATCTCTTGTGTCGCGGCCTCGATGTCGGTGCTTTGGGCGACCACCCAATGCACATAGAGAAACTCGCCCTTGATCTCGCAGGTCAGCGTGCCGGGCGTGAGCGTGATCGCATTCGCCAAAAGCAACCGCCCGACCGGATCGGTCAGTTTCGTGCGCACCTTGACGATGGCCGGATCGACCGGCAGCGCAGGCGTCAGGACCAATTTGGCCAGCGCCAGATTGGCCTTCACCAGCTCTTTCAGGAAATAGCCGATGAACAGGATGGCCGCGCCGATCCCCGCAGGTGTCAGGTGGAACCCCGAGAGAAACGACAGGTTGCGGGCGAAGAAGATCGCGATCACACCCGCGACAACGAGGCCGCTGATCAGGGTTGCAATCGACAGAGAGCCGTTGAGCAAAATCCAGAACAGGAACAGCGTCGCGAACAACCGTGTCGCGAGCGGGCGCCAAGGCGCGGCTGTTCCTTTGGAGAGTAAACCCGTGTCGCTCATTTGTGAGGCCTCCAAACTGTCTAAAGTGCGGTCGAAACGTTGGGTCTGAGCGTCTGGCGCACACCTCCTCCGTTCGGCGCCGCGATGGCGGGCCGTCATCCTCTCGGGAAAACATGACCTTAGGGAAAGACGGGCCATATCGGGGGAGGGTTCGCGCTGTCCTGAGGGTCTTAAAGCACATATTCAAATCTCTCGATTTGACCTCGGACAAAGAAACGGGATTTTTAGGGGGCAGAAAGGCTATTTCTGTTTTCTTATGGAACGGTTTAGGACAGAAATATCCGCATCTTTTTGAAAGGCCGATCATGACCCAAGCTGCCATCCTCGTCTCCGCCCCCTCTTTCACCGACGACGAACGCGCCCGGATCGAAGAGGTGGGCGTAACGGTTTACGCAGTTACGCCGGAAGAGCGCGCGGCCTTGCCCGAAGAAGTGCGTGCGGGCGTGCGCGCCATCGCGAACAAAGGGCACAAACCCATCGACGGCGCGCAGATGGATCTGTTTCCGAACCTCGAGATCATCGCGCAATTCGGCGTCGGCTATGACGCCATCGACGTGGCGGCGGCCAGCGCGCGGGGCATTCGGGTGACCAACACGCCGGATGTCTTGAACGAAGATGTGGCCGATCTGGCGCTGGCGATGATGCTCGCCTGGTCGCGCGAGATCCTGCGTGGCGACGGCTGGGTGCGGGACGGCACTTGGGGTCAGGGCCAGGAATTGCCGCTCAATCGCAAAATGTCCGGCGCGCCTGTGGGGATCGCGGGCATGGGCCGGATCGGGCGCGCCATCGCTGATCGCTGCGCGGGTTTTGGCATGCCGGTGCATTACACCTCGCGCAGCGCAAAGGACACGCCGGAGGGCTGGACCTATCACGGTGAAGACGTCGTGGCGCTGGCTGAGGCGGTCGAGTGGCTGGTCGTGGCCGTGGTGGGCGGCGCGCATACCCAAGGCTACCTGTCGCGTGAGGCGATCCAGGCGCTTGGGCCCCGTGGCGTGGTGATCAACATCGCACGCGGCACCTGCATTGACGAAGAGGCTTTGATCGAGGCGCTTGAAGCGGGCGAGATCGCCGGGGCGGGGCTCGATGTCTTCTACAATGAGCCACATGTGAACCCGCGTCTGATCGCGCTGCCGAATGTGCTCTTGCAACCGCATCAGGCGTCTTCCACCGTGGAAACGCGGCGCGATATGTCCATCGCGCAATGTGCCAATCTGGCCGCTTACTTCGCGGGCCTGCCGCTGCCGACGCCGGTGAACTGACGCGCGGGGTCCGGGCAGCGGTCATGGCAAAAGACCCACACCTGCGCAGAGTTGTGCAAATTTTGAACGAAAACCTGTTTCACGGCGTTTCACAAAGGGCTTTAAGTGGCTCATACGTATGAGAAGACTGCGAAAGGACGAAGGTCGATGAAATATCTGCTCTTGGTGGGGGGGCTTTTGGCCTTGGCGGGGTGTGAGGCCCCTTTGACATCCGAAGGCTATCTTCAGGAGCTTCCTGAAGGTTTGGCAGAGGTGGCTGCGCCGAACCAGAATTTGGCGGCGGTTCAGATCAACCCGGAAGATGGCTGTTACTGGTATCGCCACGACGGCCCGGTCGAGACGACCTTGTTGCCGCTGCGTGCCAAGAACGGTCGCCCGATCTGCACCGAAGCGCCCGCGACGCTTGAAACCGCGATGTGATCACCTTCACAGGACGACATGAAAAAGGCAGGCTTAAGAGCCTGCCTTTTTGTTTTCGGTATTGCCTGTGGTGCTTGGCCGGGACGCTTAGCTGGTCGCGGTCACGTAATGCTCGGCCGGGTAGAGGTGCGCCGTCACGCCGGTTTCCGCCCGGTCATAAAGATCAATGACATGCGCCATCACCATGCGCACACAGCCGGAACTGGCGCGGGTGCCGATGGAGCGCGGGTAGGGCGTGCCGTGGATGCGCAGGTAGGTGTCGCGATTGCCGACATAGAGATAGAGCGCGCGCGAGCCCAAAGCGTTGCGCGGACCCGGGTCCATGCCGTCGGCAAATTGCGCGTAGGTTTCCGGTTCGCGTTTGATCATCGCGGGGGTCGGTGTCCAGGTCGGCCATTTCGCCTTGCGCCGGATCGTGTAGGTGCCGGGGGTGTAAAGCCCGTCCCGCCCGATCGCCACGCCGTAGCGCATCGCAGTGCCGCCCTCTTCGACGAGGTAGAGATAGCGCGCAACCGCATCGACATGGATGTCGCCCGCTCTCAGACCGGCTTTGGCCTCGACCCGACGCGGCAGGAACCGGCTGTGCAGGCCCCAGGGGTTCGAGGTTTCGAGGTTGAAGTCCGCAGGCGTCACCTGTGCGTCCCATCTGTCCCAATCGCTTTTCGTCGCAGCCATGGCGGGCGTGGCAGCCACCGTTCCAAGGGCCGTGGCGCCAAACAGCGCGGTGGAGGTTTGGATGAAATGGCGACGGGTTAACATGGCGAATTCCTTTACGACTGAGCAGAGCGTAGTGATGGATGAGGTGGCAGCCCCAAGTGCGTTTCTTCCTAGGCTAAACCGATAAAAACGCAAGGCGTTCCCGCAGGGGAGTCACTTTTGCGTGTGAGTTTTCAGGATATTTTCAAAACGCGTGACCGATTTGAGGCGAAATATCCCCTCTGACCGGGCCAGTTGGTTACGCGAATTTGCTGAGATGAAGGGCGATAGAGATCGCCCAACTGGTTTAACGATTAAAGAAAACTCTAATATCAGACTCTGGTCAGGTGTTTTGCCTGACCAGAGTCAGAGGGGTCAAAACGACCCCGTGCCCATCACTCGGCTCGGGTCCGGGCCTTTTTCCATTTCGGCGAATTCCTCATAGGTGCGGTATTTGTCGAGAATGCCCGATTGTGCCATCTCAAGAAGCTCGGCGGCTTCCTCGGGGCGCGATTGCGTGAGCTGACGATAGCGCAGCTCGCCATAGGCGTAGTCCTTGAACGGCAAGGTCGGGCGCGGGCTGTCGAGCCGGAAGGGCGGCGTGCCCGTGCCATGCAGTGCCGGATCGAACCGCAACAGCGGCCAATAGCCGGATTTCACCGCTTTTTGCTGTTGGTTCAACCCTTTGCGCATGTCGATGCCATGGGCGATGCAATGCGAATAGGCGAGGATGATCGACGGCCCGTCCCAGGCCTCCGCCTCGCGGAAGGCTTGCAAGGTTTGCTGCGGATTGGCGCCCAAGGCCACCTGCGCGACATAGACATTGCCATAGGCGATGGCCTGAAGCGCCATGTCTTTGCGGTTGGTGCGCTTGCCTGCGGCGGCGAATTTGGCGATTGCGCCCAAGGGCGTGGCTTTGGAGGCCTGACCGCCGGTGTTGGAATAAACCTCTGTGTCCATCACCAGAATATTGACGTTGCGCCCCGACGCCAGCACGTGATCGAGCCCGCCATAGCCGATGTCATAGGCCCAGCCATCGCCGCCGACCAGCCAGATCGCGCGTTTGACGAGATGGTCGGAGAGGGACAGCAAATGTTCAATGTCTTCGGACCGGGGCAGGCCGAGAAGCTTGGTTTTGAGCACTCCCACACGCTCGCGTTGGCTGCGAATTTCGGATTCGCGGACCTGCGGCGCGGTGAGGATGTCCTGCACCAGATCGTCGCCGACATCTGGCGCCAGCCTGCGCAACAGATCCTGCGCCAGAGCGCTCTGTTTGTCGGCGGCCAGACGGAAACCGAGACCGAATTCCGCGTTGTCCTCAAAGAGCGAATTGGCCCAGGCCGGACCGCGACCTTCTGCGTTCTTGGTCCAGGGCGTCACCGGCAGGTTGCCTCCGTAAATCGACGAACAGCCGGTGGCATTGGCGACCATGAGCCTGTCGCCGAACAACTGGCTGAGCAATTTGACATAAGGCGTCTCGCCACAGCCCGCACAGGCGCCGGGGAATTCGAACAAAGGCTCAAGGAATTGCACCCCGCGCACATTGGCGAAATCCACCCGCGAGCGATCGTTGACCGGCAGGCTCTCGAAAAAGGCGATGTTCTCGCGTTCGCGTTCCGGCAGGTCTTCTTTGAGATGCAGGTTGATCGCTTTTTGTGTCGGATCGTCTTCCGAGATCGCCGGGCAGGCCTCGACACAAAGGCCGCAGCCGGTGCAGTCCTCGAGGTAAAATTCCAGCGCAAATTCCGCATCCGGGTAGCCGCGCGCGTTGACCGGGGCATGTTTGAAACCGTCTGGTGCCCCCTCGAGCAGGTCCTCGTCGAAATACTTCGCACGGATCACGGAATGCGGACAGACAAAGGAACATTGCCCGCATTGGATGCAGTCTTCGGCGATCCACACCGGCACCTCATCGGCGACATTGCGTTTTTCCCAGGCGGCAGTGCCGGAGGGGAAAGTGCCGTCGACGGGCAGGGCGGAGACGGGGATGTCGTCGCCCATGCCCTCCATCATTTTCGCGGTCACATCGCGCACGAATGACGGCGCATCTTCGGGCACCAAGGCGGGACGTTCGAGGATACTGGTGGGCGCGGCTGGCACAGCAATTTCATGCAGGCCCTTCAAAGCGCCATCGACGGCGGCAAAGTTTTTCTCCACCACCTCGCGGCCTTTTTTTGCGTAGGTCTTCTCGATCGCGTGTTTGATCTTTTCAATCGCTTCCTCGCGCGGCAAGACGCCCGAGAGCGCAAAGAAACAGGTCTGCAAAATCGTGTTGGTGCGCCCGCCAAGGCCCAGCTCGCGGGCCGCCGTGGTGGCGTCGATCACGTAGAATTTCAGCCCTTTGTCGATGATCACCTGTTGCACGGAACGCGGGAGGCGATCCCAGGTGGCCTCCGCCCCGTAGGGTGAATTCAACAGGAAAATCGCACCGGGTTTCGCCAGTTTCAGCACGTCCATTTTCATCAGGAAATGGAACTGATGACAGGCGAGGAAATTGGCCGAGGCGATCAGGTACGGCGCCGCAATCGGTTCGGGACCAAAGCGCAGATGGCTCTCAGTCACGGCGCCGGATTTGTGGCTGTCATAAACGAAATAGCCCTGGGCGAAATGATCCTCTTCGGCGGCGATGATTTTGACCGAGTTCTTGTTCGCGCCGACCGTGCCGTCCGCGCCGAGACCGTAGAACACCGCGCGCACGACGTTGTCTTTTTCGATGTCATAGGTGGGATCGACCTTGAGCGATGTGAAGGACACGTCATCTGTGATGCCGACGGTGAAATTTGTTTTGGGCTGATCTTTCAACAGGTTGTCGAACACGGCCTTGGCCTGTGCCGGCGTAAAGTCCTTGGACGACAGCCCATAGCGCCCGCCGATCACGCGCGGCATGGTGGCCCGTGTGCCGGTGGCGACGGCTTCGGCAAGCGCCGAGACGACATCGAGATAAAGCGGTTCGCCCGTGGTGCCGGGCTCTTTCGAGCGGTCCAGAACGGCGATTTTCTCGACCGTTTCGGGGAGTGCTGCGAAGAGGTGTTTCGGCGAGAACGGACGATAAAGGCGGACAGTGATCAGGCCGATTTTCTCGCCCTTGGCCTCCAGATCCGCGACGGTCGCAGAGATCACATCGACGCCCGAGCCCATGGCAATCACCACACGGGTCGCGTCCGGCGCGCCAGTGTAATCAAAAGGCTGATAGCGGCGGCCGGTCATGGCGCCCAAGGTGTTCATTTCCTCCGCGACGATCTCCGGCACGGCGGCGTAGAACGGGTTGGCGGCCTCGCGGCCCTGGAAGAACACGTCGGGGTTCTGCGCGGTGCCACGGATAAAGGGATTTTCCGGCGACAAAGCACGTTTGCGATGCGCGCGCACCAGATCGTCGTCGATCATCGCCCGGATTTGATCGTCAGGGATGAGATCGAGCGTGTTGACCTCATGAGACGTGCGGAAGCCGTCGAAGAAATGGATGAAGGGAATGCGGGCTTTGAGCGTTGCGGCATGGGCCACGAGCGCCATGTCATGCGCCTCTTGAACGGAGGCCGAGGCCAGCATGGCAAAGCCCGTGGAGCGTGCGGCCATGACATCGGCATGATCGCCAAAGATCGACAGCGCATGCGTCGCAAGAGAGCGCGCGGCGACGTGGAACACGGTCGGCGTCAACTCGCCCGCGATTTTGAACATATTGGGCAGCATCAGCATGAGACCCTGAGACGCGGTAAAGGTCGTGGTCAGGGCACCCGCTTGCAACGCGCCGTGGACCGTGCCCGCCGCCCCGCCTTCGGATTGCATTTCCTGAATGACCGGGACGTCGCCCCAGATGTTGTGCACGCCCTGCGCGGTCCAATCATCCGCAAGCTCGGCCATGGGGGAGGAGGGCGTGATCGGGTAGATCGAACAGACCTCGTTCACGCGGTAGGCGATATGCGCGACGGCGGCGTTGCCGTCCATGGTGGAATGGCTGTGGGTCGCTTCGCGGGTCTCGTTGGACGGCGGTGTGATGTGGTCGTGGTCAAGCATGGGAGGCCTCCTCAAGCTCTGGGCTCTCTGAAATCATCTCAAGCGCATGGCAGGGGCATTGGTCGAAACAGGTTTGACAGCCGGTGCATTTTTCGGGGTCGATCTCATAACCTTTGCCAACGCCGAGTTTGACGATGGCGTCCTCGGGGCAGGCGGCATAGCAATTGTCGCACTCATAGCATGACCCGCAGGAGTAACAACGCGACGCCTCGTAACGGGCTTCTTTCTCGGACAAACCGCTCAGCACCTCGTCGAAACTGTCGCGTTTGCTGGTGGCGAGTGCTGCCTGCTCCTTCGGGTCCACATCCGAATAGACCGGCAGGTGCAGCATATCGGCGGTGACCAAAGCGGGCGGATCGGCGGGTGCGTAAACGCGCCCTACAAGCCAGGCGTCGATGTGCCGCGCAGCCAATTTTCCGTGGCCGGTGGCGATGGTGACCGATTGCTGATCCGGGACCATATCGCCGCCGGCAAACACGCCTTCGCAGCCGGTCATCCGGCTCTCATCCACCTCGATCGTGCCATTCCAGCTAAACGTCAACCCAGGCACGGATTTGAGGAAAGAGCTGTCGGTCTCCTGACCCAGCGCCAGCACCACCGCATCGGCCGAAAGCGTCTCGAACTCGCCGGTCGGATGCGCCTTGCCATCCGCGCCGATCTCCATCCGCTCGACTTTCAACGCGTCGCCGTCGATCTCCTTGATCGTGGTCAGCCATTTGATTTTGACGCCCTCGGCCATGGCTTCGTCCGCCTCGAATTCATGCGCGGGCATGTGGTCGCGGTCGCGGCGGTAGACGATGAGGGTTTCGGTGGCGCCGAGTCGTTTCGCCGTGCGCGCTGCGTCCATCGCCGTGTTGCCGCCGCCGTAGACCACGACACGGCGGCCTAAAAGCGGGGCTTCGCCCTTGGAGGCCTCGGACAGCAGGTTGACGGCGTCGAGAATTTTCGGCGCTTCCTTGGCCGGGATGTCGACATGTTTGCCTGCACCTGCGCCAATGGCGAGGTAGACGGCATCGAAGCCGCCCGCCGCCTTCTCAGTCATAAGATCGGTGACCTTGTGATTGAGCGTGATTTTAACACCGAGCGCCTCGATCCGGGCGACATCCTGCGCCAGTTCTTCGCGGGGCATGCGGTAGGCGGGGATGCCGAAATGCATCATGCCGCCTGCGATGGGACCGGCCTCAAAGATCTCGACCTCATGGCCCAGCCGCGCCAGATGATAGGCGGCGGAGAGCCCGGAAGGCCCGGCACCCACCACGAGAACCTTCTTGCCGGAGGGCGGGTTCAGCGCCGTGAACTGCCAGCCTTGCTCATTTGCCATATCGCCCAGAAACCGCTCGACCGCATGGATCGACACCGAGGCATCGACCTCGCCACGGTTACAGCCGCCCTCACAAGGATGATAGCACACCCGGCCATGCACGGCGGGCATCGGGTTCTCTGCGGTCAAAATCTCCCAAGCCGCGCGGTAATTTCCCACCATCGCCTCGGCCAGCCATTCGCGGATGTTTTCGCCCGCCGGACAGGCCGCCGCGCAGGGCGGGGTGAGGGTCACATAGGCGGGGATCTGGCTGCGCACGGGGCCGGTGCCCGCGGTTTTGCTCTGTCCTACGAGGGGGGTAAAATCGGCGCGTTTTGTGCCGGGTTTCGGATCGGCAGACTGGGACATGAGAGGCCTCACATGGATGTGGCTGGGCTATGGCTGGACGCAGCATCGCGGGGTTTCCCCGCCCGGGCGTTGACATATATCAAGGCTTGCATGCGAGAGGGTGGTCTCGCAACGCTATGATTTTTTTATCTCTTTTATTGAAACGAAATGTCGCAGGGGATGGGTGCCTTTTGGACGCTGCGCAGGATCCTTGCGTATTGGATGCAGGGTTCGGACTTTACTTTCGCATATGAATTAAATAAATGACTGGTCAGTTATTTGCTGTCGCGACGACTCGGGAGGCCCGGATGTCTGAAGACAAAACGCCAGATACGGCACCCAAATTCCGCCGCCGCAAAGAGGCGCGCCCCGATGAAATTCTCGACGCCGCCTTGGATCTCTTTGTTGAGAAGGGCTTCGATCGCACAAGGGTCGAGGACATCGCCACGCGGGCGGGCGTCTCGAAGGGCGCGGTCTATCTCTATTTTTCCTCGAAAGACGCGGTGATCGAGGCGCTGGTGGACCGGGCCGTGGGGGGGATCGTGGGCGAGGTGGTCGATCAGATCGGCGGCTTTCGGGGCGATCCGCGTGACATCCTGCGCCGCCTTGTGCCTCTGTTCATGGCGCGCACGTCCGACCCGCGCATTCTGGCCGTGCCGAAACTGGTGATCCGCGAGGCGCCGACCCATCCGAAACTTGCCACGATGTATCGCGAGCGCGTGATCGGCCGCGCCTTGCCCGCGCTTGTCGCACTGTTTCGGCGGGGCATGGAGGGCGGCTATATCCGCAAGGTTGATCCCGACATGGCCGTGCGCTGTGTGCTTGGACCATTTCTCATGCATGTGCTTTTGGCGGATGTGTTCGACATCTGGCCTGACAGTGAGGCGCCAAAGGACCGGCCAAAGGACCTGCGTATCCCCGATCTGATCGACACTCATTTGACCCTGCTCTTTGCGGGACTCGACCCCATTCCCACCGATCCTCATACCGAAAAGGAGCCGCAAAATGGCTGATCTTCCAAGCTGGCTGGCCTCTGCCATCGCGGCGATTTATCCCGGATTTCTCGACACGCCGCCCTATGTCTATGACGGCTATATTGAGGGCGATTTTACCTATGCGGCGCCGGCCTCGGGCGGGCGGATCGAGACCATCGCGGTCTCCGAGGGCGATCAGGTCGCCAAAGGCGCGCTGATCTTTGCTTTGGAAGACGATCAAACCCGCGCAGCGCTGCGTTCGGCTGAGGCGCAATTGGCGCAGGCCGAGGCGCAGTTTGAGAACCTCTCGACCGGCTCGCGGCAGGCGGAAACGGATGTGATCCGGGCGTCCCTCAATCAGTCCCGCGTGGCCTTGGACATCGCGCAGACGCGGCTGACGCGGTCGGAAACGCTTTTGGCCCGAGGCGCCACGACACAGGCCACGGTGGACGATCAACAGGCCGCCGTGGATGAGGCGCAGGCGGCGGTGACGCGGCTTGAGGCCGAATTGAAAGTCGCGGAACTGCCCGCCCGCGATGCCGAGCGGCTGGCTTCCGAAGCGGCGGTGGAGGCGGCGCGGGCGCAGGTCGATCTGGCGCGCTCCGATCTCAATGACCGCAAGGTTTACGCCCCCGTCACGGGACAGGTGGAAAAGGTGTTTTTCGAGGCGGGCGAAGTGGCCGCCAGCGGCGCGCCCGTGGTGTCGCTCTTGCCGCCCGGGCAGATGACCGCGCTGTTTTTCGTGCCCGAATATGAGCGCGCCGATCTGAGCCCCGGCGATGTGGTGGCGCTGTCTTGCGAAGGTTGTGCGCCGGGGCTCAGCGCCAAGATCACCCGGCTCGCCTCCGACCCGCAATACACCCCGCCGATCCTCTACACGAAAGCCGAACGCGGGCGGCTCGTCTACCGCATCGAGGCCGAGGTGATCGACCCGCAGGGCGTGTTGCCGGGGCAGCCGATCACGGTCGATGCCTCCGCCGCTGTGGAGGAGTGAGCCGTGCCAGAGAAGGATGATGTTGCCATTTCCGTCACCGGCCTGACCAAGGTTTTTGGTGACCGCAAGGTTGTCGATGACTTCGATATGGAGGTCAAAAAGGGCGCGATTTACGGCTTTCTGGGCCCGAACGGCTCGGGCAAAACCACCACGATCCGTATGATGTGCGGGCTTTTGACGCCGGATGGCGGGGCGGGGCAGTGTCTCGGCCTCGACATCGTGAAAGACAGCCGCGAGATCAAGAAACGCGTCGGTTACATGACGCAGAAGTTTTCGCTCTACGAAGACCTGACCATCGCCGAAAACCTCGATTTCGTGGCGCGGATGTTCGGGATGGCGGGGCGCAAGCGTCTCGTCGAAGAGGCGGTGCGGGATCTTGGGCTTGAGGGCCGCGCGGGGCAATTGGCGGGCACGCTTTCGGGTGGCTGGAAGCAAAGATTGGCGCTCGCCGCCTGCATGATCCACAACCCCGATCTCTTGCTTTTGGACGAGCCGACCGCCGGGGTGGACCCCAAGGCGCGGCGAGATTTTTGGGATGAAATCAGACGTTTGGCGGCGAAAGGTGTGACGGTTCTGGTGTCGACCCACTATATGGACGAGGCGGTGCAATGCGATCACATCGCCTATATCGCCTATGGCAAGAAGCTGATCGATGGCGCGGCGGAAGACATTCCGACGACCATCGGGCTGTCGACCTATGTGGTGAAAGGTCCTGATCTGAATGCCTTGGAAGAGCGGTTGAAACAGGAGGACGGCGCCGGGCAGGTGATCCGTTTTGGCGCGGAGCTGCATGTGTCGGGAACGGATAAGGTCGCGCTCGATGCGCTGGCCGCGCGTGAGGCGAATGGGCCCTATGAGTGGCAGGCGAAAAAGGCCGGGCTTGAAGAGGCGTTTATCTATCTCATGGCCGGCGCAAAGGACAATTTCGGCGCGCCGCTGGAGGAGGTCAAATGAATCGTCTGTTTTCCTGGACCCGCTTTCTGGGCGTTCTCATCAAGGAATTCATCCAGATGAAGCGCGACCGCGTCACTTTCGCGATGATGATCGGCATGCCGGTGATGCAGCTTTTGCTCTTTGGCTATGCCATCGACACCGATCCGCACAACCTGCCGACCTTGGTTGAAGTGGCCGATGAAAGCCCCGTGGTGCGCAGTCTGACGGCGGCGATGGACACATCGGATTACTTTGATTTCATTGGCATTGTCACCTCTGAGGCCGAAAGCGCCGAAGCCTTGAAAGACGGCACGGCGACGGTGATCCTGACCGTGCCGCCGGGGTTCGAGCGCGATATGATCCGGGGGCTTAGGCCTGAGATTTTGCTTACAGTCGATGCCTCCGATCCGGTGGCGGCGGGCGGTGCGATTGGGGCGATGAACGGCGTGGTCGAGACCGCGATGAAGCAGAGCCTCACGGGGCCTCTGTCCTTTGCGGCAGGCTCAGAGCCGCCCTTCGAGATGGTGGTGCATCGGGCGTTCAACCCGTCGGAGGAAACCTCGATCAACATCGTGCCGGGGCTTTTGGCGGTGATCCTGTCGATGACGATGATCCTGATCACGGCGGTGGCCATCGTGCGCGAGACCGAAAAAGGCACGATGGAAAGCCTGATCGCCACACCCGTGACCGCCGCCGAGGTGATGCTGGGCAAGATTTTGCCCTATGTGTTCGTGGGATACGTCCAGACCTTCGTCTTTCTGATCGCCGCGCGAGTGCTGTTCAATGTGCCGTTTTCCGGCTCGTTTCTGGCGTTCTTCCTGGGCTTTAACCTCTATATCATCGTCAATCTCGCCATCGGATTTCTGGTTTCGACCGTGGCACGGACCCAGATGCAGGCGATGCAGCTGTCGTTTTTCACCATCCTGCCGACGGTTCTGCTCTCCGGTTTCATGTTCCCGTTTTCCGCCATGCCCGGCTGGGCGCAGACCATCGGCACGGCGATTCCCGCAACGCATTTTCTGCGCCTCGTGCGCAAGGTGATGCTCAAGGGCGGGGGGCTTCCGGAGGTGGCGGGCAATATGATGGCGATTGTGGTGATCCTCGTGGTGGTCGTGGCGATTGCTTTGCGACGCTATCGCCAAACGCTTGACTAAAAGGCGAAAAAGAGAGGGTCGCGCGGTTTTCGAAGGCCCTCTGACGGCTTTGTCATATTCCTATTAAAATAATCAGGATTGACATATCTGACCAAAGAAGTCAGTTAATCTCCCTATGAAGAGTCAGGCGTGTCACAGCACGCAGATTGGAAGGCCTCCGCAGAACGCAAGCAAAGCAGCGGGGGGAGACAAAGGGACAAGACCACATGAAACGTATGATGACGGCCATGATCGCAGCCACGCTTCCGGCCGCCGCTTTTGCGGGCGAAGCCGAAGTTGTGAGCAACTACGCCGACATGGCCCACGCCGTCTATGAGGACAGCCTGATCAAGGCGCAGGAGTTGGACGCCGCCATCGCGGATTTCGTCGCGTCCCCCTCCGACGTGACGCTGGCCGCCGCCAAAGCCGCATGGCTTGAGGCCCGCGTGCCCTACCAGCAATCCGAGGTTTACCGTTTCGGCAACCCGATTGTCGACGATTGGGAGGGCAAGGTGAACGCCTGGCCGCTCGACGAAGGTCTGATCGACTATGTCGATGGCTCTTATGGCGGTGCGACCGACGAAAACCCGCTGGCCGCGTTGAACGTCATCGCCACGCCGTCTTTCGAGCTGTCGGGCGAAACTGTCGATGCCTCCGAGATCACGCCGGAACTTCTGGCCGAGACGCTGCACGAGGCCGATGAGGTCGAGGCCAACGTGGCCACCGGCTATCACGCCATCGAATTCCTGCTCTGGGGGCAGGACCTGAACGGCACCGATCATGGCGCGGGCGCACGTCCTTACACCGATTACCTGACCGGCGACGACTGTACCGGCGGCAACTGTGAGCGCCGGGCCGAATACCTCGTGTCCGCGACGAAACTTTTGGTCTCCGATCTGGAATGGATCACCGAGCAATGGGCCGAAGGCGGCGAAGCGCGCGCGGCTGTCGTGGACGATCCGACCGCAGGCATCACCGCGATGCTCACCGGCATGGGTTCGCTGTCCTACGGCGAACAGGCGGGCGAGCGGATGAAGCTTGGCGTCATGCTGAACGACCCCGAAGAAGAGCACGATTGCTTCTCCGACAACACTCATAACTCGCATTTCTATGACGGCATGGGCATCCACAATGTCTATTTCGGCAAATACATGCGCGTCGATGGCACTGAGGTGAAAGGCGAGAGCCTTGCAAGCCTTTTGGCCGAGAAGGACGCAGGCCTCTCGAACGATCTGGGCCACGCTTTGGATCATACCATGGTCGAACTGGCCGAGATCAAAGCGGCGGCGGAAGCCGGGTTCTCCTATGACCAGATGCTGGCGCGCGGCAATGAAGCAGGCGAAGAGTTGATCATGTCGGCGGTCGATGCGCTGGTCGCTCAGACGCGCGAGATCGAGCGTGCCGTGAGCGTGCTCTCAGCCTCCGAGATCGAGGTCGAAGGCTCCGACAGCCTCGACAACCCGGACGCTGTTTTCCAGTAAACACACTTTGGGGCGGCGCATCGAGCGCCGCCTTTTTCCACAAGCCAAGAGCCGAGATCATGATCGTCTGTTCCTGTAACGCCATCACCGACCGCGACATCCATGCCGCCATCGACTGGATGCGGGCCGCGGACCCGGAGACGATCATCACCCCCGGAAAAGTCTACCGCGCCTTGGGGAAATCCCCCGATTGCGGCAACTGCATGTCGCTTTTCCTTTCCTCCATGCGCCAGAATGCTAACCTCAAGGTGCCCGCCGAATTGCGCGGGCTGAAAGACCACCGCAAGAGAGGATAATCCCATGAAAGGCGACGCCAAGGTCATTGAGTACCTGAACGCAGCACTCCGGTCCGAATTGACAGCCGTTTCCCAATACTGGCTGCACTTCCGACTTCAGGCCGATTGGGGGCTGGCGAAAATGGCTAAGAAATCGCGCGAGGAAAGCATCGAAGAGATGAACCACGCCGACAAGCTGATTGACCGGATCATCTTTCTCGAAGGCCACCCGAATTTGCAAAAACTCGATCCGCTCAGGATCGGTGAAACCCCGAAAGAAACGCTCGAGGCGGACCTCGCCGGCGAGCAGGACGCGCTGGCGCTCTACAACGAGGCGCGGACTTACTGTGAATCTGTCGGCGACCATGTGTCGAAAGCGCTGTTCGAAGAGCTGATCGCCGACGAGGAAGGCCATGTTGATTTTCTCGAAACCCAGCTCGATCTCTACGCCCGACTTGGCGAGCAAGGCTATGCGCTGCTCAATGCGGCCTCGATGGACGAAGCCGAGTAAGGCCACTTTGCTTTTGGCCCTGTCCCTCATGGGGCAGGGTGCGTTTGCCGACCAACTTCTGATTTCTGGCCTGACAACTGATCCGCATCTGTCCACCGTGCCCCGCACGGAGGCCGAGCGCGCGCGAATTGCGACGGTCATCGCACCCACAACGGATTTCACCAAAGCCGAAGCCTTCGAGGCCAACCAAGGCGGCGCGGGCACCGTCGCCGATCCGGGCGATGACACGGCTTTCACCTTGCCACCTGCGACGCTGCCCTTCGAGAAGAAACTGGATTTCGAACTGGGCAATGCGCTCTTTGCCAAGCTCTGGGTCTCCTCGCCGTCCTCCACCAAAGCCTCCGACGGGCTGGGGCCGCTTTATAATGCGCGGTCGTGCCAGCGTTGCCACGTCAACGACGGACGCGGCCATCCGCCGGAGCACGCGGGTGACGACCGCACTTCGATGTTCCTGCGTCTCTCCGTGCCCGCTGGTGACGCGCCTCTGACGGAACTCGAATCCTATCTCGCTCAAGTCGATGGGCAGGGCGCCACCCCGCGCACCCGCCCCGTGCCGGGGTACGGTGGGCAGTTGCAGGACCTCGCGCTGGTCGGGTTTGCCCCGGAAGGCCGGATGGAGATCAGCTATCAGGAGATCCCCGTCACGCTGTCGGGCGGCGAGGTGGTCACCCTGCGTCAGCCGACTTATAGCATCGGCAATCCGGGTTACGGGCCTTTGCCCGACGACCTGCAAGCCTCCCCCCGGATCGCCAACCCGATGATCGGGCTGGGGCTCTTGGAGGCGATTCCCTCCGAAGACATTCTCGCGCTGGCCGACCCGGGGGATCGCGATGGCGATGGCATCTCCGGGCGGCCCAATCTGGTCTGGTCACGGCATTTTGATGCCCCCATTTTGGGACGCTTCGGCTGGAAAGCCGGCGAGCCGACGGTCGAAGAACAATCCGCTGCGGCCTTTCATGGCGACATCGGCATTTCCTCTCCGCTCTTCCGCGCGCCTGCGGGCGATTGCACGGCGGAACAGGCCGACTGCCGCGCGGCACCGCACGGCGCAGGCGACGCGCGCGGCGATGAGATCGACCAGACCGGCATGGATTTGGTGACGTTTTACGCCCGAAACTTGGCGGTGCCCATGCGTCGCGACGTGGATGACCCAGAGGTCCTGCGCGGCAAAGAGATGTTTGCCGAGGCCGGATGCGCGGCCTGTCACACTCCGAAACATGTCACCGCACGGCTCAGCGACGAGGACGATGCGCCGCGCTCGTTCCAGCTCATTTGGCCCTACACCGACCTGTTGCTCCATGACATGGGTGAAGGGCTGGCCGATCATCGCCCCGAACATCGCGCCACAGGGTCCGAGTGGCGCACAGCGCCTTTGTGGGGGATCGGTTTGACGGCGCGCGTTTCAGGGCCTACGACCTACCTTCATGACGGACGTGCGCGCACGCTTTTGGAGGCGGTGCTCTGGCATGGCGGCGAGGCCCAGAAGGCCCGCGACGCCGTGGTGGAGATGCCCCCCGAAGACCGCGCCGCGCTCATTCGTTTTCTTGAAAGCCTCTAGGGGACCCCACATGCGTTATTTCACGGCTCTTTGCTTTTCTCTGGCCCTGTCTGTGCCTCTGGTGCCTGCCATGGCCACGCCCTTGGACGAAGCACTGAGCCGTGCGGTGAACCAGCACACCATCCCAGCGGTGGACCGCTTTGATGTCGCGACGGCGTTTCTGGCGGATGTGACGGAGGCCAATTGCCTGCCGGGCAATGTCAAACCCGCCTATGACGTGGCTTTTGATGCCTGGATGGGCCTGCAACATCTGCATATGGGGCCGATTGAAAAGAACGGCCGCATCCTCGCCATCGCCTTTTGGCCCGACAAAAAGGGCATGATCCCGCGCACGCTCTCGGGCTACATCGCGGACCAGGACCCGGTGGTCGAGACGCCCGAGGCCTTCGCCGACGCCTCCATCGCGGTGCGCGGGCTTTTTGCCTTGGAGTACATGCTGTTTGACGATCAGTTCGACGGCTACGCCGAGGACAGCTATTCCTGCCACCTCGTCCAAGCCATCACCCACGACCTGCACCGTATGGCGGCGGAGATCAAAGAAGAATGGATCGCGCCCGACGGGTTCGCCCAGACGCTTTTGATGGCCGGGGAGGCGCCTCAGCCGCTTTATCTGACGAAAGAGGAAAGCGTTCAGGCGCTTTACACCATGCTGCTCTCGTCTTTGGAAAACACCAAGGATCAGCGCATCGGACGGCCCATCGGCACCTTTGACAAGCCGCGTCCCGAACGCGCCGAGGCGCGCCGCTCCGGCCGCTCCGAGCGCAATGTGATCCTGCAACTCGAAGCCGCCCGCGATCTGGCACGCAACCTGGCGCCGGGCGAGATGCCGCTCTCCGAGGAGGCTTTCGCAAAAACCATCGCCCTGACGGAGGCGCTGAATGATCCGTCCTTCGCGGGCGCGGGCGATCCGATGGGGCGGTTGAAGATCGAGATCATCGGCCAGAATATCACCACCCTCATGGGCAACCTCGCCAATGAGATTGGCGCGCCTTTGGGGGTCGCCGCCGGGTTCAACTCGTCCGATGGCGACTGACCTCCGCCATTTTGAAAATCTTTTCCCGCAATAAAATCAAGAAACTGGAAACATGAGCACACGTCGTAACTTTCTCAAGGCAGCTTTGGCCGCAACTCTCGTTCCTCGTCTGAGCTGGGCGGATGCCGGATCGCCTGCCTTTCTAGGCGCGGCCAAGGACACCAATGGCGATTACGCACTTTACGGGTTGGACGAGACGGCCCAAATCCTGTTCCGCGCGCCCTTGCCGGCCCGCGGCCACGCCGCCGCGGCCCATCCGACAAAGCCTGAGGCAGTGGCTTTCGCGCGCCGTCCGGGGACTTTTGCTGTCGTGGTGAACTGTGCCACCGGCAAGATCACCCATCGTTTGGATGCCCCCGAGGGGCGACATTTCATGGGGCACGGGTTGTTTGTGAACGAGGGCGCGCTTTTGGTGACGCCGGAGAACAATTACGCCGAGAAAAAGGGCGTTTTGGGCATTTGGGACCGCGCCAAGGGCTATGCCCGCGTTGGCGAAGTCGCGACCCACGGCATCGGTCCGCATGACATCCGCGCGCTCTCCGACGGCACGCTGGTGGTGGCCAATGGTGGCATCTTTACCCACCCGGAGATTGGCGAGGGGCGGCAAAAGTTAAACATTGACGAGATGGAGCCTTCGCTTGCCTATCTCTCTGCGAGTTTTGCCCTAGAAGAGAAGGTGGTTCTGGCGCCTGAGCTGCATCAGAACTCGATCCGTCACCTCGCGATCGGCCCGGACGATCAGGTCGCCTTTGCCATGCAATGGGAGGGCGATGAGATGGAGCTCGTGCCTCTGATCGGGTTGCATCGCCGCGGCGAAGAGGTGCGTTTGCCCGAGGCCGAGATGGGCGAGCAATATGCGATGAAGGGCTACGCGGGCTCGATTGCCTTTGCGGGCGATGGCTCCGAGGTGGCAATCACTTCGCCGCGCGGCGGGCGGATGCATCGTTTTGCGCCCGATGGCACCTTCTTGGGCGCCGTGCTGCGCGGTGATATTTGCGGGCTGGCGCCCATGCGGGAGGGGTATCTCGGCTCCGACGGCTTTGGCGCGCTTTTGGCGCTCAAGGAGGGCATGTCGCCTCTGAACGCCGTGCCGGGTCTGGCCTGGGACAACCACCTGGTGGCTTTGCCGTCTTTGGTGGGGTAAGCGCAGGTCGATAAAATTTTACAAAAATTTTGTCTAATTTTGAGGCAAAGCGGCAACACCTCTGATTTTGCTGCTTTGTCCAACATGGTTACCAGAGTATGAATTTCTCATAAGAAACTGTTTTTGTATGATTTTGCGTGGAGTGATCCGTATGCGTTCACAGCCTGCTGCCAAGAAGGTGAGCGCTGATTTTCGAGACAGGTCCCGGGTGCTCTTGCAGCCCCCCCGGTCCGCTACTAAGACTTGGGTAACACTTCCGCGCTAACACATCAGACGACACAACAGGCAGGGCCCGATGAAAGATCCGATTGATACCTACATGAACACGCTCGTTCCCATGGTGGTCGAGCAGACGAGCCGCGGCGAACGCGCCTATGACATTTTCTCGCGCCTCCTCAAAGAGCGCATCATTTTCCTCAACGGCCCGGTACATGACGGCATGTCATCGCTGATCTGCGCGCAGTTGCTGTTTCTTGAGGCGGAAAACCCGAAAAAAGAAATCGCCATGTATATCAACAGCCCGGGCGGTGTCGTGACCTCCGGCCTGTCGATCTACGACACCATGCAATACATCCGTCCGAAGGTCTCGACGCTGGTGATGGGGCAGGCGGCCTCCATGGGTTCGCTTCTTTTGACGGCCGGTGAAAAAGGTATGCGTTTCTCGCTGCCCAACTCCCGCGTCATGGTGCACCAGCCGTCCGGTGGCTACCAAGGTCAGGCGACCGACATCATGATCCACGCGCAAGAGACCCAAAAGCTCAAGGATCGCCTCAACCAGATCTATGTGAAGCACACGGGGCAGGAACTCCAGACCGTGGTCGATGCGCTTGAGCGCGACAATTTCATGTCGCCCGAAGACGCCAAAGACTTCGGTCTGATCGACGAGATCGTCGAAAGCCGCGCGCCGCTCGCGGAATAAAATGACGGGCGTCTCGGCCTGACCGGGTCGATGCGCCCTCTCGAAATGAGGGGGGAGAGCCGTCCAATCGGGTCATCAGGCAGAGAGATTTTGCCATTGTGCCCGAAAAACGGCTGTCCTACACTCTGTCAAATATCGCTCTTTGACCGGCTGGCCCCCGATGGGCCTATAGGTCAAAGCACAACGCAAGAGAGCCTGAGGCTCAGGGGAATGTGATGAGCAATTCGTCCGGTGGTGACAGCAAAAACACGCTCTACTGCTCGTTCTGCGGCAAGAGCCAGCACGAGGTGCGCAAACTGATTGCGGGTCCGACCGTGTTCATCTGTGACGAATGCGTCGAGTTGTGCATGGATATTATCCGCGAGGAGACCAAGACCTCGGGTCTGAAATCCTCCGAAGGCGTACCCTCGCCGAAAGAGATTTGCCAGGTGCTCGATGACTACGTCATCGGTCAGGCGACCGCGAAACGCGTGCTCTCGGTGGCTGTGCACAACCATTACAAGCGTCTCAATCATGCCGCCAAAGGGTCGGGGGACATCGAGCTTGCGAAATCGAACATCCTGCTGATCGGCCCGACCGGTTGCGGTAAAACGCTTTTGGCCCAGACGCTGGCGCGCATCCTAGATGTGCCCTTCACCATGGCCGATGCCACGACGCTGACCGAAGCCGGTTACGTGGGCGAGGATGTGGAAAACATCATCCTCAAGCTGTTGCAGGCGTCTGAGTATAACGTCGAACGGGCGCAGCGCGGCATCGTCTATATCGACGAGGTCGACAAGATCACGCGCAAATCCGACAACCCCTCGATCACCCGCGACGTGTCGGGCGAGGGTGTGCAACAGGCTTTGCTGAAAATCATGGAAGGCACCGTCGCCTCCGTGCCGCCGCAGGGCGGGCGCAAGCATCCGCAGCAGGAATTCCTGCAAGTGGACACTACGAACATCCTGTTCATCTGTGGTGGCGCCTTTGCCGGCCTCGACCGCATCATCGCGCAGCGCAACAAAGGCACCGCGATGGGCTTTGGCGCCGATGTGAAAAACGACGACGACCGCGGTGTTGGCGATCTGTTCAAAGAGCTCGAGCCCGAAGATCTGTTGAAATTCGGCCTGATCCCGGAATTCGTTGGCCGTCTGCCGGTTCTGGCGACGCTCGAAGACCTCGACGAGGACGCGCTGGTCACCATCTTGACCCAGCCGAAAAACGCTCTGGTGAAACAGTATCAGCGTCTGTTCGAGTTGGAAGACACCGAACTGAGCTTCACCGAAGAGGCGCTCACCGCCATCGCCAAACGCGCGATCGAGCGGAAAACCGGCGCACGCGGCCTGCGCTCTATCCTCGAAGACATCCTTCTGGACACGATGTTCGAGCTTCCGGGCATGGAAAATGTGACCGAAGTGGTCGTCAACGAAGAGGCCGTGACCTCCGAGGCCAAGCCTTTGATGATCTATTCCGAGGACGACGCCAAGGAAAAGACCGCCTCCTAAGAGATGCGTCCGAACGTTTTCAAAGCCCCGCTGCGGTTTCCGTCGGCGGGGCTTTGCTTTGCCACCGGGGTGTGACGCGGATTTGAAGCGGATTTCAGCAGGAAAAGGCAGGGCGGGCAGCGGCTGCCCTCTGGACCTCCGCGCCTGGATGGTTCATAGAAAGATGCAAGCGAAATTCGAAAGGTGACACCGTCATGGGGATTTTGAACACGGCACTGCGGGCGTTGATCTGGTGGAAAGGTCAAACCATTGGCACGCAGCTTTTCACATGGCGTCACGGCATCAAAGTCGGCGAAGATGCCCAGGGCAATGTCTTCTATCGCAATGAAAACGACAGCCGTCGCTGGGTTGTCTACAATGGCGATGTCGAAGCCTCCCGGATCAGCCCGGATTGGCATGGCTGGCTGCACCACACCTTTGCGAACCACCCGGGCCATGAGGCGCTTGAGCACAAGCCCTGGGAAAAAGAGCATGTCGAAAATCTGACCGGCACCGTGGCAGCCTATGCGCCCGCGGGCTCGATCCGCCAGCCCAAGCCGATTGAGCGGCGCGATTACGAGGCGTGGCAGCCCGAATAATGGCCGAAAATCCGACAGAAGTTGCGGTGGGCGCAGGCGTCGTGGCGCTGGCCTTCGGGTTTCTGGTCTATGCGGGCCAGATCACCGGGTTCGGCGCGGGCGCGTCCGATCACTACCAACTCACCGCGTCCTTTCGCTCTGCCGAAGGCATCTCGACCGGCACCGATGTGCGCCTTGCGGGCGTCAAGATCGGCACGGTCACAGCGATGGACCTCAACCGCGACACCTTCCGCGCCGAAGCCAAACTGACGCTCGACGGCGATATTGCGCTGCCGGATGACACGGCGGCGATGATCTCGTCTGAGGGGCTTCTGGGCGGCAATTTCGTCGAACTGGTGCCCGGCGGCTCGATGTTCAATTTCGAGGATGGCCAGGTGATCGCGGACACCCAGGGCTCCGTGAGCCTGATCAACCTCTTGCTGAAATTCGTCACCGGCAGCGGCGACGACGGAGCCTCGGAATGATCCGTTGTGCGGCGCTCATTGCTACCTTGGTCTTGAGCACGCCCATTTGGGCGCAAGACGGCGGGTTCAACGACGATCTGGAAACCGGTCTCGATGAGATCATCATCCAACCTTTGGATGAGGGCGAGCAGGTCGGCGGTTTTGGGGCTGGCGGGCTGTCGCTTGAAGATCTGCAAAACCTGCCCAATGACGGCTTTCAGCAAGAGCTGAAAGACATCACCACCGAGCTTCAGGAAAATGTCGTCTCGGCGTCCGGGGCCACCGTGCGTGCGCTCGACAAGCTGACCGGCCAAGTCGAGGATTTGACGCTGGAGACCGGTGGCACGCAAGTTTTCGGACGGATTGAGGTGTTTCTGGGCGATTGCCGCTACCCCGAGGACAACCCCTCGGGTAATGCCTATGCCTATCTCGTGGTCCGCGCGCAAGGTGACGAGGCCCCGGTGTTTTCCGGCTGGATGGTCGCCTCAAGCCCGGCTTTGAACGCCATGGACCACCCGCGTTACGACATCTGGCCCCTGAGCTGTAGCACGTCCTGAGACGTCAGGGGCTCTGCGTGTGCCGTGAAATCTGCCCGTGTTGTCAAGGCTTTGCTCAGGAGTGCGCGATATTCGGATCGAGGAATTTCAATCCCGCCGAGGCTGGCGAGATGGTCTGTCAGAAATTGTGTATCAAAGAGCGTGAAGCCTGAGCGTCTCAGATGCGCGACCAGATAGGCCAGCACGATCTTCGAAGCACTGGGCACGCGCGAAAACATGCTTTCGCCGAAGAACGCCGTGCCTATGGCCAACCCATAGGTGCCGCCGACCAGCCGATCCCCCTCCCAAAGCTCGACGGAATGGCCAAAGCCCATCTCATGCAGCTCCGTGTAGAGATCTAAAATCGTATCGTTGATCCAGGTCTCGTCGCGATCGGCACAGCCCTCCATCACGGCCTCGAAGGCCTGATCGAAGGACACGCGATAGCGGTCTTGCCGGATCAGCCGGGCCAGCGAGCGCGAGATGTGAAACCCGTCCAAAGGAATGACGCCTCGCTCGCGTGGATCGACCCAAAAGAGGCTCTCATCCTCGCGCGATTCCGCCATGGGAAAGACGCCATTGGCATAGGCTTGCAGGATCAGTTCCGGGGTGAGTTCGACGTGGTTCATGGCGGCAAATGTGACGTGAGTGCGGGCAAAAGAAAAGGCCGCGCATCACACGCGGCCCTTCAAACTTTAGCGACGTTTCAGGTCAGCCCAGATTGGCCTCAAGCCATTTTTCCAGCCAGTGGATGTTGTAATTGCCCGTGAGCACATCCTCTTCCTGCAACAGCGCGTGGAACAGCGGGATCGTGGTGTCGACACCATCGACGATCAGCTCGCCCAGAGCACGGTTGAGACGCGCCAAGGCTTCGGGCCGGTCACGCCCATGGACAATCAGCTTGCCGATCAAACTGTCGTAATAGGGCGGGATCGTGTAGCCGTCATAAAGCCCGGAATCCATCCGAACGCCCAGACCGCCCGGCGCGTGGTATTGCGTGATCTTACCGGGGCAGGGCGTGAAATTCGGCAGTTTCTCGGCGTTGATCCGCACCTCGATGGCATGACCATCCAGCATCAACTCGTCCTGTGTGAAGGACAGTTTTTCGCCGGAGGCAACGCGAATTTGTTCGCGCACGAGGTCCTGACGGAAAATCGCCTCGGTCACCGGGTGTTCCACCTGAAGACGGGTGTTCATCTCGATGAAATAGAACTCGCCGTCCTCGTAGAGAAACTCGATCGTGCCTGCGCCCTTGTAGCCCATCTCCGCGATGGCCTTGGCACAGATGCCGCCGATACGGGCGCGCTCTTCGGGGGAAATCGAGGGACCGGGGGCCTCTTCGAAAACCTTCTGGTGACGGCGCTGCAAGGAACAGTCGCGCTCGCCAAGGTGGACACCGCCGCCTTGACCGTCGCCGAAGACCTGCACCTCGATGTGACGCGGCTTCTGGAGATATTTCTCCATGTAAACCTCGTCATTGCCGAAAGCGGCTTTCGCCTCGGAGCGCGCGGTGCGGAAGGCGACTTCAAGCTCGGCCTCGTTCAGCGCCACTTTCATGCCGCGCCCGCCACCACCGGCTGTGGCTTTGATGATGACCGGATAGCCCATGTCGGCGGCGGTTGTCTTGGCCGTCGCCACATCGGGCACGCCGCCTTTGGACCCCGGCACCACAGGGATGCCCAGTTTCTCGGCGGTCTCTTTCGCGGTGATCTTGTCGCCCATCTGGCGGATGTGTTCCGCGGAGGGCCCGATGAAGGTCAGGTCGTGATCTTCGACGATCTGCACGAAGGCGGCGTTCTCAGACAGAAAGCCATAGCCCGGGTGGATCGCCTGAGCGCCGGTGATTTCACAGGCGGCGATGATGGCCGGGAAGTTCAGGTAGGACTGGGCCGAGCTGTTCGGGCCAATACAAACCGCTTCGTCGGCCATCCGCACATGCATGGCGTCCGCGTCAGCCGTCGAGTGGACGGCCACCGATTGGATGCCCATCTCGCGACAGGCGCGGATCACCCGCAACGCGATCTCGCCCCGGTTGGCGATGAGGATTTTATCGAACATCGACAAACCCCTTATTCGATGATCATCAGAGGGGCGCCGAATTCGACCGGGGTGCCGTCGTCCACGAGGACGCGTTTCACGGTCCCGGATTTCGGCGCGGGGATGTGGTTCATGGTCTTCATGGCTTCGACGATCAGAACGGTCTGACCTTCGGAAACCTTGTCACCCACTTTTACGAAAGGCGCAGCACCCGGTTCGGCGGCGAGATAGGCGGTGCCGACCATCGGTGAGGGCACGGCGTTCGGATCGTTGGCCGGATCGCCTGCGTCGGAGGCTGCGGCCGGTGCGGCGGCGGCGGGTGCGGCAGCCGGGGCGGCGGCGACAGGCGCGGGGGCTGCGGCCACGGTCTGAACGACCTGCGGGGCGGCGCGGCTCACGCGGACGTTGAGGCTGTCATTGTCGCCATATTCGCGCATGACTTCGAGTTCGGTGAGCTCGTTGGCGCTCAGGAGTTCTGCCAATGCCTGAATGAAAGCCACGTCGGCGTCGTTTTGCTTTGTCATATGTTCAACTCGGTTTTGGGCCGCTCAGGTCTCGTGTGGTTGCCAAGTCTGGCGGTCCGTTCGAGCCCGGGCTGATTGATCTTCTGCGTTCGTATATAGGCCTTGTGACGTTGCGTGAAAACCCGATAACAGACCCCGACCCGGGGAGAATGGCGCAAACTCTGCCTATGTTTTGGGCGTCCACGCATGATTATGCGGCGTGAAGAGCGGGATAAGACCGAAAATGACCGGATCATAAATTTTACCGCTTGATAAAAAATTGAAGCCTGCCACGCTCGAGTCACCAAGAAAAGCAAGCCAACAGGGAGCAAGCCCGATGACCAACAGCCCGCTGACGCCCGGCATCACCGCCGGACGCCTGCCCGAGGAGAGCTATGCCGCGCAGTTTTCCGATCTGCACCCGGTGCTCGACGATCACGAGGCGCTCGTCGCCGCAGACCGGTGTTATTTCTGCCATGACGCACCCTGCATGACGGCGTGCCCGACCTCGATCGACGTGCCCCTGTTCATCCGCCAGATCATGACCGGCACGCCCGAGGCGGCGGCCAAGACGATTTTCGACCAGAATATTCTGGGCGGCATGTGCGCGCGGGTCTGCCCGACGGAGACGCTTTGCGAAGAGGTCTGTGTGCGGGAGATCGCAGAGGGCAAACCCGTCGAGATTGGCCGTTTGCAGCGCTACGCCACCGACGCGCTGATGGCGAAAGGCGTGCATCCCTACACCCGCGCCGAGGCGACCGGCAAAACCGTCGCCGTTGTGGGCGCGGGCCCTGCGGGTCTGGCGGCGGCGCATCGTCTCGCCATGAAGGGCCACGACGTGGTGATGTTCGACGCGCGTCCGAAATCCGGCGGGCTCAATGAATATGGCATCGCCTCCTACAAGGCGCCCGATGGTTACGCCCAAAAAGAGGTCGACTGGCTGATGCAGATCGGTGGGATCACGGTTGAGACCGGCAAGAAGCTCGGCGACGGGCTGACGCTCGACGGGTTGAAAGCCGACTATGACGCCGTGTTCCTCGCGATTGGTTTGGCAGGCGTCAACGCGCTTCGCGCTGAGGGCGAGGATGCCGACGGCGTGCTCGACGCGGTGGATTTCATCTCCGAGCTGCGGCAGGCCGAAGACCTGTCGAAACTACCCGTGGGCCGCAATGTCGTGGTGATCGGTGGCGGCATGACCGCTGTGGACGCCGCTGTGCAGGCGAAACTTCTGGGCGCGCAGAATGTCTCCATGGTCTATCGTCGGGGCCGGGCGCGGATGGCCGCCTCTGCTTTTGAACAGGACCTCGCCGCCTCGAAAGGCGTGCAGATTTTCTACAACGCGGCCCCCGTTGCGGTCTACGGTGACGGCGCGGTCGAGGAGGTCGAGTTCGAGTATACCTCCGAAGAAGGCGGCAGTCTGAAAGGCACCGGCGAGACCTTCCGCTTGCCTGCCGATCAGGTGTTCAAGGCCATCGGTCAGACACTCGATGGTGCGCCGGAGGGGATCGAAATCACCGGCGGCAAGATCGCGGTGGACGCCGTCGGTCGCACCTCGATTGCGGGCGTCTGGGCCGGGGGCGATTGTGCCTCGGGCGGCGAAGACCTGACCGTGACTGCGGTGTCCGAAGGACGCGACGCCGCCGAAGACATCCACGCCAAGCTGATGGAGGGCTGAGCCATGGCCGATTTGACAAGCACCTTTTGTGGCATCACAAGCCCGAACCCCTTTTGGCTGGCCTCCGCGCCGCCGACTGACAAGGAATACAACGTCCGCCGCGCCTTTGAGGCCGGGTGGGGCGGTGTGGTCTGGAAGACCCTCGGCGAAGAGGGCCCGCCGGTCGTCAACGTCAACGGGCCGCGCTATGGCGCTATTCATGGCGCTGACCGCCGCCTCTTGGGCCTCAACAACATCGAGCTGATCACCGACCGTCCTTTGGAGGTGAACCTCGAAGAAATGACGCGGGTGAAAAAGGACTATCCGGACCGGGCGCTGATCGCCTCCGTCATGGTGCCCTGTGACGCTGACAGCTGGAAAAACATCATTCCGCGCATTGCGGAGACGGGGTGTGACGGCTTCGAGCTGAACTTCGGCTGTCCGCATGGCATGGCCGAGCGCGGCATGGGCTCTGCCGTGGGGCAGGTGCCCGAGTATATCGAGATGGTGACACGGTGGTGCAAGGAAGCGACCGACCTGCCGGTCATCGTGAAACTGACGCCCAACATCACCAACGTGCTCTACCCGGCGGAGGCCGCGTTGCGCGGTGGCGCCGATGCGGTCAGCCTGATCAACACGATCAACTCGATCACGTCCGTGAACCTCGATGCCTTTTCGCCCGAACCGATGATCGACGGCAAAGGCACCCACGGCGGCTATTGCGGCCCGGCGGTGAAACCGATTGCGATGAACATGGTGGCCGAAATTGCCCGCAACCCGGCGACGGCAAACCTGCCGATCTCGGGCATTGGCGGCGTGACCACCTGGCGCGATGCGGCGGAGTTCATGGCGCTTGGCGCGGGCAATGTGCAGGTCTGTACGGCGGTGATGACCTATGGCTTCAAGATCGTCGAAGAGATGATTTCGGGGCTGAGCCAATACCTCGATGAAAAGGAAATGGCGCTCGCCGATCTGGTCGGAAAAGCCACGCCCAATGTGACGGATTGGCAGTATCTCAACCTCAATCACGTCACCAAAGCGGTGATCAATCAGGACGATTGCATCAATTGCGGGCGCTGCTATGCGGCCTGCGAGGACACTTCGCACCAGGCCATCGAGATGAGCCCGGATCGCACTTTTACCGTCAAGGACGATGAATGTGTGGCCTGTAATCTCTGCGTCAATGTTTGCCCGATCGAAGGCTGTATCACCATGAAAACGCTAGAAAAAGGCGAGATGGACGAGCGCACGGGCAAGCCGGTTGGCGATTATGCCAACTGGACGACGCATCCGAACAACGTCGCTGCTGTTTCTGCGGAGTGAGGCGGGATTTGTCGGCTGATTTCGGTCAGCCGACAGCACATTTCCCCACCGCAGGCGCCCCGGCACCTGCACATGCAGCGGGGGCACGACATCACCACAGGCCCCGAGACACTCTCGGGGTTTGTTTTTTCGTCCCTGACAATCCGAACGGCAAAGCTCCGCAGGGTCACCCGCCGGCACGGTGATCGGGGTCGATTTCCATCTTGAAAATTGCGCCATCCTGGCGCCACTGGTTTCGGAGATTGCCTCAGACGTCAGCCGTCAAAAGGTGTCCTCTGAACCGCCGCCGGGCCGGAGAGCCGGGCTTCTGGATCAATGGCCTCGGAGGGCGCATCGCTGAGCGCCATCACCTCTTCGGTGGCCATGTCTTTGGCATTGTCCTCAGAGGCGTTTGTCGTCACCTCCGGGGCCTCGGTCGCCTCCGCACCCTCTGCCTTCGCTGCATTTCTCGGTGCAATCGCCGCCTCATCTTCGGCTTGCGTGCGTTTCGCAGCAATCTCGGCAATCGTGTTGCGCAGATCGAGCTCGACCTCAAGGACAGAGGCCTGAAATGCCGGAGTCGGCCCGGTCAGGATGTCGTCGGGAAGCTCCGTTGTATCGGTGTCATATTCAGATGTCATCGCGCGCTCGGACGCGGTGACGGAGGACTCATCAGAGGCCTCGTCGATCTTGTAAGACAGGATATCGCCATTCTGGCCGGGAAGCTCGTTCCCCTTTGTATAAGTTGCCGTTCCGTTCAGCGCGGTTTCCGCGATCTGAGGAACGTCTGGCTTCGGCGGATCTGGCGGTTGTCTGAATGCAAATCCACCACCTCCGAAAGCCGGCACGCCCGTGATATTGGTCATGCTAAGCTCCTTTTCTCAGGAGCCCCCACCGACATTCTTTATAAAGGGGTATGGTTTTTGAAGGGTTAATACCCCCGAGTATTTTTACTCTTGGTTAACAGGATTAACGCCGCCCCTGATCGGAGCGGCGCGACTCACTTTCCAGCGGGTTAAGAGCCCGGATCAGGGGGTCAGCATCCGGCGGAACAGCGTGTCGAGATAGGCCGCCGCATCCTCGAAATGCGCATCTCCCTCGGGCCGAAGGATCGCGCGCACCTGAGCGTCGAAATCGGCGTAATGCTGAGTCGTGGACCAGATCGAGAAAATCAGGTGATAGGGATCGACCGGCGCCAGTGCGCCCGAGGCGATCCAGCCGTCGATGACCTGGGCCTTTTCATCCACAAGGCTTTTCAATTCGCCCTCGATCTTGTCCATGATATTGGGCGCGCCCTGAACGATCTCATTGGCGAACAAACGGCTCTCGCGGGGGTACTCGCGGGCCATCTCGAGTTTGCGCAAAACATAGGCGAGAAGCTCTTCGACCGGCTCACCGTCCGCCTCGATTTTACGCAGAGGATCGAGCCAATTCTGCATCAACTCGTCGATCAAGGCCCGGTGGATCGCCACTTTCGAGGGGAAGTAATAGAGCAGATTGGGCTTTGACAGCCCCGCCGCCTTGGCGATCTGATCAAGCGTGGAGCCGCGAAATCCATGCTGTGAAAACACGTCCAAAGCCGCTTCCAGGATGGTTTCTGTGTTCTTTTTCTGAATGCGTGTGCGCGGTTGTCGTCCGGGCATGTGTCGCTCGATTCCCATTTCCATCCTGCCTTTTAGCGTCTGTCGCTTTATAATTGCCAAAAAAAACGCCAAATCGAAGTCTGAATTGCCTTAAATCCGCACTTGATGCAAGTTTGCATGGGTTTTAGGCGTTTGCTCTGTTTCGCGTCCGCGCGCGGTGCTGTTAGGGTGCTCTTGACCAAATGGTCAAAGTTGTTGGCCGGACTTGAGGGCCTGAGGCGGGCGCATCTGATCCGAAACATGCGAGACCGCCCCAACCCCAAGTTGGACCCCGATCATTTGGGACAGGACAGATTTTTGGAAAGGAAACCCCATGGCCGCCGCTGGTGAAAACCTCAAGATCAACTCCGAACGTCTCTGGGACAGTCTGATGGAGATGGCGAAGATCGGGCCGGGGATTGCGGGCGGCTGTAACCGCCAGACGCTGACCGACGAAGATGCAGAGGGGCGCAAGCTGTTTCAGTCGTGGTGCGAAGCGGCGGGGATGACGATGGGCGTCGATGCCATGGGCACGATGTTCATGACCCGCGAAGGCACCGACCCCGACGCGCTGCCGGTTTACGTCGGCTCCCACCTCGACACCCAGCCGACGGGCGGGAAATACGATGGGGTTCTGGGGGTTCTGGGCGCGCTCGAAGCGGTGCGGACGATGAACGATCTGGGCATCAAGACGAAACACCCGATCGTGGTGACCAACTGGGCCAACGAAGAGGGGGCGCGTTTTGCGCCCGCGATGCTGGCCTCGGGCGTTTTCGCGGGCAAACACACGATGGACTATGCCTACGGGCGCACGGACCTTGAGGGCAAGACCTATGGTGAGGAACTGGCACGCATCGGTTGGAAAGGCGATGAAGAGGTCGGCGCGCGCAAGATGCACGCCTATTATGAGCTGCACATCGAACAGGGGCCTATTCTGGAGGCCGAGGGTAAGGACATCGGCGTCGTGACCCATTGTCAGGGCCTGTGGTGGCTCGAATTCACGCTCACCGGCAAGGAGGCGCATACCGGATCGACCCCGATGGCGATGCGCACCAACGCAGGCCTTGCCATGGCGCGGATTCTGGAGATGGTGCAAGAGGTGGCGATGGATCACCAGCCGAACGCCGTGGGCGGTGTCGGCCAGATGCAATTCACGCCGAACTCGCGCAATGTGTTGCCGGGCACAGTGGTCTTTACGGTCGACATCCGCACGCCGGACATCGAAAAACTGACCTCCATGCGCAGCCAGATCGAGGAACGTGCCGCGAAGATTTGCGAAGAGATCGGGGTGGGCTGTTCCGTCGAACCCGTCGGCCATTTCGACCCGGTGACCTTCACCCCGGAGCTGGTGTCCAATGTCCGTAAAGCTGCGGAAACGCTGGGCTATTCGCATATGGATATCGTCTCGGGCGCCGGTCACGATGCCTGCTGGGCCGCCGCCGTGGCGCCCACCACGATGATCATGTGCCCCTGTGTTGACGGATTGTCTCACAATGAGGCCGAAGAGATCACGCAGGACTGGGCGGCTGCGGGGACCGATGTGCTGTTGCATGCGGTTTTGGAAACCGCTGAGATCGTGGAATGAGTATTTGAGCCAAGAAAAAGCAGGAGCGCGCCGGGGATAAGGCGCGCCGCTTTTGCCAACAAGGAGAGAGTTATGAGCAAGGTGATCAAAGGCGGCACGGTTGTCACCGCCGATCTGACCTATAAGGCCGACGTGAAAATCGAGGATGGCAAGATCGTCGAGATCGGGCCGGACCTGACGGGCGATGAAATCCTCGATGCGGAGGGCTGTTTTGTCATGCCGGGCGGGATTGACCCGCATACGCATTTGGAAATGCCCTTCATGGGCACGCATTCCTCGGATGATTTCTACGCAGGCACGCGCGCGGCGCTGGCGGGTGGCACCACCATGGTCGTCGATTTCGCACTGCCCGATCCGGGGCAGTCGCTCTTGGATGCGATCAAGGTCTGGGACAACAAATCGGCGCGGGCCTGTTGCGATTATTCCTTCCACATGGCGATCACCTGGTGGGGCGAACAGGTTTTCGATGAGATGAAGATCATCACCGAAGAGAAGGGCATCAACACGTTCAAACATTTCATGGCCTACAAGGGCTCGTTGATGGTGAACGATGACGAGATGTTCGCCTCTTTCAAACGCTGTGCCGAGCTGGGCGCGACGCCTTTGGTTCATGCCGAGAACGGCGATCTCGTGGCCGAGATGACGACGAAACTATTGGCCGAGGGCAACACCGGGCCGGAAGCGCATGCCTATTCTCGCCCCTCGCAAGTGGAGGGCGAGGCGACCAACCGCGCGATCATGATCGCCGATATGGCGGGCGCGCCGCTCTATGTGGTGCACACCTCCTGCGAAGAGGCGCATGAGGCCATCCGCCGCGCCAAGATGAACGGCAAACGCGTTTGGGGCGAGCCGTTGATCCAGCACCTTGTGTTGGATGAGAGCGAGTATTTCAACGAGGATTGGGACCATGCCGCGCGCCGTGTGATGTCGCCGCCGTTCCGCAACAAAAAACATCAGGACAGCCTCTGGGCCGGGCTTGCTTCGGGCACGCTGTCCTGTGTCGCGACCGACCACTGTGCCTTCACGACGGAACAGAAACGCTACGGCGTGGGCGATTTCTCGAAAATCCCGAATGGCACGGGCGGCTTGGAAGACCGACTGCCGGTGCTCTGGACCATGGGGGTCGAGACGGGCCGCATCACGATGAATGAATTTGTCGCCGTAACCTCCACAAATATCGCGAAAATCCTCAACTGCTACCCGCAGAAGGGCGCGGTTTTGGTGGGCGCGGATGCCGACCTGATCGTGATGGACCCGACGATGTCGAAAACCATCAAGGCTGAGACACAGGCCTCTTCGATCGACTACAATGTCTTCGAGGGGATCGAGGTCACGGCACTGCCGCGCTACGTCCTGACTCGCGGCTATGTTGCGGTCGACAAGGGCGAGTTGAAGGCCAAGGAAGGCCACGGAGACTTCATCGCCCGCGATCCGAATGCGACGGTGAACAAGGCGCTGTCGAAGTGGAAAGAACTGACCGCCCCGCGTCCGGTGGAACGCGCAGGCATTCCGGTGACCGGCGTCTGAGCGTAAGCTATGGGCAGGGCCGCACAAGGCCCGCCCGCACAACAGGGACAGGCTGCGAAACCGCAGCAAAAATAAAGACATAAGCCAATGAAAAAGCCAGTCATCGACGCGCAGAACGTCGATCTTACCTTTCAGACCAACGACGGGCCTGTGCATGCGCTCAAGGACGTCAATCTCCAGATCGACAAGGGGGAGTTCGTGTCCTTCATCGGGCCGTCGGGCTGTGGCAAGACCACGTTCCTGCGCTGTATCGCCGGGCTTGAGACGCCCACCGGCGGCACGCTGACGGTCAACGGGTTGACGCCCGAAGAGGCGCGCAAGTCACGGTCCTACGGCTATGTGTTTCAGGCGGCGGGTCTGTATCCGTGGCGCACGATTGCGGGCAATATCAAGCTGCCGCTGGAGATCATGGATTTCCCGAAACAGGACATGGACAAGCGGGTCGAAAAGGTGCTGGACCTCGTGGACCTCAAGGGCTTTGGCAAGAAATACCCTTGGCAATTGTCCGGGGGCATGCAGCAACGCGCTTCGATTGCCCGTGCCTTGGCCTTTGATGCGGAAATTCTGTTGATGGACGAGCCTTTTGGTGCTTTGGACGAGATCGTGCGTGACAAGCTGAACGAAGAGGTTCTGAAACTCTGGGCCGCGACCAATAAGACCATTGGCTTCGTGACCCACTCGATCCCCGAGGCGGTCTATCTCTCGACCAAAATCGTCGTCATGAGCCCGCGTCCCGGTCGGATCACCGATGTGATCGAGAGCCCGCTGCCGAAAGAGCGCCCGCTGGAAATCCGCGACACGCCCGAGTTCATCGAGATTGCGCATCGGGTGCGCGACGGCCTCAGAGCGGGGCATGACGTATGAGTAAAATCATTCCTGTCCTGACAGTCCTCCTCGCGCTCATCGTCATCTGGTACGCGGCGGCCGTCAAGATGAACAGCACATGGACCTATGATCAGGCCGAACGCGCCGGCACCGAGGTCACGTTTTCCGAGCTGATCACCGACACCATGTCGCAAAAACGCCCGCTTTTGCCCGCGCCGCATCAGATCGTGACGGAGCTTTGGGATACGACGGTCGAGAAGAAAATCACCTCGAAACGCTCGATGGTTTATCAAGGCTCGATCACGCTGAAGACCACGCTTTTGGGCTTTGGCTTTGGCATCGTGATCGGCATTGCAATCGCCACCGTCATCGTGCTGAGCCGCATCGGGCGGTTGACGCTCATGCCCTGGGCGATCATTTCCCAGACCATTCCGATTGTGGCCTTGGCGCCGATCATTGTCGTGCTCTCAAACGCAGTCGGCACCGGCACGCTCATGGTGCCCAAGGCGATCATCGCCGCCTATCTGAGCTTTTATCCAGTGCTCGTCTCCATGGTCAAAGGCCTGCAAAGCCCGGATCAGATGCAGCTCGATCTCTTGAAAACCTATGGCGCCAGCCAGAGCGAAGTCTTCTGGAAACTGCGCCTGCCGTCTTCCATGCCCTATTTCTTTGCCTCGCTCAAAGTTTCCGTCGCCGCCGCCTTTGTCGGCGCGGTGGTGGCAGAACTGTCGACTTCGGCCATCGCGGGTCTTGGCGCACGGATGCTGATCGGATCGCAGTTCGGCGAGCCGATGATCATGTGGGCCGCGCTCTTTGCGGCGGCGATCCTGGCCGCGATCCTGATTTTCCTCGTCGGCGGGTTCGAAAAACTCGCGCGCAATCTGATGGGAGGGCGTGCGGTATGAGACCTGACACGACGTTCGAGAAAATCGCCTGGCCTCTGGGGTTTGGCCTCTTGGTCTTGGTGCTTTGGGAGGTCGTGGTGCGCGTCTTTGGCGTTTCTCCCGCGATCCTGCCGCCTCCGACCGCGATTGGGGCCGCCATGGCAGGCTCCCTGCCGATCCTCTGGGAGGACTGGGTGCAAACTGTTGTCAAAGGGGCGCTCAACGGCCTTTGGATGGGCACTTTGGCGGCGCTCATTCTGGCGCTGATCATCGACCGCTTCGACTTCCTGAAACGCGGCCTCATGCCGGTGGCGAATTTCTTTGCAGCCCTGCCCATCGTGGGCCTCGCGCCCATCATGGTGATGTGGTTCGGATTTGACTGGCAGTCCAAGGCCGCCGTGGTCGCCATCATGGTGTTTTTCCCCATGTTGGTGAACATCTTAGGCGGTCTGGCGGCGGTCGATCCGATGCAGCGCGACCTGATGCGCACCTATGGTGCGACGCATGTTCAAACGCTCCACAAATTGCGCGGACCGGCGGCGCTTCCTTTCCTGTTCAACGGGTTGAAAATCGCCACCTCTCTGGCGCTGATCGGGGCGATTGTTGCTGAATATTTTGGCTCTCCGATCCGGGGCATGGGCTTTCGCATCACGACAGAGATGGGACGCTTGGCAACGGACATGGTTTGGGCTGAGATTGTGGTGTCTGCCGTCACCGGGACCGCGCTTTACGGTCTGGTTGCGGGCATCGAAAAACGGGTGACCTTCTGGCACCCCTCACAACGCGGGTAACCTCGCGACAACGAATGGCACGGGAAAAAAACTCGGCCACAAGACACAACTTGGAGGTTGTAACACGATGAAAAAGCTACTGACGAGCGCCGCTGCTCTGGCCGCTATGAGCTCTGGCGCCTTCGCCGCAGATGACGTGACGCTTCAGCTCAAATGGGTCACCCAGGCCCAGTTCGCGGGCTACTATGTGGCGCTGGAGAAAGGCTTTTACGAGGAAGCCGATCTCAACGTGACGATCAAGCCGGGCGGCCCGGATGTGGCTCCGGTGCAGGTTTTGCTGGGCGGTGGTGCCGATGTCATGGTCGACTGGATGCCGTCGGCTCTGGCCGCACGTGAAAACGGCGCGCCGGTGGTGAACATCGCGCAGCCCTATAAATCCTCCGGCATGATGCTGACCTGTCTGAAAGAAACCGGCATCACCGGGCCCGAGGATTTTCCGGGCAAGACGTTGGGCGTCTGGTTCTACGGAAACGAATATCCGTTCCTCTCGTGGATGGGCAAATTGGGCATCCCGACCGATGGCTCCGAAGGCGGTGTGACGGTCCTGAAACAGGGCTTCAACGTCGATCCGCTGTTGCAAAAACAAGCCGCCTGTATCTCCACCATGACCTATAACGAATATTGGCAGGTGATCGACGCTGGCATTTCCGCCGACGATCTCATCACCTTCAAATACGAAGACCAGGGCGTGGCCACGCTCGAAGACGGTCTTTATGTGCTCGAAGACAGCCTGACAGATGAGGCCTTCAAGGACAAAATGGCCCGCTTTGTGGCGGCCTCCATGGAAGGCTGGAAATACGCCGAAGAAAACCCGGAAGAGGCCGCCGAGATCGTGCTCGAGTATGATGAAACCGGCGCGCAGACCATGGAGCATCAGGTCCGCATGATGACCGAAGTGGCCAAGCTGACCGCAGGGTCCAACGGCGCGCTGGACGTGGCCGATTACGAGCGCACCGTGGAATCGCTTCTGTCCGGTGGCTCCGATCCGGTGATCACCAAAGCGCCGGAAGGCGCCTATACGCTTGAAATCACAGACGCTGCACTGAACTAAGCGGCTTCGATTTTTAAAAAAAGACCCGCCCCGGAGCAGATCCGGGGCGGGCTTCACATATCCCGTTTTGTGTGAGGCAGGGTGGGATATGCGTGTCAGATTACGAATTCATCGCTTGTTCAAGCGTCAGGTCACCTTCGACCTCTTCATAATCAGAAAGATCCACATCCGGCATCGCCTTCAGCTCTTCTTCGGTCGCGCCTTGGATCATCACGCTGTTCTCGTCGACCATGGAGAATTGGTCGATCTCGATCAGAACGTCGTGTTCGGCAATGCCGAGAAAGCCGCCGACGCCGACGATCGCTTTGACTTCACCGTCCACAGACACGATGGCGTCGATCTCGCCGATGTCTTCACCGGATTCGGTCAGAACCTGGGTGCCGACAATCTCGGACACGGTTTCCTGACCAAAGGTCTCAAGTGCTGCGGCAACGTTTTGAGCACCGTCTTTGGTCGCTTCCCATGCGTCATTCGCCGTTTCGGAGGTCGCATCGGCGACGTCTTCGGCGGTCTCTTCCGCGCCGGTCATCGCATCGTCCATGGTGCCCTCGGCGCTCTCCATGGCGTCGTCCACAGCCGGGGCCTCCATGGTGGTGTCGCTCTGCATGGTCACACCGTCCTCAGACACGGTCGCATCGGTCTCGCTGGACATTTCGGCAAAGACCGGAGTCGCGGCAAGGCCGATCACAGCGGCGGTGGTCATCAGTTTGTGTGTCAGGGTTTTCATCTTTTTCTCCTCTCAATCATGCGTTTCGCATGTGGTATGGAGAGACAATGAAAGCGGGCTGGTGGAAGTTCCTGAGAAATTTTAAAAATGGCTCCGAGTGTTTAAAATAGATAGATAAATCAAATAATTGAACTTCATTTTTCTCAGGTTCTTTCCGAGAATGCCGTATTCAAGGCACAAAGAATTTTATGAAATCCCCGGATTTCTTCTTTCGTGAACCCATGTGCGAAGGCGTCGATCTCCTGCATCTCGCGCCTGCGGATGGACAGGATCTGCGCGCGCGCCCGCTCCGTGAGCCGGTAAAACTTCGAGGCGCGATGCGCGGGGTTTTCCTCGGTCTCAAGTTTGCCCTCCGCCACCAGCGACTTGAGCTCACGCCCGACGAATTGCCGTGTGACATCGAGATGTGCGGTGATCTGTGGGGCGGTGGCGTGATCGAGTGCCAAAAGCACCTCCAAAATCGCCCTCTGGCCGACCGTGATCCCTGTGCCCTCCAAATCGCGCTCCACCCGTGCGGTGATGTTGCGCAGTAGCGGGCGGGTCAGTTGAATCCCGGCGTAAAGCTGATCTGCCGGGCGCATGTCTCTCCTCGTTGTGTCGGACATCGCGGCCTCCTTTCTTGTGTTTTAGGGCGGGACGTCTTAATCTGTCAACTAAGTTGACGAATCCTTTTGGGCATCTGTGGAGGGCCGCTGATGAAATGGTCGACGCTTAGCGAAAGACAAATTCTTAAGGCCAAGGCCGAAGGTCAGCTCGACAATTTGAAAGGGGCGGGCAAGCCTTTGAACATGCAAAGCGGCACGGACAGCGATGCGGCGGGCTTTCGCATCATGGCCGAGGCGGGTGTTGTGCCGCGTGAATTCGAGTTGCGCAAAGAGATCGAGGCGCTGACTGCGCTGCTGCGTGACACGGTCGAGGCGGAGGCCCGCAAGAATTTGATCCGCCAGATCGCGCAAGTGCAGCTCCGGCTCGATATCGAGGTCGAGGCCCGGCGCAAATATTATCGCAGTTCGTGACCCTAGATGAGTGCCGCTGGCGCAAGTCGCCGCGCGGTGGCGCCGCTGCGCAATTTGAAACGCGCCAGATCGGGGGCTTTGGCCGTATCCAAAGTGCCCAGATCGAGCCGCATCACACCCTCCGCCTTGAGACGCTGCATCGCCTCCCACAGGATCAGGTTGTGAGCATTTTGCGCACGCCCTTCAGGACCGCTGTGACCAATCTGATAGGTCGCGCTGTTGCCGTGAACGACAAAGAGCATCTGCGCATCCGAGGAAGTAAAGAGGCGCAGGGACCGCGGCGCAACCTCTTGGAGGGCGAGCGTGAACTCCGGCGGCAGAGCGCGGTATTTGCCCGCGGCCTGACGGTCTTTTTCCGCCTGCAACAATGGCATGAGCGCTGCGGGCGTTGCTTCCAGTCGGGCCACCTTGAGCCGCGTCGCCTCGGCCTTTTTCAACCCGTTGCGCCATTTACCGTTCATCTGCGTGCGAAGTCCCGAGAGGCAGGGCCTTAGGTCCAATTCCGCAATCTCAGGCGGGGTCGACAGCGGGACGCGTCCCAGACGTTCCTCGGGAGAGGCCAGTTTGATCCCCTGAGGCAGCGCGCGACGCAGGCTCCGCAGGGCGGTTTTACGGCTCACTTTGTCAGGTTCATCGAAAAAAAGCGGGCCTCGGGTGATAAGATGTGTTCGAATGCCGAACATAGATCGCATCACGATCTGCGCCAGCGCGACAGGCGCGGCACCCTCAAAAACGCAAAGCCGCACCACCTCGCGTCCGACACGCTTGGCGGCGTCGCCATAGAGCCAACGCTGGGGCAGGGGCGCCATGACCCGATCCGCCAGCGCCTCCCATGTTTTTTGTGTCTCGATCTCGCGCACATCCATAGGCTCATGCCTGGCAGAAGAGGGTTAACAAACCTTTCAGATGAGGCAGGTTTGGGGGATCATTAAAAGTTTAATGGAATGTCACAGAGCAGGGCGCGTGCATTAACCAATGCGGAAGTGTTCGGGCGCAGGATAGGGAACGTGTAAGAGGAGAAATCATGCAACATTCCCGTTTCCCACGCAATCTGACAGAGGTCGCCTGTTTGTTACAGGTCTGGAGCGTACATCCTCGTCTGGGCCTCTCCGCGCGCTGGACGCGCAGTGTTTCGCCCTGACGGCTCTGGTGTAAATGAAAAGCCCGCCCCAAGAATGCGGAGCGGGCTTTGTGATTTTGCAAAATTCGTTCGCACCGCGAACTTTTTGCGTTATGCGCTCAGATTGTACAGCGAATTCGCGATCAGCTCCTCGACGACGGCGGGCTCAGCCAGCGTGGAGGTGTCGCCCAAAGACCCGGTGT
>NZ_JAATOT010000002.1 GCF_011806455.1 Celeribacter sp. HF31
TTTGGTTTGCTTCATCATAGAAGACGTCATCACCATCGCCGAGATAAACCACGTCTTGGCCATACCCCCCCCAGACAGTGTCATTTCCGGAACCGGCGAGAATAGTGTCTGAGTGACCGCCGCCGTATATTACATCATGCCCGCTTCCTCCGAGCAGATAGTCATATCCAATGCCACCATCAATAATATCATCCCCGTCATCGCCATGGATAATATCGTCTTGTGAGCCGCCCTCGATGTAATCATTTCCATTGCCGCCATAGAGTGTATCAGCGCCACCGCTACCGTATATTAGGTCATTTCCATCGCCGCCATCGACAAAGTCGTCACCCCATTGATTGGTTTGGTTTGCTTCATCATAGAAGACGTCATCACCATCGCCGAGATAAACCACGTCTTGGCCATACCCCCCCCAGACAATGTCATTTCCGGCTCCAGCTGTGATTGTATCAAAGCCTCCATTTGAAAAAATTGTATCGTTTCCATCACCCGCGTCGATCCGATCAGCACCATTTCTAGTTGTGATGTTATCGTCCCCTTCGTACGCTATGATCCAAGCGTCTTCATCGCCTTCAACGTTAATTTCGTCACCGAGTTGTGAAGCAAATTCCCCCGAGGCAGTCAGACTTACTTGAAGTACTTCATACGCGCCGAGCGTAACTCCATCGACTACGGGGTCAATGCCGAGATAATCACTGTCGAAGAGTTCCATGTCTGAGCTTTTATAGAAGCTGTCGAATGCGCCGTTGGCAGCTCCGAACTTAAGTGCTTCAATGTCAGCTAATCCCTCTGAAAACCCCGGAATTGCTGACAGGAATTCGGTAAGATCAATGTCCACTTCCATAGAATTTTCGCCAAGATTTGCGATGTACACTACGGCTCTCCCATCTTCATCGATGAATGCACGCACAATGAAGCCACTCTCGAGCTCTTCAGCAGGAGTTAGTCCTGTGTTCAGGTCTACTGCGGTAAGACCGACCAAATGGCTTTGCATCTCCGTAAATAGCTCACCAAGCATGCGCGTTCTGCCTCCGTTATTGTCGGTAAATGCAGCAGACGTTGTAGTGAAGTCGCCCCCAGAAAATGCTGTCCAGAGAGTTGCAGACTCAACACCGCTAACAGACATCGCGTGAAAAGTTAAAATTGCCTGCGCAAGATGATCGAGTCCTGCCTTGTCGACGGCCCAAGCTTCATTGAGATACGTCAACTCCCCGAAACCATATTCGGCGCTAGAGTCATTCATATGTGAAATAAGAAGCTCTAGCCTGTCCGCTACTGGCATATCATCATACCAAGTTTCATTCGCATTTGTACCGAGCAACTCATCCAAGCTAGCTTCGAGGCTCATATGGGTCCCATGGGTGTCGATTGCGCTGATGTATTGCGACGCATCTGTATCGAAATACTCAAGCATTCGATCAATGCCTCCAGTCCAAAGAGGCATTTCCAGAACGATATCTGGGGGAGTTGTAAACTCGGCGAGGGGATTGTTATCGGAGAAATTCGCGAGAGATTCGCCAACAATGATGGCCACTGCACTTGCCGCAGCTCCATACTCCTCAGGGGTAAGCGGAGATAGATCAAGACCGTGTTCATCGCCGTTCGCCGACGCAAGAAACTCATTCCCTAATTTTATATTTTCAATTGGAACGCCGAGGCTTGTAGCGTAACCAAGCAAATCTTCTTCTATGAATTTTGAAAGCGCCTGTGCATCCTCATCTGAGATATAGGCAATTCTGTTCCCGTCTGCGTCTAATTCTTCCGTTGCAAACCAGCGCACCGGAACTGTGAATTGCATGCCGATATTCTGACTAGCACAGTAGTCTAAAACATCATGAAGCTTTGCCACATCATCCGGGTTTCTAAAATCAAAAGAGCCATCCCAAGCTTCAGTCCCTCCTGGGAAGCGAATAGATGAGACGCCGAGGGCGTCCATGCCGTCATCAAAAACGGTTCCCTGTTCAAGGCGACTCTCAGAGTCTTGGAAGGCATATTTACTTACTAGGACGCTTTGGAAGTGGGCGTTCGAGATCTCGGCGGAAGACGAATTTTCAGATGCGATTGTTCCTAAGGTGTAACTTGTCGACATGATCTAATGATCCTTAAGTTTCCATTGTCCACGCTTCGCTGTTTTGAAAGTAGCTTGGAGAAACCGTGAAGATCCGGAGTTAATAAATCCCTTCAAGTAGAAACTATTAGTCGTTAAAGTTAATTTAAATTCTCAGGCAAATTTTCAGTTTGAGTGCATTGTGCATGTGCATTTGAAATCGTTTTAGCGGCAGCGGAACGCATCTACGCTTTGAGCGCTTAGCCAATATACGGCCCGGCCATTAATGCCCTGAACAACCGCTTTTACGAATCTGCGTTGCAACGATGAAAGACGCAATGAATGACTGGTGAGGGCCGAAAGTCACTGGTCAATTCTCGGAGTGACCGCGCTTGATGGCGTTCTTGGATAGCACCTAGTGTGACCCCATCGGGTGTTCCGAGTTAATTGTTATTGCATTGTAGGCCTCTGGTCCATCGGAACAATGGTTTCTGGCGCGAGTGGGCGATAGCCCAAAGCGCCGTGCGGCCTGACGGTGTTGTAGTGAACGCGCCATCGCTCGATGAGGATTTGGGCCTCCTTTAAGGTGTAGAACAGTTCGCCATTGAGCAGCTCATCTCGGAACCTAGCATTGAAGCTTTTACAGTACCCGTTTTCCCAAGGTGAATCTGGCTCGATGTAAGCTGTTTTCGCACCAACGGCGGCGATCCAGTCGCGCACCTTCTGGGCGATAAATTCTGGCCCATTGTCCGACCTGATATACCCTGGTGGACCGCGCAAGATGAACAGGTCCGTCAGCGAATCCAGCACCTCGGTTGAGTTGAGCTTTCGATCAACGCGGATCATCAGCGCCTCCCTTGTGTATTCATCGATGATGTTGAGTGTCCGGTAGACTCGCCCGTCAGCAGTGCGGTCCTGAACGAAGTAGTAGGACCAAACGTGATTTGGCCGCTCCGGCCTAAGACGCACGCATGACCCGTCGCTCAACCAAAGCCGTCCTTTCTTCTTTTGCTTTTGTGGAACTTTTAGCCCTTCACGCCGCCAGATCCGCTCGACACGCTTGTAGTTCACCTGCCAGCCCGAATTGTTCAGCAAACCAGTGATCATCCGATATCCGTAGCGTCCGTACTGATCCGAAAATTCGTTGATATCATCGGTCAACTGCCGCTCATCTGAACGGCCTTGCGGCACCTTGCGTTGCGTCGATCGATGCTGCCCAAATGTGCGGCAGGCGCGGCGCTCGGATACGCCAAGCTCCTGCCGCACATGATCAATGCACTTCCGGCGACGAGAAGGGCTTAGAAGTTTTCCCTCGCTGCTTCGGTCAGAATAAGCTTGTCCAAGGTCAAATCAGACACTGCCCGCCGCAGCCGCTGGTTCTCTTTCTCAAGTTCGTTCAAACGGACGAGTTGTGAGCGCTGCATCCCGCCATAAAGCTTGCGCCATCGATAAAACGTTTGCTGGGTCACGCCGATCTGGCGCACCGCTTCGGCGACCGTCGCACCTTGACCTTGCAGCACTTCAACTTGCCGAAGCTTCGATACAATTTCTTCGGACTTCTCTCGTTTTCCAGCCATCGCTGATCCTCCAATTTAACGGACAATCTATCCCAGTAGGTGGACCACTTTCAGGGGGCTATTCCAGGGACTCGAGCTTGGTCTTCATATTGTCCCTGCCATTGTTGTGGCCGATGTGTGCCTTCTGAATGATCACCTATTTTCTGACAACAGAGTGGGTTTTCATTGTGTTGCATCTCGGCAGGATCACAGGTTTTCAGCACCGACCCTCGCGCAGAACGATTATCAAACTCTTCAAGCTCGACCTGACGACAAAGCGCTGAGGAGGCCCTGTGCCTCTTGCCCTGTCTGAAACACGTTTAAAAACATGCGAGCGCAAACAGCTAAGATCTCGATTCGGCAGAGCAATTTCGATTGTTCTCAACTCTTCCAAAATTTGATCCAAGAGCCTCGATTGGTTCCAATTTTGAATGATAGCCTCGTTTTTGCCACATTTTGAGTCGGTTCCTTAATGTTACCCCCGCGGAAACTTAACCTATGGTAAATGGCCTCTACCCAAACCGCGAAAATCAAACATAACATGTTGATTTATAATTATTATAACTGATTAAAATGACACCGAATGATGCCATTTCAGAGGCGAAATCGCTGCGATTTTCCGGAATGAGCGCCACTTCAATGCCATAATTGATCACATTCACGCCTTTTTCCCTGTTGCTTGGCCGCAATTTTGACTTATCCAGTAAGGGCCCACTGGGGGGCATCTAAAAGGCCACGGGGGCGGCCGCGTAAATCGACTTCCGGGAAGGAATCGGCTTCTGCGTCCGTTGTGGAGAAAGATTGACCTGCTGCGGGTCTGTCTGCTGCTGCATATTGAGACGATTGCGAGTGTTGCCACTGGCCTATTTGGTCGTTTCTTTCCCTCATATATTCGGTCTGCGCGGACGCTTGTTTGGCCTGAACAGGGTAAACAGTCCGGTATGTAATTCCCGGGCGTAAAGTGACCGTTGCACGAGGGGATCTATGCCCGCGTTAACGAGGTGTGAAGGAGAGAGACGATGACAGGCACTTATTACCATGATCATGACGACGGTTGTGATCCCTCCGATCCGACCGATCCGACACTCGACGGCGTTGTGCAAGGCACCTCTGGCGACGACGTGATCGACAGCGCCTACACGGGGGACCCCGAAGGTGACATGATCGACGCCGGCGACAATGCCGCAGGCAATGACGATGACGTCGTGATTGCGGGCGGCGGGGATGACACCGTTCTGGCCGGTGCCGGCGATGATGTCGTCTATGGCGACGGTGGCGCAGGCTCCTCCTATGAGGCCCAGGACGCCGATCCGCTGGTCCTGTCTTACAACAACTACCTCTACGGCAGCGACACCTCTTGGGGCAATAACAATGCAAATCCGGGTGACAGCGCCATCTATGAAAATGTCACCACGCTCGAAGACGGCACCGTCGTCAACGCGCGCCTGGTCTTGGTCGAGACCTCTGATCCGCACCTCGATGTTGATCTTTCCGGAGGCAATGGCTCAGAAATCCTGCTGAACGGCAACAATTATTCCAGCCAGGGCGGCATGACTGCCACCTTCCGCATGGAATTCTATGATGCCGCAACCGGCGAGCCGGTCACGATCAACTCCACCGCGACCTTCAACGACATCGACAGCACCCGCAGCGATGGCCTCGATCCCGAATCCGTCACCGTGGATGGCGCCTCCTTCACCAACTTCGGCGTCAGCGGCGACAGCTCTCTGATCGTCGAAAACGCAGATGGCACGGTCTCCGCGACCGGCACTGAGCCCAACGATCCGAGCGATCAGGACGCCTGGTTCTCCGCCTCTTTCGAAGGCCAAAGCTCGATCACCTTCACGCTCACCTCGCGTGATGTGAACTCCGGCTATTCGATGAACGGCGATCTGATCGATGACGCGGTCGTGACCCCGATTGTCGAGGGCAACGATTACATCGATGGCGGCGAAGGCGATGACGTGCTCTATGGCGAGGGCGGTGACGACACGCTGGTCGGCGGCACTGGCACGAACTACCTCTCGGGCGGCTCGGGCGACGACACCTTCATCGGGGGCGCGGGCGCGGACACCTTCCAGGGCAACGCAGGTCAGGACAACCTCGACTACTCCGGCTCGGATGAGGCGGTGAACGTCAACCTGTCCACCAGCGAGCTCTCCGGCGGCGATGCCGACAACGACACGATCGAAGGCGGCATCGACGGCGTGATCGGCTCCGAATATGACGACACCCTGACCGGTTTCGACCACCAGGGCACCGATCCGTCCGACACCTACACCAATGAATTCTGGGGGATGGGCGGCGACGACACCATCTCCGGTGCTGGCGGCGACGACTACCTCGATGGCGGGGACGGTCAGGACTATATCGTCGGCGGCGACGGGGACGATGTCATCATCGGCGGTCCGGACGGCAGCCCGGATCTTGGCTACGGCCCCTATGTGCCCGACGATGCCGACCCGGACAACGACAAGGACACCATCTTTGGTGGCGACGGAAACGACACCATCTCCGGTGGCGATGACGCGGACTACATCGATGGCGGTGCTGACAACGACTATATCGACGGCGGCTTTGACGATGACACCCTCTTCGGTGGCACCGGCAACGATACGATCATCGGCGGCGAAGGCTCCGATACGATTGAGGGCGGTGACGGCGACGACACCATCTACGGCGGTCTCGATCCGGCCTATCCCGATGAGTTGAACGTCCCCGATGACGAGGGCGATCTCGAGGTCGAGAACGGCATGGACGTCATTGATGGCGGTGCTGGCAACGACACCATTTACGGTCAGGACGATGACGACCTGATCTATGGCGGCTCTGGCGACGATTACATCGACGGCGGCATCGACGACGATACGATCTACGCAGGCGCAGGTCATGATACTGTCTACGGCGGCGAAGATCAGGATACGATCTACGGCGGCGGTGACAACGACTACCTCTATGGTGACGACGATCAGGACACGATCTATGTCACCTTCACCGATGTCACATCGGGCGTCTACGACACCACCGTGCACGGTGGCGCAGGCGGCGTTGACTGGGACACGCTGAACCTGTCCGAACTTCTGTCCAATGGCTGGGTGATCACCCACCAGGTTCAGAACCCCGACAGCGATGGCAATGGCTATGACGGTCAGATCCAGCTCTACAATGCGGGCACTGATGAATACGCCAACATCAACTACACCAACATCGAAGAGATCATTCCCTGCTTCACGCCGGGCACCCTGATCGCGACGCCAAAAGGCGAGATGAAGGTCGAGGAGCTGAAGGTCGGCGATCGCGTCATCACCCGCGACAATGGCATTCAGGAAATCCGCTGGATCGGTCACAAGGCGCTCACCAGCGCCGAACTGACCACCCGTCGCGAATTGATGCCGGTTCTGATCCGTCAGGGCGCGCTTGGCGCCGGTCTGCCGGAGCGTGACATGGTCGTCTCTCCGAACCACCGGATGCTGGTTTCCAACGAGAAAGCCGCACTTCTGTTCGAAGAGCATGAGGTTCTCGTGGCCGCCAAACACCTGACCCGCATGGAGGGTGTCGATGTGGTTGAGGCCTCTGATGTGACCTACATCCACGTGATGTTCGACCGCCACGAAGTGGTTCTGTCGGACGGCACCTGGTCGGAAAGCTTCCAACCGGGCGACTACACGCTCTCCGGCATCGGTGACGAGGCCCGCGAGGAACTCTTCGCGCTCTTCCCGGAGCTGGCCGAAGTGTCGACCCGTGGCGGCTTCTCTGCCGCGCGTCGCATCCTGCGCAAACATGAGGCGGAGCTTCTGGTCTCCTGATCCTCAAAGGTTCGCTCTGATCGACGCACCCGGTGGGGGCCTGCTGGGGACCATCGCGTCGATCCTGACCGTCCCCCTCGGGCGTTCCCGGGGGAGACGGATCCGACAAGATTTTTTACGAGTTGCTTGGTTTTCAGAACACGAGAAACACCGCCCAGGGATCCTGGGCGGTGTTTTCTTTGACGAAAGAGGGCTCACATCTGGCGCCAGTCCTCCGGCGTGTTCACATGCCAACAGGGGGCTTCCGACGGCATTTCGACTCGTTTCGCGCCATGCCGTTCGACCAGGACCTGTACACCTTCGTCGCCAGTCAACGCCTCGAACTCCGGCAGCACCGAGGCCGGGAAAATCACCGGATAGCCTTCGCGCCCACTTTGACACTGCGCCCGCACGATCCGCGTGCCACCGAAGGTCTCGAACAGGATGACCAAAGTTTCCAGATGGCTCGTGGTGATAAACGGCATATCGGCCATGATCACCGCCAGTGCATCCGCCTCTCGTTCCAGGGCATAGCGGGCGAGGGCTTTGAGCGTCGCGGAAATGCCGAGATCGCTGTCCGCCACGGTGATGAAATCGTCATGCGGCCGCAGCACATCGCGGCGGTTCTGGAAATAGGGATGGGTCTCGGCCGGCAGGGCGACGACAAAGGGCTGGCCGCGCGCCGCCGACACCGCCCGGCTCAACAGCGTGTCGGGGGAATGCAAAGAGGGCGCGGTCGAGAGTTTGTCGAATCCCATACGCGCGGAATTTCCTGCGGCACAAATGCCTGCGAGCAGTTTCATGTCGGGTGCCTTATGGTGTGCGGCTTGGGCGCCGCTTGTGAAGACTACGTTATGTGCCGGGCTGTGCCGAAAGGTTTTTCAGCACAGCCCCGTCTCAAATCTGCGCGCTTTTGCGCAGCTTCGGGCAACCGCCCACACCATTACGTTTCGGGCAGGTGCCCGCTCTCTTACTTTTCGGGCAACAACCCGCATGTCTATTTTTCGGGCAAAAGCCCTCTGGGAGAGAACCGCAGCACGACCAACAAGATCACGCCCATGGTCAGATAGCGCATATAGGCCACGCGTTCCATCAACCCGGCCTTGAGCGCGGAGTCCTCCGCCAGACCGGAGGTCAAAACGCTCACAATCCAACCGCCGATGGGTTCGACCTCGACCCACAAAAACCAGATCAGCATGCCACCCAGAACCGCGCCCCAGTTGTTGCCGGAGCCGCCCACGATCACCATCACCCAGATCAGGAAGGTGTAGCGCAGCGGCTGGTAGGTGGTCGGCGTCAACTGGCCGTCAAGCGTGGTCATCATCGCCCCGGCAAAGCCGATAATCGCAGCGCCCAGAACGAAAATCTGCAAGTGTCGCCCGGTGACATCCTTGCCCATCGCCTCGGAGGCAACTTCATTGTCCCGGATCGCCCGCATCATCCGCCCCCAAGGGCTTTTGAGCGCCAGTTCCATCGCCAGAACGATGATCCCGATGACCGCCAAAAAGAACCCGGCATAGAGCAGTTTGACGAAAATCGACGAACCGATGACCGGATCGGCACCGATCTTGGCCATCAGGGACAGGAACCATTCGCTTTGCTGAAGGTCGATCTCATAGGGCACCGGACGCGGCAGGCCGTTGACGTTCTTCACGCCGCGCGACAGCCAATCCTCGTTCTTGAGCACGGCCAAAATGATCTCCGCGATGCCCAAAGTGGCGATGGCAAGATAATCGGAGCGCAGGCCCAGAGCGGTCTTGGCCACGATCCACGCCGCCCCCGCGGCCAAAAGCGCACCGACCGGCCAAGCCAGCAACACCGGAAGCCCAAGCCCGCCGAGATAGCCCGCCGTAGAGGCATCCACCGCCTCGATCGCCGCGACGGCCGGATCGAAGAGCGTGCGGTAGAGGACAAAGCCGACGATAAGGAAAGCGGTGAGAAACAGCCCGCGCAGCCGGGTTTTCGGCAGGCGCGGATAGATCAGCACCGCGCCGACGATGGTGCCGATGCCCACCAGCAGCGCAAGGATCATCCGCCCACCACCAGCGGCCCAAGCGGCCGGCACAGGCGGCATAGAGGTCAAGACCACGGCCAATCCCCCCAGCGCGGTAAAGCCCATGATGCCGACGTTGAACAGGCCCGCATAGCCCCATTGCAAGTTCACCCCCAAAGCCATGATGGCCGAGATCAGCCCCATGTTGAGAATGGCCAGCGCCGAGTTCCACGATTGCAAAAGCCCGACCGCGATGATCAGCGCTGCCATCGCTGCGAAATACAAAGGCGCACGAGGCAGGGGCTTGGGGGCCTGTTTGGAGGGCTGTGTCGATGCATGTGTCATATGTTTTGCCCCTTGAAGAGACCTGTCGGTTTGAACAGCAGGACGATGATCAGGATCGCGAAGGAGACGGCGAATTTGTAGTCCGTCGACAAAAGCTGGACCAATCCATCCGGCGCCCAGCTGTCGGGGCCGAGATAGGTCACGACTTTTTTGAAGGCGTAGGTCAGGGTGACTTCCGAGAAGGCAATGACGAACCCGCCCGCGATGGCGCCCAACGGATTGCCGATGCCGCCGACGATGGCCGCGGCGAAGACCGGCAGGAGAAGCTGTTGGAAGATGAAGGGTTTGAACGACTTGTCGAGGCCATAGAGAGCGCCCGCGATGGTCGCCAAAGCCGCGACCAAAAGCCAGGTGATCGTCACCACGCGCTCCGGGTTGATGCCGGACAGCAGTGCCAGATCTTCGTTGTCGGAATAAGCGCGCATCGACTTGCCGGTGCGGGTCTTGTTCAGGAACCAGAAGAGCGCGGCCACGGTGATCATCGCAACGACCACGGTGATGACCTGCGTCGTTCGGATCGCGAGACCTTCTTCGAGCCCCGACCAAGCCTTGAACTCGCGGGCGTTGACCACGAAACGCGCGCCATCGGCGAAGCGGCGATCATCGGTGCCGACGATCATCCGCACCACGCCGTTCAGCACGAACATCACGCCGGTCGAGACGATGACCAACATCACCGGCGCGGCTTTGACCTTGCGGTAGAACTTGTAGACCACCTTGTCGGTCGCCAAGAGCAATAGCGCCGTTGCCAGGATGCCAAAGGGCAGGGCCAAAAGCGCCGTGGGCAGGACGCCCAGTGAAACGCCCCAGCTTTGAAACAGGCCCGTGACCAGCACCACGACCATCGCCCCGAAGGACATGGTTTCGCCATGGGCAAAGTTCGAGAACCGTAAGACGCCGTAGATCAGCGTGACGCCCAAAGCGCCAAGCGCCAATTGCGCGCCATAAGCCGTGGCGGGGACCACGACGAAATTTGTGAAGGCCACGAGGGCGTTGAGAATATCCATCTGTCTGCCTCTCTTATCCGCCCAAGAACGTCCGGCGCACATCCGGGTTCGCCAAAAGGTTCGCGCCCGTGTCCGTATAGGCATTGGCGCCTTGGACCAGAACATAGCCTTTGTCGGCAATCTCAAGCGCTTGCCGAGCGTTCTGTTCCACCATGAGGATCGAAATCCCGGTCTTGGCGACCTCGATGATCCGGTCAAACAGCTCGTCCATCACGATGGGCGAGACGCCCGCGGTCGGCTCATCGAGCATCAAAAGCTTCGGCTGGGTCATCAGCGCGCGGCCCACGGCGACCTGTTGGCGTTGCCCGCCGGACAATTCACCCGCGTTCTGGTTGCGCTTCTCATAGACCGCCGGGAACAGCTCGTAGACCTGTTCAATCGTGGGTTCGATGTCGTCCTTGCGGATAAACGCCCCCATTTCGAGATTTTCACGCACCGTCATAGTCGGGAAAATATTATGGGTCTGCGGCACGAATCCCATGCCCTTGTAGACACGTTCCTGTGGTGACAGGCGGGTGATGTCCTCGCCATCGAGATGCACATGCCCCTCGCGCAGGTTCAACATACCGAAGACCGCCTTCATCGCGGTCGATTTGCCCGCCCCATTTGGCCCGACGATCACCGCGATCTCGCCCTTTTGCACGGTCAGCGTACAGCCGTGCAGAATATCCGCGCCAGAGCCATAGCCGCCGCGCATTTCATTGGCGTGGAGGAAACTCATGCGCTCGCCTCTTCAGTTTTCTTGTTCTTCACACCGGTGCCGAGATAGGCCTCGATCACGGCTTCGTTTTGCATGATCTCATCGGCGGTGCCGGTGGCCATGACCTGGCCCTGCGCCATGACGATCACCGGATCGCAAAGCTGTTTGATGAAATCCATGTCGTGTTCGATCATGCAGAATGTGTAGCCGCGCTCGACGTTCAGGCGTTTGATCGCGTCGCCGATAGTGTACAAAAGCGTGCGGTTCACGCCGGCGCCAACCTCATCGAGGAAGACCATTTTGGCGTCGACCATCATGGTGCGCCCAAGCTCCAAGAGCTTTTTCTGGCCGCCGGAAATCTCGCCCGCTTTCAAATCCGCGATATGGGAAATCGTCAGGAACTCAAGCACTTCGTCCGCTTTGGCTTTGAGCGCGCGCTCCTCATCGGCGATGCGTTTGCGCCCGAACCAGGTGTTCCACAGCGTCTCACCCGATTGCCCCGACGGCACCATCATCAGGTTCTCGCGACAGGTCATCGAGCCGAACTCATGCGCGATCTGAAAGGTGCGCAGGATGCCCTTGTGAAACAGCTCATGCGGTTTCAGCCCGGTGATGTCCTCACCATCGAACAGCACTTGCCCCGAGGTCGGCGTCAAGACCCCCGCGATACAGTTGAAAAGCGACGTTTTCCCCGCGCCATTGGGCCCGATGAGCCCCGTGATCGAGCCTTGCTCAAGCGTGAGCGAGGCGCCGTCAACCGCGCGAAAACCGCCGAAATGCATGTGCAAATCACGCACTTCGATCATTTTATGTGTCCCCATAGATCGGCCCGATGTCTTTTGGTCTTTCGGGCCGAAAACGTGGGCCCGGGACGCTAAACGCCCCGGGCCGTTTCATGTCGTTGGTCGCGTCTTAGCGAATGTCGACCGTCTCAAACGCACCATCGGTGATGGTGTAAAAGCGATAAGACCCCGCAGCTTCGCCCGGTCCGATCAGCTCGACATTGGTCGCGCCGACATAGTCGATATCGCCGCCTTCGGAGAGGATCTTGAGCGCCTTGTCCAGCTCACCCGGCAGGATCGGCTCGCCCGGTGCGTTGGCGACGTCCAGAACGTTGGCTGCCACGGCTTCCTTGGTGGCTTCTCCGCCCTTGGCCATGGCCAGAGCGATCAGAGCCGCCGCGTCATAGCTTTCGCGGGTGTAGGCGGAGGAGACGTTGATGCCAGCGGCTTCGCCCAGTGCGTTGAACGCATCGGTGCCTTCGCCCTCAGCCCAGGGCACGATGCCCATGGAGCCTTCGACGATGTCGCCCAGATCCGTGATCAGGCTGTCACCATACATGCCGTCACCGAGAAGGAAAGTGTCGAATGCGCCGGTGTCGCCTGCGGCCTGGATGATGCCTTTGCCGCCTTGGTCGACATAGCCCAGCACGACGAGAACTTCGCCGCCGGCAGACGCCATGGCGCCGATCTCGGCGGAGTAGTCGGCTTTGCCGTCTTCATGCGAGGTGTTGATGGTGATCTCACCGTCGTAAGCGGCCGCAAATGCGTCCGACAGGCCTTTGCCGTAGTCGGAGTTGGTGTAGGTCACGGCCACGGAGGTGATGCCTTTTTCTTCCAGCACATCGGCCAGAACTTCGCCCTGACGCGCATCAGACGGCGAGGTGCGGAAGAAGAGGCCGTTGTCTTCGACGGTCGAGAGACCCGGCGAGGTGGCCGAAGGCGAAATCATCACGACACCGTTGGGCACAGCCACGTTCGACAGGATGGCGCCGGTCACGCCGGAGCAGTCCGCGCCCATGATGGCGACGACACCGTCGGAGGTGATCAGACGCTCAGCCGCCGCAGAGGCCGCTGCCGCATCGACGCAGGTGCTGTCCGCACGCAGGGGCGTGATGGTCGAGCCATCCAGAAACGCGCCGCTGTCGCTCACTTCTTTCATGGCCAGCTCCGCGCTGGCGGCCATGTCGGGGGTCAGCGATTCAATCGGTCCGGTGAACCCGAGAATGACGCCGAGTTTGACGTCTTCGGCATAGCCCGCGCCCGCCATGAGGGTCGCAGCGGTGGAAGCCAGAAGCAGCTTTTTCATATGGAAATACTCCCTGTTTGGATCTTGTCCTGCGCCGGAGACTAGACGGGCTTTGACCGGATGGAAAGATATGCCGCAGCGTTTCATGCCCGGATTTGGGGCGTTTGCTCAAAATCTGACAGGGCTTTGGGGGCTTTGGGGGTCAAATGCGCCGAGGCCGCCGATTTGCGCAGGGCGAGAACGCATCACGCCCGACTCGGGGGAAATGAATTGAAACCCGCCGCGACAGCATTACCTCAAACAGAACACCGAGACCTTCCCCCCTTATTGAGAAAGGCTTTTTCGATGTCTCTCATTTTCTCCCGTCTTGTCACGCCGCTCATCGCCTCTGCCGTTTTCATGAGCCCCACGTCTGTGCTGGCCGCAGATCGCATGGCCGGGGCCACGCCCGTTGCCGTCACAGAAGTCGTGAGCGGTCTGGACGAGCCTTGGGCGATTGACTTCCTGCCGGGCGGCCTTTCGGAGGGCGGCGTATTGATCAGCGAAATCGACGGGCGGCTTTTGCGGGTGCAAAGCGGCGAGGTGACCGTGATTGAGGGCACGCCAGAGGTCTGGGAAAGCGGGCAGGGCGGTCTGTTGGACATCATGATCCCGCGTGATTTTGCCGAGAGCGGCGAGGTCTTTCTCAGCTATTCCAAGCCGATGCGTGGGGGCGCGGGGACCGCGCTTGGCGTAGGAAAGCTCGAAGGCGACCGGCTTGTGGGCTTTCACGACCTTTTCGTGATGGCGGAGGGCAGCCGCAAAGGCCAGCATTTCGGATCGCGTATCGTCGAATCGACGGATGGCACGCTGTTTCTGACCGTCGGCGAGCGCGGCGACCGGCAGGCCGCACAGGACAAGACCCGCGCCAATGGATCGGTGCTTCGGATCAACCGCAACGGGTCGATTCCGGCGGATAATCCGTTTGTGGACGACGACGCTCTCCCTGCGCTCTGGTCCTACGGCCACCGCAACCCGCAAGGCGCGGCGCTTGACGGGCAGGGCCAGCTTTGGGTCAACGAACACGGTCCGCAAGGCGGCGACGAGATCAACCTTGTGACCAAAGGTGCCAACTATGGCTGGCCGCTGACGAGCTATGGCGAGAATTACGGCGGCGGGCGTTTTGCGTCTCAGACGCTTGAGGGCACAGAGCCGCCCGCGCATCAATGGACGCCCTCCATCGCGCCCTCGGGCTATGCGATCTACGCGGGCGATCTCTTCCCTGAGCTCAAAGGCAAACACCTGATCGGGTCGCTGAAATTCGACTATATTTCGGTGATGGACCCGGCTGACTGGCAAGAGGAGCAATGGTCCTGGCCCGAGACGGGCCGCGTGCGCGACTTCACCGTCGCGCCGGATGGGGCAATCTGGTTTCTTTCCGTCGGCAAAGGCGCCGCTTACCGGATTGCGCCGCGCGACTGACGTTTACGCGCAGGAAATGTGCATTTGCCCGGGATTTCTACGCCAAACCCCCTCTCTTTTGGGTTTTCTCGCAGGCGTCCCGCCTCTATAAGTCTTCAGACTTCGTGCGCGCTACCGCTAACACAGGCGAATATGGGCGCATGAGGGAGGAGAATGGATAACCGTTTTGGAGTAAAGACGATGACGGATTGGGTGAAAACCGCATGGCGCAACAAACCGCGTGTGCAAATGCCCGACTATACGGACGCGGCCGCGCTGAACGCTGTTGAGGCGCAGCTTGCCAAATATCCGCCGCTCGTCTTTGCGGGCGAGGCGCGTAAACTCAAGCGTGATCTGGCAAAAGCATCGCGTGGCGAGGCATTTTTGTTGCAAGGCGGCGATTGCGCCGAAAGCTTTGCCGAATTCGGTGGCGATCAGATCCGCGACACTTTCAAAGTCATGCTGCAAATGGCGATGGTTTTGACCTTTGGCGCGAAAGTGCCGGTGATCAAGGTCGGTCGCATGGCGGGCCAGTTCGCCAAACCGCGCTCTGCACCGACCGAGTCCGTCGGTGGCGTGGAGCTTCCGTCTTACCGGGGCGACATCATCAACGGCTTCGAGTTCGACGAGACCTCGCGCGTGCCCGATCCGAACCGCATGTTGCAGGCCTACACCCAGGCGGCGGCCTCGCTCAACCTGCTGCGCGCCTTTTCCAAGGGTGGTTTTGCCGACATTCACCGGGTGCACGCCTGGACTCTGGGCTTTACCGAATCCGATGAGGCCGAGAAATACCGCGACATGGCGAACCGCATTCAGGATGCGCTCGATTTCATGAAAGCGGCGGGGATCACCTCCGAACAGAATCACGATCTGCATACCGTGGATTTCTACACCTCGCACGAAGCACTTTTGCTGGAATACGAAGAGGCGCTGACCCGTGTCGACAGCACCACCGGCGCCACGATTGCGGGCTCCGGTCACATGATCTGGATCGGCGACCGGACGCGCCAGCCGGACGGCGCGCATGTCGAATTCTGCCGTGGCGTACAGAACCCGATCGGGTTGAAATGCGGGCCGACCACCACGGCCGAAGACCTCAAGGTGCTGATGGGCAAACTCAACCCGGAGAACGAGGCCGGGCGTCTGACGCTTATCGCACGCTTCGGCGCGGGCAAAGTGGCCGATCACCTGCCGCGTCTCATCGAGACCGTGAAATCCGAAGGCGCCAATGTCGTCTGGTCCTGTGACCCGATGCATGGCAACACGATCAAATCCGACAGCGGCTATAAAACCCGCCCCTTCGAGCAGGTGCTCTCCGAAGTGCAGGAATTCTTCGCCGTGCACCGCGATCAGGGCACCATCCCGGGTGGCGTGCATTTCGAGATGACCGGCAAGGATGTGACCGAATGCACCGGCGGCCTGCGTGCGGTGACCGACGAGAACCTCGCCGACCGCTACCACACCGCCTGCGATCCGCGTTTGAACGCGTCTCAGTCGCTGGAACTGGCGTTTCTCGTGGCCGAAGAGCTGCAAAAAGGGCAGACGCCGGAGACGGTGGCGGCAAACGCGTAAGGTCTCGCAAAATCAAGATGTTGAAAGCCGGGCTTCATGTCCGGCTTTTTCATGCGCCGCGTTGTTATTCCCCACGGTGAAAGATGAAGCAATTCCCGGCCACCTCATATCCCGCCGCCTCGTAGAACGACATTGCGCCGGGCGCGGAGAGCAGGAGATGGGTCTTAACCTCCGGCGCCGCTTTGACGGTTTCCCGCAACAAAGCCTTGCCGATGCCGCGCCCCTGAACCCGCGCGTCGACCGCAAGATCGGAGCAATAGAGGCAATAGGCGAAATCGGTGACGGACCGTGCCACGCCCACCAAATGCCCCGCCGCATCCCGCGCGGTGACAATCAGGTCGGAATTCGCCAACATTTTTACGATGCGCTGCGGCTGATCGACCGGGCGACGCTCGGCCAATGTCGAGGCGGCCAGCAGCGAGAGAAATTCCGGGGCGGAGAGGTCGGGGTCAATGGCGTAGGTGATCATGGGCGCTCCTTCATGTCCTTCAGAGGAGCATGCGCCCGGCGAATTGAAAAGCAAAAAGGCGCGGCTCCCCCCAGATGCCGCGCCCAATGACCGTGCCCCTGGCAGGTCATCTGAAAATTTGTGGCTTACTCGTCCGTTTTGACCAGACGCAGCACCGGCTTTGTAGGGCGCGGGGCCTTTTCCACCTTGTCCTGCGTCTCAGATGCCGTGGGTTTGCTGTCCTCATAGGCCTTCTTGGCCTCGGCGAAACCGGCAGGCACCGGCGTGCCTTTCGGCGTGGTGTCAAAACTCTGATCCGCCGGGTTGCCCAAGAGCGGACGGGATTGGATGTCCACCACTTCAAAGCGGCGCGGCTGACGACCAATCTCGCCTTTGGACTGAAGACAGCCCAACACGCGGTTCACATCGCCCAGATCAGATTTCAGCGGGCAGAGCAAAAGCTGCGCATCCATCGCGCCACGCCCGATACCGCGCTCGGCCTTAAGCGTGATGACGGTGATTTGCGGGGTCTCGAACACGGCTTCGAGCGCCTCGGAGAGTTTCGCGCGGCTTTCCGGCACGAACATCGCGGTCAAGGGCATGCCGCGCACTTCCATCCCCATGAGATCGGTCAGATGCATGCCCGCCAAACGAAAACGTGCCACGCCGGGGGCGATGCGTTCGAGGATGAAGGCGAATTCCAGCGCCGATTGCATGCCGCGCGGGTCCACTTCGGCGCGAGACGGCACCGGACGCCCATTGCGCAGGCCCTCCCAATAGGCCTCGACGGTTTTCAACGCCGGGAAATGCATCTCATTGCGGCGCGGCATAAGAGAAACGACATTGGAGCCACTGACATATTCAATTTTCATCTCAACACCTATTCAACTGTGCGATCCGGGGCCCATGCCGGGTCCTCAAGCGGGTCTTTTATGGGGTCGGGCGGGCGTTCTGCCGCTGGCGAAAAGGTCTCTGGACCTCTTTGGTTCCCGACGTTGTTTTGGGCAACGATCTCTCATCGCTGGCTTGACCTGAATATGCCACGAGATTGCCCAAATTGGTGGAAAAACCTAACCAATGGTTAACATTGCGCAACAAAGCCTCGAAAATCCGGGGGTAAATCTTAAGGAAATGGAAAGGGCTGCACCTCTGACCTGATTTAATTTACAGATATATCAATGCGTTAAAATTTTTCCGCCCGCAACGATCCTTATCAGAGTTTTAACGTGACGCAGTTTTCTAAAATTTTATAGACCTCTCACAGTTCTGACAAAATCGAAAAGAGTGCGGCAAAGAGGGCAGAAATGTGACGCCGCATCTGCAAAGTGAGTCTCTTATTCAGGGCGTGAAAGCGTTGTCTGCCACAATTGCCGCCCGCGCCGATGCTGGTCATGGCGCCAACAGGCGGCTATAGACGAGGCAACAGCGCCGCCATAGAGCCATGGCAGGCACAAAACATGCGAAGGGTCCAATATGCGCAGTGCAAACACGTCAGCCGAGCGGCGCGGTCTTCTCATCATCCTGTCGTCCCCCTCGGGCGCCGGAAAATCGACGCTGGCGCGGCGTTTGATGGCCTGGGATGAGACGCTGAGCTTTTCGGTTTCCGCCACCACGCGTGCGCCGCGCGCGGGCGAAGAGGACGGCGTGCATTATCATTTCGTCGATGTGCCCGGCTTCAAACATATGGTGGAGGAGGGCGAGATGCTGGAGCACGCCCATGTGTTCGGCAATTTCTACGGCTCGCCCGCCGCGCCCGTGCGCAAGGCCATTGAAGAGGGACGGGATGTGCTCTTTGATGTCGATTGGCAGGGCGCGCAACAGATCTCGAATTCTGTGTTGCGCGATCACGTGTTGTCGATCTTCGTGCTGCCGCCCTCGATCAAGGAGCTGCGCCGTCGGTTGGAGACCCGTGGCCAGGACAGCGCGGAAACCATCGGCAAACGGATGGAGAAGAGCTGGGACGAGATCAGCCATTGGGATGGCTATGACTATGTGCTGGTGAATGACGATCTCGAGGTCAGTTTCGAGCGCCTCAAGACGATCATCGCCGCCGAACGCCTGCGCCGGGTGCAACAACCCGGCCTCATGGGATTTGTGCGCGGGCTTCAGTCGGAATTCGAGGAGGTGGAAGGATGACGCTTTATTCTTTGGACGATCACGCGCCGGTCTTACCGGAAAACGGCGACTATTGGGTCGCGCCGGACGCCAATGTCATCGGCAAGGTGATCCTGGAGGAGGGCGCCAACATCTGGTTCGGCGCCACATTGCGGGGCGACAATGAGGCGATTGTCGTGGGCGAGGGCACGAATATTCAGGAAAACACGGTCTGTCATACCGATATGGGCTATCCGCTGACCATCGGCGCCGGCTGTACCATCGGGCACAAGGCGATGCTGCATGGCTGTACCATCGGGGAGAATTCCCTGATCGGTATGGGCGCGACGGTTTTGAATGGCGCCAAGATCGGCAAGAACTGCCTGATCGGGGCAGGGGCGCTGATCACGGAAGGCAAGGAAATCCCGGACGGCTCATTGGTGATGGGCAGCCCTGGACGTGTGGTGCGCGAATTGACCGAAGCGCAGATTGCGGGACTCAAAGCCTCCGCATTGCATTATCAGCAAAATGCACAACGGTTCCGGGATGGGTTGAAAGCGCTCGACTAAAGCCTGGCGCGCGAGAGATCAGGTGGCGGTTCTGGCGTTCAGTGCAGCGCCGCCTGGAGACGCACCGGCTCCGGGCTGAGCATGTCGAAATCGAGCCCCGGGAATTGACCACGCACCTCGTTGCGCACGATCTCGGGACGCGGCAGCCCTTTGGTGATCGCCCGAAACGCGCCCTTATACTCCACGTGATGCAGAAAGGCCGCCAGATCGAGACAATCGAAATGGTCCGTCATCACGGGCGCCACGACACTGTCGGGATTGATGCTGTACAGAATATCTGCGGTGAGGTCGGAGAATTCGATGAAAAACAACCCAGTCCGTTCCGGAAAGTGCCGCTTCAGCGTTTGCATGCGCTGAGGTTCACCCACCATCAGGATCATACCTTTGGGTTTGCTCTGCGCTTGGTCGAGATGCGCAATGAGATCACCGAATATATTTTGCCTTATGGTTCCCATGGTGGGGCGGGTTCCCATCTTTTTCCTCATTCCACTTTCGAGGAAACGGGTAAAGTATCGAAAATGCAATAATATTTTTGCCGAAAACAAAAAAATTCGCAAAATGAAAATCTTTCGGCGGCTTTTGCAGCGCTCTTGTCATCCTGCTTTGCCGTTGTCATGACAGAGTCACACGACGGCGATAGGTAGCCGCGAAATTTGGACGGGCCATGCTAAACAATTTGAAACAGGTCAGATACGGCGAGGAGATGATGGGAGCGATGGCGGATGCCATGCCCTTGCCCGTCGTCGTGGTCGGTCGCGACGAGCGCATCATGGCCGCCAATGCCCCGGCGCGGCATCTGTTCAACGAGGCGATGGTGGGGCGGCATTACATCACGGTGTTGCGCCAACCGATGCTTTTGGATGCGATCGAGAATGTGCTGCGGCTCTCCGAGCCCGCCGAGGCGATCTATCGCATCACCGAAAGTCAGCGCGATCTGGTCTATGACGTGGTGCTGCGCCCGGTGATCGTCGAGGATTTTGCCTGTGTCACGGTGGCCTTCGAGGACAAGACGGAACTGCACGAAGCGGGTCAGATGCGCCGCGATTTCGTCGCCAACGTGAGCCACGAACTGCGCACGCCTCTGACCGCTGTGCTGGGTTTTATCGAAACGCTTTTGGGGCCCGCTGCCGACGATGGCGTCGCGCGCAAGCGGTTTCTCGAAATCATGGACCGCGAGGCGCAGCGGATGAACCGCATCGTCGGCGATCTTTTGTCGCTGTCGCGCGTTGAGGCGGAGCGCCGGGTGCGTCCGACCGACCGGGTCGATATTCCTGCGATCCTGCGCTCTGTTGTCAGCAGCCTCCAGCCGGTGGCCGAGGCGCAGCGGGTCAAATTGATCCTCGAAGGGGCCGATGGGTCCGAAGAGGTGCCGGGCAATCACGATCAGCTCACCCAGGTCTTTACCAACCTGATTGAAAACGCCGTGAAATACGGCGGGCGCGACAAGGAAGTTCATATTTGTCTGACCTCACACACGGTGGAACCGACAATGCGCAGCTCAGCGATCCGGGTCGATGTCTCGGATCAGGGGGAGGGAATCGCCACGCAGCATATTCCGCGCCTCACGGAGCGATTCTACCGAGTCGATTCGCACCGCTCGCGTGAAATGGGCGGAACGGGTCTCGGGCTGGCCATTGTGAAGCATATTCTCAATCGCCACCGCGGTCGTTTGCGGGTCGAAAGTCATATGGGGCAGGGCAGCTGTTTTTCTGTCATCTTGCCCTATGAATAAAGCGCGCTGAAACGCCGGATTGATGTCGTATATACGGCGCAGATGTCGCAGGGACAGGGGTTAACACCCTGTCACAGTTCTTAATTTCCCATCACAAAAGCCCCGAAAACCGCCGGTTTTCAGGCGTTTTCGGCGAAAAACCATGGGCAAATCGGCAAGATGTCTAGGAATTTGGCCCGATCCGTCATGAAACTGTTACATTACTTTCACAAAAGCATTGCACCACGATCCTAAACCGCCCGTCGAGGGAGCAATACCGCTCTCGGACATAAGCAAATTCAGGAGCAACCATGTCCTTTGTGAAACTGACCGCTTCCGCGATCGCGATCGCTGCCGTCTCTGCCACTGCCGCCTCTGCCCGTGATCAGGTGCAAGTTGCCGGGTCTTCCACCGTTCTTCCCTACGCCTCCATCGTTGCTGAAGCCTTCGGTGAAAACTTTGACTTCCCGACCCCGGTTGTGGAATCCGGTGGGTCCTCTGCTGGCCTCAAGCGCTTCTGCGAAGGTGTTGGCGAAAACACCATCGACGTGGCCAACGCGTCCCGCAAAATCAAAGACAAAGAGATCGCTGCCTGTGCCGAAGCTGGCGTGACCGACATCATCGAAGTGCGTATCGGCTACGACGGCATCGTGTTCGCCTCGCAACTCGACGGCCCGGCCTTCACCGCTTTCGAGCCGGCTGACATCTTCAACGCTCTGGGCGCCAAAGTCCTGAAAGACGGCGAGCTGATCGACAACACCTACACCCAGTGGTCCGAATTCAACGCCGATCTGCCGGCGGCTGACATCATGGCCTTCATCCCGGGCACCAAGCACGGTACCCGTGAAGTCTTCGAAGAAAAAGTGCTGATCGCTGGTTGTGAAGCCACCGGCGCCATGGAAGCCATGATCGCTTCCGGCATGTCCGAAGACGACGCTGAAGATGCATGTATGTCTGTCCGCACGGATGGTAAGTCTGTCGACATCGACGGCGACTACACCGAGACCCTCGCCTCCATCGACGCCAACCCGAACGGCATCGGCGTCTTCGGTCTCGCGTTCTACGAAAACAACACCGACAAGCTGAAAACCGCGACCATGTCCGGCGTTGAAGCCACCACCGAGACCATCGCCTCCGGCGACTACCCGGTCTCCCGCCCGCTGTTCTTCTACGTGAAGAAAGCCCACATCGGCGTGATCCCGGGTCTGAAAGAATACGCTGAGTTCTTCATCTCCGACGACATGGCTGGCCCGGACGGCCCGCTCGCCGAATACGGCCTCGTGTCCGACCCGGAACTGGCCTCGACCCAAGCGGCCATCGAAGCTGAAGACACCATGCAGTAAGCCTTAAGGCTTGCAACACATCGAGGCGGCGCGGAGATTTTCGCGCCGCTTCTCTCGCCGGGACGCCGTCCCGCGATCTGAAATTTCCAGCCTCCGGACCCTGATCTGATCACAGGTGTCCCGCAAAGGAGCGGCCCATGCCTCTGTTGTGGCTTTTCATTCTTATTCTGGCCCTCGGCCTCATCGGTTTCATTTTGGGGCGTGCACGCGCGCTCAAGAATGCCAATGGCGACATCCGCCTGTTGCATTCGCTTCCGACCTACTATGGCTCCAATGTGCTTTTGGCGATCCTGATCCCGGGCCTTGCGGTCATGGTGATCTGGCTGATCCTTCAGCCGATGGTGATCCAGGGCCAGGTGTCCTCGATGATCCCCGACACGGCCTATAGCGACAAAGGTGCGCTGAACCTCGTGATGTCGGATGTGCGCCGCGTTGCCGAAGGGCTTGATATCGCCGTCGAGCAGGGCACGCTGAGCCATGATCAGGCGCGCGACATTCGCACCGAGTTGACGGACATCCGCGCCCGTCTCGGCGCTGTCGGTGTGGCGCTTGGCTCCAATGTCGAGAGCTATGTTCTGAAAGCCGCGCAGAAATACCGCACGATGAATGCGGTGGGCAACTGGATGATGACCGTGGCTGTGCTGGCCGCAGCGCTCGCGGGTTTTGCGATTTCCTACATGCGCACCAACAAGGACATGCGGGCGCGCAATTCCGTGGAGAAAGTGATCCTCGGGCTTTTGATTGCCGCAGCCTCCATCGCGATCCTGACGACGCTGGGCATCGTCTTGTCGCTGATCTTCAACACCATCGAGTTCTTCAAACTCTACCCGGCGCTGGATTTCTTCTTCGGCACCACCTGGTCGCCGTCCTTTGGCGGGGGCTCCGAACTGGGCATTCTGCCGCTCTTTTGGGGCACCTTCTACGTGTCGATCATTGCGCTTCTGGTCGCCGTGCCGATCGGGCTTTTCGCCGCGATTTACCTGTCGGAATACGCAGGCCCCAAAGTGCGCGCGATTGCCAAGCCGCTTCTGGAAGTTCTGGCCGGTATCCCGACCATCGTTTACGGTCTCTTCGCCCTGTTGACCGTTGGCCCGATGCTGATGACGGTCTTCGGCGAAGACGGGGGCCTCGGCTGGATGCAGGGCGGGCGCTCCGTGATGACCGCAGGTCTGGTGATGGGCGTGATGCTCATTCCCTTCGTCTCCTCGCTGTCTGACGACATCATCAACGCGGTGCCGCAGGCGATGCGGGACGGCTCTTTGGGCCTCGGTGCCACCAAATCCGAAACCGTGCGTCAAGTCGTACTGCCCGCCGCTTTGCCCGGCATCGTCGGCGCCATCTTGCTTGCCGCCTCGCGCGCCATCGGGGAGACCATGATCGTCGTCTTGGGGGCAGGGGCCGCGGCCAAGCTGAACCTCAACCCATTCGAGGCGATGACCACCGTGACCACGCGGATCGTTTCGCAGCTCACAGGCGACGCCGATTTCGCCTCCGCCGAAGCGCTTGTCGCCTTTGCCCTGGGGATGACGCTCTTTGTCATCACCCTCTGCCTCAACATCTTCGCGCTCGTGATCGTGCGCAAATACCGGGAGCAGTATGACTGATGTCCGATTTCACCGCTGATAATGGCCCCGCAAAGGGGGACGCCAAGTCGTCTCTCTTTCACGAGACCACGCGCACCAAACGCCGCAACGCCGCCGAAACCCGGTTCAAAGCCTATGGCATCGCCGCCATCGCCACCGGCCTGTTCTTTCTGGTCGCGCTTCTGGTCGCCATTCTGGGCAACGGCTTGCCGGCCTTCAAACAGACCTTTGTCACCATTCCGGTGGAACTGACCGAGGCGAAACTCGACAAGAACGGCAACCGTGATCCGGCGGATCTGGCGAAGGTCTCGACCTTTGGCTACAAACCGGTGGTCACCGCTGCGCTGGTCTCCGCACTCAAGGCCGAGGGGATCGAAATTCCCTTTGCCAAGGAGGAAGACGTTGAAGACATCCTGTCGTCTTCGGTCGCAGCACAGGTGCGCGACACGGTTCTCGCGAACCCCGATCTGATCGGTGAGACGGTTGACTTCCGCCTTCTGGCCTCGTCGCGTGTGGATGGCTATTTCAAGGGCCGCGTGACCCGTGACGCTTTGGTTCGTGACAAGAACCTCGATGCCGAGCACCTGGACATCGCCGATGCCATGGTCGCTGCGGGGCTTATGAAAACCACCTTCAACGCCGACTTCATCTTTGGCTCCGATGCTTCCGAGAGCCGTCCTGAACAGGCCGGGATCGGGGTGTCCATGGTGGGCTCTTTGTTCATGATGATCGTGGTGCTGGCTCTGGCGCTGCCCATCGGTGTGGCCGCCTCGATCTACCTCGAAGAATTCGCGCCGCAGAACAAATGGACGGACCTGATCGAGGTGAACATCTCGAACCTCGCCGCCGTGCCCTCCATCGTCTTCGGTATTCTGGGCCTTGCCGTGTTTATCCAGATCGCGCATCTGCCGCAGTCTGCGCCGCTCGTCGGTGGTCTGGTGCTGACGCTGATGACGCTGCCGACGATCATCATCTCGACGCGGGCATCTTTGAAAGCTGTGCCGCCCTCGATCCGCGATGCGGCTCTGGGCGTTGGCGCCTCGAAAATGCAGTCGGTGTTCCACCATGTGCTGCCGCTCGCCATGCCGGGCATCCTGACCGGGACCATCATCGGTCTGGCGCAGGCCTTGGGCGAAACCGCGCCGCTTCTCTTGATCGGTATGGTGGGCTTTATCGCGTCGAACATGCCGGACGGAATTACCTCTGGCTTTCTCGACCCGAACTCCGCCATGCCCGCGCAGATTTACGAATGGGCAAAACGGGCCGACCCGGCCTATTATGAGCGCGCCTGGGGCGGCATCATCATCCTTCTTGTGTTCCTGATGACGATGAACATCATCGCCGTCCTCCTGCGCCGCCGCTTTGAGCGCCGTTGGTAAGAGTTGAGGTTAGACCTATGAACGATATGCGAATTGTGAGAAAAGACGTGGACATGAACGACACCAAAATCTCTGCCAAAGGCGTACAGGTTTTCTATGGCGACACCCATGCCATCAAGGACGTGGATGTCGAGATCAAGGACAAGACCGTCACCGCCTTCATCGGTCCGTCGGGCTGTGGCAAGTCCACCTTCCTGCGCTGCCTGAACCGGATGAACGACACCATCGATGTCTGCCGTGTCGAGGGAAAAATCCTTCTGGACGGCGAAGACATCTACGACAAACGCGTCGATCCGGTGCAGTTGCGGGCGAAAGTCGGCATGGTGTTCCAGCGTCCGAACCCCTTCCCGAAGTCGATCTACGACAACATCGCTTATGGCCCCCGTATCCACGGTCTGGCGAAAAACAAAGCCGATCTGGACGATATCGTCGAGAAAGCACTGCGTCGTGGCGCGATCTGGGACGAGGTCAAAGACCGTCTCGATGCGCCGGGCACCGGTCTCTCGGGCGGTCAGCAACAGCGTCTCTGTATCGCCCGTGCCGTGGCGACCGAGCCGGAAGTGTTGCTGATGGACGAGCCGTGTTCCGCGCTCGACCCGATTGCCACGCTGCAAGTCGAAGAGCTGATTGACGAGCTGCGCGAGAATTTCTCCGTCGTGATCGTCACCCACTCGATGCAACAGGCCGCCCGTGTCAGCCAGAAAACCGCGTTTTTCCACCTCGGCAACCTGGTGGAATATGGCGACACCGAACAGATTTTCACCAACCCGCAAGATGAGCGCACCGAGAGCTACATCACCGGTCGGATTGGCTAAGGAGCAAATTGATGCATAACGACAGCAAACATATCGCCTCGGCCTTCGACCGTGATCTCGAAGCCATTCAGGCGATGATCATGAAGATGGGCGGCCTCGTGGAAGCCGCCATCAAAGACGCCGCCCAAGCGCTCGAGGAGCGTGACGTGGAGCTGGCCGATAAGGTCCGCACCTCTGACAAGGCCATCGACCAGCTCGAGGAAAGCGTCAACGAAGAGGCCGCGCGCCTCATCGCGCTGCGCTCGCCGACCGCCTCCGATCTGCGCACGGTTCTGACCGTCATGAAGATCTCCACCAACCTCGAACGCTGTGGCGATTACGCGAAGAACCTCGCGAAACGCACCGGCGTTCTGGTCAACATGTCGCCGATCGAAGGCGCTGCGCCCTCGATCCGTCGCATGGCGCGCGAGGTCGAGGAAATGCTGCGTCTGGCACTCGATGCCTATATCCAGCGTGACGCGGGTCTGGCCAACGAGGTGCGCCACCGCGACATCGACGTCGACCAGATGTACAACGCGCTGTTCCGCGAATTCCTCACCTATATGATGGAAGACCCGCGCAACATCACCGCCTGCATGCACCTGCATTTCATCGCCAAGAACATCGAGCGCATGGGCGATCATGCCACCTCGATTGCCGAGCAGGTGATCTACCTGACCACCGGCGAAATGCCCGAGGATGCGCGTCCGAAAGGCGATGTCACCTCGCAAACCGCTTTGGGGGCGGAGGAAGCCTGATGTCTGCCGATCAACCTCGTGTTCTCGTGGTCGAGGACGAGCCCGCCCAGCGGGAAGTCCTCGCCTACAATCTCGAAGCCGAAGGATTTGCCGTCTCCAAGGCGGAAAACGGCGACGATGCGCTTTTGTATGTCGACGAAGACAGCCCGGACATCATCGTCCTCGACTGGATGTTGCCCGGCGTCTCCGGCATCGAGATTTGCCGCCGCCTGAAAACCCGTCCCGACACGCGCGACATTCCGATCATCATGCTCTCGGCCCGTTCCGAAGAGGTGGATCGGGTGCGTGGGCTTGAGACCGGCGCGGATGACTATGTGGTGAAACCTTACTCCGTCATCGAGCTGATGGCCCGCGTGCGCACACAATTGCGCCGTGTGCGTCCGGCCTCGACCGGGCAGGTGCTTGAATTCGAAGACATTCGTCTGGATTCCGAAACCCATCGCGTCACCCGCGGCGACGATTCCCTGAAACTCGGGCCGACGGAATTCCGTCTTCTGTCCACCTTCATGGAAAAGCCGGGCCGGGTCTGGTCGCGCGAGCAATTGCTCGACCGTGTCTGGGGCCGCGACATCTATGTCGACACCCGCACCGTCGATGTTCACATCGGTCGTCTGCGCAAGGCGCTGTGTCAACATGGCGGGCAAGACCCGGTGCGCACGGTGCGGGGCGCGGGTTACGCCCTGGGCTAAGCACGTCAAACGAAAGATCAGAAAATGCGCCAAGCCCCTCAGCTTTGGGCGCATTTTCGCATTTCCGTCCGTGAGTGGCGCACCACGGCTTGCCGACCTCTTGGAATATATGCTCAAATCATTTGAGCACATATATTCAGAGGGCGGACATGTCAGAGATTTTCACCAAGGAACCGGCGCATCTGCGGACCTATCGCGGCATCCGGGACCTGATCCTCTCCGGCGATCTGGTGCCGGGGGAGCCGGTGACGATCCAGGGCCTCACGGATCGGTTGGACGCGGGCATGACCCCGGTGCGCGAGGCGATCAGGCGGCTGACCTCCGAAGGCGCCTTGGTGTTTCACGGCAATCGGCGCGTGACCGTGCCTGTTCTGAGCCTTTCAGAAGTGGATGAGCTGATCTTTGCCCGTCTGGCTTTGGAACCCGAACTTGCAAAACGCGGGGCGGAGCAGATGAGCGAGGCGGAGATCGCAGCGCTCACTCTGGTGGACGGCGAGATCGACGAGGCCATGCGCAAGGGCGACATGCGCGGTTACATGATCCACAACCACCGCTTTCACATGCTGCTCTACCGCGCCGCCCATACCGATGTCATCGGCCCCATGGTCGACACGCTTTGGCTCCGTTCCGGCCCTGCGCTTCGGGTGATGTGCACACGGTTCGGCTCGCAAAACCTGCCCGACATGCATCAGGTCGCGATCAAGGCGCTGCGCGCGGGCGACGGTGACGGCGTGGCCGAGGCCATCCGTCGCGACATCCTGCAAGGCATGGAAAACATCCGCGCCATCGTGGCCGAGAGCGCGGAAGAGACGGCTTAAAGCGTTTTTCAAAAAACTTGAGGCACTCAATTTTTGAAAAACGCAGCAAGATCAATTCAGTGTCGCAACGTTTTTCGCTCAATCTGATTCAGATTAAACGAAAAACGCTTAGGGCGCGTGAGCTTAGACCGAGATCGCTTTGATTTCGCAGAAATCTTCGATGCCGTATTGCCCGCCTTCGCGGCCATTGCCGGAGAGCTTATAGCCACCGAAGGGTGAGCCGAAAGAGATATCCGAGCCGTTCAAATGCACCATGCCCGCACGGATGTCCCGCGCCATGGCGAGGCCACGGGCTTTGCTTTCCTCTGAGGCGCCGGTCTGGATGTAGGCGGCGAGGCCGTAGGGCGTGTCATTGGCGATGTGCACCGCGTCTTCGTCGTCCTGATAGGAGATCATCACCAGAACCGGGCCAAAGACCTCTTCCTGCGCGATGCGCATGTCGTTGGTCACATCGCCAAACACCGTCGGGCGCACGAAATAGCCGCGATTGAAGCCTTCGGGCCGCCCGAGACCGCCCGCCACCAGCCGCGCACCGTCTTCGATGCCGGCCTGAATGAGGTTTTGCACCCGGTCGTATTGCATCTGCGACACCAGCGGGCCGATGTGGTTGCCGGTCTGCGACGGCAGGCCGACCTCGGTGGCTTCGGCCACCTCCTTGGCGATCTCCATCGCGGTCTCGTAATGGCTTTCCGGGATCAGCATCCGCGTCGGCGCGTTGCAGCTTTGCCCGGTGTTTTGGAAACAATGGCGCAGGCCGCGTTTCACCGCTTCTTCGAAATCGCAATCGTCCAGCAGCACGTTCGGGGATTTGCCGCCCAGCTCCAGCGTCACACGTTTCACCGTGGGGGCGGCGGCTTTGGAAATCTCGACGCCTGCGCGGGTGGAGCCGGTGAAGGACACCATGGCCACATCAGGGTGAGACGAAATCGCGGCCCCCACGCCCGGACCGTCGCCATTCACAAGATTGAACACGCCCTTCGGCACGCCCGCCTCATGCAGAATCTCGGCGTACAAAAGCGCGTTCATCGGGGTCAGTTCCGAGGGTTTCAACACCATGGTGCAGCCTGCGGCCAGCGCCGGGATGACCTTCAAAGCGATCTGATTGATCGGCCAGTTCCACGGCGTGATAAAGCCACAGACCCCGATGGCCTCATGCACGATGAGATCGCCGGGGCCGTTTTGGTGTTCGAAATCAAAGGCCTCAAGCGCTTTCACAACGCCGTCCAGATGCCCGATGCCGACGGCGGCCTGCGCCCGGTCGGACAGAGAAATCGGCGCGCCCATTTCTTCGGTGATCAGCGCGGACATTTCATCGTAACGGCTCTGATAGACCTCGCGGATCGAGGCCAAAAGATCGAGGCGCTCGGCCTTTGTGGTGCGCGAAAATGACGGGAAGGCGGCTTTGGCGGCGGCGACAGCGGCATCGACATCCGCAGGCGTGCCCATGGCCACCTGGGCAAAGACCTCTTCGCTGGCCGGATTGATCACGTCCATCATGGTCTCACCCAGCGGTTTAACCCATTCCCCGTTGATATAGAACCGGTCGGTTTTCAACTCCGTCATGCCTGTTATCCTTTTGAAACTTATAGTTTGTCGCGCAAAGCATACCACGTCATCGCGAGCGCCAGTAGAGGCGTTCGAAGCGTCGGCCCGCCGGGAAAGCGCGGGCTTGGCAGCGATTGCATGAGATCGAACCGCGCGGCGTGGCCCTCGACCGCCTCCGCCGCGATTTGCCCGGCGAGTGTGGCCAAAGCCACACCTTGACCGGAGAACCCGGCGATGGACATCGCATTCGGCCCGAGACGCGCGAAATGCGGCAGGCGGGACATGGTGATGCCCAAAGTGCCGCCCCAAGCGTAGTCGAGTTTGGCGTCTTTCAGTTCCGGGTAAACGCCCAGCATCGGCCCGCGCACCTTGGCGCGCAGGTCACTTGGGAACTTATAGCCGTAACTTTCACCACCGCCGAAAATCATCCGGTTGTCCGGCGACATACGGTAGTAATTGATCACAAACCGACTGTCCGCAACGGCATGGCGGTTCGGGATCAGTCGCGCCGCGAGATCGGAGGGCAGGGGTTCCGTGACGGCGATGAAATTGTTGATCGGCATGACGTGATGCGCCACGTCGTGATCGAGATTGTTGTGATAGCCATTGAGCGCGAGGATCAGGTGATCGGCCTCCACCACGGCCTGATCGGTGTGGACGCGCGGTTTGGCTTTGGTTTCTATTTTGGTCACGCGCGACAGCTCATGGATGCGCACACCAGCGGCCTCGGCAAGGCGTGCAATCGCAAAGGCATAGCGCAGCGGGTGCAGGTGGCCGGAACCCATATCCAACGTGCCGGAGTGGTAATCCTCAGACCCGGTCTCATGGCGGACGGCGTCGCGGTCGAGGTAACGAATTTTGTCGTAGCCGTAGACCTTTTGCATGTGATCGACATGCTTTTGCGAATGGCCAGAAAACCGGGCCCGGTGATTGGCGTGGATCACGCCATCACGCCAGTCGCAATCATCCCCGCTCTCGGACAGGATCACCTTGACCAGACCCACGGCCTCGGCGCCCAGATCCCAGAGCATCCGCGCGTCATCCATGCTGACATGGGTTTCCAACTCGTCTTGTTCGAGCCGTTGCCCCATCGACACCTGACCGCCATTGCGCCCCGACGCGCCGGAGCCGACGCGCGAGGCCTCCAAAAGCACCACGTCCAATCCGCGCCGCGCCATATGGAGCGCTGCCGACAGGCCCGCATAGCCGCCGCCGACGACACAGACATCGGCCTTCACCGTGCCAGTGGCGGCCGGGTAGGGGCCAGGCTCTTTATGCTGCGCCTGCGCTGTCGCGGCGTACCACGACTGCGCGTGGTCGCCGGGCCGGTCGTTGATGGTCAGGATGTCCATGAGATCAGACGTTTAGCCCCTCCGCCTCGATCCGCTCCAGCGCCTCGTCGAGCGATTTGCGGGCGCGCTCGATCAGGATGTCGACCTCTGCCTTGGTGATGGTCAGCGGCGGGGAGATGATCATCCGATCCCCGACATGGCGCATCACCAGATTGTTGGCAAAACAGCGCTCGCGACAGATATAGCCGACGGTGCCCGCATCCGCCTTGAACTTGGCGCGCGTGGCCTTGTTCGGCGTCAAGGCGATGGAGCCCATGAGACCGACGATCTTGGCCTCGCCGACCATCGGATGATCGACCAGCGCTTCCCATTTTTCCTTGAGGTAGGGTGCGATCTCTTGGCCGGCACGGGTGACGATGCCTTCCTCTTCGAGCAAGCGAATGTTTTCCAAGGCCACGGCACAGGCCACCGGATGGCCCGCATAGGTGTAGCCATGGGCAAATTCGCTGCCGTTGATCACAGAGGCGATCTCGTCGGAGACGATGGAGGCGCCGAGAGGAATGTAGCCCGACGTGATGCCCTTGGCACAGGTCATGATGTCAGGCGTGATGCCCATGGTCTCGGAGCCGAACCAATTGCCGGTACGGCCAAAGCCGGTGATGACCTCGTCGACAATCAAAAGAATGCCGTATTTCTCGAGGATGCGGTTGATTTCCGGCCAATAGGTCTCCGGCGGCACGATCACGCCACCGGCGCCTTGTACCGGCTCCGCGATAAAGGCGGCGACGGTTTCGGGGCCAAGTTCGAGGATTTTCGCCTCAAGTGCCTGCGCGCGTTGAAGGCCGAACTCTTCGGGTGTCAGATCGCCGCCTTCGGACCACCAATCGGGTTGGTCGATGTGATGAATGCCGGGGATGGGCAGGCCGCCTTGCGCGTGGATGCCCTTCATCCCCCCCAACGAGCCGCCGCCCATGGTGGAGCCGTGATAGCCATTCCAGCGCGAGATCACGTTGAAGCGCTCCGGCTGGCCTTTCAACTCCCAGTAATGCCGCACCATCCGCAGGTTGGTGTCGTTGGAATCCGAGCCCGAGCCGTTGAAGAACACATGGTTCAGATCGCCCGGCGCAATTTCGGCGAGTTTCTTGGCCAGCATGATCGCGGGCACCGTCGAGGTTTGGAAAAACGTATTGTAATAGGGCAGTTGCTTCATCTGACGCGCCGCCGCCTCGGCCAGCTCGTCGCGTCCGTAGCCGATGTTCACACACCACAGACCGGCCATGGCGTCGAGAATTTCCTCGCCCTCGCTGTCGGTCAGCCAGACACCCGTTGCCTTGGTGATGATCCGCGCGCCTTTCTTCGCCAATTCGTCGCCGTCGGTGAACGGGTGCATGTGGTGGGCGGCGTCGAGCGCTTGCAATTCGGCGGTGGGCAGGTGGTTGTCGCTCATGCGTCTGGTCCTTTGTGCCATCCGACCGCCGGGCGCCGTGCAAAAAGATGCCAGACAGGGAAGGGCGGTTCGATGGTCGAAGTTGAGAGGGAGACCGGAGATAAATCTCCGGGACATATCTGTTGTTTCGAAAAATATGATCAAATTATTGCAGGGTCAAGAGAGCGTCCCATCGCAAGACGGCAAGAGGGGCATTACGTTTTCGAAAATGCAGACCCGATCAGGTCTTGACGAAAAGTTTGCGCGGCACCTTGCACAGTGTTTCTGCCGGTCCATCGTCGCGGATCAGGATGGTTTCCGTGGTCTCCAAACCCCAATCCTCCATCCACAGCCCCGGCATGAAGTGAAAGGTCATCCCGGGCTGCAACACCGTCTCATCGGAGGCGCGCAAAGAGACGGTATGCTCGCCCCAATCCGGCGGGTAGGACAGGCCCACGGCATAACCACAGCGGTTCGGCCGTTCGATCCCAACCTTGCGCAATTCGGCATCGAGCGCGCGGGCAATGTCACCGGCGCGCTGGCCGGGCCGGGCGATGTCGATCCCGGCGTTCAATCCTTCGGTCAGGGCCAGGGCGGCTTCGCTCATGTAACGCGGCGGCGTCCCAAAGAAAATCGTCCGACAAAGCGGCGCGTGGTAGCGGCGATAACAGCCCGATTGCTCGATAAACGTCGCCTCATTGGATTTCAGCGCCTCGCCATTCCACGTCAGATGCGGCGCGGAGGCGTCTTTGCCCGAGGGCAGCAGCGGCACGATCGCCGGGTAATCGCCCCAGCTGTCCGCTTCGCCCTGAACCGCGGTCTTGAACAGCTCGCCGACCAGATCGTGCTTGCGCATCCCGGGTTCGGCAAGCTCGACCGCGCGGTCGATCACCAGCTCGGAAATCCGTGCGGCGCGGCGCATGAACTCCAGCTCTTCAGGCGATTTGACTAGCCGTTTCCAATTGACGAGTGAGGTGGCATCCACGAACTTTGCCTCCGGCAAAGCGTGCTCCAACACGGCAAAGGCCCGGGCGGTGAAATAATAACTCTCCATCTCGACACCGATGCGCCGGGTCTCATATCCCAAAGCCGCGAGATGGCGGGCGAGATCTTGCATCGGATGAAGATCTTCCGCTTGAACGAAACGGTCCTCATAGGGCAGGAGGCTCTCGTCTTCCATCCAGACTGTCCGCTTCGCGCCATTCGCATCCATGCCGCGGCCCCACCAAAACGGCGCGCCGTCGAGCGGCAAGATCACGCCCTGATGGACGTAAAACGACCAGCCGTCATAGCCCGTGAGCCAATTCTGGTTGGAGGGATTGGTGACGAACAACACGTCGATCCCGGCGGCGTTCATGGCCTCGCGGGTGATCTGAAGGCGTCGATCATATTCGGCCTGCGTAAAGGCGGCGTTCTCGATGGGCATCATGACGGCTTCGAATGAGCTACAGGGACAAGTTGAGAAAACCGCGCATGTCGCGTCAATCAAAACCCACAGCATCGAAACCTGAAAACCGTCTGACAGCCCGACGTGCTAGGACTTTCAGCGCCGTGATGCAAAAGTGTAAGGGGGCTATGCGCCGCGTCCTCCTCTGTGCGATTTATCCTATAATTGGTATTATGTATAATATTAGACGGGTGATGAAGTGAGAAACACCCTATGACACCTTGTTTTCATAGCGTTTTCTGCCCGCTCTAGAAGCTCGGTGGCGTTGAGGCACTGATCACCTCGCTGGGAACCGGACCGATTTGACGAAAGCGATGCGGTGTACGGCTCTCGAAATAATACGCATCTCCTGGACCCAGGATTTTGCGCTGCTCACCCACAGTGACCTCGATGCGCCCGGAAATCACGATCCCGGCTTCTTCGCCTTCATGGCCGTACATCACGCGTCCCGTGTCGGCGCCGATCTCATAGCGTTCGCGCAGCATCATCAAAGCCCGCCCAAACAGCGATTTGCCGACCTGTTTGAGCGAGAGCTTGCCTTTGCCGATCTCGGTGAGCTCTTCGGCGGCGTAGAACACCTGTTGCTCGGTCACGGGCTCGAAGGCGAAGAACTCCGACAGGCTGATCGGAACACCCGCGAGGATCTTATGAAGCGCGCCGACGGATGGGTTCATCTTGCCGGATTCAATGAGAGAAATCGTCGAATTCGGAATGCCGACTTTCTTGGCCAAAGCGCGCTGAGACTGCCCGGCGCGTTCCCGCACAGCGCGCAGCCTTTGACCCAGAGCCAAATCATCGAAGTCTTCCGCTAAAGTGTTTGATCCGTTCATTATACGACAAACCCTAGATATTTCTTACATGATTATAATGCATTACGAAGAATAAGAAACAGAGTTTTTTAAGATCGGGAAACCGCATAGCGTCAGATCAATCACGACCTTCACTCTCGCACTTCAGCACAACAGGATAGAAAATGACAAACGCAGATCTCGCCGCCCGCCGCGTAGACGCCATGGCCCGAGGCGTCGGCGTCATGACCGACCACTTCATCACCCGCGCCGAAAACGCCGAAGTCTGGGACGAAGACGGCAATCGCCTGATCGACTTCGCCGCAGGCATCGCCGTGGTCAACACCGGCCACCGCCACCCGAAAGTCATGGCGGCGGTCAAAGCCCAGCTCGACGGTTTCACCCACACCTGCCACCAGGTTTTGCCCTATGCGCCCTATGTGACGCTGGCCGAACGGCTGAATGCCAAGGTGCCGGGCGCCTTTCACAAGAAAACCGTCTTTGTCACGACCGGCGCAGAAGCCGTTGAAAATGCAGTGAAAGTCGCGCGCGCCTATACGGGACGTCCGGCAGTGATCGCCTTTGGTGGCGGCTTTCATGGCCGGACCTTCATGGGCATGTCGCTGACCGGCAAAGTGGTGCCCTACAAAGTCGGGTTCGGCGCAATGATGCCCGACGTGTTCCACGTGCCCTACCCCTGCGCGCTGCATGGCGTCTCCGTCGACGACAGCTTTGCCGCCATTGAGGCGCTGTTCAAAGCCGATGTCGATCCGGCCCGCGTCGCGGCCGTGATTTTCGAACCCGTGCAAGGCGAAGGCGGTTTCTACCCGGCGCCTGCCGAATTCGTCACCCGTCTGCGCGCGCTCTGCGACGCCCACGGCATGGTGATGATCGCCGATGAGGTGCAAACCGGCTTTGGCCGCACAGGCAAACTGTTTGCCATGGAGCATTACGACGTGGCCGCCGATGTCACCACCATGGCCAAAGGTCTGGGCGGCGGTCTGCCGATCTCTGCGGTCACCGGCAAGGCCGAGATCATGGATGCGGCGGGTCCCGGCGGCCTGGGCGGCACCTATGGCGGCAACCCTCTGGGGATTGCTGCGGGCAATGCCGTTCTGGACGTGATCGAAGAGGAAGACCTCTGTGCCCGTGCCGAGGAATTCGGTAACAAACTCAAAGCTGTGCTGGCCGACATTCAATCGACCACACCGGAGCTTGCCGACATTCGCGGCCCCGGCTTCATGGTCGCCGCCGAGTTCATGACCACGGACGGCAAACCCAACGCCGAACTGACCGGCAAGATCCGTATCGAGGCGCTCAAGCGCGGTCTCGTGCTTTTGACTTGCGGCGTCTATGGCAATGTGATCCGGTTCCTCGCGCCTCTGACCATCGATGAGCCGGTGTTCGATGAGGCGATGGACATTCTGAAAGATGCGGTGAATGCCGCGCGGGAGAGCTGATATGCGGGCTTTGAACGATCCCAGCCTGATGGAAACACGCGCCTATGTGAATGGCGTTTGGGTTGAAGGGAAAAACACATTTCCGGTGGAGAATCCGGCCACGGGCGAGGTGATTGCCCATGTCGCCGATCTCTCTGCCGAAGATGTCGCCATGGCGATTGATGCGGCCTATGTGGCGCAGCGGGCCTGGGCGCGTGCGGATGTGAAAACGCGATCGAACACCCTGCGCAAACTCTTTGATCTTATGGTGGAAAATGCCGATGACCTGGCGACCATCCTGACCGCTGAAATGGGCAAACCCTGGGCCGAAGCCCGCGGTGAAATCCTTTATGGTGCGTCTTACATCGAATGGTTCGCGGAGGAGGCCAAGCGCGTCTACGGCGACATGATCCCCGGTCCGCAAAACGACAAGCGCATGGTGATCGTCAAACAAGCCGTGGGGGTTGTCGGCGCGATCACGCCGTGGAACTTCCCCAACGCGATGCTGGCGCGCAAAATGGCCCCTGCCCTTGCCGTTGGCTGTTCCATGGTGGCGCGGCCGTCCGAGTTCACGCCTTTGTCTGCGCTGGCGCTGGCGGTTCTGGCCGAACGTGCAGGTGTCCCGGCGGGTGTGTTCAACGTGCTCACCGGCCTCGATGCCGCTGGCATGGGGCAAGAGTTGTGCGCCAACACGAAGGTGGCCAAAATCACCTTTACCGGCTCGACCCGCGTGGGCAAAATCTTGCTGTCGCAAGGTGCCGAAACGGTCAAGAAAATGTCGATGGAGCTGGGCGGCAACGCGCCGTTCATCGTCTTTGACGACGCAGATGTGGACGCCGCGGTCGAGGGGGCCATGCTCGCCAAATTCCGCAACAACGGCCAGACCTGTGTCTGCGCCAACCGGATTTACGTGCAGGCGGGCATTTATGATGAATTCTCCGAAAAGCTGGCTATCGCCTTGGGATCGCTCAAACTGGGCGATGGCTTCGCCGAGGGCGTGAACACCGGCCCGCTGATCAACGCAGCCGCTGTGGCCAAGGTCGAGGATCACATCAAGGATGCGGTCGAAAAAGGCGCCGAAGTGGTTGTCGGTGGCAATCGTTCGAACCTCGGGCAGACCTTCTTTGAGCCGACCGTGCTCAAGGGTGTGACGCAAAAAATGAAAGTCGCCACCGAGGAAACCTTTGGCCCTCTGGCGCCGCTGGTGAAATTTGACACCGAAGACGAGGCGGTGGAGTTTGCCAATGCCACGGAATTCGGGTTGGCGTCCTATTTCTACACCAACGATCTGAAACGCGCCTGGCGTGTGGGCGAAGCCTTGGAAACCGGGATGGTCGGCATCAACACCGGCGCGATCTCGACGGAAATGGCGCCCTTTGGCGGGGTCAAACAGTCCGGCATGGGCCGCGAAGGTTCGAAATACGGCTGTGACGACTATCTGGAGATCAAGAATCTCTGCTTCGGCGGGTTGACCTGATCCGGCACAAAGGGCGGCCTTAGCCGCCCTTTTTTCTAGTTTTCAAGGGAGGGTGTGATGTCCAACAGTCACGGATTTTTGGCCGATGTCACCAATATGTTCAACGACGCGGCGGAGATTTTGGCGCTCGAGGAAGGTCTCGCCGAAAAGATCGCGGTCTGCAACACAACGCTGACGACCCGCTTTGGCGTGCGCCTCAGAGGCAAGATGTACACCTTCGAGGGCTGGCGCGCGGTGCATTCCAACCATCCCAGTCCGGCCAAGGGTGGCATCCGCTTCGCGCCCTACGCCAACCACGAAGAGGTCGAGGCGCTGGCGGCGCTCATGTCCTACAAATGCGCGTTGATGGACCTGCCCTTCGGCGGCTCGAAAGGGGCGCTGAAGGTCGATCCAAACGATTGGGCCCCGCATGAAATGGAACGCATCACCCGCCGCTTTGCCCAGGAACTCGCGCGGCATGAATTCCTTAGTCCCTCACAAAACGTCCCTGCCCCGGATGTCGGCACCAATGAGACGACGATGATCTGGATCGCCGATGAATACCGGCGGATGAAGTCCCATGACATCAACGCGAACGCCTGTGTGACCGGCAAACCCCTGGCCATGGGTGGCATCGAAGGGCGGATCGAGGCCACGGGACGCGGGGTGCAATATGCGATCCAGGCGTTTTTCCAGACGCCCGAGGATGTCGCAAAGATCGGCATGGATGAAAGCCTTGAGGGCCGCACGGTCGTCGTGCAAGGGCTCGGCAATGTCGGCTATCACGCGGCGAAATTCCTGAGCGAAGAGAGCGGTTGCAAGATCATCGCCGTGGTGGAACGCGACGGTTCGATCCGCAATCCCGACGGCCTCGACATCGAGGCACTGCGCAAACATATGACCGAGACGGGCGGTGTCAGCGGCTTTGAGGGCGGTGAATTTGACAGCGGCTCGGCCTTGAGCGACGCCTGCGACATTCTCATCCCGGCAGCTTTGGAAAGCGCCATCCACGACGGAAATGCCCATGAAATCAAGGCAAAACTGATCGTCGAGGCCGCCAACGGCCCGGTGACCTATGCCGCCAACACCATCCTGCGCGAACGCGGTGTGGTGATCATCCCCGATCTCTACGCCAACGCGGGCGGCGTCACGGTCAGCTATTTCGAATGGGTCAAGAACCTGACCCATATCCCCTTTGGCCTGATGGAGCGCCGTCGCGACGAGGAAGGCAGCCGCATGTTGGCCCGCCAGATCGAAAACATGACGGGCTGTCATTTCCCGGCGGAGAGTGCCGAGCCCTTCTTGTCGGGCGCGCGTGAGATCGATCTGGTGCGCTCTGGGTTGGACGAGAAAATGCGTTCGGCCTACGGCGAGATGTCTCGGCTCTGGAACGCGTCCGAGGACATTCCGGATCTGCGCACCGCCGCCTATATCATCGCCGTCAAACGCATCGCGGAGATCTACCGCGCGCTTGGGATTGGCTGAGCTTGGAAGGCGGTCGTTTGGAGACGGGCAAGGCTTAGCCCTTTGCCCGCTCCACCATGCCAAAGAGATCGCGCGGATCGTCCGGGTCGGCCAGCATATCGAGCGGCTCGCAGAAGTCGGTCCCAGCCACCTTGTCATGCACAAAACGCAGCGCGGAGAAATCCTCAATCGCAAATCCCACACTGTCGAACAGCGTGATCTGCGCCGCGTCCCGCCGCCCCTCGGCCTCACCGCGCATCACTTGCCAAAGCTCGGTCACCGGGTGATCTTCGTCGAGTTGCTGTATCTCGCCCTCGATCCGGGTTTGCTCCGGGTATTCGACGAAAATGTCAGAGCGCAGAAGGATGTCTTTGTGCAGCTCCGTCTTGCCCGGACAATCGCCGCCGATGGCGTTGATGTGCTGGCCGCGGCCAATCATGTTGTCGGTCAGGATCGTGGCATATTGCTTGTCGGCGGTGCAGGTGGTGACGATCTGCGCACCTTCGACGGCCTCTTGCGCCGAAGAACATGACGTGATGTCAAAGCCTTGCGCCGTGAGGTTGCGCTGGGCCTTGGCGGTTGCCGCCGCGTCGATGTCGTAGAGCCGAAGCCGGTTCACACCGCAAAGCGCCCGGAATGCCAGCGCCTGAAACTCGCATTGCGCGCCATTGCCGATCATCGCCATGACCTCCGCCCCTTTCGGCGCGAGATATGTGCCAACGAGCGCCGAGGTTGCCGCAGTGCGCAGCGCGGTCAACACCGTCATTTCCGTCAACAACACCGGATAGCCATTAGACACGGACGACAAAACGCCAAAGGCGGTGACGGTCTGAAACCCCTCTTTCATATTCTTCGGATGGCCGTTGACGTATTTGAAGCCGTAGAGCTCCGCATCCGCCGTGGGCATCAGCTCAATCACCCCCTCATGGGAATGCGAGGCGACGCGCGGGGTCTTGTCGAACTCCGGCCAGCGTTTGAAATCCACCTCAATATAGCCCGCCAACTCGGTCATGAAGGCCTCCGCTCCCATGGAATTCACCAGCCGCATCATGTTGTGAACGGAGACGAAGGGCACGAAAGCCAGTTTCGAGGGCGAAAGGTCCATCATCCGAAACTCCGGGTCATACGGTCGAGCACACGCCGGCCAAAGAGGCTGGCCGTCAGGTCGCACAAGAGCTTCGCCGTGCGGCCGCGTTCATCGAGAAAGGGATTGAGTTCCACAAGGTCGAGCGAGCCAACCAGCCCGCTGTCACAGAGCGTTTCCATGATCAGATGCGCCTCGCGAAACGTGGCCCCACCCGGCACGGTGGTGCCCACGGCGGGTGCGATGCCGGGATCGAGGAAATCGACATCGAAGCTGACGTGCAGACGTCCGTTGGCGGCCTTGACCCGCTCCAAAAACGCCCGAAGCGGCGCCAGAACGCCGGTTTCATCGAGCGCGCGCATGTCATGGACCTCCATGTTCAGATCCTTGATCCGCGCATGTTCCGCCGGATCGACGGAGCGAATGCCCATAAAACAAACGTGCGCCGGATCGACCGCCTGCACGAGTGCGGGATAGGCGTCGCACGCCCCCTGCTCAGAAAACTGTCCGGTGAAATACGCCACCGGTGTGCCATGCAGATTGCCGCTTTCCGTGGTCGACAGCGTGTGCAAATCCGGGTGGGCGTCGAGCCAGAGGACAAAGAGCGGGCGGCCCTCTTCGGCGGCGACGCGCGCAACACCGGGCACGGTGCCCGCAGACATCGAATGATCGCCGCCCATGAAGATCGGCAAATCGCTGGTCCGGGCCGCCTCATAGGCCATGGGCTCCAGCGCCTCGATCCAGGCGCAGGTTTCCGCCAGGTTGTGTACCGCCGGATTGGCATGGGGCATCTCGGCCTGTGGCGCGATCTGGACATCGCCCAGATCGGAGACCTGCCACCCGAGGCTGGTCAGCACGTCCATGAGCCCCGCCGTGCGCAGGCTCGCGGGCCCCATGAGACAGCCGCGTTGAGACGCGCCGGTCTCAATCGCGGCCCCGAGGATGTGGCAGGATTTGCGCATGTGGATGAGTCCCTGAAAAATCTGCGTTGCCTTGAGTATGCACGGGCTTCCAGTGGCTTTCATGCTTTTAAATGGCGCATTTCGATCTTAAATTTGTGCATCATGGTAATCTGATTGATCAAAGCGACAAGAAACACATGACCACCACCGATTTAAACCAGAGCGACCACGCCATTCTTGCCGCCCTGCGCGACAATGCCCGCATGTCGATCACCGAGCTCGCACAGCACACAGGTCTGTCGCGCAACACCGCCCGGGCGCGGCTCGATGCGCTGGTGGCAGATGGGAGAATCAGACGCTTCACCATCGAGACCGATGTGGATGTCGAGGGCGAGGTGCGCGCCATCTCGCTGGTCGCGCTCCAGGGAAAAATGTCGCGGCAGGTGATCCGCGCGCTGAACCGTATTCCGGGGGTCAGAACGGTCTATGCCACCAATGGCGCCTGGGATCTCGTGGCCGACATCCGCACCGACAGCCTGGTGCAATTTGATCGAATTTTACGGGAAATCCGCGAAGTTCCGGGGGTGACGACCTCGGAAAGTTGTCTGCTTTTGGCCCATGTCGTCGGATGACCTCTCGCCCCGCGCCCTCTCAAAAACAGCAAGCTATGCCCCAGCTATGCGAAAACGCGCGGTCCGGTTGACCCACGGGACATCTTGCGTTGCGGGTACGTTCTTTTTACGTTCATCCTATGGGGGACACACACCTTAAAGATCAAGTCCACACAATCCTCTCCGCCACAACGGTTGCGGAGGTATGGGATTGCTTGCTCTCGCGGCTGATGGAGATCGGCTTTCACCATGTCCTCTACGGCTTCACACGCTTTCACACCTCGTCGGGCTTTGGCGATGACAAGGATCACCTGTTCCTGACCAATTTCGGGGCGGATTACATGCAGGGCTATTTCCTTGAGGGCCGCTATCGCCATGGTCCCATGGTGCGCTGGTCCGTCGAGAATACCGGCGCCTGCCCGTGGAGCTGGATCCGCGACAATCTCGACAACCTCACCGAAGAGGAACGCGAAGTCGTGGCCTTCAATCAGGCCTCCGGCGTGACCAGCGGCTATACCATCGCCTTTCCGCACTCTCTGAAACGGGCCAAGGGCGCGATTGGCATGTCTCTTGAGCCTCATGTGGGCACACAGGAAGAAGCCGATGAGATTTGGGCGCGTCACGGCAGTGAGCTTGAGGTCATTTGCGGCGTTGCGCATTTGAAACTCATCAGCCTGCCGCTTCCGAAACGCATTCTGACCAAGCGCCAGCGCGAGGTTTTGGAATGGATCGGTGACGGCAAAACCGTGGCCGACACGGCGCAGATCATGGGGCTGAACAAGGCCACTGTGGAAAAGCACCTGCGGCTCGCGCGCGAATCTCTTGGCGTCGAGACCACCGCCCAGGCCGTTTTGAAAGCGGCCATGCACAATCAGATTTTCACATTCTGACCTTTTTCCGGCGTGACACCGCGATGACTTCGCGTCAGCTAAACTGACATTCGTTAATTTTTAGTTAAAGGTAAGGAAGTGCGTAGTTGCACAAATATGAATAGAACGAGACATTGAAAATGTTCCGGCTTTCTGAGGCTTGGCCTTTGGGACGGGGGTGGCGGGATCGCCAGGGTCATTCGGCTCACCGTTACTTCATAAGGGCCGCGGGTTTATAGTCGACTTCGCGGTCCTTAATTTTCTTTCACCGAAACCTTCAACACCATGCCCTTCGGGGCGCGCATTTGTCGAGTGCCCCTTTCAAAGCAAAAGGGCCGCCCTAAGGCAGCCCTCTCAATCTCTTCAGACCCGATAAAGATCAGCCCTGCATCGCTTTCGCGACTTCGGCAGCGAAATCTTCGGTCTCTTTCTCGATGCCTTCGCCAACTTCGAGACGCACGAAACCGGTGATCTCGACACCTGCTTCTGCTGCGGCTTTCTCGACGGTCAGATCGGGGTTCACCACGAAAGCCTGACCCAGAAGGGTGGATTCGGCGATGAATTTCGCCATCCGGCCTTTGATCATGTTCTCGATGATGTTTTCCGGTTTGCCGGACTCGCGGGCGATATCCATTTGGATTTGCTTTTCTTTCTCAACCACAGCCGGGTCGAGAGAGGCTTCATTCAGACCCTGCGGGTTGGCCGCCGCGATGTGCATCGCAACCTGCTTGCCGAAAGCTTCGTTGTCGCCTTTGAGACCGACGAGCACGCCGATTTTGCCGAGACCGTCAGCGGCTGCGTTGTGGACATAGGTCACAACGGTGTCCGCTTCGATTTTCGCCATGCGACGCACGGACATGTTCTCGCCGATGGTGGCGATCTTGTCGGTGATCAGCTCAGAGACCGGCTTGCCGTTCACGTCCGCGGATTTCAGCGCTTCGACGTCGGACACGCCCAGAGCGGCGGCGGCGATGTCTTTCACCATGGTCTGGAATTCGGCGTTTTTCGCAACGAAGTCGGTTTCGGAGTTCACTTCGACAGCGACACCCACACCACCGTTCACAGCAACGGCCACGAGGCCTTCTGCGGCGGTACGGCCGGATTTCTTGGCGGCTTTCGCCAGACCTTTGGTGCGCAGCCAGTCAACGGCGGCTTCCATGTCGCCATCGGTTTCGACCAGCGCTTTTTTCGCGTCCATCATGCCCGCGCCAGTGGATTCGCGCAGTTCTTTCACCTGAGCAGCAGTGATTGCCATGTCGGCTCTCCTCGAATGTCTAGGATACAAGTATCGGGGGCGGGATACCCTGCCCCCGTATCAATTTTGTAACGACCGCGCGGGACTTGGTCCCTTGCGGTCGAAAAAATCAGGCCTCAGCGGATGCTTCTTCTGCGACGGCTTCTTCAGCGATCGCTTCTTCGAAGGCACCGATGTCCACGCCGGCTGCGCCCATTTGAGCGGTCATGCCGTCAAGCGCCGCACGGGCGACGAGATCGGTGTAGAGCGAGATCGCGCGGGACGCGTCGTCGTTGCCCGGGATGATGTAGTCCACGCCCTCGGGGGAGCAGTTGGAGTCCACAACAGCCACAACCGGGATGCCCAGTTTTTTGGCCTCCAAGATGGCGAGGTCTTCTTTTTTCACGTCGATGACGAAGAGAAGATCCGGCACGCCGCCCATTTCACGGATGCCGCCCAAGGACGCCTGAAGCTTCTGCTGGTCGCGTTCCATGTTCAGACGCTCTTTCTTGGTGAGGCCTTCTGCGCCGGAGGCGAGGGTCTCATCAATGGCGTTCAGACGCTGGATCGACTGGGACACGGTTTTCCAGTTGGTCAGCGTGCCGCCGAGCCAACGGTGGTTCATATAGTACTGTGCACATTTCTCAGCGGATTCGGCGATGGCGCCAGCGGCCTGACGTTTGGTGCCGACGAAGAGAATACGGCCGCCTTTGGCAGCCACGTCGCGCACGACCTGCAGAGCCTGGTCCAGCATCGGGACGGTCTGGGTCAGGTCGAAAATGTGGATGCCGTTGCGCTCACCGTAGATGAACTCCTGCATACGCGGGTTCCAACGCTGAGTTTGGTGGCCATAGTGGACGCCAGCTTCCAAGAGCTGACGAATGGAGAAATCGGGAAGCGCCATTCGTGTTTCCTTTCCGGTTTAACGCCTGAGCGGAGGGTCTCAGGGCATATGCCCCAACCGGTGGATCGTTCGAGGATGTCTCCCCCGAGGACCCGCCTCCGCCTGTGAAGTGATCGCGCATATAGAGAGGATTTCGGGGCTTGGCAACCCCCGCCCTCTCCTGCGCCGTTGCTTTGAGTATTTTTACAGCAAAGGAGACGCAAGGCTCCATCTGTCCAGCACACCATCTCTTGCCATTTGGTCAAAAACAGGCGCAATAGTCTTATGGACAAATCACATGACATTCTTTGCATCGGCTCGGTGCTTTGGGACGTGATCGGGCGCACGGATCGTTCGATGCGCGTGGGCTCTGACGTGCCGGGCCGCATCGTGCGGGTGCCGGGCGGTGTGGCGATGAATATTGCCATGGCTTTGGCGCGGTTCGGCATGGTGCCCGATCTCTTGACCGCCATCGGGCGCGATCCGGCGGGCGCGGAATTGATCGAGGCGGCTAAAGTGCGCGGCATCGGTACGGATCACGTTTACCTCTCAGAGGATTTGCCAACCGACAGCTATATGGCCGTCGAGGGTGCGAACGGCTTGATCGCCGCCATTGCGGATGCGCATTCGCTGGAGCGCGCGGGCGATAAAATCCTGCGGCCTTTGGCCGACGGGCGTCTGGGCACGGTGAATGCGCCTTACGAGGGCCCGGTGGCGCTTGATGGTAATCTGACGACACAATTGTTGCGAGAGATTGCGCAGTCGCCCTTGTTTGCCAAAGCCGACCTGCGTGTGGCCCCCGCCTCGCCGGGTAAGGCCGAGCGGTTGTTGCCGCTGTTGGATCACCCGCGCGCAACGCTTTATGTCAACCTCGAAGAAGCTGGCCTCTTGGCCCAGACCCAATTCGAGACCTCGGCGGAGGCCGCGAAGGTTCTCGTCGAAGACCGTGGTGCGCATCGGGTCTTGGTCACCAACGGTGGCAAAGGCGCCTCGATTGCCTGCGATGGAGAAGTCCTGACCCAAACCCCGCCCGAAGTTCTGGTCGCGCGCGTGACCGGCGCGGGCGACACTTTCATGGCGGCGCATATTGCCGCCGAAATGCGTGGCGCAGATGCCGCCGACGCTTTGACGGCGGCGCTTGAAGCGGCCGCTCACTATGTTTCCGGAGATACCCCCCTATGACCCTTCCGATGATGTATGCCCCCGAAGTCGTCGACGCGCTGGAGGCGGGCCGTCCTGTCGTGGCGCTCGAGTCGACGATCATCACCCATGGCATGCCCTATCCGCAAAACGTCGAAACCGCCCAGATGGTCGAAGAGGACATTCGTGCCGCAGGTGCCGTACCCGCGACCATCGCGGTGCTCGACGGTGTGCTCCATATCGGGCTGACCGAGACGCAGCTCAAAGCGCTTGGTCAGGCGACCGGCGTGATGAAAGTCTCTCGTGCGGATTTGCCAGTCTGTATCGCGCGCGGAGCGACAGGTGCGACCACGGTGGCCGCCACCATGATTGCGGCTGAGATTGCCGGCATCAAAGTCTTTGCCACCGGCGGCATCGGCGGCGTGCATCGCGGCGCGGAAGAGACTTTTGACATCTCCGCCGATCTTCTGGAACTGGGCGAAACGGCCGTGACCGTGGTGGCCGCCGGGCCGAAAGCCATTCTCGACATTCCGAAGACGCTCGAAGTGCTGGAAACCCATGGCGTGCCGGTGATCGCCTATGGTCAGGACGAAATCCCGGCGTTCTGGTCGCGCGCCTCTGGCCTGCCCGCGCCTTTGCGGATGGACAGCGCGAGTGAGATCGCGCGCGCCATGGAAATGCGCGCGGCGATGGGCCTCAAGGGCGGTCAACTGGTCGCCAACCCGATCCCCGAAGCGGATGAGATTCCGCGCGAAGTGATCATGCCCTATGTCGAGACCGCGCTGAAAGAGGCCGAAGATAAGGGCATCGCCGCGAAAGAGGTCACGCCTTTCCTGTTGCAGCGCATGTTCGAGTTGACCGAAGGCAAATCCCTCGTCGCCAATATCGCATTGGTGCGCAACAACGCGCGGCTGGCGGCTCAAATCGCCTGCGAATTGACCGCCAAATAACCGAAGAGACATGCAAATCGCGATTGAGAGCGGAAAATCGACCGGCGGCTTATTGTGTCTTTACACATGCCCCCCTAAGTTCCCTCTCAATCGCGCCTCTTTCATGGTCAGTCCCCTAGAATGAACAACCCTTTCGAAGACGAAACCCACCCGCCCCAACCGCGCAAGCCGGGGCTTTTTGCGCATTTGCGTGCGGCGTTTCTGACGGGGCTTGTGGTGGTCGCCCCCATCGGGCTGACCGCCTATGTGATCTGGACCGTGATCGGCTGGGTCGATGGATGGGTTTTGACCTTTGTGCCCTCGGGCTACCACCCGGATGCGCTGATCAACCGCTTCCTGGGCTATACTGATCCGGGCGAGCAGATTCACATCAACCTGCGCGGTGCGGGTGTGGTGATTTTCCTGATTTTCACCGTGGTGGTCGGCTGGATCGCCAAGGGCCTTGTGGGGCGCTCGCTCATTCGCTGGGCCGAGAACCTCGTGGATCGCACGCCCGTGGTGAGGTCGATCTACAATGGCGTCAAACAAATCGCGGAAACCGTGTTTTCGCAGTCCGGCACCTCTTTCGACAAGGCCTGTCTCATCGAATATCCCCGTCGCGGGATTTGGGCCATCGGCTTTGTGTCGACGAATGCGAAGGGCGAGGTCGCGCGGCGCACGCCAGAGGACGAGAAATATCTCTCGGTCTTTGTGCCGACCACGCCGAACCCGACCTCGGGCTTTTTGCTGTTCTTCCCGGAGAGCGATGTGATCCTGCTCGACATGACGGTCGAGGATGCCGCGAAACTGGTGATCTCTGCCGGGCTGGTCTATCCGAACCCGAAAGACCCGACGCAACCGCCGGCTGAGAAAATCCCGGATACGCCCGCGTAAGTCACCTCAGGCGAACATCTCATGCAAATCGACACTGGCACGTTCCCCCAGATCGTCGAAATGCTCCGCTAAAAATGTGTCACAGGCTGCCCTGCCCGCCGCTTTCAGCCGCGACAGGATCAAAGGCGAGGGCACCAGTTTGGTGCGCGCCGAGAGCTCCTGCATCAGCGTGTCATCGGCGATCATATGCACCAGCACATCCTTCATCGTGCCCTGTGGCAGGCGTTCGGCGGCGATCAATTCGCGCACGAATTGCACCGCACGCAGCTCGCGCAACAGGGATGAATTAAACGAAATTTCGTTGATCCGGTTCTGAATCTCCTCGGGCGTTTTCGGCGTACCGGGACGCTCCAGAGGGTTGATATTGACGATCACCACATCCGCCGGAAACTCCGGTTCAAACAGCGGAAACAGCGCGGGATTGCCGGTATAGCCACCGTCCCAGTAAGGATCCGTCACGCCCGTCACCGGATCGGTGATCTGCACCGCTTGGAACAATTCCGGCAGACAGGCGGACGCGAGGATCACATCCGTGTTCACCTCATGGCCGGAAAACACCCGGATTTTGCCGGTGCGCACATTGGTGGTGGAGATGAACAGCGCCGGGCCGTCTTCGGCGCCCAAGACGCTGCAATTCAGCTCCTCGACCACATCGTTCAAAGGGTTCTGATAGAAGGCGCCGTAGACATAGGGGCTGGTCACCGTGGCGATGGAATCGAGGAATGCAAAGGGCACGGTGTATTGCATCATCTTGGTGAACAGCTCGGTCGTGGGACCGAATTGCGACATCCAGGCGTTAAGCCGCATGTCCGACACCGCCCCCATCTGCGCCCAGACGCCATCGAGCGCCGCTTTCGCCCCCGCACGCCCGCCTTGCACGAGACCGGATTTCAATGCGGCCCCGTTCAAAGCCCCAGCCGAAGTGCCTGAAATCGCGGCGATCTCCACTTCGTCATATTCCAGCATCCGGTCCAACACGCCCCAGGTGAAGGCGCCATGCGCGCCTCCGCCCTGAAGGGCCAGGTTGATCTTTTTGACGGGTTTGGACGGTTTCTTCGCCATCAGAGCGCGGTCCAGCCACCATCGACGGAGATCGTCGTGCCGGTGATCTGATTGGCCGCCGAAGACGCGAGAAACACACAGGTGCCGCCCAGTTCTTCGACCGTGGCGAATTGTTTCGACGGCTGGCGATCCAACAGAACCTCACGGATCACCGTTTCGCGGTCCATGCCGTATTTCTCCATCGTATCCGGGATTTGCGCCTCCACCAGCGGGGTCAAAACATAGCCCGGACAGATCGCATTGCAGGTGATCGGTTCTTCGGCGGTCTCCAGTGCCGTGACCTTGGTCAGCCCCACCACGCCGTGTTTGGCCGCGACATAGGCCGATTTATAGGGCGACGCGGTCAGGCCATGGGCGGAGGCGATATTGATCACCCGACCCCAACCGGCCGCGCGCATCACGGGCAAGGCGGCCGCGGTGGTGTGAAACGCGGAGCTGAGGTTGATCGCGATGATCGCATCCCATTTGGCGCGCGGAAATTCGTCGATCGCCGCGACGTGTTGGATGCCCGCATTGTTGACGAGAATATCGCAGCTGCCCGCCTTCTCAATGAGCGCCCGGCACTCGTCGCCCTTCGACATATCCGCTTTGATATAGCGCGCGGTGACGCCGAATTCGCGGCCGATCTCCTCGGCCAGCGCGTGGTCTTCGTCGCGATCGGTGAAGGAATTGAGCACAACATTCGCGCCCACTTTCGCCAATTCACGCGCCACGCCCAGCCCGATTCCAGAGTTCGATCCGGTGATGATGGCGGTTTTTCCTTGAATGGTCATATCTGTCTCCAATTCTCTTTGCCTTTAACTGTAGGTGCTGCGGCTGCAAAGCAAAGGGGAGAATCGCCACGTCCGCGTGATATCGACGTGAGAATCGGTGAATTCGGCGACAAAAGCGCGCACAGGCGGTGGCGAAGGGTATTTTCATCTGCCTGAACAAAAGGCGATTTCGGCCAAGCCTGCTTGGAAAAACGCCTGATCTCGAACCAAAAAAAACGCCCGCACAAGGCGGGCGCTGAGTTATTGAGGCAGGTTTCATACAGGCAAGAAACCTATCGAGCAGTGACTTCTTTATACGCGGTTCCACGCCGCACTCCAAGCTAAAAGTTTGAAAACACATTCGAGGCGGCATAGTTTGGGGCATAACAACAAGACGGGCGGAGGCACCCATGGCATATCCTTATCTTCATCGGGCTTATCTTGATCGGGTCAAGACCGGCACAGCCGCTTTGGCCCTGATCCCGCTCCTGAGCACCGCAGCATTTGCCGACCCCTCGCATGGGTTGGCCATGTATGGCGCGCCGGAATTGCCCGCCGATTTCACCGCCCTGCCCTATGTCCGCCCAGATGCGCCCAAGGGGGGCAAGATCGTCACCGGCGAAGGTGGCACATTTGATAGCCTCAATCCCTTTATCGACAAAGGCAATGTGCCGTGGCAGCTGCGCTACATGATGGCTGAAAGCCTGATGATTCAGGCCTATTCCGAACCCTTCTCGCTCTATTGTCTGCTCTGTGAGACGGTCGAGACGGATGAGGATCGCACCTGGGTCGAGTTTACGCTCCGGCCCGAGGCAAATTTTTCCGACGGCACGCCAGTGACGGTCGAAGATGTGATGTGGTCTTTTGAGACGCTGGGCACCGTTGGTCACGACCGCTACGGCTTGCTCTGGAGCCAGATCGACAGCATGGAGCAGACCGGCGACAACAGCGTCAAATTCACCTTCAATGTCGAGAACCGCGAATTGGCGCTTTTGGTGGCCACGCGTCCGATCCTGAAAAAAGCCTATTGGGACGACAAGGAGTTCACCAAATCCGGCATGGACCAGATCCCGGTGACCTCTGCGCCCTATCAGATCACCGACGCCAATCCCGGCATGTTCATCGAGATGACCCGCAATCCCGACTATTGGGGCAAAGACCTGCCCGTGATGCAGGGGCAGGCGAATTTCGACACCATCCGGTTTGAGTTCTTCGCCGATCCCTCTCTGGTGATCGAGGCCTTCAAAGCCGGAGAGTTGAACGCACACCGCGAATTCAATGTGCAAAGCTGGCAGGACCAATACGACTTTCCTGCGGTCGAACGTGGCGACGTGATCAAATCCGAAATTCCGCATCAGCGTCCCACCGGCATGACCGGTTTCGCGATGAACACCCGCCTGCCGCAATTTGCCGATTGGCGCGTGCGTCAGGCGATGATCGAGGCGTTCAATTTCAACTATATCAACGAGGCCCAGACCGAAAACCAACAGACCCGCATCACCTCTTACTTCTCCAACTCGCCGCTGGGCATGCGTCCGGGCCCGGCCGAAGGTCGCGTCAAAGAGCTGTTGGAGCCCTATCAGGACCAACTGCTCCCCGGCGTGATGGAGGGCTACACCCTGCCAGAAACCTCCGGCCGTGAGATCGACCGGGGCGCGATGCGCCGCGCGCTTGGGCTGATGGAAGAGGCGGGTTGGACCATCCAGAACGGCCAGATGAAAAACGCCGACGGCCAGCTTTTTACCTTCGAGATTCTGCTGATGGTCGGCGACAATGAAAACCAATCCATCATCGACACCTACACGCAGATGCTCAACCAATTGGGCATCCAGCCGAAGATCGAAGTCGTGGATAAACCGCAATATATCCAGCGGATGGGCAATTTCGATTTCGGCATGACACCGGTGCGCTACGGCATTTCGCTCAGCCCCGGCAACGAGCAATATGCCTATTTCGGTGAGACCGCCGCCGATCAGCCCGGCTCGCGCAACATCGCGGGCGTCAAGGACCCGGTGGTGGATGCGATGATCGCCAAAATGCTCGACGCCACCGATCGCGAAGACAGCCTCGCCGCCACCCGCGCGCTTGATCGCGTGCTGACGGCAGGACGCTACGCCATCCCGCTTTACGCCTGGAACGAAAGCTTTGACGCACATGTGAAAGAGCTGCATTACCCTGAGCCCTTGCCTTTGTACGGCGATTGGATCATGTGGCGGGAAATGACCTGGTACTGGGAAGAATGACCTCAACGTGGGAACAATGACCCTTTGAGATAATGGGAAGAATGAACATGAAAAAAGCAGCAGTCGCCCTCCTCCTCACCCTCACACTCACCTCAACGCTGACCGCCTGCGGCACCGTCGCAGGTGTCGGCGAAGACATCACAGGCGCGTCCCGCACGGTTCAGGGCTGGTTCTAGTGCTCTTACGCTGGACGGTGACGGCCTTGGTGATCGCCAGCCTCTCCGGCTGTGCGGTCGCCCGCGTCGGCGCCAAGGCCACGAAAGCGACGGTCAAAACCACGGTCAACACAACTGCACGCGTGATCAGCTGAGCGACGTCACCCAGAGGATCGTCGCATCTTCCGGGCTGACCGAAATCACATTGTGCCCCATCGTGGCGTCGTAATAGGCGCTGTCGCCGCGGCGCATCTCGACCGGCTCATAGAACTCGGTGATCAGCTTGATGACGCCCGTGAGCACATAGAGGAATTCCTCGCCGTCGTGGCGCACCCAGCCGTCGAATTCCTCGAAGCTGCGCGCCCGAATGGTGGCGCGATAGGGCAGCATGGATTTCTTGGTCAAAGCGCCCGCCAGCATTTCGTGCTCATAGGTCGCCGTCGGATGGGCGGCACCCTCGCCCGATTTCGTCACCGCCATCCGGCCCGAAATTTGCGCCTTTTGCGGCGGGGTGAACAGCTGAGGCACGGAAATTTCCAATCCCACGGCAAGCTTTTTGAGCGCATCGTAAGTGGGTGACATCTGACCGTTTTCGATCTTCGACAGCGTCGAACGCGCGAGCCCCGCCTGCGTCGCCGCCTGCTCAAGGGTCCAGCCGCGCGCTTTGCGCAGATCGCGCACCCGCAATCCCAAATCCAAAGGCCGCGCCTCTTCGGGCAGGCCTTCGACACCTTCGCGGGCCAAACGGATGAGGCTCGGGGTCGGGTCGTGGGGTTGATCGTCTTGCATGGCGGTCTTTTAGCGCGCCAAAGAGAGAAAGGAAAAGGCCAAAAGAAAACCCCCGGATGCTGTTACCGCATCTTCGGGGGCTCTTTAAACGTCACACTCAAAACCTCATGGCATGAGACGAGACGCTTTGGGCAGGGTCAGTTGGGGGGACTGCTCGTGAGGTTTTTTGCCTGCCCTAAGTCTGTATTTGGCTCACTCCAGATCGGGGAGCGGGGCGATGAGGAATTCGACATCGGTCAAACCACCCGTCACCTGATGCGCCACCAGAGTATCAAGTGCGCCGCCGGCAATCGCCACAGCGGCGATAAAGCCCAGAACCAGCGTGGCCACCGGCACCTGAAAACGACGATGTTTCGCGCAGAGCGTCGCCTGAAGCGAACGGCCCTGGAATGTGGTGAAGTGATTGGTGTCCTGCGCTGCCATGAGAGAACCCTCGATACCCGGATAAACTTATATGTTGCAATGATTTAACCACGATTCTCCGGCCCCTGTCATGCGAGCTGAATTGTCACAATTGTGACCGTGAAGCGACCTTTAGAGACGAGATCAAAGCATGAACGAAACAGGAATTCACACAGTTTGCAAAGTTGCAAACCCACCCCAAACACAAGATATAGGTCAATGAGAACATCCAATTCGGCGCGAATTGTGAGGCGCGAGAATATTTTCCTTTTCGCACCCCTCCCCTCCGCAGCGCAGATCGGTTAAAACCGCGCAACTCAAAATCCTCACACACTCCCCTCACGAGGCCCCGATGATCACGCTCGACATTTTCCACGACCCGATCTGCCCCTGGTGCTACATCGGCAAAACACGCCTCGACCGTGCGTTGGAGGCCCGCCCGGATCACCCCTTCGCGATCCAGTGGCATCCGTTTCAACTGAACCCGACAATGCCGAAAGAGGGCCTGGATCGCCTCACCTACCTTGAGATGAAATTCCACGGCACAGAAGGCGCAATGAAGGCCTATCGTCCGGTGATCGACATCCTCCACAAGGAGATGCCGCAGGTCGATCTGGGCAAGATCAAGCGCACGCCGAACACGCTCGACGCGCATCGCCTCGTGCATTGGGCCGGGATCGACGGGCGCCAGACCGCCGCCGTCTCCGCCCTCTTCCGCGCCTATTTCAAGGAAGGCCGCGACATCGGGTCCCGCGACGTGCTGGCCGAGATTGCCGGCGAGATTGAGATGGACCCGGACGCCATTGCCCGCCTTTTGGACACCGACGCAGACATCGAAGAGATCGTCGCCCGCGACAGCCACGCCCGCGAACGCGGCATCAAGGCGGTGCCAACCTTCATCATCGACAACCTGCACGCCGTCGAAGGCGCACAGCCGACCGAGCTTTGGCTTGAGGTGATCGACGAGCTGACCGAGCGCACCGCGCTCTGAGCAGACCGGTGGATATAAGCGGACCGGCAAACATCTGTGCATTCCCGCAGAGCCGCCCCGCCAAGTCTCAGACTGTTCAAACCACCCGGAGGCCAATAGGGTCCCCGGGCGTTTCCTTATTGAAAGAGTCCCCCATGCCGCGTCGCCTGCCGCAACTCGAATTTACCGTCCTGCTCGCCCTGCTCTTCGCGACCGTGGCCTTTTCCATCGACGCCATGCTCCCCGGCCTGCCGCAGATCGCCGCCGATCTGTCGCCCGACGACGTCAACCGTGCGCAGCTCGTGCTCACCGCCTTCGTCTTCGGCATGGGCGGCGGCACCTTGATCTCCGGCCCGATTTCGGACCATTTCGGGCGCAAACCGGTGATCCTTTTTGGCCTCGGTCTTTATACCGTTGGCGCCGTCATCGCAGGCCTGTCGCACAGTATGGAAATGATGCTGATCGGCCGCGCCATTCAAGGTGTCGGGGGCGCTTTCCCCCGCACCGTCGGGATCGCCATGGTGCGCGACCTCTATGAGGGCCGCGAAATGGCCAAGATCACCTCTTTCGTGATGACCATTTTCATGGTCGTGCCCGCCGCAGCCCCCTCGATCGGCGCAATGATCATCGCGGACTTCGGCTGGCATGGCATTTTCGCCGCCTTCGTCTTGATCGCCGTGATCGGCGCCACATGGATGAGCCTGCGTCAGGGCGAAACGCTCGACCCCGCGAACCGGCGTCACCTCAACCTCACCGACTTGAAATCCGGCACCAAAGAGGTCTTCGGCAATTACAATGTGCGCATCTATACCGTGATCCTGATGCTGGGGTTCGGCCAGATGTTTTCGATCCTCTCCTCGGTGCAGCAAATCTATGCGGACACCTTCGATCTCGAAGATGTCTTCCCCTATTTCTTCGGCGCGACCGCTTTGATCGCCGCCGTGGGCGCGATCATGAACGGGCGGATGGTCGGCGAAAAAGGCATGCATTTCATGATCCGCATGGGCTACGGCATCTCTTTGACCGCCTCCGTTGTCGCGCTCAGTCTGAACCTCTTCGGGCTCGGCTCCGGCACCTTCGGCTTTGTGGTCTTCTTCCTCTGGACCGTGGCGATGTTCTCGATCAACGCCTTCACCTTTGGCAACCTGAACGCTCTGGCGCTGGTGCCTCTGGGACGTCTCGCGGGCCTTGCAAACTCGCTGATCGGCGCGGTGTTCACCATGGGCTCCGTCCTGATCGCCGCCCCCGTGGGTCTTGCGTTCAACGGCACGCCGATCCCGGTGATGGCGGCGGGCATGATCTGTTCCGCGCTGGCGCTCATCCTGTTCCGCTTCGAGGACAGCGCCACGGCCCCGCAGGGCGCGCCTCCGAAGCCTGCAGAATAAGGCTTATTTCTTAGCCGGTTGCGCAGCGCCCTTCGCGAACCTCGCGAGGTCCTGCGCAATCGAATAAGCGCCTTTGATCTTGTCGCTGTCTTTCTTCCAGTCGCGGCGAATGATGATCTTATTGTCCTTGACCTTCGCCTGCCCCTTTTGCGCGTGGATGAATTCCACAAGCCCCGCCGGATTGGCGTATTTGTCGTTGTGGAACTGGATCGTGGCGCCCTTTGGCCCGCCGTCCAGCCGTGCAATGCCCGCTTCGCGGCATTTTTCTTTGATCCGAACAACGAGCAGCAAGGTGTTGACCTCTTTGGGCAATTTCCCAAACCGGTCGATGAGTTCGGCGGCAAAGCCTTCCAACTCCACCTTGGTTTTCAGACCGGACAGACGCCGGTAAAGCCCCAAACGCACGTCGAGATCGGGCACATAGGTTTCCGGGATCAGCACCGGTACGCCAAGGTTGATCTGCGGTGCCCATTGACCGTCGTCGTTCAAGCTCACCGCCTCCTCGCCCGATTTGATCCGCGCAATCGCTTCTTCAAGCATGGATTGGTAGAGCTCGAACCCGACCTCTTTGACGTGCCCGGATTGCTCCTCACCCACCAGGTTACCTGCGCCCCGGATGTCAAGGTCTTGAGACGCAAGGGTAAATCCGGCCCCAAGCGTATCCAGAGAGCCGAGCACACGCAGCCGTTTTTCCGCCTGCGGCGTCAAAGGCGCGCGGGGTTTCGTGGTCAGATAGGCATAGGCGCGCGTCTTGGCGCGGCCCACCCGACCCCGGATTTGATAGAGCTGAGCCAAGCCAAACATATCGGCGCGGTGCACCACCATCGTGTTCGCGGTCGGAATGTCGATGCCGCTTTCCACAATCGTGGTCGCCAGAAGCACGTCATATTTGCCATCGTAAAAGGCATTCATCCGATCATCCAACTCGCCCGCCGCCATCTGGCCATGCGCAACCACATGGGTCAGCTCCGGCACATGGGTTTTGAGAAAATCCTCAATGTCCGGAATGTCCCTGACGCGCGGCACGACGAAAAAGCTCTGCCCGCCCCGGTAATGTTCGCGCAGCAAGGCCTCGCGCACCGTCACCGTGTCGAATTCCGACACATAGGTGCGGATCGACAGCCGGTCGACCGGCGGCGTGCCAATAATAGAGAGGTCGCGCACCCCGGTGAGCGACATTTGCAGCGTCCGCGGGATCGGCGTGGCCGAAAGCGTCAGAACATGAATGTTGGATTTCAGGGACTTAAGGCGCTCTTTGTGTGTGACACCGAAGCGTTGTTCCTCATCCACAATGAGCAAGCCGAGATTGGCGAATTTCACGGATTTCGCCAGCAAAGCGTGGGTGCCGACGACAATATCGACGGTGCCCTCGGCCAGATCCTCGCGGGTTTTCGCCATATCTTTCGCGGACACAAAGCGCGACATCGGTCTGATATTGATGGGAAATCCCCGGAACCGCTCGGCAAAGCTGCGGAAGTGTTGGCGGGCCAAAAGTGTCGTCGGCGCAATCACCGCGACCTGCGCCCCCGACAGCGCCGCGACAAAGGCCGCGCGCATCGCCACCTCGGTCTTGCCAAAGCCCACGTCGCCACAGATCAGCCGATCCATTGGCATCCCGCGCTCCAGATCGTCGAGGCAATCCTCGATGGCTTTCAGCTGATCCTCGGTCTCGGAATAGGGAAAACGCGCACAGAAGGCCTCCCACATATCGGCTGGCGGCGCCATGATCGGCGCTTTGCGAATGTGGCGCTCAGCGGCAATCCGGATGAGCTTTTCGGCCACCTCGCGGATGCGTTCTTTCATCCGCGCTTTCTTGGCCTGCCACGCGCCACCGCCGAGCTTGTCCAAAAGCCCTTCGTCATGACCATAGCGGCTTAGAAGTTCAATGTTTTCAACGGGAAGGTAAAGCCGATCCCCGCCCGCATATTCCAGCAAAAGACATTCATGCGCGGCGCCCAGGGCGGTGACCACCTCAAGCCCGCGGAAAATGCCCACGCCATGTTCGACATGGACAATCAGGTCGCCGGGGCTCAGCGAACTATGTTCGGTGAGGAAGTTCTCGGCCTTTTTGCGCCGGCCCGGACGGCGGACCAAGCGATCCCCCAAGACGTCCTGCTCAGAAATCACCGTAACCGATTGGCCCTCGCCCACAGGGGCCTCGAACCCCTGCTCCAGCGCCCAAACCGAGAGATAAACTCCACCCGTGCCGTCGGGCACATCGCGCCAGTCGGAGATTTCCTTGCCCGCGACATCCTGATCTTCGAGCAGGGTTTTAAGACGATCTCGCGCGCCTTCGGACCAGCTTGCCAGCACAACCTGGCCGAGACTCCTGCGTTTCTGAATATGCTCCGCCAGTTCTTCGAAAAGATTGACACCTTCCATCTGCCGCTCGGGCGAAAAATTACGTCCGATCCGGCCGCCCGCGTCGATCACGCCGGGGCCTGTCGCCTGTGGCAGCGGATGGAAATGGATCACACGACGGCCCTCGGTCGCAGCGTCCCAAGCGGCGTCATCCAGATACAACAACCCCGGCGGACAGGGTTTATAGACCGAATCCATCCGGCCTTTGGCATTCAGTGCCTCGCGCCGGGTTTGGTATTGGTCTTCGATGCCTTCCCAACGCGAAAGACGCGCCGCAGTCGATTGATCGTCAAGGGAAATCACCGCCTCCGGAAGGTAGTCGAAGAGCGTCTCCAGCCGCTCGTGGAAATAGGGCAGCCAATGTTCCATCCCCGCATGTTTGCGCCCGGCGGAGACCGCCTCATAGAGCGGATCGTCCGTGCCCGCGGCGCCGAATTCGATGCGGTAATTCTGCCGAAACCGGGTGATCGCCGCCTCGTCGAGAATGACCTCCGAGACCGGCGTAAAGCTCACCTCCTTGAGGCTGTCGACGGTTTTCTGGCTGGCCGGATCGAACCGGCGAATGCCGTCCAACTCGTCGCCAAAGAAATCCAGCCGCACCGGCAAAACCTGCCCCGGCGGAAAGACATCGATGATGCCGCCCCGGATGGCGTAATCGCCATGCTCAACCACGGTCGGGGCCTGTGTGAAGCCCATGCGCACGAAAAACACCCGCAGATCGGCCTCGTTGACGCGCTGTCCCTTCGACAGAGTAAAGGCCGCACCGGCCAATGTGTCGCGCGCAGGAAGTTTTTGCGTCGCGGCCGAGAGCGTGGTCAACAGCACAAATCGCGAGGGCACCGCGCCATGTGCCAATGCGGCCAGTGTCGCCATCCGCTGCGCCGAGAGATCGGCATTGGGCGACATGCGGTCGAAAGGCAAACAGTCCCAGGCGGGAAATTCGATGACCGGCAGGTCGGGTGCGAAGAATTTCAACCCTTCGCGCAACGCCGCCAGCCGTTTGTCATCGCGCGCCACATGGATCACCGGCCCATTTGCGCGGGTGACTTCGCGGGCCAAAAGATGCGCGTCGAACCCTTCGGGCGCGCCCCCGACGGTCAGATGAGTGGATTTACTCATGGGTTAGCCCCCCAACGGCCCGCTGGCGATATTCTGATACATGCCCCACATGGCGGTCACGAAAATCGACACCATGCCGATCAACTGGACATAAAAGCGATGCCGGCGCAGCACGGCGACGAGCGCTTCGCCTTTGGTCTCTTCCTTGATGATCTTTTGCGCGGTGCGAAAGTTGAGCGCGCCAACGAAAATCATCGGGAACGCCATCATGAACACGGCCTGCGAAAATTGCAGCCCATAGCCAAAGCCGGTGATCGCCAGAATGACGATCAAGGCGCTGCCCAAGGCCGTCAGCACCAGCCCGGACACTTCGGCGATATTCGACAGCCGCCCACAGTTGATCCGGACGAGGTCTTCGAGATCGCGCATCCGATCACCGCCCTGACGTTTGGCCTTGAGCGCCAGATCGAAAGGCACGCCCAACACGAAATGCGAGGCCGTGGACCAGAGCACCGCCAAGGCGATCCAATACCACATATTCGAAAAGGACCGCACATCGATCACTTCGAAGATGGTTGCATAGAAATCCAAGGCGCTGCTCTTTTCTGTCGTGTTATCTGTATCGTGGCGCGCAAATGTCGCAGGGTTTTAGGGCCGTTCCCACTCTTTTGAACAGGTTAGAGGTCCCGATCCCCGATTCCTACCCTTGAAGCGCCGGAAAATCCATGCCACCTCAAAGGAAATCTCACAACCTGAGGCCGTCACCATGACCCGCACCACCGCCCCCTTCCCGCTGACCCGCCTGCGTCGCACACGCAAGATGGAGGCGCTGCGCGGTCTCGTGCGGGAAAACCACCTGTCGGCCGAAGATCTGATCTGGCCGGTGTTTGTGCGCGAGGGCGTGAATGAGGCCACACCAATTGCCTCGATGCCCGGCGTCGAACGCCTCACCATCGACCGGCTGGTGAAGGCCGCAGCCGAAGCCTATGCGCTTGGCATTCCCGCGATTTGCCTCTTTCCCTACATCGAACCAGAGCTGAAAACCGAAGATTGCGCGGGCGCCTGGGACCCGGACAACCTTGTGAACCGGGCCATTCGCGCGGTGAAGGCCGAGGTGCCGGAGCTGGCGATCATGACCGATGTCGCCCTGGATCCCTATAACATCAACGGTCATGATGGGTTTGTGGTGGGTGGCGAGATCGTCAACGACATGACCGTCGAGGCCTTGGTGAAAATGTCGGTCGCCCAGGCCGAGGCAGGCGCCGATATCATCGGGCCGTCGGACATGATGGACGGGCGCATCGGCGCCATTCGGCGTGCTTTGGAGACCGAGGGCTTTGATAAGGTCTCGATCATGTCCTATGCCGCAAAATATGCCTCCAGCTTTTATGGGCCTTTCCGCGATGCGGTCGGGGCCTCCGGTGCTTTGAAAGGCGACAAAAAGACCTATCAGATGGACCCGGCCAACACGGACGAGGCCCTGCGTCTTATCGAGCGCGATCTGCTGGAAGGCGCCGATATGGTCATGGTGAAACCCGGCATGCCCTATCTCGATGTCTGCCGCCGCGTGCAGGACACCTTCAAAGTGCCGACCTTCGCCTATCAGGTTTCCGGCGAATACGCGATGCTGGCCGCCGCCTTCCAGAACGGCTGGCTTGATCGCGAAAAAATCGTGCTGGAAAGCCTCATGTGCTTCAAACGCGCCGGCTGCAACGGGATTTTGACCTATTTCGCGCCGGAAGCTGCGAAACTGCTCGCAAAATAACGGCTACAGATCGGCGAAACCCCACTTAAACCCACCATAGGTGGTGTTTTGCCGATGACAGAGGCGAAAGATTGCGGTTATAGTATCCCCAATCGGGCCGTTCAGAGCCCATCAGAGGCTTAGCAGCAAAGGGATACCCCTCATGACGATTTCCAATCGCCGGACCTTTATGATCGGTCTGGGCAGCGCCGGTCTTTTGGCCGCCTGCGACAATTCCATGCGCTCGAACGGTGCGGCCACCATTGACGCGCGTGTCGACAGCACGCTCAACTATCTCTACTCCGACTACCCCGGCACCCAGACCCTGCGCGACAAATCCGTCGGCATGCTGGTGATGCCGCTGATCACCAAGGCGGGCTTTGGCGTGGGCGGCTCCTACGGGCGTGGTGCGCTGCGTGTCGGTGGTGTGACGGTGGATTACTACTCCTCCGCGCAGGCCACATTCGGGCTTCAGATCGGCGCCCAGCAATATGCCCATGTGCTGTTCTTCATGACCAACGAAGCGCTGGCCGATTTCCGCAATTCCCCGGGCTGGTCCGCCGGTGCCGATATGGAATATGCGATCTCCAACCGGGGCGAGAACCTCTCGGCAGAAACCATGACCTCGCTGTCGCCGGTGATTGCGGTGGTCTTCGGGCAGGCAGGGCTGATCGCGGGCGCGACGGTCGAGGGCACGAAATACACCCGTATCATTCCCTGATTTCACAGTTAATGCATTGCATGAAAAAAAGCGGGCCAAGGCCCGCTTTTTGTTTGAGTATTTTCACCAGGAAAAAGATGCGCGGAGACTTTAGGGCACGGCTTCTTCCAGCACGCCATCCGCAGACATCTGGGCATAGAGCAGACCTTCACGCAGCCCACGGTCGGCCACGGAGAGACGATCTGTCGGCCAGATGCGCAGCAAAGCCTGAAGGATCGCGGAGCCGGACATGATCAATTCCTGACGGTCGCGCCCAATGCGCGGGTCACATTTTCGGCCTTCCGGACCGAGATCGAGATAGTCGCGGATCACCCGGTCAATCTGCTCCGACGTCATGCGCAGCCCGTCCACCTTGTTGCGGTCGTAACGCTTGAGCCCCAGATGCGAGGCGGCCACCGTGGTCACCGTTCCCGAGGTGCCGATGATCTGGAAACCTTCGCGGCAGGATTCATTGGCATAGGGCGCGAAATCGGCAAGTTTTTCTTCGAAATACCAAGACATCAAGGCAAAGCGCGCGGCGTCGTCTTCAACGTCGGAGAATTGCTCCATCAGGGTTGCGACGCCCAGAGGCACGGAAATCCAATCGACGACCTTGGCATGGGGAAAGCGGCTGTCGGAATTCTGGAACCCGGTGTGCAACCGCATGATCGACCGCGGGCGTTCGGCGCGCGGCACATTGGTCAGGTCGATCCAGACAAGCTCCGTCGAGCCGCCGCCGATGTCGACCACCAAAAGCTGTTCGGTTTTCGTCGACACCAAAGGCGCGCAGGAAATCACCGCCAGACGCGCCTCTTCCTCTGGCTTGATGATCTCAAGCTTCAGCCCGGTCTCACGTTGCACCCGGCGCAGGAAATCACGCGTGTTGCGCGCACGGCGACAGGCCTCTGTGGCCACGAGGCGCATATGTTTGACATCGTGTTTCTCGAGCTTCTTGCGACAGACCCGCAAAGCCTGGATCGTGCGCGAGATCGACGTGCGGCACAAACGACCAGAGGCCTCTAACCCGCTTCCGAGCTGGACCGATTTCGAGAAACTGTCGACCACATGAAACTGGCTGCCCTTCGGTTGGGCAATCAACATGCGGCACGAATTTGTGCCGAGATCCAGCGCGGCATAAAGCTCGGCCGGATCGGCGGGTTTGGGTGCGAGAGGCTCGACCGCTTTCGGGAACGCGCCCGCACCAGTGGGACGCTTGGGCGCCATGGTTCACGCCCTCCATATCAAGTTAGCCCCACCATAAGCGAAATTTCGCGCGTCGGGCAAGTGTTCTGATGGGTGCACAGCATCACAATGTTCTGAGCGTGACTGTGCGCATCAGCACATCGGCTTTCTTTTACAGAGGCTTTCTTTTATGTCCTGCGTGAAACCCCGCCTTTTCACCGTTTAAATGTCAGGATCTCGACATGGCGCGACTGATTGCCTTTAACAAACCTTTCGACGTGCTGTCGCAATTCACCGATAAGGGCACCGAGGGCACGACGCGTCAAACCCTGTCGAATTTCATCAATGTGCCAAAGGTTTACCCGGCGGGTCGCCTGGATCGCGACAGCGAGGGGCTTTTGTTGCTCACGGATGACGGCAAGTTGCAGGCCCGGATTTCGAACCCGCGTCATAAGATGGAAAAGACCTATCTGGCGCAGGTCGAGGGCGATCTGAGTGAGGCGGCTTTGGCGCATCTTCGACGTGGGGTAGACCTAAAAGACGGCATGACCCGCCCTGCCCGCGCCAAATGCGTGTCCGAACCTGACTGGATCTGGCCGCGCACACCGCCAGTGCGCTATCGCAAATCCGTCCCCGACAGCTGGCTGGAATTGACCATCTCTGAGGGCCGCAATCGTCAGGTGCGCCGCATGACCGCCGCCGTGGGCTTTCCGACATTGCGGCTTATTCGTCTGTCCATTGGTCCGTGGCATTTGAATGATCTCGCATCGGGGGATTGGCGCGACGCGGACCCGAAAGCCGTGCCCTTCAAGCCACGGTAGGAGCGCATGTCTCGTTCCGGAAACATCGCAAAAAGTTCCGACACTTATGTTGAAAAACATGTGAACGGAAACCGCGAAACTTTTCGAAGCCTCCCTGAGTTGATCCCCCAGAAGGCCAGCGGGTTCGCCGCTTGAGCCATTACGATGAATAACGAATTGGAGTTTCTTATGAAAACCCGTGGTAAAATTCTTGCTCTGTCCACCGCCGCTCTGATGGCCGCTGCCCCGATGGCTTCTTTTGCCCAGGAGGCCGTGAATGGCGCAGAGATCATCAACGAGCAAGCGCTCGACGCCAACGCCACCATCGCCGACAACGCCATGAAGGTGCAGAACCTCACCACGCTGATCTCGGCCGTGAAAGCCGCTGGTCTTGCCGATGAGCTGATGGGCGAAGGTCCGTATACGCTGTTCGCACCGACCAACGCGGCCTTTTCTAAGCTTCCGGCGGGTGCCGTTGACGAGCTTCTGAAGCCGGAAAACCGTGAGATGCTTCAGGACGTCATCAATGCGCACCTGATCGAAGGCGAGTTTACACCGCAGATGATCGACGACCTTCTGGCAACCGATTCATCTCCGGAACGTGTCGCAATCCCGGACAACGTGCAGGTCGATTACGACAACAATATCGTGACCCTGACCACCGTATCCGGCGACCCGATCCGTGTGGAAAAAGGCACGGGCGAAGAGCTGATCCTGCGTGACGCCGCCGGCAACATCGTGACCACGCTTGCGAAAGATGTCGAGCAGTCCAACGGCGTGATGTACTTTGTCGATGGCGTGCTGATGCCCGTTTCGTAAGGCGCGCACCGTAAACCATAAGTCTCAGGTATGGTCCAACTCCTGAGCTTTGGGGCCGTCCCTTCGGGGATGGCCCTTTTTCATCTCCGGGCCGAGCAAATGCTCTTGACCGCCCCCTTGGCTTTGCTTAGGTAAACCGTCACCGCGGGTATGGTGAAAAGGTATCACGGCAGCTTCCCAAGCTTTAGTTACGGGTTCGATTCCCGTTACCCGCTCCAAACTCCACCTTGATTGACGATGATGCTGCCAGCCGCTGCGAAGGCCTGTGACGCAGGGTTTCACTTTGCGCATGCGTCCTTGCCCGCTACGGCTGATGGCAGAGGGAGGATTTCAACATGACGACTGATTTTCTGGACATGGCAAAGGCCGCACTTTTGGAGCGGCTCAAAGGCGAAAATTTCGAAAAATCCGTGTCGCTCAGGATCAAGGAGATCGGCAATCTGATCATCAAGGGCGACACGGCAGAGATTTCCGACGACCGCGCAGATTGTGCGATCATCGCGGATCAACCGACCTTCGAGAAAATCCTCAAAGGCGAGTTGAACCCGATGAAAGCTGCGATGTTCGGCAAGCTCAAAATCGCGGGCGACGCGAAAACGGCGATGAAATTCGGCGCGCTCTTTGGGTGAGCGCGCCGACATTTCAATCATCAGTATCTGATGTTTACGAGTTCATCTTGAGGTAATCGACAAGCTGGAGCGTGGAGCCATCCTTGCCCGCGCCATCGGCCTCGCCGGCCAACACGGGTTGCAGCGCCAGCGCCAATTCCTTGCCAAGCTCAACGCCCCATTGGTCGAAGGAGTTGATGCCGAGGATCACGCCTTCGACAAACACGCGGTGCTCATACAGCGCCACGATTTGCCCCAAAACGTAAGGCGTCAGCTTTTCATAGGCGAGCGTGGTCGTCGGGCGATTGCCTGGGAACACCCGGTGCCGCGCCTGACGGTCCAACTCCGCGCCTTCTAAACCCTTTTTCTTCATGATCTCAGTGGCTTCTTCCAAAGACCTGCCACGCAGCAAAGCCTCCGATTGCGCCAGACAATTGGAAACCAGCAACTCGTGCTGATGCGCCAATCCCGGCTCATGGCCGAAGCGGCCAACCATGAATTCACAGGGGATCACCCGGGTGCCCTGATGGATCAGCTGATAGAAGGCGTGCTGACCGTTGGTGCCCGGTTCACCCCAGACAACAGGCCCGCTGTCAAACGGCAGGGTCGTGCCATCCATCGCCACACGTTTGCCGTTCGATTCCATCTCGAGCTGCTGCAAATAGGCCGGAAGCCGCAGCAGACGTTGCTCATAGGGCAGCACCGCACGGGTGGCATAGCCGCAGACCTGATTGTGCCAAACGCCGACCAGCGCCAAGAGCACCGGCAGGTTGTCGATCCAGTCGGCACTCTGGAAATGCATATCCATCGCCTGCCCGCCACGCAGGAATTCGGCAAAGCGCTGCGGCCCGATGGCGATCATCAAAGACAGCCCGATCGGCCCCCAAACAGAATAGCGCCCGCCGACCCAATCCTCGAAGCCGAAGACCAGGTCCGGGTCGATACCGAACTCTGCGGTTTTGTCCCGCGCGGTGGAAAGCGCCGCGAAATGTTTCGCCACGCCCTCTTCGCCCACGGATTTCACCAACCACGCCCGCGCAGTTTTGGCGTTGGTCATGGTCTCGATGGTGGTAAAGGTTTTCGACGCCACAATGATCAGCGTGGTCTGCGGATTGAGCCCGGACAGAACGTCATGAATATGCGCGCCATCGACGTTCGACACGAAATGACAACGTGGACCATCGACATAGGGCTGCAAGGCCTCATAGGCCATCACCGGCCCAAGATCGGAGCCACCGATGCCGATATTGACGATGTTCTCAAAGGGCACGCCGGACACGGAGGCAATCGAGCCGCGCCGCACCCGGTCCGCGAAATCGTCCATCCGCGCCAGCGTGTGGCGCACGCCGGGGACGACATCCTTGCCATCAACCATGACCGGCCCGCCATCGAGATTGCGCAGCGCGGTATGGAGCACGGCGCGGCCCTCTGTGTCGTTGATTTTCGCGCCTTCGAACATCGCGGCGCGTTTGTCTTTCAGGCCCGATTGCTCCAAAAGATCGAACAAGCCCTCGCGTGTCTCCGCGTCGATATTCGTCTTGGAATAATCGAACAAAAGACCGTCGCTCAGCGCCGAAAACCCAGCGGCACGCTCAACATCTGCGGCAAACAAATCGAGGATATGACGGGACTCCGCCGCCTCTGCCATGGATTTGAGAGCGGAAAAATCAACGGTCATATCGTCTCCTTCTTGGGGCGTCTCAACCCCATGCAAGTCATTGGTGCCCCTCACTTATAGCGAAAGTATTACAGTCTCGCTAAAGCTTCCTGACGTTCGGACAGGATTTTCGTGAACCAAACGTCACTCTGCCCAATGTACAGTCGCTTGCGACAACACGGCTTTCACCGGGGCCTCCATTTCATCAAGCTCCTGCGCGCGTTCCAAAGCGGCGCGTTTTTCCGCGCCGGTGATCAGGATATGCGTCGAGATCGCGGATTTGAGAGCCTTGGCCGAAAGCGTGATCCGGGGTTCCGGCGCGCCGGGCGCGCGCATCGCCAAAAGCGTCGGCGCCTCGTCAGAGAGGCCAAGCTCCAACTGATCCGCGCCGGGAAACAGGCTCGCCGTATGCATATCGGCGCCCATGCCGAGCAAAAGCACATTCAAAGGCAGCACCGCCTCAATCGCCGGCATCAGCGCGTCGAGGCCCTCCTCGGGCGTCGGCACATCGCGGTAAAGCGGCACAAGGCGCGCGTCAGCGGCTTTCCCGACCAGCAACCGCCGCTTCAACAGCGCGGTATTGGACCGCTCAGAGCTTTCCGGCACCCAGCGTTCGTCATTCAAGAGCACATCGACGCGGTCCCAGTCGAGCGACACGGCCGAGAGCGTGTCGAACACCGGCCCGGGCGTCGTGCCCCCCGGCACGCAAAAGCTCACCCGCTCCTGCGCTTCCAGAGCCATGCGCAGCTCGCCTGCGATCTTATTCGCCAGATCCAACAGCATCACATCGCGGTCGGGGTATTCGATGAAATTCATTCCTTGATCTCCCGCCAGCGGCGCCCCTCGCGGTGCAGCATGATGGCCGCCTCTTCGGGGCCTGAGGAATAGGCATCGTAAGGCTTCGGCACATCACCGCGCGCTTCCCAGCCCTCGATCAGCGGATCGGTCCAGGCCCAGGCCGCTTCGACCTCGTCGCCGCGCATGAAGAGCGTCTGGTTGCCGCGAATGACGTCCATGATCAACCGCTCGTAAGCATCTGTAATCTCTTCGGCATCTTCGCCCAGAGCCTCGGCGAAAGACATGTCCAAAGGCACGTCGATGAGGCGCATCCCGCCCGGCCCCGGTTCCTTGATGGTGACCTTCAGCGTCATGCCCTCATTCGGCTGAAGGCGGATCGAGAGCACATTCGCGTGCCGCCCGGCTTCCTCGCCAAAGATCGAATGCGGCGCATCCTTGAACATCACCGCGATCTCGGAGGTACGCGCCTTGAGCTTCTTGCCGGTGCGCAGATAAAAGGGCGTGCCGGCCCATCGCCAGTTGGAAATCATACAGCGCAGAGCGATGAAACTTTCGGTGCGCGAGCGCGGGTCGCCCGCGTCCTCACGAAACGACGGTTCATCGTCGGTAGCGTCATATTGGCCGCGCACGATGTGGTGGTGATCGATCGGCTCCAAGGCGCGGATCACTTTCAGCTTTTCGTCGCGCACCGCGTCCGGGTCGAACCGCGAGGGCGGCTCCATCGCAATGAGGCACAAGAGCTGCATCAGGTGGTTCTGCACCATGTCGCGCATCGCGCCCGAACGGTCGTAATATTCGCCCCGCCCGCCAACACCGACGGTCTCCGCCACGGTGATCTGGATGTGATCGACATATTGCGAATTCCACAGCGGCTCAAAGAGGATATTGCCAAAACGCACCGCCATCAGATTCTGCACCGTCTCTTTGCCAAGATAGTGGTCGATGCGATAAATCTGTGTCTCGTCAAAGTGTTGCGCGAGGGATTTATTGAGTGCCTTGGCCGTTTTGAGATCGCGGCCAAAAGGTTTTTCCACCACAATGCGCGCCGCGTCATCGGCGATGCCATAGCTCATCAACCGCTCCGCAATGTCACCGAACAGCGAGGGCGCGACGGAGAAATAATAGGCCTTGATGACATCGTCGCGCATCATGCCTTTGAGCGCATCCCAGCCCTCTTCGCCGCGCGCATCGACCCGCACATAGTCGAGCCGCTTGAGGAATTCCCCGATCTGCCCCTCGTCACAGGTGTTCTTCGCGGAGAATTCGAGGATCGCCTCGCGCACGATTTGGCGAAACTCCTCCGTATCGTGCTCGGAGCGCGCTGCGCCGATGATCCGCGCCGTCTCCGGCATCTGACCGGCGCAAAAGCGACGATAAAGCCCCGGAAGGATCTTGCGTCGGGCCAGATCCCCCGTGCCGCCGAAAACCACCAGATCGAAATCATCGACCGGAATGACGCGTGAGACCATGAGAGTGTTCCTTTTTGTCTTGCCAGTCCTGCCCGTGCGGGGGCCATTCAGAACCTTGCGTGAGGCCGCGAGATCTTTCGAACCATAGCGCTTTGAAGGTTAGCGCTAACGCCAATCCCTTACCGCTTAGTTGAGAAGAAGTCTAGCATTGCCGCCGCGCCTCTCAAGTGTCGAGTTGGACAATTTCGCGATCACAAAGCCGCGGGTCCACGAGTGCGGCCTTTTCACAACGTTCCGCTGACGGTAAGTTCCGGGAAACACGCCGCAAAGATTGCAATGAAAGATCGTGATGAAAGACCAGATCCCTGCGCCCCTGACCGCGAATGACGGCAAATTCATCGACCCGGATGTCACGGCCAAGGGCGAGGCGCGGGCCAAAGTGGCGCTGGAGCGTCTGGAGACGCTTTGGTTCAACACCGGCACGCTGTGTAACATCACCTGCGTGAATTGCTATATCGAAAGCTCGCCCACGAATGATGCGCTCACCTATCTGACGGAGGAAGAGGTCACGCGCTATCTCGATGAGGCCGGCGCACGCGATCCCCGCCCACGCGAGATCGGCTTCACCGGCGGCGAGCCCTTTATGAACCCCGAGATGATCGCCATGACGCGGGCCGCTTTGGAGCGCGGTTATGAGGTTTTGATCCTCACAAACGCCATGCGCCCGATGCAGCGCCCCGCCGTTTTGGCCGGTCTTTTGGCGCTGAACGCCGCGTTCCCCGGCCAGCTTACCCTGCGCGTCTCGCTCGATCATTTTTCCGCAGCGGAGCACGACGACATGCGCGGTGCGGGGAGTTACGCGATCACACTCAACGGCATGGATTGGTTGCGCGACAACGGGTTTCAGATGGCGGTGGCGGCGCGCTCGCTTTGGCATGAGACAGAGGCCGAAACGCGTGCCGGTTTTGCCGCGCTCTTCGCGGAGAGAACCTATAAGATCGACGCGCAACACCCCGGCATGACAGTGATTTTCCCAGAAATGGACATGAGCGTCGAGGTGCCCGAAATCACCACCGCCTGCTGGGGGATTTTGAACAAAAGCCCCTCGGACGTCATGTGCGCCACGCAGCGCATGGTGGTGAAACGCAAGGGCCAAAGCCCTTCTGTCGTGGCCTGCACGCTCTTGCCCTATGAAGCCGACTTTGACCTTGGTGCCACCTTGGCGGAGGCCTCGGGTGAGGTCTCGCTCAACCATCCGTATTGTGCGAAATTCTGCGTGCTGGGCGGGGCGTCTTGCTCCGCCTGACACGTTCGCGCCGGATTACATCTCCAGTTCGGTGTCCCAGTAGAGATAATCCATCCAGCTTTCGTGCAAATGCCCCGGCGGGAATTTGCGGCCGATGTTGCGCAGCTGCTCGGCCCCCGGCGCGCGCGGCGGTTTGCGCAGGCTCATATGCGCCTGTCTCAGCGACTTCGACCCCTTCTTGAGATTGCAGGGCACACAGGCCGCCACGATGTTTTCCCAGGACGTCACACCGCCACGGGCCCGCGGGATCACGTGATCAAAGGTCAACTCACCCTTCGAGCCGCAATATTGGCAGCAAAATTCGTCCCTCAAAAACAAATTAAAGCGCGTGAAGGCCACGCGCTTTTGAGGTTTCACATAATCTTTGAGGACGACGACAGAGGGGATCCTGATCTTGCAACTCGGACTGTGCACATAGTCGTCATATTCGGCGACAATATCGACCCGGTCGAGAAACACCGCCTTGATCGCCTCCTGCCAGGGCCAAAGCGAAAGCGGATAGTAGGACAAGGGCCGGTAATCCGCGTTAAGCACAAGCGCCGGATGCGCCCGCGTCGCGTTGGGTTGTCTGACAAAATCCGTCCTGAAATTTCCGTCCATCTGCGTGCCTGCTCCGTCCACTGATCTGTCGTGATCAAGGACGGGAGCCACCCCGCCCCGATATCATCTTTCACTATATATCGCGGCCTGAACCTGGCAAGCCCCTGTATATGTGAAGGTCTCGCTCTGTTCTCTACAGCGCTTTCGTGACGTCGATATGACGCTTGTTTAAGCGCCATCTAGCGTGATTTCGCGAAAAGACCCCAAATTTTGAACAAAAGACGGATCGTGCGACACCAAAATCAACGCCCCACCCCATTGGGACAGCCCCGTTTCCAGTGCCTCAATGGCGTCCAGATCAAGGTGATTGCTCGGCTCATCCAACAGCAACAAAGGCGCCGGATCATCGCCCGCGCCCATCAGCGCAATCGCGGCCCGAAGCCTCTCGCCGCCCGAAAGAGCCTCGGCCGGCTTCTCTGCGGCATCGCCGCGAAACCCCGCGCGGGCAAGGGCGGCCCGGATGTCGGCAGAGCTGAGATCCGGGTGCTCATTTTGCGCCGCCTCCAAAAGCGTCCCCGCGCCTTGCAATCCTCCGGATTGATCCAGCCGCATGACTTTAGTCTGGCGCAGAACCCGCCCCGCAACGGGAGTGATCTCGCCTGTGATGCCGCGCAACAGCGTCGATTTCCCGGCCCCGTTCGGCCCTTTGAGCCAAATCCGCTCCGGCCCGGTGATCGAGAAACTCACCGGGCCGATCCGGTGACCTCCCATGTCAAAACAGGCCTCATCCAGCTCAAGAACCCCTTTTGAACCGGGCAGGTTCACCGCCGGAAACCCCATCGCCACCGGCGTGATCGCTTCGATCCGGTGCAACAGGGCCTCGCGCTCTGCGGTCAGCCCGCTCGCTCGACGCTCTTCGGCGCGCAGCCGTCCGCCGGAGCTGCGCTCCGCGCCTTCCTTGGCCTTGTCCAAAAGCATCTTCGATTGCGACCCATCGCGCAGTTTCTTGCCCTGCCGTGCCCGGCGCTCTTGGCGGGCCTGCGCCTCTCGGACGTGGGATTTCTGCTGTTTCAGATCGCGCTCAGCGCGCCCCAAGGCCTGCGTCAGACGCACGCGCTCGACCTCACGCGCGGCGGCATAGGCCGACCATCCGCCGCCCGTCACCGAGATAGAGCCATCCGGTTCCAGCGCCACGATCCGGTCCATATGCTCCAAGAGCGCACGGTCGTGGCTTGCGATCAGGATCAGGCCTTTATGCTGCGCCAGTGCAGACATCAGCCCCGCGCGCGCATCGAGATCGAGCGCGTTGGTCGGCTCGTCCAAAAGCAAAATGTCCGGTGGATCGAAAAACAGCGCCGCGAGCGCTGCCCGCAATTGCTGCCCGCCGGAAAGCGTTCCGACAGGGCGATACATCGCCAAATCCGGCGCCCAATCCGAGAGGCCGAAACGGTCCAACTGGGCGTGAATGCGCTCTTCCAACCCCCAATCGACGGCTTCGAACGGACCAGACGTGGCCTCGCCCCTTTGAGCGCGGCGCAGATCGGCTAAACCCTCCGTCACCCCAAAGAGATCACAGAGCAACGCCTGAGGGTCGGGCGTCTGATCCAACAGTCTCACAGCACCGGATCGGATCACTTCACCGGTGACCAGAGGCGGGCCCACCTGTCCCGCGATAAATTTCAGAAGCGTGGATTTCCCCGAGCCGTTCCGTCCGACAAGGCCGGTCACGCCCGCGCCTAAAGTCAGGTCAAAACCAGAAGATTGTCCAGAAACTCCGTTGGATCCGGGCGCCTTAGCGGCGCTTGCGGCGGTCCTCAACACGGATTCGGATAGGGAGACGTTGCTCAGACGGAGCAGACATGAGGGCATAGCTCACCATGACACCAATTGCAGCAAAAGCGATTGCGGTCATCACGATCATGTCCATGGGGTAGCCCTCCTAGTTACATGTAAATTAGGTAACACTCCAAAACCGATGGTCAAGTGGATTGCGAGAGGATTGCGCAAAAAAGCGAGGTCTTGCCTAATTTTTGCCAAATTTCTTGAGCCGCCACGCAATTTTATCCACAATTGACCCTACGTCATGCCTCTTCGTAACCGAGATTTTTGCGCAGAAACGCCAAGGCGACCCCAAGACCGTCCGGCGAAATCCCATGCCCCGTGCCGCGCATGATATGGGCGTAGGTCTCAAAGCCCGCAGCTTGCAGCGCCTGCCCCGCCTCAGGCAAAGATTGCGGCGGCACCACCTGGTCTTCGTCACCATGAATCAGCAGTACGGGCATTTTCACCTGCATCTCGTCTTCGAGCATCTCCGGCTCCAAAAGACGCCCGGAGAAGCCCACCACACAGGACATTGCCTCCTCACGCCGCGGCGCGACATGGAGCGACATCATCGTGCCCTGAGAAAAGCCCAAAAGCGCGATCTGATCGGGTTCAAAGCCGTAGTCCACCATGATCGTGTCGAGATAATCGTTCAGCTCATCGACCGCACGAAGCATACCCGCACGGGCCTCTTCCTCGCTTGATCCGTCGATCCAGGGGATCGGAAACCATTGATAGCCCATCGGATTTCCGATGCAGCGCTCCGGCGCATCGGGCGCAAAGAACATCGTGTCGGGCATGTGTTCGGACAGAGGATCGGCCAGCCCCAAAAGATCGTTGGCGTCAGCCCCATAGCCATGCAGGAAAATCACCGCAGAGCCCGCGCGCCCTGACAGGCTGTCGCGTGTGTGGTTGGTCAGTTCGGACATGGTCTAGCGCACCCCTTCGCGTTGCTTTGCCACATGGTAGTAAGCCCAAAGCGCGCGTGCCGCAACCGCGCGCCACGGGGACCACTCTTCGGCCATGCGCCGCAGGGCACGCTCTTTCGGGCGCTCAGGCAGCTCGAACAACAGCCGCGCGGCCTCTTGCAGCGCCAGATCACCGGGGGCAAAGACATCCGCGTGACCCAGAGAAAACATGGCGTAGATCTCCGCCGTCCAGACACCGATGCCGGGCACTTGCGTGAGGGTTGCGACGACTTCTTCGGTCGGGGCCTCTCTCAGCGCACGGTAATCAATCCGCGCCTCGGCCAGCGCTTTGGCGTATCGCACCTTCTGGCGCGAGAGACCGCAGACGCGCAACTCGTCTTCTGTGGCCCAAAGCACCTTGCGCGGGCCGGTGAGTTTTGCGGCTTTCATCCGGCGCCAGATGCCATTGGCGGCGGCGACCGAGATTTGCTGGCTGACGATGGCGCTCAGAAGCTCTTCAAACCCGTCCTTACGGCGGCGCAAAGGTAAAGGTCCGGTGAGGCGCAGCGCTTCGGCAAAACGCGGGTCAGAGGCGGCCAGATGCGCCGCCCCTTCCGCCACATCGGCGTCGCAGGTGATGATCCGCCTCATGATCCTTTACATCATATCGCCGGACGCCATGGCATGGCTCTCAGCCCATTCCAAAGCATCCAAAAGATGTTCGCGCCGGGTGGCGCCCGGAGGCGGCGGACAGCTCAGAAAGGCGACCTTGATCGACCGCTCCCGCGCCGCCTCCAAAAGCCCGCGATGGCTTTCGGTGCCAAAGACCACAAGCCAATCCGTGGGCTGATCGCTCAGAACCTCCCCCGCCAAAACGGACAGCTCCCGCCCCGGCAGCCCCTCCGTGATCCGGTCGTACAGACGCGGCTCGGAGCAGGACACGCGCGCGCCCTCGGCGATCAGCGTTGCCAAGGCCTCCGCGTCGGAAACCGCCTGCCACATATCACCGGGACGCGAGCGCAAAGACGCCCGCTCAAACCGCAGATACGGCAGGCCGCGAGCTTCGCAGAGCGCGAAACTCTCGGCTGTCAGACCGGAACAGGCGGGGCTGGCGTCAATCACGGCTGTCACCTCTTCGTCTGCGATCACGCCCTCCAGCGGCGCCGCCTCCTCGGGCATTCGCACCAGCGCCTTGATCCCGGCCTCACCCAGATGATCCGCCAGATTGCGCGCTTGGGTCGTGCCAGCCAGAAGTAAGATCATCTTTCGCTTTTCCTTTTTAACGTGCAGAAGTCATGCGCGATCTGCGGGTATTTGTCAGCCCCAGTTCGGCCCCAAACCGATGGTTTGCGCAAGTTTCGGGCCGTGATGACCGCTCTGTCGTTTCCGCACAATCACGGAAACAAACACGGAAACAAAGCCGCTTTCCTGCTCAACCTCGCTGCGTCATAAAAGGGACATGACAGAATCGACCCTCACCTTGCCCTCCGGCGACTGGCCCACATTAGAACCCGGTTGGGTCTGGCTGTGCGGCGCGGGGCCGGGCGATCCCGGTTTGATGACGCTACACGCGGTGCATGCGCTCAGAGAGGCCGATGTGATCGTCTATGACGCGCTGGTGTCGAAAGAGATTTTGAGCTGGGCCGGTCCTGAGACCGAGATGGTCTACGCTGGCAAACGCGGCGGCAAGCCCTCGGCGAAACAGGCGGATATTTCACTGCAGCTCGTCGATCTGGCCAGGGCCGGCAAACGCGTGTTGCGCCTCAAGGGCGGCGATCCTTTCGTCTTTGGTCGCGGTGGCGAAGAGGCGCAGACGCTCATTCAACACGGCGTGCCCGTGCGCATCATTCCGGGCATTTCGGCAGGGATAGGCGGGCTGGCCTATGCCGGCATACCCGTCACGCATCGCGATGTGAACCAGGCCGTCACTTTTGTCACCGGCCACGACAAGACCGGTGCCGCGACCCAACTCGATTGGGCCGCCATGGGACGTGCGGCGGGGGTTCTGGTGATCTACATGGGCATCAAACACGCGCCCACCATCCGCGAGGGCCTTTTGGCCGCAGGGCGCCCTGAAGACGAGCCCGTCGCCGTGGTCTCGCAGGCGACGACGCCAGATCAGAGGGTGATCGAAACCACGCTGGGCGCCATGGTCAAAGACATCGACGCCGCCGCGATGGAACCGCCCGCGATCATCTGCATCGGGCGGGCCGTCCTGATGCGGCAGGTGCTCGATTGGCAGGCGCTCATGCGCGGTGAAGCGCCGCGCGATCTCGACCCTTTGCGGCGCGGCAAACCGGCGCAAGAGGGCTAAAGCGTTTTTCGTTTAATCTGAATCAGATTGAGCGAGAAACGTTGCCACACTGAATTGATATTGCTGCGTTTCTCAAAAATTGAGTGCCTCAAGTTTTTTGAGAAACGCTTTAAGCGCCACCTTCGCGCCCCCTGTCAGACGTTTTCGCACAACCGCACTTGAAGAACGCGGGTTCTCAGAGCGCGCCTGTGTCGTTAAACGCTATGCGACACATTCAAAAACGCGCACGAGACACAGATGACAGACATTTCGATGACGGACACCTCCAAAGCCCGCCGCAACGTGATGATCCTCGTGATGGCGCAGGCTTTCCTTGGCGCGCAGATGTCGATGATTTTCACCATCGCGGGGCTCGCCGGGCAATCTCTGGCCGCGAACCTTTGCTTTGCGACGCTGCCGATTTCGGCGACCGTTCTGGGTTCCATGCTGGCCGCCACGCCCTTGTCCGGCATCATGCAGAAATACGGCCGCCGCGTCGGCTTTTGGATCGGCACAGGCTCGGGCACGGTGGGCGCAGGCATCGGCGCCTTTGCCCTGATGCAGCAGAATTTCTGGCTCTTCGTCATCGGCGGTCTCTTCACCGGCGTCTATCAGTCCTCGCAGGGCTTCTTCCGTTTCGCCGCCACCGACACCGCCGATGAGGCCTTCAAGCCCAAGGCGATCTCCTATGTTCTGGCGGGCGGTCTGGCCTCGGCCATCATCGGGCCGCAACTTGTCAAAGTGACCTCGCAGGCCATGGTCGTGCCTTTCCTGGGCACCTATCTGGCGGTGATCGTGATCAACCTCGTGGGCTCTTTGCTGTTTCTCTTCCTCGACATTCCGAAACCGCCGGTCTCGACCCATGATCACCTGATCGGGCGCTCGCGGATGGAATTGCTCAAAACCCCGCGTGTCGCCGTCGCGATCATCGTCGCCATGGTCTCCTACGCGCTGATGAACCTCGTGATGACCTCGACACCGCTCGCTGTCGTCGGCTGTGGCTTTGAACAAAACACCGCCGCCGATGTGGTCTCCGCCCACGTTTTGGCGATGTTCATCCCGTCTTTTTTCACCGGTTTCCTAATCTCGAAATTCGGCGTCGAACGCATCATGGCGACGGGTCTCGTCATCCTCGCTGCCGCGGGCGTCGTCGGTATGATCGGCGTCGATCTTGAGAATTTCTTCGTCGCGCTGATCCTCTTGGGCGTGGGCTGGAACTTCGGCTTTATCGGTGCGACCGCCATGCTGTCCTCTGCCCATGAGCCCTCCGAGCGCGGTCGGGTTCAGGGCATGAACGACCTGATCGTCTTTGGCGGCGTGACCATGGCCTCGCTGGCCTCGGGTGGCCTCATGAACTGTTCCGGCGGCTCCGCCCAAGACGGCTGGGCGGCGGTCAACCTCGCCATGGTGCCGTTTCTGACACTCGCAGGCGGCGCACTGATCTGGCTTTGGATGCAGTCGAGAGAGCGGCTTTAACGCACCTCTCGCCTTAGCCCTGCCTGATCCGCTCCCGATGCCGCGCCAGCCAAAGCGCGGACATGTAGAGCGGGCCAACATCCAACTGTCCCGCGTCGCACATCGCCATCAGATCGTCGAAGGACATGAGATAGGAGGCGATGTCCTCATGCTCATGATCGAGGCCCCCGCCGGTCTGGGTGATCCCGTCCGGCAACTCAGTGATGCCGATGTAAGAGGTCACATATTCCGTCATCGCGCCCGAGGACGGGTAATACTCCGCGATCTTATGGAGTTCACCAATCGCGACACCCGCTTCTTCCTCGCCCTCGCGCCGGGCGGTGGCCTCAGGCCCCTCGCCTGCGTCCACACGGCCTGCGATGGGCTCGAGCATCCAGGGACGTTTGTCGCCCCGCGCGAAAGGCCCAAAGCGAAACTGTTCGATCACTAGGACCCGGTCGCGCACCGGATCATAGGGCAGCACAGTGACCGCATCGGCCATCAGGAACGCCGCGCGGGTCATGTCCCTGGACTCGGAGCCGTCGAAATGGCGGTGCTTGATGGTCCGGTCGTCCACGGCAAAGAAAAAACTATAAGGGATGTCGCGGCGCAGCGAGGTGACATCGTCTCGGCTCATATCGACACGCGCGGGGGACCGCGGACGCCCGCCCGCCTCCGCCGTCATCCGTGCCCAGGCGCGGGTGAAGATCATCGGACGCAGCGGGCGCAACTCTTCGACGCTGCGCTCGCCATGATAGTGCACCACCTCATGCGCGGCGGCCGCGATGAATTCGGGCGACAGAAACGGCTCGTCGCCCTCCAGAACCTCCCGCAGAAAGTCAATCTCAGTGGGAGAATAGCGCGGGCTCAGGGCCGCAAACACATCGTTCACGCCCATTTTCGTGCCGCCTTTTCCGTCAGCCAGCCGCCAAAGAACCCGCCGACGATCAGGATGAACAAGACATCGGGTTTCAGCACATACATGATATATTCCCGCATCAGATCGACCATCGACATCAAGGCCTCCGTCGGGCCGCGATAGCGTTTGTCCAAGGAGCGGTGGATCATGGTCTCGAAGGCGAAATAGAACACCGACCAGAAGGTCAGGATCACCGAGGAGGAAAACCCGTAACTGTAGGCTGCCGCCATCGTGTCGCCTGCGCGTTTGCCAAGGAACACCCAGCCGGTCAAAAGCCCGAAAAACCCGGCGATATAGGTCATGAGGCCATAGCGCGTGCTTTCGGGCAGGTAATTCTTCGCCAGCTCGGCGGCGAACCAGGCCAAAAGGGCGAACCAAATGGCGGCAACGAGTTTTGCGGCTGTGGGCATATTTACCTGCTCGGGTGGGCGATTGTGATTTGTGTTACGTCACAGTTTCCCCCGTCAAAGGTCGCGGCGCAAGAGGTCAGATAGAAATTCCACATCCTGCGAAACCGCTCATCAAAGCCCATGGCTTCGATTTGATCCCATTTCGCGTTGAAGGTCTCATACCAACGTCTGAGCGTGATGGAATAGCTCTCACCGAACTCGCGGCTTTTCACGGTCTCAAGCCCCGCCTTGCCGATTTCTTCGCGCAGCACCGTGGGACTTGGCAGCATGCCACCCGGGAAGATGTATTTCTGGATGAAATCCACACCTTTGCGGTAGGTTTCAAAGCGTTTGTCCTGCAATGTGATGATCTGAAGCGTCGCCCGCGCGTCCGCCTTCAGGCAGTCGCGAATTTTTCCGAAATAGACCGGCCAGTATTTCTCCCCCACCGCTTCGAACATCTCGATCGAGGCGATGCCGTCATACTGCGCGCGCTCGTCGCGGTAGTCTTGCAGTTTGAGCTGCACCCGCTCGGACAGTCCCGCCTTTTGAATGCGCTGCGCCGCGAAGCGGAACTGCTCCTCTGAGATGGTCAGCCCCGTGACCTTGAGGCCGCGCTCTCCGGCGGCATATTCGGCAAATCCGCCCCAGCCACAGCCGATCTCCAAGACATGATCGCCGGGCTTCACACCCATCTCATCGACCATGCTCTGGTATTTGGCGATCTGTGCGGCCTCGAGGCTTTCCTGCCCGGTCTCAAAGAGCGCCGAGGAATAGGTCATCGTGTCATCGAGCCAGAGCCCGTAGAATTCATTGCCCAGATCGTAGTGATAGGAAATATTCTTTTTCGCCTGCCTGCGCGTGTTGGAATTCATCCAATGCCGCATGCGTTCATAGGCGCGCACAAAGGCCATGCCGGGAAAGCCATCGTAAAGATCGTCATTTCCGGCATGCAACAGGTCCATGAAGGCCATCAGATCGGGCGTCGACCAGCCGCCATCGAGATAGTCCTCGCAAAACCCCAGATCGCCTTCACGAATGAGCCGGGCAAAGACATCGTCGCTTTGCACATCGAGCCGCGCCACGGGACCGGGCGCTTTGCCATTTGCGCGAAACACCCGCCCGTCGGGCAGTGCGAAATCCAACTGGCCGCGCGCCATGTCTTTGGCGACCGCGAACACATTGCTGAAATAGCGCGGAAGATCGTCCTGACCCTCCGTGCTTGTGAGGACCTCTTCGGTCTGAAGTTTGCTGTTGTCGTGCATCATCTCACCCCGCGTCTCTTTACGAGTTTAGCGCAAAGTGAGATTTCGTCACCCTTTCAATGTCTCATAGGCTTCAAGAGCCTTTTCGCGGCCCGCTTTGAGGCCCACCACCGGCTCGGGATAAGCGTCCTCAGGCGTGAGCTCCCAGGATTTGGGCACAGCGTCGAAATAGGACAGCGCGGTCTTGGTCGGACGCGCCTGCCCTTCGGCGATCCAGCGACGCAGGTAGGTGCCATCGGCGTCGAATTTCTCCGCCTGCCCGTCCGGGTTGAAAATCCGAAAATAGGGCGCCGCATCGGGACCACAGCCCGCCACCCATTGCCAGCCCATGGCATTGGACGCCGGGTCCCAGTCGATGAGACAGTCCTCGAACCACTTTCGCCCCACGCGCCAATCGGTCAGCAGGTGTTTCGTCAGATAAGAGGCCGCAATCATCCGCGCGCGGTTGTGCATCACGCCGGTCACGAACATTTCACGCATTGCGGCATCGACGAAACGCACGCCGGTACGGCCCTGGCGCCAGCGCTCGGCGTCCTTGTTGTCTCGACGCCACGGGAACGCGTCCCAGCCCTCGCGGTGGTTTTGCTCCGGCAGGTCGGGTTCGTGGTACAAAAGATGATAGGCAAACTCGCGCCAGACCAGCTCCTTGAGAAAGTGTTCCGCACCCTTCGCGCCCTCCTCCATCGCTTGCCAACCCGCGAACCAGATGCGACGCGGGGAGATCTCGCCATAGGTCAGGTTTTCCGACAGACCGGAACAGACCGGATCGGCAGGAAAGTCGCGCCGGGCTTTGTAGTCATTCGCATGATGTTGGAGAAAGGCCGAGAGCCGCCCGTTGGCGGAGGTTTCCCCGATGTGACAATGCGGGAGAACCACCTCGGCGCCCCGTCGCATCGCAGCGCCCAGGTGCCAGTCGTCCAAGGTATCACTTTCTGGCCAGTTCTCAGGCCATGTGATCTCAGGCTTCGCCACAGGCTCCGTAACGGGAGTGTCGCGCACGGACTTCCAGAATGGCGTGTAGACCTTGTAATAGCCGCCGGTTTTGGTCTCCACCGTCCAGGGTTCGAACAGAAGGTGCCCGTTCGCGGACTGCGCCTCGACCCCCGCCTCTTTCAATGCGGATTTGACCTCTGTGTCGCGCGCAATGGCGGCCTTGTCGTAGAGCCGGTTCCAGTAAACACCACCGGCTCCCAGCTCTTTGACCAGTTGCAAAAGCTGATCCTTGGCGTCCCCATGGCGCAGCACGACCTTGCCACCCAGCTCTTCGATCCGCGCCATGAGATGGTCAAGCCCAAGCCCCAAGCGCCATTTCGGCGCGGCACCAAGCCCGTCCACCGTGTCATCGCGGATGAACACCGGCACCACCCGCCCGGCCTTGGCCGCGGCCACCAGCGCGGGGTTGTCGTCGAGGCGAAAATCCCGCCTGATCCACCAAATCGAAACCATAGTCTTTCCTTCTTTGGAAGGCTAACGCGCGAGGCCGCGATTTGGATCAGATTTTATGCGGCATCTTCCGCCTCGCGGTCTTCGGCCTGCGCCGACCACATCGCCGCATAGGCGCCGCCGCGCTTTAACAAAGCCTCATGGCTGCCGCGTTCGATCACCTGGCCCGCGTCCAACACGACGATCTCGTCACTGTCGGCAATCGTCGACAGGCGGTGCGCGATGGTGATCACCGTGCGCCCCACGCCCGCAAGTTTCAGCGCGCCGAGGATGCTTTGCTCCGTGCGGGTGTCCAGGGCCGACGTCGCCTCGTCCAACAGCAAAATCGGCGGGTCTTTCAACAGCGTGCGTGCAATCCCGACGCGTTGTTTTTCCCCGCCCGAGAGTTTCAGCCCCCGCTCGCCCACCTGCGTCTCATAGCCTTCCGGCAGAGCCATGATGAATTCGTGAATCTGCGCCTGTTGCGCCGCCGCGACGATCTCCTCATAGGTGGCGCCATCACGCCCGTAGCCGATGTTGTAGCGGATCGTGTCGTTGAACAGCACCGTGTCCTGCGGCACGACACCGATGGCACGGTGCAGGCTTTCCTGGCTCACCTCGCGAATGTCCTGCCCGTCGATCTGAAGACTGCCGCCGGTCACATCGTAGAAGCGGAACAGCAACCGTCCGATGGTGGATTTGCCCGAGCCGGAATGGCCGACGATGGCCATGGTCTTGCCCGCTGGCACCTCCAGATCGACACCTTTCAGGATCTGCCGCGCCGGATCATAGGCGAATTCGACAGCGTTCAAAGTAACCGTGCCGCCGGTGACCTTGATGTCCTTCGCATGGGGCGCATCCTTGATTTCGGCCGGTTGATGCAACAGGTCGAACATCTCTTCCATATCCACCAAAGCCTGACGGATTTCGCGGTAAACCGTGCCGAGGAAATTCAAAGGCATGGTGATCTGGATCATATAGGCGTTGACCATGACGAAATCGCCGACGGTCATCTGACCGTTCTGCACCCCGATGGCGGCCATGACCATGACGATCACCAGCCCCCCGGTGATGAAAAACGACTGGCCGAAGTTCAGAAAACCCAGCGAATAGGCGGTCTTGTTGGCGGCGACCTCATAGGCCTCCATCGCCTTGTCGTAGCGGTCGGCTTCGCGTTTCTCGGCGACGAAATATTTCACCGTCTCGAAATTCAACAGGCTGTCGACGGCCTTTTGGTTCGCGTCCGTGTCCTGATCGTTCATCTCTTTTCGAAGCTTCACGCGCCACTCGGTGACCTTGAAGGTGAAGAGGATGTAGATCGCGATCGTCGCCAAAAGCACGAACATATAGGACGGTCCGAAGGCGAAAGACACAACCACCAGAACCATCACCAGCTCAAGCGCCAGAGGCCCGATGGAAAAGACCAGAAAGCGCAACAGGAAGGCCACGCCCTTCACCCCACGCTCGATGATCCGCGACAGCCCGCCGGTCTTGCGGGTGATGTGATAGCGCATCGACAGCGCGTGAATGTGGTTGAAGGTCTCCAGCGCCAATTGTCTGAGCGCCGATTGCGCCACCGGCGAAAAGATCACGTCTCTGAGCTGGTTGAACCCGTTGGTCATCAACCGCGCCATGCCGTAGGCGACCGTCAGCCCCACCGCGCCCGCGCCCAGCATCCAGGCGGCGGATTGCCCCTCCCCCGCGAGCGCATCGACGGCGGACTTGTAGAGCACCGGCGTGCCGACCGTGACCAGTTTCGCCGCCAGCAAAAACACCATGGCGACGATCACCCGCGTCTTGGTTTTTCTGGCATCTTCCGCCGTTTTGTCGGGCCAGAAATAGGGAATGACCGCCCGGATCACCGCCCAGCCGTTCTTTGGTCCTTCGGTCACTCTCAAAGGGCGATTGCCGCGCATGGAGTTGCCTTTCACGTTTGAAACAGGGGCGCAACCTGACGCAAGACCGGACGAGGCGCAAGCGTTCTTCGCGCAAAACACGAGAGGCATATCCGCGCAGCAGCGATGCCTCTCCTGCGGAATTTATTCAGGAATCTCGAAAATCTGCCCCGGATAGATCAGGTCCGGATCGCGGATCTGCGCCCGATTGGCGTCAAACAGGCGAACATAGAGATAGCCGTCGCCGTAGCGCTCGGAGGCAATGCCCCAAAGCGTGTTGCCCGGCTGCACGGTGACCGAGGCGATGCGCGGTTTGGGGGCGTTGGCCTCGGCGGTCGGGGTCTCCGCCGCCTCTGCCGACGCCTCAGCAGACGTCTCTGGTGAAGGCTCAGCGGCCTGCGAAGATCCCGAAGCAATCTCGGCCAGTTTGGCGATCTCCTCGCGCTGGAACGGGCTTTCGACGCGGCTCACCACGGCACCCTCTGCGATCTGATCCACGCGCAAAGTGTAGCGCCCTGCCGCGACATCTGCGAGTTCGCGACGCCATTGGCCGTCCGCACCTGCGCGCGCCTCGGTCAAAAACGCCCCGTCGAGATAGATCAAAAGCTCGGCCCAAGGTGCGGCGCGGCCCGAGACGAAGACCCGGCCCTCCGGGTCATAGGTGATCGCATCGATCCTCAGCTCCGCAGGCGCCGTGCCCGCCTGTTGCAGCACTTTGACGCCGTCGTCGTCCGCCATCAGCACCGTCGGTTGTTGTGCCGGGGACTCATCCTGTTCCGGCGCTGACTGTGGCTCAGAGGCCTGCGCTGTGCTTTGCCCTGTGCCCGGCCCGGAGGCCTCCAAACCTGTCGACTCCAGAACCCGCGTCGCGACAGCCACGCCCGCGCTTTGGGCCGTGCCGGACACTGTGCCGCCTGTCGTGTCGGGCGGCACATCGGTTTCGTCACCTAAAGAAACCGGTGTTTTCGGCGGCGTGTTGGCGGGGGCGATTAAGACCGTTTCGGCGCTGGCAAGCTCTTCAGCGCCCTCGGCGGTGGATTTGGACATCAGCCGCATTTCGCGGGCCTCTCCCGACGCAGGCAACTCAAAAAGCGCGACGAATTCGCCCCGGTCCGAGGCCTCTGTCTGGGTGACCTCTTCGCCATCGACCAGAATGGAGACGGTCGCACCGGGTTCCGCGCGCCCGGCCACGGTCGCAAGCCCATCGGGGGGAATGCGCACCAGATCGAAGGCGGGATTGAGCTGGACTGTGGTCTCGGCGAGCGCCGCATCGGTGTCGGATGTGGCATCCTGATCCGGAACGGTCAGGTCGACGACCGCAGCGGGGGGCTCTGTGCCACCCGATTGCGCCAGATCTGAGTCCGGCTGAGGTCGCGCAAGGTAAAGCGTGGCGCCGATCGCCACCACAATCACCGCCGCCCCGACACCCGCCGCCGGCAACATCCATCCGTTCGTGTTCGACATCTTCTGTCCCCTGTTTCCCCCGCCAAGACAGAGCACGGTGATCATGCCGCATCCCTGCGGCATCCCTCGCGTCGATCAAGACTTGAGAGAGCCTAGCAAGGGGTCTAACAAGGGTCAAAGACTTCCTTTTTTGAAAGTGCATGCCATGTCCGACCAGCCCGTTGCCGCGCCCAATTCCACGCCGTTTTCCGTCTGCGTCTATTGCGGGTCGCGCCCGGGCAACAAGGACAGCTACGAGATTGCGGCACGTGAGATGGGCGAGGCCATCGCCGCCGAGGGCTGGCGTCTGGTGTACGGCGCGGGCGATGTCGGATTGATGGGCGCCGTGGCGCGCGCAGCGCAAAAGGCAGGTGCGGAGACCTTTGGCGTGATCCCGACGCATCTCTTGCCGAAAGAGGTCGGTAAACGCGATCTGACGCGGTTTATCATCACCGAGAACATGCATGAGCGCAAAAAGGTGATGTTCATGAATTCGGACGCCATCGTGGTGCTTCCGGGCGGCGCGGGCTCGCTGGACGAGTTTTTCGAGGTGCTGACCTGGAAACAGATCGGCCTGCATGACAAGCCGATCTTTCTGCTGTCCACCGACGGCTATTGGCAGCCGCTCGAAGCCCTCATCGACCATGTCATCGACGAAGGTTTTGCGCCGCTCTCGACCTCAAGCTATTTCGAGACGGTGGAGACGGTCGAAGATCTGGTCGCCGCGCTGAAGGCCTTGCGAGAGACCTAACAGGCGCATGCGGACCATTGAAAGCATAGAAGATTTGAAAGGACCGGAGTTTTCCTCTTGTCTTTTCAAAGACCTGAACTTTGATGGTCTGGATCTTTCCAGTCACAGCTTTGAGCATTGCGACTTTGAGAATTGCAGCTTTGCCGGGGCTTTTCTGGAGAACGCCCAGTTCATCAAATGCAAGGCCATTCGCGGCGCGTTCAGCTATGCCCGCCTTTCGGATGCCCGGTTCGACATGTGCAACCTCTCCCTGACGCAGTGGGTGAACAGCGATGTTTCCGGGGCCTGTTTTCAGGACTGCAAGCTGACCGGCGCTGAGTTCCGCGACGCGCGCGCGCTGGGGGTCGATTTCAACGGCTCCGTCCTGTCCGGAGCCTATCTTCGCCAGATGAATTTTCGCAAATGTCATCTCATTCGGGTCGATTTGACCGAGGCCGATCTGGCGGGCTGCGATTTCAGTGACGCGGTTTTCGAACAGTGTCGTTTGCAGGGCGCACATCTTTCGACCGCGCGGTTCGAGGGCGCCGATTTGCGTCAGGCCGATCTGGGCGTCCTGACATTTGCCAGCGCCTCCTGTTTCAAAGGGGCGATCATTTCGAAAACCCAGGCCACCGAATTGCTGCACGGCCTCGGCGTAACTGTCCTTTAGGATCTTGAAACCACCTCAAGCCGAACAACGCGCCTTGCGGGCCCGGCGCGCGGAACGGTCCTGACGCAGCACCTCCAGCGTGTAGAGCACTAGAGCGATCCAGATCAACGGCATGGCGATGGCGTGCCAATGGGTGAAGGGCTCGGAAAAGACGAAAACGGCCAAAAGGAACTGGATCGTCGAATTCAAATATTGCCCCATGCCCACGATGTTGAGCGGCAGGCGACGCGCGGCGGCGGCGAAAAAGATCAGCGGCACGCCGGTGACCACGCCCGAGGCGATCAGCATGAGGGACATGTACCAGGACGTGCCGAAAGCGCCCGCGGGCTGGGTCTCTGTCCCGCCCCAGCCGTAGAGGTGGATGCCCACAAGCCCGATCAGCGCCAGAGGCACGAGGAACACCACCTCGCCTGCGACCGAAAGAAATGGCCCCGCGACCAGCGTCTTTTTGATCGCGCCATAAATGGAAAAGGTCACGGCCAGCGTGAGCGCAATCCACGGCAGGGAGCCGATCCCGATGCCAAGCACCAGAACCGCGACCATGGCCAGCACAATCGCGAGATATTGCAACCCGTAGAGGCGTTCCTTGAACACCACGACGCCCACCAAAGTGGCGACAAGCGGGAAGACATAATAGCCAAAGGCCGCCTCGAGCGCCTTCCCGGACTGCACGGAATAGATGAACAAGCCCCAGTTGACCGAAATGAACAGCGCCGCGAAGATCACCTTGCTCTGTTGCGGGCCGCTGATCAGGCGCCGCAACTCGCCCAGACGTCCCTTGAGCACGATCCAGATGCCAAAGAGCACGAAGGTCCATATCGTCCGGTGCGCCAGAATCTCTGTCGCCGGAACCATGGCCATGGCTTTGTAATAGAGCGGCGAGATGCCCCAGAGGGTCTGCGCGAGCAAGAGCGCGACCCAGCCTTTTTGTGTCTCAGTCATGGGCGGACAAAGCGCCTTTCATTGACGGCTGGCAAGGAACAAAAATGCACAAGGCATCTGATCCCTCATGCGCGCATTGCAGAGCTTATCCGCCGATCGCCTTCGTCACAAAGGCTTCGAAAGGGTCCTCACCCGGCACATAGGGCAAATGCGTCGTATAAGTCTCGGGCGGGGCCTCCCCGGTCAACTCGAGACAGAGAGACCGTGCCAAAGACGGCGGCATGAATTCCTCATCAAAGCTGTCTTCGAACTGCTCTTCGGGCGTTTCCGCCAAAGAGTCGCGGCCGTAAATCTCGATATATCCATTGGCCAAAAGCCGGATCAGATCGCTGGCGCTCTCAGCCAAAGTCAGACATTCGCCCTCATCGCCTAAGAACACGTAGCACTGAGGCTGGCCCTCCACCTGCCAGAGCGCGATATAAGACCCGGTGCTCGAGGCGTGCAGAAAGGGAATGATCCGATCCTCATAGCCGCCCTCACCGAACCAATGCCGCACCAGATCGGGCGGCTGGCAGAAATAGACATCGCTCGTCAGGCCTTCGGGCCGCGTCGGGTCTTCGATCGTGACGACGGTCTCGCCGCCGATATGGACATGCCCGGCCGCACCGAGACCGTCCATGAAACACAGCAACAGCGGATCGAAGGCGACCCTCGCCGCCTCAAACCGCGCCAGAAAGGCCGTGCGAAACGCCGCATAGGTCGTCCCGCCGGTCACATCATATCTCCTTGGCAAAAAGCCTCTATCGCGTTCAGGAAAATCTCCGCCCCCAAGGGAATGAGCGCATCGGGAAAGTCGAAATCCGGGTTGTGCAACTCGGGTTGATCTTCGCCCGACCCCAAAAACAGCATCGCCGCCGGGATTTCCGTGCCGAAAAGGCCAAAATCCTCCGACGGACGCATCGGGATCGCGCCCTCGACACGCGGCAGGCCTTTCACCGCGTCTTCCAAGAGCGCGGTCGCCTCGGGGGCGTTCACCGAATGGCTGAAAGCGTCATGAATGGTGATCTCTGGGGTGAAAGCTGCGGCGGAGGTCTCGATCAGCGCGCGGGCCTCGGCTTCAAGTGCGGACATTTCACTGTTCAAAAGCGTGCGCAGTGTGACTTGCAACTCCGCTTCGCCGGGGCTGATGCCAAAGGACGGCACCCCGAGCCGCGCGTGGGTGACGGTGCAGAGCCGAAAGCCCGGGTCTTCGGTCGGCAAATCCCGCGACAAGGCACCCAGGGCCGGGATCAGTTCAGACAGGGCCAGACCGGGCGAGCGGCCATTTTCAGGCCGCGCGGCGTGAGAAGTCTGGCCGGTGAAGCGGATATGAAGCCCGCGCGAGGCACAGGCCACTGGCCCCTCTTGCAAGGCCACAGAGCCGAGTGGCAGCTTTGGCAGATTGTGCAAAGAGATCGCCAGATCGGGGGTGAGTGCAGCGAATTTCGGATCGGCCATCACGGCACGGGCGCCCTGCCCGGTCTCTTCGGCGGGTTGGAACATCAGGACGACGCGGCACGCAGGTGCACGCTGAGACAGAGCGCAGCCCACCGCGTAAAGCGTCGCCATATGGCCGTCATGGCCGCAGAGATGTCCGACGCCCTCCGTGAGCGACCGATATTCGGGGCCAAAATCCTCCAAGATCGGCAAAGCATCCAGCTCCGCCCGGATCATCAGGGTTCTCGCGCCAGTACCAAAGACGGCGGCCACCCCCGTGCCGCCCAGCCCTTCGATCACTTCCGCGCCAAGATCACGCATGCGCTGAGCGATGCGTTTGGCGGTCTCATGCTCTTCGCCTGACACCTCGGGAAAGCGATGCAACTCGTGGCGCAGGGCGATCGCCTCGGCCAAAGTGTCCGGTGCGAGGGTCCAGGCCCCGGGAAGCGGATGTGTCATGAGGTCGTCTCCTCCGGACCGCAAAGCGTCACGACCGTAATCTCAGGCGGCATGTTGATGCGCACCGGATATTCGGAACAGCCGATCCCGCCCGAGACAATCAACACGCGCCCCTCGGCCTCGTAGCGCCCGTAGGAATAGGTCTCGTTCTCCGCCGCCATGATGATGGGAGAGCGGTTGCCGATGCGGATTTGTCCGCCGTGGGTGTGGCCCGACAGGGTCAGGATGCATTGCGCGGGGACATGCGGAAACAGATCGGGTTCATGCGCCAAAAGGATCGCAGGCGCCTCCGAGGTGACCTCGCGCATGGCGGCCTCCAGATCGTCGAAACCCTCGCCATCCGGTCCCTCGTCATAGGGGCGTTGATCGCCCAGACCGACGAGCCAGACTTCGCCGCCCTCATGCGCCAATTTGGCCGCCTCATTGTCCAGCAAGGGAATGCCGTGACGGGTCAGCGCCTTTTGTGCTTCGCAAGGCACGCGGGCCTTGGCGGCATCAAAATCCTGCCACCAGTCGTGATTGCCGAGCACGGCATAGGTGCCGAGTGTGCCACGAAACTCTTTCAACGCGTCGATGATGTCGTCTTTGCCCGTCTGCCCCCAGGTCCAGCCATGAGCCGCGGAATAATCCCCCAACAGCACCGCCAGATCCGGCGCCAACCGATTGGCTTTGCGGGTGATCCGTCTGACCCGCGACAACGGGATGTAAGGCGCGCCCGCATGCAGATCGGAGATGATCACAATCCGCATCGGCGCCCTCGCGCCCCACGCCGGGTGTTCGACCCGATAGCGTTTGACGCGCAGCCGCCAGGCGGGTTCGATCCAGACCCCGTAAAAAAGGGCCAGGAGCAAGACGGCTCCCAGCCCGAGAAGGATGTAAAATCCCGCGTTCACCGGATCACATGCGCGATGCGACGTTTTCCCAGTTCACCAGCTTGTCGAGGAAGTTCGACAGGTAGACCGGGCGTTTGTTGCGGAAGTCGATGTAGTAGGAGTGTTCCCAGACGTCACAGCCCAAAAGAGCGGTCTGGCCGAAGCAGAGCGGGTTCACGCCGTTTTCGGTCTTGGTCACTTTGAGGGAGCCGTCGGTGTCTTTGACGAGCCAAGCCCAGCCGGAGCCGAACTGACCGGCACCTGCGGCGGCGAAATCTTCTTTGAATTTTTCGACGGAGCCAAAGGATTCGACGAGCGCTTTTTCAAGCTCACCCGGCATTTTCTTCTCGCCCGGGCCCATCATTTCCCAGAATTGGGTGTGATTCCAGTGCTGCGACGCGTTGTTGAAGATGCCGTTTTGAGCAACGGCGCCAGCGTCATAGGTGCCTTTGATGATCTCTTCGACCGATTTGCCTTCCCACTCGGTGCCTTCGATCAGCTTGTTGCCGGTCGTCACATAGGCGTTGTGGTGCAGGTCGTGGTGATACTCGAGCGTCTCCTTGGACATGCCGAGATCGGCGAGAGCGTCGTGTGCATAGGGAAGATCGGGAAGTTCAAAAGCCATTGGGGCCTCCATAAGTCAGCAGTGATGCGTTTCAGATCCGGGTTATAGGTGATCCGATGCCGGGCTCGGGTCAAGGGCGAAACACTGGAATCGTTCCAGAAAAGCTGAACAGCGGGTGTTCGCCGCTGTCCGCTTGTATGCCCAAGGATCAATTGCCGTCCGGCAGATCGATCTGAATCTCAGGCTCATCGCCAATCGGCGGAACATCCCCGCCGGTGAAAAGATAATAGGCGATCCCGACCACCAAAACGAGTATCGCGCCCACCAAAATGCCAAGCCCGGTATTGCCACCACTTTTTTCGCCACTCATGACTGTCTCCTTAATGTCAAACCGTTGTGTCAACGGCCCCAAGCGGGACCGATTGAAAACACAACGTAAACCGCCGCCAGAGGGTTCCGAAAATGCACAGGAGAAAATGCGCACTGGCAGATACACTGTGGAAAATACACCATGGAAAATACAAGGAGCAGGTTTCATCTTGCCTGAGATTTGAGAGAGGCTTTAGATTGAAGACATGTTTTGGCTCTGGATTTTAATGGTTTTGGCGTTCCCCTTTTTGGGTTGGTGGGCGCATAAGAGATTGCGCCAGCTCTCCCAGACGATTGACCAAACCGACGCTTGGCTGTCCGGCCAGGCCGCCAAGCTCCCTTCAGATCGCAAACGCCCCATCAGACACACAGCACCGCGCCGTAAAATCGTCACGCAAAATCTGCGTGAGGCCCTGTCGCGCATGACCTTCTATGGCGCGTTCACCCCCATGCCGATTATGATTTTCAACGTCTTTCGATACGCAAAACGCAAAGAATGGTGGCAAGACAAAGACCCCCAGCTCAAGGCAAGGACATCGGGGCCATGGGACACCCCAGAGACGGACGACGATAATATTGTCGATATTGTCGACATCGATTTCGATATCCGAGACCTCCCTGCGTCTCAAAAGGAGCCTCAAGGCCCGGCGTCAGCAGACAGTCCAACACATAAAGGTTGAGACAGCCGGTCACACCCACGTCATAAGGGGTTTCGCAAAGCCCCTCCGCCGGATACACCTTCCGAACGGAAACTCTTTGACGGACCCTGACATGACCTTTTGGATCATCGCCACTGCCATCGCCATCCTGTCCGCCGCCCCTCTGGCGCTCGCTTTGCGCAAGTCGCGCGGGATCGGGGCCGACAGCGCCTCTGCGGCGGAGATCGAGATGAAGGTCTACCGCGACCAGCTCAAAGAGGTCGATCGCGATGCGGCCCGTGGCGTGATCTCGGACGAGGACGCCAAACGCGCCCGAGTCGAGGTCTCTCGCCGCCTGCTCGAGGCCGACAAAGCGCGGGAGACCAAAGCGAAAACCACCACCGCTGCCCCGATCTGGGCCGCGGTTGCGCTGGGCACGGCGGTGATCGGCGGCGGGATCTGGCTCTACAGCGATCTCGGCCAACCCAAATACGAAGACCTGCCGCTCTCGCATCGCCTCGAAGTGGCCGAAGAGATCCGCGCCAACCGCCCGTCTCAGGCCGAGATCGAACAGACCCGCCCCTCCTCGCCGCCCATCCAGGAGCCTGACGAACGTCTTTTGACCCTCGTCGCCCAATTGCGCACCGCGCTGGAAACCCGCCCGGACGATCTTCAGGGCCACATTTTGCTGGCCCGCAACGAGGCCGTGATCGGCAATTACGACCGTGCCTATGCCGCCCAACAAGAGGTGATCCGCATCAAAGGCCCCGGCGCCACCGCCGACGATTACGCAGATCTCGCCGATATGATGATCCTCGCCGCAGGCGGCTATGTCTCGCCCGAGGCCGAGGAAGCCCTGTCCAAGGCCCTGAGCCGCGATCCGCAAAACGGCACGGCGATCTACTATTCCGGCATGATGTTCGCCCAAAACGGCCGTCCCGATATGACCTTCAAACTCTGGCGTCCTCTGCTGAATTCCTCGGCCGCAGACGACCCTTGGGTGCCGCCAATCCGCGCCCAGATCGAAGCCGTCGCCCAGGCCGCCGGTGTGCGCTACACCCTGCCGCCCGCCCCGATGGAGAACGGTCTGCGCGGGCCCACCCAAGAGGACATCGACGCCACCGCCGAGATGACGCCCGAAGAACGCCAGGAGATGATCCGCGGCATGGTCGAAGGCCTGTCCGCGCGCCTCGCCAACGAAGGCGGCTCGCCCGAGGAATGGGGCCGCCTGATCTCCTCTCTCGCCATGCTGGGCGACACCGACCGTGCCCGCGCGATCTGGAACGAGGCGCAGGTGATCTTTGGCCCCTCGCCCGAGGCGCTGGCCGTGATCCGTCAGGGCGCCGAACGTGCGGGACTTGTCGAATGAGCGCCCTGATCACCGATGACGTCGCAGAATTCAACGCCTCCCTGCCCGCTATGAGTGCGCTCGCCGGGTTGGATTTTGGCGACAAAACCATCGGCGTCGCGATCTCCGATCGGCTACGCTCTGTCGCCACCCCGACCGAGACAATCCGGCGCAAGAAATTCACCCAGGACGCTGAGGCTTTGCTGAAACTCCTGGCCGCGCGTGAAGTCTCCGGCATCGTCTTGGGCCTGCCGCGTAACATGGATGGCTCCGAAGGCCCGCGCTGTCAGAAAACCCGCGCCTTTGCCCGCAATCTGAGCCAATTGACCGACCTGCCGATCACCTTCTGGGACGAGCGCCTGTCCTCTGTGGCCGCTGACCGCGCCATGTTGGAGGCCGACATGTCCCGCGCCAAACGCGCCGATAAGATCGACCAGGTCGCCGCCGGCGTGATCCTGCAAGGCGCGCTGGATCGCTTGAGGAACCTGTGATGGCCACGGCGACATCGCGTCAGACAATCGAAAGCCCCTGCACCAATGTTTGCAAAATCGACCCGGACACCCGGCTCTGTCTGGGCTGCGCCCGCTCGATCGACGAAATCGCGGCCTGGTCGCGGATGACTGCTGAGGCGCGCCGCCAAGTCATGGCGGAACTGCCGCAACGCGCGGAAAAGCTTAAACGTCAGAAGTGAGTATTTTTGCAGCAAAGGAGACGGCGTTTCCTTTGTGCTCGAAATACTCAATCCTCCTCACGCCATCAGCGCCTTGCGCAGCATGTTGAGCGCGACAAGGATCAGGAAACCGCCGAACACACGTTTCAGGGGTTTCGGGTCCATGGCATGGGCGATTTTCGCCCCCAAAGGCGCGGTGATCAGCGTCATGCAGATCACCAAGAGGAAGGCAGCGATATTGACGGCACCGACGGTGAAGGGCGGCGTCACCTCGGCGGGCAGATCGACGAAGAGAAACCCGATCACCGACGGAATCGCGATGATCGCGCCAAAGCCCGCGGCGGTTGCCACGGCACGGTGGATCGGCACGCCGTAAAGCGTCATGGTCGGCACCCCGAAGGAGCCGCCGCCGATGCCCATGAGCACGGAGAGAAAGCCGATGAGCGGCGAGATGATGACCCGCATGATGCCTTTCGGCATCTCCGAGCCCAGCCGCCAGGCGGAATTGCCGAAGGCCATGTAAAGGCCAATGAAAATCGCGACACCGCCAAAGATCATCTGAAGCGTGGCCGAGCGCAGGCTGGAGGCGACGAGCACGCCGATCACGGCGCCCACGACGATCCCCGGCGCAAAGCTTTTCAGGATCGACCATTCCACCGCGCCCTTTTTGTGGTGCGACAGGACGGAACGGATCGAGGTCACGATGATGGTCGCCAAGGAGGTGGCGAGGCAGATTTGCATGAGCTGCGGACTGTCGTAGCCCAGCCCCGCAAAGGCGTAATAGAAGGCCGGAACAAGAACGATACCGCCCCCCACGCCCAAAAGACCGGCCAAAATGCCCGCGAAGGCGCCGATGACGGCGATCAGGGCGGCGAAGGGGAGAAGTGTCGACATATCCATGGCGCAAAGCGTTAACGACAAAACGCGCTCTTGAGAAGAGCGCGTTTTTAAATGGTGTCGCCTGCGCTTATGCTCAGAGTTCGACCAAGACCCGGCCTTTCACACCACCTTTGAGGATCGCGGCCCCAAGCGCGGGCAGGTCTTCGAGCGTCGCGGGGCGCACCATCTCTTCGAGTTTCTCCATAGGCAGGTCGGAGGCGATGCGGGTCCAGCAGCGAATGCGGTTGTCTTTCGGCTGCATCACGGAGTCGATGCCCAGAAGATTCACACCCCGCAGCAAAAACGGAATGACCGTGGCTGGGAGGTCAGCGCCGCCTGCAAGCCCGATGGCAGCAACAGAGCCGCCGTATTTCATCTGGCCCAGCACCCGCGCCAGCATTGATCCGCCCACCGCGTCGATACACCCGGCCCAGGTCTCGGATTCGAGGGGGCGTTTGACGGTCTCGCTGATGTCGTCCCGCGCGACGATTTGGGTGGCGCCAAGCGATTTGAGATAGTCGGCGCCTTCGGGACGCCCGGTGACGGCGGCGACCTCATAGCCGAGATGCGCGAGAATGGCCGTGGCGACAGAGCCGACACCGCCCGAAGCCCCCGTGACCAAAACGGGGCCCTTGTCGGGCGTCAGACCCTGGTCTTCCAGCGCCATCACCGCGAGCATGGCAGTGAACCCTGCGGTGCCGACGGCCATGGCCTGACGTGTTGAGAGGCCTTCAGGCAGCGGCACCAGCCAGTCGGATTTGACACGCGCCTTTTCGGCATAGCCACCCCAATGCACCTCGCCCACACGCCAGCCGGTGAGCACCACCTTGTCGCCGGGTTTGAAATCGGGGCTCTCGGAGGCCTCGACCGTGCCCGCGAAATCAATCCCCGGCACATGCGGATATTTACGCACGAGACCGCCGCCTTTCGGCGAAAGGCACAGCCCGTCCTTGTAGTTCAGCGTGGAATACTCGACCCGCACCAACACGTCGCCTTCAGGCAAATCGGATTCGGGAATGTCTTTGATCTGCGGTTCCGCCAGACCATCGTCGTTTTGCTCCATAATCAGGGCGCGCATGGAATCCTCCTTCTCATCTTGCACTTTTTTCAAACCTGCCCCATAAATGTCAGACAATTGATCTCACTGGCAAGTCAAATGTCTGACAATTTCACAAGACCCCAAAAACAAAAGGATTTATCCGCTGCTATCGCGGAGCGCATTCGTCAGGACATCCTGGCCGGCGCCTTGGTGGCCGATGACCGCCTGCCCTCCGAGTCTGAGCTTTCCGAGGCGCATGGCGTGTCACGTGCCACCGTGCGCGAGGCCTTGAAACGCTTGGCTGCACAAAGTCTGATCCGCACCAAACGTGGCGCCACGGGCGGGGCCTTTGTCAATCGTCAGTCCTTTGAGGACGCCTATGCCCAGATGGCCTCAAGCGCCACTCTGTTGATCACTTTGAATTCTGTTGACATCAAAACCGCCTGCGAAGCGCGCTTTGCCTTGGAACGGGGCTGCGTGCGACTGGCGGCCAAGCATCGCCAAGAGCATCACCTCGACAGGATGCGTGCGGAAATTGCCCGGCAGAAAGACCCGGAGTTGTCGGACGAAGCGTTTTGTGCCTCCGATGTGGCCTTTCACCGGGCTTTGGTGGATGCGGCGGGCAATCCTGTGCTGTCGTGGCAACTGGCCGCGGCAGTCGAAGGCATCGAGCCCTTGATGAACATGCTGACCTATCGCCAGCGCGATCGCGATGCGGTGATTTCATTACATGAGGCCATGGTCGAGGCTTTGGAGGCGCGTGTGGGCGCGCGGTTGGAAATTTTGATGGATTATCTGCGGGATCAGACGCTGCGGACGGCCTTGAGTTGAGGTCTTCAACGGGCCTGCCCATAATTTGATCAAATTACGTCACATCATGCCCTTCCCATCGCCTTCCCCCACCACTCACGGGAATCTTGCTTGCAAAGGCCTAGCCGCCTGATAGCGTCTTGTTCCAGACATGGTCCATTTTTCAGGGAGATGACATGAACATGATGAAAACCCTTTTGGGCGGCGCAGCGCTCAGCGTTCTGGCGGCAGCGGCCTTCGCCGAAGACCCGGACCTTTTGGTGTTCGATTACTCGGGCTTCGAAGACCCGGCGTTTCACACCAAATACGCCGAAAAGAACGGCGATCAGCCGTCCTTCGCCTTCTTCGGCGAGGAAGACGAAGCGCTTCAGAAACTGGTCTCCGGTTTCAAGGCCGACGTCAGCCACGTCTGCGCGGGCTCCGTGAAGAAATGGGAAGAAAGCGGTATCATCGAGCCGTGGGACACCGCGAAAATCACGGAATATTCCAAACTCGACAGCAACCTTTTGGGGTCTGACGTCGCGGCCGCGAGTGCCTATTTCATCCCGACAGATTTCGGCTCGACCGCCATCGCTTATAACACGGACGAAGTGCCAGCCGAGGATGTCGCCTCTTTGGAGGTCTTCAAAAACCCGAAATACGCGGGCCGCATGACATTGCCGGACAACGTGGACGACGCCTATGCGCTGGCCTATCTGGCGACCGGCACCACGGATTGGACGACGGCCACTGACGAACAATTCGAAGCGGCCTCGGCCTGGCTGCGCGAAGTGCATCCGAACCTGCGCACCTATTGGACCGACCCCGCAGAACTGGCACAGCTGATGGCCACGGGCGAGGTTCTGATCGCATGGGCCTGGAACGAAACCTATCCGACACTGGTCGACGAAGGTTTCCCGGTGGGCTTCCAGCGTGAAGCGACCGAAGGCTCCTCGCTCTGGCTGTGTGGCTACGTGAACCTCAAAGACGGCCCCGGCTCGGAAGAGAAAGCCTATGACTATATCAACGGCTTCCTCGACGCCTCCAACGCCTCTGTCCTGATGGACGCGGGCTACGGCATCTCGAACACCGAAGGTCTGGCGACGCTGGGCGAAGAGGCGCTGGTCGCGGGCGGTCTTGAGCCGATCGAGGCGCCGATCCTGGCGCAGCTTCCGATGTCGGTCGAACTTCGGGAAAAGCAGTCCGAAGAGTTCGAAAAGATTAAAGCTGGCTTCTAACCCTTTATCTTTCAAGTCGAAAAGCAAGCGCCGCCCTACGATCAGGGCGGCGTTTCTCTTTCTGTCACCGCCCCTTGAAACCGCGCCTCCCATCGCTTACATGTGGGATGTCGCTTCGGCGACTATGGACATAAACGCGCTCGTAATAAGCGGATCGGACCCGGGGGCGGTACCCGGCGTCTCCACCAAATACCCCTCTTCGGTTCTCGTTTGGGACCGGCAAGAGATTGGATCATGGGGACGAAATAGGATCGACGGACGTCTAAAGGGGTTTTGCTTTGTCTCGGTGAGATACCACCGTTATCGGTTCACTTAAGCTAGTTGCAAACGACAACAAAGCTCCGATGGCTCTCGCAGCGTAAGCTGTGCGAAATATCGAAATCTAAGCCCTTTCGCCTAGCAGCGTAAGGCGGGGCCCGCAGGAGCCTGGCAACAGAATCCTGCACCTTCCCCCTCTCTGATATGTGTTGCACAGCAGATCCAGTTGTCGCTTTTGGCACTCTTATTGGCGCGGGTTGACGCTAGGAAATCCTGTCCTGGCAACCAATTCTTTAGAATTCGCCGATATCCATTGAGCAGAACGCATCAAAATGGATGGGCGCCACCGTGACCGGTCTCGAAATACTCACCGCTTGGTATGAAAAAGTCTGGGTCGAGGGCGATCTCGACGCGGTCGCCGAGTTTTTCGATGTCGAAGCGCTGGCCAATGGCTTGCTGCCCGATTTCGCCGCACAGGTCGAAGATCTCCAAAGCCTCGTCCCCGCTGTTCTGCATGTCATCCGAAACGTCACCTTCAGCATTGAGGATTCGATGGAAATGGACGACCGCGCCTGGGTGCGGATGACGCTTCATGCGAAAAAAGCCTCCGACATGTCTCCGATCCACATTCCCGGCCAGGTGATGATCCGGCTGAGAAACGGCAAGATCATCGAGGCCCATAACAGCTATGATTTCGTCAGCTATTTCGAACAGATGGGCAATCTGCCCAAGGATTCCCTCGCCCTTATGCTGGCGGGAGAGACCCTGAGTTGAAGACTGTCGCCTGAAAACGCGGCATCTCTGCCGCGCTCCCGGTCTTCGCGTTTGGTTTCGCTTGCCAATCCCGAAATTTGATCAAAAGTAAACGGGCGGGATCGCGTGTCGGCACCTTTTTCGAGCCCCACGGTCATGGCCCGTTCTCAAATAGGTGACATATGAAACTGACCGCTGCTTTTTCCGGGGCGCCGCTTCTGCTCTCCCTGTCTCTTGCCCTTGGCACAGGCCTCGCCGCCCAGGCCGAAGAGGAGGCCCCTCTGCCGAAACTCGGCCCGAACGCCATACCTGTGACCGAGGCCACGGACTACCTCAGAGCCGCGCCTGCGCCGGATTACTGGGCCTTCGCGCCCTATGTGAAACCGCAATTCACCAGCTCCGCCTGTGGCGTGGCCACGGTGACCGCAGCCGTCAACGGGCTTGCCGGCCTGCCTTCTCATGCCGAAGACACGGTGATGACCCAACCCGATCTCCTGGAGACCGTCGGCGACGCCCATTGGTCGGAGATTTCCGCCGAGGGTGGTGATGGCGTCATGTTCGACGATCTCGTCACCTACGCCACGGCGGCCCTGCCGGTCGCAGGCCTAGAGGGGTACGTCGTGACGACGTTCAAACCGGTGGACGCCAGCGAGGCAACGTTAGAAACCGCCCGCAATTGGTTAATCCAAAACGAAGAAAGCGCAGACGACGCGCTTATGGTCTATTTCAACCAAGGCGTCGTGACCGGCGATTGGGACGGCCCACATGTCTCGCTCATCGGCGCCTATGACGCCGTAAAGGATGAGGTGCTGATCCTTGAGGTCGACCAGGAATGGTACATCCCTTATTGGACGCCGACCGCGGTGCTGTTGGAGGCGATGCTCAAGCCGACCTCCGCAGAACATGGTGTGCTCGAAGGCCAAACCGGCGGCTTCGTGCGTCTCGCGCCACAGAGTTAAGACCTGAAACCTAAGACTTGACCCACAGGCTGGGGCGGCTACCAAGGCAGCAAAGGTTCCCGACCGAGGCTCTCCCATGTCGCCCCAGCCTGCTCTCCCGCAGCCCGATTTCGCGCTTTTCCTCAAAAGTTTTGCCCGGATCGGGCTTTTGTCATTTGGCGGACCGGCAGCGCAGATTGCTGTCATGCACCGCGAGCTGGTCGAAGACCGGCGCTGGCTGTCTGAGGACGGATTTCTCTCCGCGCTGTCGTTCTGCATGATGCTCCCCGGTCCCGAGGCGATGCAGCTCGCGACCTATGCCGGGTGGCGCCTGCGCGGTGTGCCCGGCGGTGTGATCGCCGGACTGTTTTTCGTCACCCCCGGCGCGCTCGTGATGCTCATGCTTGCCGCGCTTTATGCCCATTTCGGCCACCTCCCCGCCTCTGAGGCGCTGTTTGCCGGGATCAAGGCGACGGTGGTTCTCATTGTCATTCAGGCGCTCTTGCGGCTGGGCAAAAAGGCCCTCGGCACGCGGAGCCGCTGGATCTTGGCCGCGCTGTCCTTTGTCCTGATCACCGCCTTCGCCGTGCCCTTCCCCCTGATCGTGCTGGGCGCCGGTCTCTATGGGGCTTTGAGCGCCGAGCCTTCCACCACCCGCACAGAGGCGCCGAAAGCCACGCATCTGCCCCGCACGCTGGCAATGTGGGGCGCGCTCTGGGCCGCGCCTCTCATCTGGCTTTGGCTCTCCGGGCAGGAGCGGCTTTTGGCGATCGGGTTGTTTTTCTCGAAACTCGCCGTCGTGACCTTTGGCGGCGCCTATGCGGTCTTGGCCTATATGTCGCAGGAGGTGGTGCAAAACCAGGGCTGGCTGACGCCCGAGGCGATGTTAGACGGGTTGGGTCTGGCCGAAACCACGCCCGGACCGCTGATCCTCGTGACAGAATTCGTGGGCTATTTGGCCGCCACGCCTTTGGGGGTCTTTGGTGGCGTCCTCGGCGCGCTGGTGACGCTTTGGGTGACCTTTATCCCGTGTTTTCTATGGATTTTCGCGGGCGCACCTTACATCGACTGGATCGCCACACGCCCCAGATTGGACGCCGCGCTCAAGGCCGTCACCGCCGCCGTCGTCGGTGTCATTGCCTCTCTGTCGTGGTGGTTCGCACTGCATGTGCTCTTCACCCGCGTCTCTGTGCAAAGCCTCGGGCCAGTGCGACTCACCCTGCCCGATCTGCACAGCCTGTCGTTCGAAGCGCTCGCCCTCGTGGTCCTCGCATCCGTCTTGCTCTTTGTGCTCGAACGCGGCCTGATGGTCACGCTGGCCCTTATGGCCTTGGCCGGATTGGGCATCGGAAGCCTGGCCCTTTGAGCAAGGCGCGAAGCCCTCTTCCCTCTGCCACAGAATCCCTTATGCTGCGAGGAAGGGACAAGGAAAGGACGCTCGGATGGCCAAAACCATTGATTATGGCAATCTCATGCACGACGCCATGCGCGGTCTGATCCGCAAAGTGCTCGATGGCGTGGCCAAGGACGGCCTGCCGGGGGATCATCATTTCTTTATCACCTTCGACACGATGCACCCGGATGTGGAGCTGGCCGACTGGCTGTCGGATCGCTACCCCGAGGAAATGACCATTGTCATCCAGCATTGGTTCGACAATCTCGAGGTCTCCGGCGATGGCTTTGCCATCACGCTGAATTTCGGCGACAGCCCGGAGCCTCTGTACATCCCCTATGACGCGATCCGCACCTTCGTGGACCCCTCCGTCGAATTCGGCCTGCGGTTTGAGACCCAGGAATATGACGTCGAGGAAATGGACGAAGACGAGATCCCGCATGATGCCGAGGTGACGTCTTTCGAGCCGAAGGACGAGCCGGAGAAAAGCGACGGGCCGAAAGAGGCGGAGATTGTCTCGCTGGACAAGTTCCGCAAGTAAATTGAACCGACATCTTTGCAATGATCAGGGGCCCAAGCGGCCCCTTTTTTATCGCTTTCGAAACAGCCCCGTGAAGTTTGCGTAACAGACACGCCTGCCCGCTTGATTTGCCCGACACGCAGCACCATCCCTGTTGCCAAAGCCAACAGGAGCCTCAGATGCCGCGCGATTTTGCCGTTTTTTTCTCAGAGATGATCCGCAATCCCGACGAGGTCCGCGCCATCGCGCCCTCCTCCTCTGCCACAGCAAAGCTCATGACCCGCGGCGTCGAGGATGTGTCCGGCCCCATCGTCGAGATCGGTGCGGGCACAGGCGCGTTTACCCGCGAAATCCTTGCGCGTGGTGTCGATCCTTCGCGGCTCACACTCCTCGAACTGAACCCACGCTTTTGCGTCGAGCTTTGCGCGAAATTCCCCGGAGTCCATGTCATCAACCGGCCCGCCGAAGACATCCGCGACATCGGTTTGCGCAACATCGGCGCCGTGATTTCCGGCGTGCCCGTGCTGGCCAAACCCGCGCTGCAACGCGCTGTCGTGGGGCGTGCCTTCGAGGTCATGGCAGAGGGCGCGTTTTTCACCCAGATCACCTATGCCAACTCCTCCCCGATCACGCCGGAGATGCAGGGCGAGCTTGGCCTTGTGTCTGAGAAACGTGGCACGATCTGGGCCAACCTGCCGCCGGCACGCGTCTTCGAATACCGGCGTCGAGTCAGTTGAGGCGCTCACAGCAAATCCGGGCGGTCTTTTAGCGCTATCACCTTGATGTATGCCTGCGTATACATTGCAAGCCCCTGCCCGAGGCCTTATAGCCAAAGCAATCTTTGGCATAGCATGGGAGAGTGCCCCGATGACCACCCGTACCGAAACCGACAGCTTTGGCCCGCTCGAAGTTCCTTCCGACAAATATTGGGGCGCGCAGACCCAGCGCTCGATCATGAATTTCCCCATCGGGTGGGAACGTCAGCCGGTGCCGATCATCCGCGCTCTGGGCGTGGTGAAAAAGGCCTGTGCGATGGAAAACATGGCGCAGGGCAAGCTGGAGAAAGAGCTGGGTGACGCCATCGTCGCCGCCGCCACCGAGGTGATCGAGGGCAAATTCGACGACAACTTCCCGCTCGTCGTCTGGCAAACCGGCTCCGGCACTCAGTCCAACATGAACGCCAACGAGGTGATCTCGAACCGCGCGATCGAAATGCTGGGCGGCACGATGGGGTCGAAAGACCCGGTGCACCCGAACGATCACTGCAACATGGGGCAAAGCTCGAACGACACCTTCCCGACCGCCATGCACGTCGGCATCGCGATGCAGGCGCGTGACGTCTTGCTGCCCGGTCTCGAAAAACTCGCCGCAGCGCTCGAAGAAAAAGCCGAGAAATTCAAAGACATCATCAAGATCGGCCGCACCCACACCCAGGACGCAACCCCTCTGACGCTGGGTCAGGAATTCTCCGGCTACGCGCATCAGGTCCGCATGGGCATCAAACGCGTCGAGATGTGCCTTCCGGCGATCTATGAATTGGCACAGGGCGGCACGGCTGTCGGCACCGGGCTCAACACGAAAAAGGGCTGGGCTGAAGCCGTTGCCAAAAACATGGCCGAGATCACCGGTCTTCCGTTTGTGACCGCGCCGAATAAATTCGAAGCCTTGGCCGCGCATGACGCCATGGTGATGTTCTCCGGCGCGTTGAAAACCGTCGCGGCCTCGCTGTTCAAAGTCGCCAACGACCTGCGTCTTCTGGGCTCTGGCCCGCGGTGCGGTCTGGGCGAGCTGATCCTGCCGGAAAACGAACCGGGCTCCTCGATCATGCCGGGCAAGGTGAACCCGACCCAGGCCGAAGCCCTGACCATGGTCTGCGCCCACGTCATGGGCAACGACGCCGCCGTCGGTTTCGCTGGCTCGCAAGGTCACTTCGAGCTGAACGTTTACAACCCGATGATGTCCTACAACGTGCTCCAGTCGATGCAATTGCTGGGCGACAGCGCCTCCGCCTTCACCGACAACATGGTCGCGGGCATCGAAGCCAACGAGCCGCGCATCGAGAAGCTCCTGCACGAAAGCCTCATGCTGGTGACCGCACTTGCGCCGACCATCGGCTACGACAACGCCACCAAAGTCGCGAAGACCGCGCACAAAAACGGCACGACCCTCAAGGAAGAGGCGATCAAGCTGGGCTTTGTGGACGAAGAAACCTTCGACCGCGTGGTGCGCCCGGAGCAGATGATCGGCCCGAAGGACTGATTGGTTCGGACTGATCCGCTACGCGCGAAACAGCGTTTCCCTACGCTGAAAACATGACACATTAAAGTGAAGGCGATCCTCGGGTCGCCTTTCTTTTTGCGCGACGGAAGGCGGCGGGGAGGGGCGTATCAGAGGCTCAATCAAACAGGAGACCAACTATGAAAACCCTTCTTGCAGCCCCGTTTCTCATCACTCTTGCCCTGCCCGCCACGGCACAGGGCCGCTTTCCGGTCGAAGACATCGCCAAAGACCTGGGCCTCACGAAACAGGAGCTGACCCAATGTTTCAAAGCCAATCGTCCCTCGCGCGAAGAGATGAAAGCCGCCAAGCAACGTTACAAAGCGGGTGAAGCCGCCGCGCCGAATGGCGCGCGCCCGGAAATGGTCGCCTGCGTCCAGACCCACAACCCGGAGATCACCACCGCGCGCTACGAAGAGGTGATGCGCTCCTACGCGCCTCAAAATTAAGGACAAATCGCGCCTTGCGAATGACCCGCGGGACTGTGATCGCCCGTGCGTCCTCAAAGCGCATAACCTGTGACAGTCTGGCGGCATGTATCGTCGCCAGATTCTCACAACCGCCTCAGCGGCCCTCGCCCTCACCGCCCTTCGCCCCGCCTGGGCGCAGGGCAACTCCCTCTCCGATCACATCGCCGGTCTCGACCAACTCCAGTCCCTGCAAGTCCAGCGCGGCAAGGAGGTGATCTTTGCCGAGGCCCCGCGCGGTCCGAGGGCTATTTCGGTGCGCTGATGGAGCTATTGGACGGGCCGGTTTTGGCTCTGGCGTAAAACCCGCCCCCGCGGTAACATCGCACCCCATGAGCACCGACAACGTCACCAATCTGAACCAGTTTCGCAAACAGAAAGCCCGCGCGGACAAACGCGCCGAGGGCGATCAGAACGCCGTGAAATTCGGTCGCACCAAGGCGCAAAAAGCCCTCGAAGCGGCGCAGAAGGCCAAGGCGAAATCGGAATTGGACGCCCATAAGCGAGACGACACATGAGCGCGCTCTTGATGGGGCGCCCGGTCAAACGCTCGCTGACTTTGCACGGCCACCGCACCTCCGTGTCGCTCGAAGAACCATTCTGGCGCGCCTTTCGCGGCATTGCGAAGGAACGCGATATTCCGGTCAATGTGTTGGCCGCCGAAATTGATGAGCTGCGCGGTGTGGACAGCGGCTTGGCCTCCGCCATCCGGGTCTATGTGCTAGATTACACTCAGAAAAAAGCCCAACTCGGCGATTGAGACGCCACGGCCAGCCGCAGGGATTTGCGGGCCGGCCCCTGCCCCAGACGTCCATCCAGAACCGCATCCGGGTCTTTTGCCGCTTGTTTCAACACTGGCAAATGCATTACCGCGTCAATCATCGGCGCGCGGGCGGTTTTCGGCAATTTGCCCAACTGCTGCGCGCCCCAACGACCCTGTTCCAGAGCCTCTTTTGCAAGCTCTGACACCGCCTCCGGTCGCCCATCAACGAGCGGAATTCGCCCCGCCGATTGCAACCCCGGAATGGCCATCAGATAGCGCGCCAATCCGCCCGCATAGCCCAGAGCGTTGAGCGCTTTGGTCGCCGTCTCAGGCGCCCCCAAGAGCCGCGCAGAAAGATGCATCGGGATGGCGTAGCTGTTGTGCAGATAGGTCCTGAGCGCCGTCGCATCCTCATGCGGATCACGGTAAATGTCCCATTGCCGTGCGGTGACCGTGGCATCCAAAGCCTGCGCAGACGCCGTGTCCAGAACCGCCGCCAGTGGCCCCGCCACCTCATGGGCGCGCGGCGCCTTGCCGTCGATTTTCTCCTGCAACACGTCGCGCCAGAACTGCAACCGCATCTCGGCGATCATGGATTCTTGCGTCACCCAAGGCGCCTTTGCGACCTCAAGGCAAAAGGCATGGATCGGGAACAACACCTCGCGCGCCGCCAAAGGCGCGGCCATGGTGGCGCGGAACCGGTCTTCGTCGCCCTTTTGGACGATCTCTGCGCAGGCCTGAACCGACATTATTCGGCCCCGAGCGCGGTCGCGCCATCGCGCAGAAGTTTCCACAGAACCGCATCCAGAAGCGCCTCGAAAGACGCGTCGATTATGTTCGAGGACACGCCCACAGTCGACCAGCGACGGCCAAGGCCGTCCTCAAAGTCGATGATGACGCGGGTGCGCGCCTCCGTGCCGCCATTGGTAATCCTGACTTTAAAATCAACGAGTTCCATGTCGGTGATCATCTCGGAATAGGGTCCGAGATCTTTGACAAGCGCTTTCGAGAGCGCGTTGACCGGGCCGCCGTCGCTGCCGTCGGCCATGATGCCTTCGGACACAGACAGATGCCGCTCACCGCCGATGTTGACCACCACCGTGACCTCAGAGAGGTGAATTTCACGCCCCCTGGCATCGCGGCGGCGCTCGACCGTGGCGCGGTAGCGCTCGACCTCGAAAAATGCGGGCATGAGGCCCAACTCGCGGCGGGCTTCGAGTTCAAAAGACGCCTGCGCGGTGTCGTAGGAATAGCCCTCGCTTTCGCGCTGTTTGATCCGGTCGAGAATGCGACCGAGATCGGCCCGCTCCGAGACCTCCAGCCCCATATCCGCCAGACGCGAGCGCAGGTTCGACTGCCCTGCCTGATTGGACATCGGCACGATCCGGGCGTTGCCGACGGTCTCGGGCGGGATGTGTTCGTAGGTGGTCGGGTCCTTGAGAATGGCGGAGGCATGGAGCCCCGCCTTATGCGCGAAAGCCGAGGCGCCAACGTAGGGCGCAGAGCGCAGCGGCACACGGTTCAGGATATCGTCGAGCATGCGCGAGGTTTTGACGAGGCTCTTCAGGGCGTCTTCGGAGACGCCTGTGTCGAGCGTCGATTTATACGGCTCTTTCAACAGGAATGTCGGGATCAGCGTCGTCAGATTGGCATTGCCGCAGCGCTCTCCAAGGCCGTTCAATGTCCCCTGCACCTGCCGCGCACCGGCGTTGACGGCGGCCAGCGAATTGGCGACCGCATTGCCGGTGTCGTCATGGGTGTGAATGCCCAGATGCGTTCCGGGAATGCCCGCCTCAATCACCTTGAGCGTGATCTGATAGACCTCACCGGGCAGCGCACCGCCGTTGGTATCGCAAAGCACGATCCAGCGCGCACCCGCCTTATACGCGGCCTGACAACAGGCGATCGCATAGTCCGGGTTGGCTTTGTAGCCATCAAAGAAATGCTCGGCGTCGAACAGCGCTTCACGCCCCTGCGCCACCAGATGGGCGATGGATTTTTCGATGTTCTCGATGTTCTCCTCGAGCGTGATGCCAAGCGCCGTGGTGACGTGGAAATCATGGGTCTTGCCGACGAGACAGACGGAGTCCGTGCCCGCGTTCAACACGCCCGCAAGCACTTCATCGTTTTCTGCAGAGCGTCCGGCGCGTTTGGTCATGCCGAAGGCGGTGAAACGGGCTTTGGTCTTGGGCGCATCGGCGAAGAATTCGCTGTCGGTCGGATTGGCACCGGGCCAACCGCCCTCGATGTAATCGACGCCGAGATGGTCGAGCGCATCGGCGATCAGGTGCTTTTCCTCGGTGGAAAATTGCACGCCTTGGGTTTGCTGGCCGTCGCGGAGTGTGGTGTCGTAGAGGTAGAGGCGGTCTTTTTCGCTTGTTGTGGTCATTGCTCGCTCCCTTTTTTGCCCGTGGGCACCACGGGCTGCGCCTGCCTTCCCCCCGGCAGGCGCACATGCGCCCGCCAAGTCAGGCTCCGCCCTCCGTTTACAGAACTGCGCATCACAGAAGGCCCTCCAGTTTCGCCGCGTCGAAATTCGGACCCGGCTCCAATTCGACCCCGGTTTTCGACATGCGCACTTCGACACCCGCCTCCAAGAGCGCGGTTTTCATCGCGTCGACGGCGGAGAAGTCTTTGGTTTCCATGGCGGATTGGCGCAGAATGAAGAGGTGATCGGCGTAGGCAGTCAGGTCCACGCCCGTTTCTTCCCAGCCACCAAGTTCCGGCGTCAGAAGGCCGAGAAGATTGGCGGAGGCAAGCAACACAGCCGGATCGTCGATCCCGTGCAGCACCGAAATCGCCCCCGCCGTGTTCAGATCATCAGCCAGCGCAGTGACCACTTCGGGCGCTGGTTCACTTGCGGCCACCCCATGCGTCATCTTGCGCCACTTCTTCAACGTCGCCTTCGCCTGCTCCTCCTTGTCCGCCGTCCAGTCCATCGGCTTGCGGTAATGCGTTGAGAGGAACACAAAGCGGATCACTTCTCCAGGCACGCCCGGCATCCCATCATGGCCATCCAACAAATCCCGCACGGTGAAGAAATTGCCCAGAGACTTGGACATTTTCTTGCCCTCGACCTGCAACATCTCGTTGTGCAGCCAGACCTTCGCAAACCCGCCCTGCGGATGGGCGCAGCAGCTTTGGGCGATCTCGTTTTCATGGTGCGGGAACATCAAATCGTTGCCGCCGCCGTGAATATCAAAAGTCTCGCCCAAAAGCTCATACGACATCGCCGAGCATTCGATGTGCCAGCCCGGACGCCCCCGGCCCCAAGGGCTGTCCCACCCCGGAAGATCGTCCGAGGACGGCTTCCACAGCACGAAATCCATCGGGTTGCGTTTGTAGGGCGCCACTTCGACGCGGGCGCCGGCGATCATGTCGTCGATGGAGCGGCCCGACAGCTTGCCATAGTCCTTGTAGCTCTCGACGGAAAACAGCACATGGCCTTCGGCGGCATAGGCGTGACCACTCTCGATCAACCCCTCAATCATGGTGATCATCGCGCCGATAAACTCGGTCGCCCGCGGCATTTGATCCGGGTCCATCGCCCCCACCGCACGCATATCGTCGAGATACCACCCGGTCGTCTCGTCGGTGATCTCGCGGATCGAGCGCCCGCTTTCCGCCGCCCGCGCGTTGATCTTGTCATCCACATCGGTGAAATTGCGCACATAGGTGACGTGATCCGCCCCGTAAACATGGCGCAACAGCCGGTAGAGCACATCGAACACGATCACAGGCCGCGCGTTGCCGATATGGGCGCGGTCGTAAACCGTCGGGCCACAGACATACATCCGCACGTTTTTGGGGTCGATCGGCTCGAAAATCTCTTTCTTGCGCGTTTTCGAATTGGTGAGCTTGATGGTCATAAGCTAGTCCCTCAGGGTGTCCCCCGCGGGCTTATCAGCTTCCATTTCAGGTGAAAAGAGACCGGACCCGCGCGACGATGTCAGCGGATAATGCAGCAGCAGATAATGATGGCGGCACGGTTGGTCATACCGCCCTTGTAGCGCGGGTTTTCGTGCTTGCAAAGCCTTGTTTGTGGCGGCAGGCTCGCGGCATGACAGAGACATCACTCAGAGACCTCCACCGCCCCGGACAGCCGTTTATTCTCGCCAACGCCTGGGACGCCGGATCGGCGCGCGTGTTGGCGGGACTGGGCGCGCAAGCCATTGCCACCTCCTCTGCCGCGCAGGCCTTTACCCTCGGGCGCCCCGATGGCGGAACGATCACACGCGACGAGGCGCTGGCCCATGCCCAGGAGCTTGTGGTCGCCGTCTCCGTGCCGGTCTCTGGCGATTTCGAGAACGGGTTTTCCAATGATCCCGACGAGGTCGCACGCACCGTAAAACTGGCCTATGAGGCTGGATTGTCGGGGATTTCCATCGAGGACACTGCGTTTCCAAAGGCAGGCGCTCGGGAGTTTGATCTGGCGGTCGACTGCATCAAAGCCGCCGTGAGCGCCGCCCGCGCCCTGCCTGGAGATTTCGTTTTGGTGGCCCGCGCCGACGGGGTGATGAATGGCGACTACGATCTGGACGAGGCCCTGCGGCGCATCCGCGCCTTTGACGCAGCGGGGGCGGATTGTCTCTATGTGCCCTGTCCCGGCACCATCGACGATCTGAAAACCGTGGTGGCGGCGACCGAGAAACCGGTGAACGCCCTGCCCGTCGGCCCACTGCAAAACCTGACCCGCGCCGATTTTGCGGCCCTCGGCGTGGCGCGTATTTCACTTGGCTCTTTGCTGGCGCGGTCGGTCCACGAGCGCCTGATCGCCAACGCCGAAGACATCCTGAGCCAAGGCGACTTTTCCACCTGCACCCCCGCCGGATCGGACCGGGTGGATGCGCTTCTCGCCAAAGGAGCCCGCCATGAGTGATCCCATTCACAACGTCCCGCAAGGCATTGAACAGCTTTTGGAAATCATGCGCCGGTTGCGCGACCCGGAGAGCGGCTGTCCCTGGGACATCGAACAGGATTTCGCGACCATCTCGCCCTATACGATCGAAGAGGCCTATGAGGTCGACGACGCCATCGCGCGCGGTGATATGGAGGATCTGAAATCCGAGCTGGGGGACCTGTTGTTCCAATCGGTGTTTCAGGCGCAGATTGCCTCAGACAAAGGGCTTTTCGACTTTCACGACGTCGCGCAAACCATTGCCTCCAAAATGATTTCCCGCCATCCACATGTTTTTGGTGATGAGAGCAATCAAAAGTCGCCGGAGCAGCAAACCGTCGATTGGGAAAAGGAAAAAGCCAAGGAGCGCGCGCGCCGTGGGGAGACCCGCGTGCTCGACGGCGTGGCCATGGGCCTTCCCGCTTTGATGCGCGCGCAGAAGCTGCAAAAACGCGCGGCGCGCGTGGGCTTTGACTGGCCGGACACGTCGCATGTTCTGGACAAAATCCGCGAGGAAGCCGCCGAATTGGAAGAGGCGCGTGACAGGTTGACGAAAGACGAGGTCTTCGAGGAATTTGGCGATTTGCTTTTCGTCGTGGTCAATCTGGGGCGGCATTTGGGTGTGGATGCCGAAGAGGCGCTGCGCGCCTGCAACGCCAAATTTACGCGTCGTTTCAATGCGATTGAGGATGAACTTAAGACAAAAGGCAAGACCCCTGCGGACAGCGATCTTGCCGAAATGGATGCGCTTTGGGACAAAGTCAAAGCTGAGGAGAAGGCGGCCCGAAAGCAAAAGTGACCTGCGAGGCCCCTTGACCTGAGTGTTTTACTCGGATTTAACGAGCGCGACCAATCAAAGGAAGTCCCTATGACCGCGCTCAAACTCGCTCTCCCCCTGTCTCTTCTGGCCACCTCTGCCGTCGCCGATGTGAACGTTTATTCCTATCGCCAGCCGGAGCTGATCCAGCCGCTGGTCGATGCCTTCACCGAAGAAACCGGCATTCAGGTCAATGTCGCTTATCTGGTCGAGGGCCTCACCGAACGTCTGAAGGCCGAGGGCGACCGTTCGCCCGCTGATGTAATCCTCACCGTCGACATCGCGCGTCTCGCCGAAGCTGTGGACGCGGGCGTGACCCAGCCGCTGATGACCGAGACGCTTGAACAAAACATCCCCGTCGAATTCCATGACCCGGAGGGCAATTGGTGGGGCGTGACCTCGCGCGCGCGGATCGTTTACGCCTCGAAAGAGCGCGTCGCAGAGGGCGAAGTGACCACCTATGAGGACCTCGCCGATCCGAAATGGAAAGGCCGCATCTGCACCCGCTCCGGCATGCACACCTATATGATCGGCCTGACCTCCGCCTATCTCGCGCATCACGGGCCCGAGGAAACCAAAGCCTGGCTCGAAGGCCTCAAGGCCAACCTCGCCCGCAAACCCCAAGGCAACGATCGCGCACAGGTCAAGGCGATCTGGGCTGGCGAATGCGACATCTCACTGGGCAACACCTATTACATGGGCGAAATGCTGGCCGATGAGGAACAGCGCGAATGGGCCAACTCCGTGCGCCTCGATTTCCCGCGTTTTGACGTCGAGGGTGGCGGCACGCATGTGAACATCTCCGGCGTTGCGCTGACGAAATCGTCGAAGAACACCGAGGAAGCCGTTCAATTCATTGAATTCCTGACCTCCAAACACGCGCAGGAAATCTACGCCGAGGCGAACTCCGAATACCCCGTCGTGCCGGGCACCGAGGCTTCCGATCTGGTGAAAAGCTGGGGCGATTTGCACCCGGACAACATCCCTCTGGCGCGACTGGCCGAAGAACGCGCCGAAGCCCTGCGCCTGACGGAAGAAGTCGATTACGACGGCTGATCGTTGAGCGCCAATTGCTCAGACATGCGCGGTGGGGCTTTGGCACCACCGCAGATCGCCCGCAAAATTTGACCAAGCGCTCAATTTAACCAAATCAACAGATTGACAGCGCGCGATCTCTACCACATATGGGCATCAAACGCACCTTCCGATCAAAAACGGTCGTTTTTACAGAAAATTCACCGGCGCCGTAGGGCGACCTTAACCTTTTTGATGTCTTGTCCCGGCAAAAGCTGTGGCGAGAAATCAAGAGATGACCGACATGACTGAGCGCAGATTCGACATCGCGGGCCTCACCGCCCCCTCGGCCCTCTCGTCCCTGACCATCCGCGCGATGGAACTGGCGGATTTGCCCTGCCTGCTTGAGATGATCCGCGACCTGCAAACGGTGACCAAGGATCAATTGCAGCTCGATGCGGATGCTCTGATCGACCTGCTCTACGCCTCCTCGCCCTGGGCCCGCATCATGGTTGCCGAACGGAATGGCGTCCTGATCGGGTACACCGCCCTTGTCGGCGGGCTGCAACTGAGCCCCGTCGATCGCGCCATGCAGATGCATCATCTCTATGTCCGACCCGACTATCGCGGTGAAGGCGTTGCGCGCGCCTTGACCCAGGCGGCCCGGGCCGTGGCGCATCACCTCGGCTGCGGCACGTTGAGTGTCGGCATCCTGAGCACTTCGGAGACCGCAAAAGCCGCCTATCGCGCTGTCGGTTTCGAACGCCCTTCCCTGCGGTCTCCGCATTACGAAATGGCGCTCGCCTGAGCTTTGCGCTTGACAGCTTCCCCCGCGCCGCGCAGATTGGGTCTCATGACACAGACCGCTTCCATGACTGTTTTTTATTGGACCGAGCTTACATAAGCGCGGCCTTTCAGCTTGGAACATTGAACAGCCGCCACAAGAGGCGGCTTTTTTCATGTCAAACTTCCCCTCCTGTGGCGCCCCCAGGAGAAAAACATGACCTTACTGACAAAGATTTCCGCCCCGAAGGACAGCCTCACGATCCGACGCGCGCGTTGGGGCGACAAGGATGCGCTGTTGCAGATGATCCACGCGCTGGCGCATCATCATGGCGATGAGCCGGAGCTGGACCTGTCCGGCCTCATTGATCTGATGCGCGCCGATCTGCCGTGGTTGCGGCTTTTGGTGGCGGAGCGCGGCGGCGCGCTGGTCGGCTATGCCGGATTGGTCGGTGGTGTGCGCCTGCACCACGGGCAGAAAACGCTGGACCTACATCATCTTTACATCGCCAAAGAGGCGCGCGGCCAAGGCATCGGGCGCGCCCTGATTGCCGAGGCGAAAGCCACCGCCATTGCCATGGGATGCCACATCCTGACGGTTGGCACGCAGGACCACAATCTGGTCGCACAGGCCACCTATCGTGCTTGCGGCTTTGAACCGCAAACCCTCTCCGGCAAACGGTTTCAGATGATTTTGAAAGCGGATGAAGTCGCGCCTTAGAGCGCGATCACATCGACCCGCTGACCTTTGACGGCCAGACCGATCTCGCCGTTGCACAGGCGCAGCGCATCGTCGCCGAAGACCTCGGCACGCCAGCCTTTGAACACCGGCAGATCGCGCTTCCCGGCCGCGATCTGGTCGAGATCGGAGGCGGAGGCAATCATCTTGGCAGCCACGTTAAAGCGGTCGGATTTCGCCTTGAGCAGCACCCGCAGCATATCCGCCAGCGCCGGGTTCACCTGAAGCTTGTCTTTCGACATATCCAGCTTCGGCATCTCGGCGGCGGTATAATTCGACGCTTTTTCAATCGCTTGCAGGATGCCATCGGCGATCTCACCCTTGCGCGCTTCGCGCAGCAAAAGCCGTGAGCGCGACAGGTCTTGCGGTGTTTTGGGTTTCGTCGAGGCCAGCTCCAGCATCGCGTCGTCTTTGTAGACGCGGTTGCGCGGGATGTCCCGGCTCTGGGCATAGAATTCGCGGAAAGCGGCAAGTTCTTTGACGGCGGCGAGGAATTTGCCGGAGCTGGTGCGCGTTTTGACCCGCATCCAGGCATCGTCGGGCTCGACCACATAGGTCTCCGGCGACATCAGCACCTCAAGCTCCTCGGCCACCCATTTTTCACGGCCTTCGCGTTTGATCTCATCGCGCAGGAATTCGTAAATCACCCGCAAATGCGTCACATCGGCCAACGCATAGTTTTCCTGCGCCTGCGTCAGCGGGCGGCGCGACCAATCGGTGAAGCGCGAGGTCTTGTCGAGGCTCTCCTTGGCAATCTTGCGCACGAGCGTCTCGTAGCCCACCTGTTCTCCAAAGCCACAGACCATCGCCGCCACCTGCGTGTCGAACAGAGGCGTCGGGATCACCTGTCCCTGAATGTAGAAAATCTCGAGATCCTGGCGCGCGGCGTGGAAGACCTTGACCACGTTCTCATCGCGAAACAGCGCATAAAGCGGCGCGAGATCAAGCCCCTTCGCCAGCGGATCGACCAGAACCGCGTCCTCTTCGGCGTCACCCGGAACGGCAAGCTGCACGAGGCAAAGTTTGGAATAATAGGTCCGTTCGCGAAGGAACTCGGTGTCGACCGTGACATAAGGATGAGCTTTGGCGCGGTCGCAGAAAGCCTCGAGGCCTTCGGTCGTGGTGATGGTGATCATGTTGTTTTCTTTTGCCTGCGGTGCGGGGTCATCCCGGCGGTTCAATCGTGATACGGGGTTTGCGGCGGAATGAAAAGAACAAAGGGGGCGCAGAACGCCCCCCTTTCCCGTGTTTATCCCCTATTTGCGCCCGTTTTGGGCGCAGATACGACGTTTGCTGACTCAAGTGATCGGCAGGCTGCCCTTGGCCGCCATCATCAGTTCGACCACGTCGGGGGCGGTGATGATTTCATAGTCCGGGTCCATCTGCTCGGCGCTGAACCCGTTGTGGATCATGCAGGCCCCGCAGATCCCGATGCGCCCGCCGGCCTCGCGGTAGGCTTTGACCAGATCGGCCACCGGCTCAAACGGTTTGCCGATGTCGATATCGTCGCAAGAGCCCGGCTGGCCCAGCTCGACGCCTTCGACCATCAGCAAAACGATGGAGCTATGCCCCATTTTCTGCGCGTTGAGCGCCATGGTGAAGGCCACGGTCACCTTGCCCGGGTTGGAGTGGCCGTCAAAAATTGTGGCAACGAAATCAGCGGTTTTCATGCGATATCCTTTCGCGACATAGACACGGGTCCTGTGCGGACTCGCGTTATATTCTACATCTCGAATATATCTTTGAAAGGGCCGAAGGGATCACAGGCCCGCGACATCTCGCCCTAGTGGCACGGAGACCGGCTTAAAGCGTGATCAGGTCTTTTTCACTCAAGAGGAACCGCTTGAGCACCAAAGGATAGAGCAGATGCTCCTTCACCAACACGCGTGCCGCCAGATCATCCGCCGTGTCACCTGCCATGATCGGCACCCGCGCCTGCCCAAGGATCGGCCCGCCATCCAGCTCCGCTGTCACCTCATGCACGGAACACCCGGCCTCGGCGTCACCTGCCTCAATCGCGCGCTGATGGGTGTGCAGGCCTTTGTATTTCGGCAACAAAGACGGGTGAATGTTCAGCATCTTTCCCGCGTAATGCGAGATGAACGTGGGCGTCAGAATCCGCATAAACCCGGCCATGGCGATGGCGTCCGGCTCATAGTGGTCGATCACGGAAATCAATTTTTGCTCAAAGGCTTCCCGGTCGCCTTTAAAGTCACGATGATCCACCACTTCGGTCGCGATCCCCATATCGGAAGCCTTCGCCAACCCGCCCGCAGAGGGAACGTTGGAGAGCACCAGACAGGGGCGTCCGGGATGTCCATCCTCCGTCATGGATGTCGCCAGCGACACCATGTTGGAGCCGCCGCCGGAGATCAGGATCGCAACCTTTTTGGGGCTCACGACTTTGGAGGTCACGACAAGGCGCCCTCATAGGTCACGCCATTGCCGGTGGTCACCTGACCGAGGCGGTAGACGGTTTCGCCCTCGCCGCTCAAAAGCGCGGTCAAAGCCTCGGCCTCCGCCGCATCACAGACCACGATCATCCCGATCCCGGCGTTGTAGGTCTTGAGAAGCTCATGCTGCGACAGGCCGGCTGTGTCGACCAGCCATTTGAAGACCGGCGGCAAAGTCCAGGCCGTCAGGTCGATGTCCGCGCCCATGCCGGTCGGCAGCACGCGCGGCAGGTTTTCGGTCAGACCGCCGCCGGTGATATGCGCCAGCGCGTGAACACCGCCCGCGCGGATCGCCTTGAGCACCGGTTTGACGTAAAGCCGGGTCGGTTTCAAAAGCTCTTCGCCCAAGGTCGCATCCGAGAACGGCGCGATGTCGGACCATTTATAGGTGGAAATCTCGACGGTTTTGCGCACCAGCGAATAGCCGTTGGAATGCACGCCATTGGAAGCCAGCCCCAAAAGCACGTCGCCCTCGCGCACGCCGGACGGCAGGTCGGAACCGCGCTCCATCGCGCCCACGGCAAAGCCCGCGAGGTCGAAATCGCCGTCTTCATACATGCCCGGCATCTCCGCCGTCTCACCGCCGATCAAGGCACAGCCGGACTGCGCACAGCCTTCCGCAATGCCTTCGACCACGGCGGCGGCATTGTCGAGCTTGAGCTTGCCGGTCGCGAAATAATCGAGGAAGAACAAGGGCTCAGCGCCCTGACACACAAGGTCATTCACGCACATGGCGACCAAATCGATGCCGACGGTTTTGACATTGTCGGTGTCGATCGCAATACGCAGCTTGGTGCCGACGCCATCGGTCGCAGCGACGAGGATCGGGTCCTCATAGCCCGCGGCCTTGAGATCAAACAGCGCGCCAAAGCCGCCAAGCCCGGCCATCACGCCCGGACGCGCGGTCTTTTTCGCCGCCGGTTTGATGCGTTCGACAAGCTCATTGCCCGCATCGATATCCACACCGGCGTCTGCATAGGTCAGACCGTTTTTTCCCGATGTCTTCTTTTCATGGGTCATGGCAAAGGCTCCCCGCGCAAACCAAAGTTGCCGCCCGTTTACGCGGTTTAATCCGTCTTGAAAAGGCCCCCCGTTTACGCCATGCGTCGACTTCCGCTTGACCCTGCTTTGACCGCACAATAAGCACGGGTCCGGTAGGGGCCTGTAGCTCAATTGGTTAGAGCAGAGCGCTCATAACGCTTTGGTTGCGGGTTCAAGTCCTGCCGGGCCTACCACTCCCCACAAAGTCAGACAGCCCAGAGACACTCTGCGGGTCTCTTTCAGCCCCCTGTATGGCTCGACAAAAGACATCACCACATGCCTCAAGCCACCTGCGCCACCTCATCCCAACCAGTCTGCGCCTGAGCCCCCTGATCCGCCATGCGGAACACATCCACAAGCTGGCGCAGGCGCGTCGCGTCCTCGATCAGATTTGTGCTGCCTGCGGAGGTTTCCTCCGACATGGCGGCGTTTTGCTGCAGCGTTTGTTCGATCTCGAAGATCGCGGAGTTGATTTCTTCGATCCCCTTGGCCTGTTCCAAAGACGCAGAGGAAATCTCACCCACGTGAGACGAGATGTTTTTCACCATGTCGGCAATCATCCGAAGCGCATCGCCCGCACGGTCCACCAGGGCGACCCCATGTTTCACCTGGGCCTCGGACGACGAAATCAGATCGTTGATCTCATGCGCGGCTCTCGAAGAGCGCTGCGCCAGTTCGCGCACTTCACTGGCCACGACCGCGAATCCGCGTCCTGCCTCGCCCGCGCGCGCGGCCTCGACGCCTGCGTTCAACGCCAAAAGGTTGGTCTGGAAAGCGATGTCGTCGATCACATCGATGATCTTGCCGATTTTTGACGACGACGCCTCAATCTCGCTCATCGCAACCACGGTGTCGGACACGATCTGGGAACTCGATTGGGCCTTTTCATTGGTGTCTTGCACGAGCTTATCGGCATTCTTCGCGCCATCGGCCGCCAGACGCACCGAAGACGTGATTTCATTCACCGCCGTGGCGGTTTCTTCAAGCGTCGCCGCACTCGATTCCGTACGGCGAGACAGGTCGGTGGCCGCCTCCGAAATGCCATGCACATTGCCGACAATCGACTGAACCGCCTCGCGGATCGAACCGATCAGCCCGTTCAGCTTGGTCACCGTTTCGTTGAAATCATGGCGCAGGGGTTCATAGCTTTCGGGGAAAACCTCCGCCACCGTGGCGTCCAGATTGCCCTCAGAGAGTTTTTTCAACCCCGCAGCCAGCCGGTCCATCACAGCGCGCTGTTCGTCTTCTCGGGCCTGACGCTCAGCATCACGCAGACGTTGATCCGCCTCTTTCTCCGCCGCCAAAGCTGCCTCACGGTCGCGCTCCATCTGCGCCTGTTCGGCATCCTTGAGACGTTGCGCGTCTTCGCGGGCGCGTTGGTCTGCTTCCGCTGCCTCAATCCGCGCACGCGCCGCCGCCTCTTCCGCGCGCAAAGCCTCCGCCTCGATCAGCCCTTTGCGGAACACTTCCAGCGCCGAGGCCATGCGCCCCAATTCGCCTCCCCGCTTCATATCGCGAGCCAAATCGACGGCGGTGTCGCCAGAGGCAATCGCCTGCATCTGGCGGATCATATCACCTAGCGCGTTGGAAATCCGGCCTCCGAAAATCATCGCCAAAAGGGCCCCCAAGAGAAGCGCAACGGCCCCTGCGACCAGCGCCATGATCTGCATCTCATTTGAAATTGCCTGATAGGTCGCGAGAGGCACCATGACATGGACCACCGCCACCGCGTCACCGGAAAAATCGTGGAGCAGAACCATTTGGGACACATAGCTGACCTCGCCGACTGTGCGCCGGATCATTTCGCCCCCGTCCTGCTGCGCGCGTGTCAGGATGTCTTGCTCGGTCAACACATCCGGTCCGTCAAAGGTCGCGGCGCCGCGCACCACGCCACCTTCGGCGCCAAAGCCCTCAATGGATTGGTCAGGAAGCGTGTAAAACTCCATCTGAGTCTGGCTTCCGGCGACGAGAGCGTCGAAAAACGCCGCCCCCAGATCGAGCCCGATCTCCACCGTACCGACATGCCGACCCTGATCGGAAATCGGCGCCAGACCGCGGATACCAAGCCCGGCCCGGCCACGCTCAAGCCCCGCCACGGGGGCTTGTGTGTCATTGGCGGAGACCACGGTTTTGCGAAATTCTGAAAGATCGTCGCCGAATTTCTCTGGCTTATGCACCCGGAACATCGAATGCGCATCCGGCGTATGGAATTGGAACTGGGCGATGGCGAAATCGGCCTGAAGCTCCGGGAAATGACGGGCGAACATCTCGTCCAATTTGGGCCGGTCCTCTTCGGCCATGGCGCGACCGATCTCAGGAATCCCCGCAACCAATGCAGCGGCCAATCCCGCCTTGGAGATCTCGGCCTCGATGGCGTGGGTCATTTCCTTTTCAATGAGATCAAGCTCGCGCGCGCTGCCCTGGGAGACCAGCCTTTGTGTGCCGATCAGCATCGGAACGACAACGACAACAGCGGCGAAAACCGCCGTGCCGAGAATGGCGGCAATGATTCTCATGCGAAGCGACATGGGGAGACATCCTTCTTGAAACACTGCCTGTTCACTGCCAGACAAGCCTTTAAGAAGCATGAACGTGGATATGTTTCCGAGCCGCCTTTTAGCGCGCCAGAACCAGATCGGCTTTCAATCCGCCCAGGGCCGCGCTTTCTCCCAGTCGCAATGTGCCACCATGGCGCCGCGCCACGTCATGGGCGATGGCAAGGCCCAGCCCCACGCCGGAGCCGCGATTCTGGTTTCGCGATTCATCAAGACGTACAAAGGGTTGCAAGGCCCGTTCGCGGCCTTCAAGCGCGATCCCGGGCCCGTCATCCTCAACGGAAATCACCACCGCGCGCTCAAAAAGCGCCAGACCGATCCGCGCCGTCGTGCCATAGCGGCGCGCATTGGACATCAGGTTGTCGAGCGCCCGCGCCAAGGCCACAGGCCGCAGCTTCAGCACCACCGCCTGATCCGGCATCTCCCCCAGCTCAACCACACCGCCAGCACGTTCGGCGCGCTCCTTGGCGGCCGCGACGAAAGCCACCAGATCGACCTCTTCGGGGTCTTCCGTCGCATCCGAGCGGGCGAAATCGAGAAAGGCATCAATCAAACGCTCCATCTCATCGAGATCGGTCTGCATCGCCGCGATGTCCTCGGCCTCCGCCTCCGGCACGTCCAACATCGACAGGCCCAGTCGAATTCGTGTCAAAGGCGTGCGCAGATCATGCGAGACGCCCGACAGCATCAGAGTGCGCTGTTCGATCTGGCGCTCGATCCGCGAGCGCATGTTGAGAAAGGCCGCCCCAGCAGAGCGCACTTCGATGGCGCCCGCCGGACGATAGGGCCGACTTTCGCCGCGTCCGAAACTTTCGGCGGCACGCGCCAGTTGGCGGATCGGACGGAGTTGATTGCGCAGGAAAATAAAAGCGATAAGGGTCATCACCAGACCGGTAAAGGCCGTCCAGACCACCAGCTGGTGAGGGTTCGCCGCCGAGGCGCGCCTGCGTGGCAGCTCAAGCGTCAACCGCCCGCCCTCGGTCAGGATCGATAGCCTTACCCGCTGGGTGTCGCTGGCAAAATCCACCCCCTCGACGCCGACAATCGCGCCGCGCAATTCCGCCTCGATGACTCGCGAGGAGTAGTCATACCACAGCCTTTGATCTTCGACCTGCGACTCCGCGCCAAAAGAAGAGGTGAATCCCAGGCGCTCATCCAACTCCTGCAACGCGAGCGGCACCTGCCCGGGCGGCAAGGTGTCGGCAGAGACCACATAGAGGCCGATTTCCGCCACGACACCCCGGCTCAACTGGCGCGTGATGTCGGTAAAATAGCGCTGGGAAAAGGCGACGATCACCACGATCTGGATCACCACAACCGGCACCAGAAGGATCAGGGCGCCTCGGCCGTAAATCCCGCGCGGCATGTATTTTTTGAGCCATTCGAACAGCATAGACCAAGACCTTTCGGCGCACATACATCCTACGGGGCCGCGCTCCCTTTGGCATCGCCGAGATAAAGCTATGCCATGAAACGCGCTCTTGGTAGACCCTGACAGAGCCCGAAGCAAAGGACAATCGCGTGCAGACCCGTCCCAACACCATGAGCCCGCTTGCCCCCGGAGTGATCCGCATTCTGGCGCCGAACCCGTCGCTGATGACCTATTGGGGCACGAACAGCTATCTTTTGGGCGACGGCCAGACCCGCGTGCTGATCGACCCCGGTCCCGATCTGGCCGATCACCGCGCGGCGATCCTCGACGCCCTGCCGCCGGGCACGCGTCTCTCCCACATCCTCGTCACCCATGCGCATCGCGACCATTCCGAAGGTGCGCGCGCGCTCTCTGACGCCACCGGCGCGCCGATCTTTGCCTTTGGCGATGCTTTGGCGGGACGCAGCCCGGTGATGGCGACTCTTGGCGATCAGGTCGGCGGCGGCGAAGGTGTGGATGAGAGCTTCATGCCCGATGTGACCCTGGCACATGAGGCCGTGATGGAGACTGAGGCAGGTGCGATCACCGCGCTGCACACCCCCGGCCACATGGGCAATCACCTGTGTTTTCACTGGCAGGACATGGTGTTTTCCGGCGATCTGGTCATGGGCTGGTCCTCCTCGCTGATCTCTCCGCCCGACGGCGACGCCGCCGCCTTTCGCGACAGTTGCGTGCTCCTGCGGGATCTGGCACCTCACCGCCTCCTGCCCGGCCATGGCGCAGCCGTAGAGACCCCACTGGAGAGGATCGACTTTCTTCTGACGCACCGAGCCAATCGCGAGGCACAAATCCTCAAGGCCCTACGCCAAGGCCCACGGGCGCTTTTGCCTCTGACCCAAGCCGTCTACACCGAGTTGCCCGCCAGCCACCTTCCCGCCGCCGCACGCAACACTTTGGCGCATCTGATCGACCTCACCCAAAGAAACCACGTCGTCGCCACGCCAGAACTCTCTGAAAACGCTGTCTTTTCCGTAGCTTGAGCAAAAATTTATCAAAAACTGATTTTTTGTCACAAAACCCACTTGCACGGCCCAAACCACATGGCTATACACCGCCCCATGTTCCGGCGTAGCTCAGCGGTAGAGCAGTTGACTGTTAATCAATTGGTCGTAGGTTCGATCCCTACCGCCGGAGCCAAAATCCCCAAGTAGATCAGAGATTTACGAGTTACCTCAGCGAGGTGGCTCAGGGGGGGGGGGGCGTTAGTAGGCAGATAGTAGGCAGTTGAAGCTGATTTGAGTGGGGCGTGACGCAGCGATGTGGCGCATCGGACCCTTGCTTCATGTGCTCTTGAACCACCGCCAAATCTGACCAAACAGTGAAAATGCCCTGAGCTGCCTCTACAGCGCGTCTGGAAATTCTTGGTAGGTTGGGGTGGAAATCTGCCGCAAACGCCCTGACAGAGCCTTGTGCACCCTATGGCCGCCATTCCCCGCCAAGTTTTCCCCACCATTTTCGTGCGCGTAGCGGGTCCGTTACATTCGCCTTCCCCAACCGGCCCCAGAATTCATGACCCCCGTTCGACATCGAACTCGGCAATCAGGAAATCGACCGTTGCCTCATCGCGCAGCTTACAGACGATGTTCTGGTTCGCGAACACGCCCTTGAAACGCTTGGCATGACTTGGGTCTACGGTCTTGCGCCAGTCGATACCTACCATATGCTCAGCCTCCTCCGGTGCAGCACCAGGCCGCTTCATGCGTGGCTCGGCAAGCGGCTGGTCAAACAGCGGGCCATCCGGGGTCATGAACTCGGCGGCTGGTACGACCTCGCTCGTCACCACGCCAAAGCCGATATACCCGTTGCCCTTGTCATAAACGAAAACCTCGTCGCCGACGCTGAGCTGTTGCAGGCGTTTGGAATAGAACTCGCCGCCACCTGCACAGATGAAGCCATAACGCTTCATATCTTCCCAAGAGCGATGCTCGCCTAAGCCTGCATTCACAAAGTAGTAGCCCGACCACGGGGCGCGGACCTTACGTTCCGACCGTTCTTCCACTTCGTCTTGATCGAGCAGGAAATCAGTCGTCAGCCATTCGCGGCCATCGGCCTCGAACACATTGAAGAAGGCTGTGTTGATCGCCAGCCCGTGCTCTTCGGAGAGGTATTCAACGATCCTGCGTGAAGCGGCGTCCAACTCGCTGGCGACGATCAGCATGGAGTGCGCGGCGTTGAGCCGCTCGGGAATACCCTCACCGAACCTCTCCCGGAAGGCTGTCACAAGTCGCGCGCCCAGGTACTTCTCTGCCCGCTCGTAAACCTCGGGCGTGGTGAGGGTCCGCACCCATGACGCATAATCGAGCACTTGAGCCACAATCTCACGTGGGGTGCGGTCTTTCTTCAACTCGATGATGATCAGACCGCCTGTGGCATCCATCGCCAGAAGGTCGATGAATTTGCCATGGTCGGTTGGCACCTGTCGCCCAATAATCATCGCGTCGAGACCCAAAAGGCTCGGATCGGCCTCCACCCAGTCTTCGATCAGCTTTTCGTTGCTGAGCGTTCGCCGCACAGCAGGGCGTAGCTTGCCTTCTGATATTGCATAAAGCGAGGTCATGGACTTCCCAACTAGATTACCTGAAACGAGGCTGTCGCGTTTCCGCTCCGACCCACCGCCGCTGTCAGGCTTCCAATCAATCCGTCAAGTTCATCGCTTGGTAGCCCTAGTTCCTTTGCAATATCGTCCCGTGTGATTTTTTCTTGCCAAAGCAAGGTCAAGACTTTCTTCCAGAGGACCGAGGTTTCCCTTTCGATACCAATTGGTTCACCCGAACGGTAGCCGCGACGTGATAGGTCAATGCAAATCGACTTGTATTGCCAATCCGACAATCGCCCAATGTGATGCAGCCGGTAGGCGAGTGCCATCGCCGACACACGCCAACGTAGCTTGGCTTTCAGAACGATCTCGGTCGTAATCACGCGCGGAATACGCGCCCGCACATCATCCGCAGGCATCAGGAAAGCCGACGCAAAACTATTGGCCTCTTTTTCTAGCGAACGGTCGCCCTTTGGGTCGCCGTGTCGGTGTAGCACCAAGTGGCCAAGTTCATGCGCTGCATCGAACCGGCTGCTCTCCGCAGTCTTGAAGTTGTTCAAGAATACATAGGGCTTGCCCCCACGCCAAAACGAGAACGCATTAACAGACGCGGTATTTTCAGAGAGCGAGAGCATCCGAATGCCCTTGGTCTCCAGCAAACCCAAAAGATTTCCAATAGGTTGCTGTCCGATCCCCCAGTGCTGCCTCAGGCGCGTGGCTGCGACTTCCGGATCAGTTTCTTCTGACAGTTCTTCTGGAAAGTCCGGTTCAGGCAGGCCAAACCGATCCTCAATCCATGCGTTGAGCAGCAAACCGAGCGATCCCGCAGCTATCGCGGCATTCCGTTCGCGAGCAGTCATCTTAGAGAAGGAACGGAAGCTGACGGCCCCGACATCCACCTCTTCAATATCTTCGCCCACAAAAAAGCTCGACGGATAACCCAAAGCCTCACCGAGCTTCTCGATGGTTTCGGGTTCCGGCACATTTCGGCCCTTCTCCAGACGCGTGATCGTGTCCACGCCAATCCCGGCCCTTTCAGCCAGAGCTTTGGCCGTCATGCCACGCCTTGCGCGGGCAAGTGATAGTCTCCCTGCGTTGAACATCGGTCGCTCTACTTGCGAACGATCTGCGGCTCGAAATCATCCGCGATGTCGTCGGTATCGAGCGGCAGGATCGTATCCTCGTCTTCCACGTCTTCGATCAGAAAGATGCGCTCCACAGCGGCCACGAAGGTCCGCCGGGCGATCACCGGGCGCATGAGCTCCGCGCGGCCTTGCTGATCTACCATCAGATAAAACAGCGCCGGGCCATCAAACGGCTTCGGTGCGTGAGGCAAGAGTTCACCAGCCCCGGCAACCTCGAACAGGTTCGGGCCACTGGCACGTTCTGCCCCAGCGCCTTTTTCCGAGCGCGGCTTAGGGTGGTCTTGGCCACAGGCTTCATCGACGTTGCAGAACGAGACTTTGATACCGAGCGTATCGTTGCGGATTGCCTCGATCCCATCCTTGCGGTCGATTTCCCAATCGTCACCAAGGTATTCACGACGCAGCGCGGCGACGCCATGGTGATAGGAAAACGTCCCGGCGGCATTGGACGGGTGCAGGCCTGTCGCGTTGTTGCGTTCAGCAAGCGCGATGGCGACAACCCGCGAAAGCCCCTCAACCGTCAGGCCCAGTTGGGTGAGCCGGTGTGCGACGTCATCAACGTCGTGCAAGATGGTGGTCGGAATTTGTTCGGTCATGCCTGCGCCTCGTGTCGATTTTCTTGACCTACAAGGTGGTCGAAAAAATCGGCAAGGTCAAGTACCATCTTACCCTTACCCCGGTTCGAAGGCTATGCGCGGAGGGACCGCGTCCTACGCGCTCGCGAACAGGGTTCAGAGTTCATGCGTGATCCTCACGTTTCTAGCTGCTCTATACCCATACGCCAGATTACTCAAAGCGCTGTTCACGACTACTGTGCTCATCAGCCTCCTTTGCACGATTTTTGAGAACAGCCTGTTCGATCTCCTTCAATTTCTCCGTCACAAGCATTTTCACGTCTGGCGATGGATAATCGGACAAACTTGCCAACGCGCGGCCCCTTACTTCAAGGATATCTGCTAGCGAGCCGGACCAACCCGATGGCCATGTGCGTGAGAAGATGGTTTCAACTACCTCGGTCTTATTGTCGGATGCATCCAAGATGGCCATCATATGATCACTCAGCTTGACCTTACTTGGGTTTTCCAACGGTGCTCCCCCGCCTTCTAAAGTAGAGTATGGGCAAACCAACGTTGCAAGCTTACCCAGCTTCTCTTGATCTCCTCCACACCATGCAAGTAAGCGGTCAATTGAAGCTTCATTCAGCGAAGGCTCGTCCAAACCATAAGATCGGTCACGGAACACCATGTAACTTCGCAACTTTTCGCTGTCACCTCCCACGAGTACGCAGTCAAGTACGAGTTCTGGGAAATTCTTGACCAAAGGTGAGATGAGGTCGCCGAGTTCAAAGCTGTACAGCCGGAAATTTTCGATCCCGTCAAATACCAACTCCGCAATCTCGGAAACTTCCGAAATTGGTGCGCCTTCTCCAAGGCAGTAATTACACACGCGGCCGAGGCCGTGCGATTTGAGCTGGCGAACTTCATCCTTTTCCTTGCCGGCCAATGACTTGATCACATGTCGGCCTGCGGACAAGATTTTTTCGTTGGGGAGGTAGGCACTGTCCCTCTCAATGAAAAAGCGCATTTCTAGTATTTGAAGCGCCGCCGCAATTCCATTCGGGAGTTTTGCAATTGCCTCAATCAATTCAGTCAGGTCGTCGTCACAGATCGCCTCATGAACGCGACCAAAACTAATGTGAGCAAATGTCCATGCCTCAAGTTCCTTATCGCACGCCAGCTCAATGAGCCTTTTTATCCCCCAAGGTTCCAGCGGGGCCGCACACAACAGATAGACAAAATGCTCTTTGAGTTTTGCGTTCTCAAGTACCGCTTCCTGTAGCTTCCTAGCTAGTACAGGGCTGTCCTCGTGAACTTCACGGATGAACCCGCTCAAAACAACAGGATTTACACGCGCAAGCGAAAAGCCATCTACAAGGCCAACAAGAAACTCAAAGGTTTCAACTTTGTTTTGACTTCCACGAGCTAGACCGCGCCCAAACGTCCAAATGGCATCAACGTGTTTCTCCCAAAGCCTATCCCCCAGACGTTCAATGTATGTGGGGTCGTTACAGGCAAGTTCGCCGAGTTTAATGATCTTCTCGTTGACGCCTTTCACTGCCTCTGAGTAATTGCCGCCTTTGACTTCGGCATGTTCCCAAGTGCTTGAGAGCACATAGGCTTCCATCTCGGACATTGGGTCGCTCGGTGCTGCCAACCTTTCTAGTGCCTCTAGTCGATCAAGAAGCGCAGGATCATGCGTTTCGCCGTCGAAGTGGATCGTGTTCTTGATGGCTATCCAAAGGTCAGGCCAAATGCCACCCTTCGCATGATCTCGGACAATGCGTTCGAGCGCATCGAAGCAGCCCGCGAAAGCCCACAGTCCTCTGAACTTATTGGCAATCGCCATTCTTGCAGCGTCCACTTGCGAGCGTTCGTTCGATTGCAGCGCCTGCTCCAAAATAGCGATGTAGCCTTCGTACCAGTCAAGCTTCTCTCCGTGGGTCGTTGGACGCCATCCAGTGCCTCGCCTTCGTGCGCCAAAACCAAAGGTCGCAAAGGAGGACCAATGTGAAGCTTCCAGAGCTGAATTCAAAAGCTCAACAGCAATTTCCAAGTGCCTTGGATTGGGTGACGAAAACAATCTAGCGACAAATGCCTGACGCCGTGAGGGGCTTGCCTCTGTTCCCGACAAATAGAGCGAGAACAAGTGCTTCATTTGGCCGACAATGCTATTGTTTCTTTCACCTGCTCCCTCAGTCTCTGCGAACCGCAGCACCAAATCGGCAGCTCTTCCGAAGGTGCTGTCGTCGTAGGCGAGTTGACAAAGAAGCCGGACAATTTTCGTGAAGCTCGGGTTTTCTCTAGATGCAAACCCTGGCTGCGCAGAAGCACTCTCTAAGGCCGAGAGCACAGTTTCTGGAAAAACTGGAGCAATGTAGCTCAAGCAAGCCAACTGATCGGATGAACATGACGAAACGTCGTGCAAAGGTGCGCCCGCAGAAAGCCAGCTTTCAGCTAGGCCCCTAGCAGCTTCACAATCGTGCAGGTATCCAACCCGATGCGCACAAGACTTTAAGATGCGCTCGTTTCCCGGTTTAAAGAGTTCCGCATTGATCTGTGAAACTGTCAGATTTTCAAGGGCACGACGCGCTAGTCTGTTGGCAAGAGCGTGTGGGAGAACGGCTCGCCATTCCCCCCGTTTCTGTGCAATCTGCCTTCTTAACAATTCTGCTTGGTGGCGGTGTAATTCTGCACGGTCGATATTGGCAATCCTTCCAAGGGCTGACAACTCGTCGTTGAATTCAGCCTCGGAAGTATTGAATGAATAGACGAGCGACAATATTTCTGCGCTTTCAAGAAGGCTATCGCTTGCCCCTTTTCGTTGACTGAAGAGCCTTTGGAAAAGCTGTTGATCAGAGAAGTTTGCGAGAGTTTCGTCAGCTTCAACCCTACTCGCAAGAGCCAAAGCCACCCGTGCGTTTCCACCAGAGAATTCGGCAACTTTATCGCAATTAATGCGTCCTAGATCAGGAAGCCGCCGCTGAACAAGTTTCGAAACGGTCTCTTCGCTAGCAGGTTCCAGATGGATGACCTCGGTTTCTTCGGGCCGGTCATCCGATATATCGTATTCGATTGAAAGTAACCTCAGCTTGGTCCCGCTTGAGGTGACCTTTTGCTGAAGAGTGCGATGCACATCTGGTGGGCAATTGTCTAGAACTAGGTAAGCGGCGATGTCATTGGCGATAAGGAATGTCACAAGCTCCGAGGCGGTTGGCGAAAGATCATCACCAAGATCGGCGTAAATCGCATTGGAATGCGGCAGCGGGTCTTCGCCAACCCCATCTTCGAACAAAGCTTGGGCAAAACGGGATTTCCCAACTCCGGAAAGACCTGTTATGCGTGTAGCGCTTCCTCCAGATCGGAGCATATTCCTTACGAGTTCGATGCCCAATAATAACGTGATCGGCTCTTTGTTCGAAGAGCTTGCGGGAAAGACGCAAGGATGATCATCCGCAAGAAGTTCATCGTTCATACTGACCGGAGTTGCAGCCCATCGACCGTGCGGCTTCCAGCCCGACAAAGGCTTGCCCAACTTGGAACGTGCCCAAAGAGAAACTCCGGGGTGCTTTCGCAGCCAAGCGGCGATACGATCTCTCCCATAAAAGTCGAGTAGCAGATATTTTTTTTCGCTCAGCGAGGTCACGGCCTCATTCATGCCCTCCAAGCGATGCTTCAACATCTTGTCTGAACAGTCATCCTTGCCGCTTACGATTATATAGGCGCCTTTCCTCCGGGCGAGTTCAGCAATAATTGGTTTGACCGTACCCTTTTCGAGCATTTCTTTGGCGCATGCGGCTTTGCCCATTGTATGCTTCTTGACTTGAAACCCTGTATCGGCTTTTGGAACAAAATCAGGTGCTTTCAGTCCGTCTACTGCTGTAACACTGACGTCAAGCCCACCGTCTGCCGCCTCCTGTGCGCCCCCCCAAAGCACTCCTGAAGTTGGCAGCTCTTGCTGAAGTAGTTCTGCTTCGCATAGCCTTCCGATCAACTCTCGCAGGTCATCATCCCCAAGCTCAGAGATATCTGCAGCGGAAAGCTCAAAGTATTTCATTTAATCTGCCTCAATACACTTTTTTGCCGAATTACATGTCTCGAAAGTTTTTCCGTTTAGCTTCGCAGACGGCGACAGCCCCTATGGAAATCTCTTCAACCTCAACGATACTCTAAGCTCCATTCTCTTCAAGCAAAAGGCAAACCCCTTGGCCCCATCTGACCTTCTGTTTTCTCAGTCGTTACAACAGCGCGCCGGCCGCGTTCCCGTCGAACAAGCCCGCATCGCGCACATAGCGCGATAGCATCAGGTCCGATGCATGGCCTGTCTGTGCGCGTACCTTATAGGTCGGCACCCCGGCCTTGATGGCGCTGGTGGCGAGGCCTGCGCGGAGGCTGTGACCGCTGTAGCCCTCGGGGTTGATCCCGGCTCTGGCGAGGCGATTGCGCAGGATGGTGGACACGGCATCGGAGCGCAGGCGGTCGGATTGCACATTGCCGTGGCGGTCAACGGGACGGAAGATCGGGCCTTCTTCCGACGCAAGGACACTCAGCCACGCCGACAACGAGACCACGGGGCAATGACGGGTCCGACCGAGGGGGATGCCGATCTTGCGACCTTGGCCGGTCTGATCGGTTTTGGACCGGCGCAGGTGCAGCACCAGCCCCTCGCAGACCTCTTCGATATCGGCTAGATCAAGGCCGACCAGTTCCGAGGACCGGAACCCGCCCGCCCAACCGATCAGCAACAACGCTCGGTCACGTTTTCCACGGGCGTCATCCCCAAGCTTGTCCAGCAGAATGAACAGGTCTTCGCGCAGCAAGGGGCGGGCCTGATCCTGTGCTGTGCCCTTCAGTCGTTTGATCCCCCGCATTGTGGCGCGCACGATCTCGCTGCGGCACGGGTTCGGCCAGGCGTTCGCCTCGTGGACCTTGCTCAGGGTCGCCACACGCCGCGCGAGGCTGGACGGTGCCAGCGTGTCGGCGTGATCGGCCAGATAGCGGGCGACCAGATCAGCCGACGCGGGCAATTCCCCGCCGCAATCTGAGAAATGCGCCAGATCAGCCCGGTAGGCTTTTCGCGTGTTTGCAGACAGGCTTTCGCGAATGAAATGTTCGACGGCTTCGTCAGCGGTCAGTTCGGTGTTTTCCCCGCCCTTTGTGGGCCGGGATAAGAAAGGATTATGCCGGGTTAGGACGAGATCGCTCATGCCACGCCCTCCCGAACAACCTCGGCCCGGATCGCGTTCAACTCCGGCATCGCATCCTTGAGAGCGGCCAGCCCGAATTCGAGCGCGTCACGCGGCAGACCTGAGCAGTCCCAATGCCACCTGTCCCGAAGGCTGGCGCTCAGCGATCCGACCGCGTGACGGCGCAGGCACTGACCTTCGCCCCGAAAAAGCAACTCCCCGGCAACCTGCACCCGGTTTGTTCGCGGCAGGAACGCCCCGGCCCATGACGCCATGCCTTCATTTCGCAGGAGCAGCCGACCGAGGGCCGCCCGACCGGGCCGCGTGTACATGTCGAAAGCATAGGACGGCACCCCATTGATCCGCGTTTCAACCGGGGTTGGATCATCTTGAACCCCGGTTGCGACCACCCCGTTTTCGAGGGACAACAGAGCGACAAACGGCGACAGCATGGCCGAGGTCTTGGTGAAGGTGGCTCGCGCGATCTGCACCATCGTTGGCGCGACGCCCAATTCAGCCAGGGTATCGAAGGCCATGCTTGGATCACCTTTGCGGGTCGGCAGGTGATCGCTCCGGCAACGGGCTGTGCCGACCAGATTCCAAAGCGCGAGAGCCTTTCGGTCGAGCGACGGACATCCCAGCACGATCTGGCGAAGGCGGTCATTGGACATCGCGGCGAACCGGGTGCGGTCCTCGGCCAAATCGGGCAGCCGTTCGAGGTTCATCAGCAGATCATCAGCCCCCCGAGATTTGCGGGCGTCGACCATGCGCCGGATGAGGTAGTCGGTGACTACAGCGTCCCCGCCAAGATCACGCCGCACCTTGGCGCTGGCAAGACAGGCGGCGGTGATCGCCACGGTTTCGATATCCGCCATGCCGATGTCTTCGGCGGCGATGACATTGAGACGACGCAGCAGGTGTTCCCTTTTGACCTCCAGCAAAAATCGTCCGGCTTGTCGCGCCGCATACGGGTCGCCCCGGCGTATGGCCTTCTGCAACAACGAGCTGGCGACCCACTGGGTGCTTGTGCACGGGGCGATCCTTGGCCCCAGATCAACTGCGGCAATCCCTTGTGCGGCGATGGTCTGAAATCTGGTGAGTTTGGATGTGTCTATCACGTCGTGCCCTCCTTGGCATTTTCGGAGGGGGGCGAGATCGTCTCACCCACATTAAGCGTACCTTGTGACACCTACAGAGGAAGGGAAATCGGCCTGATGGACGCAATATATTGAGTGCAATTGATTGAAATCCACCACCTGCATCCCACACGCCCACATTTTGTCGCTATTGGGACCCCCGCCAAATTCCCACTTTCAGAAAAGCGATTTCGCCCAATCCCCGCTGCCCGAAGCAAGGAAATTGGATTGTCGCGAAAACTGTCCCGGTCGGGTTCAGGGACATTTTTGTTTATCGAAGGAAACAGCCTAGCTTTGATTGATGGAGCCAGGTTTCAGGTTCGGGTACTTTTCGTGAAATTCGGAACTGTCTTCCGCCATGACAGCTTGCACTTCCTCCCAGGACATCTTCTTCTTTTTCGGTGTGCTCTTCGCCTTCTTTCCAGTCGATGGCGTTGTCTGCACTGATGAAGGCCCCGGCGCTTCAACCTTCGGACCGACAGTGCCCTTGGATACAAACTCTCCGTTAGCCCATTCGAGATTGTACTCCTGCTGCCAGAGGAAAATCGCCGTTTGGATGAATTTTAACAGGAAACCCGCTGTCGGCGTATCTGGCACCTTGAATGCAGCGTGGTGCGTCTTCGCGTAGCCGATAAACAATGGCCAGTTCTCAATCGCGTGCCGGAGAATGTTACCAGCGTAGTCTGGCGGACAGGCATTAACGAAATCTTTGAGCTGCTTGCCTTGTACGGGCGTAAGCGGCAGCAGAGTGCCGGGGTAGCTTTTTTCGACTGCCTCCTGCCAAACCTCAGCGATTGGTTCGTTCAGCGGTAGCGGAAGGCCTGCGGCTGTTTTCTTTTCTCCCTCCCCGGAAAAGAGATTTCCCGAAGGGGGACTTGGTGCGTCTTCCGAATAGGAAGCGCAAACTGTCGTATCTGTCGTATTGATCGTTCCTTTCGGTGTATGTGTGTAATCGGTTGGCGCACCGATTGGAGCATTCGGGGGTGCAGCCGGAGGTGCCCCCGGTGGTGAATAGGCCGCACCGAGGCGCTTGATGTCGTCAGGCCTTCCTGCGTAGTCGAGTGCACGGGAAGAGGGTTGCAGATGCGTAAGGACCTTGGAACCGCCGAAACGGTGGCGCTCGCTCAAGACAAGGCCATCGGCGACGAGAACGCGCAACGCTCGCTTGTACTGGTCGAGCGAAAGCCCCGAATGCTTACACCATTCATGTCTTGGGTATACTGCCCAAGGCCCAGGCTTTCCCCGCACCTTGATCGTGCAGACCCGCCATCTGAAAATGATTGTGTCGAGCAACTTGGCGGCGTTCGGATTTGCCAGTCTCCAGCCCTTGAAATCCTTCAAGTCGTTGATCTGATACACGTCGGTAAGTTTCATAGATCAGCCCCCGCCTTGCCTGCGAAAGCGTGGGGACCGCATTGGTTCGAAGCGAGGGCGCGGTTCTCTCGGGTGTAATCAAGCATTGTTCACCCTCGCATCAATTTCGGCATCCAACAGGTCGACGTAGTAGGTCGCCATCTCATTGAAAACTGCGGCTTCGGCTCTCTTATTTTTGTCCATTAGCGCTCGGCGCATCGTGGTTTTGAGTGCCTCGGCTTGATGTCGCGAGTATCTCGATCTGACATTTGCAATCATGGACTTCTTGCTGTCCTGAAGGTCTTGGATTTGGTCTTCGAGATCCTTCCAAGCCAAGTAAAACTGAAAGTCGAAATCAGGTGACAACAGATCACGTTCGCCCTCGCGCGTACGTGCACCGCGCGCGTGCGCGAAGGATTGGCTTTGCTTATTCATCGAATTGCCCCCCGATTAATCGACGCGGTTTGCGTCAAGAAACGCGAGTACGTCAGCCCGGCTGTAGCGAACGGTGCGGTGGCCAAGGTTGCTGTAGGGAATGGCCGGCGGGGTGCCATTCTGGCGGGCGACATGACGATCTTTGTCGAGGAAGCGGCGCGTCACACCCAGCAGCGCAGCGGCTTCTTCGGTGGTCAGCATTTCAGAGGCCGCACGAGCGGTCGTTTCAGAGATGTGGGACATTACGTCTCTCCAAGGTACGAAGCTGGCGGATCACCGTTCTACGATCCGCCGGATGACGGTAGCTTCGCGCTGCCTTTGCAATGCTCGGGCACAAACATCCTTGTTCTAACGCTGCTCATACACTGTACTATTGCGCGTCAGTTTTCAAGCCTCCCGTTGCTGATCTATGTAATCGCTGATGGCCTGAGCTGCTTCTCGCATCATTTCGGGATCCGTAAGGATTTGATATCCCGCTGTAACATCGCCACCGATGGCATGGTTCATGAGCCGACGGATTTTGGATTGCTGGACATCAAGACGGGTGGCCACCGTAGAAAAGCTACGGCGCAGATCATGGAAACTAACGGGCCAGCCAAGGGCCTCACGAAATGCCGTGAGCGTCTTGCGTGGGTCGCCATAGGGTGAAGGCCCCCAGACATAGGTTTCGCCCCCGGTGCGCCCTTTTTGAGCCTCCAAAAGCGTCACGGTTTGCTCGGCCAATGGAAGCGTCATGGCTTCACCATTTTTTGCCCTCTCGGCGATGATGGTCAACGTCTTAGCCTTCAGGTCTACATCGGCCCATTCGAGATGTGCGGCCTCCCCCTTTCGCAAACCTGTGCGAGCCAAAAGTTCAACATAGGTGCGGAATTTCTTGCCCGCCTCGGGGTACCGATTTGAATTGGTTTCAAGGTTGTCCAATGCCTCAAAAAACGCCTTCCAATCGCTCACAAACGTCTTGCGGCGCTTGGGCTTGGGCATGATCTTTTTGCGCTTCACAATATCGGCGGGGCATTCAGGCAAAAGCGGGTTTCCCTCGGCGTCGGTCACGTCAGCCCGTGCCCAATTCCAACAAGATTTGAACGTGCGCACGGCCAGAGCGGCCCCGGCGGGGGTGCGGTCCTTGATTTCGTGAAAGCGGATCTGGAATTGCTTGGGTGTGATCCGGCGCATTTCCATGCTCAGCCAATCGCCAAACTCACGCTGCATCGTAGCCCGGTATGTCGCAGCCGTGCCCTCACGGTGTGGGCGCTCTTCTAGCCACCCATCGACAGCTTGGCCGAGGGTCATGAGCTTGGCCCGGTCTTGTCTGAGTTGAGCGTTGCGGTCTTTGCCGTCGGCCATTTCAGCCAGCGCCTTCATGGCGAGCTTTCGGGCATCATTGAGCGTCAAGGTGTCAGCCCGGCCAAGCGTGACGCGCCGGGTTCTCCCCTTCACGCGGCTTTCAGCGAAATAGGATTTCGATCTCGTGCCAACCCTCACACCAAACCCCGGCAACGCGTCGTCTGTGATCAACGACTGCCCGGTTCTAGCAAGCGGCAGGTCTCTGACGAATTGCGCTGTCAGCTTCGGCATCTCATCCCCAATTTAGTAGGCGTTTAGTAGGCAGATATTGAGCAGATACCGACAAATATGGGGAGGAAAGAAACCATACGCAAGATGGTTTTTGTATTTAATTACAATGGTATGTGAGGGATTGTGAGGGGACGTGAGGTAATGGGATAAAACGACAATTGGTAACTGTTAATCAATTGGTCGTAGGTTCGATCCCTACCGCCGGAGCCAACCACACTCTAAATGGTTGGAAATAAATGAAAAAGCGCTCCTTTCCGGGGCGTTTTTCGCATTTTGGACCCAGTTTGACGCACCGCCTTACACGCTCCGGTCACACCAGAGACACATAGGAGTCAGAGCTGGTGTCAAAACCCAGAAACCAATTCCTTCGCATCCCTCATCTCGAACTGCGCCCTCAGGGCTATCTCTGGCGCAGACGTTTGGTTGATATCATTTCTTTGCCAAGAAACCAGCGCCGGATGCTGACCGCCCAAGGCAGAATGCGGGCGCTGGTGGTTGTAGAAGGTCATCCATTTCCTGATGGCCGCCTTTGTCTGCGAACCGGTCTCCCAAACATGCAGGTAGACACACTCGTAATTCAGGGTGCACCACAGCCTCTCGATGAAGATGTTGTCGAGGGTGAGCTTGCGAACGACCTTTCCCATCCATCGAAATCCGCACGCCAGATCGACGCAGCCGATCCGTCCAGGCGAAGGAGGTGACCTGGATTCCCTGATCGGTGTTCATGATCTCGGGCAGGCCGAACGTGTGGATGGCCTCGTTCAACGCGTCGATGCAGAACTGGGCTTCCAACGTGTTCGAGATCCGCCAGGACAGAGCTTTGCGGGTGTGCCAGTCCATGATCGCCACGAGGTAGAGGACCCCGCGGCGCATCGGCAGATAAGTGATGTCCGAGCACCAGACCTGGTTCGGGCGATCCATGCGCAGGCCTCTCAGCAGATAGGGATAGGTCTTGTGCCCCTTCGCTGGCCTGCTGGTCTTGGGTTTCCGGTAAATCGGCATGAGCCCATCAGGCGCATCAGCCGCCCTATCCGCTTCTCGTTCACCAGGGGACCGTCGTCACGCAGGTGCCAGGTCATCTGGCGGACGCCGAAGAACGGGGTCTCCCGGAGCTGCTCGTCAATCTGCCGCATCACGCCGAGGTTCTGTTCGGTCTCGCCCTTCGGGGAGTAGCAATAGGACGAGCGCGCCATTGACAGCAGCTTGCACGGCTGCCCAATCGACAAGATCCGGGAGGTCAGGCTCGATCATGCCGCGCCTCACTTGCCGGTCCACGGTTTGAGCTTTCGTTTTGCGGTTCCCGCCCTCGAACACGCAAGACGCGCCTTCGAACAGGGCTTGCTTCCATTGGTGGATCATCGTCGGATGCCCCCCGAACCGGCTTGCCAGCTCGGCGGCTGTCTCCTCGCCCTTCAGGGCTTCCAGCGCGACTTTCGCCTTGAACTCAGGCGCGTGCTGCTTGCGGTTCGACATCATTCGACCATTGTCCTCGGCCCAATGGCGGACAAGGTCTCATTCTCCGTCTCGTCGAAGATCAGCAGACTGCACATCGGAGCTTTTGTCAGTGTCCGAATTTCGGGGGGAAGCTCAGGTACCACTTATAGCGTTTGGCTGTTCGACGGTGCCCTACCAGGGCCGGCTAAAGGGCTCTTGTTTAGGTCGCGCCCCGCCTCTGAAACCACTATACCTTTGCTTCAGAGGTCGAGCGCGCTTTTAACGGAGAGACAATGCCAGTATTTGATCGGAACCTAATTTCGGACGTTCGCGGAATTCTCGTGGGCAATGCTGATGACGCAGCCCTCAAATCGGGTGTAACGGTTCTCACCTCTGACAGACCGTTCACTGCATCCGTGAGCATTATGGGGGGCTCACCGGGCACACGCGAAACCGATTTGCTCGCGCCGGATAAGCTGGTGGAGCGAGTAGACGCCTTGGTGTTGTCTGGGGGATCTGCCTATGGACTGGACGCCTGTAGCGGTGTGTCGGACGCGCTCCGGCTCCAAAATCGCGGATACACGGCGGGGCCGGCTGTCGTGCCGATTGTTCCCGGGGCGATCCTGTTCGATTTGCTCAACGGAGGCGACAAAAACTGGTCTGAAACCCCCTATCGCGAACTGGGGCGGACGGCATATCTCACTGCGTCAGAGACCTTCGATATCGGGACGGCGGGCGCAGGCTACGGTGCCCTGACCGCGACGCTGAAAGGCGGGCTTGGCTCCGCCTCTGCGCGGATTGGCGAGATCACGGTCGGCGCCTTGGTCGCGGTGAACCCGGTCGGCTCAGTGACACCCGAGAACAGCTGCCATTTCTGGGCGGCGCCCTTCGAGCAGAACGGTGAATTCGGCGCATTGGGCGCCGATCCGGACACAGGTCACAGTGGCGCGCCCTTCGGGCATAAAATCGCCCCTCTTGAGCAGCGCAATACCACCATCGCAATTGTCGCGACGGATGCGAAACTGACCAAAGCGGAATGTTACCGCCTCTCGGTTGCGGCACACGATGGCATCGCCCGCGCGATTGTTCCTGCGCACACGCCTTTTGACGGGGATTTGGTGTTCGGAGTGTCCACAGGGCATTGCGACTTGCCGCAAGACCGCGCAATCGCTTTGGCTCGGATCGGTGCAGTCGCCTCGACCTGTCTTGCCCGCGCCATTGCACGCGGCGTCCATGCGGCACGACCTGAGGCGGGAGATCTTTTGCCGACCTGGTCTGAAACCACAAAGACCTAACAGCTCAACCATGCCGCCAAGGCGGCTCTTTCTTGGCAAAGAACGCCGCGATGCCGTCTTTGGTGTCTTGAGTTTCCCAACGGTCTGCCAGAGCGGAGGCTGAGAAGTTCGCCGCATCCGCAGGGTTCGCACCCGCCAGAGCCCGCCAGAGCCCGACAGAGCGCCTTGGCTTCGACCACGGCTCCGGGGGCATATTGCAACAGCGCGGCTACCTCACTTTCGATGGCTCCGTCCAACTCCGACGATGGGCATGATCGCGCCACACCTCCGGCCCGGGTCAGGACGTCTGCGCAAAAAGTTCTCCCTTCAGCCTGAAGAACAACCACTCGAACACCATCATCCATGGCGAGACGCTCTGCGGCGGCGGTGAGGTCCGCACTCATGACGGCGTCCATCGCATTGTGTTTCTCAGCGCGTGCCAGCGTCACCGTGGCCACCTCACGACTGCCGATCTCGATCCGGATTGTTTCAGACGTCATCGCAGTGTCCTCACAGGATATCGGCCGCACGAAACGACCGCACAGTGCGTTGGGCTATCGCCCACCAGCTCCGGAAACCATCGCCCCGATGGACCCGAGGCCGGTCCTGCACGAACACTCAAATCGGGCCACTCGGGTGGGGCTGACTAGAACCCGGAGGCGAAGGGCGTCGTTCTCGAACCCGTCACAAATCGGTTGCCTACAGATACACATCCATGACTCATTGGACACATGCGGAGTCAACCTGCATTCAAATTCAATTTTTCGTTTTATTTCTGGAACTTGAAGGGTTCATCATCCTGTCTGGGTTCTCTCTCATGAATAACGCCCACAAGGCATCGCGGCCCTGAGAAAAGACGGTCGTGTCATCGGGATGTCGATGGCCCTTGCCGTCGATTTCGCCTTACAACGCCAGCGCGGAACATCCCTTAAGAAATTGTTTTCATATGATTTTGCCACTAGCCTAGGCACAAATCCCCCCAACGCGCATTTTGCGCAGTGAGAGCATCATGGCAAAAGACCCCCGCGAGATGGCTGTCGCGTTTTTCAATGACGCCGACAAGACCGTGGCCTTTAACCGGCTGTGGTTCAACATCATGCGCGTGCATCGCAATTTTTACCCGCGCATTGCCAAAGACCTCAAGAAACGCGGCGTGCGCGATCTGATCTGGCACGAGATTCTCTGGGAGATTGAACGCGGTGGCGCTGAGGGGCGCAGAATGTCCGAGATCGAACAGGTGCTTTACCTGCCGCAATACGCCTTGTCGCGTCACATCAGCCGGATGGAAAAAGAGGGATTTCTCAGACGTGAATATATCCGCGACGGGCGGCGCAAACATGTGTTGTTTCTCAGCGAGAAAGGCGCCGGGATCAATGCGGAGATGTGGCCGATCTACCAAAGCGCCATTCAGGACGAATTGGGCCCGCTGATCTCTGAAGAAGACGCCTATTTGATGTCCTATCTCATGATCGGCATTCTGCGCGAGGACGAGAACGCCAGGGCCTGAGACCCGAGCAGCCGACGCAGTGCCACAAAAAGCGGCCTTCGCACGCAACGCCCGCGAAGGCCCTTGTTTTCAGAACGGCTCTCAGAACTCTTTGGTGAGCATGAGGCTCACGCTGCGCCCCGGCTCCTTGAGCGTGTTGATCTCATCCTCGGTAAAGTCATTCCCGTAGGTGCCGCGATCGGCATAGGTTTCATCGAAGATATTGTTGATCTCGGCTCGAAGCGTCAGCCCATCAACACTGCGCGGACGGTATTCGGCAAAGACATTGGCCACGACATAGCCCGGCATTTTCTCCAAAAACCCGTCGCCTACGCCCGTGTCATACTCCAGATCATACTCAAGTGCCGCATCAATGCTGCCGCCGATCACCATGTCATAGTCGATCAACTCCTGTTGCACCTCAAGCGAGAAAACACCGCCCAGAGGCGTGCCATAGTCCAGCACCGCATAGCTCGAAGCCGCCGCCCCGTTCAGCTCCGCCTCGCTGTAGGTATAGCTCATGCGCGCAAAGCCGGAGGTCCAGTCGTAAGACCCAGCCAGCGTAAACCCTTTGCTCTCAAAGTCTGCGTGGCCCGCGACATAGCCCCCCGCGCCCCCGTCATAGGCCGAGGTACGCACAGTGTAGAGCTTGGTCTGGAACAGCTCCGCGCCTAGGCGCAACGGCCCCTCCTCCCAATTCGCCCCCAGCACGATGTTCTCACCACGGGTCACCTCGGTCAGCCCACTGTAATCCCAGGGATCGGCAAAGAGGTAGTTGTCCTCGACCGGAATGCCGCCAAACACATTGGAATAACCCGCCCGCACGGAAAAGCTCTGCGTGATGGCATATTCGACGGAGAGGTTGCCGCTCAGCCCGTCATTTTCGTGTTTGGCGTCGTTCACATCGGTGAAGGTCTGCGTGTCATATCTGAGACCTGCCGAGAGGTTCAGCCCCGCCATCGGTTCAACGCGTGCCTGCGCGAAGAGGCCAAAGTTCTCGATCCGCTCGCGACCGAGTTTCTCCCCCGTCGAATAGATCGAATATTGGCTGGTCTTGTCGATGTAATCCACACCCGCCGTGATCGTGGCCGTCTCGCTCTGGTGAAAGTGGTTCTTTGCTGTAAAGCTCAGCGTGTCGGTCAGGCCGGAGCTGTCATAAGGCGTCTCCTTGTCCACCTCGGTCGCAGAATAGCCAAGGGTCAGCTCAGGGTCCCAAAGCCCCGCCGCCTGGGTGTTTTCATAGCGCAACGCATAGATTGTGCGCTCGGTCTCATAAAGCTCAAGCGGATTCCACGTGGCCGCGCCGAAGTTGGCGCGCCGGTTGCGCAAGGCGTCATCCTGCATCTTCTGCGCAGAAAACTCGACGCGATCCCCGGTCTCGGCCTCATAGGCCAGTTTGACAAGAGCGCTGTCGAGATCGGTGCTGGTGCCCAGAACGGTGTTGCCAGCGCCATCCTCGAAATCGTCCCCGTCCATCTGTTTGACATAGGCCAAGCCTTCAAAGCCCGCCTGACGGGCGGCCAAGGTCACGGAGCGGCCAAAGGTGTCGCCGTTCTCGCCATAGCTCAACCGCACACGCCCGCCGAAATTGTCGCCGGGATCAAGCATATCGCCCGCGTCGATGGTTTCCATCGTCACAGCCCCCGCCAGCGCCTCGAACCCCGCATCCGCAGGGGCCACGCCCGGATCGACCCGCACGAATTTCATCAGGCCCGGATCAAAGGCGTTGGCACTGACGTGGTGGAAAATACGATTGTTCTGCGCCACACCGTCGACCGTCACCCCGAGGTTGAGCATATCGACGCCGTTGACGAAGATCTTCTGCGCGATGGGGATCGCGCCCCCGACAGAGACAGAGGAAATCCCCGCAAAGAGGTCTTTCAAATCGCCCATGCTGGCGGCCTCAAGTTCGGCCTCCGACACATAGGCCGAGGTCGCGCGGTCTGCCGCCCCGGCATTCGCGTCGGTCATCTCGACATAAATCGGATCGAGGTAAATGATATCGCTCTCTTGCGCCGACAGCGCCAGAGTATTCGCGCCAAGGATGGTCGTCGCCAGCAACGCGGTGCTCAACTGTGTCATGATCTCACCTGTGGTCAAAGGTTGGCAGGATCGCTGGCACGGGGGGCTGGCTTTGTGTCGTGGTGTTAGCGGCTCCTCTATTGTCATGCAATTGCATGTTAGTGTGCGGGGTAAGATTTTTGCCGCCCCAGCCCTCCCTCGTACACGTCTGCAGACTTGCACCCAAACCCCGCTTCATGGGATAGGGTCTCAAACCCTTTGCGAGGATCCCGCCATGCCCGCCACCACAGCGCCCAAAGACGTCACCATCGGCAATGTGACCTTCTCCAACGCCCGGCCTTTTGGCCTGATCGTCGGCCCTTGCCAGTTGGAAAGCCTCGATCACGCCCGGATGTTGGCGGAAAAGATCGCGGAGGCCTGTGCGCCCACGGGCACCGGGTTTGTGTTCAAGGGTTCCTATGACAAGGCCAACCGCAGCTCCCTGTCGGGCAAGCGCGGTTTGGGCGCAGAGAAAGGCCTCACCATCTTGTCGAAAATCCGCGAGGAATTCGGCGTTCCGGTGATCACCGACGTGCATGAGCCAAGCCACTGCGCCAAGGCCGCCGAAGCGGTGGATGTCTTGCAAATCCCGGCGTTCCTGTGCCGCCAAACGGACCTGTTGCTCGCTGCGGGTGAGACCGGAAAGGCCGTGAACGTCAAGAAAGGCCAATTTCTGGCCCCGTGGGACATGGATAATGTGGCGGCGAAACTGGCCTCGACGGGCAACGATCAGATCATGCTCTGCGAGCGCGGCACGTCCTTTGGCTATAACACGTTGGTCAGCGATTTCCGGGGCCTGCCGCGGATGGCCCAGACCGGCTATCCGGTGATCATGGACGCCACCCATTCGGTGCAACAACCGGGCGGCCAGGGCACCTCGACCGGCGGCGACCGCACCATGGTGCCTGTGCTGGCGCGCGCGGCAGTGGCCGTCGGGGTTGCGGGGCTGTTCATCGAGATCCACGAGGACCCGGACAACGCGCCCTCCGATGGGCCGAACATGCTCAAGATCGAAGACCTCGGCCCGCTTTTGGCGACACTGCATGCGCTGGACAGCGTGGTCAAACCCGCTTGATTTGGAACATGTCCGCCCTGCGGTTCACCCCGTGGGTCGACAAAATTTTTGATAAATCGGACGTATTTTTGCATCTGACTTCAGTCGCCTGAAACCTTCAGCCCCTAATCTGCTGTTGTGTAAAAGGAGAACTGTTATGTCCGAGCAAATCCGTCCTGTCCCTGCACCTGTCCCTTCAGTGGCCCAACCTGTGCCGCAGCCCGTGCCACTTGCGATGCAGCAGCCCCTGCCACAGCAGAGCGCGCCCAAGCCGATGCGGGTCACGCCGGAGGTGCAGAGCGAGGCCGCGCCGGAGAAACTGTGTGTCATCTCCGATTGGGCGATGTTCTAAATCGGGCTCGCATATGCCTTGACCTCTGTAGGCCGCGCCTGACATTCTGGCGCTCGATCTGCCTTTTGAGGTCCCGATGCCCACCCCCGTCTCCTCCATTCGAAACCTCGGCCCCGCCTCTGACGCGTCTTTCGCGCGCGCCGGGATCGACAGCGCCGAAGCGCTGCGCGAGCTGGGACCGGATGCCGCCTACACCCGCCTGTTGGCCACCGGATCGCGACCGCATTTCATCGGCTATTACGCTATGGTCATGGGGCTTCAAGGCCGCCCTTGGAACGATTGCAAGGGCGAGGAAAAAGACGCACTGCGCGCCCGCTTCGATGCGATCGTGGCCTCTGTGGCCGCCGACACCACGGCCGCGCCGACGGGCATCGAATCTGTGCTCAATGAGATCGGCACCGGGCTGCGGCGCTAAACAAAACCGGAACCCGATCCGCATCACAGGCGTTCTCTTCTCAACACGAAAAGGAGAACACCATGGACCTTATCCGCATTCTCGTCGCGATTTTGCTGCCGCCCCTGGGCGTCTTCTTGCAGGTGGGATTTGGCAAACACTTCTGGCTCAACATCCTGCTGACGCTTCTGGGCTACATCCCCGGCATCGTCCACGCCGTCTGGATCATCGCCCGTACGCCGGAGCACAGCCGTATTTGAACGGGCCCCATTTGAGAATGGCCCGATTTGATCCGGCGGTAACAGACCCGCCCTAAGATACCCGCGACAGGCCCAAAAGGCCGTCACGAATTTGCGTTTCTCATGAAAGCCGGAACGCAAAAGGCCGCCTCCTTTCACAGGGGGCGGCCACATTTTTGAGCGAAGACTTAGACTTAGCCGACCAGTTCGAGACCGGAGAAGAAGTAAGCGATTTCCACCGCTGCGGTTTCCGGAGCGTCGGAGCCGTGCACGGAGTTTTCGCCGATGGAGAGCGCGAACTCTTTGCGGATGGTGCCTTCTGCGGCGTCGGCCGGGTTGGTGGCGCCCATGACTTCGCGGTTTTTCGCGATGGCGTTTTCACCTTCGAGAACCTGCACAACGATCGGCTCGGAGATCATGAATTCGCACAACTCGCCAAAGAACGGACGGTCTTTGTGGACGCCGTAGAATTCCTGCGCCTGAGCCAGCGTCAGCTGGATGCGCTTGCTTGCTACGACACGCAGGCCGGCCTCTTCGAATTTGGCAATGATCTTGCCGGTCAGGTTGCGCTTGGTTGCGTCGGGTTTGATGATGGAGAAGGTACGCTGGATCGCCATGGGACAGAACCTCTTGGATGGGTCAAATGGAACGAACAGGGCAACACACCCCGCCCGAAAGATTGCGCGCCGGATAGCATGGGACGCACGCTTTGAAAAGCGGCGATTGACACTCTTTGGGCGACGCGACACAGTTGCCGGGATTGAAGATTTCTTCAAAAGGCATTTGAAATGAGCAAACTAAACCTCCTGATTGTCTGCACACTCTTTTCCGTATTCGGTCTCTTTCCTCTCTCGGTCAGCGCCCAGTCAAAGTTTAATGCAGATTACCCGATCTTTGAGAGCATAGCAGATGTCGACAAAATCATCGTGGATCTGACAAGCGCTCTAAAAATTGATTAGCTTCTGGTTAAAGTGTCAGGCGATCAAACCTTGACCGCTCAGAACCGGGCAGTCGTTCAACAGCAACTCACGGCTCTTTTCCCGCGCAAAATCAAAAACCACGCCGTCCTGATCGAGCGCGAGTCAGGCGAGGGTTTTCGGGAAAAAATCGACGTTTTCTGGGCAGATAAGCAGTATCTTTTCACACAGACCATCACACATCAACGAGACGACGGGGTGATTGTCATGGAATTCAAAGTCAATACGTCGCTCTCGCAAATAAAACCCTACTTTTGATGGCAGACAGCGCGCGGGCTCTGGACGCGTCAATAGCCCACTGCTAAGCCGCGCTTATGCTTAAGATCCAGAACATCACCTATTCCGTCGAAGGCCGCACTCTGATCGAGGAGGCTTCCGTCACCATTCCCACCGGCCATAAGGTCGGGATCGTGGGGCGCAACGGTGCGGGCAAGACCACGCTGTTTCGCATCATCAAGGGCGAATTGGTGCTGGAAACCGGCGCCATCGAAATCCCGAAACGCGCCCGCATCGGCGGCGTCGCCCAGGAGGTGCCCGGAAACGAGGTGTCTTTGCTGGACACGGTTCTGGCAGAGGACAAGGAACGCGCGAGCCTGATGGCGGAGGCGGAAACCGCCACCGACCCGCACCGGATCGCCGACATCCAGACCCGTTTGGCGGATATTGATGCCTGGTCCGCCGAGGGCCGCGCCTCGTCGATCCTCAAAGGGCTTGGTTTTACCGAAGAGGAAATCAAGATGCCCTGCTCGGCCTTCTCCGGCGGGTGGCGGATGCGTGTGGCTCTGGCGGGGGTGCTGTTCTCGCAGCCCGATTTCCTGCTCTTGGACGAACCGACCAACTATCTCGACCTCGAAGGCGCGCTTTGGCTTGAGACCTATCTCGCCAAATACCCGCACACCGTGCTGTTGATTTCCCACGACCGCGCGCTGCTCAATCGTGCTGTCGGCGCGATCCTGCATCTCGAGAGCAAGAAACTGACGCTCTACTCCGGCGGCTACGACGATTTCGCCCGCACCCGGAGCGCACAGCGCGCCGTTCAGGCCGCCGCCGCGAAGAAACAAGAACTGCAACGCGCGCATTTGCAGAGCTTTGTGGATCGCTTCAAGGCCAAGGCCTCGAAAGCCAAACAGGCGCAGTCGCGCGTCAAGATGCTCGAAAAGATGGAGACCATCACCGCCCCCGAAGACGCGGCCCGCGTGGTGTTTTCCTTCCCCGAGCCCGAGGAACTATCGCCACCGATCATCAATATGGAGGGTGCCTCCGTCGGCTATGATGGCAAGGCGATCCTGCAGCGTCTGAACCTGCGGATCGACCAAGACGACCGCATCGCTTTGCTGGGCCGCAACGGCGAGGGCAAATCGACGCTGTCGAAATTGCTGTCCAACCGTCTGGACCCGATGGGCGGCCAGATCACCCGGCACAACAAGCTGCGCATCGGCTTTTTCGCCCAGCACCAGGTGGACGAGTTGCACCTCAACGAGACCCCGCTTCAGCACCTGCAAAGCGCCCTGCCCGATTTCCACCCGCCGAAACTGCGGGCGAAACTTGCGGGCTTTGGTCTTGGGGCCGATCAGGCCGACACCGAGGTGGGACGCCTGTCCGGTGGGCAAAAAGCGCGGCTCTCGCTGTTGCTCGCCACACTCGACGCGCCGCACCTCTTGATCCTCGACGAACCCACCAACCACCTCGACATCGAAAGCCGCGAAGCGCTGGTCGAGGCGCTCACCGCCTACACCGGCGCCGTGGTTCTGGTGTCGCACGACATGCACCTTTTGAGTCTCGTCGCCGACCGGCTTTGGTTGGTGAAAGACGGTCGCGTGGCCCCCTATGAGGAGGACCTCGACGCCTATCGCAAACTTTTGCTGCAAGGCGATGAAAAGCCGAAGGTCGAGAAGAAAGACAAACCCGCGCCAAAAGCCAAAAAGGCCAGCCGCGATGAAATTCTGGCGCTCCGGGCCGAGGTGCGCAAATGTGAGGAACGTGTCGGCAAGCTGACCGACATGAGCAAAAAGCTTCAGGTCAAACTGGCCAACCCCGAGCTTTACGAGGACAAAGAGGCCGCCGTGGTCTGGCAAAAGAAATACGGCGAGGTGACGGAGGCGATGGATCGTGCCGAGGCGCTCTGGATGGATGCGCTCGAAAAGCTGGAGCAAGCGGGAGGCTAAGCCATGGAGTGGCAGGTTCTGATCACGGCCTTCATGACGCTTTTCGTCATCATCGACCCGATCGGCCTTGCGCCTTTGTTCGTGGCGCTGACACAAGGGGCCTCTGCCAAACACCGCCGCGCGGTGGGCCTGCGCGCCGTGCTGATCGCTTTCGTGATCCTGACGCTCTTTGGATTGTTCGGCGATCATGTGCTTGAATTCGTGGGCATTTCCATGCCTGCTTTCCGTATCGCAGGCGGGCTTTTGCTGTTCCTCACCGCGCTTGAAATGCTCTTTGAGAAACGCTCGAAACGTCGCAGCGAACATGCCGAGCACCCGGAACACCAGCCCGTCGAAGACCCCTCCGTCTTCCCGCTTGCCACGCCTCTGCTGGCCGGTCCCGGTGCGATCACCTCGATGATCCTGTTGATCGATCAGGCCGATGGCGTCCCCGGCGTGCTGTTGATGCTCGGCGTGATGGTCGCCGTTTTGGGCGTCTGTCTGATTTTCTTTGCCCTGAGCAACGTGATGGAACGCGGTTTGGGCGCAACGGGGATCAATGTGGTGACGCGTCTGATGGGCATGCTTTTGGCCGCTTTGTCGGTGCAATTCGTGGCCGACGGCATCAAGGCGCTGTTTTTCGTCGCTTAATCGTTATGCAGAGCGCGATTTGTCCCACTACAAAATGTCCCACTGACAAATCCAAAACGCGTGCCTATCTATAGCGCATGGATCAAATGGACACCGCCCGCATTCTCTATCTGTCGCTGCTGTTAGGCGCCGTCGGCTTTTATTACGTCGTCGCCAATCGCCGCAATCTTGGCCAGATGGCGCGTCACGCCGCACTTTGGGCACTGATTTTCATCGGTGCTCTGGCCGCTGTGGGTCTCTGGCAGGACGTGCGCCCGCGTCTGGCCCCCGCACAGATCAGCGACGGTGCCGGTGTGATCACCGTGGATCGCGACAGGACCGGGCATTTTTCCGTGATCGCCGAGGTGAACGGCGCACCGGTGGAGTTTCTGGTCGACACAGGTGCGTCGAATGTCGTGCTCTCGCTGGAAGACGCCGAAAAGGCCGGGATTGACGTGGACAATTTGGCCTTCACGGGCCGCGCCCAGACGGCCAACGGCACGGTGCGCACCGCGCCTGTACGGATCGACACGCTGGGGCTTGAGGGCATCACGGACGATGGCGTGCGCGCCTATGTCACGGATGGCGAGCTGTTCGGGTCGTTGTTGGGCATGGACTATCTGCGGCGGTACGACACGATTGAGATCAAACAGGACAAGTTGGTGTTGACGCGGTGAGTTGAGGGGCTCTGCCCCTCTTGGCCCTTCGGTCCAATTCAAACTGAAATATTTCGCGGGGGATATTTAAAGACAAAAGAAGGCCAAATCAGCCCTTCTTGCTCTCCGCCTTCTTCTCCCAACGACCGCTTTCCTCGGACCAATATTGCGCCTCTGCTCCGGCGGCGGTCAACGTCTTCCATTGCACGCGGGCGTGTTGCACCGCGTCCGGGTCGTCGCCGTCGAAGAGGATGCAGGCGCGGTCGAGCGCGGCGATGTCTTCGGCGTCCAGATCCGCCCCGCCGACGCTCATTACACAGGACGCCGCGTTGCCGCCCGCCCCGGTTGTAAACAGGATCGGCTGCTCCGCGTCATGCGGTCCGCCTTTGATGCCATGCGGCAGAAAGCCTTCGCGCAGCCAAAGTGCTTGATCCAACGCGCGGAGCATCTCATCCGAGCGTCCACGCACCTCCACGCGCCAGCCCGCTTGCAAAGATTTCTCAGCAAGCGTGGCCAGCGTCTCCGCCAGAGGCGCGCGGGTCAGGTGGTAGAAATAGACTGCGCCCATAGGGGGTTAGCCCTCTTTTTTCAGATCGGCATTCATCTCGTCGATCATCCGGTTGAGCGCCAGAACGCCCCAGCCGGTCGCCCCTTTCGGGGCCAAGGTGGTCGGCGTCGAGACAGAGGCCACGCCCGCGATGTCGAGGTGAATCCAGGGCGTCTCATCCTTGACGAAGCGCTTGAGGAATTGCGCGGCCGTGATGGCCCCGCCCCAACGCGGACCGACGTTTTTCATATCGGCCACATCGGATTTGATCAGCGCATCGTAGCCCGCCCCAAGAGGCAGGCGCCAGGCGCCCTCGCCCTCAGTCTCGGCGGCTTTCAGGAAGCCGTTGCAGAAGGCGTCGTCGTTGGAGAAGACCCCGGCGTTTTCATGGCCCAGAGCCACCAGACAAGCGCCGGTGAGCGTCGCGAGGTTGACCATGGCGCGGGGCGCAAAAGTTTCTTGCGCGTACCAAAGCACATCGGCCAGAACGAGACGGCCTTCGGCGTCGGTGTTGATGATCTCGACGGTGTCGCCCTTCATGGATTTGACCACATCGCCGGGGCGTGTGGCCTGACCGTCGGGCATGTTCTCGACGAGGCCCACGAGGCCCACGACATTGACGGGCGCCTTGCGCAGAGCGAGCGATTTCATCACGCCGGACACAGTGCCCGCGCCGCCCATGTCCATGGTCATGTCTTCCATGCCCGCACCGGGTTTCAGGGAAATGCCGCCGGTGTCAAAGACAACCCCCTTGCCCACAAGCGCAATCGGGGCCTCATCGCCACCCTCAGACCATGTCATCACCACCATTTTCGTGGGCGTCACAGAGCCTTGGCCGACGGAGAGCAAGAGGTTCATGCCCAACTCGGCGAGACGGTCCTCTTCGAACACCTCGACTTTGAGACCGAGACTTTCAAGCTCCACCAGACGTTTGGCGAATTCCGTGGTGGTCAACACATTGGCGGGCTCGGAGACCAGATCGCGGGTGAAGAACACGCCCTCGGCCAGCGCGGTGACGGTTGAGAGATCAACACTCTCGGGTTTGGTCACGGCGAGCGTTACGGCAGGAACGGTGACCGGCTCATTGAGCGTTTTGTGATCGGTGAAGCTGTAATGTTTCAGCGCAATCCCCAAGGCCAGGTCTTCGACACGTTTGACACTGCCCGGAAGCACCAGCGCATCGGCTTTGCCAAGACCCGCACCAATCGCCCCACCGGCTTTGCGGCACAGCTCTGTCGAGGCCTGGTTGGAGAGTTTGACGACCTGAACAGCGTCGGCCTCCAGCCCAGTCGGATAGGCGAGATCCTTGGCCTCGCCCTCTTTCATCGCTTCGAACCCGTCGCTTTCGACGAACCGCGCCAGAGCGCCCTTGGTCAGCCGGTTGATCCGCCGCGCGGGCAGCCCCAGTTTGCCATCGGGGGCGACAATCACGACCACGCGGCCTTGAGCGGTGGCAATGGCATCGAGATCGAGGGCGGCAACGGAAAGTTGGGCAAGCGCGGTCATGGGAGATCCTGTTTGTTTTCAGCTCCGTTATAGGTAGCGGTCAATGCCCCGACTGACCAGTGCGAGTTTGCGCCAGGGCGTCCCGCGAAGGGTCCCAAGGCGAGATTGGACCTTTCTCCTTGCGCGCTGTGACGATAAAGTCCGGCGAAAATATGTGTACGGGAACGGGACCACGGGTTTGGGAAGATTCGACAAATACATGCTTCAGCAATTGCTGATGCTGTTCGGGTTCTTTTCGCTCGTGCTGGCGCTCGTATTCTGGGTGAATGGCGCTGTCGGGCTTTTGGACTGGCTGATGGGCGACGGCCAATCGGCCTCGACCTTTGTTCAGCTCACCTTGCTGTCCATTCCCTCTATTCTGTTGAATTTACTTCCGATTGCGGCCTTCGGCGCCACCGTCTACGTCACCAACCGGCTGTCGTCTGAATCGGAACTGGTCGTGGTTCAGGCGGCGGGCTATTCGCCCTTTCGGCTGGCGCGCTCGGTCCTTGTGTTTGGCGTCATCGTCGGGCTGATGATTGCCGTGCTGGCGCATATGCTGGTGCCTCTGGCGCAACGCGAACTGGAGCTGCGCCGCGCCGAGATCGCCAGCGACGTGACCGCGCGGCTTTTAACCGAGGGCTCTTTCGTGCACCCGGCCAAGGGGGTGACCTTCTATGTGCGCAATATCACGACGGCGGGCGAGCTTGAGGATGTCTTTATCTCGAACAGCCGCACCGAGGGCGAGCGCCAAGGCTTCATGGCCAACAAGGCGCTGATCGTGAAGGACGACGAGGGCCCGATGCTGTTGATGTTCGACGGCATGACACAGACCTATGATCTCGCGGACAACCGCCTGTCCGTCACCCGCTTTGACAGTTTCGCCTATAGTCTTTCCGGTCTTTTGAGCAAGGACCCGAGCCAGAAGCGGTCCATGCGCTCGACCGACAGCCTTTCACTGGTGCGTGCCGACGCGGCGCTTTTGGCCGAGTTGGGTGCCAGCCGGCTGCAGATTCTGGCCGAGATCACCCAACGCACGAACAAGGCCGTGCAGGCCGTTGTCATATCTCTGGTGGGCTTTGCCGCGCTGCTGATCGGTGGATTTTCGCGCTTCGGTCTGTGGCGACAAATCCTTTTGGCCATTACACTTCTGGTCGTCGTGAAATCTCTCGACAACACCTTTGAGGGCATGATCGATCGTGATCCGACGCTTTGGCCTTTGCGTTATGTCGCCTCGCTCCTGGCCATCGTCATGGCCTATGGTCTGTTGTGGAAAACCGCCCGCCCGCGTCTGCGCCCGCATCCCCGCGGCTCTCAGGAAGGGTCAAAGACGGAAAGGACAGGATCATGAGGCTCGATCTCTATTTTGCCCGTCGTTACATCCGCGCGCTTCTGATGGTGCTGGGCATCTTTGCCGGTCTCATCGCCATGGTCGAAAGCCTCGATCAAATCGGTAAATTTTCGGACGTTCAGGCCGGCGGCACCACGATCCTGATCATGGCCTTGCTGCGTGTGCCGCGCACCCTCTACGAGATTCTGCCCATCATCGTGATGATCGCCACGCTGGTTTTGTTTCTCGGCCTCGCGCGCTCTTCCGAACTGGTGGTGGCGCGGGCTTCGGGACGCGGGGCGATGCGATCGCTGGTGCCGATCGCGATCGTCGCCTTTGCCTTTGGCGTCTTGACCGTGGCTGTGCTCAACCCCTTCAGAGCGGCCACCGAGCACGCCTATGAAACCCGCGAAAACCTGTTGCTAAAGGGCGAGCGTCAGGTGTTTTCCGTCTCTGACGAAGGGCTTTGGCTTCGAGAAGGCGATGCGAATGGGCAAATGGTGATCCGCGCCAGCCGCTCGAACCTGGATGGCTCTCTGCTGCAAGACGTCAGTTTCATCGGCTACAGCCACGACAGTTTGCCGATGTTCCGCATCGAAGCCAAAGATGCGCGCATCGAAGACGGTCAATGGGTGCTCACCGAGGCCAAGCGCTGGCCGCTGACAGGCGCCGCCAACCCCGAAGCCGCCGCCACATTTCACGACCGGCTGACCCTGCCGACCAGCCTGAGCCTCGATGAAATCCGCGACCGCTTTGGCTCGGCGAAGGCCGTCTCGATCTGGGAAATGTCCAGCTTTATCGACAAGCTCGAAATTGCCGGGTTTTCGGCACGCAGCTATCGCATGTGGCTGCAAAGCGAGTTGGCGCTGCCCTTTGCCTTTGTCGCCATGATGTTGATCGCGGCCGGGTTCACCATGCGTCACACCCGGCTGGGGCGCACCTCGACCCTGGTTGTGACGGCGATCATTCTGGCCTTTGGATTTTATTTCCTCCGCTCTTTCGCCATTGTCATGGGACAGAACGGATTGCTGCCCATTGCTTTGGCGGCCTGGGCGCCACCGCTGGCGGCCATCCTCGCCACGCTTGCACTTCTGCTGCATCTGGAAGATGGATAGGGATATGACTGCTGCTTCGCCTTCTTCCTCTGCCCTGCGCCTTTTGCAACGCGCTGTGCCGCGTCTTTTGCCCGGTCTTTTGACACGTCTTCTGACCGGGGTGTCGCGGCGCGCCTGTCAGGTCGCTTTGGTGGCGATGCTGTCGCAAGTCCCCCTGCCCCACGCCGCCATGGCGCAAGACGCGGCATCTTCGCCGCCGACCGCGCTTTTGGCCAATGGCGTGACCTTCGATGGCGAGCTGTTGATCGCCACAGGAGATGTCGAGGTGCTGCAAGGCACCAGACGCCTCACGGCCAGCCGCATCACCTACAATCAGACCACCGGCGCGCTCAGTATCGAGGGGCCGATCCGCCTCACGCAAAACGACGCGGACGCGGTCATCCTGGCCTCGACCGCCGAGCTCGACATCGCGCTCAGGAACGGCATCCTGACCTCTGCGCGCATGGTGATCGACCGCCAGATGCAATTGGCCGCCGCGCGCCTCGACGTGGTCGACGGACGCTATATCCGGATGCAGAAATCCGTCGCCTCGACCTGTGAGGTCTGCGTCAATCGCCCGGTGCCTCTGTGGGAAATCCGCGCAAAAGAGATCATTCACGACAGCGAGGCGCGCCAGCTCTATTTCACCAATGCGCAGTTCCGCCTGATGGATGTGCCGGTGCTCTGGCTGCCGCATCTGCGGGTGCCCGATCCGACGCTAAAACGCGCAAACGGCTTTCTTGTGCCGGAAATTCGCACCGACTCGACACTCGGCACCGGCATCGTTGTGCCCTATTTCATCACCCTGGGCGATCACCGCGATCTGACCGTCGCTCCCTATCTTGCGACCAAGACCACGACGCTGAACCTGCGCTATCGTCAGGCCTTTGCAAAGGGCGATCTGGAGTTGAACGGCGCGGTCAGTTCCGATGACACCCGCGACGGCCTGCGTGCCTATCTCTATGCCCAGGGCCAATGGGACATCGGGCGCGGGCTCGATTTCGGCCTCGACCTGCGCGCCGCCTCCGACATCGCCTATCTGGCGGATTATGGCATCGACGATGGCGATTACCTGACATCGAAAGTCACGCTGACGCGCTACCGCGCCGATGAGGCGCTGGACGCCCAGCTCGCCTATTCGCGCAGCCTGCGGGCCTCGGATGTGGTGATCGAGGACGAGCTGCCGTTTCTTTTGGGCGAGTTCAGCTATGAGCGCCTCGTGACCGTGCCGCAATTGCCCGGACGGCTGAGTTTCGGGCTTTCGGCGTCGACCTCTTATCGCGACTCGGAAGACGACATCGACGGCTATGATGTCATCCGTCTGGGGGCCGAGACCCGTTGGCGGGGCGGTGCGGTCTTTGGGCCGGGGCTCAAGATCGAGAGCACGGCGGCGCTCTTCGCCGACGGTTACCTGCAGCAACAGTATTCCGCCTATGAAAACAAACTGATCCGTCTGACGGGCGAAGCGGAAACCCGGCTAAGCTGGCCCCTGCTGCGCCAAACTGCGTCTGGCGCTTCGCAACTTTTGGAACCGATGCTCCAGCTCGGCTGGTCGGACACCTCCGGCGGCGATGTGCCCAATACGGATTCGCGCTTTGTCGAATTCGACGAGGGCAACCTTTTGACGCTGGCGCGTTTTCCCGGCGCGGACCGGCGCGAAACCGGCCTGACCGGAGCCGCAGGGCTGCATTTCGCGCATTTCGGTCAACATTCCGAATATGGGCTGACGCTGGGGCGTGTGCTCTATCTGGAAGACATCCGCGCCTATACCGAAAGCTCGGGGCTCTCGACGCGGCAATCCGACTGGCTTTTGGCCGCCAATATGCAATTCGACACCGGCCTCGCCTTCACATCGCGGGCGCTGTTCGATGACACGGCGGACATTACGAAATGGGAAACCCGCCTCGATTACATGCGCCCGCAGTATAGCCTTGGCACCAGCTACGCCTATGTGATTGCCGACGCGATGGAAGAGCGGGATACGGACCTCAATGAATTCGGCTTCGACGGCGCCGTGAAAATTGCCCGGAACTGGTCGGCGACGGCGCAATATCTTTACGATTTCACCGAAGATAGCGAGACGCGTGTGGGCTTTGGTCTGGAATTTCAGAACGAATGCACGCGGTTCAACCTTGGGTTGAGCCGACGCTATTGGGACACGGATGACCTTGACCCGACCACCCGCGTGTCCTTTTCTGTGGGCTTCGGCGCCTTCGCCTCCGAGGAACAGGCCGGGTCATGCGCATTTTAAGCCGAGGTCTAAAGGATCCGCGGCGGACTTCCGCGATGTTTCGCCATCGTGATGTCCCGGCCCGTGGCAATCCGCTTGGCCCGCGCCAAGAAACCTCTTAAGAAAGAAGCGAACACCCCGGGGCGCGTGAGGCGCGGCCCGAACGGGGGTAAAGATTGGAATATGGGAGTTGGCATGACACGCAAATTCGGGGCTGATCTGATCGCCGGGCTGAAGAAAGCCACCCTCGGGACATTCTGCGCTGCGGTTTTGGCGCTGTCCTCCGGCCTCGCGCCCGCCGCCGCACAGAACCTCTTTGCCCCGGTCGCCTATGTCAACGACAAGGTGGTGACCAACTATGAGCTCAATCAACGCATTCAATTCATGTCCGTTCTGGGCAGCGTTCCCACCCGTCAGGCCGCCCTCGATGCGCTGATCGAGGACCGCCTCAAGGCCGATGAAATGGAGCGTGTTGGCCTCGAGTTGACCGAGGAACAGATCGCCCAGGGCATTCAGGAATTCGCCAGCCGTGGCGGTCTCAAGCCAGAGCAATTCCTGAGCCTGATGGCGCGCGAAGGCGTCAGTGCCCAGACCGTGCGCGATTTCGTAGCCACCGGCAACGCCTGGCGCGAATATGCCCGCGCGCGCTTTGCTTCCAAGGCCCAGGTCTCCGAGGTCGAGGTCGATCGCGCCCTGCAAAACAACGGACCGTCGGGCGGTTTGCGCGTGCTCCTTTCGGAACTCTTCCTGCCAGCGCGCACGCCTGAAGAACGCGCGAAATCCGAAGCTCTGGCCAAACAGATCGCCGCGCGTCCGACCATCGGCGCCTTTGCCGCCGCCGCCCGCGAATATTCCGTCGCGCCCTCGCGCGAAAAAGCCGGGCGGATGGATTGGGTCAACATCGGCGATCTGCCGCCCGCTCTGCGCGGCACGGTCGCGGGTCTTAAACCCGGCGAAATCACCGCGCCGCTCTCGACGCAGAACGCCATCGGCATGTTCCAGCTGCGCTCCGTCGCGGAAACCACCCGTCCGACGCCGAAAGCCGATGCGATCAAATATGCCGCCTATTACATCGCGGGCGGACGTTCCGAAGCCGCTTTGAAACGGGCCGCTGAGGTCAAGGCCAGCGTGGACAGCTGCGAAGACCTGTACACCGTCGCCAAGGGAGAGCCTGCGGAGGTGTTGCAAATCGACACGCTGCCTGCGGGCGATATTCCGACGGATGTGGCGATCGAGCTGGCCAAGCTCGATCCCGGCGAAGTCTCCACCGCGTTGACCCGCGCCAATGGGCAGACGCTGGTGTTCCTGATGATGTGCGGCCGCACCTATGGCAACTCGGCCGAAGCCGACCGCGATCAGGTCCGCAATCAGTTGCAGACCCGACGCCTCGCGGCCCTCGCGGACAGCTTTGTCGCCGAAATGCGGGCCGATGCGACCATCGTCTACCCCTGATCTGACGCCCGGGAAGGGCCTGTTATGAAAGAAGAGATATGAGCCCGGCTGCTTTTGCCCCCATCGCACTCAGTTGCGGCGAACCGGCGGGCGTCGGGCCCGAGCTGGCCGTCACGGCCGCGAAAATGCTCGACGGATCGGTGCCGTTTTTCTGGATCGGCGACCCGCGCCACCTGCCCGATGGCGCGCATTACATCGAAATCTCCGCCGCCCACGAGGCGCATCACGTCGCCTCCGGCACACTTCCCGTGCTGCGCCATGAGTTCGCCGCTCCCGCAACGCCAGGCCACCCGGACCTGAGCAATGCGCAGGGCGTGATCGACGTGATCGCACGCGGCGTGTCTCTGGTGCAATCGGGGGCCGCTTCGGCGCTTTGCACCGCACCGATCCACAAGAAAGTCCTGAAAGACGGCGCCGGGTTCGCCTTTCCCGGCCACACCGAATATCTCGCCCATCTGGGCGGCGTGGAGCGCGTGGTGATGATGCTCGCCTGCCCTGAATTGCGCGTGGTGCCGGTGACCATCCACATCGCGCTCAAGGAGGTGCCCGCCGCGTTCACCCCCGAGCTGCTCGAAGAGACCATTCGCATCACCGCTCATGATCTGAGCCGGTTCTGGGGGATTGAACGCCCGCGCATCGCGCTTGCGGGTCTTAATCCGCATGCGGGCGAAGGCGGTGCGATGGGTCTGGAAGAACTCGATTGGATGATCCCTCTGATCGAACGCCTGTCTGTCGAAGGCTTTGATCTCAAAGGCCCCATGCCGCCCGACACGATGTTTCACGCGAGGGCGCGGGCGGGCTATGACGTGGCGCTCTGCGGCTATCACGACCAAGCGCTCATTCCGATCAAGACCATCGATTTTTCCGGCGGCGTCAATGTCACGCTGGGCCTGCCCTTCATCCGCACCTCGCCCGATCACGGCACAGCGTTTGACATCGCGGGCAAAGGCCTTGCCGACCCGACAAGCCTGATCGCGGCGCTCAAAATGGCGGCAGACATGGCCGAAAAAGGAGTGCGCTGATGGCCACCGTTGACGGGCTTCCGCCGCTGCGCGATGTGATCGAAACCCACGGTCTCGTCGCCAAGAAGTCTCTCGGGCAGAACTTTCTTCTCGACCTGAACCTGACATCGAAAATTGCCCGCCAGGCTGGCGACCTGACGCAATCCGACGTCTTGGAAGTGGGCCCCGGACCCGGCGGGTTGACCCGTGGTCTTCTGGCCGAGGGTGCGCGCAAGGTTCTGGCCGTTGAGAAAGACAGCCGCGCCATGGGGCCTTTGTCGGAAATCTCCGCCGCCTACCCCGGACGGCTTGAGGTGATCAATGCCGACGCGTTGGAGATCGACCCGCTGGAGCGTCTGACGCCGCCTGTGCGCGTGGTCGCCAACCTGCCCTATAATGTCGGCACGGAGCTTTTGGTGCGCTGGCTCACGCCCCCCTCATGGCCGCCCTATTGGGCCTCGCTGACGCTGATGTTCCAGAAAGAAGTGGCGGAGCGCATCGTCGCAGAACCCGGGTCGAAAAAATACGGCCGGCTCGCGATCCTCAGCCAATGGCGCACGCGGCCCCGGATTGTGATGGAACTGCCGCCCGAAGCCTTTAGCCCGCCGCCGAAAATCCACTCTGCCGTGGTGCATCTCAAAGCCCTGCCCGCGCCGCGGTTCGAGGCCGATCCCAAAGTGTTGGAGCGCATCGTCGCGGCCGGGTTCAACCAGCGCCGCAAGATGCTCCGCGCCTCGCTCAAGGGGGTTGCGCCGGAGATCGAGGACCGGCTGATCGCCGCCGGGATCAAACCCACGGACCGCGCCGAACAGGTGCCGATCGAAGGGTGGTGCGCCTTAGCACGCGAAATTGCGAAAGGATAAGCCATGTTTTCCCATGTCACCGTCGGCGCCGACGATCTCGACCTGGCCGCTGCCTTTTATGACGCCGTGCTGATCCCTTTGGGGCTTAAGCAACGCGAGGTGATCCCCGATGGCGGCCCGGACTCGCGCTGTTGGGTCCGGCCGGAAGCGCCTTATCCCAGGTTTTACGTCTATAAACCCTTCGATGGCACGCCTACGCGCGCGGGCAATGGCACGATGCTGGCCTTTGTCGCCCCCACCCGCGCCGCCGTGGACAGGGCCCATGCTGCCGGACTGGCGCAGGGCGGCACGGACGAGGGCGCGCCGGGTCGCCGACCGCAGTATGCGCCGGATTACTATGGCGCTTACCTGCGCGATCCCTCGGGCAACAAGATCCATATCGTGCACCGCGCCGAGTTGACCGAGAGTTTCGGTATTCTGCCCTAGGGGATCGTCATGGCCACCTCTCGACAAACACCCCCTGCGGCCATGATCCTCCTGATCCTGGCGCAGGCCTTTTGCGCGCTGTTTTTCGTCAGTGATGTGATCACCGATCTGAATGAAGTTGGCGGCAAGCCGCCTCTGCATCTGTCGATCGAAGCCATCGCCGCCGCCACTTTGGTGGTTGCTATTCTGTTGGATATCAGGGTCCTGCGCGCGCTTGTCACCCGCAAAGCGCGGTTAGAGGACAGCCTCAAAGAGGCCTCGCGCGCCGTGTTTGAGGTGATCGAAGCGCATTTCGACGGCTGGGCGCTGTCGCCTGCGGAGCGCGATGTTGCGGGGTTTCTTGTCAAGGGCCTGTCGATCACCGAGATCGCCGCGCTGCGGGGCAATAAGGAGGGCACGATCAAGGCGCATCTCAACGCGATCTACCGCAAATCCGGCACCAAAAACCGTGCCGAACTGATGTCTGCGGTCATCGACACCTTGATCGACGCGGATATGACCGGCGACGCCTAAGCCCCTCAACAGAAAAACCCCCGCCGAGAGCGAGGGTTTCATCTGTTCTCCGCCTTATTCGGCGGCGTCCGGAGCGGCCTCTGGCGCCGGTTGCGGTGCGTCAGAGGAAGCCTCTTGCGCCGCTTTCGCAGCCGCTTCCGCATCCTTTTCCGCCTTGGTCTTGCGCGGTTTGCGCGGCGCCCGCGGTTTTTTCGGCTTCGGCGCCTCGGTCCCCTCTTTCGGGGCCTCCTCCGGCGTCTCTACGAGACCGGTGTCGCCATCGTCCGCTTTGCGGTCGACAAAGACCAAATCGGGCTGATCGCCTTCGCCAGCCGCCTGGTGCTCGTCGCGTTTGCGCTGACGCTCGGCACGCTCAGATTCCTGACGCTCACGACGCTCGGCCTGTTCGCGCTCCTGCTGTTCGCGCTGCGCTTCCTGTTCTTTTTGGGCCTGGCCCAAAAGGCGAAGATAATGCTCCGCGTGCTGTTGAAAGTTCTCAGCGGCCACGCGGTCGTTACCAAGCTGGGCATCACGGGCAAGCTGGTTGTATTTCTCGATGATCTGCTGTGGCGTGCCACGCACCTTGCCTTCGGGGCCGGAGCTGTCGAAGACGCGGTTGACGATATTGCCAACGGAACGGCTGCGGTTGTTCTTGGACCGCGAACGGTTTTTAGAAGATCTCATATGTTGTTCTTTCGAGCCTATATCTCGGTAAGTCGAGCCTGTTGCCGGATTCTTGGACCGGCTTGTCCTGGAACTGGCTTGTCTGTCCTTGTTTATCTGCACTTCATGTTGTGGTCTGCGCTCCCCGAAATGAGAGCCCTCAACGTCAAAGCTGTGCAGGGTAACCGCGTTGGGGAGTGTCCTCCGCCTGACGCTTCCCCCAGTAACCATGTACATCCGCGCATTACAAGAGGTTTTTGCACGTGGGTTTCGCCAAATTGAACCGTTTTGCCCGGATTTTGCCAATCCATGCTTGGCTCCACAAAGGGTATCGCTAACAGGCACTCTGGCGCAAAAGGATTAGCAAATCCCTTATTGCCGCTGAACCGGGCGCATTCGTTTTCCGGATCATTTTCCCGCATTGCGTGGATGTGGATTCGGGGCCTGTGCCGTGACCACGCGATCACGCCCATCGAGATCGGCGATGACCCGCACGGCCTTGAGGCCCTGAGCCAGAAACAGATCGGAGACGGCAGCGCCTTGGCTGGGGCCGATCTCCACCATGATCCGCCCACGCGGCGCCAAATGCGCCCGCGCGCCCGCGGCAATCGCACGATAGCACATCAACCCATCGGCCTCATCCGTCAGCGCCATGCGCGGCTCATGCGCAAGCTCTGGCGACAGCCCCGCCATCTCGTCCACGGCGATGTAGGGCGGGTTGGAGACGATCAGATCGAACTGGCCCGCGATGCCGTCCCACCAATCGGCCTGTAGAAACCGCGCGCGTGTGACAAGGCCAAGCGCCTCCGCGTTGCGCTTTGCGACCGTCAAAGCGGCCTCGGAGAGATCCGTCGCAAGGCCCTTGGCCAACACCTGTTCCGCCAGCAATGTCAAAAGGATAGCGCCCGATCCTGTGCCAAGATCCAAGACAGAGGTGAAAGGTTTCGACAGCGCCTCCCCGATCAGGATTTCCGTCTCGGGGCGCGGGTCGAGCACATCAGACGAGACCTGAAACCGCCGCCCGTAAAAGTCGCGATAGCCCAAGATATGCGAGACGGGTTCACGGGCCAGACGGCGCTCAATCGCCGCTTCAAACGCCGCTCTGTGATCCGCTGAAATTTGATCCGGCATCACAAGCGTCAGCCGCCCCGGCTCCAGCCCCAAGACATGCGCCATCAACAGCCGCGCGTCCCGCGGCGCGCCGTCAACCCCGGCCTCTGTGAGGCGTTTGGTGCCGGCGATCAAAGACGCCTGAACACTCCCCTGCGCACTCACCCTTCCATCTCCGCCAAAAGCGCGGATTGATGATCCGAAATCAGCGCGTCAATCACCTCATCGAGGTCACCCTGCATCACCTGATCGAGCTTGTAGAGCGTCAGGTTGATGCGGTGATCCGTCATGCGCCCTTGCGGGAAATTATAGGTGCGGATGCGCTCGGACCGATCGCCCGAGCCGACCTGAGATTTGCGATCGGCAGAGCGCGCGTCATGCAGTTTTTGCCGTTCTGCATCATAAAGCCGGGCTTTGAGCACATTCATCGCGATCTCGCGGTTGCGGTGCTGGGATTTCTCCGACGAGGTCACAACGATTCCCGTCGGGATATGGGTGATCCGCACCGCCGAATCCGTGGTGTTGACGTGCTGGCCGCCCGCGCCGGAGCTGCGCATGGTGTCGATGCGGATGTCATTGGCGTTGATCTCAATGTCCACGTCCTGCGCCTCAGGCAGCACGGCGACGGTGGCCGCAGAGGTGTGAATGCGCCCGCCGCTTTCGGTCTCCGGCACACGTTGCACCCGATGTACGCCGCTCTCGAATTTCATCCGGGCAAAGACGCCCTCGCCCTTGATATTGGCGACAACCTCTTTGACGCCGCCCAACTCGCCCTCGGACAGTTCGATGATCTCGAATTGCCAGCCCTTGGCCTCGCTATAGCGCTGATACATCCGCAAAAGATCTCCGGCGAACAACCCCGCCTCATCGCCGCCCGTGCCGGGGCGAATTTCGATGATGGCGGAGCCGGTGTCGGCGGCATCCTTCGGCAAAAGCGCGATTTGAAGCGCCTCCTCGGCCTCCGGCAGCGCAGCTTTGAGACCAGGCAGTTCCTCTTCGGCCAGTGCCTTCATCTCCGGGTCCGCGAGCATCTCCTCGGCCTCGGCGATCTGGGAACGCAGGCTCTGGTAGCCCCGGATTTGATCCACCACGGGGCGCAACTCGGCATATTCGCGGCCAAGGGCCACGATGTCCCCGGTGCCTTGCGACATCGAGGCCTCAAGGAATTCAAAACGCTGAAGGATTTGGTATAGGCGATCTTCTGGTATCATGGCGTGATCTGTTGCCCGCGATCCGGGCCAGCGTCAAGAGACATCGCTAAAACCCAGCGGCCTCGATCCACGCCTCCGCGCGCCGCCCGTTGACGCCCATATCGGATTTACCAAAGCGCAGGCGGGCGAGGATCACCACTTCGGCGCCGCTCTCATGCGGCCGCGCGGCGATGGTGGTGAAATCCGGGAATCCCCAAAATGCGGTGCGGGTGCGATAGGTCAGACGCCCCTCCTCGACCGATCCGGCGATGTGACGCGTGCGCGGTTCGGTCTCGGCAATGGCCGCCAGCCGGGTGAGCGCCTCTTCGGGGTCCATCGGCACGCTCAACAGACGTTTGACGCCCCCGGGCGCGGGATCGGCGGCGGCGAAGGGGTCGACATGCCAGCGCGCAGGATCGGTGGGCGCCAGACGGATCAGCGCCTGCAAGGCGACAAATGCGATGATGATGCCCCAGAATACCATTTTCATGCGTCCTTCCGGCGTGTCCATCCATAGAGGCTGATGATCTCCATCAGCACATGCGCGCCTGCGATGGCTGTGGCGCCGGTGGTGTCATAGGGCGGAGAGACCTCGACGACATCGCCGCCGGTGAGGTTGACGCCCGCGAGATCGCGCAGGATCGCGGCAGCTTGCCATGAGGCCAAGCCCCCCCAGACCGGCGTGCCGGTGCCGGGGGCGAAGGCCGGGTCGAGACAGTCAATGTCGAAGGTCAGGTAGCAGTTGCGGTCGCCGACGATCTTTTTCACCTCAGAGGCCACCCATCCGGCGCCGCGTTCATGCACGCTGCGCGCGTCGATGATATTGACGCCCATCGTGTCTGGGTTGTCGGTGCGAATGCCGATCTGAACCGAGGTTTTCGGATCGATAAGGCCGGTTTTCACAGCCTTGTAAAACATGGTCCCGTGGTCGATCCGGGTCAGATCGTCGTCTTGCCACGTGTCGGAATGCGCGTCGAAATGAATAAGGCTCAGGGGGCCAAATTTTTCGGCATGTGCTTTCAGGATCGGATAGCTGATATAGTGATCACCGCCCATCACGAGGCTTCCGGCACCGGCGGCCAGAATCGTGCGGATGTGATCGGTCAGACGATCGGGAAATTCGGAGACCATGGCGTAGTCAAAGGCCAGATCGCCGTAATCCACGACATTGAACTCATCAAACGGCGAATAGCCCCAGCCATAAGGCGCATCAAAGGCCTGCAAAGCCGAGGCCTCGCGAATGGCGCGCGGGCCAAGGCGCGTGCCGGGGCGGTTGGTCACGGCCTGGTCAAAAGGCACGCCGGTGATCGCCAGATCGACGCCCGCGAGATCCTTGGTATAGCGGCGACGAAAGGCCGAGAGCGCACCGCCAAAGGCGTTCTCAAAGGCCAGCCCCCGCCCCGTGCCGGTAAAGGCCAGATCGATCTGAGTTTTCGCGTCTTCCAGCGCCATCACCGCACCCTTTTGTCTATCCTGCGCCAGTGTAGCTATCGTATCCGGCTTGGCAATCGCATCCCGGAAATTCAACACAAAAAAGCCCCCCGCAAATCTGCGAGGGGCCGTGGCGGTTCACGTGTGTGTGGGGGGGAACGAACCGCCTGTCATGATCTGCTCAGATCAGAACTTTCCGGATTAGAACTTGCCGGATTAGAATTTGAACGACACACGGGCGCCCAAGGTGGTGGCCGAAAGGTCCGTGCCGCTGTTGTCGAATTCGTCGAATTCGTTCTGCAAAAGCTCGGCACCGACGTTGATGCTGTCGGTCACGGCGTAGTCCACACCGATACCATAGGTGTAGCCGGTGTCATCGTAAGACACGCCACCGATGTCGGCATTGGCATATGCCGCACCGACCACACCGTAGATCAGGGCCGGACCGGCGTCATAACCGGCGCGCAGTTTCAGACGGGTCAGGTCATCGAGGTTCGCGGTGTCGTTTTCGATCTCAGAGCCGAGATATTCCAATTCGCCGCCGAGCACGAAATCGCCGAAGTCATAGTTGTAGCCGCCGAAGAGACCGTAGGTCATATCGTCCGCGTCATCGAGCGCGTCGTTGCCCCAGCCATAGCCAAGCGTCGCACCGGCGTAGCCACCGGTCCAATCGGTGCCAGACACCGGCACGACGGGTGCGGGCGCGATGGTCGGTTGCTCGATCACCGGCTCGGAATAGCCGCCAGCGAAAGCCGGTGCGGACAGGGCCATGGCGCTCAGAACCAATACGGGGGTTGCGATACGTTTCATTGTATTCTCCTTTACTGCCTCGTTCTTGAGGTGATGTCTTGATCGACATCTCAACCGAAGAGATAGCGAAGTTGTTCCGAGAAAACAGAGGGGCAGCGGTCACGCCCGCGTGAGGGAACCGTGAAGTACCATAAATCGGAGAAATGCCGCTTATGGCCGGGGGCGAACCGGCAAAAAGCAGCTTATTCCATAGAATGTTAACAGATCACGCGTCGGAATTTTTCTCTTCGAGCGTAAGCCATTCTTCCTCGGCGGCCTCCAAGGCAGATTGACGTTCTGTCAACATATCCGTGGCCTTTTGGAACTTCACAGGCTCGCGGGTGAACAGCTCCGGATCGGACAAAAGCTCGCCCAATTTGGCGATCTCCGCCTCCAGCCGCTCGATCTCCGCAGGAAGGGCTTCGAGACGGTGCTTTTCGGTGAAGGACAGCTTGGATTTCGCCGCAGGCTTCGGTTCAGGCGCGGCAGGTGCCGCCGGTTTCTCGACCGGCTTCGGCGCGGTTTTCACAGCCGATACGGCAGGTTTCTCGCCGCGCTGTGCCCTATAATCCGTCCAGCCCCCCGCATAGACGAGCGCCTCGCCATCGCCCTCCATCGCCACCGTTTGCGTCGCCACACGGTCGATGAAATCACGGTCGTGCGAGACCAAAAGCACGGTACCCTCGAACTCCGTCAGCAGCTCTTGCAACAGGTCCAGAGTTTCGATGTCGAGATCGTTGGTCGGCTCGTCGAGCACCAAAAGGTTCGACGGTTTCGCCATGATCTTGGCCAGCAAAAGCCGCGCCTTTTCGCCCCCCGACAGCGACGCCACGGGCGCGCGGGCCTGGGCATCGGTGAAGAGAAATTCCTTGAGATAGCCGACCACATGTTTCGGCGTGCCGCGCACCATGACCTGATCGGCCTTGCCCGACACACGCATGTCCTTGTCGGAGGTCATCGCCTCCCAAAGCGTCAGATCATCGCGCAGATTCGAACGCGTCTGGTCAAAGACCGCCATTTCGAGTTTCGTGCCCAGTTTGACGCTGCCGCTGTCGGGCTCCATCTCGCCGGTGAGCATTTTCAACAGCGTCGTCTTGCCTGCCCCGTTCGGACCGACAAAAGCGATCCGGTCGCCGCGCGCCACTTTGATCGAGAGATCACGGACGATGATCTTGTCCTCGAACCTCTTGGAAATGTGATCGGCCTCGACCACGCGCTTGCCGGATTTCTCGGCGACTTCCAATTCCATCGCCGCCGTGCCTTGCCGTTTGATCTGGCCCGCACGCTCGGCGCGCAGGTCCTGAAGCGCACGCACCCGGCCTTGGTTGCGTTTGCGCCGGGCAGAGATGCCCTCGACCGCCCAACGCGCCTCGGCCTTGATCTTGCGATCCAACTTGTGGCGCTGCATGTCCTCGTCGTCCCAAACCTTGTCACGCCAGGTTTCGAAAGCTTCGAATCCTTCCTCCTGACGCCGCACCTGGCCGCGGTCGATCCAAAGCGTCGCGCGGGTAAGGTGATTGAGAAACGCCCGGTCGTGGGAGATCAGCACATAGGCGGTTTTCGTCGTGCGCAGCTCTTCTTCGAGCCAGGCGATGGCCTCGATGTCCAAATGGTTGGTCGGCTCATCGAGCAACATCAGCCCCGGCCCCTCGGCCAGAAGTTTCGCCAAAGCCGCCCGGCGCCGCTCGCCGCCCGAGGCGGTCTCAATCGGCGTGTCGGGGTTAAATTTCAGGCCCTCGGCGACCATATCGACCTTATAGGTCTCGCTTGGGTCCAGTTCGGAGGCGGCAAATTCGCCCAAAGTGGTGTACCCCGACAAATCCGGGTCCTGCTCCATATAGCCGACCGTGATCCCCGGCCCCAACACGCGGGCGCCCCTGTCGGCCTCGACGAGACCAGCCATGACCTTCATCAGCGTGGATTTGCCGGAGCCATTGCGGCCCACAAGAGCGACGCGGTCGCCCTCCTGGACCACAAGGTTCAGATCATCGAATACGGGATCGCCCCCAAAGGTGAGGGAAATGTCGGAGAGCTGTAAAACGGGTGCGCGTGCCATGCCGCCTGCGCTACTGTGAAGTGCTGCAAAGGTCAATATCAACTGCTGTGACACAGGCTGACACAAAAGCTGATTTGGGCTTTTTGAGCCCTGCGTCTAACCTTCCCGCATGTTCGATTATACCCTCCTCCACTGGACCACCTTCTTCTCCGCAGCCCTCGTGTTGAACCTCGCACCGGGGCCGGATTTTGCCTTTATCTTAGGCCAGACCTTTCGCGGCGGACGCCGCGCGGGCTTTGTCGCCATGTTCGGCATCTGGACCGGCGCCATGGTGCATGTGCTGATGGCCGCTCTCGGGTTGTCGGCCATTCTGATGACCTCGGCCACCGCCTTTGCCATCGTCAAATGGGTGGGCGCGGCGTATCTTTTGTGGCTCGGGATTTCCGCACTGCGCGCGAAAAGCGCGAGTTTCCTGCCAGATCAGACCGAAAAAGGCCCGAGTTTCACAGGCCCGAGTTTCCGGGTCGCCACAATCTTTCGCCAAGGCATGTTGACCAACATCCTCAACCCGAAAGTCGCGCTGTTTTTCCTCGCCTTCCTGCCGCAATTCGTGGTCGAGGGCGCAGGGCCGATCTCGGCGCAGCTTTTCCTACATGGCATCCTGATCATCTGCATCGCCGCCTTCATCGAACCGCCGCTCATCCTGATGGCGGATCGCCTCGGTCAGTCCCTGCGCCGCAGCAAACGGCTGGCGCTGTGGATGGAACGCTCCGTGGGTGCAATCTTTATCGCGCTGGGGCTGCGATTGGCACTGGATAAGCGCTGAGCCTTACCCCGCAACCGCCCGCAGCAGTTTCTTGCGCGCGGGCGGGATCGATTTGATCTCCACGCCGGTAAACACATGCATCGTGTTCAGTTCCGCGTCCACAACCGCGTGATCCGACACCCAACCGCCCATCATCAGATAGGTCTTGAGCAAAGGCGGCATTTTGAGCATCGCGCGACGTGCGTCCGGTTTGCGACGCAAACGCGCGGCATATTTAAAGACATTCGGCGCTTTGACCTTGGGCAGGAATCGTTTCGGGCCGAGGTGACGGTGTTTGAGCATCGCCAAGGCGTCCGCATGCTCTTTCCATTCCGTGCCATGGAACGAAGAGCAACCGAACAACAGATCGACCCCCTGCTCGTCCACATAACGCGTCATCGCCCCCCAGGCGACGCGCAGGATGTCCGGGTCGCGTGCCTCGGGATGGATGCAGAACCGGCCCATTTCGAGCATACGACCTTCGTAATCCGCCAAGCCGTCCAACCCGTAAAACTGCGCCGCATAGCTCTGCGCGATCTGCGCGCCGCCCTCGAGGTCCAAAAACCGATAGGTGCAGACAAGCCGCCCGCTCTTGCGCTCTTCGATCAAGACATGACGGCAAAGCGCATCGAAATCATCGGCCTCAAGCCCGTCTTCGCGCGCCATCGCCCCGGTGCCCGCCACGAAAGCCAGATAGCGCAACCGCTGCGCCGCTTCGATATCGGCACGGCTGTCCGCGAAACGCACCGTGTAACGGCCCTTCAAAAGCTTGAACATCGCCCGGATCCTTCCGCTTGTCCTAAACAGACTATGGGGTCGCCCCCTCTTGGCTGCAAGAATGGACGCAAGATATGTCGGTTTTTTGACGTCTTGCCCAACATCTTGCCCCACATCTTGCCCTGCGCCAAAGGCCGCCTATGTTTGACACAGCACAAAAAGGACTTTCGCCATGGCCAAAATCGAAAAAACAGACGCCGAATGGCGCGAAGAACTGGACCCGGAAACCTTCCGCGTCACCCGCCAAGCGGGCACCGAGCGTCCATTTTCGCATCCGGGCTTCCCGAAAACCCCCGGCGTTTTCACCTGTGCCTGCTGCGGCGCCGAATTGTTCGCGCAAGACAATAAATTCGAATCGCATTGCGGCTGGCCCTCGTTCGACGCCACAAAAGCGGGCGCGCCCGTGGCCGAAACCCGCGACACCACGCATGGCATGGTCCGCACCGAGGTGCATTGCGACGATTGCGGCGCGCATCTGGGCCATGTCTTCCCGGATGGTCCGCGCGAGACCACCGGCATGCGCTATTGCATCAACGGCGTCTCGATCCGTTTTCAACCGGATGACGGTGCGGTCGAGACCTGACGCCCCGCTTTTCCGTGGTTCAAATACTCACAAAAAAGCCGCCTCATGAGGCGGCTTTTCTCATGACGATCACAGATCGGTTTACTGCAACAATTGCTCGGCGGAGACATTGCCCAGGTTGCCAAAGAGCTGTTGCAGGAAGGTGATGCCCTGCACGCCGCCATCCGTCACTCGGCGCGACAACACGACAACGCGGCCCTGTTCCAGCCCGAAACGCTCGATATTGCTCACCCGGCCCCGCGCATCGAAAGAAATCGCCACCACCTGGCGGTCCACTTCTTTCGGCTCGAACGCGCCCAGATGACGGAATTGCGAGCGCACATAATACCAGGCAGCGCCATCGAGAATACCCTCGGTGCCCGGCGCGCCGATCTCTTCTGCAAGCGTCTCCTTGGTGTCGACACCCACGTCGATCTGCGCCAACTGGGCATCGGACGGCACGTAGCCATGATTGCGGAACTGCGCGACACAGGCCGTCAATGAAAACACGAGCACCAGCCCAAGCAGGGCCTTCACCAGAATGCCAAGCCCGGAAGATGCGGGTTTTTGCGGGAAAATGCGGTCGGCCATGTGCCCCCTCTTGCCTTGTGCGCGTGCGCCTCTTATCCGCTTATAGAAACAGTGCCCGACGTTCAAGGAGACATCGACTATGGGACATGACGGTTTGACCAGCTGGGGGGTGGAATTGCGCTTGCGTGATCTCTCCGACGCCCATGCGCATCCCTTTCGGCTCAAACCCACTTCCGAAGATCTGGAAGAAATGGCCGCCACTCTGGGCCTTTCTTCGGTCAAGAAAGTCAGCTTCGAGGGCAAGATGGTCCCGGTCGGCAAACGCGACTGGCGGCTTGAGGGCGTCTTGGGCGCCACGGTGGTGCAGCCCTGCGTGGCCACTTTGGCGCCGGTGACGACGCGCATCGACACGGAAGTGACCCGCACCTATCTGGCCGAACTCAAGGAAGAGCACGCGTCCGAGGAAGAGGTCGAGATGCCGGAGGACGAGACGACAGAGCCCCTGCCCGCCTCTCTTTTGCTGTCCGCCGTGGCCGAAGAGGCGCTGGCGCTCGCCGCACCGGATTATCCGCGCGTCGAAGGGGCCGAGCTGGCCGTCACGCAATTTACCGAATCTGGCAAAGAGGCGATGAGCGATGACGACGCCAAACCTTTCGCCAGTTTGAAAGCACTGCGCGACAAACTCGGCAAAGACGACACGTAAGCCCGCAAAAGACCTCCAAACGGGCCGAAACAGAGGGGAAATCAGGCGTTAACCCTCTGAAAACACAGGCGCGAACAAAAGACTTGCAAGATAGCGGAATCCGAGTATGTTCCCGGCCTCGCTTCCATGCATGTTTTCGCGCCTGATGCAGACAGGATCCGCAGTTTCGAGACCTTGGCACAAACCATGGTTTACACGCTGCTCACGAAGGCCTATGAAGCGCCAAAGTTTTGCCGGGCAAGAGGTCCGGAGATGAATGGGGGCAGCTGCCCCGCCCACCTGTGGCACAGGTCTTTATCGACCTTATGCCCTACAAACACCGAGGTTGAGACATGGCTGTCCCTCAGAATAAAATCACCCGCTCCAAGCGGAACATGCGCCGCGCTCACGACTCCCTGGTCGCTGGCAACCCGGCGGAATGCCCGAACTGTGGCGAGCTGAAACGCCCCCACCACGTCTGCGGCGCTTGCGGCCATTACGACGACCGTGAAGTCGTTGCTCAGGCCGACGAGATCGATCTCGACGAAGACGCAGCATAAGCGCAACTTTGTTTGACGTCTGACGCATGACCTCTTCTCAGCCTTCCGTTGATCCGATGTCCGCCGCTTCCGCGGAGACCGAGGCCCAACGCAAAGGCCGTTTGGGGGCGCGTGCGGGCGTGAAAGTGACGCTTTCGGTCGACGCCATGGGCGGAGATCGTGGACCGGCGACCGTGGTCGCCGGTATTGCGCGTTCAGCCTCCAAAAATCCCGATCTCAACTTCATCCTCCACGGCCCCGCCGCGGAGCTTGAAAAGCTCGTGCGCAAACGCCGCGTGCTGCGGGATCGTGTCGAGATCAGGGATGTGCCGGGCGTCGTCACCATGGACGAAAAGCCCAGCCAGGCCATGCGCCGCACCGACACCTCGATGCGCTCCGCCATCGATGCGGTGAAAGACGGCGCGGCTCAGGCCTGTGTGTCTTGCGGCAACACCGGTGCTTTGATGGCCACCTCGATGATCCGCCTGCGCAAGCTCGACGGCATCAACCGGCCTGCGATTGCCTGCCTCTGGCCCTCGCGCAACGATCAGGGCTTCAACGTCATGTTGGACGTGGGCGCCGACATTCGCGCCGATGCCCGTGACCTGCTGCAATACGCCATGATGGGCGCCTCTTATGCGCGCAACGGGCTTGGCCTCGATGTGCCGCGTGTCGGACTTTTGAACGTCGGCACCGAAGAGCACAAAGGCCGCGCGGAACTCAAAGAGGCCAACGATCTGATCACCAATGCGGCCCAGATCGGCGGCTATGATTTCAAAGGCTTCGTCGAAGGTGGCGACATCCCCGGTGACCGGGTCGATGTGATCGTCACCGATGGCTTCACCGGCAATATCGCGCTGAAAACCGGCGAAGGCACCGCGAAACTTGTGGGCGATTTTCTGAAAGAGGCCTTTAAAGCCACGCCTTTGTCGCGCATCGCCGCACTTTTGGCGCTGACCTCCCTGAAACGTCTGCAAAAACGAATCGACCCGCGCCGCGTCAACGGCGGCGTGTTCCTGGGCCTCAAGGGCACCGTGGTCAAATCGCATGGCTCGGCGGACGCGACCGGCGTCTCCGCCGCCATCAAACTGGCCTATGAACTGGCCTCTACCGGGTTCACCGAACGTTTGGCCGCACGGGTTGCATCCGCCGACGCCTCGGCGCAAAATGACCCAACGTCATAAATAACAAAAAGGCTTAGCCGCCATGACAATCCGGGCAGTCGTCACCGGCGTGGGTCACTACCTCCCCGCACGCGTGGTCGAAAACGCAGAGTTCGAACAAACCCTCGACACGACAGACGAATGGATTCGGACGCGCTCCGGCATCGAACGCCGTCATTTCGCAGCCGAGGGCGAAACCACCTCGATGCTCGGCGCCGCCGCCGCGCGCGCCGCGTTGGAAGATGCCGGGATTGACACCTCCGAGATCGACGCGGTGATCGTCGCCACCTCGACGCCCGATCTCACCTTTCCCTCGGTCGCCACGATGATCCAGAACGAACTGGGCATGAGCTGCGGCTTTGCCTTCGACGTTCAGGCCGTCTGCGCCGGGTTCATCTACGCGCTCTCCAATGCCAACGCCCAGATCGTTTCCGGTCAGGCGAAAAAGGTGCTGGTGATCGGCGCGGAGACCTTTAGCCGCATCATGGATTGGGAAGACCGCGCCACCTGCGTGCTCTTTGGCGATGGCGCCGGTGCTCTGGTGCTCGAAGCCCAAGAGGGTGCCGGTACGCCCGAAGATCGCGGCATTCTCGCGGTCGATCTGAATTCCGACGGCCAATATAAAGACATGCTCTATGTCGATGGCGGCGTCTCCACCACCGGGACTGCGGGCAAACTGCGGATGCAGGGCAATGCGCTCTTCCGTCAGGCCGTGCAGAAACTCGCCTCCACCGCCGAAACCGCGATTGAAAAAGCCGGGCTCAGCTCCGACGACATCGACTGGATCGTGCCGCATCAGGCCAATATCCGCATCATCGAGGGCACCGCGAAGAAACTCGGTCATGCGATGGATCAGGTTGTCGTCACCGTGCAGGATCACGGCAACACCTCCGCCGCCTCCATTCCCTTGGCCATGTCCGTGGGCGTCGCACGCGGTCAGATCAAAAAGGGCGATCTTTGCGTCGCCGAGGCGATCGGGGGCGGTCTGGCCTGGGGTGCGGTGGTCATCCGCTGGTGAAACAGGTCTCTCAGGTTAGGTTTACCTGACCTAGGAGACAGGTTCGCGCGCCTCAAGACCTCGGCCCAAGTCATTGATATTGACGCAAGCTTGGCAAACTGCCACTGTCGCTCCAACCTATAGAAACAGGGGGAGAGATATGAGCAAGACTTTGACACGTATGGACCTGAGCGAAGCCGTGTTTCGCGAGGTGGGCCTGAGCCGAAATGAATCCGCCACGCTGGTCGAAAGCGTGCTCGCCCATATTTCCGACGCGCTCGTCGAGGGCGAAACCGTCAAAATCTCCTCCTTCGGGACTTTCTCCGTGCGCGCCAAATCCGAACGCGTGGGCCGCAACCCGAAGACCGGCGACGAGGCCCCGATCCCGGCGCGCCGCGTGCTGACCTTCCGCCCGTCGCATCTCATGAAAGATCGGGTTGCCGACGGCAACAAAGCGTAAGAACAACAGCTAAGGCTTTGATGACACATGGATAAATCACCGGACGCCTTCCGCACCATCAGCGAGGTTGCCGATTGGCTCGACACGCCAGCCCATGTGCTGCGCTTTTGGGAGAGCCGCTTTACCCAGGTCAAACCGGTCAAACGCGCCGGCGGGCGGCGGTATTATCGCCCCGCCGATATGGCGCTTTTGGGCGGCATCAAAAAGCTGTTGCACGATGACGGTATGACCATTCGCGGCGTGCAGAAACTTCTGCGCGAACATGGCGTTAAATATGTCGCCTCGCTGTCGCCGATCATCGAGGGCGTTGCTCCGATCACGGCGCCGACACCGCCCAACACACCGATTCCCTCCGCGCCGATTCCTTCCGCCCCCGTCCCGCCCGCGCCGATGGCCGAAATGGTGCCGCAAGACGACGATCCGATCGGTTTTGGGGCAGAGACCACAGCTCCGCCGGAAACCGTTGTGCCTTTTGCGCGCCCCGAAGCGGCGCCTCTGCCGGAACCGACGGAGAACTCTGAGCCCGCGCCCGAGCCTGTCGAAGACCTCGCCGAAGACACGAGCCCCACGACAGAGAGTTTCGCCCCCCATGGCTTTGAACCGCCTGCGCATGTTCAAGAGGACAGTGTCGAACTGCCAGAGGTGGCGTTGAATGTCCCGGAGGCTCCGCCCTCTGATTTTGCCGACAGCTATGCCGCTGCGGAGCCTGAGACACCGGATCAGCCCGAGCCGGTTCTGACCTCGGACTCTGATCCCGTTGCGGAAGCCCTTTTCGATATGAACGCCACGCCGGAGCCTGCAGCGCCGGAACCGCCGCAAGACGCCTTGCCGGGTCAGGCCGCCTTCGATTTCGACATGTCGCCCCCTGCGATGGATGGGACGTCCGGTGAGGCCACAGAGGTGCTGCCGCCGATTGCCGCCGAAGACGACCAATTTGCGACGGAATTTCCGCCGTTTGAGGCCGAGATGCCGCCCGCCGTCGACACCCCGGACGCGCCCTTTGTCGATGTGCCGGAGCCCGCGTTCGATGTGGCACCCGAAGAGGTCGCGGAGGACATCACGCTCCCCGATCTTCCGGCCGATCTTCCGGCCGATCTTCCGGCCGATCACCCCTCCGAGCCGGAGGCACCCTTCGTTGCAACCGAATTCCGACCGACACCGCTCGGCGTCGGGCTCGACCTGCCCGCGGACCTCGATGATGACGATCCGCAGCTTACCCCGACCGCGGGCGTTCTCGGTCAGCTCAACCGCAGGCATCTCACCGCCCTGACCGCGCAGGAGCTTCAGGCCCTGGTCGCCCGGGTCGAAACTCTGCGGGATCGCTTGGCCAGTTGACGGTTCTACGTGTGGATGACACTGGATCGGGGATTTCCAAGTTCATCGCAGAATTTGCGAAAATAGCCCTTGCCCCCAGCACGGAAATCACTATTTAGGTCTCCACGTCGGGCTATAGCGCAGCCTGGTAGCGCGTCCGTCTGGGGGACGGAAGGTCGCAGGTTCGAGTCCTGCTAGCCCGACCAATATACACTCAAAACCGCTCGCAACCCTCTGGGCTTGCGGGCGGTTTTGCGTTATGCCGGGGGCCAAACCGGAAACCGGTAGAACAAGCCTGAAAGAGGGGTGGAGGGACGAAAATGGGTGTAGAGCTGGGTGTATTGGCGGATCATGCCATTCGCGAGATGCTGACGCGCGGCGAGATTACCGCCGCCCCGGAGGTGATCGACGCACAAGTCCAACCCGCCTCTTTGGACCTTCGTCTGGGCACCCGCGCCTGGCGGGTGCGCGCCTCGTTTCTTGCGGGGGCTGGCCGGAGCGTCAAAGAGCGCCTCGAAGAATTCGAAATGCATCAGATCGATCTGTCCGAGGGGGCCGTGCTCGAAAAAGGCTGCGTCTATGTCGTGCCTTTGATGGAAAGCCTGTCGCTGCCGGAGGGGATTCAGGCCGTCGCCAACGCCAAAAGCTCGACCGGGCGGCTGGATTTGTTGACCCGCTTGATCACCGACGAAGGCGTGGAATTCGACCGTATCGCACCGGGGTATGACGGCCCGCTTTATGCCGAGATTTGCCCCCGCTCCTTTTCGGTGCTGGTGCGTCCGGGGATGCGGCTCAATCAGGTGCGGTTTCGCGCCGGTCAGGCGCAGCTGAGCGACGAAGAACTCACCGCGCTTCATCAAGACAGCCCGCTGGTGGACGGCCCCGCCGTGATCGATCAGGGGCTTGGGTTCTCTGTCGATCTCGAACCCGCAGAGAGCGATCTCGTTGGCTACCGGGCCAAGCCGCACACCGGCGTGATTGATCTCGACAACATCGGGCATTACGACCCCGCGGAGTATTGGGAGCCGATCTATTCCAAGACCGGTCAGATCATCCTCGACCCCGGCGCCTTCTACATTCTGGTGAGCCGCGAAGCTGTGCATATCCCGCCGGATTACGCCGCCGAAATGGCGCCCTACCTTGCCATGGTGGGCGAATTCCGGGTGCATTACGCGGGCTTTTTCGATCCCGGCTTTGGCAATGTCGATGCGGGCGGCGCGGGTGCGCGTGGTGTTTTGGAAGTGCGCTGTCACGAGGCGCCCTTTGTCCTTGAGCACGGTCAGATCGTCGGGCGGCTGGTCTATGAGCGGATGCAAAGCCGACCGGATCGGCTTTATGGCGCTGATCTGGCCTCGAATTATCAGGGTCAGGGCCTGAAGCTGTCGAAACATTTCCGCAGCTGATCCGTAGCTTCTTAGAAAGCCGTGTTTAATGCAACGCCGCGGCTTTCGGTCGATAGTCCGCAATCGTTTTCGACTGTGCCCCACTTCCGGGCGCGTTGTGACACAACACCCGGTTGCGGCCCTGAGACTTGGCGGCATAAAGCGCCGTATCGGCCTTTTGGATCGCTTGTTCAAGGCTTTCTGTCCCATCGGCGGTATAGATCGCCACGCCGATCGACAGGGTCACAGGCTCCCTCTGGCCATCCTTTTCCCAGCTGATATGAGAGGCGACAGCCGCTCGCAGCACCTGCGCCATATTCATGGTTTGCTCAAGATTGGCGCCCGGCAGCAAGATGAGAAACTCCTCACCGCCCCAGCGCGCCACAAGATCAGAGGGGCGCAACTTGCTTTGCAGTTTCTTACCAAGCTCACTGAGCACAGCATCGCCGGTCATATGGCCGACCGTATCGTTCACCCGTTTGAAATGGTCAATATCAGCCAAGAGCACCCCGACCGTCTCCATGCGCCCGTCGGCAACCGTGTGTTGGTCGATATAGGCCCGCACGGCGCGGCGGTTCAACAGTCCGGTCAGAGGGTCCCGGCGCGCCTGCCTGTGCATTTCGCGTGACAGGCCGCGCCGTTCGCGTTCAATCCGCTCAAAGATCGGACCCGCCGCCAAAAGGATCACAAGAGACAGCCAGAACACAGCGGAGAGAAGCGCGCCAGCCAGCCCTGTGTCATCAGGACCATGAAACACCACGCCGAGAAAGAACACACCCACGGTCGCAGCCGTCGCCTGACGGCGTGCCATACGCCCCCAAGGCGTTTCACTCAGAAAGGGCCGTAACAGCGGGGTGCGAAAAAAGACAAAAAGCTGCGAGAGCCCAGCGAGGCTGAGCAAAACAAGTGTCGGGGGCGACATCGCGCCGTAGCCGCTCGGCATATCGAAGAAATAGGAAAACATCGCATGGCTGACAGGGACAAGGCCCAGAACCGTCACCACGAAAGCCACCGTCGAGGCGCGTCCCCGCATAAGGGCGCCGAGGCTGAACAGCCCCAAAGAGAGCGCCGTATTGGCGCCCATAGAGATCCCGACCGACGGTGCATCGCGATAAAATGTCATCGCGAGACCCGAGAGTGGTGCGGATTTCAGGAGGAAAATTTCCGCCAAACGGGTGACACAGATCATCAGGACCAGAGCGAAAAGCCCGCGCCGCCACCAGGTCTGCACCTTAAAGGGGCTGCGCCGGAGAATGGCAAAGCTGAAGATGCAGATTGAAAGGATGCTGAGTGGATGTGGTCCGTTGCCTTTGGAGAGAAACACCATCGGAACATGACCGGAAAATTCGCTCAGAGCAATGAGAAGAGCAATCGACAGAGCCGAGAGGGCCAACACGGATTGGACATACAACAGAAAAAGCGCTGGCCGATACGCCGTCACGCGGTGCCCCATGCTGGCGGACAGCGCTGTCACGGTTTCTCTCCTTTGGTCTCTTCCAGGCGTCTCATGATCCGACCTCCTCGTCCTTTCAAAACGTGGCAATGTCGTCCTTGGCAGGCGCAACGCGGATACACCTGTCCTTCAAACGGAAAAACAAACGCAGCCGCAGTAGTTTTATAGACAATTCGGCCTTCTATGGCATATTTTTCAAGGAGTGTTGGGGGAAACGATTAAAATAAACTGAAGAATTGAGCAAAGTTTAACAAAAAAAGCCCATCGCTCTCAAAACATGAGCTTTGGTTTTCTCATCCAAGCCTCGGACACATCTGTATCGAGGAGCCCGGCGAGCTTCACCTTTGTCGCGTTTGAGATCAAGGAAGGCGGTTAGAACTTGCCAATGCGGCGTCCCATACGGGCGAATTGGCGTGCATTTTTCGCGGCTTTCTTGCCCTGCGCGGCCATCCGGGCCTGATCTTTCGTTTGCTGGCGTTGCTCCTCTTCGGTCAGCACCGCCTCATCACCGGGTTTGCGTCGCTTGGCCAGTGCCGAAGACCCTGCATCGATCCCGGCATTCACCCCCTTGTTCACGAGGGTGCGGATCACGCGGTTGATGACCATATTGATCAGTCTGTCCAAATTCATGTCGCATCGCCTTTTGGCTCGAGTGGTGCGCAGAGCGCCATTTCCTAACGTGTATACCACATAAAAATGAAATGCGCCCTTTCCACGTCACAAAGATGAAAACCTGCGGCACAAATTCCTGTGAGGATCAGGATTCATCTTCAAACAGATCGTCCTGATCGTCCTCTTCATCGCGCTCATCCAGCCCCGGCATCGGACGGCTTTCCAAAAGACCGGCGGCCCGCAGCTCCTTGACCCCCGGCAGATCGCGCGCGCTCTCAAGCCCGAAGTGGTCGAGGAATTGCGCGGTCACCACATAGGTCACGGGCCGTCCGGGGCTCATGCGGCGGCGCCCGAACCGGATCCATTCCAGCTCCATGAGCTGATCCAAGGTGCCACGCGACACGGAGACGCCGCGGATTTCCTCGATCTCGGCGCGGGTGCAGGGTTGGTGATAGGAGATGATCGCCAGCGTCTCGATCGCCGCACGGCTGAGCTTGCGCGTCTCAACCGTTTCTTTTTGCATCAGAAAACCAAGGTCCGGCGCGGTGCGCAAAGCCCAATTGTCGCCCACACGCACCACCCGCACGCCGCGCCCCTCGTAGCGTTTCTGCAATTGCTCCAAGGCCGCTTTCGGTTCACAGCCATGCGGCATCCGGGCGGCAAGATCGGTGAGGCTCACGGGATCGGCGGAGGCGAAAAGCACCGCTTCGACCATGCGCTCCTGCTCCGCCAAAGGCGGCGCCTCGAACAGGCTTTCCTCTTGTGCAACCTCTGCCTGATCGTCCGACATGTTATCTCCGTCTCGCTTTGATCTGAATGGGCGCGAAGGTGCCGCCCTGACGCAATTCGATCTGGCCCTGTTTCGCCAGCTCCAAAGAGGCCGCGAATGTCGCCGCTGTGGCCGAGCGCCGTTTTTTGGGGTCCAATTCCCACCCCTCAGGCAGGTAGGACGACAGATCCGCCCAGTCCACCGCGAAAGGAATGAGCCCCCGCATCCGTTCCAGCGCCTGTTCCATCGACAGGATCGCCTCGCGGTCCATCACGAAGGGGCGAAATTCGTCTTTCGTCCGCACCCGTGCGTAGGCCTGCATCAGGTCCAAAAGCGTCGCCGTATAGGTCACATTGCGCAGGCGCTGGACCTCTTCGGGGATGCCGCGCACGAAAAAATCGCGGCCCTTCTGGTCGCGCGCCATGAGTTTGGCGGCCGCGTCCCGCATCGCCTCCAAACGCTGCAACTGAAAGGCAAGATGCGCGGCCAGTTCTTCGCCCGAGGGGCCCTCGTCCGTCGGATCGGGCGGCAACAAAAGCCGCGATTTCAGGAACGCCAGCCAAGCCGCCATCACCAGATAGTCGGCGGCCAGTTCGATCCTAAGCTCCTTGGCCTTCTCGACGAAGATCAGATATTGCTGCGCCAAATGCAGGATCGAGATTTTCATCAAATCGACCTTCTGCGTGCGCGACAATTGCAGGAGCAAATCCAAAGGGCCCTCGAAACCGTCGACATCCACGATCAAAGCCTCAGCGGCGAGACGGTCCTCGACGCTGAGAATATCGCTGAGATCGAATTGGTCGTTGTCGGCCATCGGATGCCTTCGGGTTGCGAAATTACGTTCTGGAAAACTCTTCCGCCAGCGCATTGATGTCAATGGGCGTGTAGGCCGGGCGGCGGGCAATGGCGCGGTCTGCGCGGGCCTGTGCCGCCTCCGACATCTCTCCCAGCCGTGCGATCTCCTGCATCTCCGTGAGATCGCCATTGCAATGCAGAACCATGTCGCAGCCTGCCGCAAGCGCCGTTTCGCCGCGTTCCAACACGGTGCCCGCAAGCGCGCCCATGGAAATGTCGTCGGTCATCAAAAGCCCGTCAAAGCCGATCTCGTCGCGGATCACCCGGATCGCTTTCGGGCTTTGCGTGGCGGGTCGTTCAGGGTCGATGGCATCGAGGATGATATGCGCGCTCATCCCCATCGACAGATCGCTCAGCGCCTCGAAGGGGGCGAAATCCTCGGCCAGGTCCGCGCGCGAAGCGGTGACGCGTGGCAGGCCCTTATGGCTGTCCACCGTGCCGCGCCCGTGGCCGGGCAGATGTTTCATCACTGGCGACACGCCGCCTGCGGCCATGCCTTCGACCAAGGCGCGGCCCATGCGAGCCACCATGCCGTGATCCTCGGAGAAACAGCGGTTTTTCAGGAAAGGATGGGTCTCATCGCGGGCCACATCGAGGCCGGGCACACAGTTCACGTCGATGCCCGCGCGGAACAAATCCTCGGCCAATAACCGCCCCCTGAGCCACAGAGCGCGGTCGGGGTCCTTTGCTGTCAGGACCTGATCCAAAGGCGGCAGGAATTCACGCCAATGCGGCGCGCGCATCCGCTGCACCCGGCCGCCCTCTTGGTCGATCAGCACCGGCGCATGCCAGCCAACGGCCTCCCGCAGATCAGAGGTCAGTGCGCGCAGTTGATCGGGTGTGTCGACATTGCGGGCGAAAAGGATAAAGCCCCAGGGCTGCGCCTCACGGAAAAACGCCGCCTCCGAGGGAGACAGCGTCAGAGTTTCGCACCCGAAAATGTAAGCGCCCTGCCCTCGATCCAGTCCCATCGCCTTAGCGCTGAACGGTCGGCACACAGGCCGCGTTCATCGCGGTCAAAGCGGCACAGAAGCGGTTGGCGTCAGACGCATCGGCAAAGCCATAGGCGCGCAGGCGGTAAAAAGATTTACCGCCGCTTTCCGCCTGTTCGATCACGCGGGTTTTGCCCTCCATCAGCTCTTCGAACCGGCCCGAGAGACGGGTCCATTCGCTGCGCGCGATGTCTTCGGACTGAAACGCGCCGAATTGCACCAGACGCGATCCCGCGGGCACCTCAGAGGGCGTCATCTCATTCACGCCACCGATCGCAGCCAGAATATCGCCCGCAACCCCATCGAGGCTCGCGGCATCCGTGCGTGTCGTGGAGGTGGTCGCGGATTGCGCCAGAGAGGCCAGTCGCACCGGACGCGGTTTCGGGATTGGCGAGATCATCACATCGGTTGTGGCCATGTCTTCCGCCATATCCTCGACAGAGGCGGCCAGATCCTCGACACTTTGAAGCTCAAGCGGGTCTTCGTTCACCGCGACTTGCTCAAGCGCCTCAGGAGCGGCCTCCAACGCGAAAGCATCATTCGACGGCTCGTAGGACGACAACACCGGCTGAACCTCCGACATCGGTTGATCTTCATCTGTCAGGCTGGCCGTGGCAGGCGCCAGAACATAGCGATCCGCAGGGGCCGCCGCAGAGCCATCGGCGGTGACGGAATTGACCGCGAGGCCCTGATGCATCGCAAGTTGGCCGCCCGGATCATCGGGCAAAAGCCGCGCCGAGCCTTCGAGCGCGCGGATAACCGGCACGCCGGTCACATCGCGCACCATCAGCTTATAGCCCCAAATACCGAGGCCCAGGATCAGCGCCAGAGAGACGAGTGCGCCGCCGATCTGCGCGGGACCAAGATGCGGACGGGCCGCAGCCTCCGTCTCCGCTGCGCCGTCGGGGGTTCCGAGCGCGTCGTAGACATAGGCGGGTCCCGCCTCGTAGCTGGCGCGCGGGTCTTGGAACCCCTGTGCCATATGGCTGTAATCTTGCGACGCGGCGCGGTCCGACTGTGGCGGAAAGTGCACATTCTCGTTGGAAAACAACCGATCCGCATCCGGCGCGCCGGCCAGCCCGGGGTGGCTGTGACCGCCATAATGGCCCTGCCGCGAGACTTGCGGCTCGGGTCTTTGCCAATGATAGTCACGGGGATTTTCACGAGAAGTGAAGCCGCGATCCTGCGCCTGCGCATAGGGGGAACCGGGGCCGTTATAAACGTCCTGCATAGTCTTCGCCTCGTTCTTTTCCCGCTTGTTTTCTGCGGGTTATCGTCTGCTCTTGAGAGGCCGCGTGAGGATCTTTTGCCCTCGTTTCAGATGCGGCCCCTCCCGGGGGTCCCGGTCAGTTTGGCGCGAAGCTCTTGAAGATCAACGCATTTCTTTCGCCGGGGTTACGCCAAGGATAGCAAGTCCGGCAGAAATCACAACGGCCACGGCACGCGGAAGTGCAATTTTTGCCGCGGACACGTCTGCATCCTCCTGCAAGAAGCGCAGCGCCTCATTGTCGTTGCCCTTGTTCCAAAGCGCATGGAAGTCGGAGGCCAGTTCGTAGAGGTAGAACGCAATCCGGTGCGGCTCGTGGCCTTTGGCGGCGATCTCCACCTGACGCGGGAAATCCGCGATCTTGCGCGCCACGGCAATTTCGGCTGGGTCGTCGAAGCGGGGGCTGTTGGAGAGCGTGATCCCCTGCTCCTCTGCCTTGCGCAGCACGGATGAGACCCGCGCATGGGCGTATTGCACGTAGAACACCGGGTTGTCTTTCGACTGTTCCAGCACACGCGCGAAATCGAAATCCAGCGGCGCGTCGTTTTTGCGGGTGAGCATGATGAAGCGGGTCACATCCTTGCCCGCCTGTTCGACCACATCGCGCAGGGTCACAAACGTCCCTGCCCGTTTCGACATTTTGAACGGCTCGCCGTTCTTGAACAGCTTGACCAACTGAATGAGCTTGATGTCGCAATCGACCTTGCCATCGGACAGCGCCGAGACAGCCGCCTTCATCCGTTTGACATAGCCGCCATGGTCGGCGCCGAAAACGTCGATGATGCCGTCATAGCCGCGCTTCACCTTATCGTAGTGATAGGCGATGTCAGGGGCGAAATAGGTCCATGCGCCGTCGGATTTCTGGATCGGACGGTCGACGTCGTCGCCATGTTCGGTGGATTTGAACAGCGTCTGCTCACGCGGCTCCCAGTCCTCGGGCAGCTTGCCCTTCGGCGGCTCAAGCGTGCCGCGATAGATCAGGCCCTTGTCTTTCAGCTCTTGAATCGCCGCTTCGATCAGGCCGGTGTTGTAGAGCGATTTTTCCGAGAAGAACTTGTCCATCTCGACGCCCAAAAGCGCCAGATCCTCGCGGATCATCGCCATCATCGCATCGGTCGCAAAGACGCGGACATCGGCCAGCCAGACCTCTTCGGGCTGATCCAAAAGGCTGTCGCCATATTTCTCTTTCAGAGCCTCGCCCACGGGCACAAGGTAATCGCCCGGGTACAGCCCCTCGGCAATCTCGGGGCTGAGACCATTGGCCTCGCGGTAGCGTTCAAACACGGAGCGCGCCAGCACATCGACCTGCGCACCGCCGTCGTTGATGTAATATTCGCGCGTCACGTCATAGCCCGCGAAATCCAACAGAGACGCCAAAGCATCGCCAAACACAGCGCCGCGCGTGTGCCCCACATGCATCGGACCGGTCGGGTTGGCGGAGACATATTCGACGTTGATCTTGGCCTTGGCCCCCATGGTCGAGCGGCCATAGCCCTCGCTGGAGAGCACGGTTTCCACGAGACCGGACCAGACGCTTTCATCGAGACGCAGGTTGATGAACCCCGGCCCTGCCACATCGACGGACGTAATCCGCGCGTCAGCCGAGAGTTTCTCCGACAATTTGTCGGCAATGTCGCGCGGCTTCATTTTGGCCGGTTTCGCCAAAACCATCGCGGCATTGGTCGCCATATCTCCATGCAGCGGATCGCGCGGCGGCTCGACGGCCACATTGGCAAACTCCAGACCTTCGGGCAAAACGCCCTCTTTGGTCAGAGCCTCAAGGCTGTCGATCACAAGGGCACGGATATCGGCGAACAGGTTCATGGTCTCTCTCTTTATAAGTCCAGCGCGGGTTTACCACGCGGGCGCGCCACGTCAACGGCTTCAATGGGCGGGGTTAGCCGGCCTTTGCGCTTTCCGCCTCCGGCGGCACAAGCGAGACAAGCTTCACCCCCGGCGACATCCGCCCGCGCGCCGTGTTGACCCGCAACTCTGTGCGCCGCCGCTTCAAGGCCTCACGCGCACTTTCACGCTGGTCCTCGGGCAGGTCCTTGATCGCTGCCTCGGCGCGGCCCGGGAACAGAAGCTCGGCATCTTCGGGCAGGAAACGTTTGAACACGCCATCGGTGCCCATCCGCCCCAAAAGCATCGCATTGGGCCGGTCCTCTTTCCACTGATCGAACCCGTAGTCCTCAGAGAGCGGCGTGACCGACAGTTTCCAGCCCTGCCGCATCAGATCGTCCAGCTCGCCGTAAGTCTTGCCGCCGCCAAAAGGTCGCCCTCCCAGTTGCGTGGGCAATGCATGGCGTGCACGCTCGCCTTTGACACGGGCCAGTTGCCAGACCTGATCCCGCCCGAATTCCGATCCGAAATCGGTGGCCACGAGCGTGTTATAGGCGTCATTCTCCGTCGCCGCGATCAGTGTCTCAAAGGACAGCACCTCAAGGCTGTCCTCCGCCGCCTCACCCAGAATATCGCCGTAAAACACCGGCAGACCCGCCGCCCGCGGGCGCACCAGACGCGCGTGGTTGGGATCGGCGATCAGGACCGGCACCTCTTCGCGCTTCAACGCCTCAGCCAGCGCCGTGGTGAACCGCGAGCCGCCAAGGATCAACACCCCGGGCTTGCCTGTCGCCGCCAGCCCCAGCGCGCGCGCCATTGGCGCCAGCGTGAAGCCGTGCAACACCACCGTGACCAGCACCAGCACAAAGGCCAAAGGCCCGACAACGGCACCATCCGTGACCCCATTGGCGGCCAGACGTTCACCAAAGAGACCGGCAACGGCCACCAAAACCACGCCGCGCGGGCCGGTCAATGCGATCAACAGTTTCTCATTGCGTGGCAGCCCCGTGCCGATGAGCGAAATCAACACCGTCAAAGGCCGCGCCACAAAGATCACCAAGGCCACGAACAGACCGGCGCGCCAGGTGAGTTGCCCCAAAGAGGCGAAATCCATCGACGACGCCAAGAGAATGAAGACACCGGAGACCAAGAGGATCGTGGCATGTTCCTTGAAGCGCCGCAGCTCTTCGAAGGACGGCAGATCGGCATTGGCGATGATCAACCCCATGACGGTGACCGCCAAAAGCCCGCTTTCGTGCAACATCATGTTCGGGAAAGCAAAGGTCGCCAAAAGCGTCGCGAAGAGCACCGGCACCTTCATATATTCCGGCACAAACGCGCGGCGGAACGTGTAGGAAATCGCGGCGCCTGAGGCGATGCCCACGGCCATGGCGATGGCAATGCCGAGCGCCAATTGCATCACCGCATCGGGAAAGCTCTCCGCCTCGCGGCCCACAAGCACGAATTCGAACGCCAGAACGGCCGCGAGCGCCCCCACAGGGTCGTTGACGATGGCCTCCCATTGCAACAGGTTCGCGGGGCGTTTTTGCAATTTGGCCTGACGCAGAAGTGGCGCGATCACCGTTGGCCCGGTCACCACCATGATGCCGCCAAAGACCGCCGAAGCCTCCCAGCCAAGCCCCGCGCCCCAATGCAGCGCCGCCGACGACAGGAACCACCCCAAAGGCGCCCCGATCAGCACCAGCCGCGTCACGCCTTTGCGTGCGTCGCCCAGTTTGTGGAGATCGAGTGTCAGCCCGCCTTCGAACAGGATCACCGCAACCGCAAGTGAAATCAAAGGCTGTACCAGCTCGCCGATGTCACGCTGCGGCTCAAGCACGCCCAGTGCTGGCCCGACCAAAAGCCCCGCCGCCAGCATCAGCACAATCGCAGGCAGTTTCAGCCGCCACGCGAGCCACTGCGAGCCAACACCCAGCACACCCACAAGGGCAAAGGCCTCGACCGGTCCCAGACCCGTCAGTTGTTCTGTGGCCATGTCGCCGTTTCCTTTGTGCTTTAAATACTCAACTCACCCTAACGCATCAGGCGCAAAGTCGTTCAAATTCCTGAATGGCGAAACGGTCGGTCATGCCCGCGACATAATCAAGCACGATCCGCGCCAGCTCGGTTTCCGACTGCGCCGCCTCGACCTCGTGGCGCCATTCGGCGGGCAAAAGCTCGGGTTTTTCCGTGAACAGCGGGAAGAGCGTGTTGACCATTTGGGTGACGCGCTTGCGTTCCTTGACCACCGAAGGGGCGCGATACATCCGTTTGAACAAAAAGGATTTAATCGCTTTGAGGTTTTGGAAGAACGGCTTTGAGAAGCGAATGATCGTCCGGTCCATATCGCGAATGTCCTGCGCCGTTTCGGGTTTGGCGGCCTCCAACCGGTTGGTGGCGATGGTCAGCACATCCTCGACCATATAGCCGAAAATCCGCCGCAGAGCCTCGTGATCGCGCCGGTTGCGCTCAAGTCCGGGGTACAGCCGGTCAACTTCTTCGTAGGCCGGTCCCGTCAGAGGCAGTTCCATCAGGTCCTCGGCGGTGAACAGCCCGGCGCGCAGCCCGTCGTGCAGGTCGTGGTGGTTGTAGGCCACATCATCGGCAATCGCCGCCACCTGCGCCTCGGCGGAGGCAAAGGTGTGCAGTTCCAGATCGAAGAGATCGTTCACCTCCTTGAGCGCATAGGGCAACGGCGCATCGTCGGGGTGTTTCTTTTTGTCGGCGTTGGGGCCCACGATGGGCCCGTTGTGTTTGGCGATGCCCTCAAGGCTCTCCCAGGTCAGGTTCAGCCCATCGAAGGTCGCGTAATGCTTTTCCAGTTTGGTCACGATCCGAAGCGCCTGCGCGTTGTGATCGAAGCCCCCGTAAGGCTCCATCAACAGCTCAAGCGCATCCTCCCCGGTGTGCCCGAAAGGCGAATGGCCCAGATCATGCGCCAGAGCGATGGCCTCCGCCAGACCTTCGTTCAGCCCCAAAGCCCCCGCCATGGTGCGCGCCACCTGCGCCACCTCGATCGAATGGGTCAACCGCGTCCGGTAGTAATCGCCCTCGTGTTCGACGAAGACCTGCGTCTTGTGTTTCAGCCGGCGAAAGGCCGAGGAGTGGATGATCCGGTCGCGGTCGCGTTGAAAGGGCGAGCGGAATGTCGACAGTTCCTCGGGATAGAGACGGCCCCGCGTCTCATTGGGCTGGCTTGCGTAGGGTTTTAACATCTGTTCTCTTTTCCACAGCGGGGCTGACAGCACCCCACCTTGTCGCCTGAGTTTTCCACAACTATATTGTGCTCAGAGACCCGCGACAAACAGATGACGTCGCTTTTTCGCAATAAAGGACTGTTTTTTCAGTCTGAACCCCCGGGATCGACATCATGGCCCTCACCCTGCCCCCGAAAGTGACCTCTCGCGCATATGCGCGTCTGGCGGAAATCAACGCCGCGACCGGCGAGGACAAGGCGCTGCGTGTGGCGGTCGAGGGCGGCGGCTGTTCGGGGTTTCAATATGACATCACGCTGGACGCGCCTGCCGAAGACGACGTGGTTCTGGCAGGCGATGGCGGCACGGTGGTGATCGACCCTGTGTCCCTGCCATTTCTCGAAAACGCGACGATCGATTTCACCGAAGAGTTGATCGGCGCACGGTTCGTGATCGACAATCCGAACGCGACCTCGGCCTGCGGCTGCGGCGTGTCCTTTTCGATGTAAGAGGCCCGCTCTCTCAAACATCCAAAAGACGGAGGCCTTTTGGCCTCCTTTTTGACGTCTGCACCTATATTCGCACAGATAAACACTTCGTGATGTTATTTCATGCACACAGCCTTGTGAAGTTTCACGGACTACCCGTCCCGCCCGAAAGCACCATATGAGGTGGCAAGAAGAGAGCATTCCTGTCGCTCTCTCACGCAAAAGGACCGATACTCATGACCAAACATTCCGTTAAAACCGTTCTCGCCGCTGCTGTTGTCACCCTCGCAGGCTCCGCCGCCTTCGCAGGCACCAATTACATCAAACCCGGTTACGCCCAAAACACGAACTCCGGCGTGACCCTTGAGTTGGTGCGCGCCGACAGCGCCGGTGTGATCTACGCTTACGACGCCCGTGACGGTGTCGAAGGCAAAGTGCTCGGCTCCGCGCCGGTGAAAGCGGGCGCGAACACCGACGTGCGCATCGACTTTCGCACACCTGCCCTGAAAGATGTGCTGACCGTGCTCTACACCGGCGACACCACCACGCCTGCTGCGAGTGCCGAAGTGAACGACAACTAAGATACGATAGACTGTCCCTCCCACAGTCGAGAGAAAGGCTCCCGTTTCGGGGGCCTTTTCTTTCTATTGCCGCGCGCCGAGAGCAACACGCAGCACATTCTCCGACCGGCGCACTCTGTCATGGCCGCCAGAAAGCGGCTCAAGGTCATAACCACCAGCAAGCGGCGCAAGCCCGAGACGCCGTCGAAAAGACCCGACCTTTTCAACCGGACAGACATCTTTAAAGACACGAGAGGTGGTGACCGACGGATAGCGGGCCATCAAAAGCAGGCGGTCCGCGGGCGCGAGCGCGCGAAGCGCCTGCGGCCCCGGGTTGAAACTTTCACTCCAGACGCCTTCCACCTCCAGCAACGCGTGATGGTCCAGCATAAGATGCACATAGTGCTGTCTCTGCTTCGGACAGCGGGTCACATCTTGCCAGCCAAGGAAGGCTCGCGCAGGCACAAGTCGACTTTCCGCCAGCCTATCCGAACTCGGCCAGATCATACGGTGTTGCGGGCTGACCCGAATGCCTTTCGAGGCAAACCCAAGGGCCCGACAGGCCTTGGGGCCGAACTGAATCGCGGCCTGTGCCCCCATGGCAGGAACATGGGACTGGCCCGCCCATATCAGCGGCTGCGCCCCATTCTGTGTCCACACCGGATCACCGGCACGCAGCGCCTCCACCCGGCATGCGCCCTCTGGCGTGGCAATGCGTTGCCCCGCCGCGAAACAGACATAGAGCGCACTATAGGCAACAGACGGATCGTTACTGTCCTCGGCCATGATTTCATAGGTGACACCAGGCACAAGCCGATCCGTCGCGGCGATGCCCATGACATCGCCTTCGACCTCAAAGGCATAGACGATAATATCATCGGAGCCGTCTGTCGCGCCGCCAACCGGCCGCAAAACATAGGAATATTCGTTCTCGGCCTCTGAACCGGCCGCATAGGTCACTCCGCCCAGGGTCATCTCAGAGGCGGTTTGCGACCCGTCCGCGTCCTCAAAATACCCATCATCATCGGAGACATCGACCACAATGGGCGGGCCGTTGATGGTCAGAAACGTCCCGACATCGTGACTATCGGCCGTGGCATTTGACGCAAAGGGCGTCCCCGTCACGGACACATTCTGTAAATCCCAGACCGCAACCACAGTCATAACACACGCGCCCCTTCCGCCAAGACGATCTTGTTTCGCGCGACCCACACGCGATCCTCGCCCTCTTAGAAACCACAACAAAGTTAAATTGGGCCTAAAGCCGCCCCGACTGTGCAGGAAACCGAAAAGACATGTCGCGCGGTCTGTGCCGCGATACAGCAAGACTCAGGCTTGCAATACCTACGCCACCCTGCTCAAACCGGGCCATGGAACAGTTTGACACGATCATCTTGGGCGCGGGCGCTGCCGGGCTGTTTTGCGCGAAATTCGCCACCGAGCGAGGCGGCTCCGTGTTGGTCGTCGATCACGCCAAACGCCCCGCCGACAAGGTCCGCATTTCCGGCGGAGGGCGGTGCAATTTCACCAATCTCTACGCCGAGGCGCAAAACTACCTCTCCGCCAATCCACATTTCATGAAATCGGCTCTGGCGCGTTACACGCAATGGGATTTCATCGACCTTCTGGCCACACATGGCATCACCTGGCATGAGAAAAATCCTGAGAAAGGGCTGGGCCAACTGTTCTGTGACGGCAAATCCGCCGCGATCATCGACATGCTGTTGGCCGAGGCACGAGGCGCAGAGATCCGCCTGTCCACAGAGGTGGGCGACATCCGCCACGACGGAACTCATTTCATCGTCACCCTGAATGGTGCCCCGGTTCAATGCCGCACCCTCGTCGTCGCCTCCGGCGGCAAGTCGATCCCGAAAATGGGCGCCACCGGCATAGGTTATCAGATCGCCGAGCAGTTCAGCCTCACGCTTCTCGACACCCGCCCCGGCCTCGTGCCCCTGACGTTTGCCCCGCATGAGCTCGACTGGATCGCACCGCTCGCGGGCACGGCTTTGGACGCCCGCGTGACGGCGAATGGCACCTCTTTTGACGAGGCGCTTTTGTTCACCCATCGCGGTCTTTCCGGGCCTTCGGTGCTGCAAGTGTCGAATTACTGGCGCGAAGGTGACGCGATCACCGTCGATCTTTTGCCCGGACAAGATGCCTTTGAAGCGCTGAAATCCGAGCGCGCACAAAATGGCCGACGCCAGATGCAAACCGCCCTTGCGACGCTCTTCCCCACCAAACTCGCGACGGCACTGGCGGAGAAATTTCAGCTAAAGGGAAACCTCGCCGATCACTCCGACAAGGCGCTGCGCGCACTCGCCGATCAGCTCCATGGGCTGACTTTGAAACCCACCGGCTCCGAAGGCTACCGCACCGCCGAAGTCACCTTGGGCGGCGTCGACACCAATGAGCTGTCGTCAAAAACCATGGAGGTCAAATCTGTGCCGGGCCTTTATTTCATCGGCGAAGTGGTCGATGTCACCGGCTGGCTCGGGGGCTATAATTTCCAATGGGCCTGGGCCTCGGCCGCGGCGGCGGGCCGGGCGATTGCGGCCAAAGTCTGACGCCCACATCAAAGCTTTGTCGGCCTTCTGCCAACATCCCCTTTCCCTCGCCCCACTCGCCCCCTAAAAAGAGGCAAACCAAGGAGAGCCGTCATGAAAATCGCCAGCTTCAACATCAACGGCATCAAGGCGCGGGTGAATGCCCTGCAAGACTGGCTGAAAGAGGCCGAGCCGGATGTGGCGATCCTTCAAGAGATCAAATCCGTGGACGAAAACTTCCCCCGCGAGATTTTCGAAGACATGGGCTACAACGTTGAAACCCATGGCCAAAAGTCGTTCAACGGCGTTGCTCTCCTGTCGAAACTGCCGCTCGAAGATGTCACTCGCGGCCTCACCGGCGCCGAAGGCGCGGGCCGCGACGGGGCCGACGATGAAGAGGCGCGTTACATCGAGGCCACGGTGGTCGGCGACAAGGGCGCGATCCGCATCTGTGGGCTCTACCTCCCGAATGGCAATCCGGTTGATCTGGACGGCGATGGCGCGCCTGTGCCCGGTTCGAAATATGACTTCAAACTCAAATGGTTCGACCGGCTGACGGCCCGCGCGCAAGAGTTGCTGGCCGAAGAACAGCCCTTCCTCATGGCGGGCGATTACAACCTGATCCCGCAGCCTGAGGATGCGAAACGCCCGGAGGCCTGGAAAGAGGACGCGCTGTTCCGCCCTGAGAGCCGCGCCAAGTTCCGCAAACTCATGAACCTCGGCCTGACGGATGCGCTCCGTGTGCGCAATGGCGCGCCGGACACCTATACGTTCTGGGATTATCAAGCAGGCGCGTTTCAGAAAAACGACGGCATCCGCATCGACCATTTCCTTTTGTCGCCGCAGGCCGCCGATCTTTTGACCGACTGTCAGATCGACGCTTACACCCGCGCCAAAGACAAGCCGTCCGATCACGTTCCGATCTGGGTTGATCTCGACCTCTGAACTACGTTAACCATAGCCCCAGCGAATTTTGAATAGCCAAAAATTTGATTTCAAAGGGGGCGCTTTATGAAGCACTTTTTTATCGGCATGGCCATGATCGCCACATTGTCTGCCTGTTCCGTTGACCCGCAAGCGGCTGCGGACCGCCGTCAGAAAATCAAGGACGTGCTTCTTGAACCAGCGGATCAACAGGGGATTGAGCTGCTGTTCCCGATGGAAAATAACGGGCGTCTCTCGACGTTCCATGTCACTTACAATCCGAAACTTGTGTCAGAGCCCGAAGTTATCCGCCGCATAGGAAACATCTGCGTCGATCAGGAATTTAACGGCATTTCCATCAAAGCCGAGGGCGAACCCGGTTTCTCGACGCAGCCGGACGGCACGAAACTTCCGATCATCAGCATGTGGCTTAAGTGTAAGCGCTGACGACCGCTCGGGCCGAAAAAGGCGCAAGACCAGAAAAGGCACCCGAAGGATAACCTTCGGGTGCCTTTTTCAATGCGGTGATAAGCAGCCTCACCGCTTCGGAGGCCGCTGTTTCTTCACCTTCGGCGCATCCGCGCGGTCTTTGCCCAAGTGTTTGCGCAGCCGCGAGGGCGTCGATTTCGTCTTGTTCTTATAGGGGTTCTTGTCCGCCTGAGAGCGGAAGAACAGCCGGATCGGCGTCCCCGGCATATCAAAATCTTCGCGCAAGCCGTTGATCAGATAGCGTTTATAGCTGTCGTTCAACTCGTCGGGATGCGAACACATCACCACGAATTGCGGCGGGCGGGCTTTCACCTGGGTCATGTACCGCAGCTTGATCCGACGACCGCCTGGCGCAGGCGGCGGGTGGGCCGTGGTCATGGCGCCGAGCCAGGAATTGAGACGCGAGGTCGACACGCGGCGGTTCCAGATCGCATGCGCGTTCAGGATGGCTTCTTGCAGTTTATCGAGGTTCTTGCCGGTCATCGCCGACACGGTCACCAGTTGCGCACCGCGGAGCTGCGGCAGGAGACGCGCGAACTCTTCACGCAGCTCTTTCGCTTTGTTGGATTTGTCCTTTTCCTCGTCCCATTTGTTGACCGCGATCACCACGGCACGGCCCTCGCGCTCCGCGAGATCGGCAATGCGCAGGTCCTGTTGCTCGAAGGGGATCGAAACATCAAGCAGGACGACCACGACCTCAGCGAATTTCACCGCGCGCAGACCATCGGCGACGGAGAGCTTTTCAAGCTTTTCCTGCACCTTGGCCTTTTTTCGCATCCCCGCCGTGTCGAACACGCGCACCGGCGTGCCGTTCCACGTCATGGTCACGGAGATCGAGTCGCGGGTGATCCCGGCCTCGGGGCCGGTCAAAAGACGATCTTCGCCCAAGAGCTTGTTGATCAGCGTGGATTTTCCGGCATTCGGGCGGCCCACGACGGCGATTTGCAGCGGTTTGTCCAGCGTGAAATCGCGCGATGCGCCGCCGATGTCTTCGCCCTCGCCCAGCTCCTGCTCTTCCTCGGTCAGCTCGACATCGACCTCGGGTTGCTCTTCAGCCGAGCGAATGTCGAACTCTTCCGCCAGCGGTTTGAGCGCGTCGTACAAATCCGGCATGCCCTCGCCATGTTCAGCCGAGAGCCGCAAAGGCTCGCCAATGCCCAAACCATAGGCCTCAAGAAACCCGCTCTCGCCCGCCTGCCCCTCGGCCTTGTTCACCGCCAAGATCACATGTTTGGCGCGTTTGCGCAGGATCTCGGCAAAGACCTCATCGGCGGGCAGAACGCCTGCGCGCCCGTCCACCATGAACAAACATACGTCCGCCATATCGACCGCACGTTCGGTGAGCTTGCGCATCCGCCCCTGAAGGCTCTCGTCGGTGGCTTCTTCCAACCCCGCCGTGTCGATCACGGTGAACCGAAGATCGCCAAGCTTCGCCTCGCCCTCCCGCAGGTCGCGCGTCACGCCCGGCTGGTCATCGACCAAAGCCAGCCGCCGCCCGACGAGGCGGTTGAACAGGGTCGATTTGCCCACATTGGGACGACCGACAAGGGCAAGCGAAAAGGACATGGACGGGCTCCAAAACAAGTGTCAAGCGGCCCCGATACACCTGTTCGGGGCCGCTCGTCAAAGAGATTTCATACGCGTCTCGAAAAACGCTTTAGTGCAGAGCGGCCAGAGAGCCGTCTTCGAGCAGAAGATACATCACACCGCCGACGACGATCGGATCGGACGCGGCCCCTTTCGGGAGCGTCACCGTGGACACCAGCGCGCCAGAGGCCGGATCAAAGCCGCGCAACACGCCATCGTCAGAGGCGACCCACATTTTGCCACCCGCAGCGACCGGGCCGTAATGGGCAAAGACAGTCTTGCGTTTGCGCACCTTGTCGGTGGTGAAATACGGCAGTTGCACGCCCCAGATGCGCGCGCCCGTTGAGGCCGAAAGCCGCACCAGCTCGTTGCGATCCGTGACGATGAAGACAGAGCCGCCGACGATAGAGGCCGGGCTATAGGCGCCCTCATCCGCCGTCCAGAGCCGCGTGCCGGTCTCGAGGTTGAACGCCGCATAGCGCCCGGCCTGATTGCCGACGTAAAAGGTATTGCCCACCACCACCGGGTCCGAGGTGATGTCTGAGACGTTGGCATAGACCACGCCCTTGCGCTGACCGGCCAGAGAGGCGGTCCAGTAGCGGATGCCGCCTTGCCGGAACACGCCGTAAAGATCGCCCGAGGCAAAGGGCAGGATCGCGAATTTGTCGGAAACGGCGGGCGAGACGGCACCCACGCGCGAGGTCACGGATTCGGGGCCGGTGATCTGCCATTTGACACGCCCGTCAGAGGTCTGAACCGCCCAGGCTGTGCCGTTGCCAGCGGTGACATAGGCCAGACCGTCATAGCCCGTCAGACCCGCCGCACCCACGGAATCGAGGCGTTGGCGCCAGATCTCGCCGCCAGATTTCAGATCGAGCGCCACGAGATCGCCGTAACCGGTGGTGGCATAGATCACGTTGCCGGAGATCGCCAAAGCGCCGCCAAAGACCTTGCCGGCTTTTTCGCCCGCAGGGGTCAGATCGACGGACCAGACCGTGCCGCCTGTGCTGGCGGAGACGGCGGTCAGACGCGCTTCGGCATCCATCGCCACGACGATGCCTTGGGCGGCGACCGGATCAACCGTCAGGCGGGTTTTGCGGGTCTTGCCCTGACCGATGTCTGAGGTCCAGGCGAGTGTCGGCGTGCCGGAGGTAAAAGCGTTATGGCCTGAGGCGTGCATCCGCCCGGCGCCGGTCATGGTCCAGGCAGCGCGCGACACTTGTTGACCCAAAGAAATCGCCACGCTGCGGTTCTGCACCGGGCCTGTGTCGGCATTGGCCAGCGGTGAGCCATCGCGCAGATCGACACGCGGACCAGAGAGAATCTCTTCACGCCCCGCACCACAGGCGGTGAGCGCCAGCATCGCTACGAACAGCCCCGCTTTGCCAGATCGACCGATCATACCCGCACTCCCTTTCTTAACACGATCCCGACGCATCTCTTGCATGCAGACTACACTTATTCAGCCGCAGGATCGGCCCCGAGGGCCACAATCATCTGTGCCGCGCGCCGACGCAAGGCATTACTTGCCTCAGCATCCTGCGAGATGGCCCGATAGCCCTCGATCGCGGCCTGAACCTCGCCCATTTCAACTTGGGCGGCGGCGATTTGTTCCTCGGCCAACAACCGGTAAGGCGCGCCGGGGCTGGCGATGGCGGCCAGTTGCGTCACGCGGTCTTCTGGCGCGATTTCCCCCGCGCCGATCATGGCGGATTTCAGCACGGCCAGATCGCGGTACACCGGCGCCAGCATATCGTCGGCCATCAGAGGCGCCAGCACGGTAAGCGCCGCCTTGGCGTCGCCTGCCGCATGCAATTCTCCTGCGCGCAGCATGGCCGCGATCACGCGAGCGTCGCCCTCGGCGGTGACCTGCCCCAAAGCTTCGGCGCGGGCCGCGTCGGTCTCTTGGCCGAGAGCTGCGGTCAACGCGTCGCCCGTGGCCTCGGCCTGCGCGCGCGCCTGGGCCTTGGAATATTCGTTGAAAGCCGCGCCCCCAACGAGGGCCAGCACGGCGACGATTCCAATCCAGCCGTATGTCTTCAGAAAGCCATAGAATTTGTCGCGGCGGACCTCTTCGGTCACTTCCTCGATAAAGGTATCGCTTTGGCTCACGTCTGCCCCCTGCCCTGACCCCATGCGCTTTACCGCATCTGAGAGTCATCTCGCTTTTTAAACTCGTGCCCCCTCTTACCCCGATCTTCGCCAGATTGCCAAGACCCGGCCTTTCATCTGCGTGCCGCTCACGGTGTGGACAGTGCGCTGTGCGAAAACAGAGATGGCGGCCAACCCCCACTCTGCAAATACGCCCCAGCGTCCCTCTGCCGCAGTAAAAATCCACGAAATGCAGAGAAAAAAGCGCGACACGATCTTGTGAATGTCGCGGAGCTTCCCCATCTTGGCCGCAATGTTAAAGCCATTAACTCTTGAAAGCGTGATAAGCTTGATCCATCGTCTCGGCCCGACCGTATGATGAGAGACCAGATCAAAAGACCGCCGCAAGACTGAAGTACAGGAACAGACCACCATGCGTATCGTTTCCATCCTCATCGCCCTGCTCGTGACCGTGGGCCTGTACCTGTTCATCTTTGAACGCGACCGCCTGACCGGCGCACCCGCAGAGACAGAAACGGCAGAAATCAGCGAAGACTTCGCGCCGCCCGCAGAGAAAGCCACTGCGGGCGACACCGCCGTCTCCGTGGTCGCAGAGCACTCGACCGCGCAGTCGCTTGAGACCGGCGTCGTGTTGCGCGGCGAAACCGAAGCCGCGCGCAGCGTCGATGTCACGGCGGAAACCACAGGCCGCGTGATCAACGCGCCGCTGCGCAAAGGCGTGACGATCACGGCGGGTCAGGAGCTGTGCCAGATCGACCGGGGGACGCGTGATTCGAGCCTGGCACAAGCACGCGCGGCACTGTCCGAGGCCGAGGTGGCGCTGGCCAATGCGCGCAAACTGGCGTCCGGCGGCTATGCCTCAGAGACGCAGATCCTTTCGGCGGAGGCCGGTGTTGAGAGCGCCCGCGCCGCTGTCGCGCAGGTGGAACGCGATATTGAAAACATCTCGATCAAAGCGCCCTTTGCGGGGCTGTTGGAAAGCGACACGGCGGAGCTTGGGACATTCCTGTCCGCGGGCAGCCCCTGCGCGACCGTGATCCAACTCGATCCGATCAAACTGGTGGGCTACGCCTCCGAGAGCGATGTGACCAAGATCGAGCTGGGCGCCATGGCGGGCGCGCGGCTGCTCACCGGCGATACGGTGACGGGTCAGGTGACCTTTCTGTCGCGCTCCGCCGATCCGGCCACCCGCACCTTCCGCGTCGAGATCGAAGTGCCGAATCCCGATTTTGCCATTCGCGACGGCCAGACGGTTGAGATCGCCATCGCCGCTGCGGGCGTTGAGGCGCATCTCGTGGCGCAATCTGCGCTCACTTTGGATGACGAGGGTCGCATTGGCCTGCGACTTGTCGGGCCTGAGAACCGTGTCGAATTCGCGCCCATCACCGTGCTGCGCGACACGCGTGAAGGCATCTGGGTCGCGGGTTTGCCCGAGCGTGCCGACATCATCACCGTCGGGCAGGAATTTGTCCGCGCGGGTGTGCTGGTCGATCCGCATTTTGGCGATGAAACAGAGACACCTGACGCAGAAACCTCCGGTGAGACCTCCGGGGAGATCAGCCAATGACCGGCCTCGTCGATTGGGCGGGCGAGCGCGCCCGGATGATCCTCGCCTTTGTGGCGCTGACCTTGATCGCGGGCGCTTATGCCTATGTCAGCCTGCCGAAAGAAGGCGAGCCGGACATTGAAATCCCCGGGCTTTATGTCTCCGTGCCCTTCCCCGGCATTTCCGCGGAGGATTCCGAGAAGCTCTTGGTCAAACCGATGGAGACGGAGCTCTCCGATCTCGACGGGCTCGACACCATGTCGGCGACCGCCTCGGAGAATTATGCGGGCATCTGGTTGGAGTTCGAGTTCGGCTGGGACAAGACCAAAATCATCGCCGATGTGCGGGACCGCATGGGCCGCGTCGAGGCGGAATTCCCGGAAGGCGCCGATAGTTACACCATCGCCGAGGTCAATTTTTCAGAATTCCCGATCCTGATCGTCAACCTCACCGGCCCGGTGCCCGAGCGCACTCTGGTGCAATACGCCAAACAGATGCAGGACCGTCTCGAAGGCCTGGAGCCCGTCTTGGAGGCGCAGCTCACCGGCCACCGTGACGAGATGCTGGAGGTCGAAATCGACCCGCTGCGGTTGGAAAGCTACAATGTCACCGCCGCCGAGCTGATCAATGTGGTGACCAGCAACAACCAATTGGTCGCCGCCGGTGAGGTCGAGACGGATCAAGGCACATTCTCCGTCAAAATCCCCGCCTCTTTCAACGATCAGCGCGATGTCATGGAGCTTCCGGTGAAGGTGAACGGCGACCGCGTGGTGACGCTGGGCGATCTCGCCGACATCCGCCTGACCTTCGAGGATCGGACCGGCACAGCGCGGTTCAACGGCGAAAACACCGTGGCGCTTCAGGTCGTGAAACGCAAAGGCTTCCCGATCATCGACACGGTGGAGACGGTGAAACAAGAGGTCGAGGCCGAATTTGCCACCTGGCCCGAACCGCTCCGGCAGGCCATCGTGGTCGGCACCTCGAACGATCAGTCGCGGCAGGTGTCTTCGATGGTGAGCCAGCTCGAAGGCTCGGTGCTGACCGCCATTGCGCTTGTGATGATCGTGGTCCTGGCCTCTTTGGGCATTCGCTCGTCCTTGTTGGTCGGTTTCGCGATCCCGACCTCGTTTCTGTTGTGCTTCATCCTTTTGGGACTGATGGACATCACCATCTCGAACATCGTCATGTTCGGGTTGATCCTCGCCGTCGGCATGCTGGTCGACGGGGCCATCGTCGTCGTAGAATATGCCGACCGCAAGATGGAAGAAGGCACCGGCCCCATGGCCGCCTTTGTCGAGGCCGCGAAACGCATGTTCTGGCCCATCGTGTCGTCGACCGCCACCACGCTTTGCGCCTTTCTGCCGATGCTGTTCTGGCCCGGTGTGGCGGGCGAATTCATGGGGATGCTGCCGGTCACGATCATTTTCGTGCTCTCCGCCTCCCTCATCGTGGCGCTGATCTACCTTCCGGTCATGGGCGGTGTCTCGGGCCGCATCGCGCGCGCTTTTGAACATGCCTCAAGCGGCCTGCGCGCCACCACGCCCTATTGGCTCCGCGCCGTCTTGGTCGTCCCCTCCGCCTATATGGTCTTCCTCGGGCTGATGCAGCTGATGAACCCGAGCTATCTTCTTTCAGACCCGGATGGCTTTTGGCCCGTGGCCCTCGGTGCCCTTCTGTTCCTCGCAGGCTCCGCCTTCACCGGCATCACGCTCTCTGCCGCCCGGATCGAGCGCAAACGCAAAAAGGTCGACGCAGGTTACAAACGCTCGCCCTTCGGCCATTTCACCCATTTCATCGCGGGCAACCCGGTGATGCCGGTCGTGACCATTCTGGCGGTGATCTTCGCCGTCGTCTCCGTCTTTGGCTATTACGGCAAGAACAACAAAGGCATCGAATTCTTCGCCGCCACGGAGCCGGAACAGGCGATCATCTACGTCAAAGCGCGCGGCAACCTGTCGCTCATGGAAAAAGACGCGCTGGTGCGGCAGGCCGAGGACATCGTGCTTGCGCAACCCGGCGTCGACAATGCTTTCGTCTTTGCGGGTGACGGCGGCCTCAATTCTAACACCGGCGGCGGTTCCGCGCCGCGTGACACCATCGGGCAAATTCAGGTCGAGCTGATCCCTTGGGAAGATCGCCCGACGGAGACCAAGGACGGTTTTCTGTTCTTCGAGGACACCCATGTGCGCCCCGAATATGACGGCAATTACGTGCTCGATCAGATCGAGGCGAAACTGGCCAAACTGCCCGGTATTCAGACCGAAACGATGAATCTCGCGATGGGGCCTGCCTCGGCGAAACCTGTGCATCTGCGGCTCAAATCCGACGATTTCGCCCTTTTGGAAGAGGCAACCGAGATCGTGCGCACCAAATTCGAGGCGACCGAAGCGCTCGCCGACATCGAAGACACAAGGCCGCTCCCCGGCATCGACTGGCAGATCGACGTGGACGTCGAGAAGGCCGGGCGCTTTGGCGCGGATGTGGCCACTGTCGGCGGGATGATCCAGCTTGTCACCCGAGGCATCACCCTCGACACCATGCGCGTCGACAGCTCAGACGAGGAAATCGACATCCGCGTCCGCCTGCCCGAGGAGTACCGCGTGCTCTCGACCCTGGACACGTTGAAAGTGCGCACCATGGACGGGCTGGTGCCGCTGTCGAATTTCATCACCCGCGAACCTGTGGCAAAACTCGCCTCGATCAGCCGCGTCGATCAACAACGCTATTACGATGTGAAAGCGGCGGTGGATGTGCCTGAGGACATGTCGCTTCTCGAACTCGCACGCTCAGAACAAGAGCAAACGGAAGACGAAGCCGCAGAGAACGAAGAAACGGAACGATCCGACCAGCCGCATCAAATCGGTCTTGGCTATAAGCTGTCACAGGATCAGATCGACGACGACGCCCCCTATAATTTCATTGTCCGAAACAAGGTTTCTCTGCTGTTTGGACTTCTGAAATGGGATGCTAAACCGGAGTATTTCTTCGTCGAGGGCGACTATGCCCAGCAGGATTTCGATCAACTTCTAAAGGACAGCGCATTTGCTGACGGTGAGGCGATCACTGTCTCGGAGAAACCGATCACGCCCACCGAACGGATCGAGACCCTGACCGAATGGTTGGAAGGTGAAAATCCCCTGCCCCAAGGTGTGGCTTGGGAGTGGACCGGCGACGACGAAGAGCAAAAGGAAACCGGCGCTTTCCTCCTCAAGGCCTTTGGCGCTGCTCTCGCGCTGATGTTCATCATCCTACTCGCTCAGTTCAACAGCTTCTACAACTCGGTGCTGGTGCTCATAGCCGTGGTGATGTCCACGGCGGGTGTGCTGATCGGGCTTTTGGTGATGGATATGACATTCGGCATGATCATGACCGGCACGGGCGTCGTGGCACTTGCGGGGATCGTGGTGAACAACAACATCGTTCTCATTGATACCTATCAGGAATATGCCCGCTACATGCCCCGGATCGAGGCCATCGTGCGCACCGCCGAAGACCGCATCCGACCAGTGCTTCTGACCACGATCACCACCATGGCGGGCCTGACGCCGATGATGTTCGGCCTGTCGCTCGACTTCATCAATGGCGGCTACACGATCAACTCGCCCACCGCGCAGTTCTGGACCAACTTGGCCACCGCCGTGGTCTTTGGCCTCGGCATCGCCACCGTCCTTACGCTGGTTTTCACGCCTGCGATGCTGGCTCTTCGGGTCTGGTTCTGGGACATCCTGCACCATGTGTGGATGCGACTGATGACCCAGATGGGGCGCCAAAGCCGCTCAGCCGAAGACTACCGCCTGCGCCGCGAGGCCAAACGGGCCAAAAACCCGGAATTCGTTTGGAGCACAGGCGCGCAAGGCTGGGCCGCGCCCGACACGTTTGAGGCCACCCGCGTGTCCCAAACCGCGCCGAAACAGCGCCCGATCGAACAGCCCCCGGCAACGCCAGAAAGCGTGATCGAAGTGGAGCCAGAACACCCGGAGACGGGACATATGCGAAAAGGCAAAGGCGGGACTGAGGCCGCGGAGTGAGCGCGCGCCACGCCTGCGACACTCAACCACGCCTCTCCCACTTGTCTGCCTGACGCCCACATGACAGCATCCTCCCATTGCATATATGGGAGGAAAATTATGCGAAACTTCCTTATAAAACTTATGTTTGCGCTCTCACTCCTCGTGACACCACTCACGGTAAACGCGCAGGAGGAAAAACCCGGTCTGTTCATCAACCTGACCACCGACGACACATGGGCTGCAGCAAAAGCCATCATGTTTGCCCATGAGAAATCGCTTAAGAACGGGCACCCGACAGCGATCTGGCTCAATGTGCGCGGGGTCTATCTGGCCGACAAGAAACGTCCGAGCAACGTCCCCGGACTGATGGCCGAAAGCGGCACGTCAATTCAGGACATGCTGACGAATTTTATGGCTGATGGCGGCACCGTGATCATGTGTTCCGCTTGTTCACAAGCGGCAGGCCTGACCAAAGACGACTATATCGACGGCGTCGAAATGGGCACATATCCCGTGGTAGAAAGCTGGCTGTTTGATCCGACGGTCAAGACGCTCTCTTGGTGAATATTCCACATTAGACCTTATGACCCTAAAGAGCGGCCATTTCGCCGCTCTTTTTCTGCACTCACTCCGGCAAAGCCTCGCGCACCAACTCAAACCCTGCACCCTCTTTATGCGCCCCCTCGGAAAGCACCCGTTTCCAGCGCCGCGCGCCGGGTTGGCCGGCAAAGAGCCCGAGCATATGTTTGGTGACCTGCGCCAGCTTGCCGCCCGATGCGATGTGGCGCCCGATGTAGTCTTCCATGGCAAAGACCACGTCGGCGCGGCTCAGAGCTTGGCGGGCGTCACCGAACACCTTTTGATCGGCGTGACCCAGAATGTCATAGGGCTGATGATAGGCCGCGCGACCGACCATCACGCCATCCATGACATTCAATTCTTCCTCAACCGTTTCAAGGCTTTGCACACCGCCGTTGATCGACAGATGCAGCTCCGGGAAGGTGCGTTTCATCTCATGCACGAGGGCGTAATCCAACGGCGGGATGTCGCGGTTTTCCTTCGGGCTAAGCCCGTCAAGCCAGGCCTTGCGGGCATGCACCATGATCCGCGTCACACCCGCGCCGCGCATCTTGTCCAAGAAGGCGGGCAAGACCTCAGCGGGGTCCTGATCATCCACCCCGATCCGGCATTTCACCGTCACCGGCACGTCGCCCGCACCCTCTTGCATGGCGCTCACACAGTCCGCCACGAGATCCGGCGACTTCATCAGCACGGCCCCAAAGGCCCCCGATTGCACCCGATCCGAGGGGCAGCCGACATTGAGGTTCACCTCGTCATAGCCCCTCTCGACGCAGAGCGCCGTCGCCGCTTTCAACTCCGCCAGGTCAGACCCGCCGAGTTGCAGCGCCACGGGGTGTTCTTCCGGATTGTACTCGAGCAAATGCACCGCGCCGCCGCGCACCAAAGCGGGCGCCGTCACCATCTCCGTGTACAACAGCGCATGATGCGACATCAGCCGATGCAGATAGCGGCAATGACGGTCCGTCCAATCCATCATCGGGGCGACGGAGAGGCGCGCAGAGTGCTCTAGGGTTGGGGTCAAACGGCTCATTTCAGGGCTTTCAGACAGATCGCGGGGGCAGCGCGTCGGATAACATTGCCCCCCTCAGATGCCAAGCCTCTTTGGCTTCACAGCGTTTGGGCGCGCAGTCAGCTGTCGAGCGCGTGGAATTTGCGGGCGTAATAGACGGAGGCGCTCGGGCTGTCGGCGCGCACAACACTCAGCACCTCGCAGAACAGCACCGCATGGGTGCCGATCTCTTGGCGGGCCGTCACATGGCAGTCGAATGAAACAGCCGCCCCTTTGAGGCACGGCGCGCCCGTGACATCCGCGCTCCAGTCCTGCTCGACAAAGCGTTCGTCCACCGGGAGTTTGCCGCCAAAAGCCATCGCCAATTCGGCCAGATCGGGCCCCACGGTGTTCACGCAGAGGGCGGTGTTTTGCAGAAAAGCCGGGGCAACCGAGCTGGACAGATTCACACAGACCAAAAGCGTCGGCGGCGTGTCGGTCACGGAACAGACGGCGGTCGCGGTAAAGCCCGCGCGGCCCGCAGGCCCGTCGGTGGTCACGATGTTCACCGCCCCCGCCAGATGCGCCATACCATCGCGAAACGCCTCGCGCGAGACATGCGAGAGCGCCGTCACGTCTGGTTTTGAACTCTTCGCGTCCGCCATGCCCAACTCCTTTTGCCCCCATATATGTCGTCGTGACGGGTGCGACCAGTCCTAACGCCGCCCGAAGGGCGCTGAAACTGGCTCAACCAGCATAGAGGCGGAGTGTCAAGCAGGCTCCTGTTCAACAGAGGCCTGCTCAAAAGAGGCCTATCGTTGCGCCGTCTCCCACCGCGGGTTGATCCAGGGCTCGGCGTTCGAGGCCGGCAGCGGGGTTTTGCCCAGAATGTGATCCGACGCCTTTTCGCCCGACATGATCGAGGGCGCATTGAGGTTGCCGTTGGGGATCTGCGGAAAGATCGAACTGTCGGCAAGCCGCAGCCCTTCGACCCCGATCACGCGGTTTTCCGGGTCCACGACGGCCATCGGATCGTCCGCGCGCCCCATGCGACAGGTGCCGCAGGGGTGATAGGCGCTTTCGACGTGCTCTTTGATGAAACCGTTCAGCTCCTCGTCGCTTTGGACCCCGGCCCCCGGTTGGATTTCGTGTTTGACGTAGGGCTTAAACGCATCCTGGCCGAAAATCTCACGCGTCAGGCGGATACAGCTGCGGAAATCCTCCCAATCCTTCTCCTGAGACATGTAATTGAACAGGATTTTTGGCGCCTCACGCGGGTCTTTCGAGCGCAGAGTGACTTCCCCTCGTGAGGGTGAGCGCATCGGGCCGACATGGGCTTGGAACCCGTGACCTTCGGCGGCGGCCTGCCCGTCATAGCGCACGGCGATGGGCAGGAAATGATATTGAATATCAGGATATTCCACGCCGGCCTTCGAGCGAATAAAGGCCGCGCTCTCGAACTGGTTCGACGCCCCCAGCCCCTGTTTCGTGAACAGCCATTGCGCGCCGATCAGGGCCTTGGAGATCAGGTTCCAGTGTTTGTAGAGCGTGATCGGTTGCGAGGCCGCCATTTGCAGATAAAGCTCAAGGTGATCTTGCAGGTTCTTACCCACGCCACGGCGGTCGGCTTTGACCTCGATGCCCAGTGCGGCCAGTTCGTCGGCCGGGCCGACCCCCGATTGCAACAGGATTTTCGGCGAATTGATCGAGCCCGCCGAGAGCACCACCTCGCGCCGGGCTTTGATCACCCGACCATCGACCAGACGCACACCGGTGGCACGGCCTTCTTCGATCTCGATGCGGTCCACAAGCCCGTGGACCAGATCGCAATTCTCGCGTTTCAGCGCCGGTTTCAGATAGGCGTTGGCGGCGGACCAGCGGCGGCCTTTCCAGACGGTTTGCTCCATCGGGCCAAAGCCCTCTTGTTTCTCGCCGTTATAGTCGCCGGTGACCTCATAGCCCGCTTGCGCGCCCGCATCGACGAAGGCCTGAAACAGCGGGTTGTCGCGGGGACCTCGGGTGACATGCAAAGGCCCATCGGTCCCGCGCCAGCTTGGATCGCCGCCATGGCCGCCGTCGTGCCAGGTCTCCATGCGTTTGTAGTACGGCAGCACATTTTTATAGGCCCAGCCATCTGCGCCCATCTCCGCCCAGGTGTCGAAATCGCGCGCATGGCCGCGCACATAGACCATGCCGTTGATCGAGGACGATCCCCCGATCACCTTGCCGCGCGGCGTGGCGAGGCGACGGCCATCGAGATGCGGCTCGGGCTCGGATTGATAGCCCCAATCGTAGCGCTTCATATTCATCGGATAGGACAGCGCGGCCGGCATCTGAATGAGTGGCCCCGCATCCGTGCCGCCATGTTCGATGACCAGAACCGAGGCCCCGCTCTCAGACAGACGATAGGTCATGGCCGAGCCTGCGCTGCCCGCGCCGATGATGACGAAATCTGCTTCCATAACGTGCTCCTCTCAGAAGGCGGCTTCGACCGGAGAAAGGCCGACATAGACGGATTTCACTTCGGAATAATGCTCGATGGCGGCATGGGCGTTTTCGCGCCCCACGCCGGAGGCTTTGACGCCGCCAAAGGGCATCTCAATGGGCGTCAGGTTATAGGCGTTGATCCAACAGGTGCCCGCCTCAAAGCCTTTGACCACCCGATGCGCGCGGGTCAGATCCGAGGTGAACACACCGGCGGCCAGCCCGAACTCGGTGTCATTGGCCCGCGCCATGACCTCCTCTTCGGTGTCAAACGGCAGAACGGACATCACCGGGCCGAAAATCTCTTCGCGGGCGATGGCCATGTCGTCTGTAACGTCGGAGAAGACGGTGGGTTCGATGTAAAGCCCGCCCCTCTCATGCGCCTTGCCGCCGGTGATCAGCGTCGCGCCCTCCTCAACCCCCTTCTCGATATATCTGAGCGTGATGTCGAGCTGGCCTTGCGACACCATCGGGCCAAAATTCGTCGCCTCATCCATCGGGTCGCCGATCACGGCGCGTTCGGTGCGGGTTTTGAGACGCGCGAGGAAATGCGGCAGGATGCCTTTCTGCACAAAGACCCGCGTGCCGTTGGAACAAATCTGGCCGGAGGAGTAGAAATTGCCGTTGATCGCGGCAGAGATGGCGTCATCCAAGCTGGCGTCGTCGAAAATGATCAGGGGCGATTTGCCGCCCAATTCCATGGTGACGTGTTTCATCCCCGCCGCCGCCGCCGCGTAGACCTTGCGTCCTGTCGGCACGGAACCGGTGAGAGAGACTTTTGCCACGCGCTTGTCCTCGACCAGCGCAGCACCCACATCGCCGTAACCCTGCACCACGTTGAACACGCCGTCGGGCAGCCCGGCTTCTGACAGGATTTCGGCCAGTTTCAGCGCGCCCAGCGGCGTCGTCTCCGAGGGCTTGAACACCATCGTGTTGCCGCAAGCCAGCGCAGGCGCGGCCTTCCAACAGGCGATCTGGGTCGGGTAGTTCCACGCGCCCAAGCCCACGCAGACGCCCAGAGGTTCGCGGATCGTATAGGCGAAATCCGCGCCCAACTGGATGTGCTCGCCGGTCAGCCCCGCCGCGATCGACCCGAAATATTCGAGGCAATCGGCCCCCGAGGCGGCGTCTGCAATCAAGGTCTCCTGCAAAGGCTTGCCGGTGTCATAGGTCTCCATCACCGACAGCTCATGATTGCGCGCGCGGATGATCTCGGCGGCACGGCGCAGGATGCGGCCCCGCTCGGAGCCGGTCATCGCGGCCCACCCGGCACGCGCGGCATCGGCGGCGGCGAGGGCCTGATCCACGATGGAGGGCGTTGCGGAATAAAGCTTGGCAATCACCTCGCCCGTGGCCGGATAAGTGGAATTGAGAGCGGCCCCGTCACTGTCTTCGACATAGCGGCCATTGATAAAGTGGCTGGCTTTAGGCTGTTGAACGGGCGGGTGGTCTGGGGAGGGTGTCATCGGTCTGGTCCTTTCAGCCAAAGTCATTCGCCACGCGGGAAACGCGCGATGTCTTCGACGGTGTTCAAATCCATGTGGTTGCGCATGTAACGCTCGGAGGCCTTTTGCAGCGGCTGATAATCCCAAGGAAAATAATCGCCGTTGCGCAGCGCCTCATAGACGATCCAGCGCCGCGCCTGACTTTCGCGGACCTGCGCATCGAAGAGGTCGAGATCCCAGCGCGCGTCGGCCATGGCCTGAAACCGCGCGAGCGTGTCGGTATACGCCGGGTCCGCCGCGAGGTTCGTCAGCTCATGCGGGTCATGCGCGACATCGAACAATTGCTCGGGATCCAAAGCACAGCGGGTAAATTTGTAATCCCCGTCCCGCAAAGCGACGAGTGGCGCGTAAGAGGCTTCGGCGGCATATTCCATGGCGACGGGGGCCGTGCGCGCCTCGCCCTTGGCCAGCGGGATGAGGCTCTCGCCATCGGTCCAGGGCATGACGTCTTCCATCGACACACCCGCGATGTCGCACAGCGTCGGCGTGACGTCGATGGTCGAGACCGGCGTCTCGATCAGGCCGGGGGCAAGATCGGGAGAGGCGATCATCAAAGGCACCCGTGCGGAGCCCTCAAAGAAGGTCATCTTGAACCACAGCCCCCGCTCGCCCAGCATATCGCCATGGTCGGAGACAAAGAGGATCACCGCCTCCTGCCGTGTGGCCTCCAGCGCGTCGAGGATGCCGCCGATCTTGTCATCGAGATAGGAGATGTTGGAAAAATACGCCCGACGCGATTTGCGGATGTCCTGGTCCGTGATGTCGAAATTGCGCCAGTCGTTGGCGTCGAAGATGCGTTTCGAATGCGGATCGTGGTCCTCATAGTCCATCGCCGGAACCTCGGGCGAAAGATGCTCGCAATCCTCGTAAAGGTCCCAGTATTTCTGCCGCGTCACATAGGGATCATGCGGATGGGTGAAACTCACCGTCAGGCACCACGGGCGGTCATCCTTGCCGCGCGACAGGTCCTGAAGTTTGCGCGTGGCGTGATAGGCCACCTCGTCGTCATATTCCATCTGGTTGGAAATCTCGGCCACACCCGCGCCGGTCACCGACCCCATGTTGTGATACCACCAGTCGATGCGCTCGCCGGGTTTGCGATAATCCGGCGTCCAGCCGAAATCGGCGGGATAGATGTCGGTGGTCAGACGTTCCTCGAACCCGTGGAGCTGATCCGGGCCGACGAAATGCATCTTGCCCGAGAGGCAGGTTTGATAGCCCGCGCGGCGCAGGTGGTGCGCGTAGGTTGGGATGTCGGAGGCAAACTCGGCGGCATTGTCATACACACGCGTGCGCGAGGGCAATTGGCCGGACATGAAGCTCGCCCGCCCCGGTGCGCACAAAGGCGAGCCGGTGTAGCTGTGGGCAAACCGCGTCGAGCGCGCGGCCAGACGTTTGAGATTGGGGGCATGGAGCCACTCGGCCGGCCCGTCGGGAAACAACGTGCCGTTCAACTGGTCGACCATAATAATGAGGATATTGGGGGATTGTGCAGTCATGTGAGGTTCCCGTCGGACTTGCTTCAGATGCCCTGCTCTTTCGGCAGGTGCAGGTTGAGATAATCGAGCACGATGGCTTCCGGGTGCTCCGGTCGGTCGCGTTCGTCGCAGAGCACGAAACGGATGTAGGCGCCGTCGATCAGCGCCGCGATGCCTTCGGCCACCATCGGGGCCTGAGCGGGAATCACCTGCCGCAATTCGGCGAGGAGATTCGAGCGAAGACGGCGGTGATAGACTCTGAGAAGGCGCGAAACTTCGCCTGATCTTTGGGCATAAACGTAAAAATTAAGCCATGCGCCAACCGTATCCGGCTGCATATTCATGTCGGAAAAACTGCTACGAATGATCGTCTCGATGCGCTCTTTGGGATCAGTTTTGCCCTTGAGATCTTGCCGAATCTCTTCGCTGTATTTCGTCAAAATATGACGCATTGCGGCGATGAACATATTGGTTTTGCTACCAAAATAGTGATGCGCCAGCGCACTCGACATCCCGGCCCGCTTGGCGATCTGGCTGACGGTGACCTCCATGGAGCCGGTCTGTCCGATCTCCGAGATCACCGCCTCGATCAGGGCCGTCGTGCGGATCGGTTCCATTCCTACTTTTGGCATTTCTGTCCTCTTCCGGTTGTCAAACCAGACTCAACACGTTTTGATTAACTCATCAATCAAAATAAAACAGGGACCATCTCGAATGCTCAGAACAACCGCTCTCGCGACCATTCTTGCAGCCACCCAATTCAGCGCACTTGCGGCCACTGCCGAAACACCCTGCGACGCTGTGTCGTTTTCGGATGTGGGCTGGACCGACATCACCACCACCACCTCCATCGCCAAGCAGATCCTCGAACCGCTGGGCTATGACGTGGACGTCTCCGTGCTCTCCGTGCCGGTGACCTTCGCCTCGCTCTCCGGCGGCGACACCGACATTTTCCTCGGCAACTGGATGCCCGCACAGGCCGGCGCCGTTCAGCCCTACCTCGATGACGGCTCCATCGTCATCGCCCACGAAAACCTGCAAGGCACCGTCTACACCCTCGCCGTGCCCGCCTACACCTATGAGAAAGGCCTGAAGGATTTCGCCGACATCGCAAAATTCGCCGACGAGCTGGACGAGACCATCTACGGCATCGAGCCGGGCAACGAAGGCAACGACTACCTGATCGGCCTGACCGAAGCGAACACCCATGGCTTGGGCGAGTTCAAGGTCAAGGAAAGCTCCGAACAAGGCATGCTGAGCCAGGTGCGCCGCGCCTATGACAAGGGCGAAGACGTGGTCTTCCTCGGCTGGGCACCGCACCCGATGAATGTCAACTTCGATCTGAAATACCTCACCGGCGGCGAAGAATTCTTTGGCGGCGTGGGTGTCGTCAACACGCTGACCCGTACGGGCTTTTCCGAGGAATGCCCCAATGTCGGCAAGCTTCTGACCAACCTCGACTTCACCGTTTCGATGGAAAGCGAAATCATGGGCGCGATCCTCAACGACGGCGAAGACGCCGACGATGCGGTCAAAGCCTATGTCACCGCCCACCCCGAGATCCTCGATCCTTGGCTCGACGGCGTGACCACCACGGCGGGCGAGCCGGGTCTTCCCGCTGTCAAAGCGGCTTTCGGCCTCTGATCAAACACGGCCCGGGGGCGCGCACCCTCGGGCCTTTTCGTTTTGAGACCTACCGCCAAGACTCCCAGAAGATCGGAAACGCAATGAGCTGGATCACTGACACTAAAATCCCGGTCGGAGAGGTCGCCGCCGACTTTTTCGACTGGATGCAACACCACGGAGGCTGGTTCTTCGACGCCCTCGCTGCTGCGCTCGAATGGATGATCGAGGCCGTCCTTTGGGTGCTGCAAACCCCGCCGCCGCTGGTGGTCATCGCCGTTTTCGTGGCGGGCACCTGGGCGCTGCAACGCAATTGGAAAGCCTGTCTGCTCGTCGGCCTCGGGTTTCTCTTCATCCTCAATCAGGACTATTGGGAAGAGGCCACCGAAAGCCTCACCCTCGTCGTCGCCTCCTGTGTCGTCTGTATGGCCATTGGCGTGCCCATCGGCATTTATGCCGCGCGACGTCCCGGATTTTACCGCGTGCTGCGCCCGATCCTCGATCTGATGCAGACGCTGCCGACCTTTGTCTACCTGATCCCCGCCATCGTGTTTTTCGGCATCGGCATGGTGCCGGGCCTTCTGGCCACCGTGGTCTTCGTGTTGCCCGCGCCGATCCGTCTGACGCATCTCGGGATCAGCTCCACCCCGCCCGCGTTGCTCGAAGCCGTCCAAGCCTTTGGCGGCACCTCGCGGCAACTCCTGTGGAAGGTCGAGCTGCCCTTTGCGCTCCCGCAGATCATGGCCGGTCTGAACCAGACCATCATGCTGTCGCTCTCCATGGTCGTGGTCGCCGCTCTTGTGGGGGCCGATGGCCTCGGCGTGCCGGTGGTGCGGGCGCTCAACCAGGTGAACACCGCTTTGGGCTTTGAAAGTGGCTTTGTCATCGTCGTGCTGGCCATCATGCTGGACCGTGTCCTGAGGATTGAACGCAAATGACCGCAGTAATTTTTGACAATGTTTCCATCGTCTTCGGAGACAAACCTGAGACCGCCCTGCCGCTCATGGACGAGGCCAAGGACCGCTCTGAGGTTCAGGAACAGACCGGACAGGTTCTGGGCGTGCACAACTGTTCGCTCGAAGTCCAAGAGGGCGAAATCCTCGTCCTCATGGGCCTCTCGGGGTCGGGCAAATCGACGCTTCTGCGGGCGGTCAACGGGCTCAACCCGGTGGTGCGCGGCGAGGTGAAGATCAGCGACGGCAGCGAGATGGTCAGCGTGACCCATGCCGACGCCAAGGGCCTGCGCGATCTGCGCCAAAGCCGGGTCGCCATGGTGTTCCAGCAATTCGGCCTCCTACCCTGGCGCACGGTGCGCGAGAACGTCGGGCTTGGCCTTGAGCTGGCCCATGTGCCGCCGGATGTGCGCGCGAAAAAGGTCGATGCGCAACTGAGCCTCGTGAACCTGACCGACTGGGCCGAGAACAAGGTGTCGGAGCTTTCGGGCGGCATGCAGCAACGTGTGGGCCTTGCTCGCGCCTTTGCCGCCGATGCGCCGATCCTGTTGATGGACGAGCCGTTTTCCGCGCTCGATCCGCTGATCCGCAACCACTTGCAGGACGAATTGCTCGAGCTGCAACGCAAACTCAAACGCACGATCATTTTCGTGAGCCACGACTTGGATGAAGCGTTCAAACTGGGCGACCGGATCGCGATCATGAAAGGCGGGCGCATCGTACAATGCGGCACGCCCAAGGACATCTTCGAGAACCCCGCCGACGATTACGTCGAGGAATTCGTCAACCATATGAACCCTTTGGGCGTGTTGACGGCGGGCGATGTGATGGAAGAGGCCAAGGGCGATCATCTCGACACCGTCGAAGCCTCTGTGCCCGTGATCGACCTCATGGCCCGTCTGGCAGAACTCGACACACCTCTCGGCGTGACGCAAGACGGGGCGTTGATCGGCCAGACCTCGCGCGCCTCGCTGCTCCGGGAACTGGCGAAAAAATCGAACTGAACCTTCGCCCCTCGCGGGGATCAAAACCGCGAGGGGCAACGACCCGCATCCGCGGCACCGCTTGCGGCAAACATTTTCGCTACGTTTCCAAGAGGTTTTTCGCAACTTTCGGAAAGGATGATCAAAATTTTCTTTGGACAGCGGCGTCAAAACACGCAAGTATGATCAAAAATCAATCAACCCCGGAAGGGTGGCCTGAAACTTAAGAGAGTGCGGTGGACATTCTCGCGAAGGCTGCTTTTCTTACCAAACAACGGGGACGGCCCAGACGTCGCAAAGATGCAGAGGCCAGAAAAACAGGGACGTAAACACTGTGCTTGATCAAGGCTCAGACGCCTTTGTCGTGTTCGACAAGGTGCAAAAAAGTTATGACGGTCAGACACTTGTTGTCAAAGACCTCAATCTCTCAATTGGAAAAGGTGAATTTCTGACCATGCTCGGGCCGTCTGGCTCCGGCAAAACCACCTGCCTCATGATGCTCGCGGGGTTCGAGACCGCCACCCATGGCGACATCCTTTTGGACGGTCAGGGCATCAACAACATCCCGCCGCACAAACGCGGCATCGGCATGGTGTTTCAAAACTACGCGCTTTTCCCGCATATGACGGTGGCCGAAAACCTCGCCTTCCCGCTCGAAGTGCGCAAGCTTGGAAAATCCGACCGCGAGGCCAAGGTCAAACGCGCGCTCGATATGGTGCAGATGGGCGATTTCGCCAGTCGCCGCCCGGCGCAATTGTCCGGCGGTCAGCAACAGCGGATCGCTCTGGCCCGCGCGCTGGTGTTCGAGCCGGAACTCGTTTTGATGGACGAACCGCTGGGCGCGCTCGACAAGCAACTGCGCGAACATATGCAGTTCGAGATCACCCGGCTGGCGCACAATCTGGGCATCACCACGGTCTACGTCACCCACGATCAGACCGAGGCGCTCACCATGTCCGACCGGGTTGCCGTCTTCAACGATGGCCGCATCCAGCAACTCGATCCGCCGGACACGCTTTATGAAGAGCCGAAGAACAGCTTTGTTGCGCAATTCATCGGTGAGAACAATTCCTTGGAAGGCACGGTGAAAGAGCTGAACAGCGACACGGCCCTGGTCCAGCTCGACGATGGCGGGTTGATCGATTGCAAGCCTGTGAACGTCAAACAGGTGGGCGACCGCACCAAAGTGTCGATCCGCCCCGAGCGTGTCGAATACCGCTCCGAACGGTTCCAAGAGGGCGCGCATCTGCTCAAAGCCGAGGTTCTGGAATTCATCTACATGGGCGATGTGTTCCGCACCCGTCTGCGGGTCGCGGGGCGGGACGATTTCATCATGAAATGCCGCAACGCGCCGGATCAAATCCGTTTGAAACCCGGTGAAACGGTCAACATCGGCTGGATGCCCGAAGATTGCCGCGCGCTGGACGCCTGAGCGTGGCCATAAACACCCGTCAGATAGGCGGGGTTCATAAAACAAAACCACCAACTTGGAGAGTTACATGAAACTTACGACCCTTGCCGCCGCCTTGTCCGCGACTGCACTCACCCTGCCGGCCGTTGCCGAAGACATGACCATCGTGTCCTGGGGCGGCGCCTATCAATCCAGCCAGCAAAAGGCCTATACCGAGCCCTATGCCGAGATGAAGCCCGACTTCAACGCGATCTGGGACGAAAGCTCCGGCGAGGCCGTGGCGAAACTGCGTGCCATGGATGAGGCGGGCAATGTGACCTGGGATCTCGTCGACGTCGAAGGCCCGGACGCCGTGCGTCTCTGTGACGAAGGCCTCGCAATCGAGGTCGATGTCGATGAGGTGCTGGCACCGGGCGACGACGGCTCCTCGCCGACCGACGATTTCGGCCCCTCTTTGATCAGCGAATGTTTCATCCCGCAGATCGTCTTCTCCACCACCTTCGGCTATCGCACCGATGTCGAAGCCTGGGGCGACAAGAAACCCGAAGATCTCTGCGCCGTCTTCGATCTGGAAACCTTCCCCGGCAAACGTGCGCTGCAAAAAAGCCCGAAGAAGAACCTCGAATGGGCTTTGCTCTGTGACGGCGTGGAAAAGGACGCTCTCTATGACGTGCTCGACGAGGACGGCGGCGTGGAACGCGCGCTGGCCAAGCTCGACACCATCAAGGACGAGGTCGTCTGGTGGTCCGCAGGTGCGGAAACCCCGCAGCTTCTGGCCGATGGCGAGGTCGTGATCGGCTCCACCTATAATGGCCGCCTCTTCTCCGTAATCGAAGAACAGGATCAGCCGGTGGCGATGCTTTGGGACTACCAGGTGTTCGACTTCGACGGTTGGGTGATCCCGGCCGGTCTGACGGAAGAGCGCGAAGCGGCGGTGAAGGAATTCGTGAAATACGCCACCGACACGCAGCGTCTGGCGGATCAGGCGAAGTACATCTCCTACGGTCCGGCGCGTGCATCGTCCCAGCCGCTCGTTGGCAAACACGCCGAGCTTGGTATCGAGATGGCGCCGCATATGCCGACCAACCCGGAGAACGCTCAGCGCTTCCTCGTGAACAACCTCGACTGGTGGGCCGACAATCAGGACGATGCCGAAGCCAAGTTCCAGGCCTGGCTGGCGCAATAAGTATCTGAGCGAAACGCTTGAATACAAAATGAAAAAGCAAAGGGGCGCCCTGCCCCTTTGCGCTTCACACACCTCGATGGACGGATCATGAGCGACACGACCACAGACGACAGCCCCCAAACCGGTCCAGTTCTGGCCGCAGACGGCACGCCCCTGCACCGCAGCCTTGCACGCGCGCTGCGCCGCCAGAAATTGCGGGCGCTGATGCTGATTGCGCCGCTTCTGATTTTCATCATAGTGACCTTTATTTTGCCCGTGGCGGATATGCTCTACCGCTCGGTCGAGAATGGTATCGTTTCTGAGACCCTGCCGCGCACGGTGGTCGCGCTCGCCGATTGGGACGCCAGTGGCGACACCCCGCCCGATGAGGCCGTCTTCGCGGCGCTGGCCGCCGATATCCAGATCGCCGCCGAGGAAAAGACCCACACCAAACTCGGCTCGCGCCTCAATTACGAAAACCCGGGCATGTCCTCGCTGTTCCGCAAATCCGGGCGTCAGGTCAAACGCTGGGATCTGGAAACCGACGGGCCGTTTATGGAGAAATTCCTCGACATCGACGAGGACTGGGGCGACATCGACGTCTGGCGCACGATCCAGACCTATTCGCCCGCGACGACCTCCGGCTATTATCTCGCCGCCGTGGACATGCAACTCGGCGCCGACGGCCCCGAAATGCGACCCGAAAACGAACGCATCTACCTCAAACTCTTCGGTCGCACGCTGATGATGTCGCTGGCGATCACCTTGAGCTGTATCGCCTTGGGCTATCCGGTCGCCTGGCTTTTGGCCAACCTGCCGATGCGAACCTCCAACCTCTTGATGATCCTTGTCCTTTTGCCTTTCTGGACATCGCTTTTGGTGCGCACGTCGGCGTGGAAAATCCTGCTGCAACAGCAAGGCGTGATCAACGACATCCTGGTCTGGATCGGACTTGTGTCCGATGACGCGCGGCTGGTGATGATCAACAACCAATTGGGCACGATCATTGCGATGACGCATATCCTTTTGCCCTTCATGATCCTGCCGATGTATTCCGTGATGCAGTCCATCAACCCCTCCTATCTGCGCGCCGCCAAAAGCCTTGGCGCCACCGATTGGACGGCGTTTTGGCGGGTCTATTTCCCGCAGACCGTGCCGGGCATTGGCGCAGGCTCGATCCTCGTCTTCATCCTCGCCATCGGCTATTACATCACGCCCGCTTTGGTCGGTGGCACCACCGGAACCTTCATCTCGAACCGCATCGCCTTTCACATTTCGACCTCGCTCAACTGGGGGCTGGCGGCCGCGCTTGGCGGCATCCTCCTCGCGGTCGTTCTCGTGTTCTACTGGGCCTATGACAAATTTGTCGGCATCGACAACGTGAAGCTGGGGTAATTGACATGAGCTTGCCATCCTACGCCACCACCGGTCAGCGCATCTGGCACTACAGTTTCCGGGTGATCTGCGGGCTGATCTTTTTCTTCCTGATCGCGCCGATCGTCGTCGTCATCCCGCTCAGTTTTAACGCGCAGGATTTCTTCACCTTCACGCCGGAGATGCTGCGCCTCGATCCCGAGGGCTATTCGCTCAAGCACTACCGCGATTTCTTCAGCAACAGCGATTGGCAGCTGGCGCTTTGGAACTCGCTCAAGATCGCGCCTCTGGCGACGATCCTCTCCGTGAGCCTCGGCACCTTGGCCGCCATCGGGTTGAGCCAACCGCATGTGCCGTTTCGCCGGGCGATCATGGCGCTGTTGATCTCGCCCATGATTGTGCCGCTGATCATCTCCGCCGCCGGCATGTATTTCTTTTTCAGCCGCATCGGCTTGCAGGGCACCTATGCAGGCGTCGTTCTGGCCCATGCCGCGCTCGGCATCCCCTTCGTGATCATCACGGTGACCGCCACGCTCGTGGGGTTTGACAATTCGCTGACCCGCGCCGCCGCCAATATGGGAGCCGATCCGGTCACGACGTTTTTCCGGGTCCAGATGCCTCTGATCCTCCCCGGCGTGATCTCCGGCGCGCTTTTTGCCTTTATCACCTCTTTCGATGAGGTGATCGTCATCTTGTTTGTCGGCTCGGCCAGTCAAAAGACCCTGCCCTGGCAGATGTTCATCGGTCTGCGCGAACAGATCAGCCCGACGATCCTCGCCGTGGCGACCATCCTCGTGGTGATCTCCATTGCGCTTTTGACCACCGTCGAGCTGCTCCGCCGTCGCTCCGAACGGCTGCGCGGGATCACAAGCTAAGCGGTCGGGAGGTTACGCCCCCCGCCCCAAGCACGCCGACAAAGCCGACAAAAGCCGCGCTTCATCGGCCTCCGTTACATGCAGATGCGGCGCGATCCGAAGCGCATTGCCGCGACGGCTGACGTAGACCTGCCGCTCCGCCAGCGCCGGAATCAGGCCCTCGGGCAAAGCGCCCCCGGCGGCCACACCCAGAATATGCGGGCTGCGCTGGGATTTCGGCACGGGGGGTAGCCCCATCTCGATCAGGGATGTGGCCAGCCGATCATTGATCGCCTGAAGCTGCGGCGCGATGTTTTCACCCCCCCAATCCCCGATCTGCCGCAGCGCCACCAAAGCGCCGGGCAGAAGCGCCGGCATGCTCTTTTGCCCCATATCGAACCGCCGCGCGCCGAGTTGATAGGCCTCGGCATAATCAGACAGTGTTTCGAACACCTCCGCGCCTGTCCGGATGAGCCAGCTTTCCTCCAGAGGCCGCGCGTCATGCCATTGGGGGCGGCGTAAAACTGGCTTAGCCCGTAGGGAAACAACAGCCATTTATAGCCCGATGCGATCATGAAATCCGGCTGCACCCGCGCGAGATCGAGCGGCATCGCGCCCAAGGATTGCGTCACCTCCACCACCAAGGCCGCCCCCACCGCGCGCGTGGCCTCGGAAATCGCGATGAGATCCAGCACCGCGCCGCAGAGCATGCATGCTCTGGTGCATCTGCCGCCGGGGCAGCGCAGCAGCACATTGGTCTCCACGCTGTTCGAGGTGGGGGTCATCGTCGCGCCCCTGCGCCAATTCGCGGCCCCGCATGGCGAGGGTCATCCGATCCCCGAAGGTGCGCGTCTCTGCCTCGGCGCCCCACCCGACCGGCGCAGGTTGAAACAGGGGCTGGCGCTCTTGGCCGCACATCTCGGGCCCACTGCCTGATGCTGATACCTGACGCGTCTGACCCGCGGACCTTCGCTCATGAGGACCGAAAGCTTTTTGCCCAGACGACAAACCGTGGTACCCTCCCCACAGTCCAAAAGCCTCAAGTCTATTTGTTTTGTGATCGTTAATGATTTGGAGGATGTGATTTGCACCCTGTGTTTCGCCGCCTTATGCGGGCCATCGCGCCTGACACGACCCGAGACCCCGAGCCCACACCCCATGCAGCCGCCGCGGCGCCTGTAGCCGCCGTGACACCGCCGCGAAAAGCCCCGCCGAGAGAAAACCTGCGTGACCTTGAGGCCCTGCGCCTCAAGCAGATCGTCACCTCCATCGCCCGGCTTCAACCCCAGCCCGAAGACAAAAGTCCCCTGCGCATGCGGCACAAAAGCGGGCTGGGCTATGCGGGGGCGCATCTCGTCACAGCGCGGCTGGCCAGTGGCCTGGTTCAGGGCCGCACGACCCAGCAGGACCCCTGGTGGCGCAGCGACGAAGTCACCCGCATCCCCGCCGCAGATGAGCTGACCGAAGACAAACGCGTCGGCGACAGCGAAACCTATCTTTTGCGCGAGGAGAGCCGCAAAATCCGGCTGCTCGACGGGCGCATCTTTACCACCATGCGGCAGGTTTTCTACGACAAAGCCACGCGTCGGCATTTCAAGGAGCTTTCCGCGATCACCCCCGAAGGCCAGCGCATCGCCTATAACGCCGTGCCAAAACACCTGATGCCGCTTGAGGGACTGGATGCCGTCAATATCACCGGCCAGAGCGAGTTGATCCTGGTCGAGGGCTACCCCGCCGCCGAGGCGCTCCGCGCCCGGGGCATTGCGGCGGTCGGCATCATCAGCGGCACCTTCGATGTGCCCTCCGAGCGTGCGCTCGATCCGGTGATGCGGGCCGGGCGGCTGATCCTCTGGCCCGACAATGACGGCGCGGGCGCAAGCCTGATGGACAAGGTCGCGCGCCGCTTCATCGCCATGGGCTACCCTCCCGACCAGATGTCACTGATCTTCTGGCGGGGCGGTCCGCGCAAGGGCGACGCCTATGATTTCGACGGCAGTGACAAGGACCTTCTGGCCTTGATCAAGGGGGCCACGCCCTGGCGCCCGAACATGCGTCTGGCCGATGGGCAAATCCTGCGGGTCACTGCGCCGAAAGCCCCCGGACAGCTGCGCCTCGATCCGGATGCACAACCGCCACAACCGGCCCTGACACGCGCCGCACTTGCCCCCAAGAGCCCGGAGGCGGAGACATGATTTTTCAGACCGGCAGCGACGATCTGGACCATCGCCTCGACACGCAGCTGGCGCACCTTGCCGAGCGCAACGCCCCCTCCGGCTATCTCGCCAATCAGGTGACGCGCATCCGCGAAGCGGTGTTTCACGACTTTTCCTCCTATCGCTTTCTTCTGCCGCCCGCCTATCTGCGTCACCGCGGGGCGGGACCGGCGGGCGCCACCGAGCTTGATGGCAGCGACGTGAGTGTCGCCACATGGATGGCCTTCGACGCCTTTGTGTCGCGCTTTGACACGGATGTGCAGGCCGTTGTCGCCGATTGGGTCTGGCACGAGGTCGGCAGCGTCATCACGCGCGAGAGCTTTGACTACATGGGCGAGGTCGAATGGTGGCGGGAGGATCACGAACGCGAACAGCGCAACCGGCAGGTGTTTCAGGAAGCCCGCGAGGGGTTCTCTTTGGGCCTCGCCCCCGATCTCTTCGCGATCTACACCATGACGCCGCGCCCCGCCGGCTTTCTGATGGCCGCGCAGTCTTTGGTCTCCGATTGGCTGGTCGCCGCCCTGCGCGCGCTGCGCCGCCCCGATGGCACCTATCGCTACACCGACATCCGACGCGTCAACACGGCGCCCTTCTGGCAGGCTGCGCAGCCCGACATCCTGCCCGCGCTCGCCGATTTTCTGCCCTCGGAGGACGACGCGGACCCCGATGCGGGCGAAGAAGAGTTCGGCGAGGCCCTGCCCGAAACCTTCGCCTTTGAACCTTTCATGCCCGCCACGGTGAATTTCGGCCTGCAAACCGTTTACCGGCAAGGCTGGACACCTCTTGGCACACAGCCGGGCGAAATCGTCCGCACCCTGCCCCTGGGCCCGAAACAGACCGAGAAAATCTCGGTCAAGGCGGTGCGCCGCACCAAGGCCACACGTCAAGCCGAGATCAGTTCCAGCATCGAAACCGCGACCGAAAGCTCGGCCGCCACGAAAGACAGCTCCGAAGTGGTGCAGGAGGCCTCCGAAAGCTTCAATTGGCATGTCGAGGCCACGGCGAGCGCCAGTTTCGGCTTTGGCAGCGCCTCGGTGACCGCGGGTGCGGGCGGCGAAAACGCATCGTCATCACGCGACACCAAAAGCCAGCTCAACGAAACCATGGAAAAGACCGCGAGCAAAATTCGCAAGGACACGAAAATCATCGTCTCCACGGAGGTCGAAGAGACCTCGGAATTCTCGCAAGTCTCTGAAATCTCGAACCCCAACGACGAAATCGCGGTGACCTACATCTACAGCCGCCTGCAGCGCCAATACGAGATCCGCACCTATCTATCCGAGGTCAATCAGGTGATCTATGTCGCCGAAGCGATCCCTTCGCCCAGCGAGATCACCGGCCCCTGGGTGCGGCGCTACGACTGGATCATTTCGCGCGCCTTGCTGGATGAAAGCTTTCGTTCCGATCTCGATGCCGTGCGTCGTTATGAGGACGAAGGTGACAGCGAGGCGGGCGTTGACCCGCGCATCGCCGCGCTGATGGGCAGCCTCTCCGGCGACGGCAGCACCCCCGGCCCCGGCGTGCCGGATTATAGCGGTTTGCCCGGCCAGATCCCCGACATCCACCGCCAGCAACAGGAGGCCTATGAGCGCGAGGTCGAACGTGAACGCGCCCGGGCCGCCGACCGCGCGCAATACCGCCGCAGCGTGCGACGCCTGCGCGGCCATATCTACGACAATATCCTGCATTACTGCCGCGCGATCTGGTCGTCGGAAGACCCCGATCAACGCGCGCTGCGCTATGCCCGCACCCGCGTGCCGATCCGTTGGGAATTCGTCGCCACCGGCAGCGGGCCGCAGTCGGTCGAGGGCTATTTCGCCCCCGCCGTCACCGATCGCAGTCGCGACACCGCGCCGCTTTCCGATCTGGTCAATCCCGCCGGACCCATTGGATTTGCCGGGAATTACGCGGTGTTCTACCTGCGACACTCGACGCGGTGGGCCTCGATCACCCGGATGTTGCAGATGATGCAAGCACCTTATCTGCGCTTTGACATCGAGATTGCGCGCGCCGGTCTCGACCCCGCCGTCGGCCTGCGCGCCGCCGTTTCCGACAGCCTGACCGGACCCGCACAGTATCGGTTTACGGTCGCGGCAGGCGATGACGGCGGCAGGGTCCTGAACGTGCAGGGACTGGACGAGGACGGGGTTTGGACAGATGTCCGTGTGTTGCCGCTGCGCGAGAACCGGGCCTTGGTGTTTCTTGGGCTCAAACTGATCGCCACCAATGTGGCGGCCTTCAATCTCGGCGATCAGTTCGAGATTCTCCTGCGCAGCCGTCAGATGCTCGAGGACCCGGAACTCAAAGCGATCAAATGGTCGGAGCCGCCGCTGGACGACGCGGGCGCTGCCGCGTTTTTCACCCTTGAGGCCATCGCCGAGGCGCGGGAAAACTTTGCCGATGTTTACCGCGCGCTCAAGGATATGGCCGTGGACGTCGCCTGGGCCGATCTCGACGAGACCCAGCGCGCTGTGTTGCGTGCCCGCTATTTCGAGCTTTTACTGCGCCGCCAGCACACCCGGCGGATCGTCCTTGACACCAACAACCTGATGCTGACCCGCGAGGTGGATGATGCCACCACGCTTGAGCCCTTCAAAGGCCTGCACCGCGTGATCGATGTGCTCTCGGCCAATGCCGCCGTGCGGGCCGAAACGCTTGAGGCGGATCGTCTCTCCGACCGGCTGGACGCGGGACACTTGGGGGACCCGGACATCGACAAGCTCACGGTTGTGGCCGCCGATCCCGGTTTCGCGGGCCTCGCCGCGCTCGACGGCCTCACGCCGGACGGGCCGGATGGACCCACCGGCCCCGTCGCGCCCGATCCGCTCGACGACGACTGAGCGGGGGCGCGAAAGGACTGTCATGGGGGCCGAGCGCGAAGCAGAAGCGATCTTTGCCCGGTTGCGCGCGGCGCGATGGGCGGTGGAAACCGTGGATCGTGTCTCCACAAACCCCTACGGCAGTTCCGGCCTGGAAGACGATCAGCGCCTTCGGGCCTGGGCGCATCTCGCCCGTGTCTACAATATGGAAACCATGCAGGCCCGCCGGCAATACCGACGCGACATCGAGTTTCTGCGCGACGTGCTGACCCATACCGCCAAAGAGATCGGCGAGCGGTCGGACGCGATGATGGAGGACGTGCGCGGTCGCCTCTCAGAGAGCTTTCTGCATGGCCCGGTCAATGATTTCGATCCCTCTGGCCGGACGCCGCCGCTCACCAGCCTCGCGCGCAGCCTCGCGGCCTATACGGTCGCCTGTAGCGACGCGCCCTACCCCTATCTCGAAGAAGACCTGTCCCGGCTGTCCGCCACGCCCCCCGGCCCCGAGGTGCGCAACACCCTGCCCGCCGGCGTTCCCGAAGCGCCGCCGCCCAGCACCGTTTCGGAGATGCGCGACGCGGGCGTCCCCGAACCCGAAAGCGGCTGGGCGGTGCAACTGCCGGATCGTTGGCGGGGCTGGGACAGCGGGCGCAATCCGCAGGTCCAATTCGCCAAGGAGGCCTATGTCTATGTCGTCACCACCGACGAAGATCTGCGCCTCGCCACGCTGACGCAGGACATGCGACGCCCGCCCAGCACCGAAACCTACGACGGTCACGCCATCACCCTGCTCGCCGGGCGGTTCATGACCCCACGCCAGCTCTATCTCACGCTCAGATCCTCCCCGACGGCCCGCAACCACGAGCTGCGTGGTCTGGCCGAACGCATCGATCTCTATCTCGCGGAGGGGCAAAGAGAGTTTCGCGCGGCGTTTCGGGCGCGGGACTGGCAAACCCTGCGGCCCTTGCTCGAGGCGGCGAAATGGTCGCTGTTTCCCAATGCCCAGACCTCCGGCGGCCTTCTGCGCTATCGCGGTGCGGATGCGCCTTTGCAGTTCATCTGTGACGAGATCATCGACGATCTCGAGGGCTGGACCATCTCCGACACGATCCTGGCGGTGACCATCGTCGCCTCTGTTGCCCTGGCCTTCATGTCGATGGGAACCTCCTCGATCGTGGCGGCCACGGCGATCCGGGCGACGGCTTTTGCGGTGGACATTGGGGGCGTGGCAGTCGATCTCATCGTCGCGGATCAACAGAACCAGCAACGCGCCACGATCAACCGTTTCGCGGCGCTGGACACCGCGCTGAACGTCGCGGCGCATCCCGAAAGCCTCAAGGCACGAGCGGCCATCGGCGCGCTGTCGCTGCTGATCCCCTATGCGCTGCCCCGCGCCATCAGCGCGGTCCGTGGCAGTCTATTGAGCCGGGCACTGCGCCGCATTCCACGGGGCGATTTGCCTCCCGCGGTGGCCCGCGCCGCAAACGCCACGCCCGTGCCGCCCCCTCCACCTGCCGTCACGCGGACCGGTCAAGCGGTCACCGCGGAGGCACGCGGCACCACCAATGCCGCACGTCAGGCCAGCGAGCGCGGCACCGGACGGGCCGCCCCCCCGCGACCACGCCGCGGCGCATCGGCGACGCCCGAACAGACCACAGCGACACAAGCGACACCGACGCAAACCACCTCGCCGTCCGCCACACAACCGACCGCCAGACAATCGACCGCAGCCCCGAGCGCGTCACAACGCACGACGCGCGGGACAACGCGTGGCACAGGAGCGGGAACAGGACGCGGTCGCACGCAACGCGGGACTGGCAGCGGCTCAAGACGCGGCTTCACCGGCCCTGCGCCCGCGCATGTCCCCAACCCGCCCGGCAGCGGCCAGAGATATATCGATGCGGCAGCGGCCTCCTATGGCAACGCCCCGATCATGTCGCCCCGCACCGCCGGGTTTCTGAGCGACTTCGATCGCGCCATCGCCGGAACGGGCGGCATTCGCAAAATCATTGCAGGACGGACTCCGGATGGACGCAGTGCCTTTCGGATCTCCGGAGAAATCCTGCCCGGTCGGTTGCGCCGCAGAGCCGGGCGCTTGTTGCCCGGTCAAACGCGCGCTCCGAATTTCAACAATCTGATCCGGGGCACGAACATGCTGGGCCCGATCCGCCAGCTTGCCGCAACCCTTAGGGGCACCCCCACCCGTTTGGGCGGGCGCTGGCAATGGTTGCATCTCTGGGGGCCGGGCTTTGGCGACGAGGCCGCTGCGGGCATGATGATCGGGCTCAGATCGGTCAATCTTCAGCTTCAGAACCTTGGCATTGAGGACACCATTCGCGGGCTGGCCACACGCGCCCGTGCCGCCGGCGGGCGTTTGGAACTTGTGGCCACGGCCGAGGCCTGGGGCCGGACCACGCCCGCCGGGTTCACCACGCCAAGCGGCGCGGAATTCCTGCACAGCGCGGAATATCGGTTCTGGATCGTGACCCCCAATGGCACACGTGAGGCGGCGTTTCTCGTGAACATCACCTGCCCCGACCCCGGCGACGTCATTGGCGCCATCCGCGCAGGAACACGTCTGCCCCGTGCGGTGGTCTCAGAGGGGTATCTCTAGAGAGGGCAAGGAAACGTCCGCAAATACCGGAGCGGTCCGAATGGCTTTGGGGAAATGAGGAAAATGGCGCACACAGGGGGAATTGCTGCAAACTTTCTCGACCCTCAAAAATCCGACGATAATTCCATTGATTTCAATGCTGTAAGCAAAGAGTTGGAACGATGGGAATCTATCCTCAAACATGAGGATACGACCATTTTACGGGGGCCTCGACCATGAGTATTCGAACTCCGTTTTCAATGCGTCTACCCGGCTTTGCAACTCCGGCGTGCGCTGGCTTACACGCGCACCGAAGGGCCGTAGTCTGGATGATATGTGGCGCGAGCTCGATGATGGCACGGCACTTTTCTCCGCCGTCTGGAATGCTAAACACATCCCTTGCCGAGCCATCGAGAACCCGGTGATGCAGCGCCACGCGAAGGAGCGCATCGAGAATTACAAACCGCCCTCACAGACGGTCCAGCCTTGGCAATTCGGGACAGATGAAAGCGGGCCGGATAATGAGCGCAAGCGAACCTGTTTTTGGCTGCACAACCTGCCGCATCTCACCCCCACCGGCACACTAGACAGAACAACAGCCCGCGACAGTGTTCACAAGGCGCGCCCCAGTCCCGACCGCTGGAAAATCCGCTCTAAATTCTATCCCGGCCTCGCCTCGGCAATGGCCGACCAATGGGGCCAAACCGCAAGCCGAAGGATCGCAGCATGAACAGCAAAGCAAACCCTAATTGCCCCGTCTGCCACGGCGAAGGCTATGACGGCTCTCCGATATTCGGATTCCCATGCCCGCGCTGTTTTCCTGAGACTGTCGAAGATTTCAAACCAAAACTCAAGCAAGCAAGGAGGACACCCAATGATCGCCAGCATTGTTATCATCGCGGCCACCATAGACACACCGCCATGTGAACCTGTGAAGACAAATGATGAGTTCAGCCATGGGTAGACACACACACAGATGAACGCTTAGAGGCGCTTCCTCCGCTTTGCTCCATTCAAGACGCCGCCAAAACGCTTGGCGTTCCGAAAGCATCCCTGCGCTCCGTCGCAGAAACTCACGGCTTCATCGTCCGCATGGGACGGGCCGTATTGCTCGAAAGCGAGCGACTTCCTGATTTGGCGAAAAAATGCCGAGACCAGCCAAAGGAGCCAGGCTCCACAAATTCAAGCACCGACCGCACTGGTACATCCGAGACACCGCGCAACCAGACCGCAGCACGGGCCACACAAGCCGCGAGCAAGCTGAAAAAGCCCTCGCTGCGTATATCGCCACCAAAGGCCGGAAAGGTTCTGCCAATGAGCCGGGAAACATAACCTGCGGTGAGGTTCTGACAATCTACGCCGAAGAATATGCGCCAACCGTCGCCGCGCCAGAACGGATCGGATATGCGCTTGATGCGCTCATACCATTCTGGGCTGAACTCAAAGTTTCGCACGTCAAGGGCGAGACTTGCAGGCGCTATGCGAAGTTTCGGAAGAAGGTCATTAAACGCGATGCAGAAGGCGAGCCCATCGAGTGGGCGCCAGTTTCTGCAGGCACCGTGCGAAGGGAACTCGGGACGTTACAGGCCGCGCTGAACTATTGCCAAAGTGAAGGATTCCTCACGAGCGCGCCGCTTGTCACTCTGCCTGAGAAGCCAGAAGCGAAGGAACGATGGCTGACGCGAGATGAGGCCGCACGTCTGATTTGGACGGCGTATCGAGGCCACAAGGCCAAACACATCGCACGGTTCATTCTCATCGGCCTCTATACCGGTACGCGGAAAGACGCGATCATCAGAATGGGCTTTGAGAAGAACACCATAGGGGGTTGGTTCGATCTAGATCATGGGCATCATGTATCGCATGAGCGCGTCGGAGCGGTCGACAAAGAAGCGCAGAACCCCTGCCCCCATCCCTCGCCAACTTCTCGCCCACCTGAAACGCTGGAAAGCTCAAGGGGCCGTTTGGGCCGTCGAATATAATGGTGGATTGATCAAAGACCCAAAGCGCGACTTCGCCAAGCTGCGCCGCAAAAATAGCAAGCTCGAGGAGCGGCAGCTTTGGGCCGATGTCGTTTCTATGATTTGCAACGCAGTCACCTTTTATTAACCAACTCGCGCTAAAGCTGAATGTGGCTCAAGCAGTGCCCACTAAACTTATCAACTTACCAATCCTAAAGCTCTAAGATTTAGAAAACTGAAAAAACTTCGATTGCATCCGCGTCGAAGTTTTTCGGCGAGGAAAACGTGTCTCCTTTAGGTTGAGTAACGACTTGTTAACCAACATCTGTTCATGCTGAGAGGAAGCGGGGAAAGAAAGACAATGATCAGGCAAAAAGTTTTTCTTATACTCGTTTTGATATGCGGGCTGGTCGGTTCCTCCTTTTTGGTCGACAGACTGATAGCTGTTCAGCCCTTCGCTAGCATCGCGACATATTTCACGCTGTTAATTGGTACTGGTTTAGCTGTGTTCATTTACAACAGGTACTTTTGGGAGGGAAACGAATGACGATCTCGGAGCATCCAAATTTGAAGAGCGTCTATGCAGATGCTTTGGTCCTTAGCCGGGACGAGACGCAATCTCTCAATATGCGCCGAGCCGCTTTAAGGCTTGTCTTGGCAATTCGAATGGAAGTTGGTGAAGATCGTTTGACTGAAAAGTCGGCTTCCGATCAAAGGAGCTGCTCCACGGCTCTAGATCGGGTTCTTTTCCACAAATGATTTCCACAAGATAATCCACATGCAATTCGGGTTCCCAAGCGTTTTGTTAATCAACTGGTAACCAATTTAAACGAAGCCTTACGCAGAAGTTATCTGTGGAGGATGTATGTTTAAGATGCTGCAAGGTGCTGATGCGGTTAGCTCAGTGACTCAGAGTGATTTTGAAGGCCTCCCCCCAATTAAATGCCTTGGCACTGAACCAACGCCGATCAATATCCGCGACATTGCATTGACAGCCCTGTATCGCGCCTCAGACTAAACGTCATTTCCCCGAATAGCTCTCAGTCCCATGCCAGCGGAAGCTCCTGTAAATGGTTGTTTTTCCGCCGAATGAAGCCTGACAAAGAGCGAGAAATCGCGCACTAAACCGTCTCTACTTTGCGATTAACTTTTTGTTAATGGACTCGGCGCGCAATAGACCTATCCCAAACACGGAGGACCACCGTGAATATTCAGACACTTTTACTGACCAATCCCCTCCAAGAAGGGGCGGAGAAGGTTCAACAGGACCGATCTCCTTCACCACTGAGAATTGAGCTGGCGACTTATCGCAACGAGCTCTTAACGGCTTTCTCCGAGGCCGACATTTCGGGATTCGAAGCGACGAAAATGGCTTTGGCTGAAATGCTGCGCGAGGTGGAAAAGGAACTCAGAGGAGTAAGGATAACTGAGGCAGTCAATAGCAGGGCGGAACCGTCAAATCTGGAAGATGACAATTAATCTTGATCCGCCCCACTTGAGTGGTCCAATTTGATTGTTAGTGCATGATCGGCCTTTGGTCCATCTGGATGATGGTTTCGGGGGCCGGTGGGCGGTAGCCCAGAGCACTGTGGGGGCGTTTCGTGTTGAAGTGTTTCCTCCATTCTTCGATCAGGATTTGAGCCTCGCGCAGGCTGTAGAAGATCTCACCGTTCAAGAACGCGTCGCGGAACCGAGCGTTGAAGCTTTCACAATATCCATTCTCCCAAGGGCTACCCGGTTCAATGTAGGCCGTCTTCGCGCCGACAGCCTTGATCCAGTCCTGGACGGCCCGAGCAACGAACTCAGGCCCATTATCGGAACGTATGAACGCCGGCACGCCGCGCAGGATGAACAGGTCACTCAAAGCGTCGATGACGTTGCCAAAGTTCAGCTTGCGATCCACGCGTATGGCCAGACATTCCCGACTGTATGCGCTTGATGCACTCATACCATTCTGGGCTGAACTCAAAGTTTCGCACGTCAAGGGTGAGACTTGCAGGCGCTATGCGAAGTTTCGGAAGAAGGTCATTAAGCGCGATGCAGAAGGCGAGCTCATCGAGTGGGCGCCAGTTTCTGCAGGCACCGTGCGAAGGGAGCTCGGGACGTTACAGGCCGCGCTGAACTATTGCCAAAGAGAAGGATTCCTTACGAGCGCGCCGCTTGTCACTCCGCCTGAGAAGCCAGAAGCGAAGGAACGATGGCTGACGCGAGATGAGGCCGCACGTCTGATTTGGACGGCGTATCGAGGCCACAAGGCCAAACACATCGCACGGTTCATTCTCATCGGCCTCTATACCGGCACGCGGAAAGACGCGATCATCAGAATGGGTTTTGAGAAGAACACCATAGGAGGTTGGTTCGATCTGGATCATGGCATCATGTATCGCATGAGCGCGTCAGAGCGGTCGACCAAGAAGCGCAGAACCCCTGCCCCCATCCCTCGCCAACTTCTCGCACACCTTAAGCGCTGGAAAGCTCAAGGTGCCGTTTGGGCCGTCGAATATAATGGTGGATTGATTAAAGACCCAAAGCGTGGATTCGCCAATGCCGTGAAAGATGCAGGCCTTTCAGGCGTCACACCTCACACCCTCAAACACACGTCCATCACCTGGGCATTCCAAAACGGCGTGAGCATTTGGGACGCGGCGGGCTTCTTTGTGACAAGCCCTGAAACCATAGAAAAGATCTACGGCCACCACGCCCCAGACTTCATGCACAGTGCAAAAACAGCCATGGAACGTCGCCGCAAATGACAGTTTTTGTTACGCGTAACAGGTACGTGCATATCGCGTTTTCTGTAAGCTATTGATTTTGTGGCGCACCCATCAGGATTCGAACCTGAGGCCTCTGCCTTCGGAGGGCAGCGCTCTATCCAGCTGAGCTATGGGTGCGCGGGCTGACCGCGTCAGTGGGGTTTCTATAGGGGATGAAAAACCGGCGCGCAATCGGTTTTCATCGCAAATTGCTTCGCCTCTCCCGCGCCGTCTCCCGCCCTGTCATGGTCCGACATAGCGATGATCGACCCGCGACGAGACCATGCAGGGCGCCGATGTGCCCAGCATTTGCGCCATCGCCGCAGGAAAGGTGACCTGCAAGCGGGAGAGCTGTTCCAGCTCGGTTTCAGATCGCACAAACAAATCAATGCTTTGGCCGGCCACCAAGGGTCCCACGCCGGTCTCGGTCACCTCTTGAAACGCAGCGCGCCAATGGTTTTCCGCCAGTCTGACCCAAGTGAAATCTCCCGCAAGGCTCTCTGGTGTGAAAGGGTCGGGAAAGGTGATCTGCTGCGGGCCGTAGCTGCCGGTCTCGGCAAAGGCATTCGGCATTTGCTCGGCCATCTGCGGCGGGCAGTCATCATGGGCCAAAAGCGCCACCTGCCCCTGCCACGTCCCCGACATCGGTTGAATATCCGCCAGCGCCATGAGCGGGCTTATCCCCATCCCGAGCATTAGAAAAAACATGAAACGCCGCATCACCGAACTCCTCATGCGAAGCGTGACACGGCCTCCCGTTTCAGGCAAGGCTTGTCTCTCAGCCAAAGAATTCCCGGCAAAGCTCCAGTGCGTCCACCAGACGGTCGACCTCTTCGGTGGTGTTGTACATCGCGAAAGACGCCCGGCAGGTGGCGGTGACACCCAGGTGCTGCATCAGAGGCATGGCGCAATGGCTGCCCGCGCGCACCGCGACGCCTTTCTTGTCGAGAACCGTCGAAATGTCATGCGGATGCGCGCCCTCCATGGTGAAGGAAAAAATCGCGCCCTTGCCCGGCGCCGTGCCTTGGACATTGAGCCAATTGAGGTTTTGCAGCTTCTCGGAGGCGTAGGCCGCCAGCTTGGCCTCATAGGCCGCGACATTCTCCATACCGATCTGCATGAGGTAATCGAGCGCCACGCCCATGCCGATGGTCTGGACGATGCCGGGTGTTCCGGCCTCGAATTTGAGCGGCGGCTTGGCATAGGTGACGGTGTCTTTGGTCACCGTGTCGATCATGTCGCCGCCGCCCATGAAAGGCCGCATCTCAGCCTGACGTTCCGCGCGAATATAGATCGCGCCGGAGCCCGACGGCCCGTAGAGTTTATGCCCGGTGATGGGATAAAAATCGCAGCCGAGGTCTTGCACATTGACAGGCCCATGCACCGAGGCCTGAGACCCATCAATGAGCGTGGCGATGCCCTTCTCACGCGCGGCATGACAGATGGTTTTGACGTCGACTTTTGTACCGGTCACGTTGGACATATGCGTCACGGCAACCAGTTTGACCTTCGGCCCCATGGCGTCGATCACGGCTTGCGCATCAAGGCTTCCGTCCGGCGCGCAATCGACCCATTTCAGAACCACGCCCTGACGTTCGCGCAGGAATTGCCAAGGCACGATATTGGCGTGATGCTCCAGGACGGAGAGCACGATCTCATCGCCCGGCTGCAACTGCTCCATCGCCCAGGAATAAGCGACAAGGTTGATCCCCTCGGTGGTGCCGGAGGTAAAGACGATCTCGTCTTCATGACCGGCGTTCAGGAACTTGGCGACCACTTGGCGGACGTTCTCGTATTTGTCGGTCGCAAGATTAGAAAGATAGTGTAAGCCACGGTGAACATTGGCGTATTCCTCGGAATAAGCTTTGGTGATCGCGTCGATCACCACCTGCGGCTTTTGCGCTGAGGCGCCGCTGTCGAGATAGGTCAGAGGCTGACCGTTGACCTGCCGCGACAGGATCGGGAAATCGGCACGAATGGCGTTGACGTCAAACATCTCAGCTCTCTTTCTTGGTCTTGCGGGCGACTTCGGACAGCATTGCGCCCCAGAAATAGATCAAAGCGGCCAGCGCCAAAACGCCCACCGCGGTTGTAGCCGCCCCATCGCCCAAAAAGCCCGCGGTCAGGCCCCACAAAAGCCACAGGGGCGCGGCACAGAGAAGGCCCCAAAACAGCGCCATGCGGGTCTCGAATCCGGTGGCGGGCGTCTTGAGCACACGCAGAACAAACGCGACAATCCCCGACAACACGTAGAAGACCAAAGGCATGATGAACAGCCAACTGAGCAACGTGGCCCCCATCAGCATTTGCACCTCTTGGCCGGTCTCGAACGCAAGCCGCGACAGACGCGGCCATTGCGCCACGAAAATCAGCCCACAGGCCAGCATCAGGGTCACAAGGGCACTGCCCTCATTCTCCCCGCCCGCCAGCCGGTGACGGAGCACCGCGCGCGGCGCGCGGTAGCTCTTTGCAATGTCGGTGACGACGCCCATTCGCTTAGCCTGCGCGGCGGCGGGTCAGCCAGCCTTCGAGACGATGCAGGATGTCTTCGGCGATGGCCTCATCCTCGATCTCCTCGATGGCTTCGGCCAAGAACGCCAGCGTCAAAAGGTCGGTCGCCTCCGCCGTCGGCACGCCACGCGAACGCAGGTAGAACAGCGCGTCCTCGTCGATCGCCCCCACGGTGGAACCGTGCGAACAGGCGACGTCATCGGCGTAGATCTCAAGCTCCGGCTTGGCGAGGAACTGGCTGTCGCCATCGAGCAAAAGGCCTTGGCTGATCTGATAGCCATCGGTCTTTTGCGCGCCCGCTTTCACGAGGATCTTGCCCTGAAACACGCCTTTCGCCCCGTTGCGCAGCACCTTTTTGAACACCTGACGGCTTTCACAGCGCTCGGCGTCATGGGTGATGAAGACCGTGTCGTCGTGATGGAAATCACCATCGCCAAGTGCGGCACCCGCGACATGCGCCATGGAATCGTCACCCTGGATGTCGAGCACGACCTCGTTGCGGGTCAGCACACCGTTGGCGGTCATGGTGAAGCTTTTGAACAAAGCCTCCTGCCCGACCGTGCCAAAGATATGGGTCACGGCGCGACGTTCGTGATCGCGGCCTTGCGCGCGGACGTGGTGGAAGGCGGCCTTGTCCGCCACCTCGACCTCCATCACCTTGTTGAACCGTGCCGCCGCCGGGCCGTTTTCCAACACGGTCAGCTCAGCGCCCTCTTCGACGCGGATCACATGGTGCAGGATCGCGTCCGAGGTCTCATTGCGGTGCAGATAGATGAGCGACACAGGTTTCGCGACCTTGCCCGTGGCGCGGATCACCACGCCGTCCGTGGCAAAGGCAGTGTTGAGCGTCGCGAAAGGCCGCTCGACCGGGGTCTGCGCCTTTTTCTCCTGCACGCCGTAAGCGTCTTTCACCCAATGGATGTCGGCGGAGAGCGCATCCGAGAGACGCATGATCTCAAGGTTCTCGCCGTCGAGCGCATCCGAGGCTTCGGCATCGAACACACCATCGACGAAAACGATCTTTAGCCGATCAATGCCGGAAAACACCGGCGCTTCCTTGGCGACGAACACCGTGGCGAGTTTCGGCGCATCGGCGTTCAGCGTGTCCGGACGGGTCCAGCGCCAATATTCGTCACGCCCCTGCGGCAAGCCCATGGCGAGCAAGCGGTTCAAAGCGTCCTGACGCAGCGCCTCGGCCCAGGCAGCCCCTGCAGGCAGGGTCATGCCCTCAACACGGGCGCTGGTGGCGTCCAACTTGCGTTGTTTCAACTCTGCGCGTTTCATCAGGCTTGCTCCACCTCGGCCAGAAGATCGGCATAGCCGTTGTTCTCGACCTCAAGCGCCAGCTCGGGGCCGCCCGTCTTGATGATCCGACCGTTGGACATGATGTGCACGACGTCCGGTTTGATGTGATCCAACAGACGCTGGTAGTGGGTGATGACGATGAAGGAGCGTTTGCCGTCGCGCAGCGCGTTCACGCCCTCGGACACCAGTTTCATTGCGTCCACGTCGAGGCCGGAGTCGGTTTCGTCCAGGATGCAAAGCTTCGGCTCAAGCATCGCCATCTGAAGGATTTCATTACGCTTTTTCTCACCGCCGGAAAAGCCGACGTTGACCGGGCGCTTGAGCATCTCGGCGTCGATCTTGAGCGATTTCGCCTTGGCGCGGATTTCTTTGAGAAAGTCGGTGGCCGAGAGCTCTTCTTCGCCGCGCGCTTTGCGTTGCGCGTTCACGGCGGTGCGCAGGAAGGTCATGTTGCCGACGCCCGGAATCTCGACCGGGTATTGGAAGGCCAAAAACAGTCCGGCGGCAGCGCGTTCTTCCGGCTCCAGCTCAAGGATGTTTTCGCCGTCGAGCAACACTTCGCCCTCGGTCACCTCATAGCCGTCACGGCCCGAAAGCACATAGGAGGTGGTCGATTTGCCAGAGCCGTTCGGCCCCATGATGGCATGCACTTCGCCCTCGCCGACCTTCAGGTCGACGCCTTTGAGGATTTGCTTGTCCTCTTCTTCAAGTTTGACGTGGAGGTTTTTGATTTCCAACATATTATTACCCTTTCACGAGGAAGGGCCCGCGCGGGGAGAACCCGGCAGGCGCCTGTGTGTTTTTCATGTGCGTGGAGGTTGAGGCGCGCGGGCGCGCCCTATCAGAACGGGGGTCTGATGCGATCAGACGCCCGAAAAATGCAAAAAGATCAAAAGGCCGGAGCCCAGTGCGATCAGTTTCAGAAGCCCGGACTTGAGCCCCATGGCCAAAAGCGTGCGTTTGAGCAGACGCTCTTCCTGCACGACACCATGATGGCTGACGCCCGAAACGCGTTTGCCCTTTGGCGTGTCCACATCCTGTAGCCCCGTGTAGACGGTGGCGAATGTATTCGGCCCCCCGGCTTCGATCCGTTTGATCCTGTCGGCGAACTGAGCGTGCTGTAGCTGCATCTTCTCCCTGCCCCTCTTTTCTGTCTTCATGAACAGATTGGCCGGGAATTTGGGAAAGATTTGGGCAGGTTACGGGCAATCTTGCGCCCGATACGAATGACGCAGCGTCACCCGCGCGGGCGGTCAGATGTGATAGCTGGTGCCCCGGAAATAGAGCGTGCCCGGCTCGGTCGTGCCCGTCACATATTGCACCCATTGTTGGGAGAAGAGTTTCGAGAACAGGTCGGGCATTTCGTGCACCACATTGTGCATCGTGACGATCGCCAGCAAAATCCCCGCAAATTGTGTCCCCATGCGTTTGACCGCCGACAGAGACACCAGTTCGCGCAGGATAAAGGCAACAAAGATCGCGAAGATCACGTCGAGCGCCAGATCGGCGTCCGCCGACCCCATCGCTTGCGCCCCGGAGATTTGAAACCGCAGCACGCGCGCGATCACCGCAGCCATTCCGCCCATGGCGAAGGCCAGCACATAGGACATGATCTGCGAGAGTTTGAGCCGCGGTTCGCCCGCATAGCTCCGGCCATGCACGCCCTGCGCCTGATGCCGTTCGAGCATTTCGGTGAGGCGTTGATTGCGGCCATGGGTGCGCGTTTGTGCCGGCCCCATCCCCTCGAGGCGCGATTTCGGCGCCGCCGAGACGCGGCCAATGCGGCTTAGAAAGTCCTGATGCTGATCCATCACGATACCTTTTACCTTGCGTAAGCCCCACGTTAACCGCGTTTACCAAGGAATCGTGGCAAAATTCGGGCAGAGCCGGAGCACAAGACAGGTCGGTTTGGGAAACAAAAGCCAGGGTCATGCTTTCACCTGAAAGGCTTTGAGCAGGCCGTAAAGCGCCGCCGACGGAAGTGTCGAGATCGGCGAGAGGTCGAATTGCGCCATCCGACCGTGAAAACCGGTGGGCGTGGCAAACTCTGTGATGATGCCGTATTTGTCTTCGCGCCCGACATAGTCGTCGACCAGAACCCGCGTGGGGCGCGTGATCGAGACCATCGTCGCGAAGAAACAACCCGCCCGGAACCGGCCGTCGATCAGCACCAGATCGGGGGCTTTCAAATCGTCGCGCTGCCAGACGCCAAAGCAATAGTCCGGATAGCGGAACCATTTGCCATTGCCCTTGGGCCAGGACCATTCCTTGGTTTCGCCGATGTCGGCATGGATCAGATGCAGGTCTGCTTTCGGCGAATGGGCCGCGAAATGGCTCTGCATGGCCTTATGCCAGGCCTTGTCGCCTTCGACCGAATAGAGCGTCTTTCCGGCCTGCGCCGCGCCGTAAGCCGTCGAGCCGCCGGAGCCATACTCAAGGATCACCTCCGCCGCATCATATTGCGCGCACACGACATCCCTGACCTCCTCGGGGAAGGTCAGCTCCGGCCCGTCGGGGCCAAACGTGGGCATATGTGCGCTTTGCAGGGTCATTTATGGATCATGTCAGCCGGAGTAGGTCACCAATTTGATCAGCGCGGAAATCACCAGCGCCGCGACAGAGGCAAGAAAGGCGGTGGCGGCGACGGAGTTCATGAACAACCCCTCGCGCTTACCGGCCTTCACCCGAACGAGAAGCCCGATGAAAACGCCGATAAACACACCGAGACCGATGCCGGCAGAGCTTGCGAGAAAAACGGGAAAAAGATCGAAGCGCATGTGTTACTCCACTGTCACGGCGGTGCCGGAGGCGGAGACCATGAGCATCTGGCCGATCACCTCGTAATCGAGATCGACGCCGACGACGGCATTGGCGCCCATGGCGGCCGCACGCTCCTGCATCTCGCGAATGGCGGTCTCGCGGCCTTCGCCCAGTTTCTGCTCATAGGCGCCGGAACGCCCGCCGATGATGTCGGTGACCTGCGCAAAGAGATCGCGCACGATATTGGCACCCATGATTGCTTCGCCGGTGACGATGCCATGATAGGCGGAGATCTTGCGGCCCTCGATGGAGGGGGTCGTGGTGGTGATCATGTCTTGCCGTCCTTCAGGATTGTGCCGCCGATCAGGCCCTCGCCGGTGAGCGCACCGCGGTTGAGATACACGTTGTTCTGAACCATCCCGGTCAGCTCCGCTTCGACGCCTTCCGAGAGGATCAAATCGCGGTTGATCATAGCGGAGATCACGGTCTTGGTCCCCGGTTTCACCCGAAGCGTGCCGCCGATCATGCCGGAGATGTCCGGCGCGTCGCTTACGTGATCCCCGCGATGCATCATCACCCCACGGACCCCTCAAGCGAAATCGCCACCAGCTGCTGCGCTTCCATGGCGAATTCCATCGGCAGCGCTTGCAGCACCTCCTTGGCAAAGCCGTTGACGATCAGCGCCACAGCTTCCTCTTCGTCCATGCCGCGCTGGCGGCAGTAGAACATTTGTTCGTCATCCACCTTCGAGGTGGTCGCCTCGTGCTCAACCCGCGAGGAGTTGTTGCGCACTTCGATATAGGGCACGGTGTGCGCCCCGCATTTGTCACCGATCAGCAAGCTGTCGCACTGCGTATAGTTGCGGGAATTCTTCGCCTTCGGGTGCATCGAGACCTGACCGCGATAAGTGTTCTGCGCCAGACCTGCCGAAATGCCTTTGGAGACGATCCGCGATTTGGTGTTCTTGCCCAGGTGGATCATCTTCGTGCCGGTGTCGGCCTGTTGATGGTTGTTGGTGATGGCGATGGAATAGAATTCGCCCTGGCTGTCGTCGCCGCGCAGCACGCAGGACGGGTATTTCCAAGTCACGCTTGAGCCGGTTTCGACCTGCGTCCACATCACCTTCGCCCGGTCGCCCCGGCAATCGGCGCGTTTGGTCACAAAGTTGTAGATGCCGCCCTTGCCCTCTTCGTCGCCGGGGAACCAGTTTTGCACCGTGGAGTATTTCACCTCGGCATCTTCCTCGATGACGATCTCGACCACGGCCGCGTGAAGCTGTGCGGTGTCACGTTGCGGCGCGGTGCAGCCTTCGAGGTAGGACACGTAGCTGCCCTTGTCCGCGATGATCAGCGTGCGCTCGAACTGGCCGGTGTTCTCCGCGTTGATGCGGAAATAGGTCGACAGTTCCATCGGACAGCGCGTGTTCGGCGGGATGTAAACGAAAGATCCGTCGGAGAAGACAGCGGAGTTCAGCGTCGCATAGTAGTTGTCGGACACCGGCACCACGGAGGCGAGGTATTTTTTCACCAGCTCCGGGTGGTCTTTGATCGCTTCCGAGATGGAACAGAAAATGACGCCTGCCTTTTCCAATTCCTTCTTGAAGGTCGTGCCCACAGACACAGAGTCGAACACCGCATCCACGGCGACCTTGCGCTCGGAATTGTCGCCGTCCGCCGGCACCTCGCCCGCGCCTTCGACACCCGCGAGGATCATCTGCTCTTTCAGAGAAATGCCGAGTTTTTCGTAGGTTGCGAGGAGTTTTGGATCGACCTCATCCAAAGACTTCGGTTTTTTCTCCATCGATTTCGGACGCGCGTAATAATATTGGTCCTGGAAATCGATCTCAGGGTACTCGACCATCGCCCAATCCGGCTCTTCCATCGTGATCCAGCGGCGATAGGCCTCAAGACGCCACTCCAGCATCCATTCCGGCTCTTCGTTCTTGGCGGAAATCAGGCGCACGATGTCCTCGGAGAGGCCCTTCGGCGCATAATCCATCTCGATTTCCGTGTCCCAGCCGTATTTATACTTGCCGGCCAGCGCCTGAACGGCGGCGACGGTTTCTTCCTCGACGCCCTCTTTGACTTGGTCCTTCAATTGTACGTCATCCGCCATGGGATCACTCCTTACCGTATCTCTGGAGGCTTGCGCCTCATGTGCTATCCGGGGCCTCTGACCCTCTCGTTTATCTTCACGCCGCGCGTTTGCGCCAGCGCCCGTGGGCGGCCAGCCACGCCGTGGCGAACCGCTCCAAATCTTCCTTGCTCACCTCGGGGCCGATCGACACCCGAAGCGCGCTGGCCGCCTCGTCTTCGGTGTATCCCATCGCGGTCAACACCTTGGACGCCTTGACCTTTCCCGACGAACAGGCCGAGCCTGCGGAGACCGCAAACCCCGCCAGATCCATCTGCATCACCTGCGTCTCGCCCTTCCAACCGGGCGTGATCAGGCTCATCGTATTGGGCAGGCGCGCCACGTCTTTCCCCACAAAAATAGGGGTTTCGATCTCATTCGCAATCAGCGCCTCAAGATGATCGCGCTTATCCGCGACCTCTTCCCAAACGCCGTCGGCCAAGGCTTTCGCCGCCGCCGCCGCCGCCGCGCCAAAGCCCGCGATGCCGATCAGGTTCTCGGTGCCGCTCCGGCGCCCCATCTCCTGACCGCCGCCCTTGATCCCGGCCTCGACATCCAGACCCTGTTTCAACACCAAAGCGCCGACGCCCTTCGGCCCGCCGAGCTTATGCGCCGACACCAGCGCCATATCGCAGCCCAGCCAGTTGAAAGCCAGCGGCATCTTGCCAAAGCCCTGCGTCGCGTCGCAAACCGCCAGACCTTCGGGCAGGTCCTGAATGATCCCGGTCTCGGAATTGGCAATCTGTTGCGCACTCTGATCCGGTGCCGTCACCGTCACACGCCCCTCACGATCCACGGGCAAATCGGCCACGCACCACGAGGACACCGCCTCATGTTCGACCTCGGCACAGTGTATCCCACGGCCTGAGAGCGCCAAAGCCGCCGCTTCCGTCGCGCCCGAGGTAAAAACAATATCCGCGCCTTGCGCGCCAAACGCTTCGGCCACCTGCGCCCGCGCCCGCTCCATCAAAGCCTTGGCCGCGCGCCCCTCGCCATGCACCGACGACGGGTTGCCGACCACATCCATGGCCGCCAGCATCGCCTCACGCGCCGCCTGACACAAAGGCGCGGTAGCGTTCCAGTCGAGATATGTGCGCGTCTTGGTCACGGGTTTCCTTTGCTGGTCAAATACTCAAAAGAGCGGTTAGTCTTCGTCGACAACGGCGAACAGGGTCGGCACCGCAGGACAGGGCCGCAGCTCGTTTTTCACCACATCCGAAAGGCGCGTCTGGTGCAGGAAGACATAGACATGCGCCGAGAGACCTTCCCAGAGGCGGTTGGTCATCGACTGCGCCCTTGAGCCCGACACACCACCCGAGGCGCCCGCGCCCGTGTGCATGGCGGAAACAGTCTCATCCACCGCGCCCAAAATGTCGGAGACGCGAATCTCGGACGCCGGTCGCGCCAGTTTGTAGCCGCCACCCGGCCCCCGCACGGAGGCCACAAGCTCGGCGCGGCGCAGTTTGACGAAGAGCTGCTCGAGATAAGGCAGAGAAATATCCTGACGCTTGGCGATCTCCGCCAGCGACAACAGGCTATCGTCCTTTTGCAGCGCCAGATCGGCCAGCGCCACCATGGCATAACGCCCTTTCGTGGACAGTTTCATCGGCTTTCCCCTTCGTTTTGAGCCCCGCCTTTCGGCCAGACGCCCTCTCTTCAACCGCATTTTTGCCGCGTCTTCTGGTCTTTGTCGGCCTTACCGCCCCCGACTTTCGCCGATTCCTCGACGCGGACCCGCGAAAAGCCGCGCAAAAACATTGACGTGCGCGCGTGAGAGCCTTACCTCCATACCACCCGCGTGCGCCTTGCCTCTGGTCAATTTAGAATGCTTCTAAATAGCCTGAGCAATTTCGTCAACTATAAAGCGCCCGCGCCACAAACACGAGTGCAAAACCGCCATATCGGCTTTGCCACAAAAGCGCGCTACGGCCTGATGATGTCCTACGGGACCCGCCTATGAGGCCGCAGCGACATGAGGAGACAGGGACGACTATGCCCGAAGTGATTTTTCCCGGCCCCGAAGGCCGGCTAGAAGGCCGCTACCACCCGCAACCGCAAAAAGACGCCCCCATCGCCATCATTCTTCATCCGCACCCGCAATTTGGCGGCACGATGAACAATCGCGTCGTCTACAACCTGCATTACGCCTTCCACAACATGGGCTTCACCGTGCTGCGGTTCAATTTCCGCGGTGTGGGCCGGTCTCAGGGTGAATACGACCAAGGCGTGGGCGAACTGTCCGATGCCGCCTCCGCGCTCGATTATCTTCAGTCGATGAACCCCAATGCGAAACATTGCTGGGTCGCGGGCTTCTCCTTCGGCGCATGGATCGGCATGCAATTGCTGATGCGTCGCCCGGAGATCACCGGCTTCATCTCCGTCGCCCCGCCGGCGAATATGTACGACTTCTCCTTCCTGGCCCCCTGCCCCTCGTCCGGCCTGATCATCAACGGCACCGCCGACCGTGTGGCGCCGCCGAAGGACACGCAGTCCCTGGTGAACAAGCTCCACGAGCAAAAAGGCATCACCATCACCCATGAGGAAGTCGAGGGCGCGGGCCACTTCTTTGAAGACCCGCATATGGAACAGATGATCGGCTCCGTGGACGAATATGTCCGCCGTCGCCTGACCGAAAACACCCGCTAAGGAGCCGATTGCAATGGGGATCATGGAGGACATCGCCGACGATCTGGCGAAAGAGACCATCGCGGCGCTCGACATTGTCGGCACCGATGAATTGATCCAGGACGTGGCCCGCGTGATCGGCGCCTCGTCCATCACCACGCAAGAAGCCTTCCTCACCGCCGCGCGCGTTCGCCTCTCGGAGGCCCGCGCGCGTCAGTACCTGCACAAACGCATCGCCGAGGCCAAGGCTGGCCTCGAAGCCTCCGCGCCTCCGCCGGGCTCAGAGGATGACATCGAATACTAGGACCCCATGCCCAAAGACAGCGCCTCCCCCCGCCTCGACGCCCAATACGCTTTCCTGATGGAGGCCGACCGGCTCAAGACGGTGGAGCGCGCCAATCAGGTCATGGACCGCTCCCGGTTCGAAAACTCCGCCGAACACAGCTGGCACGCCTGTCTTCTGGCCTTTCTCATGGCGCCGCTGGCCTCGGATCAGGTCGATCTGAACAGCGTGATCCAGATGCTCATGCTGCATGACATCGTCGAGGTCGACGCGGGCGATCACCCGATCCACATTCTCTACGACACCGACGACATCGCCGCGCGCGAGGCGGCCGCCGCCGACCGCATCTATGGGCTTTTGCCCGAGGATCTGGCGACGACTTTCCGTGCCATCTGGACCGAATTCGAAGCGATGGAGACGGAGACCGCGCGCTTTGCGAAATCCATCGACTACCTCGCGCCTGCACTGCAAAGCATTGGCGCCAAAGTGCAATTGGAGGAAGAGCGCGAGATCGTTGCGGGCAACCTCCGCCGAGGCCGCGCCGTGAAGACCAAAGACATCCTGCCGGAGCTTTTCGCCTTCACCCAAGCAGCGTTTGAGGGCGAGGCCACCGATCCCATTCTGACGCAACGCTTCGCCTTCTGGTGCGAGGCGGACCGCCTGAAAACCGTCTACCGCGCCACACCGATTGCCGATGGGTCGCGCAAGGAAAACACTGGCGAGCACAGCTGGCACATCATGCTCTACGCGCTCACGCTCGCGGATCATGCGGGCGACGGCGTGGACGTCGATCTGGCGCTCAAAATGCTTTTGCTGCACGACATCGTCGAGGTTGACGCGGGCGACACGCCGATCCACGGCGCTGTGACCCCCGAAGCCTTGAAAGCCCAGGAAGAGGCCGAACTCCGCGCCGCCGACCGGCTCTTTGGCCTCCTGCCCGCCGATCAGGCGCAGGAGTTCCGCGCCATCTGGGACGACTTCGAGGCCGCCGAAACACCCACCGCGATCTATGCCAAATCCATCGACCGCTGCCAGCCGGTGCTGCACAACCTCGCCGATGACGGTGGTTCCTGGCGGACCTATGACGTGAAACTGCACCAACTCGACAGCCGCGTCGGCGTCAAAATCGACCGCGGCTGCCCGAAGCTCTGGCCCTATATCCGCGCCAAATGCGAACCTTGGTTCGTCGCGCGGGACGCTCTCTAAAATGAGTATTTAACCAGCAAAGGAAACGCACTATACCCCGTCTCCTTTGCTGCTAAAAATACTCAAAACCCGTAGATGCCCGCGAATTTCTCTTCGAGATAGTCCAAAAGCGGCGCCTCGGTGGGCTCAAAGCCACAGGCATGTACGATGGTGTCGCGCGGCTCGCGCAGGCCGCCGAACTGTTGCAGATTCTCGGCCAGCCAGCGGGTCGCCTTGGATGTGTCGCCCTTGGCCATCTGTGCATCGAGATCGGAAATCTCTGCCCGGAGCGCCTTGTGCAGACAGCCCGCGTAGACATTGCCCAAAGAATAGGTCGGGAAATAGCCAAAGAGCCCGACAGGCCAGTGCACGTCCTGCAAACAGCCGTTCGAGACCTTGTCGACCTTGACCCCGAAATCCGCCTCAAAGCGCGTGTCCCAAGCCTCCGGCAGGTCGTCGATCTCCAGCGCGCCGCCGATGATCTGGCGCTCCAAATCAAAGCGCAGCAGCACGTGCAGGTTGTACTGCACCTCGTCGCTTTCCGTGCGGATATAGCCTGGCGTGACGCGGTTGACGGCGGCGTAGAACGCTTCGGCGCTGTTCACACCGATGTCCCCAAAGGTGTCGCGCATCTGGCCGTAGAGATATTCGGTAAAGGCGCGCGAACGACCCAGTTGGTTTTCGAAAATCCGCGACTGGCTTTCATGCACACCCATCGACACGCCCTCGCCGAGCGGCGTCAAAAGGTAATCGCGCGAGATGTTTTGTTCGTAGCACGCATGCCCGGTCTCGTGGATCGTCGAATAGATCGAGTTGAGCGGGTCTTCCGGCTTGGTGCGCGTGGTGATGCGCACATCGAGGCCCGAGCCAGAAGAAAACGGATGCACCGCCTTGTCGACCCGGCCATGGGCAAAATCATAGCCGAAGGCGGCGGCCAAGCCTTCGGTCAGAGCCATTTGTTTGGTCTCATCGAAGGTGCCCGAGAGGCCCTTGGGCTGATCCGCACCCATGATTTTATCACGCAGCGCCACCAGACGCGGGCGCAGCGCGCCGAACATGGCGTCCAATTCTGCCCCCGTCGAGCCGGGTTCGTAATCCTGATGCAGCGCGTCCCAGAGGTCGTAATCGGTGCCCTCCTTCAAAGCGGCCGCCTCTTCGCGGCGCAGGCGCACCACCTCTTTGAAGGTCGGCGCGAAATGGGCGAAATCATCGCGCGCCCGCGCCTCGGCCCAGGTGCCTTGCGCAACGGATGTCACCCGCGCAATCTCGGCGGCAAGTTTGGCGGGCACCTTGGTGTTGCGCTCAAACGACCGGCGGATGTGGCGCAGTTTGGCCAACCCCACCTCGCCCAAGACAGAAGCGTCGATTGCCTCCAACCAAGCGCCGATTTGCGGATCGGTGCGCCGGGCGTGCAGCACGCCCTCCAAAGCGGCCATTTCCTCGCCCCGCTGTTCGGCAGCGCCACGCGGCATCATGGTTTCCTGATCCCAGCTCAGCCGCCCCATGATCGCGCCAAGCGCTTCGGTCTCACGGGTGTAGCTCATCAACTCATCATAGGCAGACATTCAAAGGCCCTCCCGGACCGATTGGGGTTTCGGAAATTGGCTCATGAACCGTGCGCGGGAGATCGCCACAAAGAGCGCCACGGCGCCGACTTGGTGGGCAAGACCCAACACCAAAGGCGCGCCATGCAGCACCGTGACGATGCCGAGAACGACTTGCAGGAACAGCAGCGCGCCCATCATGTTGAAGGCGGCCACGGTGGTTTTATTGGCGGATTTACGGCCCTTGAGCCAGGTCACGACACCGAAAGCAAACAACAGGTAGCCCGCGACGCGGTGGATGAATTGCACCAGAGCCGGGTTCTCAAAGAAATTGCGCCAGACAGGCTCGATGTAGAAAGGGTCCGGCGGCAACACTTGCCCGCCCATCAACGGCCAATCGGTATAGCCGCGCCCGGCGTCAATGCCCGCGACCAAAGCGCCCAAGAGGATTTGCAGGAAGGCGAAATGCAGCATGCCCGTGGACATGCCGAAGAGTTTCGCATCCTTGGCCCGGCGCGCCTGCATCAATTCGGCCTCGGTGCGGCCCAAGAGAAAGACATACCAGGCGATGAAACCGAGGATAATAAAGGCCAGTCCGAGATGCACCGCCAGACGATAAGAGGCCACATCGAGCATCTCGCCGGTCAGCCCCGACGACACCATCCACCAGCCGATCGCACCCTGAAGCCCGCCCAAGGCACCGATAAAAATCAGCCGTTTGTGCCAGCCGGTCGGGACTTTTTTGGCGACCGCAAATCCCACGTAGCCAAGCGCCCAGACGAGGCCAATGACACGGCCAAGCTGGCGATGGCCCCATTCCCACCAGTAGATCGACTTGAACTCCGACAGGCTCATGCCTTCGTTTTGCAGCGTATATTCCGGAATTTGTTGATATTTCTCGAACTCCGCCTGCCACGCGGCCTCATCCATCGGCGGCACGGCGCCCGTCACCGGCTTCCACTCGGTGATCGACAACCCGCTGTCCGTGAGCCGCGTCAGGCCGCCCACGGCGATCATCATCATCACCAGCGCGAAAATCACCATGAGCCACACCCGGATGCCCCTGCGCGCGCCGCGGTTGCCCTTTTCGATCAGCCCGCCTTTGGGTTTGGACTCCGTTGCGGATTTGGGCTTTTGATCCGTGCCCACCTCTTCGAAAATGCTGCGTTTTTGTGCCATTTGGGTCTCTTGGAGTCTCGTCTCGTTGCGTGCCCAGACCCTAGGTTCGTCCACCGCGAAGGGCAAGCGTTTCGGGATGAATTTCGCGGGCCCCGGTGTGGCAACTTACCGCCGAGGGCCGAAGTTGTCGGGAACCCCGCCCGGCACCTGCCGCGTTTCTCCCTCGAACAGACGAAAGGAGACGTCTCATGACACAGAAACGCACATTCCTCGCCGCCACCCTGATGGGCGCCGCGCTCATCACCGCCCCGATGCTCGCCCCCACCGCCGCCACGGCACAAACGCAGGCGGTGGCGCATGCGGACTACAAGGTCAAACCCGGCGTGACGCTCAACGCGCGTTCTGGCCCCGGCACCGGCTATCACGCGGTGACCGCCTATGCCCCCGGCACGCCGCTCACCGCTCTGGGGCAAAGCGGCGGTTGGGTGAAGGTCTCTGCGCATGGCTCCGCGCCGCTTTGGGTTTCGGGCAGCTACCTTGTTCCGGTCACAGAGTCCGCACCTCAGCCCGACGGTCTGTTGGTGGTGCCGCAAGCGAAACCCGACCCAAGCAAACCCGCCTTCGAAGGGCAATATCCGCTCGTGGTGCGCCCGCAGTCGTAATCCACGACATGGAAAACAAAAGAGCGCGGGGGCATCCCTCGCGCTCTTGTCCGCATGTCCAAAGTGACCAAAGCTTAGCTGCGGTCTTTCCAGCGCTTCATCTGGCGCATCACCCCATGCAGCATTTGCACATCGGCCCGCGTCAAAGGCATGCGCGACCAGAGGTTGCGCAGGTTGAGCTTCATATTCTCGGCCTTGTGCTCGGGGAAAAAGAACCCGGCCTCTTCCATCACCTCTTCGTAGTGATCGCCGAGCTTTTCGACCTCCACATGTCCGGCCCAGTCCGTTTTCGCCATCTCCATGACCTCGGGCGGGGTCTCCGTCGTCTGACGCCCCCATTCGTAGGACATGAGCAACACCGCCTGCGCCAGATTGAGCGAGGCAAAGGCCGGGTTCACCGGCACAGTCACAATGGCATTGGCCTCGACCACATCTTCGTTCTCAAGCCCTGCACGTTCCGGGCCGAACATCACGCCGACCTTCTTGCCCTCCGCGACCAAAGCGCGGGCGTGCTCCATGGCGCGCTCCGGCGTCATGATCGGTTTGGTGATGCCGCGCATCCGGGCGGTCGTGGCAAAGACGTAATCGCAATCGGCCACCGCCTCGCGCACCGTGCCGAACAGCCCCGCCTCATCCAGCAGACGCCCTGCACCTGAGGCCATCGCCACCGCTTTCTGGTTCGGCCAGCCATCCCGAGGCGCCACGACGCGCATCCGGTCCAGCCCGAAATTCCACATCGCACGGGCCGCGCCGCCGATGTTCTCGCCCATCTGCGGACGGACAAGGATCATGGCGGGGGTGATGACGTCTGGCGTTTCGGACATGGCGGCGTTTCCTTTCGGCTTTGCCTGCCGATTACCGGCATTTCCCCCTATGAGCAAGGCTTCCCCCGGCGCGTCGCTTACGCTATAGCGGGCAAAACTCCACCTGAGGTGCCCAAATGTCCGAGCCGCAATCCGAACTGCCGCAGATCTACCTGTTGACGCCGACCGCTTTCGAGCCGGACGACTTCGCGCCGAAACTGGCAGCTGTGCTGGATGCGCATGAGGTGGCCTGTGTGCGCCTCGCTTTGGCCTCCAAGGATGAGTATGTGCTGGGCAAGGCCGCCGACGCCTGTCGCGAGGTCTGCCATGCTCGCGATGTGGCGATCGTGATCGAGAGCCATGTGGCGCTCGCGGAGCGTCACGGCCTTGATGGCGTGCACCTCACCGATGGCGCGCGTTCGATCCGCAAGGTGCGTAAGACCCTGGGCGATGACGCCATCGTCGGGTCGTTTTGCGGCGCCTCGCGTCATGACGGCATGACGGCGGGCGAAGCGGGCGCGGATTACGTGGCCTTTGGCCCCGTGGGCGACACCGACCTGGGCGACGGCACCAAGGCGCCGCGCGATCTGTTCGACTGGTGGTCGGCCATGATCGAAGTGCCCGTGGTGGCCGAGGGCGCGCTATCGGTCGAGATCGTCAAAGAGCTGACCCCCGTGACCGATTTCTTCGCCGTGGGCGAGGAGATTTGGGGCGCGGAAGACCCGGTGGCAGCACTTGGAGATTTGATCGCGGCGATGGGGTAACCCCCTCACACATCCACATACTCCGCCGGGATTTCCGGCAATCCCGACCGCACAGCCGCCTCGCAGCGTGCGGCCATCTCCTTGCGATCCTTGACGTCTTTCACCGCAATCGGATCATGGAAAATCACCTCGACACGGCCTTGCGGGTAGGCTTTCAAAACTTGTACCAGAGACGGGCCGAACTCCATCTCGCCCCACCAGCCGTAGAACCGCACGTCTTGGCCCTCAGGCGCGATGTAGCGCGCCGTGACGGGTTGAATCCAGACTTCATCGCGCAGCTCAGGCGTAAAAAAGGCGGCAAAAAGCGTGGGTTTGAAAGGCAAAACCCGAAGGCTGTCCGACGACGTGCCTTCCGGGAAAAACAAGAGTTTATGCCCGAGGTGCAACCGCTCTTCGAACACGCGCTTCTGCTCGGCGGCCTCTTTGCGGTCGCGGTTGATGAACACCGTGCCGGTCGCCTTGGCCATCGTGCCGATGCCGGGCCAGTTTGCGACCTCGGCTTTGGAGACAAAGAAAATCCGCTGCACGGCGTTCAGGACGAAAATATCGAGCCAGGTCGAATGGTTCGCCACAACCGCCCCGTGGTGGCGCATCGGCTGACCTTTGACGCTGAGCTTGATGCCCATCAGCCGCAGCGCGTTGCGTGACACGAAGCGCGGGAAAAACGACGACCACGGACGGCGCAGACCGTAGAACAGCCGCTCCACCGCGCGGGTCGCAAACATCGCCACCATGCAGATGACGATGAGCAAAACGATCGGCAGACCGCGACGGATCATCCGCCAGGTGCCGCCTTTGACCGGTGCGGGTTCGGACGGCGGAATGCGGCTTTCCCACAGTGGTCCATTCTGGGGGCCATTCTGGGGGCCATTCGACACACCGCTCATGACCCGGCTCCTGTGAGACCCTTGGTGTACATCGCCCGCTGACGCTCGGAGATCTTGTCGACGTCGAGGATCAACAACACATCCACCGTGTTGAATGCCCGATCCAAGAACGCCCCTTCACCCACCGTGCCACCAAGCCGCAGATAGGCCTTGATCAGCGGTGGGATCGCCAGCATCGCGCGTTTGCGGTCGATCTCATCCTCAGGCACCAAATCCATGTTCTGGAAATGCGCCTCTTGTGCGCGGGCACGCAGGGCCTCCGGCGCCAGGTGACGATGATGCAGCAAAGACAAGGCCTCGGCATGCTGGGCCACATCTGCGCCGAAAAACGAGGCCGTGCCGAAGAGCACATCATAGCCCTCCTCGATCACATATTTCGCCAGCCCCGCCCACATCTGAAACAGCGCCACGCCACCACGATACTCTCGCGCCACGCAGGATCGTCCCAGCTCCAACAACCGCTTGCCAGAGGTCCTCAAAGCCGTCAGATCGTATTCGCCCTCGGAATAGAAATGCCCCAGTTCGGCGGCCTTTTCTCCGGTCAAAAGCCGGTACACGCCGACACAGTGCTCAAGAGGGTCGTCTGAGCGTGTCGGGTCCAACAACATGAGATGCTGGTAATCCGGGTCGAACCGGTCGGCCTCCAACATGGCCGCGTGATCCACCATCTCGCCATCCGAACCCAGTTCCTCGACGAAGACCCGATAGCGCAAACGCTGCGCCGCGCGCAGATCGGCCTCGGTCTCGGCGAATTTCAACTGGAACGGCTGCGCCTCTGCGCTCATGGCGATCTCTTTTGCTTGGCCCTGACGGGTAACAGGTGGGCGGGTTTTAAGATTTTGTTGATTTCAATGCAACAGACTGACGGGGTTCCATGCGGGACGAATACCGCTCAGGTTGAATGTTTGACCAATTCGCGCCACCATAGGGCGCAAATGCCACGCGATCTGATGCCCCGATGCGCCTCGAGGCCTCAGTCAAAAACAGGGAGGAGCGCAAGCCGCCGACTATCGATCACAACCTTGCCCTGATGCTGGAACATCACCGTCAACTTGCCATTGATGTTCGACTGCACCTGCCCAAGCCCCCAATCGGGCTCCTGCGGGTGGCGCACCATCTGGCCCGGCTCCAGCATGGCGTTGAGATCGTCCAGATCGCGATTTTGCATCGGCTTCTTCCTCGAAATACCGGCCTGACCCGGCCACAAACGGAGACTTGAATGACCCACGACACGCCTACAGATGCGCCTAAAGACACGAAACGTGACATGACCCGCGACATCGCCGCCCTGATCGGTTCCCGTATCTGTCACGACCTGATCAGCCCGGTGGGGGCGATCTCGAACGGTGTCGAATTGATGGCCATGTCGGGCGCGGGAACCGGCCCTGAGCTTAGCCTTATCTCCGAAAGCGTCGACAATGCCAATGCCCGGGTGAAATTCTTTCGCATCGCTTTCGGCATGGCCTCGGCCGGCCAGATGACCTCGCGCGCCGAAATCTCCGGCATCCTGAACGCGATCTCCACCCCGCGGCTCACCTATGTCTGGGAGCCCGCCGAAGACCTGCCGCGCGAAGAGGTCAAACTGGCCTGTCTCATGCTGATGTGCCTTGAAACCGCCCTGCCCCGTGGCGGCGAAATCAAGGTGACCTATTCCAACAACCAATGGAAAATCCGCGCCTCTTCCGCGCGGCTCGAACCTGCGCCCGATCTCTGGGCCCGGCTTGGCAGTGTGACGGGCACCGAAGGGTTGAAACCCTCTCAAGTGCAATTCATCCTCGCCCCCTTGCAGGCTTCGGCTCTTGGCCGCCGCATCACACAGGGCTCCGGCGACGGGGTGATTTCTCTGATGGTATAAGAAAAGGCGCGCCGGATCACAGGCGCGCCTTATTTTCATTGCAGTCAAAATACTCAGCTTCGGCCCGGGTCAGCTGCGCACCGCCCCGTCCGAGGTCACGAGGTATTTAAAACTCGTCAACTGTTCCGCGCCCACCGGCCCGCGCGCGTGCATCTTGCCTGTCGCGATGCCAATCTCCGCGCCCATGCCGAACTCCCCGCCATCGGCGAATTGCGTCGAGGAATTGTGCATCAGGATCGCACTGTCGATGCGGGAGAAAAACGCCTTCACGTTTTCCGGCGTCTCGGAGAGGATGCATTCGGTGTGCGAGGAAGAATAGCGCTGGATATGCGCGATGGCCTCATCGACATCGGCCACGACTTTCGCGGCAATGATGCTGTCGAGGTACTCACGTCCCCAATCCTCATCGGTGGCGGGCGTCACCTGATCGACCAGCCCTTGCACCGCCGCATCGCCACGCACATCGACGCCCTTCTCGACCAAAGCCGCCACCAGATCACGCCCCAGCGTGTCGGCGATATCCTTGTGAAGCAGCAAACATTCCGCAGCCCCGCAAATCCCCGTGCGCCGGGTTTTCGCGTTCAACACGACCTTCATCGCCTTTTCAGGATCGGCAGAAGCGTCGACGAAAATATGCACGATGCCTTCGAGATGGGCAAAGACCGGCACGCGGGCTTCGCGCTGCACAAGCCCCACAAGGCCCTTGCCACCGCGCGGCACGATGACGTCGATATAATCGGTCATGGTCAGCATTTCGCTCACCGCCGCCCGGTCGCGGGTCGGCACGCGTTGGATCGCATCCTCAGGCAGACCGGCGGCTTTCAGGCCTTGGGCCAAACACGCATGGATCGCGCCGGAGCTGTGGAAACTCTCGGAGCCGCCGCGCAGGATCACGGCATTGCCGGCCTTGAGGCACAGCGCGCCCGCATCCGCCGTCACATTCGGGCGGGACTCGTAGATCACGCCGATCACCCCCAAAGGCGTGCGGACGCGTTTGATGTGAAGCCCCGTGGGTTGATCCCACTCGGCGATCACATCGCCCACCGGATCCTTTTGGCCCGCGATGGCCTTGAGCCCGTCGATCATGCCCTGAATGCGCGGCTCATCGAGTTTGAGCCGGTCCATCATGGCATCCGTCAGGCCTTTGTTGCGGCCAAATTCGAGGTCTTTTTCGTTGGCGGCGATGATCTCCGCCCGGTTGGCCCAAAGCGCGTCTGCCGCAGCCAAAAGCGCCTGTTCCTTGGCCTCGGAGGTTGCCGTCGCCAACACCTGCGCCGCAGCTTTCGCGCGCTCACCCAGGTCTTTCATCATGTCTTTCACGTCAATATCGGTCATGTCACCAAATCGTCTCTATGGATCAAGGCAGCCCGGCCGGGATAGCCGAGGATCGCCTGTATGTCTTCGGAATGCGCGCCTTTGATGGCTTCGGCTTCGTCAGAAGTGTAGCGCGACAGCCCGAGCCCGATGCGCGCGCCCTCGGGTCCGAGCACCACGACTGGTTCGCCGCGGCCAAAATGGCCCACAACCTCCTCGACGCCGACGGGCAACAGAGATTTACCTTTCGCAAGTGCCGCCACAGCGCCCGCGTCGATCTGCACTTCGCCTTTGGGCTTCATCGCGCCGATCCAGCGTTTGCGGGCATGCGCAGGGTCCTCTTTGGCCAGGAACCAGGTGACGCGCGCGCCCTCTTCGAGCGCTTTCAACGGGCGCATGTGCGAACCTTCGGTGATGGCCATGGAGCAGCCGCCCGAAATTGCGGTTTTGGCCGCCATCACCTTGGTCTTCATACCACCTTTCGACACGCCAGAGACCGGATCGCCCGCCATGGCTTCGATTTCGGGCGTGATCTCTTCGACCACCGGGATGTGTTTGGCATCCATGTCGACCGAGGGGTTCGCCGTATAAAGCCCGTCCACATCGGACAGCAACACCAGCCGATCCGCGCCCACCGTCACCGCGATATTCGCCGCCAATCGGTCGTTGTCGCCATACCGGATTTCGTCGGTCGCCACCGTGTCGTTCTCATTGACGATGGGCACGACCCCCAGCGACAAAAGCGCATCCAGCGTGGCGCGCGAGTTGAGGTAGCGACGGCGATCCGCGCTGTCTTCCAGCGTCAAAAGCACCTGAGAGGTGGTGATGCCACGGGGTTCCAGCACCTCCTGATAGGCGCGGGCGAGGCGGATTTGCCCGACGGAGGCGCAGGCCTGCGAGTGCTCCAGCGGCAATTCCCCCGACGGCAGTCCCAAAATACCACGCCCCAAAGCGATGGAGCCGGACGACACCAAAATCACCTGCGCGCCGCGCATCGTGAGCATGGCGACATCTTCCGCAAGCCCATCGAGCCACTGGGCACGCAGCTCGCCACGCTCGACCAAAAGCGCCGAGCCGATCTTGATCACGATGCGTTTCGCCCCGGCCAGAGACGCGGGCTTGGAGGCCGTCAGGGTTGCCAAGGCGTGTCTTCCTCGTCATCCCCCTCTTCGGTCTGTTTGATCCGAAGACGGTCCATTGAAATCTCGGCTTTCAAAGCGCGCAGCACCGTATCGACGCCCTCACGCGAGACGCCAGACATGGTGTAAACCCGCCCACCGGAGGCCTCTTGCAAGGCGCTCAGTTTCTCTTCGACTTCTTCTTCGAGAAGGCTGTCGATCTTGTTGAGCACCGTGATCCGGGGCTTATCACCCAGAATATGCGAGTAATTGTTGATCTCCGTGATGATGGTCTCATAATCCGCCACCACATCCTCAGACGTGCCGTCGATCAGGTGCAACAGAACCGCGCAGCGTTCGACGTGGCCCAAGAACAGATCGCCCAGACCACGGCCCTCAGAGGCGCCTTCGATCAGACCGGGAATATCGGCCACGACGAATTCCGCGTTGTCGATGCCGACGACACCGAGATTCGGGTGCAGCGTGGTAAACGGATAATCCGCGATTTTAGGCCGCGCGTTCGAAGTCACCGACAAAAATGTCGATTTGCCCGCATTCGGCAGACCCAAAAGCCCCGCATCCGCGATCAGTTTGAGCCGCAGCCAGATGGTGCGGTCGATGCCCGGTTGACCGGGGTTCGCCTTGCCGGGTGCCTGGTTCGTGGAGGTTTTGAACCGCAGGTTGCCCCAGCCGCCATTGCCGCCCTTGGCCAGAATGAACGTATCCCCAACCTCGGTCAGATCGGCGATCACGGTTTCCTCGTCCTCGTCCAGCACCTCGGTTCCCGCAGGCACGCGCAGCACGATGTCTTTGCCGTCCTTGCCGGTGCGGTTGTTGCCCATGCCGCCCTGGCCGTTTTGGGCAAAGAAATGCTGTTGGTAGCGAAAATCAATGAGCGTGTTGAGACCATCGACCGCCTCGATGATCACAGAACCACCGCGCCCGCCATCGCCGCCATTCGGGCCACCATATTCGATAAATTTCTCGCGCCGGAAGGACACGCAACCGTTACCACCGGAGCCGGAGCGGATGTAGACCTTGGCGAGATCGAGGAATTTCATTGTCTTATCCTTTGCTGCCCCTGCGACCGGATGTCGATGGGGGCTTTCGGGCAGATGTAGCTTGCCCGCACGTTAAACTCAATTGCCGTTTCGCGCCTCGAAGGCCTCGCGGGTCAGGATCATGTCGATCCGGTTGACCTCTTGGCCTTGGGCAAGACTAAAACTGCGCGACTGACCTGTCTCGACAAAGCCCATTTTGCGCAGCACCTGTGACGAGCGGGCGTTTTCCCGGAAATACCCGGCCTCGATCTGGTCATGACCTTTGGCGAAATAGGCGGAGAGCACCGCCCGCGCCGCCTCGGTCATCAACCCCTGCCCCCAAGAGGCGCGACCGAGCCAATAGCCAAACTCCCCTTCGCAGCCGATGGTGCCTATGATCCGACCCTGAAACTCAAGTCCGAAGACAAAGGCTTTCGAGGCCACCCTACGGGTGAACCAGTTCGCATCGTGAACAGAGTACGGATAAGGCACAGGAGTCAGCCATTTGCTCACCTCGAAATCGTTCAAAGCGCGCACGACATCGCCCGCGTCCTCAGGTCGAAGGGCACGGAGCGTCAGGCGGTTTGTGGTGAGAATGGGCTGGGTCATCGGGGTCTTCCAGTATGGTGACCCCGACATCCGAGGTCCTTAGAGTTTGCGCAGGTAGGTCCAGGTTGGGACCTGCCCACCGCGGGCAACCGAATAGGTCTCTGCATCGCCGATATAGTCAAAACCTGCGGCGGTCACGACACGGGCCGAGGCCTGATTGTCCTGAAAAATCTCCGCAAACAGGGTCTTGGCGCCCAATGGGTTGGCCTCGACCAGCGCCTTCAACGCGGTGCGGGCGAGCCCGGTGCCCCAGAAACTCGGCGCCACCCAAAAGGCCACTTCGCATTGATCGCGGTCAAGCGGTTTGAGGGAGATCACGCCCAGAACTTCGGACAGACCATGCGCGGAACCGTCGAGAATCCAGACTTTTTCACGGGTCTCGGGTTTCAACGCGCGGGCCACGAAGGCTTCGGTCGCGCCGGGCGGCATGGGATGTGGCAGGGATCGCGAATTGCGCGCCACGCGGATGTCGCTGGCGTACATGTTCAACAGACCCGCATCCGAAAGACGCGGCGGGCGCATGACAAAGCGATCGGTTTCGATCACCGGTTGCGCAACGGCGCCCTCCACAGTGCCCGAAACAGCCTGTGCGGCTCTGTCTTTCACGGTCTCCATTTTCATCTCTCTTCCTCCAAAAGAGTTTTCGCGTCCTCTTCCTCCCTGAAGAGGGTTTTGTCCCGCCAGGACGTCGTATGAGAAGACACACTCTAGCGCCTCGATACGACAGTTCCGTTAACCTCGACTGAACAAAACCATGCGCGAAAGCTGATTTGGCCTGAAAGTTTAAAATTTTTCAAGGCCTTCTGATTTTTATTTAAAGCGTTTTTCGTTTCATCTGAACCAGATTGAGCGAAAAACGTTGCCACACTGAATTTATATAGCTGCGTTTCTCAAAAATTGAATGCCTCAAGTTTTTTTTGAGAAACGCTTTAAGTCAGAAAGCGCAAAAGAAAAGGGACCGGCTTTCGCCGATCCCCCAATTGTGATGTCCGATGTTTGGACTGCGGGTCGGCTTACTCAGCGGCCTCAGCCACCGGAAGCACGTCCACGAAGGTGCGTTTTTTGAGACCTTTGCGGAAGGTCACAACGCCATCGGTGGTTGCGAAGATCGTGTGATCTTTGCCAAGGCCAACGCCCTCACCCGGCCAGAACTTCGTGCCGCGCTGGCGGACGATGATGTTGCCGGAAATGGCGGACTGGCCACCGTAGAGTTTGACGCCGAGGCGACGACCTGCGGAGTCGCGACCGTTACGGGATGAGCCGCCTGCTTTTTTATGTGCCATGGTGTTCTCTCCTTAACGTAACTTACTGAGCCAGATCTTTGGCTTGTGCGACCCACTCGGGCTTCACTTTGACGGCGTCGAAGGTGTCGACGTCGACAGCGGCGAGCTGAGCGTAGGTGGTGATGCCTGCTTCGGCCAATTTCTTGGCGGCGGCCGGACCCACACCGGTGATGGCGGTCAGATCGTCTGCACCGGCAGCGGAAGCGGCAGCCGGAGCGGCCTCAGCTTTGGCCGCAGCTTTCTTCGGAGCAGCGGCAGCAGCCGGAGCTGCGGAAACGGAGCCCGCGCCGATGGCAGCTTTGACACCGGATTTGTCCGCACCGGATTCGAGAATGTCGGTGATGCGGAGCAGCGTGAGCTGCTGACGGTGACCTTTTTTGCGCTGCGAAGAGTGCTTACGACGACGCTTCACATAGTGGATGAGTTTCTCACCCTTGATCTGGTCGATGACTTCGGCTTGCACGCCGGCGCCTTCCACGAGGGGGGCACCGATGGTGGAGCCAACCATCAGAATCTCGTTGAACTGGATTTTTTCACCAGCATCAGCGGCAAGTTTTTCCACGCGAAGAACGTCGCCGCTCTGCACTTTGTATTGCTTACCGCCAGTTTTCAAAACCGCAAACATGCAGTCTTCCTTTCGATATACCCGCGTTCTGTGGCCCCGAAATCGTAACGTTTCGGCGTTGGGTGCCTCAAACAGCGCGCCCCTTTGGGGACGAGATTTTCATGTAGGATGCGGTTTTAGCCCTGTTTTCCTGGAAAACTTCCGGACAAAAACACATCACCCGGTCGCACCAAGGGTCCGCCGGGTGGCGCGTATATCGGGAATCGGGGCTGAAAAGTCAAGCGTATATTGGCGATGACGCCCGTCTTGTAAGCCTGTTTCACATCACTGCTTCACAGGTCGGTCTTGCACTGACCAGAGCCGGGGCAGCACCCTGCCCCGCTCAGATGTTCTCGATGACGTCGCTCAGAGCTGTTGGCCGTCGAAATCCTGCATCAGCTTCGCAGTGCCGGCGCCAAGGCCACGCGAGACATCTTCATAGACCGCATCGAAAGAGGAGAAAAGCGCGTGATTGAGCTTTTGCCCGGCCTCCGTGCGACCGAAATCGATATAGGCCTCGAATTCATCGTCCGACAATGTCTGATAAGCCATGGTCGAGAAGCCATAGACCCATTCCGACACATCCGCGCGCACCTCGGGCTCAGACGCCCAAATCTCGTTCAAGATGTCGCTGTCGCTCGACCCCGGCGCGCTCTCGAACCCTGCGCTCCAGAGGCCCTGATAATAGGCGATGTCGCTGTTCATCGCGCCCACGACATTCATCTCGACCAGATCGTTGACCTGCACGTAGTCCTCGATCAGATGCGCGCGCTCCGTGTCCGGGTCAAGCTGGGCCCAGGCCTCACTGGCCATGTCTTGGGTCGCTTCATCCGACATCGCCTTGCGGGTTTCGAGTTCGAGCCGGGCGATTTTTTGGCCCAGGTCCGACTCGTAAAACGCGATCATCGGTGCCAGATCGGCATCTCCAAGCGCCTCGCCCATCTCCTCGTGAAACGCCTTGGCCATCACTTTTTCATCGTAGAGACGCGTGAGCATCCTGTCCCACATCGGTTTCGGCACGCCATAGCCTGCCTCGACGAAATCCTCGGACATCTCAGCGCCCTCGTCGCAGAGCACATTGACGACATCCTCGAACATCATCGCCTGCATCAGCGTCGTCAGCTGCGCGTCATCGGGGGCCGCCTGCGCGCCCACACCGCAAAGACAGAGCGCCGTCGACAAGAGCGCATATTTCACACCGTCTTTCACACCGCCACGCGGCGCAAAGCCGGACAGGCAGGAAAACATCGTAGGAGAGGCAGTCGCAGTCATTTCGGTCCCTTCCGATCACAGTGTCACCCAGACAGCTAAACAAAGAGTGAAGCGCAGAACAAGGCCACACACGTATTTGTGCCCGACCGGCATGATTTTGCGAGCGGTTGCGCGTAAATATGCTGAAAAGAATGTCACGAAAGGGGTTGCGCCGCCCCGAATGCGAGGATAAATCACCCGCCACCAGACCCCCGCGGAGAGGTGCCGGAGTGGTCGAACGGGGCGGTCTCGAAAACCGTTGTCCCTTTACGGGGACCCAGGGTTCGAATCCCTGTCTCTCCGCCACTATCCAGCTGATATTAAATGATATATTTGATTGGCACGCGAGCAGTGCTGTCTTCTTATATCGCAACGTGGCCGCAAAAAGCGTCATACTATGACGCTTTTTCAGCCTCTGAGTTTACCAACTATGCCACCTTTTCCTTCTCAGCACGTTGCAGGGGGTTGCATTGGGCGGCTTCGCCATATGATGTTGCTACAAAAAAGGCCCCGCAAAATTGTGGGGCCGTTCTGTATTCCTGTAGTCAGTTGCGAGGCATTTCATCGGAAGCCGTTGTTGCCATCGGATTTGACCTTATCCTGTTGTGCTTGGGTGAGATATCTCAGGTAATATCGCTCGGTTGTCAGCACCGAGCCGTGGCCAATGTATTGTTGGACACGATAGATAGACAAACCCTCTCTGAGACGCTCAATCGCAAACTTATGCCTCAGATCATGCAACCGTGCTCCAAACCCGGTTTCTTGCCCGTATTCCCAGAACAAATTTGACGGATCTTTGTTGTAACCATGCTCCGTCTTGTTCGAAAATACATAGGGTGAGCTACCCCCCGAAAATCGGACACTGACGTAGGCTACGATTTGCTGTCTGCTGATCTTCGACGAGAAGGAGATCAGAGATGTCGAAACGGAAGCAGCATTCGCCTGAGTTCAAGGCGAAGGTGGCGCTTGAAGCGCTGAAGGGTGAGCAAACGGTAGCCGAGCTGGCAAGCCGGTTCGGGATTCATCCGACGATGATCCACACCTGGAAGCGGGCGTTGCTGGAAGGCGCATCCGGCGTGTTCGAACGTGGTGGCAAGAAAGCCCCCGAGATTGACGAGGAGCAGGTCAAGGAGTTGCACGCCAAGATCGTGGGGTGAGGCCGCGAGCGCCATGCGTTCAAGAGAGCGGCAGAACGCGGTGGCCAACGATTTTTTGTCCAGAAAGCTCAAGCCGTGGACAGGAAAGTGAGGCGGGAGATGATCGAGCCAGCCACTTCGGGTCTGTCCATCGGCAAGCAGTGCCGATTGCTGTCGATCTCGCGGTCTTCGTTCTACTACATGCCGAAGGGCGAGACGGCGCTGAACTTCGCGCTCATGCGCCAAATTGATGAACAATTCCTTGAGACACCGTTCTTTGGCGTGCGGCAGATGACATGGCACTTGCGCAACGAGGGACACCTGGTCAACGAAAAGCGCGTCCGCCGGCTGATGAGGTTGATGAGCCTGATGCCGATCTACCAGAAGCCCAACACCAGCAAGGCGGCGAAGGGGCATAAAACCTATCCCTACCTGCTCAGGGGACTGCGCGTGGATCGGCCCGGCCAGGTCTGGGCCGCAGACATTACCTATCTGCCGATGCGGCGCGGGTTCCTGTATCTGGTGGCGATCATGGATTGGTACACGCGCAAGGTTCTGGCCTGGCGCATCTCGAACACGCTGGAAGCCGAGTTCTGTGTCGAGGCGCTGAACGAGGCCATCCATAAGTTCGGCCCGCCAGAAATCATGAACACCGATCAAGGCAGCCAGTTCTCTTCGTTTGTCTGGACCGACAAGTTACGGCGCTCAGGCGTGCGCATCTCCATGGATGGCACGGGCCGGTTCCTCGACAATATCTTCGTGGAACGGCTCTGGCGGAGCCTGAAATACGAGTGCGTCTATCTGCACGCCTAGGAGACCGGATCGGAGGCAAAGGCGGGCGTCGGGAAATGGATCGACTTCTACAACCGCAAGCGCCCTCATTCCGCCCTTGGCGGCAGACCGCCAGCCGTGGTCTATTGGCTGAGAAAAGAAGAAACCCAACCCGATCAGCAGGAGCAAAGAGTAGCTTAAATTACGCTGGAAACTGTCCAAGGTTTGGGGAGTAGCTCAAATTCCGAATTGCAACGGGAAAGCGAAGTTCTAAGACGACAAGTTTCGTCGGGAGATAGTCATCCTTGTGTTTCGAAGCAAACATCGAGCCTTAAATCTGTCCGCTCAAATTCTCTAAAGGACCAACAAGGAGCAGCAAAACCACATAATCTGAAAGGAAACTCATAGTGTTGGGTATGAGCCTCCAAGCTGACCGATGATACCAGTGGCAAAAACCATTACCCCCGCCGAACGACACCCGCTCACCTGTGCCTCCCACAATACCGCGCGGTTCAGGCTGTTGCCTCATAAGCGCAAACAGAAACCTCAGCGGAACTGCGGTTGCAAAACGCCCCACCGAATTCGATAACGGTGACGACACAAGCTCCCCCTCTCATCGCGCAAAGTATAAAATGACCAAAAAAAACTCAGGATCAAATATATACGGGGTATATCTAAGTCAGGGATTTGACCTGAAATCAGACTATGGCGCAGTTTTTGCAGCCGAAGCCGATGACGTCCTCCTTTCGCGCCCCGAAGATATGGAGACCCCGGAACGCATCCGCTTCGCGCTCTGTTGGGAACCCGCGCCGGATGCCTTTGACTCCTACCCCGCGCTCGAGTTGGTGATCGCGGCAGGCGCCGGTGTCGACCGGCTCTTGGCGCATCCTGGATTGCGTCCAGAGATGAAGGTTGCCAGAATTCGCGACACGCAGCAGGCCTATCAAATGGCGGGATTCGCCGCCCATGAGGTGCTGCATTACGAGCGCAAATTCGATCATCTCCGCGCCAATGCCAAAGCCCGTCTTTGGACAGATGTCTTGGGCCGGTCACCGGGGTCCGTGAGCGTCGCGCTTCTGGGCCATGGCACCATGGGGCAAGCGGTGGTCAAAAGCCTCACCGCTCTGGGTTTTACGCTGCGCGTCGCCAGCCGCTCCGCCCCCGCTGATCCCCTTCCGGGTGTGCGCTATTTCTCCGGCGATACGGCCGCGGCGAAGGCCGCAACCGGCGCGGATTATCTGATCAATCTCCTGCCTCTGACCAAGGCGACCGAAGGTGTACTCAACGCCGATCTTTTCGCCCGTCTCGCCCCCGGCGCGCGGCTGATCCAGATCGGGCGGGGCGAACATCTTGTGGAGGACGATCTGATCGCGGCGCTCGACAGCGGCCAGATCGCCGCCGCCTCACTCGATGTCTTTCGGCAAGAGCCCCTGCCCGCCGACCATCCATTCTGGGCGCACCCAAACCTGCGCCTGACCCCGCATCTCGCCAGCCACACCCTGCCCGAGGAACTGGTGCGTCAGGTCATCGCCTGTGCCCGCGCACTGCGGGATGGCGAGACCTGTGACAGCATCGTCGATCCTGCGCGCGGCTATTAAACCACGCGCCGGATCAAATCGTCACATCTCGACGCAAATCTTGCCGAAATGTGCGCCGCTTTCCTGATACCGGAAAGCCTCCGCAAGCTCGGCGAGCGGATATGTCCGGTCCACCACCGGGCGGATGTCCAGCACATCGAGGGCTTTGACGAAATCGAGCTGATGCTGGCGCGAACCGACGATCAGCCCTTGAAGCCGCTGTTGCCGCGCCATCAGCGCCGCCGTAGGCACTTCGCCTGCCCGTCCCGTCAACACGCCGATCAGCGCGATATGCGCGCCGGGGCGCCCGGCCACGATGGATTGCGTGAGCGTCGCGGGACCGCCGACCTCGACCACAATATCGACCCCACGCCCGCCGGAGAGCTGGCGCATCTCCATGCCCCAGTCGGGCGTCGCGCGATAGTTGATGACGTGATCCGCGCCCAACGCGCGCAGGCGTTCGAGCTTCTCGTCCGAGGAGGACGTGGCAATCACCCGCGCGCCCATCGCCTTGGCCAGTTGCAGCGCATAGATCGACACGCCGCCAGTGCCCAGAACCGCCACCGTATCCCCGGCCTTGATCCCGCCATCGACCACCAAAGCGCGCCAGGCGGTCAGCCCGGCGGTGGTGATCGTCGCGGCTTCGGCCGCACTCCAGCCTTTCGGCGCATGGGTGACCCAATTGGCGGGCAAGGTCACGCGTTCGCGGGCATAGCCGTCGCGCCCGTCGCCCGGCGTGGTGGAAAAATCGAAAGGCCGGTCATCGCCCTCCTGCCAATCCGGGAAAAAGCACGACACGACGGCATCGCCGGGACGAAACGCGCTCACGCCTTCGCCCACGGCCTCCACCTCGCCCGCGCCATCGGCCATCGGGATGCGCCCATCGGGCAAGGCCCCCTCGACGGCGCAGACCCGGTAGTCGTGGAAATTGAGCGAGCTGGCGCGCAGTCGCACGGTGATCTCTCCCGGCCCCGGTGCCGCGGGCTCCGCCGCATCCTCAACCACAAGGTTGTCGAGCCCGCCGGGGGCTTTGAGCGTGATCTGTTTCATGGGCTGTCTTTCGTTTTAGCTGCGGTAGTCGGCGCCGATCCCCTCGATGGAGCGCAGATGCGCCTGCCATTCCAGGTCCAGATCGCCATCTTCCTCATTCATCTGGATGTATTGCTCATGCACCCGCCCGGCAATGTCATCGCCGATCAAACGCAACGGCTGGCCGGTCGAAGTCGCCGCCACCTGAATTTCGCAGGCCCGCTCGAGGTAGAACATGTTGTTGAACATCTCCGCCGCGCTTCGCCCCGTGGCGATCAGCCCGTGGTTGCGCAGCATCAGGACCGGATACATCCCCATATCGGCGACGATGCGCTCGCGTTCCTCGAGATCAAGCGCGATGCCCTCGAAATCGTGATAGCCGATGCGGTTGTGGAATTGCAGCGAGATCTGGTTGAGCGGCAAAAGCCCCTCCTCCATGCAAGACACCGCCACGCCCGCGCGGGTGTGCGTGTGCATGATCCAGGCGGCGTCGTGACGGTTCATGTGCACGGCGGAATGGATGGTGAAGCCTGCCGGGTTCACCCGATAGGGGCTGTCGTCCACCTTGTTGCCGTCCACATCAATCTTGACCAGAGTGGAGGCGGTGATTTCCTCCCATCGCCAGCCGTAGGGGTTGATCAGGAAATGCCCGTCCTCTCCCGGCACGCGGGCGGTGATATGGGTGTAGATCAGATCGGTGAACTTATAGAGCGCCGCCAGACGGTAGCAGGCGGCGAGGTCTTCGCGGGTCTTTTGCTCTTCGGGGGTCATGTCTCTCTCCGGGTTAGCTGCGATGCCCGACCGACCCGCCCGCGCCTTCGGCGGGGAAATCGGCGTGGGTCATGGCAAGATGCGCAAGCGCGCCTGCGACAGGCGCCTCCGGCGCACAGGCGCGGCGGGTGGTCAGGTCGGTGTGCAGTAACAGCGTCTCGATGGTGGCACAGATCGTACCATCCGCCTTGAGCACACGGTGAAACAGTTTCATCTTTTTGCCCGCGCCCTCAAGCACCAGCGTCGTCACTGTCAGCGCCTCACCCCGATGCACCTCGTCGAGGTAGCGGATCCGGGTATCGACGGTGAAAAAGCTTTTGCCAGAGGCGACATAGGCGGCATCCGCGCCGATGAGCTGCATCAACCCGTCGGTCGCCCAGGTGCCAAGTTCGAGGTAGGCGGCTTCGTTCATATGGCCGTTGTAATCGGTCCAGGTCACCGGCACCACCCGGCGCAGCGTGACTGGCAAACCGTCGATCTCGCCGCCGGTGGCCAAATCCGCCTCATGCCTGGCGACCACCCCGCCTGCCCCGCTGCTGGTATGACGGAGCGCACGCAAGATGGAGACAAGATTGTCGTCGCGCAGACGTTCGAGTTCACGGATCGTCAGATGACCGGATTGTGCATCCGACTGATCACTGATCGTCGCGATCAGCGCGTCATCCAGATCCGGCACATCGGTGAGCTTCGTCCAGGGCCACTGAAGCGACGGGCCGAATTGCTCGATGTAACTCTTCATCCCGGCCTCGCCCCCGGCGATGCGATAGGTCTCGAACAAGCCCATTTGCGCCCAGCGGAGGCCAAAGCCCATGCGGATTGCGTCGTCGATTTCTTCTGTGGTGGCGATGCCGTCCTTGAGCATCCAAAGCGCCTCGCGCCAGACTGCTTCCTGAAACCGGTTGCCGATGAACGCATCGATTTCGGTTTTAAGAATGAGTGGATGCATCCCGATGGAAGTGGCAACCTCTGCCGCTTTTCTGCAAAGCCCCGGCGCGCCGGAGATTTCCAGAAGCGGCAGAAGATAGACCGGGTTGAACGGGTGAACGACCACCACCGGCGCGCCTTTGGCTGCCAGATCGGAGGCCTTGAACCCCGACGTCGAAGAGGCAATAAACACGCCGTCCGACAGAAAGAGCGAGATTTCGCTATAGACCCGGTGCTTGAGATCGAGCCGCTCCGACACGCTTTCCTGCACCCAATCGGCGCCGGTCACGGCGTCTGCAATGCTGTCGCAAAAGCTCAGGCTGCCTTCCGGTGGCAAAGGTCGATCGTAGATCGCGGGCAAAGAGGCGCGGGCATTGTCCAAAACCTCGCCGATCTTGCGCGCCGCCTCCGGGTCCGGGTCGAAGACCCTGACATCCCAGCCATTGAGCAGGAACCGCGCCGCCCAACCGCCGCCGATGACACCGCCACCGATGATGGCCGCCCGGCTCATGCCACGGCCTCCGGCATCGCGCGTTTGACGAGGCCAAGCTGGGCGCGGACCTCGCCCGGCCCCATGAGCGTCGCGCCCATGTTGGACAAGAGGCTCGCCGCGCGTTCGACAAGCTGCGCATTGGTGGCCAGCACGCCCTTGTCGAGATAGAGGTTGTCCTCCAGCCCGACCCGCACATTGCCCCCGGCCAGCGCCGCCGCAGCCACGTAAGGCATCTGATCGCGGCCCAGACTAAAGGCCGACCAATTCCAACCTTCGGGAATGTTGTTCACCATCGCCATGAAGGTGTTGAGATCATTCGGCGCGCCCCAGGGCACCCCCATGCAAAGCTGCACCAAGGCCGGGTCTTCGAGCACGCCCTCTTTCACCAGCTGTTTGGCGAACCACAGATGGCCCGTATCAAAGGCCTCAATCTCCGGCTTCACGCCCAGCTCGGTCATCATCCGCCCCATGGCACGCAGCATTTCGGTCGTGTTGGTCATCACATAGGTGCCATCGCCGAAATTCATCGAGCCGCAATCGAGCGTGCAAATCTCCGGCAGGCAATCGCGGATATGCGCCATGCGTTCCGTCGCCCCCGCCATATCGGTCTCGGCGGCGTTGAGCGTCATCGGGGCCTCCGGCGCACCAAAGGTGAGATCGCCGCCGGTGCCTGCGGTGAGGTTCAACACCACATCCACCTCGGACGACCGGATGCGGTCGGTCAGCTCACGGAAAAACCCACGGTCGCGACAGGGTGCGCCGGTTTCCGGGTCGCGCACATGGCAATGCACCACGGCGGCGCCCGCCTTGGCGGCGTCAATCGCGGCTTCGGCGATCTCTTGCGGCGAACGCGGCACGAGGCGGCTTTTGTCCTGCGTCGCGGCGGCGCCTGTGATCGCGGCGGTGAGGAAGAGTTTTCGGTTCATTTGAAGTGGCATTGTCTTGGTCCTTTACCGGCCCTTCCAGACCGGATCGCGTTTCTCGGCAAAGGCGCGCGCGCCTTCTTTCTGATCCTCTGAGCGGTAGAGCCGCTCAACGGTTTCGAACTGGCTGGTGTTGATGCGATTGAGCGCGTCCTGGAATTTCATGTCCTCCGCCTCGCGCGCGATCTCCTTGATCGCCGCAAAGACCAGCGGCGGACCGGAGGCCAGCTCATCCGCCATCTTACGCGCCTCGGCCATCAGATCGGCGGCGGGCAGGATGCGATTCACCAACCCCCAACGATGCGCCTCCTCGGCATCGAACCAGCGCCCGGTGTACAAAAGCTCCATCGCAATGTGATAGGGAATGCGTTTCGGCAGCTTGATCGAAGCCGCATCGGCCACCGTGCCGGATTTGATCTCCGGCAGGGCAAAAGTGGCATGATCTGCCGCCAGAATGATGTCGGCACTGATTGCCAACTCCAACCCTCCGCCGCATGCGATGCCATTCACCGCCGCGATCACCGGCTTGTTCAGCCCGCGCAGCTCCTGCAAGCCGCCAAAGCCGCCCTTGCCGTAATCCGCATCCGCCGCCTCGCCGTCGGCTGCAGCCTTGAGATCCCAACCGGGGCAAAAGAACTTTTCCCCGGCGCCGGTGACGATCGCCACACGCAGCTCCGGGTCGTCGCGAAAAGCGGTGAAAATCTCGCCAAGCTCCTGGCTCGTCGCCATGTCGATGGCATTGGCCTTGGGCCGGTTCAGCGTGACCTCAAGAACCGCACCGCGGCGGTCGGTCAGGACGTTTTGAGCGCTCATGGCTGCTCCTCCATTCTGATAAGTGCATCCGCCGCCACCGCATCTTCGGCGCGGCAGATCAGCGGATTGATTTCAATCTCATGCAAGGCCGCGGCGTGCTCCGTCACCAGTTCTTGCAGCGCCATGACCGTGTCGATCACGGCGTCGAGATTGGCGGGCGTGCGACCGCGATAGCCGGTCAAAAGCGCGCCGGTTTTCAGGTCGGACAAGGCGCTCTGTACCTCGTCGCGGCGGGCCGGGATCAAGACCGACACCGTATCGCGAATGAGTTCGGTCAGGATGCCGCCCATGCCCATCGTCAGGACAAATCCATGCGCCGGATCGCGGGTCACGCCGACGATCAGCTCGGCCACGGTGCCGGTGATCATCTCCTCGACGAGAAAGCTCGCGGCGGGCATGGCCTCTGCGGCCTCGGTGACCGCGCGGGCCTCGGTGAGGTTGAGAACCACCGCCCCAGCCTCGGTCTTATGCGCGATGCCTTCGCCTTTGAGCACAACGGGAAAGCCGATCTCCTCGGCCTGAGCGCCCGCCTCTGTCGCCGTCGTCGCGCGCTGGGATTTCGGCACGCGAACACCAAAGCCGGACAAAAGCGCCTTGGCCTCGGCCTCTGAGAAGACACGCGGATCGCCATGGCCGTTCACCGGTTGCAGCACCGGCGCGGGACGTTGGTTGTCGCCCGCACGCGCGCCCACTTCGGCCGCCGCACGGATCGCCCGAAGCGCATCTCCCATGCCACACAGCGGCACGACGCCAAGATCAAGCGCCCGCTGCGCCACCGCCTCAGAGAGGCCCTCGGACAGGAGCGACACCATGGCCATCGGCGTGCCGGTCACCTCACGGGCCTTGGCGACCGCGCGCAACACCTGATCGTAATCGGGCGCCTCGAACCGGTCGTCGCGTGGATAGTCCACCACGACACAGCCAAGCCCCAGATCGGCATCGCAGAGCGCCGTGAAGGTGGCGGTCAGAGCCGCCTCGTCGCCCCAGATATAGGTGTTGTAATCCAAAGGGTTGGCCAAGGCGACCTTGGGCCCCAGCGCGGCCCGCAGGCCATCGCTTTGCTGGGCGTTGAGCGGCGGATAGACCACACCCGCCACCTCGCCCATATCGGCCATGAGAGAGGCCTCGCCCCCCGAACAGGACGCAGACGCGATGCGGTTGGAACGCAGCCCGCCGGTGACATGCAGGAGTTTCAGCGTTTCCACGAGTTCGGTCGGCGTGTCCACCTGCGCGATGCCGAGACGTTTGAGCAAGGCACGCGCGCCTGCATCCGACCCGGTCAAAGAGGCGGTGTGGGAAACAGCGGCGGCCTGCGCCTGTTGCGAACTGCCGACACGGAGCGCGACGATGGGTTTGCCGAGATCGGACGCGCGACGGGCCAGCTCTTCGAAGGCCGGAAGGTCGCTGATCCCCTCGATATGAAGCCCCAAAGCGGTGATGCGCGGGTCTTCCAAAAGCGCGATGCCGAGATCAGACATCGAGGTCTGCGCCTGATTGCCCGCTGCGACCACGGCGGCCAGAGGCAGGCCGCGGCGCTGCATCGTCAGGTTGATCAACACGTTGGAGGATTGCCCGATGACGGCGACACCGCGCTCGACCGGCGCCATACCGTGGCGGTCTGGCCAAAGCGCCATGCCGTCGAGGGCGTTGACGATTCCGTAGCAATTCGGCCCCAAAACACGCATTTCGCCTGCGGCTTCGACCAGTTTGGCCTGCAACTCTGCACCATCCGCCAGTTCGGAAACGGCCTCGCTGAACCCCGCCGCAAAACACACCGCGCCACCGCAGCCCATCTTGGACAGTTCCGCTGTAACCTTGACGGTCAGTTCACGGTTCACGCCGATGAAGGCGGCATCGGGCACGCCAGGAAGGCTGGCGAGGTCGGGATAGGCCGGCAGACCGCCGATCTCTGTTTTCTTGGGGTGCACCGGCCAGATCGGCCCGGTGAACCCGGTGTCGCGACATTGGCGCACGACGTTTTCGCACCATGTGCCGCCGCCGATCACGGCGATGGCCTTGGGCGAGATGAACCGGCTCAGGGCACCCATCCGCGTCACGCCCCCAGAGGCCGGAACAGGTCCCGGCTGATGATGTGGCGCTGGATTTCCGAGGTGCCGTCCCAGATGCGTTCGACGCGGGCATCGCGCCAGAACCGCTCAATCGGCAGCTCGTCCATGAGCCCCATCCCGCCATGGATTTGCAGCGCCGCATCGGTGACACGCGCCAGCATTTCGGAGGCGTAGACCTTAGCCGAAGCGATCTCGCGATTGGCCGGAAGGCCTTGGTCCAGTCGCCAGGCGGCGGAGAGCGTCAGCCAATCGGCGGCGTCGATCTCGGTGATCATATCGGCGATCTGAAAGCTCACGCCCTGGAATTTTCCGATGGGCTGGCCAAATTGTTTGCGCTCGGCGGCGTAGCTCAGGGCGTGGTCGAACACACGGCGCGCCCGGCCCACGGAGTTGGTCGCAACCGTGATGCGTGTGGCGTAGAGCCATTCGTTCATCACGTCGAAGCCGCCATCGACCTCGCCCAACACCTGCGCATCCGACAGACGGCAATTATCGAAATAGAGGATGCTGTTCTGATAACCGCGGTGCGACACGGAGTTGTACCCGCGTGCAATCTCAAAGCCGGGCGTGCCGCGATCGACGAGGAAACAGGTGATACGTTTCTTCGGCCCGCGCGGCGTCTCATCGACCCCGGTTGCTACGAAAACAATCACGAAATCGGCATGTTCCGCGCCAGAGATAAAGTGCTTGGAGCCATTGATCACCCAATCGCCCCCATCGCGCACGGCGGAGCATTTCATACCGCGCACGTCAGAGCCCGCGTCCGGTTCCGTCATCGCCAGCGCGTCCATTTTCTCGCCGCGCACGGCGGGCATCAGGTATTTTTCGATCTGCTCGCCTTCGCAGGCCATCAGAATGTTCTGGGGCCGACCAAAGAAATGGGTCAGCGCCATCGAGCCACGGCCCAATTCACGCTCGACCAGCGCGAATTCGAGATGCGAGAGACCCGGCCCCCCGACGCTTTCGGGAAAGTTCGAGGCGTAAAAACCCAGATCAATGCACTTCTGTTTGATCTCCTGGCCGATCTCGGCGGGGACTTCGCCGGTGCGTTCGACCAGCGTTTCATGGGGGTAAATTTCGTTTTCAACGAAGCTGCGGACGGTGGAGACGATCATCTCCTGTTCAGTGGTCAGGCCAAAATGCATGGGTCACCCTCTTTCATGTTGAAAGGATGTTATTGTCAGGGAGGAAACAGCGCGCGAGAGGTCCGTGCGCTGCGGAAGGGTTAAGTGGGAATTCGGATCAACTGGGGCCGCGCACCTTTCGCCAAAGGTGAGCGGCACGGGCGAGGATCACCAGCGTGACCACAAGGATCAAAAGCACGGAGATCGAGGCGATGGCAGGATCGACATTGTCGCGCAGCCCCATCCACATCCGACGTGGCAGCGTGATGGTTTCCACCGAGGTGACGAAAAGCGTCACACCGATTTCGTCCCAGGACAGAAGGAAACACAGGAACAATGCGCCCAGCATGCCAAAGCGAATGTTGGGCAGGATCACCCCGAAAATCCGGGTGAACAGGTTTGCGCCCATGGATTGTGCGGCCAAATCCATGCGCCGGTCGACCTGGCTCAGAGAGACCATGAGCACGACCACCGCATAGGGCACGACCATCACCGTATGGGCCAAAACCACCCCGCCCAAAGTGTCATAGGCGATCAGGCTGTTCCACTGCGACAGCTGCGTCAGAAAGAAGAACAGCGTGAGCGAGGACACCACCGGCGGTGCGACCATCGGCAAGAGCACAAAGCCGGTCATCAGCATCGCGAACGGCGGACGCAGGAGCCAGATGCCGACGCAAAACGCCGTTGCAAGCGCGACCGACAGGAGGCTGGCCAGCACACCGACCTGCACCGAGGTCATGAGGCTGTGGCCCCACTCGGGGTTCTCGAACAGCGACTGGTAGTGCCGCCAGGACCAGTCGCCATTGGGCAGGCTGAGGTAGCGGCGCGAGGTGAAGCTGACCGGCACCACCGCGATGAGCGGCATCAACAGGAACAGCGCAACAAGGGAGGACAAAAGCGTGGCGATCACGCCGGGACGAAGTCGGGTCATGGCGTCACATCCTCGTAGCGGCGAATGAGAAGGTAGAGAATGCCCCCCACCGCGATCATCAGAACCACACTCATGGCGGCGGCCATGCCCCATTGCGGGATCTGGAAAATCCAGAGGTAGATCAGCTCGGCGACCAAGACGGACTGCCCCCCGCCCAAAAGCGCGGGCGTGACGTAAAAGCCGATGGAGAAGACAAAGACCAAGAGCGTTGCCCCCATGATGCCGCTCGCCGTCATCGGCAGGTAGACCTGCCAGAAAATCCGCAAACGAGAGGCCCCCATGCCATCGGCGGCCGTGAGCACGCGCTCATCGACATTGCGCATGGCGGTGGCCAGCGGGAAGACGGCGAAGGGAATGAGGTAATGCGACATGCCGACCACGACGGCAAACTCGTTGCGCGTCATCTGGATGGCACTGTCGATCAGCCCAAGGTCCTGAAGCCAGGTGTTCAGAAGGCCGCGGTTGGAGAGCATGGACAGCCACCCAAACGCCCGGCTCAGGATAGAAATCCAAAACGGGATCATGATGCAAAGTTCGGTGATCATCCGCACCAAGGGCGAGCCACGCACCCAGAGAAGGGTGATGACATAGGCGCTGGTCACCGAGACCACGGTCACGATCAGACAGAGCCGCAGCGTGCGCCCGATCACGCCCAGCGATAAAGGATCACTCAAAACGTGGCCATATTGCGCGAAACCGGGGTCCGGGTCCGTAAAACTGAGCTGAACGATGCCGAGAAACGGCAACAGGTAGCTCGCGCCCAGGAACAAAAGCACCGGGCAGATAAGAAGGAGATAGGGGCGCATGGATCTTCCTTTTGCGCGCCCTCCGTTCATGACAAACGGAGGGCCAAGTCAGATGGATCAGGCGGAAATGATCTGGAGATAGGCGTCAAGTGCTGCGCTGTAGTTCTCTTCGTACCAATCCGTGTTGAGCGCGACCTGTTTCGGCAGGTTCGCCGGGTCCATCGGATTGAGCCAGCGGTCCTCTTCCGCAATGAGCGCATCGGCGGCCGGGTTGCTCGGCCCGTTGCCCAGCATCTCGAACAGCACCACCTGACGTTCCGGTTCCTGGGTGGCCGCGATGTATTTCATCGCCGCCTCCGTGCCGCCCGGGTTGTCCTTGAGCACCCCGATGCCGCCCGGCCCGATGATGCCGCCGTCCCAGGTGAAGGTGATTTCGCCCTCTGTGTCCTTATGCAACAGACCCGCGCGGGTGTTCCAGATCAGCGCCATGGAGACATCGCCATTGAGCAACAGAGACTGGCTTTCCGCACCGCCGCCCCAGAAGGCACCGATATGCTCTTTGAAAGCTTCGATCTTGGCATGTGCGCGGTCCAGATCGAGCGGATAGAGGTCCGCAGGCGCCACGCCATCGGCCAGCAAAGCGGCCTCCCACATGCCCGCGCCCCATTTGTACATGGAACGTTTGCCGGGGAATTTCTCGACGTCGAAGAAATCGGCCAAAGAGGTCGGCGGCGTGTCGTATTTGGTCGCGTCATAGGCGATCACATAGGAGTAGAAATAGCAGGAGGAGGAGTATTCCCACTGGAACCCCTCGCGCTGTTTCGCCGGATCGACAATGTCGTAATCAATAGGTTGCATCATGCCCTTGCGACCCAGCGCCTGCGCCGAGAAGGGTTCGGCATCGACAAGGTCCCAGGTCGGACGCCCGCCCTGCACCTGCGCGGTGATCGCGCCTTCGGTCGGGCCGGAGCCGTCGTAGAACACCTTGATGCCGGTTTCCTCGGCGAAGGGTTTGCCAAAGGCCGCATCCATCGCATCGAGCGCATCCCCGCCCCAGTTCACAAAGACCAGCCGACCGTCTTCGGCGCGCGCAGGCGTAGCGCCCAGACCGATGGCGGAGGTGCCCATGAGCGCAGCGAAGCCCTGCATCAATTGGCGACGGGAAATCTGACCTTTCGCACTCCGTTCCTTGAGAATGTCGACGAGGTCTTTCTGGAAGTTATTGTGCATTGTCTCACCTGTTGGTTGGTGTTGGATGTGTTGTGGTTATTGCGCAGGGCTTCTCTGTCGAGCGCCCGTGTTGCGGCTCTTGAGAAGGCATGCGGTAGGATGTGTCAAAGGGCGAAACTGTCGCCGGTGTCCCAGGCGACCTGAAGCCCCGCGCCCAGATCGGGCGGCGGCAGGCCGGGGCCGTTGTCGATGTAGAACATCAACTCTTCGCCCGCCTTGGTCTCAAGCACGAGACGGGATTTCGAACCGAGATAGACCATGTCGCGCACCGTCACCGGCAGTTTGTTGACGTCCGTCTCACCCGCAAGCCGCATGTGTTCGGGACGCAGCGCGATATGGTCGAAAGCAGAGGCATTGGCAGGCAGGTCAATCTTCGTCCCGGCAACCCCACCCTTCTCGGCGTCCAGCGACATGATATTGATGTCGCCCAGAAATTCCGCCGTGAAGCGGTTCGCGGGATGCTCATAGACCTCGGTCGGCGTGCCGATCTGTTGCAGCGCGCCTTGGTTGAAGATCGCCACATGGGTCGAGAGCGCCAGCGCCTCCTCCTGATCGTGGGTCACGAAAACGAAGGTCGTACCCAGATCCCGGTGCAGCCGCCGCAGCTCTTCTTGCATCTGGCCGCGCAGGTTCTTGTCGAGCGCTGAAAAAGGCTCATCGAGCAACAGCACCTTCGGTTCATAGGCCAGCGCGCGCGCCAGAGCGACGCGCTGTTGCTGACCGCCCGAAAGTGCCTTGGGTTTCTTGTGGGCGTGGCCCGAGAGGCCGACCATTTCGATCATCTGATCGACGCGATCCGCCATCTGTGCCTTGGACCATTTCTTGACCTTGAGTGGAAAGGCGATGTTTTCGGCCACGCTCAGATGCGGAAACAAGGCGTAGCCCTGAAACACCATGCCAAACCCGCGTTGTTTGGCCGACCAGTTGGTCATGTCCTGCCCCTCAAGGAACAATTTGCCCGAGGTCAGGTTCTGATAACCGCCGAGCATTGTCAGAAACGTGGTCTTCCCTGAGCCAGATGGCCCAAGAAGAGAGAGGAATTCGCCCTCCTTGACGTCCAAGGACACGTCACGTAAAGCGTGGAAATCCCCGAACATTTTTCCAACGGAATGGGCTTCGATCTGCGTTGTGTTTGCCACAATCGTCTCGCTTTCTCAGTCTGTGCGTTATGCCCCGAGGGTGCGAGGTGGCTTGCCAAACTGCAAATGAAACTTCTTGTTCCGCGTGACAAACAAAATTTGTCACGGTCTAAAATCCGGGCCAATCCGGCTCACTTCCAGACGTGTTTTCAACCAGTTATGGAATTCGACCACGAGCGGATTTTCGAGATTTTCCTCCGGCGTACAGAGGAAATAGCCGGTATCAGAGTGCAAAGATTGTGCAAAGGGTCGCATCAATCGCCCTTCGCGCAGATCCGACGCCCAAAGCACCGTATCGCCAATCGCGATTCCTTCGCCCGCGATCACCGCCGTATGCACGATGTTCATGTCAGAATAGCAAATGCCGCGATGCGCATTTTCCATCGGCATGCCCGACAATTGCATCCAGTTTTCCCAATCGGTGAAGTCATGCATATGCAAAAGCGTCGCCCGTGTGAGGATGTTCGGATCGTTGAACGACTTGTATCGGCTGAGATAAGCCGGGCTGCACAGCGGCGTGAATTCGACCGACAACAAAGGCTCAGCCGCCACATGGGCGCGCGGTTCATGACCAAAGGTGATGAAGGTATCGACCTCCGGGTTGCTGGTATCCGCGAGCTGATGGCTGCTGACGACATTGAGAATGACTTCCGGGTTTGCGGCCAGAAAATCCCCCATGTTGAGGCACAACCAGGCGGCGGCAAAGCCCGGCGGCGCACTCACGGACAGCCGCCCGTTCAGCCGGTCTTGCGACACCCGCGCGGTGGAGCTTGCAATGATATTGAGTGCCCGGCGCACATCCTCGGCATAGGCACGCGCACGTGGCGTGATCTCGGTGCGGTTGCCGCTGCGTTCGACGATCTTGAAGCCCAGATCCCGCTCCATGAGACGAAGCTGATGGCTGACGGCGCTGCGTGTGACATTCAGTTCAGAGGCCGCACGCCACAGCGCCCCGTTGCGCACGACGCTTTCAAGAACGCGCAGCGCCTGGATAGAGGGAAAACGTTTGATGGCAGCTCTCCTGACATAAAAAGACGCCCCCGAGGCATAGCGCATCGGGAGCAGTCTATCGAGATCAAAACATCTGACTTTAAGACAGGTGCCGCAGAGGGACTAAAGCGGCGGAAGTTGCGATCTCAGATACTCGAAATGGCGTTGGGCCATGCCACGATAGGCGACCCAACCATCGGCGGTATTCTGCGCCACCGTGTCCGAAAGCACCGCCAAAGGTTGCCCGGTCGAGCGCGCCAGAATGAGCGTCTGCGCGGCTTTCTCGAAGAAATACAGATCCTCAAAGGCATCCGCCACAGTGTCACCCACGATGGTCACCCCATGGTTGCCCATCACCAGAACCGATTTGTCGCCCAGACGCTCCGCCAGCCGCTCGCCCTCTTCTTCCGCATCGGCGATGCCGCCGAAATCGAGGTCATAGGCCGTGCGCCCATAGAACCGCGCAGTGTTGTTGTCGATGGGCACGACGGTGGGGTCCTTGAGACAAGCCAGCGCGGTGGCATAGGGCGAATGGCAGTGCAACAACACCTTCGCCTCCGGTTTGCGCCGATGCAGCGTGCCATGGACGCACCAGGCCGAGGCATCGGGCGCGTTCGGCCCCTCCAGAACACTTGGATCATGGCTGTCGAGCAGCAACAGGTCTTCGGGCTTGATCGTCGCGAAATGCTGCCAGCGCGGGTTCAAAAGAAACCGCGCCCCGTCGTCAGAGGCCGCTGCGCTGAAATGATTGCCGACGGATTCGCTCCAGCCCAGCTGGTGGCAAATCCGGAAGGCATCCGCCAGATCCTGCCGCAACGCGACAGGATCAACGAGCGTTTGATCGGGAGAAACGTGGGTGTTCATGCCTTGAACCGCCCTTCGCTGACAAGCGCGCGATAGGTCGACCGCATCTCGGCGCGGTCCGTGTAGCAGCCACGCAGATAGCGATCACCGCTGGTCGCCGAATAGGCCGCACGCCCGTGCACGATGCGGTGGTTGTCGAACACCATGCATTCGCCGGACTTCATCAGGAACCGCATCATGTATTTCTCTTCCTGCAACATCCGCCCGAAGCGGCAGAAGGCCGGGTAATAACGGTCGAGCAACGCCTGATCCAGGTCGATGATGTCGAGCATGTGCTGGCTGATCGTCAGGCCGGAGACTTCGCCATGCTGATCCAGTTCGATCACCGTCTGACGCGACCGCATGTCATAGTCATCATGCTCGCAATAAAAGGGAATGGAAACCTCGGAGAGCAGCTTGAACCCCTCCGGGTCGCGTTGGCGGAAATCATTGGCCACGGCGACGCCATCGGCATAGAGGCTCTCGCCGCCCTGCACCGTATTGGCGCGGCAATGCAGGAATTGAACGCCCGGAGCATGTTCCTCGGCTGGCGTGTCGGTGTGCAACTCCAGCGCGGCGGAGGTATAGGCCGTGTTGGTCGGGTTGATATAGGTTTTTACGTCGAAATAATCGCCAAAGAAAGTCGGGCGCACTTGGCCGATCAAATTGGCGGTCTCCGTCAGCGCCTCGTTGCTGTCGGGCATGTCGGTGAGGATCACAAAGCCTTCGACCAGCATCGCCTCGATCCATTTGCGGCGCACCTCCGGGTCGGCCATCAGCTCCGGCTGGCTGAAGCGCGGCACCTTCGGAAAGTGATCACCATACCAAGCCTCGCGCGGCAAATCCGCCGGGTCTTTGCGCGGGCCTGCGATGGCGTAGGTCTCAAGCCAGCTCAGCGGAAAGAACGTGACGTGATCCTCACCTGACCAGACGATCTCAAGCGCATCCCCGACGATCTCGGCGGCCTTCGGCGTCGGCGCGTCGTCGAGGTGGAAAATGTCAAAGCTGCGCTCGCGGGTGGAGCTATTGAACGAGCTGGGGCAATTGTCGCGCAGCCAGTAGTAGTTAAAGTAATGCGGCTGGCCGTCGGACAGGATGACATCCAAACCCTGCTCTTTGAGAACCGGGGCGGCGATGGGTGCGTTCATGACATTCATGTGATTTCTCAGCGTTTTCGAGTGGATTAGGGAGGGTTTCTGACCCAAACCATCTCACGGCTTTTCAAATCCGAACAGCGCGTTTAGTCTTAATTTAATATAAGCAAATGGTAATGATATGGACCGCCTCCCCCCGCTCCGCCTGCTCACCACGTTCGAAGCCGTCGCCCGCCACGGCTCGATGCAACAGGCCGCCACCCTGTTGAACGTCACGCAACCGGCGGTGAGCCAGGCGCTCAAGGCGCTCGAATCCCATGTCGGCGCGCCGCTGATCGACCGCACCCGCCGCCCCGCCGGACTGACCGAGGCCGGGGAGATTCTCGCCCGTGCGGTGCGCGACGGATTGGGACAAATCTCGGCGGCGCTTGAAGACATCCGCAGCCTCACCGGACAGGCCGGAAATCAGATCACCATTTCCTGCACGCTGGGCATGGCGACCTATTGGCTAATGCCGCGTCTGCCGGATTTCTACGCGCGCTTTCCCGAAATCACCGTCAACGTGCAGGCGCCCGCAACCGACCTGCCCCATCTGGCGCCCGGCATCGACATCGCGATCCGCTACGGCACCGGCGGCTGGCGCGAGGGCGTCACGCAAAAGCTCTTTGACGAACGCGTCTGCCCGGTGGCAGCCCCCGCCTTTCTGGAGCGCCTACAAGCCGAGGGCATCGGCCTCGACCGCGCGCCGCTCATCCATGTCCGCAGCCTGCACAACAGCCATTGGGCCGGGTGGGAGGATTACTTCCGTGCAAAAGGCATCTCTCGCGAGAGGCTCTCAGGGCAAAGTTTCAACAATTATGTGCAGGCGGTTCAGGCCGTGCAGGCCGGTCAGGGGCTCATGCTTGGCTGGAAATCCATCGCAGATGGCGCGCTGCGCGACGGGTCTTTGCGGATGTGGCCGGAGGGCGAGGTCGATCTCGGCACCTCCTATTTCGTCACCGCGAAATCCCCTCTGTCGGAAACGAGCCAAAACTTTATTGACTGGATGGCAACCGCGGAAGACCTTCATCGCACCAGGTTTGCAGACAGCTTTAACGTTTGAGCGAGATTTCGGACGGTGAGCGTTCGTGGAATATAAACTCGTCTGGAGTTTTCTCAGTCTTCTATTCTGAAAACGGCCCCCATCACTGTTCACGACACTTAACTGTTCACAACACTTAGAAGACAGGACACGACGCAGAGCAGCGATGTGCCGTCAGTGGTCGAAATATTTTCCTCAGGCTCCTTCGACACCTATGCCATTTTCCTATGCCACCTTCGACTGCCGATGATACCCATTCCTCCCAGAAATCAGTAGAAAAACCCTTATTTTATGGGGTCCATAAATCCTAAACTCACTCCACTTTGCCACGAAGAAGGGATCAGATACGGTCTGCAACGCAGCATTGGGCAGGCCGCATAGGAGGCACCGCTGCTTGCCAGCCACATTGCCCCATTGTTGATCAGAACATCCAGATGCCCTGTCATGGTTGAAATCCTGGACGAAGCCCCCGGTTTTGCGCCTTTCCCTGTTTACAGCTCTCTCTTTGGCTGCCAGTTTCCCGGCAGAAACAAAAACTGTCAGGAAACGCCATGACCGATGCACCCTCCCCCGACGACATCACCGCCCGCCACAATGAAAAAATGCGCAAAATCAAAGCCGCGCGGGACAAGTTGATGGCGACGAAGACCGAGGAAAAAGGTCTCATCATGGTGCACACCGGCAATGGCAAGGGCAAATCCTCGTCCGGCTTCGGCATGATCATGCGCTGCATCGGCCACGGCATGCCCGCCGCCGTCGTGCAATTCATCAAAGGCAGCTGGGAGACCGGCGAAAAGACCCTCTTGCGCGAGCGGTTCTCTGACGAAGTGCGGTTTTTCGTCTCCGGCGAGGGCTTTACTTGGGAAACTCAAGACCGTGACCGCGATGTGGCGGCGGCGCAAAACGGCTGGCGCATCGCCAAGGAACAGATCCTCGACCCGGAGATCCAATTCGTCCTCTTGGACGAAATCAATATCGCGCTGCGCTACGATTATCTCGACATCGACGAGGTGGTCGATTTCCTTTTGACCCAAAAGCCGGAGATGACCCACGTCTGCCTCACCGGCCGCAACGCCAAGCCCGAATTGATCGAGGCCGCCGATCTAGTGACCGAGATGACGCTGGTCAAACACCCGTTCAAGGACGGGGTGAAGGCGCAAAAGGGCGTGGAGCTTTGATTTTCTGATCGAAGCTACGCGGTTTTGTCGTAAGCTTTTTCCATTGATCTGCCTCTTCAATGGATTTTACGCATGACCGACCTGTTCAAAGCCCTTTGCCTCGCTCTTGTCAGCATCCCCCTGCCCCTGTCGGCGCAGGAGCCGCCGCTCCAGCTCTACTCCGGCACCTACCGGGCGGGCAGCGACGGCTATCACGTCAGCTTTCAGCTGACGGGCAACCGGGTCGAATTGACCGTCGGCACCCATAACTGTCTTGGCCAGATGACCGGCACGCTGATGCAGGATCAGCTCGGGAATTATGTCATCATGGACGACGACTACGAGACGACCCAATGCCTGATCGCGCTCAGGCCCAACGCCCAAAGCGCCACACAGGGCAGTTTCGATCTCGATCAAGGCCCCGGATGCACCTATCACCACGGCGCAAGTTGCCAATTCTCAATCGGCAACCTGCAGCTTCAGCCAGGCTCCTAACCGTCCGCCACACAGAGCTGTCGCTGGGTGCCGAGGCCCTCAATGCCCAGCTCGACCACATCGCCGTCCTTGAGATAGCGCGGCGGCACCTTGCCCATGCCGACACCGGCGGGCGTGCCGGTCGAGATGATGTCGCCGGGATAAAGCGTGAAAAACTGCGACAGATAGGAAATCAGGAAGGCCGGTTTGAAAATCATCGTCGCGGTCGTCCCATCCTGCATGCGTTCGCCGTTCACGTCACACCACATCGCCAGAGCGTCCGGGTCTTTGATCTCGTCAGGCGTCGCCAGCCACGGGCCGACGGGGCCGAAATTGTCCGAGGACTTGCCCTTCGACCACTGCCCAGCGCGCTCGAGTTGAAACCCGCGCTCGGAGACGTCGTTCACGAGGCAATAGCCCACCAGATGCTCCAACGCCTTGTCTTCGCTGACGTATTTCGCGGGCTTGCCAATCACCAGCCCCAATTCGACTTCCCAATCGACCATTTCCGCCCCGCGCGGAATCAGGATCGGATCGTTCGGCCCACAAATCGCAGAGGTATATTTCGCGAAAATCACCGGCTCTTTCGGCAATTCCATCCCGCTCTCCTCGGCATGATCCGCAAAATTGAGCCCGATGCAGATGAATTTGCCCGTGCCGCCGACACAAGGCCCCAACCGCACCTCTTCGGTGATCAAGGGCAGCGTCTCGATGTCGAGCCGGTTGAACTCGCGGAGCCGCGTCAAAACATCGCCCGACAGGTCGTCCAAATGATCCGACAGATCGCGCAGCCGGCCCTTGGCGTCGATCAAACCGGGCTTTTCCGCCCCTTTGGGGCCAAAACGTGTGAATTTCATAGCGGGTCCTCCAGTTGAGCCGAGGATGGCTTTTCCGCCGAAAAGGTAAAGCAAAAATCCTGCACAGGCGCTTTGATCATCGCCAAAGTGCCCCATGCCCCCTCAGCGCACGATGGCTTTCGTCATTTCGGTCGCAGAGGAAAACCCAAAGACAGACCGCAACGGACCCAGCGACAAGACAGAACGTTCCGCAAATCCCAGCCGTTCATAAAGCGCGCGCGCCCGCGGATTGGTGTCGATGACATCGAGCCTGATCTGGCGCAGCCCCTGACGGGCGCAATAGACCTCTATCGCGTTCAAAAGCGCGGTCCCCACACCCTGGCCCCGCGCCTCCGGTTCCACGAAAATCCCGTCCATCAAGAGCGTATCGCCGTCGCATGTGCGCTCCAGAACATGGAGCAATGCGCCCCGAACACTCCCGCCGATCCAGCCATAGACACGCGCCATATCCCGCATGTCCCCTCCGACAAGCGCGCCCTGAGGCGATTTGAACCCCGCCATGCCGAGAAACGCACCGTCTTTGGACACGGCGGACATCGCGTGGCTCGGGTCCATGACGCGCTCAAGAAAGGCGACGGCCTTTTTCTCGGGCCCCAGAGGATAGCGCAGCTTTCGCGAGAAAGCGCGCCAATATCCTTGCGCCGCCTGCGCACGATGCTGCGGTTTGACACCTTGTTCCACAGTGAAGGGCTCGGTTTGGAATATTGTACTCATTAAACACGCTCCATAGGTACAGAGCGTAGATGGTGACAAAGGTAACGGATTTCAAATGAAGCGATGGGTATTGGGGGCGGTCGGGTTTGTGGCCCTCTTGGTTTGTGTCGTGATCTGGCGGCTGGGCGATCACGATCTGGCGCGCCACCCCAGCGAGACGGTCTTTGTCACGGTCTCAGGCGCGCGCATCGCGGGAACGATTTGGCTGCCCGACGACACGCCCATTGCGGTGGTGGCGCTCGTGCATGGCGACGGCGCGCAGGATCGGACGTCCTCGGGCGGCTACGCGCCCCTGATCAATGCCTTTCTCGACCGGGGCTTTGCCGTCGCGTCCTGGGACAAGCCGGGTGTTGGCGAAAGCGAGGGCAACTGGTTGCGGCAAACCATGCCGGACCGGACAGCGGAGACCCGCGCGGTTCTTGCGGTTCTCAAAGAGCGGTTCCAAGGCACCCCAGTCGGCGCCCTCGGTTTTTCTCAGGCGGGCTGGGTCCTCCCGGGCCTGACGCGTACAGATGTGGATTTTCTGGTGACCATCGGCGCGGCGGTCTCCTGGCAGGATCAGGGCGACTATTACACCGCCGTGCGACTGACGCGCGAAGGCTATGACCCAGAGGCCATCACGGCCACGCTCGCCGCGCAAGAGATCGAAGACGACCGCCTCTTTGGCCCAAATGCAACGCCGGACAACAGGCCAGACGGCATGTCCCCCGACCGGTGGCAATTCATCCGCCTGAACCGAGGCGCAGACGCTAGAGAGGCCCTCTCAACGCTGGACATCCCCCTACTGGCGCTCTGGGGCGCGGAGGATTTGAACGTCGATCCCGTCCGAAACCCGGAGATTTTCCGTGAAACTCTCGGCAGTCGCCCCGACCGCACCCGCATCCCCGCCCGCATCGTTGTGTTTCCCCATGCGACGCACGGGCTTTTGAAAGCCCCGGAGTATAACTGGCAATTGTCCAGCGATTGGTCGCGCGTTGCTGTCGCCCGTTTTTTGCTCGAAGGCCGATACGCCTACGCGCCCGATGCACTGAACACGATGTTCGACTGGATCGAGGGGATGGCGCATCTGGGGGGAAGGTAAAGGGGCGAAGTTTGGAGATGGTTTTGCGCGAATTGGGAAAGACTCATAGGCGGGCGGAGCTGCCGTCCACTGTTTCTCATTCAATGTCTGCTTTGGTGTTTCCGAAGCGATTGCTAGGATCACAAACGAATTGATTTGTAAGGCACACCTTCAATAGCGCTGTAGGTTTCCAGCCCGAAACGCTCAAGCGATGCTAACAAATCTGGCGACAGTTCCCCTTCAACATTTACCACGATTTCATGCATATCTTCGAATATCCGCACGACGACACCTTCAACCAAAAATCGGTGTACACGGTAATCGTCGCCGTAGCGGTCGGTCGCTTCAATTGGTGTGTGGGGAAGCGGCGGTGTAAATCGCGCTTCAAACAGTTCGGCATCAACTTCGTGACCTCTTGCAGCAAAATCTGTTCGATATTTCTCTGCAAAGTCATCTATTCTTGTCGACTGACTCGCACGGGCAACCTGCTCAATACCCCATAACTCATTGTAACCCTCATCCTCCCGGACCAATATCCACCTTTGAAACGGCTTGGTTTCTAAGGATGACCACGTGTTCGTCGATAGATCGAATTCCCATGTCGTTAAGTTCTCTACAGTCCGACCCGTGGGTTCATGAGTGACCTGTCCCCCTGAACACACTATCGTTTGCCGGGCATTGTCGAGTTCGGCAGTGTGGTCATACAGCCAAGATGGAGCATTCCCGCAAGATTCCACCAAGTGGATCGAGAAATCGGAAAGCTGCAAACGAAAAACAAGCGTATCGCTCTGGTCGCGTTCGTCAGGATAGCGCAATCCTCCAACGATGAAGATTTCATCGCCGAAAAGCGTTGCGCTGTGGAAATCGGCTGGCGGGAAAACCTCGGTCGGATAACCGTAGAATTCGGATGACCCGTCTGGCCGTAATACCACGACATCATTGTAAATGAAGAAGTCCGGATCGTAGTGATCCTCGTGCTCTCCGCCGATGTAAACCACGGACCCGTCCGCGAGTTCAGTTTCAGACTGTCCGAAGCGATCAAAACACCAACCTGGTGATTTCTTTTCACCGGCACCCGCAGCCTCCTGCGCCGCCTTGGGCCAGGCTCTTGTTTTTGCGAGCCAAGACCATACTACGTTCGTTTGATTTTCAGGATTTGCTGCACCTCTCCTAGGCGATTGCCAGTTATCAAAATTGGCAACAACCTCAGTCGGTGCATTAATTTCTTTTTTCATGGATTCTGGTCGGCAATCCCGACCTGTAAATGGAACCTGTCAATTTCTACATCGCGTTGCAGTAACAGTTCAACACGTTACCATAATCCTATTTGCGGACATTGGTGGCCACCGCAGCATCTGGCAGTATGGGCTCCAACCTGACATTCGATGCATATGACAAGAGCCTCCCCCTTGCGCCCCTCCGCACAATATCCCAAACACATGTGTGACACAGGAGAGGCGCGCATGACCGACACACCACGGAGCACAGGACGGAGCACAAGACAAAGCACAAGCTGGAAAGCCCCCGCGGCCTTTGCGCTGGCGACGTTGTTTTTCCTCTTCGAATTCATCTCCCGCATTGCGCCCTCCACCGCGACCACGGCGATCACGCAGGATCTTGATCTGACCAAAGCAGGTCTCGGCGTATTTTCCTCTCTGTTTTTCTGGGTTTACGCCCCGATGCAGATCGTGGTCGGGCTGTTGCTCGACCGCTGGGGGGCGCGGCGCTTTGTGGTTCCGGCCATTGCGTTCTGCGCCGGCGGGATGGCGCTCATGGGCCTTGCGCCCAATGTGGTGATCGCCTCCCTCGGGCGGTTGATGACCGGCCTCGGCGCGTCTTTCGCCTTTGTCGGCGCGCTGTACGTGGTGAATCATTGGTTCGCGCCCGCGCGGTTTGCCTTGCTGTCGGGCCTCGTCAATGCGGTCGGCATGTTGGGCACCGCGATTGGCGTCGTCTGGCTCACCTCTCTCACAGAGACCGCAGGCTGGCGCCCGTCCTTCATCGGCATCGGGATCACCGGCGGCACGCTTTTCGTGCTCGCATTGTTCTTCTACCGCGAAGCGCCCTCGGCGGGCGACACCGACACCCATCCCAATCCGATCGGGCCTTTGAAACAGGTGATCAAAAGCCCGCAGGTCTGGCTTTTGTCCCTCGTGGGCGCGCTGATCTACATGCCGATCAACGTCTATGGCGGGCTTTGGGGCAACGAAGAGCTGATCGCCGATCACGCCCTTTCTGCCGTCTCCGCCGAGACCGCCGTCTCCATGGTGTTCTGGGGCATGGCGGCAGGATCGGTGCTTTGGGGCGCTGTCTCGGACGCTTTGGGACATCGCAAATGGATCGTTTTCGCGGGCGCTGTGGCGGCCACGCTGTTCTGGGGCTGGGTCATATTGGGGGGCAGCAGCAACATGGTGCTGATCTCCGCTGCGCTCTTCCTCGGTGGACTGTTTTGCGGCGCGCAGATGCTGACCTTTGCCATGGCGAAAGAGGGCCAGGATCAAAGTACGGTCGGTACGGTCACCGCTTTCGTGAACATGATCGGGATCGGCGCGGCCTTGGTGTTTCAACCGCTGGTCGGCTGGCTTTTGGACCTCACGGGCGGCAACCACGCGCTGGCGCTCTCTGCCGTGCCGATTTGCCTGGGACTTGCCGCGCTCATGATCCTCGCGCTCAAGGAACCGGACCAGCCGCACCTCAGAGGCGGCAGGTCGTAAATCTCAGTTCAGCCCCGTGCCGTTACAGCCCTCCTGCGGCATCATCATATCCGGGTGCGGCAGGTTCAACAGCGCCTCAAGCCCCGCATTGTCCGCCACCAGATCGGCCAGCGTCATATCGTCGAGCACCTTGTAAAAGGCTTCCAGAGCCGCCGACAGCGCCAGACGCAAACGACACACAGCCTGAAGCGGGCAGGTGTTGTCATGCGCCGCGAAACATTCGGCAAAGGGCACATGCGCCTCGAAATGCCGAAACACCTGACCGATGGTGATCTCGTCGGGTTTGCGCGCCAAAACGATGCCGCCCGCCCGTCCGCGCGTGGTCTCGATATAACCTTCATTGGCCAAAAGATGCACGACCTGCGCCAGATGGTTTTCCGAGGCATTCGCGACCTTGGCGATGCCCGCACGGCGCACCATATGGCCCTCGTTCACGGCACAGGCCATGAGCACGCGCATGGCGAGGTTGGTTCGGATCGTCAAACGCATGGCTGATGGTCTCCATCTGAGGCTAAAGGCGCGTGCGGATGTCCGGCACGTTACAGGGCGTCAAATTGCCGTGACGTTGATCTGGATCAGAAAGGTATATTTCAGATAAAGAAATGAGAGGTCTCGAAAGGCACGCGCAGGATTTCGCCGTTTTGCCCCGCGACGATCATCTCGTGATCTTCGAAGGAGATAGCCTCAACGCCCTGCCAACCCTCGGGCTGCTCCAGCACCACCGTGGCATGACACAACACATGAGTGCGGCCCTCTTCCAACGTAAGCACGGTCCTCACGCCCTCCCGCGCCACGGCATTGTCGCCAAGCGCAGCCCTGTGTCCCTCGGCCCCTGCCGCACAGCCATCCTCGACGCCCAAAACGCCGTCATGCCGCCCGTCCCAAGGCGCATAGTCACGCCCGCCGTTCGACATCCAGAGCATGGTGATGGGCATGACACGGCTGTCTTTGACAAACACCACGATGTCGCGCTCCCGCGCCCGCGACACGGCGGTCCAGCCGAGACCATCCACGTCCTCTTCGACCAGCGTGACGAAATCCTCGTGCCCCGTGTGATGCGGATAGTGGCTCAAATCCACCCTGCCCCCATCCCGCGACGGGAATTGCGTCACATCGGTGCTGCGCCCCGGATAGGCCAAAATATGCGCCGCTTCCAACGGCGCGTCCGAGGTCAGCGCCGCACGTTTTGGTGAACTTGCAATCAAATCGCCGGGGGAGACGCGGAGCATCGGGTGATGCGCAAAGGTGAGCCCCGCGCCCTCTTCTTTTGACCCACCCGTGATCTCATGACGCTGATACAGCACCGGCTGATCGGCATAGAGCATGATCTCCTTGGTGATCTGCGCGCCCATCACTGGCCGCTCCAACACCAGCTTCATCCGGGCAAGATCGTCATTCTCCGCACGCGACATCAGACGCCACGTCGAATTGGCCGTCCAGCCATGCGGCGGGTCTTCTACAACATCAGAGGTACCAAAAGGCGCGGCCAGAAAATCCCCCGCCAGATGCGCATCCACCACGCTCGAAGCCTCAGCCGCCAAAGGCGTACCGACCCAATGCGCCGTGTGGAAAATCTCGCGACCGTTGAGCATAAGACTGTGAATATTGCCGACCTCAGCCTCAAAGCGCAGTTTCAGCGCCCCACAGCCCAGCCGCAGCTCCATCAGCCGCGGAACCCTGTCGCGACGACGAATTTCTCGGAACTGTCAGAGCGCGACGAGGGCGGTTTGAAATGCTGCACCTTCTCGAATTTCTGCTTGAGGAGTTTCTGCAAATCCCCCTCGGCGCCGCCCGCCAAAACCTTGGCCACGAAAGTTCCGCCCGGAGACAGCACATCAAAAGCCAGATAGGCCGCCGCCTCGCAGAGCGCCATGATGCGCAGGTGATCCGTCTGTTTGTGACCCGACGAGGCCGCCGCCATGTCGGACATCACCACATCGGCCTCACCGCCGAGCCAATCCTTCACCTTTTGATCCGCATCGTCTTCCATGAAATCGAGCTGGTGAATCTCGGTCCCTGCGATCGGCTCGACCTCCTGCAAATCGACACCTAAAATGGTGCCGATCTTTTTGCCGGACTTCTCGCCCAAAGCGTTCACCCGCTTCACCGCCACCTGACACCAACCGCCGGGCGCACAGCCGAGATCGACCACCCGCGCGCCGGGCACGAGAAAGCGGAACTTGTCGTCGATCTCCATGATTTTAAAGGCCGCGCGGCCCCGATAGCCCTCGTCACGGGCACGTTTCACATAGGGATCGTTGAGCTGTCGTTCGAGCCAAAGCGTCGAAGACAGCTTGCGCCCCCGCGCCGACTTCACCTTGACGCGCAAATCCCGCGCGCCGCGTCCCGATGTCGCCCCGGGTTTCTTTTTGTCACCAGCCATGAGTCTACGCGTCCTTTTGATCGAAAGGCCTTATAACAGAGCCGACGCGCTCAGGGAAAGAGCCGCTTGAGTATTTAGACAGCAAAGGAAACCTCACCCCGCTCTTTTCGGACGCTGTTTCCTTTGCTGCCGAAAATACTCATTCAGAGCTCAGCCAAAAGCCTTGAGCCGCGCCATGAGGCTTGAGGTGTCCCAACGCCCGCCGCCCATGCTCTGCACATCCTTGTAGAACTGATCGACCAGCGCCGTGACCGGCAAGGGCGTGCCGGTGTCCTCGCCCGCCTCAAGACAGATCGCCAGATCCTTGCGCATCCAATCGACGGCAAAGCCGTGTTCATACTCACCCGCCAGCATGGTCTTGTGGCGGTTGACCATTTGCCAGCTTCCCGCCGCGCCGCCGGAGATCACATCGACCAAAGCCTCGCCATCGAGGCCGGATTTTTCCGCGAGCAGAAGCGCCTCGGAGAGCCCTTGCACCAGCCCCGCGATGCAGATCTGGTTGCACATCTTGGCGGTCTGCCCCATGCCGACCTCGCCCAGACGTTTGACGATCTTGCCGTAGGCGGCCATCACCGGCTCGGCCTTGGCGTAATCGCCCTCTGCGCCGCCGCACATGACGGAGAGCACGCCGTTTTCAGCGCCTGCCTGCCCGCCCGACACAGGTGCGTCGACATAGCCGATCCCGGCCTCTGCGGCGTGTACGGCCAGCTCGCGGGTCACTTTAGCCGAAACGGTGGTGTGATCGACAAAGATCGCGCCGGGCTTCATGCCCGCAAACGCCCCGTCGGGACCGAGGCAGACAGCGCGTAGGTCGTCGTCATTGCCAACACAGGCCATCACGAACTCGGCCCCCTCTGCCGCCTCGCGCGGGGTCACGGCAAATCCGCCACCGTGCTCTTTGGCCCAGCTTTCGGCTTTCGCGGTGGTGCGGTTGTAGACCGTCACCGCATGGCCTTTCGCGGCGAGATGCCCCGCCATCGGGTATCCCATGACCCCAAGCCCCAAAAATGCAGCTTTTGTTCCGTGTTGCACCATGGCTTTTCCCTCGCGCGTCGATGTGGTTTAACGGCCGAAACCGTAGCCGCTCGCGGCGCGGCGTCAACATGCATTCGCGCACATCTGACAGGACCGCCCCCTCATGGCCCGGATTTTCTCTTTGCTGCTCAAGATCGTCTCAGGTCTCGTTCTTTTGACCGTTCTGGCGATCTGGCTGACCTATTGGCTCGCCGCGCGCTCTTTGCCCGATTACAACGCCGACTATGAGGTCGCGGACATCAGCGCGCCGGTGGAAATCGCGCGCGACAACGCCAACGTGCCGCATATTTTCGGCGCCACGGATGAGGATGTCTATTACGGGTTGGGGTTCGCCCATGCGCAGGACCGGTTGTTCCAGATGATGCTTCTGCGGCGCACAGCCCAAGGCCGGTTGTCGGAGATGTTCGGCGAGCGCACTTTGAAGACCGATGAGTTGATGCGGCGTCTCGGCCTTTACGAGGCCGCGCGGCAATCCGCGCAGGTGCAAAGCCCCGAGGCCACCGCCGCGCTCGAGGCCTATGCCCGCGGGGTGAACGCCTGGATCAAAGAGGTGAACGAGGGCGCATTGGGACGCGGCGCGCCGGAGTTCTTTCTCTTCCCCTCCGAGATCGCCTATTGGCAGCCCGCCGATTCCATCGCGATTCTGAAACTCGTCGCCGTGCAGCTCTCGGATCAAATCCCGAACGAAGTGCTGCGGGCGCGAGCCTCTCTGTTGTTGCCGCAAGAGCGCCTGCGCGATCTCATGCCGGACGCACCCGGGACGGGGCTTGGACTTTTGCCGTCCTACGCCGCGCTTTTCCCCGAGGCGCAGCCGGGCGTGGCCCCCTCTGGCACGCAATATGCCCTGTCGCCTTTCCCGAAATCCGGCCTTGCGGGCGCTTCCAACGTCTGGGCCGCAGGACCGGGGCGTTCGGCCACCGGCGCCACGCTTTTGGCCAATGACCCGCATCTGAATTTCTCCGCCCCCGGCGCCTGGTATCTGGCGCGGCTGCAACTGAGCACCGGCGGCGTGATCGGCGCCTCTGTCCCGGGCGTTCCCGCCATCGTTTCGGGCCGACATGAGAGTTTCGGCTGGGGCATCACGGCGGCCTATGTCGATGACGCCGATCTCTACATCGAGAAACAAAACCCCGAGGCGCCGGGCGAGGTTCTGACGCCCGAGGGCTACAAACCGCTGCGCAGCCGCCCCTCGATTGTCCAGATCAAGGACGCAGACCCGGTCACCTTGACGCTCGAGTGGTCCGAGAACGGCCCGATCCTGCCCAAAACCGCCTTTGACGTCGACACGATCACCCCGCCGGGGCATCTGGTCTCTGTGGCCTGGACCGCGCTTGTGCCCGATGATCGCTCGATGTCGGCGGTGATTGCGCTCAACCACGCGACGACGCTGACGCAGGCCATGGTCGCCGCCCGCGATTTCGCCGCCCCCGCGCTCAACCTCGCCATGGCGGACCCCGACCGGGTGCAGATGAAGGTCATCGGGCGCGCGCCGCTGCGCGATGCGCTGCATCAATCCAAAGGCCGCATCCCCTCGCCCGGATGGCTTGAGGCCGACCGTTGGCAGGGCTGGCGCGATTTCGACGATCTGCCACTCTTCACCGCCGCGCGAGACGGCATCATCGGCAACACCAACAACAAGACGGTGGATGCCCCCTTCCCCGACCACCTGTCCTACCATTGGGGCGACACCCAACGCATTCAGCGCTGGCAGCGCCTGATGCAATCGCGCGAGGTCCACACCCGCGACAGTTTCATCGAAGTGCAAAACGACGTGGTCTCCGCCGCCGCGCGCAACCTCTTGCCGCTGGTCGGCGCCGATCTCTGGTTCACCGGCGAGGCCGCGCCCGAAGGCACGCCCGAGCGCCAACGCCAACGTGCGCTGACGTTGTTGGCCGAGTGGAATGGCGAGATGAACGAACATCTGCCGGAGCCGCTGATTTACTATGCCTGGATGCGTGCGCTTCAGGACCGTTTGATCCGCGACGAGATCGGGCCGCTGGCGCGTGAGTTCACCCATGTCGATCCGATCTTTATCGAGCGTGTTTACCGCGACATCGGCGGTGCGTCGGCCTGGTGCGATGTGATCCAATCGGCACCGGTCGAGACCTGTACCGACATCGCGCGGCAATCGCTGGACGATGCGCTTTTGTGGATCGGCGAGCATTACTCAACCAATCTTGAGAGCCTGCGTTGGGGGGATGCCCATATGGCGCATCACGATCATCCGGTGCTGGGCGATGTGCCTTTGCTGAAATGGGTGGTGAACATCCGGCAATCGACCTCCGGCGGCGACAACACGCTGATGCGGGGCGTGACGGCGGGCGATGGGCCGGAGCCTTTCGCGAACGTCCATGGCGCGGCCTATCGCGGGGTCTATGACTTTGCCGATCCCGACAGTTCGGTCTTCATCACCGCCACCGGCCAGTCCGGCCATCCTTTGAGCCGTCACTATGACGATCTGGGCGAGCTGTGGCGGCGCGGCGAATATGTGCCGATGAGCCTCGACCCGGAGCTGGCGCGCGCCGCCGGTGTCGGCATCACGCATCTGGTGCCAGAGGAATGACCTCAGAATGGGATAAAATGCGCGCGGGCGACTGGTATTGCTGCATGGACCCCGACTTAGATGCGCGCCGGACAAAGGTCTTTGACGCAGTTCACCGCCACAATATGGCGCTGCCCTCAGAGCGCGGCGACATCCACCCGGAGCTGCGCGCTTTGCTGGGGGCCGCGCCCGAGACCGCGCGGATCGAGGGGCAGTTTCACCTGTTGTATGGCGAGAACCTCTTTCTGGGCGACGGCGCCTTTCTGAATGTCGGCTGTGTCGTTCTGGACAGCGCGCGGGTCGAGATCGGGGCAAACACGATGATCGGACCGCGCACACAAATCTACTGCGCCGATCACCACCGCGATCCGGTGCTGCGCGGGCAGCTGATCGAACGCGCCCTGCCCGTCACCATTGGCAAAGATGTCTGGATCGGCGGAGCCGCGATCATCTTGCCGGGGGTTACAATTGGCGATGGCGCCATCGTGGGGGCGGGCTCTGTGGTGACCAAAGACGTGGCGCCGGGCGCGCGGGTCGTGGGGAACCCGGCGCGGGTTATCTGAACCTCACGCCTGGCCTTTGATCTCATCCTTGTAGACCAGAAAGGCCGCGCCCTTTTGCATGGCTTTCAGCGCCGAGGCGTCCAAAGCCTTGTCTTTCAGACGCGGGCGCCCGGTGATGTCTTCGCCTTTTTTCATCTCCATGCCGGACCAGCCAGTGGCCTCAAGCCCCTTGAAGGCTTTGGCAATCGCCGGGCGTTGTTCGCTGGCGACCATGAAGACCATGATGGCGTGACGCCCGCCCATGCGCAGGCCGGTTTTGGCGCCGGCCGTGGCCTCGAACAGCATCATGAACAGACGCTTCTGCGGCTTGCCATCCGTCGCTGCCTTTGTCGCCGGTTTTGCCTTGCCAGACTTCTCTTTGCCCGTCTTGGATTTGGCCGTCTTGGCTGCCTGCGCTTTGCTCATCTCACATCTCCCGAAATTGCTTTTCCTGACGCGGGGTCCAGAGCACCTTGAGCTGATAGCCGTCCTCGGCCATCTCCTCGCTCAAGACCACACCCTCCTCAAAGAGCCAGGCCCGTTTCTTGCCCTCGGAATAGGGCAGGACGAGATCGCGTTCAATCTTGTCTTCTTCGAAAAACCCGGAAATCGCCGACAAAAGCTGCGGCACGCCCTCGCCCGTCACCGCGGAGATCGCGAAGATGCCCTCTTCCTGCCCCGCGCGCTCCATCCGGGCGGCGTGGGCTTCAGGGTCCAAAAGGTCGATCTTGTTCCAGACCTCGAACATCGGGGCGTCTTCCTTGATGCCCAGATCGGAGAGAATTTTCAGAACATCGTCTTTCTGTTCCTCGGTCTCCTCGGCGGCGATGTCGCGAACGTGGAGGATCAGATCGGCGTCCAGCACCTCTTCGAGCGTCGCGCGGAAGGCGGCCACGAGTTGCGTCGGCAGGTTGGAGATGAACCCCACCGTGTCCGACAGGATGATCTCGCGGTCCCCACCGTGGGCGTTTTCGATCACCAGCTGGCGCATGGTCGGGTCGAGCGTCGCAAAAAGCATGTCTTTGGCGAAGACATCGGCGCCCGTCACCGTATTGAAAAACGTCGATTTCCCGGCGTTGGTGTAGCCCACCAGCGCGACAATCGGGAACGGTACTTTCGCACGCGAGGCGCGATGCAGCTCGCGGGTTTTCACCACCTTCTCCAACTGACGGCGCAGGCGCACGAGCTGTTCGTCGATGGCACGGCGGTCGGCCTCGATCTGGGTCTCGCCGGGACCGCCGACAAAGCCCAAACCGCCGCGTTGCCGCTCAAGGTGGGTCCAGGCGCGGACCAATCGCGTGCGTTGGTAAGTGAGGGCCGCCATTTCGACCTGCAACACGCCCTCGCGGGTGCGCGCACGATCAGAGAAGATTTCGAGGATAAGTCCCGTCCGGTCGAGAAGTTTGACCTTCCATTCCTTTTCCAAATTGCGCTGCTGCACCGGGGTCACCGGGCCGTCGATCAGCACAAGTTCGACCTCTGCGGCTTTGATCCGCTGTTTCAGCTCTTCGATCTTGCCGGAGCCGAAAAGATAGCCGGGCTGGATTTTCGGCAAGCGCACGATCTCGGAACCGACCACTTCGAGATCGGGCAAAGCGGCGGCCAGCGCCACGGCTTCCTCCAACCCCGCCTGCGGTTCGCGGCGGTCCCGGTCGGAGGTGATGTCGGGATGAAGCACCCAGGCACGGGTCTGCTTCACGTCATGTTCGTATAGTTCGGCCAAATGCCGCTCCTTTAAACGCGAGAAAGCACCCGCCGTCCTACGACAGGTGCCGATATGTCTTAACGTCACTTATATCTGACTGGACGGATTGCAAGAGGGCTGAAATTACGCCTCTTCGCCGTCGTAAAGATTGATCGGCTGAGCCGGCATGATCGTCGAGATCGCGTGTTTGTACACGAGCTGCGATTGGCCGTCGCGGCGCAGAAGGACGCAGAAGTTGTCGAACCAGGTGATCACACCCTGAAGTTTCACGCCGTTGATCAAAAAGATCGTGACGGGCACTTTGGTCTTGCGAACGTGATTGAGGAAGGCGTCCTGGAGGTTCTGTTTGTCGGCGGCCATGATCTTTGCCTTTTTCTTGCGCTTTATGATGCGAACTGTCCCTCGGGCGACAGCACTTGAGGACACCTCGCCGCAGATTCACCCGAATGTCAAGATAAGCGCCTGAAATTCCCCACTCTTGTGTCGCGGCTATGGAAAAGACGACACAAATTTACGTCACTCGGGACGCTAACATTCCGGGAAGGGCGGATCACCGCCGCCAGAATTCCGGGTTCAAAAGCGCGATGATCGCCAACATCTCGAGACGCCCGAGCACCATGGTGGCCGCCAGGATCATCTTTTCCGCATCCCCAAGGCTCGCGTAGCTCAAGGGCACATCGCCCACCACATTGGCCAGAGGTCCCGTGGTCGTGAGTGCGGAAATGGTGAACACCGCCGCCTCCTGAAAATGCAGCCCGAACAAGGACAAAAGCATCATGACGGCCGCAATGGTGAAGGCGAAGACCATGAAATAGACCCAGGCCACATAGGCGCCTTCGCGCCGGATGCGCCGGGCATTGGCGCCCGCGCCCCCCACAGAGTTGGGAGAGATCAGCTTTTCGATCTCGCGTTCGCCGTGGCGCACCAGAGCGTAGAGCCGGAGCAGTTTGACACCGCCCGCCGTGGTCGCCACGCCACCGCCGAAAATCGCCAGCCCCATAAGCAACACCCCCGGCGCCTGAAGCCCGGACCAGAGCCGCGCCTCCTCCCAGCCGAGGCTCTCGAAACCCGCAGTGGAGAGGAAGGACAGCACCATGAAAGTGCCCCCCCAAAGAGACGACAGCGCCCGGGTAAAGGTCCAGTCGCCGGACACCTCCAGCACCGCCACCCAATGGCGCAGGAACAGCAAAAGCGGCACGACGATGATGAGCGCGAGGCCGATCTTCATCTCCGGGTCGCGCCAGAGGGGCGGCGCGCCGGTGCGGGCCTGATCGGCGGTGAAGGTCTTGCGCGACAGCGCGAGGAACAGGAAGGCAAAGACCAGAACTTCGCCGATAAACCCGGTGCCCGCCTCGGTCAGCCCGCCGACGGGCGAAATGCCGGAGGTGGCCATCACGGACATGGCGTGGCAGATCGCCACATAGGGGTTCGAGCCGATCATCGAGAGCGCAAACCACAGCGCCAGCGTAAGGCCAAGATAGATCGGGAACAGCTTGACGGTAAACCGCGCAAGGCGCTCAGGCGCGGCGGCGACACGGGTGATCTGAGACGCGCGCACTTCGCTTTGCCCGACCCCGCGCGAGGAGATGACCTCAAAGCCGCCAAGATTCAAAGGCGCCAGCACCGCCACCGCCGTGACCCAGGCAAAAAGCCCCCCCAGCCAGCCCACCAGAGCGGTCCAGAGATGCACGGGCCGCGACAGCCGCGCCGGATCGTCAAACAGCGTCGCGCCGGTGGTGGTGAGCGCCGAGACCATCTCGAAATAGGCGTTGAAATAGGTGGTGTCTTTCGTGGCCTCCGAGAAAGGCACAGCCAGGATCAGCGGCAGCGCGGTATAGGTGCCCAAAAGGGTCAAAAGCTGATTTCGCCCCTCCCGGTCGCGGTCCTTGAGGCTCTCGCGATCTTCGGTCGCCTCGGGACGAAACCGGGCGATGGCGATGAACCCCGCGAGCGAGGAAAACAGCACCGCCGCATAGAAGAACGCCCGCGCATCGTCCCATTCGCGCAGCACCATGGCATAGATCGCCGGGACCAGCATCGCGCCCCCGCTCACCAGCATCAGCTGGACAAAAAATGGCATGCGCGAGAAGCGGTTCATCAGAAGTAATCGATCGACACTTGCAACAGACGCTCGACCTCGGGCACGTCGTCCCGGAGCGAGAAGATGGTGATCACATCGCCCTCGTCGATGCGGGTTTCGCCGGTCGGCTTGATGTATTTGCCGCCCTTGGAGATCGCGCCGACGAGCACGCCTTCGGGGAAGTCGATGTCACGGATCGGCTTGCCGGAGATCGGCGAGGTCGAGAGCACTTGCGCCTCGATCACCTCCGCCTCGCCATCGCCCACCGAATAGACATTGCGCACCCGCCCGTGGCGGATGTGGCGCAGGATCGAGGACACGGTGGTGGCGCGCGGGTTGATATAGGCGTCGATGTCGAGCGCGTTGAGGATCGGCACCAGCGTCGGGTCGTTCACCAGACAGATCGCCATCTTCGCGCCGCGTTGTTTCGCGCGCACGGCGGCGAGCATGTTGACCTTGTCGTCATCCGTCACGCACAGCGCGGCATCGGCGCGGGTGATGCCCGCCTCTGCCAAAAGCTCCTGATCCAGCGCATCGCCATTGAGCACAATCGTGCGCTCCAGACTGTCGGCGGCTTTCTCGGCGGTCTTGCGGTCTTTCTCGATGATCTTGGCGCGCACGCGCTCGGTGCGGGTCTCCAATGCCTGCGCCACAGCGAGGCCGACGTTACCGCCCCCCAGAATAACCACGCGGTCCTGTTTGGCATGGGTTTTGCCGAAAATCTCCAGCGTCCGGGTCAGGTCGTCGGAATGGGCGAAAACATAGACCTCGTCTTTGGCAAAGAGCTGATCATTGGGTTCGGGGGCGAACAACCGCCCCTCGCGACGCACGCCGACGACGATGGCCCGGAGCGTCGAGAAGAGATCCGACAGCTCGCGCAGGGAGGTGTTGAGCACCGGGCAGTCCTCTTCGAGCAGGATACCCATAAGCTGTACGCCGCCCGCCAGAAAGGCCTGCGTGTCAAAGGCCGCAGGGGCCGCCAAACGCCGCAACGCGGCCTCGGCCACCTCTTTTTCGGGCGAGATCACCACATCGATCGGCAGGTGATCGCGGCGGTAGAGATCGGAATAGATCGCGGTCAGATAGCTCTGCGCCCTCAGACGCGCGATTTTGCGCGGCACGCCGAACACCGAATGCGCCACCTGACAGGTGACCATATTGACCTCGTCGGAATAGGTCGCAGCGATCACCATATCGGCGTCCCGCGCGCCCGCCCGCTCCAAGACGTCCGGATAGGAGGCGAAGCCTTCAATCCCTTGCACGTCCAATGTGTCGGTCGCGCGGCGCACCAGCGCCGGGTTGTTGTCCACGACGGTGACGTCGTTTTTCTCGGAAGAGAGTTGTTTGGCGATCTGCCAGCCGACCTGGCCCGCGCCGCAAATGATGACTTTCATCGCATCACCTTTATTGCTTCGCCCCAGCCTTCGCACTTAACGGCGAAGGCGTCAACGCGGCTGTCACGTCATTTCGGGCCGTCAACAGCCGTTACTCCGCCTCTTCCGAGACGTAGGCCACGCGGCCGCCTTGTTTGTTGCCGGTCACAACGCCCAGGGATTTGAGCTTGCGGTGCAGCGCCGAGCGCTCCATGCCCACAAACGTCGCGGTGCGGGAGATATTGCCGCCGAAGCGATTGATCTGGGTCAGAAGGTACTCACGCTCGAACAGCTCGCGCGCCTCGCGCAGAGGCAGCGTCGCAATCGCAGGCGACAGAACCGCCCGCCCGTCGTCTTCGCGCCCACCCTCCTCGGACGGCAGCTCAGAGACCTCGATGTCGCCCGTGCTGTCGCCGAGGATCAGCACGCGTTCGATCACATTCTTGAGCTGGCGCACATTGCCCGGCCAAGCCATGGTCTGAAGCATCGCGGCGGCGTCTTCCGTCAGCGCGCGCTGCGGCAGGCCCTGTTCGCGGTTCAGTTTCTCGATGAAATACCCGGCGAGTTCCGGGATGTCCTCGCGGCGTTTTTCGAGCGCTGGCACCTCGATCGGCACCACGTTCAGCCGGTGATAGAGCTCCTCGCGGAAAGTCCCGTTCGCAATCTCCATCGTCAGGTCGCGCGAGGTCGAGGAGATCACCCGCAGATCGACGGAGACCTGCGCCGTGCCGCCGACCCGCGTGAAGCGTTGATCGACCAACACGCGCAGGATTTTCGACTGGGTGCCCGGCGGCATATCCGCCACCTCGTCGAAATAAATCACGCCGCCGTTGGCCTCTTCCAACAGGCCTTTCTCGATGCCGCGCTCCGGGCTTTCGCGTCCGAACAGCACCTCTTCCATCCGGTCGGGTTCGATATTGGCCGAGGACACGGAGACGAAAGGCGCGTCGTTGCGGTCGGACCCCGCATGAATGAACCGCGCCGCCACTTCCTTGCCCACGCCCGCGCCGCCCGTCAGCATGACGCGGCCATTGGATTTGGTCACTTTTTCCAGATTGAGTTTGAGCTGTTTGAAGGCGGTGGAGACGCCGATCATCTCGACATCGCCCGACCCCGAGCGTTTCAGCGTGGCGTTTTCGCGCCGAAGACGCGAGGTCTCCATCGCGCGGGTGATCACCACCATGAGCTGGTCGATGTTGAACGGCTTCTCGATGAAATCGTAAGCGCCCTGTTTGATCGCCGCCACCGCGATCTCGATGTTGCCGTGGCCAGAAATGATGATGATCGGCACCTCGGGGTGCTCGCGTTTGACATGTTTGAGGATGTCGATCCCGTCCATGTCGCTGTCCTTGAGCCAGATGTCGAGGATCATCAGCGCCGGCACCGCGTCATCGATTGCCTTCATGCAGTCGTCGGAATTGGCCGCCAGCCGCGTCTCAAAGCCTTCGTCCTGCAAAATATCTCCGATCAATTCGCGAATATCGCGTTCATCGTCGACGATCAGAATATCAGACATGGTTCACTCCAGACTTCATCATTACACTGCAAGCTCTTGTTTTTCATCTTTATTCACCACCTCAATGAGGGCGAGACGAATGGTGGCACAGGCGCCGATCCGCCCCGAAGGATCAATCGGCTCACCATCCGTGAGCGTCAGCGTCCCGCCATGTTCCTCGATGATTTTCTTGACGATCGGCAGGCCCAGCCCGGTGCCTTTCTCGCGCGTCGTCACATAGGGTTCAAAGAGGCGCGAACGATCTTCGGGAAGGCCAATGCCATTGTCCGTGATCGTCACCACCGCCTCATTTTCCTCGCGCCGCATCGCCACGCGCACGGTCGGTTCATAGTCCGCCTGGAATCCATTTTCCAACTGGGATTCAATGGCCTCCCCAGCGTTCTTGATCAGGTTCGTAAAGGCCTGGCCGATCATCGTCGCATCCACCTCGGCCCAGGCGTGATCCGGTTCGATCTCGGCGCGCACCCGCATATCCGGCAACGCGTTTTGCTGCAACAGCACCGCGCCTTTCACCAGCTCGACCAAGTCGTGTTCCCGCCGTTCCGGGCTTGGCATCCGGGCGAATTTCGAGAATTCGTCCACGATGCGCCGCAAATCGCCAGTCTGGCGCACGATGACGGAGGTATATTGCTCAAGATCCGCCCGCGCCTCCTCATCGAGGCCGCGGCCGAATTTGCGCAGGATGCGTTCGGCAGACAATTGAATGGGGGTCAGCGGATTCTTGATCTCATGCGCAATGCGCCGCGCCACATCGCCCCAGGCGGCCAGACGTTGGGCACTCACCAGATCGGTCACATCGTCAAAGGCCACCACATAGCCCTCAAGCCGCCCCTCGACGTCGCGCCGCGTGGCGATGCGCACCAAAAGGCTTTCCTGCGCGCCAGAGCGAATGAGCCGCAACTCTTCTTGCGCCACCTCGCGATTGCCCGCGCGCAATACGTCCAGCAAGGGCCCGAATTCCGGCACCACCACGGCCAGCGCCTCGCCCGTCACATCACGGTCGCCAAGGCTCAACAACGCCTGCGCCGAGCGGTTCAAAAGCGTCACACGGCCCTCGGCGTCCAGACCCACGACCCCTGCCGTCACCGACGACAGCACAGAATCGAACAGGCGGCGGCGCTGGTCGATCTGTTCGTTGCGATCCAAAAGCTCGTCGCGTTGCAGTTTCACCTGCCCGGTCATCTGGTTGAACACACGGCCCAGCGTGGCGATTTCGTCTTGGCCCTCTTCCTCAGGCACACGCACAGACAGATCGCCCTCGCCCACCTTCTGCGCCGCCCCAGCCAGCCGCCCGATGGGCCGCGCGAGGCGTTCGGCAAACCAAAGGCCGAGCCAGGTCGCCGCCAGAATGAGGATGATGGCAAAACCGATATACAAAAGCCCGAATTCGAACAACAGCCGCCCACGGTCGCTTTCCAACTGGTTGTAAAGTGCGATGCTGTCCTGCGTCTCGTCCAGGAGATTGAGGATTTTGCCGTCCACATCGCGGGTCACATAGAGATAGCGATCCGAAAACCCGGCAAGCCGCTGAAGCGCGCGGGATTCGTTTTGATCCCAATCGTCGATCAACACCAGCTCACCGCTTTCGGCGCGCACCAGATCGGCCTCGGAGGGCTGTTCATAATCAAAGAGATAGGAGCGATCTCCGCGGGCTTTGATGTCGCCCGCCCGGTCGATCACATAGGCTTCGCGCAGGCCCCGTTGGATGAGGCCCTGCCCCTGATTGAGCACCTGTCTGAGCGCCCCATCTGGCAGGATCGTCACCTGACGGCGGCGGTCGATGATAAAATTCGCAAGCGCGCGGGTGTCCTCGGTGAGGCCATCGTGGTGCTCGTCCTCATAGGCTTTTGCAGCCTCCAAAGAGGAGCCCACCACACTGCGGACCCGGTCGGAGAACCAGCCTTCGAGGCCGAAATTCACCGTCACCACGGCGAAGATCGCCACCATGACGGTCGGGATCAGCGCCAAAAGCACGAAAGCGCCGGAGAGACGAAGGTGGAGCCGCGAACCTTCGGAATGCGCCCGCCGGGCGGCGATGACGCGCGCGATGCGTTGCGCCACCAGCCCCGCGACCAGAATGACATAGACCACATCGGCCAAAAGCACCGAGCGCAGCATGGTCGAGGCCGGGCCATGATCCAAAGGCCCCAAGACGAGGAAAGTCAGAATCGCCAGAACCGGGCCGAGAATGAACACCGCGAGCGTCGCGGCATTCTGCAACCGGCGCTGACGCCGTAGCCGCGTCAGGCGTTGCCAGCTCTGCCGTCCGATCCGTTGTGCCAGGGCTTTATCCGCCAGCGTTTTGGCCACGTCGCGCCTCGTCTTTATCCTGCTCTTGGTCCTGCCCTCTTGCGCGGGTTGGACCAATAGCATGACCAAGACGCAAAGCACGGACATCCGTTGCAATCTGGTCGCAGCTGCGTGCTTTCCGCATCACTGCGCCCAAATCACCACGGATGTGGCCTTTTTACATCAACTTGCGGCGGCGTGTCACCTGAATATCGAGATCATTGATCTTTTTACGCAAGGTATTGCGGTTGATGCCAAGCAGATCGGCACATTTGGCCTGATTTCCGCCGACCGCATCGAGCGCGATTTCGATCAAAGGCCCCTCGACCTCCTTCAAAATCCGCTGATAGAGCCCCGGTGGCGGCAAGACACCGCCATGCAGGTCGAAATAGCGGCGCAGGTGTTTCGCCACGGAAGAGGACAGTTTTTCGCCCTCGGAGCCACCCTGCAGCGGTTCCATCGCGGGTTGGTTGCCCAAAACGGTTTCCACTTCGATCCGGGTGATTTCCTCTTCGGGAGAGGTTACGATCAACCGGCGGATGGTGTTTTCCAACTGCCGCACGTTGCCCGGCCAGCTGTAGGCGCGAACCAGTTCCATCGCCTCATGCGAGAAGCGACGCGCGGACAAGCCGTCGCGTTCGGCCTTCGACAGGAAGAACTCCGCCAGAAGCGGGATGTCATCGACGCGCTCACGCAGCGACGGCACGGAAATCGTCACGCCACCCAGACGGTAAAACAGGTCCTGACGGAAGGCGCCGCTTTCCATTTTCGCGGCCAGATTGGCCTGAGAACTGGCCATGATGCGCGGGCCGTTGTCGGTGAAACTGTCGAGCATCCGCACGATGCGGGCCTGGGCCTCTTCGTCGAGATCGCCGACCTCATCGAACAGGATCGAGCCATTCTTGGCCTTTGAGATCACCGCAGCCGGGCCTTCCATCGTCGCCAGATCGGCGGCGGAGACCACCACGAAGGGCAATGTGCGTCGGTCGGAGAAATCATGGATCGCGCGGGCGATGAGCGATTTCCCCGTGCCACTCTCGCCAGTGATCAGCACCGGAAGATCGGTGTTCATCACGCGGGCGACAAGGCGATACAGCGTCTGCATCGCAGGCGTACGTCCCACCAGCGGCAGATCCTCTTTCGGTCCCTCGGAGGGCGCTTTGGCATTCGACGGCGCCGGGTTGGCGCGGCGTTTGACCTCCAAGGCTTTCGCGGCGCGTTTCATCAGATCGGGCAGATCGAAAGGTTTCGGCAGGTAATCGAAGGCCTCGGCCTCCGCCGCCTGAATCGCCGTCATGATGGTGTTCTGCGCCGAGATCACGATGACCGGAAGACCGGGCCGCAGCTCGGCGATTTTCGGCAGCGCCTCCAACCCATTGCCATCGGGCATCATCACATCGGAGATCACCAGATCGCCCTTCCCCTCCTCGACCCATCGCATCAGCGTGACCAGAGACGAGGTCGCGTGGACCTTGCATCCGGCGCGGGTCAGCGCCTGGGTCAGAACGGTGCGGATCGTGCGGTCGTCATCAGCGACGAGGATCGTGCCATCCATGTTTTTCTCTCCTTGTCAGTTCCGCAACAGGACCGAGGCTGTCCCCTGTCCGTCGCGCATCCCCTTTTTAACGGGGTTCTTCACAGTTTTATTACACATCATGCCCAGATCATCGCACTCACGTCGAGGATGTTGCATCGCGGGGTGCAACCGGGAGCGAAATTCGGAACACGGTCTTGCCCGGCGTCGAGTCGACCGAAATCCAACCCTCGTGGTCCGAAATGATCTTGGACACCAGCGCGAGGCCCAGCCCCGTGCCGTTCTCGCGGCCCGACACGAAGGGTTCGAAAATATCCGATGCGATCTCCGGCGGAAGGCCGGGGCCGTCGTCGATGATCTCGACCTGAAGCGGCAGCGCGCCGCCGGTGCCGTCCTTGCGCCGCAGCCGCAGCGACAGGTCGTAAAAGGTGCGCAGGCGGATCACACCGCCCTCTTTGCCGGCGGCCTCGGAGGCGTTCTTGATCAGGTTCAGGAAGACCTGCAAAAGCTGATCGCCATCGACAAAGGTCGGCGGCAGCGAGGGGTCGAATTCCTCGATGAATTTCATATTCGCGCCGTAGGACAGCTCGGCAGATTTGCGGGCGCGGTCCAAAAGGTCGTGAATGTTGATCGCGCGTTTCGCGGGCGGGCGCAGGTTGCCGAATTGCTCGACCTGCTCCAAAAGCGCCACGATCCGGCGGCTTTCGGCGACGATCAGATCGGTCAGTTCCAAATCTTCGGGGCTGAGGCTCATTGAGAGCAATTGTGCGGCACCGGTGATGCCCGCCAGCGGGTTCTTGATCTCATGCGCCAGCATTTCCGCCATGCCGATCGCCGAACGCGCGGAGGTTTTCACCTGATGCGCGCGGCCCAGCCGGTCGGCGATCTGGCGCGGCTCCATCAACAGGATCAGCCAGTTGTCCATGCCCTGCAAAGGCGCGATCTGGATGTTGCACTGCACGGGTGCGGCGTTGCCGCCGGAGACATCGACATTGTTGATAAACAAAGGCGAATCGTCGCGACGCACGCGGGCGAAAGCCTCTTCGAGCGGCGCGTCGATGGCGAGTTTGTCGAACACCGGCACGCCCATCAGGGTGCGCGCGGAGGCGTTCAAAAACAGCTCCGCCGAGGAATTCACCTCATTGATCAGATTCGTCGCGTCGATCATCACCGCAGGCACTGGCAGCGACGGCCAGAGCATATCGAACCGCGCATCCGTCATGCGGCATATCCTTCTGTATCGGCTTTTGTTCCGGGAAACGCGCCGCTGAGCGCCTCGGGCAAGAGCGCCAGCACGGCCTCAGGCGTCTTTTCAGTCAACACGCGTTTGCGCAGCACGGGCGGCGTGCCTGCGGTGTCCATATACCAGCCCAGATGCTTGCGCATCACGCGCCCGCCCAGGTCCGTGCCATAGAAGGCAACACCGGCCTCATAATGTCCGGCGACCATATCGGCGAAATCCTTGCCCTCGGGACGCGCGGGCTCCGGCTGGCCCGTGAGGTTCGCCGCGACCTGCGCCAGAACCCAGGGCTGGCCTTGCGCACCGCGCCCGATCATCACGCCATCGGCGCCCGATTGCGTGAGCGCCTCCTGCGCGGTCTCGGGCGAGGTGATGTCGCCATTGGCGATCACCGGGATCGACACCGCCTCTTTCACCGCACGGATCGCCGCCCAATCGGCGCGCCCCTTGTAGAACTGGCACCGCGTGCGGCCATGGATGGTGATCATCTGAATGCCCGCGTCTTCGGCGCGTTTGGCAAGCTCCGGCGCATTCAACAGCGCATCGTCCCAACCCAGCCGGGTTTTCAGCGTCACCGGCACAGAGACCGCCGCCACCACCGCCTTAATGAGCGTCAAGGCATGATCGAGATCGCGCATCAGGGCCGAGCCGGAATAGCCGGAGACCACCTTTTTCGCGGGGCACCCCATATTGATGTCGATGATCCGCGCACCGCTGTCTTCGGCGATCTTCGCGGCCAAGCCCATAGGCTCGGCTTCGCGGCCTGCAAGCTGCACGGCGGTGTTCTCAATACCAAACCCCAGTTCCGCCTTTTCGCGGGTGCCGGGCCGGGCGTTGATCATGTCATGTGAGGCGACCATCTCGGACACCACAAGCCCCGCTCCAAAGCTGGAAACCAGCGTTCGGAATGGCAGATCGGTGATCCCGGCCATAGGGGCCAGAAACACGGGAGGGTCCAGTGTGAGTTGCGCCAAACGAACGGGCAAGCGATTAATCCTTAAGCATTTCGACCAGAGGTAGCGCCCAAAGATGCGAGTCGCAAAGGGTCGCGCGGGACTTTCGAGCAAAAAAAGAGCGGAAAACGACAATCGCACAAAGTTTAATCAATCAAACAGTCAAAAACAGCGCATTGCAAGGGCGCGCGCCAACGCTTATCCCAAGTCGCATGACAAAAACTGCCGTCATCATCGTTGCCGCCGGACGCGGCACCCGCGCGGGCGGGACACTGCCGAAGCAATGGCAGATGCTCGGGGGCGCTGAGGCGTCCATGCGGGTGATCGACCACACCGTCGCGCGGTTTCGGACGCAGGCCGATCAAATCGTCGTGGTGCATCACCCGGACGATCTGGACCTCGCGCAAAGCCTTGAAAACGTGATACTTGTGCCCGGCGGCGCGACACGTGCGGCCTCTGTGCGGGCGGGACTTGAGGCGCTTGTCGGGCATGGCATCGACAAGGTACTGATCCATGACGCGGCGCGGGCCTTGGTGCCTGAGACCGTGATCAAAGGAGTGAAAGACGCCCTCAATCAGCACCAAGGCGCCGCCCCCGCACTTGCTGTGACGGATGCGCTTTGGCGTGGGGCGATCTCTCAGGATGCCTCCGAAACGGGCAATTTCGTGGAGGGCACGCAGGATCGCAGCGGTTTGTTTCGCGCGCAGACGCCGCAGGGCTTCGCGTTCGAGGCGATTCTGGCCGCGCACAGAACGCATGAGGGCGACGCCGCCGACGATGTCGAAGTGGCCCGCGCAGCCGGCATCAAAGTGGCGATCACGCGCGGCGCGGAAGAGAATTTCAAAATCACCCACCCGGAGGATTTCGCCCGGGCGGATGCGCTTTTGCGCCAGCAGGAACAGGAGACGACACAGATGGATATGCGAGTTGGCAACGGCTACGACGTGCACCGGTTCGGAGCGGGCGATCACGTCTGGCTCTGCGGCGTCAAAGTCCCGCATGGCCGCAGCCTTCAGGGCCATTCCGACGCCGATGTCGGCATGCATGCCTTGACCGATGCGATTTACGGCGCTCTGGCGCGCGGCGACATCGGCCAGCATTTCCCCCCCTCTGACCCGCAATGGAAAGGCGCCGAGAGCCATATTTTCCTGCGCCATGCCATCGGATTGGCGCGTGAGATGGGCTATGAGCTGATGAATTGCGACGTGACAGTCGTTTGTGAGCGCCCCAAGGTGGGGCCGCATGCTCAGGCCATGCGCGAAGCACTTGCCGAGATCATGGGCGTCGATGTCGAAAAAGTCTCGGTCAAGGCGACCACCTCTGAGCGGCTGGGCTTTACCGGGCGCGAGGAAGGCATCGCCTCTCTGGCCACCGTTGCCCTGATCCGCCGCTAATCTGACCCCGAAGGAGAGAAAGACATGAACCCTTTCGCCGAACTCATCGCGACCATGGCCCGTGTCGGATATATGCGCCCCGGCCCCGGCACCTGGGGCTCGGCGGCGGCCGTGCCTTTGTTCTGGATTTTGCATGAAACCCTGGGCGTTCCGGGCGTGTTGATCGGCACCGTCGTGATGTTCATCGCGGGGCTTTGGGCCACGGGCGAAATGACCCGCGGCTCCGACAATCACGACCCATCCGAGATTGTCATCGACGAGTTGGTCGGCATGTGGATCGCGCTTATTCCGGTCTCCATCGGTTCGGCGATGGCCGGCGCGCCCTCGACCGCGCTTTGGCCCGCCTGGCCCACGGCGTTCATCGCATTCCGCCTCTTCGACATCTGGAAACCCGGCCCCATCGGCTGGGCCGACCGGCGCGGCGATGCTTTGGGTGTGATGCTGGACGATGTGATCGCGGGTGTGTTTGCGGCCATTGTCGTGGTGGTCATGGCGGGGCTCTATCATGGGGTCCTGATGCGATGACCGCGCTCGCCACTGCCATCCCCTATGAGCTGGCCGAAGCGACGCTGGCGGCGGCGCGCGCCAAGGGCGTGATGATCGCCACGGCAGAAAGCTGTACCGGCGGCATGATCATCGGCAGCCTGACCGAAGTGGCGGGCTCGTCGGACGTGGTGGAGCGCGGCTTTATCACCTATTCCAACACCGCGAAACGCGAGATGCTGGGCGTCTCGCCGGTCACTCTGGCACAATACGGTGCGGTTTCTGAACAGGTGGCCCGCGAGATGGCCGAGGGTGCCGTGAACCGCTCAGCCGCGCAGATCGCCGTCGCGGTCACGGGCATTGCAGGCCCCGGCGGGTCGGAGCACAAACCCGAAGGCCGGGTGTGTTTCGGGTTGTCCTATGAGGGGCATGTGACCGTGGTGAAGACCGTCGACTTCGGGCCGCTTGGCCGCGCAGGCGTGCGCAGCGCCACCATCGTTACAGCCTTGGAGATGCTGCAAAAAGCGCTTGGGGCGTAAAAACGCCTAAGCACAAACACGGGGTTTGGGAGGACTCATGTTCGACACGATTTTGGTGATCCTCGCAGGGCTCGCGGGCGGCGCGCTCAATGCCGTTGCGGGTGGCGGGACGTTTCTGACCCTGCCCGCGCTGATCCTGGCCGGAGTGCCACCGGTCTCCGCCAATGCCACCGCCACGCTCACCGCTCTGCCCGGCTATGTCTCAAGCGTCTGGGCCTACCGGCGCGACCTGCACACCACCGCAACCATGCCCGCCGCGCGGATGATCGCGATTGCGGCCTTGGGCGGCGTGATGGGCGCGCTGCTATTGCTGATCACGCCCAATGACACGTTTCTGGTGGTGGTGCCTGCGTTGATGGCTCTGGCGACCGTGCTGTTCGCGGGTGGACCGCATATGATCAAACGGCTCTTTGCGCGCGAGATGTTGGGGCCTCTGGGAGCCGCTGTCGCACTCTTCGCTGTCTCCGTCTATGGCGGTTATTTCAACGGCGGGCTGGGGATCATGCTTTTGGCGGTTCTGGGCCTCATCGGCTTTACCGATTTGCATGCGATGAACGGGCTGAAGAACGCTTTGTCGGTGCTTTTGTCGCTGGTCTCCGCCGTGACCTATGTGCTGGCGGGGGTGATCGCCTGGGACTTCGCCGCCGTGCTGGCCGCCGCGATGATTGCGGGCGGTTTCTTGGGCGCGCATTACGCGCGGCGCATCAAGAACACCGCACGGCTCAAGCAGTTTATCGTCCTGGTGGGCGTGGTGATGACGGTGATTTTTACGGTCAGATTGTTCTGAGCCTTACCCATAAAGCTCCGCCGCCCGGCGTTCAAACGCCCGCACAATGCGTTGCATGGCGTCGTTGAACACCATGCCGATCACACTTTGCAGGATGGCGTTCTTGAACTCGAAATCGACAAAGAATTCGACGTCACAGCCGCCATCTTCGGCGGGGGTGAAGTGCCACCAGCTTTTCATATAGCGAAACGGGCCGTCGAGATATTCGGTGTCGATGCGGCGCTCTTCGGAATAGAGTTTCACCTTTGATCCGAATTTTTCGCGAAACACCTTAAAGGAAATCACCAGATCGGCGAGCATCAGCTCGTGATCGCCCATATCGCTGCGCGAGCGGATACGTGCCGCGGCATTCCACGGCAGGAATTTCGGGTAGCTTTCGACATCGGCCACCAGCGCGTACATCTGATCGGCGCTGAACGGCATGTGCTTTGTTTCCTGGTGCGTCGGCATGGTCTCTGGTCTATGTTTTCCTTGCCTGATACATCTATGGCTGAACCCGAAAAAGCAAGGGTTCAAACCGGGTTTCAAGGGGCCAAAAGAGGGAACACGATGACGCAGCGACCCTATCACATCGATGTCATGATCTCGGCCAAGGCGATCGCCGCCCGGATCGAGGACCTCGCGAAAGAGATCAGACGCGATTACAAGGACACCGACAAATTGGTGGTTGTGGGCCTGTTGCGCGGCTCGTTTGTCTTTATTGCCGATCTGGTGCGCGAGTTGGAGATGAATGTCGAGGTCGATTTTCTCGAGGCCTCCTCCTACGGCAGCGGCACCGAATCCTCGCGTGAGGTGAAAATCCTCAAAGACCTGCGCGGTCCCATCGAAGGCCGCGATGTTTTGGTGGTCGAGGACATCGTCGACACCGGGCATACGCTGTCCGCCGTCATGAAACTTTTGCACTCGCGCAATCCCCGAAAGATCGAAACCATCGCGCTCTTGGACAAACCGGCGCGACGCGAGGTCGATCTCAAGGCGACCTGGACCGGCTTTGAGATTCCCGACGCTTTCGTCGTGGGGTACGGCATCGACTTTGCCCAGGCCAACCGCAACCTGCCCTACATCGGCTCTGTGGTGTTCGAGGACGAAGACGCAGGGACAGACCTGTGAACCAGATGCGCTGGATGCTGCGCGCCAAACGCTGGGCGCAACACCCGCCGTCTGCGAAGCGGGTGAAGCTCGTCTTTGCGATTATAGCCGCCTGCCTCGCGCTCTATGCGGTCGAGAAAACTATCGGCCTGCCCGACTGGATGCAGATGGAGCGCACACCGAAGATCAGGCTTCAGTAAGCTCGGACGCCGGAGTGGTACGCTCCAGCCCCATCAACATATCTTCCTCGGCCTCCAAAGCCATGGCGATCCGCGAGCGCGCCTGACGCAGACGCGGCGCATCCGCCAAATCGACATGCGAGGCCACAAACACAGGCACCGGGGGCACCTCCAGAAGCGGCGGGATGCGACGCAACTTACCCGACGCATTGCCCAAAAACACTGGCAACATCACCCGCCCCATACCTTCCTCGGCCAAGGCCCGGAGTGTGAGGAAACTGTCGGAGGCTGCGGTGAACAGGACGTGCCGCCGCTCAAGTTCCTCGCGCAGCTTCTGCCCCGCATGAGACCGCCCGATGCCGCCCGTCAAGCCCAGCCAGTGATCTTCGGGCACCGCATCCGAGGCGGCGTAAAAGCCAAAGGCCATCTGCGTCGCCATATCGCCGAACAGATCGTCGGGCAGCTTGTAGGTCGGGCGCACGGTCACATCGGCATGAAGCCGCGACAGATCGAGGTGGCTGTTGGTGGACAAAAGCTCGAAGGACAGGTCTTGCGCATGTTCCGAGAGCCGCGCCAGAAGATGCGGGAGGACCGCCTGACAGAATGTGTCGGTCGAGGTGACGCGGATAACACCCGCCAAGGGCGCCTCCCCCACCTGCGCCAGCCGTTCGACGGCGCCGACGGCGGCCTCAACCTCGCGCGCCGCTTCGATCAGCCGAAGTTTTTCGGGCGCGATGTCATAGCCGCGCACGGATTTCTCGAACAGTTCAACGCCCAGACGTTTCTCGATGGCCGCCACGCGGCGCAAAACGGTGGCATGGTTGACCCCCAACTCGCGCGCAGCCCCCGAGACCGACCCGGAGCGGGCCACGGCAAGCACGAACCGATAATCGTCCCAATTTGGTCTGTGCAGCATCTGACTACCTCCCAATGATATATGTGGAATATAGCATGGGAGTCGTGCACTCTGCCTTGAGAGAGATCACATGAGGGTCGATTTTCGCACAGGTTTTGCGGCTGTGAATCTGCCGTGTGTTTGACGCTCAGGGCAAAGCCGCCGTCTGGAACAGCGTGACCTTCAACCCGCCATGGGCCACCGGCGCGCCGGTTGGCAGCCACGGCAGACCCGTCGCCTTGGCCAGTTGCGCATCCGAGGTGATCATGCCGACACGCCAGCCGGAAAACCGCGCGCGCATCACCTCGCCAAAAGCACCGTAAAGCGCGTAAAGGTCTTTCTTTTTGCCAATCCGGGCCCCGTAAGGCGGGTTGACAATCACCAGACCCGGCGCGCCCTCGGGGCACTCAATCTCCGACACAGACACAGGTTTGAACTGACACAGATCGGCCACGCCCGCGCGTTCGGCATTGTCCTTTGCCATGCGAATAACGTTCACATTGCGATCCGAGCCGTAAAACTGCACATCCGTGTCCCATGTGGGGGCCTGGGTCTTGAAATTTTGCAGAGGCTCGGGGTCAAACCCCACCAGATGCTCAAAGGCAAAGGACCGCGCACGGCCGGGCAAAAGCCCCCGCGCCATTTCCGCCGCCTCGATCACAAAGGTCCCGGAGCCGCACATCGGGTCCAGCACCGGCTCAGCGCCGTCATACCCACAGGCGCGCAGGAAAGAGGCCGCCATGGTTTCGCGCATCGGGGCCTTGCCGACGCCCGCCTTGAACCCGCGTTTGTGTAGCGCCTCGCCGGAGGTGTCGACGGAGAGGATGACCATATCGTCCTCGATCCGCACCTTCAGGACCACGAGGGCCTCGGGCGAGACCGGCGCGCCCAGTTCCTCCGTGATGGCGCGCTCGATGCGCTCTTGCGCAGCGCCCGCGTGATAGATTTTGTTGCGCTTGCCGGTGACGACCTCGACCCGAAACGGCACATCGGGTCGAAGCACCTCGCCCCATGGGAATTTGCGCGCCCGCTTGTCGAGCTGCGCCAGGTGCAGCGCCCGGAAATTGCCGATCCGCGCCAGAACGCGTGCGGCACAGCGCAGGGTCAGGTTGGCGCGCCAAACGTCTTCCCACGTGCCTTCAAAGGTCACACCACCGCCGACGGCGACCGGCGACGGGAATCCGGCCTCTTCGGCCTCAGCGAGAAGATAGGGTTCAAGCCCCGGCTGGGTGCCGAGGAAAATTTCAAAGGGTTCTGACACTTAGGCTTGACCGAATTTTGCCAGACGATTTTCCCGCAAGCGCGCAAAATCGTCGCCCGCGTGATAAGACGAGCGCGTCAGCGGCGTGGCGGAGACCATCAAAAAGCCCTTGTTGATCGCGGCTTTCTCATAGCTTTTAAAGGCATCGGGCGTGATGAACTCGGCCACCGCATGGTGTTTCGAGGTCGGCTGAAGATACTGCCCGATGGTCATGAAGTCGATGTCGGCGGCGCGCATGTCGTCCATGACTTGCAACACCTCGGGGCGTTTCTCGCCCAGACCCACCATGATGCCGGATTTGGTGAACATGGTCGGGTCGAGTTCTTTCACCCGCTGCAACAAACGCAGAGAATGGAAGTAGCGCGCGCCGGGACGCACCTCGTGATAGAGGCCCGGCACGGTCTCGAGATTATGGTTGAACACGTCCGGCTTGGCCGCGACGACGGTTTCCAACGCGCTCGGATCGCATTTCAAAAAGTCCGGAGTCAGGATTTCGATCGTGGTCTCGGGAGAGCGCTTGCGCACCGCGCGGATGGTCATGGCGAAATGCTCCGCGCCCCCGTCCTCCAAATCGTCACGGTCCACCGAGGTGATCACCACGTGCTTGAGACCCAGTTTCTGAACCGCATCGGCCACGCGCCCCGGCTCGAAGACATCCAACTCGTCCGGGCGCCCAGTGGCGACGTTGCAGAAGGTACAGCCACGGGTGCAAATCTCGCCCATGATCATCATGGTGGCGTGGCCCTGCGACCAGCATTCGCCCGCGTTCGGGCACCCCGCCTCTTCGCACACGGTCACCAGTTTATGCTCACGCATGATCTTGTGCGTGTCCATATACCCCTTGGACGTGGGCGCCTTGACCCGGATCCAATCCGGTTTCTTCGGCTGGGCATTGTCGGGACGATGCGCCTTTTCGGGGTGGCGTTGGTCGGGGATCTTGAGATCACGCATGGCAGGATGCTTTTCCGTTTGGGCTTTCGGTTTGGACCACGATATAGGCAACCTGCCCGCAAATGTCTCGTGAAATCCGCAGATTTCCGGGGCGAGGCCGGTTTCGCTGCAAGTGCATTGATACGCGCTTTAGAATCGCTCTAAAAGGTCTGCGACAGAATGAAGCGCCCCTCTCCGACGGGCGCGCGATCCAAGGAGCAAGATGATGAAAGCCGGTTACAAACTCCCCGAAGTGACCTTCCACACCCGTGTGCGCGACGAAAGCATCGGTGGCGACAACCCGTTCAAATGGGAAGACAAAACCACCTCCGATTACTTCGCCGGCAAGCGCGTTGTGCTGTTCTCCCTGCCGGGCGCTTTCACGCCGACCTGCTCCACCTACCAGCTGCCGGGCTTTGAAAAAGGCTTCCAGGACTTCAAAGCCGAAGGCATCGACGCGATCTACTGCATGTCCGTGAACGACAGCTTTGTCATGAACAAATGGGCGCAATCTCAAGAGCTTGAGAACGTTGGCGTGATCCCGGACGGCTCCGGCGAATTCACCCGCCGCGTTGGCATGCTGGTGCGCAAAGACAACCTCGGCTTTGGCCTGCGCTCCTGGCGTTATGCCGCCGTCGTCAAAGACGGTGTGGTCGAAGCCTGGTTCGAAGAGCCGGGCCTGTGCGACAACCATGGCGAAGACCCCTATGGCGTCTCCTCCCCGGAAAACGTGCTCAAGTGGCTCAAAGGCGAAGAGGCCGAAGCCGTCGCGTAAGACGCACGTCTCTAACGATTACGAAAGGCCCGCAGGGAAACCTCGCGGGCCTTTTCGCATCTGCGGCATTTTGAGATTTCGGGATACCGTCGCATACCGGGAATGCCCGAGACGCATGGCTTTAGCGCTGGAGTAAACTCTGGAATATGAAAATCGTCATGCCGCCACACAAAACAAAAACAAACAAAAACGTCACAAGCATCAAATGCGTCAGCTTGGTCGTCATCTTCTGCGCGATGTCCGTCATGCCCTCCTCTGCACTCAAACCCAAATAGGCGCGCAGTTTCGCCGCCATACGCATGGCATCGACTCCAGAATTCGCAATTGAGGAAAGTGACAGCACCGCGAGTTGCTTCTCTCCGGCCATCAGGTAAAGGCACCATCTGCGCCGATATCCGAGAGCCGCATAGACCTGCGTGACGTCATCAAGAGCCACCTCTCCGCGCGTAGTCAAAATCCCATTGAAAACAAGGCGTTTGCCCCAAACCTTTATAGACGGACCGCCATCGAGGGCAACGAGCGCCGCAAAAATCACCGCTGCAGCGAGGAATATTAGGAAGACGGCAGACACCAAGGAACTGGCGACAAAGAAAAGCACCAGCGCGATCAAGTTTAAAATTTCCATATGGCTCATATGAAATCCGGCATAAAAATCCGGCGCTTGCGTCGGGCCTTTTTCCTTTATCATGTCAGTCTTCGTCATCCCCGCCCCCGCGCCTCGGCCATCAACTCATCGCCCGCCTCCGACAAAAGCGCGGCCAGTTCCGTGAACCAGCTTTTCACCTCCGTCGATTGCCGCCGCACCAGCGCCACAGTGCGTTCGGGCTGCGGCTCGGGAAAACGCAGCACGGCCATATCGGGGCTCGCCGCCATCTCAGAACAGAGCGCGATCTCCGGCAGGAACGTCAGGCCAAAGCCCTGCGCCACCAATCCGCAGAGCGTGGCCAGAGACGACGCGCCCAGGTCCACCGTCTGCCGCGTGCGCTTGAGGCCACAGACATCGAGCGCCTGATCGGCCAGACAATGGCCCTCATCGAGCAACAGAAGCGTATCGGGCGACAGGTCGGTCGGGCGTGGCGCGCTTTGCGCCGTGAGCGCCTCGATCCGCGCTTGCGAGCCCGCCAGCAGAAAGCGGTCGGTGAACAGCGGCTCAGCCATCAGACCTTGCGTCTCATAGGGCAGCGCGATCACCGCCGCGTCGAGTTGCCCCGCCGCCACCATGGCGATCAGCTCCGCCGTCTGCGCTTCGCGCACCCGCATGTCGAGATCCAAAGCCGCCGCCTTGATCCGTGTCAGCGCACGCGGCAGGAGGTAGGGGGCAATCGTGGGGATTACGCCAAGGGTCAGCCGCCCGGTGAGCCCTTTGGACAGGCGAATCTCGGCCTCCAGGTTGCGGGTCAGGGCCAGAATTTCGTGGCACCGCTCCAACACCACCTGCCCCGCGCGGGTCAGCCGTATGTCGCGCGGCAGGCGTTCGACCAGCTGCGTTCCGAGAGAGGCTTCCATCTCCTTGATTTGCTGAGACAAAGCGGGCTGCGTGACATGCACGGCCTCGGCCGCGGCCGAAAAGCTGCGCCGCTCGGCCAAGGCCACGAAATAGGTCATCTGTCGGAGTGTGAGCATTGGGTCGGCCTCAGTTTGGATTAGTTTATCTAATCACATGAGACTGCACTGACAACTTATTGCAATAATGTGAAGGATTGGGATGGCCAGCCCTCGCAAGTGTGCGAGGGCGTTCGCGCCTTTGAAAGGTCCACTGGGTTTTGACCGGTCTCGCAAACGATCCGGGGGATCGTTTGAGGTCGAAACGGGCGGAGCCCTCAATCTGGCCCCTGGCCAGACCGGCGCTCCTCCGGGGCTTCGCCCGTGAAATCCTCAAACGCTCCACTGGAGCGTTTGCCGGGGCACAGCCCCGGACCGGATTTCACCCAATCAGATTAGAATACCCCGCCTCATCGTAATGCTTCTTCAACCGCTGCAAGGCGATGCGCAACACGATCTTGCCGGAGCGCGCCGACCAGCCCATGCGTTTTTCGGCCTGCTCCATGCCTTCGAGATAGCAACAGCACCGCAGCGCCACATCGCCCAGCCCCGGCCCGAGGTCCAGAAGTGCCGCACCAACGCGCGCGCGGGCCGCATCGGGGCCGAACCCATTGACGTTCCCCGCGACATCCTTTTGCGCGCCCGCCGTCAGGTAGAGGTCCCAATTCTGCTCTTTGCCAGCGCCCATCTGGGCCAGTTCGAAATCTTCGCGCAGACGTTCCGCAGCGCCGACGAGTTCCGGCGAGAGAAACGCCTCGCCTTCTTTGTCGCGACGACGCGCCAGCACCATGACCGGGCTTTCCGCCGTGTTGTAACGAATGCGTTTGTTGCGGCTCTCGCCCTGATCGAACTCCGCCCGGAAATCATAGTCCGGGTCCATCTCGCCGAACCGCGCCGGGGCCTCGGCAAACCCTGCAAGGGCGGATTCGTCCTCTGCCAGAAACCGACGCAGCGCGGCGCGGCCCGCGGAGGTGATCGTATAGCGCGTGATCTTGCCCTTGGCGTTGGCCGTGATCCAATCCTTGAGCGCCATCGCCTGTGCGATCGGGCGATCCAGAACGGCGGTGCGCGTGGTGCGCCCGTCCGGCAAATCGCGCACCACGACGGCCTTTTCCATATCTTTCGCCACCGCCAAACAGGCCCCCGGCTCGGACAGGCGGCGCAGGATGCGGCGCGCTTCGCGATGGATCGTCGCGTCATCCGGAGGGGTGGACCCCATGGGGTCGTCGAACGGGGTATTGTCGGTCATCGTGTCCATGTCCTTGGCTTTGGGCAGCGGGCGGGTGGCGAGAGGCTGGAGATCGGTCTCTTTCGGAGACAAACGACTGAGCGAGGCCAAGGCTTCGTCGATCAACGGATCGTCGCGCTTTTGCTCAAGTTTGCGGACCTGTCGCATCACCGTGGAGGGCGCACAGCCCCCCTGTCGCGCCAGCTCCCGGATCGTGTCTCCGCTTTCCGTATGTGCAAGATAGCGTTTGGCTTCCTGAGGCACCCATTTCGGCAGACGCCCCCCCCTGCCCCCCCCTTGGTTCATCGTCGGCTTCCCTGATTCCAGCATCTTTCCCCCGGCAGTTCTGTAAATTGTTTCCATTAGTGACACGGTTAAGACTTGGGGCAGACGTTTCGGCGGTTCAGCAAATTATCCACCGTTTATCCACGAAATATCCCCAAATTTATCCCGAATCTTGCCTCAACCATGGGTTGCATTGGTTACCCAAAGGTTAATTTTGGCCTCGTTTGTCCAGTATTGTTTCCTATTCCTAAACACTTGAGGAAAGAAGCGTTCGCAATTCGGAAACAATACGCAACACACGCTTAGGTTGTGCAAATGTGTCATCAATGCGTCGTCAATGTGACGGCACACCATGTCACGCCAAAGCTTTCGTCCACTCCCAACAGGACCGAAGCGCGGCAGACCACAACAGGAGATAAAACTCATGAATGATGTCACGACCCTGCTCAACGCCCTGCGCCGCCCCCGTCTCTTGATCCGGGCCGCGCGTTTTGGCCTGAACGACTACAACCGCAATCGTGACCTCAAGCGCGTGATGCGCACCAGCACCGCCCCCTCGCCCAGCCGTCCCTGTCCGCGCTGATCGAGGAAGAGGCGAAAGTCGAAGAAACCCGCCGTTCGGGTGACGCAACCTATAACGTGAAACGCCACGTTGAGCTTTTGATCGCCCTGATGGGCGAGGCCCGCCTGATGCCCAGCGAACAACACGCCGCCTGAAATCCGGCCACCCTTTCAAAGCCCCCGGCGCCTCTGCACAGGCACAGGTCCAAAGTCCGGGGGCTTTTTCATGCCATTTTGCCAGACATCCAGCCGGACAGGCACAGGAAGGCGGGAATCCATCTTGCCTCAAAGCCCGCGCGCGCATAAAGGCAAGTCATGACCCAGACATCCCATGACCGCCTCCTCATCATCGACTTCGGCTCTCAGGTGACGCAGCTCATCGCGCGGCGTCTGCGCGAGTTGAATGTCTATTGCGAAATCCACCCCTATCAGAAGGTCACCGATGCCTCGCTGAAAGAGTTCGCCCCGAAAGCGATCATCTTTTCCGGCGGCCCGGATTCGGTGATGCGCGAGGGCTCGCCCCGTCCGCCGAAAGCGGCCTATGAGATGGGCGTGCCTATTCTGGGCATCTGCTATGGCCAACAGGTGATGATGCACGATCTGGGCGGTCGTGTTGAGGCGGGCGAACATGCCACCGCCGAATTCGGACGCGCCTATGTGACGCCGACCGACAAACACACCGATTTCTTCAACGGCTGGTTCCTGGACGCCTCTGGCCGCGAACAGGTCTGGATGTCCCACGGCGATCACGTCGCCGAGATTGCACCGGGCTTTGACGTTTACGGCACCTCTCCGGGCGCGCCCTTCGCCATGACCGCCGACATCGAGCGCCGATTCTATGCCGTGCAATTCCACCCCGAAGTGCACCACACGCCGAACGGCGCGACGCTTTATGAGAACTTCGTGAAAATCGCAGGCTTCAAAGGCGACTGGACCATGGGCGCCTACCGCGAGGAAATGATCGCGAAGATTCGCGAACAGGTCGGCGACAAGAAAGTCATCTGCGGTCTTTCGGGCGGCGTCGACTCTTCGGTCACCGCGATCCTGCTGCACGAAGCCATAGGCGATCAGTTGACCTGCGTCTTCGTGGATCACGGGTTGCTGCGTCTCAACGAGGCCGAGCAAGTCGTCACCATGTTCCGCGACAACTATAACCTGAACCTCATCGCCGCCGATGAATCGGATCTGTTCCTCGATGCGCTCGAAGGCGTCTCCGACCCGGAGGTCAAACGCAAAACCATTGGCAAGCTCTTCATCGACGTGTTCCAGAAATACGCCAATGAGATCGAAGGCGCGGAATTTCTGGCCCAAGGCACGCTCTATCCCGATGTGATCGAGAGCGTCTCCTTCTCCGGCGGCCCGTCGGTGACGATCAAATCGCACCACAACGTCGGTGGCCTGCCCGAGAAAATGGGTCTCAAACTGGTAGAACCGCTCCGCGAGCTGTTCAAGGACGAGGTGCGCGCGCTGGGTCATGAGCTGGGCCTGCCTGCCTCCTTCATCGGGCGTCACCCCTTCCCCGGACCGGGTCTTGCGATCCGTTGCCCCGGCGAGATCACCCGCGATAAGCTCGAAATCCTGCGCAAAGCAGACGCCGTCTACATCGACCAGATTCGCAAGCACGGCCTTTACGACGACATCTGGCAAGCCTTCGCCGCCATCCTGCCGATGCGCACCGTGGGCGTGATGGGCGATGGGCGCACCTATGACTACGCGCTGGCGCTGCGGGCTGTGACCTCGGTCGATGGCATGACCGCGGACTATTACCCGTTCAGCCACGAATTCCTCGGTGAAACCTCCACCCGGATCATCAACGAGGTCAAAGGCGTGAACCGCGTGTTCTACGATTGCACGTCGAAACCGCCGGGCACGATCGAGCTGGAATAAGCTCCCACAAAAATGCAAAGGCGTTCTCCCCCGCGAGAGCGCCTTTTTCTTTGCCAAGCCAAGCCACCCCTCGCTATGAGAAAGAACCGAGGAGGAGGATCCGGTGGCCAAAATTCTTTTGACCGGCACGATGACCTGCGCGCCCGATGAGGTGGATCACGTTTTGGCGCTTTTGCCCGAGCACATCCGCCTGTCGCGCGCCGAACCAGGCTGTCTGCAATTCGACCTCTGGCAGGATGAGGTGCGCCCCACCGAATTTCACGTCACCGAAGTGTTTCGCGACGCCCGCGCCTTTGACGCGCATCAGGACCGCACGCAGAGCTCCGACTGGTGGCGCGTGACTCATCACATGGCGCGCAATTTCAAAAAAAGCGCCGCATGAGTTTCTCCGAATGAGTATGCAAAGCCAGCCGATCAAAGCCGCGCTCTGGATGAGCGGCGCGCTTTTGGGGTTTTCCTCCATGGCGGTGGCGGGCCGCAAGCTCTCCGCGCATCTCGACACCTTTGAAATCCTCGGCTACCGCTCTTTGATCGGCCTCGTGATCGTCTTGACCATCGCCGTCACCCAAGGCCGCCTGCGCGAGTGCCGCCCCTCCGCCATGCCTCTGCACATCGGCCGCAACCTCGGCCATTTCGCAGGCCAAAACCTCTGGCTCTACGCCCTGACACTGATCCCCATGGCGCAGCTTTTTGCGCTCGAATTCTCCTACCCGATCCTTGTGGGACTGGGCGCCACGATTTTTCTGGGCGAAAAGATGACGCCCACGCGCGCACTCACCTCCATGATGGGCTTCACGGGCATCCTGATCGTCGCGCGTCCCTTTGGCGCTGACGGGCTGTCCATCGGTATCTTCGCCGCCATGGCCTGTGCTCTGGGGTTTGCCGCCTCGGCTCTTTTCACCAAGCGGCTGACGCTGACGGCCAATGTCACGATCCTGGGCATCATGTTCTGGATGGTCACGCTTCAGCTCGGCTTTGGCCTCGTCTGCGCGCTGGCCGACGGCGACATGGCCCTGCCCCGCTTGATCGATCTGCCCTGGGTCACCGTGGTGGCGGTCGCGGGGCTTGGTGCGCATTTCTGTCTGACCACCGCGCTGTCTCTCGCGCCCGCCTCCATCGTCACGCCGATCGACTTTCTGCGCCTGCCGATCATCGCCGTCATCGGCATGATGTTCTATGGCGAAAGCCTCGATGCGCTTGTGTTCCTGGGCGCTGCGATCATCTTTTCCGCCAATTACATCAACATCTTGGCCGAGAACCGTCGGATTTCCGCCCGTTCCACCCAAAGTTGATGCACAAAAGCCATGATCGCCTCGTTTTCATCATGACGTGGCGTCAGAATTGCTTGAAATTTTGTCGCAGCTTAGGCTGATTGGACAATAAGAGCGGAAAGTCGCTCAATACGAACAATTTAGATCGAAGCGAGCCTCGGTGCTCGTCAGGGATGGAGATCATGAAAACAACAACACTTCTGGCCGCCTCACTCGCGGTCGGCTCTACGGGCGCATTCGCGGGCGGCATGGATCGCTCCGGCCAATCCATTGCGCCGATTTTCGAGACAGGCACCTATGTCGAGCTGAGCTTTGGCTCGGTAAACCCGGATGTCAGCGGCCTGTTCATGGGCTCCGCCAGCTCCGGAGATATGACACCGTCCTTCACGCAGATGGCCGGCGCCTATAAGCGCGACCTGTCCGACAAACTGTCCATGGCGATCATCATCGACCAACCCTTTGGCGCAGACGTCGATTACGGTGGTGCAGACGCAGGCTACCCGTTCATCGGTTCGACCGCCGTCGTTGACAGCGTCGCCCTCACAGGTGTGCTGCGCTACAAAATCGACGATCGCTTCGCGGTCCACGGCGGTTTGCGTGTGCTCAAATCGAGCGGCGAAGTGGCGATCCCCTATTACAGCTACACCATGGACACCACGACCGAAACGGACATGGGGTATCTTCTCGGGGTCAGCTATGAAATTCCTGACATCGCACTGCGCGCGAGCCTGACCTACAACTCGGAAATCGATATTGACTTCACCACCACCGAAGTGGGCGTTTTGGTGAATCCGATGGAAGTGATCATGCCGCAGTCTGTGAATTTCGATTTCCAGACCGGGATCGCAGCCGACACGCTTCTGATGTTCTCTGCGCGTTGGGCTGAGTGGACGAAAACCAACATTTCGCCCGCGAACTTCCCGGACCTCGTCACCCATGACAATGATACGATCTCGTACAGCCTCGGTCTCGGGCGCCGTTTCAATGAGAAATGGTCTGGCTCTCTCTCCGTTGGTTATGAGAAGTCGAACGGCGGGCTTGCCGGCAACCTGTCGCCCACCGATGGCTATAAATCCGTCACCGCGGGCCTGAAGTACCAGATCACCGAACAGACAGCGATTGCTGGCGGTGTCAGCTATGCCTGGATCGGTGACGCCACCACGGGCACGATCTTTTCGGACTTCGAGGACAACACCGCCTTTGGCTTTGGCCTGAAACTGTCGCATCACTTCTGATCCGACCGCATACACTTTCAGAAAGGCCTCGCATCTTGCGGGGCCTTTTTTCATTTTCTCGCCCTTCCATCAGAAACCGTGATGGGGTTTTGCACAATTTCCGGTTTGCCAGCCGGACGCCCTCACGCGATTTTGGCGTGAGTGACAGAAGGACCCACCATCATGGCGCCACAAAAAACCATACCGCCCGCAGCCTGGGCCGGGCTTTTCGCCATGGGCGGCCTTTGGGGCTGTTCCTTTCTTTCGGTCGCCATCCTGATCCGCGAGCTTCCGGTGTTCTGGATCGTCGCGGGCCGGGTCTCCATCGCGGCGCTGGTGCTCTGGAGCTATGTGCTGATCAAAGGCTTCCCCCTCCCCGCCTTCTCCCGCTATCTCTGGCGTTTCATCCTTGTCGGCTGCCTGACCTCCGCCGTGCCCTTCCTGTTGATCTCCTGGGCGCAGCATCACATCCCTTCAGGCCTCGCAGGCATTCTAAACGCCTCCACCGCCATTTTCGGCGTCTTGTTCGCCGCGCTCATCTTTGCCGATGAAAAACTGGGGGTACGCAAGGGCACCGGCGTTCTCCTGGGCGTCATGGGCATCGTGATCATCATCGGCCTTGAGGCACTTCGGTCCTTTGATCTCACCTCTTTGGGGCAGTTGGCGATGATCGGGGCGACCATGTGTTACGGGCTGTCGAACTGTGTCGGGCGCATCCTCTTGTCCGATCTGCGCCCCGAGGTTGCCGCTGCGGGCATGCTCACGGGCGCGTCGCTTTTTGCCCTGCCCGCCGCCTTTTTGGTCGATGGTCCGCCGCCTCTGGCCCTCCTGCCCGAAACCTGGGGCGCGCTCTTGTATCTCGCCGTGATGTCCACCAGCCTCACCTACATCATCTATTACAAGGTGATCCAACTCGCAGGCGCCGGGAACACCTCGCTCACCACGCTCATCGTCGCCCCCGTCTCCATCGCCTTGGGCGCGCTCGTATTGGGCGAAAGCCTTTCGCTTCAGGCCTATCTGGGCTTCGGACTCATCGCGCTTGGGCTTTTGGTGATCGATGGGCGGGTTTTGAGCCGCCTGAGAGGCCAAAACCCCGCATAACACTTGCGAGGCCGCGCGCGGCATGGCACCACCACCTGCAACCGACAGGGCGTGACCAACAGGAACAGACAGATGCAGTACGACACAGCGGCAGAGTGGCAGGATGCGGCCCACAAACGCCTCATCCTTTTCGGCATGTCGGGTCTCGGGAAAACCGTGATCTCCAACATGCTGCGCGACACGGGCGCGTGGTATCACTACTCGATCGACTACCGCATCGGCACGCGGTATCTGGGCGAAGCCATTGACGACAATCTGAAAAAAGTCGCCATGCGCGAGCCGTTCCTGCGCGAACAATTCCTGTCGGACAGCATCTATATCAAGTCGAACATCACCTTCGACAATCTCGCGCCTGTCTCCTATTTCCTCGGCAAACCGGGGGCTGAGGCTCAAGGCGGCATTCCTTTCGCGGAATTCCAGCGCCGTCAGGACCTGTTCGAAACCGCCGAAAAAGCCGCTCTGATGGACACGAGCCATTTCATCAATCGTGCGCAAACACTCTATGACTACCCGCATTTCGTCTGTGACACCGGGGGCTCGATCTGTGAATGGGTTGATCCCGAAGACGCCAATGACCCGATCCTGAGCGCGCTCTCTGAAAATGCGCTTCTCGTGTGGCTCAAAGGCTCCGAGGCCCACACCGAAGAGCTGATCCGTCGCTTTGACAAAGCCCCGAAACCGATGGCGTACCAGCCCGCCTTCTTGAGTGCGATCTGGGACGAATATCTCACGGAAAAAGACCTCACAGAGGATCAGGTCAACCCCGACGATTTCATCCGCTACACCTACGCCCGTGCCCTCAATCACCGCCAGCCGCGTTACGAGGCGATGGCGAAGAATTGGGGCATCACGCTGGACTACGAGGACGTCAAGCGCATCACCGGCCCCGACGACTTCTCCGCCCTCATCGCCACCGCACTTGAGAAACCTGCGCTTGATAATCGCACCCAACAGGCCTAAATCAATCTCCCTGCCTTAAAAGGATCGTTCAAAATGCCCATCACCTTGCCCGAAAACCTACCCGCCTATGACGTGCTCTCCGCCGAGGGCGTCATGGTCATGGGCGAAGGCCGGGCAAAGTCGCAGGAAATCCGCCCGCTCCGCATCGCTCTGCTCAATCTGATGCCAAAGAAAATCCAGACGGAGAACCAATTCGCCCGTCTGATCGGCGCGACGCCGCTGCAGATCGACTTTCAGCTGATCCGCATGAGCGAACATCAGACCAAAAACACCGCAGCCGAGCATATGGAGCAATTCTACCGGCCGTTTTCCGAGGTCAAAGCCTCCGGCGAGAAATTCGACGGGCTGATCATCACCGGCGCGCCGATCGAACACCTGCCCTTCGAGGAGGTCACCTATTGGGACGAGCTCAAAGAGGTGTTCGACTGGACCCAGAGCCATGTGTTCTCCACCTTCGGCGTCTGCTGGGGCGGGATGGCGATGATCAACTATTTCCACGGCGTGCAAAAATACGATCTGGACCATAAGGCCTTTGGTCTGTTCCTTCAGGAAAACCTGGCCCCCAGCTCGCCCTATCTGCGCGGCTTCTCCGACCTGTGCTATATCCCCGTGAGCCGCTGGACCGAAATGCGCCAGTCCGAGATTGATGCCGTCCCTAACCTTGTGCCGCTCCTGGGATCGGACGAGACCGGCCCCTGTCTGGTGCAGGACCCGGAGCATCGTGCGCTCTATATCTTCAACCATTTCGAATATGACACGGGCACTTTGTTCGAGGAATATCAAAGGGATGTGGATGCGGGCAAAGAGATCATCCTGCCGAAACACTACTTCCCGGACGACAACCCGTCGCTGCGTCCGATGAACCGCTGGCGTAGCCACGCGCATCTGCTCTACGGCAACTGGATCAACGCGATCTATCAGGACACGCCCTATCGTTTGGAAGACATCGGGAGCTGATCGGTGGCACCGCGACCGGACGAAGACCCCTTTGGGATGCCTGCGCGGCGCGGTCCTCTGCGCGCCATCAAGACACGACGCCGGGGCGATTTGGTGACAACCCGCTCCGGCGCTGTGATTCATGTCGAGACCCATGGTCAGCGTGACGCTCCCCCCGTGATCCTGATCCACGGCGCGTCCGGCTCGACCTATGACATGACCTTCCGCCTCGCGCCCGCACTTGCGCAAGAGTTTTGCGTCTATGTCGTCGACCGGCCCGGTTTTGGCCATAGCCCCCGCATCAAAGACGAAAGCCTCGCCGCCCAGGCCCGCGTCCTGCGCGAGGCGATCGAGACCCTCGACAGCCGCCCCGCAATCGTCCTCGGTCAGTCCTATGGCGGCGCCGTGGCGCTTGAATGGGCGCTGCAATCCGACGATCTGGCGGCTTTGGTTCTGGTCTCTTCGCCCTCGCATGATTGGGAGACCGGCCATCCGCTGTTGCACCGAACGCTTGCCGAACCTGTCATCGGCTGGTGGGCCTCCGAACTGATCAACGCGTTGGTCACGCCCGGCATCATCGCCAAACAATTGGCCGAGGTTTTCGCCCCTCAGGACGTCCCCGAGGGCTACGCCGATCACTTCCAGCCCCGCAACTCGATCTATCCGCCGCGTCACCGTCAAAACGCCCGCCAACGCATTGCTTTGAAGGCCGAAATGGCCGCCATGGTGCCGCGCTACGCGGGTCTGACCCTGCCGATTGAGAGCCTGCATGGCACGGCGGACGTGATTGTTCCCGACCACATCCACGCCCTGCCCTTTGACGCCAAAGTGGCTTCCAATGTGCTCACGCGTCTGGACGGCATCGGCCATATGCCGCATCACGTGGCGACAGAGGCCGTCGTCGAGGCCGTCAGACGCGCCAGATCGCGCGCCAAGTCACGCGCAACGTCATGCAGTGGCGCACATTGCAACCCGGGCTGAAAAACCCCATAGTGTTAAGGTGATTAACACGGAAAAAGCGATGCGCCATGACCGATAAATCCTCCGAGCTGCCTTTTGACGGCGCCATCTCCCGTTATTTCGAGAAAGACGCCCCCAAATCCATCCGCAAAGCGGTCGAGGACGGCAGCAAGAAAGAAATCCTCTCGCCCTCCTTTCCCTATGACGAGTGGATGAAAAAGGATGACTACAAGGACGCGTTGGAGCTTTTGCAGCGAGAGCTGGTCAAGATGCTCTCTGACGTGCGCGAGACCGGCAAGCGCATCGTCGTGGTCTTCGAGGGCCGCGATGCGGCGGGCAAAGGCGGCACGATCAAGCGCTTTCGCGAGAACCTGAACCCGCGCTCGGCCCGCGTTGTGGCGCTGTCGAAACCGACCGAGCGTGAGGCCGGGCAATGGTATTTCCAGCGCTACATCGACCACCTGCCGACCAAGGGCGAAATCGTGCTCTTCGACCGCTCGTGGTACAACCGGGGCGTGGTGGAAAAGGTCTTTGGCTTTTGCTCCGACAAAGAGCGCGAAAAGTTCTTTCACCAGCTGCCGGAGTTCGAGGACATGCTGGTCTCAGAGGGCATTCAACTTTTCAAGATCTGGCTCAACGTCGGCCGCGCCGAACAGCTCAAACGCTTTCTGGCCCGCGAGCAGGACGTGCTGAAACAGTGGAAACTCTCGTCCATCGACGTCGAGGGGCTCAAGCGCTGGGACGACTACACGGCGGCGATTTCCGAGACCATGGAGCGCAGCCATTCCAAAGATGCACCTTGGACCGTGATCCGCTCGGACGACAAATACCGCGCGCGGCTCAATGCCATTCGCTCGGTCCTGTGTCAGATCGACTACAAGGGCAAAAACGCGGACAACATCGGCGAGATCGACGACAAGATCGTCGATGGGCCGAGCCTGTTGATCACCGGCGACGAGGATGAGTAAGCCCGCGAGAGTGAACAGGCATGAGTGAACAGGCATGAGCAAGCGCGGCTATCATCACGGCAATCTGCGGCAGGCGCTGATCGAGGCGGCGCTTGTGCTGATCGAGGAAAAGGGCCCGACAGGGTTCACCCTTTCCGAGGCCGCCAAGACCGCGGGCGTCACCCCCGCCGCCGTCTACCGCCATTTCGAAGGCCGCGAGGACCTGATCGCCGAGATCGCCCGGCAAGGGTTCGAGGTCTTCGCCGACCTTCTGGACTATGCCTATGACACCGGCCAACCCTCGGCCTTGGCGTCCTTTGAGGCGGTGGGGCGCGCCTATCTGGCCTTTGCTCGCCGCTACCCCGGCCATTACATCGCCATGTTCGAAAGCGGCATTTCGATGCAGCGCTCGCCCGAACTTCATGCCGTCGCCGAGCGCGCCTTGGGCGTGTTGGAACGCGCCGCCACGCAACTGTCGGAACAAATCCCAGAAGGCAAACGCCCCCCGCCCCAAATGTTCGCGGCGCATATCTGGGCCATGGCGCATGGCGTGGTCGAGCTCTTTGCCCGTGGCACGCCCGGCGCGCGGGTGCCTTTCCCGCCCGAAGACCTTTTGGAAACCGGAATCGGCATATACTTGCGCGGATTGGGGTTGATTCCTCAAGACACGTGAGGAGGCCTTATGCCGCAGACGTTTCACCTAACCCGTCGCCACTTTCTCTTGAGCGCTCTGGCCGCCGCCTGCCCTATGCCCGCTTTGGCCGCAGACAAACCCGAGACCCAAAGCTACGGCGCGGACAAGCTCGATATCTACCGTGCCGCCACACCGCGCGGAGCGGTGATCTATGTCCATGGCGGATCGTGGCGCAGAGGCTCGCGCAAGGCGGTGGACGCGAAACCCGATTGGGTCACCAGCATGAGTCTCGATTTCGTCTCCATCGACTACCCGACGCTGCCGAAAACCCCCGTCACTGGCCAGATCAAAGCCGTGCGGCAAGCGATGGATTGGTGTTTTGCCAATGTCGCCAAGCCTGAACGCACGGTCGTCATGGGCCACTCGGCAGGTGCGCATTTGGTCGCGATGGCGGCGCTCACGGGGTGGCGACCACTGCCCGCAGGCGTCATCGTCAATGACAGCGGCGCGGTCGATCTGATCACCCTGGCGCGCGCTCATCAGGGCCACCTGCCCTTTGGCACCGCGAGCGTGTTCAAAGACCGCGACCAATGGGGCGCGTTGTCTCCCACCTACAATCTGGCCAAAAGCCTGCCGCCCCTTCTGGCGATCACCTCAGGGGCCCACGGGCACGCGACGGCGATGTCGAATTTCGTCACCAACGCGCGAGCGAATGGCGCGGATGCGACCCTGTTCGATGGCTCAGACTATCGTCACGCCGAGGTGAACCGCACGCTCGGCACCGGCAAAATCCCCGATCTGGAACGCGCCGTGACAGGGTTTATAACCAAGGTCTTGCAGCGCTGAGCCAACTCAGGCGCTCTGGTCGAACACCACCAGCGCGCCCGGCGACCAGCTCACACGAACCTGCGTGCCGACGCCCAGAACATCGCGGCCAAAGATGTTGCGCATCGAGATGCGCACCGGCTTTTCAACGCCCTCGAACCGCACGTCGTAATAGGTCATGTCACCGTAATAGACGACCTCATCCACCACGGCGGGAGCTTCGCGGTGGGTGGCAGTCTGACCTTCGTAGAGCAGCGTCAAGGTCTCGGGGCGGAAGCCCACGGTGGCCTCGCCCCCGTTGTCATTCTGGAGAGGGACGCCGCCCGGGCATTGCGCCTCGGTGATCTCGGTTTCGCCCAGCCCGGCAATCGTGGCGAGATAAGTCTCACCCTCTTTGCGCACCGTCGCAGGCAGGAAGTTCATCACCCCGATGAAATCCGCCACGCGTTTCGAGTTGGGCTTGCGATACAGGATTTCGGGGTCGTCGCATTGCGCGATCTCGCCCTCGAACATCACCGCGATCCGGTCGGACATCACAAGCGCCTCTTCCTGATCGTGGGTCACGAGGATGAAGGTGATGCCCACCTCGCGTTGCAGCTTGATCAGCTCCACCTGCATCTGTTCGCGCATCTTGCGGTCCAGCGCGGAGAGCGGCTCGTCCAAGAGCAAAACCTTCGGTTTCAACACCAGCGCGCGGGCCAAAGCGACACGCTGTCGTTGCCCGCCGGACAGGGCATGGGCGGCGCGGTGGCCGTAGCCTTTGAGGCCGACCATCTCCAACGCGGCCTCGGCGGCCAGCATCTTGTCGGTCTTCGACATCTTCGATTTGCGCAACCCGAAGGCGACGTTTTCGATCACCGAAAGATGCGGGAAAATCGCGTAAGACTGGAACACCATATTGGTCGGGCGTTTGTTCGCGGGCACACCGCGCATGTCCCGGTCAGAGATCATCACAGCGCCGGTGTCATAGTCCTCAAACCCCGCAATCGTGCGCAACAAGGTGGTCTTGCCACAGCCCGACGGTCCCAAAAGCGAAAAGAATTCGCCCTGTTTGATGTCGAGATTGATGCTCCGCAAGGCGTGATAGTCGCCATAGTGTTTATTGACGTTTTGCAGAGAGATCAGAGGTTTATCAGCAGTCATGTCAGCCATAGTCAAAGAAAGCCCCCGGTGTCATTGCCCGTGCGCTTGGCGCCCCGGCGGCGGAAAAATTCGGCGATTGTGATCAGGAGGATGGAGAGGACGACGAGGATCGTGCCCAAAGCCATCACCGCAGGCAGCAGTTTCGGGAACCGCAGCATGGAGAAGAGATAGACCGGCAACGTCGGCTCGGCGCCGGTCAGGAAGAAGGCAATGATGAATTCGTCCATCGAGATGGTGAAGGAAATCAACAGCGCCGAAATGATCCCCGGCATCACCAAAGGCAGGGTCACGAGGCGGAAGGTCGAGGCGGGCGTCTCGCCCAAATCGTAAGCCGCCTCTTCAAGCGACGGGTCCAATGCGGCGAAGGCCGATTGCAGGATCGCGATGGCAAAGGGCGTGCAAATCAGCGTGTGCCCCGCGATCACCGACCATGCGCCGGTGTCGAACCCCATGCGCAAGATGACGATGAGCAAGGACACCGCCACGATGATCTCCGGCAGCACCAGAGGCAACATGATGAAGCCCATGATGCCCTTTTGGCCGGGAAAGCTATAGCGCGACACGGCCATGGCGGCGAAGATGCCGAGAGTGGTCGCCAAAACGGCGGAGGTCACGGCGATTTTGAGCGAGTTCAAAAGCGCACCATGCATCTCGGAAAGGGTCAAAAGCTGGGTGAACCACTCGGTCGTGAAACTCTCCAGCGGAAAGGCGATGATCGTCGAGCTGTTGAAGGCGAAGAGCGGCAACAGAAAGATCGGCGCGTAGAGAAAGATGAGATAGAGCACCGCATAGGTCTTGAGCGATTTCATTTGCGCGCTCCTTTTTTCCCACCTGCGGCGCGGTTGCCGAGGAGCAGGAAGGCCACGGCAATCACCGCGACAATCAGCATGGCGAGCACCGCCAAAGTGGCCCCCAAAGGCGCGTTGTTGAGGCGCAGGAATTGGGTCTGGATCATATTGGCGATCATGAGGCCCCCCGGCCCGCCAACGAGGCGCGGCGTCACGTAATCACCGATGGTCGGGATGAAGACGATCAACACGGCCGCCACCACGCCCGGCGCGGCCAGAGGCAGGGTCACACGCAGAAAGGTCATCGTCCGGCTCTCGCCCAAATCGCGGGAGGCCTCCAAAAGCGAGCGGTCGATTTTCTCCAGCGCGACAAAGATCGGCAGGATCGCGAAAGGCGCATAGGCATGGGCCAGCGTGATGATCACGGCGTTGACGTTGTAAAGGATGAAGGACAGAGGTTCATCAATCAAACCAACGAGTTTCAGACCGGAGTTAAGAACCCCGTTATAGCCGAGAATGACTTTCCAGAGGAACACGCGGATCAGATATGAGGTCCAGAACGGGATGGTGATCAGGAAAATCCAGAGCGACTTATGCTCCGGCTTCACCCCGAAGGACACGAAATAGGCAATCGGAAAGGCCAGCACCACGGTGATCAGCGTCACCAGACCCGAGACCATCAGCGAGCGCAGCATAAGCTGGCGATAGAGCGGATCGGTCAGCGCCTCTTTGTAATTCGCCAGCGTAAATGCGGTGTCGAAATCGCGCACGCCGGTCTGGGTCCAAAACGAAATCACGAAAATCGCGATCAAGGGCACGGCCAAAAGCAAGAGCGCATATAGCGCCGTCGGGGACACCAAAAGCATCCCGATCCCCTGCTCTGTCCGGAAAAAACGACGTATCCTGTCGCTCGCGGCCATGCTCGCTCCCTTCCCAATATCCGAGCCGATCCCGGCCCTATCCCCTGTCACTTGCGTCGATCCTGAAAAGATTTTGATCAAATTTGCAAGGGGTTTCCCAAGGACATCCGAACACGACGATCAATTTCATGGCAAGTGCCACTTCTTCGATCACCAAACAGGCAGCGCCTCAAATTCTTATCGCCGACAACCCATGCGCGGTCAAAAACACCTCCATCACACCCTCTACCATTTCGGGACGGACCGATCGCAGGTTCGCCGCGAAAGCTGCCTCAGGGACGGCCCAAGTTGTGACGATCTCATAGGAGGGAAAGTAGTCCACCGTCGGGTATTTGTCTGCCAAGGCCCCCGCCACCGCGCGCAGGACCGACTTTGAATACTGCGTTGCTGCCAAGACATGCTGGTTTGAGGCCGTCCCGGTCAAAGGCACCGGCGAGACCGTCAAAAGCAGCTGCACATTGGGGTTAATGCCGCGCAAAAGTTTTCGGATTTCAAGGAGATCGGCATAAATCTCGTCATAGGTGAAGTTGTGAAACTCATAGCGCGCGGGGTCATAGTCGCCCGCAATCACGCCGGGTGCCATGGCCAGCACACGCCCCGTTTCGCGGTCGATCCAGCCTTCGGTCAGACCCAGCGTAAAGATGAACACCTCCATCTCCTGCGCCAGCTCCACCACCTGCAAAAGATGCGCCCGCCGCGCCTCGATGGCCGCCTCAAGCGTCGCATGGCCGTCCGGCTCCACACCGGGGCGCAGCGCATCGAACCAGGCACCATCACGGGTCAGAAAATGGCGCTCATCCACATAGATTTCAAAGGCATCCTCCAACACTTCCCGCAGCTGTCGCGCCGTGTAGATATTGCCGTAACGCGCCGAATAGAGGCCATAGCCCCGCTGGGCGGCCTCCTCGTCGCTCATGCTCTCCGGGCGAGGTTCCACATCCAGAACATTGACACCGGCGCCGCGCAAAAACCGGCCGATGTGCTGTGCAAAACAGCTTCCGGCCGTGGCGACAGCCGTCTGAGGGCCGATGTCAAAGGCCGGGGCGTAAATCTCTGGCCAGTGACGTTTGTCCGTCTCGACCACGCCGCTTTTCCAAAACGCCTGCGGCGGCAGATCTGAATAGGGATTTTGCAAAAGACAGGCCTCTCGGGTTTCATAAAACTATGAAACAGCGCAGCAAGGCTGCCAAGGGCGAAAACAGGCCCAAAAAAGAGAAAACCGCCAGCGGAGTGCTCCGTGGCGGTTTCCAAATCTTGGATCCAGTAAGCGATTAACGCTTGGAGAACTGGAAGGACCGGCGCGCTTTGCGCTTACCGAATTTCTTACGCTCGACGACGCGGCTATCGCGGGTCAGGAAGCCAGCGGCTTTCAGAGCGGCGCGCAGTTCCGGGTTGTAGAGCTGCAGAGCTTTGGAGATGCCGTGTTTCACAGCACCGGCCTGACCGGAGAGGCCGCCGCCTTTGACGGTGGCAACCACGTCGAATTCGCCTTCGACGCCAGCGATTTGAGCCGGTTGTTTCACGATCAGCTGAAGCACCGGACGGGCAAAATAGACAGACATGTCTTTGCCGTTGACGGTGACTTTGCCGGAGCCCGGCTTGATCCAAACGCGGGCAACAGCGTCTTTACGCTTGCCAGTGGCGTAGGACCGGCCCAGTTCGTCACGAACGGGCTCACGCGGAGCTGCAACTTCGACGACGGTTTCGCCACCGGCGACGGCGTTCAGCTCGTCGAGGGATTTGATTTCATCAGCCATGATTATGCGCTCCGGGTGTTTTTCTTGTTCATGGACTTCACGTCCAGAACTTCGGGGTTCTGAGCTTCATGCGGGTGCTCGGCACCGGCGTAGACGCGCAGGTTGGTCATTTGCTGACGGGACAGTTTGCCGCCCGGCAGCATGCGCTGCACGGCTTTGGTCACGACGCGCTCGGGGTATTTGCCCTCAAGCAGCTCACCCATGGAGCGGGATTTGATGCCGCCCGGGTGGCCGGTGTGCCAGTAGAAACGCTCGTCGGTGCGCTTTTTGCCGGTCAGTTGCACTTTGTCGGCGTTGATCACGATGACATTGTCACCCATGTCCATGGACGGGGTGAAGGTGGCTTTGTGCTTGCCACGCAGACGCATGGCGACGATCGAGGCGAGACGGCCCAGCACCACGCCTTCGGCGTCGATGATGATCCATTTCTTGTCGATGTCCGCCGGTGTTGCGGAAAAGGTTTTCATAGGTTCAGCCCTTATGGGATAGGAATTCGATTGAGCGTGTTCTAAGCATTTCGCGCGCCACGTCAAGCGGCCACACTTTAGATTTATCGTTCAATTACAATGGTTTAAAAAATAGGTATTATTTTACCCCAATAAATTCACCCTCCCCGAGCGCAAAACCTCCGTTTCAGTCGAAAATCTGGCATCAATCGGGGCTTTCGCCTAAGCTCTCGCATAAACCAACACGAGAGCCCAGCATGTTCGCAAGGTCCCCCCTCACCGATCACCTGAAACAAATCGTCTATGGCGGCAATGACGGTATCGTCACCACATTCGCCATCGTCGCGGGCTTTGCGGGGGCCAATGCGGACGGCACCGGCGAAATCGCGGCTCTGGCGGTCTTGGTCTTCGGACTGGCCAATCTCTTCGCAGATGCGACCTCGATGGGCCTGGGCGAATTTCTCTCGGCCCGCGCCGCCCGCGACATGAAGACATTGAGACACAGGCAATTGCAACACAACCCATCGGCACAGGTCGACGCCCTCACAAGGCATCTGCAAGGCCACGGGTTGTCGACGCTCGACGCCACCACCATGGCGGCACTGGCGGCAAAATCGCCGGGATTGATGGCAGAGATGACGCTCTCGCAGGTCGAAGGGCTGGAAGACCCCGGGCAAGGCCTGTTGTGGCCCCGTGCGCTGATCACATTCCTTTCCTTCGTGGTCTTCGGCGTAATCCCGATCCTGCCCTATCTTTTGGGTCTGCCCGCTGACATCCGCTTCGGCTCCGCCGTGGCCGCCACCGCCGTCGCTCTCACATTGCTGGGCATCTTGCGCCATGTCGCCACCCGTGCCGGGCTGGTGCGTGCGGTGAGCGAGACGGTTTTGGTCGGCGGGGTCTGTGCGCTTGTGGCCTACGGCGTCGGGCTGGTCGTCGCGGGATAGCGCCACGGAGTACAAAACAAAACGGCCCGCCCCGAAAGGGACAGGCCAAGACGCATCCCCCGAGGCGCAACTCAGAACCGGAAGGTCGCCCCGAGGGTAAAGGTGCGCCCACGCCCGCCGATACCGCCATCGAGGCTGGTGTCGCCGGAGTTCGCTTCGACGTAGTATTTGTCAAAGACGTTCTCAACGCTGGCGAACAGTTCGGCATTCTCGCTGACCTCATATGAGCCGTAGAGGTCAAAGAGCGTGTAAGACGGTTTGTCGATCATCGTCGCCGTCATGTCCGAAAAGCTCGTGTAGCGCGCCACGACACTGTCGCCGACATAGCGCATCCGCGCGCCGATACGACCGTCCTCGTCGTGGAATTTCATCCCGAGATCAAGCGTCAGATATTCCCCCGGAAGCTCGCCATATTGGTCATGACCACCGCCTGCCTGCTGGCTGGCCGGTTGATCCGTGTCCGACAGCGTGACAGAGAGCGTGCCAAAGAAGCGCTCCGTCTCGAAACCACCGGCCAGTTCGATGCCGCGCAGCTTGGTTTCACCCGGGATGTTGATGAACCGCACTTCATTGTCGCTGTCGGTCTCGAAGACGATGAAATCCTCGACATTGGACTGAAACGCCGAGGCCGAGACATGGTAGAGCTCGGACGCGTAGTTCACCCCGATCTCAAAGGTCTCCGCCTTTTCCGAGTCGAGTTCCGGGTTCACGTGAATGGTCGACCCGCCACCCGTGTGGGCATTGCCATTGACGCCGTAGAACATCTCGGTCGCGGTCGGCGCGCGCATGGTTTGCGCGTAGGACGCATAGGTCGAAAGCGCATCACTGAGGTGATAGCGCGCGCTCAGGTTCGGCAAAAGCTCCTCGCCCGAATTGTCCAGCGGCACGACAGAGGTCACGCCGCCCACCGTCTCGGGGATTTCCCCCGACAACTCCCATGTGTCATAGCGCAGCCCTGCCCCGAAATCCCAGGCGCCCATCTGGTAGCTGGCCTGCAAGAAGGCACCCAGCTTGTCCAATTCGCCCGAGCCGTTATTGCCACCCAATTCGTTCACATCGTAATCGTTGTTCGCCCAAGCCAGACCGTAATCCAGACGCAGGTCGGGCGTGACGCGGCTGCTGTTCGACACGGAGAAGCCCTTGGAAATATCCGTGCCCTCGCGCCCGATATAGGAGCCCGTGCTGCTGCGCCCCTCGCCTTCCGGGAAGTCAAAGGAGAAGTCCTGCCAATAGGCACTCGCCGTGATGTCGATCAGCTCACTCGCGGGGTTATAGCGCAGATCGGCGGAGACGCTCTGGCGCTCCATGTCCCAGATGTAGCCAGAGCTGTTCGCCGGGAACATCTTGTTCTTGTAGTCCTGTGCGGTCAGGTTGATCTCAAGCGCATCCGTTGGGCGGAACCGTGCCTTGGCGAGGATCGTGCGCGGCTCGTCTTCGGTGTATTCGCTCGATTTGGTGCCATCGCCATCGGAATATTGCCCGTTTTCATAGCCCGAGATCGCCAGCATCGCGCCCCAGTCTCCGCCTGTGGCCGTATCGCCCTGCATCGCGCCCGCCGCCGTCACATGCGGGCCGTAGCCGTTGGTGCCAGCGCTGAATTTCAGCATCCCGCCGGAGCGTTGGCCGACACCCAGCACGTCATCTATGCCGATGGTACGGAAATTCGCGGCGCCCGCCAGCGCGCCCAGCCCCGCGGCCCCAGCGACGGCGCCTTTGGCCACATCCGCCCCCGCGACGAGACCCGGGTCGACAAAGACCTGATCGTCATAGGACCCGGCATGGCCAGACATATTGCGGAAGGTCTGCGGGATGCCGTCAATCATCGTGTTGACGCGGCCAAGGCCCTGCATGCCCCTGATATTGACAGCGACAGAGGGGGTATCCCCCGGCGAGCGCGTGAACACGCCGGGCACGGAGCGCAGCGCACTTGCGACATCGCCGGTGTAGCTGTCGACGATTGCCTCGCCCTCCACGACAGCGATCTCGCCGCCTGACAGGGTCTCGACGCTGGTCTCGTCAGTGTTGCCCTCGACCACGATGGTATCGAGAACGGTGATGTCTTGCGCAACTGCGGTGATCGGAAAACAGGAAACGAGAATGGCGACACTGCACTGCAGGCGCATACGGACCCCGACGGGCCGGTTCAAAGTGGTCATGGAAACCCCCTCATGGTTTGCATTTTCGTGGTGCTGCGTCTTGGGGGCTGTCGCTACCTGGTCACTCCGTTTTGTGGATCGGAGCCAGCATTCAGGGTGCTCCTAACTATTCCTACTATTTTTATCAAGAATAAATTTTCAGCCCGCAAACAGGTCGTTGCAGATTTGAAACATCCATCCGTGATACCAAGCCTCAACGGCCTGAGAGTCGTGGCCTTTATTTGCGTCCGATCCCAAAAGGCGAAAAATGTATGCAATGGCATACAACAGGCATTTCACTCTCCCCGGAACTGCGCTAAAACAAACCCGACTCTTCCAGACCCCTCACTTTTCCAGACCTTTCATGGAGCTCCCCCAGATGACCAAGATCAAGGTAGACAACCCCATCGTCGAAATGGACGGCGATGAAATGACCCGCATCATGTGGGATTTCATCAAAAAGAAACTCATCCTGCCCTATCTCGACATCGATCTGCTCTATTACGATCTGGGCATCGAGAGCCGCGACGAGACCGAAGATCAGATCACCATCGATGCGGCTGAAAAGACCAAAGAGGTCGGCGTCGCCGTCAAATGCGCCACCATCACGCCGGATGAGCAGCGCGTCGAGGAATTCGGCCTCAAGAAAATGTGGCGCTCCCCCAACGGCACGATCCGCAACATTCTGGGCGGCGTGGTGTTCCGCCAGCCGATCATTTGTAAAAACGTGCCGCGCCTCGTGCCCGGCTGGACCGATCCCATCGTGGTGGGCCGCCACGCATTCGGCGACCAATATAAAGCCACCGATTTCACCTTCCCCGGCAAGGGCCAGCTCACGATGAAATTCGAGGGCGAAGACGGTACGGTGATCGAGAAAGTCGTCTATGACGCCCCCTCCGCCGGTGTGTATCAGGCGATGTACAACCTCGACGACTCGATCCGCGATTTCGCCCGCGCCTCGTTGAACTACGGCCTCAACCTCGGCTGGCCGGTGTATCTCTCGACCAAAAACACCATTCTCAAGGCCTATGACGGCCGTTTCAAAGACATCTTCCAGGAAGTGTTCGATGAGGAATTCGCCGAGGCCTTCAAAAAGGCTGGCATCTGGTACGAACACCGCCTGATCGACGACATGGTCGCCTGTGCGATGAAATGGTCCGGCAAATTCGTCTGGGCCTGTAAGAACTACGACGGCGACGTGCAGTCCGACACGGTCGCGCAGGGCTTTGGCTCGCTGGGCCTGATGACCTCGCAGCTCATGACCCCCGATGGCAAGATCGTCGAAGCCGAAGCCGCCCACGGCACCGTGACCCGTCACTATCGCCAGCACCAGGCGGGTGAGGCAACTTCGACCAACTCGATCGCCTCGATCTACGCCTGGACCGGCGGCCTCAAGCACCGCGCGAAACTCGACGGCAACGAACAGCTCATGCGCTTTGCCACGACGCTGGAAAAAACCATCGTCGACACGGTCGAAAGCGGCTTCATGACGAAAGACCTCGCACTTCTCGTCGGCCCGGATCAGGCCTGGCTCACCACCATGGGCTTCCTGGAGAAAATCGACGAGAACCTGAACAAGGCTCTGGCAGGCTAAGATTTCCAGAGCATTGCACGATAGATGGCCGGGGCCCGCACGCCCCGGCCTTTTTTATCGGCCTTTTTATTAGCGCAGCCAGTGCGAATGCTTCCGCTCGGGAGGCGCCTCGGGCGGCAGACCCACGTCGCGCCGCAGATGCGGGCTCAGATGCGCGAGGCTGCGGGCCAGTTTTGCCTCCCGCCGCAGGGTGCGCCGCGCGGCAAAGGCCGCCTTTACGACGGGCCAAAAGCCGTGGTTTTCGATCAAAGGTTGCACGTGTTGCCGCAACGAGAGCGGCGCAGGAGGAAGAACATCCAACATGAGAAATGCCCGGCAAATGCCGGCCTTGTATAAGATTTTTTAGGATTATGGGCCGCGCCGCCTGTGATCTGGTGTGACACTCAAACACAGGTAAAAAAACCGGCCCATCACGAAGACAGACACCGGCAGAGGCGCGTTTTCAGGAAAAAGATCTGTTAAGATCGTTGAGCGTCAAAAGCTCCCTGACCACGTTGAACCCCAACCGCGCGCATATGTCCGCGTCCGGCGTGTCCTCGAAGGGTGCGTTGCGTATAAACAGTCATGTCGCCCTCCATTGTGGCCAGTTTCAGTGGGCACATCCTGCCCGACGCCCGAATTTCAGGCAAAGGTTTTTTTCTGACCTCGGGGAAGCGTGTTCTTTTTGCCGCAATGCGCCCCCGGCCCTTGCGTGTCTGAAAGCGCTTCGCCACTCTGGATCAGTAGCGTCCCGCATGGGGTGCCCTCGACAGATCACAGACAACACTCACGAATAACTCTCAGGGACAGTTATGAAAAAACATCTTCTGACCGGCCTCTTCGCCCTCGCCGCCAGCCCCGCTCTTGCCCATCTGCCGCCCGAACAGCACGGCTCTTTCATGGCAGGCGTGTCCCACCCGCTTTTCGGCCTCGATCACATCATCGCCATGGTTGCCGTCGGCATCTGGGCGCTTCAGATCGGCGGAAAAGCCGTCTGGGCCGTGCCCGCGGGCTTTGTCGGCGCCATGGCTCTGGGCTATTTCGGCGGCATCTTCGGCATGGGCCTGCCCTTCGTCGAACCGATGATCCTCGCCTCCGCGATCCTGATCGGGCTCTTGGCCACCTTCGCCGTCAAACCAGCGCTCGCCGGTGGCGTGGCCATCGCGGCCCTGTTCGGCCTGTTCCACGGCCATGCCCATGGCGCCGAACTGGGCGCCGCCAATGCGCTCGGCTTCGGCATCGGCTTCGTGATTGCAACCGCAGCCCTGCACGCTGCGGGCATTCTGGCCGCTCAACTCATGGCCCGCGCGCTGCCCTATGGCCCGCGTATCCTGGGCGCCTTGGCGACGCTCATGGGCCTGTCGCTTTTGATCGGCTAACACACCTCATTAACCATAAGTCTCAGATTGCGCGGGCGAAAATCCGCGCAATTTTATTTGTTATATTGGCCTTAAGCCTCGCGCCCCTATGTTCTTTGCAAACGGAGAACAGAAGGTTTCCCGATCATGCAGATTTCCTCTGCCGCACAGCTTTGGGCGCAATCAACCCTGCGTCAGGATCCACAAGACTCGAAAACCGCCGCACAGGATGCAGGCGGTTCTTCTGTCGCAACGGATGCGCAGGGCCAGAAAAGTGCCGCTCAAAACGACGCGCAGAACGCCACCGCGACGCAAAACACCGCCGCGCGCAAAACCATCCGGGGAGCCGCGGATGTCTTTGCCAAATACGACCTGACCAAGATCACGCCCACCCAAATCGACGCGCTCACCGCCGATCTCAAAGCCGCACGCTTTGACGATCTGGGCTTCGTCATGTCGCTCGAACGCCAAGGCGCGGCCTATCATGCGGAAATGGAGGCCTCCGGCAGTGTCTACGGCATCGGCGATCAGGATTTCGACGCCGATGCGCCGGTCGACCTGATCGCCAAGACCCGCTCCGAGCTTGCTCTGGCACAGCGCTATGGGCAGGACACCGAACGCCTCTCGACCCAGCTTTTCAAACTCGAAGAGGCGCAGATGAGCCGGACCAGTGCGTCGCCTGCGCCCTCCTCGGCGCCGCAACTCGCCGAAACCTTGGTGCTGTTTCAGGCGCAAAGACTCTGGGTCGAATAGCGCTTCACGGAGCATTTGCCGTTCTTTTTGGCACGTGCGGGGAACGTCACATCCAGACACCGATGGCGCTCACATTTCGCTGGACAGGTCAGTAAAGCTGTCCTAAATCTACCCTATGCCAGCCCCCATGCCGATCCCCCAAGACGCCCAGAAACACAGCCTCCTCGAGGATGTGCAGGGCTTTTCCATCGCCCTGATCACCACCGCGATCGGGCTCACGATCATTGCGCAGCTTGGGTTCATCACCGGCCAGACCGCCGGCCTCGCCCTGGTGATTTCCTACCTGACGGGCTATTCGTTTTCCTGGGTCTTCTGGCTGATCAACATCCCCTTCTATGCCCTCGCATGGTTTCGGATGGGCAAGGAATTCACCATAAAATCAGCAATTTGCGTGACGATCCTCTCGATCCTCGTGGCGGTGATCCCGGATTGGATGACGTTTTCGCACCTCGATCCGCTCTTCGGCACCATCGCCTTTGGCATCCTCACGGGCTACGGACTTTTGGGCACGTTTCGGCACAAGGGTTCGCTGGGCGGTCTCGGGGTCGTCGCGCTTTATGCCCAAGACCGTTTCGGCATCCGCGCGGGCGTTGTGCAGCTCTGCTTTGACGCTGTGCTCTTTACCGTCGCCTTCTTCCTTTTCGAACCGAGCCGTGTCCTGTATTCGCTCTTGGGCGCGGTGATTTTGAACGGTGTGATCGCCTTCAATCACCGCCGCGATCGCTATATCGCCGACTGACACCACCGCCTGACCGAAGAGGACATCATGCCGACGGACGCACAAAAGCCCGAGAAACACACATGGTTCGAGGACCTTCAGGGCTATATCTTCGGCACCTCCATGTGTGCTTTTGCCCTTGTGATGCTGCGCTCCTTGGGGCTGATCACCGGTCAGATGGCGGGCTTGGCCGTGTTGATTTCCTATGTCTCCGGCCTGCCCTTTGGCTGGGTGTTTTTTGCGGTGAACCTGCCGTTCTACTGGTTCGGCTACAAACGCATGGGCAAGGTGTTCGTGGTCAAGACCTTTATCAATGTCGCGCTGATCTCCGTGCTGTCCGAATGGTTCCCGACCATGATCTCTTTCGAGGCGATCACACCCTTGTTCGGCGCGATCATGGTTGGGTTCATGACCGGCGCAGGCCTCATGGCGATCTTTCGCCACGGTGGTTCTCTGGGCGGCCTTGGCATCCTTGCGCTCTATCTTCAGGACGCAACCGGGGTCAAAGCGGGCTATGTCCAGCTGGCCTTTGACGCCTGCCTCTTTGCCATCGCCTTCTTTATCATGCCGCTGCCGCTGGTGGTCTACTCTTTGGTGGGGGCCGTGGTCGTCAACCTCGTGATCGCCATCAACCACCGCCGCGACCGCTACATCGCCATGTAACTCAACGTCTGATCCGAAAAGAGCCCACCGATGCCGACCCAATACATCTTTCTCATCCTTGCGATCTGTTTCGAGGTGATCGGCACCACGGCCATGGCCGCGTCCCAGCAATTCACCAAGCTGATCCCCGTTTTGATCCTCGTCGTGTCCTACGGGCTGTCGTTCTACTTCCTGTCGCAAACGCTCAGGACCGTCCCGGTCGGCATCGCCTATGCGGTCTGGTCGGGGCTTGGGATTGTGCTGATTTCGCTGATCGGGCTGGTGTTTTTGGGGCAAAAGCTCGATTTCCCAGCGATCCTCGGCATGTCGATGATCATCGCGGGTGTCCTGGTGATCCATCTGTTTTCTCAAACGGCCACACATTAAGGTCTCGGAAATATCTCAGGCGAGCCAAAGCCCGCCCGTTATGGCCTCTCGCGAATGCGGGCCGCACGTTCCGCCGAGTCCGGGTGCGTGGACATCCACTCCGGCGCAAGCCCGCCATAGCGGCGATCCAACTCGTCGAAGAACCCGGCCAGCGCCGCACCGTCATAGCCCGCCGCCTCCGCCGTGCGCACGCCGACGTCATCCGCCACGCGCTCATGCGCCCGCGAATAGGCCAGCGACAGGACCACGCCGCCGTCGAGGATCAAATCCTCCAACACCGGCCCCACGTCGCCCGCCATCATGCCGATCAGCACATAGACCGACAGCGAGCGATAGAGCTGGCGCAGCGAATGGCGTTCGCTGATATGGGCCATCTCATGCCCCAGGACGCCCGCGAGGATGTCCTCGTCACCGAATTGCTCGACCAAAGCGTCGGTCACCACGATGGTGCCGCCGGGCAGTGCGAAGGCATTGGGCCCCATCTCGTCAATGTCGCGAAATTCAAGCGTATACGCCCCGTAGGGGGCCTCCGGCGCAACGGCGCTCAGCGTGGCGAAAATCTCGCGAATTTCGGCTTGGCGCGCCTCAGAAAGAGCGCTCTCCTCGGCCATGGTGCGGTCGATCATCAACATATTGCCGCGATCCATGCTTGTGACCATAGGCGCGGGCGTGGCCAGGATCGCCAGCGAGACCAAGAGGTCCAGCCCCCAGCGCCAGATCGCCACCGCGCCCAAAAGACAGGCCACAATCACAAGCGCCAGACGCGGATGCCAGCCCTCAAGATGGGCAAGCCAGCCGTCTGAGGCAATCACGCCAAGCGCGCGCAGGCCGTCGCGGTCCGTCGTCTCAAACCGCATCCCTTCGGCAAATGTCAAAACATCGCGTCCGGCGGGGCCGGTTTCATGCGCGGTGGGCGCGCCTCGGGTTAAAATCTCGCCCGCAGCATCGCACAGCACAATCTCCACGCCATTGCGTTTCAACTCCGCCGCGATGAGGCGGGAGGTGCCGGGGGCATAGGCCTGCCCCCGAACCGATCTGTGGCTCTCCGCCATGGCTTAGATGGCCATGCCGAGGTCGATGCCCTCGATATCGACATAGGCGTCCCCAATGGCCGAGGTCTTCTGAACCTCGCCACCAATGAAGTCATCGAGCGAGCCGTTGGGCGCAACAAATGTGTTCGCGGCCAGATAGCGCGTCATGCGGATATGGGCGAGCGGGGTCAGAAGACCCAAGGAGATCACCACGAGGAACGCGTTAGAAAAGGCCACCCAGAGAAGACCCGCCGGGGAAATGGTCGAACGGAACTTGTGCCCGCCTTCCAACTCGGTGCCCGCAAAGACGGCATTGCGCAGGAAGGCCTGATATATGAAGGCCATCGGCACAATCGCCACCAGAGCCACCACGTAGATCAGGCCAAAACGGATCATCATCTCCGGCGTCGGCTCAGCGGTTTCCATCGCCAGAGAGGTGAACACATCGCCCGCGCCGATGGCCCAAAGGCCAACCCCGCCGATCACCGCCATCCACAGGACGGCAAAGACGAAGGCCTTGTAGAACGGGCTGATGGGGCTTTCGAAATGGAATTTCGCCGTCCCGAAGCGGTGGTTGTTGGTGGTGTAGCTGTGCTGCGCGCGGATCACGAAGGGCAGCGTCAGATAGAGGGTGAACAGGGACAGAACCGGATAGAGGATCAGCGTGCGCAACGCGCCCCAATAGCTGCCCTCGAAATCAAAGCGCAGCCCCGACCAGGAGGTCATGCGGGCGCGGAAGCGGAAGGCTTTGTTGATCAGCGTCGGCACGTAGATCAAGACGCCAAGCCAGAGCAAAATCCCCAGCGGCGGCAGAACGGTCGTGACGATCTGCAACACCACAATGGCGGCGATGACGATCAGGCGGCCGATGAAAATCTGTTTGCCACTGGCATGGTAGTCGAAGCGACGGCCCTCGATCTCGGTATGTTGGTGAAAATATTTCAACCGGCGCACCTTGGCCCAGGCCGAATAAATGCCCAATGTGACGATGCTCAAAAGAAGATTGACGATCCACACGCCGAAATATTCGCGCGCGGTCCCGGAAAACACCACCGGGCGATACTCTTGGTCTTGCACTCTCATGTCCCTTATCGTTGAGATGATTTGTCGCGCCCCAAAATCGGATATCGCATGATTTTGCAAAGGGAAAATTATGACGGATCGCTCCCCGTCAAAAGATCGCACACCACACAGAAACAGCCCCGAACCGCCTAAAACGGCCCAAATGCGGTTTTACGTCTGGCTTTTTGTCCCGGACCGGGGTAGGCGCAAGCCAACTCATCTTCACCACGGAAACCCCTACCCTATGGATCTTCGCAATATCGCCATCATCGCCCACGTTGACCACGGCAAAACCACGCTCGTGGACGAGCTTCTGAAACAGTCGGGCACTTACCGCGAAAACCAGGCCACCACCGAACGCGCCATGGACTCCAACGATCTGGAGCGTGAGCGCGGCATCACCATTCTGGCGAAAGCCACCTCGGTCGAGTGGAAAGGTCATCGCATCAACATCGTCGACACGCCCGGCCACGCCGACTTTGGCGCCGAAGTCGAACGCATCCTCTCCATGGTGGACGGCGTTGTCCTTTTGGTGGACGCCGCCGAAGGTCCGATGCCGCAAACCAAATTCGTGACCTCGAAAGCGCTGGCTCTCGGCCTGCGCCCCATCGTGGTTCTGAACAAGGTCGACAAACCGGACGCCGAGCCCGACCGTGCGCTGGACGAATGTTTCGATTTGTTCGCCTCGCTGGATGCCAGCGACGATCAGCTCGACTTCCCGCACCTCTATGCCTCCGGCCGTTCCGGCTGGTGCGATGCGGAACTCGACGGGCCGCGCAAGAACCTCGATGCACTCTTTAACCTGATCCTGAACCACGTCCCTGCTCCGCGTCAGCTCAAGCATCAGGACGAGCCGTTCAAAATGCTCGCCACCACGCTGGGCGCGGATCCGTTCCTTGGTCGCCTTCTCACGGGCCGCGTCGAAACCGGCAAGATCAAAGCCGGCGCCACCGTGCAGGCTCTGACCCGCAACGGCCAAAAAATCGAGCAATTCCAGGTCAAGAAAATCCAGGCCTTCCGTGGTCTCGCCATGGCTGAGATCGACGAAGCCATTGCAGGCGACATCGTCTCGCTTTCCGGCATGGCGAAAGCCACCGTGTCCGACACGATCTGTGCGCTCGAAGTCGATGAGCCGTTGGAGGCCCAGCCGATCGATCCGCCGACCATCACCGTGACCTTCGGCATCAACGACAGCCCGCTGGCCGGTCGCGAAGGCAAGAAAGTCCAGTCTCGCGTGATCCGGGATCGTCTCATGAAAGAGGCCGAAACCAACGTCGCGATCAAGGTCAAGGACACCCCCGGCGGCGAGGCCTTTGAGGTCTCCGGCCGTGGCGAATTGCAGATGGGCGTTCTGATTGAAAACATGCGCCGCGAAGGGTTCGAACTGTCGATCTCCCGCCCGCAGGTGATCATGAAGGAAGAAGACGGCAAACGCATGGAGCCGGTCGAGGAAGTCACGGTCGACGTGGATGACGAATACTCCGGCGCCGTGATCGAGAAACTGACGGGTGCCCGCAAAGGCGATCTGACCGAGATGAAACAGCAGAACGGCAAAACGCGGATCATCGCGCATGTGCCCTCGCGCGGTCTCATCGGCTATCACGGCGAATTCCTCACCGACACCCGCGGCACCGGCGTTTTGAACCGCGTGTTCCACGGCTGGGTGGCCTACAAAGGCCCAATCCCGGGGCGCCGTCAGGGCGTTCTGATCTCCATGGAAGACGGTGAATCCGTGGCCTATGCGCTGTGGAACCTGGAAGAGCGCGGCAAGCTGTTCATCGGCGCGCAAGCCAAGGTCTACCAAGGCATGATCATCGGCGAGCATTCGCGCGACAACGATCTCGAAGTGAACCCGCTCAAAGGCAAGAAGCTCACCAACGTGCGTGCGTCGGGCACGGATGACGCAGTGCGCCTGACGACGCCGGTGACGCTGTCTCTGGAAGAGGCGATTGCCTACATCAATGACGACGAGCTGGTCGAAGTGACGCCGGAGAGCATCCGCCTGCGCAAACGCTACCTCGACCCGCACGAGCGCAAGCGCAACGCCAAGGCGGCTCAGATCTAAAGCGTTTCTCAAAAGCTTGAGGCACTCAATTTTTGAGAAACGCAACAATATCAATTCAGTGTGGCAACGTTTTCCGCTCAATCTGAGTCAGATTAAACGAAAAACGCTTTAAGTCTTCTGAGTATTTCTGCTGCAATGAAAACAAAGGCTCGCCCTCACCGGCGGGCCTTTCGCTTTGGCGCGCAGTGTCTGTGCGGGCGTCGGTCTTCGAGATTGACGGTGATTGCGCTATCCTGGTCTCAAAGGAGACAAGCCATGCGTAAAATCCAAACTCAGGGCGTGCATCACATCACCATCACCGGCGCCGACCGCCAGTCGACCATCGACTTTTGGGAGGGTGTCTTGGGCATGCCATTTGTGTTCGAGCAACCCAACCTCGACAAGCCCGAGGACGGCCATCTCTATTTCGATCCGGGCGACGGGCGGTTGATCACGGTGTTCACCTCCGAGGAGCGCAAACCGGGACGGCACCGGATCGACCAGGGACCGGGGTCTTTGCACCATCTGGCGTTCAATGTCTCGAAAGTCACCTTCGATCAGGTCGTAGACCGGCTCGACGCGCGGGGGGTGAAACATTCGGGCGTCAAGGATCGCGGGTTCATGGACAGCATCTATTTCCGCGAGCCGAACGGGATGTTGATCGAGCTTGCGAGCTATCGGTTTGAGCCACCTTTGGGCTACACGCACACCGATGTGCTGCACCGCGCGCATCTGATCCGTGTGGCGGCGGGCGATGACCATATCGATACAGTGCATCTGACCGATGCCATCGAGGAGCTGGTGCATCAGAACACGAACACGCTGTCCTTTGATCGCAGCCCGAAAAACCCGTTTTCCAAATAAAAACGGCGCGGAGGTTTCCCCGCGCCGCTTTCAAATACTGTGAGAGATCTCACTCGGTGGTTTCGATCACCACGATGTCCCGCTCGGAAGCGCCATTGGCGTGGCTCAGCGCCTCCTGATATTCGGGGCTGTTATAGCAGGCGACAGCCGCTTCGACGCTGTCGAAACGTGTCACCACGTTGCGCGGGCGGTCATTGCCCTCAAGCTGGACATAGCGCCCGCCCCGCGCAAGGAAGGTGCCACCGTGCTTGGCAATCGCGGGGCCTGCGAGTTTGGCGTAGCGGCCATAGGCTTCTTCGTCGGTGACCTTGATGTTGGCAATCCAGAGTGCGGGCATGATTTATCCTTTCAACAGGGTTTCTGCGGCTTCAATTGCGGCGTCAGCACCAGCGAAGTCCTTGCCCCCGCCCTGCGCCATGTCGGGACGGCCACCGCCGCCTTTGCCACCGACCGCAGGCACGGCGGCCTTGAGCACGTCCACGGCGGAGACTTTCGACGTCAGGTCGTCGGTCACGCCGCAAGCGACCGCCACTTTGCCGTCCTCTTCGGCGATCAACAGGATCACGCCGGAGCCGAGGTTGTTTTTATGCGCATCGATCAAGCCGCGCAGGTCCTTGCCGGACACGCCGGAGAGAGCCTGAGCGAGGAAGGGGATGCCGTTCACATCCTTGGCCTCGGCACCGCCTTTGGCGCCGCCCCCCATGCCACCACCAAGTGCGATCTGTTGCTTGAGGTTTGCGACTTCCTGTTCGAGGCGCTTGCGCTCGTCCGACAGGGATTTCACACGCTCCACAACCTCGGAGACCGGGGTTTTCAACAGCGCGGCGATTTCGCCCGCACGGTTGGCTTCGGCCTCCAGATGCGCCAAAGCCGCCTCTCCGGTGAGGGCCTCGATCCGACGCACACCGGCCGACGATGCGCTGTCGCCCAGGATCACACAAAGGCCGATGTCGCCCGTGCGTTTGACGTGGGTGCCGCCGCAAAGCTCTATGGAATAGGTCTGGCCATCGGTGCCCTTGCCGGTGTCAGCATGGCCCATGGAGACCACGCGGACCTCTTCGCCATATTTCTCGCCAAAGAGCGCCTGCGCGCCCAAAGCACGCGCGTCATCGGGCGTCATGATCCGGGTTTCGACGCCCGTGTTCTGGCGGATGTAGAGGTTGATGTCGGATTCGACCTTAGCGATTTCCTCGGCGCTCAGGGCCTTCGCGTGCGAGAAGTCGAACCGCAGACGATCCGGCGCGTTCAGCGACCCGCGCTGAGCAACGTGATCGCCCAGAGCCTCGCGCAGCGCCTCGTGCAACAGGTGCGTCGCGGAGTGGTTGGCGCGGATGGCGCTACGGCGGGCGTGATCGACTTCCAGAGCGGCCGATGCGCCGACTTTGATCTCGCCAGACTCGATGGTGGCGAAATGGATAAAGACGCCCGCGACCTTTTTCGTGTCGGTCACTTTGGCGATGGACTTTTCCACGCGGATCACGCCGGTGTCGCCGACCTGACCGCCAGATTCGCCATAAAACGGCGTCTGGTTGACCACGATCTGCACCGTGTCGCCCTCTTTGACGCTGTCCACGCGCGCGCCGTCTTTGACGAGCGCCACGATCTCGCCCTCGGCCTTCTCAGTGTCGTAGCCCAAGAATTCCGTGGTGCCTTTGTCTTCCGCGATGTCGTACCAGACGGTCGCATCCGCGGCCTCGCCAGAGCCAGCCCAAGCGGCACGTGCCTTGGCTTTTTGTTCGGCCATGGCGCTATCGAAGCCGGAGGTGTCAACCTCGACGCCTTTTTCGCGCAGCGCATCCTGGGTCAGGTCGAGCGGGAAACCGTAGGTGTCGTAGAGTTTGAACGCCGCCTCGCCCGGAAGCTTTTCACCCTCCGGCAGATCGACCAACTCATCTTCCAACAGTTTCAACCCGCGATCCAGCGTCTGGATGAACCGGGTTTCTTCGAGCTTCAGCGTCTCTTCGATCATCGCCTGACCAATCCGCAACTCCGGATAGGCATCCCCCATCTGGCGCACCAGTTCCGGCACCAGCTTGTACATGATCGGGTCCTTCGCACCCAGAAGATGCGCATGACGCATGGCGCGACGCATGATGCGGCGGAGCACATAACCGCGGCCCTCGTTCGACGGCATCACGCCATCGGCAATGAGGAAAGAGGTCGAACGCAGGTGATCCGCGATCACCCGGTGGTGAACGTTCTTGTCGCCATAGGGATCGACAGAGGTCGCATGTGCCGAGGCTTCGATCAGCGCCTTCATCATGTCGGTGTCGTAGTTGTCGTGCGAGCCCTGCAACAGCGCCGAAATCCGCTCAAGCCCCATGCCGGTGTCGATCGACTGCATGTCGAGATCGGTCATCGTGCCGTCAGCGAAGCGTTCGTTTTGCATGAACACGAGGTTCCAGATCTCGATGAAACGGTCCCCGTCCTCTTCCGGGCTGCCCGGAGGGCCGCCCCAGATGTGATCGCCGTGATCATAGAAAATCTCGGTGCAGGGACCACAAGGCCCGGTGTCGCCCATCTGCCAGAAGTTGTCCGAGGTGGCGATGCGAATGATCCGATCTTCCGGCACGCCGACCTTTTTCCAGATCTCGAACGCCTCGTCATCGGTGTGATAGACGGTGGTGTAGAGCTTGTCCTTCGGGATGTCGAAATCCTTGGTGATCAGCTCCCAGGCAAAGGGGATCGCCTCATGTTTGAAGTAATCGCCAAAGGAAAAGTTGCCGAGCATCTCAAAGAACGTGTGGTGCCGCGCCGTGTAGCCGACGTTGTCCAGATCGTTGTGTTTGCCGCCCGCGCGCACACATTTTTGCGCCGTGGTGGCCCGCACGTAATCGCGTTTTTCCAACCCGGTGAAGCAGTTCTTGAACTGCACCATCCCGGAGTTGGTGAACATCAGGGTCGGGTCATTGCGCGGCACCAGCGGCGAGCTGTCCACGACGGTGTGACCGTTGCGTTCAAAATAGTTGAGAAAGGTTGAGCGGATGTCGTTCACGCTGGGCATGTGGGGCGCGTCCTTGCGGGTTTTCTTGGCATTCAAGCCGGTTTACCGTTCTCATGCGAGGCTGTCCATAACGCGCGACAGCAAAAAGGGCCGAAACGCGTCGGCCCTTTGCTTTAATATCTGACTGTCGAGGTGATCTCACTCGTCGTCGAGCAAATCGTCCTTTTCGAAATCATCGCCAAGATCGAAATCGAGACCATGCGCCGCACGGATTTTATCCTCGATCTCAAGCGCGACCTGCGGGTTGTCCTTGAGGTAGCGTTTCGCATTCTCACGGCCCTGCCCCACACGCTCGTCGCCGTAGGAGAACCAGGCCCCGGATTTGTCCACGACACCGGCCTTGACGCCGAGGTCCAAAAGCTCGCCGGTTTTCGAGATGCCTTCGCCATACATGATGTCGAATTCCACCTGTTTGAACGGCGGCGCCACCTTGTTTTTCACCACTTTCACGCGGGTCTCGGAGCCGACCACCTCGTCGCGATCCTTGATCGCACCGATGCGGCGAATATCGAGACGCACGGAGGAGTAGAATTTCAGCGCATTGCCGCCGGTGGTGGTTTCGGGAGACCCGAACATCACGCCGATTTTCATGCGGATTTGGTTGATGAAGATCACGGTACATTTCGAGCGGCTGATCGAGCCGGTCAGCTTGCGCATCGCCTGAGACATCAGACGGGCTTGCACACCGACAGAGCTGTCGCCCATGTCGCCTTCAAGCTCGGATTTCGGCGTCAGCGCCGCGACCGAGTCGACGACGACGAGGCTCACAGCCCCGGAACGCACCAAAGTGTCCACGATTTCAAGCGCTTGCTCGCCGGTGTCCGGCTGGGAAATCAGCAACTCATCGAGATCGACGCCGAGTTTTTTCGCATAGATCGGGTCGAGCGCGTGCTCAGCGTCCACAAAGGCACAAACGCCGCCTTTTTTCTGTTCTTCGGCCACACAATGGAGCGTCAGCGTGGTTTTGCCCGACGATTCCGGGCCGTAAATCTCGACGATACGACCCTTCGGGATGCCACCGATGCCAAGCGCGATGTCGAGCCCAAGAGAGCCCGTCGAAGTTGCTTCGATTTCCTGCACCGGGTTGTCGGCGCCCAGTTTCATGATCGAGCCTTTGCCAAATTGCCGCTCGATCTGGGCCAGCGCGCTGTCGAGCGCCTTCTGCTTGTCCCCGTTCTGTTTACCGTCGTTCTTTGCCATATCTTTGGTCGCCGTTGCCATCTGTTTAATTCCTTATTTCACACCCATTCCAAAGCGTCCATCACGCAATCTCTGGCGCGTTCGGGGCGGGGTCCTATGCGGAGCTCGTGTTCGCCTCTTGTTCTCATTCATCTTTATGAGCACAAAAAGAGAACATTTCAACTTAAATTTACGAAAATCACTGTGAGGCAAGATTGGTTAACGAGAGGTTGCTAAAAATCGGCAAGGCAAAATAATTTTTGCGACTGACGCAGTTCCCCTCAATGAAACTGCGCCTGCACCGTCGCGGTCAGTTCGGACAAAGAGAAGGGTTTTGGCAGGAAGGTCGAATTCGGAATGCGTGATTGCTGCTCAGAAAAATGATCCTCCGCATAGCCCGAGACGAAGACCACCTTAACCCCCGGACGCTCCTTGAGCGCCTCAGACACCCAACTTGGCCCATCCATCCCCGGCATAATCACATCGGAGACGAAAACGTCGATATGCAGGCTGTCGTCTTCCAAGGTTTCCAATGCCTCCTCGGCATTCTCCGCCTCGATCACCGTGTAGCCGCGCAGACGCAGCGCGCGGGAGGCAAAGGCCCGCACAGGCGCCTCGTCCTCGACCAGAAGGATCACGCCAGAGCCGCGCTCGGCCTGGGTCGTGACATCGGGCAAGGGCTTGTTCGCCGCCTCGACCACCGCCTCAGCGCGTGCCGTATGGGCCGGGAGATAGATGGTAAAGGCCGTGCCTGACCCCACCACACTGTCGACAAAAATGAACCCGCCCGTCTGTTTGATAATCCCGTAGGCGGTCGACAGCCCAAGCCCCGTGCCCTCGCCCGTGCGCTTTGTCGTGTAGAACGGCTCGAACACTTTCTGAAGCCGCTCGGGCGGAATGCCGACGCCCTGATCCGACACGGTCACCATGACATATTCCCCCGCCGGAAGCGTCGCCCGGTCGCGGGTAAACCCCTCGCGCAGCACCTCGTTGCGGGTTTCCACCTTGATCTCTCCTCCCGCCGGCATCGCGTCACGCGCGTTCACCACGAGGTTCATGATCACCTGCTCAAGCTGGCGTTTATCGACCCGGATCGGCAAAAGACCGGCATCGTGATTGAGCGTCAGAGTGACCTTTTCGCCCACCAGACGGTTCAGCAAATGGGTCAGATCGGACAGCGTATCGCGCAGGTCGATGACCTCGGGTTTCAGCGTCTGTTTGCGCGAAAATGCCAAGAGCTGACCCACGAGAGAGGCCGCACGGTTGGCGTTTTGGTGAATCTGCACCAGATCGCTGTAATCCGGGTCCGCCTTGTCGTGACGCAGCAACAAAAGATCGCAATGTCCTGAAATCGCGGTCAAAAGATTGTTGAAATCATGCGCCACGCCGCCCGCGAGCTGACCGATGGCCTGCATCTTCTGGCTCTGCACGAACTGCGCCTCAAGCGACTTGAGTTCGGTCGCATCCGACAGCACGGCAATCAATTCGATCTGTTTGTTCTGGCCTTCCACACGATTGAGGGTAATCTGCAAAAAGGTATCATTTTGCGGCCGCGATGCGCGCACGAACTCGGGTTTGCGCGCCCGCCCCATGGCCACATCGGTGACCCAATCCTGCACCGGACGCCCCAGCCCCTCAACCAGATCGCCAAGGCTCAGCTGATCATGCGAGGGGATCGACAACAACTCGCGCGAATGCCGGTTCGACTGCAAAATCCGGCCATCGACCGCCACCTTCAAAAGCGCCACGGGGAGCGCGTCAAAGGCATCCCATTCCCCGACATTGGGCGTGGTTTCCGGCAGGAAATACAATTCTTTACGCCCCGACTCTCCACTTTCGAACTGAGCCACACGGGCATAAATCCGCCCTTCTACCCCGGCCAGCACATGCACATCCCCGGGGCGGATCGGCAGATCGGTGATCATCCGGTCCAGCGCCTTTTCGCGATGGCCAATCAAGCGGCGCAATGGCTCGTTCATATAGAGGATCGTGTTGTTCTTGCTCATCGTCAGCATGGGCAGGGAAATGACATCGCCATCGAGCGCACCGCCCCGCTCCGCCATATCTTCGAGCCGCCACAGAAAGCCGTCTTCGCCGATCAGATGCACCGCGAGGCGCATATGCCCGTGGCGCATCACCACGTCTTCGCGCGCCGCCCCTTTGGCCAGCGCCCGCGATTGCAGGCGGCTGAGCGTGGCGGCAGGCGCCGCGAAGAGGTCCTCGAGCGCGCCCAAAAGTGTCTCGCCGCCGCGACCGCCAAAACGGGCCACCGCCGCGCGGTTCTCATAACCGATCACGCCATTCAAATCCGTGGTGAAAGAGGGCGCGGCATCATTGGCCACAAAGGCGGAAAGCGCGGCATAAAGCCTGCGCCGCATCTGTTTCTGGCGATAGCTCAGAAGCGTTACAAGCAGCGCCGCCCAAAGCAGCACAGCCCCCGCCGCAAAGGCCAGGACGCCAAGACGCGGCAATGGAATTACCAAGGCACTGGCACATAAAGCCGCGCCCCCCAAGGCAATCGCCAAACTATAGGGTGCCAGCCGTCCGGCCTGTTTCGACAATGGGCCTGCGGTCATCGTGGTGTACACACGTCCCCCCTGACTATGCGTCTGTCCTGCCGTTGCAATCCGGCATGTCTCATCATGGCCCGACCCAGCCGTCGGGAAATATGTCAACGGAATCTGAAAACTCCGTGCGTTCAGACCGAGTGTGGAAGCGGTTTGGTTAATGTGCTTTTAATGCCCGGTCCGTTTCACGATAAAACGTGAAGAACTATCGGTAAAGTTGTATTGTTAACTTATTTTTCCCGTTTCCATAGTGGAAACAGTCTCAGGCATTGCGGCGCAGAACCGCATAAAAGAACCCGTCACCGCCCTCAAGCGGACTCAGCAGGCGCTGTTTTTCCAAGTGAAACTCGGAATTCCGCGCCATAAAGGCCGAAACCTGAGCGGCATTTTCCACCTCAAAGAGCGAACAGGTCGCATAGGCAAGGCAGCCGCCCGGGCGCACCATGGGCGCAACCTCATCAAGAATATCGGATTGGATCGCGGTGAGATGGGTGAGCCGCGAGGGCGTCAGGGCCCATTTCCCTTGCGGGCTACGCGAAAAGGCGCCAGAGCCGGAACAGGGCACATCGCAAAGCACCAGATCGTAACTTGCGGCCAGCTCGGATTTGCGCGCCGTGGTGATCTTGAGCCCTGCGCGCCCGGCCCGCGCCGCGATGTCCTGCATCCGCGCGGGATCGACATCATGGGCGGTAAGAGTGAGCTTGGCCCGCGCGCCCATGGCGAGAGACTTGCCACCGCCGCCCGCGCAATAATCCAGAACCGACATGCCGTCTTCGAGCGGCAGCGCGTCGATGATGGCCTGAGAGCCCGCATCCTGAAGCTCGACGAGACCGGTCAGATAGGCCTGCGACCGCGCCACGGCGCGGGCCCCTTTGGTGACCTTTAAAGCGGTTTCCGAGAGCGGATGCGGCACCGCTTCGATGCCGTCATTGGCGAGATGCTCCAACGCATGGCCCAGCGTCGATTTCGCGGCATTGACCCGCAGATACACATCCGCGCGCTGACGCATCCCCACGAGCACCTCTTCCGTGGTCTCGCCAAGTGTTTCTTTATAAAGCGGCACAAGCCAGTCCGGACAGTCGAGACGCACGCCCAAAGGTGCATCCTCCAGCGCAGGAGCCGCCCCGCGCTCCTCGTCCGTCAAAGGACGCGGCGCAAAGCGGTCGGTACAAAACAACGTGTCGGGATCGGTGCCAGCGGCGCGCAGAGCGCCGATCATCACCTGCCGAGCCGAGGGCCGTCCCTGCCCCGCACCGCCCAACCAGCCGTAGGAGCGCAGGCACCGGATCGCATCGAAGACCAGATCGCGGATCGCCGCGCGGTCTTTCGAGCCCGCGAAGCGATGCCCCCGCGCCCAGGTGGTCAACACACGTTCGGCATTCTCGCCGATCAGCACATCGTCGAGAATCTCTATGGCGGCGGAAAGGCGGGCAGCGGGTGTCATGGGTTCAGCAAAAACAGGGTCTGGTGCAAAAAGCAACGGCGACCGAAGGCCGCCGTCGTTGTTTCTTTGATACGGGTCGGCTCAGCCGATCCGGTAGTTCGGGCTTTCGCGGGTGATCTGCACGTCGTGGACGTGAGATTCCTTGAGGCCCGCGCCGGTGATCTTGGTGAAGTTACAATTCGTGTTCATCTCCGCCACAGTCGCGCAGCCGGTGTAGCCCATGGCGGCACGCAAACCACCAACCATCTGGTGCAGCACGGTGCCGACGGGGCCTTTGTAGGGCACCTGACCCTCGATGCCCTCGGGCACGAGCTTGTCGGAGGCGGCGTCTTTTTGGAAATACCGATCCGCAGAGCCGCGCGCCATGGCGCCCAAGGAGCCCATGCCGCGATAGGATTTGAACGACCGGCCCTGGTAGAGGATCACCTCGCCCGGAGACTCATCCGTGCCCGCAATCATCGAGCCGACCATGGCAACAGAGGCCCCCGCCGCAATGGCTTTGGCGAAATCGCCGGAGAATTTGATGCCGCCGTCGGCAATCACCGGCACGTCACCAGCGGCTTTCGAGCAATCCATGATTGCGGTCAACTGCGGCACGCCGACGCCCGCGACCATGCGGGTGGTGCAGATCGACCCCGGCCCGATGCCGACCTTGACCGCATCCGCGCCCGCGCCGATCAGCGCCTTGGTGGCCTCGCCGGTGGCGACGTTGCCCGCGATGATCTGGACGTTGTCGCCGAACTCTTTCTTGGCGCGGGCCACGGCGTCGATCACGCCTTGGGAATGGCCGTGTGCCGTGTCGATGACGATGATGTCAACGCCCGCGTCCACCAAGGCGGCGGAGCGTTCAAAGCCCGCATCGCCCACGGAGGTGGCGGCAGCCACGCGCAGACGGCCGAGGCTGTCTTTGCAGGCCGAGGGGTTCAGCACGGCTTGTTCGGTGTCTTTGAGCGTCAACAGACCGGTCAGGTGGCCTTTGGCATCCGTCACGAGCAGCTTCTCGATCCGGCGGGCTTTCATCAGGGAGATTGCCTCGTCGCGATCTGCGGGCTCTTGCAGAATGGCGAGATCGGTCGAGGTCATCACCTGAGACACCGGCGTGTCGTCGGAAGTGGCAAAGCGCATGTCGCGGTTGGTGACGATGCCGACCACGCGGCGGGTCTCGTCAATCACCGGGAAGCCGGTGAAATTATACTGGGCACAAAGCGCCTTGGCGTCCGCGATGGTCTGGTTCGCGGTGAGCGTCACCGGGTTGTAGACGATGCCGCTCTCAAAGCGTTTGACGCGGCGGACCTCGATGGATTGCTTTTCCACGTCGAGGTTCTTGTGGATCACCCCCACGCCACCGGCCTGCGCCATGGCGATGGCCATGCGGGCCTCTGTCACGGTGTCCATCGCAGAGGACATCAGGGGGATGTTCAGCTGAATGGCCTTCGTCACAAAGGTCTTGGTGTCCGCCGTTGACGGCAGCACGGAAGATGCAGCCGGAACAAGCAATACGTCATCGAAGGTAAGCGCCTCGCGAATCTCCATCAGGTCTCTCCATGGGGGATACGGTTTGGCACGTCCCTATTGCATGGATGTCCCACAATGGAAAGGGTGTTTTGTGGGTTTCACCGAGATGTCACGCAAGATTTAGGGCCGCCCTCTGGGGAGAGGCGGCCCTTTTTGAGTATTTTTCGCAGCAAAGGAAACGCAATAGAGCCGTCAGACAACAGCGGCGTTGGTGGCTTTGGCCAGTTTGCCACGGGTCCAGAGCTGCATGATTTTCACGGCGATATAGGTGATCACCAGGGTGGCCGCGACCAGCTCCAGCCCGCCGATGAGGCGAAACGGCATCGGCTTGAGCGTGGCGGCGGCGAACATCAGGTTGGCGAAGGCCGCGAGCGGAAAGGTGAAGGCGCCCCAGAGCGCAGAGAAATCGCCTTTGGTGAGGTAGCGGATGGCCCCGAGATAGACGATCAGAGCGGTCACGCCGATCCAGGCGAAGGCCAGCGCAAGCGTCGTGTAGCCCAAAAGCGTGGCGACGATGCCGAAAAGCGAGACCGGCGCGATATGGATCGCCAAAAGCGGGCGCAGCGGCGGCGGCACATCGGCGCGGGCGAATTGCATCGCGGAAATGATCCAGACGGCGGCAGCAATCGGCAGGGTCGTGGCGAAGATGATCTGGGACAGGCCGATCCAGCCCAAAGGCACGGCGGAAAGGGGCGCGATGATGTAGCCGACAAAGGCCAGATGCCAGGCGGGCGTCACACGGCGCTGCTCCGTGGGGCCAATGAGAAGCGAGCGGATGGTGAGGACCGCCACAATCGTCAGCGCCACAAGCGAGAGCACCAGCACGGTTTTCGCCGCATCCGTCGAATAGGGCACCAGCACAGCGGCAAAGAGAAAGCCCGCGTCCGCCCCTGCGGCAAGGCCTGCGCGCCCGGGCAGGATGCGCAGGTCATCGGCAACCACCGAGGGGCGACGAGCGACCTTGGCCAGATAGGCCACCACCGCGAAGATGTAGAGCAAAGACACAGCGCCGAGGATCATTTCCCCGATCCAGTTCGGCGCAGAGGGCAGGATATTGCCCGCCTGACGCCAGGCAAGCCCCATCCCCAAAAGCCCCATGATCGGCGGAAAGATTGCCGGCGGCGTGGCGCGCCAGAGGCCTTGCGGCGGCGCGTTGAAGGGTTTGGGCATGATGCGGGGCGGGGTCTGGGACATGGGATCTGGCCTTCAAACATATATTTCGAAGGTTGAATACCACCCTGCCCGGCCCGTTGAAAGGATTTCATCGGGGCGCATCATGGGGCGCGACGTCGCGGCTGCACTGGCCCTCGAAACCGCAATGTTCTATGGCTTGAGCAACCGCGCCCGCGAAAGGCCTTCCCCATGCCCAATATGACCAAACCGCCCCTCCTTGCCGTTCTGATCGACGCCGACAACATCTCCGCCAAATATGCCGAGGCGATGTTCGAGGAAATCGCCACCCTCGGCGAGGCCAGCATCCGACGGATTTACGGCGATTTCGCAGGCGGCGCGCCGCAGGGCTGGAACAAGGAAAAACTGGCGGCTCTGGCAATCGTCCCACATCAGCAATTCGCCAACACCACCGGCAAGAACGCCTCGGACATCGCTCTGGTGATTGATGCCATGGATATTCTGCATTCCGGACGGTTCGACGGGTTCGTTCTGATTTCCTCTGACAGCGATTTCACCCGGCTCGCCAGTCGCATCCGCGAACAGGGGCTCGATGTTTTTGGCATGGGCATGCGCAAGACACCGGGCGCATTCGTGAAGGCCTGCAAGCGTTTCATCTATGTCGAGAACCTCCTGCCGGAGGCCGTGAAACCCGTCGCCAAGCCGCGCAAGCCCGAAGAGGTCGCAGAGGTCAGCCCCGCCGCAGAAACGCCGCTTGAGGATCCCACCAAACTGGTGATCCGGGCCATGGATGCGATCAATTCGGACGATGAATGGGTGACTCTGGGACAAATCGGTCAGTATATCACCGCCGCCCAACCCGATTTCGATACCCGCAGCTATGGCAAGCGCAAGCTCAGCGAATTGATCGCCTCTCTGAAACTGTTCGAAACCAGACGCGGCGAGGGCAACCAGATCATGGTGCGGCGGCTCGACTGATCTGCCTCCCCCGGTCGAGCGCAGGCCGCCTTGCGGCGACCTTTCGCGGTCGTTCTCACCCTTTCGGTCGCATCGACAGCCCATCGGCAAACAAATGCACCTTCTCCGGCGGCGCGGAGAGTTTCACCGTCTGGCCTTTGAGCCCTGCATGGATGCCCGGGAGCTTGGCGATCAGAGGCTCTTGGCCGCGTTCGGCGACGAAATAGAGCAAGGTTACCTCGCCTAGCGCCTCGACCACATCGACCACACCGTCGAGGATCGCTTCGCCCTCGGCCAGATGCATGTCCTCTGGGCGCACGCCGATGTTGACCTTTCGGCCCATGTCGGCGGCTGTCGTCGGGATCGCGGAGGTGGCGATGCCTTCGCCGTCGAGCTTGACCTTGGTCATCGTGCCGGTCTCGATGATCTCGCCGGGGATCAGGTTCATCGAGGGCGAGCCGATGAATTGCGCGACGAATTCATTGTCGGGCTTCTCATAGAGTTCGAGCGGGCTTCCGACCTGCGCGATGCCTTTGTTTGCCAGCACCACGATGCGGTCTGCCAAGGTCATCGCCTCGACCTGATCGTGGGTCACATAGATCATCGTGCTGTCGGGCATGCTTTCCTTGAGCTGGGCGATCTCAAGGCGTGTCGCGACGCGCAGCGCTGCATCGAGGTTGGAGAGAGGCTCATCGAAGAGATAGACCTTCGGGTCGCGCACGATGGCCCGACCGATGGCAACGCGTTGCCGCTGACCGCCCGAAAGCGCCTTCGGCAGACGGTCGAGATAGTCTTCGAGTTGGAGGATATGAGCGGCGCGCATCACCGCCTCCTTGATCTCGTCCTTGGATTTCTTGGCGAGTTTCAGGGAGAAGGCCATGTTGTCGTAGACCGTCATATGCGGGTAGAGCGCGTAGGACTGGAACACCATGGCGATGCCGCGTTGCGCGGGGGGCACGTCGTTGACCCGCACCCCGTCGATCTCAAGCGTGCCGCCGGAGATTTTCTCCAGCCCTGCGATCATGCGCAAAAGCGTGGATTTGCCACAGCCGGACGGGCCGACGAAGACGATCAGCTCGCCGGTCTCGATGTCGAGATTGATGTCCTTCAGGACCTCAACCTTGCCACCATAAACCTTGGCGACATTTTCCAGTTTCAGATCAGCCATGACCTCTCTCCCCTCCCTAATTCTCAGACTTTATACCGCAGCATGATCGCGGGCTGCCACGGCCCCAGATGCAGCTTGCCGTCTTCCATCGGCGAGGCGGAATTCAATTCGCTGCCGACCTGATGCCAATTGCCCTTCGGCGCCTCAAGGCTCGTCGGTTGATCGGACAGGTTGAAGGCACAGAACAGCTCTTCTTCGTCACTCTTGCGGGTGAAAATCAGGCACGGCCCGTTGACGTGCATGTCCTCCATCGTCCCCGTCATCAGCGCCTTATGCGCATGGCGGAAGGCAATCGCGCGGCGGTAATGGTGCAGGATCGCGCCCGGATCGTATTCAGACTGCGCGACCGCCAGCGGATAGTGATCCGCGCTCACCGGCAACCAGGTCTGGCCCGCGCTGGAGAAGCCGCCGTGATGCTGGGAGCGTTCCCAGACCATCGGCGTGCGACAGCCGTCGCGGCCTTTGAAATCCGGCCAGAACAGAATGCCGTAGGGGTCTTGCAGATCTTCGAACTTCAGCTCCGCCTCCGGCAGGCCCAACTCCTCGCCCTGATAGATACAGGTCGAGCCACGCAGACACATCATCAGCGTCGTGAAGGCCCGCGCGCCCATCGGATCGAGGTGCCAGCGCGACATATGCCGCACCACGTCGTGGTTTGAGTACGCCCAACAGGCCCACCCATCTGCGGCCACCTCATCCACCTTGTCCATCACGCTCTTGATATACTCGGGCGTCGGCGTGTCGCCGGACAGAAGGTCGAAGGCGTAGCACATATGCATGAGATCATCGCCCGCGGTGTATTCGCCGAGGATTTCCAGATCGCGTTGGTCGTCGCCCACCTCGCCGACGGCGGCGGCGTTGAAGGGCTCCATCACGGCGCGCAGTTTGCGCAGGAACTCAAGGTTCTCGGGCCGGGATTTGTCATAGATGTGGTTTTGCCACGTATATGGGTTCACGGCAGGCGCGGTCTTGGCCTGACGCTCTTCGGGCGCCAAGGGCGGGTTGTCGCGCAGCTCGGCGTCATGGGTGTAGAAGTTGATCGTGTCGAGACGGAAGCCATCCACGCCACGGTGTAGCCAGAACTCGGCGACATCCAACAGCGCCTTTTGCACCTCGGGTTCGTGGAAGTTCAGATCGGGCTGCGACGTCAGGAAGTTGTGCAGGTAGTACTGCAACCGCCCCGCATCCCATTGCCAGGCCGAGCCGCCAAAGATCGACAGCCAGTTGTTCGGCGGCGTGCCATCGGGTTTGGCATCCGCCCAGACATACCAGTTGGCCTTCGGATTGGTCTTGTCCTCACGGCTCTCGATGAACCACGGGTGCTGGTCGGAGGTGTGGCTGAGAACGAGGTCAATCAGCACCTTGACGCCATATTGATGCGCCGTGTCGATCACCGCATCGAAATCCGCGAGAGAGCCGAACATCGGGTCGACATCGCAATAATCCGAAACATCATAGCCGAAGTCCTTCATCGGCGAGGTGAAGAACGGCGAAATCCAGATCGCGTCGACGCCGAGCGAGGCGATATAGGGCAAACGCTGCACGATGCCCAAAAGATCGCCGATGCCATCGCCGTTGCTGTCCTGATAGGAGCGCGGGTAGATCTGATAAATGACGGCGCCACGCCACCAATCTTTTTCACGGGTGAAATGCGCAGGGGAGGAAGAAGTTGCGGTCATAGGTTCACTCATTTTGTTTATTTAACGGAACCGGCCAGAAGGCCGCGCACCAGATATTTCTGCATGAAGAAGAACACCGTCAGCGGCACGGCGATGGACACGAAAGCGGCGGTGGCGAGGATTTCCCAATTGCCGCCACGGGTGCCCAGAAGTTCGACGATCTGCCGCGTCATCACGGTGGTTTCTCCGGAGCTGTCGATCAGGAAAACCAACGCCACGAGCAAATCGTTCCAGGTCCAGAGGAATTGGAAGATCGCGAAGGACGCAAGTGCGGGGAAAGACAGTGGCAGGATGATTTTTGTGAAAATCTGGAAATCCGTCGCGCCGTCCACGCGGGCGTTCTCGATGATGTCTTTCGGCAGGCCGACCATGTAGTTGCGCAAGAGATAGATCGCGAGCGGCAGGCCGAACCCGGTATGCGCCGCCCAGACGCCCAGATAGCCCTTGGAATTGATCGTGTCGCCGGGTTCAAAACCGAGCATTCGGCCCAAAGCACCCACTTCGGCAAAACGGCGCGCGTTGTCCTCCATCGGCGTACCGACAAGCGCAATGAACCATTCGACGACGGCGCCATGGAAGCTCAACAGCGGGATGAGCGCCAGTTGCAGCGGCACGACCAAAAGCCCGACGATCACGGCAATCAGAAATGCCCGCCCCCGGAAATCCATCCAGGCCAAAGCATAGGCCGCGAAAGCCGCGATCAGGATCGGGATGACGGTCGCCGGGATGGTGACGGTTAAGGTGTTGATAAAGGCCTTGCCCATCTTGTCGGTGGCCTGGCCGTTGAACAGAACCGTGCGGTAGTTGTCGAACGTGAAGGACGGCGGCGTCACCGCGGTCAGGAACACGCGCTCACCGCGACGGCCCGAGAATTCCGTCTCATTCACAAGGCGATAGTCGCCATTGGCCGCAACGGTCAACTGGCCGTCGTCGCCCAGATCTGCGGTTTCGCCGGGGCCGTAGGCGGCAATGTCGCGCGACGAGGTGCCCCAAGCGGAAATTTCACCCGCCGCGTCGCCCTCTTCTTCGAAAAGATTGCCTTCGATCACGTAATTGCCGTCAATCTGCTGCTGCGTCTCAGGGCTTGCGGTGCGGATCATCGTGTTCTGTTCCTGCGGAAACAGCGCCTTCCACCAGCCGGAGCTGGCGATCTGATCGGCGGTGCGGAACGACGAGACGAACAGCCCGACAGTCGGGAAAAGCCACAGGAACACGAGCACAAGGACCGAAATATGCGTGGCCCAGATCAGGGCGGGTTTCTTACCGGCGATATTATCCATGATCCCCTCCCCTCACTTCATCTCTTTGCGGGCGTTGTAGACGTTCCACACCAAAATAGGCGTCACCAACAGCATGATCACCATGGCCGCCGCAGAGCCGACCCCCCAATCACGGGCGCGGAACAATTGGTCGTACATATAGTTGGCGAGCACCTGCGTCTCCCATTGCCCGTTGGTCATGGCAAAAACGATGTCGAAGACCTTGAGCACCACGATGGTGATCGTGGTCCAGACCACGACGATGGTGCCCATGATCTGCGGCACTTTGATGCGAAAGAAAATCTGGAACGGGTTGGCGCCATCGACGATCGCGGCCTCGATGGTCTCTTCCGGCACGCCCCTGAGAGCCGCTGAGAGGATCACCATGGCGAACCCGGTCTGAATCCAGATCAAGACCACCATAAGGAAAAAGTTGTTCCAGAACGGAATGGTCAGCCAGTTCATCGGCTGATCGCCCCCCAAAGCCAGATAGATCGCATTCAAGATGCCGATCTGCTCCGTGCCCAGAGGCCGGGCGTCATAAACCAGTTTCCAGATCACCGCCGCGCCGACGAAAGAGATCGCCATCGGCATGAAAATCAAGGACTTGGCGATAGAGCCCCAGCGGATGCGGTCGGTGAGTTGCGCCACCAAAAGCCCGAAGGCGGTGGACATCGCAGGCACAACCAAAAGCCAGAAGGCGTTGTTGCGCATCGCTTCCCAGAATTTCGGATCGCCGGACATTTTGCGGTAATTCTCAAGCCCCACATAGGCCCCGCCGAGATCGCGATCGGTGAGAGACAGCCGGAGCGTCTCGACCACCGGATAGGCCAGATAAAGCCCGAGCGCGGCAAGCCCCGGCAAAAGAAACAGCCAGGGCCGCACCAGATTGGCGCGGTTGATATTGCGACCGGCATTGGCCCCGCGCGCGGGGAAAATCACCTTGTCGAGGATGATGTTGGAAAAATAGAAATAACCGATACAGGCCCCCACGCCGATGGCGATGGTCAAAAGCCCCTGAAGTGCCGGATGCATATTGTTTCCCCTTCTCTCAACCAAGGCCCGTGCAACCAAAACCCCAGTCCGTTTGCGCGCCGCCCTGCCCCTTTTCGAGGTCTGACTGTTTCACCTGATCGGTAAAATGCAAAGACGCGAAAGCCTCCGGGCCCAGACTGAAACAGGGGCCCGGAGGGATGTCTTAGAGATCACGCGCTTATTTCAGAGCGTCCCAAGAGTCTTGGATGGTTTTGGCCACATCCTCGGCGGGTTCGCCACCGGTGTAATCGACCATGCCCGTCCAGAAGGACCCGGCGCCCACGCCACCCGGCATCAGGTCTGAGGCGTCAAAGCGGAAGGTCGTCGCACCCAGAAGGATGTCGTTCATTTTCTTCAACGTCGGGTCGGAGAAGACAGAGGTGTCCACCGCCTTGTAGGGCGTCAGGAAGCCTTTCTGTTTCATCCAAGCCTCATGCGCATCGGTGGTTTTCAGGAATTCCATGAACTGTTGCGCTTCGGGGCTGTCGTTGGTGATCGCCCAAAGCGTGCCCGCACCCAGCACCGGCTGGCCGAGGTCTTTGCTCTCATAGGCCGGGAAGTAGAAAAAATCCGCATCCTCGCCCAGCATCGTACCCTCGGGGAAGAAGGCCGGAATAAAGGACGCCATGTGATGCATGTAGCATTGCGGCGGCGAGGCAAAGAGACCTTTCGGGCTGTCCCGGAAATCGGTCGACGCTACGGAGCCTGACCCGCCGGAGACGAAAGCGTCATTGCGGGCAAACCAACCGAATTCCTCGATGGCCTCAACCACGCGCGGGTCGTCGAATTTCACCTCATTGGTGACCCAGCCGTCATAAACCTCGGGCGGCTGCGTGCGCAGCATCAGGTCTTCGACCCAGTCGGTTGCCGGCCAGCCGGTCGCAGCGCCCGACCCCAGCCCGATGCACCACGGCGTTTCGCCATCGGCGACGATCTGTTCGGTCAGCGCTTTGAGCTCTTCCATGGTTTCGGGGATCTCATAACCCGCGTCCTCGAAATTCTCCGGCACGTACCAAACCAGCGATTTCACGTCGATCTTATAGGGGAAGGCGTAGAGGTGATCCGTACCGTCCTCGCCCGTGTATGTCCCCAAGGCGGTCCAGCTTTCGCCCGCCGCGTAATTCTCTTTCAGCCATTCATCAGTCCCCTCGCTCAGCGGCGTCAGGAACCCACGGCGCGCCATATCGGCGGCCAGACCCGGCTGCGGGAAAACGGCGACATTGGGCGCGGAGCCCGCTTCGGCATCAATCACGATCTGCTGTTCAAAACTGTCGGAGCCGACATAGGCGACGTCAAGGCCGCTCTGCTCTTCGAAGACGTCCAAAACCTTTTCGACCATTTCCTGGTCGGCGCCGATCCACGGACCGGCAATCGTCAAATCCTGCGCCTGCGCACCACCCGCAACCAAAGCGAGCGTGGCGGCACCGGAGTAAAGTGTCTTTTTCATGTAAACCTCCCAGTTTTCATACCCTGACATGGGCATCTCCACCCTAGCGCTATCAGCCCGAAAATCAAATGGTTCTCCAGACCTCAAAGCGCTTTGGCTTTTCCCCAGCCTTGCCGATGTGCACGCCAGAGTCAATGACCCGGATCAAGGATTAAGAGGCTTGCGCATGGGAACTCGTTGCGATCACACTGATACGCCCGGTCTGGAGGGGCAGCTTGAGGGGCGAAAGCAGCAAGACAATCCGGGTCATCTCCCCCACAAGGCAAGGCCGAAGGGGCTTTACCGCCCCCCTAAGCCGCGGCTAGCATGAAGAAAAACGTGCACACAATGCATGCAAGAAAAGGCGCAAGATGAACCTCAAAGAGCTTTCCACCCTGCTGGGCCTGTCCCAGACCACCGTGTCGCGGGCCCTGAACGGCTATCCCGAAGTGTCCGAAGTGACCCGCGACAAGGTGATGAAAGCCGCAAAACAGCACAATTACACGCCCAACATCCGCGCCCGTGGCTTGGCCACAGGGCGCAATCATACGGTGGGCCATGTGATCCCGCTGTCGACCGAACATGAGGTGGTGAACCCGGTGTTCACCGATTTCATCGCGGGCGCGTCTGAGATTTATGCGCGCGAAAATTACGACATGATGCTCACCATCGTGCCCGACAAAACCGAGGCCGAGGCCTATCGAAAAATCGCCGCGAAAGGCTCGGTCGATGGCGTCATCGTGCATGGCCCCAAGGCCAACGATCCCCGCATCGCGCTGTTGCGCGAGATCGGCATGCCCTTTGTGGTGCATGGCCGGTCGGGCATTGCCGAGGAAAGCGAATATTCCTGGGTCGATATGAACAACACCCGCGCTTTCGAGCGCGCCACCCAGTTCCTGATCGACCTGGGGCATCGTCGTATCGGGCTTTTGAACGGCTTGGAGAATATGGATTTCGCCATAAAACGTCGCGAGGGCTATCGCGATGCCTTGATTTCCGCCGGACTGAAAGAGCACAAGGAACTCTGCTATTCCTCTGAAATGACAGAGGAATACGGATTTTCCGCCACGCTGGAGATGCTCGCACTGCACAAACCTCCGACCGCGATCCTGGCCTCTTCGATCATTGTCGGTTTCGGTGTGCGCCGGGCGCTCGACACTGCGGGCCTCAAGATTGGCAAAGATGTGTCGCTGATCGTGCATGACGACGATCTGTCCTATCTGCGCAACGGTGCGGCCGAGCCGATCTACACCGCCACGCGGTCCTCTGTGCGCATGGCCGGACGGATTTGCGCCGAGATTTTGATGGAACAAATTTCTGATCCGAAACGCCCGATGCGCCACGTGCTTTTGGATGCGGAATTGATCATCGGCCACACCACCGGCCCGGCCCCCAAAAGCTAAACGTCTCTCTTCCACCTCGCGGATTTTTCCCAAGAAATTTTTATGACGCCGCAAAACCAAAGCGCTTTGGTCTTGCTTCGACCAAGACTTCAAGACTATGTAAGAGACAATCGCGGGCGTCCCCCGGGGCGCTCCGCGCACAAAAGTTAGCGCTACCTACGCCCGTAGAATCCGTCGCAGAAAACCCAGGCCAAGGAGGTCCCATGACATCTCGCCCCAACCTGACCCGCAAAGACTTTCCGAACGGCTTTCTCTTTGGCGCCGCCACCGCCGCCTATCAGGTCGAGGGCCATAAATTCGGCGGCGCAGGCCCGACGCATTGGGACACTTTCGCCGCCACGCCCGGCAATGTGCTGCGCGCGGAAGACGGCGCTTTGGCCTGCGATCAGTACCACCGCTACGGCAAAGACATGGACCTGTTGAAAGACGGCGGTTTCGACGCCTATCGCTTTTCCACCAGCTGGGCGCGGGTGATCCCCGAAGGCCGCGGCGCCGTGAACCGCGAAGGCCTCGATTATTACGACCGGCTCACCGACGCCATTCTGGAACGTGGCCTTGAGCCGCATCTGACGCTGTACCATTGGGAGATGCCCGCGGCTCTGGCCGATCTGGGCGGCTGGACCAACCCCGACGTGCATCTCTGGTTCGGCGATTTTGTCGAGGTGATCGACGATAAGATCGGCGACCGCATGGCGACGGTGGCGACGGTCAACGAACCTTGGTGCGTTTCTTATCTCTCGCATTTCCTGGGCCATCACGCGCCGGGCCGCCGCGACATCCGCGCCGCCGCCCGTGCCATGCATCATGTCCTGAAGGCGCATGGCGAGGCCATGACCCGGCTGCGCGACCGGGGCCGCAAGAACCTTGGCATCGTGATCAATTTCGAACACACCCAGCCCGCCAGCGACGATCCGAAAGACATCCAAGCCGCCGCCACGCAGGACGCCACAAACAATCGCTGGTTCATCGAGGCCATCGCGAAGGGGCATTATCCGCAAGAGGCGCTCGCGGGCCTTGAGCCGCATCTGCCGAAAGGCTGGCAAGACGATATGACCGCGATTTCCCAGCCTATCGGCTGGCTCGGCGTGAACTATTATTTCCGCCAACTGGTCGCCCATGACGCCGCCTCGCCCTGGCCCCATACCAAACCCGCGCAGGGTCACTTGGCCACCACGCAAATGGGCTGGGAGATTTGTCCCGAGGGCCTGCGCGCGCTTTTGGTCAACCTCAAGGACCGCTATGTCGGCGATCTGCCGATCGTGGTGACCGAAAACGGCATGGCCTGGGACGATCATATGAAAAACGGCGTGGTGCACGACCCGGAACGCTGCGCCTATATCACCGATCACATGGCCGCGATGCATCAGGCGATTGCCGAAGGCGTGAACCTCAAAGGCTTTTTCTACTGGTCGCTTTTGGACAACTATGAGTGGGCTTTTGGCTATGAACGGCGCTTCGGCATCGTGCATGTCGATTTTGAAACGTTGCAGCGCACCCCCAAAGCCTCGTATCACATGTTGAAAGACATGATCGCACGGAGCTGAAAATGCCCAAACACCCCGCAGACACCCTCACCCTTCTGGCCGACATCGGCGGGACCAACACCCGCGTGGCGCTGGCCGATGGGGTGACGCTCCTGCCCGACACGATCCGGCGCTATTCCAACCGCAAGTTTCCGGGTCTCGAAACCGTGCTCCGGCAATATATCGCGGAAGAAGGCGATGTGGATTGCAAAGGCGCCTGTGTTGCCGTGGCGGGTCCGGTGCGCGACGGCGTCGGCACGATGACCAATCTCGACTGGACCATCGACAAGGACACGCTGCGCCGCGCCTGTCAGGCCGAACATGTGGCGATCCTCAACGATCTTCAGGCCCAGGGCCATGCTTTGGGCCTTGTCAGTTCCGACAACATCCGCCCGATCATCACCGGGCCTGAGGCCTCGCCCCAGGCCGTGCGCCTCGTGGTCGGCATCGGCACCGGGTTCAATGCAGCGCCTGTCTTCGAGACCGGCGCGGGCCGTCTCGTGGCGCCCTCCGAATGCGGCCACGCCAACCTGCCGATCCGCAATGAACATGAGTTGGCGCTTTGTCAGTTCGTCGAGACCGCGCATGGCTTTCCGGCGGTCGAAGATGTGCTTTCCGGCCGTGGCCTTGAGCGCGTTTACCTGTTCTTGGGCACCGAAGCGGGCGACGCGTTTGAGAAATCCGCCGCCGAGATCATGGCCTCGGTCGAAGCGGAGGACGATCCGCGCGCGACGGCGGCAGCCCAGCTCTTCGTCAAGATCCTCGGCACTGTCGTGGGCAACCTGTCTCTGGTGCAACTGCCCTTCGGCGGGGTCTATCTGGTGGGCGGCGTGGCGCGCCATATCGCGCCCTATCTCGACCGTTTCGGCTTTGACGAGGCCTTCCGCGACAAAGGCCGATTTGCCGGTTTCATGAAGAATTTTTCGGTTTCCGTGATCGAAGACGACTATGCGGCGCTGACCGGTTGCGCCTCTCACATGCATCACACCTACCCGTAAGACATTCTAAAAGCGAAACAAATGCGCCTCCGCCACCTCGGCGGGGGCGTTTTCTTTTGCCTCGAATAAAATTTGATCGACGTAACCTCGTTTTAACTCCCTGCCCCTTACACAGAGTTCGAGAGACCGCAGATGTAAGGAAATATTGAGATGCCTCACCCCTGCCGAAATTTCGGAGTACGGACATGACAACGCATGTGCAACTCCACGACCGGCTCGATTATCAGTCCGTGATGCCCCTCATGGAAGAACTGAAGACCATCACCGATGACGAGCTGGTGATTGATGCAGGAAACGTGCGCCACCTCGGCACGCTCCCTCTGCAAGTGATCCTTGCGACCGTCAAACAACGGACCGCACAGGGCAAACAAACCCGCGTGACGAATGCCTCCGATGGCTGCGTCGATATTCTGAGCCTCTTTGGCTTTTCTCCTGAAACCCTGACCCAAACGGAGGCTTGGACATGAGCCTGGAAGTTCTCGCTGTCGATGACAGCCGCACCATGCGCGATATGCTCAATCTTGCTCTTTCTTCTGCCGGCTTCACCGCCCATCTCGCCGAAGACGGCGTGCATGGCCTTGAAGTCCTCGAAGACATCGAACCCGACGTCATCATCACCGACATCAACATGCCGCGCATGGATGGTTTCGGGTTCATCGATGCAGTGCGTGCCGAGTCGAAATGGAGCCGCATTCCCATTCTCGTGCTGACCACCGAAAGCGCCGATGAGCTCAAGACCAAAGCCCGCGCCGCCGGTGCCACCGGCTGGATCGTCAAGCCGTTCGACCCGGCAAAACTCGTAAAAGCCCTGCAAATGGTGGCTGGTTAAGAGGTTTACTATGTCCGACCCGATGGCAGAAATCCGCGCCTCCTTCTTCATTGAATGCGAGGAACTCCTGGAAAGCCTCCAGGATGGCCTCCAACTCATGGATGATGGCGACACAGACCCGGAAACGATCAATATCGTGTTCCGCGCCGTGCACTCGATCAAAGGCGGCGCCGGCGCCTTTGGGCTGGATGATCTGGTCCGTTTTGCGCATCGGTTCGAAACCGCCATGGACGAGGTCCGCGCCGGTCGGTTCCATCCCGATGGAGAAGCCATTCGCCTCTTCTTCGCCTGTGCCGACATCCTGGGTGACCTCGTGCGAGCAGCACGGGATGACGAACAGGTCGATGACGCGGTCACCGGCCCGGTTCTCGAAAAGCTCGACAAGCTCGTGGGCCTCGAAGAGGAAGAGGAGGAAGTCCTCGACTTCACACCTGCAACCCTGTCGTTGGATTTTGGCGACGGTGGTGGCTTACCGGACTTGCCGGATCTCCCCGACCTGAGCGCTCTGCCCGCCGCAGATCCGTCGGAGGACACTCTGCCGTCTCTGGAACTGCCTGCAGACATGCCTGCCCCTGTCGCAGAAGCGGCTATGGAAAGCACCGCGAAAGGTTTCACAGTCCATTTCAAACCAGAGAACGCGCTCTATGCGTCTGGCAATGAACCCCTCTACCTGTTCCGCGCCCTGCGGGATCTTGGCGACATTTCGGTCACCTGCCACTGTGGCGACCTGCCGGACCTCGATCAGCTCGATCCGGACACAGGTCATCTGTCCTGGAATCTGACCGTTCACACCGAAGAAGCTGAACAAGCGGTGCGTGAAGTCTTTGAGTTCGTCGACGGACTTTGTGTGCTGGAAATCAAACCTCTCACCGGCGGCGGCGCCATGGTCGCTCCTGCTCCGGCACCGGCGCTCGTCGTTGAGCAAGCTGTCGAAATCGCAGCCCCCGAAGCGGCACCACTCGCAGCCCCTCAAAAGCCCCAAGTGTCGACCGAAGCAGCCCCCGCGCCCACTCCAAAACCAGCACCTGTTGCAAAGCTCCCTGTCGGCTCTGATGACGACACGATAGACGCAGCCCCGAAAGACGAGAAAACCGCGCCCTCCGTTCCAGCCAAAGCCACCGGCACACCGACGCAACCTCGTGCCACCGTCCGCGTCGATCTGGAACGGATCGACCGTCTCGTGAACCTCGTCGGCGAGCTGGTCATCAATCAGGCCATGTTGAGCCAATCCGTGACTGAAGCCGGCCTGCCCCCCAACTCTCCGGTCTCCACAGGCCTCGAAGAGTTCCTTCAACTGACCCGTGACATCCAGGAATCCGTGATGATGATCCGCGCTCAGCCGATCAAATCCCTGTTCCAGCGCATGGGTCGCATTGTTCGGGAATCTTCTGCTTCCGTCGGCAAGGAAGTGCGTCTCTATACGGATGGTGAAAACACCGAAGTCGATAAGACCGTCATCGAACGGCTTGCTGATCCGCTCACCCACATGATCCGAAACGCCGTCGATCATGGGCTTGAAAGTACCGAGAAACGTCTTGAAAGTGGCAAGAGCCGCGAAGGCCATGTCACGCTGACCGCCCAACACCGCTCCGGTCGTATCGTCATCGAAGTCAGCGACGATGGCGCAGGTATCAACCGCGAACGCGTCAAGCAAAAGGCCATCGAAAAGGAATTGATCCCTGCCGATGCGCAACTGAGCGACAGCGACATCGACAACTTGTTGTTCTTGCCCGGTTTTTCGACGGCTGCCGAAATTTCCAACCTGTCCGGTCGCGGCGTTGGGATGGATGTGGTCAAAAGCTCGATCCAGGCTCTTGGCGGTCGGATCAGCATCACCTCGCATGAGGGCAAAGGCACCACCTTCTCGATCTCCCTGCCTCTGACCCTTGCCGTTCTGGACGGGATGGTGGTTCGCGTGGCCGATGAAACCCTCGTTGTGCCGCTCAATGCCATCCTTGAGACCCTCACATTGACCGATGACGATCTGAAAGCCCTCGGACCGGAAACCCACGTCGTTCAGATTCGGGGCGGCTTCGTTCCCCTCCTCGATCTTGGCGCAGAGCTTGGCTACCGCAAACCGCAAGACAGCTACGTCGGCGGCATCGTCCTCCTGATCGGTCAGGAAGACGGGAACCGGGCCGCTCTCGCCGTCGATGCGATCGAAGATCAACGCCAGGTCGTCATCAAAGGCCTGGAAGGCAGCTATGGACGTGTCCCAGGCATTGCCGCGGCCACCATTCTGGGCGACGGGCAAATCGCCCTCATTCTCGATCCGACCGATTTGGTGGGTCAGGCTTCGGGGCGGACACGGGTCCGCCAGCCACAACAAGCACTCGTAGGATAAGATCATGACTGACACCGAAAAACAGACCGATTCCACTTCGATCGAACTCTTGTCCTTCCGCGTTGGCGGTCAGGATTACTCCGTGGACATCATGTCCGTTCGAGAAATCCGTGGCTCGGCGAAAGCCACCTCCCTGCCGCATGCACCCTTTTTCGTCAAAGGCGTCATCAACCTTCGCGGCACGGTGCTTCCAATCATTGATCTCGCAGCCCGTCTCGGTCTGCAAACAGGTGAAGATACGGAGCGCAATGTCATCATCGTGGTTGATCTGGGGGAACGCACAGCTGGCCTGATGGTGGATGCCGTATCCGACATTCTCGCCATTCCTTCTGAAGAGATGCAGCCCCCGCCAGATCTCGCGGCTGATGAAGCGAGAACCTTCGTCTCGGCCCTCACGATCGTGGATGGTCGCATGATCCGTATTCTGGACCTTGAAGCCGTTATGCCCCCGCAGGGCGAGGAGGTCGCTTGAGCGAACTGTCTCCCATAGATGGCCGCCCCAAAATGGCCAACGCAATCTCTGATCGAGCCTTTTCACGCATTGCAGCGATAGCGGCGCGTGAAGCCGGGATCGTTTTGGCTGCGTCAAAAGTTTCCATGGTCAAGTCTCGTCTGACGAGACGGCTCCGGGCACTCAAAATGTCCAGCTTCGAAGATTATCTTGATTTTCTGGAAGCTTCGGGAGACCGGACAGAGATGAACAACTTCATTTCTGCACTGACGACGAACGTGTCGCATTTCTTTCGGGAAAACCACCACTTCGAGTACCTTGCGGGCACCATCCTTCCCCACCTCAAACAAAAACTGGCGAATGGTGGAAAAGTGCGGATTTGGTCGGCCGGTTGTTCCAATGGTCAGGAGCCTTATTCTATTGCCATGACTCTTCTGAAATCCGCGCCAGAGCTGGCGCAGAAGGACGTGAAGATTCTCGCAACGGACATTGACCCCGAAGTGCTTGCCCGCGCCAAAAGCGGCCAATATTTCGGCTCTTTGACAACAGGGCTGACAGATCAGACGATTGCGAGTTTTTTTACGAAAAGCCATCAGGATGGCGAGGAGACCCTGACGGTCAACCCCAACGTCCGAAACATGGTCTCTTTCCGCCAGCTCAATCTCCATGCAGACTGGCCGATGAAGGGGAAATTCGACGCGATCTTCTGCCGAAATGTCGTCATCTACTTCGATGAAGAGACGCAGATCCGATTGTACAAACGCTACGCCAACATCCTGGAACCAGGGGGCTGGCTGTTGCTCGGGCATTCGGAACGTCTCAACGAAAGCGTCACACCGCTTTTCGAAAGCGCGGGCGTCACAACCTACAAAACCAAACAAACCACCTCGCCACCCGCACCGATCGGTGCGCACGAAAATAAAGGACCCGTCTAATGGCACTTAGAGATCAACTCCGTGTCATGGTCGTTGATGATATGTCGACGAGCCGCGGACTTATCACCAACGCTTTGGATTCATATGGCATCCGAAATGTCGCCAGCGCGGCGGACGGGCCGTCCGCTCTTCAAAAATTGGCGGCCTATCCAGTGCATCTCGTGATTTCGGATTACAACATGCCGGGGATGGATGGTTTGCAGCTGTTGCACGCTCTGCGCTCCAACGGTCAGACGAGAGGTGTCGGCTTTCTCCTGATCACGGGGCGGGCAGATCGAGAAATTATCGATATGGGCAAACGCCTTGGGATGAACAACTTTCTGAAAAAGCCATTCGATCCAGCCGGGCTGCGCGGGGCGATCGAAGCAATCGTGGGCAAACTCTGATGAAGGCCTTTGCTGAACACGCCCCGCAAGAGAGCGGCACAAATGCGCCCGCGGTCATCCCGCTCGGGACTTTGAACAAACGCATCCAGGACGAAATGGTCGCGCTCGTAATCCTTGCGGCAGAGGTTCAGATCGCTTTGGGACCAACGCTTGCCGAAGCCAAATCGCTTTCCCCGGCGGTTCAACGCAGCTTGCAAGCGATTGACCGCCTGCACCAGACCATTGACGATCTGCAACGCGTCATGGGGCATCTCGCGGCTCAAGCGGAAACCGCCACCGTGCAAATCGATCCCCTCAGCGAAGTCATTCGCCTCAGGCATCTGGCACATAAACTGTTCGACAATATCGATGCGCCTTTTGCGCTCTCCGAGGACGACTCTGGTGAAATTGCTTGGTTTTAGGCCTGCCATACGGCAGGGCTGTCTTTGAACAGAACCTGAGCGTTTTAAACTGGTGCTGTTTCGCGGTGGCGTTCTGTCAGAGCAGACCAAAGCAGCCACTTCCAGACGGGAACTGTCAGCGACCAACGATATCTTAACCTGACAGCCTCAGGCTCTTGTCGCAATGATGTGGTGGCGAAGATGCCTGAGAAATAGAGACGCTTTGCCGCCTTGCCCACAATTCATCTTCGCGGTTTGCAAGACGTCGATACACTACCCAAACCTCACACATCAACAAAGGTGAATATTTTACCTTTACAGCCGCATGTTCACATTCCAAATCACGCATGTGATAAAATCCTGTGCGCCAAAGAATTGCGGAAGGCATAACAGCCACACGTACGCGTGATTTTTCGTCAAATCCTTGTGAAAACTCTCAGAAAAACTTGGGCGATGCTGCAGTGCGTCAATCCGTCGCGCTTGTGACTCAGCGCTAACAGGCGTAGCCCCGGCGTCACAAACTCATGGTCGGCGTGTCGGCGACCAATAAGAGCCGCCGGGACTGCCGGACAACAATAAAGGCACGCACATTGCTTAGACTCAGGACCCTCCTGCTGGCCCTCGCCGGCGCTTTTGCGCTGTCCGGGTGTCAGTATCATGTACTCTCGCCACAGGGCTGGGTTGGGGACCAACAGCGCAATCTGTTGATCATCTCGACCCTTCTCATGCTCATCGTCATCATCCCCGTTCTGATCATGGCGGTGTATTTCCCCCTAAAATACCGCGCCGATCGCGAGGATACCTCCGATTACGATCCGACCTTCGAACATTCCAACAAGATCGAAGTGGCGATCTGGGGGGTGCCGATCCTGATCATCATCGCCCTCGGTTGGTTCACCTACGACTACACCCACAAACTCGACCCCTACCGCCCGCTCGATCACCTCGAAGCCGGCGCGCCGATCGAGGTCGAAGCGGTGTCGCTCGATTGGAAATGGCTGTTCATCTACCCCGAGTACGGCGTGGCGTCGGTCAATGAGCTGGCGATCCCTGCGGGCCGTCCGGTGAATTTCTCGCTGACCTCCTCGACCGTGATGAACACCCTGTCGATCCCGGCTCTGGGCGGCATGGTCTATTCGATGACCGGCATGGAGACGAAACTGCACCTGATCGCGGATGAAACCGGCACCTTCCCGGGCCGTTCTGCGCATTACTCGGGGCCTGGTTTTTCGCACATGACCTTCGACACGCTGGCGATGTCCGACGAGGATTTCAACGCCTGGATCGAAGAGCGCAAAACCGATGGTGCAGCGCTGGATCGCGCAAGCTATCTGGAGCTTGAGAAACCGACCATCGACGAGCCGGTGCGCTACTATGCCTCCGTCGAAGACGGGTTGTTCGACCGCATCGTCGAGATGTGTGTCGAAGAGGGCAAAGTCTGCATGGGTCAGATGATGATGCAGGACGAAATGGGCGGCGGCGGCCTTGCGGGCATCCCGAATGCGGCGGCCTATAGCTATGACCGCGCCCGCACCATCGACGGTTTTGGCAATCTCATCGACCTGCCTGAAATTGAGGTGAAGGCCCTGCACGAGGCCTTCTGGAATGACCCGGCTGCGATCTGCGGACCTGACTTCGCAGTCACGGAGGACACAAAAAATGGCTAACGCACAACCGGCGGAAACCTTTTCGCCCATCTTCGGCCGGCTGACGCTGGACTGGATTCCCTATCACGAACCGATCCTGGTCGCGACCTTCGCAGGCGTGGCCTTGGGCGGGCTCGTGGTTCTGGCTCTGATGACCTATTTCAAGCTTTGGGGCCCCTTGTGGCGCGACTGGGTGACCTCGGTCGATCACAAGAAAATCGGCATCATGTATATGATCCTGGGCTTCATCATGATGATCCGCGGCTTTGCCGACGCCCTCATGATGCGCGCGCAACAAGCCATGGCCGCAGGCGAAGCCGCAGGCTATCTGCCGCCGCACCACTTTGATCAGGTCTTCACCGCCCACGGCGTGATCATGATCTTCTTTGTCGCCATGGCCTTTGTCACCGGCATCATGAACTACGTCATGCCGATGCAGATCGGCGCGCGCGATGTGGCCTTTCCGTTTCTCAACAACTTCTCCTTCTGGATGACGGTTGCAGGCGCGCTTCTGGTCAACATCTCGCTCTTCGTGGGGGAATTCGCCCGCGTTGGCTGGCTGGCCTTCCCGCCTCTGTCGGGGGCGAATTATTCGACCGGACCGGGGATGGACTACTATCTCTGGGCGCTTCAGATCGCAGGTATCGGCACCACGCTGTCGGGCATCAACCTGATCGCCACGATCCTGAAAATGCGCGCGCCGGGTATGAAGCTGATGGACATGCCGATCTTCACCTGGACCGCGCTGATCACCAACGTGCTGATCGTCGTGGCCTTCCCGGTGCTGACCGCCACTCTGGCGCTTCTGACGCTCGACCGTTACGCGGATTTCCACTTCTTCACCAATGACTTCGGTGGGAATGCGATGATGTACATCAACCTGATCTGGATCTGGGGTCACCCGGAAGTCTACATCCTGATCATCCCCTGCTTCGGCGTCTTCTCCGAGATCGTCTCGACCTTTTCCGGCAAGCCGATCTTTGGCTACAAGACGATGGTTTGGGCCACGGCCTGCATCATGGTGCTGTCCTTCGTGGTGTGGTTGCACCACTTCTTCACCATGGGCTCCGGCGCGAGTGTGAACACCTTCTTCGGCATCACCACGATGATCATCGCCGTGCCGACCGGTGTGAAAATCTTCAACTGGCTCTTCACCATGTACAAAGGCCGCGTGCGCCTCGAAGTTCCGATGTACTGGACCATTGGCTTTCTCATCACCTTCACCATCGGTGGGATGACCGGTGTGCTTCTGGCCGTGCCACCCGTGGACTTCCAACTGCACAACACGCTGTTCCTGATCGCGCACTTCCACAATGTGATCATCGGCGGCGTCGTCTTTGCCGTCTATGCGGCGGTCTCCTACTGGTGGCCGAAAGCCTTCGGCTTCAAACTCAACGACAAATGGGGCAAACGCACCTTCTGGTTCTGGTTCGTGGGCTTCTACTTTGCGTTCATGCCGCTCTACGCGCTGGGTCTCATGGGCGTCACCCGCCGGATGAACGCCTACCCGGATGCCGCCTGGCAGCCCTACTTCATCGTCGCCGCCTTCGGTGCCGTGCTGATCCTTCTGGGCATCATTTCGACCTTCGTGAACTTCTACGTCTCGATCCGCGATCGCAACGAGAACCGCGTCGGCAATGACCCCTGGGATGCGCGCACGCTGGAATGGGCCACGCAATCTCCGCCCGCGCCGTATAACTTCCCCTTCGATCTTCAGATCACCGGGCGGGAGGCGTTCTGGACCATGAAAAAGCAAGGTTTCACTTGGCCCAAGGAGAACTACAAACCGATCCACATGCCCAAAGGCACCGCCACAGGTGTGATGATTTCGGCGCTGGCTCTGGCCTTCGGCTTTGCCATGGTCTGGTACATCTGGTGGCTCGCCATCCTGGCTTTCGTCGGCATGCTCGGCCTCGGGATTGCCCATACCTTCAACTACAAACGCGACTATTACATCCCCGTCGATGAAGTCGCCGCAACCGAAGCCAAAGGAGCCGCCGCATGAGCCACTCCCAAACTGCAAGCGTGAGCATCGCAGACCACGAGGTGCATCACGACAGCCCCACGCCCATCGGGTTCTGGATTTACCTGATGAGCGACTGCATCATCTTCGGTGCGCTTTTCGCGACCTATGCCGTCTTGGGCGGCGGGTTCGCGGGCGGGCCGGGGCCGAAGGATCTGTTCGAGCCTGGGTTCGTCGCCATCGAGACGGCTTTGCTGCTGTTCTCCTCGATCACCTTCGGCCTCGCCATGCTTCAGGCCGACAAGGGCAAACGCGACGGCACGATGATGTGGCTGGTGATCACCGGCCTTCTGGGCGCGGGCTTCATCGCGATGGAGCTTTATGAGTTCCGTCACCTGATCCACATCGGTGCGGGTCCGGATCGCTCGGCCTTCCTGTCGTCCTTCTTCGCGCTCGTGGGCACCCACGGGTTGCACGTGACGGGCGGCATCATCTGGCTCGTGACGCTTCTGACGCAGATCAAGGCCCACGGGTTGACCACCGCCAACATGCGTCGCCTCGGCACGCTGTCGATGTTCTGGCACTTCCTCGATCTGATCTGGATCGGCGTGTTTTCCTTTGTCTATCTCGTGAGGTTGATCTGATGTCTGCCGATACGCATTCCCACCACGACGACCATCACGGCGATCACGCCAGTCATGGCCACGGCACCATGGGCCAGCTGATGATCGGCTTCGCGCTTGCTGCGATCCTGACCATCATCCCCTTCTACCTCGTCATGGCCGAGGTCGAGATGAGCCGTACCGCGCTGGTCGGCATCATCATGGGCCTGGGCGCCGTTCAGATCATCGTGCATCTGGTGTTCTTCCTGCACCTCAACACGACATCCGAAGAGGGCAGCACTTTCATGGCCACCCTCTTGGCGGTGATCATACTTGTGATCGTTCTGGCAGGCTCGCTTTGGGTCATGCACAACATGAACGAGAACATGATGCCGATGCATGACATGGAGCAGATGCTCGAAGAGATGCAAAGCCTTCAGTCCCAACAGGGCTGATCCCGCCTCTCTGACCACACCAAACGCCGGGGCCCACGTGGCCCCGGTTTGCCATTAAAGCTCCGGTTGCCCGAAGGAACCCGATATGCGCCCTGCCCGTTTCTTCTCCGCCAAACTGATCCTCGCCACCCTGATCGCCGCCATTGGACTGGCCGGTTTCACCAGCCTCGGCATCTGGCAGGTCAAGCGTTTGGCGTGGAAACTCGACTTGATCGAACGGGTCGACACACGTCTGGCCGCCGATCCCGTCCCGGCCCCCGGCCCGTCTGACTGGCCCTTGATTACGGCAGAAAAAGACGAATACACCCGCGTCACCCTGACCGGCACCTTCCTCAATGACGACGAGGTTCTGATCTACACGCCGTCGGATTTCGGCCCCGGTTATTGGGTTCTGACCCCTCTGGAGCGCGCGGACGGCACCATCGTCATGGTCAACCGCGGCGTTGTCCCGCAAGAGCGCGCCCTCGCGGGCGACTTCACCCGCATCACAGGCGAGACCTCCGTCACAGGCCTCTTGCGCCTCTCTGAGGACAAAGGCTGGCTGTTTTCGCGCGACAACGACCCCGAAGGCGGCAATTGGTATCGCCGCGACATCGGCTCGATCACCGAGGCCAAGGACTACACGGACGCCGCCCCCTATTTCGTCGACCAGGACCTGACCGACCCGCGCGGTTGGCCGCGTGGCGGTAAAACCGTGGTGAGGTTCCGCAACTCGCATTTGAGTTATGCTTTGACCTGGTTCGCTTTGGCGGCTGTCATGGTGATCGGCTACGTGCTGGTCTTGCGCCTGCATTTTCGGCGCCACGGCTGAACCGCGTCAGACCAGCCCGCGCATCACCTCCGCCGCGATCTCGAAGGAGCGGAGGCGCGCGGTCTGGTCATGGATCATCCCCGTCACCATCAGCTCATCGGGCTGATACCGGGTGAACACCGCTTCAATCTGCGCCGCAAGCGTCTCAGGTCCGCCGACGGCGGCACAGCTCAGCATGCGATCCACCTGTGCGCGCACCGGATAGCGCATGTCGGCCACGGCTTCGAGCGAGGGTTTCGGCAATTTACCCCGGTTGTTGGTGTCGATATTGGCGAAGGCCTGAAGCGGCGATGTGCGCAGATAGGCCGCTTCCTCATCGCTCTCGGCGGCACAGACACTGGCGGCCATCACCGCATAGGGCTCGGCCAAAGTGTCTGACGGCTAGACGTTGATCCGGTACACATGCAGCGCCTCCTCAAGCATATCCGGCGCGAAATGCGAGGCGAAGACGTAAGGCAGGCCGAAATGCGCGGCGAGCTGCCGCAGCTTCGTGACACTCTCTTCTGGCGTGTGCCGCCTCGGAGCCATCTTGGCCCGCCGTTTTCCTAAATAGTACGGTGGGCCCCTTCTGTGGGGGAGGACCAGTGGGGCACTTCGTCGAAGTGGCGCGGCAACTGGCCTCAGACTTGTGGTGTTGCGCAAGGGGCAAGTGCGGTTGGCGAGCACGGCAGAGGCGATTGCCGAGAACCGTGAGCTGATCACCGAGGCCTATTTCCAACGCCCCCTCACCGACATAAAAAATGCGCCCTGACTCTCAGGGCGCATTTTCCATGTCAAAAGAGATCACTCTCGTTTCGTCATCTCAGTTGGCCACCTTAGTTCGCCATGGCCAGCTGTTTCGGCAGTTTAAAGGTCCAGACCGTGCCGCCTTGGTTCAGGTAGTTGACCTTTTTGGCCACTTCCCCGCCCCAGAGCGGAACCGCGCCGCCCCAGCCGGAGACGATGGTGACATATTGCTCGCCTTCGAACTCATAGGTCACCGGCTGACCGACAATCCCAGACCCGGTCTGGAAGGACCAAAGCTTTTCACCGGTCTCGTCATCCAACGCAATGAACTCACCTTCCGGGGTGCCAAAGAACACGAGGCCGCCCGCGGTGGTCATCACCCCGCCCCAAAGCGGTGCGTCGTTTTGGAAGTCCCATTTGATGTCGCCGGTTTCCGGCTCGATGGCTTTCAAAGACCCGATGTGGCTCTCGAAAATGGGCTTGATGGTAAAGCCAGCGCCCAGGTAAGCCGCGCCTTTTTTGTAGGAAATCGGCTCGTTCCAGATGTCCATGCCCCATTCGTTCGACGGCACGTAGAACATCCCGGTCTTCTGGCTGTGCGCCATCGGCATCCAGTTTTTGCCCCCCAGGAAGGACGGCACGGAGAACACCATTTCGCCCTTGTCGGCCTCCAAAGGATTGCCCGGGCGTGCGTCCTCGACAAAGATCGGACGACCCGTCTCGTCGATGCCCTCGGCCCAGGTGATGTTGGACACGAACGGCGTTGCGTTGACGAAAGCACCGTCTTCACGGTTCAGCACGTAGAAGAACCCGTTGCGGTCGGCGGTGGCGTAGCGTTTGTTGCCGTCTTTGTCGGTGAAAGCGACCACTTCGTTCACCCCGTCAAAGTCCCAGCCTTCGCGCGGCGTGGTTTGGAAATGCCATTTGATCTCGCCAGTGGCCGGGTCGATGCCCAGACGCGAGGCGGCATAGAGGTTGTCGCCCGAATTGTCGTCCTTCGGCGTTCCGGCATCGCGCAGATGCGAGTTCCACGGCGCGGGGTTGCCCGTGCCAAAGATGAGCGTGTCGGTATCGGCATCATAAGAGCCGCCAAGCCAGGTGGCACCGCCGCCGGTCTTCCACATATCGCCCGGCCAAGTGGCGTTAAGCTCACCCGTCATGGTCGATTCTTCGCCATTGAGCGTGCCCATATGGCCCTCGATCACCGGACGGGTCCAAACGAGATCGCCGGTTTCGGCGTCCCGCGCCTGCACTTCGCCGACGATGCCGAATTCACCGCCAGAGTTGCCGGTGATCACCAGACCGTTCACGATCAAGGGCGCGGCCGTGTAGGAATAGCCTTCTTTGTAGTTGGCGATTTTCTTGTTCCATTTCACATCGCCGGTCTTGAGATCGAGCGCCACGATGCGCGCATCCAGCGTGCCGAAATAGATGTTGTCGCCATAAATCGCGCCTCCACGGTTGATCACATCACAGCAGGGCAAGATGCCTTCGGGCAGACGGGCGTCATACTGCCAAAGCTCCTCGCCGGTCTTCAGATCAATCGCATACATCCGCGAATAGGATCCGGTCACATACATGACACCGTCGTAAATCAGCGGCTGGGTTTCCTGACCGCGTTGTTTCTCACCGCCAAAGCTGAAGGCCCAGGCCGGGAAAAGGTTTTCGATGTTGTCCTTATTGAGCGTATCGAGCGGCGAATAGCGCTGAAGATCGCGCCCCATGCCGTTGGTCAACACATCGCCCGGCGTGGTGGCGTCGTTCAAAAGGTCTTCTTCGGTGACCCCGGCAACACCCCCGCCCGCAAGCCCAAAGCTCATGATGGCCGCCGTCGCAGCCGTTACAAACCTGTTCATTTTAGTCCTCCCATAGCAGACCGCACCCCTGACGTATGAAAGGACCACGGCTCATATCCTTCCATTATTGACAGGGCCGATCCTGCGGATATTGGCCATTGGTCGTAGGCCTTCTGCGACCCTCCTGTCCTTTGGTCGTATTTCGCGCGCCCATCGCCCGACCTAGGCTCTTTTGTCAGGGAGGACTGCACATGACGAAATTCACCAAAGGACTGGCCGCTCTGGCGGCGGCGATGTCACTGACCGGCGCACTGGCCGCCAAGGCCGACGACCTGCCGACGCTCAAGGCCGCGCTTTACATGTCCGGCACCGTGGCCTGGGAGGTCGACACCATCCGCCACAACGGCTTTGACACCGCGCAGGGCTTTACCCTCGAGGCCATGGATGTCGCGGGCGCCGCCGCTTCGCGCGTGGCATTGGCGGCGGGCGAAGTCGATATGATCGTCGCCGATTGGCTCTGGGTCGCCGCCCAACGCGCCGAGGGCAAGGACTACGTGTTTCTCCCCTATTCCAAAGCCGTCGGCGGGCTTTACGTGCCGAAAGACAGCCCCGCGCAAAGCCTTGCCGATCTCGAAGGTGGCAAGATTGGCATCGCGGGCGGGCCGAATGACAAAAGCTGGCTGATCCTGCGCGCCTATGCCGAGCAAATGACCGGTCAGGACCTCGCCTCTGAGACCGAACAGGTGTTCGGCGCGCCGCCGCTGATCTTCAAATCCGCGCTCTCGGGCGAGCTGGATGGGGCGATCAATTTCTGGCATTTCGGCGCCAAGATGGAGGCCTCCGGCATGCGCCTTCTGGCCTCCACCTCTGAGGCCGCTCTGGCTTTGGGTCTGAACCCTGACACGCCGCTTTTGGGCTATGTTGTGCGGGGCGACGTGTTGTCCGAACATCCCGAAGTGGTCAAAGGTCTGGCCGCCGCCTCGCGTCAGGCCAAGGACCTTCTGGCCACGGATGACGCGGCTTGGGATCGGTTGCGCGAGCGGATGAACGTCAAAAACGACGCGCAATTCGAGGCCTTGAAAGCCGGTTGGATCGCGGGCATCCCCGCCGAGGGCCCGGTCTCCGAAGAAGACGCCGCCAAGATGCTGGCCCTCATGGCGAAACTCGGCGGCGAAGATCTGGTCGGCCAAGCGACCACCCTGCCCGCAGGCACCTTCTTTGATCCGGCCTCATGAGACATGACCTGTCCATCCTCTCGGACAGGCTCAAAGCGGCTTTCCCTGTGAAGGCCGCCTTGCTGCACCTCGATCTGCGCTCTGTTTCCGCCGGGGGGGCGCACATCCTCGGGGCTATCAGGCTCGACATCCGTGCGGGCGAAACCGTTGCGCTGACCGGCCCGTCGGGGGTCGGAAAAACCACGCTGTTGCGGGTCATCTCCGGGCTGCACCGCGACTATGAGGGCGAGATCACCCGCCCGCCCCGGCTGTCGGCTGTGTTTCAAAGCCCGACGCTTTTGCCCTGGCGCAGGGCCTGGCAGAACCTCACCCTGACCACCGGGATTTCCAAGGCACAGGCGCTCGACTGGCTCACCGTCGTCGGCCTCGCCGATCATGCCGATCATTTCCCCGAACAGATGTCTTTAGGCCAACAGCGCCGCCTCGCACTGGCCCGCGCCTTTGCCGCCTCGCCCGATCTGTTGCTGATGGACGAGGCCTTTGTGTCGCTCGACCCAAAGCTGGCCGATGAGATGATGCAGCTGTTCGAGACGCTGCGCACCCGGCACGGCACGACGACGCTTTTGGTCACCCATGATCGCACGGAGGCCGCGCGGCTCGCGGATCGGGTGCTGCGCCTCGACGGCCACCCTGCCACGCTCCGCGCGGAGACCTAAATCAGTCTGAAATCGACGCCAGATAGGTGACGATGAAATCCTGCACGGTTGGGTCGCTCACGCCCACGTGGCGCATTTTCGTGCCCGGCACCAAAGCGTCGTTGTCCTCCATCCAGGCGCGGATCGCGCCCTTGGTCCAGACAAACCCGGCATTCTTCAACGCCTCGGAATAGGGGTAACCTTCAAAGGTCCCCGCCTCACGCCCCACGACGCCGGTCAGAAGCGGGCCATAGCTCGCGCGGTCGGCATCGACGGAGTGGCAGCGGTGGCATTCCTTGTCGAAAAACTCCGCGCCAGCGGCGGTTTTGATGGCGTCATATTCGCCCGCAAAGGCAACGGTTGCAAAGAGCGCTGGAAATACAACGGGGATCAAGGATGCGGCGATATGTTTGGCTTTCATGGGGATGTCTCCTACGCGACTGTTTGAGGGATCATCGCGCGGAAGCCCCCACCAAAGGGTTGACCTGCCTCAAGAAAAGGCCCCGACATTGGTCGGGGGGCTTCTACGACTTTGGTCGTAGTCTTGCGTCAAAACAGGTTGAGATAGCGCCATTCATCGGCGTCCGGCGTCACCTCGTCGAGATCGTAATCCGCGCGCTGCAACCGCTGCGCCACGGCCAGGCCATCATTGGCCGCCTCATCCACAAGCGCCCGGCCCGCCTCTTCGTCGCGCGCCACGCCCCAGCCGCGCATCAGGTCCAGCCCGTGGTTGAACTTGCCCACCGGATCGCCCGCCTCGGCCGCTTTGCGATTCCACTCGGCTGCGGCCTCCAAATCTTGCGGCGCGCCCAGACCGTTGTCATCGAGCTGGCTCATCCAGGTCATCGCCCCGGTCCAGCCCGCATCCGCACAGTTGGAAAACAGCTCGCGCGCCAACTCGTGACGCCCGGATTTGGTGATCAGATAGCCCTGAGAACAGATCACCATGCCGGTGTCGCCCTCGCGGATGTTCTCCATCACCTGCGCCATCGACATCTCATGCGGGTTGAGCGTGCCCTGCTCGTCGACATGGGTGTCGGGGCCAAGCTCCATAGGTAAATCTTCGGCGAAGAGCGGCGCGGCCAAAACCAGCGCCAGACCAAGGCAAATGCGTTTCATGTGACAGTCCTCCCAGTGCCCAGCATGCCAGAGGTCACGCCCGCCACGTATGGGACAAAGGTCCAAGCCGCCCTGCGACCAAAGTCGCACATTCAGATCTTACGCCCGATCATCCGCTTCGCCGGGTCATAGCCCCAAAGTGCAAGCGCCATGAAGACGATCAAAGCCGTGAGACAGACGCCCCAAGCCAGCGGATTGGGCGTCAGATAAAGCGCAAAGCGGATGCTTTCGACCCCGTAGGAAAACGGATTGAGGCGACAGATCGTCTCCAAAAGCGCGGAGGCCTCCGCCATTTTCCAAAGCGGATAGAGCGCGGTGGAGAGGAAGAACATCGGGAAGATGACGAAATTCATCACGCCTGCGAAATTCTCCAACTGTTTGATTGTGGACGACAAAGCGATACCCAAGGCGCCAACCATGAGGGCGGTGAGAAACAGCGCCGGCAGGATCGCGACATAGCCCAGAGGCGAAAACGTGATGCCGTAGAGCGCGCAGATCGCAAGAAACGCATAGGCTTGAAGCACCGAAATCAGCGCCCCCGCGATCAGCTTGCAACTCAAAAGCCACCAGCGCGGCAGCGGCGCTGTCAGCAAAAGCCGCATCGTCCCCATCTCGCGGTCCATCACCAGAGAGAGCGAGGATTGCATGCCGTTGAACAGCAAAATCATGCCGCAGAGCCCCGGCACGATATAGGTCTCATAGGTGATATAGGTCTGATAGGGCGGCGTGATCGAGAGGCCCAGAGCCGCACGAAAGCCCGCCGCAAAGACAAAGAGCCACACCAGCGGGCGCACCAGCGCCGCCAGCATCCGCGCACGTTGGCCCAGAAAGCGCAGCGCCTCGCGGTGGCAGATCACCCTAAGTGCAGCCAAGGCATGTCTCATGCGCCCTCGCTTTCGGTCAGTCTCAGAAAATGCGCCGTCAAAGCCGCCCCCGTGACAGGCACTGGCCCCTGCTCCAACACCTGCCCACGATGCAAAACGACAAGCCGATCCCCGGACCAAATCTCATCGGTCAAATGCGTCGCCCAGAGCACCGCCAACCCCGTGTCCTGCGCCAGCCCATGGACATGCGCGACCAGATCGCTGCGGGTCTGCGCATCCAGCCCCACGGTCGGTTCGTCCAAGAGCAACACCTCGGGCCGATGCATCAGCGCGCGGGCAATTTCCAGCCGCCGCCGATGCCCGCCGTTCAACTCCCGCACCCGCTCGCTCGCGCGTTCCTCCATGCCCAAACGATCCAAGGCCTCGGAGGCCGCAAGCCGCGCCGCGCGGCCTGTGATGCCATGCAACCCCGCAAAATAGAGCATATTGCGCCAGACCGAGAGATCGAGATCAAGCGTCGGCTGTTGAAACACCACGCCGGTTTTCGACAGAGCGCCGAGCGGATCACTGGACACATCATGCCCCGCAATCTCGATCTGCCCGGAGCGGGGCGTGAACAGCCGCGTCAAAAGTCCGAAAAGCGTCGATTTCCCCGCCCCGTTCGGCCCCAAAAGCGCGCAGAACTGACCCGGCGCGACCGTAAAACTCACCGCATCCAGCGCGCGTTTCGCACCCCAGTCATGGGTGATGTTTTCGACGCTTAACCCGGTCATTCGCCCGCTCATTCGCCCGCCTTATTCAATCGTGATCTCCAACCGCTGAAGATCGCCCGAGGATTGTGGCACGCGCAGCTCGTAGCGGCCCGGTTTGATGGCGACAAAGCCGATCTCCATCGTGCCCGCCTCATCGAATTCGACGCTATCGATGCCCAATGGCCGGATTTCCAGACCTTCGATCACGATTTCATCGATCCAGATCGCCCGAAAGAACCCGGCCCCTTCGAGCGCCAGTTCTTGCGAGCCGTCGGCCTCAATCTCGATCTCGTAATAGGTGCCGGATTTGAGCTTAAGCGGCGCTTCGGCCAAGGGCTGCCCAGCGGACAACATGATCGGCGGCAGGTCTTCGGAATTACTCGCCGACAGGATGCCCGCGAGGCCGAATTTGGGGGCATCGTCATCATCTGCGAAGGCGGATGTGGCGGCGAGAAGAGCTGTGAAGAGTAGAGCGTAACGCATTGAAAAAGCCTCTTTCTAAGAGTTCAGGGACGCACGGCTGCGCCCACTCCATTTACGGGCGCATGGCTGCGCCCCAAGGAAACCGCCCCACCTTGATGGTCTTGACCGGCTTGCGGGAGGCGACGTCGATCACGGTGACATCGCCGCTCACCCCGTTGGTGGTGAAAAGCTGGCTGTGATCCGGCGAAAACGCCATGTGCCAGACCCGGCGCCCGACGAGGATGTACTCCTCGACCGCAAGCGTCTCGGTGTTCACGACGGCGACATGGTTCGACGGGCCAAGTGCCACGAAAGCGGTCTTGTGATCCGGCGTCAGTTCGAAGCCGACGGGTTGGATCAGATCCGGGTGCACGCCCTGAATTTCAAAGTGAATTTTGCCGATCTCGCTTTGGTCCGTCGTGTCAAACACCGTGATCGTACCGCCAATTTCCGACGACACCCAAAGCTCGCTTCCATCTTTGACAAATTCCGCATGACGGGGCCGCGCATCGACCAGCGTGTTGGCGTAAATCTCATGCGTGCCCGTGTCGATCCAATGCGCCATATTCGTCGTCTCCGACGTAGTGATCACCGTCTTGCCATCGGGCGACACGGCCATGCCTTCGGGCTCGATACCGACGTTGATCTGGGTCACCACTTTGCGCGTCTCGACATCCACAACCGTGGTCACCGCGTCGTCCTCATTGGCGATCCAGAGATGCCGGTCATCGGGGTGCAGCACGAATTGCTCCGGGTCCTCGCCTGAGGGCAGGTCGTGCAGAATCTCGCCCGTCTCCGGATCCATCACCTGCACCGCATCGCTGTCGGAGGCGCAGATATAGAGCCGCGTGTAATCGGAATTAAAGGTGATGCCGCGCGGGCGTTCGCCGACCTCGATCATGCGCACCACCTCCAATGTATCGATGTCGATCACCGACAGCGTGTCGTCTTTTTCATTGCTGACCCAAATCTCTGAGGCTTGCACGGGCAAAGCAAACGCGAGGGCCAAAAGACTGGCAGACATTTTAGTTTTCAAAGGCATGGCAGTCACTTTCCATCTGATCCAATCCCAAAGTATCGAGCGGATTTCGAGCATGTTCGAACCCTTCCGGCGGGGCCGAGGCCACCTGTGCATGGGCGTTCACCACCGGGATCGGTTGCCGCATCTGGCCGTTCCAAGTGCGAAAACTCAGGGGCCGGCCTTGGAAGGCCGCCAGTTCAAACCCGTCCGACAAGATGTAGTCGCGCAGCACCGCAGGGTCAGCCGATCCGGTCCGCGTCACCGCCTCCCCGATCACCCGCACGGCGGCCCAGGCGGCGTAATCCTCCGCCGTCATGTCGCGCTGCGCGAGGTCTTCGAACCGGCTTTGCAACTGCGCCGCGCCCCATTGTTCGACGACGGGCGCCCAGGCTTCCGCCACCAGTCCCACGGCACCCGCGACCGGGCGCGGCTCCCATGTGTTGTGTTCGATGTAGCGGGCGAAATCGTCATGCGCGTCGGCGACCAACACAACGTCATGCGCCTTGAATTTTTGCGTGAACAACGGCACCTCGCGCGCCGCTGCACGCCGCAGGTCCGTGTCAAAGGACCAGCGCGATTCTGAGACAATCTTGAGGCCGAATTTCTGCGCGGCATCACGGTAACTTCGCGCGAGGGCGGCGTCTTCCGCACTCGGCCCTTCGATCAGCGCCAGCCTGGTCCAGCGTTTGGTCATCAGAACCTGCATCAGGGCATCCGCTTCCATGCCCAGCTCCGGCACGGTGTGAAACAGATTGGCGCGGCAGTCACCGTCGCGCAAGCTGGGCGCCTTGGAGGAGACATTGAACAGCAAAGTCGCCCCCGCCGATGGCAGATCGACCACTTGGAGCAATGCCTCCGCCGACATGTCGAGCAACACGAGGTCATGGCCAGCGAGCATCGTCTGCGCCGCCGCGACGACATCGCCGTCGGGCGCGAGTGACACCACATCCATCGTATACTGATGCCCCAGAAACCCACCCGTTGTCTGGTTGTCTTTGAGCGCCAGTTCCGCGCCTTCGATGCCACGCGCAGGCGGGATCGGGTCGAGGCCCGACAACACAGGACGCGGCGGGGTCTCAAGCCGCAGATAGCCGATTGAAATCTCGATCTCTTCCGCCCGAACCGAGGCAGGCATCACAGAGAGACAGGCCATAAACCCACAGGCCCTAATTCCTATGGCACACCAAGTCCTTAGCATCATCGTCCTCCCTGGAAAAACCCTATGCCGCACACGGTCGGAGGCGAACCACGACCAAAGTCGCATGCCCATTCGGACAGTGGCACCAAGGTCTAATGGCGCTGTCCTTCGCGGCAGAGATATTCATGGGAAAACGATGGGAGGACCCAATGAAAAACGCTGTTAAACGCACCGCTTTGCTCGCCGCACTCACGACCGCAATCGCAACCGTCGCCTTCGCCCATGGCGATGTGACGCCGCAGCCGGTGAACACCGATGCCCTGCCCGATGTGGGCGAAGAGTGGCTGACCGAAAACCCCTACCGCGCTGAGGAAGCGGGCGAAGAGGTCTGGCTCAAAGCGATTGAGATCGGCTCGTCCGGCTACAACCAGAACTGCGCGCGCTGTCATGGCCTCGGCGTTGTGTCGGGCGGTCTGGCCCCCGATCTGCGCTATCTCGAGGCCGAGGAATATGGCGACGAATGGTTCGTCGAGCGCTTCCAGCACGGCATGACCCAGAACGGCATCACCAAGATGCCTGCCTTTGGCGAACTTCTGGGTCAAAAAGCCGCTTGGGCGATCCGCACCTATATCGAAACCCGCCCCGACGATGGTGCGCTGGACGATCACATGACGCGTCTGATCGAAATTCGTGACCACCTTTTGGCCGGGGACGTGGAAAACCCGACCGGGGTGCAGGAAGAGCTTGCCAGCATCGCCGCCGAGGTCGAAACCGGATCCGGCGCGCCGGTCGCCGACAGCGTGGCCTTCGAGGCCGCGCGCAACATGACCGACGATCCCGCGACGTGGAAACACACTGCCGATCTTCTGACGGTGGGCCTCTCTGCGGCGGAGTAAACCATGCGCACGCCGCTTCGAACAGTTGGGCCTCTTTTGGGTCTTCTGGCCGGTCTCGCCTCCGCGGGGCCGGCCTTCGCGCGCTGTGAGGACTACGTCCCCGGCCCGAAACCGCAGAACACCTTTTCGCAGGATGTCGGCCGCGAGTTCGACCGCATCATCGACGAGGGCTGGATCGAATTCGCCCTCTACGAAGCGTTCCCGCCCTGGTCCTATGAAGAGGGTGGCAAAGCCAAAGGCATCGACGTCGAAATCGGCCGGATCATCGCCGAAGACCTGGGGGTCACGCCCCGCTTTCGCCTCGTGCAGGCGGATGAGACCCTCGATGCCGATCTGCGCAATTACGTCTGGAAAGGCGCCACGGTGGGCGGGCGCGTCTCTGACGTCATGCTCCATGTGCCCTATGACAGCGAATTGACCTGTCGCATCGAACAGGTTGTTTTCACGGGGCAATATGCGGGCGAGGCGCTGGCCATCGGCTATAGCGAGGCGGAGTACCCGGACGATCTTCCGACGCCCGCCTACTTCCGCTTTGACACGGTGGCCGTCGAAAACGACAGCCTGTCGGATTTCTACCTGACCTCTGTCGGGCGCGGATCGGTGGGCGATGCAATCCACCGCTACCCCTCGCCCGAGGCCGCCGTCGCGGGTATGACTGCGGGCGAGACCATGGCGGTCATGGCGCCGCTCGCGGTGATCGAGGCGGGTCTTGAGGAAGGCTTCGGCGTGCATCAGCCGCCCCTGCCCGGTCTGGTGCGCAACAGCTGGTCCGTGGGTGTGGCGGTCAACCAACAGCACCGCGATCTGGGCTATGCCGTCGATTACGCGATTGAAAAGGCGCTGGCGGATGGGCGGATCGAAGCGATCTTTGCCGAACATGGGCTGAGCTTTTTGCCGCCCGAGCGGTGAGGATCACAGCGAGCTCAGATTGCCCGCGACATCGACCAAATAGACCCGAGACAGGCCGAGCTTTTGCTTGGCCGTCTCTATGTCTGAGCGCGACATCAGGCAAAAGGCCGTCGAGGCCGCATCCGCCAGCGCCGCCTTACCGGCACCTTTTGCGACCACGGTCACGGTCGACCACATGGGCACCCCGCCTTTGGGGTGCAAGATATGGGTCTCGCCGCCCACCGTCATCGCCGTTGGGCTGGAAGTGGCCATCGCCCCCGCGCTCAGGTGAAGCGCGCCCAGACGTCCGGCTTGGGGGTCTTCGAGACCAAGCCGGAACGGCCCGCCCAATGCCGCAAATTCCCCCATATTGATCAGCGCCTCACTGTACCCGCGCGCCACCAGAAGGGCTGCGATCCGATCCGTCGCATAGCCCTGCGCAATGCCGTTGAAGCTAAGCTTTTGCCCTTCGCCCAGCTTGACGCGATCAGCCTCAAGCATGACCCGATCCAGACCGATCAGATCCTGCGCTGCCAGGACATCTTCACCCTGAGCCAAAGCCTCCCAGAGCGGTTGAATCGTCGGATCGAAGAGACCGCCCGTCGCGGCGTGAACCCGGTGTGACAGCTGCAAAATCTCGCGCATCTCCGGTGACAGAGTCCCCTTCCCACGCGCATTGAGGCGCGACAAATCGGAGGCCGGATCATAAAGCGAAAAGCGCCGCTCCAAGGCACGGATTTGCGCAATCACCGCTTGCAAATCCGCCTCGACCAGCCCGCGCGGTCCACGCAGATCGAGCGAAACCTCCGCGCCGAAGGCATGGCCCCTCCAACGTTCCGTTGTGGCCCATGCGGGTGTTGCCAAAGCACAGGCTGAAAGCGTGACAAACCGACGTCGAGAAAGTCTCATGCGGCACGCTCCTGAGGTTTGCCCTGACGTTTCGCCGCCAAGATCAGAGGCACGCATTGGGTCGGATCGTCATGGATTTTGACGCAATCAAGACATTGGAAACATTCATCATATTGGATTTCTCCGGTCTTCTTGATCGCCCCGTAGCGGCATTTGACACGGCAGAGCTGGCACGGGCTGCCACACTCTTTGCGGCGCGCGATCCAGTCGCGGCCCCGGAGCACCCCGCCAATCGCCATGACAGCGCCCAAGGGGCAGACATAGCGGCAGAAGCCTTTGAAAAAGACCACACTCGTGGCCAAGAGGAACAGCGCATAGGCCACATAATACCATTCACGCTGGAAATAGACTGTGACAGCGGTTTTGAACGGCTCGATCTCGGCGGCTTTTTCGGCGTGGTCCGGGGCCACGAAAGCCACCGCGATCAACCCCGCCAGCGCGACGTATTTGCCTTTCTTGAGCCGTCGATCCCAGAGCGGCGACGCCTCGCGTTGGCGCAGCCCCAAAGCCTTGCCGAGATGGTGCAACAGCTCCTGCATCGCGCCAAACGGACAAAGCCAACCACAAAACAGCCCCCGCCCCCAAAGCACAAAGCCGAGGAGGCTCACCGCCCAGATCATCAGAGAAAACGGGTCATACAACAGCACCGAGAGACTGCCGTCCCCGATGGCGGCGCGCAGCACGGCGAGCACAGTGACGATTGAAAGCTGCCCCTGTCCCCACCAGCCGATAAATCCGATGACAACGCAAAGGATACCAAGCCGCAGCGCGGTGAAATGCCGAAGCGCGGCGAAGCGATGCATCAAGGGGCCGACAAGCACCAAAAGCGTGGTCAGGAACAGCGCCAGAGCAATCAGATCGGCCTTGCGATTGAACGCCGCCTCAAGCCAGCCGGGCAGCGGTTTATGCACCTCGGGCACGCTGTAAAACCGCTCCGGTGCGCTATAAGCGAGGTCGAAATGTGCGTCGCCGATCTCTGGTTGGAACATGCCGTGTTCACGCACCGCCTGCACCCGCAGCACCCACTCCGAGATCGGATCGAACCCTAGACGCCGATCGGCACGCAGGATCATCGCGGTCTCAGGTTCGGGCACATCGGTGGCCAGTTCGACCCAGATGTCGGCATCGCGCAGCGCCACGGGAAAGCCGCCCTGCTCCGCAGACAGCCGATCCGGCGCGGTGTTGCGCACGAAGTCTTCCGACACCAAGCCGTGCCGTCCGTAGTCCATGACCAACAGAGGCTCGGCCTCCGGCGAGACCGCGAGAAACCGCTGTACCTCATCGAAAGTGCCCGGGGACAGGACCGCCCGCGCCACCGACGGCGCACCGATGTCGACGAGCCAAAGATCGAGGTAGCGGCCCTCCGGGTCCGCCTGCGCCTCCTGGTCATCATGGGCCCAAATCGTACCGGCAAAACCAGCATCCAGCTCAGCGTTGGTGACGAAGAGGCGCCGCGCGATGCCTTGGTCCACGAGATCGGCCCAGCTCAGCGCCTCATTGACGTCCGCATCGGGGCGCGCGGGCGTGGATGTCGCCAGCCCCTGCATCTTGTCGCGGGCCACGATCAGCGTGGCAGCAAGGATACTTTCATGCGCGATTCGCACGCTGGCCGTGGCCTTCGTGACGCCGTCGAGATAGACCAGATCGGACCCGCCGCCGCCAGCGCCATAAGGCACGCCGACGACGAGGCTTTGGGTGATCGAGAGGCCAGGATACTGCGCCAGAAACTCGCGAAACGGCGCTTCGCCAAGACCCGACACAAAGACCGGCTCATATTGCGACAGCAAGCGCACATCGATAAAGACGCCAGATTTATCCAAAAGAACCAAGGCGTTGATCGGCTTACCTGAGAAGCCTGGCAAAGGCGCAAGAGGGCCGGTTTCGAAGACATAGCCCACTTCGGCGCCGCCGGAATTCAAAAGCTGATAGACGCCCCGCTCGTCGATGCCTTCGCCCAAGGCGTAGGGCGGGACAATCAATTTCGCGATCTCGTCGCGCGGCAAAGGCTCCGGCCCGGCGGCGGCGACCGACAGGGGAAAGGTGATGAGCACGATCCAAATCAGCGCCCGGAATGAGACAATGAGCCTGCGCATCTGGTCACGCTAACAATGCCCGCGCGCGCGGCGAATACGACCAAAGTCCAGCACGCCCTGCGACCCCGCCCGCGCTACAGTCAGGGCCGGAGGAGTTCATGCAAAAGACGCGGAGATATTCGGCAGGCTATACCGCCCTTTCCTTGGGCGGACTGGTTGCGCTCTGGGCCTTTGCGGCCTGGGTGAAAGCCGACCCGGAGATCCTGCCGTCGCCCATGGCAGTCATGGTGGTTTTGGTCGATCTGATCGCCAAGGGCACGCTCTGGCCGCAGATGCAGGCGACGCTCACCCGTGTGATCCTGTCCTTCACGGCGGCCATGGTGCTTGGCACCGCCCTTGGGATTTTGCTTGGCCTGTCGCCGCGTCTCAATCGCCTGTTTGACCCTTGGGTGACGGTGTTTCTGAACCTGCCCGCGCTGGTGGTCATCGTGCTCTGTTATCTCTGGATCGGTCTCAACGAGGTGGCCGCGATCACCGCCGTCACACTCAACAAACTGGCGCAGGTGACGGTGACGCTGCGCGATGGAACGGCTGCGCGGGATCGGCGGCTCGACGAGATGGCGGGCCTCTACCGGATGCCCCGCGCGCGCTACCTGCGCCACGTCGTGTTGCCGCAGCTTGCGCCCTATCTCGCCATTGCAGGGAGGAACGGCTTGGCGATGATCTGGAAGATCGTGCTTGTCGTTGAATTTCTAGGCCGTTCCAATGGGATAGGCTTCAAAATTCATCTGCATTTTCAAAACTTCCAAACTGCCTATGTGCTGGCCTATGCGCTGAGTTTCGTGGCCGTGATGCTGGTGATCGAGATCGCGGTGATCCAGCCCTGGGAACGTGCTGCGGCTCGGTGGCGGGGCGACACGGCGAGCGATGCACGCGCCCTCACGCCTCGTCCTGCGGCGCCATGACAAAGCGTTCTAGGTCCTGCGGCGCGATAGGTTTGTAGAGGATTTTGACGCCAGCGCCGGAGCTGTGCTGCACCACCTCAGGGGAGCGGTTCGCCGTCACCAGACGTGCCGGAATGGGACCGTAGAGACCTCGCATCTGGCGGATCACCTCGATGCCGTCGATGCCCTCGCCAAGCTGATAATCGACCAGCATGAGATCGGGCACCACATCCAACTCCGCAACGAGAGACAGAGCCTCTTCGCCGCTTTCCACCGCCACCACCGCAAGCCCCCATTTTTCGAGCAAAAGCGTCATGGCGCGGCGCACATCGGCGTCGTTTTCCACCAAAAGCGCGATCAGTCCAAAGGCCTGATCCGGCTCTGTGGCTGGCGTTTGGAACGTGCTGATCGTCTGCGCCGCCACATGGCGCGTCACGGCAAGATCAATGCCGAACACTGTGCCCTTGCCCAGCGCGCTATGCAGATGGATCGGATGGCCCAGCTGCGCACAGGCCCGGTCCACGATGGCCAGCCCGAGCCCCATGCCGACAGAGGCCGAAGCCGAAGTGCCAAGCCTATGAAATTCCTGAAAAATCGCCTGTTGCGAGGCTTCGGGAATGCCGGGGCCGGTGTCGCGCACCTCAAGGCGCACACGCCCGTTCGGCTTGTGCCGCGCGCCGACAAGCACCCGGCCCTCCTCGGTGTAGCGGATCGCGTTGGACATCAGGTTCTGCAAAATCCGCCTGAGGTACGTCGGGTCGCTTTCGACGATCTTATCGGTGCGCACAACGCGCAGGTCGATGCCCTTGGCGCGCGCGGCGGGCAGGTATTCTTCGCGCAATTGCATCAGCATCGGCGCCAAGGGCACCGGCATGATGTCGAGCGCCTTGCGCCCGGCCTCCAATTTGGAAATATCGAGCAGCGCGGAGAGGATGTTTTCCACACTGGCGAGCGCGTTTTGCGCCTTGGCAAGGGTTTCACGCGCCAGCGGGCTTGTCACATCGTCCTCGGCGGAGGCGACAAACAGCTTGGCGGCGGACAGGGGCTGCAACAGGTCGTGACTGGCGGCGGCGACAAAGCGCGAGCGCGCGGCATTGGCGCGTTCCGCCCGGCCCAGCGCATCCTCAAGATCGAGCGTCCGGCTCATCACCCGCGCCTCGAGCGTCTCGTTGGCGCGCGTGAGGTCCTCCACCGCCTGACGCTCGGCCGTCACATCGGTGACGGACATCACGAAGCCGCCATCCGGCAGGTCTTCGGCCGAGACCACCAGCACGCGGTTGTCGACATGTTTGAGCTCGAAGGTCAGCGGCACACGCGGCGCCTGACCGTAGACCCACGAGAGCAAGGCCTCGGGCGTCATTCCGTCGTTCAGGGTCAAAGCCGTTTCGGCGCGCTGATACATGGTGTCGAACCGCGCGCCGATCCGCATATGCGACATCGGCAGGCCCATGAGATAGCCGAGACGTTGGTTAAAACCCGCGAGCCGCGCGTCCTTGTCAAAGATGCAGACACCCAGAGAGACATGCTCCAAGGTGGCGTGGATCATCTGGGCCTGATCGTCGAGCATCCGCCCGCGGGTTTCGCGTTCGGCATGCACCAGATCGGAGACGTCGGTTTGCAGGATCACCGTGCCGTCGTCCCGGGTGCGATGTTCGGAAATCTGGACCCAGCGGTCACCCTCGACATGGATGTTGAACACCACATGGCGGTCCTTGTGCCGCTCGACCCGGCGCTCGGCCCAGGCATAGGCGGTGTCCGTTTCGGTCAGATCGAGATGTTTGGACCGGCCGACCAATTCGGCATAATTCGAAAAGCTGATCCCCTCATGAAGCGCAGCGCGCACATCCGGCAAAAAGCTCGCGAAGCGCGAATTGTACATCACCAGCACGTCGTCTGAATCGAACAGCGCAAAACCGTCCTGCACCGTCTCGATGGCATTGGCGAGGTTGCGCCGCGCGGTGTCGAGATCGCGGTTGGCCTCGGCCAGACGCGCGTTCGACACATTGAGCAGATCGAGCGCATATTCCAGATCGACGGTGCGCTGCCGGACCTGTTCCTCGAACATGGCGGCGCGCTGAAACTGGGCATAGGCGGCGCTGTGCTCGTTCGAGCGCTGTTCCGTCTGGCTCATCAGCACATCGACGATCTTCAACAGTTTTTCCCGCGACCGCTCGGGGCTATCGGCGGGGTTCAGGACAAAATCGGACGGGCGGGTCATTTTGGCGCCCCCTCTGCGGGCGTGGCCCCGGAACAGGCGGTCAGATCCCCCTCGCTCATCTCCGTGCCCGGCGGATAGATCGCGACGCCGGTGAAAGTCTGGTTGACATGGATCGCGCCGATCTGTTCGCCGTAGGTGGAAAACCCGCGCACCTTGTGTTTTCGCAACAGCGCGGACACTTCGGCCTTCCTTTGGGTCTGTTCGGCCTCGACGCGACGAAAGATGCAGTCAAAGGCCAGAACCATCTCAGGTGCTGCGGGCCGCGCCAGCGTGTCGAGCGTCCGGGTCAGATGGCCCACCATGTCCTTGGGTTCCGCCAAGGTCAGCACCAACCCCTGATCGATCGCAGCAAAGAACGACATATCGCCATTGGGCTCCACCGCTTTGATCGCGCGCACATGGTGTTTGCCGCCGACCTGCACCACCACCGGGTTCGCCGCGAAGACCTGGTCGTTCAAAGCCGCCGGGTCCTGACCTATGAGACGCGCATATTCCGTTGCGGCAGGTTCGGCGTTGATCTCCTTGACGACACGCGTGTCGGGTTCGGCCTCGGTCACGACCATGCGTTTTTCGGTGACCTGAAAATGATCGCAGGAAAACACCCGCACCGGGCAATGGGTGCGGAAAAACGTCAGCATGGCGGCGTTTTCGGTGATCTGGCGGCCATTGAGCAGAAAGGTTTCCTTGAACCGCACCCCGTCGCCCGCCGAGCCGCCGAACAGAGGCACCGGCCCCAGCCCCGAAGACAGCGCCGCAGTCAAAGCGTCTTCCCGCTCCGACAGCCCATCGACCAGAAGCATGGCGAATTCATGCTCGAAATGCGGGTAACGTTGCGCCAGAATTTGCCGCGCGCGGATCAAGCCGCTCATCAGGTCCTGCGACAGGCAGGTCTTGAGCTCGGGCACGAGGATCGTCTCCACCCCGAAATGTTCGACCGGAAAGCCGACCGCGAGGATTTTATCCTCGTCATAGCCCTCCGCCGTCAATTCACCCGCCGTCGAACAGCCCATCACCCGGCCCCAGGGCACCTCGGCCTTGATCTGGCGCGCCAGAGCCACGCGGTCCACACTTGGTGCGATGAACATCAGGACGATGGAAAACGGGCCTTTGCCGAGCTTTTGCACCAGCTTGCGGATGGCATCGGGGTCCTGCGCCTCGACCTCGGCCGAGCGCACCACGGGGGCATCGTCCCCGAATCTCGGTCCAGAGCCTGTGCCAAAGCCTGAGCCAAAGTGCGCGCCAAGGCCCGCAGCGAACGCAGCGTTCTGTTGTCTCATGATGTCCTCCCTCAGGTGAGGGTGACGCAAACTCAGGTGTCAGGCAAGAGGCTGTTGAAATTGGCTTCCTGCGCGATGAGCACCGCCTGGGTGCGGCTTTGCACGCCCAGCTTGCGCATGATCGCGGTCACATGCGCCTTGACCGTGGTCTCGGCGATGGACAGCTCATAGGCGATTTGCTTGTTCATCTGCCCTTCGCAGATCAGCTGCAAAATCCGCGCCTGTTGTTTCGTCAGATGCGACAGGCGAATGAGCGCCTCCTCGCCGGAACTGAGCGGCATATTGGCATCGCTCTCGGAAAACGCGCCCTCGGGGGCGTAAATCTCGCCATTGGCGATATGCTCAAAGGCCTTGCGGAACACGTCACGCGGCGAATGTTTCGGCACAAAGCCCGCCGCCCCCACACGAATGGCCGAGCGCACCACGCGCGGCTCCGCCATCGACGACACGATCACCACCGGCGTGCGCGGGCAAAGCTTGATCAACCGCACAAGACCATCGAGGCCGTTCACATCGGGGAGGTTCAGATCGAGCAGGATCACATCCGGCTCAAGTCCCCCATCGAGCACAGACAAAGCCTCTTCGAGCGCGCCTGCGGTCTGCACCCGCTCGATGCCCAGCCCCGCTTTCAAGGTCATCGACAAGGCATCGCAAAACAGCGGGTGGTCGTCGATGATCAATGCGTTTTGCAGGGCGCCTTCGACGCGGATGGAGGGCTTATCGTTCATCGGAAAACCATTTTTCACCTGTTTCTGTCTTACCCTAACAGAGACGAGGATCGCCCGACATTGCCGAAAAGTCTATATTTCCTTGTCGGCGTTTTCTGGTTCAATGGCCGCGGTTTTAAAACCTGCGCCTCTCATCTGCGCTCATGACCGATAGCCCAAAGGCCCCATCTGCGGCGCCTGGAACACCTCGCTGAAATAGTCAAAGAACATCCGCGTCGCCTCGCTCCACTCCTGCCCCTTGCGCCAGGCCAGACCAACGTCCATCGACGGGATGTCGCGATCCACCACCACCGTGCCGATCCGCCGCCCCTCAAGCGACCAGGGCCTGTAGACCATATCGGAGAGGATCGTCACGCCCTGCCCGTTGGCGACCATAGAGCGCACCGCTTCGGTCGAAGAAGTCCTCAGCTTGACCTTCGGCACCAACCCCGTCGGCCCCCAGTATTTCATCGAGGTATGCGCCGCCTCATCGACCGTCAGCATGATGTAATCCTCCTCGGCGATCTCCTCGAAATGCGCCTGACCTTTGATTTGCAGCGGGTGGTTTTGCGGCACCCACAGCCTGCGCGGTGAACGCAACAGGGTTTGCGTGTCCAATTCGGGGCTTTGCGTGTTCGAGGTCAAAAGCACCGCCATATCGAAGCGATTGGTGATCAACCCCTCTTCGATGCTCTCACGGTTCAACTCGCTGAGACGAATGTCGAGTTTGGGGAACCTGTGCTTGAGCCGGTCGAGGTGGAAGGGCAGGAAATATCCGATCACCGTATAGGTCGCGGCAATGTTGATCGTGCCTTCGATCTCCGAATGCCCCTGCACCACATTGCGTGCCATTTCGACCTTTTCCATGATCTCGCGCGCCGCCCCCAAAAGCTCGCGCCCCGGCGGCGTCAGTTCCATGCCATGTGCGGTGCGGACGAACAGGATGGCATCGAGATCCTGCTCCAACTCGCGCACGGCGGTGGTGATCGAACTTTGCGAAATCCTGAGCTCGCTGGCGGCGCGGCTGACCTGACCGAGCTCGGCGGTGGCGATGAAATATTTCAACTGACGCAGATTCATGGTGCTGTCCCTGTTCGGAGTCTCCGATAACCATCGGCGGTTTATTCCGAAACATCCTGTCGCAGGAGCGCGGAAACGTAAATTTCGAATTTGTAGATATGCATTATCTTTAAATCAGAACAACTTTCAGGCGACTTCGTTTCAATTTCGCCCATTTTTGCGCCAAATCCCTATTTTGAGCGATTTCCAGATGATCTCTTTGCCGCTCTTTCATTCTGATTTTTCGATAATGCAAAAACAATATTTTGAATTTTACAACAGGAAGATTTTTTTCAGAGGATGGGTCCAAAGAAATTAAGGACCGAACATGCGAAAGATCATCGATTTGAATTGCGACATGGGAGAGGGCTTCGGGCATTGGGTTCTGAGCGACGCCCCCGATGAAGAGCTGATGGCTCTGATCTCCTCGGCCAATATCGCGGCCGGGTTTCATGCCGGCGATCCGAACTCCATGGATCGGGTGATCAAACTGGCGCAGACCTACGGCGTCGGCCTCGGCGCGCATCCCGGCTACCGCGATCTTCAGGGCTTTGGCCGCCGCTACATCAAGACCACGCCCGAAGAGCTGGTCAATGACATCATCTATCAGGTCGGCGCGGTGCGCGAATTCGGGCGTCGTCACGGCATTCGCCTTCAGCACGTCAAACCCCACGGCGCGCTCTACATGGAGGCCGCCGTCAACGAAGACCTGTCGCGCCACATGATCGAAAGTCTGGCGGCGATCAGCGGCGATCTCTTGATCTTTTGCATGGGAACCTCGAAAACCTACGACGTCGCCAAACGTTTGGGCCAGCCGGTGATCCGGGAATTCTACGCCGACCGCGACTATGGCGACGACGGGTCCATCGTCTTCACCCGCCGCGTGTCGCGGCCCGATCCCGAAGAGATCGCCCAGAAATGTTTGCGTGCCTGCGTCGAAGGCAAGGTGACCACCGTCACCGGCAAAGATATCGACATCGCGTTCGAGTCCATCTGTTTCCATTCCGACACCCCCGGCGCGGTTGAGATCGGGCGCGCCATTCGCGCCGCTCTCACCGAGAACGGGATCAACATCGCACCGGCCTCCGCCGTGCTCGAGACCGCGTGAAGCGGTCCAAACAACAGGGAAACCACATCATGAGCGACATCCAGTCCCCCCTCCCCGGCACTTTTTACCACAAGCCCTCCCCCGAAGAGCCGCCCTTCAAGGCGCCCGGGGATGCGGTGGCCGTCGGCGACCAGATCGGCCTGATCGAAGTGATGAAAACCTTCATCGCAGTGACCGCAGACATCGCGGGCACCTTCAAAGGCTACAGCGTCGACGACGCCACCCCCGTCACCGCAGGCGCCGTCTTGGCGGAGCTTGACTGACATGGCGATTGAAAGACTGTTCATCGCCAACCGTGGGGAGATCGCCGTGCGCGTGGTGAAAGCCGCGAAAGCCCTCGGCATCCACACGATTCAGGCACATTCCGAAGCGGACACGGAGATGTTGGCCGTCAAACTTGCCGATGAGGCCATCTGCGTCGGCCCCGCGCCCTCGAAAGACAGCTACCTCAACATCCCGGCCATTCTGGAAGCCGCAAAAGCCACCAAGGCGGACGCGATCCATCCGGGCTACGGCTTTCTCTCCGAAAGCCCGGCCTTCGCCCGCGCCGTCGAAGAGGCCGGTCTGATTTTCGTCGGCCCCTCCGCCGACACGATCGAGCGCATGGGTGACAAGGTGGCGGCGCGTCAGGCCGCCGAGGCCGCTGGCGTGCCGGTCGTCCCCGGCTCCGACGGGCGCATTGATGTCTCAGAGGCGGTATCTGTCGCCGAGAAGATCGGCTATCCGGTGATGATCAAAGCCGCCGCAGGCGGCGGTGGGCGCGGCATCCGCATCGCGAAAGACGAAGCCGAGCTGAAAACGCTGGCCCCACAAGCCAAGGCCGAAGCCGAAGCCGCCTTTGGCGACGGGGGGCTTTATATCGAACGTGCGATCCTCTCGCCGCGCCATATCGAGGTGCAAATTCTGGGCGATGGCGAGACGGCCGTGCATTGCTATGAGCGCGAATGCTCGCTGCAACGCCGTCGTCAGAAGGTTTGGGAAGAAGCAGGCGCGATGTGCCTCGACGACGAGACCCGCGAAAGCCTCTGCGCCTCCGCCGTGGCCCTGGCCAAAGCGGTGAACTATCGCGGCGCAGGGACGCTTGAGTATCTCTATGATGAGGCGGCGAATGAGTTTTACTTCATCGAGATGAACACCCGCATTCAGGTCGAACACCCCGTGACCGAAATGGTCACCGGCGTCGATCTTGTCGCCGAAATGATCAAGGTCTGCGGTGGTGCGAAACTGTCGATGACCCAAAATGAGATCAAAAAGACCGGCCACGCCATCGAGGTGCGCCTCTGTGCCGAGGACCCGTTCCTGAATTTCATGCCTTGGCCCGGTGTCGTGGCCACGCTCAAGGAACCGACCGGCGACGGCGTGCGCTTTGATCACTTCCTCTCCGAGGGCTATCAAATCCCGCCCTTCTACGACTCTTTGCTGGGCAAGGTCATCGTCCATGCCGAGACCCGCGAGGCCACCATCGACAAGCTGGTGGAGGCGCTCGAAAGCATGGAGATCGGCGGCACGAAAACCACCGCGCCGCTGCACCTGGCCCTGGCCGCCGACCCGGAGGTGCGCAAAGGCGTCTTCCACACCCAATGGCTCGAGCCCTGGCTTGAGGCCGGAAACCTGTCCGCAACCAAAGGAGACGCCGCATGAAAACGCGTTACACATATGGCGGGGACGAACATATCTATGTCGAGATCGACGATGAAATGTCGCTGGACGCCTTCTTTATCGCGCTCTCTCTCTCGAACATGGTGCGCGAGGCGAATATTCCCGGCGTGACCGAGATCCTGCCCGCCAATGCCTCTTTCGAAGTGCGGTTCGACCCCGACGTGATCGCGCCGGATGCGATGATGGACAAGATCAAAGCCTTCGAACATCAGGCCGAAGCGCAGGAAAAACGCCTCGACACCCGGATCATCGAAATCCCTGTCTATTACGAGGACCCCTGGACTCACGAGACCCTGATGCGGTTCCGCGAACGCCACCAAGACCCGACGGGAAGCGATCTCGATTATGCCGCGCGGATCAACGGCTATGATACGGTCGCCGATTTCATCGAGGCGCATCACAGCCAGCCGTGGTTCGTCTCGATGGTGGGCTTCGTCTCCGGCCTGCCGTTTCTCTACCAACTCGTCGAGCGCGACAAACAGCTCGAAGTGCCGAAATACCTGCGCCCCCGCACCGACACGCCGAAGCTGACGGTGGGCTATGGTGGCTGTTTCTCCTGCATCTATTCCGTGCGCGGCGCGGGCGGCTATCAGATGTTCGGCATCACGCCGATGCCGATCTTCGATCCGGAGCAAAAGATCAGCTATCTCAAAGACTTCATGGTCTTCTTTAAACCCGGCGACATCGTGAAATGGAAACCCATTGATCGCGCCGAATACGACCGCATTACCGAGGCGGTCGAGGATGGCACCTACACGCCGCGCATCGCCGAGGTCGCCTTTGATCTCGATGCATTCAACGACGACATGACCGGCTTTAACGCCAAGCTGATGGAGGCCCTCAATGACGCTTGAGATCATCAAACCCGGGCTTGCAACGACCATTCAGGACCTTGGCCGCCCCGGCTATTTCCACCTCGGCATTCCCGAAGGCGGCGCGATGGATCGCCTTGCGTTTCGGGCCGCGAATATGCTCGTCGGCAATGACGAAGGGGCCGCGGGATTGGAAGCCGTGTTCATGGGGCCGGAGATCAAATTCGGCGCCGAGATGAGCGTGGCCGTGACAGGCGCAGAGATGCCCATGTTCCTTGATGGTGAGCCGCGCGAGACATGGACCTCCTTCACCGTGAAACCCGGTCAGGTGCTGTCCTTCGGTTTTCTGAAAACCGGCGCGCGCATTTATATCGCGGTCTCCGGCGGCATCGACACACCCCCGGCACTTGGCTCGCGCTCGACCTATCCGATTGGCGCGCTGGGTGGCTTTGAAGGCCGCGCCATTGCCGCAGGCGATGTGATCCCTGTCGGCGACGGGTCGGTGGTGGCGGAGGGACGCGTGGTCCCCGACGCGCTCCGCCGCCGCCCCGGCTCTCCGGCCGAATTGCGCGTCCTGACCGGGCTTTATTGGCACCGCCTGACGGAAAAGAGCCAAAAGGCCTTCTTTGACGACGATTGGGGGGTCGCGCCCGAGGCCGACCGTATGGGCTACCGCTTCCGTGGCGGTCAGCCGATGGAATTCGTCGACCGTCCGCAGCCCTTCGGCGCAGGTTCCGATCCGTCGAACATCGTCGATGGCTGTTATTCCTATGGCTCCATTCAGGTGCCCGGCGGGCTTGAACCCATCGTGTTGCACCGCGATGCCGTCTCAGGCGGCGGGTATTTCACCCTCGGCGCGGTGATCTCCGCCGATATGGACCTGATCGGTCAGTTGCAACCCAACACGCCGGTCAAATTCAAACGCGTCGAGATGGATGAGGCGTTGGCCGCACGCGCGGACCGCAAAGCCATGATTTCAGAAATTCGTCAGTCCCTCTCCTGAGGGGCCGACGTCCTCCCGGGGCTTCGGCCCCACCTCGAAAGCCAGACCACAATAACAAGCGGCATAAAGCCGCCTTCCCTGATGAACCAACAAGGAGTCAGATCCATGAAACTCGCCCTGATGACAGGCGTGGCGCTTGCCGCGCTGGCCACCGCTCCCGGCTTTGCCGAAGACTGGTATCCCTATGAGGCCGAAGAGGTGACCCCCGCCTTCTCGACCGACGGCACCACCAGCGCCGTGACTTACACGCCGCTTGAGAAAGCCGATGCGGCCTATGACATCTGCGTGTCCTTCCCGCATATGAAAGACGCCTATTGGCTGGGTGTCGATTATGGCGTCGCAGAAGAAGCCAAGCGCCTCGGTGTCAAGATGAACCTCGTCGAGGCGGGCGGGTACACCGAGCTTGCCAAACAGGTAAGCCAGATCGAGGATTGCGTCGCAGCCGGCGCCGACGCGGTGATCATCGGCGCGATTTCTTACGATGGCTTGAACAACGTGATCAAAGAGACCGCCGCCAAGGGCATCCCGGTGATCGATGTGATCAACGGCGTCTCCTCGCCCGACATCTCCGCCAAATCTCTCGTGTCCTTCTACACGATGGGCTTTGAGACCGGCAAATATCTGGCCGAGAAACACCCGGCGGGCAGCGATCCGGCGAAAGTCGGCTGGTTCCCCGGTCCGGCCGGCGCCGGTTGGGTCGAGGCCGCGAACTCCGGGTTCCTGGAGGCTGTCAAAGGCTCCGCCGTCGAGGTTCTGGAACCGCGCTACGGCGACACCGGCAAGGAAGCCCAGCTCAAACTGGTCGAAGACGTGCTGCAATCCGACCCGGATGTGAGCTACCTCGCGGGCACCGCCGTCACCGCCGAAGCCGCACAGGGTCTGTTGCGCGAACGCGGTCTGACGGATGAGATCGGCCTTTTGGCCTTTTACATGACCCCCGGCGTCTACACTGGCATTCAACGCGGCATGATCGCGGCAGCACCGGCGGATTCCATGGTCATTCAGGGCCGGATCGCGATGGACCAAGCCGTGCGGATCATCGAAGGCAAGGACTACGTCAAACACGTCGGGCCGAAGATCTTTGTCGTCGACAGCGACACCATCGGCGATCTGTCCCGCGATGCGATCTTGCCGCCGGAAGGCTTCCGTCCCGTCTTCTCCGTCGAGTGATCGCCTGATCCCTCTTTGATATGAAGACCAATTCGGGTGAGGCCGTTCCCTTGCCTCACCCGATAGGAGGCCCCATGACTCTTCCTCTACTCACGACCCACAATCTGACCAAGACCTACCCCGGCGTGCGTGCCCTCGATGGCGTGGATTTCGATCTCATGGCGGGCGAAGTGCATGTTTTATTTGGTGAAAACGGCGCAGGAAAATCCACTCTGATCTCCATGCTCGCCGGCGCCAACACGCCCTCCGAGGGCAAGATTTACCTCGATCATCATGAGGTGGTCTTCGACTCCGTGGCCCGCGCCAAGGCGCATGGCGTCTACACGGTGTTTCAGGAATTCTCCCTCATCCCCACGCTCACCGTGGCCGAGAACATGTTTCTCGGACAGGAACCGCGCATGGGGATTTTGGTCGATCATGCCGAGATGCGCCGCCGCGCACAGGAGATTTTCGACGAGCTGGGATTCCCGATCTCCCCCACCGCGCGGGTCTCGACGCTGTCGCGCGCGCAACAGCAGATGCTTGAGATTTCCAAGGCGTTTCACGGCGATCTGAAAGTGCTGATCCTCGACGAGCCCACCGCCTCCTTGACCGAACGCGAGGTGGATCACCTGTTCCATTTCATCGAGAGGCAAAAGGCCAAAGGCGTCGGCATCATCTATATTTCGCACCGGATGCAGGAGTTCAAACGCATCGCCGACCGCATCACCGTGCTGCGCGACGGGGCCAAGATCGGCACGGTCGAAATGGCGGGCACCGATGAGGCGGCACTGGTCGAAATGATGACCGGACGCCAGATTGCCGACATTTATCCGACTATTGCCACGACGCCCGGCGACGTGGTGCTTGAGGTCACAGAGCTTGCCACCCCCGGCGTGGCCCCCTCTTCGCTCAGCCTGCGCCGAGGCGAGGTTCTGGGTGTCGCGGGTCTGGTCGGCTGTGGCAAATCGCGGTTCTTCCGCGCCATGATGGGCTTGGGTCCGCGGCGGTCCGGCACGGTTCACTTGAACGGTCACGACATCACCAGGTTGCCCACGCGCGAGATCATCCGCGCAGGCCTCTATTACCTGTCGCCTGATCGCAAACACGAGGGGCTCGATCTGGCAAAGACCTCGGACGAGAACCTTGCGCTCAATGTCGTGACCTCCGGTGCGCCCGTCAAACGCGGCTGGATCGACTGGCGCAGGGTGCGTGACACAGTGGCCGGGATTGCAACGCGGGTCGAGCTGCCCGAAGACTACCGCGCCCGGCGCGTGTCGCAGCTTTCGGGCGGCAATCAGCAAAAGGTGCTCTTCGGCAAGGCCTTTGGCCAGGAGGCCGATGTCTACATCTTCGACGAACCCACCGTGGGCGTCGATATGGGCACCCGCGCCGCCCTTTACCTGAAAATCAAGGCCCTGGCCGAGGCCGGAAAAGCCGTGGTCGTGATCTCCTCCGACCTGCCCGAAGCGATCAACCTGTCCCACCGCATTCTTGTCTTCGCCAATGGCCAGGTCTCGGCAGAGCTGCCGCGCACTGAGGCCAGCGAAGACACCGTCCTGAAATATTTCTTCACCGAAAGCGAGCCCGTCCAATGAGCGATGCAACCGCACCGGCGCAGGTCACACCGCGCGCCAATCCGATCAAAACCCTGTTCATCCGTGTGGGCGTCTTGCCGTTCTTTCTCGGCATCGCGCTTGTGGTGTTCTCCTTTATGTCCGACAAATTCCTGACCGGGCAGAACCTGATGAATGTCGCGCGCCAGTCTGTCTATCTGGTGCTCGTCTCCTTGGGACAAATGCTGGTGCTGGTCTCCGGCGGGTTCGACCTGTCGGTCGGCACCGCGATTGCGCTGACCTCTGTGGCCTCCGCCCTGTCGATGACCTGGGCCGCGGGCGTCTTTGACAGCGTGTTCCTGATCATCGCGACCGGCATCCTCGCAGGCGGCTGTGTCGCGCTGATCGTCGGGCTGATCAACGGTGTGGGCGTCGCCTATTTCGAGGTCTCGCCCTTCATCATGACGCTGGGCGTCTCCTCCGTGGGTGCAGGGCTTGCGCTGTTCATGACCGGCGGCATCCCGATCTCCGGCCTGCCCTTTGCCTTTGGCGACACCTTCGGCTTCGGCAAATGGTTCGGCGTGCCCGTGCCGGTGTTCATCGCGGTGATCTGTATCGTCGTGATGTGGCTGATGATGTCGCGCACAACACTTGGCACCCGCATCTATGCGGTCGGCGGCAACATCAAGGCCGCGCATCTCTCCGCCATCGACACCAAAAAGACGCTGGTTCTGGCCTACGTCCTCTGTTCGCTGATCGCCGCGCTGACCGGCGTGCTTTTGACCGCCCGTGTGGAAAGCGGCGAGGCCAACCTCGGGGGCACCATGGCGCTTGAATCCATCGCCGCCTGTGTCATCGCGGGGGTCTCCTTGCGAGGCGGCATCGGGCGGGTGCAGAACGTGGTCTTGGGCGCGTTTTTCATCGTCATGGTGCAAAACGGCATGAACATCGCCCGCGTCAGTTCCTACATGCAAATGGTGCTGCTGGGCAGCTTGTTGATCCTTGCGGTGATCTTTGACCAGATGCGCTACCGGATGATCATGCGCGGCGCGTAACGCCCCCTGACAGACTGTCAAAACCCGCGCGGCTTTCGAAGTGGCGCGGGTTGTTTTATGCTGGCCACAAAAGAAAAAACCGCCCTAACCTCAAAGGGTTATGAGCGGCACTACATCCAGACATCAACAATCTGATGGGTTATGGCGGAGAGGAAGGGATTCGAACCCTCGAGACGGTTCCCCGCCTACACACTTTCCAGGCGTGCGCCTTCGACCACTCGGCCACCTCTCCGCCGGCGTCTATAGTGGAGATCATAGGGGGGGTGCAACCCCCCGATTGTCAGAAAATGAATGTTTTTTGACGACGCATGTACGCACCTCTAGGGCGAACGTCTTTTTCACCATAAAAACAATGCAATATGATCAATCCAGATGGATCGACACCCGGCGATTGTCGCGGCCTTTTTTCTCGAGTTTGCCGATGCGGATACGACCGATTTCCGAGGTGCGCGCCACATGGGTTCCGCCGCAGGGTTGTAGGTCGATCTGATCGCGTCCCTGTCCGATCCGGATCAACCTCACACGCCCCTCATTCTGGGCCTGCCCCATCGGCGGCATGACCGACATGGTCTTGACGATGGCCGGGTTGGCGGCGAGGTCCTCATCCGTGATCCAATCCTCGGAGACCACCAGATCGCGCTCGATCAAGGCATTGAGATCGTCTTCTAGCGCCTGTTTGTCCGCGATGGGCTCCGGCATCTGGAAATCCAACCGGCCTTTCTCCGCCCCGATCGCCCCCCCGGTCACCGGATAGGGCAAGACGACGGACAAAAGATGCAGCGCGGTGTGGATGCGCATGTGATGATGCCGACGCATCCAGTCGAGACGCTGGGTCACCGTGGTGCCGATGGGCGGCAGGGGCGCGGGTTCGGCGGGGATCAGGACGATCTCCTCGCGGGCGGCATTGGGCGCGCCTTTCACGGTCGTGGCAATCGTCAGGCCAGCTTTGGTGCCGCCCTCAGACCAATCCAGCCGCCCGCTGTCGCCGGGCTGGCCGCCCCCTGTCGGATAGAAGATCGTGCGGTCCAGAACCACACCGCCCTCGGAGGTATGGCGCAGGACCTTGGCCTCGGCCTCTTGCAGATAGGCGTCTTCGCGAAACAGCAAGTCGGTCACGTGACGTCCCCCTCCGCGTCGCCGTCGCTCTCTGCGTCATTGTCGAAATCCTTGTCGTCCAACATCTGCGGATCGACCTTGCTCGGTGTTTCCGACGTCTCGACAGCGTCGCTCTGGGTGGTCGGCAAATTCTCTGCCCCCGCCGGTTTCGGCGACAGCGCCTCCGGGTTGCGCAGCCAGATGTCGCGCTGCGCAAAGGGAATTTCGATACCTTCCTCGGCAAAGCGTTTCGCCACCGCGTGGTTGATGTCGTTCTTCACCGCCAGAATATAGGTCACATCGCGCAGGATCGCGCGGATCTCGAACTCCAGCGCATCGGCGCCGAAATTCAGGAACAACACCTGCGGCGCCGGGTTCATCGCGACCATTGGCTGATCCTCGGCAATCTCCTGCAAAATCGCCTCGACCTTGCGCGTGTCCGTGCCATAGGCGACGCCCACCGGCACGATCACCCGTCCGATGAGATTGCCACGGGTGTAGTTCGTCACCTGGTTGGAAATCAGATCGGCGTTGGGCACGATCAGGTCGGTCTTGTCAAAGGTCTCGACCCGCGTCGAGCGCACGGAAATGTCGCGCACAAAGCCCATCTGGCCATTGCCCACGTCGATCCAGTCGCCCTCGGAAATCGGTCGCTCGATCAACAGGATGATGCCGGAGACAAAGTTCTGCACGATGTTCTGAAGGCCGAAACCGATGCCGAGAGACAGCGCCCCCGCGACAATCGCCAGCGCCGAAAGGTCGATCCCCGCCGAGACGATGGCGATGATCGCCGAAAGGAACACACCGAGGTATCCGGCGCCCGCCACGATGGCATTCTGGCCGCCCTTGTCGAGCTTGGTCTTCGGCAAAACAGTGCTTTTGAGCGCGGCTTTGAACAGCCGCGTGGCCCCGAGACCGATCATGAAAACAATAACGAAGGTCACGAAAACACCGGGCGAAATGGTGACCCCGCCCAAGGACACGCCTTCGTTGATCTGCACCCAAAGCTCCAGGAGCTGATCCTCGCGCATGCCCCAGATCAGCGCAAAGAACGGCAGGGACGCCACCACGATCAGGAAGGAGGCAAAGACCGGAATGAGCGCGTCCTTCGCGCCCTCCGGTTGCCGCGTCACCAAGGCGTAGAGATCGTAGCAAAGCTTTGACAGCACCGCGACAAAGCCCATCAGGCCCAGTGAGCGCAAAAGCGGAAAGACGATGCTCTTGGCCGCTTCCATATAGCCGGTCGCGGCCAGCAACACAGCGATGATCGAGGCGATCAGCACCACGCGCGCGATGGTTTGAAGGATCAGCGCGCCAAAGCCCTGACCCTCGTTGGCAATCTCGAACTGTTCGTCCTCAGAAGACGCGGTGTGTTTTGCAGGTGCCAAAATCCGCGCCAACCGGAACAGCGCAAACCCCGCCACCAACACCAGGGGAAAGGTCAGCACCGCCATGGTCGCGGGGCTGTAATCGTCGATCTCCGCCAGCTGGATCAGCACCTCGTTGAGCACCGACATAATGCCCGCCAAAGCGCCCATGGTCATCGCCTCGACCCGGCGCACAGCGCCCAGATCGAGGATCGGTTCTTCCGAATCTGTGGCGTAAAACAGGCGCCCGGCAATCCAGCGCCAGAAGAAATACACCAGCCCGATTTGCGGGATCGCGCCCATGACCACATTGGCACGCGGCCCCAAAGCGCCCGTCAGCGTCGCTGCGACAAGGATCGCGATCAAGCCGATCATCGGCATCAGAATTTGCAGCAAAGAGGCGAGGAACCCCGTCACCCCCTTGCCCGCCTCACCGGAGACCCGGCGACGCACCCAGGTGGTGATGCTCTCCGACCAATGCCGCCCACGCAGGATGAAAATCAGCGCCACCAAAAGCGACAGGCCGATCATCGCGCCATTGGTTTTCAGCGTGCTGCGCCCGGTTTGCGAGGCGGCGTTTTCCACGATGGAGGTCCAGCCCGCCATGCCTGTCTGCGCCAGCGCGCCAAAGGCGGCGGGCCAGAGCGTCGGATTGAGCGGGCTGGGGCCGAGGCTCATCAGCTCATCGGCCTGGCGTTCCGTCAGCGCGGCGTCAATTTCGGAGATCAGCCCGTTGGCACGGGTATAGGCCTCTTCGGCGGCCTTGATCGGAGCCTGTGCGCTCTCGAGCTGGTTGTTCAGTTCCCGGCGCCGCTGAGTGATCTCGGCGCTTTCCGACTCGCCTTCGGCGGGCGCCGCTCCCAAGGCCTCGATCTGGGCCTTGAGCGTCTCGATCCGGGTGGCGTTGTTGCCCTCGGCAGAGAGGAAGTTCTCGCGCCAGGTGACAAGCTCCTCACGCAGTTGCTCCAGATCGGCGTTCGACGTGTCGCCTTTGGAAATCTGTTTTTCCGCAGCGGTGGCCACGCCGTCCCACTCTTTGTAGTCCGGGGTCACCCCGTCTTGGGCCACCGCAGAGAGCGGCAGCGCCAGAACGAGAATCAAGAGAAAGCGGCGAAAGAACTGTCTGATCATGCTCCTTCATATACGTCAGGCAGAGCACGCGGTCCACGGTCAAGCCATTCCGGCACCGGCAGTTGTTTTTCCTTGAGAAACTCGGGGTTAAAGAGTTTCGACTGGTAGCGCGTGCCGTAGTCGCACAGGATCGTTACAATGGTGTGACCCGGCCCCATCTCGCGTGCCATGCGCATCGCGCCCGCGACATTGATGCCGGACGAGCCGCCGACACAGAGGCCTTCGTGCTCCAACAGGTCGAAGACGACCGGAAGCGCCTCTTCGTCCGGGATCTGATAGGCGAAATCCGGGGTAAAGCCTTCGAGATTGGCGGTGATCCGCCCCTGCCCGATGCCTTCGGTGATCGAACCGCCCTCGGATGTCAGCTCGCCGGTTTTGTAGTAGCTATAGAGCGCAGCCCCCATCGGATCGGCAAGACCGATTTTCACGCCTTTGGGCTGAAGCGCCATGCCGACACCCGCGAAGGTCCCGCCGGAGCCCACCGCGCAGATAAAGCCATCGACCTTACCGCCGGTCTGATCCCAGATCTCCGGGCCGGTGGTTTCGATATGCGCCTGACGGTTCGCAACGTTGTCGAACTGATTGGCCCAAATCACGCCCTTTGGTTCGCTTTGTGCAAGTTTCGCGGCCAGACGTTCGGAATAGCGCACGTAATTGTTCGGATTCTTATAGGGCGCGGCGGGCACTTGGACGAGTTCCGCGCCCGCCAGCCGGATCATGTCCTTTTTCTCCTGAGACTGCGTCTCCGGGATCACGATCACGGTGCGAAAACCCAAAGCGGAACCGACAAGCGCCAGACCGATCCCGGTGTTGCCCGCCGTGCCCTCGACAATCGTGCCGCCGGGTTTCAGCGTGCCTTTTTTCAGCGCATCCTGAATGATGAAGAGCGCTGCCCGGTCTTTGACCGACTGGCCGGGGTTCATGAATTCCGCCTTGCCGTAGATCTCACAGCCGGTCTCCTCCGACGGGCCTTTGAGCCGGATCAGAGGCGTGTTGCCGATGCTGTCGATCATATCGCGTTTCAGGGCAGAAGGAGCAGACATGGGTATATCCTTTAAATCTCGCAGTCCCTGAATGTGTAGGACGCGCATTCCGCAAACTCAAGACAGCGCCAGAGAGACAGGGAGACCGTTCCATAATTTCGCAATTTGCCGGAACAAGCGTTTCCCCAGAACCGTTTCGTCGCGCGTATTTTCACCCTCGAAAAGCGCCCTCCCGTGGCGTTATCTTTAACCAGATGCCGTCTTTAGAGCGCACCGTCAGATGCGCGACGGGCACGGGCGTCTTGTCCGACACCGTCTCGAACCGAAACGCCCGCAACAAAAGTGCGAGGAACAAAGGCCCCTCCACCATAGCAAAGCCCGCGCCGGTACAGACCCTTGGCCCGGAGGAAAACGGAATGAAGGCATCGCGCAGACAGGTCTTGCCATTCTCGGTCTTGAACCGATCCGGGTCGAACTCATGGGGGCGGTCCCAGAAAATCTCATGCCGCCCGAGGTGCCAGGGTGAGAGCACGATCTGCGCGCCTTTCGGGACATTGCGGGCGCGGAACTGCACCGGACATTTCGCCTCCCGCACCATCATCGGCACCGGCGGGTAGAGCCTGAGCGTTTCGCGGAAGACGTCTTTGGTAAAGCGCAGTTTTGACAGATCGGAGAAGCTCGGCTCCTCGGGCAGGCTCAGCGCCTCCGCCGCGACACGGTCCTGAACCTCCGGGTTCGCCGCCAAAAGCCAAAGCGCCCAAGCCAGTGCCGTGGCCGAAGTTTCATGCCCCGCGAGGAAAAAGATCGCCACTTGGTCGACCATTTCGTCAGTGTCGAATCGTTCCCCGGTTACGGGATCGGCGGTGGTCATGATCTTCGTCGCCAGATCATCCGGCGCGGTCCCCGCCGAGATCTCCGCCATGCGCTTGGCGGTCAGATCGGTGATCAGCTTGCGGATCGCCTTGGCGCCGTCGCGCGTCCTCTTGCGATGAAACCGCGGCAGCCATTTCGGCAGCGGGATGAAGGCGGCGATGTTGAGAATAGGCTGGGCGCGTTGATAGCCTTGGAACTCCTCAAAGACCTTCGAGGCGGTGTCATGGGTGATCGGGATTGAGAACAGCGTGCGGAAAATCACATCCGCCGCGCCCTCGGAGGCATAGGGTTCAATGTCGAGCGGGCCATCTTGGGCTTGCAGCTGCGCCACCATCGCCTGCCCTGCCCCAAGCATCGCGGGAAACGTGTCCTTGAGCCGCCCGCCCTCAAAGGCCGGGTCGATGATGCGGCGTTGTTTCAGCCACGTCTCGCCATTGGTCAGGAACACCGAATTGCCCAGAAGTGGACGCAGCCCCTCCGCAACGCGTCCCGATTTGGGGAAATTCATCGGCTCCTCATTGAGCACGCGTTTGACCAAAGAAGGCTGATTGACCAGAAAACTGCGGAAAAACGGCGTCTTATAGTCCGCCATCCAAGCACGGTAAAGCTTGGCCGGTTGCGCCGAGAGAATGTCCTTGCGGAACAGTTTGACATAGTTGCGCAGGCTGGTTTTTTCCGGGCGCGGGGTCGGTTTTGGCGGGATCATTCTGCGCCCTCCTCGGCCATCGCCGTGAATTTATTCGCCGGCGTGTCGATCCGCGAGGGGCTTGGCACGGCCTCGCCAAAGCGCGTCGCCAAGGTTTCGCCGCCAGAGGTGATTTTGAAATAATCGTAGTCACCAGGTCGATCGAACGCACAGAGATACTGAAAATGCCGCCGGAAAAAACGGCGTTTCATGGTGGCCTGTTTTTCGGGGCTGAGAGTCTGGGTGAAAGCGGCCGAGATCACCAGCGGCCATTTTTGCCCGTCGGGCGCCACGCCAGAAACCTTGATCGGATCGCAGAGCGCGAAAGAGCACGGATCCCCCGGCGCCGTCACATCAAGCCAAAAAATCTCATCGCGCGTCGAGAGATAGGCCAGATCGCGGCGCAGCACCTTGGCCTCCGGCAGGTAAGAGACCATCGGCACGACATGGCCGAGGGTCAGAAAGGACAGAGCGGGCCCTTCCTCGGGCACCTCGCCCGCGCGGATCAGATCGGCCAGGATCGACACGCCCAGATGCGCGCCGGAGCTGTGGCCAACGAGCAAAATCTCGTCCCAGTCTTGCGTCAATGCCTCGGCAATCTCGGCACGAAACTCTGCCATGCGGGCGTCCAACATCGGTGGATTGGCCCCCCGCCAGCGCGCCGAAAACCCGTAATCATGCATCAGATAATAGGCGAACAGCTTGCCGTCTTTGGCCTTGAACCAACGCAAAAGCAAATAGCCCGCAATCAGGCCGAGCGCGGCACCGATCCAAGCCGCCCCCATCAGACCCGCGATCCAGGTGATCGACCAGACCAGCAAGAGTGCGATCAGAAGCTGCGCCAGCAGGACGCCAATCGGGTAAAGTGCGGCGATCACCGGCCCGCGCCTGAGCTTCATCAGGCGAGACAGCGCGCCGGTGGAGATGTAGATCCAAGCGGTCCGCGCGAGGATCAGATAGGTGCGGAAAATCCCCGCCTCCATGCTGTCTTGCACGATGTCGGACCAGACGAGGACGTCGATCTCGCTCTGGGTCGTCGCGCCGTCGATCTCTCCACGGACGGACCAGCCAAAATTGCGGCCCTTTTTCGGGGCGAGATTGAGGGAATAGCCGGATATCTCCGCCTGCGCCGCGCCTTCCTTGCGGTACAATTCGCGGTAGCGCCGTGGCGGAATGGGGTCGTAGCCGGGGATGTAGAACACCCGCCGCCGCCTCACCTCTGCACCCTGCTCGCTCATCCCGAAACCTTTAACGTTTTCGGTAGACTAGCGCGGGTTTGGGGCGAAATTAAGCCCTTTTAACCGAGTTGGCTCAGCGCTGGGAAGGTTTCCAAAAGCCAGTACGACAGGCGCGAGAAGGCGCCGGTGACCATCAAAAGCCCCACGCACAACAAAAGCCCGCCCATGATTTTCTCAATCAGCCCCATGTGGCGTTTGAGACGGTTCATCAGACCGACCGCGCGGGTGATGAAAATCGCAGATAATAGGAACGGCAGGCCGAGGCCGATGGCATAGGTCGCCAACAGCGTGGTGCCGCGCGACACGGAGCCCTCAGAGGCCGCCATCGACAGGATCGCGCCCAATTGCGGCCCGATGCAGGGCGTCCAACCAAAGGCAAAAGCAAGACCAAGAACATAGGCGCCCAAGGCCGTACCGCCCTTGTCACCCGCGTCGATCCGCGCTTCGCGGTCGAGGATCGGGATGCGGAAGACGGACAGGAAATGCAGGCCCAGGATGATGATCACCACACCTGAGATACGGGCGAAAAGCATCTGATTTTTCAGGAAAAACATCCCAAAGGCCGAGGCGGTGAAGCCCATAAACAGGAACACGGTCGACAGCCCCAAAACGAACATCAAGGCCGGCAGGATCGCCTTGCGCGAGGCCTTGCCGCCGCCCGTGAGTTCCCCCATGGAAATCCCGGACATATAGGCCAGATAGGGCGGCACGATGGGCAGGACGCAGGGGCTGAGAAACGACACCATCCCCGCCGCAAGGGCGACGAGCATGGAGGGCAGAAGCGTGGCGTCAAAGAGATCAATTCCGAACATGGCATGCTCATGCCACAGGACGGGCGATCTGGCCAGCGTCGTGACTGTCGCAGCGGCTCACATTCTCGTTTGAGGGCGCATCAAATGAAAACGGCCGGGACTGTGCCCGGCCGTTTCATGTCTTTCTTAGTCGGCTTCAGCGACTCCACCAGCCACGGCGTTTAGGCTTGTCCGCTTCCGGTTCGGCCTCCGCATTGGCAGGTTCCTGAACAGGTTCTGCGGCGGTTTCCGGCGCTTCCGCAATGTCCACGGATGTCTCAGCCACTGTTTCGGCCACTGTTTCGGCCACAGGTTCAGCTGCAGTCTCGACCACGGGCTCAACCGCGGGCACCTCGGCCACCGGGGTGTCTTCAGCCTCCACCACTGCCTCGGGCGCAACTTCAGGGATGGCCTCAGGCGTTACCTCTTGCGAAGCCACCTCAGGTGCCGCCTCAACAGCCGGCTGCTCTGCCGCCACCTTTTCCGCCTCAGCGGCAGCTTTCGCAGCCTTGTCTGCCTCGATCTCCGCCTTGGTGCGACGCTTGCGCTTCGGCTTCGGCGCCTCTTCCGCGGCGGCCTCGGCGCCCTCTGCGACAGGCTCCTCGACCTTTTTGCGACGCGTGCGGGTGCGCTTCGGCTTCTCTTCGATCGGCGCCTCAGCGGCCTCGTCCGTGGTCTCGTTTGCGGCCTCGGAACCGTCCTCAGATGCCACCTCTTCGACCGGCTCGGCCTTTTTGCGGCGGCTGCGGGTGCGTTTCTTCGGGGCCTCTTCGGTCGGAGTGTCCTCAGACGTAGACGCGTCCTCAGCGGCCTCAGCCTCTTGCGGAGCCTCCGAAGCCTTAGAGCTCTCGCCCTCAGAGGTTTCCCCCTCTTCGGAGCCAGTCTCACCGTTTTCACCAGTCTCGTCACGCGACTTGCGACGACGACGACGACGACGACGTTTCTTCGGCTTTTGATCCTCAGAGGTCTCATCCACTGTCTCAGCGGCACCGTCTTCGGCCTCGTTCACCTCGTCCTCGACCTGATCCTCGGCCTCGTCATCCTCGTAATCCGACATCAGATCGGCAGAGGCCGAAATCACCGTCGCGCTCACCTCCGGCACCACGCGGGTGGCGGTTTTGAATTTCTCGATGGAGAAGTCCGGCGAGATCAGGAAAGGATCGGCTTCGATGCGGATCGCCATGCCATAACGCGCTTCGATCTGGGCGATCATTTCGCGTTTCTGGTTCATCAGATAGTTGACGATGGCCACCGGCGCTTTCAAAAGCACCTCGCGGGAACGCTTGCGCGTGCCCTCTTCTTCGAGCTGGCGCAGGATCGAAAGCGCCATGTTGTCGTCGGAGCGAATGAGACCAGTGCCGTGGCAATGCGCACAGGGCTGGGTCGTGGCCTCGAGCATGCCGGGGCGCAGACGCTGACGCGACATTTCTAACAGGCCAAAGCCCGAAATGCGGCCCACCTGGATGCGGGCGCGGTCGGTTTTCAGCTTGTCTTTCAGACGTTTCTCGACCGCCGTGTTGTTGCGGCGCTCTTCCATGTCGATGAAGTCGATGACGATCAGGCCGGCCAAGTCACGCAGACGCGCCTGACGCGCCACCTCTTCGGCGGCCTCCAGGTTGGTCTTGAGCGCAGTGTCCTCGATCGAGCCCTCTTTCGTGGCGCGGCCCGAGTTCACGTCGACTGCAACCAAGGCTTCGGTCACGTCGATCACGATATAGCCGCCGGATTTGAGCTGCACGGTCGGGTTGAACATGCCGGCGAGGTAGCTTTCCACCTGATAGCGGGCAAAAAGCGGCAGTTGATCGGCGTAGTGTTTCACGTTCTTGGCGTGGGACGGCATGATCATTTTCATGAAGTCCTTGGCCTCGCGATAGCCCATCTCGCCCTCGACGAAGACCTCGTCGATGTCCTTGTTGTAAAGGTCGCGGATCGAGCGTTTGATCAGATCGCCTTCCTCGTAAATCTTCGCCGGTGCGACAGATTTGAGGGTCAACTCGCGGATCTGTTCCCACATCCGTTTGAGATAGTCGTAATCGCGTTTGATCTCCGTCTTGGTGCGCTGCGCGCCCGCCGTGCGGATGATCAGGCCAGCGCCCTGCGGCACTTCCAATTCGCCCGCGATCTCTTTGAGTTTCTTGCGGTCTGCGGCGTTGGTGATCTTGCGCGAAATGCCACCGCCACGCGCGGTGTTGGGCATCAGAACACAATAGCGACCGGCCAGAGACAGGTAGGTGGTCAGAGCCGCGCCTTTGTTGCCGCGCTCTTCCTTGACGACCTGCACCAGCATGACCTGACGCACTTTGACGACTTCCTGGATCTTATAGCGACGCGGACGCGGCTTGCGTTTCGGGCGCACTTCCTCGTCGGTGTCGTCGTCGGCGACGCTTTCGATGGAGGAGTCTTTCTCCGAAGCGGTTTCCGCCTCATCTTCCTCATCAGAGTCGTCCTCATCAGAGTCGTCTTCGTCTTCCGAGTCCGTGTCGTTTTCAGCCGTTTCTTCGTCAGACGCGCCCTCTTCGGACGTCTCATCCGCCGTTTCGGCGCTGTCTTTCGCCTCATCTTCCGGTTCTTCGACCGGCGTCTCGTGCACGGTGAAAGCCGGCGATGTGCCCTCTTCGACAGGGGTCTCTTCCGTTTCGGCCTCTTCTGCACCCTTTTCGTCTGCAATCAGTGCGTCCGCCTCAGAGGCCTCCGGCTCGATCACATCCATGCCAGAAACAACGGGGCCAGAAACGGGTGCAGAGCCTTCAGACCCATCCTCTGCGGGCAGATCGACCTCTTTGGTCTCCACCGCATCCTCGCTCTTGACCCCTTCCGCTTTCACGTCGTCGGATTTGGTCTCATCGGATTTCGAGCGCGACCGCGTGCGGCGGCGGCGGGAGCGTTTGGGTTTGTCTTCTTCCTCTTCGAGCGCCTTGGCGTAGGCCAGTTCTTCTGCCAGCAAGGCCTCACGGTCGGCGACCGGGATCTGGTAGTAATCCGGGTGAATCTCGGAGAAGGCCAAAAAGCCGTGGCGGTTGCCGCCGTAATCGACGAAGGCCGCCTGCAAGGACGGCTCGACGCGCGTTACTTTTGCGAGGTAGATGTTGCCAGCGAGCTGGCGTTTGTTTTCCGATTCAAAGTCGAATTCCTCGACCTTGTTTCCGTCGACCACCACAACGCGGGTTTCCTCCGCGTGGGTGGCGTCGATGAGCATTTTCTTTGCCATTGAATTTGTCTTCCGGCACCCGTTACGGGCGCGCCCCTGTTGAAAGAGGCGGCGCGGGTTTGCGGGTGATGTTTTGGGGCGAGCGGATCGGCTAAGGCAGCGGTCGCAAACGGACGACGGCCAAGGGCCCCCGTGTCTGCGTTTCTTCGTGCCTGTGCGCGTTGCATCGCGTTTCTTCTCCGGCGCATCGCGTGATCTTTGTCACTCTTGCGCCCATTTGAATCCCGCGGGCCCTCTAAAGGACTGTCGGGACGGTTCGTGCCGAGGTTTTGTCATTCCATGCGGCGGTATCGGTCTGTTCTGCGGGTGGTGCCTTGCAGTCGATCGTTTTCGCGACCCCGGGCCTCCAACACACACATACAGCGAATCTTTCTCACGCGGTTTCCGGGGCGGGAATGCCACCAAGCGGACCTGCGTTCTTATATCAGTAGTGATGCATGTGCCTTTAGACAACACGCAAATTCATGGAAACGACATTTTCGCCCCAAGTTCGCCCTGAGTTCGCGCTTGAAAGCCGGGTCGAAAGACGTTTCGCCGCATGAAATAGCACAAAACCGCTTAACGAAATCTTTTCACCCGCGAACAGCCAAAGCTTTCCTATGTGCAGTCAGACAGGGAATTGGTTCTGCGCTGCACATAAGTTTCACTGTTTATTTGCGCTCACAACACTACATTCATCGTCAAGCACAAGCATAAATGCGCAGAACCCTGCGCATGCCCCGAAAGGATGTACCATGACTCGTATCGCTGTTCTCGTTGGCTCGCTTCGTAAGGACTCCCAAACCCTGAAGCTCGCCAAAGCCCTGACCGAAATCGCCCCCGAGGGCCTTGAGTTCGATTTCGTCGAAATCGGCGACCTGCCGTTTTATAACGAAGACCTCGACACCGACACGCCGCCCGCCTCCTGGGTGCGGTTCCGCAAAGAGATCAAAGCCGCCGACGGCGTGCTTTTCGTGACCCCGGAATACAACCGCTCGATGCCCGCCGCGATCAAGAACGCGCTGGATGTCGGCTCGCGTCCCTATGGCGACAGCGCCTGGGTCGGCAAGCCCGCCGGCATCGTGACCGCAAGCCCCTCGGGCCTCGGTGGCTTTGGCGCCAATCACCACCTGCGCCAGCCTCTGGTCTTCCTCAACATGCCCGCCATGCAACAGCCCGAGGCCTATATCGGCAACCTGTGGAACCTCTTTGACGAAGACGGCAAGATCGTCACCGAAGGCACCGAGGATTTCCTCAAATCCTGGCTCGAAGCCTATGCGAAATGGGTGGCAGACCACATCTGAGGCTCCCTCGCTCAGATATGAGAAAGGCGCCCCGGTTCGGGGCGCCTTTTTGATGTGTACGGGGTTAAATGTTTACCCGCGCGGCTCAGAGATAATCCGAGCGTTGCAACCCGTATTTGGCCATTTTCTCATTCAGCGTCCGGCGCGGCAGGCAGAGCTCGTCCATCACCGCCACGATCGAGCCTTTGTGGCGGCGCATCGTGTTGTCGATCAACATGCGCTCGAAGGCCTCGACATATTCCTTCAAAGGCTTGCCCTCGGTGGTCATCGTCTGCTGTTCCGGGGCGTCGCTTTCCGACAAGAGAAGCGAGGTGATCGACCCCGATCCACGACGGCTTTGCAGCACGGAGCGTTCGGCGACATTGATCAACTGACGGATGTTGCCCGGCCACGGCGCCTGCAACAATTGGGCGGCTTCTTGGGCGGAAACCTCCGGCGCGTCACAGCCGTATTCTTCGGCGAACTGCTGGCTCAATTGGGTGAACAGGAGCAAAATGTCCTCACCGCGAGAGCGCAGCGGCGGCGTGGTGATTTTCATCGCGGCGAGACGGAAATAGAGGTCGGGACGCAGCGCAGACTCGCAGGTCCGCCCCTGTTCTTGAAGGTTACAGATCGCGATGATCCGGGTCTCGGGCGGCGTGCCCTGTTCGTCGATCCACTTGAGCAAACGCGCCTGAAGCGTCATCGGCATGGCCTCAATGTCCTCAAGCACCAAGGTCCCGCCCCGGGCCTCTTCGATCAGCGGCTGAATCTGCCCATCCGGGTCCGGCCCGAACAGCCGCCGCGTCAGATCGGCCTCATCGCGGCCCGCGCAGGCGAAGGTGATGAATTTCTTCGAGGCCCGCGTGCCGACCGCGTGCAAAGCGTGGGCGACAAGCGTCTTGCCGGTGCCCGTCTCGCCGTCGATCAACACATGCCCGTCGGCCTGGCCCAGATCGAGAATGTCCTCGCGCAGCCGCTCCATGACAGGAGACGCGCCAATCAATTTGTTCATGATGCCGGTGCCATCCGACAGCTCGCGGCGCAGCATCCGGTTGTCGAGCGTCAAACGCCGCGCATTGGTGGCTTTCTTCGCCAGCTCCGTCATCCGATCCGGGTTGAACGGCTTTTCGAGAAAATCGAACGCCCCGATCCGCATCGCCTCCACCGCCATCGGCACATCGCCGTGGCCGGTGATCATGATGACCGGCAACCCGCTGTCCGTGCTCATGAGCTTCTTGAGAAACTGCATGCCGTCCATGCCGGGCATTTTGATGTCAGTGATGACCACGCCCGGATAATCGGGGCCCAAGGATTTGACCGCATCTTCCGCGCTGGAGAATGTCTCCGTGTCAAAACCAGAGAGCGCCAGCCATTGGCTGATGGATTGGCGCATGTCCTGTTCGTCATCGACGATCGCGATTTTCATTGCCGTCGCCATGGGTGTTCTTCCTTTTTCTTGTGGCCCAGCTTTGTGGGCAATGAACCAAACGTCTCAGAGACCCGTTTGGTTCCCAAAATTCTGTCGTTTATTCCGCCGCATGCTGCGCCTCGCGCGACAGCGGCAGCACCATTTCAAAGGCCGCGCCCCCCGTGGGCCGGTTGCGCGCCATCAGACGCCCGCCCAGTTCGGCCACGATCCCCGACGAGATCGCAAGGCCAAGCCCCACCCCGTCGCCCGGCGCCTTGGTGGTGTAGAAAGGCTCGAACAGATCGTCGAGGTTTTCGATCCCCGTGCCATTGTCACGCACGGTCACGCTTGCTTGAGTGCCGCCCAAAACACCGCCGGTAACCATGATCTCGATCTGCGGCTCGTCCGAGGCTTTGCTGGCGTCAAAAGCGTTGCGCAACAGGTTCACCAAGACCTGCTCCAACCGCACCCGGTCGCCATCGACCATGACGGGTTCGGGCGGCAGGCTTTTGACGATCTCGACGGCACCCTGACGGAATTGCGGCTCCATCATCGAGAGCGCCGAGGACACGCAATCGCGCAGGTCGATCTCCTGCAATTGATCCGAGCCTTTGCGGGCGTAGGATTTCAACTGTTTGGTGATCGCGCCCATGCGTTCGATCAGATCGTCGATGCGGCCGAAAGAGGCCAAAGCCTCCTCGGAACGCTTGCGTTTGATCAACAGCCGCGCGCCTGCGAGATAGGTTTTCATCGCGGCCAGAGGCTGGTTCAACTCGTGGCTGACCGCCGCCGACATCTCGCCCAGCACGGCCAGTTTCGACGATTGTGCCAAGGTCTGTTCGGCGACCTCAAGACTTTTCTCCGCCCGTTTGCGCTCGGCGATCTCCCGTTGCAGGGCCGCGTTCAACTGGCGCAACTCGGCGCTTTCGCGCTGAAAAAGACCCGCCCGCGACACGGCGCGGCGCGAGGTCATGTAGAAGGCGCCGGAGAGAAGAATGGCAAAGCCCATGATCTCAAGCGCCAGAAACCCGTTCACCCGCTCGCGCACCGAGGCGTAGGTGGTAAACGAGGTCATCCGCCAGCCGCGAAACGGAATGCGGCTCTCCAGACGCATCACCGCCTCGCCGCCCAGATAGGTCTCATTCGGGTCCGGCGACCAATCCGTCGTCAGTTGAAAGGCGCGCTCGATGGCGGTGGGCGCATCGCGGGTGGCCAAAGCCTCGCCTTCGGATTTCGAGCGCCAGCGCGGTTCGGTCGAGAGGATGATATTGCCCTCGGAATTGACCACGATCACCGCATCCGAAATCCCCGCCCAGCTTTTCTCGAACTTGGCGAGATCGACTTTGACGACGATCACACCCGCGAGCGAGCTGTTCACATCAATGCGGCGCGAATAGCTGAACTCATAGGCGCCATTGTCCAGTTGCAGCGCCTTGAAAATTGTATCGTTGGAGCGCAAAGCATCAACGAAATTCGGGCTTTGACGGTTGTTGGTGCCCAAAAGCGCGCGATCCGTGGCCGCGACCACCCGACCCGTTTCATCCAAAAGCGTGATCCCCGCGGCGCCGATTTCATCGACATAGGTGATCAGGTGTTGCGAGGTCTGCCGAAAATCATTCGAGGTGAGCGCGCCGACCAGCACCGGGTCGCGTGACAAAAGCGTCGGCACGATGGAGTTTCGCTGCAATTCGCTCATCAGGTTGCCGGCGTAAAGCGCCTGACGCACCTCGGCGCGGTTGCGGGTCACGGTGGTATAGCGTTCTGTCAGCAGAAGGTTCGACACCCAGACCACGCCAATCGCGGCCATGACAAAACCGACCAGAGCCAGACGCCCGGTCCAGCCAATGGTGCGGGATCTTCCCGCGTCAGATTTTCCCCCAACATCACTCATGCGCACGAGATTACGCGGGCGCGGGCGCCCCCCGCAAGGGGAAGCCATCGACCCAAAACGCAGAAACGCCCCCTCGCGGGAGCGTTTTGAGCAAATTCTTGCTCTATTTCCTGCAAAGTATGGCGCTTTCACGCCACCTTCATCGAATACAAATGCACAAATCTACTCCGACGCCTCGACAAGCTTCGACAACTGGCTGATCAGAAAGAATATATAATCCGCCATAATGAGAGCATTTAGACTGTTCAACTCAGAATCGTATCTAACATGCCCATGTATGGCTGCATGTCGATTGGGGATAGGATCAGACAAAAACCGCCCTATATCGTCAGGCGAATTTACGTGCTCATACATGTGCTCGTTAAGAGTTTTGAACAAATCGAATAAAGCAACGGGGCCGATCACTCGCCCGATCGGCAACTTCCCTACCGCATCGCGTAGCTCTTTTAGACTCGCGGCCTGCTCTTTAGGATCAATCTTAAACGCCCGCCTGAATTCCATCTCAGCAGACGGCAATAGCGTCAAAACAGATGAACGATACAATCCTGTCTCGTGACATTTTAACGCAGATCTGAAATCCGCCTTGGCATCTTCACTTATCTCGTAGGTTTCAACATTCGCCCTAAAGACGTCTCCTACCCGGTCCCATTCTGTAGAGTAATAATGCATTACGTCTGAGGGAAAGAGTTCAGGAGACTCCGGATTAAATCGATCCCATGGGGTTGAGAGATGAGGCAATATCCCATGCTCTTGCAACGGCTTTTTAGCTTCAGAATGCTGAAATAGCGCGACGAACAAAGGTTTGAGCTTTTCTAGCGTAGATTCCAAGTCCTGCTGTCGAGACAACCAAGCCTTAGCTACGCCTTTCGTAACGTCCTTGAAGGGCTCCAATTCAACTTCCAAACGCAAGCTAAAAGCCGCGATGGCCTGAGTTAAATCCCGTATGCCATTTACAATCTCTTGAGCCGGAATTTGCATTTCAACGTTATAGGAAGGTATTACGACAAGACTATCGTTTTGATTATTTTGATCTTTTAACATTGGCTCTTTCCTTAAGAGTCACGGAGAATGTGCTGAGAGACAGCAAGCTTTCAATCACACTAACACTCTGTAGCCACATAATAGCAAAAAACGCGCCCGAATGAGCGCGTTTAAAATTCATCAAATTTCAGCCTCAGATCAGGCGGAAACCACCGCATCGAGCAGCGAGGTGAAGAAAGCCTTGCCGTCTTCATTGCCATGCGCAGCCTCGGCAGCCCGTTCCGGGTGCGGCATCATGCCAAGCACACGGCGGTTATCCGACAGGATGCCCGCGATGTTGCGCTTGGAGCCGTTCGGGTTGTCGAGATAGCGGAACGCCACAAGGCCCTCGCCCTCAAGCCGGTCGAGCGTGTCCTCGTCGGCGGTGAAATTGCCATCATGGTGGGCAATCGGGATGCCGATGTGCTGGCCTTGGGCGTAAGCCGAGGTATAGGGGCTGTCGGTGGTCTCGACCGCCAGACCCACGGTGCGGCAGATGTATTTCAGACCGGCGTTGCGCAAAAGAGCGCCCGGCAACAGCCGCGCTTCGGTCAGGACCTGAAAGCCGTTGCAGATGCCAAAGGCATAGCCGCCACGTTCAACGTGGGCCTTGAGCGCCTTCGTGATCGGCGAATTGGCCGCAATCGCTCCACAGCGCAGGTAGTCGCCATAGGAAAAGCCGCCCGGAACCCCGATCACATCGATACCGGCCGGAAGATCGGCCTCTTTGTGCCAGACCATGGTGACATCGGCGCCCGCCTGTTTCAGCGCCATGGCCATGTCGCGGTCACAGTTGGAACCAGGGAATTGCAGAACGGCGGCTTTCATCGGGCGGGACTCCTGTGAGGGCGGTTTATGCGCCTGATACGCGTTGTCCCTCGCCTGTTCAAGACTCTTCGCGTGCCCCAAAGCCCGCAACGCGCTTTGTCATTCGGGACAGGTTATTCGGGCCAATCGACCAGAGGGATGATTTTCTGGTCACAGGCGTCATCGACCACGCGGCGCTCCAGCACGTAGGCAAACCCGTCGAAGCGATAGCTTTCCTGGGTGAAACAATCGCCAAGGCCCCGCCCCTTGTAGAAACTGTCGAGCATGTGCGTGTCGCCCTGAATCCCCCAAAGCGCCAGTTCCGGCACCGCTTTGCCATGCTCATCCACTGCCGCACTGCGCACAGCATCCACGCCATCGAGGTCCGGCCCCAAAAGATAGACCTGAGAGCCGACATTATAGGCCGCCGTCCAACAGAGTTGCGACAGCACGCGCAGCTCCGGGTGGCCTTCGATCACTTGCGGGGCACCTTCCTTGTCGAACACGCCGGGCAAGGGGCCGTCGCAGATCTCCTCGGTGATCTTGCGCGCCTCATCCTGCAAGGCCGCCCAATCGGGTTGGTGCAGCGTCAGCTTGCGATCCCCGATGCGGCCCTGTTGATCTTCGGCCCAAAGCAGCGCCGCCTTGATCCCCGCCAAAGACACGCCTTCGCTAAAGCCTTCGGCGGCGTAAACGATCTCAAGCGTGTTGCCGTCGAGCAGCGCCTCCGGGAAAGTGATCTCAACATCTTCGGGCAGGTCCAGCGCGGCCCCGTCGATCTGGATCGCCCCCTGCTCCAGCATCTCGCGATTGCGCAGACTCAGGACCCAATTCCCACGGTCATGGCCCCGCGCCAGCGACAGGATCGGATGCGCGCGCGGGGTCAGCGCGCAATAGTCCGGCCCGCATTCCGCCTGCCATTGCTTGTGGTGAAACCGCGCGACCTCTTGGGCGCTCGCCCTCTCAGGCGACATGAGCTGAACAACGGAAAGTGTCAGCACAGCGGTGGACAATTGGAGCGAAGAAAACATTGGGAAACCTTTTGATCTGAAACAGAGAAACACCCCTCTCATAGGACAGTGCCGCGCCCCTGCAAACCCCGCTTATCGCGTCACCCGCACCTGCCAGCAATTGTTGCGCGCGGATCGGATGTCGACGAAGGCGATCTCGTCGCGCGCCAGAAGCGCCGCGCAATAGCTTTCAATCTCAGCCTGTGGCGTCACCCGCCCGGTGCCGTAGACGATGCGCTCGTCCATGGAATAGCCCTTGATCAAATAGTCTGGAGACGTGGTCAGAACCTCCGGCAAGCCCTCACCCCGATAGGGCGCGCAATGGGCGGCACAGAGGAAAATCGGACCGGTTTCCGCATAGGGATTGCGGGTCTCAAAAGGTCGATGCGCGCAAATCAACATGCCGTGGCCCTTGGGGATATTGCGCAGGCAATGCCGACAGGGCGCCGCCTCATAAGGGTTCAGCACATGCTCGGGCGCTTGCCCATTGGCATCGGGTTTGCCCAGTCGATAGGCATGGGCCGTGAGGGTGGGAAGTCCTTGAAAATTCATCGCGAAAGCTCCTGTTTATCTCTCCTGAGATAAGCGGAGCAGGACGCCGCTGGCGAACCGGAACTTGTGCAAAGTGATACGGAACGAAAAACGCCCGCCAAAACTCTGACGGGCGTCTTTAAAATGTTCAAACCGCCTTGCGGATCAGAGCAATTCGACCCGGTAGCTTTCGATCACCGTGTTGGCGAGAAGCTTTTCGCACATCTCGTTGATCGAGGCTTCCGTGGTGCCATCGGCGAGATCGAGCTCGATCACCTTGCCTTGGCGAACTTCGTTCACGCCGTCAAAACCAAGCGCACCCAGCGCGTGTTGCACGGCGGCGCCTTGGGGGTCCAGAACACCGTTTTTCAGCATGACAAAAACGCGGGCTTTCATGGGTTTATCCTCTTTCGGGCAGTCTTTGAAAGTTCAGTTGATCAGCGTCGGCTTGTCGCCGATCGGGCCATTCGTCGGCAACACGCCCAGACGGCGCGCCACTTCCGTGTAGGCATCGGTCAGCGAGCCGAGATCGCGGCGGAACACATCCTTGTCGAGCTTCTGCCCGCTTTCGATGTCCCAGAGGCGGCAGGAGTCGGGGCTGATTTCATCGGCCACGATCAGCCGCATGAAATCGCCATCCCAAACGCGCCCGATCTCGATTTTGAAGTCGATCAGCTTGATGCCCACGCCATACATCACACCGGACATATAGTCGTTCACACGCAGCGCCAGCGCCACAATGTCATCCATATCCTGCTGGGAGGCCCAGCCGAAGGCGATGATGTATTCTTCCGGCACCAGCGGATCGCCCAGAGCGTCGTCCTTATAGGAGAACTCGATAATGGGCCGCGGCAGGCGCATGCCTTCTTCGAGACCCAAACGTTTCGCCATGGACCCGGCGGCATAATTGCGCACGATGACTTCGAGCGGGATGATCTCGCACTGGCGGATCAGCTGCTCGCGCATGTTCAGACGCTTGATAAAGTGGTTCGGGATGCCCAGAGACGTCAGGCCGGTCATGAAAAACTCGGACAGGCGGTTGTTGAGAACGCCCTTGCCCTCGATCGTCGCCTTTTTCTCGGCGTTGAACGCGGTGGCGTCATCCTTGAAATACTGCACCAAAGTGCCCGGTTCCGGACCTTCGTAGAGCGTTTTCGCTTTGCCTTCGTAGATTTTCTTGCGGCGCGCCATGGGGCCTCCAAAAGCTGGTGGGGCCGGGAATCGATGCGACCGGCCACTTCAAATGCGCTCTTTAGGGCAAGGCGGCCTTCGGGGCAAGGTGGCCCGACCCGCGTGAGACGGAATTATGACACATGTGCGCGCCCTCCCCTCCTGCCCGCAATCCCGTTTCAATCTCGCCTATAATTTAAACGAAACCTTGATCTATCTCCTTGTCCGACCGCGGCGCAGAGGGCATAATCTTAACCAAAGGTTGACTGAGGAGGAGCCCGCCATGACCACCTTTGACGAACGCGAAGCGGCGTTTGAAAGCAAATATGCCCACGACTCCGCAACTCAATTCCGCATCGAATCGCGCGCCAACAAAAAGCTCGCCATCTGGGCCGCCGAGAAGCTCGGCAAAACGCCTGCGGAGCTTGACGATTATATCAAGGACGTGATCCGCGCCGACATGAAAGAGGCCGGTTACGAGGATGTGCTCACCAAAGTGGCCGAAGACTTGGGCGCCGCCGTGAACATGCAACAGCTGCGCGAGCTTTACAGCGGTTTCCTGAGCGCAGCCAAATCCGAGATGACGGAAAGCTGAGCGCTTTTCCGTAGCGGCATCACGGTTCCATCCTGATCGCGTCACTCAAACGTGACGCCTTGAGAGGCCTGCATTGCGAATGCGGGCCTTGTTCTGATACATCCCCCCCAATATCCGATAAGACGCCCCCGCAAAGCTTCCGGTCGCGCCAAAGCCCTGTCGACAGGTCCCGAAATGACCCGCGCCGGCAGGCTTTAATCGAATATTGGGAAAATGCGCTTAAGGCTCTCAACACCACCTCAGCGCTGCAAGACATGTGTGCTTCTCAAGGCACGCCTCCAAAGGTGTTGAGCAACAGGGCTCCGTTCAAGGAGCCAACAGGCCCGAAGGAGCGAATCCGATGCGACAAAGCCAGATCGAGATTGAGGACAGCCTCAAACGCTCCGCCGCCCTGATACCGCCGTCTCCCGGTCGAAAATCCCGCGCAAAACCTGCGCTCTCGGATCGTCAAGGCGACCGCAAAGGCCTGCATAAACTCCTCGGAAAACAGATGGTGCCATTGGCCGTCATGGTGTTTTTCGCCTGGCTTTTGTGGGAGAAAGTCGCGCATCTCGACATGAAAGCGGTGTTCGCCACCGTCGCCACCGTCACCCCCGGTCAGTGGGGGCTGGCAGGATTGGCCACGCTCGCCAGTTTCTGGGCCGTCGGCCAATATGACCGGGTGCTGCACGCTCAGCTCGGAACCGGCATTTCCGACAGTTCCGCCCGCAGTTCCGGCATCGTCGCCATTGGCCTGTCGCAGGCTTTGGGCTTTGGCGCGCTCACCGGCACGCTCATCCGCTGGCGCATGCTGCCCGAACTGACGCTCTGGCAGGCCGCGCGCCTCTCCGGCGCTGTCGCCTTGTCCTTTCTCATGGGCTGGGCGGTGATCGCCGCCATGGCGCTTTTGGTGTTTCAGCCCGAGGTGCCTTGGATGAAAACACTCGCGACCGGTGCCATCGCGCTTTTCCTCACGCTGGCCGCCCTCTCGATCTACCCGCCGCGCGCGTTGGTTCGCCTGCCTTGGCCCTCGATCAAGACCATGGTCACCGTCGTGGGCCTCGCCGCCATCGACACGATCTGTGCCGGCCTCGCGCTTTATGTGCTTTTGCCCGATCACCTGCTGCTGCCACTGGGCCACACGGTGTCGGCCTATCTCTTCTCTCTCGGCGCCGGTCTCATCAGTTCGACCCCCGGCGGCGTTGGTCCCTTCGAGGCCACTCTGGCGTCCCTCCTGCCTGCGATTCCGCTCGAGCCGCTCTTGGGCGCCGTGGTCGCCTTTCGCCTGGTCTACTACGGGGTGCCGGCGGCGATTTCCGCGCTGTTCATCCTGCGTGGTCCCCGGCGCTGCAATCTCGCCCGCGAGCCGCATCTGGTGAAAACCTCCTCCTCGCCCTACCTGTCGCCGCAACTCGAAGTGCAAATTTTTGCAGCCCCCCGCGCCGAGGCCGGGCTTTTGCGCACCCGCGACTTCTCTCTACTGTCTGCCGCCGATGGCACGGCGCTGGGGCTTGCATCTCCGATCGGTCAGTCGCTGGTCATGCTGTCCGACCCACTGGCTGCGCATTGTCCGGCGCAAACCCGAGATGCGCTGTCGCGTGCCGCCACCCGGCGCTACCGCATGCCTGCGATCTACAAATGCGGCGCCCGCATGGCCGCCTCCGCCCGCCGCGCGGGCTGGCAAGTGCTGCCCACCGCCGAAGAAGCCTGGCTCATCCCGGCTGAGTTTAGTCTCGAAGGCTCCAAAACACGCCAATTGAGACGTGTTTTGCGCAAGGCCGAAGAGGGCCGCATTCGCGTCACCGAAGGCGCCCGTGAATTGCCTCTGGACCAAATGGACCGTGTGGCCGCCGAATGGCTCGCGATGCGCGGTCAGGAACGCGGGTTCTCCATGGGCACCTATGATCGCGATTACATTTCCTGTCAGCGCGTGTTCCTGGCCTGGCAAGGCACCAACCTCGTGGCCTTCGTGAGCTTCCATGAAAGCCGCAATGAGATGACGCTCGACCTGATGCGCACCGGCGAGGCCGCGCCCGATGGCACGATCCAGCTTTTGATCGTCAAAGCGATTGAAGCCGCCCGCAAACAGGGCGTGCCGCGCCTGTCCTTGGCCGCCGTGCCGTGGCAAGGCGAAGATCGCAATGCCCTGACCCGCTGGCTGCGTCAGAAATTTCTGTCCCGCTCCGGGGCCGCCGGTCTGCGCCGTTTCAAATCGGCCTTCGCGCCGCAGTGGGAAACGCTTTATCTGGCGGCACCTTCGCGGCTGGCCCTCACCGTGGCAGGCATGGACATCCTGCGTCGCGTGACAGCCCCGCCGCCGAAAGTGACCGCCAACCCGATGAAAGCCGCCCGCTCGGCCACCCACCCGACGCTGCGGGTCACGAGGGCCCTCAAACTGCGCCGCAACTGAGCCTGCTGTCGCCCATCCGCTTTGCCACTTGGCCGAAAAAGTTTTAGGACGTCAGACATTACCTTTGCCGGAGGCCGCATGCCCGAACTCGTGCCCGATACGCAGACTGACACCACGCTGAGCCAACTTCTGAGCGCCCGTGATTGGCTTTTGGCCGATGGCGCAATGGCGACGGGGCTCTATGACATGGGCCTCCCGCGTGGCACGGCGCCGGAGATGTGGACTTTCGACAGACCCGAGTGCGTCCTGACGTTACACAAAGAAGCCATCGCCGCAGGCGCCGACATTCTTCTGACCAACTCCTTTGGCGGCACCTCGGCACGGCTGAAACATATGGGCGCAGAAGCTCAGGTCTTTGAGTTCAACAAAACCGCTGCCGAGCTGACCCGCCAAGCCGCCGACACCGCCACACGCCCGGTGGTCGTCGCCGGGACGATGGGGCCGACGGGAGAGATTTTGGCCCCGATGGGCACGCTCTCCCAGGCGGCCGCCACCGAAATGTTTTTCAATCAGGCGCAAGCGCTGAAAGCCGGTGGCGCCGACGTGGCCTGGATCGAAACCATGTCTTCGCTCGATGAGTTGAGCGCCGCCGCAGAAGGCGCCCGCAAAGCGGGGCTGCCTTGGATCGGGACGATGAGTTTCGACACGGGCAGCGCGACCATGATGGGCGTCACCCCGGCACAGCTTTCCACTCTGGTGGACACGATGGCGCATCCGCCTTTGGCCTATGGCGCGAATTGCGGCGCGGGGCCATCCGCTGTGGTGCGCAGCATTCTGGACCTGACGGCCCGCGCGCCCGAATGCCCCATCGTGGCCAAGGCCAACGCAGGCCTGCCGCAGGTGATCGACGGGCAGCTGCATTACGACATCACGCCCGAGATGATGGCCGATTACGCCTGTCTCGCGCGCGATGCAGGCGCGCGGATCATCGGAGGGTGCTGCGGCACACGTCCCGCGCATCTCAACGCCATGAAACAGGCACTCGAAAGCCGCCCCAAAGGACCGAGGCCGACACTCGAACAGGTCGTAGCAGCCCTTGGCCCCTTCGCTGTCGACGCAGATACGGCCGAGGACGCGTTTTAAAACAGGCTCAGCTGATCCCCCGGTTTGGGCGGCACGGCAAAGAGATCCGTGCGCAGTTTTGTCCCCTGCCGCGTGAGCCCGGCGCGGCTCAGCGCGATTTCGAAGCGTTTCGACATCAGCTCCGCCCATTCGCCTTCGCCGCGCATCCGCTTGCCGAAGGTGCTGTCATTGGCCTTGCCGCCGCGCAGCTCACGCACCCGGTTCATCACCCGCGCGGCGCGGTCGGGCACATGGGTGTCGAGCCACTCTTCGAACAAGGGCGCGACCTCCAGAGGCAAGCGCAGCATGATATAGGCCGCCGCTTTGGCCCCATGGGTGGCAGCAGCGGCAAGGATCGCCTCCAACTCGTGATCGGTGAGCGCAGGAATAACCGGCGCGACCATGACGCGGACGGGAATGCCCGCCTCCGACAGCGCGCGGATGGTTTTCAGCCGCCGCGCCGGCACCGGCGCGCGGGGTTCCAACTGACGCGACAGGCGCGAGCCGAGCGTGGTCACGGACACCCCGACATGCACAAGACCTTTCGCGGCCATCGGCGCCAGAATGTCGATGTCGCGCTCGATCAAGGTGCCCTTGGTGACGATGGTCACCGGGTGATTGTGCTCTGAGAGCACCTCGAGAATGCTGCGCATGATGCGGTCGCGCGCCTCGATCGGCTGATAGGGGTCGGTGTTTGTGCCCATGGCAATCGGCGCGACCTCATAGCTTTTGGCCGCGAGTTCGCGCCGCAGGACCTCCGCCGCGCCGAGTTTGCGCGTCAGCCGAGTTTCGAAATCCAGCCCCGGCGACAGGCCGAGATAGGCGTGGCTCGGACGGGCGAAACAATAGGAACAGCCGTGTTCGCAACCGCGATAGGGGTTGATCGAACGGTCGAACGGAATGTCTGGACTGTCGTTGCGGGTGATGATCTTGCGCGGGCGCTCGTCCACCGTGGTGGTGCGCATCACGCTTTGCTCAAGCTCCGCGTCCCAACCGTCGATGAAGGTTTCGCGGGCCAGTTTTTCAAACCGCCCTGTGGCGTTTGACGTGCTGCCACGCGCCTTGGGCACCAGCCCCAAAGGCAGCGTGTCGCTGAAGAAATCACTCGAAAGATCGGAGGAGACTCTGGATTCGTGGCTCATGCCTCAAACATGAACAAAAAGAGAACACTTGCCAAGAGGGGATCACGTGGGGAGCTTGAACTCTGCCATCCTCAGGCCGCTTTCTGCGCGGTCTCCATGATGCGTTCGACCATGGCGCGCAACCCGTTGGAGCGCTGCGACGACAGATGTTCGTCGAGGCCCAGACGGGCAAGCTCGGCATGGGCATCCGTGGCAAGCACCTCAGAAACCGCAAGCCCGGCGAACAATTCGTGCAAAATGGCGATCAAACCCTGCACGATCATCGCATCCGAGGCGCCCTGGAAGTCGAATGCGCCATCCTCGACGGTGGGCACCAGCCAGACCTGCGAGGCGCAGCCTTCGACCTTTGTCGCGGGAACTTTGAAGGCATCGTCCAAGGGCGGAAAGGCCTTGCCCATCTCGATCACATGGCGATAGCGATCCTCCCAATCGTCCAGAAACTCAAAGGTCTCGACAATCTCTTCGAAGGACTCTTGCGCCATGATCAGCTCCTCGGTTTTGCTCTCGCAAATCACATAAGCCCTTGCCCGGCAAAGGTCCAGTCCACCGCTCTGACCCTCGCGTTTTCGGCGCGGAGACACAACGCGGGCTTTTCAACAGGGGGCTTTTCGGGTAGCCCTTGGGCAACGAAGGACCACGAGCGTGTAAGGGAGAAGCCGATGCGGCGTCAGGTGATCATTTCGGGGCTGGTTCTGTCCCTGTTGGCGGGCTGCGCCACGGTGAGAGAGTCGCGGTTCAACCCGCTCAACTGGTTCGGCAAATCCGAAGCCGTTGCCGTGGATGAAAATGGCCAGAACGTCACGGTGCTGAGAACCCTTGCGCCGCGCAAAGGCTATCCGGTCTTTGTCGACACCCGCCCGCTGGCACCTCAGATCATTGAGTTGCAGATGGTCAAATCCGCCTCCGGCGCCATCGTAACCGCCACCGCCGCCCTGCCCTCTGCAGGCTATTATGACGCCGAACTGGTCGCCGCACCCTCTGATCGCGCCGACACTTTGGTCTTCGATTTCCGCCTGCGTGCGCCCTCTGAGACGGTGCCCGCCCTCAGCCCGGCGCAGCGTCAGATCACGGCGGCGAAATCTTTGTCGAACACGGACATCGCGGGCATTCGCACGGTGATTGTGCGTGGGGCAGACGGCGCGCGCCAAGTGCGCCGCTAAGTCTGGCGCCAAGGTGGTCTGATCGGCTTTACATCCCGTTTTGCCCGGAGCATGCTACGCCTTTGACCACCCAGTAAAAGGCACGCCTATGTCGGACTTTCCGCGCAAAATCATCATCGACACGGACCCCGGACAGGATGACGCCATGGCGATCCTTCTGGCGCTTGGCTCGCCCGAGGAGATCGACCTTTTGGGCATCGTCGCGGTCGCCGGGAATGTGCCGATCGAGCGCACCTCCGAGAATGCGCGCAAAATCTGCGAAGTCGCCGGGCGTCCGGATGTCTTGGTCTTCGCGGGCTGTGATCGGCCGCTGGCACACACGCTGGTGACCGCCGAACATGTGCACGGCAAAACCGGCCTCGACGGGATCGAATTGCCGACGCCGACGATGCCTTTGCAAAAGCAGCACGGCGTGGATTTCATCATCGAAACGCTGCGCCGCGAGGCCCCCGGCACGGTGACGCTTTGCCCGATGGGGCCTTTGACCAACATCGCGACCGCCTTTGAAAAAGCGCCGGATATTGTCGAGCGGGTGCAGGAAATCGTCCTGATGGGCGGCGCCTATTTCGAAGTCGGAAACATCACCCCCGCCGCCGAATTCAACATCTACGTCGACCCGGAAGCGGCGGATATTGTGTTTAAATCTGGCGTCAAACTGACGGTGATGCCGCTGGATTGTACGCATAAAGTGCTGGTCACCGCGCCGCGTTTGCAGGCGTTCAAGGAGTTTGGCACTCACCTGGGCGAAGTGGTCGCAGGCTGGCTCGACTTTTTTGAGCGTTTCGACATCGAGAAATACGGCTCGCAGGGTGGCCCTTTGCACGATCCGACGGTGATCGCCTATCTGATCAAGCCGGAACTGTTTTCCGGGCGTTTCATCAATGTCGAGATCGAAACCCAGTCGAAACTGACCCGTGGCATGACCGTCGCCGATTGGTGGGGCGTCACGGATCGGCCCAAGAATGCGATGTTCATGGGAGATGCGGATGCGGATGGGTTCTTTGATCTATTGACGGAGCGTGTCCGCCGCCTTCAATGAGTATTTGGCCAGCAAAGGAAACGGATTACATTGAGGCTATGACCCAGTTTGACAATTCCTATGCCCGCCTGCCGAAAGAGTTTCACACCAGGATCGCGCCGGAGCTATCGCCCGCACCCGAAGTCATGCTTTGGAATGCGCCTTTGGCGGAGACCTTGGGTGTATCCGACTGGGATGCGCCGATGCTTGCGGGCAATGTTATCCCCGAGGGCGCCGATCCGATTGCACAGGTCTATGCCGGGCATCAGTTCGGCGGCTGGTCGCCGCAGCTGGGCGACGGGCGCGCGGTGCTTTTGGGCGAGGTGGTCACAGAGGATGGCCGGTTCGACATTCACCTCAAAGGCGCGGGTCGGACGCCGTATTCGCGCAATGGCGACGGGCGGGCGTGGATCGGGCCGGTGCTGCGCGAATATATCGTCAGCGAGTTCATGCATGCGGCGGGAGTGCCGACGACGCGCGCCTTGGCGGCGCTTCGGACCGGCGGGCGGGTGCAGCGTGAGCGCGCCTATCCCGGCGGGCTTTTGGTGCGCATTGCGTCCAGTCACATCCGGGTTGGCACGTTTCAATATTTCACGGCACGCGGCGATGAGGCCTCTGTCAAGATTTTGACCGACCACGTCCGCGCGCGGCATTACCCGAAGGCCAAAGATACGCTCGAGCTTTACGCAGAAATCGTCAAAGCGCAGGCGCGGTTGATCGCGACATGGATGGGGCTGGGCTTTGTCCACGGGGTGATGAACACGGACAATATGGCGGTGTCGGGCGAGACGATTGATTACGGTCCCTGCGCCTTCATCGACGGCTATTCCCCCAAGGCGGTTTACAGTTCCATCGACCAATTCGGGCGCTATGCCTATGAGCAACAGCCCTCCATGGCGCATTGGAATCTGGCGCAGCTTGGGTCTTGTTTCGTGCCGCAAATGGAAGAGGAGCTCGGCGGGCAGCATAAGGCGATTGATGCGTTGACCGAGGTTTTGAATGCCTTCCCCGAGGCCTATCAGGCCCAGTGGCGTAGGGTGTTTGGCGCAAAGCTTGGGATTTCCGATCCGAGTGAGGCGGATTTGACGCTCATTCAGGACCTCTTGGGACTGATGGCCAAGGACGGTGCGGATTTCACCAACACCTTCAGAGGTTTGCTGGATGGCTCCGCACGCGACTGGATGCTGGATCGGGCGGCGTTTGACGCCTGGGTGCCGCGTTGGGAGGCACGGCGTTCTGAGAATTGGCAAGAGATCATCGCCAAGACCAGCCCCGCCGTCATCCCGCGCAATCATCGGATCGAAGAGGCGATTCAAGCCGCACTTGAGGGCGATGAAAGCAAGGCGGCGCGGCTGGCGCGGGTGCTGAGCACTCCTTTCGAACTGGCGAAAGACGATGAGGATTTGACGCATCCGCCGAGAGAGGATCAGGTGGTGCACAAGACGTTCTGCGGAACGTGATCTCTCACTTCGAGCGATATTTCCCGAACAACCGCTTGTTGCGGGTGATGAAATCGCGGATCAGGCTGGCAAAGAGGGTATTGCGATCAAAGGCCACGTAGATCGCGCCGGACACTGCCCCCACAAGGCCGCCGCCCGCATCGACGATCAGGTCCCACATCGTGTCCTGAAGGCCGGATTTCTGCATATTCGTGCCGAACGCCTGATCCATGGTATATTCGAAAATCTCCCAAATCGCACCGATGGACATCGCAAAACAAAAGGCGAAAAGCCCCATCGCCCAAGGGGGCGCGGCATAACGGTCGCCTTGGAACAGCATGAAAATCGCGATGAAGCCCACAAGGCCAAAGCCCAGTGCCGAACCGCCGTGCAGCACCACGTCCCACCACCAATAGCGATTGTAGAAATCGCCCACCTCGCCCAGAAACAGCGTCGCGAAGATGAAGAGCACAATCCCCGCCATGAAGGAGCGCGGGATGTAAATGTGAAAGCGACGCGCAAAAAACATCGGCACGAGCGTCAGCCCGAATGTGCCCAGCGCGATGAAGGACGAGGTGTAGCGGGACGCCACGAGGCCCGCGACGAATTCCGCCAAAAGCGCCACCCAGACGAGGCGCATCACCAAGGGCTGGGCGCGGGCCTTGGTCATCAGCTCTTGCAAGGTCTCTTTGGCAGACATGGTGAAATCCTGTTGTTGAATGCCTATGTTAACCGGATGATACCGAAAGTGGAAACCGGCGCGCTGCGCCTCGCCTCATATAATCTGCGCAAATGCAAAGGCACGGATGGCAAGCGTGCGCCGGGGCGGGTGTTGGATGTGATCAACAGCCTTGAGGCAGACGTCATTGCGCTGCAAGAGGCCGATCTGCGGTTGGGGCCGCGCCCCGCCGCGCTGCCGTCTCGGATGATCGACACGCATACAGAGTTCACCGCCCTGCCCGTCAACACCTCGCCGGTCTCCGTCGGCTGGCATGGCAATGCGATTTTGGTGCGCAAAGGGGCCTTGGTCGAGGCGGTGCATCGTTTCGATCTGCCGGGGTTGGAGCCGCGTGGATCGGTGGCGGTGGATCTGCCAAACCTGCGCGTCGTGGGGGTGCATCTGGGCCTGTTGCGCAGCTCGCGGCAGAAACAGCTTCACGCCATTCGTGCGCATCTGGCCAAACTCGACGACCGCCCCACCGTCATCTTGGGCGATTTCAACGAATGGTCGCGCACGCAGGGCCTCGATCCGTTACGTGACGCCTTTGACATCCACGCGCCGGGACGCTCGTTTCACGCCTCGCGCCCGATGGCCGCGCTGGACCGCGTCGCCTTTACCCCCGCGTTAGAAATGCGCGACGCGGGCGTGGCGGAGACGGTGTTGTCGCGCCAAGCGTCCGACCATTTGCCGATCTGGGCCGATTTGCGCCAGACAAGGCCCTGACAAGTCCCTGATCTGACGGGAAGTTTCCACGGTATCATGTCGTCTCTGCGAATGCGGTATGCGATAATCTGTGGTGCGCTTGTCGAGAAATCGTTTTAAACCCGACCCAAGACGATTTTTACGGTTCCCTCTCGAGGCATTCCCATGACCCTTCTGCAAATCACCTCGCTTCTGATCGTGCTCGCCGGCGCCTTCGGGGCGATCAATTATCTGTTTTTGAAACTCCCCTCCTCCATCGGCATTCTCGTCGTGGCGCTCATTGCCTCTCTCGCGGTGATCGGCCTCGACGTCATCTACCCCGCCTCGCAGGTCGAAGAGACCATCCGCGCCGAGGTTCTGGCCTTTGATTTCTCCGACACGCTGTTGGAGGGCATGTTGGGGCTGTTGCTCTTTGCAGGCGCGTTGCATGTGAAGGTCTCCGATCTTCGCGCGCAATGGAGGCCGGTGTTTCTCATGGCAACCTTGGGCGTGGCTCTGTCCACCGCCGTGGTGGGCGCAGGCTTTAGCTGGCTGACCGGCATGCCCTTGTTGATCGCGCTGACCTTCGGGGCGCTGATTTCGCCGACCGATCCGGTGGCGGTTCTGGGCGTGTTGCGGCAGGCGTCTCTGCCGAAAAGCCTTGAGACCAAGATCGCGGGCGAGAGCCTGTTCAACGATGGCGTGGGCTATGTGGTCTATCTGGTGCTGGTTGGCCTGGCCTTTGCGGGCACGGGGCACGGCGATACGCATGGGAGTGAGAATGCCGTCGAAGGCGCGCTTTGGCTCTTTGCCCAAGAGGCCATCGGCGGTGCTTTGTTGGGTCTTATTCTCGGTTGGCTGACCTTCCGCGTGATGCGCCTCATTGACGACTATGCGCTTGAGGTGCTGATCACCTTGGGGCTCGCGTTCGGTGGCTATGAGCTGGCGGTCGCGCTGCATGTCTCCGCCCCGATCATGGCGGTCTGCGCCGGGCTTTTGATCGGCGATGTGGGCGCGAGATACGGCATGTCCGAAGAAACCCGCCGCTATGTCGATGCCTTCTGGAAGATGATCGACGAGATCCTGAACGCCCTCCTCTTCCTGATGATCGGCTTCGAGGTCTTCGCCATCGCTTTCGAAACCTCTTCCGTCATCGCCGGCCTTATGGCCATCGTTTTGGCACTCGTCGCGCGGCTCACGGCGGTGGCGATCCCGGTTCTGATGCTCAAACCCTTCTCGGATTTCTCGAAAGGCACCATCCCGATCATGACCTGGGGCGGGCTCAAAGGCGGGATTTCCGTCGCCCTCGCCCTCTCCTTGCCCGACAGCGAATGGAAACCGCTGATCCTGACGGCAACCTATATCGTGGTGGTCTTCTCCATCATCGTCCAGGGTCTCACCGTCGCCGCCGTCGCGAAACGTGTCGGCCCTGAACCGGAGTTGGATGTATGACGAAATACCTGACCTATGACGTCTTCACCGATCGCGCCTTTGGCGGCAATCCTCTGGCCGTGGTGCCCGAGGCGGCCCCCCTGCCCGAAGAGCAGCTGCAAAAGATCGCGCGCGAATTCAACTATTCGGAGACGGTGTTTCTCTATCCGCCCGAGGAGGCGGGGAACACCGCGCGGCTCAGGATTTTCACGCCGACGATGGAGGTGCCTTTTGCGGGGCATCCCACCATCGGTGCGGCCGTGGCGCTCTCTGAGATGGGCTATGGGCCGGAGTTGCGGCTTGAGTTGAAGGTCGGGTTGATCACCGCGACAGCCGCAGGTGGCAAAGCCGAATTCACCGCCACGCAGCCGCTTGAGACCCTCGCGCATCCTGAAGCGGCTCTGGTGGCCAAAGCGCTGGGATTGGCTGAGAGCGAGCTTGCATCCGCGCCTGTCATGGCGGGGATGGGGCTCGCGTTCACCTTCACGGAACTGACCTCGCGCGCGGCTTTGGCACGCATCACGTGCGACATCGCCAGTTTCCGCGAGGGCCATGCGCGCTACCCGATGGGCCTCGACTTTGCCCAAGTGCCCTATTGGCGCGATGGCGACACGGTTCACATGCGCATGTTTGCACCGCTCGACGACATTCCCGAAGATCCCGCGACGGGGTCTGCGGCGGCGGCCCTTGGGCGGCTCTTTCAGGAGCGCGACGGCGGCGACATCACCATGACAATTCACCAAGGCGACGACATGGGGCGTCCCTCGCGAATCTCGGTCCATGCCACCCCCGAAGGCGTCACCATCGGCGGTCAAGCGATCCGCATGATGGAGGGCACTCTGCTCGTTTAAATGGGGTTTAGGCGCTTGCGTCAGCGGCACCTTTGAGGATCAAGCGCGCAGCGGTGACAAAGGCCGCGTCGGGCTCAGAGGCGCCGTAAACCTGTTTCACATCTTCCGGCAACTCGTCGAAAAACGCGGGCCGTGCGACGGAGAGTTGTGCCGCGCCTTGCAGAGCCACGAACAAGGCATGCACCAGATCGAAGGCCTCGCCACTGCCCATCGCGCGCTCGGTGGCCATTTCGGTCGTCAGACGTGCGGCCTGCGCCCCGACTGCGCGTTTCGTGCGGATCAAAGCCTCGCGCGACAGGTTGGCTTCGATGATCGTGGTGAGCCGCGCCATCAACGGCAGGAACAGCGCATTCTCGCGCGCTTCCATCGACATCGCCCGGATCAATGCCTCATCCTCTCCGACATGAGGCAAAAGCGCGTCGACATAACCGCTCAGCCCCTCGACAAACAGCAGAGCAAAGACCTCTTCCTTGGTTTTCACATAGAGATAGAGCGTGCCCTTGGCGAGGCCCGCGCGTTTCGCAAGGCCGGACATGGTGACGCTCTCGAACCCGGATTCGGCAATCATCTCACGCGCCGCCGACAGGACAACTGACCGCCGGTCAGTTTTCTCCTCCGCTGTTCTGGCTCTTTTTTTGTTTTCCCTCAAAGACATGTGACTTCACTTCCCGGATTCGCGCCGATCTCCCTTTACAAATGACCGACGGTCATTAATTTAGTGACTGGCGGTCATTTACATGACAACCTTGTTGCATATCCCACGCCCAGAAGTCAAAGAAAGGTCCCTCATGACAACCTCGCATCACGCCACAGGGCCGAAAAGGTCGGCGCCGAAAGTGATCCTGATCACCGGCGCCTCGTCCGGCATCGGCCAACAAAGCGCGCTCGATCTGATCCGCGAGGGCCACATCGTCTATGGCGCCGCCCGGCGGGTGGAGGCCATGGCCCCCCTCATCGAGGCGGGCGGGCATACGCTTGCCCTCGATGTCACCGAAGACGCCAGCATGGTTGCCGCCGTCCAGCAGGTGATCGAGGCCGAAGGCCGGATCGACGTGCTGATCAACAACGCGGGCTACGCCACCTATGGCGCGGTCGAGGATATTCCGATGGAGACCGGACGCCGCCAATTGGAGGTCAACATCATGGGGCTGGCCCGCATGACACAATTGGTCCTGCCGCATATGCGCGCACAGCAAGCGGGGCGGATCCTCAACATCTCCTCCATCGGCGGCACGATCCACACGCCTTTGGGCGCCTGGTATCACGGCACCAAATTCTTTGTCGAAGGCTTCACCAACGCCCTGCGGCTGGAGGTTGAGGACAAGGGCATCCAGATGGTGCTGATCGCACCCGGGCTGATCGACACCGGCTTTTCCGAGGTTCTGACCAAAGAGTTGACTCGCAACGAAAAAGAACCCGCCTATAAGCCGCTCTACGATGGGCTGCGCAATGCAGACGCCCAGGCCCAATCGGCGCCCGGCACCGTCTCGAAAGCGATTTCCAAAGCCATCTCGGCCAGACATCCCAAAACGATCTATCGCGCCGGGAAATATGCAAACCTGCTCTACGTCCTGCGCCGCCTGCTGCCGCATCGGGTCTTCGACAAGATGGTTCTGAGCATGGTCAAATGAGACTCGAACGCCCACCCCCAAAAGCGCGAACCAACAATTGCGAGTAAGTCGCAAAAGCGGGCTGGACCAATCCGGCCCGTTTTTTTACCTTTGGGTCGAACACCAGAGCCGGAGCCCTCATGACAGACACGATCCTGATGCGTTGCGAGGCCAAGGGCCTGCGCCTGACCGAGCAACGCCGCGTCATCGCCTCTGTGCTCGAAGAGGCGGCGGATCATCCGGATGTCGAGGAACTTTACGCCCGCGCCTCCGCCAAGGACCCGAAAATTTCGCTGGCCACGGTGTACCGCACGGTGAAGCTGTTCGAAGAGCGCGGCATTTTGGACAAGCTCGAATTCGGCGACGGCCGCGCGCGGTACGAGCCGGCGGATCGGGCGCATCACGATCATCTGATCGACATGGAGACCGGGCAGGTCATCGAATTCGTCGACCCGGAGATCGAAGCGTTGCAGGAGAAAATCGCGGAGCGACTGGGGTTCGATCTCAAAGGCCATCGCCTTGAGCTTTACGGGGTGCGCAAGAAAGGGTGAACGCATCGCGACCTGGGGGTGAGTGGTTTCGCCCTCCCCCGTCTGCAGCTTTGTGGGCGTCACAGAGCTTGCCGCCTGTCCTCGCGACAGGGCAAGCTTCGGGAAAACACTCGGGACCCCTTATGCACAATTTGCGCGCCATTCTCATGATCATCGGCTCCATGGCCTTTTTCACCGTGGAGGACATGTTCATCAAACAGCTCTCCACGCGTGTGCCGGTGGGACAGGTGCTTGTGGTGGTCGCTTTGGGTGGGGCCAGCGCCTTTCTGGTCTGGGCTTTGCTGCGCCGTGATCCGATCCTTGCGGCCCGCAACTGGCGTCTGATGGTCCTGTTGCGCGCCGCGACCGAAGCCGTGGCCTCTGTCGCTTTTGTCACCGCACTCTCGCGGGTCGACATTTCCACCGTCGGCGCCGTGTTCCAATCCATGCCTTTGGTGGTCACGCTGGGCGCGGCGCTGTTTCTGGGCGAGCGCGTCGGCTGGCGGCGGTGGAGCGCGATTGCGGTGGGCTTTGCGGGCGTCTTGATGATCATTCGCCCCGGCCTCTCGGCTTTTGAACCGCAGGTGCTCTGGGTGCTCGTCACCGTGGCGGCCGTCGCTGCACGCGATCTGATGACCCGTGTGATCGACGTCGCCGTGCCGTCATCTGTGGTGTCGTTTCAGGCCTTCCTCGCCGTCCTCCCCGCCGCGCTGTTCACTCTGTGGATGTCCGGCGAAAGCCTCGTGCCCTATACGCCGTCGCTTCTCGCCATGACGCTTGTGGCGATTTCCGGCGGCGTTTTGGGCTATGCATTGATCGTCGCGGGCATGCGGCTTGGCGATGCCTCCGCCGTCACGCCGTTTCGCTACACCCGCCTGATCTTTACCATGATCGGGGGCATCCTGGTCTTTGGCGAGCGGCCCGATCTGATGACCTATCTCGGCTCCGCGCTGATCATCGCCTCCGGGCTTTACAGCTTCCTGCGCGAACGCAGATTGGCGCGGCTGGATCGTGACACTTTGAGGACAGATCTCGAAGCGCCCGGGATATAACGCCGGATTTAACCCCGCTTTAGAAAGCGTCGTTTTCAAAGAGTTGGCCAATGTTAGCGCATGGGTTGTTGACCTACCCGCCCCGGCTGGTATCAAACAGGCAACTGGCCCGCCAACCGAATTGCCCACCAAATTGAAAAGGGACTACGCCATGAGCACCATCATCGACATCATCGGTCGCGAAATTCTCGACAGCCGCGGCAATCCGACCGTGGAAGTGGACGTCATCCTTGAAGACGGCACCATGGGCCGCGCTGCCGTGCCGTCGGGCGCCTCGACCGGTGCGCATGAAGCCGTGGAAAAGCGCGACGGTGACAAGTCCCGCTATCTGGGCAAAGGCGTTTTGGAAGCCGTCGCCGCCGTGAACGGTGAGATTGCCGAAGCCCTCGTCGGCATGGACGCCACCGAGCAAGAAGCCCTCGACGCCGTGATGATCGAGCTGGACGGCACGCCGAACAAAGGCCGCCTTGGCGCCAACGCCATTCTCGGCGTCTCGCTGGCTGCGGCCAAAGCTGCTGCGGATTACTCCGCCCTGCCGCTCTACCGCTACGTCGGTGGCTCCGCCGCCCGCGTTCTGCCGGTGCCTATGATGAACATCATCAACGGCGGTGAGCATGCCGACAACCCGATCGACTTTCAGGAATTCATGATCATGCCGGTCTCGGCCGCGAATGTGAAAGAAGCGATCCGCATGGGCTCCGAAGTGTTTCACACACTGAAAAAAGAGCTCTCCGCCGCCGGTTACAACACCGGCATCGGCGACGAGGGCGGCTTTGCCCCGAACATCTCGTCCACCCGCGAAGCGCTGGATTTCGTGCTCTCCGCCATCGAGAAAGCCGGCTACAAACCGGGCGAAGACATCTACCTCGCGCTCGATTGCGCCTCGACCGAATATTACGAGGGCGGCAAATACGAGATGAAGGGCGAGGGCAAATCGCTCACCTCTGAGGAAAACGCCGACTACCTCGTCGAGCTGTGCAACGACTACCCGATCATCTCGATCGAAGACGGCATGGCCGAGGACGACTGGGCCGGGTGGAAGCTTTTGACCGACAAACTCGGCGATAAAGTCCAACTCGTGGGCGACGATCTCTTCGTGACCAACCCGGAGCGTCTGGCCTCTGGCATCGAGCAAGGCGTGGCCAACTCCATGCTGGTCAAAGTGAACCAGATCGGATCGCTCTCCGAGACGCTCAAAGCCGTCGATATGGCCCACCGCGCGCGCTACACCAACGTGATGTCGCACCGCTCCGGCGAGACCGAGGACGCGACGATTGCGGACCTTGCGGTTGCCACCAACTGCGGCCAAATCAAAACCGGCTCCATGTCGCGCTCCGACAGGATGGCGAAATACAACCAGCTGATCCGCATCGAGGAACAACTGGGCGCGACGGCAGAATATGCCGGGACGGCGATTTTGAGGAAGTGAGCGTACCGCCACATTTATGCCATAGAGATGAGAGACTCCGGGAGCATTCGCCCGGAGTTTTTTCATGTTTGATTTCCTATCTTCTCTGATCCGACGCTTTAGGCGTCCCGGCTGGACACTGATTGACCCGCGCCCAATCCGTGAAGAGGCCCCTTACACCTTCAACATCCCCTCAAGCGATACACTTGCAAGTGTTGAAATCGGAGACTGCGTCAAGCTTATCTTCGAGGGTACAGGCGGGGATGCTTACGATGTCGAACGTATGTGGGTCGAAGTAGACAGACGCGATGATCGTGGTTGGACTGGAAGATTAAGCAATGTTCCAGTCGGTCTGCGCGCCATTCAACTCCACGACACAATTCAATTTCAAGACTATCATATCATTGACGTGGACCCTTTGCGTCTCGAAGACGAGGACCCCGTCGCGCATGGGGCATATTTCGCACGCTGTCATGTCGCGAAGGATATTATAGATGGCAAGGATACGGTCCAGCGCATAGAGAGGCGCGAACCGCGCGCGCCAGATCCCGACACGAACATTCAGGATACGGGGCTATTTCTCTTCGGTACGAAAGATACGCGACCAGAAGATATGGCCTATGTGGCTTTGGGCATCGTGTTGAATAGGGATGACAGTATGTTGGACATCTTGATGGAAAACCGCACTTCCTTGCAGTTCCTGCGTGACGCTTCCGGCAGCTTTATCGCCAAATAAGCTCACCCCTCCTGCGCCTGCTTCATCATCCGCTCATGCACTGGCACCATGCCGCGGGCAGCCATGTCAGAGACCTCGGCGGCATGAACATTAAGCGCGGTGACAATCTCCGGGTCATCCGAGGTTTGCACCACAACGATTCCCGCGTCCGTCACCTCAATCTCCGTTTCGATCGCGCCGGTGCGGTCGAAGAAAATGTCCAGCGTCGGGGATTGGATCATGATCTGCGGATCGCGCCCTTCATCTACCCGTGCCGACATGCCGACCACATGGCTCACCAGCGCATCCATCACTTCCGGGTCCGAAGACCGTGTCACGGTGCGAATGCCGTTCGGCAGGTTTTCGACCTCGCGCGAGAGCGTGGTGAAATTCCGGAACATCACCTCCAGCTCGGCACTTTCCTGCAGCGTGGCGTCACCACCGCGCAGTCCGGGCATAGTCACTTCATCGTGGCCAGTGCCATCCGCGCCATGCGTATGATCCATGGTTTGGGAAACGCCCATTTGCGCAGAAAACAACAGCGACATTCCCAGAGCGATCGAAAGAGTGAAGGATTTCATATCTGGGTCCTTTTTTGCCTATGCCACCTATAACACAGTCAGAAAAACGCGTGCATCACGATGCTGCCAGCTTGTAAATCCCGCTCGGCTGCGTCACTTTCCATCAATGATCAAGACCTCCCTCTCCAGCCCCCTCTCCAGCCCGCTCGAAGATGGCCTCCACGAGCTGCCCTCCGGCAAGCTCGCCGCCATTGTCACCTACCTCGAAATGGTCTCCCGACCTGCCCCACGACCTGCGCCGGCGCAGCCGGGCTTGGAGTTGATCCGCCATGAGGCGCCCGGTCTCGAGTGGTATCGCGCGCTTTATCGACGTGTCGGCGAGGATTGGCTTTGGTTTTCACGGATGTATATGGCGGATGACGCGCTTGCCGCAATCCTGACCGACCCGAATGTCGAGGTCTATTCCGTGCGCAAAGACGGCGCGGACCTTGGCCTATTGGAACTTGATTTCCGCGACCCCGAGAACACCGAGTTGGCGTTTTTCGGGTTGGACGAAAGCCTGATCGGCGGCGGCACCGGGCGGTGGTTGATGGAACATGCGCTGGACAAGGCGTTTGCGCGCCCGATCAAGCGGTTCTTCGTCCACACCTGTACGCTGGACAGCCCGCAGGCCGTGGGGTTCTACATCCGCTCAGGCTTTACCCCCTACGCCCGCGCCATCGAGGTGATGGACGATCCGCGCATGAATGGCCCGCTGGCGGAGACGGCCGCACCGCAGATCCCGATGATCTAAGCGTTTTTCGTTTAATCTGACTCAGATTGAGCGAAAAACGTTGCCACACTGAATTGATATTGCTCCGTTTCTCAAAAATTGAGTGCCCCGAGTTTTTTAGAAACGCTTTAAAGGCAAAAGGCCCCGCAATATTGCGAGGCCTTCGAAAACAAACACTCTGTACAAGAAACCTGAGCACTGGTCACTTTACAAACTCATGAGGCAACTTGTGCCCGGCATCTTACGGGCATTTCGCCGTGTAATAGGTGCCGTCGCCGTTCGAATAGGCACAGGTCGCAGCGCTCGCATCCTTGGCGACCAGAGCGCCGGCAGCAGCGCCACCCAGCGTGGCCAGAACGGTCCATTCGTCACTGGAGCCCAGCGCATCGGCGGTGATGTAGCCCAGACCAGCACCGGCAGCAGCGCCGACGCCGGTGCTCATGTCGGTGTTGCTCATCTGACAAGCGGCGAGTGCGGGCGCGGCAAAGGCCATCGCCAAAAGGATTTTCTTGGACATGGAAGTCTCCCGTTGATCTTATTTCTGTGGGGTCAACGTCGGCCTCGCCGGAATGGTTCCTGAAAAACTGTCCTAAATGTGCAAATGCGTGAGCGAAAACGAGGTAAATATCTGAAATCATGACAAAAGAAATGTCCGCAGACGAGATCATCGCAAAGCTGAACCTGACGCCCCACCCCGAAGGCGGGCACTATCGGCAAACCTGGATCGCCGAGACCGAAGGCGATGCGCGGGCCACGGGAACCTGTATCTATTTCCTGCTCAAGGCGGGCGAGCGAAGCCATTGGCACCGGGTCGATGCGACCGAGATTTGGCATTACTACGCGGGCGCGCCTTTGGTTCTGTCTCTGTCGGAGACGGAAGACGGCCCGGCGCGGGATTTGATCCTTGGGCCAAATTTACAGGCCGGAGAAGCGCCCCAACTCATTGTGCCGCCGCATCATTGGCAGGCGGCCAAGACGACCGGAGACTGGACGCTGGTCGGCTGTACGGTCTCGCCGGGCTTCCGGTTTGAAGGCTTTGAACTGGCCGCTGCTGATTTTGAGATTCCGCGCAGCTGATTAGGGCCAAGGCGAAGATAATTTCGGGTTACGGGGAATACTGTCGCATTTTTCCCCACAGATTTGGCAAAATGGTAAGGTTTTCCAGACTGGCTTAAAACTGACGTTGGGTTAACTTGAGCGCGTTAACCAGTGTCGGGGGGGGAACCAGTGACCACACGTTTTCCCATTGTTTTGAGTTTTGGACCCGGCGGAGTTGCACCTCGCAAGCTGCCGGGTCTTGTTCTCCTCCCATTTTAACGCTTCAGGCCTTGGCCAGATCAGGGCGCGAAATGCGCCCGCCCCCGATCGCGGCTCGCACGCCAGTCGTCATCGGCGCAGAGGTCGGCATCCCGTAGATGACCCGCACTGCGAGATAGGCAAAGGCCTGCGCCTCCAGCATATCGCCATCGAGCGCCACCTCTTCGACCGGCAGCACCGGACAATCCACCCCCGCCGCAATCATCGCCATCAGCGTCGCATTGTGACGCCCGCCGCCGGTGACATAGAGCGCCGTCGGCGGCTCCGGACAATGGTCCATGGCGCGCGCGACCGAAGCCGCGGCAAAGGCGGTCAGAGTGGCAGCAGCATCGGCGTCGGACAGCGGTAGGGCGGCCTCGAGAACGCCGTGAAAATCGTTTCGGTCCAGAGATTTCGGCGGCATTTTGTAGAAATAGGGATGCTCAAGACCCTTGGCGACGATCTCCATATCCGGCACGCCTTTTGCCGCCAATGCACCGTCCGCATCATGGGTCTCGCCCCGGCGCGCACGCATCAGATCGTTCACCGGCGCATTCGCGGGGCCAGTGTCAAACGCCAGCAAAGCGCCGGGCGCTGCCGGGTCCTCCACAGAGGGATCGACCCAAGTGAGATTGCCGACGCCGCCGAGATTGAGAAAGGCGACCGGCGCCTCCGCCCCGATATAGCGCGCCAAAGCGTGATGGTAGAAGGGCGCCAAAGGCGCGCCCTGCCCGCCCATCTCGACATCTGCGGACCTGAAATCCCAGACCACCGGCACGCCCGTGACCTCGGCCAAAACCGCGCCGTCGCCCGCCTGATAGGTCCGGCCCTCATCGGGGGCGTGGTTCAAGGTCTGGCCATGAAAGCCGATCAACTCAAAGCCCTCAAGCCCGGACAAGGCCTCGGCATGGGCCGTCTCGATCAGCTCGGTCAGCTCATGTGACGCCTGCCAGGTGCCAAGCTCCGCGCGGAACATCTCTTGTTCCGTCTCCGAATAGCCACGAAACGTGCTTTCGCCGAAGTCGAAAATCTCGACACCATCGGTGTTCAAAAGTGCCACATCCACCCCGTCCAATGACGTGCCGGACATACATCCGGCGGCCCAGATCGGAGACTTCTTACCCTGACGGCTCATCACACTCTTTCCCTTTGACGCGCAGCCCGATATATCAGGCCGCGCTGACCCTTTGAACGGAAAATGTGACAGATGACCTACCATCCCAAATCGGAATTCCTGCGCGTGATCATTGAGCGCGGGTTCTTGGCCGATTGCACCAATTTGCAAGAGCTGGACGACGCGCTGAACAAGGGGATGGTGACCGCCTATATCGGCTATGACGCGACGGCCAAATCGCTGCACGTCGGGCATCTGTTGAACATCATGCTGCTGCGCTGGTTCCAGAAGACCGGCAACAAGCCGATCACGCTCATGGGCGGCGGCACCACGAAAGTGGGCGACCCCTCTTTCCGCTCCGACGAGCGCCCTCTGTTGGGACCGGAGCAGATCGACGAGAACATCGCAGGCATGCAGCAGGTGTTCGATCGCTATCTGGACTACGCAGACGCAGGCAACACGCCCTCAAGTAGCGAAGCGGTAGGGCAAAATAATCTTGCGCTCATGCGCAACAACGCCGAATGGCTCGACAGCCTGAACTACCTCGATTTCCTGCGCGACATCGGGCGGCATTTCTCGGTCAACCGGATGCTGTCCTTTGAATCCGTGAAATCGCGTCTGGACCGCGAGCAATCGCTGTCCTTCCTCGAATTCAACTACATGATTTTGCAGGCCTATGACTTCCTGGAGCTGAACCGCCGCTACGACTGTCTCTTGCAGATGGGCGGCTCGGATCAGTGGGGCAATATCGTCAACGGCATCGACCTGACGCGTCGTGTGCTGGACAATGAAATCTACGGGCTGACCACGCCACTTTTGACCACCTCGGACGGGCGCAAGATGGGCAAATCCCAAGGCGGTGCCGTTTGGCTCAACTCCGAGATGCTCTCGCCCTATGAGTTCTGGCAGTTCTGGCGCAACACGACGGATGCCGACACCGGCCGCTTCCTCAAGCTCTACACCGATCTGCCGGTCGAAGAGTGCGAGCGTCTCGGCGCACTTGAGGGTTCAGAGATCAACGAAGCCAAGATCATTCTCGCCAATGAGGTCACCACGCTTTTGCATGGCGCCGAGGCTGCGCAGGCCGCCGAGGCCACCGCGCGCGAGGTGTTTGAGAAAGGCGGCGTGGGCGATGACCTTCCGACCGTGGACCTGGCGGCATCGGACATCGGCGACGGCATTTCCATCGTGCAATTGTTCGTCAAATCCGGTCTCGCCGACAGTGGCAAAGCGGCGAAACGCCTGTTTGCCGAGGGCGGCGCCAAGGTGAATGACGAAGATCACAAGGATGCGGGCCTTCTGGTGACCGCTGATATGCTCAAGGAGCCGATGAAGCTGTCGGCGGGCAAAAAACGCCACGCTTTGGTGGTCTGCAAGGGCTAGAAACGGCTCCAAATCACGAGATGATCCAAAGCCGCGCAGCCTCTGCGCGGTTTTGTGATATTAAAATGCACTGATCTTCATGGATTTTTTCCGTTTTCAGGCGCAGAATACACGTATGAAGAGAGTCGCTTTCCTCCCCCTTGCCTTGACCGGCGCCCTGATCGGCCTCGCCAGCACGGTGCAGGCGCAGTCCTTTGACGCGAGCCAATGGATCACCGGCGACGGCTGGATCGCGCTAGGTGCCTCGACGGTTGAGGGGCAAGACGCCTGGCTGGGCGGCGACGGCACATGGACGACCGCTTGGGACGGACTGGGGCTGACATTCGGGGCTTTTGGCACCCTGGGGCGCGAGCACGAGACCTATGCGGCGTTGAGCTATAGCCTCAGCTCCGGCGCGCGGTTCGAGATCGGCAATCCGCGTCCGGCCTACGACCAATTCGCCCGTCCGCTGATCTCTGATGTGATGCTGCCGGAGGCGCTGAGGCGCACCGGCACGGGGTTTAGCCGGCTGACCGACGGCACGATCACCGAAGGCGAATACCTGCCCTATGGTGTGAGCTATCAGGCCGCAGGTGTGGCGACCTCGCTGCATTATGTCGACGAGTATGACGCCACGGTTCTGGGGCTTGGCGGCGGCTGGCAGAGCGGCGCGTGGCAGGTCGAGGTGGCGCTGGAATATGTCGATGGCGACACCAATGATGCCAATGCGAAACTGCAAGGCCGCTATGAATTGGGCGCGGGAGAGATGTCCGGCACGTTGTCCTACAATGAGGCCAATGACGCCCCCGCCGCGGTAGAACTGGCCTATCGCCACCAAGTGACGGATCGGCTGTCCCTGACAGAATTGGTCTCTGTCCCGTTTGAAGAGCCCGAGGACGGCGTGGCGCTTTTGGGGGCGAATATTTACCTGCGCGGATCGACCTCTTTGGACCTGTCGGGCGGCTATGGCGCGGGGGATGGATTGGCCTCTGCGGCGGTGCGCTTCGAGTTTTAAATCCGATATGCAGACATGAAAAAGGGCGCTGATGAGCGCCCTTTCCTATTCATTAAAGCGTTTCTCAAAAACTTGAGGCACTCAATTTTTGAGAAACGCAGCAATATCAATTCAGTGCGGCAACGTTTTTCGCTCAATCTGAAACAGACTAAACGAAAAACGCTTTATGCCATATCAGTCGGTCACGGTGACGGAGGTCATCACATCCGGCTCACCGATGACGGCGCCGTTCGGGCCAGTGCCGCGTTTGATCTGATTGACCACATCCATGCCCGACGTCACCTTGCCGACCACGGTGTATTGACCGTCGAGATGCGGCGCCGGCGCGAACATGATGAAGAACTGCGCATTGGCGGAGTTCGGGTTCTGGCTGCGGGCCATGCCGACGACGCCGGCATCAAAGGACTGGTCGGAGAACTCTGCCTTCAGATCGGGATAGGTGGAGCCTCCACGCCCGGCCATCTGCATCGAGAAATCGGCCGCACCCATCTTGCCATATTGCACGTCGCCAGTCTGCGCCATGAAGCCATCGATCACGCGGTGGAACACGACATTGTCATAGGCGCCCTCAGAGGCGAGTTTCGTGATCTGCGCGACGTGGCCCGGAGCGACATCGTCGAAGAGGTCGATATGGACGACACCATTGGCCTCGCCCGAGACGGTGATGTCGAGACCGGTCGCGAAGGCCGGACCCGCCACCAAAGCGGCGATCAGGGTGAGCGACTTAAGCATCGGCGGCCACCTTCATGGAGATCATCGCATCAGGATACATCGGCGGCTCGCCACGGGTGATCTTGTCGACAAATTCCATGCCGGAGATCACGCGGCCATAGACCGTGTACTGACGGTTGAGGAAGTGGTTGTCGGAGAAGTTGATGAAGAACTGCGAGTTGGCGGAGTTCGGGTTTTGCGCCCGCGCCGCCCCGATGGTGCCGCGATCATGCGGAATGCCGGAGAACTCGGCCGGAAGATCCGGCAGATCGGAACCGCCAGTGCCCGCACGACGCAGCTCGAAGTCTTTGTTCTGGTTGCCGAATTTCACGTCACCCGTCTGCGCCATGAACCCGTCGATCACACGGTGGAAGACCACGCCGTCATAGGCGCCGGAGCGCGCCAGTTCTTTCATCCGCTCGCAATGTTTGGGCGCGATGTCGGGCAGAAGCTCTATGACCACCTCGCCGCTGTCCAGCGTGACGATGATCGTGTTTTCAGGGTCTTTGATGTCGGCCATGAGTGGCTCCTCCGAATAGAAAACCGTGCATGAGACGGTCGAAATTTTGCGCAGTTTAATCTGCGCGGGGGACAAGGGAAAGGCCGAACTCGTCGCAAGCCCGCCCATCTGTGCCCGCACGGCTCACGGCGGTTGACGAAGCGGTGATCAGGGTTCAAACAAGTGTCAGATGCCAAACCCTCCCCCGAAAGGATCGATTGCTATGGCTTGGAAAACCCTCGATGATATGGATCTCGCCGGCAAGGTCGTGCTGACCCGTGTGGACATCAACGTGCCCGTGGCCGACGGCAAGGTGACCGACGCCACCCGGATCGAGCGGATCAAACCGACGATCGACGATATTCTGGAAAAAGGCGGCAAGCCTGTGCTTTTGGCGCATTTCGGACGTCCGAAAGGTCAGGTTGTGCCGGAGATGAGCCTTGGACTGATCAAGGACGCCGTCTCCGACGTGCTGGGCGTGCCGGTGAAATTTGCGAGCGACTGCATCGGCGGTCCGGCAAAAGAGGGTGTGGCGGAGCTTGGCGAAGGCGAAGTCTTGCTGTTGGAAAACACCCGCTTCCATGAGGGCGAAACCAAGAACGACGGCCAATTCGCCGCCTCTCTCGCCGCTCTGGGGGATGTCTATGTCAACGACGCCTTTTCTGCGGCGCACCGTGCGCATGGCTCGACCGAGGGTGTCGCGAAACTCCTGCCTTCCTGCGCCGGTCGATTGATGCAAGCCGAGCTTTCCGCGCTCGAAGCCGCGCTTTCCACCCCCGAACGCCCGGTCGTGGCCGTGGTCGGTGGCGCGAAAGTCTCGACCAAGCTCGATCTTCTGGGCAATCTGGTGCGCAAGGTCGACTACCTGGTGATCGGCGGCGGCATGGCGAACACGTTTTTGGCCGCCGAGGGCGTCGATGTGGGCAAATCGCTTTGTGAGCATGATCTGGCCGACACCGCGCGCGAGATCATCAAGAAGGCCGATGAGGCCGGATGCGAGATCGTGCTGCCGGTCGATGTCGTCATCGCCCGCGAGTTCAAAGCCAATGCCGAAAACGAGGTTGTGCCGGTGACGGAATGCCCGGCGGATGCGATGATTTTCGATGCGGGGCCGAAATCGGTCGAACGCATCAGCGAGATCATCGCAGGCGCCAAGACCTTGATCATGAACGGCCCGCTCGGAGTGTTCGAGCTTGAGCCCTTTGGCAAAGGCACCTTCGCGATGATCGAGAAGATCGCAGAACAGACCAAGGCAGGCGCTTTGGTGTCCGTGGCGGGCGGCGGCGACACGGTGGCCTCGATCAACGCCTCGGGCCATGGCGCGGATTTCACCTATATCTCGACCGCAGGCGGCGCTTTCCTCGAATGGATGGAGGGCAAGGAATTGCCCGGGGTTGTGGCCCTCGGCTAAGCGTTCAAGGCCCGCCGGATCTGGCGGGCCTTTTCATTTCTGCCCCCCCCGTGAGGCGATTTGCGCTGCATCAAGACGCTGCCGGGAAAAGCGGCGTAGCCTGCCATCCGACAAGACCTGTGAGCGCTACCTGTAAGAGAGTCCAGAACGTTAGCGCCACCAAGATTGCGACAGTCCGCCGGGCAAGGTAACTCGGTGGGTGAGAACTGAAAGCCCTCGGGACCGAGGGGGATTTGAGTCCAAAAGAGGCCAAGAAGAGGAATGAGATGTCTATTCAAGAAATGACCGCCAAAATGGGCGAAGGCCAAGGCTTTATCGCAGCACTTGACCAATCGGGGGGCTCCACGCCCAAGGCGCTCAAACTCTACGGCGTCGAGGAAAGCGAATATTCCGGCGACGAAGAAATGTTCGACATGGTGCACGCCATGCGTTCGCGCATCATCCAATCGCCGTCCTTCACGGGCGACAAGGTGATCGGCGCGATCCTTTTTGAGATGACCATGGACCGTGAAGTCGGCGGCAAACCGACCTCTTTGTTCCTCTGGGAAGACAAAGGCGTGGTGCCGTTTCTCAAGATCGACAAGGGTCTGGAAGCTGAGGCCAATGGCGTTCAGCTGATGAAACCCATGCCGGGTCTCGACGATCTTCTGGCCCGCGCCGCCAAGCTCAAGGTCTTCGGCACCAAAGAGCGTTCGGTGATCAACGCCGCCAATCCGGAAGGCATCAAAGCCGTCGTCGACCAGCAATTCGAAATCGGCGAACAGGTGATCAAAGCGGGCCTCATGCCGATCCTTGAGCCGGAAGTGACCATCACCATCGCCGACAAGGCCGAAGCCGAAGTCCTCCTGCGCGAAGAAATCCTCAAGCATCTCGACGCCATGGACGAGAGCAAACAGGTCATGCTGAAACTCTCCCTGCCGAGTGAGGCCAACTTCTACAAACCGCTGGTCGATCACCCGCGTGTGTTGAAAGTCGTGGCTCTGTCCGGCGGGTATGGTCGCGATGAAGCCAATGACATTCTGTCGAAAAACACCGGCATGATCGCGTCTTTCTCGCGTGCTCTGTCGGAAGGCCTGAACGCCAAACAAAGCGACGCGGAATTCGACGCCACGCTGAAAGCCGCCGTGGACAGCATCCACGCGGCCTCCATCGCCGGCTGATCCGCGCGTCACTCCAAAGTTTAGGGCGTCCCTCATCGGGGGCGCCCTTTTCGCGTGTATTCAGCCGCGAGGCCAAGGTGAGTCGCGCCATGGAAATCCCACCACAAGCCCGAAAGGGGTGGGAAAGATATGTGCATTTGCTCACTGGAACCCGGTCGGAAAAACCATGTAACACTTTTACGAACATATATGCTGCATTTGCGAAATCACTTCGCCGTTTCATCAGCGTAAATCCGCATCCTGCGCGCAGAATCCCACTTGCGCGATGGACAAAAAAGGTCAAAAGGCGTTGAGATTAGGAGGAATTCCGCCCGCATTAAGCAGTATTCCGCCAGAGACACCCTATGATTGGCATTTTCTGCTGCACAGCAAAATTGACGCCTTATTTACCCTCCAGACCCTGACATCACGGAGTGCCAGTTTGACGATTCCCGCCGGTTCCGCCGCAACCCTTGAAACGCCCCCTGACAATCTGCGCCGCCGCCGGTTCCTCTCGGCCATGGCCGGCTCTGTTGCCCTCTCCGCGGTGATGCCCTCTTGGCTGATGGCGCAAGAGGCCGAAGCCCCCGCAACCGAAACCCCGACAGAGGCCCCTGTTGTGGAGCCTGCCCCCGCAGAACCCGCCGCCCCCGAGTTCCCGCCCTTTAGCTTTGACGCGCTCTCTGAGGAAATGCGCAAAGCGGCCGGTGAGAATTGGCAAGAGGCGGAAAAGATCGAGGGCGCACTCGCAGGTCTCGATTACGACGCCTACCAACGCATCCGCTTCCGCCCCGACCATGCCCGCTGGCAGGACGAGGGTCAGGAATTCCGCCTGCACGCTTTCCACCTCGGATGGCTGTTCAAAGAGCCGGTGCATATTTTCGAGATCAAGGAGGGCCGTGCCCAGCCGATGGACTTCACCACCCATGATTTCGAATATGGCGGCAATGTCAGCGAGAAAATCCCCGAGGACACGCCGATGCCGGGGGTTGCGGGCTTTCGTCTGCACAACCCCCTCAACCGCGCCGATGTCTTCGACGAGCTGATCGCATTCCTGGGCGCAAGCTATTTCCGCGCCTTGGGTCGCGGCACGGTCTATGGCCTCTCGGCGCGGGGCCTCGCGGTCAACACCGCCATGCAGGGCGGCGAGGAATTCCCGCGCTTTACCGATTTCTGGATCGAACGCCCGATGCCGGGCGCCAATACGATCACGGTTTATGCCGCGCTGGACAGCAAATCCGTGACCGGTGCCTACCGTTTCGTCATCACCCCCGGTGAGGACACGGAGATGGAGGTCACCGCGCGGCTGTTCCTGCGCGAGAAAACCGACCAGATCGGCATTGCGCCTCTGACCTCGATGTATCTCTTCGGCGGCGCCGATCCGCGCGGCTTCGACGATTTCCGCGCCTCGGTGCATGACAGCGAATATCTCGTGCTCAACACGCGCGGTGGCGAGACCTTCCTGCGCGCTTTGAACAACCCGCCGCGTTTGGCGAGTTCTTATCTGGGCGCAGAGAACCCGCTGTCTTTCGGTCTTATCCAGCGCAGCCGGGATTTCGACGATTACCTCGACGCGCAGGCGCATTACGAACGCCGCCCGTCCTTGATGGTCGAACCGATTGGCGACTGGGGCAAGGGCACCGTGCGTCTGGTGGAGATTCCGTCGAAACTTGAGGGCAATGACAATATCGTCGCCTTCTGGGTGCCCGAGGGCAAAATGGAAAAGGGTGCGGCCCTTGAGTACGCTTACCGCCTGCATTGGGGCATGTCGCCGATCGGCGATCGCAGCGTCGATCGCGCCCGGATCCTGCGCACCCGTGTGGGCGAAGGCGGCGTGGCCGGCGTCGAACAAAAAAGCGACACCCGCAAATTCGTGATTGATTTCGAGGGTGGCATTCTGTCCTCGCTGCCCGCCGATGCCGTGTTGGTCCCGCAGGTCAGCAGCGGCCGCGGCGAGATCACGCAGGCCATTGTCAGCAAGGTCAGCGGCACCGATATCTGGCGTCTGGTGATCGAGGCGAAAACCGAGCCCGGAAATGTTGCGGAACTTAAAGCCGCCCTGACGGGTTATGGACAGACATTAACAGAAACCTGGCTTTACCAATGGATGAGGGACTGACTTTGACGCGATCTTCTCAACAGACCGAATTGGATATGGGCAAAGATATGAACACCGACGCACATCTCGATGCGGCACAGGACTGGTTGCCGCCCGAGGCGCCGCTTGAGATGCCGCGCCAGGTGCTTGAACGCGACAGCCGGCGGGCCGAATGGCCGCGCCTTCTGCGCCTGATCCTGCCCGGCAAAGCCGTTTGAGGCCGAGAGAGCAGATCATGTCATCTTCGCCTCGCAAGGCCGCGCGCAGGGCCCTGCCCGCTGATGCCCGCACCAAGCTGATCCGCACGCTGGCCCTGAGTTTCGCCCTCTTGGCGGCACTTGTGGCCTCGACGCTTTTGGCCGATGCCGCCATTCAGGACGGCGTCGATGTCTGGGACGTGGTGCGCGGGGTGTTGATCTTTGTCACCACCGCCTGGCTCGCCTGGGGGGCGACGCTGTCTTTCGTCGGCCTCGCGCCGCGCGTTGGCAAACGCCGCCCTGCGCCGGAGCTGCAATCCCCTGCCCCGCGTCTCGTCGTCTTGGTGCCGATCTGCAACGAGGACCCGGTGACGACCTTTGCCCGCATCGCGGCGATGGATCGTTCGATCCAAGCCGAAGGCTTGGCCTCCGACATCGCAATCCTGTCCGACACCCGCAACGAAGACTCCGCACTTTTGGAGCGTCAGACCTATCTGCGTCTGATCCGCGAGACACATGGCGAGGGTCGGATTTTCTATCGTCGACGCGACGACAACCGGGGCCGCAAAGCGGGCAATATCGAAGAGTTCATCCGGCGCTCCGGCGGCGCCTATGATTTCGCGCTGATCCTCGATGCCGATAGCCTGATGGAGGGCCGCGCCGTGCGCGAGATGGCCGCCAAGATGCAGGCCGACCCGAAGCTTGGCCTCTTGCAAACCCTGCCGAAAATCATCGGCGCGCGGTCGTTCTTTGGCCGCGCCATGCAATTCGCCGCAAGCTTTCACAGCCCGATCTTCACCCGTGGCCTTGAGCGTCTTCAGGGCAACACAGGCCCATTTTGGGGCCATAACGCCATGGTGCGGGTCAATGCCTTTGCCGAAAGCTGCGCCCTACCGGAACTGGCCGGTCCGCCGCCCTTCGGTGGCCATATCCTGAGCCATGACTATGTCGAGGCCGCCCTTTTGGCGCGCGGTGGCTGGCGCGTGCAAGTCGATCACACCATCAGCGGTTCCTTCGAGGAAGGCCCGGAGAACATCCTGTCCTACGCCAAACGCGACCGCCGCTGGTGTCAGGGCAACCTGCAACATTCGCGACTTCTGCTGTCTCCCGGCATCGCCGGTTGGTCGCGGTTCGTGTTCTTGCAGGGCATTTTTGCCTATCTCGTCTCCGTGCTCTGGGCCGCCTTTCTGATCACCTCCGTGGTGGCGACGATCCTGGCCCCCGTGCCGAATTATTTCCCGGAGCCACATATGCTGTTTCCGGTCTTCCCGGACGACCGGACCAAGGAAATCACCGCGCTGATCGTCGGCATCATGGGGCTTTTGATCCTGCCGAAATTCGCCATTCTCTATGAGGCCTCGGGCACGCGGCGCACCGCGCGGTTTGGCGGCTCTGTTCGTGCGGGCTTTTCCGTTGTGGCCGAGATTTTGCTGTCCTCGCTGATTGCGCCTTTGATGCTGATGTATCAGACCAAGGCGGTGCTTCAGGTGCTCTCCGGCCGCGATGGCGGCTGGCCCGCCAACCAACGCGGCGAAGGCGCTTTGAGCTTGATGGAAGGCTTCCGCGCCGGGCTTTGGATCATGCTTACAGGCGGCGCGGCGCTGGCTTTGGTGGCCCGTGTGGCGCCCGATCTGACGCTTTGGCTCCTGCCGGTCTGCTTGCCGATGCTGGCAGCACCTTTCCTGATCGCATGGACCTCGCGTCCGCTCACACATGCCCTGTTTCTGGTGCCCGAAGAGCGCCGCCCCGCCCCGGTGATCCGCAGCTATCGCGAGATCCTTGGCCGTTGGCAGGCGGAGCCGCGCGCAGATGTGGCAAGCCCGGAGGCGACCCATGTCCCGGCATGACATCGCGGTGCCGAATGAGTTGGCCCAGCCGGTGAAACGCCCGCGCGATCCGCGGATCGACGCGTTTCGCGGGCTGGCGCTCTTGATGATCTTCGTCGATCATTCGCCGCACAATCCCTTTGAATATCTCACCGTGCGCAACATCGGCTTTTCCGATGCGGCGGAGGCGTTTTTCATCATGTCGGGCGTCGCCGCTGGCCTGGCCTACACCGGCCGGTTTCAAGCCCGTCACGACAAAGGCCTGTGGCAGGCCGTGGCACCGATGTGGAAACGCTCATGGACGCTTTATCTCGTGCAAATCCTGTTGACCTCTCTGGCCATCGCGATCTTTGCCGCGGGCGCCACCTGGTTCGGTGTGGATGAGTTGCTGACCAAGATCAACCTTAGGCAAGTGTTCAACAACACCGCCGAGGCGTTGATCGGCATTCCGTTGCTGGGGCATCAGCTGGGCTATGTGAACATCCTGCCCGCCTATTCGGTGCTGTTGTTCTGTGGCCCCTTGATGATCCTCTTGGGGCTCTGGCGGCCGATGCTGCTCTTGGGGCTCTCGGCCGCGCTCTGGCTGGCGGCGGGGATTTGGCGGATCAACCTGCCGAATTATCCCAATCCGGGCGGCTGGTTTTTCAACCCTGTCGCTTGGCAATTCATCTTTGTCGTCGGGCTTTTGACCGGGATTTTCCTGCGTCGGGGCGAGCGGTTCGTGCCGAAAACGCCGTGGCTCTTTTGGCTCGCGACCGGTTGGCTCGCTGTGGTGCTGGCCTGGCGCTATGTGCCGGGGTTCGGGCCGTTCATGAACCATCAGATGGCGGTTCTGGGCAAGGCCGGCCTGCCGTTCAACATGGTGTCGCATGACAAGACTTTCCTCGCCCTGCCCCGCATGACCCATGCTCTGGCGCTGGCCTATGTGTTGTCCTGCCTGCCTTGGGTGACGCGTCTGACCGGGTCGAAAGCGCTGTCATTCTTGCGGCTCTTAGGGCGTCAGGGCCTTTTGGTGTTCGCGGCAGGTACGGTGCTCGCGCTCTTCAACCATGTGATCATGGGCTATTACGCGGGGGCCGATTGGCTCGGATGGGCGCTCATGCCCTTGGGCGCGCTGATCCTCATTGCCGTGGCCTGGATGGGCGACATTCAGAAGACCGCGCAACGTCAAACGCCTGCGCGAAAGGCAGAAGTTGCAGCGCAGCCGATGCCCGCAGAATAAAGCGTTTCTCAAAAAACTTGAGGCACGCAATTTTTGAGAAACGCAGCACTATCCATTCAGCGTGGCAACGTTTTTCGCTCAATCTGAGTCAGATCAAACGAAAAACGCATTAACGAGAACGTGCGCAAGGGCCGCGCACATTCCGTTTCAGCATTTTTTTGCAGATGATTCGTTTTTGGGATTCACAGGCCGAATCGCCTGTGGCATAAGAAGAGCACGGAGGGGTTCCGCCAAAGAGAACGCCCCGTGAGGCAGTTCAGGTGACCTGACCCCGGTCGGGCATCTTTCATACAAAAAGGTAAGAAGCCTATCATGGCTCATCCGCGCAAACGCCCGTCGCTGACCGTGCTTCTGTACGTCGGCGTGATGGTCACCCTCGGTGGCTATTTCACCTTTGCCTCCGTGCAAGGGGAATACGGGCTGTTTCGCCGCTTGCAGATCGAGGCAGAATTGTCCGAGTTGCAAGCGGTGAGCGGCAAACTGGACGAAGAGCTGGCCGTGATGCGCAACAAGACGCTGCGCCTGTCCGACAGCTATCTCGATCTGGACCTTTTGGATGAGCAAGCGCGCGATGTTTTAGGCTATCTGCGCGCCGATGAAATTGTGATCCGCTGACACCATCCCCTGCCCGAAAGGCAAAAGATGACACAAAGCGTCAATGACACCCTATCCTATATGACCCGCCGCCGGATGATTTTGGGCGGCGCCGGGCTTGTGGCGTTGTCCGCCTGTGGCGGCGGCCGTGGCGGCGCGCCCGCGAACCCCGAGGATGCCTGTGCGATCTTCCGCGAGCGCCCGCATTACCAACGGGCGCTTGAGGCCTCCGCGCGCAAATGGGGTGTGCCAGTGCATGTGCAAATGGCTCTGATCTATCAGGAATCCACCTTCCGCGCGACCGCCCGCCCGCCGAAACGCTATGTCTTGTTCATCATCCCGAAAGGTCGGGCCAGCTCCGCGCGGGGCTATGCGCAGGCGCTCGACGGCACGTGGGACGACTACCGCAACGGCCCGGGCCGCGCCGGTGCCAGCCGCAGCAACATCCGCGACGCCACCGATTTCATTGGCTGGTATGTCTCGACCAACAACGCCGCATTGGGGATTTCGAATTCCGACGCCCGCAACAGCTATCTGGCCTATCACGAAGGCCGCACGGGCTACCGGCGCGGCTCGCATAACGGCAAGACGTGGTTGTTGAACGTGGCGGATGGGGTGGCGACACGGGCGGCGCGTTATGAGGCGCAGTTGGGGTATTGCAGGTGACACCCTGAGGCGTCCTCAGGCCCCGCCCTCTACAGGGCTTGGGCCATAACGATTGTCTTTGCGCTCCCCATCTCGGGCGAGCCAGACGATACCGAGGATGACGGCACCGAAGCACCCGAGCATTAAGAAAATGATGAGAATACCCGGCGGCTGCGGAACACGCACCGTTTCAGAGAGCCCCAGATTTGCCGCCAGGATCTCGTCCGGGATCGGCACATCGGTAAGGAACCCGAAGAACGTGATGCTCGTCAAAGCAATCATCACTCCAGCGATCAAAGCAAGGTGCCAAGCGGCGCGACCAGTATCATGCAGCCGCCTGCTTATGGCCGCAAGCCATGGGATGAGCACCACAGGGCCGAACAAGTTTGAAATCGGGCCAGCACCATATAGCGTCTTCGTCTGAAAACTCTGGGACATCCCTTTCGATGACGTGCTTACGACGAGACTAGTCTCGGTCACCGGTCCAAAAATGATTACATCGGCGACAGAGACCACAATAGAGATAAGAAAAAGACCAAGGATGAATTTCCAAAACTCTTCGCGCGTGGCACGCCCCGAGAAGACGAAATATTTCCGAAACCCGACCTTCACGGCCTCAACAATTGTCATTCCTTACCCCCAATCATGATTGCCCCAGCGTCGCGGACACAGATATCAAATCGGCATTCAAAAAACAGTTTCCTTCCAAGAAGAACTATCGCCCCAAGACGTCGCGCAAAAGCGGAAATGACCAAGGTTGGTGCAATTTGAATCACAAAGGCACCCGCCATTCCCAAAACGCATAGCTGCCTCCCACAGTGCATATCAGAAAATCCGTGCAATCACGGCTCACCTCCTTTATCATATAGTTTAACGCTAAACTATTCGCTGCGAACCTTGGAGGAGGAGGCCGCATGGCACCCCGGAAATCACCATCCAAACCAGCAAGCCAAGCCAACGTCTCTAAAGACGAGCTTCTTGCCTATTACAAAGACATGCTTTTGATCCGTCGTTTCGAGGAAAAAGCCGGCCAGCTTTATGGCATGGGCCTCATCGGCGGGTTCTGTCACCTTTATATCGGTCAGGAGGCCGTTGTGGTCGGTCTCGAAGCCGCCGCGAAAGAGGGTGACAAACGCGTGACCTCTTATCGCGATCACGGGCATATGCTCGCCTGCGGCATGGACCCGAACGGCGTGATGGCCGAGCTGACGGGCCGCGAGGGCGGCTATTCCAAAGGCAAGGGCGGCTCGATGCATATGTTCTCGAAAGAGAAGCATTTCTACGGCGGTCACGGCATCGTCGGCGCACAGGTGCCAATCGGCGCCGGTCTGGCGTTTTCCGATAAATACAAAGGCAATGACAATGTGACCTTCGCCTATTTCGGCGATGGCGCGGCCAACCAGGGCCAGGTCTATGAGACCTACAACATGGCCGAGCTTTGGGACCTGCCGGTGATTTTCGTCATCGAAAACAACCAATACGCCATGGGCACCTCGGTGGCCCGTTCGACCAAATCGCCGTCCTTGTGGGAACGCGGCGCGGCTTATGGGATCGAAGGCGAGGAAGTGGACGGCATGGACGTTCTGGCCGTGAAAGAGGCCGGTGAGCGCGCCGTGGCCCACTGCCGCGCGGGCAAAGGGCCGTATATCCTTGAGGTTAAAACCTACCGCTACCGGGGTCACTCCATGTCCGACCCGGCGAAATACCGGACCCGCGAAGAAGTGCAGAAAATGCGCGAGGAACGCGACCCGATCGAGGCCGTGCGGTCGATCCTTTTGACCGGCAACCACGCGACCGAGGACGATCTGAAGGCCATCGACAAGGACATCAAGTCCGTCGTCAACGCCTCCGCAGAATTCGCGAAAGAAAGCCCGGAACCGGCGCTCGACGAGCTTTGGACCGACATCTACGCGGACGAAATTCCGCAGCACACCGCCTGATCCGGGGAGAACGACACAATGGCAACCGAACTTTTGATGCCCGCCCTTTCTCCGACGATGGAAGAAGGCACGCTCGCGAAATGGCTCGTCAAAGAGGGCGACACCGTCTCCTCCGGCGACATCATCGCGGAAATTGAAACCGACAAGGCGACGATGGAATTCGAAGCCGTGGACGAAGGGATCGTTGGCAAGATCCTCGTGGCCGAAGGCACCGAGGGTGTGAAGGTCAACGAGGTGATCGCGGTGCTCGTGGAAGAGGGCGAGAGCGCGGACGACATCGCGGCCCCTGCCCCCAAAGAGGACACGCCTGCTGAGGCAGACGCCACACATGACAGCGCCCCCGCCGCCGCCAAACCTGCGGCTCCGGTCGAAGTGGTCTCCAAAGCCTCCCCGGATTTCCCGGAAGGCACACCGATGAAGACCCAGACCGTGCGCGAAGCACTGCGCGACGCCATGGCCGAAGAGATGCGCCGCGACGAGACCGTCTTCCTCATGGGGGAAGAGGTCGCCGAATACCAAGGCGCTTACAAAATCTCCCAAGGCATGCTGGACGAGTTTGGTTCGAAACGCGTGATCGACACGCCGATCACCGAGCACGGCTTTGCGGGCATTGCCACGGGGGCTGCGTTCGGCGGGCTGAAACCCATCGTCGAATTCATGACCTTCAACTTCGCGATGCAGGCCATCGACCACCTGATCAACTCCGCCGCCAAGACGCTTTACATGTCCGGCGGTCAGATGGGTGCTCCGATGGTGTTCCGGGGTCCGAACGGCGCCGCCGCCCGCGTGGGTGCGCAGCACTCCCAAGACTACGCCGCCTGGTACGCGATGATCCCCGGTCTGAAAGTGGTCATGCCCTACTCGGCTGCCGACTATAAAGGCCTGATGAAAACCGCGATCCGCGACCCGAACCCGGTGATCTTCCTCGAGAACGAGATTCTCTACGGCAAATCCTTTGAGGTGCCGGATCTCGAAGATTTCACCATCCCCTTCGGCAAGGCGCGCGTCTGGCGCGAAGGCACGGATGTGACCATCGTCTCCTTCGGCATCGGCATGACCTATGCTTTGGAAGCCGCGGATAAGCTCTCTGAGGAAGGCATCTCCGCCGAGGTCATCGACCTGCGGACGCTCCGCCCGATCGACTATGACACCGTGTTGGCCTCCGTGATGAAGACCAACCGCTGTGTGACCGTCGAAGAGGGGTGGCCGGTCGGATCCATCGGCAACCACATCTCGTCTGTGATCATGCAGCGGGCGTTTGACTATCTCGACGCGCCGGTGATCAACTGTGCCGGTAAAGACGTGCCGATGCCCTACGCCGCCAACCTCGAAAAACTCGCGCTGGTGACCACCGACGACGTCGTGGCCGCCTGCAAAGAAGTCACCTACCGCTAAGGAGAACCCGTTATGGCTATTGAACTTTTGATGCCCGCGCTGTCTCCGACGATGGAGGAAGGGACGCTGGCGAAATGGCTCGTGAAAGAGGGGGATGAGATTTCCTCCGGCGATGTGATCGCAGAGATCGAGACCGACAAGGCGACGATGGAATTCGAAGCCGTGGACGAAGGTGTCATGGGGAAAATCCTCGTGGCGGAGGGCACCGAGGGCGTGAAAGTGAACGCGCCGATTGCGGTGCTTTTGGAAGAAGGCGAAGACGCCTCTGCCGCCGAGAACGTCGGTTCCTCTGCGCCCGCTCCGGCGGCGGAAGAAGCGCCGAAAGCCGAAGCGGCGGCTCCGGCGCCCGCAGCGGCTGCGGCCCCTGCCCCGGCAGCACCCAAAGCGGCCTCTGGCGAGCGTATCTTTGCCTCGCCGCTGGCGCGTCGCATCGCCGCTCAGAAAGGTCTCGATCTGTCTGCGATTGCGGGCTCCGGTCCGAAAGGCCGCATCGTGAAAGCAGATGTGGAAAACGCCACAGCCGCGCCGAAAGCCGAAGCGCCGAAAGCGGCCGCTCCATCCCCGGCTGCCGCCGCAGCGGCGCCTGCTGGCCCGTCTGCGGATATGGTCGCGAAGATGTACGAGGGCCGCGAGTACGAGGAAATCAAACTCGACGGCATGCGCAAAACCATCGCCGCGCGTCTCACGGAAGCCAAGCAAACCATCCCGCATTTCTACCTGCGCCGCGACATTCAGCTCGATGCGCTGATGAAATTCCGCGCCGAGCTGAACCACCAGCTCACCGGCAAGGGTGTGAAGCTGTCGGTCAATGATTTCATCATCAAGGCCGTGGCCAACGCGCTGCAAGAGGTCCCGACGGCCAATGCCGTGTGGGCCGGTGATCGCGTGTTGCAGATGAAAGCCTCTGACGTGGCCGTCGCGGTCGCGATCGAGGGCGGGCTGTTCACGCCGGTGCTGAAAGACGCCGACATGAAGTCACTCTCGGCTCTGTCGAAAGAGATGAAAGACCTCGCGCATCGTGCCCGCGACCGCAAGCTTGCGCCGCATGAGTATCAGGGCGGCTCTTTCGCGATTTCCAACCTCGGCATGTTCGGCATCGACAATTTCGACGCCATCGTGAACCCGCCACACGCCGGTATTCTGGCGGTCGGCACCGGGGTCAAGAAACCGGTGATCGGCGAGGATGGCGAGATCAAGGTCGCAACCGTGATGTCCGTTACCATGTCTGTGGATCACCGCGTGATCGACGGCGCGCTTGGGGCAGAACTGCTCAAAGCCATTGTCGAAAATCTGGAAAATCCGGTGGCGATGCTGGCGTAATCGCAAGCTATATCATAGAGATACGAAAGGCCCTGCATGCGCGGGGCCTTTTGCTTAAGGGGTCATTGGATGTTGAAATTTGTACTGGGCGCTGTTTTCGGAGCCGGTCTTTGTTACGCAGGGCTTGTGGCGGTCTCGCCCAATCCGATGGGGCCGCTCATGCGGTCCAAAGCAGGCGCAGAGGGGCAGCGTCTATTCGAGGGGCCGATGTGGCACAGCGATGAGCAAGGGCGGTATCAGCTTGCGGAATTCAGTGCCGTCCATTGCGAACGGATCGGAATGGAACTGGTTGGGATCGAGATCAAAAGCCGCAAGGTTCTGGCCGATCTCTTGCCACCGAAAGCCCGGCTGATCTGCGCGCCCCTTGAGCGCGGAACGCCGTCACATTAAACCCGAAGAGCACGGGTCAGGCCTTTTCGCCGCGCGCGCCGATCAGTTGGTTCATTGAAATCGATGGCTGGGAACAGCCCGCCTCGCCCACGACTTTGGCGGGGACCCCCGCAACGGTCGTGCAATGCGGCACATCGGCCAGCACCACGGAGCCAGCGGCCACGCGCGAGCAGTCGCCGATCTTGATATTGCCCAGCACCTTGGCGCCCGCACCGATCAGGACGCCGTCGCCAATTTTCGGGTGACGGTCCTCGTCCTCTTTGCCGGTGCCGCCAAGCGTCACGGAATGCAGGATCGAGACATTGTCGCCGATCACGGCCGTTTCGCCAAAGACCAGCGCATGGGCGTGATCGAGGAACAGCCCCTTGCCGATGCGGCAGGCGGGGTGAATGTCGACGGAGAATTGCTCGGACATGCGCATCTGAAAGAAATAGGCCAGATCGCGACGCCCTTCGCGCCAGAGCCAATTGGAGACGCGATGCGCCTGGATCGCCTGGAAGCCTTTGAAATAGAGCAAAGGCTGGATATAGCGATGGCAGGCCGGGTCGCGGTCGTAAACGGCGGCGATGTCGGCACGCGCGGCCTCGGAGAGCATCGGATCGCCCGAATAGGCGTCGTCGGCGATCTCGCGGATGAGCTGTTCGGACATCTCGGGAGAGGCAAGTTTCTGCGCGATCCGGTAGGCCAGCGCATCCTCCAAAGTCTCGTGATGCAGGATACAGGCATGGACCAACCCACCCAAGAGAGGCTCGGCCTCGACGGCTTGCCGCGCCTCGGAGACAACCTGGCTCCAGACGGGATCGAGTTCTTTCAAGGTGGTGCGGGTCTTGGCCATGCGCTTGTCCTCTTTTTTCAGAGCTTACTATAGATAGTTCCGAATTCAAAAGCGCAAGAGTGTGAACATGCAAAAGCCCCCGCCAGTGTTGCACAGCGGGGGATGTGATTGGTTGTGATCGAGAGAAGGTTATTCGGAGGGCAGCGAGAATTGCACGCAATGGATGGCGAGGCGGATCACCCCGCCCGCGTCGAAATCACCGCCCTCGCCGGTGAGGATCAGGTCCTCGGAGGCGTAATAGGTCAAAGGCGTGCCGGTGAGACCGCGCAGCCAGCTGCCTTGTGAGAGCGAAAGACCTGACCCGTAGCGGTTCGAAGAGGCCGCCACACCCAGCGAAAAGCCCGTGAGCCCGGTGCCGGTGATGTCGGAGAGAACGCGCCCGGTGATACCATAGACCACGGATTGACCGGGGATACCCGCCCCTGATCGTAGAGTGCGGCCACCGGCTCCGCCCGCGCCGCTTTGCCACGCGTGGCCCGTACCGATTTATAGGGCACCAGAGGGTCGATCTGTCGGATCACGGTTTCCACCAGATCGCCGCCCTGGTTCACCTCCGCCACGATCTTATCCGCCTCCCAAGTCTTCAGCGCGTTGATCGCCGCCTCGGCCCAGACCGTGGGCGACGAGGCCGACACCGTCGCGTCCTCCAACACATAGGCGCACCAATCTTTCGGATCGCCCTTGGTCACCGCGCCGACCACGACAATCCCGCACTCATCCGAGCCCTTGTGCCCCGTCACCGGCGGGTCCACCGCCACGACGATGCGATCCAGCACCGGCACGTCTTGCACCCGTGCAGCCTCGATCCGCGCCAAAGACCACAGCGCGCCCTCTTCTTCGTCCAAGAGCACACCATCCAATTCCTGCCGCCCCAGACGTGTGCCCGCGTAACGCGTCTTCACCTCTTCGAGGAAGGACGCCGCCAGATTGGCTGCGTTCGCCTCGGTCGGCGCATGGGTTGTCACAGTAGAACTGCGCTCCAGAAGCGCTTTCAAAATCGCCACATTCCTCGGCGTGGTCGTCACCACCGCGCGCGGGTCATCCCCGAGCCGCAGCCCGAATTGCAGCATGTCCCAGGCCTCCTGCGGCTTGCGCCATTTCGCCAGTTCATCGACCCAGGCCGCGTCGAATTGCGGGCCGCGCAAAGCCTCCGGGTCATTGCCGGAAAACACGGTGGCCTCCGCGCCGTTGGGCCACACCAATGTCCGCCGCGTGGCCACCCATGTCGGACGCCTGTCTGGCGACGAACAGGCCAAAATGCCACTGTCGCCAAACACCATCACCTCGCGCGCCTGATCATAGGTCTCGCCGATCAAAGCCACCCGTTTCGCGCGACCCGGTTGCGTCGCCCGGCTGCCCTCGACCATCGACCGGACCCATTCAGACCCCGCCCGCGTCTTGCCCGCGCCGCGCCCGCCCATGATCACCCATGTGCGCCAGTCGCCTTCCGGCGGCAATTGATGATCCAGCGCCCAGGCCTCGAACAGGTAAGGGAGCGCCGTAAGCGCCCCCTCCCCCAATGTGTCCAGAAACTCACGCTGTGTCTCTGGTGGCTCTGAGGCGAGCCAGCCGATCAAGGATCTCAGATTTGGCGGCGTCAAAGTCGATCTCTCCGCCGCCGAGCTCTCCGCTTTTGCGTTTGTGCTCATCGAGACGTTTCCTTTCGTCGAATGAGGTGTTCAGCGCCTTGTTGAGATCCGCCATGTGCTTGGCGATGTCCTTCGCCGCCTCCGGATCTCCGGCCTGCACCCCGATAATGGCCTCGTTGACGGCCCCGATCGCCCGGAGCACGCTTTGGTCGGCAATCTTCACCAGATTGTCGAGCCCGTGTTCATCCCCCACAGATGAAGTCACTTTCATTGTCTTCGCCTCTCATGCTTGAGTGTTCTCCGCACGAGAAACGCGAGGTTTTCGGTGCCCCTCAGCACTTTGATGACCCGTCCAGGACCCCCTCAGGTCCCTTTCGCCTCATCCCCCACGCTTTCCAGCCAGACCACCCTGCGGCAAAACCCGTAAAATTGGTTAAAGCCTGCGCACGGGCAGCGGGTTTCAGAGTGCGTTAACCTTTTGCAACCGGGGCTGAGCGCCGTTCCCTCTTGAAATCGCGGTGAATTTTGCGCATCACCAAAAGGAACAGGGATGAGGAAAATCATGGCCAGCGCCCTTCACGCCAAGCTCCACGCGCTCTATGAGGGCGATAGCGATCACGCGCATGTCTTTCGCTACGCGCTTTTGGCCTTCGATCTGGTGACCGTCCTCTTCGTCATCGTCACCTCTTTCTTCGCCCACCCGCTCTGGGTCGAGATCACCGATCTGGTCTTCGGCTTTCTGATCCTTCTGGATTTTTCCGCGCGGGTCTACGTCTCGGACCGCAAGCTCCATTACCTGACCCGCCCCGCGACCATCGCCGATGTCATCGCCATGGTCTCCTTTCTGGCGCCGCTCGCGGGCGAAGGTCTCGGTTTCCTGCGCATCCTGCGCACGCTCAGGCTCTTACACACCTATCAGCTGATGAACCGGCTGCGGCAGGACTTCAAACTCTTCCGCAAACACGAAGAGGTCATCGTCGCCGCGATCAACCTTCTGGTCTTTATTTTTGTCACCACCGGGCTGATCTACGCGTTGGAGCACGGCCACAACGAACATATCCGCAACTACGCGGATGCGCTCTATTTCACCGTCACGACGCTGACCACCACCGGGTTTGGTGACATCACCCTGCCCGGCACCACAGGGCGACTGGTCTCCATCGCCGTGATGTTCTTTGGTGTCACACTGTTCCTGCGCCTCGCCCAAGTGCTCTTTCGCCCCACCAAAGTGCGCTACGAATGCGAAAGCTGCGGGCTCATGCTGCATGACGCGGATGCGACCCACTGCAAACATTGCGGCGCCGTGGTGCATATCCAGACCGAAGGCCTGCTGTAGCGCCTCCGGCGGGAGTATTTTTCCCACAAAGGAAACCTATTCGACGGCTGTGCCGAACAGGGTCACCATCGCCGCGATTCCGGTCACGGCGGCGAAAAAAGCGATGTGGATGGCTGATTTGCCAGCACGGCGTGCCAGCACCACCGCGATGGCGCCCTGCACCGTGTAATAGGCGGCAAAGGCCTTGGACGCCCAAGAGATGATCTGGAACACGTCGAGGCCCCAGGTGATCAAGAGGCCCAAAGCGACCAGCCCGGCATAGCCGATCTTCACCGGCACGCGGCCTTTGGTCAGTTCCTCGACCAGCCCGCCCGCACCGGAAGTGTCCGCCACAGCCGCCGAGAATTGCGCAGCCAGGGCCGCGAGCACCAGCATCATCGGCAACACGGGTGCGACGATACGCATCATGTCGATGATCGCCGTTTCAGAGGTCAAGATCTGTTCCGGGCGAAACACATAGGCCATGAGCAGCACGTAGGTCATGTAGATCGCCGTCGAGACCCATTGCGCGATGCGCATCGAGCGGATGCGGGTCTTGGCGTCATATTCCTCGCCCAGATAGCGCGAAGTCTCGAACCCTTGTACCGTGACCAGGAGCCCGAACAACAGGCTCAGCGCAGGCCATCCCGTCAGGCTCGCGGGTGTGACGATCAACGTATTGCCGCTGGATTTCTCCGCGAAAAACCACGCCAAGCCGACCAAAAGCCCGGCAATGATCGACAGTTTCAGCCCGACAGACACCTGCTCCAAACGCTCCAGCGCCGAAAACCCTTTGGTCCAGCCGGTGATCAGGATCACACCAAACACCGCAGTCGTCACCAGACGTGCGGCGAATGCCGTGTCCCATGGCGTCAGACTGACGGCAAAGGCGCCCAAAAGGTTGAGGTAATAGGCCACCGAAATCACATAGGCGAAGGACAAGACCCAAGAGGCCAGATGTTCGAGCCGACCGCTCAGCGCGTCATGTCCGCGCCCTTCCATAGCCGCGATATTGAACCGCACCGCAGCGCCGATTGCATAGGCCACGAGACACAAAAGCGCCATTGCCAGCGGCGTCCAGGCGCCATAAGCCTCCGCCAGAATAGGCCCCAGCACCAGAAACCCCGACCCGATGATCGAGGCCAAGGGCGTCATTGTCGCTTTCCAAAGAGGCGCACCCGCCAGCCGTGGCCAGCTCAACACCCCCGCCATCAAAAGCGTCATGGCAATAATGGCAATGGTGTCCATCGTCTCGTCCTTAAAGCGTTTTTCGTTTAATCTGAATCAGTTTGAGCGAAAAACGTTGCCACACTGAATTGATATTGCTCCGCTTCTCAAAAATTGAGTACCTCAAGTTTTTGAGAAACGCTTTAAAAAGCAAAAGGGCGCAGCCTCGCCGCGCCCTTTCCATATCATATCAATGCCTTACTGGCTTGCGCGTTCGGCTTCGATCTCGCGCCATTTGGCGACATTGGCGTTATGCTCCACCAGGGTCTCGGCAAAGGCATGCCCGCCCGTGCCATCCGCCACAAAGAACAGATAGGGTGTCTCATCCGGGTTCACCGCTGCCTGCATCGCCTCAAGCCCCGGGTTCGCAATCGGACCCGGCGGCATACCCTCGATCACATAGGTGTTGTAAGGGCTGTTCGATTGCAGCTCAGACTGACGCAAACCACGGCCCAGAACGCCGACGCCATTGGTCACGCCGTAAATCACCGTCGGGTCCGTCTGAAGCCGCATACCACGACGCAGACGGTTCTCGAACACAGAAGCCACCTGACGGCGTTCTTCCGCCAGCCCGGTTTCCTTTTCAATGATCGAGGCCATGGTCAACATCTCTTCCGGCGTGTCAAACGGCAGGCCCTCGACCCGCGTCGCCCAGACCGTGTCGATCCGCTGCTGCTGCGCCGCTTCCATGCGGGCGATCAGATCGTCCACGTCAGAACCTTCGCGCACTTCATAGCTGTCGGGCGCCAACATGCCCTCTGCGGGCATCTCGTCCGCCTCGACAGAGCCGGTCATGAAATCCGCCGCCTTGAGGCTTTCGACGACGCGCCACACGGTCGTGCCCTCGGCCACCAACACGCGGTAGCGCGTGTCCGCTTCGGCGCGCACCTTGCTGTATTCCGCCGGAACCTCCTGCACCTCGTCGCTCTCTGCGATGGGGTCGAATTCGGCGGTCTCGACATAGCTGCCGGTCTGCGGATCCAGCTCGCGCACCTGAATTTCGGCACGGTTCACACCGATGCGATAGACCACTTCGGTGCCACAGGTCGACGCGCCGCCACGGGTGATCTGATCGATGATCTCCGCCATGGAAGCGCCTTCCTCAACGAGGAAAGACCCGGCCTTAAGCTCTTGAGATTTCTCGCTATACTCGGCACCGATGCGGAAAATATGCGGGCTGGAAATCGCGCCTTGATCGGACAGATTTTCCGACACACGCCGCATGGTCGAGCCCGACGGCACGCGCAAACAGATCGCCTGATCGAGCGGACCTTGTGCAACAAATTCGCGCTTGCCCCAAGCAATCACCCCCGCCAATGCGACGAGGGCGACGATGAAGAGGGTCAGCGCGTTGGAGGCGATGGATCGCCACATCTCAGCCGTCCACCTTTTTCAGAACCAGAGAGGCGTTGGTGCCGCCAAAGCCGAAGGAGTTCGACAGCGCCACATTGATCTCGCGCTCGCGTTTGGCGTTGGGGGCCAGATCGAGTTTCGGTTCCACGGCGGGGTTATCGAGGTTGATCGTCGGCGGCGCCACCTGATCGCGGATCGCCAGCACGCAGAAGATCGCCTCAACCGCCCCAGCCGCGCCCAAAAGGTGGCCGATGGAGGATTTCGTGGACGACATCGTGGCTTTCGGTGCCGCATCACCCAAGAGGCGTTCGACGGCGGCCAGTTCGATCGTGTCGGCCATGGTCGAGGTGCCATGCGCGTTGATGTAGTCGATGTCCGACGGCTCGATCCCAGCACGCGCCAGAGCGGCCTGCATCGCGCGGAAACCGCCATCGCCATCCTCGGACGGCGCCGTGATGTGATAGGCATCGCCCGACAGGCCATAGCCCACGACCTCGGCGTAAATCTTCGCGCCGCGCGCCTTGGCGTGTTCGTATTCCTCGAGCACGACAACACCTGCGCCCTCGCCCATGACGAAGCCATCGCGGTCGTCATCATAGGGCCTCGAGGCGTGGCTCGGATCGTCTTTACGCTTTGTGGACAAGGCTTTACAGGCGTTGAAGCCCGCAATGCCCAACTCGCAAATCGCCGCTTCCGCACCGCCCGCGACCATCACGTCGGCATCGCCATAGCCGATGAGACGCGAAGCATCGCCAATCGCGTGTGCCCCCGTCGAACAGGCCGTCACAACGGCGTGGTTCGGGCCCTTAAAGCCGTAGCGGATCGACACCTGACCGGAGATCAGGTTGATCAACGAGCCCGGAATAAAGAACGGAGAAATCCGACGCGGGCCTTTTTCTTTCAAAAGCACCGCCGCATCTGCAATCGAAGACAGACCGCCGATACCGGACCCGATCAAAACCCCGGTGCGCAGACGATCTTCCTCATCTTCCGGTTTCCAATCCGCATCCGTCAGCGCCTGTTCCGCCGCCGCAATGCCGAAGAGGATGAAATCATCCACTTTCTTGCGCTCTTTGTTCGACATCCAGTCCTCGGGATTGAACGTCCCGTCGGTCCCGTCGCCGAATTTCACCTCACAGGCGTAATCGGTCGCCAAATGGCTCGCGTCAAACCGCTGGATCGTGCCAGCCGCCGATTGGCCGTCCAAAAGACGGCTCCATGTTTCCTCCACACCGCACGCCAGCGGCGAAACCATTCCAAGTCCAGTGACAACTACTCGGCGCATCCGTGCCCCCTCATTTTTCGTCTGCGTTTTCTTACACGGCTCCGCCCGGCGATGGAAGTCCGAGACGAGCTTTGCCACCAATTCGGCGGATGGTAACCAGATATTGAGGCTTGTGCGGTAATCAAGTGGGACTTGCAACCGACTGAAAGACCAATGCCACCGCGTCACCTCCCCCTGTTCGGCATCTTACGCCTCTGTTTTGCGGCACTGGTCGGTGCGATTTGCGTGGCCCTTCCGAACATGGCCCGGGCCGATCCGTCCTGCGGGCTCGAAGACTGGCTCACCTCGCTCAATGACAGCGCCAATTCCTATGTCGCCGCACTTGGCAGCGCCTCCGAACACGAAGCCGCCCGGCAATTTCGCACCGAAATGGAGCGTTACGACCGCGACCGACTTTTGAAACAAATCCGCGAGGCCGATCTGGGTCAGAACGAAAAAGCGCTGATGGACTATATCTCCTCGCGCCGCCATCTCCTTGATTTACATGCCGGAAACTGGCCCGAAATGGCCGAACGCTATGGTTCGGATCCGCGTTTTAGCGCTCAGGCAAGCAATCTCGAACGCTACCTCACCGCCGTACCTTGCGATCCGACTGCCCCCGACCACCTCAATGCCGCAGAAGAAGATGAACAAAGTTTCATGGCGCGTCTAACGGGCGGCGTCGACGAAATGATTTCCCTGCTCACCCCGGAGGAAGAGGCAGAACACACGCCTGAGCCCGTTGATCCAACGAATTTCGACGAATTCCGCCCTCAGACCTTTCCGGCTCAGGAAAGAGACACCGTGGCCCTCAGCCCCTCGGGCAACGTCGCTTTCGTCCTTGGGATTTTCACCTTTATCACCGCCATCACCTCTTGGGTCTGGATGCGCTATGGCATCGTGCAGCGCCGCGCCATTCGCTACCCCTGCAGTTTGCCCGTGATCGTTTTCGATGGAATCGTGCCCGTCATCGGCGAATATCTCGACATCAGTCAGATCGGTGCGAAAATCGAAACCGATCTCAACCTGTCCATTCGACAGAAAATCAAACTCACTTGCGGCCCGGTCGAGCGCAAAGCCAAGGTGATCTGGCGCAACAATCACTTTGTCGGCGTGAAGTTCGACCGAAGCCTGTCCGAGTTGGAAATGCGGTCGCTCCTAGGCCCCTACGCCGCACAAATCGCCGCCGAACGCGAAGAAGCGCGACAAATGGGTCTGGACATTCCGCTCTCATCCTATGCCCCCGAGGGCTCCAAACCCGCATTGCAACAGGACGCAGTGCAACAGGACACTGCGCGCTCCGACGAAGAGGCTTTTGAGCCGGATGAACCGGACCCGGACCGGGAGGATATTGAAACGGCCAGGCAGGAGCCGCCCGAAGCGGCCGCCTGACAGGCAAAGAAACGGCCAAAAGAAAACGGCGCCGCCCGAAGGACCGCGCCGTTTGAAATTCTGTCTCTGATCGGGCGCTGGTGGGCACCCTAACCCCATAAGGGTCGGATCAGGAGGCTTCGGTGATGAACTTCACCGCGTCGCCGAAGGTCTGGATGGTCTCGGCTGCGTCATCCGGGATCTCGATGCCGAACTCTTCTTCGAATGCCATGACCAGCTCGACGGTGTCGAGGCTGTCTGCGCCCAGATCGTCGATGAAGGACGCGGTTTCCGTCACTTTGTCTTCTTCAACGTCGAGGTGCTCGACAACGATCTTTTTCACGCGATCTGCGATGTCGCTCATGTTCTTTCCTCACAGTTTGGGGCCCGTTGCCCGCTTTCAGCTCTGGCCGCTCGGACCACTCTTTCTACATGCAGGCGCCACAGGATCGTTTCAACCCTAAACTCCCACATGCCCACCGGCGTGAAATCGCCCGTGCTCAATCTGCGCTGCTCATAGCACAATCCTCCCCGGTGGCAAATGTTTTGTGACGCCACGTCCGAAAAGGCCTTATGCGCTCAGAGCATAGCCATCCCGCCATTCACATGCAGCGTCGTGCCGGTCGTGTAGCCCGCCTCTTGCGAGGCCAGATACACCACAGCCGCCGCGATCTCTTCCGGCGTGCCCATACGTGCGCTCGGGATCTGGGCGTTGATCTTCTCTTTCTGATCAATCGTCAGCTTGTCGGTCATCGCCGTCGCAATGAACCCCGGCGCCACGCAGTTCACCGTGATGCCGCGCGTTGCGACCTCATAGGCCAGCGATTTCGACATGCCGACCATGCCCGCTTTCGAGGCGGCATAGTTGCCCTGCCCCGGGTTGCCGGTCGCGCCGACGATCGAGGAAATATTCACGATCCGTCCCCAACGCGCCTTCATCATCCCGCGCAGCACGCCTTTACAGAGCCGCATCGTCGAAGTCAGGTTCACGTTCAGCACGCTCTCCCACTCGTCATCGGACATCCGCATGAACAGGTTGTCGCGCGTGATACCCGCGTTGTTCACCAGAATATCGACCGAGCCCATCACTTCAGCGGCCTGTTTCGGCAGCGCCTCGACGGCTTCCTTGTCGGACAGGTTGCACGGCAGCACATGCGCGCGCTCCCCCAGCTCCGCAGCCAGCGCCTCCAGAGGCTCCACGCGCGTCCCAGACAGCGCCACAGTCGCACCCGCATCATAAAGCGCCTTGGCAATCGCGCCGCCGATGCCGCCGGACGCGCCTGTGATCAGCGCATTTTTACCAGTCAGATCAAACATTTCCAATTCCTCCGAAGCTTACCACTTCTTTTGTCCATAAATATCCCGGGTGAACCGCGCCCATGGGCGCGGTGAGGGCAGAGCCCTTACCCTTTCAGCTTCGCGATGTCCTCAGGCGTGCCCACCGCACTGCAAGCGATGGATTTTTCAATCCGCCGCACCATGCCCGACAGAGCCTTGCCCGCGCCAATTTCCCACATCTCGGTGACACCTTCCGCCACCATATAGGCCACGGATTCGCGCCAGCGCACCGACCCGGTCACCTGTTCGACCAACAAGGCACGGATCAAAGCCGGATCGGTCACGGCAGAGGCCCGCACATTGGCCACCAAAGGCACGGCGGGCGTGTTAATCTCCACATCGTCCAAGGCCTCGGCCATCACATCCGCCGCAGGCCCCATCAGCGCGCAGTGGAAGGGCGCAGACACCGGCAAAAGCACGGCACGTTTCGCGCCCTTTTCCTTGGCGATCTCGACGGCGCGTTCGACGGCGGCCTTGTGACCAGAGACCACAACCTGCCCCGGATCGTTGTCATTCGCGGCTTGGCACACCTCACCTTGAGCCGCCTCTTCCGCCACCTCTTTCACGGTCGCGAAATCCAGGCCCAGCAAAGCCGCCATGGCGCCGACACCCACCGGCACAGCTTTTTGCATCGCTTCGCCACGGGTGCGCAAAAGCCGGGCGGTGTCCGCCACAGAGATCGCGCCCGCCGCCGCCAAAGCGGAATATTCACCCAAGGAGTGCCCTGCGACGAACGCCGCATCGGTCACCGCAAAGCCTTCGGCCTCCAGCGCCCGCATCGCCGCCAAAGAGGTCGCCATCAGCGCTGGCTGGGCGTTTTGGGTGAGCGTCAGCGTCTCGATCTCGCCCTCCCAGATCAGCGAGGACAGGCTTTCGCCCAAGGCCTCATCCACCTCGTCGAACACGGCTTTCGCCGCAGGATAGGCCTCGGCCAGAGCCTTGCCCATGCCGATGGTTTGGGCGCCCTGCCCCGGGAAAACGAATGCGCGCGTCATGCTCGCCCCTCCAGCTGTCTCAATGTTGCAGACGGGTCTAACGGTCTCGCGCGCAGGCGGCAAGCCCGACATGAGCCAGACTGGGACCCATCATGGACCCAAGGTCACTTTACCTGCCGCCTCCGCAGAGTGGGAGCGCCACATGCGATAGGTCGCAAGATCAGCGCAGCGCGCGGGGCAGCGGTTTGACAGCCGCATTGCGCGACAAAGGACGGCGGCGCATCTCCGCGGTCTTGACCGGCGTCACAGACACCGAGGGCTCGGCGCGCAAATCCGTATTCAGATCGTACCAGAGCTCGCGCAGCACCTCTTCCTGGCCCTCGAACAGAGTCTCGATCTCGCCTTGCGCGCCAAACCGCACATCCAGATGTGTCGTCCGCCCCGGCACCGGGCTGCGCCGCACGAACACCGATCCGATCTCGTCAAAGCCGATCACCGTATTCAGCCGCGCGTCATCACGCCGGTTCAACCAGACGACCCGAAGCTGATGGCGCTGCAGATCAACCTGAACTTCGCGATAAAGGCCCCGCTCCGCCAGATAGCCAAGGGTTAACCCGAAGACGCCAAGGAAAATCGACAGCCCCATCTTGATGCCCAAAAGCCCAAGCGCGAAACTCGCCCCGGGCCAAAGCCAAAGACCGGCCATCGCCAAAAAGGCCAGAAACGACAACACACGCAGGCCAAGCTCCGCACGCGCCCGCACGGTGCAAAGCCCGTCCTGCTGCGACAGGCTATAGCCCCATGCCGTTTCGCGGCGATAGATGGTACCTTTGTCCTGTGTGATCTGGCGTTGCGCGCCCGCGTCTTGCTTCTGTCCGGAAGCCAAATCTGAAGACGGTGTCATTGCCTTCATCCCTTGTCGTCATCTCATCCAAAGGTTGTAATGTTGGTTAATATGGGCGGGAATGTGGCCCACATACGGTGATTTCTTGCGACGCGCCCTTCCCCTTGCGTCAGCCCACCGAGAAAGCCCGAGTTTGTCCTTGAACCAAAGGCTCAAATGCGTATAAGGGCACATCCTTTCGCAAGACACTTATGAACCGCGCAGTCTCTCGTGGTCGGGCCGCGGAAGGTCAAATGCCCGTCCTATGAAATGCGCTTGAACATGATTGGAGCACCCATGCCGCTTTACGAGCATGTCTTCATTGCGCGTCAGGACCTTTCCAACGCGCAGGCCGAAGGTCTCATCGAACATTTTGGCACCGTCCTCGCCGACAACGGCGGGAAACTCGTCGAGCACGAGTACTGGGGCGTCAAAACGATGGCCTACAAGATCAACAAAAACCGCAAGGGCCACTACGCCTACCTGCGCACCGACGCCCCGTCGGAAGCCGTGCAGGAAATGGAACGCCTGATGCGTCTGCATGACGACGTGATGCGCGTCCTGACCATCAAGGTCGACGCCCACGAGGAAGGCCCCTCCGTGCAAATGCAGAAACGTGACGACCGCGAAGAGCGCCGTCCGCGTCGCAACTGATCTTGTTTGGAAAGGACCTAACCTATGGCCGCTAAACCGTTTTTCCGCCGCCGCAAAGTCTGCCCGTTCTCCGGCGACAATGCACCCGCGATCGATTACAAAGACACCCGTCTTCTGCAGCGCTACATCTCCGAGCGCGGCAAAATCGTCCCGTCCCGCATCACCGCAGTCTCTGCGAAGAAACAGCGTGAGCTGGCCCGTGCCATCAAACGCGCTCGCTTCCTCGCCCTGCTGCCCTACGCCGTGAAGTAAGGAGTAAGCACATGCAAGTTATCCTTCTCGAACGCGTGGCCAAACTCGGCCAAATGGGCGATGTTGTGTCCGTCAAAGACGGCTACGCCCGCAACTTCCTGCTGCCGCAGGAAAAAGCGCTGCGTGCCTCTCAGGCAAACATCAAAGCTTTCGAAGCGCAAAAAGCGCAGCTCGAGGCCCGTAACCTCGAGACCAAGAAAGAGGCCGAAGCTCTGGCTGCGACCCTCGACGGTCAAAAGTTCGTCGTGATTCGCTCCGCCTCCGACGCTGGTGCTCTCTACGGCTCCGTCACGCCCCGTGACGCCGCAGACGCCGCCACCGAGAACGGCTTCACCGTCGACCGCAAACAGGTCGCTCTGAAAGCCCCGATCAAAGAGCTTGGCCTGCACGAGCTGCACGTCATCCTGCACCCGGAAGTCGAAGCCACGATCATCCTGAACGTCGCCCGCTCCACCGAGGAAGCCGAACTTCAGGCCGAAGGCAAATCCATTCAGGAGCTCGCCGCCGAAGCCGAAGCCCAGGCCGAATTCGAGATCGCTGAACTGTTCGACGACATCGGCTCCGCCGCGTCCGACGACGACGATCTGGCCGAAGCTGTCGAAGCAGAGGCCGAAGAAGAGTAATCTTCTTTCCGTTGCAAAATTCAAAAAGCCCCGCTCAGCGGGGCTTTTTCTTTGTCCAATGTCGCTCGGAAAACGCGGGCACTCACGCCCCCTCATCATCCGGCACATAGCGCAGAATATCGCCGGGCTGACAGTCCAGCACCTTGCACAGCGCATCAAGCGACTGAAATCGCACACCTTTCACCTTGCCGGATTTGAACAGCGACAGGTTGGTCTCGGACAGCCCGATCGCCTGCGCCACCTCGCGTGACGACAGTTTGCGCTTCACCAACATCATGTCGAGCGTGATCTCAATCGCCATCTCACCCTGCCCTCAAAAGAATTCTTTGTTTTCCCGCTCGATCTCCGCCGCCTGACGAAACGCCCCGGCCAGCGCGATCAGAACGATGCCGATCACCAAGATGATCGCATCCAAATCAATCGGGAACCACTCGATCTCCGGACGCTCCGCCTGTGGCACGTTCCAGACCATCGCAAACGGATAGACATAGGACAATATGGCAAAAACGGCCCAAAAGCCGATCAAATCACGCCCCGTACGGCTCAGCGCCCCGGTCAGCCCGTCAAAATCCCGATGACGCGCCGCCGCCAGCACCCGATGCATCGCCCAAAGCGCCGACAACAGGCAGAGCGCCAGAACTGCGAATAAGACAAACGCCCCGATCAGGATCGGCATGGGCGGTGGCGCGATCTCCACCGGCAGCCCAAGAATATCGAACAAAGGCGCCGGATCGCCAAAGAGCACCGACACCGTCACTCCCAAAAGCGCCGCCCCCGTCACCAGGGCGCAGGCCAACATCATCACGCGCGCAAAACTCTGCATCTCTCTCTCCTGACTGTCCGCGATGATCTACCACAGATGAGATCATTTCGCGATGCGAAAATAGTTTTATGTTTTTCATAAAACATTTTTCTTGATTCATAACAAGTCGCGTTTTATCCCCAGCCAAAGAAGCGACTCAAAAGGATATGACATGACCTTCCACAAAACCCTCCCGCTCTTCGCCATCACCCTTGGCCTGCTCGCGGCCTGCGACCGCCCGATGAACGAGCCTTACCTCTTCGACGGCCCAAAACCCGCAGGCTATGAAACCGATCTGGCGCAGTGCAAATCCATCGCCGCCAACTACAAAGCCGACGACATCACCGGCGCCGCCATCGGGGGCGCAGCCATCGGCGGTGTGTTGGGCGCAGTCGATGACAGCAATGACAATGAGCTTGAAGGCGCGCTTGGCGGCGCCGCGGCTGGCGCTTTGGTCGGCGCCTTGAGCGTTCAGGAAAAGGTCGGCGATGCCCGCCGCGACGTGGTCATCCGCTGCCTTCAGGGCCGCGGCTACAAAGTCGTCGGCTAAAGCGTCACGCCTTTAACGTGAGACATCAAATAAAGGCGAGGCGCGTGCAACGCGTATATTTTGCACAGCGCTCCGCCAAAATCTGGGTCTCAGGTTTTTGGCGGAACGCTTTAACCCTTGCCGAATTGAGCGTATTTCCGCCAAACCAGATCACCGGGCGCGCTATTTGCTTGGCCTGCCCGGTGATCCATGGTGATTTGAGCAAAATTTTTTGGAGCCTTCCTATGCCGTCGGTGACGCGTCGTTTTTTCCTGCTTGCCCCCCTCGCCCTCGCCGCCTGTGGCAACAAAGCCGAAGTCTCGCGCAACCGCCCTTTCGACCCGCCGCTCTACCCCAATGAGACGCCGGAACTGCGGGCGCTGATCAACAAATGGGCCGACCATTACGAGATTCCGCGCGAGTTGATCCACCGTCAGGCGGTGCGTGAAAGCACCCACCGCCCCTGGGCGCGCAACGGCCCCTATTGGGGTCTGCTGCAAATCCTGCCGCAAACCGCCCGCACCATGGGCCACCGAGGTGCGGCCGAAGAGCTCTTGGACCCGAATGTGAACCTCGAATACGCCGGCAAATACCTGCGCGGCGCCTACCTTGTGTCCGGCGGCGACATCGACAGCGCCATGGGCTGGTACGCGCGTGGGTATTATTATGAGGCCAAGAAACAGGGGCTTTTGTACGAGACGGGGCTCAGGAGTTAAGCCTAGAGAACATCTCCATTCATCCCTCTCAAACCACCTAAAATTTCAGATACACGTCCCGGATTGAGGTCCACAGCATCCGCTATTTCTTGCTGAGACAAACGTGTGTGCTGGGCCAATCGCAGAACAGCTTCAACTTGATCTGGTCGAGGAGCGGGATGTCGGGGACTTGTTCGTCGAGAAGAACTTCGACGAGTCATATACGCATCTACAATATCATCGATACGATCAGCGTAAGTATCCTCTCCCTCTGCGCGCAAGTCAGAAGCAACCTCTTCTAATAGGCGTCGCGCTAAAGGGATATTGCTGCCATATCGCGGTCTTCTTCCCATTATTCCCCCCGAAATAAAATCAAAAAATGTGATGTCAATTTAGATCGGTAAGATAATTTTATTTTTCAAGACCTCACAGCAATAAAAAGGCCGCCTCGTTTCCGAAGCGGCCCTCTGTCCCTCGCTCAAATCGCGAGATGCCTCTCTTGCAGGCCACCCCAAAATGGGCTGGCCCGCCTTCGGGCCTTATTCGTCGTCGAGGCTCTCGACGGCTTTTTCCAGCTCTTCTTTCGAGACTTCTTTCTCGGTCAGTTGAGCGTTTTCGGCGATATAATCGACCACTTTGTCCTCAAACAGCGGAGCCTGAATCTGCTGACGCATCTGCGGGTTTTGCTGAACGAATTCAAAGAACTGACGCTCCTGGCCCGGGTATTGACGCGCCTGCGTCATGACCGCTTGGGTGAACTCGGCGTCGGTCACCTGGATCTCTTGCTTCTGACCGATGTCGGCGAGCAGAAGGCCAAGGCGCACGCGGCGTTCGGCCAGCGTGTTGTGCTCATCGCTCACCTCGATTTCCGGGTGATCGTGACCGTGCACGTCCGGGTTTTCCTCGTGCCACAGCTGGTGCGCGATCTGTTTCGCTTCGGCTTCCACCAGGGACGGCGGCAGGTCGAAGGACACGACAGCGTCGAGCTGGTCCAGCAGGCCACGCTTCATCACTGCGCGGGCGGCACCGGCGTATTCGGCCTCGAGACGTTCCGCGATCTGACCTTTCAGGGAGGCGAGATCTTCGGCGCCGAATTTCTTGGCCAGCTCGTCGTCGATGGCGGAGTCAGCCGGGGCTTTGACCGCTTTGACTTTGCATTCGAAGACGGCGTCTTTGCCAGCCAGGTTCTCTGCGCCGTATTCCTCGGGGAATTTCACTTCGACGTCCTTCTCGTCGCCCGCTTTCAGGCCCACGAGCTGCTCTTCGAAGCCCGGGATGAAGGAGCCGGAGCCCAGCACCAGCGGGTAGTCTTCAGCAGCACCGCCGTCGAAGGCTTCGCCGTCGACCTTGCCGAGGAAGTCGATCACGACTTGGTCGCCATCGGCCGCTTCGCCGTCTTTGTCTTCGAAGTTCTGCGCGGTGGCCGCGAGGTTTTTCAGAGCGTCTTCGATCTCATCTTCGCCCGCTTTGACGACGAGTTTCTCGAGCGTCACGGTGGAGAGGTCGGATTCCGGGATCTGCGGCAGGGCTTCGTAGGTCATGGTGACGATGACATCGTCGCCCTCTTTCCACTCTTCGCCGCCTTCCATGGTGACATTCGGCTGCATCGCCGGTTTGTCGCCAGAGGCTTCGAAGTGATCGTTCATCGCGCCATCGACAGCTTCCTGCATGGCTTCGCCAAGAACACGCTGGCCGAATTGTTTTTTCAGGAGCGCCATCGGCACTTTGCCTTTGCGGAAACCCTTCATTTCGACTTCGGGTTGGGCTTCCTTGAGCTTGGTGTTGACTTTCTCGTCGAGCTCAGCGGCGGTGATGGTGATCTGATAGCCGCGCTTCAGACCTTCGTTCAGGGTCTCGGTGACCTGCATCTTGGCGTCCTTTTTACGTTCTTACGTCTCTTTTGGCCGCTGGACCGCGACCTGATAAATCAGACGCTCTTCTAGGGGCAGAATCCCTATCGTGCAAGGCTATTCCGCCTGTATTTACGCCTCTCTTTGGGCGAGGCCTGAGATGTGGAAAGAAAACACCCCGCATCTTCTTGTGCAAGAGCTGCCGGTGGAGGGGAGAGGCAAAGCTTAGCCCCAAATGCTCTCATCGTTTCTCCGAAACGAATGCCGCATGCTCATATTCCGAGGACGTCGGCATCTTTGCTTTCGCAAAGAGCCATTGGTGCAGGTGAGAGGAAAATTCTCAAACCGGAACTGGCCTCAAGTAGCGCTCCGCGCGGTAGGCCAATTAAAGATGGTGCGGGTGGAGGGACTTGAACCCCCACGCCTTGCGGCGCCAGAACCTAAATTTGAAGAATAATTCGGACATTCAAACACTTAGCGAAAAAGTTTCGCAGGACATAGGCAGAACGCCTTGTGAACCTGCGAAACGCCAGCTTGGGGATGGATCAAAGAAAAACCCCGACGCGCTGGCAGGCGCAATCGGGGTTCAATGCTCTTGGAAAAGCATCCTGTGTGCCTATGAGGTTATCACGCCTCGGGCTGCCCCTGCAACCTTTGCTATGACGGGAGGGTGCCATGGCTGACCTCAACCGTTACGAATGGCTCAAGGCTGTGCTCCAACTGCCAGAGGTGGCCGCATCGACGAAAAATGTCGCAGCCGCCTTGGCGATTGAATTCGCCAATGACGAGACGGGCAAGATTTGTCCCGCGCTGACAACGCTGGCGGAGTATCTGAAGCTGTCCATTGCGACAATCAAGCGGGCGATCCGCGAGTTGGTCGCTTTGGGCTGGCTAGATCGTACCGAGGGGCGTGGGGCCGGAAACTTCACCCGCTACCTGCTGAAATCCCCCTGCAAAATCATTCCGTTCCGTCACCGGAAAAAGGGTTCACAGCCGAGCCTTCAGGCGCAGGAAAAGGGGTCATATGTGCCCGAAAAAGGGGTCATGGGCGAGCCTTCCTATAAAGAACAATCCTTTGAACAAAAAAGCGCGGGCGGGCCGGATCGGCGGGATGGCAAGCCATCCGCCCCGCCGCGCGGCCCCGCATCTCCCGTGTTCGTTGCGCAGTCTTCATGGGCTGGGAAATGCTGGCGAGAGTTTTGCAGTAAAATGTTTGGGCGCGACCTGAATCGGCTGGTCGAGGAGATCAAACGGGAAGGTCAGAGAGGATATCTCTTGCCTTGTGCTCAGCCACCATGGCGACGTGCGGATTGGCCTGTGTTTCGGGCAAACCTTCTGGCTACCGGCTTTGGACAGCCCCAATCGAGGTCCGCAGCATGAGTAAAGGCTACTTCAAGTCCTTCGTCCGCGCCGCGAACCTCTGGGCGGAATCGACGGGGAAATGGTGCACATCGGTGGCTGGTGAAGATCGCTTAGCAGCTATCTCCCATAGTCTCCTTCGCAAATCTCTTCCGAAGCGCCCCTCATATGGCTGGCGAAGGAATAGATTTGCAGCCGTCACAGGCGGCTTCGGTCCCGGTGGGACCGGCGGCATAGCCGCTAGCTGGGTGCAGGGGCGCAGCGCCTTGCCCGACGAGTTGTTTATCAACTCAATAGTCGGTCCATATTATGTTTCTTCGAACGAGGTTTTTTGACGATGTCTGGGCCTCAGTTTCTCCACATCCAATCCTATTCGCGGAAAGCAAATCCCGCTGGTCAGTCGGTGCTTCAGATACTTGGTGAGGCTGCCCGGCAACCAGAATATTCAACACATGTCGATAGTCCGAGGTCTCCCAAAATCATCTTTGGCGTGGCGCCGGATGAGGTGCAAGAAAAGCACGACGCGATGGTCCAGTCCCGCATCATCGAAGTCAAACTGGCGAACGGAAAGACTGCCAATCGCGGCATTCGAAAAGACCGACACACGCTGTTGACGGCGGTCGCGTCGTATCCGCTTCTGACCGGACAGGTAGCAGAAGGTTCGCCCGATCGCATGGCATATGAGCGGTGGATCGACCTGAACTTGAAGTGGCTACGCGACCAGTTCGGCGAGCGATTGGTTTCCGTCGTTGAACATGTAGACGAGGAACACCCCCATCTTCACGCATTCATCCTGCCTCTGGACGATCCGGATTGCATGGCGCGGCGGTTGAACCCTGCTTGGAAGGCCAAGGAAGAGACTGAGGCGTTGGCGAAGGTCAATGGTCAGAGCGCGAAGGAAGCGGTGAAGCTGGGCAATCGCGCCTACAAAGAAACAGGGCGTGACTTGCAGGATGGCTATTATGCGAAAGTCGGCTTGCCAGCTGGTCTAACGAGAACTGGGCCGAAACGCGAACGTCTTAGTCGGCAGCAATGGAAGGCGCGGAAAGATGCAGCAAAGCTGACTGCGCGCATCAGTCAACAGATCGACGAGCGGCTGGAAGATGTTTTCGATGCGGAAGATGATTTGGAGCGGTCACTGGACGCCAAGGTGGAGGAGATCGCGGAAAAGCTCGACCTGGCGGATCAGTCGCTGGAAGAGGCGGAAGCGGATCGTGTAGAGGCGCAGCGTCTGCGCCAGCAGGCCGCGTGGGATGCAGAGAATGCCGAAGCGCGTATTCAGCAACGCCTTCACCAAAAGCAGGAGGAGCTTGAGGCCCTGCATCGGCAACAGCGCGAAGCGGAACGCGCCGACCTTCACCGCGCCCGGCAGGAGGCGGAACGGGAAGCCCGCCGCCTGCGTGATGCACAGGCGCAGCTCAACCAAGATCGGGCTGACGCGCTGCTCAATGCGGCGAAAGAGGCCGCGCACGTTGTTCTGGAGCTATTTCTTGGGGTGCTTGATGGTTCTGTGCGTCCAGATCCCGCCGACCCGAGAGTCTGGATCACCCGCGATGATGATCTTCGGGAGCGGGCGAAGAAGCTCAATCTTATTGAGTTGGTCAAAGACACGATGCAGGTTCTGCATGATGCGTGGACACAGCTCTGCGAACGGCTGTCGCCTCCCGAAGAGAAGGAGGTATCTGAGCAAATTGCAGAGCCGGTGAAAGCAGCGTTTCGCCAAGAGCCGAGTCATCAGCCATGAATGAACTTGATGAGCGTCTTGCGAGGATACGGCGGCAAAAAGCGGAGGCCCGCGCCACGGCTGCGGATGATTTTGCGCAGCTGAATGAGGGGTTGACCGAGGCCCGAAGCAAGCTCGCGGAACTGGACGCTGCCCGGCAAACCCTTTCGGAGGCTGTCGAAGCTGCAAGCCGAAGGATCGCGACCCTTCGCCGCCGAGTGACTGTTGGTGTCGTTTTGGTCGCCCTCGTCGGAGCTTTGGTCTTGGCACTCGCTGGGGCGCTTGCAAGCCGTATGGTCGATGAAGCGCGAACCGAGGCAGTCCGTATCCGTACCGAGAACACCGGGGAGATTGCCGAGGCGCGGGCCGAAGGCGAAGCTGCTTTGCAAGCTCTCGAAGATCGGTTGGCTAGCCGTGAGACCGTGCTGACCGCCGAGATCGAGGCAATTGGTGCCGATTTGGCGCAGCTCGGTGCCGACCGCGATGCAGCGCGCGCCGATCTGGAACACTTTGCAGACCTGCGACGGCAAATAGGATTCGATTTGGTCCCCTACCGCAACCGTGTGGTGATCGTGGTGCCGCAGGGCGAAACCATCGCGCGCTGGAGCGCCCCCGGCCTGTCGGATCTTGCTCGCTACAATGGGCGGATGTTTCGCGTGGTGCAGGAGGACTAGCGGATGTTAAGTATCGCTATCGCTGTCTCTATTTACCTGAATATGAAATTACGGTCTAGCGTAAATATCATAAATTTACGTTGAAGCGTAATTCTCTTTGATTTACGCTCTGCCGTAAAAGGAGCCGCATCATGGACCTCTCAGCCAGAACTGCCGAACAGATCGGTGAAGCGATCCGGCGCGCGCGCAAGGCGCGTGGCTGGACGCAGGGCGATATCAGCGCGCGCACCAATCTGCGCGTGGCGACGATTTCGTCGCTGGAAAACGGCGATGCGGGCACCAAGCTTTCAACGCTCTTGGCAGTCATGGCCGCGCTCGGGCTGGAGTTCCGACTAGTCGAACGCGGCGGCGCGGTCGAGATTGAGGACATCTTCTGATGGCAAAACGCGGACGGAGCGGCACGATGCAGGTGCTTTTGAACGGACGTCTGGTGGGGCATCTGCGCCTTGCCAGCTCCGGCGCGATCAGCTTTGCCTATGATCCGGGTTGGCTGGAGTGGGAACATGCCATGCCGATCTCGCTGTCGCTGCCCCTGCGCGAAGAGGCACATCAGGGTGCGCCGGTCATCGCCTATCTGGAAAACCTTCTGCCCGACAATCAGGCGATCCGCGAGCGCGTGGCTGCGCGGGTGCGCGCGGGCGGCACCGATGCCTGGAACATGCTGGAGAAGATTGGGCGCGACTGTGTGGGGGCGTTGCAATTCGTCTCAGGTGAGGTGCCCGAGGCAGTCGGGCTGGAGGGGGAGCCGGTGACGGACGCCCAGATCGCCACCCTGCTGCGCAATCTGGCGAGCGCCCCGCTTGGACTCGACGAGGACGACGATTTCCGCATTTCCATCGCGGGCGCGCAGGAGAAAACTGCGCTGCTACACCACAACGGCGAATGGGTCCGGCCCTCGGGCCTGACGCCCACAACCCATATCCTGAAAACCCAGCTTGGCGTGATGCCGAACGGGATCAACCTGTCGGATAGCGTTGAAAACGAATTCTTCTGTATGAGCTTCTGCCGCGCCATGGGGGCGGATGTGGCCGAGGTCGAGATCGTCGATTTCGAGGATGTGCGCAGCCTTGTGGTGACACGGTTTGACCGGCGCTGGACCGCTGACGGGCGCTTGATCCGCCTGCCGCAGGAGGATTTTTGTCAGGCGCTTTCGGTACCGCCCAGCCAGAAATACCAGATGGACGGCGGGCCGGGGATCACCGAGGGCATCGGCCTGCTGGCAGGCAGCGATGACGCGCTGGCCGATCAACGCGCCTTCTTCCGCGCACAGGTGCTGTTCTGGCTTTTGGGCGCGACGGACGGCCACGCCAAGAATTTCAGCATCGCACTGCGTCCTGGCGGCTTCCGCATGACGCCGCTCTACGATGTGCTGAGCGCTGAGAAGGCCGTTGATGACGGTCAAATCCGCCAGAACCGGATGCGCCTCGCTATGGCGGTGGAGGGGCATTATCGGATCAATGAGGTGGTGCCGCGTCACTTTCTGCAAGCCGCCAAGGCGGCAGGGTTCGGCGTAGCGCTGGCGGAGGAGGTGTTGGCAGAGGTTTCGGGGCGTGTGGAGGGGGCGCTGGCAGAAGCGCAGGCCACGCTGCCCAAGGGCTTCCCCTCCGCGCTGGCCGAGGTTCTCGCAAATGGCATTCGGGCACGGGTCGCCAGTTTCGACTTGTAATCCTCTTGGGCAGGTTGCGGAGATTATGGGGCCTATTCTCCGCACCAGATGCGGAGAATAGCGGATCACTCCACGCCTTCTGCTGTGCCTGGTTGCTTCTCGAAAACCCGTCCGAGGTTCTTATAGCCCAGGTTATCGACGGTGATGTTGCCGCACTTACAAGATGCCATGCCCTTCGTCGCCCCTTTCGGTGCTTTGTCCGCGTAGTGCCAGCTTTCCGCAATGGTGCCGCAGAGCGTGCATTTCACCCGGAATGGTTTGCTGAGGTTTGCTTTCGACATATCGGTCCTAAGTGGCAACAGATGGAGTTCTAAGCGCGAGCACAGCCGTTCATGGCGCGCCGTTCACGAACTCCTCTGCGGCCTGATTGAGCTGCGCCCAGTTTCGCACCCGTGCCTTCAACTCGGCAAGCCGTGCGTCTTCTGCCGGAGTGCGGAGGCGGTCGCAAAGGTCGGCCAGTTCCTTACGGTCGGCTTTGTGATCTGGGCTGTCGGTCCAGTGAGTTTCCATAAGAGGGCTATCCTATTCCTTGCGGTGCCAAATCACATCCGAGACGTCTACCTTGCGGGCCTTGAGCAGGAAGAAGACGCCCACGCCCACAAAAGGCATCCCCCACCAGTTCATGCTCTTGCCGTCTATGAACGTCAGCGCAAGCCCTATGAATATGACGACAGCCGCCGACCAGTAGACTTTCAGGCGCTTGGCCCATTCGGGTGTCGTGTCCTTGGTGGCCAGACAGTTGGGGCAAACATCTGCCCGAACGTCCATCTCGGTGTAGCAAAACGGGCAGGTCTGGGTCTCAGATGCAGTGTCGGTCATGGTGTCACAGATCCATATCGGCGGGCGCGACCGGCGTGTCGTCCGTCAGCGCTTCCATGATCTGACGGTCCACCTCGGCCACATGCTGGCGGATCAGGTCGAAATCGGTCAGCGAAAAGCTGATTGTCGAATTCTGCGCGCCACCGTTGAAGCCGACCGAGAACAGCGCTGTGCACCCCGGCATGATCTGCGTTTCGCGGTGCTGGCGGAAACGGTACTCGGCATCGCCACTGAAACCGCCTGAACAGGGCCGATACTGCGTCGTCTTGCGGGAACCAAAGCGGTCAACTGTCGTGATCTCGTGCAGCGGCTGACCGTCAAGATCGGGAATAAAGCCCTCATCTCCCCACGCCCAGGTCGCACCATAAGCCGTGCGTTGCGACGGCGGGCCGTAGCGCTCCTCCAACTGCGCGATCAGCGCGGCAGGCTCTGGCAGGTTCTCATTCGGCTCGCGCATCGTGCGCCGGATTTGCAGCACCCGCCCTCCCATGGCCTCGGTCGCCAGCGTGGCGGTGATCTCGGTATAGGGATCGCGGCCCATGCGGGTGTGCAGCCCCACGCCTTGCGTTACCAGCTTCTGGTCGAAGGTCAGGGCAAAGGCGCGCCCCTCGCCATTCTCGACCCGCAGAGCGACCTGTTCGGGCACGAGGACCAGCATCATCCTCTCGCCGAACATGCTGGCCGCCTCCATCGCCTCCGCACCCGGCTGAATATCGAGGATGGCGTAGGGGTAAGGGCGCGGCTCAGGGGTGAGCGTTTCGGTCAGGTGATCTTGGGCGTGGACGGAAAGGGGCAGGAATACGGTGAGGGCGGCGACTACAAATCTCTTCACGTCTTCAAATTCTCCACAGAAATATGCAACCCGCATCAGCCTGCGCGGGCAATCAGAAAATAACCCAAAATGGGATAATTCTCAAGCGGGATTATCCGAATTCCGGATTTATTCGGAGTTCAAATGATGGGAAGAACCTTGCGCAGTCCGGGCCACTTGGCCCTCATGGCGGCGCTGAAACAGGCACGACTGAACGCAGGGCTGACACAGACCGAGTTAGCAGACCGCCTCGAACGGCCTCAGTCCTTCGTAGCCAAATACGAGAACGGTGAACGGAAGGTGGAGGTCGTCGAATTCGTCCAGATCGTGAGAGCGATTGGATGCGATGGTCGTATGATCCTAGACGATGTTGCGCGTGCGGAACTGGGTGCATGATACAGTCGAGGATTTCGGGAAGCGCCTGCGCGAGCTGCGCAAGGCACAGGGCTATTCACAGGAAGGCTTTGCCCTGACCGTGGAGCTTGACCGAACCTATATCAGCGGGATTGAACGCGGGGAACGGAATCCGGGTCTTAAGACGATCCTGAGGATCGCCGAGGCGCTCGAGGTGCCTGTGGCGGAACTGTTCAGTGCGGGATGACGTGAACGGCCCATAGCCGCCATTGCCCATAGCCCAAAATGCAGCATTGCAGCTTACGCAAAGCAGCCGTTCACTTTACCGCAGATTTCAAGCTCATCCGCTTCTTTAGTGCCGTTGCAACCTCTGGCTTCAATTCAATCTTTGAGATGAGCTCAGAGAAACTATTTCCGTTGTAAATGCCGTAGTCCTTGCGCGCAGTTTCTTCGATGCTGATCCTCCAGTTTTCAGCATCAAGAATAATGCTTCCAGCGTCAAATAGTCGATGTAGGTCTGCGCGGAGAGGGATACCATTCCAAGCCTCATCCCCACCACCGCAAGATACAGGTATTATGTGCGCGGCCTCCAATACTGCCAAGGTCTCGCATCCAGAAATCAGACAACGCGCACCAAACATCTCGAATACCTCACGTCGAAACTTAGCTTGCCGTGGCCGCTGCCAGACTTCGGCTAGTCTGCGTTGCCGCTCTGCTGCGATCTCAGCCTCGTTGCTCGCATTTTCGATCAGTTGAAACCCAAGTTTCTCGAAGTACTTTCGAAAAACGTTTGTGATAGGGTTATCGGTCATGGGATTTCCGGCGAGCTCATTAGCAAGACGACCTAATGGCTTCACAGGGTAAGCCACACCTTCATGCATTAAGAAGCCGGTACTGGACTTTCGCATCTGCCCATTTGGCTTGGGATAATTTTCATACAGCCAAGCTAGCCCTTCGGCTTTCACACGGTCGATGGCCTCTTCGGCTTGATTTCGATCAAAGGTCAATTCGGTCATCTTATCAGTATCATCCCTCAAACTTGCTGATCGCAAAACTATCGTAACCTTGCTCTGGTGATAATCCCTGAGCGAAGGCTACTTCGGCCCAAACTAGACCATTACCCTAGCATCAAAATGCTGCAGCGCTACTCTCGAAAGCGTACATCCATATCAAGGGTGCCAGCGCTCACCCACAGCGGCCTGCTCGTCTTCTCGACGGGCATCCCATTCATACCCTTCAGCAATTGATATGAGGCTTTCCGACAAACGGGGGTGGGAGTTTCCATATCTAGCAGCAAGCTCTCGATAACGCTCGGCAAGCCTGCGTTCTTGCGCTCCGCCATCATACGGGCTGCGCATCGTTACACCACGCGCATTGCGAACCCCCATACAGAACCGCTCCCTTAGTCCAGCAGATTCAGAGCCATCTAGGCAGTCCAAGATGACATCTGGCAACCAGTCGTCCCAGGGCCGTCTCCTCGCCATCCGCGCGAGCAGGGCTCCTAGATGGGTTTCGGCGAATTCCTTGCGGTCAGCATCTCTAGCAAGTTGAAATGCACTTTCCATCCAGGCGTTGAATTGATCAGATGAAACTTCACCATCCTCGTCGGTACCAGGAACAGCATTCCACCCCTGAAGCGAATGGTATGCTAAGTCGGCTAAGAACTCTTTTTTCTCTGCAGAAAGCTCTTCTCGCTCCGGTTCATCTGCACCATCCCGACGACGGTAACGCCAGCAAAGTAGCTCAGCAAAGAGATTGGGGTCACGAGCAAGCTCTCGGTGCAATGCCAGCGTTCGTTCGTTATCTCGATGGCCGTGTGGGCACAAAAGTTTGACGAAGGGCAGTTCTAGGTTGGCGATTTGAGCATTAGTTATAGCTTCGTCTTCATGAAGGAACTTAAATACTTCATCTAACTCGTAAGAGCTTGGAAGCGGCCCATCCAGCTCCTCTCCGCGAGCAATTGCTTGCAGGGCATCCACCCAATGGGTGGCTGAGATTTTGTGTTTCCACAAACAAACGGCTGAGAATGCGGATCTCGGCCTCTGGTATTCGAGAAGCTTTGTAACGGCGTATTCTACTTCGTCGGATGGGGTGTCACTCCAGATACGAATTGATGCCGAATTCCAGAAGGCAGCCGCAACATCATCCCCGAGGCTTTCCGCGACTTTCCAGCCGACTGAACGCCCCGGAAGGTGTTCCGCAAACCTCTGGCGGACCGCTTTACCTTCAAGAGCTCCTTGTTCCTTCAGGCTATCGGCCACGGCGGCAAGGTCGACCCACCCTGCACTCGAAAGCAGTTGCCGCAGGAAAGCATTGGACTGATCATTTTCCTCGGTGCGCAGCGCAGCCGAGACCCAGTGGGTCGACGTTTCCATTGCCGCATCTTGCGGTACCAAGACTAGAGCTACCAGGTCGGGTTGCTTCACGCTAAGCGCAAACGGAAGAACGGCTTGATCTCCCAATTGCTCCCTTATTTCAGCGATAGAGTTTCTGCGGCGTTCTTCGACAAGTTCGTTTTTCTCCTGCCATGACAAGCGCCCATTTTCATCGTCTTCCACCAGAGCGCGCCACTCAACGTGGGAGCTTTCAAACAGCCAACGGTGGCGAGCAGTCGGCGACTGAGGGGTCAACACCTCTTCCATACGTCTAAGCGCTGCTGCTAATTGTTCGTCTTCTTTTCCGTCCTGATATGCGCGAAGAACATCGCGCCGACGAAGGTTGTGCCGAAGATCGGCTTTGTCCTCATCGGTTGCTGTCTTTGACCAGTTCTCGACTTCGACTACTAACCGAGTCAGGTCATCAGGATGAAGACGTGTCGCAATTTCCAACAGCCGTTCAAGTTCCACCTGATCAAAGGGAGCCATGTCCAGTAGCAGGCGGCTGGCTTCAACCGCCGATGCGCGGACATCCGCATCTGTCGGTGACGGCACTTCTGCATCCAATGCTCGCCATTGCGGCCTCGCGGTGCGTGACGCGAAATTTGGACCACCTCCTGGAAGAAGAGAGATGCAGACGTCCATCACAGGGTGGCGGAACTGTGCAGACAAGCGCCGTAAGACAGTCGTCCTTTCCGTGGCGCTAAGAGCGGTGGCAGGCAACCAAGCTCTGAACAGCGCACGGGCCGTTAATTTCGGCGAGTTCGAAACATTGTCTTCCACCTCCAAACGGCGAAGCCCAAAGACTATCTTTGCAACACGTGAAAAGTGAACTGGATGCCAGGCCAAAAGCTCAAGCGCCCAAAGCAAATTTGTCCGTAAGCACTCACCGCTTACGATGCCTTCAGTGGTTCCCATAATGGCGCGTATGGCCGGTTCCGGCTCTCTAAGCTCAGCTTCGAGGCAATCTAGGAACGCAGATGGCGATGCCTCCGCCAATGCACGCAAATGCCCCCGGATGGAAAGCCAACGTTCTTCATCTGCACCTTGCATTAGGGACCTAACGACTTCCCCAGCACGGTATGCGAGATCAACTTCCAACCTGTCACCGCAGATTTCTGCACCATGAACGGATAGAATGCACAACGCGTCGCCGAGACCGGAAAGCAGGGCTCCCGAAAAACTTCGCGCGTGCCCCAAAACATTGGCCATGTACCACTGATCTTGAGGTAGGTCTAAGGCGGGGTCTCTATCGCCCAGCAACTCCGGCAAGAGTTGAAAGAAGCGGTCCAAATCGTCTCTACTTATGTAATGCCCTACGGCAAAAAGCGCGTCGATTTGTGATACAACGACATTCACATGCCCATAGCGCGCAATTGGTGCGTCGTTCAGAGCGAGCAGTTCGTCTCGAACTGTATCTACTTCACCATCCCGAAAATCACCTAATAGCTGTAAAATTGTGCTATCATCCAGGTTCTCGCGCTCGACCCAAGAGCCTGCCACTGCAAACGGGAGAACACTTTTTGCCGCTGCGCGATCTCTAACCCAACTAGGCCGCCGAACCTCAGGATCATCGGAGAGCTGACGCCGCAATACAGGAACAGAATGGCCAACTTTGATGGAGAGGTTGTCCGCGTCATCACGCGATAGCCCCATGCTCTCAAGTTCAGCGCGAAAGGTTTCTGAGGGCACGTGCGAAAGCAGCAACGCCTCCCTGACGTCTAAACGCCCCTTGGAATAGGCACGGACAATCGTCAAATTTCGTCGATCACCAAAGTCTAGCTCCTCCCCATCTTCGACATCCGCAACGACAATAAGGTGGTTTGCGCTCGTAGGAATTCTGACATCGCGAGATGTGGCAATAACTGTCTTATCGAGGAGATCGAGGGCATCGGCTTCGATCATCGTCGCAACGACAAATGCAACGGCCTCCCGTCTATCGTCAGCTTGAACCGGGACTATCGGCTCTCGGTCACGAAGCTTCTGCAACAACACGCTCTGCTCGTTGTGTCGCCTAGAAGAAACAAGCTTGATGGACAATGGCGGCACCGAAGCTGTCGCCCAACTATTCCACCATTCGTGAGGTGTCTTCAGCCCAGGCCAGGTGACACCCAGCTTTTCACCCAGCCAACGGGCCGTCGCAGGCGCTTCTTCCAGCCAAGTTTCAAGGTCTATGGCGTCGAACGCCTCAACGGTCGCCCAAGCGCCTTCACCACGACGCTCTTCAAGCCAGTCTTCTTTTCCGTTCCACCTCCTCGGCGTCACGAAGACGAATGCGCTATTCTCTCGCTGGTCTTTCGGCGTTGAGTCAGTTCTCTTTAGATAATCACCATCGGCTTTACTTCGAGGGTCTACATTACAACCCATTTCCCATACGCTTCTACCTTCCGGCACCCAAACAGTAGCGGCTTCACATTCAACTTGACCGTCAAGCCCAGGCAAATCGACCGCCTCGTTTCCGGGAAAGCGCATCGAGACAAGGGATTTCGCGGTCTCTCCAATCAGGCGACGAATAAGTATTGGTAGGTTGCTACGGCATTCGTGGCGGCCGGCCCATTGGCGTATTGCAGTTTCATCAACCGGCATGGTGACCTCATTGGGCTTGGGACTCTGTTCAGCCCAGAGTAAGCGTTTGAGTTGATTTGGTGCAATGCGCCCGGTGAGAGTAAAGTCTGCTTTGTGGGAGTGCGGATGAAAATCTTGCGCTTGCAGCGAATGGCCGGAATTCGCCCTTATTTTTCGTCGAATTTGATACCCTAAGCCGCCTTTCGGGCTCAAGTTTCTCACTGCAACGCGGCGTCAGAGAAGCGTTCGCTCGTCCACGTCGGCATGCTTTTGCTAATTGACTTCGAGATTAGCCAGCAGAAACTGAAGCAGGCAGGTTATTGGGAAACTAGGGGTACCTCAATTTGAGGGATGATCTATTCTAGTTGGTGGACCACTTTCAGAGGCACACTTTCGGCAGCACGTCACAAAGTCCAACATTTTCACTTTTACAGAATCGAGAGTGGGGGCAAAATCCAAACATTACAATTGTTGGATCAGTACTTTGAGACATTCGAAAAAACTCTATCGCCTACTCTTTGGGATTCTGTCTGCTTTGCTTGTGGCCGTTCAAGTTTCAGCCGATGAGTGGAATTGGCCCGTAGAAGAACTTGAATATCTTTCAGCCGAACAATCCACACCCAATAATTCACAGAATTTCGGTGCTTACCATTTCAGCCGAGCGCTATACTTGAATATCTTTTCAAAGCTGGAAGAAATCGATCCGAAGCCGAACAACCCTGCTTATTTGAATGAGTACTGTGACGTCTTAACGGGAGAATTCGAAGCTGCTGAAGAGGATCTTGCATTGGTTGCTGGTGCGGTCATGGGTCGAGTGTATAACGGTAGCCGATGGACGTTAAATTCAAGTGATATCCCGGCCGTATTCAGCCCCATTTCAAACATATGGGACAGCGTGGAAGAAGGCGACCATCCTGCTCTAAAGGCACTTGGCTCGATGGTTAAGCACTATGCGGAAGCGAAGTCAATTTTCTCATTTGCGGTTGATAGTTGTGATTTACTCAAAAGAGATGGGTATCTATTCGAGTCTTCCCGCCTGGAGATCTCGGGCAACCAGTTCGGCGCGGTATCAGAGATTTTGCAAGCTCCCGAACAGCTTTCAAAATTTAGAACTTTTGCTCAAAACTGGATTTCACAACTTCCAACAGCCGAATATTTGGAAATGGGCATACCCGCCGGTATCTACCACTTCAGCGACGCTGAACGGCTAGAGGATCAGACCGATTCTGATCAGAACTACCTCGGTCTCCCCCAGCGAGTTGATCCGAATAGGGCCGTGTATGAATATGTGTGCGATAGGCCGGATTCGGGACATGAGTTTGAATGTCGTAACGTAGAACCGTTAGGCGCGGAAAAGCTGCTAGTCCAATTATTGGAAAGCACACCCACGATAGGGCTTTATGCCAATGACGAATTTTTATCGCGAGTTTTGGCACAATATTCGGCACTCTACGGAACCGCCCCCAAAACTCTTAGTTTTAAAAATTTGGCCATAAACATCGATCTAACGGAAAGTGGGATAGTTATTCCGTCCATTGAAATCCATGGTGTTGTTAGTGGCTCAATTTTCTTTCTACCAAGCAACTTCAATGAGATTGAAGTATCTAGATCGATAGTTCATGACTTGAATTCAGAACGGTTTGATGTCGATGAGAACAAGGCATCGCCTATGAACTTCAGCGTGACCGAGACCCAAATGGGTTTTCTGAATTCAGACAACCTCAAAGCAAGCACGGTTTACATCCGAGGTGTCACGGGCATTCAGCAGTATCTTATCAAAAAACTTTCAGATTTCGACCCTCACTCGTTCGGCGATCCAACCCAAGACCAATCCTTATGTGCAGGAGAGGACGCGCAAACAGGCCAACAGTTGGGCGCTAGATTATCCATCGAAAACGCACATTTCGAATGGTTCACGATGCGAGACAGCTCCATTTGCTCTTTGGACTTGGAGGGCTCGAAGACCGAGTACGATGTGGAAATATCGAACACACGGGTCGGGCAAGCTGTCTATTTGTCCTCCGCAAAAGCTCGAGGATTCGATCTTGAGAAAATTACCGGAGTAAGACCGGAAAGGACCGAAGAAGATGATAGCAGCTTTCCAATTCTAAACATGTATGATGCGGACGTGGAGGAAGAAATCAGCCTCTCGGACATCACCGGATTTCACGACATCCGCCTGAGAAAAACAACGTCAAGCGTCATTAGGATCAACCGTGGCCACATATCCGGCACTATGAACTTGTGGGGAGCTAAAGCTTCACAATTATTTCTAGACAATTTCAACATCGATGAGACTCTATCTTTTTGGTACGCTAACATCGATGCAATTCAGCTTGGCGGTGAGGACGGTGAAATCGCCAAAATCGCGCGCATCGAGGCGCCGCATCTGCGCTCACAACTTCAATTAAACCTAGGTGACCTTGAGACAGAATTTCTTGATTTTTCCAATGCTCAAACGGGTCACCTGAGATTTACATGCGTAAAGGTGTCAGGTCCGGTCTACATGACGGACGTTCGCAACGACGAAGTTGTTTGGTTGGATCGCGTAAATGCTAAAGGTGCGTACTTCGGTGGCCTACACTCCCCCAAACTTTACACGCACTATAAACCTCAAACGTCGACCGGCGCCGAGGACATGGATAGCGCGAATGAAAAGGGCGATCAGCAAGAAGAAAGCGATGCCGAAAGCAATACCCGTTCCGTTTCAAAATCTGCGGAACACTGTGCAAACCTAGAAAATCGATTTGGCGTTCTTCATCTAGAAGAAAGCCAAATAGAAATCGCACAAATCAATGTAGAAATCAGCCATCAATTGATATTGAATCGCGCCAAGATCGGCAGCTTAACCATGGTACACGCCCTCAGTAAAATTTCGGAAAATGCCTATCTCAATTTCCGCCAAGCGACGATCGGCTCAATTCTTTTACCGAAGGACTATTTTGGAAAAAACGGAGCGGGAAAGCGCCCATTCTTGGATGTAACGGGAGCTGATATTGGCTTCTTCCAAATTGCCAGCGCCCAAGATGAGTCTTCTACCGGTATGAGGGATGGTGCCTTGATCCCTGTAAATCTGGAAGAGATTATAAAACAAAATTCAAGGGACGCGAAGCTCTACGATGCCTTCTTATTTGACAGTCTTCTCCCCGCGCTGCGCCAATCCCCGGAGTTTTACTCAACCGCGGAGTATAACGCGGAAACCTACGCTATCGTCCGAAACTCCCTGCAACGACTGGGATTATTCGACCTGTCGCGAAAAATCGCGATCGAACAAAACGATCACTATCGAGCTGCCACGAACGAAAGAGCAACAAAAGTCATTTACGGTTTGGGTCGCGCGCTTACACGGTACGGTTATGAGACCTATCGAGCGGTGTTCTACTTGCTTGGCCTTTGGCTGGCCGGTTTCGCAGTCTTACTGCTGGACCAGATTCTGATGCTTAGAAAACAAGATGGAAAACTGCATCGACCCAAATTGTGGGAAGCACTCAACAAATGCGTGTTTTATAGTCTGGACAGAACAGTTCCAACGCTAGTGCTCGACGAAGTATTTAATTCTCCGGCGACCAGCGGCGACCGCCCCTACAGAGCGCGCACTCAAACCAGTGCCTGGGTGATTTCAGTGTTGTATATCCAGCGCATGCTCGCGTTTTTGGTTATAGCATTCGCCATCGGAGGCCTGTTCAATGTGTACCAATAGCAGAATAGCTTTTCCCCTCCTCAAGACACTGAAAGCTACAGTTGATGCTTGGTACGAGGTGAATAAATGCCACTAACTTTGCTGCTCGGCGGCCGGTGCCTATCAGCGCTTTCACATAAATAAGGGAACGGGGCGCTGAACGCCCGCTTTGCTTCCGAATGGAGACTTTCAGTCAAGACGCGGCGAATGTCCGCATTCCGCCCTATCTCCCTAAAGCCGCCATCACTTGCACCCGTACCTCCTTCGGATCGCCGCGTTCCATCGTCGCCATAACGAAGACAGCCTTGCCCCCTGACGCCTTGGCCCACTGCTGGCCGATCAGCTCCTTCTCGCGGCTGTCGCGGCTTTCTTCCGGAGACAACTGCTTGCCCTTGTATTCGACCACCAAGAGATGGCCATCCTCCATGACGGCCACGAAATCCGGGTAGAACTTGTCGGTTGAGGTCGGCAGCGAGAACGAGTTTGGATGCCTGCTGACGTTGCGGGTCCAGTATTTCAGGCCCGGCAAGGCATCTAGCGCCAAGGCGCATTTGACCTCTTCGCCGCCATCCTTGCTGTCGAAGGTCGGCACTTCGTCCGGTCCCATGAAGTGCCGGTTGAACTTGTACATGCCCCGATACTTCGGCACGTCGAAATACATCTCGTCGAAGAAGCGGATGCCGTCATCGAACGACACCTCGACACGCGCCTCGGGGCCGAACAGGTTCATCTGGTAAACCTTGTCGCGCTCCATCTGGCGGAACCCCCTGATCTTCTCGTTCAACTTGCGCGCCAGGATGAACTTGCAGCGCATCAGCTGCGATAGGGGGATATCACGGTCGCGGTTTAGATGGGTGACGACATCGTTCAGCCAGGCCAGAAGCTCCGCCTGTCCGATCCATGGGTCGCGCACCTTACCGTCCAGCCAGCGCACCAGCGAGTTCGGCGTCCAGTCGTCTACGTCGATGTCCAGGGAAAGCTGCTCGGAACTGTCCGCCGCCGAGATTGACAGGTGGTTGCCGTCTAGATCGATCTCGAAGGTGTTGGTCGTCTCGACAATATCGAACTCTGCCTTGGTCAGTCGCGCCGGGTAATTGGCCAGCGACCAATCGTGATATTCCATCAGGATATCGGTATCGCCAAAGACCAGCTCACCCTGCACATGCGCCATCAGGCGCGGCACGGTGAATTCTTCACCAAGATGGGCGGGAGCCAGATCGTCGGCGTGCTGCGCCTTGAACGCATCCAGTTTCTCACGCAGCACGCCATGCAGGCGCTCAGGGGCCGTCTTGAACAGTCGCTTTTCATCCTTGGGCTTGGGCACGCCGGTGAACTCGATCCGGGTCTTGCCGTCATCTCCCGCCGACACCGTGATCTTGCCTGGCGCGACACCTCCGATCTCCTTGCGCTCCGCCTCGGAGGCGTCCAGCTCCACCGTCATCGTCGGACGCGGCCGGGTTTGCCGTCCGAACAGCCCGTCATCAAGCCCCGGCTGCTCTGCCTCGATATTGTCTTCCGCTTCGCCCTCTTCGAACCCCATATCGACCAGCTTGTCGCGCAGACTGACAGCGGCCTCGGAGAAATGCTTCGACACCAGCTTGGCGTAGGACTTGTTCAGCGCCGGTTCCTTGCGTTTCGTGGCATAGGGCATCCGTAGCACCCGGCCCAGAAGCTGTTCGGCATCGGTCGAGCTGCGGATATTGGCCAGCGAGCAGAACACATAGGCAAAGGAACAATCCCAGCCTTCTTTCAGAGCCTCGATGGTAATGACATATTCAATCGGGCAATCGGGCTTGAACAGGTCGATCCCGTCCAGATCACGTTGCGCGCCGGTCGCCACGGCGATCTTGACCGGATCAATATTCTCATTGTCGATCAGATGCTGTTTCAGCACATCGACCGTGACCTCTTCGCCCTTCTTCTGGGCCTGAAACAGTACGATGGGCCGGATATAGCCCTCCCGGTCCAGATCGGCGTACTCCTGCAACTCGGCGCGTTTCAAAATGGCTGAGTTTACCGCCCCCTGCCAGGTTTCCGCCTCGTCCAGCACCACCGGCATCTTGATCATCTCTTCATCCTTCAACTCCTGCGCTGTCACGGAATGAAGGATGTTGTTGAACCCCTTAGGCGTTGCGGTGAATTCGATGCACGCGCTCGGGTTGATGCGCTCATAGACATCCTGGCTGAGGTTCGTGCCCGCCTTGTGCGCCTCGTCCATGATCACGAGCGGGCGGTGCAGATGCATCAGGTTGGCAAAGCTGAACCGGATGCCCCCCGTCCCGTCGACCTCAGTCCGCTCAAGCCCCGGCGTGTTGGGCGACACGGTGCTGAAATGCCCCTCCAGCATCTCGTGATGGGCATAAACTTTGCGCCCATCCGTGTTGGTCACCCGAAGCGTCTGGATCGTGCCGACCACGACACAGAGGTTCGAGCGCAGGTCATGCGGCGTGATCTGGGTGAAATCACCAATGTCGAACACCCGCACGCGGCCCTCGAAGGCCTCATCCAGCACCTGCCGGTACGGGTGGCGCGGGTTTTTCAGTGCTTCTGCGGTCTGGATACGGATCGTGTTCGTCGGCACCAGCCACAGCACCAGTGGGAAATCCTTTTCCACCCAGGCATCCTTCGCCACGGTAATGGAATGCGCCGCGAGGATCGTCTTGCCGCCGCCCGTAGGCAGACGCAGACAGACATAGGGCACCTCTGGCAGGGCCTTGATCGGCTTGTAACCCGCCGCGTAGCCCTTGAGCCGTTTCGCCAGCTCCGGTTCTGCCGTCAATGCCTCATAGGCCGGTTTCGGGCCGGTGATGCGGGCCTCCTCAAAGAACCGGCGCAGCGTTTTCAGGGACTCCTTTTGATACTGCTTGAGCTTCATCTGCGGGCCTTCACATCATATGGGGTTTGTTTGAATTCGATCTGTTCGGCTTTCAAGGTCGCCTCGGACAGCGCCGTGCGCTCGCCATAGACGGTCAGCGGGCCGGTAAAATCGCCCTGTGCCGCGCGGATCACGGCCAGCGTCTTGCGGGTCAGGACGTTGCCGCCCGAAACCGATTTGTCGCCAAGAATACCGTTGTAGAGCAGGGCATAGCCCCGGCCCTCCTGCGCCCCAAGGAAGGGGCTGAGGGGCTTCGGCTCTGACCACGGACTGCCGGTTTCGGCGAACCAGATATGGGCGGCCAGCACGGGAAAGCGGATATCGGGCTGGATCTGACCATCTTCGGTAAAGACCGGAGGGCCGAGGCGGTAGAAACGGAAGCCACCGCCGCCTTGCCAGTTCTGGACCTTGGAAATCCCGCCCTGCTCGCCGTCGATCACCTTTTGCAGACGCGGCGCGCAATGGGTGACGGCATGATCCCCCATCTCGATCCCGATATAGCGGCGGTTCATTTTCTGGGCGACGGCGGCAGTGGTGCCGGAGCCAAGGAAGCTGTCGAGCACGAGGTCGCCCGGGCTGGTAGTCATCTCCATGATGCGTTCCAGAAGCCTCTCGGGCTTAGGTGTCCCGAATGGCTTCGCATTCAGCGCAATCTGCTCTTTTCGTCCATCTTGGGTATGCCCCACATCACCCCAAAGCCAAATGGTTTGGGGCACAGCGCCGTCATCTTCGACGTCTGACAAAAAGCGCTTGTAAGCAGGCACCTTGTTCTTGCCGGTCTTGCCCCACCATAGACGATTCTCTTTTGCGTGACGCTCATATTCGTCTTTGCCATAGCCCCAGACACGCGTAGTTTTGGGCCAAATCTCTTCACCAGTAAAAGGATTGGTGACAGGATAATATAAGTTGGGACGTTCCTCGGACGATTTCGCACAGGTATAGTCGCCCGCCTTCCATGGGCCTCTTGGATCGTCATCCGGATTTTTGTAGGCTGCGTTCGATTTCTCGCTTCTCGCGAGTTTATTAGGTCGCCAAATCGCCTTAGATTTCGCAAAACCCATCAAATGATCGTGGTTGTCGCTTAGCCAAATTGCGTCGTTTGCAGGTGCATACTTCTTTTGCCAGATGACATTAGCTACAAAATTCCCACGCCCGAACACCTCATCCATGATGACCTTAAGGTAATGCCCTTCCCGGTCATCAATGCTCACCCAGATCGAGCCATCCTCGGCCAGCAACTCCCTCAGCAGCTCCAGCCGGGGCCACATCATGGCCAACCATTGCGAATGCTCCAGATTGTCGTCGTAATGCTCGAAGGCCGATCCGGTGTTATAGGGCGGGTCGATATAGATGCATTTCACCTGACCCGCGTAATAGGGCAAAAGCGCCTTCAACGCCTCAAGGTTATCGCCCTGGATCAGCATATTGCCCGCATCCCGGTCACCATAGCCCAGCTCAGCGGCCTCCTCCAACAGGCGGTAAGGCACCTTCTCAGCGGCGCGCACATCGTCGTCTCGGGTCAACCAGCGTAGGGTGGGCATGAGGTCTGCTCTTTCATTCTTGGGCGTGGCTGCGCCGGGTCGTTATCGATTGTGGATCAGATATGCAAATTGCGCCAGCGACAGCAGGGCGACAAGCCCGCTGACGGACGCGACGAGGGCTGTTAGTGGATTGGGGGCATGGCCGCTCAAGCTGGCCAGTGCGGCGAGGACGAAGGCGTAGCCCATAACGGCACCTGCCGCGCTGGCCTGCGCCATGGGCCAAAACAACGCGTTGCGGAATGCCGACCGCGCCTTGGCCCGTGCATTTTCCAACTCTGGCTTGGGTGCAATGTTCACAAGGCGCTGATCACTGGCCGACATCGTTGCAAGCACCTGTGCGCGCTGCCGTTCAAGAGCCTCGCGCATGACTTGTCTTATTTCTTCCGGTGTGGGCATAAGCCTCTCTTCAAATTGCCAATCTGATAATTTCTTCACATTCCGCCGGGTTCAGCTTGCCCGTCTCGGACATCTTGCGAACCAGGTATCGGACAATCTTCGCCTCTTTTTCCGGCGGCACGTCCAACCCGTGTTCGGTCAGGAATTCACGCGTCACCACAACGGCACTTTCGATGATGTCGTCCGTCATCTTGGTGGTCATGCCCGCCCGCCCAAGCAGCAGCCATTCCGCCGACAGGTCGTAGTCCTGGCACAGTTTGACCGCGAGGCTGATCGGCAGTTCGGTCGCCTCGCGTTCATAGTTTTTGTACGCCGATTGCGAGACGCCGAGTTCCTCCGCAAAGGGGATCTGTGTTTTGCCAAGGCTTTTTCGGAAATGGGCGAGTCGCTTCGCAATTGTCATTAGACTTGCATCCAGTATCGAATTGTGTACCTTAAATTCGAGGCGATACATTTCCAATTGGATTCGTCTCGATTTCTGTAAATAGTCTACGATTTTTCGAGGATTCGCCATGCAAAATAATCTGGAGACCCCAAAGGAGCTGGCGCAACGCCTCGGCTGGCCTGAACGCCGTGTCCGGTCGCTGATCTCAACGAGGCAACTTCGTCATGTGAAGATTGGTGGACTGTACTTCGTGCCAGACGGGGCGATGGATGAGTTTCTGAACGCCCGCATGGTCGAGCCGCAGCAACGAAAGCCTGTCCTCGACAAGTCCGCTGCCAAAACCGAGTGAGGTCAGTTATGGTCAAACTCGACAGGCTCGCCGTAGAGGCGAAAGGCGCGGCGCGGATGTTGTCGATGACTGTTAGGGAGTTCCTGTTTCTCGTCGAACAAGGCGCACTCCCACCGCCGATCCAGCTAGGAAAGCACACCCTCTGGGTGGTGGCCGAGATCGAGGCGGTCCTGACGGACAGCAAAATTGAGCCGGAGGCGTTTGTGGTATGAAGCGCCCCAATCTTCCTTATCTCGAAATCAAGACCGTCAAGGGCAGAACCTACATCTATTTTCGCAAGGGCAAGTTCCGGGAGAGGTTGCCTGACGACCCAGATACCGAGGAATTCGCCCTGAAATACTGGGCTATTCGTAACGGGAAGAGCAAGCGGATCGTCAAAACTACGTGGGAAGCGCTGATCGTCAGTTACTATTCCAGTGCCGAGTTTAAGGAATTGGGCGATGACACAAAGAAGAACTATCGCCGTCATTGCGAAGATATCCGTGAGAAAAATGGTTCAAAGGATGTGCGGCACTTCAAGCGAGCCGATGCGCTGCGTGTGCGAGATGAGCTTAAAGACACTTGGTCAAAGGCTAACGAGCGGATCGCTGTGCTGTCGATCCTCCTGCAGCGGGCAATGGATCTTGAGTGGGTTGACCGCAATCCAGTGGCAAACATCCGCAAGCTCAAGGGCGGCTCTTATAAAGCGTGGCCTGCAGCCACGTTGGAAGCATATGAGCAGCACTGTGAAGATCATGGTCTGTCGGTCGCTCGGACAATCTATGAACTTGCGATCGGCACGGGCCAGCGGCTCGGGGATTGCGTAGCGATGAAGTGGGATGATTTTGACGGTGAATATATGTCGGTCGTTCAGCAAAAGACGGGCGCTAAGATCGACGTTTACTGCCCGGCGCGATTGCAGGCCTATCTTGCTGGGCTTCCCCGGCGCGGAAAGCACATTCTTGCCAAGAACGCGACCGAACCGCTTGGCAAGCGGCAGGTGCAGAAGGCCGTAGAGAACGTGCGCGAAGCGATTGGCGTCAAGGATGGGGATGACAGGTTGGTGCCCCACGGGTGGCGCTACACGGCAGCCAAGGAGATGGCCGATGCGGGTGTCGATATCCGCGACATCCAATCGGTGACGGGGCACAAGACCCTTGAGATGGCTCAGAAATATGCTTCCGGCGCGGATCAGAAAAAGGCGTCGAAACGGGCGCAACAGAAGCGGGAACAAAACAGCGACAAACCCGGAAAGTGCGAAACAAATTGCGAAACTTCGCCGGTGTCGCGGGGGCAAACAAAGGAGAATCCTGAGAATGATCAATAATTTCAAAGTGGTGCGGGTGAAGGGACTCGAACCCCCACGCCAAAGGCGCCAGAACCTAAATCTGGTGCGTCTACCAATTTCGCCACACCCGCGTGGCGGGTCTGATAGCAAAAGGTCTCTGAGAGGGAAAGAGATAATCGCACGCCAGCCCCTCACGAGAACACGACGCGCTGCCCAAGAAAATTCTGTTCGTTAACACAAAATTACCATATTCTGTGCAGCATATGAGGCAGAGACATTCAGAGGCCCTGACATGACCTATAAAGGCAGCGGGCACGATCATGAGCATGACGACGGGCGAAATCCGTCGAAACGGCTCTGCGTGCGTGACATTTTACCCAATCATGACAAGGGCTTGCCCCTTGGCACCAAGGTGATGACCGCCGACGGCATCCTTCCCGTCGAATTTCTGGAACCCGGCGACCGGGTGATCACGCGGGCAGGAATGCGGACGCTTTTGGGCATCGACACCCCTGCGCCGAAACGGTTCAAACTGAGTTTTGAGCGCGAGGAAGTGATCTATGCCGACGGTCTCATGGTGATGAGCGAGACGGGCATGCCCTTCGCCGCCTGATTTTTCAGCGTGTTCCGAAATGAGAAAAGCCGCCCCTATCGAGGCGGCTTTTGTTTTGAGTATTTTGAGCAGCAAAGGAAACCTGAAGCGCCTTTATAGGTCGAGCGTCCGGAAGACTTTCGGCAATTCTTCTGGCAGGTCTTCCGCGATCAGGCCGGGACCAAAGCTGCGGGCGGCCTCTGTGTGGAGCCAGGCGGCGGTTTCGCAGGCTTGATGCGGCGTGAAGCCACGCGCAAGGAGCCCGGTGATCAGCCCCGCGAGCACATCGCCGGAGCCAGCAGTGGCAAGCCAGGGCGCGGCGCGCTCATAGACGGCGGCATTGATCGAACAGCGCCCGTTTGGCGACGCGATGACGGTGTCCGGGCCTTTGAACAGCACCGTGCAGCCTGCGCGTTCGGCGGCCGCGCGCGAGGCATCGACTTTGCTGTAGGCGGGGCCTTTGGTAGGCGGTTCAGCCAGTTTCGCCGCGATGTCGGGGAAGAGGCGCTTGAACTCGCCCGCGTGAGGCGTGAGGACGCAGTTTTCGTGGAGATCGGCAAAGCCGATTTCGCTCTCTGAGAGGGCTGTGAGCGCGTCGGCGTCGAGCACCGTGGCGCGTTTGGCGGCGAGCGCATGGGGCAGGAATTCCGCGGCGCGCGCGACGCCGAAACCGGGGCCGATGCAGAGCGCATTGAGGCGTTTGTCGGTCAGCACACGGGACAGGATTTCCGGCGTGTCGATCTCAGTCAGCATAAGGGCGGTGATCTGGGCGGCGACTTCTGTGACGGCCTCATGCGGGGTGCCGAGGGTGACGAGACCTGCGCCGACACGCAGAGCGGCGCGGGCGGCGAGACGGGCAGCGCCGGTTTTGCCCGAGAGACCGGAGAGGATCAGGGCATGGCCGTGGGTGTATTTGTGGGAGTCACCGCCCTTATCAAGCCAAGCTTTATGGATCGGCCCAACGGCTTTAACCGGAGAATTGAGCTTTGCTGGCCTGCCTTTTGACAAGCCGATGTCCACCACGACAAGCTTTCCACACTTTTGAGGTCCATCAAAAAGATAATGCCCGCGTTTTGCGCTGTGAAAACTCACAGTCAGATGCGCTGTTGCCGAAGCGCGCCACCAATGTTCCTCGATCTCGAAGTCTCTCCCACTGTCCGCGCAGAGGCCACTGGGGATGTCGACCGCCACAATGGCCGGCCTCCCGAGGGGATGGTTCGGCTCGACGGCAAAACAATCGACCATGTCCTCCATATTCCAGAACAGCTCACCAAGCTCGGGCGCGGCGCGCGTGAGCCCAGTGCCGAACAGTGCGTCAACCACAAGACTACAGGCCCATGTCTTACGCTCCGAGTAAGACGTAAAAGGCAGCACCTCCCCCATCTCCCCCCACCGCTCATAATTCACCTTCGCATCCGGCGGCAGTTTTTCGGGATCGCCGTAGAGGAACACCTCCACCTCCCAGCCGCGTTGCTTCAACAGGCGCGCGATGACGAAGCCGTCGCCGCCGTTGTTGCCGGGGCCGCAGAGGACGACGGCTTTGTAAGAGGATTGCGCCAATTCGGGCCATTCTGCCATGACAGCCTCGACGACGCCCGCGCCTGCGCGTTCCATCAATTCGAGGCCGGTGACCTCGCCGCTGTCGATGGCGGCTTTCTCGATGGCACGCATTTGCGCGGCGGTGAGAATCTCGGTCATGGCCTCCCTCCCCGTGCCATCGTCGCAACCGCGTTGAAAGACGCGGGATTAGTGGCGCGCATTTGTGCAATGGTCAGCCTTTCTGCCATAAAAAACCTCATAAGTTTTTAAATTGCCCTTTTTGAATCCACTACGCACAAATAATATGCACAATGGCGCGATTCCTGTGGGCGTTTTCGCTGCCGTCAGGTTAGTCGATTGTGGCCGGATAAGAGAAATGGTCTCACAGTCACCAAATGGAATTTAGGGAGTCGAAGGTCCATGAAAAAGATCGAAGCGATCATCAAGCCCTTCAAACTCGATGAAGTGAAAGAAGCGCTGCAAGACATCGGCGTACAGGGTCTTTCAGTTGTCGAGGTGAAGGGTTTCGGGCGTCAAAAGGGGCACACGGAGCTGTACCGCGGCGCTGAATATGTTGTTGACTTCCTTCCGAAAGTGAAAATCGAGGTCGTTCTGTCGGACGATCAGGTGGATGGCGCGATCGAGGCGATCGTGTCGGCGGCCAAGACGGACAAGATCGGCGACGGCAAAATCTTTGTCTCGCCCGTCGAACAGGCCATCCGCATCAGAACAGGCGAGTCTGGCGAAGACGCGCTGTAAGGGAGGCGCATGGCGCGGAGCCGAGGGGTAATCCGGGGTCGCGCCTTTCGCCAAAACGCAATTATCAACCAAAGGGACAAGGTCAAAAATGAGCATCCAAGACGTTCTCAAGACCATGAAGGACGAAGACGTCCAATATGTAGACGTGCGGTTCACCGACCCGCGCGGCAAGCTTCAGCACGTGACGCTGCGCCACACGGAAGTGGACGAAGACTTCTTTGAAGAAGGCTTCATGTTCGACGGCTCCTCCATCGCTGGCTGGAAATCCATCGAAGAATCCGACATGAAGCTGATCCCGGATCCGGCATCTGCTTACATCGACCCGTTCTACGCCGAAAAAACCCTCTGCGTGCACTGCACCGTGGTTGAGCCGGACACCGGCGAATCCTACGACCGCGACCCGCGCGGCTGTGCACAACGCGCCGAAGCCTACCTGAAATCCTCCGGCATCGGCGACGCGTTTTACTGCGGCCCGGAAGCGGAATTCTTCCTCTTCGACGACGTGCGCTACTCCGTCACCCCGAACAAAGTGGGCTATCAGATCGACGCCGATGGCGCCGCCTGGAACACCGACGCTGAGTTCGAAATGGGCAACCTGGGCCACCGTCCGGGCTACAAAGGCGGCTATTTCCCGGTGAACCCGTCCGACGACGGCCAGGACATCCGTGGCGAAATGCTGACCACCATGGCCAACATGGGCATGAAGGTCGACAAGCACCACCACGAGGTGGCAACGTCCCAGCACGAGCTTGGCATGATCTTCGGCCAGCTCACCGAGCAAGCCGACAACCTGCAGAAATACAAATACGTGATCCACAACGTGGCTCTGGCCTATGGCCGTTCCGCGACCTTCATGCCGAAGCCGATCAAAGGCGACAACGGCTCGGGTATGCACGTGAACATGTCGATCTGGAAAGACGGCAAGCCGCTCTTCGCTGGCGACAAATATGCCGATCTCTCCGACGAAGCCCTGTGGTTCATCGGCGGCATCCTGAAGCACGCCAAAGCGCTCAATGCCTTCACCAACCCGTCCACCAACTCCTACAAACGTCTGATCCCGGGCTTCGAAGCTCCGGTTCTGCGTGCGTATTCCGCCCGTAACCGTTCCGGTTGTGTGCGTATTCCGTGGGCCGAATCCCCGAAAGCGAAACGCGTCGAGGCCCGCTTCCCCGACCCAAGCGCAAACCCGTATCTCTGCTTCGCAGCGCTTCTGATGGCCGGCCTCGACGGCATCAAGAACAAGATCGATCCGGGTGCAGCAAGCGACAAAGACCTCTACGATCTGCCGCCGGAAGAACTGGCCGAGATCCCGACCGTTTGCGGCTCGCTCCGTGAAGCGCTCGAAGAGCTCGAAAAAGACATGGACTTCCTCACCGCAGGCGACGTGTTCACCAAGAGCCAGATCGAAGGCTACCTCGACCTCAAATGGGAAGAAGTGTACTCCTACGAGCACACCCCGCACCCGGTCGAGTACGAAATGTACTACTCCTGCTAAGCGGCACGAGACTTACAGATTTGGAAAGGGCTCCTTCTCGGGGGCCCTTTTCTTTTGAGAGCGAAAGAACCCCACAACATTTCACAATTTTCAAAAACATATCCCGATGCGGGCACAGTTTGGCCATGTTCCTATGCGAGGCTCAGACAAAGCAAATTTTTAAAAGACAAGACATTGAGGCCAAATCGTGAGCGCATCTATCGAACAAAAATCGTCTTCTTCATCTTCCCCTCTGCACCTCAAAAAAATCTTCATTTCGAAACCCAGCATGCAAGAAAACGCCAAATATTACGATGCTTGGTCCTCGCTACACGATTATACTCAGGCGGCTATCCATTCAGCCGGTTTTCTAGCAGGGGAATTCCCGATTGAAGCCTCTTGGCTATTCGCGGCCGATTATTACATCGGTGAGGCCATGAACGGCGGGCATTCGCGTTATCTGGGCAATCTTTCCAATCTCATGGGAAACAATGACCACATGATTCCATATGCGCTCAAAGGTCTCCAGTTGATTGGGTGCACACAGTATCGTGACATTCTGCAGGGTGTATTAAGATGGCAGAGAGACTTCCCTGAAGACGCAGCTTCTCAGAATGGCTTCACACAAAGAGCTCAGGCTCTTGATAAGTTCGATGAGAGTTTTTTTGCTCTGGACGACGAAACCTATTACCTCGCAGTCCGAGAATGGCTTAAAACCTCACCGCTTGTCGAATTTCTGTCTGAGGAAGAATGTCGCGAGAGACGTAAAAATCTCTACCGTCAAAACCCGAATTTTGAGCTGCGCAAGCGTGCCAAAATCATCGAAGCCCAAGACGATCTGCTAACGCAGGGAATTATCTCAATCTTCAGGGCGAGCGTAGCTGGTTTTTATGTAAACGAAGAGACTTTCCTTATTGAAAGCATAAGCCAAGCGCGAGACAAGAAGAACCCCTTCTTTAACTCGAAGGGGGGCGACTTTACCGATCCTGCGAATATGGTCTGGAAACTCAAAACCGAAGTCGGGCAATTTTTCGGCTTTGTCACTTCAGACGAGGTGGTCATCTGCGACGACGTCAGTAAAAATGGTGTTTACCATAGCATTTTTCGCCGTTCGCTGAAAGAGGTCGCTGAACTACAAAAACGTGCAGCCCAACAAAAACCGACACGCTATGCGTACGAACTTTTGAAACAGGTCGCCCCCTCTGAAAGCATCGCCTATCTAAGTTTCCTTACAGACGAAGACTTTCCGGAGGAAATTTCTAAATCCTGCATGTTCTACTTCATCAGGTGCCAAAGCGGTGCCCTGTATTTAATGATGGTAAACGATAAGATCGTTAACTTGTACAGTCGGGAAACCATTGAAACCGTTGAAGCCATAGCGTCTTTGAAAGGGAAAGCTCTGGACACTCTCAGGGCCCAGGATTTTAGCAAACTTATGTGACGTTCGACTTTTGGGGGGACGTGGCCCCGGCTGGCCCCTCAATTCGACTGCTTCCGACGCAGGGCGCACAGGACAAACGCCGGGTCCACCTCGCAGCGTTCCGCGCGGATTTGCGCCCAGATCAGCCCGGTGAAAATCACCGTCCCGCCAAGGATATTGCCGACAAGCGCGGGCAGGATAAATCCGAAGACGCCCTCTCCCACCGTGAGATGATCGGTCAGCATCAGCAGAACCGCTTCACTGGTCCCGGCGATCACATGAGAGAACCCTGCCAGAGAGATCAGCCAGGTGACCAGAATGATCAGAAACAGTTTTGCGGAGCCTGCGTTGGGCATCATCCAGACCAGACAGGCGATGAGCCACCCGGCCCCAACGCCCAGAAACAGCACCTGCCAGACGCCGCCCTCGACCGCGTGCTCAGAAATCGTCACCAGCGCCTCAAACACCTCCGGCTCGGTGAAACGGATGTGATAGACCGCCGCGGCAAAGAGTGCCGATCCGGCGAGGTTGAACAGCAAAACGATGCCCCAAAGCTGCATGATCCGCACGAACACCCGAGGCGTCGGGCGGGTCAGAAACGGCACGACGGCGGTGATGGTGTTCTCGGTGAAAAGCTGCATTTTCCCCATGATCACAATGACAAAGCCGATGGCATAGCCGAGGTTTTCCACCAGAGGACGCCACTGAGCATCCGGAAGATGCGCATGAAACAAAGCCTTGCCCAGCACTGAGAACCCAAGCGCCAACCCCGCGATCATTGCGGACATGGCCAGAGACGAGTTCGGCCGTTGCAATTCCTCGGCGCCTTCGCGGCGGATCACCTCAAAGACCAGAGGCGCGGCCATGCTCGACGCCTCTTCGAGCACCTCTTCCTGATGCGCCTCGGATTGATGTGTTGTTGTTTTCTGCGACATGTTCCGCCCCGTCCTTCGCGATTCAACTCGCATGCGGGTCAACGCCGCAGGGGCCGTTGCTGTTCCCATCTGTTTTCATCCGCGCCATTGCGGTAAGTCGTCACCATGACCATCACACTGCGCCCGCATCACCTTTTGTGCCTCCTGACCTATGTCGGCAAAGGCTATTCCCCCGCCTTCGTCGCGGGCTATGACCGGATCGTCGCGCGTCTGAACGCGGGCGAAGAGGTCGAAATCACGGCGGGCCCGGATGACATCTGCGCGCCGATTGCCTGCGATCTCAGGGAACATTGCCACGGCCCCTCGGTGATCTCGCGGGACACCCGCGCCGCGCAGGATGTGGGTCATCTTCTGAGTACAGAGATCACCCCCGGCGCGCGTCTGACCCTGACGCCGGAGAGCACCAGAGCTTTGCGCCGGGGCTTTGCCACAGGCGACATCCGAAGCGCCTGCCCGGGCTGCGAGTGGGAGGCGCTCTGCACCAAGGTGGCCAAAGACGGCTATCCCGATGTGCGGTTCAGGCCCTCGGTCACTTGATCCCATAGATCTTCGGACCTATTCTGATTACAAACCAATAGATTAATGGAATTTGCAATGACCTCCTTCCGCCTTCCCCTCGCCGCCTCTGCCCTTTTCGCGCTCGCTGCCTGTGGCGGCGATGTCATCCCGGATTACGAGAGCTACAAAACCGCCAACCCCTATGGCTCCGGCGCAGGACAGGTCACGACGGCCCCGGCCCCCGTCGCCGCAAGTGCCGCGCCCTCTGTGCCCGCCACACCGGTCGCATCATCGGGTGTCGCAGCAGATGTAGCATCGCGCACACCCGCCATGACAGGCAGCCGGGTCGCGTTCAAAATGACCTATGAAACCAACCGCATGGGCGGCACCGCCCGCGTCAATGGCGAGACGGTCGAAGTGCGCCGCGCCGGAAAGGCCACCTCGGGCAATGTCACCTATGTGGTGATGTTCATGGGCAAATCCGGTCGCCCGACGGCGATCGCGCCCGCCCAACAGCCCGGAATCGCCGCAGATGTCGTGCGCGGCATGAGCCTGTGTCAGGTGACAGAACCGGCCATGGCCTCAAGCGGCGATGTCTTGTCCTTTGTCGGCGGCGTGCCGGAAGCGCGCTATATCGTCAAGGCGGTTTGCCCTTAAGGCAATCCCCTGCCGCGTCCCTCGACATTTTCCCCCTGACAGAACGGGCGGGCCGACGCATTCTTGCTCTATATCGCCCAATCACGTCAGGGAGAGCCTCATATGAGCCGTGTAAAAAGTGTTGGTTTGGCCGGGTCGACCGGTCTGTTGGTGGTGTTGGCGCAGGCTGGCGTCGCGGAAAATGCCCGCATTGTCAGTTGCGAAGCCGGGCATGGCTGTACCTTGGAAGAGGCCACAATCTCGATTGAAGATGCCGCCATCGTCTATGGCATCGACCCCGACACAGTGGCGCAGGACAGCCATGTGATCTTGCGCGCGCCTGATGGGATGGGCGGCACGATCATTGCCGCCGATCCGCAGCAATTGCACGAAGACAACGGTGGCGTGCTTGAGATCCCCCATGTCATCCCGGTGATGCAGGACGGCACAGAACAGGCCGCCATCGAGGTCTTTGAAGGGGACGCGGGTGCGGATGGCGAGATTGTCCCCGAAGACGGGCTTTGGACCGTCACCTTTCGCGAGATGACCCAGAAAAATTGTAGCGCGATGATGATGAACATGCTGCAAGGCATGGCAGAGCAACCGCCGCAAAGCCATGAGATCGCGTGGCACGGCTCGAACCATCCCGATGCGCTCAATTTCCTCAATCCGCAGGGGCAGAGCCTGAGTTGGACCCAGACCGGCCCGAACAGTTATGAGGGCGAAGTTTTGGCCAATGCGGGCGAGAATATGGATATTTCCGCCGATGTCGGCTTTGAGGTCAAAACACCGACCCTGATCGAGACCTCCTCGGTGCTGAACCTCGCGATGATGTTGCAGGGCGACCCGGAGACGCTCGCCGTGTTTCAGAACATGGGCATGGCCGACTGCGAACTCACGATGCTCTTTGACATGACAAAGGGCTGAGCGCGGCTTTTTCCCGATCCTGCCCAAATCCTGCCCAAATCCTGCCGTGGCGCCTCGCGAAGGTGAGGTTCAAGAGATCAGATGAAGAGGCGCCCATGTTTGGCCCCATGTTGGGATTGTCGCGTGAGCTGCACCCGCTCGACAGCCGCCACCCGAACAACCGCAAAATCGACCGCGCCCTCAAAGCGCGGCGCGAGGGCTTTCGCACGGCGGAAAAAGGCCATGCGACACGGCATTTTTTCCTGCCGCCCAAGGCAGAGACCGCCCGCAGCCGTCTGGCGGAATTGAAAAGCAAACCGCACCTCAACCACAGCCAAGAACGCGAGGTGACACGTCTCGAGGCCCGGCTTTACGAGCTGGACCGGGATCAGGTCGAAAAAGACACGCTCAAAAGCGTGCCCCTGCCCCTGCGTTTGATGTTTGGCGCCCCGATCCGCGCCTATGCGATGATGCGCGGGCAATGGTCGGTGCGTGGGCGCAAACAGCGGGACCGTTGGACGATCTGGCATGTACTGGCGATCGGTGCGGTTCTCCTCCCGGCAATCTACACCGAAGGCGGCCTTGGCCCGGCGATAGAGGCATTGCTCGACGGGCTAAGGATCGGCAGCACCTCGCTGATCACCAAACCATGAAGTATCACCCGAGCCCCAGCCGCTTTGCCCGTTTCATCGACGGCCTCTACAGCATGGGGTTCTGGTTTCGCCTCAGCGGGTTCTGCATCTTTCTCGGCCTGCTTGTGGTTCAGGACGAGTTGCGCCACGCCGTTTTCGGTTTGCTGCGAGATGGCATCGTCAACCTGATGGGGCCTTAAAGCGTTTTTCGTTTAATCTGTTTCAGATTGAGCGAAAAACGTTGCCACACTGAATTGATATTGCTCCGTTTCTCAAAAATTGAGTGCCTCAAGTTTTTTGAGAAACGCTTTAACGCCAATAGCGGGTCTGAAACCGGTAATCCTTGCGCGGGCCGGTGACGCGCCAATTGGCCGTCCAATTGGGCCAATCCCCGAACTCATAGCGCACCTGATAGCTATCCGGGTCGCAGGCATGATCGGCCTCGGGCGCGGAGGCATTCGGGTCGAAGCTATGAAAAAAACGCCCGTCGTCGAAGAACACCGCGATCTCTTGCGTCACCGCGCGCCAAAGATAGCGCCGCTCCGCCTGCAACGGCTTGTCGCGCCCCGGCAGGTGCAAAAAGCCGCGCTCGTCCTGCCAAAATCCGCCCTCACCGTCCGCCACAAAGTCGCAGGTGCCCGTCAGGTCAGACCGCGCATCGGCACGAAAATCCTCAATCTCGCGCGCCATGGACCAGCGCCCGGCAAAGTCTTGCAATCGGATCATCACGCTCCTCTCGACGCCCCGCGCGCCCCTCTTGGGCCGGCTATTCTTCCGTGCCGCTCGTCTCAGGGCCGCTTGTCTCAGGGCCGCTTGTCTCAGGATCGTCGCGCTCTGGCCAGTCCTTTTTCATCTGCCGTTCCAGGCGTTCCTGCGCGATCAGCTCATAGCTGCGCGCCGCCCAACGGGCCGCATCGATATCCGATTGAGACCAGCTTCGCCGATGTTGATGCACCGCAGAAATGCCCCCGATCACCTCGCCATTCAGACGACAGGGCACGCCGAGATAGGCCATGATCCCCATGCTATGCACCGCCCCGCTGTCCCGCACCAAAGGATGCGTCAGCGTGTCGTCGATCACGATCTCCTGCTCCATCTCGACCACCAGATGCCCGATCGTTTTGTCCGGCATTAAAAGCCGCTCCAGCGGCTGGTTCACTGGCGTGCTGGTGTTGGCCAGCACCTCGAGAAGCGTCTGTCCGCCTTCATGCCGCGCGCGATAGAATACGACCCCAGAGGGCCTAACGATGTCATGAAGCTCAAACGCCAATGTCGTCAGCTTCGGATCCCCATAATCGAACAAAAGCCGTCCCACCCCAAAGTGCTTTCTTAAAACTGGATTTTACCACGGCACGCCTATGTCCCAAAGCCTTTTGATAAAGGCTTTTGATCCGCATCACATGCGTCAGACTTGCACGCCGCGCCCCATCCCCGTAAGAGAGCCGCGACGCGTTTGTATAACCTGAAAGGCCTGCCGATGATCCCCCGTTATGCCCGCAAAGAGATGGTCGACATCTGGGAACCCGCCACCAAGTTCAAAATCTGGTACGAGATCGAGGCCCACGCCTGTGACGCTCAGGCCAAACTCGGCGTAATCCCGCAGGAAAACGCGGATGCGGTGTGGAAAGCCAAGGACGTCGAATTCGACGTCGCCCGCATCGACGAGATCGAAGCCGTCACCAAACATGACGTCATCGCCTTTCTGACCCACCTCGCTGAACACGTTGGCTCCGAAGAGGCCCGTTTCGTCCATCAGGGCATGACCTCCTCGGACGTCCTCGACACCTGCCTCAACGTTCAACTCGTGCGCGCCGCCGACATCCTTCTCGAAGGCGTCGACAAGGTTCTGGCCGCGCTGAAAAAACGCGCGATGGAACATAAGATGACCGTGCGCGTCGGCCGCTCCCACGGCATTCACGCCGAGCCCACCACCATGGGTCTGACCTTTGCGCGTTTCTACGCCGAGATGGATCGCAATAAGAACCGTCTCGAGAAAGCCAAATGGGAGATTGCCACCGGCGCGATTTCCGGCGCGGTCGGCACATTTGCCAACATCGACCCGGCGGTTGAAGAGCACGTCTGCGCGCAGATGGGCCTGCGCCCCGAGCCGATCTCGACCCAGGTCATCCCGCGCGACCGTCACGCCATGTTCTTTGCCACTTTGGGCGTGATCGCGTCGTCGATCGAAAACATCGCGATTGAAATTCGCCACATGCAGCGCACCGAAGTGCTTGAAGGCGCTGAGTTTTTCTCCATGGGCCAAAAAGGCTCCTCGGCGATGCCGCACAAGAAGAACCCGGTTCTGACCGAGAACCTCACCGGTCTCGCCCGTCTCGTCCGCATGACCGTGGTGCCCGCGATGGAGAACGTGGCGCTGTGGCACGAGCGCGATATTTCGCACTCTTCTGTGGAGCGCGGCATCGGGCCCGACGCCACTGTGACGCTTGATTTTGCGCTCAACCGTCTCGCCGGTGTGGTCGACAAAATGATCATCTACCCGGAGAACATGTTGGCCAACATGAACAAATTCCCGGGGCTCGTGATGTCCCAGCGCGTGCTTCTGGCGCTCACCCAAGCCGGTGTGTCCCGCGAAGATGCCTATTCCATGGTGCAGCGTAACGCCTTGAAAGTCTGGGAAGATCGCGTCGATTTCCGCGAACAGCTTTTGGCCGACGAAGACGTGGTCAAGGCATTGGGCGTCGATGGCATCAACGCGAAATTCGACATGGACTATCACACCAAACATGTCGACACGATCTTTAAGCGGGTGTTTGGCGAGTAATCGCGCCGGGCGGGTCTTCGGCGAATAACGCCTGTCTCAAACCCCTGCGAAAATCACTGATTCTATGATATGATCTCCCGAAAGCGCATTTCGTTTTCGGGAGATTTTCATGTTGAAACGCACACTTCTCGTCACTGTCCTGCTCGTCCCCTCCGCCCTCGTGGCGCAGGACTACACATGCCCCCATGAACAAAAACTCGCCTCCTGCGCGGACGGCTATACATGGGACAAGGAAACCGGCACCTGCGTCCAACAGGTTGTTGGATAAACGCATTTTTCGGTAAATTTCGCGCCGCTGGTCACTTTGCGTTAAGGCTCATCCTCCATGGTGATCCCAACAAAAGTGAATCGCTAAAATGGCTGTGAGGCGCGCGTGGACGGATTGCCGCAAATCTCTGACGATATGGGGTCCCTGCCCGATTTGGGCGGCATGGGAAACATGGGGGACACCGGGGACTTTGGTGGGGGCTTTGACCTGCCGCCGCCCGTGTCGCGTATGCCCGCACGCCTGTCGAAAAAGGCCAAGGCAGCGATCATCGTCAAACTTCTCGCCGCGCAAGAGGTCAAGCTACCGCTTGCCACCTTCCCCGAGGAGATGCAGGTCGAGCTGGCGCATCAGCTCACAGAACTGCGCTATATCGACAAACACACTCTGACCTCTGTGGTCGAGGAATTCCTCGAAGAGCTCGAAGCCATCGGGCTCAGCTTTCCCGGCGGTCTTGAGGGCGCGCTTAAGGTGCTCGATGGCACAATCTCCGCGACCACCGCCTCCAAACTGCGCTCCAACGCAGGTTTCTCACTCACCGGTGACCCGTGGCAGCGCATTTCGGATGTGGAAATTCCCCGCCTTCTGCCCATTTTGCAGGAAGAAAGCGTCGAGGTGGGCGCCGTGCTGTTGTCCAAGCTCAAGGTCTCGAAAGCCGCGCAGCTCATGTCCATGCTCCCCGGCGAACGCGCCCGGCGTGTGGCCTACGCGATTTCGCTGACGTCCTCAGTTTCCCCCGAAGTGGTGCAACGCATCGGCATCTCTCTGGCCGCCCAACTCGATTCGCAACCGTCTCAGGCCTTCACCGACGAGCCGCCCGAACGCGTCGGCGCCATCCTCAACTTCTCGTCGTCGAGCACACGCGATGGTGTGCTTGAGGGCTTGGATGAAACCGACAAGGACTTCGCCGAACAGGTCCGCAAGAACATCTTTACCTATGCCAATATCGCCACCCGCATCGATGCGCGCGATGTCGCCAAAGTGGTGCGTGGCGTCGAGCAGGATCTGCTGATCAAGGCGCTCGCGGGTGCCACAGGCGAGGCGGCTGCCTCCACCGAGTTCATCCTGTCGAACATGTCCAAACGCATGGCCGACGGGTTGCGCGAAGAAATGGAGAACCTCGGCAAGGTCAAGGACACGGACGCCGAGGAGGCCATGAATGCCGTGGTGGCCGCGATCCGTGATCTGGAGGCCACGGGCGAGATTTTCCTTTTGACCGGGGACGATTAAAGCATTTTCGTTTCATCTGAATCAGATTGAGCGAAAAACGTTGCCACACTGGATTGATATTGCGGCGTTTCTCAAAAAATGAGTGCCTCAAGTTTTTGAGAAACGCTTTAGACACAGGCTCGGCTGTGACGCGGACCGCCTTTGCAGCCCGTCATATGGACAAAAGACAGCGCCGCTCTTAGCGTCCCCCAGATGATCTGGTTTTCCCGCCTGCCCGCACAGTCGCGCGGCATTCTTTACATGCTGGTCTCCGTCACGGTTTTCGCCACGATGGATATGACCGCCAAGCTTTTGGGGCAGCGTGTCAGCCTGCCCCAGGTGCTTTGGGCCCGCTATGGCGGCCAGCTTTTGGTGTTGGCCCTGATCTTCGGGCCGCGCCTGCGCCCTGCCCTCAACACGGACCACCCCTGGCTTCAGCTGCTGCGCGCCATCATGCAGCTTGGCGCGACCGCGTTTTTCTTTGCCGCGCTCCAACACCTCGGCCTCGCCGAAGCGACCGCCATCGCCGAATTGTCGCCCATGCTGATCACTCTGGGCGCGGCGCTTTTCCTGAAAGAAAAGGTCGGCTTGCGCCGCAGTCTCGGCGTTGCCTTCGGCCTGATCGGCGCGCTCATGATCATCCGCCCTGGCTCGGAGATTTTCACCCCCGCTTCGCTTTGGCCCTTGGCCACGGCGGCCTGCCTTGCGACCTACGTCCTCGCGACGCGACATATCGGCCTCAAGGAAAGCCCGATCACCGCCTTGCTCTATTCCGCGCTGTTTTGCACGGGTGGTCTGACGCTCATCGTGCCCTTCCATTGGGTCCGCCCTGATGCAACAGCTCTGGGTCTGATGCTCGCCATCGGCGTCTTGGGCACGCTTGGGCAACTGACCATGATCCGGGCCTATTCCGTGACCGAAGCCTCCGCCATCGCGCCCATTTCGCACCTCGGCCTTCTGGCCGCCGCCGGTCTCGGCTATGTCACCTTCGGCACTTTGCCGGACCTTTGGACGGCCTTGGGTGGTCTTGTGATCGTGGCCGCCGCGCTCTATGTCTGGCACCGAGAACGCAAGGCTGGCACGGCAGCCCCCGTGCCCGAAGAGATGGGACAGCCATGAAAATCAAACGCGGAGAGATCGAAGGGACGCTGGGGCAGTACCTTGGCAATCTTGCGACGCGTGGGCTTTTGGCCATGGCGCTGTCTTTGCCTTATCGCACTCGGGTGCGCTTCATGGGCTGGTTCATGGCGCGGGTTTTTGCCCCGCTGGCCGGGTATTCAAACCGGGTGCGCGAGAACCTGAACCATGTCCTGCCCGATCTGCCGGAGGCCGAGGTCAGGCGCCTGATGCGGGCCGTGCCGGACAACGCCGGACGCACCCTGATCGAGATTTACTCCGGCCCGGAATTCATCGCCAAGATGAAGGACATCCGTTTTGACGGCCCCGGCGCCGAGATTCTGCGCGAAGCGCGCGACACGCGCCGCCCGGTCATTTTGCACACCGGACATTTCGGCAATTACGACGTGCCGCGCGCCGCTCTTATCGCGCATGGTTATGACGTCGGCTCGCTTTACAATCCGATGAAGAACAAATTCTTCAACGCGCATTACGTCAAAGCCATCGGCACCATAGGCCAGCCTCTGTTTCCGCGCGGGCGCAAAGGCTATGCGCAATTGTTGAAACATCTGAAATCCGGCGGGATGATCGGATTTCTCTCTGACGTTTATGTCCACCAAGGCGCCATGTTGACGTTTTTCGGCAAACCGGCGCGGACTGCCCTGTCCGCGGCGGAGCTGGCGTTGAAATACGACGCGCTTCTGGTGCCGATCTATGGCGTGCGCGAGGCAGACGGGCTGAATTTCCGGGTGCAAGTCGAAGCGCCCATTGCGCATGGAGCACCGGAAGACATGGCTCAGGCGCTAAACGACAGCCTCGAGGCCATCACGCGCCAGCATATGGAACAGTGGTTCTGGATTCACCGGCGCTGGAAGCCGGAGCGCCTGGCGCAAGAGCTGGCCGAAGTCAGCTCTGATCCCCGGCCTTAAAGCAACAAATCCGCAACGACGCCCACCGTCACGGCGCCGATCGGCTCGCCCGTGGCCGGATCCACGATGGTGGCGGAGACCTGCGCCTGAGAGATGCCAATCGAGGCATCGAACTCAATCTCGCCGATTTCCATGCCATCTTTGCCAGCGCCAAAGGACTTTTGGAATTTGGCCTCATCGCCTTGCCAATAATCCGAGGTCGGGGCGGCCGCAGCCACATTGAGCCCCTGCGCATCCATGACAAAGATTTCCGCAATCACGCCGCCTGCACGGGCGATTTTATGCAGCAGATGCTCGGCAACAGGGCCTTCGACCACGGCATCGACCATGGGATGATCCTGTTCCCCCACTTGGGCCCGCCACTCTTGATCAAGATCGATGATTTCGGCCTCTGTCAGCCCCTTTGTGCGTTCGTTTTGCGCCCGAATGGCGCCAAGCAGCCAAGGCTCCTGCAGCATCTCCGCGATTTCATCCTCGAAATAGACCCGAAGCACCTGCGAGATCGCCTCTTGGTTCAGAGGTTCAATGTCCGACTCGGCAGCCATGCCGGCCAAGCTCCCCGCGCAAAGAAAAACCACAGAGGCGCAGAGAGTCCGCAACGCAGTCGGGACAGAGGAAAAGAAACGGGGTGGCATCAGGCGCATATCGGTCTCCAGCAGGGTTGCAGCGTGCAACATCGCGACCTTGTTAGCGGAGAAGCCTTTACGTTGGATTAAATCATATCGCCAAAATGCAAAACGTCACTGCGAGGCGATTTGGCCGTTGGGCGCATCCGTGCGCACAGCGGCGAGGATCGGACCGGGGCCATTGGGGCTCGCGGCCTGAAGCACGACCGCGGCGCTCTCGGGCCCATCGAGATCAAAAGCGACGGCAAGAGGCTGCTGCCCGTTCCAATCGACGAGAGGACGCCATTCGGTGACGATATTGGTGTAATCCACTTCGCGGCCCGCGTTTTCGCCCCGGGTGATGGAGACACGTTCATGCGGATCGAAGCGCACGATCTGCAGGCGCATGTTGGGCGGCAGCGCCCCCATCGGCATGGCGGTGATCATCAACCTGTTCCCGGTCTGCGTGACGGAAAGGGTCACGGGCGCGGTGGTTTGGTCGTGATGGCGCATGATCAGATCTGCAAGCCGCATGGGTTTCGCGCCAACGAGATGATCTGCGCCCTGGACGATGAGCTGCGGCGTGTAGATCGTGCGTTTGCCTGCGGCATGGGCGTAGGCTTTCTGCCGCTTGGTGAATTCGGGTTTGGCGAAATGATCGCGCCAGCCGATGTAATCCCAGTAATCGACATGCAAGGAGAGCGGCAACACCCCCTCGCGCGTCGCGAGTTCGGCCATCATCGCATCCGCGGGCGGACAGGACGAGCAGCCCTGAGAAGTAAAGAGTTCGACCACGACGAGCGGCTTTTGAGCAGAGCTTTGAGCCTCCTGAGCGGCCAGGGGCGCGGCACACGGCAGTGCGACAGCAAGCGCCAAGACCCCACTCCGCATCAGGCGAGAGGGGGATAAGGGTCTCAAAGCTGCAAAAATCTGTCGCATGTCGGCTCCGTCGGTTGCGCCCTAGGTGTAAGCCGCTTGCACGCATCTGGCCAATCAAGGAATTGCGAGATGCTGTTACAGGGCGTTGAGCGTGCCGTGAGGGTCACAGGCGGCCGATCAGATCGCCGGTCATGCGACAGGTGCGGGTCAGCTCTTGAGTCTGGCCAGGATCTCCGCCGTCGGATCGACCTTGGCATAGCTGGCCGCCAGAGGCGCCATGATCGCGGCATGCACCATCTCGGAGGGCACATCGACGCCGCCATGCGAAACAGAGGCGGCGGCGCAGGCGTCGTGAGCGACGGTGACCTTATAGCCCAGATCAACCGCCGCGCGAACGGTCGCATCGACGCACATCTGACTCATGGCGCCGCAAACGATCAGCTGCTCCACCCCAGCGTCGCGCAACAGCGCGTCCAGCCCCGTGCCCACGAAACTCGATGGTCGGGCCTTTGTGACCACCGTCTCGGAGGCCAGCGGCGCGACGCTCGCATGAATCTCGGCACCCGGCGTGTCAGGGATAAAGAACGGCGCGTCTTTGGTCGGCATCACGTGTTGAATGTGCACCACCGTCATCCCGGTGTCGCGCGCGGCGGCGAGCAGGCTTGCCGCCTGTTGAGAGGCCGCATCCATGGCCGGAAGTGGCATTTTGCTGTCGGGGAAGTTTGGGAAGTAATCGTTTTGGATGTCGATCAGGATCAGGGCGGATGTGGTCATGAGGGCCTCCATGGAAATCTGGTGGAAAACTGGTGAAAATCAGTCTGTCCTTGTCGGTTTACAGGCGACAAAGGCGGATCTACGATTGGCGCATATGACAAATAATATGCCAGATACGCCAACAATTGCCCTCGTCGCCTACGAAGGCGCGCAGCAATCCGCGCTGCATGGGCTAGGCGAAATGTTCGACGTGGCCAACCGGCTCGCCGACGCCTCCCCGGCGCGCCAGATCAGCCATCGGCTTTTGGATCCTGCCTCATTGGACGAGACACAGAGGTTCGATGCCGTGATCCTGCCTCCGAACCTGACCGGAGTGCGGGGCGAAGAGGACGGCCCGTTGCACGCGTGGCTCAGGCGTCAGCATCTCAGAGGCACGATCATGTGCTCGGCCTGTGCGGGCGGCTACTGGCTTGGCTATGCGGGCATTCTCGAGGGCCGCCCGGCGACCACGCATTGGGCGCTTGAGGCGGATTTCCGGGCGACATTTCCCAAGGTCATGCTCACCCCCGAACGCATTCTCGTGGACGACAACGATGTGGTGACGGCGGGGGGCGTCATGGCTTGGGTCGATCTCGGGTTGCATCTGGTTGGGCGCTGGCTGGGGCCTGCGACGGTCTCGCGCATCTGTCGTCAGATGTTGATCGACCCGGCGGGGCGGGAACAGCAGACCTATCGCCGGTTCAGCCCGAACATGAGCCACACCGACCAGAGCATCCGCAGCCTCCAGCTTTGGATGGAGAGCCACACCGGGGAGGATCTGTCAGTGCGCGCGCTGGCCCAACGTGCCGGGATGTCCGAACGCTCCCTGCATCGACGGTTCGCGAAGGCGACCGGCCTGACCATCAACAGCTATGTGCAGGAGTTGCGGGTGGAGCGCGCCAAAGGGCTCTTGGAACTGACATCCCTGCCCGTGACCACGATTTGCTGGCAGGTCGGCTATCACGATGTGCCCGCCTTTGCCCGTCTGTTCAAAGCCGCCACGGGCGTCAGCCCCGGCGCGTACCGCCATCGGTTCCAGATCGCGGCGTGAGGCACGAAAAAGGGCGACACCTCAGGTGCCGCCCCCTTTTAAACTCTCACCTCTGACGGATCAGAAATGCGCGGATTTCGTGGTTGCCGGGACTTGGAGCGGCGGTGCGAATTTCGTCAGGTCGATGCCTTCAACCGCGTGTTTGTACTCGTCGAGCGTCGGCGTGCGGCCCAAGATCGCGGAGAGCACCACAACGGGGGTCGAGGCCAAGAGGCTTTCGCCTTTCTTGTTCTCGCTGTCTTCCACAACGCGGCCCTGGAACAGGCGGGTCGAGGTGGCGAGAACGGTGTCGCCCTTTTCGGCCTTCTCCTGGTTGCCCATGCAGAGGTTACAGCCCGGACGTTCCAGATAGAGCGTGTTCTCATACTCGGTGCGCGCGTTGGCCTTCGGGAAGAGATCGTCGAACTCGAAACCCGAGTACTTCTGAAGCACTTCCCAGTCGCCCTCTTCCTTCAACTCATCAATGATGTTGTAGGTCGGCGCGGCCACCACGAGCGGCGCTTTGAATTCGACCTTGCCGGTCTCTTTCTCAATATTTTTGAGCATTTGCGCGACGATCTTGACGTCACCCTTATGCACCATACAGGAACCGACAAACCCGAGATCGACTTTTTTGTCCGCACCATAGTAGGAAATCGGACGGATGGTATCGTGGGTGTAGCGGCGCGAAGGATCGGCGTTGGCCACGTCCGGGTCCGCGATCATCGGCTCATTGATCTGATCAAGATCGACAACCACTTCGGCGGCGTATTTGGCATTCGCATCCGGGGTCAGGGCCGGGCGCTCGCCGGACTTGATCTCTGCGATACGGGCATCGGCCTTGGCGATCAGACTTGCAAGCATGCCGTTGTCATGCTCCATGCCCTTGTCGATCATGATCTGGATGCGGCTCTTGGCCAACTCCAGCGAGCCGATAAGCGTTTCGTCATTGGAGATACAGATCGAGGCCTTGGCCTTCATCTCCGCGGTCCAGTCGGTGAAGGTAAAGGCCTGGTCCGCCAGCAGCGTGCCAATGTGCACCTCGATCACGCGACCCTGAAAGACGTTGTCGCCATGCTGTGCAAGCATCTGCTGCTGTGTGGCATGGACCACGTCGCGGAAATCCATGTGATCGGCCATCTTGCCCTTGAAGGTCACCTTGACCGATTCCGGGATCGGCATGGTCGCCTCACCGGTCGCCAGCGCCAGCGCCACGGTGCCGCTGTCGGCACCAAAAGCCACACCTTTGGACATCCGGGTGTGGCTGTCGCCACCGATGATGATGTCCCAGTCGGAAACGGTGATGTCGTTAAGAACCTTGTGGATCACGTCCGTCATGGAGTGATAGACGCCCTTCGGGTCACGCGCGGTAACAAGACCGAAATCGTTCATGAACTTCATCAAGCGCGGGGTGTTGGCCTGTGCTTTCTTGTCCCAGACCGACGCGGTGTGACAGCCGGATTGATAAGCGCCGTCCACCTTCGGCGACAGGACCGTTGCGGCCATCGCTTCGAGTTCCTGCGAGGTCATCAAGCCGGTGGTGTCCTGAGAACCCACAATGTTGACCGCCACACGGACGTCCGAACCAGCGTGCAGGGTCTTGCCCGGGGTCGCACCGACGGCATTGCGGTTAAAGATCTTTTCGACCGCTGTCATGCCCTGACCTTCGTGCGAGATTTCCTTGGCAGGCGCAAAGACCTGCGGCGCGGGAACGCCCAGCGTCTCGGCGGCAAATGTCTGGAGCTTCTTGCCGAAGACGATCGCATAGGAGCTGCCCGCCTTCATGAATTCGACCTTTTGCGGCGTGAAGGAAGCGGACACATCCACCAGCTCTTCGCCGTCTTCGCTCAGCAGCTTGTGGTTTTTGGTGTCGATTTTCAGCACCGTGCCGGTCGCCACCGAATATTTCTGATCGAGGATCGGGTTGCCTTCGTTGTTGAGGATCGGCTTGCCGTCCTCGTCCAGCTTCTTGACCCAGTTCTTGAGATCGAGCCCGATACCGCCGGTCACGCCAACGGTGGTCAGAAAGATCGGCGAGATACCATTGGTGCCCGCAACAATCGGCGCGTAATTGACGAAAGGCACGTAGGGAGAGGTCGGTTTGCCGGTCCAGAGCGCCACGTTGTTGACGCCGGACATCCGGCTTGAACCGACACCCATGGTGCCTTTTTCAGCGATCAGCATGACGCGTTTGCCGGGGTGCTGCAGCTTCAGCGCCTCGATTTCCTTTTGCGCCTGCTCACTGATCATGCACTTGCCGTGCAGCTCACGGTCGGAGCGGGAGTGCGCCTGGTTGCCCGGCGACAGAAGGTCGGTCGAAATGTCGCCTTCGGCGGCGATGTAAGTGACGATTTCGATCTCTTCGTCGATGTCCGGAAGCTTGGTGAAGAACTCGGCCTTCGCGTAGCTTTCCAGAATGCTCTTGGCGACCGAATTCCCGGCCTCCAAGGCGGTTTTCAGACGATCCATGTCAGCCTCGTAAAGGAAGACCTGGGTCTTCAACACTTCAGCAGCCTCTTCGGCAATCGCGGCATCTTCACCCAGCGCGAGATCGAGCAGAACCTCGACCGACGGGCCGCCCTTCATATGCGACAACATCTCAAAGGCGAAGGTCGGGGTGATTTCCGCGACAGTGGTTTCCCCGAGGATGATCTTCTTGAGGAAAGCAGCCTTCACGCCCGCAGCGCCTGTGGTGCCCGGCAGGGTGTTGTAGATGAAGAAGTTCAGCGCCTCTTCGCGATGCGCATTGCCCTCATCCTCAATCAGGGAGATCAGCTCAGCAACCAGTGCGCCATCGTCGATGGGCTTCGGGTGCAACCCCTCACCTTTGCGCGTTTCGATTTCGGTTAGGTAGTCGGTGTACAAGCTCATGACGGTCCCTACAATTTGGTGTGCGATTTGAGATGCGAGTTGGTGACAAAAACCCGAAAAACCGGGCCGCACAGACTTGCATTTCCCGACTCTCGAATTATTTGTATGCAAAAGTATACGAAGCGTTCCGCACATGCAAGATATGCGAGCGCTCACAGATCAAATCTCTTCTAGTGCCCTGCGCTCTGTTCTGTCCATCGCAACAAACCCTGTTGCACGCCCCTCTTGCAGGTCCTGTCATGGACATGACGCCAGAATGCGCTAAGATTCGAGACAGCCACGTCAGGTACAACAGACCGTTGTGCCGCGCAGTTTTAGTAAGACCCGGAGGCATTCCATGACTGTTGTTGTCGGTCAAGACACCGCAAAAACCCGCCGCACATTAGAAGTGAACGGCAAAACCCTCGCCTATTATTCCATCCCCGCCGCCGAAGAGGCCGGGTTTGGGGCGTTCTCGAAACTCCCCGCCGCGCTCAAGGTGGTGTTGGAAAACATGCTGCGGTTCGAGGACGGCGGTTTTTCCGTCTCCACCGATGACATCAAAGCGTTCGGCGAATGGGCTGAAAAAGGCGGTCAGAACCCGCGCGAGATCGCCTATCGCCCGGCCCGCGTGTTGATGCAGGATTTCACCGGCGTGCCCGCCGTGGTCGATCTGGCCGCCATGCGTGACGGCATTAAGGCCTTGGGTGGTGATGCGAAAAAGATCAACCCGCTCGTCCCCGTCGACCTTGTGATCGACCACTCGGTGATGATCGACGAATTCGGCAACCCGCGCGCCTTCCAGATGAACGTCGACCGCGAATATGAGCGCAATATGGAACGCTACCAGTTCCTCAAATGGGGCCAGACCGCGTTCGAGAACTTCCGCGTTGTGCCGCCGGGCACCGGGATTTGTCACCAGGTGAACCTCGAATACCTCGCGCAGACCGTTTGGACCGACACGGACCCGGACGGCGTGGAAGTCGCCTACCCCGACACGCTCGTGGGCACCGACAGCCACACCACCATGGTCAACGGTGCTGCCGTCCTCGGTTGGGGCGTTGGCGGGATCGAGGCGGAGGCCGCCATGCTCGGCCAACCGATCTCCATGCTGATCCCGGAAGTCGTCGGTTTTAAACTGACCGGCGAGATGATTGAGGGCACCACGGGCACCGATTTGGTGCTCAAGGTCGTTGAAATGCTGCGCGCACATGGCGTGGTCGGCAAATTCGTCGAATTCTATGGCGACGGCCTCGACAACCTGCCGCTGGCACAGCGCGCCACGATTGCCAACATGGCGCCGGAATATGGTGCGACCTGTGGCTTCTTCCCGATTGACGCTGAGACGCTGCGCTATTTGGAGCAAACCGGCCGCGACAAGGACCGCATCGCGCTGGTTGAGGCCTATGCGAAAGAAAACGGCTTCTGGCGCGGGGCGGATTACGATCCGATCTATTCCTCGACGCTCGAACTGGACATGGGCACCATCGTTCCGGCCATCTCCGGCCCGAAACGTCCGCAGGACTATGTGGCCCTGACCTCTGCCGCTTCCGCCTTTGAAAAAGTCGTCGCGGATTATCGTGGCATCGACGTCTCCGACGCCGCCAAGGGCATGGTGGAAGAAGGCCCCGCCGCCACCAAATCCGTCGAGATCAACAAATCACACCCCGTCAAAGGTCAGGATTACGAGCTGCATGACGGCTCCGTCGTGATCGCCTCGATCACGTCCTGTACCAACACCTCGAACCCCTATGTGATGATCGGTGCCGGTCTTGTGGCGCGCAAAGCCCGCGCGCTGGGTCTGAACCGCAAGCCTTGGGTGAAAACTTCGCTCGCGCCCGGCTCTCAGGTGGTGACCGAATACTTGGAGGCCGCTGGCCTGCAGGAGGATCTCGACGCCATCGGCTTCAACCTCGTGGGCTATGGCTGTACGACCTGTATCGGCAACTCCGGCCCCATCGCGCCCGAGCTGTCGGAGGCGATCGCGGAGGGCGATCTGATCGCCACCTCCGTGCTCTCCGGCAACCGCAACTTCGAGGGCCGGATTTCGCCCGACGTGCGCGCCAACTACCTCGCCTCCCCGCCGCTGGTCGTGGCCTATGCTCTGGCGGGCGACATGAACATCGACCTGACCTCTGAGCCTTTGGGGCAGGATAAGGACGGCAATGACGTCTTTTTGAAAGACATCTGGCCGACCAATGCCGAGATTGCCGAACTCGTGGAGAAAACCGTGACCCGCGCGGCGTTTCAGGCGAAATATGCGGATGTGTTCAAAGGCGACGAGAAATGGCAGGGCGTCGAGGTCTCCGGCAGCGATACCTATGACTGGCCGCCCGCGTCGACCTACATCCAGAACCCGCCCTATTTCCAAAACATGGCACCGGAAAAAGGCACGATCCAAAACGTCGAGAACGCCAAAGTCCTTCTGATCCTCGGCGATATGGTCACCACCGACCACATTTCCCCGGCAGGCTCCTTCAAGGAAACCACCCCCGCGGGCAAATATCTGGTCGAGCATCAGGTGCCGGTGCGGGAGTTCAATTCCTACGGCTCGCGGCGCGGCAACCACGAGATCATGATGCGCGGCACCTTCGCCAACATCCGCATCAAGAACGAAATGCTCGATGGCGTCGAAGGCGGCTACACCAAAGGCCCGGATGGCGCACAGACCTCGGTCTTCGATGCCTCCATGGCTTACCAGGAAGCGGGCACCCCCCTCGTGATCTTCGGTGGAGAACAATATGGTGCGGGCTCGTCGCGTGACTGGGCCGCGAAAGGCACCGCACTTTTGGGCGTCAAAGCCGTCATCGCGGAGAGCTTTGAACGTATCCACCGCTCCAACTTGGTGGGCATGGGCGTTGTGCCCTTTGAATTCACCGGCGGCGACACCCGCAAAACGCTGGGCCTCACAGGCGACGAAACCGTCACCATTCTGGGCCTCGACAGCGTCAAGCCTTTGGAAACGCTCGATTGTGACATCACCTACGCGGATGGGACCAAGAAAACCATCCAGGTCAAATGCCGCATCGATACGGCGCCGGAGATCGAATACATCGAAAACGGCGGCGTGCTGCACTACGTGCTGCGGAACCTGGCGAAAGCCTAAGCGGAAGCCTGATCGCGCCTGTTGTGACATGAGAAAGCCCCGTGGAAACACGGGGCTTTTGTTTTGAGTATTTATGCAACAAAGGAAACGGGTTAGTCGGTGTCTGGTGGGGTCAATTTCCAGTAGAATTCTAGAAAGGCCGCGAGTTGCGCCTGTTCGACAAAGCCAGCCGACCGGGCAAGGTTTTCGAGTTCAGCGCGCAGGGACATCGCCCATTTGCGCTCATCGTCCCATGTGTTGTCCGCGCTGTGGCGCTCGCCAAGACGCGTAACGAACCCGCCAATCTCATCCTGCTTCCCCGCAGATATCGCGTCAAACACGACTATCGCGATACGTTTCGGGTCACAAAGATGCAGCACGGGCGAATCGTAAAAAGAAGGCCCCGCCATGTTCCGAACGAATTTCCAGCCGGCATGTTCAAAATCCTCTTCGATTTTGAGGGTCAGATCTTCTGCTTCTTCCTGAAGCTCCCTCTCATAGCGCGAAAGCTGTTGCTCTCGCATCGCGACAATGAGGGGCATGAAATGAGGACTAGGTTCGCTCGCATATCCACCAAATGAAAACCTTCGAAGTTCCCCCGACCAGCCGAACTCCATGCCAAACCTTGCTTTTGGAATGTAGTCCTTTTCGCCCAGCGCGTGGATGCGCGCGACGCATTTTTCCGAAAGATCCGTGGCGAGGTCTTCCTGTCCCGCAGCGACATGAATTTGCATCAGGTTATCCGCAATGTGCAGAAACGGCCCAGTTCCTATATCAGCTTTTTCAAAAAGATATGACTTTGCTGCTTCAATATCGTCTTTCAACTGTTCCGTGGGTTGCTCCCGCCACTTCACCATTCGGAGCCAAAGAGGATTGTCCTCTTGTTTCCTGAACGCGCCTGTCGCCCTCAACTCCAAATTCAATAGAGCCTCGTTAACAAACCCGCGACCAAGCAAGGTCTGGCCGAGCGCAACACTCAAGGTTCCGCCTGAGCCAGCCATGATGTCGGCGCCTTGATGACGGTCCATGATCGTTTTGAACGTATGAGGTTCCCCTTCCGAGGGCGAAAACACCTTCCAATCCGCACGCCGCCCCAAATCCTCCTCCGCAATCTCGCCCTTGCCCAGCGCCATGGCGAGGGCGAGATAGGTGCGGGTGAAACGCGCCATGGGCTCTTGCGCTTCGAAAAGCGCATCTTCAATCCGGTCCAGCACCAGCGCGTACTCCCGAAGCGCATTGCGCAAGAGGCGCAGGTTGTTGTGTCCGGCCTGCTCGAAGACCTCTCGGATCAGATCGGGATGGTCCTTCAGGTACTGTTTCCCCCTGCCCTCATCCATAAGCTTGATGAAAGCAGGTAAAGCGGCATCCATATCCGCTTCGACCCGCAAGGTCCGCCCGATCAGCTTTTCCTTTTTCTCGAGAAACTTGTCTTTCCACGGATGCTTCTCGGAGTTCACCAAGAGGATCACCCGCTTGCCCTCATGTTCGACGAAATCGTTGATCAGGCCAAACACAAGCTCCGGCGTCATGGCCGTGCGCTCCAGATCGTCAAAGATCAGCGTCTCAGGCAGCGCCTCCATCAGGCGTTCTTCGACGATATCGCGCGCGAGCGTGCCGATATTTCCCACCTTGGCGAGTTTTCCGAAGGTATCGCCAAGCCATGCGCCATTTTCCAAAACACCGCTGCCCAGCTCGCCTTTCAACAGGGCGCGTCGAAATCCCGCCGCATCGGCCACACCGTTCAACGTCGCATATCGGACAGTCGGATCGGTTTTCACTCCGCAGACCTTCGAAATGAAATGCGTTTTCCCGCTGCCCCAAGGCGCATCAACCAAGATCGCGTATCCGGGCGCGCGCATTGCCAGATAGCTCTCAAGCGCCCCCCGCGCTGCCACATTCAAATCCATTCTGAAAACCCGCTGAAACCTTGATCTATCAGGCGTAGTATAAATGCCCCCGCGCAAAGATCACCAAGGGATTGAGATCAGGCGTTTAAACACAGGCCCATCGCCCGCGCGATCACCGCGAAATCTTCACGCGAGATGGCGAACGCGCCGCGGCGGAAAGGCATGCCCCAGTGCTGAACGTCGGGGATAAAGGACAGCCGGGACAGCAGGGGGTGGATCGGGGCTTCGATGGCATTCGCAACATAGCGAACGTCGCGCCGGTAGGGGCAAAACCCGGGCGCCTGTTCGGCCTGATACATCTCGCTCATCACCTGTCCGATGGCCTATCTGGTCAACCTGTTGCTCATTCGCTTTGGCGTCAAAGAGGGCATGATGGACCCGCGCATGACGGTTCACGGGTCCATGGATCACGCGCACGGTCCTGCGGCGCATGAAGGTCACCAGATGTGAGGGATCGTTAATCCGCCAGACGGATCGGACGGTCTTCAAGAGCGGCGGCCTGCTCCGGGGTGAGCGCCTCGGGCAGCACGACCTGCGTGTGGATCGTAAACACCACCGCGCGGGTCTCCGGCAGCCGCACAAGGCTTTGCCGTTCGACCCGGATATAGCGCGACTCCGTTGTGCCGTGGCGGTAGTCCCCCTCGGAGCGCGGATCGCAAAGATGCGCATCGGATCGCGACGCCGTCCCCCGCATCAGCCCCCGACCCACCTGCACGCCGTTCATCATCCGCTGCACCCGCGCAGCGAGATCGGCGGTGTAGACCTCAATCGGTTTGTGAATGCGCAGCATCGGTTTCATGAATTTCTCCGGCAGCCGCCAGCCGGAGGGAAAACAGAGCACGCCGCCCGTCAGAACGCTCTCTTCCGTCTCGCCGCTTGGGTCGGGCTGCATCAGGCAGATGTCGCATTGCAACAACCGCCCCATCGTGTGCATCGGCCGGTCGCGATCCATCGGCACCGTAACGCCATCGGGGCGCGTGACGTCGCTCTGCGTGACGGCAAACCCAAGTCCCGGCAACAGCCCCAAAATCATGTCGAGCAATTCCAGAGCCGCAGGCCGCGCAGAGTCATCCAGCGCGATGACCTCCTTGGGCGTCGTGGCAATCAGATGATCGCGCAGGGCCATCTGCGCCGCGTAAGCCGTGTCCACCTCAAGCCAGTCGTCCAGCTCAAAGGGGATCACCCCCGGCAGCCGCGCGGTGCGGGGATCGGCCCAGGGGGCAAAGCTCAGTTTTGTCTGTAGAATCGGCTCCATGACGACATGCTGCACCGGATTTCCCGACACCGGAAGGGACCAGATCAGCGCATCCTTGAGGCCAGTGTTAGCCCTCGTAAATCTCATCCAGAGGCGGTGCGGTGAGCACGAATTGATCCTCGGAGCCCACGTAATTGTCGCCATGCAGCCGCGCGATGGGTTGATACACCGCCGGGTTCACATAGCGCCCTTCGGCATCGAGACAGTCGCGCCGCACATGCATCTGCACCACCTCGCCAATCACCAGCACCCGGTTCGGCCAGTCGAGCAACCGCTCGGTCCTGCACTCAAACACACATGACGCGCCGGTGATGCGCGGTGCGGAAATCATCGTGCAGGCCTCCGTCTCCACCCCCGCCAAAGCCAATTCATCCACGCCTGAAGGCACCGCAAGACCGGCGATCAACATGGTGTCCGACAGCGCCTTGTCGACCATATGAATGGCGAACTCGCCGGTGCGGCGGATGTTGGCGGCGGTGTCTTTTTCCTGCTCCGGTTTGGAGGCGATGCCCAGAACCAAAAGCGGCGGCTCCGACGACATCACGTTGAAAAAGCTCATCGGCGCGGCGTTCGAACTGCCGTCCGGGTTCACCGTCGTCACAAGCGCGATGGGACGCGGCCCGACGAAATTCGTCAACAAACGATAGCGGTCGCGGGCGGGAAGCGTGGTGAAATCGAACTGCATCTCATGTCTCTCTGGCCAGAAGGCCGCCAGAGAGACACAGGACAGGCAAAAAGTCCATCAAGCGCGCGCAAGCCGCATATCTTGCGCCGCCATGGCATCATAGGCCTCGGATTGCGCGATGACAGGCTCTGCCCCGCAACGCGCCACCCAGTCGCGGATCACCGGGACGTCCGGCGTGGCCTCCGGGAACCACAAAAACGGCGAGGCAATCAAAAGATCGGCGGCGCTGAAGCGCTCACCCATGAGGAACTCACGCTTCTGAAGACCAGACACCAGATAGGCCACCGCCTCCGACATGCCCCGGAAGGTCGCCGTCAGCGCCGGATGCGATAGCCCCGCGATCTGATGCACATAGGCGGGTTCCAACACATTACCGTACCAGAACAGCCAGCTCAGATAGGCCCCTCGCCCCCGCGCGCCGACAGCTGGCGCCAGATCGGATGGGAAACGGTCGGTCAGATAGAGCATGATCGCATTGCTTTCACGGATCATCTCGCCGTCTTCGGTGACCAAAAGCGGCACCTTGCCCTCGGGATGCGGGTTGTTCGGATCGCGCGCGCCAGAGCCGTCCTGGCGCGGAATATCGGTGAGACGGATATCCACCTCCGACATCGCGTCGAGCGCCATCAACAGCGTGACGATCCGCGAGCTGCGCGATTTGGGGGCGTGGTAAAGGGTGAGCATGATTTTTCCTCTCAGGACTTTGCAATTGAGGCGGAGCATGGCAGGCTCCTGCTGTCAGAAACCGTCAGCAGGGCTTTGGCACCTTCAGATCAATTTCGGATCGAAAAGGAGGCCCCATGGCCAAATCGGATCGCCTGTTTCGCCTCATGCACCTCATGCGCAGCCTGCGCCCGCCGGTGACGGCGACGCTCTTGGCCAAGGAGCTGGGCGTGTCGCAACGCACGCTCTATCGTGACATCGAAGCGCTGCGCATTGCGGGTGCGCGGATTGAGGGAGAGGCCGGGTTTGGCTATACCCTGACCGAGGATTACGCCCTGCCGCCGCAGAGCCTGACACAGTTGGAAATCGAGGCGCTGGTCCTGGGCCTGTCTGAGGTGCGCCTGCGTGGAGACGCGGCCTTGTCACAGGCCGCAGGCGATGCGCTGAGCAAGATCACCGCCAGTCTGCCGGAGACAAAACGTGCACATATCGAACATTCTGTGGGGTTGGTGCATCGGTATCAGCCGCAAAAACAGTATAAAGCCGATCTCTCCCTCATTCGTCAGGCCTGTTGGGACGAACGCGCGCTTGTGCTCGGGTATCGCGATCGCGAGGGTCGAGACAGCACCCGCACGGTCTGGCCACTGGCCATCGTCTATCTCGACGACGAGCTGATGCTGCTCGCCCATTGCCGTTTGCGGGGGGCGTTTCGGCAGTTTCTTGTCGGCTCGATCCAGTCGCTCACCCTAGGCGACGAATTCTTCCGTCCGCACCGCGTGCCGATGCTGCGCGACTATATGTCTGAGCTGCGCACCCGCTACCAAATCGCCCCCGCCTGCGAAGACGGGCGGCGGATCATGGCGGAGGAAGGTCTTACAGCACAGACCTGACCGTTTCGGGTGGTCGCCCAAGCGCAACGCCTTTCTCGCTTTCGACCACCGGTCGTTCCATCAAACGCGGATGCGCCGCAATGGCATCCAAAATCGCCTCCGGGTCGGATTTCGCCGTCACCCCGAGCGCCTTGGCCTCCTCCTCTTTCGCCCGCAGAAACGCGCTCGCAGGCAGGCCGGAACGCGCCACAAATTCCGTCAGTTTCTCGCGTGACACTGGCGTTTCGAGGTAGAGCACGACCTCGGGCGTGATGCCCTCCGCCTCGATCAGTTTCAGCGTCTCGCGCGATTTGGAACAGCGGGGATTGTGGTAAATCGTTGTCATCTCAGGCACCTCATTGTTGTGCATAACCTGCGCTTTGGACGGCGCACAGACAACAAGAACAAAAGAGAAACATATTGTTTCCCGCCGACGCTATCTCATAGTGAGTTTTGGTTAACCATTGCGCTTTAGCCCTATGGCCATGAAACAGATCCTGTCCCATATCCCTCTGCCGCAAAGCCCGCTTCCTCTGACGGAGCTTGCGCTTCTTGTGCCCTTTTTCGCCGTCATGATCCTTGTGGGATGATCGCAAAATTGCGGAATCCTAGCGAACACCCTGCGCGGTTGAATCACGCTCATGATCTTGTTGCGCAGAGACCCGGTTGAAAGCCCCTCCCCCTGCGCGTAATGTCGCAGGGATTTTGCGATTTGGGAGGACAAAATGTCCGAGAAAAAACAAGGCTTTGACACGATCCAGGTGCATGCGGGCACGGAACCCGACCCGGCGACCGGCGCGCGTCAGGTGCCGATTTACCAGACCACGGCCTATGTCTTCAAAGACGCCGCGCACGCCGCGCGGTTGTTTAACCTCGAAGAGGTCGGCTACATCTATTCGCGCCTGACGAACCCGACCGTGGCCGCTTTGCAAAATCGCATGGCAGCCCTCGAAGGCGGCGCTGGCGCGGTCTGTTGTTCCTCCGGTCATGCCGCCCAGATCATGGCGCTCTTCCCGCTCATGGCGCCGGGCAAGAACATTGTCGCCTCGACCCGCCTTTACGGCGGCACGCTGACGCAATTCACCCAGACCTTCAAACGTTTTGGCTGGTCGGCAAAATTCGTGGATTTCGACAATTTCGACGCCGTCCGCGCCGCGATTGACGAGAACACCCAGGCGATCTTCTGCGAAAGTCTTGCCAACCCGACGGGCGCGATCATGGACCTCGACGCGCTTGGTGAGATTGCCAACAAGGCGGGCATTCCTCTGATCATCGACAACACCTCGGCGACGCCGTATCTGTGTAACCCGATCAACCATGGTGCCACCTTGGTCGTGCATTCCACGACGAAATATCTGACCGGCAATGGCACCGTCACCGGCGGCTGCATCGTCGACAGCGGCACCTTTGATTGGTCCGCTTCTGGCAAATTCCCGTCGCTTTCCGAACCCGAACCCGCCTATCATGGCCTTGATTTCCATGAAACTTTCGGCCCTCTTGCCTTTACCTTCCACGGCATCGCCGTGGGTCTGCGCGATCTCGGCATGACGCTGAATCCGCAGGCGGCGCATTACACATTGATGGGGATCGAAACCCTGTCTCTGCGCATGCAAAAACATGTTCAAAACGCGCGCGAGATCGCGAATTGGCTCGAAGGCGATGATCGGATCGAGGCCGTGACCTACGGCGGTCTGCCCTCGTCCAGCTATTATGATCGCATGACCCGTATCTGTCCGCGCGGCGCAGGTGCGCTGTTCACTGTCGCGCTCAAGGGCGGCTATGACGCCTGTGTCGACACCGTCGCCAAGCTCAAACTGTTTTCGCATGTGGCAAACCTTGGCGACACCCGCTCTCTGGTCATCCATCCGGCCTCAACGACACACAGCCAGTTGACGCCGGAAGAACAGGTCAAGGCCGGCGCAGGTCCGAACATCCTGCGCCTGTCGATCGGGATCGAGGATGCCAACGACCTGATCGGTGATCTGGATCAAGCGTTGAGCTGAGGCGCCATAGCGACAAAAACGCAAAACCCGCCGAGATTTCGGCGGGTTTTTCTATGCTCTTCTTATAAAAAGAGCACAAAGTTCACATTGCGAACAACAAAAAAGCCCGACCGCTCCTCCCAGTGTAGCAATCCAGCGCATTAACCTTAATCTGATTAACCTGAATGCCGCGTTGAAAAGACATCATGCCCCTGCGGGAAACGGGTCAGTACGCAGCGGCAAGCTTGCACCCTCACTGTCCCGCTTTCGCGATCTCAGGTTTGATGTATTTTTCCATGATCTCGACCGTGATCGGGCCCGCAAACCGGTAGGCGATATGGCCTTCGGCATCGAGGATATAGGTCTCCGGCACGCCGTAGACACCCCATTCCAAAGCGGTCCGCCCCGGCTCATCCTGCGCAACGGCCCCATAGGGATTTCCAAGTTCGTCCAGGAATTTCAATGCGTTGCTGGCTTCGTCTTTATAGTTGATGCCATAGATGGTGATGCCTTCTTCAGCCAAGGTCTCCAACTGCGGATGCTCGGCACGACAGGGTGCACACCACGAGGCCCAGTAGTTGACAAGCTTCACGCCGCCATTGCGCAGCATGTCGTCTGAGAGCGGCGCAAGATCGTCCAAAGGCGTCACAGAGGCAATCGACGGCGCCTCGCGCCCGATCTGAGAGCTTGGCAATTGCTGCGCATCCTCGCGTCCCATGCCGAAGATGAAAAGCCCGGCGAGCCCGGCAAACACCAAAGGCGGCAGAGCAATCATCGGATTGAATTTAGCCATGATGTTTGCGCTCCTCAGCCGCTTTCAAAAGACGTTTCACCTTGGACGAACGGATCAGAGACCCCGCAATCAACCCGGCCAAAAGCAAAAGCGTCGCCCCATAGGCCATCAAGACATCGCCCGCGTATTTCCCGAGATCAGGCATCTTTCACCCTTTCGCGCATCTCAAGCGCGTGCAACCGGCGCGCGCGAATTTCCGTCCGGGTGCGCAGGAGCACCAGCGAGACAAACAGCAAAATGAACCCCGCAATCGCCACCAAAGCGGGATACCAATAGACGTCGGCGACGTTTTCCTCGGCATCGAGAGACAGGGAGGCCCCTTGGTGAAGCCCTTGATTCCAAAAGAGAACCGCATAGCGCGAGAGGAGCGCAAAGACCGAACCGACAAGGCAGAGCACAGAGGTCAGATCGGCCGCCGTATCCGGGTTATCAATCGCCTCCCAAAGCGCCATATAGCCAATGTAGAACAGCAAAAGGATCAGGAACGAGGTCAGCCGCGGGTCCCATTCCCAATAGGTCCCCCACATCGGCTTGCCCCAGACGGCGCCGGTAATGAGCGCAATCAGCGTCATCGTCATGCCAATCGCGGCAGCGGATTTCGCGGCCAGGGCCGAGACATGGTGCCGCCGCACGATCCAGACGAGAGAGGCCACCAGCATCATCGCCCAGATGTTGATCGCCATCATCGCGGAGGGCACGTGGATGTAAAAAATCTTGACCGTCGCGCCTTGGCGATAGTCATCGGGGGTGAAGAAAAAGCCCCAAACGAGCCCACCTACGAAAATCACAGCCGCCAGCACCGAGATCACGGGCAAGGCCCGGTCGGTCCAGCGCATGAATTTGCGCGGATTTGCCCATTCCCAGAAGGCATTCCAGTTGATGGCCATTCTCGCTCTCTCCCCAATACCCACGCCAAAATTTTGTGCCAGACTATGCGCAAGCCCGATTGATCTCAACTCACCTTAAAGCGACCCGGATGGCCGCCGCTGCGGCAAAGGGCAGTAAGGCGATGGCGCCCAAAGTGATCCCCGCTTGCATCGCCAAAGGTGTGGCGACCAGAAAGCCGCCTGCCCCACGCCGCACGACTTCCGCGCCGAATATCAGCGTCGGGATATAAAGCGGCAGGACCAGAAGGCTCATCAGCAACCCACCACGTTTCAACCCCACTGTCAGCGCCGCCCCGAAAGAGCCGATGAAGGACAGCGCAGGCGTGCCGATCAGCAGCGTCACGATCAGCCAGCGATAGGCCGCGCTGTCGAGATGCAAAAGGAACCCAAGCGCAGGCGCCGCGATCACCAGAGGCAGGCCGGTGGTGATCCAATGCGCTAGGGCCTTCATCGCGACGACACCCTCCAGAGGGATCGGCGCCGTGGCCAAAAGATCGAGCGAGCCGTCCTCGAAATCCAGCGCGAAAATCCGATCCAAAGACAAGAGACAGGCCAGCAAAGCGCCGACCCAAAGGATGCCCGGCGCAATTGCGCTCAGCATCTCGCCATTGGGGCCCACGCCAAAGGGCACCAGCGTCACAAGGATCAGGAAAAACCCGAGGCCCAGCCCGAAACCGCCGCCCGAGCGGAACGCCAGAGTGATGTCGCGCCACAACAGCCGGATCATAGGAAGGCCTCGTCAAAATCGTCGCGGACCACATCCATGCGGGCTTTGAACGGCGTCACATCGAAGACGGTTTCCTCAAAACCCAAATCGATATGGGTCGCGATCACCGCCGCGCCGCCTGCCGCGACATGGGCTTTGACCGCAGAGGCAAAGAGCGCCACAGAGGCCGCGTCCAAAGACACCGTCGGCTCGTCCAACACCCAGATCGGGCGCCCGGTCACCATGAGCCGCGCCAAGCCCAAGCGCCGCTTTTGCCCCGCTGAAAGATTGCCCGCCGGACGGTCGCGCAGAGCATCGAGATTGAAATGCAGGATCGCAGGCTCAATGTCATGACCGCCGTAGACCCCGGCCCAAAAGCCAAGGTTCTCCGCCACACTCAAGGTCGCTTTTAACCCATCCGCATGGGCGGCATAGGCGACGCTCTCAGGCTCAGAGATGACCTCACCCGCGTAAGGCGGCTGCAACCCGGCCAGCGTGCGCAAGAGGGTGGTCTTGCCCGAGCCATTCGGCCCACGCAGCACCAACACCTCGCCCGCAGAGACGGCAAAGCTCAGCCCTTCGAGCACCGGCATCCCGCCTCGTGAGACGGTCAGATCTTTTACGGAAATCAAACTCATGCGGCCCTGTTTACAGCGATTCTAAGATTTTCATCTGATACGGATCAAACGGTCAGCAGTGCCACCGCAACACGCCGACCTTCCGAGGCCAGCACATTATAGGTGCGCGCCGCGGTGGGAGTCGCCATCGGCTCCAAGCCGATCTCGGCCGCGTCCAGCGCCTCGCGGAAACTTTGCGGCAGATGCGTCATCTCCGGCCCCGTGCCGATCACGATGAAATCGATCCGCCCGCGCAGCTCAATCAGAGAGGCCGTGTCGGCATAGCCGCCCCAAGGCACCACCGCGTTGCCACAGACCAGCATCGCGCCCTGATAAACCTTGCCGTCAATGCGAAACATGTTCGGGCCATAACCATCGACCGGCACGGCATCCTCGAACGGCATTTCATTGAATTGCATGGCACCCTCCTTTGGCGAAAAGGCCCGCGACACGCGCGAGCCCCTTCATTGCAGTCAAAATACTCAAATGCCCGCGCGCGTCAAACCGCGCTGCCGTCGGCCTGGATGCCTTTGGCGGGCTCTTTCTTGTCCCAATCCCGCTTGACGCCCAGCCACAACAGGATGTTGGAGGCGACAAAGACCGACGACCAGGTGCCGACCACAACGCCCAGGGTCATCGCGAAGACAAAGCCCCGGATCACATCGCCGCCCAGCACCAACAATGCGATCAAGGCGATCAACGTGGTGCCGGAGGTCATCACCGTCCGCGACAGGGTCTCGTTGATCGACATGTTCAACACGCCAGCGAGGTCCATTTTCTTGTAGCGGCGCAGGTTCTCACGCACCCGGTCGAACACGACCACGGTGTCGTTGAGCGAATAGCCGACAATGGTCAGCAAAGCCGCGATGATCGTCAGGTCGAATTGGATGCCGAAGAGCGCAAACACCCCGATGGTGATCGCCACGTCATGCACCAGCGCCACCACGGCGCCCACCGCGAATTGCCATTCGAACCGCAGCCAGATGTAGAACAACACGGCGGCGATGGCGGCGGCCACGGCCTCGACGGCGGTCCAGATCAGCTCGCCTGAGACCTTCGGTCCGACGGATTCGACGGAAGGGAAAGTGATCGAGGGATCGACGGTCTGAAGCGCCTCTTCGACCTTTTGGATGGTCTCCGGCGTGATCGCTTCGACATCGTCCTGGGCCTGAATACGGACCATGGCGACGTGTTGGTTTTCATCGAAATTCGGATCGAAGACCTCGGTGATCGAAATATCGCCAAGCCCCAAATCGGCCATGGCCGAACGGTAGTCAGCCACATCGACGGCGCTTTCGGATTGCGTCCGAATGGTTGTGCCGCCTTTGAAATCAATGCCGAAATTAAGACCGATGGACAGAAACGCCGCCACGGCCATGGCCACCAGAACGGCGGAGAATCCGAAGGTCACTTTGGCGCGTTTGAAGAAATCCACCGCCGTTTCAGCCGGCACAAGATGCACGCCCTTGAGCGTCCAGCCCTTGCGGTTCTTGCGACCGTACCAGGCGACAACCATGGCGCGGGTCACGAAAATCGCGGTGAAGACAGAGGTCACAAGCCCGAAGACAAGCGTCACGGCAAAGCCTTTGACTGGACCCGAGCCCATGACAAAGAGGATCGCAGCGGTGATGAAGGTGGTGATGTTGGCGTCGATGATGGCCGACAGCGCCTTTTCATAGCCAAGCTCGATGGCGCGGCCCGTCGATTTCGAGTTCTTCAACTCTTCGCGGATGCGCTCGAAAATCAGCACGTTGGCATCGACCGCCATCCCGACCGTGAGCACGATCCCGGCGATCCCCGGCAAGGTCAGCGTCGCCCCGATGGAGGACAACAGCCCGAACAGAAGCCCGACGTTGATCACGAGCGCGATATTGGCGAACATGCCGAAGAGACCGTAGGCCAGCCCCATGAAGATCAGCACGGCGGCAAAGGCCACCATAGTGGCGATCCGGCCCGCTTCGATACTGTCGGCGCCCAACTCAGGCCCGATGGTCCGTTCTTCCAGGAAATTGATCTTGGCTGGCAGTGCCCCTGCACGCAGAAGCACCGACAATTCGGTCGATTCCTCAACCGTAAAAGAGCCGGTGATCTGGCCGGAGCCGCCCCGGATCGCGTCCTGAATGCGCGGCGCGGAGATCACTTCGTTGTCCAAGACGATGGCAAACAACGCACCGACATTGGCGGCGGTATAATCGCCGAATTTGCGCGCGCCGGTCGGGTTGAACCGGAAGGTCACCGAAGGCCGCCCGTTCTGGTCAAAGGCCGGTTGGCTGTCAGTCAGCTCATCGCCCGAGACCACGGCGGTTTGTTCGAGGATATAATAGACGCCCGGCTCGTTGATCGAAGGCGCGATGAAGTTGCGTGCGCCGGGGGCTTCGTCCGGGTTCGTGGTGCGGCCCACGACCGGGTTAAAGGTCAGCTTGGCGGTGGTGCCGATCAGCGATTTCAACTCGGCGGCGGAGCCGATGCCCGGCACCTGGATGAGAACCCGATCCTCGCCCTGGCGCTGGATCGTCGGTTCGCGGGTGCCGACCTCGTCGACCCGGCGACGAATGATTTCAAGAGTTTGTTGCATGGTGCGGTCATCGGTGGCGGCTTTTTCGGCCTCCGAGAGCTGCACCGTGAGAATGTCGCCCGTGGCGGACACAGCGATGTCGCGTTCCCCTGCGGCGGTCAGCGAGACCACCGGCGTGCCCAGAGCGCGGACGGTGGCAAGCGCCGTTTCCATACCGGAGGATTCGGAAATCCGCACGCGAAGTTGGCCAGCGGGGGCGTCGAGACGGCGGATCGTGCCGACCACATCGCGTTCGTCACGCAGCGCGTCACGCACCTCCGGCCAATAGGCATCCATCCGCGCGGCATAGACCTCTTCGACCTCGACCTCGCCCAAAAGATGCGCCCCACCGCGCAAATCGAGGCCCAGGTTCACCAGATTTGAGGGCAGGAAAGACGGCCAGGCGTCTCGGGCTGCGGCGCGTTCGGGCGTCTCTCCGGCTTTCTCGATGGCGACGATCGCATCGTTGTGGCTTTCGACCCGCGGGTAGAAGGCGTTGGGGAGCGCAGCCAGAAGGCCAAGGGCCACAAGGCCCCAAATCACGATCCGTTTCCAGAGTGGCATTTGCAACATGGGAAGGTCCTGAGACGTCTTTGAATGGGAAAGGCCCGCTGATGCGCGGGCCTTGGAAGTGTTTTAAAACCGGGGCTTAGGCGCCAGCGGCCGGTTCGGTTTTCGACACCACATTGGCGAGCGTCGCCTTCTGGACCTTGACCTTGACGCCATCGGCGATCTCGACCTCGACGAAACCGTCTTCGCGCACTTTGACGACCTTGCCCATGATGCCGCCAGCGGTCACGACCTCGTCACCGCGACGCACGGCTTCGATCATCGCCTTGTGCTGCTTCATCTTCTTTTGCTGCGGACGGATCATGAGGAAATACATGATCGCGAAGATCAGGATCAGCGGCGCGAATTGCATGATCGGGTTGGCGGCGGCGCCACCTGCGGCCTGCGCATAAGCGGGGGTCACGAACATCTGTTGGTCCTTTATGTCTCTTTGGGAGGGCTTTTCGCCCATGTAAGTCGCCGCGCACCCTATAGCGGGGTTTTCCCCTTGTCCAGCAAGGGGCGCAGGGTTTCACGACCCTGTTAGCGGATTACAAAAACCGCCCGCCGCGCTGGATCACTTCGATCTTGTAGCCGTCCGGGTCGGTGATGAAAAAGAACTTCGCCACACGGGTGCCCGCAGGCGCGAAATCGACGATCTTGCCGGGAGTGAGCCCGGCCTTGTCCATCCGCGCGTGCTCGGCTTCCAAGTCCTCGACCGACACCGCAAAATGCCCGTAGCCATTGCCGAGATCGTAAGGCTCTGAGGTGCCTTTGTTGACGGTCAACTCCAACTCGAACTCGGAAAGCGGGTTCGACATGTAGATCAGCGCGAAGTCCGGGAAGTCGAGTTTCTCCGCGATGGTCAGCCCAAACGCCGCCTCATAAAACGCAACAGACCGCGCCTCATCGAGGACACGGATACAGGAGTGAATGGCTTTGGCTGGCATGGTGGATCCTTTGGGCTTGGCGGTGTGGGCTTGGCGGAACGCGGGGTTGTGGGGGATATAGGGATAGATTTGACGAATGGAATTGCGAGATGTCAGAAAAGAACAGTTTTTGGGAATGGCTCGGTTACACAGATACTCCGAATTGGGGGAAAGCACGTGGGCTTGGTGGTTTCTTGGGCTTTGCGGTGCTCTTGGTGGCACTTGTTATTGGCATTGCGGGCCTTGCCGGACTGATTAAAGCACTCATGCTCTACGTCATGAACGGCGATGAAAGCGGAGACCCGTCCGCTGCGGCACGAAATATCGGCCTCTTGCTTGCCGCCGCTTTCGGTGCGCCGTTTGTAGCATGGCAAGCGATTGTGAGACAGAAGCAGACGGATATTGCGGAGCAAGGCCTCATCACAGATCGCCTTAACAAAGCTATCGAAGGCCTTTCCTCAGAAAAGGTTGTCAAGTTTCGGAACCGCAAGATCACCGTTGAACGTCCGCATGAAACACAAGAGTATTTTCTCAACGAAGGTGACATACTTGAGCGTTTCTCAGATGAGATTGGACGCACATCTGGGGACTGGAGCGTTCAGGAGAGGACAGTTCCAAATCTTGAAGCGCGTATTGGGGCAATCTTTTCTCTCGAAAGAATTGCCCAAGATAGCCTTCGAGATCATCTCCAAATCATGGAAATTCTCTGTGCCTATGTTCGAGAAAATGCACCCGCAAAGAACATGGAACCATCCGGCTTTCCATTTAAGAAAGCCCGAGCCGACATACAAACAGCAATACGTGTCATAGGTCGTAGATCAGACATTCAAAAAAGTGCCGAAAGCCAAAAACAATTCAGGTTGGACTTGAGAAACGTTGATCTTTCAGGAGCAGATTTCACTGGCTTGGATTTTACGGGTGCAATTTTCTTTAATTCTAAATTTGAGGGCGCAATTTTTCAGGACTCCAAGCTAAGCGGAGCGAATTTCAACTATTCCTTGTTAAACTTTTCAGATTTTAGACGAAGCGAACTGATCGGGTGCCAATTTGAAAATGTTTCAGTGACAGTTGACGGTGGTATGCAATTTCTAAATTTCACCTATGGAAATACATACGGCTCATCAATCTTAGGAGCCAACCTAACCGGTCTTCGATATATTCGCGTAGGAAAAATTGAAAATATGCTGGGTTCAAAAGATACAATTTTTGGTGAAGGAAAACTCAAAACTGACTGGGAAAACTCTCAGCTTTTAATCGGAGAGTATCAATTACTATCGCAGCTCGAAGATGGGGCGCGGATCAAAGAAATCTGGACAGAATTGGAAGCAAAAGGACTAACTCAATTCGTTGAGTGGTCAACTTACACCTCAAGTGATTTCGCCAACTATGAAATCCGCGAAGCCTTCGCAAAAAAACGCGGACTAATCGGCTGGCCGTATTGGTACTAACTCCCCGTTGATCCCCCCCGCGCCCTAAGGCATAAGCCTTCGCAAACCCAACCAACCCCCGAGGACCCAACCGATGCATGACATCAAGGCCATTCGCGAAAACCCCGAAGCTTTCGACGCCGCCATGGCGCGCAGAGGGTTGTCTGGGGTGTCTTCCGAAGTCCTCGCGCTCGACGCCGACCGCCGGGCCAAAATCGCCGCCGCCGAAGAGGCCAAAGCCGAACAGAACAAAGCCTCCAAAGAGGTCGGTGCCGCCAAGGCGAAAGGCGACGAGGCCGAGTTCGAACGCCTCCGCGCGCTTGTGGCCGAGAAAAAGGCCGAGATCGCGCGTTTGAATGACGAAGCCAAGGCCGAGGACGAGCGCCTGCGCGACATCCTCATGGGCCTGCCCAACATCATGGCCGCCGACGTGCCGGATGGCACCGACGAAGACGACAACGTCGAAATTCACCGCTGGGGCACGCCCGCCAGCTTCGATTTCGCGCCGAAAGAGCATTACGAGATCGACGGCGTCAAAGCCGGGATGGACTTTGAAACGGCGGCGAAACTCTCCGGCGCGCGCTTTGTCCTGCTCTCCGGCGCCGTGGCCCGCATTCACCGCGCGCTGGCACAGTTCATGATCGACACCCATGTCGACAACCATGGCCTGACCGAAACCATGACCCCCGTCTTGGTGCGTGAAGAGATGCTTTACGGCACAGGGCAATTGCCGAAATTCGGCGAGGACAGCTATAAAACCACCGATGGCTGGTGGCTGATCCCGACCGCCGAGGTGACGCTGACCAATATCGTGAACAACGTGACCGTGGACGAAGATTACCTGCCGCGCCGCTATGTCGCCGACACGCAATGTTTCCGCTCGGAGGCCGGGTCCGCAGGCCGCGACACCTCCGGCATGCTGCGTCAGCACCAGTTCGAAAAGGTCGAGATGGTCTCCATCACCCGCCCCGATGAGTCTGAGGCGGAACATATCCGCATGACCACTCAGGCGCAGAATATTCTTGAGGCCCTCGGCCTGCCCTACCGCACCGTGAAACTCTGCTCCGGCGACATCGGCTTTGGCGCGGTGCGCACCCACGACATCGAGGTCTGGCTGCCCGGTCAGGACAAATACCGCGAAATCTCCTCGGTCTCGACCTGTGGCGATTTCCAGGCGCGCCGCATGAACGCCCGGTTCAAACCCAAAGACGGCGGCAAACCGGAGTTTGTTCACACGCTGAACGGCTCGGGGCTTGCCGTCGGGCGCTGCCTCATCGCTGTGCTGGAAAACGGCCAGAACGCCGACGGCTCCGTCACCCTGCCCGAGGCGCTGTCGCCCTACCTGCGCGGCAAGCTGACACTGACAGCCGAAGGCCAACTCGTCTAAGTTTCCTTTGTTGTCTTAAATACTCATCTAAAACGGCGCCCTTTACGGCGCCGTTTTTCGTTCTAGATCAATCCTATGACCAACACACGCCTGATCGCCCTTCTCCACCTCGCCGCCGCCCTGGCCTTTGCCATCGCAGGCCCTCTTCTGGCACCCGATTTTCGCGGCTACGACCCCGCAGATTTCCCGATCCCGCAAGACAATGCGCCCGTGGGGCCTGCGGGCTATGCGTTTTCGATCTGGGGGGTGATTTACCTGTGGCTCATTGTCTCCGCCGCCGTGGGTCTGAAACGCCATGACGCCCCCGACTGGGCGCCGATGCGCGGCCCCTTGATCATCGCGCTCCTCATAGGCACGCCTTGGCTGAGCGTCGCCGTCGCCAGCCCGATCCTCGCCACCGTGATGATCTTTGCCATGCTGGCCTTTGCGCTCAAAGCCATGAGCCGGGCGCCCGTGCTTGACCCGTGGCTCGCCCGCGCGCCGAATGCGCTCTTTGCAGGCTGGTTGACGGCGGCGTCCTTTGCCTCACTAGGCTATGTCGGCGCGGGCTATGGCATTGTCTTTGGCGCGGTCGGCTGGGCTTATATTTGCCTCATCGGCGCGCTCGCGGTGGCCTATGCGGGCACACGCCTGCGCCCCGACGCGCCGCTTTACCCGCTGGGGACGGCTTGGGCTTTGGTCGCTATCGTGGTGAAAAACTGGGGCTCGGAATGGGGTGTTGCAGGGCTGGCCGGTCTTGGCACGGTTTTGCTTTTGGCGTTTGCCGTCAAAGCGTGGCGACGGCCCGCGCCTTGAGCGCATTTTGGGCCACACGGGTCACATCCGGAGATAGCTCCCGCGTGGTGATCAAAAGATCGTCCAGGCTCATCCAATCCACATCCGCCGCATCGTCGGCGGCCACCGGTTCGCCCGACACATAGGCACAGCGCACCGCCATGAGCAGGAAGTGATAGGCGCCGGAGGCGTCTTCGGGTTCGATCAGCTCGACGTGGTCAATGACCTCACCCGCCTCGGCCACCACGCCGGTCTCTTCACAAAGTTCCCGCACGGCCGCCTCTGTCAGAGCCTCGCCGAATTCCACATGCCCGCCGGGAAAGCCCCAGGTGCCAAGCGCGGGCGCTTTGCCGCGTTGGACCATGAGGAATTTTCCGTCGCGCTCGCAGACCGCGAGCACCGCGAGTTTTGGCGTCCCTGTCGTCGGGGCGGTCATTCTGCCGCCCTCCGGATGGCCGCTTTCTCAAGCATCGGCTTGAGGTAGCGCCCGGTGTGGGACGCCGCGACCTCCGCCACCTCTTCGGGCGTGCCGGTGGCCACGATCTGACCGCCTCCGTCCCCGCCCTCGGGACCGATGTCGATGATGTGGTCGGCGGTTTTGATCACGTCGAGATTGTGTTCGATCACGATCATCGAATTGCCCTGATCGACCAACTCGTGCAGCACGTCCAAAAGCTTCTTCACATCCTCGAAATGCAGCCCCGTGGTCGGCTCGTCGAGGATATAAAGCGTCCGTCCCGTGGAGCGTTTCGCAAGTTCCTTCGACAGCTTCACCCGCTGCGCCTCACCTCCCGAAAGCGTCGTCGCCTGTTGCCCGACCTTGATGTAGCCAAGGCCCACGCGCATCAGCGCATCCATCTTTTCGCGGATTGAGGGCACCGCCTTAAAGAACTCCTGAGCATCCTCGACCGTCATATCAAGAACGTCGGCTATGCTTTTGCCTTTAAACTGAATTTCCAGTGTTTCGCGATTGTAGCGCTTGCCCTTGCAGGTCTCGCATTCGACGTAAACATCGGGAAGGAAGTGCATCTCGATCTTGATCACCCCATCGCCCTGACAGGCCTCGCAGCGCCCGCCTTTGACGTTAAAAGAGAACCGCCCCGGCTTATACCCGCGCGCTTTCGATTCCGGCAGTCCGGCGAACCAGTCGCGGATCGGGGTGAAGGCCCCGGTGTAGGTCGCCGGGTTCGACCGCGGGGTGCGGCCGATGGGGCGCTGGTCGATGTCGATCACCTTGTCGAGATGCTCAAACCCTTTGATGGTTTCACAGGGCGCAGGCGTCTCCCGCGCGCCGTTCAACCGGGTCGCGGCGGTCTTGTAGAGCGTCTCGAGAGTGAGCGTCGATTTGCCCCCGCCCGACACGCCGGAAACGCAGACGAATTTGCCCAGCGGGAAGTCGGCGGTGACCTCCTTGAGGTTGTTGCCGGTGGCTTTCACGACGGTGAGTTTCTTGCCATTGCCCTTGCGGCGCGTGGTCGGCACGGCGATCTCGCGCGTGCCCGACAGGTACTGCCCGGTGAGCGAGGCAGCGTCGCTTTCGATCTCGCTCGGTGTACCCTTCGCCACGACAGCGCCGCCATGCACACCGGCCCCCGGCCCCATGTCAAAAACGTAATCCGCCTCGCGGATCATGTCCTCGTCATGTTCGACCACGATCACCGTGTTGCCCTGATCGCGCAGGTTCTTGAGCGTGCCGATCAACCGATCGTTGTCGCGCTGGTGCAAGCCAATTGAGGGCTCGTCCAAGACGTACAAAACGCCCTGAAGGCCCGAGCCGATCTGGGAGGCCAGACGAATCCGCTGGCTCTCGCCGCCCGACAGCGTGCCCGCGTTGCGCGACATGGTCAGGTATTCGAGACCGACGTTGTTCAAAAAGCCCAAGCGCTCACGGATTTCCTTGACGATGGCCCGCGCGATTTCCTGTTTCTGTGGGCTGAGCGTCTCCATCACCCCGTCGATCCACTGAAACGCCTCCTTGATGGATTTCTCCACCACCTGCCCGACGTGATGCTGGTCGATCTTGACGGCCAGTGCCTCCTCGCGCAGGCGATAGCCGCCGCAATGGCCACAGGGCCGGTTGTTCTGGTAACGCTCGAATTCTTCGCGCACCCAATTGCTGTCGGTCTCGCGATAGCGCCGCTCCATATTGGGGATGACACCCTCAAAACTGCGCTCGATCTCATAGACCCGGCCGCCGTCGTCATAGCGGAATTTGATCTCCTCCTCGCCGGAGCCGTAGAGGAACATCTTCTGCACCTTGGCGGGCAGGTTTTTCCACGGCGTCGAGGGTTTGAATCCGTAATGTTTCGCAAGCGCCTCAATGGTTTGCAGGAAATAGGGCGTCTTGCCTTTGCGCCAAGGCGCAATCGCCCCGTCGGCCACTTTCAACGCCGCATCGGGCACCACGAGGCGTTCATCAAAGAACAGCTCGACACCAAGCCCGTCACAATGCGGACAGGCCCCGAAGGGCGCGTTGAAGGAAAACAGCCGCGGCTCGATTTCCGGGATGGTGAAGCCCGAGACCGGACAGGCGAAATTTTCCGAAAACGTGATGCGCTCCGGCTCGCCCTCTTTCGGTGCGGTTTCCAGAATGGCGATCCCGTCGGCCAGATCCAAAGCGGTGCGCAGGCTGTCCGCCAGACGCGTCTCCAAGCCCTCCCGCACCACGATCCGGTCCACCACCACGTCGATATTGTGGCGGAATTTCTTGTCCAATGTGGGCGGCTCGTCGAGGTCGTAAAACTCCCCGTCCACCTTCACACGCTGAAAGCCCTGCTTCCTAAGCTCCAGAAATTCCTTGCGATATTCGCCTTTCCGGTCGCGCACGATGGGCGCCAGGAGGTATCCCCGTGTGCCCTCCTCCATCCGCATGGTGATATCGACCATGTCCTGCACCTGCTGCGCTTCGATCGGCTCGCCCGTCGCGGGGCTGTAGGGCGTGCCCGCGCGGGCGAACAAAAGGCGCAGGTAGTCGTAAATCTCGGTCACCGTGCCGACGGTCGAGCGCGGGTTCTTCGACGTGGTCTTTTGCTCGATGGAAATCGCCGGGCTGAGACCCGAAATATGATCCACATCCGGCTTGCCCATCATATCGAGAAACTGCCGCGCATAGGCCGAGAGACTTTCGACATAGCGTCGCTGCCCCTCCGCATAAATAGTGTCGAAGGCCAGCGAGGATTTGCCCGAGCCAGACAGCCCGGTGATCACCACCAACTCGTCGCGCGGGATGTCCACATCCACGCCTTTGAGATTGTGTTCGCGCGCACCGCGCACTTCGATCGATTTCAACTCGGCCATCGGGCACCCCACTCGGTTTCTGCCCTCATATCTAGTGGAGAGCTTGCGCCGTTCCAACAGGAAACTGAGAACATAACAAGAACTAGCGGACAGATCGCCCCTTTTTTCACCGATCCCACATTTAGGACAGCCCGCCTGCCCCATTTGGGTGATTTGGTCACAGACGCGCCTCCTGTCGCCACGCTACAAAGGGGCAAACAAGAACAATGACTGCAAAGGTGAACCAATGTTTGGATTGTTTGGCGGCGGCGCTCCGAAAATCTCCGTGGAGGATGTGAAAGCCGGGATGGCGAAGGGCACATTGGTGCTCATCGACGTGCGTGACGGGGTGGAGCTGCATATGTCCGGCACCGCGAAAGGCGCGCTGCATATTCCGTTGCAGGAGCTGAAGGCGAAATGCGATCCGGCCTCGCCCACTTGCCTGCCGGAAATGAAGGACACCAAGACGACGAAGGTGCTCTATTGCGCCTCAGGCGCACGGTCTTCGGGCGGTGTGCGGCTTTTGAAATCTCTGGGCCATGAAGATGTGCAGAACCTTGGCGGGCTGCACAATTGGGTGTCGGGCGGCGGCGAGTTGCACAACGTCTGAGACGTCGTTCAAGCCTCAGATATTAAAACAAAAGCGGCCCTGAAAGGCCGCTTTTTTATTCCGCAATCTCGCTGGCGATGCCTTCGAGTTTTGCCCCGTCCGACCGCGTCGCCGCATTGGCTGAGCTTTCGTCCAGCCCCATGTAAAGCGCGCGCCGCGCCGTGATCCGGTTGGCGATGAACCGCATGAATTCCGTCACCCGCGGCACATGGCGCAGATCGGGATGGGTCAGCACCCAGATCGGAGTATGATCCGACAGCGGAACCCCAGGCACCCGCACCAGTTTCGGATCGCTCGACCCCAAAAGATGCGAAGTCCGCACCATCCCCATGCCTTGACGCGCCAGAGACATGGCCGACACCATATCGTCCGTCTTGATCGCCACGCGCACCGGCGGCAGTTCAGAAAACAGCCCTGCAGGCGTCGAGGCGAACCAGGCGGAAAACCCGATGTAGGGGAGCGCGGTGTCCATATCGCGGCGCTCAAACACATCCTTATAGCGCTCGACGAATTCCGGAGAGGCAAACCACCCTGCCCGCTGCGGCGTGACCATCCGGCCCCAAAGGCTCTCCTCCGGCGCCTGGGTGACCCGTATGGCCACATCCGCCTCGCGCCGGTGCAGGTTCAACACCTCCGTCGCGCCCAGAAGATGCACATCAATCCCCGGATGCAGCGCTTTGAATTCCTTGATGTCTTCGGCAAAATTATCTTCCGCCATCAAGGGCGGAATGGTCACTTTCAGCTCGCCTTCTTCGGTCTCGTCCCGCGCGGCCAAGGCCATATCGAGCGCGACCATCCGCGCCTCGACTTCCTCGGCATGGGAAATGGCGACCTGACCGGCTTCGGTCGGCTGAAGGCCGGACGCAAGCCGCGTGAAGAAACGAACACCAGCGGCATCTTCGGCCTTGGCCAACTGCCGCGACACGGTCGCATGGTTCACGCCCAGCACACGCGCCGCGCCCGAAAGCCCGCCCTCGCGCGCCACGGCGAGAATGTAACGAAGAGAATCCCAATCAGTCATAAGCGTCAGATTACATGACCTACATTTATGCACAAGAGGCGCGCATATAATATCACCCATCACAGATGTTGATAGATCGCCTTAAATGCGCGCCGCCATAACGGCACGATACCGCGGGAAAGTTGCGTTGAGATGAATCGGCACTGTGCCGATCAACAAAGACATCACGACAAGCGGAACGGCCAAAGGCCAGCGGATGCGAAATCCGTGTTCAGGCGCGACCTCCGCCAAGAGCGCCGCCGCCTCTTTCCGCCGGCTGGTTGGCACGGCAATCGGCATACCACCCAAAGCCAACGCCATCTCCGGGCGGATCATATGGGTCTGCGCCCCATGGAGGAACAGCGGAATATCCGTCGCCCCGAACGCTGCCTCAAGAAGCGCGAAATCGGTCGAACCATAGGCACGACCGATCTCGGTGAGAGGCTCCGCCCTCAAATATGCAGCGCCCGGCCATAGGCGGCGAGCACGGATTCATGCATCATTTCCGACATCGTCGGGTGCGGGAAGACCGTGTTCATCAGCTCTTC
>NZ_JAATOT010000003.1 GCF_011806455.1 Celeribacter sp. HF31
TTTTACCGTGGTCAACGTGGCCGATCGTGCCGATGTTCACGTGCGGTTTCGAACGCTCAAACTTTTCCTTAGCCATATCGAGGCGCCTCTTGGATTGAAGGGGCCTGCATGCGGCCCAAAATTAACATCGCGGGCTAGGTAGTGGCTTCGCGCGGGAAAATCAAGCATCAGTTGCTATTTGTCGCCTGTTGCGCGGCTTCTTCTGCGGCCTCGGGCGCCAGAACTTCGAGCGCGGCCTTCGCCTCGTCGGCATCCGAGCTGTCGGAGGCAATCGGCTCGATGCCAAACCACTGGCCGTTTTCCTGCAACCAGCGCTCGACTTTCAGTGCGGCATTGCGGCTCAAAATCTCAAGCTGTTCCTCTTTTGTGCGCGCCAGACCGGAACCGATCAGGGTTGCGCCGGAGGTGCCTTCGAAGACGGTCAAGAGCTTGGGTTTCTCGGTCAGCTTCACGCCTTTCGAATCGTCCCAGATGTTGACCGACAGCACGAGCACGGATTTCGGCGTGAACACCACCGGAATGCCGGGGGCGGCGAGGCCATAGGCATCGACCTTGATCCCGATGTGATAAAGCTTGTCGCCATCGTAACGCCCAAAGCGCGCCTGCATCGCTTCCTTGATCGCGGCCTCGATATTGTCCTCGCTCTCAGTGCGTGAAAACGGCGCCTTCTGGGCGTCCGTCGCCACCACGACGTTATGTCCAAAGGCAAAATCTCCGAGGTCCACCAGCGGGGTGTCCTCCGTGATGACCTTCGCATCACTACAGGCCGTCAAAGCCAAAAGAGAGAGACCAAGGACAGCGCGACGCGTAAATGACAGCACGGGGGGAAACCTCCTAGATTTTCGGTCCCCTAGGGGTAGCGGCAAACTGAGCGAGGTGCAACGCTACGCCTTAGTCGCAGATCGCACGCAGGTCTGACCACTGCGCATCCGCGAGGATCGGCCGGGTGTCCTGGTCAAAGCCTGCGGCGGCGGCATGCGCCCGATCCACCCGATCGCCGAGCTTGGGGTGAGACGCCAGGTGAGAGGCGAGGCCCTCGCTGTCGCCGTACTTCTCTTTGAGCCGCTCGAACAGGGGCGCAAGCGCGCCCGGCGACACGCCAACCTTGGGCAAAAGCGCATGGGCATAGGCATCAGCGGCACTTTCGGCCTCTTGGCTATATTGCGCATTCACCAGTTGGTTGACGCTCAGAAGCACCACGGTGCCGCCAGCAAAATCGCCGAAGACCAGAGACAGCACCCCAAAGGTCCCCACGCCGCGCAGGGCGTGCCGCGTGGGGTCGCGATGGGCGACATGGCCAATTTCATGTGCGATGACGGCGGCGACCTCATCGGGGCCACCGGCCTCGTCGATCAGCCCGCGCATCACGACGATCCGCCCGCCTGGCAAAGCGAAGGCGTTGACCATATCGAAGTCGAGCACCGTGAGCCGCACCGCGTCCGGAGCCAGATCTGAGGCGCCGATCAGCGTTTGCTGCATCCGTGTCAGGGCCTCATGCCCCGCGTCATTTGTGCATTCGCGGATCGGAATATAGTCGTTTTGCGAAAAGCTTTCGCGGATGCGCTCATAGGTCTTGTCGCCCAATGCGCGCTCGCCATCGACCGGCAAACGCATCGCCAGTTGATCGGCGATGGCCGGGATCAACACGAAGACGATCAAGAGGACGGAGGCGAGAGCCCCCGCAATCAATCCGGCGATGCGGCCCTTTCCGGTCACCGGCGCGCGCCGTGTCAGGTTCGGCGCGGCGGTTTTAATCTGTGCCAACAGCGCCCCATCGCGCACGTAAAGCCGCGCCGTCGGGGACATCACATTGGTAAAAACGCCCATCGGCACCTTGCCCCAGCGCAGCTTCTGCTGCCCTTCGACATGGCGGACCTGTGACATCGGCCAGGTCACGCGCAGGGTTTCACCGGACACGACCTTGCCCCACATGTCCTCGCGCGGCTCTGCGAGATAGCTCAGCTCAAGGACGCCCTCGCCAGGCGGCATCGTCACGTAGACATCATGGCGTTTGGCCGTCTTGCCATCCACGAATTCGCAGCGCACGCCTTCAGGAGCCGCGGCCCAGGGATTTACTTGGGTGGTCATCGTCATATCGCCGCCCCCAGATCGAAGGCCTCGGCCATGCCCTCGGCCTGCCCCGCCTGATCGCGGTCACGTTGCTGGATCTGAGCCAGATGTTCGCCCCCCGTCAAAGACAGGGTCCGCGCATAGTGGCGCCAGGTTGGAAAGAGCACAAAGGTCTGACGAAACACGGAAAAGAACAACAGCGTCGCCATGTAGAGAAACAACGCAAAGGCCACGGTCAGCCCGGTGGAGGGCAGACCGTCTCCCTCACCGGCGGTGCCTTCGCTCACCGCACCCGAGGCAAATATGCCCAAATCCGCAAGTCCCGGATAGAACAGGATCAAAATCCCGGAGGCCACGGCGCCGACGACCAGCATCGCCAGCCCCGTGCAAATATTGGTCAAAAGATAGCCGCCGATGTTGATGCCCAAAATGCGCGGAAACGACAGGCGCGAGATCATCCCGACACCGCCCGCCGTCTTGTGATTGGCCAGATAGCGCAGGGCGACAACCCGATAGCGCAGATAGAAAAACAACCCGACCAAGAGCAAGAGCGGCGTGAAAGCGATCATCTGTAGCGTCTCGGTCTCTTCAAGAAAGCTGTTGTCTTTCGCCGTCGTGGTCACTTGCTGAAATGTCATATAGGCGATCATGCCGAAGGCGAGCCAGAGACACATCAACGTCGGCAGGAACGACTTCGCAAGCCCGGCCCACTTCCCGCCTTGGTGCATCCGCTGATCGCCGAAAAACGTCCGATCCGTGCGGAATTTTTCCAGCTTGAAGGTCATGCGCGGCCAGAGAAACCCAAACGTGATCAGCGTCAGAAACAGATGCCCCATCGCAACCAGCGCATATTTCCCCGCCGCCGGTTCAAGCCCGAAGCGAATGCCCCGCCAGCGGGTGCGGGCGTAGACATAGCGCTTGGCCCGATAGGAGGCGAAATAGATCAAAGGCAGGGCGATGACGGCGGCGACGAGATAGGCCTCGACCTCGTCCTGGAACACCGCGTAGGAGGCGTAAACCAGCACCAGCGCCAGCACACCGATCAGCAATGCCAGCATCACGAGCGCGATGAGAAATCCGGTGAATTTCTCGATCCCCTTGCCGACATATTCCAAAGGCGTGCCATCCGGGCGGACGGCGGACCAGAAATGCCGCCGAAGCCGGGTTTTCATCCAGAACCGATAAAAGCCGAGCGTCAGAACAGACAGCGTGGCGGTCCACAGAGACAGGCTCAAAATCGGCCCGACCCGGCCCTCGAATTCAGTTTTCAAAAGTTGCGCCACATGTCCCCCACAGGCCACTCAAGACGGTTCCACGCCAGACAAACAGCGACCGATTAAAATCAGCTGAATTTATTGTCCCGCGGGAAGCCATGCGGCGGCTGTTTGCCCACGCCAGCACGTTTTCCGAGCCATTGCGTCAGGTCTTTTTCCGTCCGCGTGTTGCCACCGCCCATAGTCCAGCTCAGGCCGTCTTCCCAATTAAAGGTGGTCAGATCGGACAGGCCGCCATCGAGTTCCAACATACCCTGGGCGCCGCGGGCCTGGTTGTATTTCTGCAAACGGACGCCTTTGCCCCGGCCCAGTTCGGGCACCTCGGAGAGCGGGAAGACGAGGAAGCGGCGGTTCTGCGACACGATGGCCACATGATCGCCCGAAATCCGGTGCACGATCACGGCCTTTTCGTCGTCCTTGACGTTCAGCACCTGCTTGCCGCTGCGCGTTTGAGCCACGATGTCTTTTTCCGCGATCTGGAAGCCGTTGCCCGCATTGGACGCCACCAAAAGACGCCCTTCGGGATCGTGTTTGAAGATGTCGACGATCTCCACCTCATTGGGCAGATCGACCATCAAACGCACGGGTTCCCCCATGCCCCGCCCGCCGGGCAGGTTGGCCGAAGACAGCGTGTAGAACCGTCCGTTCGACCCCATCACGATCAGCTTGTCCGTGGTCTCGGCGTGGAAGAGGAACCGTGGTCCGTCGCCGTCCTTGAACTTCAGTTCTCGGGTCAGGTCGATGTGCCCCGACATGGCGCGGATCCAACCCATTTGTGACAGCACGACGGTGATCGGCTCGCGCTCGATCATCGCTTCCAGCGGCACGTCTTCGACCTCGGTGGCCTCGGCGAATTGCGTGAGACGATGACCGCATTCGTAGTCCTTGCCGAATTTCTTCTTGGTCTCTTTCAACTCGTCTGAGATGCGAACCCATTGCAGTTCTTCCGAGCCCAAAAGCTCGACCAACCCGGCTTTCTCTTCGAGCAAAGCATCGCGTTCGCGGATCAACTCGATCTCTTCGAGACGCCGCAGAGACCGCAGGCGCATGTTGAGGATCGCCTCGGCCTGCACCTCGGTCAATTCGCCTTGGCCCTCTGGAGCGGGCAGAGGGCTGACGTAATCTTTCTCCGACATGGCACGCGCCACATCGCGGCCCCAAATCTCCGCCATCAAAGCGGCTTTCGGGTCGTCGTCGTAGCGGATGATGTCGATCACGCGGTCGAGATTAAGGAAGGCAATGATGAAGCCTTCGAGCACCTCAAGACGGTGGTCGATCTTTTCCAGACGGTGCTGCGAGCGGCGTTGCAACACAACACGACGGTGATCGAGCCAGGCTCGCAGCACCTCTTTGAGCGAGCACACCTTCGGCGTCCGCCCGTCGATCAGAACGTTCATGTTCAAAGAGAATCGCGTCTCAAGGTCCGAATTGCGGAACAGCGTGTTCATCAACACATCCGGGTCTACGTTCTTCGATTTGGGCTCAAGGATCACGCGAATGTCCTCGGCGCTCTCGTCGCGCACGTCGGCCAGAATCGGCACTTTCTTGGTCTGGATCAGCTCGGCCAGTTTCTCGATCAGTTTCGATTTTTGAACCTGGTAGGGAATTTCGGTCACGACGATCTGCCAGACGCCCCGCCCCAGATCCTCGACCTCCCATTTCGCGCGCAGGCGGAAGGACCCCCGCCCCGTGGCATAGGTCTTCGCCATGCTTTCACGTGGCTCGACGATGATGCCGCCCGTCGGGAAATCCGGGCCTTTGACGTAATTGAGCAGGGTCTCGTCGCGCACATCCGGCGTCTTGATCATATGCAGCGAGGCGTCGATCAGCTCGGCGATGTTATGCGGCGGAATGTTTGTCGCCATACCGACCGCGATGCCCGACGAGCCGTTGGCCAAGAGGTTGGGAAACGCAGCGGGGAGCACTTCAGGCTCGCGCAGCGTGCCGTCGTAGTTGTCTCGGTAATCGACCGCATCCTCGTTGAGACCTTCGAGCAAGGCCTCCGCCGCGATGGTCATCCGCGCTTCGGTGTAGCGGGACGCCGCAGGGTTGTCGCCGTCGATGTTGCCAAAGTTCCCCTGACCGTCGACCAGCGGATAGCGCACGTTGAAATCCTGCGCCAATCGGGCCATCGCGTCATAAATCGCGGCATCGCCATGCGGGTGATAGTTGCCCATCACGTCGCCGGAGATTTTCGCAGATTTGCGGAACCCCCCTGTCGCGGAGAGCCTCAGTTCGCGCATCGCATAGAGGATGCGCCGATGCACGGGCTTCAACCCGTCGCGCGCATCCGGCAGCGCCCGGTGCATGATCGTCGAGAGCGCATATTGCAAATAGCGCTCGCCGATCGCACGGCGCAAAGGTTCAAAGCTTTCGCCCGGAGGCGCGCCGTCGTTTTCGGGATCTTGGGTCAAATCACTGCTCATAAGGAGCATGAATAACCGTCCGCCTTCGCCCCGGCAAGCGTCCCTCTCACAGGATTTTGTCCACAGACGGTCGAAAGGTGATCCGATTTTAGGTGGAGTTTTGGAACAAGTTTCCCCGTCAAGAGTTGAGGAATCGGATATACTAGAAGCCGTAACGATATTCGGGGGTGTGTGATGCTGCGTCTTTTGGCGATGACTGCCGTTGGCCTATGGGCCTCTTTCATGGTGTTTGGGCGGGATTTGAGCCCGGAAGAACAGGCCGCGCTTGATCTGCGCCGCGCCGAGAAAACCTCTGTCTTCGCGCAACTCTCCGATACGTTCACCGACGCTTTTGGCTCTGAGGTGAAACGTCAGGGCGCTTATGTGCCGACCCTGGCCGAGTTGAAGGCCAAACGCGCCCCGACCCCGGCGGCCGCCCCTCAAAATGACAACCCCCTTGTGCAATTGGCCAGCGCTCAGATCGGCACCCCCGACATTGCCCCCACCATCGCGACCACAACCGTGGCCGATCCGGCAAAAATGGCGGCACTTTTGGCCGATCCCGTGATGGCCCCGGCCGAGACCGCAACCGACATGATCCTGCGCGAAGTCACCGCCTCCCGCGTCAACGTGCGCTCCGGCCCCTCGACCGCCAATCCGGTGATGGGCCAGGTTGTGCGCACCGAAATCGTTCGCGTGATCTCACCCGAGGAAAACGGCTGGGTCAAAATCTCCGTCGAGGGCGACGGGGTCGAGGGTTATATGGCCGCGCGCTTTTTGGCCGATGTCTCGCACTGAGCGCGAATTTTGCGATCTCGCCTGATTGGTGGATTCCCTCGTCGTCGATCATGCGATAAGCCTTTCCCGATCCTCTCGGGAAAGGCTTTTTTCATGCGCTCCATCCTCATCACCGGCTGCTCTTCCGGCATCGGTTATCATGCCGCCCATGCCTTGCAAAAAGAGGGCTGGCGGGTCTTTGCGACCTGTCGGCAAGAGGCGGATGCAGAGCGGCTTCGGGCGGAAGGCCTGGAGAGCTTTCGCCTCGATTACGAGGACCCGGCCTCCATCGCCGCTGCCTTTGACGAGACCCTGTCACGCACCGGCGGCACGTTAAATGCGCTCTTTAACAATGGCGCCTATGCGATCCCCGCGCTGGTGGAGGACCTGCCCGTCGATGCCCTGCGCCAGAATTTCGAGGCCAATCTCTTTGGTTGGCACGACCTGACGCAACGCGCGATCAAGGTGATGCGCAAACAGGGTGGCCACGGTCGCATCGTGCAATGTTCCTCCGTCATGGGGTTCATCACCACCAAATTTCGCGGCTCTTATGCGGCGACGAAACATGCGCTTGAGGCGCTCTCGACCGCAGCACGCCTTGAGCTGCGCGACACGGAGATTCACGTCTCGATCATTCAACCCGGCCCCATCGCCACGGATTTCCGCCTGAATTCACGTAAGAATTTCGACCGTTGGATCGACTGGGAAAACAGCGATCAATCGTCGCGCTATCGCCCCGTGGTGGATCGCCTCTATGCGACCGACAAATCGCCCGATCCCTTTGAGCTGCAATGCGATGCGGTGACCGCCAAGCTCCGGCGCGCGCTCAATAGCCCGCGCCCGAAAGCGCGCTATCACGTCACGAAAGTGACCACATTCTCCGCGCTTGCTTTGCGATTTTTGCCGGCACGGGCCAGCGAATGGATGATGGCAAAGGGCTGAGGCCCAGATTCGCGACTTGGGTCGCAGATATAAAAGCGCTATCACAGTCAGATAAATCCTTGGGAGGAAATGCACATGTCCGATCCGTTTCTCTATGTCATTGGCGCGGCGTGCCTCCTCGTCCTCGTCATTCTCGCGCTCGGCATCGGCCAGTTTGGGCGCGGTGGTGCCGAAGGGGCGAAACGCTCGAACAAACTCATGCAGGCCCGCATTCTCGCCCAATTGGGCGCGGTGATCCTCGTGGTCATCTTCGTGGCGCTGCGCAAATCAGGGAACTGACATGGTTGTTTTGAACAAGATCTACACCCGCACCGGCGACGCTGGCGAGACCTCACTTTCCGACATGTCGCGCGCGCCGAAATACGCCACCCGAGTCGAGGCTTACGGCACGGTCGATGAGGTCAACGCCACATTGGGCCTTGCGCGCCTGCATGCCGAGGACGAGGTGGACGCGGCCCTGTCGCGCATCCAGAACGACCTTTTCGATCTTGGCGCCGACCTGTCGCGCCCGAATTTGGACAAGGACGATGAAGCGGGCTACCCGGTCCTGCGCACCGTGCCCTCTCAGATCGCGCGTTTGGAGGCCGAGATCGACGCGATGACCGCTGTGCTCGAACCGCTGCGCAGCTTTATCTTGCCCGCTGGCACAGCGTTGTCCGCGCATCTTCACATGGGCCGCACAGTGGCTCGCCGCGCCGAACGGCTGGCCGTGGCCTTGAATGCCGAAGAATCGGGGGACGTGAACCCGGCGGCGATCAAATATCTCAACCGGCTCTCGGATTGGCTTTTCTGCGCCGCACGCATGGCCAATGACGACGGCAAAGCCGATGTGCTTTGGGTGCCGGGCGCCAATCGCTAAGCCTGCGTGCATGGCAAAAACACCGGAACACGGCGGCAGATGTTCTCTCAAACGCTGCGTCTTTGGGACGAAACGCGACGTTTTGGGGGTGTTTTCTGCGTCCGCAAACGGGTAATCACATCAGCGGAGAGCTTGAGCGCCCCCCAAAACTTTGGGCGGCACAGTCATAAGGGAGTTTACGCCTATGAAGGTTTTGGTACCTGTCAAACGGGTGATTGACTACAACGTGAAGGTCAAGGTGAAAGCCGACGGCACGGGGGTCGATCTTGCCAATGTGAAGATGTCGATGAACCCGTTCGACGAGATTTCCGTCGAAGCGGCCATTCGTCTCAAAGAGGCCGGTGTGGCCTCCGAGGTGGTGATCGTCTCCATCGGCGAGAAGAAATCTGTCGACACGATCCGCAACGCGTTGGCCATGGGCGCCGATCGCGGCATCCTGATCGAAGAGGATCAGGGCGTCGACATCGAGCCGCTCGCGGTGGCGAAAATCCTCGCCAAGGTCGTCGAAGAGGAAGCCCCCGAGCTGGTGATCCTCGGCAAACAGGCCATCGACAACGACATGAACGCGACGGGTCAGATGCTGGCCGCGCTTCTGGGGTGGGGTCAGGCGACCTTTGCCTCCGAGATGGAAATTGCGGACGGCAAAGCCGTGGTGACCCGCGAGGTCGACGGCGGTCTTCAGACCATTTCCACCCCGCTTCCGGCCATCGTGACGACCGATCTGCGCCTCAACGAGCCGCGCTACGCGTCGCTGCCGAACATCATGAAGGCCAAGAAAAAGCCGCTGGATGAGAAAACCGCCGCCGACTACGGCGTCGACACGAGCCCGCGTCTCACGGTGGTCACCACCGAAGAGCCCGCCGCCCGCGAAGCCGGGATCAAGGTCGGCTCCGTCGATGAACTTGTCGCGAAACTCAAAGAGGGAGGTCTGGTCTGATGGCTGTTCTGCTTCTCGCCGAAGTCGCGGGCGGTGCGCTCGCTGTTGATGCCACTGCCAAGGCGGCCACCGCTGGCGCCAAACTGGGCGATGTGACCGTGCTCGTTTGTGGCCCGCAAGCCGCGGGCGACGCGGCCGCGAAACTCGATGGCGTGTCCAAGGTTCTGGTCGCCGATGACGCGGCTTACGCCAACGGCCTGGCCGAAAACCTCGCCGATCTGATCGTCTCGCTGGCGGGCGATTATTCCCACATCATCGCGCCCGCGACCACCACCGGCAAAAACGTTCTGCCGCGCGTGGCCGCGCTTTTGGACGTGATGGTGATCTCGGATGTGACCGAGGTCGTCGACGCCGACACGTTCAAACGTCCGGTCTATGCGGGCAACGCGGTGCAGACCGTGAAATCCGCGGATGCGACGAAAGTCATCTCCTTCCGCACCTCGACCTTCGACGCCGCGGGCACCTCTGGCTCCGCCGCTGTCGAGACCGTGTCGGGCGCGGGCGACAAGGGCCTGTCGGCCTTCGTCGAGGACAAGGTGGTCGAAAGCGACCGCCCGGACCTGACCTCCGCCAAGATCGTCGTGTCGGGTGGTCGTGGCGTGGGCTCCGAGGAGAGCTTTGCGATCATCGAGGCACTGGCCGACAAGCTCGGCGCCGCTGTCGGCGCGTCGCGGGCTGCGGTCGACTCGGGCTATGCGCCCAACGACATGCAGGTCGGCCAGACCGGCAAGGTCGTGGCGCCTGAGCTTTACATCGCCTGCGGCATCTCGGGTGCGATCCAGCACCTCGCCGGCATGAAGGATTCGAAAGTGATCGTCGCGATCAACAAGGACGAAGAAGCCCCGATCTTCCAGGTCGCCGACTTCGGCCTCGTCGCGGATCTCTTCGATGCCGTCCCGGAATTGACCGAAAAGCTCTAAGCTTTCAAAGGTATGAAACACAAAAGGCCCGCCATTTTGGCGGGCCTTTTGCTGTCCGGCTTGCTTTAGAGATAAGGCGCAAGCGCATCCTGAAGAGCTTTGGAAGCTTTCGCATGGGCAATCGGGCCCAGCATTTCCCGCGCGGCAGGAGCGTCGAGATCGGAATAGACCATCATCTCGTAGCCCGCGTCGATCTCGTCCTGGCTCACGACCACCTCGACCACATCTTTGACCAGGGGTCGGATTTCTTCGATCATCTCGCGGTTCACAAAGAGCGGATCGCCCTCGATCGCATCGCAAGCGGCCTCGTCATCCGGGGAATGGCCGGAGAGCCACAGCAGCACGACATCGCCTTGCAGCTTGGTCGCCATGGTCCGCATCCGCGCCACCCAAGCATCGCGCAGCTCCTGGCGCACCATGAAGAATTTCTCCTCCGAGGTGACCTCCAAGGTTTGCAGGAGATGCCGCGTGAAGTTGAAATCGGTAAAGTCGATCTCGCGATAGATCGTTCGCAACAGCGTCGAGGCGCGCAGGAAACGGTCATTGCGGCGCGGATGTACCGCATAGAACCGGTTCGACATGTTATGCGCACCGGGCATTTGCAGCACCGTCACCTTGGCCTTCTTGCAGATATCCGCCACGGTTTCATCATTCAGAAACACGTCCACGCCACCATTCACACAGCCGAGGTTCACTGTCGTCGCACCGAGCCCCGCCTCAGCGAGCGTTGGAAACGGCACTTCGACGAATTTGCCATATGTTTCCGTCCCCCCCAGGAAGGCCACATAGGGATCGTCGAGATTTTTTTGCGGTCCGCGGAACAGAAGTTTCGATTTGCCGTACCGGCACGGCGTATAGTTTAAAGAGCCTTCGCCCATATTTTGGTAAGCCATGTGTCCACCCACTGGTTCTTAAATTTCACCCAACACAGAGAGTCGCAGACACAGGTTTCGAAATCGCTAAATCGCCAATTCGTTAAAAATTTTATAGGTCAGCGCCCCTGCCTTGCCCCTTGAACCCAGTATGTGGAGACGCGTAAGCTGAGCGCGAAATATATCCGAGGAGAGTGCGAGATGGAGATCAGGAAAGTCGGTATCGTCGGCGCCGGTCAGATGGGCAACGGCATCGCGCATGTCTTCGCTTTGGCGGGCTATGACGTGGTCATGAACGACATCGCGCAAGAGGCCTTGGACAAGGGGATCGCCACGGTCACCCGCAATCTGGACCGTCAGGTGTCGCGCGAGAAAATCTCCGAAAATGAACGGGATGCGGCACTTGCGCGAATCTCTACCACGCTCAATCTCGAAGAGCTGGGCCAGACCGATCTGGTGATCGAGGCGGCGACCGAGCGCGAAGACGTCAAGAACGCGATTTTCGAACAGCTTTTGCCGCATCTGAAACCCGAGACGATCCTGACCTCGAACACCTCTTCGATCTCGATCACGCGGCTGGCCTCGCGCACGGATCGGCCGGAAAAATTCATGGGGTTCCACTTCATGAATCCTGTGCCGGTGATGAAGCTCGTCGAGCTTATTCGCGGCATCGCCACCGATGAGGCGACCTACAAGACGCTTTTGGGCGTGGTCGAATCACTCGATAAAACCGCCGCCAGCGCCGAGGATTTCCCGGCTTTCATCGTCAACCGCATCCTGATGCCGATGATCAACGAGGCGGTCTATACGCTTTATGAGGGCGTCGGCTCCGTTAAATCCATCGACGAGTCGATGAAGCTGGGCGCGAACCATCCGATGGGGCCGCTGGAATTGGCCGATTTCATCGGGCTCGACACCTGTCTGGCGATCATGAACGTGCTGCATGATGGGTTGGCCGACACGAAATACCGCCCCTGCCCGCTTTTGACGAAATATGTCGAGGCCGGGTGGCTCGGACGCAAGACCCAGCGGGGCTTTTACGATTACCGGGGCGAAACGCCTGTGCCGACGCGCTAAATCGGGCGCCTATCAGAGACACAGAAGGGGCCGCGCGGGCCCCTTTTTCATGTTTGGATTTTAATCCGTGCGCCCGCCCAAAGCCAGCGTATGAGACCGCATCCAATCCATGAATTCGCGCGTCTTCGTCTGCCAGTCCTTAAGGTCGTCCGGCGTCAGCGGGTCACCGATGATCGGCGATTGCGGCTTGTCCAGCGCATGCGCAATCTCATGCAGCAAAAGCCCCTGCCGGAAGCTCGCCGCGATCTTGTCCGCGATCTGATAAAGCCGCGTGTTGCGCCCCGGGAAATAGATCGGCAGCACAGTCGCGCCGGATTTCAACACCATCTTGGCGGTGAACGGGTTCCACGGCTTTTCCTTCACCGGCCCCCACCAGCCCTCTGACGAGGCCACGGCACCCGCCGGGAAGAGGATGATCACGCCACCCGCTTTCAAAGTCTCCATCGCCTCGTTACGCATTTTGATCGAAGCGCGGTGGCTGTCTGGTTCGTGCGGGAAAGGCACCGGCAACATGAAAGGATCGATCTCGCGAATGCCGGTCAAGAGCGAGCGCGTCAGGATTTTGTAATCCGTGCGCACCTTGCCGATCAACTCCGCCATCACGAGCCCGTCCACGAGGCCGTGCGGGTGGTTCGCGACCACGACCAGAGGGCCGGTTGCTGGGATCTTGGCGATCTGCTCTTCGGGCGTCTGCACTTCGATGCCCATGACCTCCAGCGCCTGGCTGAAGAACGGCTGGCCCATCGGCGTGCCCATTTTTTCGAACCGGCGGATGCGGCGCAAAAGCGGCAGCTTTCCGGTCACCCATTCGATGGTGCGGATGATCAGAACTTTCGAGGGATCGGAAAACGTGCCCGCATAGGACAGGCGCCGCGCGTCGTATTTGACGAAATCCTCGTCGCCAGGTTTCGGAGCGTGGAGGTCCGTCACGTCGTCTTGCCCATCTTTTTGGGGGTGAGACACTTTACATATCCTCGCCAAATCTGTCCTTGATCAGGGCCTCTATGGCATCCGCCAGCGCGGCCGCCTCGGGCCCGGTCGTTGTGACGTCAATAGTCGTTCCTTTGGAAGCTGCCAACATCAAAAGCCCCATAATGCTGTCGCCAGATGTGCTCAGCCCGTCTTTGGAGACCTCGGCGCTGGCGTCAAATTCTTCGACCACTTCGACGAGTTTCGCCGAGGCGCGCGCGTGCAGCCCTTTGACATTCACGATTTCATGTGTGCGCATAACCGACGCCATCTCCCCACCTCGACTTTATTCTTGTCCGACCCGTTTAACGTCCGTGGACGTCGAAACTGTCGATATATTTTCGTCCGGCATCAAGCGCATTGCCGACCGCCTCCGCAACCGTTTTGTGCCGCGATTTCGCAAGCTTGATCAGCATCGGCAGGTTCGCGCCGTAGATGATCCGGCGGTCGTTGTGGTGACAGGCCAAAAGCGACAGGTTCGACGGGCTGCCGCCGAACATATCGGTCACCACGACCACACCATCGCCGCTGTCGACATCGTCGGCGGCGGCGCAAATCTCGCGCTGTTTGGCCGAGCGGTCATGATCCGGCTCGATCGAAATCGCTTCGATGCCCACCTGTTTGCCAACAACATGCTCAACCGCCGCGAGATATTCGCGGGCCAGTCCCCCATGTGCGACGATCACAATTCCGATCACGTAAGCATCCCCGGTCAGAGGCCGCTCTGGCGGCGTTCAAGTTCCCTGTGTCTTATTGACACTTGCCAATTATGTTCTGCAAGGGCTTTGGATAGAATTTCCGCGAGCGTCACCGATCTGTGTTGCCCACCAGTACACCCAAAGGCGATTGACAGGTGCTTTTTACCCTCATCGCGGTAGGCGGGCAGCAAAAGCAGCGTCAGCTCCAGAATTTTCTGGAAAAACGCCTCAAAGCGCGGATCGCGTTTCACGTAGTCCTGAACACGTGAATCCGTGCCGTTCAGGGTCCGCAGACTCTCGTCCCAATAGGGGTTGGACAGAAAGCGCACGTCGAACACCATGTCGACGCCGCGCGGCATGCCGCGTTTGTAGGAAAAACTGTGGACCGAGAGCGCCATATCCGCCTCGCGCCCTTCGGCGAACCAGCGTTCGATCTCGTCGCGGAGCTGGTGCGGTGTCATCTCCGAGGTGTCGATCAGAATGTCGGCCCGCGCCCGGATCGGCACCAAAAGGTCGATCTCGCGCGCCACCCCGTCCTGCGCGGTCTCAGCCGGCGCCAGAGGGTGGCGACGGCGGGTTTCGGAATAGCGCCGGATCAGCACCTCGGGCGCGCAATCGAGGTAAAGCACCTCCGCCTCGTGGTTCGGATCGCGGGTCAGATCGTCGATCACCTCGATCAGCCCGTTGACCGAAAAATCGCGGTTGCGCACGTCGAGGCCCAGCGCCAGAGGCTTGGTCAGTCCACCACCTTCCAAAAGCCGCGGCAGGATCGAGATCGGCAGGTTGTCGATGACCTCATAGCCAAGATCTTCGAGCGTATTGATCGCGGTAGAGCGCCCCGCGCCCGACGGTCCGGTCACCAGAACCACGCGGTGGGGGGATTTCGATTGCGGGATCGACATCTCTGCGGGCGAGGTCACGCGCATCGGCCTCCTTTGAGCCATTGGATCAGGGCGGGGGCGAATTGCGGCCCGTCGACCCGGTAGAACAGGGGAATCGAGACCCCGATGAGAGCCTTTTCGCGCCGGGGTGGCAAGCGCTCTGTTTCGACCTGTGCCAAGTCGACCACAGCGCGCAATCGGGTGTGCGATAGACACTCTGCTGTCAACAGCCCGACCCCGCGCGCTTCGATCATCCCGGAGAGCGTTTCAGGCGCTGTCGCCATGAGATCATCCGCATCGCGTGTCAGAATGGTGCGGTCGTCGGACACCAGCCTGGCGCCCAAAGCCATCATCGTGAGCGACAGGGTCGATTTCCCACTGCCCGACGGCCCGATGATCAAGAGCCCGCTGTCGGAATCCAGCGCAACACAGGAGGCATGAAGGTTCACCTCCTCCTGCGCGGGGCTCACACCGGCAAACCCACGACGAAACGGGCGCCCAGCGGATCGGAGGTGATGTCTGCATCGGTCGGGCGAATGTTCTCGGCCCAGATCACACCGCCATGCGCCTCAATGATCTGTTTCGAGATCGCAAGGCCAAGACCGGAGTTGTTGCCGAACTGGCCTTCGGGACGCTCCGAATAGAAGCGTTTGAAGATTTTCGTCAGCGCCTCTTCCGGGATACCCGGCCCGGTGTCTTCGACCACGATCAGCACACGGTGATCCCGCTTGCGGACCCAGACCCGAATGGCGTCGCCATCCTCACAAAACGAGATCGCATTGGTGATCAGGTTGACAAACACCTGCGCCAGACGCGCTTCGAGCCCCGAAATCATGATCGGCTTGTCCGGCATGTCCGCGATGAATTCGACGCCTTTTTCCTGCGATTCCTGCGACAGGTAGTCGATCAGGTTCGTCAGCATCTGGATGAGGTTGAATTCTTCTTCCTCTTCCTTGACCAACTCACTGTCGAGGCGCGAGGCATTGGAGATGTCGGAGACAAGACGATCCAGGCGGCGCACATCATGCTCAATCACATCGAGCAGCTTGATGCGATGCTCTTCCTTCTTGATCATCCGTAGTGACCCCACCGCAGAGCGCAAAGACGCCAGCGGGTTCTTGATCTCATGCGCCACGTCGGCGGCAAACTGTTCGTTGGCGTCGATCCGGTCGTAAAGCGCGGAGACCATGCCACGAAGCGCCGAGGACAGGCGGCCGATCTCATCCGGACGGCCCGAGAGATCAGGGATACGCACCCGGCCCGGCGCCACTTTGCGGCTGTTCTTGTCGCGGCCAATTTCCGCGGCGGCGGCCAGATCGGCCAGCGGGTTGGCGATCGTTGAAGCCAGCACAAGGCTCAACCCGATTGAGACCAGAATGGCGATGACGAAGACTTGCAGGATTTGTTCGCGCTCGACACGAACCAGGTCGTCGATCTCGCCCTTGGCGGAGACAAGCCCGATCACACCGATGGTCTCTCCGGTCTCATCCAGGGTGATGGGCGCGGCCACCGTAAAGACCGTGGAACCTTCGGCATTCACGCTGGTGTTGACGTGGATTTCGTCATTCAGCGCAAGCGCGGCAAGTCCCGCGACATGCTCTTCGTAATCCTCAAAGCTCTCCTGACCGTTGCCCTTGGCAAAGGTGATCGCCGACCAGATTTTGTTCAGGAAGTCGGAGATGACGGTCGAGCGACCTTCCTCGCGCAGCCCGGCGACATTCGTTGGCGCAGCCCGTGGCATGCCCTCGGTCGAGGCGATGAGAACCCCGGCCCGATCGTAGATATACACATTGTCGCGCAGAGGCATTTCCAGCACCTGGAGCACGTTTGACACATCGTCGGAACCGTCGCTGACACTAAGCTGCCCATCTGCCCCGGCCGTCACCTCAAGCATATCGGCAACCAGCGCCGCCTCCGTCACCATGGCACTTTCACGTTGCAGCACGAGACTGTCTCGGAACGGATTGAGGTAGAGGATACCCGCGACCATGAGGATGATCGCGACGAGGTTGAAGGTGATGATCTTCTGCGCCAGAGGTGAGCGGTTCACCGCGATGAAACTGCGGCGCCGCCGCTTTTCACGCAGCTCCACATCAGCGGTGCGCGGCGCAATCCAATCGTCACCGAGAACGACATCCGCGTTCTCGGAGCTGGACTTGCCCGAACGATCCATACCGGAAGCCAGGGTCATTACTCCTCGTTATACCTGTACCCGATGCCGTAAAGCGTTTCGATGGCCGAGAAATCCCCATCGACGGAGCGCATTTTCTTGCGCAGGCGCTTGATGTGGCTGTCGATGGTGCGGTCGTCGACATAGACCTGATCGTCATAGGCCACATCCATCAACTGATCGCGCGATTTCACAAAGCCCGGACGTTGAGCGAGCGCCTGAAGCAACAGGAATTCGGTCACGGTCAGGGTGACATCGAGACCCTTCCATTTCACCGCATGGCGCAGCGGATCCATTTCCAACTCGCCGCGGACCAGCACCTTGGTATCTTCGGTTTCGGCCACGTCGATGCCCGCAATCGCCTCTTGGCGGCGCAAAAGCGCACGGATGCGTTCGACCAGAAGACGCTGCGAAAACGGTTTCTTGACGTAATCGTCAGCGCCCATACGCAGGCCCAGCACCTCGTCGATCTCATCGTCTTTCGAGGTCAGAAAAATCACCGGCATGTTGGTTTTCTGACGCACACGCTGCAACAGATCCATGCCGTCCATGCGCGGCATCTTGATGTCGAAGACCGCCATGTCGGGAAGGCGTTTGTTGAACGCATCCAGAGCCGACTGGCCGTCATTATAGGTTTCAACCTCGAACCCTTCGGCCTCAAGCGTCATGGATACGGAAGTCAGGATATTCCGGTCGTCGTCTACCAAGGCGATACGGGACATAGTCGGTTTCCTTCAACTGCTCAACTGGTTCATTTTTTGTGCTATCTTCCGTGTTTCGACAGCTCAAATCAAGCGAAACCACGAATCAGGGTCCGGGGTTAAAGCCATAGAAACCTGAAAGTTTCAAGGAATGGCTAATATGTCTCACCTTCGTGCTTATCCCTTATGCAGATTGGCTTTGCGGACCGCCCCTCAGCGAGTGTTTGCGCTACCCCACAAGTGGTTGCGCTAACCTTTGATCTCGCGCCTGTTTACGCGCAGCGCAAGCGTGATATAGCAACTCCGTTGGCACATGTGTTGCCCATCCGCGAATGGCCCTTTCGCGGTACAGAATTCTATATCCAAAGACGCCGGCAAGGACACGGCGAGGGAGTTTGCATATGACAACCGGACGCGTGAACCCGGCTTTCACCCTTGAAGACCAAGGCATTACCGGACTTGGCAATGTCTATTACAACCTTCTCGAGCCGGCCCTCATCGAAGAAGCCATCAAGCGGGGCGAAGGCGCACTTGGCAAAGGCGGTTCTTTCCTGGTGAGCACCGGCAAGCACACCGGCCGGTCCCCGAAAGACAAATTCGTCGTTCGTACCGCAGATGTCGAAGACACCATCTGGTGGGAAAACAACACCCCGATGGACCCCGCGAAATTCGACGTTCTGCACGCCGATATGCTCGAGCACATGAAGGGCAAGGATTTCTACGTTCAGGACCTTTACGGCGGCGCCGACCCGGCCAACCAGCTTGACGTGCGCATGATCACCGAGCTGGCCTGGCATGGCCTCTTTTGCCGCACCATGCTGCGTCGCCCGGATCTCAAGGCTCTCGACGATTTCACCGCGGACTTCACGGTCATCAACTGCCCGTCCTTCAAGGCGGATCCGGAGAAACACGGCTGTCGTTCCGAAACGGTTGTCGCGCTGAACTTCGAGAAAAAGCTGATCCTGATCGGCAACACCGAATATGCGGGCGAAAACAAGAAGGGCGTGTTCACCCTGCTGAACTACATCCTTCCGGGCAAAGGCATCATGGCGATGCACTGCTCCGCCAACCACGCGCCGGACAATCCTGTCGACACCGCGATCTTCTTTGGTCTCTCCGGCACCGGCAAGACCACGCTCTCCGCCGACCCGTCCCGCGTGCTGATCGGCGATGACGAACATGGCTGGTCCGACAAGGGCACTTTCAACTTCGAAGGTGGCTGCTACGCCAAGACCATCAACCTCTCCGCCGAGGCAGAGCCGGAAATCTACGCGACCACGTCGAAATTCGGCACCGTGATCGAGAACATGGTCTATGACGAGCACACCAAGGATCTGGATTTCGAAGACAGCTCCCTGACCGAGAACATGCGCTGCGCTTACCCGCTGCACTACATCTCCAACGCCTCTGAGACGGCGATGGGCGGTCATCCGAAGAACATCATTCTTCTGACCTGTGATGCGTTTGGCGTTCTGCCTCCGATCGCGCGCCTGACGCCCGCTCAGGCGATGTACCACTTCCTCTCCGGCTTCACCTCGAAGACCCCGGGCACCGAAGTGGGCGTCGTGGAACCGATCCCGACCTTCTCCACCTGCTTTGGCGCGCCCTTCATGCCGCGTCGCCCGGAAGCCTATGGCAACCTGCTGCGTGAGAAGATCGCGAAACATGGTGCAACCTGCTGGCTCGTTAACACCGGTTGGACCGGTGGCGCATTTGGCACCGGCTCGCGGATGCCGATCAAGGCGACCCGCAACCTGCTGCACGCCGCGCTTGAAGGCACGCTGGCCGAGGTCGAATTCCGCAAGGACGACAACTTCGGCTTCGACGTTCCGGTCTCCGTGCCGGGCGTGGCCGATGTGCTCCTGGACCCGCGCCGCACCTGGGCCGACAAAGAGGCCTTCGATGCGCAGGCTGAGAAACTGGTCCATATGTTCAAAGAGAACTTCGAACAGTACCTGCCCTACATTGATGAGGACGTGAAGGCCGCCGCCATCGGCTAAGGCCTTTCCTCACCTCACGAAGTGACGCCCCGGCCCAGATGGTCCGGGGCGTTTTCTTTTGCGCGTCATTCAGATGTCACGCCGCTCTGGCATTCTGTTCCCATGAAATATGCTCTGATTTTCACGCTCCTCTCGACCCCGGCCCTCGCGCAGGAGGTCGATTTTACCGACCCCGCGCTGATCGGCTTTGGCGAAGAGGTCTTCACCGATTTCTGCATGGCCTGTCATGGCGAAGAGGCCTTGGGCGGCAATGGGCCAGACATCCAAGGCGCGATTCTGAGCGACGTCACGCAAGCCATTCGCGGAACGGATCAGATGGAGCCTGTCGAGCTTTATGAGGGCGAACCGGAGGCCGTCGCGGCTTATCTCATGTCTCTGGCACCCAAGGTGGCCGAGATCAAATTGCGCCTTCTCGCCGAGCGACAGCGGGGCTCAAAATAGCCCGCGCCGGACCAGATTGGCTCCCGCCACCAAGAGCACAAACAGCGTCGCACGTTTGAATTTCTTTTGATCCAACCGGTCCTGCACCCGCTGGCCCAGGATCATACCAATGAGCGCAGGCGCCAGTAATGCGGCGGAGAGCGGGATGGTCTGGGCATTCAGCACGCCAGAACGCAGATGTGCCAGCAAAAGCGTGATCGCGCCTGCGCCAAAGATCACACCGGTGATCTTGATCTGCAATTTCTTAGGCGTGTCCACGGCGGTCAGATAGGCCACCGTCAACGGCCCCCAGATGCCCGCCACGCCGCCGATCACACCGGAAATCGCGCCGAGACCCAGATCGTAAAACCCGCGATGATGGTCCGGGATATGCAGGGCGCGCCCCACCAAAAGATAGCTCGCCAGCACGATCACGATGATCCCGAGGCTCAAAAACACCACCGATTGCGGCAGGATCACGACGAGCTGCGCGGAGAGCACGATCATCACGAGCAGCGCGCCGATATAGAGCCTGTATTGTTTCGCGGCCTCGACGGCCTCCGCCGCACCGCCCCGGAGCGCCTGCCAGACGTTGGAGACGACCGTCGAAAAGATCAGCCCGGCAAGCGCCACTTCGGGTGCCAGAAAAGACCCCAGCCCAGAGATCATGATCATCGGCATGGCAAAGCCGGTCGCACCTTTGACAAATCCCGCCAAGAGCGTGATCGCAACGGCAGCGATGATTTGCGGCAGGGTCAGAAGGCTTTCGAAAGTCATACCCTCTGATAAAGGGCTGTTTTTCTCGCGTATAGGAGAAAGGAGGCTCCCCATGGGTCCAGAGCTTTTCTTTCTCGGCGCCAGTCGCGCGAAGATTATCCCTGCGACACTTTAAGTCTTATGAAAACTATATTTGAAAATATTATTGCGCTGCGACTGCGAAAGGATTAGACAAGTCCGAGACCCTCACGAGATCCTATGGAGGAGAGAATCCCATGGCGCTTGACCAACAGGAGATGACAATGCCGAACCCGATTTTGCCTGATCTTCTGGCCCTCACCGGCGCGGCTGTGGCCCCGGCAGAGGCGATTCTGGACCGGGCACGCGCCGCCTTGCGCTCCGAATTCCTCGACGGCGAGCGCGTCTCCGGCAAGAAGATCGAGGCCAATCAAACCGCCGCGCACGGGCTCGCGTGGCTTGCAACCTATGTCGAAAGCCTGCGCCAGATGCAAAAATGGGCCGAAGCCCTGACGGCAGACGGCAAGTTCGGCGAGATGGAGCAGCTCATCCACCAGATCGCTTTCGGTGAATACCTGAGCCAGATTTACGGCGGCATCCCGATGAACCAGGGCGAGATGTGTCGTCTCTCCGATCTGGGTCTGGGCCTTGTCCAGCCGAGCCATTCCGAAGTGGTCAAGCTCATGCTCGACGGCAATTCCACCGGCGCGCGCACGCGGCTTGTCGAGCTGATGCGTAACAATTCCGGCCATGCAACCTTTGGCGCTTCGGGCCTCGACGACGAATTGGAAATGATCCGCGATCAATTCCGCCGTTTCGCTGACGAAAAAGTCGTACCCTTCGCCCATGAATGGCACCTCAAAGATGAACTCATCCCGATGGAAATCATCGAGGAACTGGCCGAACTGGGCGTCTTTGGCCTGACGATCCCCGAGGAATACGGCGGCTTTGGCTTCCCGAAAGCGGCCATGGTCGTGGTCTCCGAAGAGCTGTCCCGTGGCTACATCGGCGTCGGTTCTCTGGGCACACGCTCGGAGATCGCGGCCGAGCTGATCCTTGGCGGCGGCACCGAGGCGCAAAAGGAACAGTGGCTGCCGAAACTGTCCTCTGCCGAAATTCTGCCCACTGCTGTCTTCACCGAACCGAACACCGGCTCGGACCTTGGGAGCCTGCGCACCCGCGCGGTGAAAGAGGGCGAGACCTATACGGTGACCGGCAACAAGACCTGGATCACCCACGCCGCGCGCACCCATGTGATGACGCTTCTGGCCCGCACCGACCCGGACACCACGGATTACAAAGGCCTGTCGATGTTCCTGGCGGAGAAAACGCCGGGAGATGACGAAAATCCCTTCCCCACTCCGGGCATGTCTGGCGGTGAGATCGAGGTCTTGGGCTATCGCGGCATGAAGGAATATGAGATCGGCTTTGACGGGTTCAAGGTGAAGGCCGAGAACCTACTGGGTGGCGAGGAAGGCAAGGGCTTCAAACAGCTCATGGAGACCTTCGAGTCTGCCCGCATTCAGACCGCCGCGCGCGCCATCGGCGTTGCGCAAAACGCGCTCGAGGTCGGCATGCAATATGCCGAAGATCGCAAGCAATTCGGCAAGAGCCTGATCGAATTCCCGCGCGTCTCCGGCAAGCTCGCGATGATGGCGGTCGAGATCATGGTGGCGCGTCAGCTCACCTATTTCTCCGCGTGGGAAAAGGACCATGGCCACCGCTGTGACCTTGAGGCCGGGATGGCGAAACTCTTGGGCGCGCGCGTCGCCTGGGCCGCCGCCGACAATGCGCTGCAAATCCATGGCGGCAACGGCTTTGCTTTGGAATATCAGATTTCCCGCATCCTCTGCGACGCGCGGATTCTGAACATCTTCGAAGGCGCTGGTGAAATTCAGGCCCAGGTGATTGCGCGCCGTTTGCTCGGCTAAACCAATACGCCCTAAAGCTCAAAAAGGCGGTGCCTCCTGCGCCGCCTTTTTTGCGACCCGGTCCACGAAGCGATCCCGCGCGGCGGGCAAGTCCCGATCGGACAGCTCTGCCGTGATCTTTGCCAGAAAATGCCCCGTCGTCTTGAGACCCTGCCCGATCTCGGCAAAATCCAGCGATGATTGTCCCAACAGACATTGCGGCAAGGGCAAGAGCCGATCCGCCCACTCCCCCGCGCCCTTCCGCGACACGGCGCGGCCCGTCTTGGGCGAGACGTAAATCAGATCGTCAGGCGATCCGGTCACCGCGCAGGAAGAGAGATCGAGGCCAAAGCCCAGCTCCTCCAACAACGACACCTCCCAATGCAGATAGGCCAAGGGCCACATCGGGTCGGAGCCGATCCGATCGAACAGCGCCAGACTGTCGACATAAAGATAGCCATGCGCCTCGCGCTCCGGCAAAAGCTGCGAGAGCATCGCGGTCATCGCCGTCATCCCCGCGAGCGCCATGGGATCACCCAGCACATGCGCGCGGCTTTTCACCGGTTCGAAGGTGAAACTTCCGAGATGATCTTCGATCCGCGCTTTCCAGGTCACGGCAACCTGCCCGCCCGGCTGCAAATGCGGCGTCATCTTGCGCGAGATTCCGCCCCGCACCACGCCCGCATGACGGCCGTGATCGGGGGTAAACACCTCGACAATCACCGAGGTCTCGCCATGTTTTCGGACGGAAAGGACCACCCCTTCATCGCGCCACTCGATCATGCGCCTGCTTCATCGTAGCTGAAAATACTCACACGACCCTGACCCGCCATAGGTGCAGCGTCAATCGGATAAGCCCGGCTCATCCAACAACGTGCGGCCCTGACGGTCCTCAACTTCGATGATCCAGAGATCGGGATCAAAGCTGCGTTGTTTGGCCAGAGAGGCATCCACATCGCGCTCCGCGCCTTCGGCAAGCACAGCCCAGTCGCGGCGGTCTTCCATCAGGTTGAACTCGCGTTGAAACGCCTTGGCTTGCCCGTCCAACGTGTTGAGTTTGACCATCACGGCGCCCGCGGTCGCGTCGCCTTTCTTGACGACAAAGGCCGGAATATCGGCCAGTCTGAGCCGCGTCAGATAGGCCGAGACCCAGACATCCGCCGTCAGCCGCGCCATCAGTTGCCGTCTTTGAAATCGAGCCCCATTTCGCCGTAGCGCTCGGCCTCTTCGAGCCAGTTCGGACGCACTTTGATCTGCAAGAAAAGGTGCACCTTGCGGCCCAGAAACTCCGCCAATTCCTCACGTGCCGCACGCGAAATGCGTTTGATCGTCTCGCCGCGCTTGCCGAGGATGATGCCTTTATGCCCATCCCGCGCCACGTAAATCACCTGATCCACACGGGCAGAGCCGTCCTTGCGCTCTTCCCATTGCTCGGTCTCAACGGTGAGCTGGTAGGGCAGTTCCTGATGCAGATTGAGCGTCAGCTTCTCGCGGGTGATCTCGGCGGCAATCATGCGCATCGGCAGATCTGCGATCTGATCCTCGGGGTAGAGCCACGGCCCCTCCGGCAGCTCGCGGGCGAGCCATTTGCGCAGGTCATCGACGCCTTTGCCCTTCTCAGCCGAGATCATGAAGGTCTCAACAAAGTTGCGGCGTTCGTTCATATCCTTGGTGATCGCGAGAAGTTTCTCGACGTCCACCATGTCGATCTTGTTGATCGCCAGCGCGACTTTCTGTTTCGGGTTCGAATGCTCGTCAAGTGCGGCCAAAATCGCCTCGACGCCCTCGGTGACGCCCTTATGCGCCTCGATCAAAAGCACGACGACATCGGCATCTGCGGCCCCGCCCCAGGCGGCAGAGACCATGGCGCGGTCCAGCCGACGTTTGGGTTTGAAAATCCCCGGCGTGTCGACAAAGACGATCTGGCTGTCGCCTTCCATCGCCACACCGCGAATGCGGGCGCGGGTGGTTTGCACCTTATGGGTCACGATCGATACTTTCGCGCCGACCATACGGTTCAACAACGTGGATTTTCCGGCGTTGGGTTCACCGATCAGGGCCACAAAACCTGCGCGTGTCGTTTCAGCCATTTTTGGCCTCCAGTTTGAGCAAAAGCGCCTTGGCGGCAGCTTGTTCGGCCTGACGTTTGGAATTCGCTTCCGAGCGCTCCGCCTCGCCACTTTCGAGCGTCACTTCGATGGTGAAGATCGGCGCATGATCGGGGCCCTTGCGGGCCACTTCGGAATATTTCGGCGGTTTCTGACCGCGGGCCTGTGCCCATTCCTGAAGCGCGGTTTTGGCGTCGCGGGCGTCGTCTTCGACCCGGTCGATGCGTTTACCCCAGAGCCTGCGCACGAGCGCTTTGGCCACATCAAAGCCTGCGTCGCGATAAACGGCGGCAATCACCGCCTCCATGGCGTCGGCCAGCAGAGCTTCTTTGCGCCGCCCACCCGACATCATCTCCGAGCGGCCCAGTTTCAAGACGGCACCAAGGTCGATCTGGCGGGCCACGTCGGCACAGGTTTCCTTGCGCACCAGCGCGTTGAAACGCGGCGCCAACTGACCCTCTGAGGCCGATTTGTCTTTCTCGAACAAAGCCTCCGCCATCGTCAAACCAAGAACCCGGTCGCCCAGGAATTCGAGGCGCTGGTTGTCGGGGCGGGTCGCGGACGAGATCGAACTATGGGTGAGCGCGCGCAGAAGCAATTCAGGCTGAGAGAACTCATGCCCGAGCCGCGTCTGAAACGCGCTTATATCTGCGGAAATCTTCACTGCACCGCCTTAAAGAAACGGTCTTTGCGCCAGGTCCAGAAATAGACGAGGTGTTTGCCGGCGGCCGAGAAAATCACATTGCTGACCTTGCCGACGATATATTCCTCAGGCACGTAGCCCACGCCGCCCCGTTCCGCCGGGATACGGCTGTCGGCGGAATTGTCGCGGTTGTCGCCCATAAAGAAATAGTTGTTCGCGGGCACCGTATAGACCTGTGTGTTGTCGACGCCCGTGGTGCGGATATTCAGGATCGAATGCTGACGCCCGCCCGGCAGGGTCTCGATATATTTCTCTTTGACACAGTCGCCGCCTTCGCCGGGCGTATTTGTGCAGGCTGGAGGACGCCCGGCGGCGCCTTGTTTTTCATAGGTCTCGACGAACGCACCATCGGGAGTCTGCGGGACCTCTTCCCCATTGAGGAAGATCACGCCATCGCGCATCTGGATGCGGTCGCCCGGCAGGCCGATCAGGCGTTTGACAAAAGTGCGGTGCTCGGTCGGGTGTTCGAACACCACGATGTCGCCACGCTCCGGCTCAGAGCCGAGGATGCGACCAGAGATCGGGCAGAGGAAATTCACGATCTTCGGGCAAGACCATTGCGAATAGCCGTAGCTCATCTTGTTGACGAAAAGAAAATCGCCGATCAACAGCGTGTCTTTCATCGAGGACGACGGGATAAAGAACGGCTGGAAGAACAGCGTGCGGAAAATCCCGGCGATCAGCAGGGCATAGACCACTGTTTTGATGGTTTCGGTCAGGCTGTCCTTGGCACTGCTCATCTTCTCGTCCTTTGGGGAAACGGTTTTACGCTTTAGCGGGATATGAAAGGCGCGCGGCAGGGAGTCAAGGCAAACGCCCGTGAAGGCGGGGTTTTACACCGCTTAGACTGTGCAAACTCGCCTTATTTGTCCTTCGGGCGGGCTTCTATCACCACAAAGGCCTGCGCCCAGGGGTGATCGTCGGTCAGCGTCACATGGATGATCGCCTCATGGCCCGGCGGCGTCATCTCCTCGAGCCGCTCTTTGGCCCAGCCCGTGACCTCCATCACCGGCTGTCCGGTGGCGAGGTTCTTGACCGCCATGTCTTTCCACGAAATCCCCATGGCGAGGCCGGTGCCCAGAGCCTTGGAACAGGCTTCCTTCGCAGCCCAGCGTTTCGCGTAAGTCCCCGCAACGTCGCGGCGACGCTCGGCCTTGGCCTGTTCGACCTCTGTGAAAACACGGTTTTTGAACCGCGCACCAAAACGTTCCAACGTGCCGGTGATCCGGTCGATATTCGCAAGATCTGTGCCGATGCCGAGGATCATGTCAGGCTCCAGACTGCGTTATCCGCGCGCTTCATCCATCAAACGGCGCATTTCCTGAATGGCCGGGATAATGCCGCGGAAAATGGCTTCGCCGATCAAGAAATGCCCAATGTTCAACTCGGCAATCTCAGGCAGCGCCGCGATAGGTTGCACGGTGTCATAGGTCAGCCCGTGGCCGGCGTGGACCTCAAGCCCCAGAGAGTGCGCAAAAGCCGCCATCTCGGTGAGGCGTTTCAACTCGTCGTCACGTTCGGCAAATTTGCCATCCGCATGCAGATCGCAATAGGCCCCTGTGTGCAATTCGACGACGGCGGCACCGATACGATGCGCGGCCTCGATCTGCGGTCGATCAGCGGCGATGAAGATAGACACGCGTGACCCGGCGTCGCGCAAGGGCGCAATGAAATGGGCCAGACGGTTTTCCTCGCGCGCCACTTCAAGCCCGCCTTCGGTGGTCCGCTCTTCGCGCTTTTCCGGCACGATGCAGACCGCGTGAGGTTTGTGACGCAAAGCAATCGCCTGCATCTCGTCCGTGGCGGCCATCTCGAAATTCAACGGCACGGAGAGGTTCGCGACCAGCGCCTCGATGTCCGCATCCGTGATGTGGCGGCGATCTTCGCGCAGGTGCGCGGTGATGCCGTCCGCCCCCGCCTCTTCGGCCAGTTTCGCGGCCCGCACCGGGTCCGGGTAGGCCGAGCCGCGCGCGTTGCGCACGGTGGCGACGTGATCGATGTTCATACCGAGGCGGAGTTTCTGGGTCATGGTTTCGTTCCCAATCAAAATCGTTTGGCGCGGACAATAACCTGCGGGTCGCGAAAGAAAACCGACAAATCCTGATGGGCGCGATCAAGACCTGTGCGGGGCTGCCCGGTTACGGTTTCTGAGCCGCTTTTTGCGCCTGTTTCTTGCGCCGCAACTCTTCGAGCTTGGCCTTGAGCTTGCCGCGGCGCCGGTTTTGATAGACCGTCACCATCGGCAGAATGACGTAATAAGCCACGGTGCCCGCGATGATCCCAGGAATGATGCCACCGACCAGATAGGGCAAGAAAATCTCATGCCAGAACCGGATCAGCGCATCCCAATTGGCATCGCGATCCGTGAACAGCGCCAGAAAATTGCGCCAGAAATCATCGGCTGCGTCGAAAAACTTGCCCGTAAAACTGCGCTCATGGTGGTGATCGAACGTCGTGCCGAGCAGGAAGTGGCCCATTTTCATCGAGATCACGCCAATCGGCACATAGGTCAGCGGGTTGCCGACAAAGGTCGCCAAAAGCGCGGCGATAACATTGCCCCGCATCAGCTTGGCGAGCAGAAAGGCGATGACGAAATGCAGGCCGAAAAAGGGCGTGAAGACCGCGAAGACGCCGGCAAAGACGCCGCGCGCAATTTTATGAGGGGTGTCAGGCAGACGGTGAAGGCGATGTTTGAGATACTGTGCCGCCCGCCCCCAGCCGCGTTTGGGCCAGAGGGATTGCGCAAGCCATTGAAGTGGCTTTAGCTTTTCCCGGCGTTTGAAGACCACATCATCCTCTTGGCCCCATCAGGGGCGTCTGTCCAAATTCCTGTATCTGCGCACCCGTGCCACTTCGCTTTCGGCCTCAAGCGCCAGCATCACCGCATGCAGATGTTCCACGTCGCGCAGGTCCACATCTACGATCAAACGGTAAAAGTCGGGCTTACGATCGACGAAATTCAGGTCCGAGATATTGGCCTTTTGCTCCGCGATAAGCGTGCAGATGCGGCCCAAAACCCCCGGATCGTTGGAAATCGTCAAATCCAAAGACACGGTATATTGCGGTGCGTGCGGCCCGGCGTGCCATTGCAGATCGACCCAGCGATCCGTTTCCGCCTCAAGCTCTTCGAGCGACGGGCAATCGATCGCGTGGATCACCACGCCCTTGCCGCGATAGGTGATGCCGACGATCCGTTCGCCCGGCACCGGCTGACAGCATTTGGCACGATTATAGGTCTCGCCCTCGGAAAGTCCAAGCACCGCGCGTTTCGCGTCAATCGCCCCGCTTTCGCGCACAAGCTCCGGGTAGACCGCCTTGACCACATCGGAAGCAGTAAGTTCCGCCGAGCCCAGACGCGCCAAAAGCGCCTCGGTGTCGGCCAGAGACATCTGTTTCGCCGCCGTCGCCAGCGCCTTTTCAGAAGCCTTTTTGCCGACATGTTCGAAGGCCACGCGGGCCAGTTCACGCCCCAGTTTGACAAAGCGTTCGCGGTTCTCTTCGCGCAAAGATTTGCGGATCGCCGCCTTGGCGCGGCCCGTCACCACAATGTCGAGCCAGGTCGCCTGCGGGCGCTGGCCTTCGGCGGTGAGAATTTCCACGCTCTGACCGTTTTTCAACCGGGTCCAAAGCGGCACGCGGATGCCGTCCACCTTGGCGCCGACACAGCTGTCACCGATGCGCGTATGGATCGCATAGGCGTAATCCAACGGCGTGCCACCTTTCGGCAGCGACACCACCTCGCCTTTCGGCGTGAAGGTGAAGACCTTGTCGGAATACATCTCCAGCTTGACGTGTTCGAGGAATTCGGAGTGATCCTCGGCGTTCTCGAACCGCTCGGTGAGCTGCGCCAGCCATTTCGTCGGATCGACCGCAAAGGGGTTCTGCGCGCGCACGCCGTCGCGATAGGACCAATGCGCCGCAACGCCGGATTCCGCGACTTCGTGCATTTGCCGCGTGCGGATTTGCACCTCGACGCGTTTTCCGTCCCGCCCCGAGACCGTGGTGTGGATCGAGCGATAGCCGTTGGATTTCGGCTGGCTGATATAGTCCTTGAACCGGGTCGGCACCGCGCGCCAGCGCTGGTGAATCACGCCCAACACGCGGTAGCAATCCATCTCGGTCTTCGTGATAACGCGGAAGCCGTAAATATCTGACAGACGGGAGAAACTTTGCTGTTTCTCCTCCATCTTGCGCCAGATCGAATAAGGTTTCTTGGCGCGCCCGAAGACGTCGGCCTCGATGCCTTCTCGGTCCAGCTCCGTGCGGATGTCGTTGGTGATCTTGTGGATCACATCGCCGGTTTCGCGTTGCAGCAAGATAAAGCGGCGGATGATCGAATTGCGCGCCTCGGGGTTGATGACGCGGAAGGACAAATCCTCCAACTCCTCGCGCATCCACTGCATCCCCATACGCCCCGCCAAGGGCGCATAGATGTCCATGGTCTCGCGCGCTTTTTGGAGCTGTTTCTCCGGGCGCATCGACTTGATCGTCCGCATGTTGTGCAGACGGTCGGCGAGTTTCACGAGGATCACCCGCAGGTCTTTCGACATCGCCATGAACAGCTTACGGAAGTTCTCCGCCTGTTTGGTCTCTGTCGACGACAGTTGCAGGTTGGTGAGTTTCGTCACCCCGTCCACGAGCTCCGCGATCTCTTCGCCGAACTTGCGCGCGACCTCTTGGTAAGAGGCGCGGGTGTCCTCGATCGTGTCATGGAGCAAAGCCGTGATGATCGTCGCATCGTCCAGAGACTGTTCGGTCAGGATGGCGGCGACGGCAACGGGATGGGTGAAATAGGGTTCGCCGGAGCGACGAAACTGCCCCTCATGCATCTCGCGTCCGTAGGCATAGGCCTCGCGGATCAGATCGGCATTTGTCTTGGGGTTGTAGTTGCGGACCAGCGCGATCAGGTCTTCGACGTCGATCATTTTGGTCCGCGAACTCCGTGAATGGGGGCCACCATGAAAACCATGCGGCCCCGCATCTTAATTTTGCCCCTGCGCTTCCATCAGCGCGCGCAGCAGTTTCTCTTCGGACATATCGTCCTCGGCCGGTTTGTCGGCCTCTTGACCCATCAACAGAGCCATTTGATCGTCTTCCGGCTCATCGACCTCGATCTGGGTCTGATGGCTTTCGATCATCCGCTCGCGCAGCGCGTCTGCGGATTGGGTCTCTTCGGCGATTTCACGCAGCGCCACAACCGGGTTCTTGTCGTTGTCACGATCCACGGTCAGCGGCGAGCCCGCGGCAACTTCGCGCGCACGGTGGGCGGCGAGCATCACGAGCTCGAAGCGGTTCGGAACCTTGTCGACGCAATCTTCAACGGTCACGCGGGCCATGGGATCTCCAATCGTTTGGACAGACATAGAATGCGTCAGGACGCATTTGTTCAAAGGCTCTATTTAGGGGCTCAGCCCCCTATTGACAAGCGCCCTTTCCCCTTAATTCACGCGGATTTCAACCCCGGACATGGGTTTTACCTCGGTTTTCTCGCTCTCAGGCCGGGCGGCAAGCATCTCAGATATGGTTTGACCCAAAAGCGGATGCCGCCAGTCAGGCGCCAGATCGGCAAAGGGAATCAGCATAAAGGCCCGGTCCTGAATGCGCGGGTGCGGCAGAATAAGCTGATCAGGCGCACGCACCGTTTGTTCAGACAGCGGCAGATCAATCCAGGCCTGGACCGAGCGCGCGTCGGGGCGCACCTCATCCGCATAGGCCAAAAGATCCAAATCAATCGGCCGTCCGGCCCAGCGGGTCTTGCGCACCCGGCCCAGTTCCGCCTCAATCTCGTGCAACACCAGCAAAAGCGCCTCAGGCGGGCCATCGTAGATCACTTCCGCCGCGAAGTTCACGTAATCCGGCCCAGCCCCCGCGGGGAAACAGGGGGTCTCGTAAATCTGGCTCAACTGCGTGACCGTCACGCCCTTTGCCGACAACGCATGCAACGCCGCCTGCAAAGTCTCCATCGGCGTGCCGGTTTCAGAGGGCAAATTGGCGCCAAACGCGATCCATGCGCGCATTTTCGCCCAGTACGAAGGAGTCTCTCGCGCCACGCTATGGTCCGCCCTATCTTTTTCGGCAAGTTCAGCTTTGACGCATTTCATACTATTGAGCAGGACAGAAAGCCAAGAACAACTGACTGTCCCTTCGGATATTGCTGTGGGGGCTGTCCAAAAAAACAAAATATAAAGGACCTTTATATGTTTTATAAAGATGAGCGCCTTGCTTTGTTCATCGACGGGTCGAATCTTTACGCAGCGGCAAAATCGCTCGGGTTCGACATCGATTACAAACTGCTCCGACAGGAATTCATGCGCCGTGGCAAATTGCTGCGTGCGTTCTACTACACCGCCCTGCTTGAAAACGATGACTATTCGCCGATCCGCCCGCTGGTCGATTGGCTGAATTACAACGGGTTCACCATGGTCACCAAACCGGCCAAGGAGTTCACCGACTCCATGGGGCGGCGCAAGATCAAGGGCAACATGGACATCGAGCTTGCCGTCGATGCGATGGAATTGGCGCCGCATGTCGATCACATCGTGCTCTTCTCCGGCGACGGCGATTTCCGTCCGCTGGTCGAAAGCCTGCAACGTCAGGGCGTGCGCGTTTCTGTCGTCTCCTCGATCCGCACCCAACCCCCGATGATCGCCGATGAGCTGCGTCGTCAGGCCGATAATTTCATTGAGCTGAACGATCTCAAAGACGTGCTCGGGCGTCCGCCGCGCGAACCGCGCGACGATGACAGCTACGACAACTGAGTTATGAAAGCCCCCGCCGTCTCGGTGGGGGCTTTTGCTTTTCGGGTCATTGAACTCACGCGCGTTCACCGCTACCTCTGGAACGGATCAGGAGCGCGCCATGACCGAAACCACCCCCAAACCCCCTCTTATGCTCTATCTCGCAGCCCCGCGCGGGTTCTGCGCCGGTGTCGACCGCGCGATCAAGATCGTCGAAATGGCGATCGAGAAATGGGGACCGCCCGTCTATGTCCGCCACGAAATCGTGCACAACAAATTCGTGGTCGACGGGCTGAAAGAGAAAGGTGCGGTGTTTGTCGAAGAGTTGGAAGACTGCCCCGACGACCGCCCGGTGATCTTTTCCGCCCATGGTGTGCCGAAAGCCGTGCCCGCCGAGGCCGCCAAGCGCGAGATGGTCTATGTCGACGCCACCTGCCCGCTGGTCTCCAAGGTCCACATTGAGGCGGAGCGGCATTTTGAGAACGGGCTACAGATGATCATGATCGGCCATGCCGGTCACCCGGAGACCATTGGTACAATGGGACAGCTCCCTGAGGGCGAGGTTTTGCTGGTCGAAACCCCCGATGATGTCCCGGGACTTGAGGTGCGCGACCCGGAGCGTCTGGCCTTTATCACCCAGACCACATTGTCGGTCGATGACACGGTCGATGTGATCGCCGCTCTGCGTGCGCGCTTCCCGAACATCGTCGGCCCGCACAAAGAAGACATCTGTTACGCCACGACCAACCGGCAGGCGGCAGTGAAAGCCATTTCGTCAAATATTGACGCTCTTTTGGTCATTGGAGCGCCGAATAGTTCAAATAGCAAACGTTTGGTCGAGGTCGGCAAAGCCAATGGCTGCGCTTATTCGCAACTCGTCCAACGCGCCCCCGACATCGACTGGCGCGCGCTCGAGGGCATTTCTTCCGTGGGCATCACCGCCGGTGCATCGGCCCCAGAGGTCCTAGTCAATGAGGTGATCGACGCCTTCCGCGCCCGTTTTGACGTCACCGTAGAGCTGGTGGAAACCGCGCAGGAAAACGTCGAATTCAAAGTGCCCCGCGTGCTTCGGGAACCAGCATGAGCGACGCGGATCGCACCCTTCCGATCTACGATGCGCAGGCCAGCGCTTACGCTGCGCGCAATGCCGAGCTTTATGAATTGCCGCAGGCGCAGTCCTTTGTCGCCGCTCTGCCAAAACAGGCGCATATCCTCGATCTGGGCTGTGGACCCGGCCAGTACGCGAGCTGGTTCGCGGCACAGGGATTCCGTGTCGAGGCTTGGGACGGCTCTTCGGAAATGCTGACCCTCGCTGCGCAGCATGGCGGCGTCACCACACGTCTCGCCCGGTTTGAGGACCTGACCAACGAGGCCGCATTCGATGGCATTTGGGCCAATTTCAGCTTGCTGCACGCTGAACGTTCCGACCTGCCCGATCTGCTCGCCCGCATTCACCGCGCTTTGACGCCAAGCGGTGTGTTTCACATTGCAATGAAGCTCGGCACAGGCGCGGGACCGGATAAGATCGGGCGCTATTACACCTATTATGGTGAAGCCGAACTTGAGGACCTGCTCAGTGCAGCGGACTTCAAGATCATGGAGAAACACCTGTTTGACGGCGTGGGGCTTGACGGCACCGCCGGGCACTATATCACCCTGCTTTGTCATGGCTGAATTCTACGCATATACCGACGGAGCCTGCTCCGGAAATCCCGGCCCGGGCGGCTGGGGCGCCTTGTTGCAGGCAAAGGACGGCGACACGGTCGTCAAAGAGCGCGAGCTTAAGGGCGGCGAGGCGGAGACCACGAACAACCGGATGGAATTGCTCGCGGCGATCTCTGCTCTTGAAACGCTCGGACGCCCGACGTCTATCACCATCGTCACCGACAGCGCCTATGTGAAAAACGGTGTCACCGGCTGGATCCACGGCTGGAAACGCAACGGTTGGAAGACCGCCGCGAAGAAACCTGTGAAGAATGTTGATCTGTGGCAACGCATTGATGAGGCGCAAAAGCGGCATGATGTGACCTGGGAATGGGTCAAAGGCCACGCCGGGCACCCCGAAAACGAACGCGCCGATGAGCTGGCCCGCGCCGGTATGGCGCCGTTCAAAAAGGGTGCCACATGACGCCTCTGGCGGCCCTCGATTACGCCTCGGTCATCGTCTTTGCGATTTCCGGCGCATTGGCCGCCTCCCGTGCTCAGCTCGATCTTGTGGGCTTCGCCTTCGTCGCCTGTCTGACCGCCGTGGGTGGCGGGACGTTGCGCGACCTGTTGCTCAATCGCGATGCGGTGTTTTGGATCGAAGACCCGACCTACATCGTTATCGCGTGCCTTGTGTCGGCTGTGGTGTTCTTGACCGCACATCTGTTCGAGAGCCGTCAGAAAGCCCTCCTATGGGCCGATGCTGTGGCGCTTTCGGTCGCCGTGGCGGCGGGCGCCGGTGTCGCGCTCAAGCTCGGGCAACCGCCGGTGATCGTGGCCCTCATGGGGGTCGCAACCGGGTGTTTTGGCGGCATGATGCGGGACGTCGTTTGTAACGAAGTGCCTCTGATCCTGAAGCATGGCGAGCTTTACGCCTCGGCGGCTTTGGCCGGACCTCTGGCGCTTCTCATAGCGTCTCAATTTGAGATTCCGCGTCTTTTCGAATTTATTATATGTGCCATTGTGACATTCACGCTGCGCGCCGGAAGTCTTGCCTGGGGCTGGTCCCTGCCGGTCTACAAATCACGCCCACCCAAGAACTGAAGTCTTACGTTTTGATGTACCACGTTGCCGCCACCGCGAGACAGCAGGCGACGAACCACCCTCCAGGGCGGAACATCAGCCAGAGGCCAATGCCAAACATAATACGCGCGATCATGCCGGGAATGGACAGGAGCCAGATCATCTGCGCCCCCTGATCGCTTTCCACGCCCAGATCAACAGCATCGCGCCAAGCACAGCACCGACGAATCCCGCCGCCACGCCGGAGAGCATCAAGAGAAAGCGCAGCACCAATCCGCCGATCAACGCGCCCAACATGCCGATCACCACGGTGGTGATCAGGTCGGTTTTCAAATCCATCACGCGGGTCGCGATGAACCCAGCGGCGGCTCCGACGATGATGAGAAACAGAACCGGCATGGATCAGCGCCTCCGCCAGTGAGTCGGCACGATGATCAGCGCGCCCAGCGAGGACACGATGGCATTCAGCCCCGGAGAGCCGAAGCCGACGCCAAACATCAGTTTGACGAAATAGGCCAGAAACGCCCCGCCGACACAGATGATGATCGAGGGCAGGATGCCGTTGCGGGTGAAGCCCGTCTTTTCACAGAGGTAGCCAACGATGCCCGCGATGACGACCGTGCCGATCAGGATTGGAAACATAACGCGCCCCTAGTCGAACCGGCTGCCCTTCGGCAGATCCAGCCCTTTCAAAATCTCTGCAACAGGCATAGCACGTTTGCCCTCACGCTGCGCGGTGAGAATTTCGACCGCGTGGTCCCCGCAAGCGATTGTGAAGTCGTCCACCACCTCGCCGGGGCTGCCCGTGGCCCCCGTCACGCGGGACATGTGGAACTTGATGCGCTCGCTGTTGAGCGTGCCCCAGGCACCGGGAAAGGGCGAAAGCCCCCGGATTTGTCGGTCAATCTCAGTGGCGGGGCGGGTCCAGTCGATCTTTGCCTCGGCCTTGTCGATCTTACGCGCGTAGGTCACGCCATCCTCCGGCTGGAGCTCCGGGACGAGTTGATCCAGCGTGTCGAGCGCCACGGTGATGGCATCGGCGCCCATCTCGGACAGGCGATCATGCAGGAGCGCCGTGGTGTCCTCTGCCGTGATCTCGGTTTCCTGGCGCAACAATACGGGGCCGGTGTCGAGGCCTGCCTCCATCTGCATAATGCAGACGCCGGTTTCATTGTCGCCTTCGAGGATCGCGCGATGGATCGGCGCCGCGCCGCGCCAACGTGGCAAAAGCGAGGCGTGGATGTTGAGGCAACCACGCTTGGGCGCGTCGAGGATACTCTGCGGCAGCAACAGCCCGTAGGCCACGACCACGGCGATCTCGGCATTCAGGTCCTGAAACGCCGCCACATCCGCCGGGTCTTTGAAATTCACCGGATGGCGCACCGGCAGTCCAAGCTCCTCGGCGCGGGCTTGCACGGGTGTCGGGCGGTCTTTCTTGCCCCGCCCCGCCGGACGCGGCGGCTGGCAATAGACGCAGGCAATTTCATGCCCCGCCTCGACCAGCGCGTCCAGCACAGGCACGGAAAAATCGGGGCTGCCCATGAAGATTACTCTCATTTCATGGCTCCCATCTTCTTGGCCTTCTTCAGGAACATCTGACGTTTCACCGGCTTCAAGTTGTCGAAATACATCTTGCCGTTCAGGTGGTCGATCTGGTGCTGCACCGAAGTCGCCCAAAGCCCGACGAAATCGCGTTCTTCCACCTCGCCCGCCTCATTGAGAAACCGCACGGTGACGGCGCGCGGGCGAGAGATCACGGCGGACATGCCGGGCAGGTTGGGCGAGGCCTCTTCGTGTTCACGCAATTGCACGGAGGCATGGAGCACTTCGGGGTTCGCCATCAAAACCGCCTTGCCGCGCTCTTCAGAACAATCGACAACGGCCAATTGCTGCATCACGCCGATCTGCGGACCAGCCAAGCCATAGCCCGGCATGGCATCCATTGTCTCGACCATATCGGCCCAGATGGTGCGGATCTCCTCGGTGATCTCGGTGACCGGCGGCACAGCGGTTTTCAGGCGCTTGTCCGGGTAGGCCACAAAAGGGCGTTCTGTGGGCGTATGGGTCATGCGTAAATCTCCTCGAGACGGGCGCGGGTTTTCGCATCGAGCCGGTCGAAATGCACAAGCCCGTCGAGATGGTCGTATTCGTGCTGGGCGATGCGGGCCTCGGCGCCGATCATTTCGCCTGTGTGGCGCTGCCCGTCGAGATCGGTCCATGAGAGCGTTATGCCCACGGGCCGCGTCACGGTGGCGGTGATCTCCGGGATCGAGAGACAGCCTTCGTCCATTTCACAGGTCTCGTCAGAGAGGGCCTTGATCTCGGGATTGATCGCGACCAGCGGCGATTTTTCGCCCTCTTTCCACGTCGCATCCATCACGAAGAGCCGCAGCATCGCGCCCACTTGCGGCCCGGCCAAACCCCGACCGGGGGCATCATACATCGTCTCGAACATATCCGCGACCAGCGTGCGAATGTCGTCGGTGATCTCTTCCACCGGCGCGCAAGCCGTGCTCAGCCGCGCGTCCGGCCAGAGCAGGATCTCGCGCAGCGCCATCAGAGACGGGCCTTCTCGCGTTTGAGCTTTTGCATCTTGCGGGTGATCATCTGGCGCTTGAGCGGCTTGAGGTAGTCGATGAACAGCACGCCGTCCAAATGGTCGATCTCATGCTGCACGCAGGTCGCCCAGAGCTCGTCAAACTCTTGCTCATGCGCCTTGCCTTCGACGTCCTGCCAGCTCACGCGCACCATCTTCGGGCGCTCGACATCGGCATATTGACCGGGGATCGACAGACAGCCCTCTTCGTAGACATTGCGCTCGTCGCTTTTCCACGTCACCTCGGGGTTGATCAGAACCATCGGCTCCGGCGTGCCGTCCGCCTCCTTGGCGCAATCCATCACCAGCATACGCTGGATCACGCCGACCTGCGGCGCGGCCAAGCCGATGCCCGGCGCGTCATACATGGTTTCCAACATGTCGTCGGCCAGCTTCGCAAGCTCCTTGTCAAACTCGGTGACAGGATCGCAGTGCTTTTTGAGCCGCGGATCGGGGTGAATGAGGATCGGTTTCAGTGTCATGCCTTGCATTTAGTCAAACCAAGGGGGCCGCGCAACTGTACAGCGCTGAAATCGCGCAGCCCCTTTTGCAGGATTGCGGTTTTCTTTCGCCCCAAGGCGGGATTAGGCTCGCGGCGGACCTTCAAAGGAGCTTTGCATGACCCATCCGCTGTTCGACCCGATCATCCCCCGTTTTGGCACCCATTGCGCGAAATGGGACAAGATGGAGGACATCTACGGCGTGCCTTCCGAGGATGGGATTGCGATGTGGGTCGCGGATATGGATTTCCGACCGCCTGCCGTGGTGCAGTCCGCCGTGGAGAAAATGGCCGCACACGGTATTTACGGGTATCTGGGCGATGAGAGCGATTATCTGGCGGCCATCCAGTGGTGGATGAAAAACCGCCACGGTTGGGAAGTCAGCCCGGAGTGGATTTTCACCACGCATGGGCTGGTGAATGGCACGGCGCTCTGTGTCGACACCTACACGCAACCGGGCGATGGCGTAGTCCTGATGACCCCCGTTTACCATGCTTTCAGCCGGGTGATCAAAGCCGCCGGGCGCGAGGTGGTCGAATGTCCTCTGGCGCTTGAGGGTGGCAAATATGTCATGGATTTCGACGCCTGGGAGGCGCAGATGACCGGCAAGGAGACCATGCTGGTCTTCTGTTCGCCGCACAATCCGGGCGGTCGGGTCTGGAGCCGGGACGAGTTGGAGGCAGTGGCCGCGTTCTGCACGCGTCACGACCTCATTCTTGTGTCGGACGAGATTCACCACGATCTGGTGATGCCCGGACACAGCCATACGCCGATGGCGCTGATCGACGGGATCGAAGACCGGCTGATCATGATGACCGCGACCACGAAGACCTTTAACATCGCGGGTACACATTCCGGCAATGTCATCATCCCGGACGCCAAGCTGCGCGGCAAGTTTGCGGCACGGATGGCCGCTCTTGGGATTTCGCCCAACTCCTTTGGCGTCGAAATGGCCACCGCCGCCTATAGCCCCGAAGGGGCCGCTTGGGTCGATGAGTTGGTCGCCTATCTCGATGGCAACCGGCAGATTTTCGATGCGGCGATTGCGGAGATTCCCGGGTTGGCTTCAATGCCGTTGGAGGCCACCTATTTGGCTTGGGTCGATTTTTCCGGCACCGGCATGAGCGCCGAAGAATTCACTGCACGGGTGGAAAAATCCGCGCGCATCGCGCCGAACCATGGGCCGACATTTGGCAAGGGCGGGGAGCTTTACCTGCGCTTCAACCTCGCCACGCCGCGCAGCATGGTCGAGACGGCCTGCACCCGTCTCAAAGAGGCGTTCAACGACCTGCAGTAAGGTTAACGCGGCAACAAGGCGATCGGCGCGTCATCGGGCCGGTCGTAATCCAGAGGCGGCTTGTCGCTGGCCACGGTCGAGCGTTTGAACTCAAAGCTCATCTCATGCCCGTCGTCTTTCGTCGCCACGATCAGCGCCTGATAGAGGTGACGCGTGCCGTCAAAAACATCGACCAAACCACGCAGATGCTCGGTGTTGTCGCGATCAAGTGCAAAACCAGTGTCCCACGTGCGCAGGATCGGATAGGTCGCATCGCCAACCTTGACCCGCAGTCGCGAGCGGCGTTTGAGGTCACGCTTGCGGGCCAGCTCAAGACCTTCAAGCACCTCTTTGGGCAAAAAATCAGTCATGGTGGCCTCCCCCACTGTCTTCTTCTCACCAGAATGCTGCGCAGCATATGTGGTCTTTCAAAGTTTGGCGCAAACATGGTTTCGGTCAAGTTAACCGTTTCGACATGCTCCAAGATCGCCCCCGAGAGTCACCCGATTGCCGCAATTCTTTTAGTATTCTCAAGGGAGTCATGGAGATGTGTGTGATTGCGCACCATCTATGCGCCCTGACGCCTGTTTGCGCGCGAATGCAAAGCGGCTACCTCCATGTCACCACAAGCGGAGGACAGAGGGTCATATGGGCTATTTGCAGGACGGAACATGGCACGACGGCTGGTATGACACGACCAAGTCCGGCGGAAAATTCGAACGCACCACAGCGGGGTTTCGCAACTGGGTGACCCCGGACGGGCACCCCGGCCCAAGTGGCACCGGGGACTTCGCCGCCGAGAGCGGGCGCTATCACCTGTTTGTCTCCTACGCTTGTCCTTGGGCGCATAGGACCTTGATTTTTCGGGCTTTAAAGGGGCTTGAGGATCATATCACGATCTCCGTCGTCCATCCCGACATGTTGAAAGACGGCTGGACCTTTGGCACGGATTTCGAGGGCGCAACCGGGGACACACTGCTGGGCAAACGCTTTCTGCGCGAGGTCTATCTTGAGGCTGACCCGAAGGTCTCAGGGCGCGTCACCGTGCCGATCCTCTGGGACAAGAAAACCGCCACGATCGTCTCCAACGAATCGTCAGAGATCATTCGCATGTTCAATTCGGCCTTTGATGCGATCACCGGCAACACGCTGGATTTCTGGCCTGAAGAGCTGCGCGACGATATCGAGGCGATGAATGCCCGCGTCTATGAGCCGATCAACAATGGCGTCTACAAAGCTGGCTTTGCCACCACGCAGGCCGCCTATGACGAAGCCATCCACCCGCTGTTCGACAGCTTGGATGCGCTCGAGGAGGTCCTGTCAGAACGTCGCTACCTCTTGGGCGCCCCTTTGACCGAGGCCGATTGGCGCCTGTTCACCACGCTTATCCGGTTTGACAAAGTCTATCACACGCATTTCAAGTGCAACAAACGCATGTTGAAGGATTACCCCAACCTCTGGGCCTATACGCGCGAGCTTTACCAAATGCCCGGCGTCCGCGAGACCACGCATTTCGATCATATCATGCGGCACTATTTCTACAGCCATGACATGATCAACCCCAATCGCATCCTGCCGATCAGTCCGGAGATTGATTTCGACGCGCCGCACAAGCGTGGTTAACAGGCGTGATGAAAAGACCTTAACAAGCGGCGTCTCAGGACGCCGCTTTCCCGTAATGCGCCACCATGGCACTCAGATCGTCGGGATCGACCTGTTTCGGCACAAAGGCACAGGCATTCGCCGAATGCTGGAAAATCGACCCGTCCGAGAAAAAGCTCGAATTCGTGGTGAAAATCACCCGCGTTTCCGGGTGGCGATAATTGGCATAATCGGCGACCGCAAAAGCCGACCCCTCTTCCAGCACGAGATCGAGCACGATCAACTCCGGAGCGCTTTGCTGCAGAGCGGCAATCGCTTCGTCCTGGTCCTGAACGAGCGACACCTCCATCCTCTGCCGCTCCAGGTGACGTTTCCAGATCTGCCCAAGCTCGGGGCTGCTTTCGACGATCAATACTTGCATGCGCTCTCTGACCACGGCCCATACCGCGATCCGTTCATATCTCTCTGACGAGGGAAGTGGATTCGATAGGTCAAAGTAACGGACCTTTAACTTAATGGTCAATCGCGTCGGAGTCGCACCCCACAGCAGAAAAGCTAAGATTTTAACTTGCACTCCCGGGCTGGCCCGTCGAAACACATGTGAACAGGGGCGGCCCAAGCTCCCCTGAGCGGAGGGCTTATGAGCAAACATCGCGATCATGGTGGCGGTTTGGACGCCGCTGTCGCCCGATATGGCGGCGAGAAATCTGACTGGATCGATCTCTCGACCGGCATCAATCCGACACCTTACCCCATCGGCAACATTCCACAAAGCGCCTGGTCCTCACTGCCGGATGCCGCCGCCCAGGATGCGCTGATCCAGGCCGCTCGCGCCTTCTGGAACGTGCCGCGTGGGGCCGCCATCCTCGCCGCCCCCGGCGCCTCAAGTCTCATCGCACGCCTGCCTGCGCTTTGGCCTGTTGGGAGGGTCGAGATTCAGACGCCAACCTATAATGAGCATGCAGGAGCTTTCGGCGCGCAGGGGTGGACTGTATCGAACCAACCCGATCCGAGCGCGGACGTGCAGGTGATCGTTCATCCGAACAATCCCGACGGACGTCTGTGGCGGCAAGATGCGTTGACCGCATCCTATGTGATCATCGACGAAAGCTTTTGCGATGTGATGCCGGAGGCGAGCCTGATCGAGCGCGTTTCGGACGGGCGCACCATCGTGCTCAAGAGCTTTGGCAAATTCTGGGGGCAGGCCGGGCTGCGCCTCGGGTTTGCCATCGGCGCGCCGGAGCTGATCGACCGCTTGTCTGCCCTGATCGGCCCATGGGCCGTGTCCGGCCCCGCCCTGTCGGTTGGCACGGCGGCATTGAATGACGGCGCATGGTTCGCAGCGACGAATATCACATTAAAACACAAATCAGATAAATTAGACGGAATTATAGCAAATAAAGGTGCTAAAATTATTGGAGGCACGTCCCTCTTTCGTCTCTACGAGGTTCCCAATGCGCGTGCCTTTCAAGACCAGCTCGCCAAAGGCCGCGTCTGGTCGCGTATCTTTCCATATTCCGACACTTGGATGCGTCTTGGCCTCCCGCCAGAAGACAAATGGGATCAGTTGGAGGCCGCACTTTGAACACCGCCGCCGCGCTCTTTCTCGCTCTGGCGCTCGACGCGATGTTCGGGGAACCGAAATGGCTTTGGAACCGGATACCGCATCCGGCCGTCCTGATGGGTCGATTGATCGGCTGGGCGGATCGGCGGTTCAATCAAGGTGCCCGGCGTAAAGCCAAGGGCGTCCTCGTGATGACGGCTTTGGTGATCGGTGCCGCAGCACTTGGAATTGTACTGCGCCACATCCCGCTGGTCGAGATTGTGCTGGGCGCCATTCTTCTCGCCCAGAGGTCGCTGGTCGATCACGTCAAGGCGGTCGCGCGCGGGCTCGAGACCTCGCTTGCGGCGGGACGTCATGCCGTGTCGATGATCGTCGGACGGGACACGTCCGAAATGGACACCCCCGCCGTCGCACGCGGTGCCATCGAATCTGCGGCGGAGAATTTCTCCGACGGTGTGATCGCGCCCGCCTTCTGGTTCTTGCTCTTCGGTCTTCCCGGCATTCTGGTCTATAAAATCACCAACACCGCCGACAGCATGATCGGCTATCGCACCGAGAAGTATCGCGATTTTGGTTGGGCCGCCGCGCGTTTAGATGATCTGCTCAATCTGATCCCTGCCCGCCTCACCGCGCTCTTGCTGTTTCCGTGGCGGAACATGCGTGGATCACACGCGGCAAAGCTTTCGCTCTGGCAAGAGTTCTATACCGACGCCCGCCGCCATCGCTCCCCCAACGCCGGTTGGCCAGAGGCCGCCCTGTCGCGCAAACTTGGAGTCGCCCTCTCCGGTCCGCGGGCCTATCATGGCGAACTGCGCGACTACCCATGGGTCAATCGCTATGGCCGCGAAGCCACCGTCGGGGACATTGACGCCGCCTGCGTCCAGCTGTGGCGAGCATGGTCCATCGTTTTGTTCTGCCTCGCTTTCCTGTCATTTGCCTGACACGCTCTGCCCCGCTATCTTACCCCGAAATCTGACTTTAAAAGGTAACCTCATGCGTTCTCTCGGCCTTGTGCTCGCCCTCTCTCTCGCCTCCCCCGCTGTTGCGGATGTGTCCTGTGGCGGAAATTTCTCAAGCTTTGTCAATCAGATGAAGAAATCCGCCGTGAGCCAAGGTCATGCGCAGGCCAATGTCGACCGGTTCTTTGCCTCCGTCCGCCACACCCCCGCCGTCATCAAGGCCGACCGTGCGCAGGGCGTGTTTCAAAAGACATTCATCGACTTTTCCCGCGCTCTGATCAGCCAAAACCGGATTCAGAACGGCGCCGCAAATGCTTCGAAATACAAAAGCGTTTTCGACCGGATCGAGCGTGACTATGGCGTCTCTCGCGGTGTGCTTTTGGCCTTTTGGGCGCTGGAGACCGATTACGGCCAGGTGCAGGGCAATTTCAACACGCTGAACGCGCTGATGACCCTGAGCCACGATTGCCGCCGCCCCGAGTTGTTCCAGCCGCAGGTCTTCGCAGCACTCACCCTGTTCGAGCATGGCGATTTCGACCCGGCAACCACGCAGGGCGCTTGGGCTGGTGAAATCGGTATGGTTCAGATGCTGCCGAAAGACATCCTTGAAAACGGTGTCGATGGCGACGGCGACGGTCATGTGCGGCTCAAAACCTCCGCCCCCGATGCGTTGATGTCCGGTGCCAAAATGCTGCGGCATCTGGGCTGGCGCGCGAATGAACCGTGGTTGCAGGAAATCACCCTGCCCTCGACCCTCGACTGGTCGCAAACGGGCCTGAACCACAAAATGTCCGTGCGCGATTGGGAACGTCTCGGCGTCAAACCTCGCAGCGGATCGTTCCGCAATGGCAATCTTCAGGCCTCAGTGCTTTTGCCGATGGGCCGCAATGGTCCGGCCTTCCTCGCCTATCCGAATTTCGAGGTGCTGTTCGAGTGGAACAAGAGCTTTGTCTATGTGACCACCGCCGCCTATTTCGCCACCCGCCTCGAAGGTGCGCCGGTCTATAACGCGGGCAACCCGGATGCCGGGCTTTCGGGCGCGCAGATGAAACAGCTGCAACAAAAGCTCGTGAACATGGGCTACGATGTGGGGGGCGTGGACGGCATTCTGGGCGAGAAAACCCGTGAAGCGGTTCAAAGCGTTCAGGAAAAACTGGGCTTGCCGGCGGATGCCTGGCCAACGCCTGCGCTTTTGTCGCGCCTGTAAACCAAGGGCTCTTGGGGGCAGATGTCCGGGATGCACAGGACCTGTGTCCTCGCGGAGGCTTGCATTTTCTGAGTAAAATAGTTTGTTTTTCGCAAGCATCTGAATAACCAGTGAAAGTGACTCGCCATGACTGCCCCCACCATCCGCCGCATGCGGCATGAGCTGAAATTCCGCGACCTCACCGTGGCCAGCACCGAACGCCTGACCCCGCATATGATCCGCATCACATTGAGCGGGACCGATCTGGCGGATTTTGCCAGCGGGTCGTTTGACGATCACCTCAAGGTCTTCGTGCCCACGGGCGATGAGCCCGCCAAACGCGACTACACCCCGCGCCGCTTTGACACCGAAGCGCAAGAATTGATCATCGACTTCGCCGATCACGGCGAGGGCCCGGCGGCAAGCTGGGCGCGCGATGTGAAATCCGGGGATACGGTTCAGGTCGCAGGCCCGCGTGGCTCGCGTCTGATCGAAGGCGAGATCGCCCATTGGGTGTTGATCGGCGACGAAACCGCGCTCCCTGCCATGGGTCGTAAACTCGAAGAACTGCCAGCCGGCGTAAAGGTCACGATGATCGCCGCCGTGCCGGGCGCCGAAGATGAGCAAGTGATTGAAAGCACTGCCGACGTGACGACCCATTGGGTGCATCGCCCGCTGGATCAAGCGACCGAGGCTCAGCCCTTCTTGGACGCTCTGCCGCAGATCACGTTGACGCCAAACACCTTTGTCTGGATCGCCACCGAAGCCGGGATTGCCAAGCAATTGCGCGAGGCTGTGCTGGAGATGGGTCATCCGCTGCAATGGCTGAAAGCGGCGGGCTATTGGATCAATGGCGAGGCCGAAGCCTCCATCAAGGATCTCGACGCCCCCGCAGGTGGCCATGGTGGCGGCATGGGCAAAGGCAATGGAAAAGGCATGGGACGCGGTTAAGCGACCAGCGCCTCGGCCTTTTTCAGGTCCACGGACACCAGCTGCGAGACACCTTGTTCCTGCATGGTCACGCCGAACAGGCGGTCCATGCGGGCCATCGTCACGGCGTGGTGGGTGATGACCAAAAACCGCGTATCCGTGCGCTGGGTCATTTCGTCGAGCATATCGCAGAACCGCGTCACGTTGGCGTCGTCCAGCGGTGCGTCGACCTCGTCCAGCACACAGATCGGCGCCGGGTTCGCCATGAACACGGCAAAGATCAGCGCCAGCGCGGTGAGCGTCTGTTCGCCCCCCGACAAGAGCGACAGGGTCGACAATTTCTTGCCCGGCGGCTGACACATAATCTCAAGCCCCGCCTCCAGCGGATCGTCGCTTTCGACCATCATGAGCCGCGCTTCGCCACCGCCGAACAGATGCGTGAAGAGCATGGAGAAATTGCTGTTCACCTGCTCGAAGGCCGTCAGCAAACGCTCCCGTCCCTCACGGTTCAAAGAGGCAATCCCGGAGCGCAGCGTCTTGATCGCTTCTTCCAAATCCTGCTTTTCTTTCAAAAGGGTATCGTGTTCCTCACGCACCTCTTTCGCATCTTCCTCGGCCCTGAGATTCACTGCGCCTAGGCTATCGCGCAGCCGTTTCAACCGGTTCACATCGACCTCGATCACCTCATGCGAGGGGATTTTCTCCGGGTCGATGTCCAGCTCTTCCAAAAGCTTTGCGGGCGTGGTTTCCAACTCCTCACGGATACGCTCAAGCGCCGCCTCGACGGTTTCTTTCGCCGCATCGCGACGGGCCTCTGACGCAGCCCGCGTTTCGCGCGCCTCCGACGCCAAACGCTCCGCCTCGCGCTCCGCATGAACCGCCTCGCGCAGCCCCTCTTCGGCCACGGCCAAACCGTCAGACGCGCGTTTCCGACGATGCTCCGCCTCCTCGATCTGCGCCATCAAGGCCTCGCGTTTTTCCGCGATTTCCTCGGGCTGGGCGGCGGCCTCGTAAAGCTCTTCCTCGGTTGCTTCCTTGCGCTCCTGAAGCTCGGCAATCCGTTTGCCCGCGGTTTCCAGACGGTGCCGCCAGCCGGACAATTCCTTGGTGACTTCCTGCGAACGACGCGTGCGGGCCTCACCTTCGCGGCGAATTTCATCATGCGACGAGCGTTTCGTCATCATGGTGATCCGCGCCGCCTCGACCGCAAGTTTCACCTCTTCGATGTCCGAGCGCGCAGCCTGCAAATCCGGCAGCCCCTTCATCGTTTTTTCCGCCTCGCGCAGACGCTGCTCCGCCCCCCGCGCCTCTTCCTCGTGACGGGACACGGCGAGGCCGAGGTTCTCGACCTTGCCTTCGGCCAAGGTTTTTTCGTTCTCAACCCGTGACAGCATCCGCGCCGCTTCGGACATCGCGCGATCGGCATCGCGACGCGCTTCGCGGGCCATGCGGTCGGCTTCTGTCAGGCGGGCCAATTCCGCCTTCAGGTGTTCATGCGCCTGCGCCGCGCCGCCCGCCTTGGCCTCTGCCGCGACGAGTTCCTGTTTCAGGTCTTCAAGCCGGTTGAGCTGTTGCAAACGCAGCGCGGCGGCCGAGGGCGCATCCTCGGCGCCCGCACGATAGCCGTCCCAACGCCACATGTCGCCTTCGATCGAAACCAGGCGCTGGCCCGGTTCGAGATCGGCCTGCAACCGTGCGCCATCTTCGGCGCGTACCAACCCGATCTGCGCCAGACGTCGCCCCAGAACCGGCGGTGCAGTGACGTAATCCTCGAGCGCCTCCACCCCATTGGGCAGGTCCTGATCGTCCGGGTACTCCGGCAAAGTGACCCAACCGGAGGCCTGATAACTTTCAATCGAAGGCTGTCTTAAATCATCAGAAAGCGCCGCCCCGAGCGCTTTTTCATATCCTGATTTGACTTTCACCAAATCCAAAAGCTGCGCGCCGCCGATCTGGTCGCGGTCGAGCATTTTGGCCAAGGCCGCCACTTCCGCCTTCAGCGCGCCGACCTCGCCCTCGGCCTCGGACCGCGCGGCACGGGCCAACGCCTCGCGCGATTGCGCCTCTGTTCGGGCCTCGTCGGCCTCGATCAACATCGCCTCGGCCTCTTCGGTGCGGGCCACGGCTTCTTCCTGTCCAGCTTCGGCCTCTTCCAAAGCCTCCGCGGACTGCGCCAGCGTTTCGCGCGCGACTTCAACGGCCTCGCGCGCCCGATCCGCCTCGCCACGTGCGCGGTCCAATGTCTTGCGGTTGTCCTCGACCAGACGCGTCGCCGATTGATGACGGGCCGCGAGACGGGCGACGTCTTCGGTCATTTCGGTCAGCGTGGTTTCACGATCCGCCAGAATCTGGCTGGCTTCCGAGGCCTCGGCGGAGGCTTCCAACAGCTTCGGCTCATGACCTTCGGCGGCTTTGATCAGCTCGCGTTGTTCCCATTCCAGACGCGTGATGGTTTCGCCTGCATCCTTGTTGAGCTGTTCTTCGCGCGCCATGTCGGCAACCAGTTGGTCGATGCGGCGCGACAGGGTTTCGATCATCTCGCGGGCGCGGCGTTCCTCATCTGACAGTTGGTCACGGGACACGGTGAGACGCTGCAAGACAGCCGCCGCAATTGCCTCTTCCTCGCGCAGGGGCGGCAGGGCCTCTTCGAGTTTTTCGCGCTGTTTCGCGGCGTCGCGGGCGAGACGCTCGGCCTCAGACGCCTGTTTCAAACGGCTGCGCAGCACGTCTTCGGCCTCGGCGCGGGCCAGATCGGCATCGCGCCAACGGCGATAGTGCAAAAGCCCCTCGGCGTGGCGCAGCTCCGTGCCGATTTCGCGGTAGCGCGCGGCCTGGCGGGCCTGACGGGCGAGCGAGGCCAATTGGCTGGCAAGCTGTTCGATCACATCATCGACGCGGGCGAGGTTGGTTTCCGCGCCTTTGAGTTTCAACTCAGCCTCGTGACGGCGCTGATAGAGGCCCGAAATCCCGGCGGCTTCCTCCAAGATGCGACGACGCGCTTTGGGTTTGGCGTTGATCAGCTCTGAGATTTGACCCTGACGCACCAGCGCGGGCGAATGCGCGCCGGTGGAGGCGTCGGCAAAGAGCATGGAGACGTCGCGCGCCCGCACGTCTTTCGTGTTCACCTTATAAGCGGAGCCTGCGTCGCGGGTGATGCGGCGGATGATCTCGACCGAGTCGCTCTCGTTGAACCCCGCCGGTGCGAGGCGCTCCGAGTTGTCGATCATCAGACAGACTTCGGCGAAATTGCGCGCAGGCCGCGTCGAGGCCCCGGCGAAGATCACATCTTCCATGCCCGCGCCGCGCATGGCTTTGGGGCGGTTTTCACCCATCACCCAGCGCAGCGCCTCCAGAAGATTCGATTTGCCACAGCCGTTCGGGCCGACAACGCCCGTCAGCCCATCCGCGATCATGAGATCGGTGGGGTCCACAAAGCTTTTGAAGCCATTGAGACGCAGACGGGTGAAACGCAAACGAAGACTCTTTTCTGATTCCTATGAAGGAAAAGTCTTTGGGAGGGGTGGACGTGAGTCAACGGGGAAGACGCGAGATATGGGGAAAACCGACAAGTTATCCACAAAATATCGCATTTGCACGCCGCATACCACGCGAGACGGGAACCTTATTTCTCGGTCTTCTTAACAGCCGCGGCTTTCATCCGGGCCAAAAGTTCGGCTTTGGGTGCGGCTTTCCCGCCCGGCGCCTGACGCTTGTGTTCACCATGTTTTGGCGCTGCGGAGGGCTTTTTCGCGCCGCCCATTTTCGAATAATCCATCGGGATACCTCATGAGAGTTGGTCCTTGTGATGCCTTGAAATCGCAGCCTGGGCAAGCCCTGTCGCGCGGCACGGAGACCTCTCTCAGGAGAGCTTTCTCAACGCCAAGGCATCGTGTTGCAGGTGCCCGGCACCCAATCCTTGGCGCCCGGTCCGTCGGAGCAATCCAGCTGGGCTTTCGACATCGCCTGATCGCCGATGAAGGTGCCTTTCTTGAGCTTGCACTGGGTGACCTGCATCGCGGCGGTTTCCATTTGCAACAGGATCATGCGGCGCGAGGGCGGCGGGAAGACCATGTTGACGCGATGGACCTCGACGCAATTGCGGGTCTCTTCGGTGTAGACGCGGTAGCTGTTGCCGTCGACCTCGACGGTGGAAAACGCCGCGCGGGAATAGCCCAACGCGGGGCTGTCGGCCATGCAGGCGGGCAGCATAAGGGCGAGAACAAGAGGCGTAAGACGGTGTTTCATGACGCGAGACTGCGCCAGCTTGGTTAACCAAGGATTAACATCACCTCAGACCCGCAACCTCATCAGCTAAAACGACTGCATCCCGCCGCGTTTCGGATCGAGCAGATTCGACGGCCCGGTCTCCAGCACCTCGACCTCATCGCCCAGCACCATATTGCCCTCTTCCTCGACCACCATGTTCTGACCGAAGATGATCTTGCCCGACACGGATCGGTGAATGCGGCGCAGTGTGGCCAAGGGCTCATGCGGATGGGTTTGCTCGCCGGTTTGCGGGTCTTGGGTTGTCATCACACAGCGGTCACAGGGTTTGACGATCCGAAGCACGGTCGACCCGATGCGCAACACACGCCAGGTGTCCTCGCTCCAGGGCTCGATATCCCCCGCAATCACGACATTGGGGCGGAAGCGGCGCATTTCGACCGGCGAGGCCAGTTCTGCGTTCAGCTCGGCCAATGAGGCCTGCGTCGTCAACAACAGCGGAAAGCCATCGGACAGGGCGGTGTAGTGGCCGTCGGGCGCATAGATGCGATCCACCGGTCGGCGCGCATGATCGGGAAAATAGACCAGCCGCACCTCGCGTTCGAGTGCAGAGGACAAGAAATGAGAGGCGTAGTTTCCAGCGTCCTCGACGGCATCGACTTCGGTCGAAAACACCCGGACAGACACGGCAGCGCCGCTGGGGTACGGGACATCGAGGCGGCTGCCTTCAAAGGAAATCGAGACGCCGGTCTCCGTGTCGACCGCGTTCAAATGCGCCATTTGCGGCAGTTCACGCCGCGTCGCCACCTTGCCATTTGGATAAACCACGGCCCAGCGCCGGTCGCCGGCGATCCCAAAGCCCTGAACCTTGACGGCGGCGTGATCCGTACCGGTCAGACTTTTCACTGGGTAGGTGGTGATGCGCGCCAGTTTCATTGTCCCCCCGAACAGATTTCAAGAACTGCCTCGTACTAAACGATTCGGTACGAAAAGAGCAGTTGGCTCAAAAGACAGGCCCGGTCTTTGCCTAAGGCGTTTCGACATGAACTTGATCTATCACATAAAGTCGAAACGCCCGCTCCTCTTAGACGTTGCACTGCGTTTCTATTCAATTCCGGTTTCAGGTTTAAGCAGAAACGCTATTGGCGATGCGTTAAAACCTGCCAAGTGTCGATGGAGCTGGTGTCACGCGACGTTTTGACATGTATCAAAGATATAGGTTTTACCCCAATTATATTCAACAAAACGAATATGATTAGGAGACCTGAAATGAAACCTTCACGCGCGGCCGACCATTACGTGCCCACGTATTTCCTCGCCTCCTTGGGTGCGGGGGGACTCTCTGTCACCTTCTTTATGTATCTGATGTTCTGGGTGCCGCATCCAGGGCGTCCCGTTCCGGTGTTTGAAGACATTCTGGCGGCATGGGGCACCGGCAGCCTGCCGATGCGCCTAGGCCTTGCGGTGGCCATCGCGGGCATTGCCGTGTTCGTCTTTCTCAACCTCAAACTGCTGATCTGGAACCTGAGCCAGTACGCAGCACTGAAGAAAACCGAGCGCTACACGCAATTGCGCAACTCCAACGCTGAATCCACGCTTTTGGCGATGCCTTTGGCGCTCGCCATGTCGGTGAACGGGCTGTTCATCGCGGGGCTGGTGTTCGTGCCGAACCTCTGGAGCATTGTGGAATATCTCTTTCCCTTCGCGATGATCGCTTTTGGTGTCATCGGCTGGATCGCCCTGTCGATCATTGGCGATTTTCTGGGCCGCGTTTTGTCCAAAGGCGGCGTGTTCGATGTGACCTCGCACAACTCCTTCGCCCAGATGCTCCCGGCTTTCGCGCTCTCCATGGTCGGCGTCGGTTTTGCCGCCCCTGCCGCCATGTCGCATGTGCCTTGGGTGGTTGCGACCGCCCTCGTGCTCTCGACCTTCTTTGCCGTCGCCGCCTTGATCTACTCCCTCTTGGCGTTGACCACGGCGTTCAACTCGATGCTGCATTACGGCACCCACGAAGAATCCGGCCCCACGCTTTTGATTGTGATCCCGATCGTGACGATTCTCTCGATCCTCTTCATGCGGCAAAACCATGGTTTGCACACCTTTGACGGCCATTCCGACCCAGCCAGCACGATGATGTTCCTGGCCCGCATGCTGTCGCTTCAGGTCGTCTTTCTAGGCCTCGGCCTCGTGGTGTTGAAACGTCAGGGCTATTTCAAGGATTTCGTCTTTGGGACGAAAACTTCGGCGGGGTCTTATGCGCTCGTCTGTCCGGGGGTTGCCCTGTCTGTGCTGATCCAGTTCTTCGTGAATTCGGGGCTGGTGCAGGCCGGTGTGATTGCCAAGTTCAGCGTCACCTATTGGGCGATCACCGCCATCGCAATTGCGTTCCAAGTCGCCATGGTTGCCCTCGTGGTCCGCCTCAACGCGCAGCATTTTAGCCGCTCAAGCGCCGAAGCCGTTCCCGCGGAATAAGCCAGCTTCACACATTGAGCGCGCGTCATGGCCTCAACATGGCGCGCGTTTTTCATGAACGCATCTTTGCTTGCGGCCCCGCCTCTACATAGTAAACTCGCCCCTCGTGGCTTCAGGCCCGATAGCGATCAAAAGCGAGGTGCGGCAGCGGCATGATCTTTCATTTCGGACTTTTTCTCGGCTTCCAGCTGGTCGGCGAAATTCTCGCCCGGACGCTGTCCCTGAACCTCCCTGGCCCAGTCATCGGCATGATCCTCTTGGCTGCGCTTCTGTTGCTACAACCTCGCATCGGGCAAGCGATCGAGAAAACCGCCACCGGATTTCTCTCGCATCTGTCGTTGCTCTTCGTGCCTGCGGGCGTCGGCGTGGTGCAATATCTCGATCAGATTTCAGACATCGGTCTGCCTCTTGCGACCGCCCTTGTCGGCTCCACGGTCCTCTCCATCGCAGCGGGAGCTTTGACCTTCAAATATGTGAACCGCTTAAGAGGCGTCCCCGACGAAACCCCGGAATGAACGAGATTCTGAACATCTGGAGCTACCTCTCCGAAGGGCCGCTGTTGTGGCTCACCGTCACGTTTTTCGCCTATCTGATCGGGCTGGGCTGTTTCAACCTGTCGGGCAATAAACCCGTGGTGAACCCCGTCTTGATCTCGATGGTCCTGCTCTCTGCTCTGCTGGAACTCACGGACACCAGTTACGCAACTTTTTTCGAGGGCGCGCAATTCGTGCATTTCATGTTGGGCCCGGCCACTGTCGCCCTCGCCGTGCCGCTTTGGCAGAACTGGCAGCGCGTCAAGGCCGCCGCCGTGCCGATGCTGGCCGCTTTGGTTGTGGGTGGCACCGTCTCCATGGCCTCCGCCGTCGCCATTGGGTACGCCTGCGGGTTGCGCGGCGAATTGTTGCTTTCCCTGGTGCCAAAGGCCGCCACCTCTCCGGTCGCCATCGGGGTGTCCGAAGCCATCGGCGGCTTGCCGACGCTCACCGTGGCGCTGGTGCTGATCACCGGGGTCATTGGCGCGGTGGTGACCACGCCTTTGCTCAACGCCCTGCGCATCCGTGACTATCGCGGGCGCGGCTTTGCCACCGGCGTCGCCGCCCATGGCATCGGCACAGCGCGGGCCTTTCAGGTCCATGGCACGGCGGGGGCCTTCGCAGGCATCGGCATGGTGTTGAACGCCATCCTCACCGCCCTTGTCGCGCCGCTCTTCGTTCACCTGTTTTTCTAGGAGCAATCATGACCTTGAAGCTTCTCGGCATCTCCGGCGCTCTGCGGGCGCAGTCGACCAACACAAAGCTCATGCATGAGGCTGTGCGCCTGTTCGGGCCCTGTGATTTCACCCGCGCCAACCTGCGCCTGCCGCTTTACGACGCCGATCTGGAAGCCGAAGGCATGCCGCCCGAGGTCACCACCTTGGCCGAGCAAATCCGCGACGCCAATGCCGTGGTGATCGCGACACCCGAATATAACAAGATGATCCCCGGCCTGTTGAAAAACGCGCTCGACTGGATCAGCCGCACGGGGGTGAAACCTTGGGAACACAAACCCGTTGCGATCATGTCGGCGGCAGCGGGGCGCGCGGGTGGCGAGCGGTCGCAATATAGTTTGCGATGGGCCATGACGCCTTTCAACGCGCATATCCTGCAAGCGCCGGAGGTCTTGGTCGCGGACAGCTCGAACGCCTTCGACGACCAAGGGCGGCTCATCAATGAGCGCACGATTGCAGGGCTTGAAAAGCTGATGACAGCTTTGCGCGAGGCCGCCTCAAAGCCGGTTTGAAACTTCGATCAGATTGCCATCCGGATCGCGCAGATAAATCGACAGCAAAGGCCCCGTTGCGCCCGTGCGACTGACCGGGCCCTCTTCGACCCCAATGCCAATGCCCTCGAGATGCCGCATCCAGTCGGCCACAGGCATCTCGGTGAGGAAACATAGATCCCCCGAGCCCGCCTGCACATGCGCGGCCTTCGGATCGAACTCGCTGCCCACCTGGTGCAGGTTAATCTTCTGCGCCCCGAATGTGAGCGCATAGCGCGTTGAAGCGTCAGCAGGGTGAAACGTCTCGACCTCCATCCCCAGCGCCTCTGTGTAAAACGACACCGTCGCGGAAATATCGGCCACGGTCAGCACGAGATGATCGAGAGAGGTCACTTTCATAGACTCGCCTCCACGCGGAACTCCTCAGGAATAGCGTCGCGCCCCTCCAGCACGAGGTCAATCAAAACCTGCGCCGCGAGCGGTGCCATGCCGTAGCCGATCTTGAACCCGCCATTGGCGATAAAATGTCCGGCACGGTCGGGCCAGGCGCCCAGCATCGGCGCGCGGGATTTGGCGCGCGGTCGCACCCCGGCCCAGCGCCTGATTTCCTTCACATCCGCCAGCATCGGCACCGCCGCAATCGCCCGTTCCAAAAGCGCGTCGCATTGCGCGTCGGTCGTCTCTGGGTCCTCAAACTCACGCTCCGAGGTCGACCCAATCGCCGTCGTGCCATCCGCGTGCGGAATGACATGCAGGCTCTCGCCATAAAGCTGCGGCGCCTCGGGCAGCGACAGATCAAGCAGGATCGCCTGTCCTTTCACGCCATTGCCGACCTCTTTGCCAAAGGCCGCGTTAAGCGCTTTCAGCCCCCACCAGCCCGAGGCATGGATCACCGCGCCCTCCTGCGACCCTTCGCGCACGACCTCACCGCCCAGCGCCGTGATTGCGGTGGCCAGTGCTTGGCACGCCCGCCACGGGTTCAGCCGGGCCGAAAGCGTGTCTTGGATGAGATAGCCGGTCGGGCTGAGCGGCGCCCAATAGCCCGTCTCGCCCTGTGTCACGACACGCCACTCGGCCTTGCCTTGCCACAGGTCTTTCGCCTGATCTTCACGTTCACGGGCCAGTTGCAACTGACGCTCATCTTTGATCGCCTGCACCCGCCCCAGATTGCCATAGCCCGAGGACACGCCGCCTGTCGCCTCGACCTCCGGCCAATGTGTGCGCGCCAGTATCAGGCTCTGAAACTGAAACTCCTTCTTGGCATTCCAACGCTCCGGCGTGTGCGGCGCCAGCGCGCCGACGATCCCACCAGATGAGCCATGCCCGACGCCATGAGGATCGATCACCCGGACCTTTGCGCCGCGCTTCGCCGCCTCATAGCCACAGGACAGGCCAAAGGCGCCTGCGCCATAGATCGTGATTTCTGCTCTGCCCATATGCGCATTTACCCGTTGCAAGTGATACCGGCCCAAAGCATGGTCTGCCGGACCCGCCCTCTCATAAGCCATCCCATGACCAACGACCAGACTGCCCCACAGACGGCCCTACAAGCCGCGCAAATCGAATGGCGCGACGGGCAAATTCCCGTTTCGACGCAATTCGACGATCCCTATTTCTCGCTCGGCAACGGGTTGGAGGAAACGCGACATGTTTTCCTGTCGGGCAATGATCTGCCTGCGCAGTTGCGGGACGGGTTTCATGTGGCGGAACTGGGGTTTGGCACAGGGCTCAACATGTTGGCTTTGGCGCTCATGTGGGACGGGCCCGGCGTCGTGCGGTTCACCTCGTTCGAGGCCTTCCCGATGGAGACTGCCGACATTCGCACGGCCCTCGACGCATTCCCCGAAGCCGCCACGAGTGCCGGGCCGTTTCTTGACGCCTGGGCGCAGGGGCTGCGGCAATTTCGACTGGGTCAGATCGACGTGGATGTGAAAATCGGCGATGCGCGTGAGACACTTGCCGCTTGGGACGGTCAGGCTGACGCCTGGTTCCTCGACGGGTTTTCGCCCGCCAAGAACCCCGAACTTTGGGGCGAAGAGCTGATGCGTGAGGTCGGGCGTCACACCGCAAAAGGCGGCACCTTCGCGACCTACACGGCGGCGGGACATGTGCGTCAGAAATTGACCGACGCCGGTTTTACCGTCGAACGCATCCCCGGCTTTGGCCGCAAACGCCACATGAGCAGAGGCACTAAATCATGAGCCGCGACAACGCCACGCTGGGCACCCTTTTGATGATCGGCGCCACCTTCATCTTTGCGATGCAGGACGGCATCTCGCGGCATCTGGCGGGCGATTACAACGTCTTCATGATCGTGATGATCCGCTACTGGGCCTTTGCCGCTTTCGTCGTCGCCCTGTCGATGCGCCAGGGCGGGATTGCCAAGGCCTTGCGCTCCGAGCGTCCGAAATTACAGTTCTTTCGCGGCGCGCTTTTGGCCTTTGAAATTCTGGTCATGGTCACCGCCTTCGTGCGGATGGGATTGGTCGATGGTCCTGCGATTTTCTCCGTCTATCCCTTGCTGATCACGGCCCTCTCCGGTCCCATTCTGGGCGAGCGGATCGGCTGGCGGCGCTGGCTTTTGGTCGCGATCGGTTTTGTCGGCATCCTGATCATCATTCGCCCCGGCAGCGGTGTGTTTTCCTTCAATGCCATTTTCCCGATGGCCTCTGCTCTGGGCTTTGCGCTCTACGGGTTGCTCAATCGCTATGTGTCGCGCTTCGATGGATCGAATGTCACCTTCTTCTACACGGGCATTTCCGGCATGATCGTCACATCCTTGATCGGCGCTTGGTATTGGGAACCGATGCTGCCCTCGGACTGGCTTTGGATGGCTCTTCTGTGCGTCACCTCGATCACCGGGCATTACATGTTGATCAAGGCCTATGAGCTGTCCGAGGCCTCGGCGATTCAGCCCTTTGCTTATCTGCAACTGCCGTTTTCCGCCGTGCTGGGCATTCTGGTGTTCGGCGATGTGATCCGGGCCAATGTGGTGATCGGGGCCACCATTGTCGTCGGCGCCGGGGTGTTCACCTTCCTGCGCGCGCAGCAAGTCGCCCGCCGCACGCGGGTAAGATCTCGTTAAAGACTGTGACAGTCTCCAGCGTCTTTTGTGACAGTGCGTTAAGGGTTTGCCGTCGAAATATGACAGGCCATTAACCTCAACGACCTGACAGCATGTCCATCATATGGACGGGCCCCGTTTCTCCGTGCAGTCGCGCACGATAGACAGGGATACTCTCCGCGACGCGCATGACGTAATTCTGGGTCTCGCGAAACGGCAGGTGTTCAATCCAATCCACGGGGTCCACTTCGCCCGTGCGCGGGTCGCCGTAGCGTTTGATCCAATCCCGCGCCCGCGTCGGACCCGCGTTATAGCCCACGGCGACGAGCGGGATGTTGTCGCCAAACTCTTCGATCAATTGCGCCAGATAGGCCGAGCCCAACCGGGTGTTGATGATCGGATCGAAGAGCAGGCTGTCGGAATAGGTTTCAATCCCGACCTTCTCCGCCATGGCCTCACCTGTGCGCGGCATGAGCTGCATCAGACCACGCGCCCCGACATGCGACTGCGCCCTTGGGTAGAATTCGCTTTCGCGGCGGGCAATCGCCATGGCCAGCTCCGGCTCCACCGGCAGATCGGCCTCAGCCAAAGCGTGCAGCGGGTAGTAAGCACGGTTCAACACGATCCCCTGATCGGCGGCGAATTTCGCCACGAGAACAGCCAGGTAAGGATCGTGATCCAAAGCCAGATCGCCAAGTTGACCAAGCTCTTGCGGGGTCAGGCTTTCGCCCAGGTGACGCAGGAACCGTGCGGCAAGCGGCGTCTCTCCGGCCTCTTCCAAAAGGAGAGCCGCCTTCAAAACCGACGACCCCATGAAGCTCGCCTGTTTGTAATCCGCAAACCGCATTTCTCCCGTGAGCGCCGGGTCTAAAGGCAGGCCGATTTTCTCCGCCGACAACAACCCGTAGAATGCCGTCTGGAATTGCGCGCCAAAGGCATAGGCCGCTGCCGCATCGTCGCGGGCGCCCATGGCCTCAAGCGCGCGGCCCTCCCAATAGCCTGCGCGGCCCAATGAGATCGGCGTACCGACCGCCATGCGGAAACGGTTGAAATGGTCCAAAGCCAGCCCGGCGTCATCCAGATAGCGCAGCGCGATATAGCCCGACAGCCATTCGAGATCGGCGTAGTGATCCTGTTCGGGCGTCAAACCATGGCGCGAGGCGACGGAATAGGCGATCTTGCCCTTGCCGTCGCGCATCATCTGCCGCGCGAGCATCCGGCGACGGTTGCCCCATTCCACCGGTTCTCCCAGGCCATCAGCCGTGGAGTGTTGCAGCAAAAGCGTGGTGGCGTCTTCGTTGCGCCCGCGCCGCACCCGCCATTCGAACCGGGCATGCGCCAAGATCGGATGATCCGCCAAGGCCTCCGGGACGGCGGAGATCGCGTCATCGACGCCCGCTTCGTCCTTGACCAGTTTGCGCGCGGCCACGATGAGTTTGTCCCAGCCAGTCGGCAGGTTCGGCACCATCCGCAAGGCGTCGTCGAACCGCTCCCGCCACAACAGCATCTCAGCGCGCGCCACATGGTGTTTCGTCAGGATCGATCCATAGCGCGACAACAGGACTGTTTCCTCCTCGGCCCCCATCGGCAGGGTGTTCCAAGTCAGAACCGCCTGCGCCTGCGCATCCGCCGACATGTTCCGCGCCTCAAAGGCCGAGATCAACCGCAGCGCACCACGACCGGTTTGTGGCGGATAGGCCGTCAGGTAATCGATGACCGCCTTAGGGTCGGCATCGTTAGGGATCACCGCCTCGCCTTTTTCCGCCAAAAGCGGCAGGCCCGGCCAATCGGCGTTGCGTTTCAAGAAATCGCGGTACGCCTCAAAGCTGCCGCGCCCGGCCCGCAGGTAATCCCATTCGATGAGGTCACGCCCGATGCCCTGCGCCTCCTGACGGGCCAGATCCCAGTCCCCTTGGGCGCGCGCCTCATAGGCCCGCGTCAGCGCATCCGATTCGGGAGACGCGGCCATGGAAAATGGAGAAAGCAAAGCGAATACAAAAGCATAGACTGCTTTTGCGGAGGGCGTTTTGGGCATGATCTGGTCTTGTTCTTATGAGAGCTGCTCTGGTCTTGCAGACCAAAGTAACGGCTTCGAAATATGCGGCAACACAGATTCTTGTGAACGGGCGCGAAGGCGGCTAGTTTCCGCCGGACCTTTCAAGGCCGACTCAGGCCCATCGACCAAGAGAAACGAAAAGGAGCGTACGATGTTCAAAGGATCCATTCCTGCACTGGTGACGCCGTTTAAGAACGGCGAGCTGGATGTCGATACGCTCAAACGTCTGGTCGAGTGGCATATCGAAGAAGGCTCTGCGGGCCTCGTTCCCGTCGGCACCACCGGCGAAAGCCCGACACTCAGCCATGCCGAGCATGAAAAAGTGATCGAAATCGTGGTGGAAACCGCCGCCGGTCGCGTGCCGGTCATCGCAGGTGCCGGGTCGAACAACACCGCCGAGGGCATTCGCCTGATCAAACATGCGGCCAAAGTGGGGGCAGATGCGGCGCTGGTCGTGACGCCCTATTACAACAAGCCGACGCAAAAAGGCCTGATCGCACATTTCACCGCGATGCATGACGCCGCCGAATTGCCGATCGTGATCTACAACATCCCGGGCCGTTCGGTGATCGACATGACCACGGAGACCATGGCGCAGCTGTCGAAACTGCCGCGCATCGTGGGTGTCAAGGATGCCACCGGTGACCTGTCCCGCGTGCCGAAAACCCGCATGGCCTGTGGGCCGGAGTTCTGTCAGCTGTCGGGCGAAGATGCGACCGCGCTGGGGTTCAACGCGCATGGCGGTATCGGCTGTATCTCCGTGACGGCCAATGTCGCGCCGAAGCTCTGCGCCGAAATGCAGGCCGCCTGCGCGCTTGGCGATTACGCGAAAGCGCTGCGGATCACTGACAAACTGATGCCGCTGCACCTGGCGATCTTCTTGGAGCCGGGTGTCTGTGGTGCGAAATATGCGATGTCCTTGCTGGGGCTGTGCTCTGACGACGTGCGCCTGCCGCTGACGCCTTTGTCGGACGACACCAAGGCCGCGATCAAATCGGCGATGGAGCATGCTGGCCTGCTCTAAGGTTCGCACAGATCGGCTTTGAGAAAGGGCTCCGTTCGGGGCCCTTTTTTTTATCGTGAATGCCGACTTTCCAATTGGTTGCGCCGCACATGGCGCAGCACCTCCATCAAAAGCGCAGTCATCATCCCGATGTTCAAAAGCCCGTTCGTCGCGGCAAACCCGCCAAGCAAACGCCAGTTTTCCGGCAGCAACAAATCGCCAAACCCAAGCGTCGTGAAGGCCACAAGCGAGAAATACAAAGCCTCCTCGAAATGCGCGAAGAGGCCCAAGAGGCGAAAAGCGATGGCCCAGATCCAGACCCCCGCCGTGATCATCCACAAGACCGCAATCACCGCGCCAAAGAGCACCACCGCAAGCTTAGGCCGATGCGGTTCGCGGATCAGCCAGCCATGCGCGCGTTGCAGCGTCAGTTCCATGACCAGAAACCCCAAGGCCGCCACGAAGACCGACAGGAGGATCAGGGTTGAGCCGACAAAAATCTGGATGAACATAAGTGCCTCGAAGAGATTTCCGGATGTTTTGCCAGAATTCCAGACACGGGGCCAGTGGACAGATCGTCCACAAACACCTATCTGAGCACACATCATGGCCAAGAAAAAACAAACGCCCGAAGAAAAGAACTACAAGGTCATCGCCGAAAACCGGCGGGCTCGCTACGACTATGCCATCGAGGATGACATTGAATGCGGAGTTATGCTCACCGGTTCCGAGGTCAAATCGCTGCGCACCGGCCAATCGAACATCGCCGAAAGCTATGCGTCGGTCGACAATGGCGAGCTTTGGCTGACGAATTCGTACATCGCGCCCTATGAGCAGGCCATGTTCCCGCATGAGGAACGCCGCAAACGCAAGCTTTTGGTGTCACGCCGCGAGCTGTCGAAGCTTTGGCAGGCGACGGGTCGCGAGGGCATGACGCTTGTGCCTTTGGTGATGTATTTCAACCATAAAGGCCGGGTCAAAATCAAACTCGGCATCGCCAAGGGTAAGAAAACCGTCGACAAACGCCAGACGGAGGCCAAGCGCGATTGGGGCCGTCAGAAACAGCGCCTGCTGCGCCACGGCGGCTGAATTTTCACGTCCCCGCCCTCTCTCCGTTACTTTATTGCGCCGCAAGCCGGATGTGCGGCGGGCGATGCTTGCGCGCGCCTTGAGAGAGCGCTAAGGCAGAACCCGAAAGCTCAGCATAAGGTCTGATCATGCCCTATAGCGATCCCAAAACGCTCGTCTCGACCGACTGGCTGGCCGAGCACCTCAAAGCGCCGGAGCTTCGCCTCATCGACGCCAGTTGGTATATGCCGGCGGATGAGCGCGATTGTCTCGATGAGTATGAGCGCGAACACATTCCCGGTGCGCGGTTTGTCGATATCGACGAGGTGGCCGATCTGCGGTCTGACTTGCCGCATATGTTGCCGCCCGTCGAGAAATTCATGTCCCGGATGCGGGCGCTTGGCATTGGCGACGGGCATCAGGTGGTGGTCTATGACACCTCCGGCATGTTCTCCGCGCCGCGCGTGTGGTGGATGTTCAAATATTTCGGCCAGGACAATGTCGCCGTCCTCGATGGCGGCCTTCCGAAATGGAAGGCCGAGGGGCATCCCGTCACCGATCAGCCGCCGACCATTCGCGACCGCCACATGATCACCGAGATCCGCCCCGAATTGGTGCGCGACGTGACCCAGGTCGCGGCCTCCGCCAAGCTCGGGGATTACGTGATCATCGACGCGCGCTCGCGTGGGCGGTTCCGTGGCGAAGAGCCCGAACCCCGTCCGGGTCTCGCCTCCGGTCACATCCCGAATTCCCGCAATGTGCCGTTCCAAGAGGTGCTGAACCCCGACGGGACGATGAAATCCAACGACGAGCTGCGCGCCATTTTCGAGGCTGCGGGCGTCGATTTGAGCAAACCGGCCATCACCACCTGCGGGTCAGGGGCGAGTGCCGCAATCTTGGGCCTCGCGCTCACCCGTCTTGGCGTGCCGTTCTCGCTTTACGACGGATCCTGGGCGGAATGGGGCATGTATGGCGACCTGAAAGTCGCGACTGGAGACACGTAATGCTGAGCAATCTGAAAGCCCAACCGGCGGACAAAATCCTCGAACTCATGGCGCTGTATCAAAACGATCCGCGCGACACGAAGATCGACCTGGGCGTCGGCATCTACAAGAATGCCGAGGGTGAGACCCCGGTGATGCGTGCGATCAAAGCGGCGGAAAAGCAGCTTTGGGAGGTCGAGACCACCAAGAAATACACAGCACTTTCCGGCGATCCGGCCTTTGGCGCGGCGATCAAGACGCTGGTGCTGGGCGACAGCGTGGATCATTCTCGCGTTGGCGCGATTGCGACGCCGGGTGGCACGGGTGCTGTGCGTCAGGCGCTTGAGCTGGCCAAGCTGGTCGATCCCGAGACCACGATCTGGACCTCGAACCCGACCTGGCCGAACCACGTCTCGATCATCAAGTTTATGGGTCTGAACCACGCCGAGTATGCCTATTTCGACGAGGCCTCCTGTACCGTCGATTTCGACGCGATGATGGAGAGCCTGAAGGCGGTGAAAGCGGGCGATGTGGTCTTGCTGCATGGCTGCTGTCACAACCCGACGGGCGCGAACCTGACGCTGGAGCAATACGGTCTCGTCGCCGATCTGATCGCCGAGAAAGGCGCCACCGCGATGGTGGACATCGCCTATCAGGGCTTTGGCGACGGGCTTGAAGAAGACGCGGCGGCGACCCGTCTTTTGGCCTCCAAACTGCCGGAGCTTCTGATCGCGTCGTCGTGTTCGAAAAACTTCGGCATCTACCGTGAGCGCACCGGCTGCCTCATGGCGATCTCCGAGAAAGCCGAGCAGACGCCCGTGACTCAGGGCACGCTCAATTTCCTGAACCGTCAGAACTACTCCTTCCCGCCGGATCACGGCGCGCGTCTGGTGACGATGATCCTCACCGACGAGGCGCTGAAAGCCGACTGGATGGCAGAGCTGGAAGAGGTGCGTCTGGGCATGTTGGGGCTGCGTCAACAGCTTGCCGATGAGTTGAAACGCCTGACCAATTCGGATCGTTTCGATTTCATCGCGCGCCACCGCGGCATGTTCTCCCGCATCGGTGCGACGCCGGAAGAGGTTCTGAAAATCCGCGAAGATTTCGGTATCTACATGGTGGGCGACTCGCGGATGAACATCGCCGGGCTGAACGCAGAAACCGTGCCGCTTTTGGCCGAGGCCGTGGCGAAGACCTGCAAATAAGTTCTCATGAAAGTTACGGATCAAAAGCGCGCTTCGGCGCGCTTTTTTCGTGCTAGTTTGAAGATGTCGCATCCAACGATGGGCGCGTCACGAAAAGATGACTTTAAAACATATCTTATTCGCATATGTCTATGCACAGATAAACCTCCAGAGGAAACGCTATGAAAACCGAGACCGTAGATGGGCTGAGCTTTGAAACATGGACTGTGGATGAGGTGGAAAAAGCCTTTGACGCCAATGAGATCGCCCTGATCGACGTGCGCACCCCGCAAGAATATGCGTTCGAGCATATCCCCGGCGCGCTCCTGTTGCCGCTGTCTTTCTTCTCCGCCGAAAAACTGCCGTCGCAGGAGGGCAAGCGCATCGTGTTCCACTGCGGTTCGGGGGTGCGTTCTGGTAAAGTGGCCGCCGCCTGTGCCGCTGCGGGCATCAGCCCGGTGGCCCATATGGAAGGTGGCTTTGGCGCCTGGAAAACCGAAGGCAAGGCCTACACCGGCACCGATATGGCGACCGGTGCGCCGAAGACCGTACCCGCCTCCTAAATGACCTCAAAAGGGCGCCTCAGGGCGCCCTTTTCAACTCGGGAAGGCCTTCGCCATTTCCCGGTCAAACTCGGCCCAGCTCACCGTCGCCTTGTTCCCGGCATAGCCGTGGTAATGCGATTTGCCCGACGAGGTCGGCAGACCGGCCCAGATTTTGGCCAGATTGTTCATGAACTGATGCCGGGTGATCTGCCCCGCGCGCAGCTCGTAAATCCCCGCATCCGCCAGCAAGATATTGGCCAGCCGGTCCTGCACCGCCGGGGTGAAAATCACCTCCGGCCCCAGATCAAGCTCCATCACCAGACGCCCCAAAGTCGAGGGGATGAATTGATAGTAACCGATGGCATGGGGCTGGCCCGGCGTGTCCTCGATCCATTTGAAAATCTCGCCCAGCGACATCTGCGACGGTTTCTTGCCGGGCTTGCGCTTGGCCCCATGTTGCACGGCGTCATAGCCATCGCGCGGACTTTCGGCGCGTCCGATCATGGCGCGGATCAGGGCAATATCGGCGGGCGCGCGAGACAGTCGCCGAATTTTGGCGCGGGCTTCGGGACGCGGCGCTAAGGGTTCGAAAAAACTGCCCTCGGCACGTCCGGCAAAGAGGCTTGGCCCCATGGCCGTGGCGCCACCAAGGGACGCATTGACCAAAGGCTGAGGTGCCGTTGCGATCAGGGGCTGACGTTCCAAATCCCAACCCTGCCCACTGGGCCGCAAAAGCGACAGGGGCTCAGCCGCCAGCACATATGGCCAGAGCAACAGCATAAAAAGAAGACCGCACTTCTTGCGCAACATCGAGACCTCGGGGGTTCTGAAACTCGAGATCAGGCATAGGGCGTTATGGTTGAGAAATGGTTTCCGACAGAGAAAAGCCCGGGCGATTGCGCGCCCGGGCTCAAGATGTTCAGACTGAGGAAGGGATCAGCCTTTGTAGAATTCCGGGTAGGCTTCCATGCCCAGCTCGGCTTTGTCGAGGCCCATCATCTCTTCTTCTTCGGAGACGCGGATGCCCATGATCGCCTTCAGGATGAACCACACGATGGCGGAGACAACGAAGGTGAACACACCGACCACAGCGATACCGTAGAGCTGAGCGCCGATGGTGGCGTCGGAGTTGGTGAAGACGACAGCGATGGTGCCCCAGATGCCGCAGATAAGGTGGACCGGGATCGCACCGACAACGTCATCGATTTTCAGCTTGTCGAGGAACGGCACAGCGAAGACCACGATCACGCCGCCGACCATACCGATCAGGGTGGCTGCACCCAGGGTCGGGGTGAGCGGTTCTGCGGTGATGGACACGAGGCCAGCCAGAGCGCCGTTGAGCACCATGGTCAGATCGACTTTGCCGTAGACCAGCTGGGTCACGATCAGAGCGGCGATCGCACCACCGGCAGCTGCGGTGTTGGTGTTGGCGAAGATACGGGACACGTCAGCCACGTCACCCACGGAGCCCATAGCGAGCTGGGAACCGCCGTTGAAGCCGAACCAACCGAGCCACAGGATGAACGTACCCAGAGTGGCGAGCGTCAGGTTGGAGCCCGGGAAAGCGGTGACTTTGCCGTCTTTGTATTTGCCGATACGCGGGCCGAGGATGAGAGCGCCAGCCAGAGCAGCCCAGCCACCCACGGAGTGCACAACGGTGGAACCGGCGAAGTCGAGGAACCCAGCTTCGTCGAGGAAACCGCCGCCCCATTTCCAGGAGGCAGAAATCGGGTAGATGATGGAGGTCAGGATGATCGTGAAGATCAGGAACGGCCACAGTTTGATGCGCTCAGCAAGCGTACCGGACACGATGGAGGCGGTCGCACCACAGAACATCAGCTGGAAGAAGAAGTCGGAGCCGGTGGAGGCGTAGGAATAGTCGTCCACAGCATCGGCGGTCACACCAACGGCTTCAAGCACGCCCGGGCCGAAGACGCCGGAGAGGATGCCATCAACCGACCAGGTGCCCAGCGGGTACATCAGGTTATAGCCGATCAGGTAGTAGAAGATCGAGGCGAGGCCAAAGAGGGCCACGTTTTTGGTGAGCTGCATCGCCACGTTCTTGGAGCGCACGAGGCCCGCTTCGAGCATGGCAAAACCAGCGGCCATGAAGAACACGAGGAAGCCGCCCACGAGGAACAGCACGGTGTTCATGATAAAGACGACATCGGTCGGCACGGCGGCAGCAACGGCTTCTTCAGCGTCCTGCGCAAAGGCCATAAGCGGCATCGCGGTCGCGAGCGCAGTGGCCGGAATGAGCTTGGTGAGTTTCATAGGTTTCAGTCCCTTTCGTCTCGGGTATGCGCGATTAGATCGCGTCGTCGTTGGTCTCGCCGGTACGGACGCGCGTCGCGCCTTCCACGTCGAGGACAAAAATCTTGCCGTCGCCGATCTTGTCGGTCTTGGCGGTGGTTGCGATGGTTTCGACAACTTGCTCTGCCATGGCATCGGCCACGACGATCTCAAGTTTCACCTTCGGCACGAAATTCACGGCGTATTCCGCACCGCGGTAGATCTCGGTGTGACCGGACTGAGAGCCAAAGCCCTTGATCTCCGTCACCATCATGCCCCGAACGCCGATCCCGGTCAGCGCTTCGCGGACTTCTTCAAGCTTGAACGGCTTGATTGCAGCAATAATGAGTTTCACGTTTTTCCCCTTCCGTTTGAGCGGGTGGCGCCACTGCTGGTGCGACCACGGCTCAGCAAAACGACGTTAAGAGTTCCTTCACAAGCGATGGGACTGCCTGTCGTGAGTCATTTTCAAGCACTTGCGCCTAAAAATTATACATTTTGTGCACATAGGTCAAAAAATAAGCATAAAATAAAGAGGTGAGCGCGACTCGTTTCCCCTCAACATTCGCGCCACGACTGATTAGAGTTCTCGGCAATCAAAACCTGGCAAAAATCGAGCAAAACATGACAGGATCCAACGGCGGAAAGCGGAAACTGGTCGCAGATCGGCGCTATCCCAACGGCACGAAAGCCAAGAAAAAGCCGGAAAAAAAGGCGAAAAAGCCTCTGTTCCGCAAAAAAACCTCTGCGCGCAAACCCAAGCGGGCTTCGGCCCGCAAGCGGTCGTCGAATCCGATTGTGCGTCTTCTGGGCGGGACGATGCGTTGGGTCGGTCGGTTGATCTGGCTGGCGTTCTCACGCGGCGCACTGGCCTTTGCCGTCGTTTTGGGCATTGCCGTTTTTTACATCTATTCCACGCTGCCGCCTTACTCGGCGCTTCTCGATGGGCGTGCGCGGGGATCGGTCACGCTTTTGGATCGCAACAGCTCTGTGTTTGCCTGGCGTGGCGAACAATTCGGCGGCCAGATCACGGCGGACACCGTGTCGCCCTATCTGAAAGAGGCAATTGTTGCGACCGAGGACAAACGCTTCTACCGCCACTTCGGCGTCTCACCGCGCGGTGTGGCCTCTGCGGTCAAGATCAACCTCTCCGAAGGCCGCGGCCCCCTGTCGGGCCACGGCGGCTCGACCCTGACACAGCAGACCGCAAAGCTTTTGTGCCTTGGCGTGCCCTATGATCCGGAAAAGTGGAAGAACCAGACGGAATATGAGGCCGATTGCCGCGAAGGCTCGATCGCGCGCAAAGCCAAAGAGGCCGTCTACGCCATGGCGATGGAGGCCCGCTATTCCAAGGATGAGATTCTCTCGATCTATATGAACCGGGCCTATCTCGGCGCCGGCGCGAATGGCTTTGAAGCTGCCGCGCAGCGCTATTTCGGCAAATCCGCCGCCGAAGTGAATATCGCTGAGGCAGCCATGCTCGCCGGTCTTTTGACCGCACCGACACGCTATGCGCCGACGAACAACCTTGAACGCTCACAAGAGCGCGCAGGCATCGTTTTGCTGCTGATGAACCAACAGGGCTACATCTCCGACGAGGAGCGCGCCTATGCCAAGGCCCATCCCGCCGAGCTGTCGGAAACCGCAGAGAAACGCGCGGGCGGATATTTCGCAGATTGGGTGATGGGCGCTGGCCCGGATTTCCTGACCCGCGACACGACCGAAGACGTGGTGATCGAAACCACCTTTGACCAACGCATCCAAAGTGCCGCTGAAGACGCGCTGACCTGGATTTTCGAGAATAAGGTGCGTGAGGGGTCTGAGGCACAGGCCGCCATCGTCGTGATGTCCGCCGACGGCGCTGTCCGTGCGATGGTGGGCGGGCGCAAGCTCAAGGTCTCGGGCGCCTTCAACCGCGCGACACAGGCGAAACGCCAGCCGGGGTCGTCGTTCAAACCCTTCGTCTATGCGACCGCTCTGGACATGGGCTGGTCCTATGACGATCCCATTATGGACGAGCCGATCACGCTGGACATCCCCGGCTCCGGCCCGTGGTCGCCGCAGAACTATGATCGCAAATTCCACGGCCTCGTGACCGTCACAGATGCATTGAAGCACAGCTACAACATCCCGGCGGTCGAGCTGGCGATGGATGCGGGGCTTGAGAATGTGCGCACCGTGGCCTCGATGTTCGGGATCGAGAGCGATTTGGCGCAAGGGCCCGCGCTGGCGCTGGGTGTCTCGGAAACCACGCTTTTGGAGATGACCGGCGCCTATGCGGGCATTCTCAATGGCGGCTCCTCCGTGACGCCGTACGGGTTGAAATCCCTGCGTCTCAAAGGCGACAACACAGCCCTGATGGGCCAGGAAGGCGGGCTTGGTGAACGTGTCATCACGCCGGACAGCGCGCAGCAGCTCATCTATATGATGTATAACGCGGTCCAAGGCGGCACCGGCGCGCGGGCGCAAATCCCGGGCGTCGAGGTTGCGGGCAAGACCGGCACGACGCAGGCCGCGCGCGATGCCTGGTTCATGGGCTTCACCGCAGATTACGTTGCGGGCGTCTGGATGGGCTACGATGACAACTCGCCTTTGACCGGCGTGACGGGTGGCGGTCTTCCGGCGGAGATTTGGCAACGGACCATGGCGCAGGTGCAAGAGGGCATGGAGCCGAAACCGCTGCCGATGATCCGCCCCGCGAGCCCGCCGACAGTGCAGCGCGCCCAGCCCTCGGGCAACGGTCAGCGCGGCAATGACAAGGCCGACAATGTGTTGCTCGACCTGTTGGGGGCGATTTTCGGCAATGGCAACTGAGAGCAGGACGATGGACAGGTCTGATTGCGACGTGTCCATCGCCCCGGTCAGCCAGGCGACGGCGGCGCGGTTCACAGATCTCTATTTCCGCCGTCCCTTTCTGATTTTCATCCGCAGCGGATCGAAGGTCGTCACATGCCCGGTGCGTGGCGAGATCGAGGGGCGCGAAGGAGATGTGATGATCTTTCCGCCCGGCGTCGTTTTGACAATGGAAAACCGCCCCCTCGCGGATCGGCACTATCAGGCGGAGGGGGTGAATTTCTCCGACGACCTGATCGAAGAGGTCTTCACGCAGACCCCGGTGCTGCACCGCAAGGCGGGCATTCAGATCCTGCGCGCGACCTCGCATCAGCCGCAGGCCGTGCTGAGTCTTTTGAAAGAAACGCTCGCAACCACCAACCTGCCGCCGGAAATCCGCAGACATCGCCTGTTGGAGCCGCTCATTTGGTTGAAACACCAAGGCGTCGTGCTGCCGCTTTTGGGGGAAGACACGCCGCAAGCGCGGGTGCGCGAGCTGATCGAACGCGATCTGAGCCACGACTGGCGCGCACCCGAGGTGGCGCGTGATCTTGGCATGTCGGAGGCGACGCTGCGCCGTTGGCTGGCCAAATCCGGGCATGGGTTTTCCGGCATCCTGCTGAACACCCGGCTGGAACGTGGGTTGGGGTTGCTTCAGACCACTGGCCAGCCGATCTCCGAGATCGCGCTCGAGTGCGGTTTCAAAACGCCCTCGCATTTCTCGGACGCTTTCAAGAAACGCTTTGGCATCCCGCCGAAATCCATCCGAATGATCGAAGCTTGATCGTTTGCCGATAGTTTTTGCCCGCCCCTCGAAAGCGCGCCTCTTCTCCAGTGACTAAAGTCATCCCATCACTGATTTGAAAAGGATGACACATGTCTTTCACCCTCCCCATCACGCACTTTGGCGCAACCGCCCTCTCCGCCTTCATCCTGAGCGTCGCCCTCTCTGGCGCCCTCGCCGCCGAAGGCTTTCAACTGACCAGCCAAAGCATGGCCGAGGGGATGCAGTTGAGCGCCGAACAGGTCTTCGAGGGCTTCGGCTGCACCGGCGGCAATCGCTCTCCCGATCTTGCCTGGTCCGGCCTGCCGGAGGGCACCGAAAGTCTGGCGCTCACCGCTTATGACCCGGATGCGCCGACCGGCTCGGGATGGTGGCATTGGGGTGTCGTGAACATTCCGGTGGACGTGACCGAGGTGTCGGCCGGCGCGAGCGGCACGGACGCGATGCCCGAAGGCGCTATGGAACTGCGCAATGATTATGGCAGCCTGGGCTTTGGTGGCGCCTGCCCGCCGCCGGGAGAGGTGCATCGCTACATCTTCACCCTGCACGCGCTGTCGGCAAAGCTCGATCTGCCGGACGGTGCGACCAACGCCATTGCCGGGTACATGATCAACAGCCAGACCATCGCGACCGCGAAATTGACAGCGGTCTACACCCGTTAAGCACGAAAAAGGGCTGCGGCACGATCCGCAGCCCTATTCTCACTCAGAGCTTCGAAACGCTTAGCGCAGCGCCGCCGTCAGCGCGTCGATATTGCCACCGGCCCTGTCGAGCATCGTACCGATCTCGGCGCGCTCGGATTTCAAAAGCGAAATCCCTTCGATCTGCAGGTCGATAAATTTGCCTGCACGATCATGCACGATGAAGGAGATCGCAAACGGCGGCTCGCCGCGCAGGATCGCGGTGCAGCGCACGTCATAGACAGAGTTGATCTGCTGCGTGCTGTTGACCTGAACCTTGCCACCGATGAATTCGCGGAAGCGCGAGCCGTATTTGCGGGCGATATAGGTCTGGAACGCTTTGGTGAAAGCGTTGAGTTGCCCAGCGGAGGCCGAGCGCGCAGGCGGGCCAAGCACGGAGCGCGCGATGTTCGGCATATCGGCATAGCGCACCAGCACGCGCTCGAAATCCACATACATGGCGGCTTCGGATTTGCCCGAATTGATGATGGCGTTGATGTCATCCACGGCCTTGCCGATCAGCGCCTCCGCCTGAGCCGACGAAAAGGCCAGCGCGGCCTGCGGCAGGATCAGAGAGGCGCCCAGAGCGGCAAGAACCGACCGGCGCGAGAAAGCGAAATCACTCATAGAAGTCCTCGTAAATATCATAGGGGGCTGCGCCCTGATCCGCGGCCTGACCGCCACCGGTGACAATCGGCGTTCCCAATTCAAAGCGACGGTTGTCGAGATAGGTCAAACGCATCTGGGCGTAGCTGTCGGCACTGTCGTAAATCACAGATTCATAGAGATCGGAGTAACGATATCGTGTGTCGGCAAGGTCGGCGACTTTCAGCCCGGTCTTGTAGCTTTTCTCCGGGCTGCCCAAGAGGTTGCCGACGGGATCGAGGGCAATATCGACCAGAAGCCCGAGGGAATCGCGCTCCGTCGAAGGGCCATAAAGCGGCAAGACGACATAGGCACCTTCGCCCACGCCCCAGGTGTGAAGCGTCTCGCCAAAGTCGGAGTCGCGCTCTTCGAGCCCCATCTCGGTCGCCGGATCGAAAAGCCCGCCAATCCCGACCGTGGCGTTCACCGCAAAACGCGCCGTGTTGTGCAACGCATCGCCAAAGCGCAGTTGCAACACGTCATTCACGACGGTGCCCGGAATGCCCAGCGTGTCGGAGACATTGGAAAAGCCTTTGCGCAGGGGATCTGGCACCACCGTGCCATAGGCCGTCGACACCGGTTTGATCACCGCCTTGTCGAGCGCGATGTTGGTGTCATGCCAGCCGCGGTTCACCTCCTCGTAAGGATCGGCAATCCCGTCCGGCCCCGGCGTGGCGCACCCCGACAAAACAACAAGCCCCGAAACAGCGGCAAGGGCGGGCAGACCCCGCACGGAGAAAGATGGAAACATGGCAGCAAACCTTCGGGCTAAGGCATCAAGGCAAATCGGGCAGGACCAGGTGACAGGCGTCATCTCCATGGCTATACCGCGAGATAGTATTCCTGAAACGGAAGCCCAATATTAACACACACTCTGATATTTATCCTGTGACATTGTTTCAACAGATCGCTTCTGGCCCACACCGGGTGCGACAGGCATCCCTGCCATATCAGACACGACCGAGTTAAGACACCGACATGACACAGGAAGACATCCGCCTCGGCCAAAGAGAGCTATCCAGCGCCCGAAAAGAGTCGCGTGGCCTGTTTTGGGCATCGGGTATATTTTCCATTTGCATCAATATGTTGATGCTCACCGGACCATTGTTCATGCTTCAGGTCTACGACCGCGTGCTGGGGTCTGGTTCGGTGGCGACTTTGGTCGCGCTCTTCTCTATCGTCGCGTTTCTCTATCTGATGATGGGGCTTTTGGACGGCACGCGTGCGCACATCCTGTCGCGCATTGCCGCACGGTTTCAAAGCCGTCTCGAGACCCGCGTGTTTCACGCCACCATGGCGCAGGCCGCCCGCAATCCCCGCGAAAGCCGCACGATCCGCGGCATGGACAATCTCACTGCGATTCGGCGATTCTTCGGCTCTCCGGCGCTGGCCGCGCTTTTCGACCTGCCCTTCACGCCGCTTTTCCTGTTTGGCATCGCCCTGTTTCACCCCTATCTCGGTCTTCTGGCCGTCGGGGGCGGCGCCATCCTCGTGGGCGTTGCGCTGTTGCATCGTTCTGCTGCGAAACCGATGCAAGACGCCGTGATCCGTGCCGAGAGCGGGGCCGCCCAAACCGCCAGCCGGATGACCACCGCCGCCGAAGCACTCGCGGCTTTGGGCATGAAAGAGGCCGCCTATCGTCGCTGGCTGAAAGCGCGCGAGACCGCCCTGGAGACATCCGTGGCCAGCGAGGACACCACCCATAGGTTCACCGCCGCCTCTCGCGCCCTGCGGCTGTTTTTGCAATCGGCGATGCTGGCGCTCGGGGCCTGGCTGGTGTTGGAGCGTCAGGTCAGCCCGGGCGCGATGATCGCGAGCTCCATCCTGCTTGGGCGCGCGCTTCAGCCCGTCGATCTTTTGATCGGTCAATGGAACCTGTTCCAGCATGCCCAACGTGGCTGGGGCGATCTGGCCGAATTGCTGGGCAAAAACCCGGCCGATGTCACCCGCACCGAATTGCCAAGACCGAAAGCCGCTTTGACCGTGCAACAGGTTTCTGTTGTGCCCCCGGGTCAACAACAAGCCTCTTTGCGGATGATCAGTTTCGATCTGTCGCCCGGCGAAGCCTTGGGTGTGATCGGACCCTCTGGGGCCGGAAAATCCACACTTGCCCGCGCCCTCACCGGCGTTTGGCCGCCGTCCAGTGGCGCGATCCGGCTGGATGGTGCGAAACTGGAGCATTACGCTGGCGAAGCCCTTGGCAGCTACATCGGCTACCTGCCGCAACAGGTGCAGCTTTTCGACGGCACCATCGCCGAAAACATTGCCAAGCTGGCGCTCACCCCCGATGCGGAGGCCGTGATCTCTGCCGCGAAAAAGGCGGATGCGCATGATCTGATCCTGTCCCTGCCCGACGGCTATGACACGCCGGTCGCCTCCGCGGGCGGGTTGTTGTCCGGCGGGCAATTGCAAAGGATCGGGCTGGCGCGGGCGTTTTACGGCAATCCGGTGATCGTCATTCTCGATGAACCGAACTCTAATCTGGACAACGCGGGCTCCATCGCCCTGAACGCCGCGATCCGACGTCACAAGGACGAAGGTGGCGCGGTGTTGATCATGGCGCATCGGCCTTCTGCAATTCAGGAATGCGAAAAGCTCTTGGTTCTGGACGGCGGGCTGCGGCGCGCCTTTGGACCCCGCGATCAGGTGCTGGGCGAGATGGTCAAGAACTCCAAGGAGATCCTGCGCAAGGACGCGGGTCAGGGGGGCATCCAATGACTGCACATTCCCAAGATCCCAAATGGTCTGCACGCCGGGCGATCTGGTTTGGACTGATCTGCATGGCGCTGTTGTTCGGCGGCTTTGGCGGCTGGGCCATATTCGCAAGCATCGACGGCGCGGTGGTGGCCACCGGTCAGCTCCAGGTCGAACAGAACCGCCAGGCCGTCGCCCATCGCGATGGCGGCGAAGTGGCCGCCGTACATGTCAGCGAAGGCGAGATGGTCGAAAAAGGCGCCCTGTTGATCGAGTTGTCGTCGGAGGATTACCTCAACGAAATCTCGCTTCAGGAAACCCAGCTTTTCGAACTTCTGGCCCGTGCGGCGCGGCTTGAGGCCGAACGCGACGGCGCGACGACGATCATGTTGCCGCAAGAGTTGATCAGCCGCATGGCCGAAGACCCTCAGGTCGCACGGTCCGTGGCCGGTCAAAAAGACCTATTCCAAGCGCGTCAGGACACGGCCAGAGCCGAGATCGAACAGCTCAACAAACAGCGCAGCCAGATCGAAGTTCAGATCGAGGGCCTCGCGGCACAAAAGGCGGCGCTCTCCGAGCAATTGTCACTGATCGAAGAGGATCTTGCCGCGCAAACCGAATTGCTCGAACGTGGTTTGACCCAGCAAAGCCGCGTCATAGGTATCCGCCGCGACGCCGTGCAATATGCCGCCGAAATCGGTCGGCTGGAGACCTCCGAAGCACAAGCTCAGGTGCAAATCACAGAGATCGAGCTGAACATCCTCAAGGCCAGCAGCGATCGCCGCGAATCTGCCATCACAGAGCTGCGCGACATTCAAGCCAGCGTCAGCCGTCTGCGCGAACAGATTTCGGGCCTGCGGGCGCGTCTGGCCCGGCTCGACATTCGCGCGCCTGTGGCGGGCGTGGTCTATGGCCTCTCCGTCTTTGGCCCCGGTGCGGTGATCCCGCCCGCACAGCCCGCGCTCTACATCGTGCCTCAGGATCGCCCGCTCATCATCATGGCAAGGGTCAGCCCGACACATGTCGATCAGGTCTACCCCGGCCAACCCGTGCGCCTGCGGTTCACGACCTTTGACCGGCGCACCACGCCCGAACTTGAGGGTCAGGTGATGCGCGTCTCGGCCGATGCCTTTGTCGACGAGGCGAGCGGCGCGAGTTATTATCGCGCCGACATTCACCTTCCCGAAGCCCAGCGTGCACGTCTGCCCGAGGGGACCGTTCTCATTCCCGGCATGCCGGTCGAAGCCTATATGTCCACGGGCGAACGCTCGCCCTTGGCCTATTTGACAAAACCCCTTACGGATTATTTCACACGCGCCTTCCGCGAGAAATAACGCCCCACGATAAAGGACCCTCCCCATGGATCTCTCCGCAAAACTCTCCGAGCTTGGCCACACCCTGCCTGCCGCGCCCGCGCCGGCGGCCAATTACGTGCCCTATGTGATCAGCGGCAATCAGCTCTTCATCTCCGGGCAAATCTCCAACGGTCCGGATGGGCTAATCTGTGGCAAGCTGGGCGCAGACATGGCCACGGAAGAGGGCGCAAAAGCCGCTCAAAGCTGTGCGCTGGCCCTTTTGGCGCAGGCGAATACCGCCGTTGAGGGAGATTTCTCCAAGGTGAAACGACTGGTGAAACTCGTGGGTTTCGTCAATTCGACGGCGGAGTTCACCGAGCAGCCGAAGGTGATCAACGGTGCCTCTGACCTGATGGTCCAGGTGATGGGCGACATGGGCCGTCACGCCCGTTCCGCGGTCTCCGCCGCCAGCCTTCCGCTGGGCGTCGCGGTCGAGATCGAAGCGATTTTCGAGCTCGCCTGATGCCCTCTCTGCCTGAGGCCTTTCTAAAGGCGCCCATTGCGCATCGCGCCTTGCACGATGACAACATCGCCCGCGCGGAGAACAACATCGCCGCCATAGATGCGGCGATCGCGCGGGGCTTTGGCATCGAGATCGACCTGCAATTGTCCTCGGACGGGGTGGCGATGGTGTTTCACGACTATGCGCTCAATCGCCTGACCGAGGGCCACGGCGCCTTTGCGCAACAGAGCTCCGAGGCCCTTTCTACGCTTCGGTTCAAAACCGGCGAGGTCGGGGTGCCGACGCTGAAACAGGTGCTGGATCACGTCGCCGGTCGTGTGCCGCTTTTGATTGAAGTGAAGGATCAGGACGGCGCGATGGGACCGAGTGTCGGTGCTTTGGAAGTGGCTGCGGCCAAAGCACTTGAGGGGTATGGGGGGCCTGTCGCACTCATGTCCTTCAACCCGCATTCGGTCGCGGTTCTGGCGGAGCTTTGCCCTCATATCCCGCGCGGCATCACCACTGCGAATTGGGAAGACGAAGGCGCGAAACTCATCCCCGCCGACCGCCGCGAGGTCTTGGGGCTCATCGCGGATTATGACCGTGTCGGCGCGTCCTTCATCAGCCACCAGTGGTCAAACCTCGACGCACCTCGGGTCGCCGAGCTGAAAGACGCGGGTGCCCATATTCTGTGCTGGACGATCCGAAACCCGGAAGACGAGGCGGAGGCACGCAAGATTGCGGAAAATATCACCTTTGAAGGCTACCTGCCGACTTGACGCCAAGACCCTGCGTGCCAGTTTCTAACGAGACGTCGCGCGCAGGACCTTTATGACCGACCAGATCGAGATCAGCCTGATGAACAGCCTCGGTGCGATTGCGCCGGAGGACTGGGATGCTTGTGCAGCACCCCGAGTTGGACGGCCCGAAGATCCCTTCGTGACGCATCGGTTCCTGATGGCTTTGGAAAATTCCGGCTCGGTCGGTCCCGGCACGGGTTGGCAGCCCAGCTATCTTGTGGCCCGCGCGGGCGACCAGGTGATCGCCGTCGCGCCGATGTACGCCAAAAGCCACAGCCAGGGCGAATATGTTTTCGACCACGGCTGGGCCGATGCCTATGAGCGCGCGGGCGGGCGATACTATCCGAAACTCCAGATCGCGGTGCCTTTTACGCCGGTGACAGGTCGCAGGCTTTTGACCCGGCCGGGGTTCGAAGACATCGGCCAGGCCGCATTGGTTCAGGGTGCGGTCGAGGTGGCGGATCAGAACACACTGTCGTCGCTGCACCTGACCTTTTGCACCGAGGACGAAGTGGCCGCAGGCGAGGCCATGGGGCTTTTGCACCGCACCGGACAACAGTTTCATTGGGACAACGCAGACTATGCCACCTTCGATGAGTTTCTCGCCGTTCTGTCGTCGCGCAAACGCAAGAACATCCGCAAGGAACGCGCGCAGGCGCAGGGCTTTGGCGGTGAGATCATTCAGCTTACCGGCGATGACATTCGCCCGGACCATTGGGATGCGTTTTGGACCTTTTATCAGGATACCGGCAGCCGCAAATGGGGCTCGCCCTATCTGACACGGGCGTTTTTCGATGAGCTGCATGAGACCATGCGCGATGACGTCTTGCTGGTTTTGGCGCAGATCGACGGCATGCCGATTGCGGGCGCGTTGAATTTCATCGGGCGGGATCGATTGTTCGGGCGCTATTGGGGCTGCACCGAATATCACCCGAGCCTGCATTTCGAGATTTGCTACTATCAGGCCATCGACTACGCCATCGCCCAAGGCCTCAAAAGGGTCGAGGCGGGCGCGCAGGGCGAGCACAAACTCGCACGCGGCTATATGCCCAACACGACACATTCGCTGCATTGGATGCGCGATCCGGGATTTGCCGGTGCCGTGGCAGACTATCTTGAGGCCGAACGCGCCGCCGTCGCTGAAGAGGTCGAGGTGCTCACATCCTACGGCCCGTTCAAATCCACTCCTGAGGAGGACGATCATGACTGAGACCTTACAAGGCACCGCACGAACTGAGGCCCTCGCGCCGTTACTTACACGCGGCTGGACAGAGACGGACGATGGCACAGGTATCGAGAAACACTATGAGTTTCGGAACTTTAACGAGGCCTTCGGGTTTATGACACGGGTTGCACTTTGGGCCGAGAAACGCGATCACCACCCGGATTGGCGCAATGTCTACCGCACGGTCGAAGTGACGCTTTCGACCCATGACGCCGGTGGGCTGACCCAGAAAGACATAAATTTGGCAGAAAAAATGGACGAGGCCGCCGCACATGTTTGAACAGCTCCTGAACTACGAAATTTACAACGGTCAGACCGTCGGCGATTACCTGTCGCTTGAATTCCTCGCCGGGATTGCCGGGTCGATTGTGGGCGCGCTGCTGCTTTTGATCATCGGTATGATGATCTCTGGCTGGATCGGGCGGCGCATCCGTGCCATCGGGCTGAAATACGAACGCCTCGACGACACGCTGTTCAATTTCCTCGCCAATATCGCGCGCTATGCGGTGCTGGCCTTCACCGTTCTGATCATCCTCAACACCTTCGGCATTCAGACCACCTCCATCGTCGCCGTCATCGGTGCCGCCGGTCTTGCCATCGGTCTGGCTCTGCAAGGCACGCTGTCGAACATCGCAGCGGGTGTGATGATCATCCTGTTCCGTCCCTTTAAAATCGGCGATTTCGTCGAAGTCTCCGACAAGATGGGCACGGTGAAAGACATTTCTCTGAACTTCACCGAGCTGGCGGACCTGTCCAACGTGCAGGTCATCGTCCCGAATTCGCAGGTTTGGGGCAATATCATCACCAATTACTCCACCAACCAGACGCGTCGCGCCGAATGGACCTTTGGTGTGGGCTATGGTGCGAACCTGAAGACCGCCGAAGAGGTGATCCGCAAAACGATCATGTCGGATGCGCGCTCCCTGAGCGACCCGGAGCCCTTTATCCAAGTCAACAATCTCGGCGATTTCTCCGTCGATTTTCTGGTCCGGGTCTGGGTCAAATCCGGCGATTTCTTTCAATATCAGGCAGATATGAAACGTCAGGTCAAAGAGGCGCTGGATGAGGCCGGGGTGGATATTCCCTTCCCGACGCGCACGTTGCTCAACGCCGCAGAGTAAACAAAACCTGAATAAACGAAACGCCCGGGATCATCTCCCGGGCGTTCTTTTTAGATCTTCTCAACCAGAGATTCACCGGCAGAAATCGTGCATTCGCCCGGGCTGCTTTCGATTTCGAGCACCTTGACCACCCCGTCCTCGGCATAAAGCGCGAAGCGTTTCGAACGGTTGATCAGACCCGCAGGCGGTGCGGTGAAATCGAGACCCAGCGCCTTGATGAACGCGCCTTCCGCATCACCCAACATGGTGATCCCGGCCTCCTCCGCCCCAGTGTCCTTGGCCCAGGCCCCCATCACAAAGGGATCGTTGACGGAGACGCAAATCACCTCATCGACGCCCTTGTCTTTGAACTTCGGCATGGTGCGAATGAAACTCGGCACATGTGCCGTGGTGCAGACACCCGTGTAGGCCCCCGGCAGCCCGAAAAGCACAACTTTGCGGCCCTTGAACTTCTCAGAAAGTTCAACTCCCGCCGGGCCTTCTGCCGTCATTTCAAGCACCGTGCCACCCGGCAGGCTGTCTCCTGTTGCAATCGTCATCTTTGTGTTCCTCTGTGCGTTGTCATTCTGTCTTTGGACGATATAGGGTCAGGGCGTTTCGCGACCAGAGGAAAGAGCATGAGCCACTTTATCGTCATCGGGGCCGGGCAGGCCGGGCAGAGCATCGTCACCACCCTGCGCGGGCAGGGGTTCGAGGGCGAGATCACTCTGATCGGTGAAGAACCCGTGCCGCCCTATCAGCGTCCGCCTCTGTCCAAGGCCTATCTTTTGGGCGAGATGGAGCTGGATCGGCTGTTCCTACGCCCCGAGAGCTATTACGCGGATGAGAACATCACGCTGCGGATGGGCTGCAAGGTGACCGGCATTGATCCGGCGGCGAAGACCGTCTCCATTGGTGACGAGGTTCTCACTTATGACAAGCTGGCTTTGACCACCGGCTCCGCGCCGCGCCTGTTGCCTGCCACCATCGGCGGCAATCTCGGCGGGGTGTACACCATGCGCACGCTCGCGGACGCCGATGCGATCGAACCCGAGTTTCGCGAAGGCGCCTCTGTGCTGATCGTCGGCGGCGGTTACATCGGATTGGAGGCCGCAGCGGTCGCCGCCAAGAAGGGGCTCAAGGTCACGCTGGTCGAGATGGCCGACCGGATTTTGCAACGCGTCGCCTCCGTCGAGACCTCCGACTATTTCCGTGCGTTGCATCAGGCCCATGGCGTCGATCTGCGCGAGGGCGTGGGGCTTGTGAAACTTACCGGCGAGGATCGCGCGCAAACCGCTGAACTCACCGACGGCAGCACGCTCGACGTGGATTTCGTCATCGTCGGCGTCGGCATCACCCCCGGCACAGAATTGGCCGAACTGGCGGGCCTCACGCTGGAAAACGGCATCAAGACCGATCTCTATGGCGCCACCTCAAACCCCGATATTTTTGCGGCGGGTGATTGCGCCTCTTTCCCGCATGACGGCGTACAGATGCGTCTCGAATCCGTCGGCAATGCGATTGATCAGGGCATGGTGGTCGCGAAAAACATGCTCGGCCAAGCTGTCACCTATGTGCCGAAGCCGTGGTTCTGGTCGGATCAATATGACGTCAAACTGCAAATCGCCGGGCTCTTCAACGGTCACGACCGGGTCGTGATCCGCGAGGGCGAAGGCACGCATTCGCATTGGTATTACAAGGACGGCCAGTTGATCGCCATCGACGCGATGAACGATCCGCGTGGCTATATGGTCGCCAAACGCCTCATTGAGAGCGGCAAGACCGCCGATCCCGACAAGGTGGCCGATCCCGCCACCGATCTCAAAGCACTGATGCGCGGCTGATGCGGATCATTGCCGGAGAATATCGCGGGCTGGCGCTGGCCTCTGTCGGAAAAGGCGACGCGGGCGCGCATCTGCGCCCGACCACGGACCGCGTGCGCGAGAGCCTGTTTTCCGTTTTGACCGCTGGCAAATACGGCGATGCGGTCGAGGACGCGCGGGTGCTTGACCTCTTTGCAGGCACCGGCGCGCTCGGCCTTGAGGCCCTGTCGCGTGGGGCGGACTGTGTCACCTTTGTCGATGACGGGCGCAAGGCGCAGAGCCTGATCACCGAGAACATCGGGAAATGCCGCGCCGAGGACCGCTGTGATCTGATGCGGATGGATGCCACACGTCTGCCAATGAACCCGTCCGAACCCTATGATCTGATTTTCCTCGATCCACCCTATGCCAAAGGCTTGGGCGAGGTGGCCATTGCCGCCGCGATTGCCGGGAATTGGCTGACACAACGTGCGCTCGTGGTCTGGGAAGACAGCGCCGAGATCACGCCGCCCGACGCGCTGACCCTTCTGGACACGCGCAAATATGGCGACACAAAAATCAATTTTCTGGAGCCGAAATGACACCCAAAGCCGTGATTTTCGATTGTGACGGGGTGATCGTCGATAGCGAGCCGCCGCTTTTGGAGTTCCTGCAAAAGGACTTCGCGCGCTTTGGCCTCGACATCACATTGCATGAGTTGGAGACCAAATATGTCGGCGGCACCATGGCGCGCGTGGGCGAGCGTGCGCGCGCCGCAGGCGCCACCCTGCCCGACGATTGGCAGGTCGAGGTCTACCCTCGCGTTTTCGAGATGCTGCGCACTGGCGTCCCGCTGATCCCTGGCGTTGAGGCCGCCTTCGATGTGCTGGACGCCGCTGGCATTCCCTACGCGGTCGGCTCCAACGGACCGATGGAAAAGATGGACGTGACGCTGGGCGCGCATCCTGCGGTCTTTGCCCGCCTCAAAGGTCGCATTCACTCTGCGCACACCTATGGCACCGCGAAACCCGAACCGGGGCTCTTCCTGATCGCCGCCGAACAGCTTGGCGTATCCCCCGAAGACTGCGTGGTGATCGACGACAGCCCCTCCGGCTGTATCGCCGCCCGTCGGGCCGGGATGCGCTGTTTTGGCTTTGACACTCATGGTAACGGCGCGCGGCTGATCAAAGAGGGTGCCGAGCATCTTTCCGACATGCATGACCTGCCCGCCCGTCTCGGCCTCTAATCTTCATTGCAGACAAATACTCAAACAAAAAGGCCGCCCAAAGGCGGCCTTTTCTCAAATGATCACAGATTTTATTCCGTGGTGATCTTGTAAGCTGCGCCCTGCGCATCGACCCAAGGGGCCTCATCCTGCGCATGCTCCATGGCCGCTTTCACATCGGCCACCAGCTTTTCACCATCGAAACCTTTCTTGTCCATCTCGGCGATCCAGTCGGCCACGACCTCATCGCCCAAGGCGGTGATCTTCGCGGTTTCTTCTTCGCTCAGCACGTTGACCGCATTGTCGCTCGCTTCGATGACTTTCACACCGTCGTCGTCGCCCATGTCATAGGCGATGCCGGACCAACGCGAGGCCATCAGGCCGGAGTTGCGGTCGATCACCTCTTTCAGATCATCCGGCAGGCTGTCGTATTTCGCCTTGTTCATCGCCCAGAGGAAATAGAGGTTGTAGAACGACCGATCCCCCGCCACGTCGGTTTCCGCGTCGGTCAGCTCGTCGAGCTTCAAGGACGGCGACATGGCAAAGGTGATGATGCCGCCGTCGAGCACGCCTTTCGACAGCGCCTCGGGGAAGGCCGGAACCGGCAAGCCAACGGGTGTGGCCCCCATTTTTTCGAGCAGCAGCGTCGAGGTGCGGGTCGGGGCGCGGAGTTTCAGACCTTCGAAATCCTCAACCTTGCGGATCGGCTCGCCTTTCTTGTGCACAAGACCCTCACCATGGGTGTGCGCGGCCAGGATATGTATGTCGGAGAAATCGTCCAGAAGGTGCTCCTGGGTGAATTCCCACGCCGCCATGGAAGACAGCTCAGCCGATTTGAGCGAGAGGAACGGCAGTTCGATCGCCTCGGTCTCCGGGAAGCGGCCCGGCTGATAGCCCGGAATGATCCAGCCGCCGTCGATGGCACCATCACGGATCAGGTCGTATTGGTCCGGGGCTTTGCCGCCGAGTTGCATCAGCGGGTAGATCTCGACCTTGATGCGCCCACCGCTGTCTTTCTCGACTTTGCGGGCCCAAGGCTCCATGAAATAGGTGGCGGAACCGGCTTTCGGGGATACGAAATGCTGGAACCGGAGGGTGACCTCCTGCGCGGCCGCGGACAGGGTTCCGGTCGCGGTGACCAGAGCTGCGAGAGCGGCGGATTTCAAGAGGTGGTTCATGGGCAAGCCTCCTTCGGGCTGTGAGTGCGACCCGGTGGATCGCGGCCATTTTGACGTGGAGATTTGCTAGTCTAGTTGCAAGTCATTCGCAACAGGCGCGACCCATCTTTTATCTGACCATTCAGTCAGGGCCTTGTTTCTTAAAGAAAAAGCGGAGAACTTTTCAGTCTCCGCTTTGGCGTTTTTCTCAATATGTCGGAAAATAGATGTTTCCCGGAGAGGGTGTGAAGATCTCACACCCGGTCGCCGTCACCCCGATCGAGTGCTCAAACTGGGCGGACAATTTCTTGTCCTTGGTGATCGCGGTCCAGTCGTCGCCCAGCACTTTCGTCTCGGGGCGACCCAGATTGATCATCGGCTCGATGGTGAAGAACATACCCTCTTCGAGCACCGGCGCGGCGTCGCCCGGACGGCGATGCGGCACATAGTGCAGCACGTTGGGAGGCGCGTGGAACACCCGGCCCAGACCGTGGCCACAGAAATCGCGCACCACGGACATGCGGTTCTTATGCGCATGTTCTTGGATCGCGCGCGCGATGTCGTCAAAGGTGTTGCCGGGCTTCACCTGTTCGATGCCATACATCAGGCAATCATGGGTCACCTGCACCAGGCGTTCGGCGAATTTTTTCGGCTGACCGACGAAATACATCCGGCTGGTGTCGCCGAACCACCCGTCCTTGATCACCGTCACGTCGATGTTGATGATGTCGCCGTCCAACAGCGTGTCATCCTTATGCCCCGGAATTTTCGCGCCGGGGATGCCGTGACAGACCACATGGTTGGTGGAAATGCACGACGCGTGTTTGTAGCCTTTGTAACCGATGGTCGCAGAAGTAGTCCCAAGTTCCGTCACGCGGCGTTCGATGAAAGCATCGATCTCTTCGGTCGTTGCACCGGGCACGACCAGAGGGCCGACCTCATCGAGGATTTGTGCCGCGACCTGACCGGCGGCATGCATGCCGGCAAAATCGGCGTCCTCGTAAATCCGAATTCCGTCTTTGGTGATGCGGCCGCGATGCGTCTCGTCCAAGGGTCCACTCCGTTGTCTTTCGACCCGATATAAGGGCTTTGCGCGCAAAGGGCCAGTGCCGGAGGATTACATCTGATGCAAAAGGCGGGGCACAAAAACGACCTGCTGCGGCGTAATTTCGACGGGGAAGACCATGATCTCGACACCCGCCGCCCGCGCTGCCGCCTCAGCTGACGCATAGGTCGGGTCGATGTCGGCGGCGGGGTGAAACCGGTCGCAATCATCGCGCGACACGAGATAGAGCATCACGGCGCGGTCGCCTTTCGCCACCTGATCGGCCAGAACGGCGAGGTGTTTGGCGCCGCGCGCAGTTTTGGCGTCCGGGAATTCGGCCAATCCGGTTTCGCGCGACAGCGTCACGGATTTCACCTCGACCCAGATGTTCCTGTCATTCTGTGTCACCAGAAAATCCGCACGTGAGTTTTCGCCGTATTTCACCTCGGCCCGCACATCGCCCAGAAGCCCCGGCACCTGACCGGCCTCAAGCGCTTCTTTCACAACACGGTTCGCAATGCCCGTATCGACCACCACGCGCGCACCCTCCAACTCGACAATCCGCAGCCCGAATTTGAGCTTTTTCTTTGGATCGTCATTGGGTTCGACCCAGACGCGCGTGCCCGGATCGGAGAGCCCCATCATGGACCCGGGGTTCGGACAATGCGCCGTCACCTCGCGCCCGTGTTCGAGACGAATGTCCGCGAGAAAGCGTTTATAGCGGCGCAAAAGCGTGGCGGGGATCAGATCAGTTTGAAAGCGCATGGTGAGAGGCCTATACCCTAAACAAGAACCGCTCAAGGAGGGCGAGACATGACCGATCACAATCCCACCGCCGCCATTCTCATCATCGGGGACGAAATTCTTTCGGGTCGCACCCGCGATGCGAATATGTATCACCTCGCCGGTGAATTGACCCGTGTGGGCATTGATCTCAAGGAAGCGCGCGTGGTCTCCGACGACCGCGACGCGATTGTCGAGGCGGTTCAGACCCTGTCTTCGAAATACACCCAAGTGTTCACCTCTGGCGGCATCGGGCCGACGCATGACGACATCACCGCCGATTGCATCGCCGCCGCGTTTGGCCGCACGATTGATGTGCGCGACGATGCCCGCGCGCTTTTGACCGCGCATTACGAAGCCCGCGGCGTCGAGTTCAACGAAGCCCGGATGCGCATGGCCCGCATCCCCGAGGGCGCCACATTGATCGAAAATCCCGTCTCCATCGCGCCGGGGTTTTCGCTTGAGAATGTCCATGTCATGGCCGGTGTGCCGAGTGTCTTTGTCGCCATGGTCGCGGGGCTTTTGCCGACACTCACCGGCGGCAAGCCTTTGTTGTCGCAGACCTATCGCATTGACAGACCGGAAAGCGCCGTGGCTGAGCCTCTGGGCATGCTGGCCGCGAAATATCCCGCGCTCTCGATGGGCTCCTACCCGTTCAACCGCGACGGCGCCTTTGGCACCAATATCGTGATCCGGGGACAGGACGGCGCGATGGTCGATGCCGCCATTCTGGAGCTGGCCGCGATCTTCCCCGCCAATGAACAGGCCTGAGCTCTTTCAGGCCTTCGAGGCAACTTGGCCGCCTTTGGCGCGCGAAAGCCTTGGGCCGTTTACTTATCGCGATGGGGCGGGCGGTGGCAGCCGTGTGTCGGCGGCGACGCTTGATGGCGCACTGACCGACACGGCTCTGGACGAGACCGAAGCCCGTTTTGCCAAGGACGAACGCAACGCCCTGTTCCAAATTCGCGGCGGCGAAGAGGCGTTTGACACCGTGCTCGGTGCGCGTGGCTATCGGATGTTCGATCCCGTGGCCTGCCTCATAGCCCCCTTGGATCGCTTTGCCCCGGCGCAGGCGGAAGACGGCTACGTCGCTTGGCCGCCCACCGCGATTCAGAAGGAAATTTGGGCGGAAGGCGGCATCGGGCCTTCGCGGATCGAGATCATGCTGCGCACACCCGAGCCGAAATGCACCCTGCTCGGACGCTTAGGCGACACGCCTGCGGGCACCGGGTTTGTCGCCATTCACGACCGTATCGCCGTGATCCACGCGCTGGAGACTGCCCTGCCCGCGCGACGCCAAGGTCTCGCCAGCGCCATGATGTCCATCGCTGCCGATTGGGCACGGGCGCATGGGGCCGACAGCCTTGCGCTTCAGGTCACGCGGGCGAACACGGCGGCTCTTGCACTCTATTCTGCGCTTGGAATGGAAGAGGTGGGCCAGTACCACTACAGAACGAAAAACTTGACCGGACACCCATGAAACTGACCCCACGCCTCGCCTTTTGCCTGATCTCTGCCTGTCTTGGGGTGTCCTCTGGCGCCTCGGCGCTCGACCTGCCCGGGGCGGCCTCCGTGACCGCACGGCAAAGCGAGTTGGCCTCCGCCGAGCCCTTTCCGACCGGCGCCTATCAGGACGAAGACACCCCCCGGATCATGGCCGACGGCGACGTTGAACGGGTCGCTTACCGTGTCACGGGGACTTCGCTGACCAGCTATCAACTGATCGCACCGCTGCGCCGCCAGTTGGAGGCCGAGGGGTTTCAAATCCTCTTCGCCTGCGCCGACAAAGACTGTGGCGGGTTCGATTTTCGCTATCAACTCGACGTCCTGCCGGAACCCGCGATGCATCTGGACCTGAGCGATTATCAATATCTGGTCGCCGAACATGCCGACGGGCGAGTCGTGGCGATTTTAACCAGCCATGCTCCGGGCGCGGGCTTTGTTCAGATCAGCACCGTGACGCCCTCCGACGCGCCGCCTCTTGAGTTGACGACACCCAGTTCGACCGATCTGACCCAATCGCTTCGTCCCGCCGCGTCGGGAGATTTGGCCTCCCGGTTGGAGGCGCGTGGACGTGTTGTCTTGGACGATCTGGCCTTTGACACCGGTTCCGCGACGCTGGGCGAGGGGCCGTTTGCCTCGCTGCAAAACCTGGCGAATTATCTCACGACGCGTCCAGAGATGCGGATTGTTTTGGTCGGCCACACGGACAATGTCGGCTCCCTCGACAGCAACACCGGCCTGTCGCGCCAGCGCGCGCAAGCGGTGCGACAGCGGCTGATCACGACCTACGGCGTGCCCACCGGCCAAATCAGCGCCGATGGCATCGGTTATCTGGCGCCACGCGTCTCGAACGCCACGCCTGAGGGGCGCGAGCAAAACAGAAGGGTCGAAGCGGTGATCGCCTCGACCCAGTAAGTCTCTTCCACGAGAATTCGTTTAGTGCCTTACCACTTGTCCGGGCCTTTTTCGGCAAAGGAATGGACCAGGAAATCAATGAAGGCGCGCACTTTCGGCTGGGTAAAGCGCCCCGGCGGATAGACGGCGTAGATGCCTTGGGTCTCGGCGGGCAGATCGGGGATCGCCTCTTCGATCAACCCCTGTTCCATCGCATCGGCGTACAAAAAGGACGGCAGGTAAGCGATGCCGAGACCGGAAATACAGGCGTTCAGCAAGGATTGCCCATCATTTACCGTCAACCATCCGGCGGTGCGCACCTGACGTTTTTCGCCCGACGGCGCGGTGAGTTTCCAGACGGCGCCATTCGATTGGTTCGAATAGTGCAAAAGCTTGTGCTCGTTCAGATCGTCGATCTTCTGCGGGCGGCCGTATTTTTGGAAATACGACGGCGCACCGACCATACGTTTGGTGGTTTCCGTCAGCTTGCGGGCGCGCAGGGTGCTGTCTTCCAACTCGCCGATGCGCACGGCCATGTCGAAGCCTTCGGAAATCAACTCGACATAGCGATTGTTCAAAACCATGTTCACGGTGATGTCCGGAAATTCCGACAGGAATTCGCCCAGCACCGGCGACAGATGGTTCACGCCAAAATCAGTCGCAACAGAGATGCGCAACAGGCCCGAGGGCGCGGATTGCATCGAGGTGACGAGGGCATCCGCCTCGCCTGCGTCATTCAAAACACGGCGCGCGCGGTCGTAATAGGCCAGACCGATTTCGGTCGGGGACACGCGGCGGGTGGTCCGATTGAGAAGACGAGCGCCGAGCCGGGCCTCAAGCGCAGAAACATGCTTGGAAACGGCGGATTTGGAAATCCCCATCTTCTTGGCTGCATCCGTGAAACCGCCCTGATCCACGACCGTGGCAAAGGCTTCCATTTCAGTCAGTCGGTCCATTTAATCATACCTACGTTCTTGGCCCCTCATGAGACAGGTATCCCGCTCAAATCGGGCAAGAATGGGGAAGGCGGGGGACAATAGCGTGGTCTTTCCGGGATCGTATGCCCTCAGGAAACGCGGAAACAATCGGGAAAGACGCGACGTGCCCCGCCGGGTTTTGCCTCCGGCGGGAGTATTTTATGCAACAAAGGAAACGGGTTAGAGGTTTGCGGCGAGGCGCGCCCCTTGGTCGATGGCGCGTTTGGCATCCAGCTCCGCCGCCACATCGGCGCCACCGATCACGTGACAGGATTTGCCCGCTGTTTCCAAGGCATCAGCGAGGCTGCGCTCAGAGAGTTGCCCGGTGCAGAGCACGATGGTGTCCGCCTCAATCAATTGCGGTTCATTGTCCTTGGTGATCCAGAGGCCCTCGGGTGTGATCCGATCATAGGTAACACCGCCCATCATCTTGACCGCCTTCATCTGAAGGGCGGCGCGGTGAATCCAGCCGGTGGTTTTGCCCAGACGTTTGCCCGGCTTTTCGGATTTACGTTGCAAGAGCGTCACCTGACGCGCGGGCGGTTCCGGTTGCGGACCTTGCGGCGACAGGCCTCCGCGATCCTGTACCGGATCGGTGATGCCCCATTCCTCTTTCCATTCGGTCAGATTGAGCGTCGGGCTGACAGCCGTGGTCAGATACTCCGCCACATCGAAGCCGATGCCGCCCGCCCCAATGACGATCGCGCGCGGTCCAGCGGTGCGCATGCCGCGCAGGATGTCGACATAGGTGACGACATTGCCGTGATCCTCTTGGCCGGGGATTTCCGGATTGCGCGGGGTGACGCCGGTGGCGAGGATGATCTCATCGAAGCCATCCAGCATGTCCGGCGTGACCTCCGTGTCGAGACGCTGGGTGATGTCGGATCCGGCGACGCTGGTTTTGAACCAATCGACGAGGCCGAAGAATTCCTCTTTGCCCGGTACTTGTTTGGCCATGTTGAGCTGGCCACCAAGATCGCCGCATTTGTCGAACAGGGTCACATTGTGCCCTCGCTGATCGGCGACGAGCGCGGCCATGAGACCGGCGGGACCGGCGCCGACAACGGCGATGGATTTCGGCGTCTCGGTCGGCGTGTACTTCAATTCGGTCTCATGACAGGCGCGCGGATTCACCAGACAAGAGGTGAGCTTGCCGGAGAAGGTGTGGTCGAGACAGGCCTGGTTACAGGCGATACAGGGCGCGATCTCTTGGGCCTTTCCGACGCTGGCCTTGGCGACGAAATCGGGATCCGCGAGGAAAGGCCGCGCCATGGACACCATATCGGCGCAGCCCTCAGAGAGCACATCCTCGGCGACCTGCGGATGGTTGATGCGGTTCGAGGTGATGACAGGGATCGAGACCTCGCCCATCATGCGTTTGGTCACATCTGTGAAGGCGGCACGGGGCACGGAGGTGGCAATTGTCGGCACGCGCGCTTCGTGCCAGCCGATGCCGGAGTTGAGAATCGTCGCCCCGGCCTTTTCGATCTCTTTCGCCAGCTGCACGACTTCGTCCCAGGTCGAGCCATTCGGAATCAGGTCGATCATCGAAATGCGGTAGATGATGATGAAGTCCGGCCCGACAGCCGCGCGGCAACGTTTCACCACCTCGATGGCAAAGCGCATGCGGTTTTCATAGGAGCCGCCCCACTCGTCCTCACGCCGGTTGGTGTGGGTGACGAGGAACTGGTTGATCAGATAGCCTTCGGAGCCCATGACCTCGACACCGTCATACCCCGCCTCTTTGGCGCGGGCCGCGGCGGTGGCGTAATCGGCGATCTGTTTTTCGATGCCCGCCGCGTCCAGCTCGGTCGGTTTGAACGGCGAAATCGGCGATTTGATCGCGGAAGGGGCGATGCAATTCGGACCGTAAGCATAGCGGCCAGCATTGAGAATCTGCATCGCGATTTTGCCGCCCTCGGCATGGACGCGGTCGGTGACTTTGCGATGGTTGGCGATGTCCTGATCGGTGAACAGACCCGCAGCGCCGGGGAACACGCCGCCTTCGACATTGGGCGCCATGCCGCCGGTGACGATGAGGCCCGCGCCGCCCTTGGCCCGCGCGGCGTAAAAGGCCGCGACCGCCTCCCAATCGCCGCGCTCTTCGAGCCCTGTGTGCATCGACCCCATCAGGGTCCGATTGCGCAAAGTGGTAAAGCCCAGATCGAGCGGGGCCAAAAGATGCGGATAGTGGGTCATGTCATGTGCCTCCCTGAGCGCCATTTGAGCGCCAACCTTGGTCGCCAAAATGCGCAGGCGCAGGCAGGATGTCACCCGAAACGCGGCGTCAGATCAAGACGACATCAATTCGCGCCGGTCTCAAGGCAATGCCGACGGAAGGCGCGTTTCAACAGATCCAGCTCGTGGCGCAACAGATCCATTTCCGCGCGAATGTCCTCGGAAAGCCCCTCCCCCGCGATCATCGACAGTGAATTGAGCACCCTTCCCGTGTCGCGATCCGTCATCACAAAGGTCTGAACCCCGTCGTTGATCAGTTCGGAAGGCACGGCAAAGCGAAAGAACCAGACGCCGTCGCGCTCGGGGTCTTCGGCCAGCGTATGGCCTTGCACCGGCTGATCGAGATAGGTCACTTCGATTTCCGGCAAGGTGGACACAGTGTCGGGCACATGCAGTTCGCCCTCCCAAATCCCCGCCTGAAGCCGCGTTTTGACCAGTGTCACCTCATCCATCGCTCAAATCCCTCACAATTCCGCGCGCGGACGGCGCGACAGGGTCAAATCCCGGATGAACACCTGATTCATCTCGGGGCCTTCGAAAATCAGATCGATCCAAAGCTTTTCCACCCGCTTCTCGTTGAGCTTGGTGTAGGCGAGATCGAAATCCACATGGCCTTCTTCGGTGTGGAGCGGCAGTTCGCGCACCACCTGTTCCATGTTGGGACCGTGTTTGACATTGAGCCGGGCGAAAATCTCCAGCCCTTTTTCCATGTCCACTGCATAGTCTAAGCGCACCAGATGGCGGCGCGAGAGCCCGTCACAGATCTCATCCGGCACCTCGATGGACAACGACAGGAAAGAGCCGTCAAAACGGAAAACCTCAAGGCGCAGACCAAAGGGCGCGAGGTCCTCTTCGGACGTGTTGCGGACCTGACGATAGGTCAGTTCGGAAATTTGACAATCGTGATACAGCGTCGCCTCGGAGCCGATCAGCGCCTTGTTCGGCACGGCAGAGGCGCCTTGCGGCGTGATCGGGCCACGCCACAGCTCAGGGCGGTGCGACCAATCGGTGTAGAGCGGCAATTGCATCGCGTTCGATCCGATCAAAGGCAAAGCGAGACGCCCGTCGGCGACAAAGAGAAACCGATCAATCTCCCAACGCAAGGATCGCGCCTGTCCACGCAGACGACGCAAAGCGGGCAGGCTCAGCTGCTCCGCCATCGTCGCCCGTCGCGCCCAGCGCCGGATCGCGATGGAATTGAACCGTTTTTCAATCAGATTTCTGAGGCGCCGCCGCATTCCAAAACCTTTTTTAAACTCTTCAGAGCCTTAGCCTGTTTGTCTCTTACTATGTCCGACAAAGGTTTCTACTCAACAAACGCGAGAAGAATCCAGAGTTTGGTTCCATTTGAGCAACAGTATTTTCAAGCTGTCCGTCAAAGCATTCCGGGATTGCGGCGCTCCAGATCGGAAACAAAGCGCTCCAGAAGCTTGCGCAGACCCGCCTCCGACATCGGCGCCTCATCAAAGGGCGTCGCCGTCACGGTCACCAAACGGCCCTTGAGGACAAAGAGCGCACGCCAATATTCATCGCCCTGCCCAGCCAACATATTGGGCGCGCTATCGCGGGCATGAAGCCAAAGCCGCCCGCCTTCGACATCGCTTTCGATCAAGGTCACGGTGCGGGCCGAACCGCTGCGTGACAGGGCCTTGCGCCCGGTCTCAGAGGCAAAGAAGGCCTCGACACTCGGCGCATCGAAACTTTCGCTTTGCGACAGCGGCGCAGAGATCGAAAGGGTCAGAACCGCGGTTTTGCCCTTGAGACCGGGATTGTTGCCGCCGCTGAGGCCCGTGCAGCTGCCCAACAGGACAAACCCACCAGTCTGGCCATCCCGTACCGATCCCGGGTCAATGCAAAAACCAGAAGGCCCCGCAACAGACAGGCCGGAAACCGGCAGGGTCACCGCACTCGGCGGACGCGGGCCGGTGCCGGGGGTCTCCAAGGTACAGGCCGACAGGACCAGGGCAAGAACCGGCGCCAAGATCACCCAAACCATCTTTTTCATCGGACCTGTCCCTTTTCACGCAACACCTGCCCCCACCACGGGAGACGATTCCGGCATGGCATACAGGGGGGCCGTCCGGCTTCCAAGCCACCCGACGTCACAGAGATGTGTCAATCGGCGAATTCCCGCGCTTGGCGGATCGCTTCCCCTACCCTCATGCCCGTGGTATCGCTCAAGAAACCCTTTCCCGAGAGCCTCATGTCCGATCGCCTTCCTCACCCGCCACATCACCCCTATGCGCCGATCATCGCCTCCGCGATGCGGCGCCCCGAGCTTTGGCGCGCGGGTGTGGCGATCCTCTGCGGTCTTCTGGCGGGCGTCATCCTGATGCCCTTGGTCTTTGCGCTGATCGGTGTCCTCGCCCCCAATCTCGCGCCCTTTCAGTTCGGCGACCGTGGGCTTGCGGTTGGGGCCACGCCCGGTGGGATGTTCACCGTCTTCACCGGCTTTCTGCCGCTGGCCTTTGGCACGATCCTGATCGCGAAATGGCTGCATGCCCGGAGCCTGCGCGACCTCACCGGACCCGGCGCGCTGATGCGGGCACAGTTCTTCACCACGCTGAAATGGATCGCCGGCTTTACCGTTTTGATCTTTTTCCTGCCCTGGGATGGCGACACGGAGGTTGTCGCAAACCTTGAGCCGCGGGTCTGGCTGTTTTGGCTGCCTTTCGCGCTTTTGGGGCTGATGGTTCAGGTCACCGCCGAGGAGCTTTTGTTTCGTGGCTATCTGCAAAGCCAGATCGCGGGGGCGACCGGGTCCTATCCGCTGGGCCTCGTGGCCTCCGCCGTTCTATTCGGGCTCTTGCATCTGAATGGTCAGGCCGAGGGCGTGGCGGCGCTTTTCCCGGTGCTCTGGGCCATGGCATTCGGGATTTTGGCGGGCGATCTGACGATGCGCTCCGGCACCATTGGCCCCGCCGTCGCACTTCATCTGGTCAACAACGTCGGCCCGATCCTCTTGTCGGCGCAACAGGACATGATGTCGGGTTTCGCGCTCTTCGTGCAGACCGAGGACCCTTCCGTGCTTCTGGCCGATCCGAAGGTCATGGTGTTCCAGGCGCTGCTTCTCCTCACCAGCTGGCTTATCGCCCGCCTCGCGATCAGGCGTTGATTGCAATTCGCCCACAAGAGGCTTATCTGGGGCCAGAAGTAACGCCCAAGTAACGCCCCGTCACGTAAAGTCCAAAGGCCCGCGCATGAACTGGATCTCGAACTACGTCCGCCCGAAGATCAATTCACTCTTCTCGAAACATGACACGCCGGACAATCTTTGGACGAAATGCCCGGAGTGCGGCACTATGCTGTTCCACCGCGAATTGGCGGAGAACCAGAACGTCTGCACCAACTGCGACCATCACATGCACATCACGCCGCGCGCGCGGTTCAAGGCGATGTTCGATGGCGGCATTTTCTCCGAGGTCAAGGTTCCCGAACCGATTGAAGACCCTCTGAAATTCCGCGACCAAAAGAAATACCCCGACCGCATGAAAGCGGCCCAGAAATCCACAGGCGAGAAAGAAGCCATGTTGGTCGCCGAGGGCGAGATCGGTCGCACGCCTGTCGTCGCCGCCGCGCAGGATTTCTCCTTCATGGGCGGTTCCATGGGCATGTATGTCGGCAACGCTTTCATCAAAGGTGTCGAGCGCGCGATTGAGCTCAAACGCCCCTTCATCATGTTCTCCGCCGCCGGTGGGGCACGGATGCAGGAGGGGATTCTGTCTCTGATGCAAATGCCGCGCACCACTGTGGCGATTGAAATGCTCAAAGAGGCGGGTCTGCCCTATATCGTGGTGCTCACCCACCCGACCACGGGCGGTGTGACGGCCTCTTATGCGATGCTGGGCGATGTGCAGATTGCCGAACCCAATGCGCTGATCTGTTTCGCGGGTCCGCGCGTGATCGAACAGACGATCCGCGAGAAACTGCCCGAAGGCTTCCAGCGCGCCGAGTACCTTTTGGATCACGGCATGCTCGACCGCGTCACCCATCGCACAAAGATGAAGGACGAGCTGGTCACCATTCTGCGGATGCTGGGCGGCATGCCCCCGGCGGTCGCGGGCGAATTGCCTGCGCCGAAAGCGGAAGAGACCGCAGAACCGGCCAAAACTGAAGCGCCCGCTGCCAAAGACGCCAACAAGGACGCGCAAAAGTGACCGCCCAAAATTCCGACGTCATCCTTGAGCGGTTGATGTCCCTGCACCCCAAGATCATTGATCTTGTCCTTGATCGTGTCTGGCGCCTTCTTGACGCTCTGGATCATCCGGAACGCAAATTGCCGCCGGTGATCCACATCGCGGGCACCAATGGCAAGGGCTCCACTCAGGCGATGATCCGCGCGGGTCTTGAGGCGGCGGGCAAAAGCGTTCACGCCTATACCTCGCCGCATTTGGCGCGGTTTCATGAGCGTATTCGTCTGGCCGGAGAGCTGATTTCTGAGCCGGACCTGATGGAGGTGCTCGAAGAATGCGAGCGCGCCAATGGTGGCGAACCGATCACCTATTTCGAGATCACCACCGTGGCTGGCCTCCTCGCCATGTCGCGTGTGCCTGCCGATTACACCCTGTTGGAAGTGGGTCTTGGCGGGCGTCTCGACGCCACCAATGTGATCGACAGCCCCGAGATCACGATCATCACGCCGATCTCCATCGACCACACGCAATTCCTTGGTGAAACATTGACCGAGATTGCGGGGGAGAAGGCCGGGATCATCAAACGTGGCGTGCCCTGCGTTGTCGGCCCGCAGCCGGACGAGGCCTTGGAGGTGATCGAAGCCACCGCCGCCCGCCTCGGCGCGCCTTTGCTGCGGTATGGCCAGGAATGGCACGTTTGGGAAGAACGCGGGCGTCTGATTTTCCAGGACGAAACCGGCCTGCGCGATCTGCCCTTGCCGCGTCTTTTGGGGCATCACCAAATTCTCAACGCCGGCGCCGCCATCGCCGCTTTGCGTCACATGGGCTACGATGAGGCCGCGCTTGAGGCCGCCCTCACCGACGCCTTTTGGCCCGCACGGATGCAGCGCCTGAAAACCGGCCCGCTAATCGACGCCGCCCCTCAGGCCGAGATTTGGCTCGATGGTGGGCACAACCCGGCGGCAGGTGTGGCTCTGGCCGAGGCACTGGATCGTCTGCCCAAACGCCCAACCTATATGATCTGTGGCATGCTCAGCACGAAAGACGTCGGTGGCTATCTGCGTGCACTCAAAGGTCATACGGAACAATTGGTCGCCGTGTCGATCCCGGATTCTCAGGCCACGTTGTCGGCGCATGAGACCGCCGAATTCGCCCGCGCCGAAGGCTTTGACACCTTAGAGGCCGAGAGCGTGCTCTCCGCGATCCAAGGCATCGTCGCGGACCATCCGGAGGCGCGCATCCTGATTTGCGGATCGCTCTACCTCGCGGGGCATGTGCTTCAAAGCAACGGCTAACAGCTTCTGTGCGCCCGCGCGTGTTTGCGTTCGGGCGCGCGCATCGTATCTCTGTCTCCAAGTTTAAGGAGACAGAACATGGCTTTGGAATTCGGCGTAGACACGTTTGGCGACGTCACATGGGACGAAAACGGCAATGACCTGCCGCAGGGTCAGGTCATCCGCAACGTCATCGCGGAAGGCGTTTTGACCGATCAGGTCGGCCTCGATGTCTTTGGCCTAGGCGAACATCACCGCCCGGATTTCGCCGTCTCCGCCATCGAACCGGTGCTTTCCGCCATCGCCGCGCAGACCTCGCGTGTCAAACTGACCTCCGCCGTCACGGTTCTCTCCTCCGACGATCCGATACGCGTGTTCCAGCGCTTTTCGACCCTGCAAGCCATCTCGAACGGACGCGCCGAGATCACGCTGGGGCGTGGGTCCTTCACCGAAAGTTTTCCGCTCTTCGGCTTTGATCTCTCGGATTACGAAATGCTGTTCGAAGAGAAATTCGAGCTGTTCAAGCTTTTGACTACCCAAGACAAAGTCAGCTGGTCCGGGCGTCACCGCACCGCGTTGAAACAGCAGGCGGTCTATCCCCGTCCCGAACGCCCGATCCCCGTTTGGCTCGGTGTTGGCGGCACCCCGCAATCAGTGGTGCGCGCGGCGAGCAACGATGCCTCCATGGCACTCGCGATCATCGGCGGCAGCCCGGCGCGGTTCAAACCCTTTGCCGATCTCTATCGCGATGTGCGCAAACAGATGAATGCGCCGATGTTGCCGATTGGCGCGCATTCGCCGGGGCATATCGCCAGGACGGACGCCGAGGCCCGCGATCGCTATTTCGACGGCTACCGGATCATGCATCAGCGCATCGGTCGCAGCCGCGGCTGGCCGCCACTGACACGCGAAGCCTTTGAGCATGAGGTGGACCACGGCGCGCTCTTCGTCGGTTCGCCCGAGACGGTCGCCCAGAAAATCGCCGCCACGGTCTCTGTTCTGGGGCTGGATCGGTTCGACCTGAAATATTCCGCCGGTCCCGTGAGCCATGACGCGATCATGGACACGATCCGCCTCTACGGCGAAGAAGTCGCACCGCGCGTGCGGGAGATTTTGGCGGAGGGCTGATCAGCCCTTCACTTCCTGGGGCTCCGCCCGTTCGTCGCTGAAATCAGTCCCCCGGACTGATTTCCGGGCGCTCCTCACCCCAAGTGGCATCCTGCATTTCCCGCAACCGCGACGCGGTGCGCTCGAACTCAAATGCCCCCGCGCCTTCGATATAAAGCCGCTCCGGCTCATCGACGGCGGTGCAGACCGTGCGCACCTTGGCCTCGTAAAGCGCGTCGATCAGGGTCACGAATCGCTTCGCCTCGTTGAAATTGCCCCGCGTCAGACGCGGGATGTCTTCGAGGATCAAAAGTTTCACAGCATCGGCGATCACCAAGTAATCCCCCGGCCCGAACATCTGGCCGCAAAGGTCCCAAAACGTCGCCCGTGCGATGCCGTTGTGAAACTTCGGCAGAACCACATCGCGGCCTTTGACCTTCAGCGTCAGGCTCTCCGTCGCGCCGCCCGTGAGATCATTCCAGATGTCGTCAATCGTCGCGCGCACATCGCCCGTCACCGGGTGGAAATACACCGGTGTGCCGGTCAGACGGCCCTGGCGATAATCCACCGGCGAATGCAGGTGATGCACCTCGAGCTTTTGTTTCAAAATCTCGATGAAGGGCAGGAAGAGCTGGCGATTCAGCCCGTCCTTGTAAAGATCATCCGGCACGCGGTTCGAGGTCGTGACAACGGTCACCCCATTGGCAAACAGCCCCTCGAACAGCCGCCCCACGATCATCGCATCGGCGATGTCCGTGATCTGCATTTCATCAAAGCACAAGAGTTTGATCTCATGCGAAATCTTGTCGACAACGGGTGCGATGGCGTCCGAGGTTCCGGCCTTGCGCGCCGTTTCGATCCCGGCTTGCACCTCTTGCATGAAGGCATGGAAATGCACCCGGCGCGCGGGCACCGGGGAGTGTTCGTAGAACAGGTCCATCAGCATGGATTTGCCACGCCCGACCCCGCCCCAAAGATAAAGCCCGCGCACGGCTTCGGGCTTTTTGCGGCCACCGATCAGGGACAAAAGCCCCTTCTTCGTCGGCAGGTTAGCAAGATCGGAGCGCACCCGCTCGAGCATCGGCAAAACCGCCTCTTGCGCCGGGTCGGCGCGCAGCGTGCCTTCGGCCACACGGGCCGCGTAGATATCCATCAGCGTAGTCATGCCCCGTTCCTACTGCGCGCCAACGCATAAGGAAAGATGATGTGCACCATCTCGATCATTCGATTGACGCCAAGCGCAATTTTGCCGAAACCTGTGGCAAAGGAGACCACGATGTCCCAAGCACGCGCACCCCTCATCACGCCCGTCCTCATCGCCGGCTGTGTCGTCATTGTCATCAGCTTTGCGATCCGCGCGTCCTTCGGCGTGTTTCAGATCCCGATTGCAACAGAGTTCAACTGGCCCCGCGCCGAGTTTTCTCTGGCGATTGCGATCCAGAACCTGTTTTGGGGCATCGGCCAGCCGATTTTCGGCGCCTTGGCCGAGCGCATCGGGGATCGCAAGGCGATCATTCTGGGCGCCGTGATCTATGCAGCCGGGCTTGTTTTGTCCTCTATGGCGGTGTCGCCTCTGGCGCATCAATTCTACGAAACGCTTGTGGGCTTTGGCATCGCGGGCACCGGCTTTGGCGTGATTTTGGCTGTCGTGGGCAGGGCGTCCTCGGACGAAAATCGCTCGATGTCACTGGCCATTGCCACCGCCGCGGGCTCTGCGGGGCAGGTGTTTGGTGCGCCTCTGGCCGAGTGGCTGTTGAGCTTCATGTCTTGGCAGAACGTGTTCCTGCTGTTCGCCGCCTCCGTTCTGGCCTCCCTCGCCGTCCTGCCGATGATGCGCAGCCCGGATGTTGCCAGCAAAGCCGAGTTGGAAGAAAGCCTTGGCGCCATTCTCGGCAAGGCCTTTCGTGATCCGACCTACACGTTGATTTTCCTGGGCTTCTTCTCCTGCGGCTATCAGCTTGCCTTCATCACCGCGCATTTCCCGGCGCTGGTGACCGAGATGTGCGGCGCGATTGATCCCTCTGGCACCCTGGCTTCTCTGGGCGTCTCGACGACCTCCGCGCTTGGGGCGATCTCGATTTCGCTGATCGGCCTTGCAAACATTGGCGGAACCTTGTTGGCGGGCTTCCTCGGCAATCGGTTTTCCAAGAAATACCTGCTTGCCGGTATTTACTTGGGGCGCACTCTGGCCGCCGCCGCCTTTATCGCCTTCCCGATCACCCCCACATCGGTGCTGGTGTTCTCTGTCGTCATGGGCGCCTTGTGGCTGGCCACCGTGCCGCTGACCTCAGGACTCGTCGCGCATATCTATGGGCTGCGCTACATGGGCACGCTTTATGGGATTGTGTTCTTTTCTCACCAATTGGGCGCGTTCTTGGGCGTGTGGCTCGGCGGGCGGCTTTACGATCTCTACGGCGATTACACCATGGTTTGGTGGGTCGGCGTTGGCATCGGGGCTTTCTCCGCTATCGTGCATTTGCCGGTCAAGGAAATCCCCTTGGGGCAACGTGCGGAGCACGCGTTAGGCTAAGTCTTCCGCCGTCAAAAGCCCCTCAGAGATCAACCGTGCGGCCCAGCCCTCCGGCCCCTCGAACAGATGCGTCTGCCATCCGCGCGAGGCGGCCATGTCGATATTGTCCTGCCGGTCATCGGTGAACAACAGGCGCTCCGGCGCGATTTTACAATCGGCCTCAACCATCTCGTAGATGATAGATTGCGGTTTGACACATCCCATCCGCCCGGAAACATAACGCCGATCAAATTCCGTCAGAAACGGGTACTGCGTTTCGGCGTATTCAAAGCTTTCGATCCCGAAATTCGTCAGGGCAAACACCGGCACACCTTTGGCGCGCAGAGCCCGCAAAATCTTGACCGATCCGGGGATCGCAGGCGTCGCCATTTTAATCCAGTCGAAATACCACATCAGGATTTCGTCTTTGAACTCAGGATATTGCGTGGCACAGGCCTCAATCGTCTTGCGGAAATCATGGCCCTGATCGACCAGATCGTTCATCGCATGCAGATCGACCGTCTCGAACATCGCCTTACGACGCGCTTCGCCGATCACCGCATCGTAATGCCGTTCCGGCTGCCATTCGATCAACACATTGCCGATGTCGAAAATCACCGCCTCTATGGTCATATTGCATCCCTTTTGGCGCCCTGCACGGCGCGCTCCAAAGCATCGAGAAAACGCGAGCGATCCGCCTTTGAGAACGGTTTACCGCCGCCTTGGCGAAACGGGTCTGCCGCGCGCAGGTCATACATCAAATCCCGCGTCGCCAGAGCATTACCGATATTGGACGGCGTGAACGCCTCGCCATCGTGTTTGAGCGTGCGCGCGCCCGCCTCGACCGTTTTCGCAGCCAAGGGAATGTCGCCAGTCACGACCACATCGCCGCGCCCCGCCCGTTCCGCAATCCACATGTCGGCAATGTCCGGCCCATCGGGCACAAAGACCATTTCGACATAGGGATTTTGCGACGGACGCAGCCCGCCGTTACAGACAAACAGACATTGGATTTGATGCCGCGTGGCGACCTTTTCCACCTCGGCTTTCACGGGGCAGGCATCGGCATCGACATAAATCTTGGTCACGGGGTCCGTCTTTGGCTGGCTTTTTCTTGGCAAAAATACTCAATCAGCCTCCGCCAATGAGCACCCCCGCAGCGAACACCAGAGCGCCGCCGAACACAACCTGAAATGCCGCGCGCATGAAGGGCGTGTTCATGTATCTCTTTTGAATCCAGGCAATCGACCAAAGCTCGATGAACACCACCGCCATGGCGATGAATGTCGCGGTCCAGAAATGCGGGATCAGATAGGGCAACGCGTGCCCCAAGCCCCCCAGGGTCGTCATCACGCCAGAGGCAATGCCGCGCTTCATTGGCGAGCCACGGCCGGACAGTTCGCCATCGTCCGATGCGGCCTCGGTAAAGCCCATGGAAATCCCGGCGCCCACGGAGGCCGCCAAGCCCACGAGGAAGGTCGTATGGGTGTCCTGCGTTGCGAAAGCCGTGGCGAAGATCGGCGCGAGGGTGGACACCGAGCCGTCCATCAAGCCCGCCAGACCCGGCTGCACCCAGGTCAGGACGAACTGACGATGCGCGGTCTTTTCCTCTTCGCTGCGGGTCTCATCGGTGAGGTGCTCGTCCTCAAGCTCACCCGCACGCCGATCGTGCCCGGCCTCCGCCGCCGCCAGACGACCGAGAAGGGCACGCGTGTCGGCGTCCTGTGTGCGCTCCGCGGCCTTGCGGTAAAAGGCCTCGGCGCCCTGCTCCATCGCGTGGGCTTCCTCGCGAATACGCTCAAGGCCGAGGTTGCCGATCAGCCAGACGGGATTGCGCGTGTAATACCCCGCGACATGTTCGCGACGAATGAGCGGGATCACATCTCCGAACCGGCGTTTGTGGAGGGAGATCAGTGCCTCCCGATGCCCGTCTTCCTCTTCGGCCATACCATCGAAAATCTTGGCGCTGTCCGGGAAGTCCGTGCGCAGGTGTTCGGCATATTGCCGATAAATCCGCGCGTCGTCTTCCTCTGAGGAAATCGCCAGAGCGATGATTTCCTGTTCGCTGAGATCCGAGAAGCGTTTGCGATTGGCGATGGCAGGGAACATGGGCACCTCTGATTTAGAATGGTTCTAAATTAATCCGTGCAGGCGCTCACTGCAACTGCTATTGCGCCCATGAAACGCGAAATTCTGCACTTGCACAACTAAACCATTCTGTTTAGTTTCAAAAAAGGCCCTCGTGGTCGATTTCGACATCCCTGTCGAGCACTGGGTGGGCCTATAGATCGTAGGCCTGCCTTTTTTATGGCCTTTTCATGGGTTAAGATCGCGGTGAACATATTTAAAAATCGCGCCACAGAAAGAGCTGATCATGCCACACAGCAGCCTCATCATCAAAAAAGGGCGCAAATTCGATCAGGTCATTGAAGGGGCGCGCACCGTGTTTCTACGCGATGGCTATGAGGGCGCCTCGGTCGATGATATCGCGCGTGAGGCCGGCGTGTCGAAAGCAACGCTCTATAGCTATTTCCCCGACAAACGGGTGCTGTTCCTGGAAATCGCAGCGCTGGAAACCCGCAGACAAGCCGACGCGCATGAAGAGCGGCTGGACGTCACCGATCCGCCAGAGGTTATTCTCCCTGCGGCCGGGCGCAAAATTCTCGATTTCGTTTTGTCGGATTTCGGCATCGCCGTATTTCGCATCGCCGTCGCCGAAAGTGCGCGGTTCCCAGAGATCGGGCAGAAATTCTATGACAGCGGGCCGGGATTGTTGAAGGAAAGGTTGTCGCAATATCTTGCCAGTTGGTGCGCCCAAGGGGTTCTGACCATTGACGATCCCGAGCTGGCCGCCGAACAATTCGCAGAACTGTGCAAGGTGCACCTGCTGCCCGCTCATCTGTTTCAAGGGCGCCTTACTGTGGATGAGGCGGAGAGGGACAGGATCATCGACAGCGCTGTTGCCCTATTTCTGGCCCGATATGGAACCCGAGCATGATCAAGACTCCTCTGCGACTTCTCGCTCTCTCCCTTTGCACCCTTACGGCTTGCAACGAGGAGGCACCTGCCGCCGGCGAACGTGACCCCGCCCTGCCGAAACCCAGCGACCTGAGCTGCGCCATAGATATGGTCACACCCTTGATCGGGGAAATGCCCACGGCGCTTGAGGCCATCGACATCCCCGACCCCGTCCGAGTGATCCGCCCCGGCATGGCCATCACCGAAGATTATCGGCCGGACAGAACCAACATCGACATCGGACGCGACGGGCGCATCGCCCGCGTCTGGTGCGGCTGAGGCCACACTGACATTCAGACAAAGGAAAAGCCGAGACAGTCGTCTGCCTCGGCCTTACAAGTTGGTTTAGAGCGAGATCCCCGGCGTCGCGAACTGGGTGGGGGCTGTTAAACCGCGACACCGGGGCAAAGCGTTCTCGCTCTGACAACTGTTTTGCCTGTCGATCCGGGCCAAATGAGGAACCAAAAAAGAAAAATCATGGACCATTTTGTGCCCGGAATAAGGCAGTTTTCACGATGTGGTGGAGTTTTCTTGATTTACCGCACGATTGGTCCCACTCTTAAGGTATGACCATACAAACGCCGACGCCCTTTCCGGGCCAACCGCAGAGCCCGCAAGCCCCTGACAAGGTCGTTTTCGATCGCCATGAGCTTGGCGCAATCATGGGACTTTATGGACGGATGGTCGCCGCAGGCGAGTGGCGCGATTACGGCATGTCCTTTCTCAAAGAGGTCGCCGTTTTCGCCGTGTTTCGCCGCACCGCCGAGCATCCTTTGTATCGCATCGAAAAGCGTCCCAAGCTGCGCGGCAAACAGGGGATGTATGCCGTGATTGGCATGGATGGGCAGATCCTCAAGCGCGGCGCGGACTTGCGCACGGTGCTGCGAGTGTTTGATCGCAAGCTGATCCGTGCGGTCGAATAATCACAGCCTGCGATGGGCGATGACCGGCCCGTCGCCCTGCGCCTCGATCCTGGCAATCGCGCGCGCGATCGGCTCATAGGCCACCGCCATGTGATGCGCATTGGCATGGAGCAGAACCTCGTCATCCACACACATCGCGACATGGCCTTTCCAGAACAACAAATCGCCACGCTGATATCCGCCTGAGGCCTCTGTACCGAGACTTTGTTGCAGATCACTGTCGCCCGGACAGGCAATGCCACAGGCCAAAAGCCCCGCCTGAACCAACCCCGAACAATCAATCCCGAAGGCGGAATTGCCGCCCCAAAGGTAAGGCGTGCCAAAGAACAGCTGCGCGATGGTGACGGGATCGGTGAAAGGCCGTTCGATGGGACGGATGTGGGGTTTGGGGACGAAAGCTGTCTCCCCGTCATCGCCATAGGCCACTTCCATGAATTTGTGGCGCTCATCCACGACCCGAATGCGGGAACCGAAAGACAGGCTGGTGCGCTCTTCGGCTTTGAACGAGTCGGTCGGGTAGAGATGCGTGGCGCGCACCGAAATCAGATGCGTCGGCGTCTGATCCGGGCCGAGCTTGCTTTCTTCGACATAGCCAACATAGCCATCGCGCAGGGCGACGCCAAAGGCCCAGCCTTCGTGCCGGTCCAGCACATCGAAGGCCTCCCCCCAAAGCAATTGCCGGTCGCGTTTGCCGGCGGGGCTGGCACGTAGAGCCGCGATAGGGGTGGAAATCGTCGCACGTTCGGGCGTCACGACGGTCTGCCCGGAATGGGCAAACCCGTCCAGAGCCACACGCGCGTTGGCGGGGGTCAGGCGACGATCGCTCACAGCTTCAACAGCTCCGGCAGCGCCGCAAGGATGGCCCGCGCGCCTTGCCCCACACCGCCTTTCGGACGCGCCGGTTTGGCCGAGGGGTTCCAACCGTAAATGTCGAAATGCATGTAGCGCGGGGTCTCCGTCACAAAACGGCGCAGGAACAAGGCGGCGGTAATAGCCCCCGCCATACCGCCCGAGGGCGCGTTGTCGAGATCGGCAATCCCCGGCTCAATCATCGGCTCGTAGGGCTCCCAATAGGGCAGTTGCCAGACCGGATCGGCCACCGTCATCGCAGCCTTTGACAACACGCTGGCGTCCGTATCATCGGTTGCAAAAAACGGCGGAATATCGGGGCCCAGCGCCACCCGCGCCGCCCCCGTCAGCGTCGCCATCGAGATCACCAGATCGCTCGGGCTTTCATCCGCCAGCGCCAGAGCATCGGCCAGCACCAGACGCCCTTCAGCATCGGTGTTGTTGACCTCGACCGTCAGACCTTTGCGCGAGGTCAGGATGTCTTGCGGGCGGAAGGCGGAGCCATCGACGGCATTTTCCACGGCAGGGATCAGCACGCGCAATTGCAGCGGCAGCTCCAGCGCCATGATCATTTTCGCCAGCCCCAAAACCGTGGCCGCACCGCCCATGTCCTTTTTCATCAGCCCCATGGAGGCGCCCGGTTTCAGATTCAGCCCGCCGGTGTCGAAACACACGCCTTTGCCAACAAGCGTCAGCACCGGCCCAGACGTGCCCCAGCGCATGTCGATCAGCCGCGGCGCACGTGGAGAGGCGCGACCGACGGCGTGGATCATCGGAAAATTCTGCGTCAAAAGGTCTTCGCCCTTGGTGACGGAAATCTCCGCCGCATGGTCTTTCGCCAATGCGACAGCGGCGGCTTCCAACTCCGCAGGTCCCATGTCATTGGCGGGGGTGTTGATCAGATCACGGGTGAGTGCTTCGCCTGCGGCGATGGCCTCAAGCCGTGCGACATCGGCCCCCTCGGGCGCAACAAGTTCGCCCTCAGGCACAGATTTCTTGGCATATTTATCAAAGATATAGCCCGAAAAGAGCCAGCCCAGAAGCTGTTCGTCCAGCGCCGCCCCTGTAAGGTCCGTTTCCAAGTGATAGACACCTTTGGGCAGCGATTTCCGCACGGCCCCCAAGGCGAATCGCCCGCGCGACCGATCCTGTTCGGCGCCAAGCCCCGCCACGGCACCCGCAATGCCCGATGCCCCCGGATAGGTGCAAACGCTTCCCGAAGAGGCCGTAAACCCCTGTGCCTTGATCCAATCAGCCTGCGTGGCCTCAAGACCGGACAGCGTGTCGTCGAGTTGGTCTGGTGTGATCAGATAAAGCGGAAGGGTCGCGCTGCCGGGTGCGGCAAAGGAAAGTGGCATCGAATAGGGCCTTTCTTGAGGATTGCCCCAAGATTAGCCCATCCGATGCCACCTGCAAGCTGGTTCACAGCACCTTTTGATGCGACATGAACCAATTCTTTTTGATCGCTCCTAAAGCGAGGCGCCCTGGAGGTCCCAAACCGCCAGGAGGGAATTCTCCCCGATCCGCATCAGGCGCGCGACACAGGCCGCCAAGGCGGTGCTGTCCTCCGTCAGCGCCAGCGTTTTCACGTCCTCGGCCACCTGCGCAAAGGTGACCATGCCGATCTGTTCCGAAATGGCGATCATCGAGCGTGCAGCCCGCTGCATCTCCTCGAAATCGCCTTTCTTATAGCTGCTTTCGACCTTCGACAGCCGAACCGCCAGTTCCTCCATCGCGCGGGAGACAACCCCGTCCGCTCCGGAAGTCCCCAGTTGATCATAAAGCTGATCCAAACGATCCCGGTCGACTTTCACAGACCCATCAGGTCGCAACCTTGCCACCACCATATCAATACCCCAATTTTAATGCGCCCCACGCGCTATGTGTTGACTTTGCCCGATCAGCCTCAAGAAAAGGTTTAATCGGAACAGGTTTTTCACTCGAATTCCTCGAAAACTCTCATTACATTCTCCGCGATTGTCCCTGACCTCCACAAAGTGAGTTACGCAGCGATGAAATACGCAAAGCCTCTCCCGAACTACATGGTGCAACGCTATCAAGGCTGGAAAGCAACGACGTTTTCCGAAAACAAGTCCTGGTATCGCCGTTTGGCCGATGAGGGACAGCGTCCCCGGGCCTTCATCATTTCCTGCTGCGACTCGCGAGTTCATGTGACATCCATTTTCGGCGCGGATCAGGGCGAATTCTTCATTCACCGCAACATCGCCAACCTCGTGCCGCCCTTCACGGACGACGGCGACCACCACGGGACATCCGCGGCGGTGGAATATGCCGTCACCGCGCTGAAGGTTGCCCATATCGTCATTCTGGGTCACTCCAACTGTGGCGGTGTGCAGGGCTGTTACGACATGTGCTCAGGCAAGGCGCCGGAGCTGGAGGAAAAATCCTCCTTTGTCGGTCGCTGGATGGACATCCTGCGTCCAGGTTACGAACGCGTCCTGCAAATTCCGGAAGATCAGCGCAAACGCGCCCTCGAGAAAGAATCCATCCTCGTTTCGCTCGAGAACCTGATGACCTTCCCCTTTGTCCGCGAGGCGGTCGAGAAGGGCGATCTCACCCTTCACGGGCTCTGGACGGATATTGGCGAGGGTGATTTGCATCAGTACGATCCCGAAACGAAGACGTTCTTGCCGGTCTAAAATCCGGTGTGAAATCAGGCCACCATGCGGAGGACGTTTTCAACGGCGTCCTCTGTCGACACGGCGTGCTCTTCGGTCAGAATGAGCGGCGTATTGGCGACATCTTCCATGCGCGGCGCATTGATCATGGCGCCGGAGGTCACAGAGGCCGAGCGCAAGAACATCGGTTTGCTCACCTGCGTGATGATGTGATGGCTACTGGGCCGAGCCGTTGCGACGGATTCGTCCAGTTCTTCCGGAAAGAACATCACGGCCCCGCTTTGATGCAGGTTCAGCGCGATGATGCGGCCTTGGCGGGCTTTTTCGAGATAATCGGTCATGGGTTTGTCCTTTCAAATGTCGTGAGATCCGGTGCGTTCAGGCGGCTTTGGCGAGGTGCGACACACGCGCGCCGAGGTCTGGACGATAATCCGGTTCGGAGTGGTGTCCCCCCAGAAGAATGACGTTCGAGCGTCGTGCTTCGCGGGTCAGATTGTGGTTGGCCGGGCGGCCTGCGGCATCGGCGGCTGGCACGTCCCAGTTGAAAAGGAGCCCACCTTTGGCCTCGACAGGTTGGCCAGCGGTTCTCATCAGCTTGATCATGTTTCCGTCCTTTCGTCGCGCATCGTTCCAAACCCCCGGAACCCTTGAGATCATGGGAACACGGGTGGTCGGTTGGCGGAAATGGTGCATGGAAACAATTTGAGACATTTGCGATTTTTCTCGCAGATGCACAAACAATAAGTCTTAAGAGTCAAAGAGATACCGCCCCGATAAGAGGCGGATTTCAAAAGTTAAAATTCTCAGCGTCGCTCAAGATCTGGTTAATTTGCCTTGAGACCCGTGGCGGCGATCTGACCCTCCTGCGGCAGCTTTGTGACAGGCTTAACATGGCCTTAAAATTTCCGAATCGCGGGGGCCCGGACGCGCTCCGGGCACTCGCATAAATTGTAGATCACACCTGACGGATGGCAGCGCTCATTGCAGCATCTTGCCCTCCGGCCAACGCAGATTTTCGCTTAGGCTGATCTCCTGGCTGTCGCCCGCCTCAAGGTCGAAATGCCACGCCAGCACCCCGCGTTTGTCGTCCACACCCTCGACATCCGGCGAGGGAGACGCCGACCAATCCACTTTCAACTCGTCCTGTTCAGACACGGAGATGCGGTCCAGAACCTCGATCGGCCAGTTGCGCGCAGTCAGGTTCGCGACCTCGATCCGCCATTCCGTTTCCGTCTCGTTGGATTTGGAAATCACGCCACGGTCGCCTTCGTTGCGGGTCAACAGCACACGCTCGACCGTGATGCCATCCACCGGTCCAAAGGCCAGCTCCGCCTCGGCGCCATCGACCATAGTATCGAGCCTCGCCTCCCCAAGGCTCACCCCGTCGCGGATCAACTGCACCGAACCAGGCACCAACATCTCGCCGGTCTCATTGGCGAAGGACGCCATCAAATACCCCACCTCCTCATGCAGCGGCACGGCGCGCACGAAAATCTCCGGCGACAGATCGACGGTGGCCAGAGCAAATTCCACCGCATCCTCGCCCGAATAGAGCGTCGCAGGCGTCGGGTAGCTATAGGTCTGGCTCAGGCCGGACAGGGTGGTGTTCATCTTCTGCACCATCGCGGGCGCTTCCATCACCGGCTCTGCATAGCCCTCCTCCATCGCCGTATCCGCCATATTCCGCATCAGCGGCTCGACCGGCCGCGGGTCATAGACACGGCGGATCAGCGGATAGACCTCACTCGGGAAACTGCGGCGGGTCGGATCGTCCGTGGCAAAGGTGAGCGCGACATCGGTCCATGGTTCGCCGGTGTCCTGCATGGCCACGACCGAACGCGTGAGCGAAAGGGAGGTGTCGTCCGTGTTCAGCCGCGCGGTATACCGCGGCTCCCAGGCGGCCTCATTGGACATGTAGGTAAAGCTGATCTCGACATCGCCGGCCTGCTCCATGGTCACCGGCAGGGTGATGGAGATGCGGTTCTCGTCGGAGGGCACCAAAAGCTCGAGCGCCTTCGTGGCCTCCGCCAGCTCAGCCTCAAGGTCTTCCATGGCCTCTTCCGCGGCATTGGCCCGACGCTCCGCGTCCTGCTGCGCAAGGCGGGCGGCAAGGGATTCTTCGCGGATCATCCGTGCCGTGGCCGCGCTTTGCTCCGCATCGCTCCCGTCAGACAGCCGTGCGAGATAGGCGAGCGTGTCTTTGGCGGCCTCGGCCTCGAACCCGATTTGCGCAATCTCTGCGCGCCGGTCGTCGATCTCGTCCTCCAGTTCTTCGACACGTGCCAAGGCGGCTTTCTCCGCCTCCGAACGGATGAGCAGCGCTTTGGAGATCTCCGCGATACCATAGGCCACGGGCCCAAGCGCACCGCCGTCGACACGAATTTGCATGCCCTGCACGACCTGCTCATAGGAATGGCTCATGGGGATGTCAGCGAAGACGATCTCGTGCTGGCCTTCGGGCAGAGAGACGGTCGCCTCGCGCGTGATCATCGCGCCTGCGGGATAGAGCGTCGCCTCTGTCACAAGGCTGCGCGCCTCAAAGCGTTCCGCATAGGCGGGCAGCGTGATCAGGGCGCTTCCTGCGAGACAGGTGAGGGTCAGAATGGAGCGCGTGGTAAAGTTCGGGAACATGATTTCCTCCTTAAAGGTCGGAGGAAAGGTCCAATGCGGGGCCGACCTGTGCAAGGGGAATTCGGGCCCCAGCCGCCCCTGATCAGCCGCGCGGCGAAACCTCGCCGATCCCCCGCCTCACGGTCAGGCGACAGTCTTGGTTTCGCGGCGGGAACCGTCCTGAAACTTCTCATGGAAGGTCTTGCACAGATCTTCGCGGGTGAGCTGTGGGGCGGGTTTGGCCAATTCCTCCGCCCAGTCTCCCAAACGCTCCGTGGATCGCTCTGGTGTCCCCGCGTCCGTTGTTTTGATGTCGTGATGACGCATCGCGCCGAGATCGATTTTCACTCGAAACATCACCCTACCCCTTCGTTGCATGGCTCTGCTGTCAGGCCGAGGGTAAACATAGCAGCGCCACAGTTGCGCCGCCCGGATGAATAAAGTTTAAAGTTAATGCCGTCTCTCCCCCTGAGAAGCCGCGGAATTCCCCTAAATTTCAGAGTATTGCACGTTTAAAAAACAATGTTTTTCGCGTGATTTCGGTGCGTTTGCGACCTGCCCTTTTCGGCAATTGCGACAGGAAAGCCGCCAGTTCGCCCCGAAATGGCCCGATAGAGGCGAATCGCGCCAACAAAAAAGGGCACCCGCAAGCGCCCTTTCGTTAAGAGTTTAGTAAGCCTGTTTGAGCGTCTCAGCCTTTTTTGAGCACCCGACGGCCCAGCAATTCCGCGATCTGCACCGCGTTCAGCGCCGCGCCTTTGCGCAGGTTGTCGGAGACGCACCAGAGGTTCAGGCCGTTCTCGATGGTCACGTCCTGACGGATGCGGGAAATGAAGGTCGCGAAGTCGCCAACGCATTCGACCGGGGTCACGTAACCGCCGTTTTCACGCTTGTCGACCACGAGAATGCCCGGCGCAGTGCGCAGGATTTCGCGGGCTTCATCCTCGTCGAGGAACTCTTCGAACTCGATGTTGATCGACTCGGAGTGACCGACAAAGACCGGCACGCGCACGCAGGTCGCGGTGACCTTGATCGAGGAGTCGACGATCTTCTTCGTCTCGGCGATCATCTTCCACTCTTCTTTCGTGTCGCCCGAGTCCATGAAGACGTCGATATGCGGGATCACGTTGAAAGCGATCTGTTTGGTGAATTTCGACGCGGCCACTTCCTGACCCGGGACATACATGCCCTTGGTCTGGTCCCAAAGCTCGTCGATGCCCTCTTTGCCGGCGCCCGACACGGACTGGTAGGTGGAGACCACAACGCGTTTGATCTTCGCACGGTCATGCAGCGGCTTGAGCGCCACGACCATCTGTGCGGTGGAACAGTTCGGGTTCGCGATGATGTTCTTATTCTTGTACATCTCGATCGCGTCCGGGTTCACTTCCGGCACGATCAGCGGGATTTCCGGGTCGTAACGGTAGAGGGACGAGTTGTCGATCACGACACAGCCCGCCGCCGCCGCTTTCGGTGCGTAGACCTTGGTGGCGTCGGAGCCGACCGCAAAGAGGGCCATATCCCAACCGGAGAAATCGAAAGTGTCGAGGTCCTTGGTGGTCAGGGTGGTGTCGCCAAAGCTCACTTCGGTGCCGAGAGATTTGCGCGACGCAAGAGCGGCGATCTCATCAACAGGAAACTCGCGTTCAGCGAGGATGTTCAGCATTTCGCGGCCCACATTGCCCGTGGCGCCCACGACGACGACTTTATAGCCCATTTGGGTCTCCTCTTAGTCCTAAGTGACTGGCGCGGACCCTTACTAGAAAGGGGCTTTGGAGAAAAGAGGCTTAATGTCCCATCGCGCCACGAGCGGCCTGAATGCACGCCTTTGCGGCAGATTCATCGACCGTGACGCGGCCATCCTCGTCGATGGACACGTTCGGGAAATGCACCTCATCAAGATAATTCATGAAAGCGGCGCGCAAGGTCGGATCGAAACCAAGCGATTCTGCCTCGGACAGGGTCTCCTGCAGCGCTTCGATGCCATCAACCGGACGCACAAGCCCCGGCAGCGCGAAAAAGGCCTCACCCAGAGTGATCGCCGGTTTGTCGTAGAAAAACGCCTGGAGCCCGACCGAGGAATTGATGGTCAAAACGGCACGGCTGGCGCGGACCTGATCAAAGGTGTCGGAGTCATTGTCGATGCGGAGGCGATGACCGGAAATCTCGACTGCGCGGTTCAGCGCATCGGCCAGAGAGGTCTTGGCGGAGGGGTGTTCCTTGATCCGAATGTGCCAGCCTTCCGGCAAAGCGGGTGCAGCCAGCGCCAACATATCGATCATGTTTTCGACCGAACGTACCCAGCCGGAAAACAGGGTGATCTGGCTGTCGTTCGGCACTTGCAGCGGCACAAAGATGAAATTTTCCTGCGCCAAATCCGCACCGGATTTCTGACCCACGTCGGAGCGCCGCGAGATCCGCGCCGTGAGGTTATCGCCCAAAGCCCGCCAGCCCTCGCCCTGCCGGTCTGGCCGACCCTCGGCCCAAGAGATGTAAAACCGGGGATCGCGCGGCAAGGACCCAAGCGCATTGACGCCCGTGTGGTCCAGCTGCATCCGGCCCGGAAAAGGGGCAAGCTCGGCGTAAAGCGTGGGCACTCCGGCATCGCGCGCGCCCTCCATGAACAGCCGCCGCGACCCGGTGACGCCATTCCAGCACATCGCAATCGTGTCCGGATGCCGCAGGAAATAACGACGCGATCCGTTGTATTGCAATCTTAGAAGCAGCCGCTTGAGACCACGTCCCATGGCGCCCTTGGGCTGTTTCTTGGCCACGGACAACGCCCGCTCGACACGCTCAAGCGTCTCGGGGAACCCACGCAAGGACCAAGGGATCGTCCAAAGCACACGGGCGCCACCACCGACCGCCGCCACCGACGACATGAAGCTGTCTTTCTTCTTCGAAAACCCTTTGAGATAGGTGATCATCGCAGCCCGCCTGTTGTCTTTTCCCTGCCTCTCGTGATCTGCATCACGGAGACCGATCTAAAGTGTTTCGCGTGAAATCTGAATCACAGATTTCATGTGAAGCGCACATTCGGTCTATATGTTGCACTGCGCTTTCAGCGCGTGGCGGGGTTTCGACACGCGCCCTACGGCATCTGCCCCAAGGCCAGAAAGGGTGAAATCTTTAGGGAATGATTCTCCACCAATCGCGATGGTAAAACTAAATATTATTATGTTTTCCACGGATTATGCGCGGCATCTCGCCGAGCCTCAGCCACAGGATGGCCCATATGATGACGTGTGACGCCAAATAGCCACGATTTGGGGAAAACCCGAAGCGCCATACCTCGAATACAACTTAAAGGGTTTTCAGCCCCGAACACATATGCGAGATTGGACGTGAACTTGGCCGTGAAGGTCGAGTGCATCTGTCGTAATGGAGATACTTAAAGATGAAAAAAGTTGTCCTCGCTTCTGCGCTCGCTCTCGCGACCGCTTCCGCTTCTTTCGCTGGCGGCTATGAAGAGCCGATCATCGACGCCCCCGTCGTCGTTCAAGAAGGCTCTAGCTCCTCTGCTGGCTCCATGGGTGGCAATGCGCTCCTGCTCCTGCTCGGCGCAGCTGCAATCGCCCTGGCGCTCGATTCCGATTCTTCGGACGACACCGCCCCCACGCAGAACTAAGCTTCAGCTCGGAATTTTCTGATTGAAACGGCGGCTCTTCAGCCGCCGTTTTCATTTGAGCCCCTCACCATCTGACCCGACGCAACACAAGCTGGCCGTTCTCGGCCCCGGCCCATTGCACGGATTGGACCATGCGGCCCTGCGCGTCGATCCAATAGGTGTTGGTGAATTTGAACGCATCCTTGCGACAGGTTTCCCGCATGACACGGGTCGAGGTCGAGATGACCCCGCTCTCCACCGTCTGGGTTTCGCCCGGAACGATGGAACAGCTCAGGATCAAGCGGCTGGTACGGTCCTGCCCGTCGAGAAAGCGATAGGTTTTCTGAACACTTCCCGCCTGACGCGCGGCGATCAGCCCGGCGGCGCCGCCATCTTCGACAGACATCAGATCGTTGCCAAAGCCCCGCGTCGCGGTCAGCATCGGACGATCCAGACTCATACTCACAACATCGCGCGTGACCCAGGTCGTCACGCGGCCATTCTGACCGTAAATCGAGGCCATTCCATAGGCGCCGGTCTTTTCGCGCAGCACGAACATCAAAGGCGCACCCTCGAACTCTCTGAGCGCATTGGCGATCATGACATTCGGGTCGCCCGGACCGGTCGCGGTCTTATTCCGGCCAAAGGCGGATTTGATCAGCGTCCCCACCTCATCCAGGGTTGCCTTGGTGCGATCCGTGGCGACATCGTTGCCACAGGCCGACAGCACAAGCCCCGACACCACCAGAAGGCCCATAACAGCTTTGCGCAGACGCGTGGCAGTCAACATATATCTCATCTCCAGAAGCGACCCCAGCGATCCTCGACCTCGGCCTGGCCCGCATCGCGCACGCGCTCATAGAGGCGACCGGACAGATCGAGCCGCGCGCCGCCATCGCGTGACAGCGAATTCAGATTGAGGTCGCGGGTCTCGGCGGTCGGGGTGCCGATGAACCAATCGACCGGCATGGAAATCCGGATGCCTTTGTCAAAGGAACCCTCGCCGAAATCCTCAAAGGGCACATCGGTCAGCGTCGCATAGGCGCCAACACGCCAGCCGTTGTTGAATTCGCGGTCAAGCGTCAGCGTCGCGCCCCAGTCCTCGGCCAGATAACGGCCGACATCGAGCTGGCCGTGGAAGCCGTTGCCGAAATCCATGTAGCCGGAGATATGGCCTGTCACCACGTCATAGTCCTGAAACCCGAACAGGTCCTCGTAATCGCGTTGCTTGACATAGGCCACCTCGGCCCCGATGGCATAAGCATTTTCCGGCTTTTTCCAAAGCACTTCACCAGCGACACCGCCGAACATGCGCTCCAGATAGCCCACGGAGACACGGGTGAACATGTTCTCGGCCGGATGCGCGTACCAGTTGGCGGCCAGAGAGTTGAGCTGGAACTGGTTGGAATATTGCGCTGCATTCGAGCGCACGGGCGGCAAGGCATCATCGTCGCTGTCGGTTTCCAAATCATCGACATTGCCCGTCATCTTCAGCGACGCGGTGCTCGTCAGCGACAGCCCCGGGACAAATTCATAAGACAGGTTGCCCCGCAGCCCCAAATCGGCGCGGATCGGGCTATCCGGATCGAACAGCGTGGCGCTCAGATAGGGGCTCACACTCCAGTTGAAATCAGGATAGGCGCCCTCGGCAGGCACCATCGGATCGGAGGGCAAAGCGCGCGGATCGACAAACTGCGTGGCGGCGAGCATCTCGCCGGCGGGTTCGAATTCGAGCTGTTCGATGGCCCGGCGCGGGATCACGGTGGATTGCACCGGCATGCCCTTGACCACTTCGGTGAAGACAAAGGTCTCGACCGACGGCGGAAAAGCGCGCGTCGCAATCCGTGACAGACGCCCAAGCGCCTGGGCGTGCGCCGGATAGCGCGTGTTACGGAATTCGATCTCGGCTCTGGTGGCGGTCAAAGACATCGCCTCAAGCGTCAGTCCCTCTTTGGCCATCGCCCCGGCAAGTGCCTTTCGAATGCCCGGCGCATCGCGCCCGTCCTCGATCCAGGCGCCGGACCAGCCCAAGGCATCGGCAGACCGGCTCGGGCGTTGTTTCACCGGTAGAGGCGCGGTCTCGATCCCGCCTGCATAGGCCGGGTTGTTTGGATTGAGATGGCCCGAGATGCCAAACCCGATCGAGTCGCCGTACATGTAGGCCATGGTCATCGAGATATTCGGGTGGATCGCATAGGACAGCCCGACATTGTAGGGCGAGGCGTGGTCGAGAATGCCGCGCTCGGTCTCTGCGACATAGGCGTCCGACGAATATTCGGCCAGAAGCGTCAGCTTGTCGGTGATGTCATAGCTCAAGCCGCCAAAGGTGCCCACGGGGCCACGGAACCATTGCCCGGAATTCAACGTGCCACCCGTTTCAACCACCGTCTCATCACGCTCGCCAAAGGACAGGCCAAGGGAATTCTCAGAGGCCAGTCGTCCCCAGCCCAGACCGCCCGTGACTTTCAGCCGTGCGCCGATGGATTTCGTCGCGACGACATATTCGCTACTCAGAAGCCCCGTTCCGATGAAGTCACGCAGCCCCACCGCGATGGCGGGACGCAATGTGCCCTCATCGACAATCTGATAGGACAGATCGAAGGTCCGATCCCAGTAGATGTCGAAACTATCCGTCAAATCGTCGGTGCCGGTGTAGCTGAAACTGCCGCTCATTTTCGGCGTGATCTGGAAGGTCAGCGTGGAACGGCGCATCGGGCCGAAACGATTGTGCGACAGGCTCAACTGACCATCGGGCGCCACTTCCGCCGTTGGCATATCGAGCAGACCGGGGTTTCCGTAGAAGCCGTAATGCGTGTCCTTCGCGTCTTGGGCCACTGCCGGCGCAGCACAAAGCACACTCAAAGAGCCAGCTGCAACGACACCAACGCCAAACCATTGCGTCGAGTCCCGCCGTGCCGCTCGTTTCCTCTTGACCATTACTCGGCTCCCCACCGCCTTACTGTTTCGACGCAGACTAAAGTGTTTCGCGTCGAAACTGAATCATAGATTTTCCGGAAACGCCGTTCCGTGGTTCGATGTGGGGTTTATGCCTCGCGCTGCACCTGCGGTGCCGGGTATCCCTTCAGTCGGTCTTTGACGACCTTGCGCAGCATCTCCGCGTTTCCGACATCGATCGCGGCCTGGATTTCGCGCAGCATCCCCGCGACTTCGATCTGGCTCAGCATCTCTTCCTCCGCCCGCAGGATTTTTGCATGCGGCGTTTTGCAGAGGTTATCCAGCGTGACGAACAGTTCTTCGCAAAGCTTCTCGCCGGGACGCAATCCGGTGATCTTAATCTCGATATCGCCTTCACCGGTTGCTGGATTGTACACGCGGCGCCCGGAGAGATGGATCAGCTTGCGCGCCAAATTCATGATTTTCTGCGGCTCACCCATGTCGAGCACAAAGACGTCACCGCCCTCGGCATAGGCCCCGGCCAAAAGCACGAGGCGGGAAGCCTCGGACACGGTCATGAAATAGCGGCGCACATCGGGATGCGTCACGGTCACCGGACCGCCTGCCTCAATCTGGGACTGGAACAACGGCAGCACCGATCCCGATGAGCCCAGAACATTGCCAAAGCGCACCATCGCGAATTTCGTGGCGGGCGCGCGGGTCTGGATATCCTGGATGACCAGTTCCGCGATCCGTTTCGTGGCGCCCATCACGCTGCTGGGTCGCACGGCTTTGTCGGTGGAGACAAGGATAAAGCGTTCGACTTTCTCTTCGACGACCACATCCGCGAGGGTCTTTGTCCCGATGATATTGTTGCGCGCGCCTTCAATCTCGTTGCCTTCGACGAGAGGCACATGTTTGTAGGCGGCGGCGTGGATGACGATCTCCACTCCCTCGTTGCGCATCACATGACGCAAACGGTTGGCATTGGTCACCGAGCCGAGACAGGCTTTGATCGGAATATTGTGCTTGGCCGCGCGCTCCCGCAGATCGTTGTCAACGGAATAGAGGTTGAATTCGCTGCGTTCGAACAGGACGATTTTGGCCGGACGGCAATTCAACAGCTGTCGGCAAAGTTCTGATCCGATAGAGCCTCCGGCGCCGGTGACCATGACGACACGTCCGGCATAGCTTTTGGCGACCTCGGGGGTTTCCAGATCGACCTTGCCGCGCCCCAAAACCTCATGCGGCTCCACCGTGCGCAGTTTCGCGTTGCCACGGTCGGCCAGGAGCTCGATGAAAGACGGCAGGATTTGCACCTCAATCTCGGCGCGCTCACACATCTCGACGATGGCGTTGCGCCGTTGTCGTGCCGTATCCGGAAGCGCGATCATCAATTTGGCAATGGAGTTGCGGAACACTTCGCCGACAAAATCCGAGGGCGAAAGCACCGGAATTCCTCCAATCTCCATGCCATGCATCGTTGGATTGTCATCAAAAAACGCCACAACGCGCATGTCCATGGATTGGCTGAGTGCCGAAGCAAGCTGAACCCCTGCAGCACCCGCACCAAAAATCGCGACGGCTTTCCGTTTGCGCATATGTTCACGCAGATGGCCCAGAACCGCCACCGCGATGGCGCGCGCGCTCACCATGCCGGAAAAGGCGAAGGTGCCGAAGATCAGCACGGTTTCGAAAGCCTGTGCGCCCTGAAGCACCAACAGGGTCACCAACAATGTCATCGCCAAAGCGAAGCTGGCACGTGCGATATTCAGAATGTCGGTCGAATTGAGCATCACAAGTTTGATACGATGCAACCGAAGCCCAAACACCAAAGCGGCACCGATCAGCAAGACGACAGGATATGTCCAAAGCGTCGCGTTCGACCATTGCGTCAGTTTGGTGCCATGCAGGAAGATGTTCGTGAGCGACAAAGCCAGAGCAATGATCGAAATGTCAGCGGCCAAAAGGGTGGCCCGGATGACTTTATTGGGCAAGGACGTCAGTCCTACGATCAGCATTTTTCTGTACAAAGGCAACTCGCTCGAAAAGTGTGATCCCGCCCCTCACACCTCAACCCTAAAATAGGCACTAAGGAGAAGTCCAGCCATAGTCTTCGCTTTTTGCAACTGTATCGCCCGGTTCGGCAGAACCACGCTCACTTTTTCACTTTGCGCAGGGCACCCACCACAGTTTTTAAAATAATTTCCACATCAAAACAAAGATTTGAACTTTTCTGATAGATCAGATCAAGGCGTGCTTTTCGGGGTACACATCGGTCACTATAGACACGATCGGTCTCCGCCGCACTCTGGCACGGCGCCAGGATCCGCGCCTCATGTTCATGAAAAACCAGAGAAGCAAGCCCTGTGACCCCCGGTCGATTGCGCAAAACCAGACCATAAACCTCCGGGAACTTTTCAACGTAAAAGCGAAGAGGCGGGCGCGGTCCGACAAAGGACATATCGCCTTTGAGGATATTCCAAAGCTGCGGCAGTTCATCAAAACGGGTCCGTCGCAGCATGGCGCCCGTGCGCGTGATCCGGTGGTCTTTGTTGCCGCCGGACACGCCGTGATCGGCGGCACTCACCGTCATGGTGCGAAATTTGATCAGCTGAAAGGCCCGCTCAGGCGTCTGCATGCGCTCGGAACGGAACAGGATCGGACGCCCGTCTCGGAACAGTACAAGCACCGCAATGACGATCATCACCGGCAAAAGCATCGTCCCGAGCAGCAGCGCCAATACGATATCGAAGAGACGTTTGCCGCGTGTCATTCCCGCTCCAGACAGCTTTGCCAGTCGGCTATGATGTCCTCCGCAGAGGCGCTGAGGTCAACCCCCGGGCAGGCTTCGGCCAGGGCAGAACAGTCGAGCGCGATGTTCTGATGCCCGGGATCGGTATGCGGCCTGTCTTGCCAAGGCACCTGAGCCGCACCGAGCAGGGCATTCATCTCGACAGGCTGCGTTCCTGCCACGTTGAGACAGGTGGGCAAACGACCTTCAAAATTTGACAAGGCTTTGAGGACACATAGCAATTTTCGAGGTCCAATGTAGGATCGACGCGGACCGGCGCCATCCGGAAAGACATCCAGCGTCAGAGGCACCTCCGCATCTGCACGCGTCATGGCATTGCCCAAAAGCATATCCGCCCCCGCGACATTGCCGATCCGCAGCGCGCAAATCTCAAGCCCGTCTTCATCCGCACGCCGCAGCGCCATCTCCTCCATCGCGACTTTTGCGGCACCATAGGCATTGATCGGATCAAGCGGATCGGTCTCGCGGAACGGATGCCCTTTCCCAGCGCCGTAAACGGCGGAGGAGGAGGCCAAAAGGACACGCGGTATCCCCGCCCGCGCCGCCGCACTGATCACTTGATCGACAAGTGTGACATTGGCCTCCATCGCGACCGGATCGCTTTTCGCCCCAGTTCGCGCCACGCCGCTAAAGACCAGAACGGCACGGAAGTGTGTCTTTCGATGGGCTGCGATGAGAGAGATAGGATCGGAAAAGTCGGACCAGATGAACCCCTTCGTCGCCACAGGTACGGCATCTCGAAACTGCCACACCATCTGGCGCTCTTGCGAGAGCCCCTCGGCCATGCGCAACACCTGACCGATACGGCCAGAGGCTCCAAGGAAAGCGAGCTGGGTCCCAGACATGACAAGACACTCCAGATGCGACAGGCATCCTCATGCTAACCCGTTTGAGAGTCTGGTGAAATCAGAGATTTGCCTCACGGGTCGGCAGACAGCTCAGCCGTCAAATCGCATCGGCAGCATGAGATTGAAGACCGGGTCCGGCACTTCGGCAGGCGCGGCTGGAAGTCTGGCGCTACGCACCGCCGCGATGGCCGCATTGTCCAACGTCGCATTGCCCGAGCTTTTCGACACGCTGACGCTTTGCAAGGCTCCGCTATGCGCAACTTTGATCAGCAGGGTCACGGTGCCGGAGCCGCCCCGGCGCGGCGCGCGTTTGCGGCGTTCGATCCGGGAGCGAACGACAGACTGCCATTTGCTCAGCGCCGATTGGCGCGCGGCTTTCGACAGGCCCGCCGCTTGCGCGCTCTGCGCCTGCCCGGCCTGGACGCCCCCACCGGCGCCTGCGGCCCGCGTCGCATTGCTGGTGCGCTCGCTGCCTGCGCGCGCCTGCTGGGTCGCCTCTGCCGGTTGCGCCTTGGGCGGTTCCACCTTTTTCGGGGGCGCAGGCGGTTTTGGCGGCGGAGGGGTGGTCGGCGCTTTGGGTTCGGCAAAGCTTTGGGAGCTGGCCTGTGGCTGTATCGGCAGGGGCAAGGCCTTTTGCGACGGCGCGAGATCGATCTCCGGCAGGTCCACTTGGGGGTGCTCCGGCATCACCGGCGCCTCCGGACGCGGCTTCTCAAGCCGCTCGATCGGTTGCTCCACAGGGGTTTCCCATTTGTCGACCATGGCGGCCAAGGCCACATCAGAGGCTTGCAGCGTCAGATGCGCCTCCCCTCCCGCACCGGCCGCCTCGGTTCCCGCCGCGTGATCCGCAAGGCTGATCGCCGCCACGGCCAGATGCGCGCCGACCGCGAGCGCCAGGAACAAAAGCCCCGTGAAAACCCGTTTCATGGCGCGCCTCCGCTCGGGCTGGTGACCAGTTCCACCTGCGAAAAGCCAAGCGCCGAGAGCTTCGGCAAAAGCGCCGCGACATCTTTGGCGGGCACCTCACGGTCGGCGTGAAGCGCAATGCTCGGCCCCGTGCTGCCGTCACAGTCACCATCGGCGCAGAGTTTCAGGCGCTCAATCTCCAAGGCAATAAGTGCCTCTTCCGTGCCCTGCGCGTCCTGAAACGCCAAAAGACCATCGCTCCCGAGGAACAGCGGCAAAGCGGCCTCCACCTCCGCCTCGACACCAGCGTCAGGCAGGTCCACCTCGATGGGCGCAGGCGGCGCGATTTGGGCGGTCATCAGGAAAAAGATCAGCAAGAGAAAGACCACGTTGATCATCGGAACAACGCTCTCGGCAGGTGACGGGCGGGGTTTGTCGGAAAAATCCATGCTGCTCATTCCACCAGCACGAGATTGCTGTAGCCCTCGGTGCCGAGCCATTCCATCACCTCGATCACCCGTTGCAACGGCACCTCTTCGCCCGCGCGCAGGATGATCATGTCGTCAGGGCCGTCCATCAAACCGGGAAGTGCCGCGAGGATGTCGCCTTCGCTCCGTGCTGTGCCGTTCAGTTGCAAGGACTCATCGCCCACGCGGATCAAGCGCGCGGGTCCCGTGTAGCCGCTCGACGCGCCGCCCCCGAGATTCAACGAGACCTGCGCAGGCGTGCCGAATTGCGAGGCCAGCATGAAAAAGACCAAAAGCAGGAACACGACGTCGATCATCGGCGTGAGCGACATCCGATGTTTGCGCCGGGGTGCGCCGAAATCCATGGCTCACTCCGCCGCTTGCGCGACGCTCATGCGGGTGCCCTTGGGCGCACGAGGGCGCAGGAACACGCGGGTCGCCATGTCTTCCAACTCGTGGCGCAGACGGTCGGCCACGGCCTCGAACCCGGTGAAGGCGATGGAGGCGGGGATGGCGACGGCCATACCGGCAGCGGTGGTCAGAAGGGCTTCCCAAATGCCGCCCGCGAGCATCGCCGGATCGGCCTTGGCACCGGCGTCTTGCAGGGTTTGGAAGGCGGTGATCATGCCCAAAACGGTGCCCAACAGACCCAAAAGCGGCGCAATCGTGGCGATCAACTCAAGTGGACGCAAGCCGGCGCGAGTGCGTTCGAGGTCTTTTTTGGCGAGACGCGTGGTCTCGGCCTCTGCTGCTGTATCGTCAAAGGCGGCGTTTTCATGCGCCTCGAAGGCCTCGCGCAGGAACCGCGAGCGCAAACCCTTGCGTCCGGCCAACACGTCACGCGCAGCATGGCTGTCTCCATCGGCCCAAAGCTCCAGGGCGCGTTCACTGACCGCCCGGCTGCGCCATGCGCCCAGATAGGCCAGGTCCCAGACCTTCCAGAAGATCAGCGCAAGGGTGATCACCGACAGCGCCGCAATGGCCCAGATCGATGGGCCGCCTTGGGCGAGGAACGAGAACAAAGAAGAGAAAAGAGCCGAATCATCCATGTCAGTCACCATACTATGCGTGCAGCTGGCTGATCCATTCAGCTGGCGTTTGGCCCTCGGATAAATTATCTTATTTTTTTAGTCAAGTTTTCTCCCCTCATTCCCGGCTCAAGGCCACCACCGGATCGAGCCGCGCCGCGTTGCGCGCAGGCAGAAACCCGAAGGTGATGCCGATGAGGGTCGAGGACAGGAAGGCCACGACAATTGCAGTGGTCGAAAAACTGAGCCTTATGCTGGAGGCGAATTCCTCAATCAGATAGCCGCCCGTCAGCGCACCGAGGATGCCCAAAATGCCACCCACGAAACAGACCATCACCGCCTCGATCAGGAACTGGCTCACGATGTCGGACCGCCGCGCCCCAATGGCGATGCGTACGCCGATTTCCTTGGTCCGCTCGGTGACGGAAACCAGCATGATGTTCATCACGCCAATGCCCCCCACAACCAGCGAAATCACCGCGATCATCGCCACCAGATAGGTCAGCGTCTCCGTCGTCGAGGTGATGGTTTCGCGGATCGTATCGGTGTTCGACAGAAAGAAATCCTTGGTCCCGTGGCGCGAGATCAACAGCGCGGAAATCTCCGCCTCGGCCAGCGTCATGTCGTAATCATCCGCCACGCGCACGCCGATGCTGTCGAGATTGTCCTGACCGGAGACCCGCGCCATCGACGTGGTATAGGGCACCCAGACGTTGAGCGACGAGGGCCCGAATGTGGCGCCCGTCGATTGCACAATACCGATGATCCGCACGGGCACATGACCCAAAAGCAGCACCTCGCCCAAGGGATCGGAATTTGCGCCAAAAAAGGTCTCTTGCGTGTCGGCGTCGATCACGGCGACTTGGGCGTAGCTGTCGACATCTTCCGATGAGAAGACGGAGCCAGAGACGGTTTCATAGGCATGCACCTGGAAATAATCGCCTGACACCCCGTTGATCGCGGCGGAGGCTTCGGTGTTGCGATAGCGCACGGTGGCCGAGGAAGATACCGCGGGGGACACGCTGTCCGCCAGATCCAAAAGCGCCAAAGCCGCCACATCCGACGGCACGAGGGTTTCGATCCGCCCTTGGTCGCGGGCGCCAAACCCCGACCCCGCCCGCACGGTGATCGTGTTGGTGCCCAAGGACGAGATGTTTTCCAGCACTTTTTCCTGTGATCCGTTGCCCAGAGCCACGACCAGCACCACGGAGGCGATTCCGATGATGATGCCGAGCATGGTCAGGAAGGACCGCGTGCGATGGGCCAGCATGGCCTTGAGCGAAATATTGAACGCCTCGACCAACCGGCGCAAACCGGCGCCGAAACCGCCATGATCCGCGCTCTGGCGTGACCATTGGGCGGTTGGAGCGGAGGTGTCCTCTTTGCGCGTGTCGGAAATGATCCGACCGTCGCTGATCTCGACGATCCGATGCGCGTGCGCCGCGACATTCGGGTCGTGGGTGACCATGACGATGGTGTGCCCCTTGGCGTTCAACTCCAACAGCAGATTGATCAGGTCCTCGCCGCTTTTGGTATCCAGCGCGCCGGTGGGTTCATCCGCGAGGATCACCTCGCCACCGTTCATCAGGGCGCGGGCAACGGAGACCCGCTGTTGCTGACCGCCTGACAATTCGGACGGCTTGTGATCGAGACGTGTGTCGAGGCCCAATTGTTCCAAGAGCGCTTTGGCATGATCGCGGCGCGCAGATCGGCTGGCACCGGCGTAGATCGCGGGCACCTCGACATTGCCGACCGCATCGAGATCGGAGAGCAATTGATAGCGCTGAAAGATGAACCCGAAATGCTCGCGCCGGAGCTGCGCCAACTCATCAGGCTCAAGATCGCTCACATCCTTGCCGTTGAATTCATACTGCCCGGCGCTGGCGCGATCGAGGCAGCCGAGAATGTTCATCAGCGTCGATTTGCCGGAGCCGGAGGTGCCGATGATGGCGACCATTTCGCCGGGATAAATGTCGATATCGACGTCACGCAGGACGGTGATGGTTTCGTCGCCCGCCTGAAACGACCGGCTGATGCCACGGGCGGAAATAAGCGGCTCTGTCATCTTAGAACATCCTTCCCGGACCCATACGCGGGCTGTCGGAAGAGGTTGCGAGGACGGCGCCTCCGGTGACCACCAGATCGCCTTCGTTCAGACCAGAGACGATCTCTGCCGTGACCTTGTTGTTCAGACCGACCTCGACCTGACGGGCTTCGCGCGTGTTGTGTTCCGCGTCGTAAATCTCGACCATATAATAGCCCTCAGGCGTGCTGCTGAGCGCCGAAGAGGGCACGGTCAACACATCCACCGCCTCGTCCAACACGATCGAGACCTCTGTCGTCATGCCGATCCGCAACAGGTGATCGGGGTTTTCGACCTCCAGCCGCCCGTTGTAATAGATCGCCTCATCCGTGCTGATCGTGTCGCTGTCCTCAATTTCGGAGGGCGCCGGTTCGACGTCACGCACGGTGGCCTCAAACGCCTTGTTCGGCTCACCCAGAATGGAGAACCGCACATTTTGGCCCGGTGCGACATGCACCACATCGGCCTCGGAAATCTCCGCCTTGACGATCATCTTGTCGAGATTGGCGAGTTTGACGATGGTCGGCGCATCCATGCTGGCGTTCACCGTCTGACCCGCATCGACCACCACGGCCACCACCGTCCCGGCAATGGGCGCGGTGACTTTCGTGCGGTCCAGCGCGATCTGGGCGGCGGAGACCTTGACCTCGGCACTGGATTTCTGCGCGTTCAGAGCGTCGAGTTCGGCGGTGTAGACCTCAAGCGTTGCCTCGGCCGCTTCGACATCCTCTTGCGAGGCGTAATTTTGTGCATGCAGGCTGGTGACCCGTGTCAGGCTCAGCTCGGCCTGTTTGATATTGGCGCGTTTCGCGGCGATCTGGGCCTCAATATTGGCAAGCTCCGCCTGCGCCTGCAAAAGCTCGTTTTGCTGATCTTCACTGTCGATCTGCGCGATCAGATCGCCCGCAGCCACCGCCTCCCCCAAACTCACGGCCAGTTCCTCGATCTGGCCAGAGGTGCGCGCGCCGACGCTGACCAATTGGCTGGCCTCGATCACGCCGGAGGCCAGCACGGTCTCCTGCACCGTCGCCCTCGTCGCACGCGCGGTTTGCGGAATGACGGTATCATCCTCGCCGGAAAATTGCGTCCAGCCGACAAATCCGGCCACGACAACGAGGGCCAAACCTAAGAGACGAAACGGCATTTTCATGGAAATCCTTTCATGGCACGAACGGCCCGACAACATCAGAGATCAGAGCAATGATACGGATGTAAGTCGCCCTTCCGTCGCGACCAGACGTCAAAATGCCGCCGGGCGCATGACCCGACGGCATCTCGCAAAGTCTTCCTATGTCAGTCTGTGATCATTCCACGGCGAGCAATTGCGCCACGGGTTCATAGGTTTCCTCGTAGTGATCCAGCTCGGCTTCATACCAAGCCGTGCCGCGTGTGGCTCCGCCCAACGCACGGAACAGCTCGGCCTCAGCGGTCGCGGGCAGGAGCGCATTGAAGACATCCCAACCGGAGGCCTCGGGGTGCGCATCAAAGCCCAGAACCTGCCCCTTGAGCCCGGTGATCAGCGGCATCAGCCCGCCGGAATAGACACTCGGCACATGGATCGCGATCTTGTCGATGGGTTGCAGCACCACGGGTTTACAGCCTGCCAGAGCCTCGCGCACCGCCGCCTTCGCCGCCGTGCGGAAAGCGTAGTCGGAGCTATCGACAGCGTGATGTTTGCCATCTGTGAGCGTCACTTTGACGTCCACGACCGGCAATCCATTCGGCCCCTCGGCCAGTGCATCTCGCACGCCCGCCTCGACCGCCGACATGTAATTGCGCGGCACGGCGCCGCCTTTGACGACTTCTTCGAATACAAACCCTGCGCCACGGGCCAGAGGCGCCACGTCGATGACCACATCGGCGAATTGGCCTGCGCCGCCGGATTGTTTGCGGTGACGATAATGGGTGCCGCCCGAGGTTTGAATGGTCTCGCGCAGGGCAGGCGGGATCGGTTGTGTGGCGACCGCGACACCGAAGACCTCCGCGAGCTTTTCGATCACGCGACGCTCGTGAAGCTGGCCTTGGGTGGCGAGGATGGTTTTGCCGGAGAGCGGATCCTGCACGACCGCCAGCCCCGGATCAATCTCTGCCAGCTTGCCCAGCGCCGTCGACAACCGCGCTTCATCGCGTTCGTTTTCCGGGCTCAGGAGCACACGGTTTTTCGGCTTGTGCGGCACGGCCCAATCCGGCGTATCAATCGCGCCATCAGCACCATAGATCGGCGCACGCAGCGCGAGGTGATCGGTTTTCACCGTCAAAGCAACCTCGCCGGGCGCCAGGTCCGCGACGGGCGTTTTCGTGTCGATGTCGACAAGCGACCCAATCGCCGCGCCCATGAGATCGGAGCCGGATTTCAGCGTCTCGCCCACGGCGCGGATCAGCACCGTCTTGCCAAGATGCTTGATCTGATCGGCAAAGATGCCGACGGCCACTGGCGTTTCGCCAAAGCGATCCGTGAGAGCTTCAACGCCCGGCACCTCGTGGCGCAGGCTTTTCATCAGACGCGTCAGCCCGTTGGCCTGTGCGGCGGAGCCCAAGAAAGCCGGGATGAGGTCGTGATGTTGCAGCACCTTGGTGGCGACATCGTAGAGCTCATCTGACATGGGTTTTTGGTCTTCGATCAACTCCTCCAACAGGTGATCGTCGAAATCGGAGAGATGTTCCAAAAGCTCGGCGCGGGCTTCCTCTTCGCGGGCGCGGGCGCTGTCGGGCATTTCCACCAGAGCGGAGCGTTCTCCCTCTTTAAAGGCCCAGGCGCGTTCGGAAATCAGATCGACCATGCCGGTGATTTCACCGCCTTCGCGGATCGGCACCTCGCGCAGCACGATGCCGTGCGCGGAATAGGTTTGCAGAGCGGCGGCGATCTCGGCGGTGCGGTCGGTGGCGGCGTCGATCTTGTTGATGAAAATCATCGTCGGCAGACCGGAGGCCTCCAGAAGCCGCAGGTAAGGCGCGGCCAGAACGGCGGCCTCGGCTTCGGCGGGCACGCAGAGCACGGCGGCGTCACTGACAGCCAGCGCAGAGCCTGCCTGCGCGAGGCCCTCGGCGCCGCCGGGACAATCGAGCATCGCCCAGTCTTGATCGAGATAGTTGAACCGGGTCACTGCGGATTCGCCGAACAGGCGCAGGCTTTGGGACTTGCCCGCATCCAGCCCGGCGAGCGCCGCAGCGAGGGATGATTTGCCGGATTGTGACGGCCCAAGGATGGTGACGGTTTTCATGACATCTGTCTCCCGATCTGTTGCAAACGCCACGTTTTTCGGGCGCTGTCCGGGAGTCACTATAGAAAGCCCGCGCGGCGTGACCTTGGCTCAGGTCAAGTTGCGCGGGGTTTTGTCACAATTTCGCCCCTTCCCGATAGTCTTTGACGGCAAACTCAATCAAGGCGCGCACCTTACGAGGCAAGGTGCGGCCTTCGAGATAGACGATGCTGATCGGATGGGTGACGCCTTTGAACTCCGGCAAAAGCTGCACCAGCCGCCCCGTTTCCAGATCGTCGCCCAAGATGAACGGCGGGCAAAAGGCGATGCCTTCGCCGCGCCGCGCCAGATCGCGGGTGACGCGGGCGCTGTTGACGATAAAGCGCGAGGGCACCTGCACGGTCAGCTCACGGCCTTCATGGACAAAGCCCCAACGCGATGGGGCCCGCCGGTTGCTGTCGATGATGCAGATGTGGTTTTGCAGGTCATCGGGATGTGTCGGCGCCTCATGCTGCGCAAGATACTCGGGCGAGGCGACCACGACGGATTGCAGCTCGCCGATCTTGCGGGATTTGAGCGCGGAGACCTCCGGCGTGCCGATGCGAAAGGCCAGATCAATGCCGTCGGAGGCGAGATCGACATAGGTATCGCTCAGCCGCAAATCCAGCACCAGATCGGGATGCGGCGCCGCGAAACGGCTGAGCAGGTCTTTCACATAGACCTCGCCAAAGGTCACCGGCGCGGAGATGCGCAGCGTGCCGGAGAAGCCCCGCGTGTCTTCGGTGACAGCGCTCAGCATGTCGTCCATCTCGTCGAGCAAAGCGGGGGCGCGGGCCAAAAGATCTTCGCCCGAGGCGGTCAGCCCGACCCTGCGCGTGGTGCGTTGCAACAGGCGCACACCGAGGCGCTCTTCAAGCTCGGCGACATATTTCGAGGTCAGGCGGTTGGACATACCAAGCCGTTCGGCCGCCCCCGTGAAGGACCCGGTTTCCGCCGTTGCCACAAACACCCGCAAGCCGTCGATCAAATCCATAAGACACCATTTGGAACAAAATGAAGAAGGTTATTCCATATCTTCTCCATTTCGCCTCACCGCAACAAGCCCCATAGTAAACTCAACGCAGGAAAGGAGACGGCCATGAGCATTGCCCTGCAACTTCAACGGCTCAAAGACAGCCTCAAATCTTCCGACCGGATGCCGGTTGTCTTTCTGGGCCATGGCAGCCCGATGAACGCCATCGAGGACAACGACTATTCCCGCAGCTGGAAGAAACTGGGCGAGTCCCTGCCCCAGCCGCAGGCCATTCTCGTGGTCTCCGCGCATTGGATGACGCGTGGCTCGACCTTGGTGAACGTCTCCAAAATGCCGAAGACGATCCACGATTTCTACGGCTTCCCGGACGAGTTGTTCGCCCAGCAATACCCCGCCCCCGGCGCGCCCGAGGTGGCCCAGGAGGTGATCAGCCTTTTGGCCAGCCACCACGCCGAAGGCGATGACACCTGGGGCCTGGATCATGGCGCCTGGTCGGTGCTGAAATTCCTTTACCCGGATGCGGATGTGCCAGTGTTCCAGCTGTCGATCGACATGACCAAGGATTTTGAGCATCACCTCGAGATCGGACTGGCGCTGGCCGATCTGCGCACCCGGGGTGTCTTGATCCTCGGCTCCGGCAACATCGTGCACAACCTGCGCGCCATGCGCTATGGCGCGACGCCCTATGACTGGGCGCTGGAGTTCGATGGGCTGTTCACCGACCGCCTTCAGGCCCGCGACCATAAAACGATCACGGATCGTGCCAGTCTCGGCAACCTGTTGAAAATGGCGCACCCTTCGGTGGATCACTACCTTCCGGCGCTGACCATCGCGGGCGCGTCCGACGCGAAAGACGACTTGGTGTTCATGAACGACTCGATCGACATCGGCTCGGTCTCTATGCGCAGCTTCATTTACTACTAAGGAGTTCGACACGCGTGGTGACGGAACATGGTTCTAAAGCTGGGACCCGGTACATAAATCCGATGCCAAAGGCCGTTTCGTTCGGCAAGTGTCGAGCTTTCGCAACTGGACACACCGGATGGCGCGGCGGGGCCGACCGGAGAGGCCTATGACGAAGCCGTCGCGGGCGTGGCCGAAACTGTGAATATGGATCATCTCACGCGGGGCTATTACTCGATCAAGGCGCTCAATCCGAACCGCATCCAACCGACGGGTCCGGCGCATATCGAGGCGCTGATTGCGTCCGTTTAAGCGGGCGCATCTTCGAGCGGAATGACGTCGACGGCCTGTTGGGTCCTGTGCCCACCAGCCGACCGCACAGCGCCTTTGACAGGCGCGACATCGCCGTAATCCCGGCCATGCCCGATGGTGATATAATCCGTCCCGGCGAATTGATCGTTCGTCGGGTCGAATTCAATCCAGCCCACCTGTTTGCCGACCCAGGCCCGGACCCAGGCATGCATGGCATCCGCGCCCTCCAGGCGTGGTTGCCCCGGCGGCGGGAAGGTGCGCAGAAAGCCCGAGACATAGCCCGCCGGAATGCCGATGCCTCTGAGTGCGGCGATCATGATATGGGCGAAATCCTGACAGACCCCGTGCCGGTTCTCGAACGCCACCTCGGGCGGCGTGTCGACATCCGTGGCCTTCGGGTCGAACCGCATGTCGCGATTGAGCGCGCGACCGACCGCTTCGACGGCTTTGAGCGCCGTCGCCCCCTCGCCCGCATCCCTGAGACAGTCCCAGCCATAGTCGGTGATCTTCGGCGACAGAGCCACGCGCGGCGAGGCGGCAAGGAAATGATGCGGCGCATCAGGAGCCAGCGATTTCAATGCGAGAATTTCGGCCCGCAACTCTTCCAGAGGCGGAGAGAGATCGAACAGAGACGCGGGTTCAAAGCGCTCGATCTGGGCGGTGAGCTGCATCGAAATGGCGTCAATCGGATGATGCCAGGCCACCATGCTCATCTCATTGCCGAAAAAATCCCAGCCATCGCGGCGCTCGTCGGGGCGCGGCAGGATGGTCAGCAACCTTTGACGCACCTGCTGCACCCCCGCAACATTCGAGGGCAAAAGCCGCAAGATATTGCGCGTCCGGTCCGAGGCGGCATCATAGCTATAGTCAATGGTCAGGCTGAGATCATACAGCATCGCTCACCTCAGATAGATCGTAGAGACCAGATCCGACACTTTCGCCAGATCGGCCCGCACGCCCAAGAGATACTCCGTCGTCACCTCTTCGGGACGGGCACAGGCCAGCCGCGCCTCAAGCGGCAGGATCGCGCGCAGCAATTCGGACGGGCGACCATGCACCTCTGCATGTGGCAGGGCCTCGGCATGTTTGCGCATCTCTCGGATCAGGAACAGGATCGCGCGCGGGTTGTCGGCATCCAATGCCAAAAGATCGACCACGGCATTGCGGCTGGTTTCCACCCGGTAGCGGCGTTGGTGGGTGATGATCGAGTCGCCCACTTCGACCGCCAGATCGAGCGAGCCCTCGGGCGCATTGGCATCGGCGAATTGCGCCAGCAGAGCCGCCATGGCATCGGCCCGCTCCAAGGCCCGCCCAAGGCTCAGAAACCGCCAACCCGCAAAGCGATACATGTTCTCATGGACAAGCCCGGTGATCCCCGCGATCTTGCGGATCAAGACGGAGGTGGCGCGCGCGCAATCATCCCCCGGCTGCGCCGTCGCCGTCATGCGCATCGCGGTTTGCAACAGATCGTTGAGCGCCGACAGGCCGTCCGAGGAAAACCGGTCGCGGACCTTGGTGGCACAGCCGCGTGCCGCGATGATCCGCTCGATGAGGGCCTCCGGCAAGGTCTGTTTCAGGTCGATGCCAAACCCCATAAGGTAGCCGCGCAGCGCTTTGAGGCGCGGATCGTTGCGGTTGTCCGTCGCCGCCAGCCGCAGGTGATAGGCCCGCACAAGACGCGCCGCGTCTTCGAACCGCTCCACGTAGCGACCGAGCCAATAGAGATTATCCGCCGCACGCGACGGCAAAAGGCCGGGGCTTGTCCGCAGGTAGGAGACGCTCTCCTCTTGTCGAGGTCCAGTTTTCGGCAAAGGCCGGTCGGAAACGACCCAGACGTCCGCCACGGACCCGCCGCGTTGCATCGCCAGAGCCGTGGCATCGCCGGAGCGGCCAATCCGGGCATAGCCGCCTTTCATGAATTGCCAGCCGGTCGGCGTACGCGCGGCAAAGACCCGGACCGTCATCGGACGCGGCACCAAGGTGCCGCCCCCTTCCGAATTGTCCTCCCATGCCGGTGTCGTGGAAAGCGTCACCGCTTCCTGGCCCACCAGTTTGTCGCCTTCGCGGTCGAGCCATTCGGCGATCGAGCCCATCGCCGTGCCACGGAACTCGCCGCCCAGCGCTGTGGTGGCCCCGAGATCGAAAGGCAGGTCCACCGCATGCGCCGGGCTGATCAGCATATTCTGGGCATTGTCGCGCACATATGCACGTTCCGTCCCACCACCGCACCACCAGGTCGCGATATTGGGCAGCTTGAGCTGCTCGCTCATCAAAACCTTGCTGATCCGCGGCAGAAACGCCATCATCGCGCGCATTTCCAACACGCCGGAGCCCAAAGCATTGGCCATCGCCAGATGTCCCATCCGCACCGCTTCCATCAGACCGGGCGTGCCGATCTGAGAGCGCGCGTTGAATTCCAGCGGATCGGCAAAGCTCGCATCGATCCGGCGCCACAGCATGCCCAGAGGCCTCAGCCCCTCGATGGTCCGCACCATGGCCTCACCGTTTTCGACCACGATGTCCTCCCCTTCGAGCAGCATCATGCCCAGGTAACGCGCGATATAGGTGTGTTCGTAGTAAGTGTCGTTCGACGGCCCCGGCGTCATGATCCCGGCGACATGCGGATGTTTGAAGGATGCACTCGCGAGGTCCTCCATCGCATCGCGAAACGCGCTGAAGAAGCCCGCGAGTTTGTGGATATGCGCGCGCGGGAACCGCTCGGGAAAAATCCGCCCCGTCGCCATGCGGTTTTCAAGCGCAAAGCCCGCCCCCGAGGGCGCCTGCGTGCGGTCGCCCAGAACGAACCACGAGCCATCGGGAGAGCGCCCGATCTCGAAGGCCAGAAAATGCAGGTAATGACCGCCCTTCGGCTGAACCCCCACCATCGGGCGCAGCCATTGCGGCGAGCGGGCGATCAACTCGGCGGGCAGATGCCCTTCACTGACCAATTGCGCAGGGCCATAGAGATCGGCCATGACGCGTTCCAACAGGTCGGCGCGTTGGGACAGGCCAGCACAGATGTGCTCCCACTCCAGCTCATGCAGGATGACCGGGATATGGCTCAGCGGCCAGGCGCGTTCGGTCAGCGGATCGTTGGAGTATTGCCGGTAGAACACCCCCGCATCGCGCAAATATTGATCGCCGCGCTCAAAACGTGCGCGGATTTCCTCGGGTGAAAGCCGAGAGAACCGATCGACAAAGCGCCGCCAGACGGGCCGCATCTGGCCCGTGGCGTCAAAAAGCTCGTCGGCCACATCCGGCCTTTGCTCATACTCCGCAAAGAGGTCCGGTTGGGCGGAGCCTGAGATCAGGCGCTGCGGCATGTGTCATTGTCCTTGGTCGCGTTCAGACAAGCCCAATGGGCCGTCTGAGGTCAAGCGTCAAGGGGAACTCCGGATGCGGCACTTCGGTTCCGGGCGTATAGCTTCCGGGGGTGTGACCATAGGGTTCGAACCGCGCCAGACGCCGGGCTTCGGCCTCGTTGCCATTGACCGGGAAGGTGTCGTAATTCCGCCCGCCGGGGTGCGCCACATGGTAGGTGCAACCGGCGATGGGCCGCCCCGTCCAGTCGTCATAGATGTCGAAATGCAAGGGCGCATTGACCGGCAAAACCGGGTGCAGCGCCTCTGGCGGTTGCCAGGCTTTGAACCTTACACCGGCGACGGAAACGCCAGACGTTTGGGTTTTGGCCAGAGGCATCGGGCGACGATTGCACATGATGCGGTAGCGATCCTGATGCAGCGTCGTCATCTTGACCTGAAGCCGCTCGACCGAACTGTCCGTATAGCGCACCGTGCCACCAATCGCGCCGGTTTCGCCCAGCACATGCCAGGGCTCAAGCGCTTGGCGGACCTCAAGATGCACGCCTTCCGCTTCGATCTGACCGCAGAAGGGGAAGCGGAATTCGGCCTGCGCCTTGAACCACTCCGGGTCCATCTCGAAGCCGTGGTGTTTGAGGTCCGCGAGCAGAGACAGCAGGTCTTCCCACAGGTAATGCGGCAACATGAACCGGTCGTGCAGCACCGTGCCCCAACGCACCGGCTTGCCCTCGACCGGCGCGTTCCAGCACCGCGCGATGATGGCGCGCAGGAGGAGTTGCTGCGCCAGAGACATGCGCGGGTCCGGCGGCATCTCGAAACCGCGGAATTCGACCAACCCCAGACGCCCGGTCGGGCCATCGGGGGAGAAAAGTTTGTCGATGCAAATCTCCGCGCGGTGGGTGTTTCCCGTCACATCGGTGAGCATGTTTCTGAGCAGCCGATCGACGAGCCAAGCCGGAGGAACGTCCGCCTCCGAGGGAGGTTTGATCTGCGACAGGGCAATTTCCAGCTCATAGAGCGTGTCGTGACGCGCCTCATCGATGCGCGGGGCTTGAGACGTCGGACCGATAAAGAGACCGGAGAACAGATAGGACAAGGATGGGTGACGCTGCCAGATCAGGATCAGCGACTTGAGCAAATCCGGTCGACGCAGGAAGGGGCTGTCGGACGGGGTCGCGCCGCCGACCACAACGTGATTGCCGCCGCCGGTGCCGGTATGCCGCCCGTCGATCATGAATTTGTCGGCGCCCAGACGTGACTGGCGCGCCTCGTCATAGATCGCTTCGGTGGTCGCCACACAGTCGTCCCAGCTATGCGCCGGGTGGATGTTCACCTCGATCACGCCGGGATCGGGAGCAACGCGGATCACATTCAAGCGCGGATCTTCGGGGGGAGAGTAGCCCTCCACATGGATCGGCAGACCAAGCTCGGCAGCGGTTTCTTCGGCCGTTGTCAGGAGTTCGAGGTAATCTTCGAGCGTCTCGCAGGGCGGCATGAACAGGCACAGGCGTCCATCGCGCGGCTCAACCGCAATGGCGGTGCGCACCTCGCTTTTGGAGGGATCAATGCCCTGCCCGATCAGCGCCTGACGCTCGGTCTCGTCGCGTTGCCCTTCAGAAACTGGTTGCGTGTGTTCTTTTGATATTTCAGGCAGAATATCTGCCTTTTCTTTCGCCTCTTTTGCTTCTGCCGCTGCTTCTTCAGCCGCAAGTCTCGCGATTTCCTCTTCTATCTTTTTGCGGCGTTCCGTCACTTCGGCATGAAAGTCCGGCAAGGGCGCATGGTCGATCATCGGATCGGCGGGATAGGAATAGGGAAAAGAGGCTGGCGGGATATGCGGCAAAGCACCGAGCGGCAGGCGAAAGCCCACCGGGCTATCCCCGGGAACAAGAAAGAGATGCCCGCGCCGGGTTTTCCAGACCTCGGACAACCAACGCGATCCGGCTTTCGATTGCCACCGCTGAATCGGCAGCACATAGCCAGAGGCCTCCGTCAGTCCACGTTCAAACACGCGGGCATAGCGTGCGCGATCCTCGGGATTCTTGAGCTTGGAATTCTCTGGTGTCACGTTTTCCGGCAGAAGGGATTCTTTCAAAATCCACTCGCCGGGATCCTCATAGGCGGGCTGGGCGCAGACCGGATCGACGCCAAGGTTCTTGGCGAAACGGGTCATGAAATCGCCCGCCTCTTTGGCACCCGCACGGGTCGGCACTTCTTCTTTGGCAATCAGATCGGGATTTTTCCAGACGGGTTTGCCGTCATGGCGCCAATAGAGAGAGAAGGTCCAGCGCGGCAGGCTTTCGCCCGGATACCATTTGCCCTGCCCGTAATGCAGGAACCCGCCCGGCGCGAAGCGATTGCGCAGGCGTCGGATCAACTCATCGGCCAGCGCGCGTTTTTGTGGGCCGACAGCGGCGGTGTTCCATTCGTCGCTCTCAAAGTCGTCGATGGACACAAACGTCGGCTCGCCGCCCATGGTCAGACGCACGTCGCCCTCTTTGAGAGCCTCGTCCACCTTATGACCCAGAGCGTTGAGCCTGTCCCAGCTTTCCTCGGAAAACGGCTTGGTGATCCGGGGATGTTCGGCGACGCGCTTGATCTGCATGTCGAAATCGAAACTGACCTCGGGCGTGCCGACCGAAGAGAACCCGCCGGCAATCGGTGCGGCGTTTTGGTAATGCGGCGTGGCGGCCAGCGGAATATGGCTTTCGCCGGTCAAAAGCCCGGAGGTCGGATCAAGCCCGATCCAGCCTGCGCCAGGAAGGAAGACCTCGCACCAGGCGTGCAGATCGGTGAAATCGTGATCCGTGCCGGACGGCCCATCGAGGGCCTCGAGATCGGGTTTAAGCTGAATGAGATAGCCAGAGACAAAACGGGCAGCAAAGCCCAAGTGACGCAGCACCTGAACGAGCAACCACGAGCTGTCTCGGCAAGACCCGGATTTCTTCTCAAGGGTTTCATCCGGCGTCTGCACCCCCGGCTCCATCCGGATCGTGTAATCGACATAATCGGAAATCCGGGCGTTAAGGCCGACGAGAAAATCGACCGTGCGGGTTTCCTTGAAATCAATCGACCCCACAAATTGTGCCAAAAGCGGGCCTTCGGGTTCAGGCGTGCGATAAATCACCAGATCGTCTTTCAACTCCGGCGGATATTCGAACGGCCAATGTTCGGCGCTTTCTTCGACGAAGAAATCGAAGGGGTTGTAGACGGTCATGTCGGCGACCAGATCGACCTCGATCTTGAATTCGCGGACCGGCTCCGGGAAGACAAAGCGCGATTGCCAGTTGCCATAAGGGTCTTGCTGGTGGTTCACGAAATGACCCGCGGGCGTGACCTTGAGCGCATGAGAAATCACCCGCGTGCGCGAATGTGGCGCCGGGCGCAGGCGGATGATTTGCGGCCCAAGTTCGACGTTGCGGTCGTATTTGTAATGCGTGACGTGGTGGATCGATGCGTAAATCGCCATGTGTCTGACTGCGCCCTTTTCCCTGATTTTCAGATGCAGGTTATAGAGGCTGTTTCAGAGCTTCACGGGCAAAACGGCCGCACCCTCACAAATGCGGCCTATCTTCGGGCAGATCGCCCGTTTTTTCATCATCCGCCATGGGCCTCCCTTTGCCCGCTCCGTGTTAGCGGCACCGTTATCGGCAGCGTGCGACGCCGTGACGGATCAACTCGCTGCCTTTGATGCGAGCCGGGTTGCTGCCGCGATAGCGCCCGGTCTGCATGTACCAGTTGCGCAGGAAGGACGGATAATGATTGGCGATCACGCGCGACCATTGGTCGAATTCCAGAGACGTGAGTTTGGAGAAAAACCGATACGGCCCATGAAAGGCAAAGGACGTCTCCGGCATGACGCAGACGGATTTGGCCCCGAGAAACATCGTGCAACTGGACATACAGACACTGCCCCGGATTTCCACACTCTGGCCCAGGCGATTAATTTGCTGAACTTCCGCCGTGCGTTTGCGCACGCTGCCGCCATAGTCGTTGGAAATGACGATTGTCGCACCGGGTTGCTGCGATCCCGGCTGAGCCGCCTGTGCCCCGACGCCACCCACAGCGAGCATAACGCCGAAACATATCGAGAGAACCGGACGACGCAGATCGCACGTCTCCGGCGCACACGCGGACCGCGTGCGCAGAAATTTTAAGACTGTCATGATATCACCCCACGTGATGAGGCTTTCTAGCCTCAAACCACCGACCCCAATCGGCTCACACGTCAGTAGAGCAGGCAAACCCTAAGAAAGCGTTGAACACCCGCGTCGTTTTGGCGGAAATGCTGAATGTCCCTCACAGGCGCCCACCATCTTGCCCGAAACGCGCCACCGCGCTACCTCTTGGGCAAAGGAGACCTCCCATGCGCGCAGCCAACGAAGCCCTCATCGTCATCGACATCCAAAATGATTTCTGCCCCGGCGGCGCGCTGGCCGTGGCGGGCGGAGATGAGATCGTGCCAGGGGTCAATGCGCTTATGGGGGACTTCGCCTCCGTGATCCTGACGCAGGACTGGCACCCTTCGGGCCACAGCTCCTTCGCAAGCACCCACGGTGCGGCGCCCTATTCCACCACCGAAATGCCCTATGGCACGCAGGTGCTCTGGCCGGATCATTGCATTCAGGGCACTGACGGTGCCGCGTTCCACAAGGACCTTGTGACCAAAGGCGATCTGATCATCCGAAAGGGCTTTAACCCGCGGATCGATAGCTATTCCGCGTTTTTCGAGAATGATCATGTGACGCCGACCGGGCTTGAAGGCTACCTGCGCACCCGTGGGATCGACACGCTCACGATGATCGGACTGGCGACGGATTTCTGTGTGAATTTCTCCGCCGTGGATGCCGCCAAACTCGGCTTCAACGTCACCGTACGTACCGATCTGTGCCGCGCCATCGACATGGACGGCTCTCTCGCGGCGGCGATTGAGGGGATGAAGGCCGCCGGGGTCGAGGTCCTTTAGGACCATGACACCCAAACTTTTCACCACACTGAAAACCTACACGCGGGCCGAGTTCGGCTCTGACCTGTTCGCGGGGATCACCGTCGCTTTGGTCGCCCTGCCGCTCTCTATCGCGATCGCCATCGCTTCGGGGGCTGCGCCTGCGGTGGGCTTTATCACCGCTATTGTTGCGGGATTTCTGATCTCCGCTTTGGGTGGCAGCCGGGTGCAGATCGGCGGGCCCACTGGTGCGTTCATCGTTGTTGTCGCGGGCGTGATCGCCACACATGGCTATGCCGGTCTGGTCACCGCAACCTTCCTCGCCGGGATTGTGCTCATCATTGCCGGGCTGTTTCGCGCCGGGCAGTTGGTGCGCCATGTGCCCGAAGCGGTAATCAACGGATTTACCATCGGCATCGGCGTGATCATCGGGACCAGCCAGCTTGCCGATCTTTTCGGTCTTCCGGGACCTTTCCCCGCCGATTTTCTGGAAAAAATCCCGGCGTTGATAGCCGCCCTGCCTGAGTTTAACCCCGCCTCTCTCGTCATCGGCCTTGCCACCATGGTGCTGATCGTCGCCCTGCGCCGGGCCTTTCCGCGTCTGCCCGGGCTGATCGTGGCCGTTGCGCTGACGTCGGCCGCAGTGGCTCTCTTCGATCTGCCGGTCGAGACCATCCGGTCGCGATTTGGCGACTTGCCGCAAAGCCTGCCCGCGCCGCATCTGCCAGAGCTGAGTTTTGCAACCCTGCGAGAACTGTTGCCCTCCGCGCTCGTCATCGCCTTTCTTGCGGGTGTGGAATCCCTTCTGTCGGCCATGGTGGCAGATCGGATGATTGGCGGTCACCATCGCTCCAATGCGGAGCTGATGGCGCAAGGGTGGGCCAATATCGGCTCTTCTCTGTTTGGCGGCCTGCCCGCCACAGGCGCCATTGCCCGCACCGCCACCAATGTGCGCGCAGGCGGCAAGACGCCCGTCGCCGGGATCGTGCACGCCCTGACACTTTTGGCGATCATGATGCTGGCCGCGCCGCTGGCGGGCTATCTTGCGCTTCCGGCTTTGTCAGGGCTTTTGCTTTTGACCGCTTGGAACATGTCCGAACCGCATCGTTGGGGGGAATACTTGCGCGGGCGGCGCTCCGACTTGGTGCTTTTGCTGATCACCCTCGTCTTGACTGTGATCACAGACCTCACCGTCGCCATCGGCACAGGCATTGCGCTTGGTCTGGCCCTGCGTCTGTCCCGCCGCGACGCGGATGACCCGGACTGGACGCCGCGAGATAAATAGCTCGCCGGAGCACTTGTGATCACAAAGAGTTTTCTTGCGCCTTTTCCTTGCCAAACCCTTATTTCCCCTGCTTTAACGAGGCGGTCATCTAAAGAGGGACCGCTAACATGGTCGATATCGCCACCCGCGTCTACAATCACAAATGGAAGATCGACCCGATCGTCCGCTCCCTGATCGACACGGATTTCTACAAGCTGCTGATGTGCCAGTCGGTGTTCCGCAATCGCCCGGACACCACGGTCACCTTCTCCCTCATCAACCGCTCGAAAGATATTCGCCTGGCCGAGATGATCGACGAGGGTGAGTTGCGTGAACAGCTTGATCATGTGCGCTCCCTGTCTCTGAAACGGGGCGAGAGCACCTGGATGCGCGGCAACACGTTTTACGGCAAACGCCAGATGTTCCGGCCGGATTTCATGGAGTGGTTCGAAAACCTGCGCCTTCCGGCCTATCAGCTCGAAAAACATGACGGGCAATATGAGCTGACCTTTGAGGGCAGTTGGCCCGAGGTGATGCTCTGGGAAATTCCCGCGCTGTCGATCCTGATGGAGCTGCGCTCGCGCGCCGTGCTTGGGCCCATGAAGAAATTCGAGCTTCAGGTGCTCTATGCCCGCGCGATGACCAAGCTTTGGGAAAAGGTGAAACAGCTCCAGCCGCTTGATGGCCTCAAGATCGCTGACTTCGGCACCCGGCGGCGGCACTCCTACCTCTGGCAGGATTGGTGCGTTCAGGCCATGGTCGAGGGGTTGGGCGACAAATTCACCGGCACCTCCAATTGCCACATCGCCATGATGCGCGATCTGGAGGCCGTCGGCACCAATGCGCATGAATTGCCGATGGTCTATTCCGCATTGGCCGAAGACGACGCCGCCTTGGCCGCCGCACCCTATGACGTGCTGCGCGATTGGCAGGACGAACACGAGGGCAACCTGCGGATCATCCTGCCGGACACATACGGCACCAAGGGCTTTCTCGACCGCGCCCCCGATTGGCTTGCGGGCTGGACCGGCATTCGCATCGACTCTGGCGATCCCGCGACAGGTGCGGAGGTCGCGATTGACTGGTGGAAATCGCGTGGCGAAGACCCGACCCAAAAGCTCGTCATCTTCTCCGACGGGCTGGACACCGACAAGATCATCGAACTGCACAACCAGTTCCACGGCCGGGTGAAAACGTCCTTCGGCTGGGGCACTCTCTTAACCAACGACTTCCGTGGCCTGACCCCAGACGACGCACTGGCGCCGTTCTCACTGGTGTGCAAGGCGATTTCGGCCAATGGCAATCCGACGGTGAAACTGTCTGATAACCCGAAGAAAGCGATGGGGCCGGTGGAAGAGGTCGAGCGCTATAAGCGGGTGTTTGGGGTTGGGGAGCAGGAGGCGATGGATGTTGTGGTTTAGGGGGGGCTGGTGAGCGAGATGCCGTATGATATTATCAGTGACAAACCGCCAAGCATCATGAAAAGGAAATCGCGAGAACTAAATCTGTCGCGCTTTAACTTTTTGATATTAAGCAACTCTTTGGAAAATTTTTTAATTGATCTTCCTTTTTTACCATAATTACTAATTGTTCTTTCCCCTAAGCGGCCAACTTGATCGAGAAATGGAGGGATGAATAGCAGTATGCCCGCGAGCAGCCCAAAAAAATCAGCCATCTTCATCTTGGAACTCTTCGTCGTCGATTGGTAGATCTAGAGCTATGGGTGCTGCTACAGAAGTGAAACTAACATCCCAATTTTCACTGTCTTCTATCCCGTATGTTTCTTCTGCGATTTGCATTATAACTTCATGAAATCTCTCAATTTTACTGATATGCTGAGATATTTCATCGCTCGCGCTTTTTACTGCCTCATAGTGGGCACCCTGAAGCATGGCGAAATTCCTTAGTCGTTGAATATCCACTTCACCAAATGAGGTGTCGTCATCAGAATTCAGATCGGCAAGCGTAATAATTGCGGACCATGGGTTGTCATCTAAATCATCATCGCTGCGTCTAGTAAAAGTCAGTTTAACATCGCAGTTTACTGCCCGCGCGTAGCGGCAAATTGACTGCAATCCTATATCTCCAGTTCCGTTTTCCAATTTAGATACACCGGAGGCGGATATACCAACACGCTCACCGATCTCCTTGAGTGAAAGGCGTTGGAATTTTCTTAAGTTTTGGAGAGTGTTCCTTACTTGCGTCGAAATCTGGTTGATTTCTGAAAATTCTTTTTCACTCTCTAAGACTTCAGGTGCACGATGACTTAGTTCTCTTTCGAGTTTTTCGAGGAATTTACCAGTGAATGCCATGGTTTCAGTTTCCTATTTTAACACATTGCAAAGGAAGCGCTCTGCGTCGGCTTTAATTGTGTTAAGCGTTGGGACGGATTCTGGCGGGTGAAACAATACCGCAGCGAGGTCGTAGTCCCGTAGAAGACAAACCAAAGCAGCACATTCATCGCGCTGAATCGTTCGCCACGATGGGATAAGGTGCATCGTGCAGCCATTGGTTGGACCATAAAGTAACGTGCTATTTCCGTCCAAGTCTGAAAACGCATCTTTGAACCTCCGAAGGAGTAATCCCGCGGCGCGGGAATCTCGTTTTCCAAATTCAACAAAGCTTTCAAGTGCCGCATCTTCAGCCTTTACTACGAGCTCTGTGGAGGCAAGCCTCCAATTTTGATCAGAATCACTCTTATTGGACATATATGTCAATCCGGTTAATAATCAATTCGTTGTATGTTGCGCATATCGCTACAAAAATATCTTTCCGCGAGCGCAATTTATCAATGATTAATCAACTCGGCCTCGAAGTTTCTTAACCTCCCCCCGCTCCTTCTTCGCCTTGATACGCCGTTCCACGCTGCCCTTCGTCGGTTTCGTCTTGATCCGGCGTTTCGGCTTTTCCGTAGCTTTCAGGATCAATTCCACCAGCCGTTCCCGCGCGATCTCTCGGTTTCGCGCTTGCGAGCGGGTTTCTTCGACCTGAATGACGACGGCGCCTTCCTTGGTCCAGCGGCGTCCGGCCAGACGCCTCAGGCGGTTCTTCACGGGTTCCGGCAGGTTCGGCGAGCGGGCGGCCTCAAAGCGGAGTTCAACCGCCGTCGAGACCTTGTTCACGTTCTGCCCGCCGGGACCGGACGAGCGGACGAACTGCTCGGTCAGTTCCCAATCGGCGAGGGTGATTTGATCTGTGACGGTCAGGGGCATGATGAACAGATACCGCAAAAGGAAAAGGGCTGCCAGATAGAGCAGCCCTCCGAGATCTCAGGAGATGGGGTCAGTTAGGACACCCAATCAGGAGTGTTTCACACTAGATTTTTCCTCTAGGTGGCGGCCCCCCCGACTGTCTTGACCTCGCTCTCCAACATCACTCTAGACACTGGACCACCTCCTTTCGATGAATTGCCGATAGGTTTATGGTGGCACAGATTTGGTATATAGCAAGTAAATTTATACCATACGTGCCGAGAGGCGCCCAACAATTAGGCGGAAAGGCACGAGAGCGATCAATGCGAGAGCGAATTTTACACCCCAATCGGCCACGGCGAGCGAAATCCAGAGCGGAACCGGATGGCCAACCATGAGGAAGGGCACGGCGTCCCAGGCCCAGGACACTTCCATGTCGGCATTCTCGCCAAAGACCGTGATGCTTTGCGAAAACGCGATGGTGAAGAAAATCGCGGTATCGAGCGCAGAGCCGATGAGCGACGAGGTAAAGGGCGCTTTCCACCACGACCCTTCGCGCATCCGGTCAAAGACGAAGACGTCGACAAGCTGGGCGATCAAAAAGGCAGTGGCGGAGCCCACGGCAACACGCAGAGCGACGGCCTGATAGGTGTAGCCATCGCCTTGGAGCGTGATCTGCGTGCCGATGAGGGAACAGACGATGCCCGCGACAAAGCCCGCGAAGATGACTTTGCGCGCGGATTTGACGCCATAGACGCGGTTCATCACATCGGTGACGAGGAAGGCGAAAGGATAGGTGAAGGCACCCCAGGTCAGAAGCCCATCGAAGAGCAGGAACTGAACGAGGATGTTGGAAGCCACAACAATGGCGGCCATGGCAAGAATGCCAAGAAGAAGCTGTTTCATGATGTACCCGTTTTTTATCGAAGGTGACGGCAACTCGGCCCCATTATGGGGCGACGCGGCGGTCTAACCTTGGCCGGGTGACAAATCAAGCGTTATTCGATGACCCGGTAATCGACGAATTCGGTGCGCTGGAAGAAACGGAAATTGTCGTCCGAGACCATGGTGAGGCGAATGCCGTCGTCATCGGCCCAGACGGCAATGCCTTCAAGGTTGTCATGGGTCGCGGTCAAAGTGCGCAACAACGTGACCTCATTCTCAGGTCCATCGGGCCCAAGATCAAAGCGCCGCACACGGGAGGCAAAGCCCAGCCCCATGAACCAGCGCTCCAAAAGGTAGAGACGCCCGTCCGGCCCGATGTCGAGGCCGACAGGCAAGAAATCCGTGTCCTGATCGCGTGGGATGGACCATGTGTTGTCCCATTCCCCGTTCATGAAACGATACAAGGGAAAGGGACGCCCCACGGCCCCCGAGCGCTCCGGCAGCGTGTAGATCGTGCCAACGTCATCGACAGCCAGCGCCTCGAGCGAGGAGTTGTTTTGCAGGCTTGCGAAATCGGGATGCTTGGGCAGATCCACCAAACGCCCCGTCTCCAGATCAAGTTGCGCCACCCTGTGGTTAGATTCAAAACTCACATAGGCTTGGCCGTTTTTGGCAATCGCGATACCTTCGGAATCGTCGCTGTAGCGCGGCAAAGGGCCACCATCCTCTGAGACCAGCGCAACTGCAGCGTCGAGCGAAACGGCCGAGACCACCCCCTCTTTGCCACGCGTCAGATGCCCCATGAAATAATGGGCACGGTCTGACAGGGCAACGAATTGCGTTCCGTCTTCCGACAACTCAAGCCCTGAAAGCCCGCCCACGAGGTCATTGTCAGACACCCATGAGTAGGACCCCAGGTAGCGTGCCTCAGCAGCAAACGCCGGATCAAAGGACAGGCTCGCGATCAGCGCGAGGACAAGACGGCGGAGCATTGAGCGGGCAAACTCGCAAGAGTGACGGGAGGCTTGGGTTTCGCCGGTTTGGCGGTCGGGTCCGGCGGCGGCGGATTGAGGATGTTGTTCACCCACTCCTGCGCATCCGCACAGCCATCTCCGGGCGGCGGCGGGGCCTGATCGACACAGGTCTTATCGCCCCTCGGACAGTTCAGGCGCACATGGAAATGATAATGATGCCCCCACCAGGGGCGAATCTTACGAAGCCAGCTTTTATCGCCTTTTTCGTCCTTGCACATCTGCACCTTGGCGCCGGGGAAAACGAAAATCCGCGCCACACGCGGGTCGGAGGCGGCGGCTTTGAGGATCTCGTGGTGCTGGCGTGTCCAGCTATCATTCACATAGGCGCCCGCCGCGCGGCGCATGGAAATCGACGACAGGCTTTCACGTTCTGCCCGGCTCAGATCGAGCCGCGTCGCAGGCAGCATCCAGATATCGGCGTCCAAACCGATCTGGTGGCTCGCATGCCCCGACGACATCGGACCGCCACGCGGCTGGCTCATGTCGCCGATATAAAGCCCGTTCCAGCCGGGCTGGGCGGCGGCTTTGCGCGACAGATCTTCGAGAAAATCGACCAGAACCGGCTGGCCCCAGTTGCGATTGCGCGACAGGCGCATGGCTTGCCAGGTCGGGCCGTTTTCCGGCAAAGCGACAGCGCCCGCAAGACAGCCTTTGGAATAACTGCCAAAGGATTCAGGGTTTTGCGAGGAGGGCACCGCGACAGGGCCAAACAACTCTTTGGCCGGACGGTGATCCGAGGAGGACACAGAAACCTTGGGGGCCGGATTGCTGTCCCCGCCACCTATACAGGCGGCGAGTGTTGCGGCCAAAGCCAAGCTTACCCATTTACGCATCCTCAGAACTCCTTGTGCCCTCGGGATGAACCCAAGCTAGCAGCACCAGCCCCAAAATGAAAAGGGCGATAAGCGGAGTGATGCCGAGGCGCTGGGAATTGCTCAGATCGGAGACCAAAGCGATCAGCGCAGGCGCCAGAAATGTCGTCGCTTTTCCAGAAAGCGCGAAGAGGCCGAAGGCTTCGGTCATGCGCTCGGGGTCGGCCTGACGCACCATCATCGTACGCGAGGCGGATTGGATCACGCCAGAGACCGCGCCCAACACCGCGCCGCAGATGTAAAACGCAATATCCGGCAGCTTGCTTCCGGCTTCGACCACCATGAACAACACGCTTTCGCGGGTGATCGTCAGGATCACGAGGCAGACGGAGACCAGCACGAGGATACAGAAAATGATCACCGGTTTCGGGCCGAATTTCTGATCCGCGATACCGCCGAAATAGGTGAACACCGCACCGGTGAAGGCGGCGAGAATGCCGAAGACGCCGATCTGCACGACGCTCCATTCCAGCGCGCCCAGCGCATAGATGCCGCCAAAGGTGAACACGCCATTGAGCGCATCGCGGTAGAACATCGAAGCCCCGAGATAGGCGAAAAGCGAGCGGCGCGACGGCAGGGTTTTCAGGGTCATGATCAGATCGCTCATCCCTTTACGCACCGCGCGGCCCATCGGCAGGCTTTTCACCTTTGGCTCGCGCACCCAGAGGAAAAACGGCACCATGGAGATCACAAACCACAGCGCCACGAAAGGACCGACAAACCGCGTGCCTTCGCGTGTCTCCGGGTCAAGCCCGAACAAAGGCGCTGAGCCCAAAAGCGTCACACCCGAGGCGTTTTCCGCAAAGAGCAAAAGCATGATCACCAACGCGATGATGCCCCCGACATAGCCCCAGGCCCAGCCATTGCCGGAGATTTTACCGATCTCCTCGCGCGTGCCCAACGCGGGCAAAAGCGCATTGGTGAAAATCGTGGTGAATTCGACCCCAATCAGGCCCAATCCGAAGAAGATCAGAACCCACAGGGTTGGAAAATCGACGGGAGAGGCCAGCCAAAGCCCCGCAGACCCGATCACATAGAGCGATGAAAAGAGCCAAATCCACGGCATCCGGCGTTTGTTTTCATCGGCGATCGAGCCCAGGATCGGCGCAAAGATTGCAATCGTCAGCCCCGCAACGGTCAAACCGTAGCCCCAGATCGACTGCGCTTCGGCCTTGGCATGCGCTGCATCCATACCGCCAGCGGTCAGATAGGCGATCACTTGTTCGGCAAAATAAGGCCCGAAAATGAAGGTCAGGATCAGCGTATGAAAAGGCTGCGTCGCCCAATCGTACATCATCCAGCCCCAAATGCGCTTGCGATGGCTTGGCTCTGCCATGGTCCCTGTCCCTCTCGCCTCAGTTGTGGCGATAGAACAGAGAAAGCGTCACCTGCGCAACGCTTATTGCAGGATTACCGTGTTGGCGGCCACGGACGCGTGTCATCCGCCGCAATCCAGTTTTGCACCCATGCAGGCAGTTCGGGACTTTCCAACGTTGGATCCATCAGATCGAACAGCTCTTTCGGCGGCACCAACTTGCGTTTCTTGATCACCGCCCCCCTCAGGAGGATATGGTTGCAGCATTCGCCTGTCTGATCCCACATGGATTGCTCGATATAAAGAAACTTATCGTCAAACCCGATGGGCGTGGTGACCATATCGACGGTTTGAAACGTCGTCACCCGGCGCCGATAGCGTACGGAGGCCCCCGCCACCGCCATGCTATATCCGCCGTCTTTCGCGACCTTGGCTGTGCCATTGCGAATCGACATCGGCACGCGACCAAGATCAAAGATTGTTAAGGTTCTGCCGTTATTCAGCTCAAGCCACAGGTCAATGTCCCACGGCATGCAGACATGCCGGGAGTGATGCGACTCGAAGAGGCCGAGTTTCGGTGCGTTGCGGTTTTTCCACGCTTGGTAGAACATGCGGACAAATGGATACATGCGCGTCAGTGTGTTGCTGCGGGCGCAAAGGTCAAGACCGGACGTTGCGGCACAAACCGTCTCGGGCTTGCGTGACGGGGATTGAGACCTTAGGTGAGACTACGACCCGAGAAACAGAGAAAGTGAACCATGAACGCTCCTTTTCCAATTCAAGCAATCCTGCTTTTGATCACAGGTGTGGTTTACTATGTGATGATTGCTCATATCATCATGAGCTGGCTGATTAATTTCCAGGTCCTGAACACGCGCCAGCCTCTGGTGTACCAAATCTGGACTGGCCTCACGCGTCTCCTCGAACCGGTTTACCGTCCGATCCGGAACATCTTGCCCCCGATGGGCGGTTTGGATTTGGCACCCCTTGTTGCCTTTGTCGGACTGATGATCATCCGCATTCTCATTGCGGGCTACATCCACTTCTAAAGCGAAACGCCCTTGAGCCTCACGCCCCCGCGTGCGAATCTGTCGCCAATCACAATGAGCAGACAGAATGAGCACAACACAGGCGCTTTTATCCTCCGTTTTCGGATTTGACGATTTCCGTCCCGGCCAGGCGGAGATCGTGGAGGCTGTTGTCGCGGGCCGCGATGTGCTCGCCATCATGCCGACGGGCGGCGGCAAATCATTGTGTTTTCAACTTCCTGCTTTGGTGCGCGACGGGTTGACCGTGGTGATCTCGCCGCTGATTGCGTTGATGCGCGATCAGGTGCAGGGGCTGCAGGCCGCCGGTGTCGCCGCGGGCGCGCTGACCTCCGGCAACACCGAAGAGGAAAACGACGCGGTTTTTGCCGCGCTCTCCAATGGCGAGCTGAAACTTCTCTACATGGCGCCCGAACGGCTGGCTTCGGGCGGCACTTTGCCGATGCTGCGCCGGGCGAATGTGTCTTTGATTGCGGTCGACGAGGCACATTGTGTCTCGCAATGGGGCCACGATTTCCGGCCCGATTATTTGCGCATCGGCGATCTGAAGCGCGCGTTGAATGTGCCGCTCGCGGCTTTCACCGCCACCGCCGATGAAGAAACCCAAGCCGAAATCGTCACGCGTCTCTTCGACGGCACCCCACCCGAAAGCTTTCTGCGCGGCTTCGATCGCCCGAACATCCATCTCGCCTTTGCCGTCAAAGACAGCCCGCGGCGTCAAATCCTCGATTTCGCGGCGGCCCGCAAAGGGCAATCCGGCATCGTCTATTGCGGCACGCGCGCCAAGACCGAAAGCCTCGCCAAGGCACTCTCCGATGCGGGTCATCTGGCGCTCGCCTATCACGGTGGCATGGAGCCAGAGCGTCGGCGCGAGGTCGAGCGGCGGTTTCAACAGGAGGACGAGCTGATCGTCGTCGCCACCATCGCCTTTGGCATGGGAATCGACAAACCGGACATCCGCTGGGTCGCCCATGCCGATCTGCCGAAAAGCGTCGAGGGCTATTATCAGGAGATCGGGCGCGCGGGCCGTGACGGGGCGCCCGCCGAAACGCTGACCCTCTTTGGCCCCGACGACATCCGGTTTCGTCGCACCCAGATCGACGAAAGCCTCGCGCCGCCCGAACGCCGTGCCGCGGATCATGCGCGTTTGAATGCGCTCTTGGGGTTGGCCGAGGCGCAGGTCTGTCGGCGTCAGACACTTTTGAAATTCTTTGGCGAAGAGGCCCTGCCCTGTGGCAATTGCGATCTGTGTGACAGCCCGCCGGAGCTGTTCGACGGCACCACGGCGGTGCGCAAGGCGCTCTCTGCGGTGCTGCGCTGTGACCAGGGCTTTGGTGCCGGGCATCTCATCGACGTTTTGACTGGCAAGATGACCGACAAGGTGCGGCAGTGGAACCATGACCAACTGTCAGTGTTTGGCATCGGCAAGGATTATGACAAGCGCCAGTGGAACGCGATTTTCCGTCAGATGATGGGCGCGGATCTGCTACGCCCCGACCCCGAGCGTCACGGCGCGCTGTTCATGACCGAACCGGCGATGCCGATCCTTAGGGGTGAGGCGGAGATGACGCTGCGCAAGGATACTTTGGCGAAAGCGCGCAAAGGTCCGGTCGCCAAGGCGCTGGTCTCCGAGGAAGACGCGCCGCTCCTGTCCGCGCTCAAGGCAAAACGTCGTGCATTGGCCGAAGAGGCCCGCGTGCCCGCCTATGTGGTTTTTGCCGACCGGACCTTGATCGAAATGGCCGAAAAGCGCCCGCAAACGCTTGATGAGATGGGGCGGATCGGTGGGGTTGGCGCGAAGAAACTCGAACGCTTCGGCGATCTGTTTCTCTCTGTCATCCTCGGTGCGCCCGTGCCGGAAATGCACCCCGCGCGGCGCAAATTAGCAAGTTCCGGAGGCGGTGATTTGTTTGACCTGTTGCAAGGCATTCACAACGATCTGGCGCGCGGGAATTGCGGCACGCTGAAACCGATGAGCCTGACCGCCTCGCAGATCACCAAGATCGTCAAACTGCGCCCGTCGGATATGAGCAGCTTCGCCCGCATCGTCGGCGACAGATCCGCCGAACGGTTTGGTCCGGCGATGATTGAAGCAATTCGCGCCGCTTGAGCGAGTCACTCGCCGGCCATGACCTTCGCCGGCTCTTCGGGTTGGATCGGGCGACAGCCCTGCGGATGTTCCTGAAGGATACGATCAATAATCGCCGCCTTGCGCAGCGGTTTCGTCATATAGTGATCAAGGCCAGCGGCCAGTATTTCCTGTTCGTCCCCCGCCATGGCATGCGCCGTCAGCGCCACGATCGGAAGATGCGTACCGGTGTCGATCTCGAGCGCGCGGATTTGTCGGGTGGCCTCTTTGCCATCGACCTCAGGCATGGAAATATCCATGAAAATCAGATCGGGTTGGAAGCCCTGATAGAGCTCCACCGCCTCGCGCCCGTTGTTCGCGAAGCGCAATTCAATGTCGAGGGACTTGAGCATTTTACCAAAGACCAGCTGGTTCGTTTTGTTGTCCTCGGCGGCCAGAATCCGCATCCGGCGCCCCTCTGTCTCATGCGCTTCGACCGACTCGACCGGGATCAACGCCGACAAGGTACGCCAGAGATCGGCACGCAACAGCGGTTTCTGCAGGCTCGTCGCGTCCTCGATGTCAAGTCGGTCGGCGGAGGTCGGGCCAGAGGTCATCAAGAGCACCGGCGCCGTAACACCGCGCGCGCGCATCGTGGCGATGACCTTGGCGATATCCGTGTTCGGTAGCTTGTTGTCGATCAGATAGACCTGCGCATCGAGTGGCGAGGCCAAAAGCTCTTCTGCGGAGGCAAAGGGGGAGACCTCGAACCCCAGCGCCGTCAGTTGTTTTTCGAGAATGAGCGAATTGGCATTGATGTGATCGACCAGGGCCGCCTTGTGCATCCAGGACGGCAGGGTGAGGTGTTGCGCCTCTTCGACCACATCCATCGTGATGTGGAACCCGAAACAGGAGCCGACACCCTCTTCGCTATCGACCCAAATCTCACCGCCCATGAGTTGAACCAGTTGGCGGGTGATGGCGAGGCCGAGACCCGTGCCCTCGAACTTGCGGTTGCGCTCGTCCTCGACCTGATTGAACTCGCCGAAGATGTGCTCGATCATATCGGTGGCGATGCCGATGCCACTGTCCTCAACAGACACGTGCACGCGGTGACGTTTGCCCCCGTCTTCGGGCAAGCCAACGACCCGCACGATCACATGGCCAGTATGGGTGAACTTGACCGCATTGCCGACGAGGTTGGTCAGAACCTGCCGCATGCGGCCCGGATCGCCGATGAAATTGGTCGGCATGAACATGTCGTAATCAATGATCAGATCGACGCCTTTTTGCGCGGCGGAAGGCTGCAACAGCACCATCACATCCTGAATACAACGTTCTAGATCAAAGACTTCCGGATGAAGAGAGAGCTTCGACGCCTCGATCTTGGAGTAGTCCAAAACGTCGTTGATCAGGCTCAAAAGCGCCTCGCCCGAGGATTTGATCGTCTCGACATAAAGCGTCTGTTCGTCGTTCAGATCGGTCTCGGCCAAAAGGTCTGCCATGCCCACCATGCCGTTCATCGGCGTGCGAATTTCGTGGCTCATATTGGCCAGGAAGGCGGATTTGGCGCGGTTCGCGGCCTCGGCTTTAGTCCGGGCTTTTTTCAGGCGCTCTTCGTAGCGGATCGTCGAAGTGATGTTGAGGCCGAGCGACACCATATCGCCATCCGACGAGCGACGATCCACCAGTTTCACGAATTGGTTGTTCCAAAGCCGCACCGTCTGCGGTTCGCGCACCGGCGCATGCCAGCGCGTGACCGCCTGTTCGATAAAGACCTCTCTGGTCAGTTCCCCGATGTCGATGATCCCCTCTTCGACCGCCAGACGCACGATTTCGGGATAGGAGATGCCCGGCCGGACGTCTTCGAGCCCATCGAAGACGCGCAGATAGGCGGGATTGGCGGCAATCATGATGTCGGAAGGATCAAAGACGGCAAACCCGTCCTGAATGGTTTCAATCGAATCCCAAAGCCGCCGCTCGGCGATATGCACCGCGACAGTGGCCTTTTCCAGATCCTCCTTGGTGCGGATGTTTTCATCGCGCAGCACTTCGGTCTCTTCGCGTTTGACGATGATCTCATCGGACAGGGAGCGCGCGTGTTTCGACAGTTTGCGATTGGCCTCGAACAGTTCCGCCTGTTTGAGTTCCAACAACCGTTCCGCAGCGAGGCGGGCGCGACGTTCCTGAGACAGCGTATCCGACAGTGACATGGGGACCTCTTCCTATCCGGCCCGGGCCTTCTGACCCAAGATTTCGGCCAGAATGCCCCGAACAGGGTGAAAAGAATCTTAATCAAGCCATGAAAATTGGCGGAAAATTGTCCGAAAGGCCGTTCAGAGCCACTCAATCGCCAGAGCAATGCCCTGACCGCCGCCGATGCACATGGTGATGAGACCATAGCGCCCGCCCGTGCGCTCCAGCTCATACATGGTCTTCACCACCAGAATGGCGCCGGTCGCACCGACAGGATGGCCAAGCGCGATGGTGCCGCCATTCGGGTTTACTTTATCCGTGTCGCGCCCAAGCGCGCGATTGACAGCAATGGGTATAGCCGAGGATGCGAAATTTGGGTTTCAGACCAGCCGCCTCACGCCGTGCCAGCGCCAAAGCTGCGACACCATCGTTGAGACCAGAGGCATTGCCCGCCGTCACCGTGCCGTCTTTTTCAAAGGCCGGGCGGAGTTTGCCGAGGCCCTCCAATGTGGTGGGCTTCGGGTGCTCATCCGTGTCAAAGCCCACGAGATCGCGTTTCACTTTGACCTCGACGGGCACGATGGCGGTACGGGCGCCGCCCAGAATGACGATGTCGGACATGTGTTCCTCCTCTGATCTTTGGCGCGAGCGTAACCGAGCGTGAGATCAGAGAAAGGTAGAACGCTGCGCCTCAACCGGGGTTGGCGTGGGTCAGATGCGCGCGGCCGGTTTCGGTGACGATCTCTTCGTGGCTGTTCTCGATCACCAACACGGAGAGAGGTCGCCCGTAGCCCGCGCCCGAATCGATGTCGATCCGGTTGCCGAAATGCGTCGCCTCATCCAAAGCCGTGTGACCGTGGACGACCGTGAAGGGCAGCGGGCCACGATAATCGAGCCAACCTTCTCTGATCCAGATGAGGTCCTCTTCGCTTTGGTGCTCGATGGCGACCCGCGGACGGATGCCGGCATGCACGAAAAGATAGTCCCCCCAAGCGTAAGTCAGCGGCAGGTTTTCGACAAAATCGAGGTGCGCCTCAGGCACCGCCTTTTTCGCCTGCATATGCGCGATCTCAAACTCGCCATCCACCGCCTCGACGCCATAGGAGGCCAAGGTCGTCGGACCGCCCAAAGCCGGGTGAAGCCAGCTTTTGCCGGATTTGATATGCGCGTTGTCATGGGCGATGCCATGGCGCACGAAACGGGTGAACATCCGGTCGTGATTGCCGCGAATGGCCCGCCACGGTTTGCCCGCCGCCATGCCATCCATCAGATATTGGATCACCCCTGCGCTGTCCGGCCCGCGATCCACGTAGTCGCCCAAGTGGATGACGCGCGCGTCGGGATCGCCGACCCTTGCCTTATCTGCCTCGATCCGCGCGTGGGCGGCTTTGAGCATGTCGAGTTGGCCGTGAATGTCGCCGATGGCGTAAATGCGCAAGGGTGCCTCCTGTCAGGATTTCATGCGGATCGCATGCCATTCGAGGTGGTCGCGCATGAAGGTGGAGATGAAGTAATAGCTATGGTCATAGCCCTCTTGCATGCGAAGTGTTAGGGGCTGTCCGTTTTTTTCACAAACCTGTGTCAAAAGCTCCGGCTTGAGCTGACCTTCGAGGAAATTATCCGCCGTGCCCTGATCGACGAGGATCTCCGGCACACGCGCGCCATCCTCGATCAAGGCGCAGGCGTCGTAGTCGCGCCAGCTCGATTTGTCAGACCCAATATAGCCGGTCAGGGCCTTTTCACCCCAGGGGCAATTCAGCGGGCTGACGATCGGCGAGAAGGCCGAGACGGATTTGTATTTCTCAGGATTTCTGAGCGCGATGGTCAAGGCACCATGGCCGCCCATCGAGTGGCCCATGATCGAGACACGCGACATATCCGCCGGGAACTCCGCGCCGATCAGCGCCGGCAGTTCCGCTTCGATATACTCCCGCATCCGGTAGTTTTTGCCGAAAGGCTCTTCGGTGGCATTCACGTAGAACCCGGCACCCAGACCGAAATCATAGGCCCCTTCAGCGTCGTCCGGCACGCCTTCGCCACGGGGCGATGTGTCAGGCGCGACGAAGATGAGGCCGAGCTCCGCGCAGGCCGCGCGGAACTCGCCTTTTTCGGTGACGTTGGCCTGTGTGCACGTCAGACCCGAGAGATAGAACACCACGGGAAGCACCTCGCCCTCGGCGTGATCCGGCACGAAGACGGAAAATTCCATCTCGGTTCCGGTCGCCGTCGAGCTGTGGGTGTAGACACCCTGGGTGCCGCCATGGCTTCGGTTGGTGGATTTGACCTGCATCACAGTTCCCCTCAGAATTCCACGACAGCGCGGATGGATTTGCCCTCATGCATGAGATCGAACCCGTGGTTGATCTCTTCGAGGCTAAGTTTGTGGGTGATCATCGGGTCGATTTCGATCTTGCCGTCCATGTACCAATCGACGAATTTCGGCACGTCCGTGCGGCCTTTGGCGCCCCCGAATGCCGTGCCTTTCCAAACGCGGCCGGTCACCAGTTGGAACGGACGGGTGGAAATCTCGGCCCCGGACGGTGCCACGCCGATCACGACGGAGACGCCCCAACCACGGTGCGAACATTCCAGAGCGTCGCGCATGACTTTGACGTTGCCGGTCGCATCGAAGGAATAGTCCACGCCGCCGATCTGATCCGCGCCGCGCTTGGTGAGGTTCACGATCTCTTCGACCACGGTGCCTTCGATCTTCGTCGGGTTGATGAAATGGGTCATGCCGAATTTCTTCGCCATTTCCGCTTTGTCGTCGTTCAAATCGACACCGATGATCATGTCCGCGCCCGCCATGCGCAGGCCCTGAATGACATTGAGGCCAATGCCGCCCAGACCGAACACGGCGGCGGTCGAACCGATTTCGACGCCCGCGGTGTTGATCACGGCGCCGATGCCGGTGGTCACGCCACAGCCGATGTAGCAGATCTTGTCAAACGGCGCATCGTCACGCACTTTCGCCAGAGCAATCTCCGGCATGACGGTGTGGTTCGCGAAGGTCGAGCAGCCCATGTAGTGGTAGATCGGCGTGCCATCGAGCATCGAAAACCGCGTGGTGCCATCGGGCATCAGGCCCTGGCCTTGGGTGTTGCGGATCGCGGTGCAGAGGTTCGTTTTGCCGGAGAGGCAGGACGGGCATTCGCGACATTCCGGCGTGTAAAGCGGGATCACGTGATCGCCCGGTTTCAGCGTGGTGACGCCTTCACCGACTTCCAAAACGACGCCTGCGCCCTCGTGACCGAGGATACAGGGGAAGAGGCCCTCGGGGTCTGCACCAGACCGGGTGAACTCGTCGGTGTGGCACAGGCCGGTGGCCTTCACCTCGATCAGAACCTCGCCCTTTTTCGGGCCTTCGAGGTTTACTTCCATGATTTCAAGGGGTTTCCCGGCCTCAAGGGCCACAGCGGCTTTCGTTCTCATGGGGTCTTTTCTCCCTAAAGGGGCCTCGGCCCCGTGTCTTTGTCTGGGTACAATAGCGTCATGACGCTGCGGTAGGGCATAAAAAGAAGAAGGGCCGCTGATTTGTCCAGCGGCCCGTCTGATAATTTTGTCAAAGACGCCTGTGCGATCAGACGCGCGCCCGTGGGCGCTCAGTCACCCGAATATCAGGCTTTGAAGTGCAGCGGATTGACCCGCTGGAACAGCCCGGAGTCCTTTAGCGCCTTCACGGTTTCGGCCTTCAGCGGCGTATCGAGAAGCGTCATCGCAATAGCGTCACCCCCGGCAGAGGTGCGACCCAAAGTGAAGTTCGCGATGTTTTCCTCGTGCTCGGCCAGCAGAGTCCCGAGTTTCCCGATGATGCCCGGTACGTCCTTGTTGGTGGTGTAGAGCATGTGCTCGCCCACCTCGGCGTCGATGGTGATGCCCTTGATCTGGATGAAACGCGGCTTGCCGTCGGAGAACACCGTGCCCGCGATGGTGCGGTATTTCTCGACAGTTTGGATGTCGAGCTTGATGTAACCGTCGAACACACCGGACGCATCCTGGGTGGTTTTCGAGATCTGGATTCCACGTTCTTTCGCGATGAGCGGCGCGGAGACCATGTTCACATCCGGGTTCACCGCCTGCATGATACCTGCGATCACGGCACATTCCAGCGCCTTGAGGTTCATCTCGGAGGCGACACCGTCATAGGTGATCTTGATGTCTTCGATCGCCTCTTCGGTGACCTGGCCGATGAACGCGCCGAGGTTTTCGGCAAGTTGCACCCAGGGCCCCATGACCTTGGCTTCTTCGGCGGTCATCGACGGCATGTTGAGCGCATTCTCAACTGCACCGTCCAAGAGGTAGTTGGACATTTGCTCGGCCACTTGCAGCGCCACGTTTTCCTGAGCTTCCGTGGTGGAGGCGCCCAGGTGCGGGGTGCAGACCACGTTCGGCAGGTTAAAGAGCACGTTTTCTTTGGCGGGCTCTTCGGCGAAGACGTCGAAAGCGGCGCCCGCGACGTGACCGGATTTCAACAGCTCGGCCAGCGCGTTCTCATCGACAAGACCACCCCGGGCACAGTTGATGATCCGCACACCTTTCTTGGTCTTCTCGAGGTTTTCTTTCGAGAGGATGTTGCGGGTCGAATCCGTCAGCGGCACGTGCAGGGTGATGAAATCGGCGCGCTTCAGAAGCTCGTCCAGCTCGACTTTCTCCACACCGATCTCAGTTGCACGCTCTTCCGAGAGGAACGGATCGTAGGCGACCACTTTCATCTTCAGGCCCAGCGCACGGTTACATACGATGCCGCCGATATTGCCCGCGCCGATCACGCCAAGGGTCTTGGCGGTCAGCTCGGTGCCCATGAATTTGGATTTCTCCCATTTGCCCGCATGCGTCGAGGCGGAGGCTTCGGGGATTTGACGGGCGACCGCGAACATCATCGCGATGGCGTGTTCGGCGGTGGTGATCATGTTGCCAAACGGCGTGTTCATCACGATCACGCCTTTTTTCGACGCGGCTTCCTTGTCGACGTTGTCGGTGCCAATGCCCGCACGACCCACGACTTTCAGGTTGTCGGCATGCTCAAGCAGCGAGGGCGTCACCTTGGTGGCCGACCGGATCGCGAGACCGTCATATTTGCCGATCACCTCGGCGAGTTTGTCTTTGTCTTTGCCGAGATCGGGCATGAAATCGACCTCGATGCCACGGTCACGAAAGATTTGAACGGCGGTTTCCGAGAGTTTGTCGGAGACGAGAACTTTGGGGGCCATTTGAGGGCTCCTGTCATATGAGAATTCTGTGGGAAAACCGGGCGGCAGACCGCCGCCCGTTGAAGTCCGTAAGCGCGAGTTGCGCGGTATTATTGCTCAGCAATGCACTCTTCGAAGGCCCATTTGAGCCAAAGCGTCAGCGCCTCGACATCAGAAGCTTCGATGGTCGCACCACACCAGACCCGCAGACCGGCGGGCGCATCGCGGTAGGCCCCAACGTCATAAGCAACGTTGTAATCTTCGAGTTTCTTGGCCACGGCTTTCGCAAAAGCAGCACCGTCCTTGATGCGGTCATCGGTGAACTTCAGACACACGGAGGTGTTCGACCGGGTGGCCTCGTCTTCGGCGAGGTTGGCGATCCAATCGTTCCGATCACAGAAATCCCAGAGCACTTTCGCATTGGTGGTCGAGCGCTCGATCAGCTTCGGCAGGCCGCCGATCTTTTGCGCCCACTCAAGTGCGACGAGGTAATCCTCGACCGCAAGCATCGAGGGCGTGTTGATCGTCGCACCGGTAAAGATGCCGTCGATCAGCTTGCCGCCTTTGGTCATGCGGAAGATTTTCGGCAACGGCCATGCGGGCGTGTAGCTTTCCAGACGCTCAACCGCGCGGGGCGAGAGCACGATCATGCCGTGGGCCGCTTCGCCGCCCATCACCTTCTGCCAGGAGAAAGTGGTGACATCGAGCTTGTCCCAGGGCAGGTCCATCGCGAAGGCGGCAGAGGTCGCGTCACAGATGGTCAGACCTTCGCGGCCCGCCGGGATCGCATCGCCATTGGGCACGCGCACGCCGGAGGTGGTGCCGTTCCAGGTGAAGACCACGTCAGTGTCAAAGTCGATCTCAGCGAAATCGACGATCTGACCGTAATCGGCGGTTTTCACATCGGCGTCGATCTTGAGCTGTTTGACAACATCGGTGACCCAGCCGGAACCGAAGGATTCCCAGGCGACCATCGTGGCCTTGCGGGCACCCAGAAGGGACCACATGGCCATTTCAACGGCGCCGGTGTCGGAGGCGGGCACGATGCCGATTTTATAATCGGCGGGGATGCCAAGAATGTCGCGGGTCGTCTCGATCGCGGCTTTCAGCTTGTCCTTGCCAATTTTGGCACGGTGCGAACGGCCCAGGGGCGCGTCAGCCAGCAGATCGAGAGAGAATGTGGGGATTTTGGCGCAAGGGCCGGACGAAAAACGCGGGTTCGCAGGGCGCGCCTGCGGGTGCTTGGTAGCCATGATGTGCTATCCTTCCAGATAAATGCCTCTCGTTGGGGAGAGGTGTCCCGCGGATCGAATTAGTGGCTTTCTCGGCGCTCAGCAATATGAATTCGAAAAAATATGTCGCATTTTTATCCGACATACGTCGCAGATGCGCTGGATCGTTTCCGATTGGAAACTTCGGACCCGCCTCGGAAAACCCTCAAAACCAGACCTCATAGCGCTGGAAACCCGGCATGTCATTGCGTAGACAGGCGACAAACGGAGGCCCCTTATGTTCACCTGTATCCTTCTCACAAACCCCGCCGCGCCGGCGCTCAATCTGACCACCGCCGACGCGTTGCGCTCGGCCTGGGGCGGGGGCGATCTCAAATGGCTGTCTCTGGGCGAGGCCGCCGAGTTCAGCGTCGAGTCCGTGCCGTCGAATCACTGGGATGTCTGGGAAGGTCTGCAAACACAGGGCATCGACCTGATCGTCGTGCCAACTGAAGCGCGCCGCAAAAAGATGCTCTTGGCCGATATGGATTCGACCATGATCCAGCAGGAATGCATCGACGAGCTGGCCGATGTCGCGGGCGTCGGTGAGCGCGTTAAAGAGATCACGGCGAAGGCGATGAATGGCGAGCTGGATTTCGAAGGGGCGCTGACCGAACGCGTCGGGCTTTTGAAAGGCCTGCCGGAAAGCGTCATCCAAAAGGTCATCGACGAGCGGATTACCTTCATGCCCGGCGGCAAGGAGCTGCTTGCCACCATGAAGCGTGACGGCGCCTATTGCGCGCTGGTCTCGGGCGGCTTTACCGCCTTCACCGGCTATGTCGCAGAGGCGCTTGGATTCGATGAGAACCGGGCCAACACCTTGCTGGTCGAGAATGGTGAACTGGTCGGCAAACCGGGCCTGCCGATCCTTGGACGCGAAGCCAAGGTCGCCGCGCTCGAAGAGATCACCGCGCGGCTTGGTCTGGCGCATTCGGATGTGATGGCGGTCGGTGACGGCGCCAATGATCTCGGCATGTTGAAACTCGCGGGGGCAGGCGTGGCGCTTCATGCGAAACCCTCCGTCGCCGCCGAATGCGAGATCAGGATCAACCACGGCGATCTCTCCGCGCTTCTGTTCGTTCAGGGCTACGCGCGGTCCGATTTCGCGCATGTTTGAGGTCTCGCTTGATCTCCTGCTGATTCTCATGGCGGCCGGCTTCATCGCCGGTTTCGTCGATAGCATCGCGGGCGGTGGTGGGCTGATCACCGTCCCTGCCCTCATGATTGCAGGCATCCCGCCAGTGCAGGCTCTGGCGACCAACAAGGTGCAAGGCCTCTTTGGCGCGGGCATGGCCGCAATCAATTACGCCCGCGCCGGACATGTGGACCTGCGCAAACAGATCGGCCCGGCCGCTTTGTCCTTTGTCGGCGCCATGCTCGGCGCGCTTTTGGCCAGCTCTCTGCCAACCGATGTGATCCGTCTCGGCCTGCCCGTCCTACTCATTGCCATCGCACTGTTCTTTGCCTTCAAACCCGGCCTCAACGACATGGACCGGACCCGGCGCATCACGCCACTGGTGTTTGCCTCAACCTTCGTGCCCTTCATCGGGTTTTACGACGGGCTTTTGGGGCCAGGCACCGGCGCGTTTTTCATGCTGGGGTTCGTGAGCCTTGCGGGCTACGGCATTCTCAAGGCCACGGCGCACACCAAACTGTTGAATTTCGCCTCGAATATCGGTGGGCTTGTCGGGTTTGTTTTGGTCGCCAAGCCCCTCTGGATGCTCGGCCTTGCCATGGGGATCGCTCAGATCGCGGGCGCCTATGTGGGGTCCACACTGGCCACGAAGGTCGGAGCCAAGCTGATCAAGCCTGTGTTGGTGATTGCCTCCACGGCTTTGGCGCTCAAGCTCATTTCCGAGTGGTTTTGAGCATTTTCACCCCGAAAAAGACGGATCAAAAGATGGGCCCAAAGACGGTCCTGGGAAGCCCTCCGCCGGTTTGACCTCGCCCGTGTTGAGTCCCGCAAAATTTGGCACATCGGGATTGAGGCGTTTTTTCACCAGAGGATCATTTGCATCAAGCGCCCCGAGTTTGACCAAGATCGCGGTGATGGCACATTCCGAGGCACGCGTTGCCCCGTCAGCAATTTTGAGCGCCACACCAAGCTTTTGCTCTGGCAGGATGGCGGTAAAGACGCCTTCGGCCCCGGTCTTGATCGTCACCTTGCCTTTGGCGGCGCGCATCAGCTCCGTGCAGGCGCGGCCCTCTCCAGCGACAAGATCGGGATGCGTGCGCATCGCTTTCGCGAGACGAAAAGCCGCGCGCTCCATCGCATCGCCGCCTTCGCGCGCGCCCGCGAAATAGCCCATGGCCCGTCCAAGCCCCCGCACGGTGGTGGCGAAATTCGGCGCCGAACAGCCGTCGATGCCAAAGCCGGGGGAGGTTTCGCCCGTGACCGTCTCAAACGCCTCCAAAGCGGCTTTTTGCACAGGATGATCCGGGTCGACATAGTCAGGGCCTACACCGAGGAATTGGGTCAGGGTCAGAAAGCCGCAATGTTTGCCGGAGCAATTGTTATGGATGCGGCATTTGCCTGCATCCGCCTTGATCTGCGCATCTCGCGTCGGAATGTCCCATGGCTCTTGCGGGCCGCAAATCAGGTCGTCTTGTGTCAAATCAAGATCTTTGAGCCAGGCCGCCACACGTGCCGTATGGATGGCTGCGCCCTGATGCGACGCGCAGGACAGCGCGAGCTGTTCCTCGGTCAATCCCTTTGCATCGGCGGCCCCGGAGGTCACAAGAGGCAGCGCCTGAATCATCTTCACCGACGAGCGCGGCAGGATCACGGTGTCGAGATCGCCCCAGCCCTCGATCACCTCGCCTCGGGCATCACAGATTACGGCAAAGCCCGTGTGTCGGCTCTCCAAAATGGGACCGCGCCAGACCTCGACCATCTCTTGTGTCATTCCCATTTTCGATCCTTTCACGTTTCAGCGAATTTCTGCCAAGGGTCTTTCCCAAATCGGCGGAATTGCGTTACTGTGCCCGCAGATGATGGAATTTGGCCTGACCCCTTCTCAAAACCGCGGCTATAGACAGCGGAAGATGTGGTCAAGACAGGCCTGAAATGGTCGCAATCGACCGAAAGTTGAGAGGCAGCGAGAGTTCAATGAGATTTTTCGTGAAACAGACCCTGTTTGCAACAGCCCTTTTGGGTCTGACAGGTCCGGCATTCGCGCAGGAAAGCACCAATCAGGTCGGGTCGAACACCGATTGGTATGTCTATGAGGAAAGCCAGCCGAACAAGACCTGCTGGGCGGTTTCCGTGCCGAAAGAGACACTGAACACCGACAGCTCGGGTCGCCCGAAATCGGTGACGCGCTCTGAGATTTTGCTCTTCGTGACCTATGGTCCGGGCAATGGCGTCAACGGTCAGGTGTCGTTCCTGGGCGGCTATCCGTTCGAACCCGGCTCCAACGTGACGATGGAAATCGGCGGCACGGAGTTCACGCTTTTCACCAATTCGGACGACGAGACCGCTTGGGCCGTCACGCCCGAGGATGACGCCAAGATCATCGCAGCGATGAAGCGCGGCGCGACCGCGACGCTGACCGGCAACTCCTCGCGCGGCACGATCACCAAAGACACCTTCTCGCTTTTGGGCTTCACCGCCTCTGTCGAAGAGGCCGCGAGCCGCTGCGGCAAGTAACGCTCACAAAGAATGTGATAAGAGGCCCTGCTCGTGCGGGGCCTTTTCGTATGGATTTTACCCTTAGAATCCTGTAAAAGCCGCCTTTAAATCCCGCATATAAGAGTTGAATGATGAAACCCAGCGCACCGATCACGCAGGATGTCCTGACCTTTCCGCGCAAAGATGAGCCCTCTGACAAGATCAATCTTGTCGGCCTGACACGCGATGCCTTCCGTCAGACCCTGATCGACAACGGCACGCCGGAGAAACAGGCCAAGATGCGCATGGGCCAGATTTGGCAGTGGATCTATCAGTGGGGTGTGCGCGATTTTGAGGCGATGACGAATCTCTCTAAATCCTTTCGGGCCGAGCTTGCCGAAAAGTTTGAAATTCGCGTTCCTGAAGTGGTGTCCAAACTGGTTTCGACCGATGGCACCCGCAAATACCTCGTGCGGATCGCGGGCGGCCATGAGGTCGAGGTGGTCTATATCCCCGAGGACGGGCGCGGCACGCTTTGTGTGTCCTCGCAGGTGGGCTGTACTCTGACCTGTTCCTTCTGTCACACCGGCACGCAGAAACTGGTGCGCAACCTGACGGCGGCGGAGATCGTCGGCCAAGTGATGATGGCGCGTGACGACCTGGGTGAATGGCCGGAAAAAGGTGCACCCAAGGATGAGACGCGGCTCTTGTCCAACATCGTTCTGATGGGCATGGGCGAGCCTCTGTACAATTTCGAGAACGTGCGCGACGCGATGAAAATCGTCATGGATGGCGAGGGCATTCAGCTTGGCCGTCGCCGGATCACGCTCTCAACCTCCGGTATCGTGCCGGAGATCAAGCGCACCGCCGAAGAGATCGGATGTTTGCTGGCCGTGTCCTTCCACGCGACGGAAAACGACACGCGCGACATTCTTGTCCCGATCAACAAGAAGTGGAAGATTGAGCCGCTTCTGGAGGCCCTCGCCGCCTATCCGCGCGCGACCAATTCAGAGCGCATCACCTTTGAATATGTGATGATCGACGGGGTGAACGACACGGATGACGATGCGCGCCGTCTGGTCAAATACCTGAAAGATTACGAAATTCCGGCCAAGATCAACCTGATCCCCTTCAACGAATGGCCCGGCTCGAACTATCGCCGCAGCTCCAACAATCGCATCCGGGCCTTTGCGACGATCCTGATGGAAGCTGGCTACGCCTCCCCCATTCGCAAGACCCGCGGCGAGGACATCATGGCCGCCTGTGGTCAGCTCAAATCCGCGACCGAACGCGCGCGCAAATCGCGCAAGGAAATCCTCAAGGACGCTGGTCAGGCGGTCTGAGAAATAGGGCCGGCGCTGAACCGGCCCTTTTCTTTTAGCGCTGCCAGCCTTCAGTCGCCATCAGCGCCTGCGCCTCGTCAGTGATCAGAAAAGCGAGAAACTCCGCCGCTTGCGGATCCGCCATGGGCGACAGCGCCACGTTCACATCGCGCCAAACGGTGCGCTCCGGGCTGAGGTCGATCTGATCCAATTCGTCATGCGTCGCGGGCCAGTTCGGCCAGGTGATCCAGGCATCGGCATCCTCCGACATGAAAGCCCGGAAACTCGCACCGGAGCCTTTGGCATAGCTCACGATATTCTTACGAAACACGGTGATGTCTTCGAGCTTGCCAAGGCGCCCGGCGACATCCTCCCAAGTGCCCGTGCCAGAGGTGTTGTAAACGCCTGCGCCTTCGGTCACGACGATCTTCATGCCGGGGGCGAGCAGATCATCGAACCCGGTGATGCCTTTCGGGTTGCCATGTTTCACCGCAATCACCGTCGGACGAATATAGATCGGCTCGACCTGATCCGACGAGAACGTCTTATAGGTCTCCAGAAAGGCCGTCATCGACTGTTCCGAGGTGCCCCAGAGGATATCGGCATCGGCCTGCGCCATGGGCGACCATTTGCTTTCCGGCCCGGCGATGATCTCGATCTTCTGGCCGGTTTTCTCCATCCAGACATCCGCGACCTTTTGGAACGCCGTGTGCGGACCACCCGCGCCGTAGAGTTTCACCACGCCGTCCTGCGGCGCGTGGGTGATCGCGGGGTCATAAAGCGTAGTGCTTTGAGCGAGGCTGGGGGCCGCGCCCAAGAGCGCGAGGGTGAAAAGGGTCATACGCATGGGTGTCTCCAATATCTGAAATCCGCGCGGGGTGCGCAGAGGAGATACAGGGAAAGGCGAAAACATATTCCCTCCGCTCTCGTCACAGAGGCGTGAAACAGGCCCAAGGCAGAGGGGACGAGGTGCCTTCAAACATGGTAACGGCGTTTTAACCTTAACGGCCCAACATGCCGAACATGGACTGGATAACAATCAGATTCGAAGACGACCTTGGGTCCCGCATCGAGCGGGCGGCGGCCCGCGCGGGTCAGCCGATCGGGGCGTTCATTCGCGACAGGCTGAGCGACAGGTTGGATGAGGCCGCGCGCCCGTTAGAGGGCGCGTTCGGCTATAAAGGCCCTCGAAAACCTCATGCGTTGCAGGCCTATCTGGCTCATGACTTCGCCTATGCGACGGGGTGGAGCGACCTGCAAGAGACCCTGCGCGCCAAAGGCTATGAGCTGGCAGAACGCGGTGGTGGCTTGATCCTTCAGACCGTTGAAGGGGATCGGCTGTGCAAGGCCTCCGATCTTGGTCAGCCCTATTCCGCCCTGATGAAACGCTTTGGCACGCCCTTTCCGGGCCACGCGCACCATCATCTTGTCACCCGCCATCTGGCGCAAAAACCCCTTCCCTTCTGATCCGAGGTCCCCGATGGAAAAACTCACCCTGCTCTTGCCGAAAACCACCGTCGAGATGATGCACCTTCTGGCCCGGACCGAAGGCCGGACCATGGGCGCTATCGTTCAAGAGATGGCGCTGGATCGCTACATGCAGCAGATGATGTCATCTCAGCGCACCTCGGAGACCGAAGTTGAGGCCTCCGAAGTGCAGGAGGCTTAGGCCTCGCGCCCGTCAATTTCCTCGCGCGGGCCTTGGTTCGGCCAGTCGTCAATTGCCTGCACGGCCTCTTCGGCGGTTTCCACGAATTTGAACAGATCGAGGTCTTTGGGAGAGATTGTCCCCGCTTCGGCCAGTGCCTCCCAATTGATGATGTTTTGCCAAAACGCTTTGCCGAACAACAAAAACGGCACGCGATTCATCCGGCCGGTTTGAATGAGCGTCAGGCTTTCGAACATCTCATCGAGCGTCCCAAAGCCGCCGGGGAACACCACGATGGCCTTCGCGCGCATCAGAAAATGCATCTTGCGAATGGCAAAATAGTGGAAGTTGAAACACAGCTCCGGCGTCACATATTCGTTCGGCGCCTGCTCATGCGGCAAGACGATGTTGAGGCCGATGGAAATCCCGCCCGCATCGCGCGCACCACGGTTTCCTGCCTCCATCACGCCAGGACCACCGCCGGTGACGATGATGTTGTCCTTATGGCCATTGTTGCGCGCGGTCATGATCCGCGAAAATTCGCGTGCCTCATCGTAGTATTTCGACAGCTCGGCCAAGGTCTTGGTCTTCGCCGTCTCCTTTTTGTCGGGCGCCGGAATGCGGGCGCCGCCGAAGAGCACGATGGTGCTTTCGACCCCGAATTCCTCCATCAGAATCTCCGGCTTCAACAGCTCCAACTGCAACCGCACCGGCCGCAATTCGTCCCGAAACATGAAATCACCGTCGGTGAAGGCAAGTTTGTACGACGGCGAGCGGGTTTGCGGTGTGTCGGGGATATGTTGCGCCGCATCGCGATCGACCCGGCTGTCGCGAAGAGGGTGGCGGCGGTCGGTATGTTTCGTCTCGGTCATCTTGATCCTGCCTTATGTCGTTTTGTCTCGCCGCCTGTGCTCTCTCGCGCGTTGCGCGGGCGGGTTTGAGCGATTATAGCCTGCGGGACCATATATTCCACGATGACCTCGGAGACCAACATGTCGAATGCACAGCTCGAAGCCGCCATCGAAGCCGCGTGGGACGCGCGCGATACGATCACCCCTGCAACCGGCGGCGAAACCCGCGAAGCCATCGAGGCCACGCTCAATGCACTCGACAAAGGTGAGCTGCGCGTTGCCGAGAAACAGGGTGACGGCAGCTGGCATGTGAATCAATGGGCCAAGAAAGCCGTGCTTCTGGGCTTCCGCATCAAGGACATGGAATTGCATGACGGCGGCCCGCAAGGCTCCGGCTGGTGGGACAAGGTCGACAGCAAATTCAAAGGCTGGGGCACTGCCGAGTTCAAAGAGGCCGGGTTCCGCGCCGTGCCGAACGCCGTGGTCCGCAAATCCGCCTACATCGCGCCGGGTGTCGTGTTGATGCCGTCCTTCGTGAACCTCGGCGCACACGTCGACACCGGCACCATGGTCGACACCTGGGCCACCGTTGGCTCCTGCGCCCAGATCGGCAAGAACGTACACCTTTCGGGTGGTGCGGGCATCGGTGGTGTGCTTGAGCCGCTGCAAGCCGGTCCGGTGATCATCGAAGACAACTGCTTCATCGGTGCGCGGGCCGAAGTGGCCGAGGGCGTGATCGTCCGCGAAGGCTCCGTCCTGGGCATGGGCGTCTATCTCGGCCAATCCACCAAGATCGTCGACCGCGAAACCGGCGAAGTGATGTACGGCGAAGTGCCGCCCTACTCCGTCGTCGTCGCGGGCAGCATGCCGTCGAAGAATGGCGTGAGCCTCTATTGTGCGGTGATCGTGAAACGTGTGGACGCCAAGACCCGCTCCAAAACCGGTATCAACGAGCTGCTGCGCGACTGAGTTTCAGCGCTTTGAGATTTACGGGCGTCGTGAGGGGAACCTTTCGGCGCCCGTTTTCGTTAAGAGATGTACCGAAATGGAGGGAACCATGGGACTTGGACTGATCGCATCAATCATCGTCGGCGGGCTTGCGGGCTGGATCGCCAGCAGCTTCATGAAGGCCGACACGGGCCTTCTGGCCAATATTCTATTGGGAATCGTTGGCGCCTTTGTGCTCAACCTGATCCTGTCGCTCGTCGGCATCTATGCCGCGAACAGCTGGGTGCCGCAGCTTATCGTCGGGATTTTCGGCGCGAGCCTTCTGATCTGGCTGGCCCGGCGCCTGCGGTAAGCCGCGCCGGGATTGATTTTTAAACCTGAGGAAAACGCGCGCCCCACACCCGGGGCGCGTCATGTGTCAGGCGCTTGGCTTCAATCTCCGAGAGACGCGCCAAGGCACGGGCCTCGCAGCCCCCGCTTTGCTTCAAGGCCTTCGACCAGAGCCTGCGCACGGAGCGTGGCGACCACGGCAAAGCGGCCTCGGCCAGCCAAAGCCGCAGCGTGCGCGGCAGGTGGTCGAACTCTCGCATCGGATCGCTCGACCGCCTGCGTTTGCGCAGGGAGGTATTGAGATTGCTCATGCGGCTGCCCGGCCCCATTTCGGGAAAGGATCTTTGAGGGTTTGGGCCAGATTAGGGTCGATTTTATCCTCGGGACCGATCAAAGCGGAATTGAGTTTCGCCCGGATCAGAGCCTCATCCATGCCCGAGCCGATAAAGACGATCTCCTGGCGGCGGTCGCCGAATCCATCGACCCAAACTTCGGCAATCTGCGCCCGGCCTTCGGGGTGATTGGGCCAAAATTTCTCCGGCACGGCGGCCCACCAATTGCCCAAAGGCTTGATTGTGCTGAGCGCGCCCGCCATGGAGAATTCTGCCGCCCATTCGGGCCGCGTGGCCATCCAGAAATGGCCTTTCGCGCGAATGACGCCGGGCAAATCGCCGTTCAGAACTGTCTCGATCGCGGTCGGATCAAAGGGACGGCGTGCTCGATAGACGAAGGACGTCACATCGTATTCATCGGTTTCCGGGACGTGATTGGCGAAACCGTAGAGCTCCTTGGCCCAGAGCGGGTGCTCATGGGCGTGGTCGAAATCAAAGAGCCCGGTGCCAAGCACCTCCTCTGTGGCGACCTCGGAGAAATCGGTTTCGATCACCTTTGCGTCGGGGTTGAGAGCTGCAACGATCTTGCGCGCGGCGAGAACCTTGTCGGGACCGGCATCCGTGACCTTGTTGAGCACGATGACATCGGCAAATTCGATCTGATCGACCAACAGATCGACGATGCGACGCTGATCGCCCTCGCCCGCCACCTCGCCGCGATCCTCGAGAAAATCGTGGCTGGAATAGTCATTCAGCATATTCACCGTGTCTACGACGGTCACCATCGTGTCGAGGCGGGCGATGTCATCGAGGCTTTCGCCATGTTCGTCCCGGAATTCAAAGGTCGCGGCCACAGGCAGCGGCTCCGCGATGCCGGTCGATTCGATCAGCAGGTAATCGTATTTGTTTGCCTCGGCGAGGCGGCGCACCTCGGTCAGAAGATCATCCCGGAGCGTGCAACAGATACAGCCATTGCTCATTTCGACCAGCGTTTCTTCGGTTCGGGACAGATCGGCACCGCCTTGGCGCACGAGATCGGCGTCGATGTTCACCTCGGACATATCGTTGACGATCACCGCCACGCGCAGACCGGCGCGATTGTTTAGGAGGCGATTGAGCAAAGTGGTTTTCCCGGAGCCGAGAAAGCCGGAGAGGACGGTGACGGGCAAGCGTTCGGACATAGGTAAGTTCCTTCGTGGAGAGACGGAGGTGAGTTTTAGATATGTAATAACATAACGTCAATCCGGTTTGAGAAGCCCCGCTTGACTTTTGCCCGCGCCCTCCGCAAAGGAGAGGCATGTCGAAAGCATCCAAACCCTCCCGCCAAAAAGTCTACACGCTCCTGGTCGAGATCGGCCGCAAGGAGGGCGACGGCCTGCCCAAAGGCGCCACGGGTGGGGCGTTGATGATCTACGCCTCAGGCGTGGACGAGGCCGAAGCCGTGCGCGAAACCGTCGCGATCCTGAAACAGGCCGACGTTGCGCCGCTGGATGTCACGGGCTACGGCACACTCGAAGAGCGGCTCGAAGAGGGCCACGAGATTTCCGATGAGGAAAAAGAGCTGATGCAGCGCGCTCTCGATGAGAACTCGGTGATCGTCGCACAGATGACGCCGTTTTTCGAGGATGACACCGGCACCCGTCACTAAGGCGTTTGGTGCCTATCGCGCTGGACTAGAGCCTATTTGGCGCCAAACCATTTGCGATAAATCGTGTCATAGGTCCCGTTTTCGCGAAGCTTCAACAGGCTGTGATTGATCTGATCAGCATAGGGCGAGCTGGTCGGCAAAGCGATGCCATAGTTTTCCGGCAAGAAAATCGGCCCCACCATACGCCCCACACCCCGGCCCTCATGGTTTACATAATAGGCCAAAATGGGCGCGTCGAAGACAACCGCATCGATATCGCCGCTCTCGAAAGCCTCGATCAGATCGCCCGGGTTGGCATAATCCGCGAAACTGAGATCGCGACGCAGAAGGAAGTCGGCCGCCGTTGAATTGGCGACGGTGCCAATGGATTTGCCGTAAAGATCGCCAATGCCGGACACGTTGGATTGGATTGCTTCGACCGTCAGCACGGCGGTGATGCGGGCGACAAAGACGGAGACCAGAAACAGAGACGAAATCACCAGAAAAACGCCGAAAACGCGCCCCAAAGGGGAACGTGGCTGACGCTCTTCGAAGCCGCCATTCACGACGAGGTTCAGTGCCCACCAAAAAGCCGGGAACATCGCTTTGCGTGCTGGCATGTCGAAATACTCTTGGTGATGCTTCTCGAAATACCACATCAACATGCCACCGCCAAACAGCAGGGCGAAGGCACCGGCAATGTACAAAAGCATGTCTTTTGAGAGGATCGCAGACCAAATTGTGACCTCGCCCCCATCTGCGCGCGTCATGATCTGAAGCCCGGCCTCGAAAATCGGCTGGGTGAAATCCATGACCAATTCACGGTTCGAAGTGATCGAAATATTCGCAATGGCGGCATCCGCCTCGCCGGTCTCAATAGCTCCCAACATCTCTGCAAAACTGTCGACGCGCGAGATGCTGTAGGTCCACCCGAGATCCTCGGCCAGGGCGTCCCACAAATCCATGGAGAACCCCGTTTGCTCGCCATCGACTTCCATCGAAAACGGCACACGGGTGACGGTCATGACCCGGTGATCTTGAGCCGCGGCCATGTAAGGGCCGAACAGAACGAAGAGCATCGCCAAAGCGCGAAAAACATGTTTCATCAGATTCCCCCATCTATCAGCGCATATGGCATAGGCCGCAGGGCGCTTTCAATCGTCGATCAAAGGAGGACGCTTGCAGTGGATGTCAGAGATAACGAGGTGACATAAGTGCAACGGCTTCGTGCCTCAAAAGCGTCATGGTGGCCGTCGTGTCATTTCTGGGCAGACTGTCGTAGGGCAGATGCGCGAGCCGTGTCAGACCGTGGGTCGCGCTGTCGTGACGATGACCGGCGGCGCATACCGAAATTCCAGCGACGCGAAACGGCTGCGGCTCTTCCAGCACAAGCCTATAGCGTTTCGACATGAGACCAAGTCTCCGGTTCGCGGACGGCAGAAACGGCACAAGATGCATGGGTTTCACGGCCACATGTTCCACCCCGAAAAGATAGGCCGCATCGACGCCTTCGGTCAGGATTTCGCAACGCGGCGTAAGATCGAGCGTTTGCTTGAGGTTCTGAAAAGGACGCCGGACTCGCAAAGGCGCAAGACTGCCGATAGCGGGCATATAAGAGACAATTCCAGCCAAAAGCCGTGTCTTTGTGCCGGAAGACGTCACAATCTCAGCGCCTGTCTTTAGTGTCTCGATCGACTGGGGTCCGATAGCGGTCTCAACCAGCGCTCCCGCGCCGATGCCCTCTGAGTAGCCTAGAGGTTCGATGTGGTCCGCGAAGGCAATACAGTGCACGTCGCGGGCCAGTGCAGTTTGATCAACGGCGAAAAGGACACGCGCCAGGTCCTCCTCATACAAAGCCGCACAGTTGCCCGTCACCGTTTTCAATTCACCGGTCTCGAGATGCTCCGCCCCAAGCCAAGCGTGCTGTTTGGACAGATCCCAGCTATAGCTGATCCGAATAGGCGTGTCCTTGGACCAGGTCGACAGGTCCAGAGAGAGCACGGAAAGCGCCTGGCCAGCTTCAATAGCGACCCAAAGCTTGCCATTCGGGCCCAAAACCATGTGCAAACTGCGCCGAAATCGGTCGTGGCGTTCATATTCGATGAGATCGAGCGGCTGGTTGAACTGATCCGGGAGGGACGCCTCCAAAAGCAGACTGCCTCGAGGCATCACGCGGCAAGGCACATAAGCGCGCGAAGGCCCGTTGTGCAATCCATCGGGATTGTACACAGGATGTCGATCCGCCGCTCCGGCCCCTAACCAGCTCATCTCCGCCTCCGAAAGGGTCACATACGACCCAACCGTCCCTCAAGGCAGCTCTCCACACTCAACAGACATAGGTGCCGCCACGGCAAAACGGCCGAGATGCACATCACACTCATTACGTGGAGAAAAGATCGCCCGGGTTGACCCGATGTCGCTCTGATCGCCTGCCTCACATTGTTTTGCAGATGAGTAAGCACATTTTTGCTCGTTTGTTAAACATTTCCTCACATCTGCACAGGGTCCGACACTGTGATGTCGCCGTCACGCCACAACCTTCGCATTGCCCCCCGGCACCGGCCTCGTTAACTCTACGGGGAAACACTGCCCAAAGGACGCCTCATGCCCCTAGATCCCGTCGCATTGACCGCCGCCCTCATCCGTTGCCCAAGTGTCACCCCGATTGAAGGCGGTGCGCTTGAGTTGCTCGAAAAAACTTTGACCGAGGCGGGGTTTGACTGCACCCGGGTCGACCGCAACGGCACGCCAAACCTTTTTGCCCGCTGGGGCGACAAGGCCGCTCCCCGCACGTTGGGCTTTAACGGTCACACGGATGTGGTCCCCGTCGGGGACGAGGCGGCCTGGACCTGCGATCCCTTTGGTGGCGAGATCAAGGACGGCAAACTTTGGGGTCGGGGGGCGACGGATATGAAGTCTGGGGTCGCCGCTTTCGTGGCGGCTGCCTGCGATTATACGACCCGAACCCAGCCCAAAGACACTGCAATCATCATCACCATAACTGGCGATGAAGAGGGAGATGCGACAGACGGCACCACTGCGCTTTTGGACTATATGGCCGAGACGGGTGAAACGATGAGCGACTGTATCGTTGGCGAGCCGACCTGTCCGAACACCATGGGCGAAATGATGAAGATCGGGCGGCGCGGGTCGATCACCGGCTATTTCACCGCCCGCGGAACGCAGGGGCATGTGGCATACCCGCAGCAGACCGAGAATCCTGTCCCCGTTCTGGCAAGCCTCATGGCAGAGCTGTCGGCGCATAGCCTCGATCAGGGCACGGAGCATTTCGACCCCTCCAACCTCGAAGTCACGACCTTTGATGTTGGCAATGCCGCCACCAACGTCGTGCCCGCGCAGGCCCAGTCCACCGTCAACATCCGCTTCAACGATGCGCATACCGGCGCCTCTCTCAGCGATTGGATGCGTGCGAAAGCCAAGGCGACCACTGAGCGCACCGGCATCGAGATCGATGTGCAGTTCCAGATTTCGGGCGAAAGCTTTTTGACGCCGCCCGGGGCGTTTGTCGATCTGGTCGCGAATGCCGTTGCCACAGAAACGGGTGTGACCCCGATCCTGTCGACGACCGGCGGCACATCAGATGCGCGCTTTATTAAAAACCACTGCCCTGTGGTCGAATTCGGGCTGGTTGGCAAGACCATGCATAAGGTCGACGAGCATGTGGACGTCGAGCACATCAATGCGCTCAAGAATGTCTATTCCCGCTTGATGAGTGACTATTTCGCATGACCATTACCATTTCCAAAACCGAGGATTTCCAAGCCTGTCTCGATCTCAGGATGACCGTTTTTGTCGAGGAACAAAAGGTTCCTGTGGAAGACGAGCTCGACGACCTGGATCCCGTTTCCACACATTTTCTCGCCTCTGATGAAAGCGGTACGCCGGTCGGCACTGCGCGCGTCTATGAGGTCGGCGAAATCGGCAAAATCGGCCGGGTTTGTGTCGAAAAATCGCAACGCGGGACGGGTCTTGGAGCACGTTTGATCGAGGCCTGCCTCGAAGACCTCCGACAACGCCCTCATCTGACGCAGGCCAAGCTCGGTGCGCAAACCCATGCGATCGGGTTTTATGAACGCTTCGGGTTTCACGTCATCGGCGAGGAATATCTCGACGGCGGCATCCCGCATCGGGATATGGTGTTGCCCTTGTGAAACCCTGCCTGATCGTCATGGTGAAGGAACCACGTTCAGGTCGGGTTAAAACCCGTCTTGCGTGGGATTTGGGTCTTATTCAGGCGACTTGGTGGTATCGGCATCAGGCTCTGCGCACACTCCGCAACCTGAGTGATCCACGATGGGACCTCGTTCTTGCCGTCGCGCCTGATCGCGAAGGATTGCAGAGTTCATACTGGCCAAGACAGCTGCCCCGCATTCCACAAGGAAGAGGTGACCTTGGTCAACGCATGGCCCGTACCTTGCGCCAGATGGCGCCACGCCCGACTTGTCTCATCGGCTCTGATATTCCAGGCATCGAGAAGGCTCACATTGCCTCAGCTTTCGCTGCATTAGGGTCACATTCCGCCTGTCTCGGCCCGGCCACGGATGGTGGATATTGGCTGATCGGCTTACGTCATCCTGCGCAACAACCGGCTGGTTTTCTGGATCACGTCCGCTGGTCTACAGAATGGGCCAAAGCAGACACGATTGCCTCAGCCAAATCCCTGAATTGGGCTGAATTAGAGACGCTTTCAGACATAGACACCGGCGCAGATTACGCGCGATGGTTGGCCCGTATGTGAAATCCGCGCGACGGCGTGCTTTGCCAGTGGTGAGGCGCATCGGCTCATGGTAGAATCGACCTATGAGCAGGATCCCGACCAAGGACGAAATCCTCCAATGGATTTCCGACAACCCGACCCAAACCGCGAAACGCGATATTGCCAAGGCTTTCGGCATCAAAGGTGCTGCGCGGATCGATTTGAAACGCGTTCTCAAGGAGCTTGAGGACGAGGGACATCTTCGCAAACAGCGCAAGACCTATCGGGACCCGGACAAACTGCCGCCTGTGTCGGTGCTGGCTGTTTTGGCCCCGGACCGGGATGGCGATCTGTTTGCGCGTCCTCTGGAGTGGACGGGAGACGGCCCGGAACCTCGCGTGTTACTGTCTTTGCGTGAAAGCGATCCCGCGCTTGGGGAAGGCGAACGTATCCTCGCCAAACTGCAAGAGGTCAAAGGCGAGGACCATCAATATGTGGCCCGTCTGATCCGCAAAATAGGCTCTAATCCACGCAAGATCCTCGGAATCTATCGCAAAGACGCCGAGGGCGGGCGCGTTGTCCCCATCGACAAGGGAAGTGACAAAGATTTTCTCGTGCGGTCCGGCAACGACTATGGTGCCAAGGACGGCGAGCTGGTTGAGGCCGAACAGGCGGGCCCCAAGAACCGGATGGGCTTACCGCAAGCGCGGATCGTCACCCGCCTGGGTGACCCGTCAGAGCCCAAGGCTGTGTCCCTCATCGCGATTCATCAACATGGCATCCCGGACGATTTCCCAGATGAGGTGATCGCTGAAGCCGACAAAGCCAGACCTGCGGGGCTGAAGGGGCGCGAAGACCTTCGTGACCTGCCTCTCGTGACCATCGACCCGGCGGATGCGCGGGACCACGATGACGCGGTTTGGGCCGAATTCGACCCTGATCCGAAGAATGAAGGGGGCTTCATCCTTTGGGTCGCCATCGCCGATGTGGCGCATTACGTGACGCCCGGATCGGCGCTGGATCGTGAGGCCTGGAACCGAGGCAATTCGACCTATTTCCCGGACCGTGTCGTGCCGATGCTGCCGGATCGTCTTTCTGGCGATCTGTGCTCGCTGCACGAAGGTGTGCCGCGCGCCTGCCTTGCTGTGCGCATGGTCATCGACGCGGATGGCAAAAAGCTATCGCATCGTTTCATGCGCGGCTTGATGAAATCCGCCGCCTCTTTGAACTACGCCGAAGTTCAGGCCGCCCGTGACGGTCAAATCAACGACGCCTGTGGCCCGCTGATGGACGAGGTGATCACGCCGCTGTTCGAGGCCTATGAGGCCCTCAAACGCGCACGAAAAGCGCGTCAGCCGCTGGATTTGGATCTTCCCGAGCGCAAAATCGTGCTGGGCGAAGATGGTCGCGTGAGTTCTGTGGCTTTGGCTGAGCGCTATGATGCGCATAAGCTGATCGAAGAGTTCATGGTGCTGGCCAATGTGGCCGCCGCCGAGGAACTGTTCCACCGCAACCGCCCGCTTTTGTACCGCGTGCACGAAGAGCCGTCGGACGAGAAAATGGATGCGTTGCGCGAGGTGGCCCAGTCTTCCGGCTTTACGCTCGCGAAGGGGCAGGTGATCCACACCTCGCATCTCAACAGGCTCTTGGCACAGGCCGAGGGCACCGATCATGACGAGCTGATCAATATTTCGACCCTGCGCTCGATGACACAGGCCTATTACCACCCGGAGAACTACGGTCACTTCGGGCTGGCTTTGCGGTCCTATGCGCATTTCACTTCGCCAATCCGACGTTACGCCGATCTGATCGTGCACCGTGCACTGATTTCGGCGCATGGCTGGGGCAAGGATGGGCTGTCTGCGGAAGAGATCGACAGGCTCGAATCCACCGCAAAACACATCTCCGAGACCGAGCGGCGTTCGATGACGGCGGAACGCGACACCAATGATCGCTACCTTGCCGCCTATCTGAGCGAGCGCGTTGGCAACGAGATGACCGGGCATATTTCCGGCATTCAAAAATTCGGCGCCTTCGTGAAACTGGATGAAACCGGCGCCGATGGGTTGGTGCCCGTGCGCACCATGGGGGCGGAGTTTTTCCATTTCGACCCGGAAGAACAGACGCTCATGGGCGCTGACACCGGCATCGTGATTTCCATCGGGCAAAAGGTCACCGTGCGGATCGCCGAGGCCGTGCCTGTGACCGGGGGGCTGGAGCTTGAACTTCTGTCCGTCGATGGCGCCATGTTGCCGCGTGGCCCACGTCGCGCCAAAGGCCGGCCCGTGGCCCGCAAATACAACAAGAACAAAGCGAAAAAAGCCAAGATTCAGAAAAAGGTACAGCGCCGCAGGAAATAGATGCGCAGCGGAAATTTGCCGCCCGCGATTTGTCCTGTTCAAGCCACAGGCCGATTCAGTTTAGCCTGAGACAAAATTAAAATGGAGCAGTCAGTATGCGTTCTTTCGTTCTCAGTGCCACGGGTATTGTCTTTGGGCTTGGCCTGTCCTCAATGTCGGCGCAAACCTCGGGGCCTATGATCGACTCCGCGCCCCAACTTCCAGGAGCTCATTTGGTGCAAAACGTGGCATCTCAGGCCGGATTCGAGACTTGGATCGCGAATTTCAAACAGCGCGCGCGGCGCGAGGGCATCTCAGAAACCGTCCTCACGCAGGCGTTTCGGGGGGTTCACTACAACGCCGATGTGATTGCGAAAGATCGTCGGCAATCCGAGTTTACCAAACAAATCTGGGACTATCTCGACAGCGCCGCCTCCCCCACCCGCGTCTCCAACGGTCAGAAAGCCATGCGCCAACACGCTCGCACGTTGGACGCGATCGAACGCCATTATGGCGTCGATAAATATGTCGTAGCGGCGATCTGGGGCCTTGAGAGCGCCTATGGCGAACATCGCGGCGACATCAATGTGATCGAGGCGATGGCGACGCTGGCCTATGACGGGCGGCGTGGAAAGTTCTTTGAGGCGCAATTGATCGCAGCGCTGAAAATCCTGCAAAAGGGCGACACCCATCCGCGCAATATGAAGGGCAGCTGGGCGGGCGCCATGGGCCACACCCAGTTCATCCCGACGTCCTTTGAGGCATTCGCGGTCGATGGCGATGGCGACGGCAAGCGTGACATCTGGTCGAATGACCCGACGGATGCACTGGCCTCCACCGCCGCCTATCTGGCGCGGCATGGCTGGAACAAAGGTCAGCCCTGGGGTGTCGAAGTGCGTCTTCCGCGTGGATTCGACTATAGTTCCGCGCGCCGCGACAACATGCGCAGCCCTGCGGATTGGGCCGCTTTGGGCGTGGTTGGGGTCGATGGCAAGGCTGTGCCGAACTATGGCCGCGCTTCGATCCTCTTGCCCGCAGGCTCCGCCGGGGCCGCTTTCATGATCTTTGACAACTTCGCGGTGATCGAGCGGTACAACAAAGCGGATGCCTATGTGATCGGCGTCGGCCACCTGTCGGATCGCCTCAAGGGCGGGCCGGCGATTCAGGCTTCCTGGCCGCGTGGGTATCAACCGCTGTCCTTCGATGAAAAGAAGAAAATGCAGCGGATTTTGACCCGCAAAGGCTTTCTAGACGACAAGGTGGACGGCATCATCGGGCCGAACACGATCAATGCGATCCGTGCGTTTCAAAATTCCATCGGGGTCACCCCCGACGGCTATCCGTCACAGGAATTGCTGAAACAGCTTCGATAAAATCAAGCAAGGTGGCCGGAGAATTCGGCCACCAATGCCTCGTAAATATCGCGTTTGAACGGCACGATATCAGAGACCAATTCCGCCGAAGTCGACCATTTCCACTGACCGAACTCCGGGTGATCCGTCTCGATATTGATCGCCGTTTCCGGCCCCGTGAGGCGCAGCACGAACCAAAGCTGTTTCTGGCCGCGATATTTGCCCTTCCAGACCCTTCCCAAAAGGTGATCCGGCAAATCGTAGGTCAACCAATCCGAGGTCTGCGCCACCACCTCGACCTGATCGGCGGTCAGACCGATTTCTTCCCACAATTCTCGCAAAGCCGCCTCTTGCGGCATCTCGCCCGGATCAATCCCGCCTTGCGGCATTTGCCAGGCGCCGGGCGTGTCGATGCGCTCGCCGACAAAGACCTGGCCTTTGTCGTTCAACAACATGACGCCCACGCAGGGGCGATAGGGAAGCGTGGAGAAATCTGTGCTCATGGGTCTTCTTTACTTTTAAAAAGGGGCGCCTCCAAGCGCCCCTCATATGATCAGTTGCCGATTTTCGACAGGCCTTTCAAAAGGTCGATCGCATAGGCCAATTGGAAGTCCTCATCGCGCAGCTTCGCGGCCTCTTCGGCGGCGGCACGTTCCTCTTCGATCTTGGCGCGCTCGTCCTCGGTCAGGCTGTCATTGTCCAGCGCCCCGCGCAGGTCCGCTTCGGACCGGAATTGCGGCGTGTCCTCGGCCTCAGCGGATTCCGGTTGACGCGGCGGCTGTTGCACGACGATGTCCGGCGAAATGCCCAGCGCCTGAATGGAACGACCCGACGGCGTATAATAGCGCGCCGTGGTCAGACGCATCGCGCCGTCAGAACGCAGAGGCATCACGGTCTGAACCGAGCCCTTGCCGAAAGATTTCGTGCCAACCACGACCGCCCGGTGATGGTCCTGCAACGCACCGGACACAATCTCGGACGCCGAGGCAGAGCCGCCGTTGATCAGCACGACAATCGGCTTGCCTTCAGCCAAATCGCCCGCCGTCGCGTTGACACGGGTGCTTTCTTCGGGGGAACGACCACGGGTCGAGACGATTTCGCCCTCATCGAGGAAAGCGTCCGACACTTTGATCGCCTGATCCAAAAGACCACCCGGGTTGTTGCGCAGATCGACGATGATGCCATCGACATTGTCGATGCCGCCCAGCTCTTCGATCCCTTCTTTCAACCCGCTTTCCAGGTTCGGATAAGTCTGGTCATTAAACGTGGTGACGCGCAGCACGATGGAATGATCCTCGACACGCGAGCGCACGGCGGTGAGTTTGATCGTGTCGCGGATGATCGACACATCAAACGGCTCTTCGACGCCCTCGCGCACCACGGTGATGATGATCTCGGAGCCCACCGGCCCGCGCATCAGCTCCACGGTCTCGTCCAAAGTCATGCCCAGAACGCTTTGCCCGTCCACACCGGTGATGAAATCCCCGGCTTCGATGCCGGCGATATCCGCGGGCGTGCCATCCATGGGCGCGACGACTTTGACAAAGCCCTCTTCCTGCGTGACCTCAATGCCAAGACCACCAAAGGAACCGGAGGTCTGCACCCGCATGTCTTCGGCGTCTTTCGGCGACAGGTAAGACGAGTGCGGATCCAGCGAGGAGAGCATGCCGTCAATGGCCGCCTCGACCAGATCTTCGGCATCGACCTCTTCGACATATTGCGCACGGATGCGTTCGAACACATCGCCGAACAGGTCGAGCTGTTCATAGACGTTCGACGATTTCTCCGCCTCCTGCGCCAGAAGCGGCCCCGCGAACTGGGTCGAGATCAGCGTGCCTGCAAGGATGCCAGCCACGCCAGCCATCATGTATTTTTTCATCTCTTTCCTCTCTCACGAACCCACATCTGCAAGTTCTGGATCGTCTCAAAGCGGGCCGCCAGCGAACCACCGTTCCGGGTTCACGGGCTGACCGCCCTCTCTTACCTCTATATAAAGCGTCTCCGACAGACCCGCGCCAGTGCCTTGGGCGGCATTTTTGACAAAGTCGTCGAGATCAGGGGATGCGCCCCCCATGAGACCCACGGCCGTCCCGGCGGGAATGACCGCACCGACATCACCATAGACCTCATCGAGCCCGGCCAGAATGAGCAATAGATCATTTCCGGGCTCAAGGATGATCACGTTTCCGTAGTCGAGAAACGGTCCCTTGTAGCGCACGGTGGCGGGCCAGGGCGTGGTCACCAACGACAAGGGCCGCGTGGCCCAGAGCCAGCCGGGGCGTTTCACCCCCGCCGCATCGGCCTCGTTATAGCCCCGCAGCGGTCGCCCCGGCACGGGCGCGGACCATGTGCCCGGCTCCATCGCTGGCATCGGCGCAATCCCATCCACCACATCCATCACGGCCAAACCCGAGGCAAAGGCTTCGAGCGTTTCCGAGCTGTCGATCAGCGTCTTGATCCGTTCGGGGTCCATGGTGAAGCGGCGCGGCAGATCGGTGCGATCCGACATCGCCTGCGACAGGTCTGTGCGCGCCTGTTGCACCTCTTGCAGCCCGCGCGACAGCGTCTCCAAAGCCTCGCTTTGCAACTCTCGCAGGATTTGCACCTCTTCGAGGCGGATGCGCATGTCTTCGACCTCGGCCTGAACCGAGGGCGCAACGGAGGCCACCAACATCCCGGCGCGCGCCTGCCCCAGAGGGCCGCTCGGATGCACCAGCGCCTCGGGCGAGGCGTCCGGCTTCATGCCGATCAGCACCCCCAAAAGCTGAGCGTATTGCCCACTTTCATCGGCGAACTCGCGCGACAATTCATCTTCACGCAAAGACACCTGTCTGAGACCCGAACGCATGGCTTCGAGACCATCTTCGTAGGCGCGCACGACGCCTGTCAGAGCCTTGACCCTATCCGGCGCGGACGAGGCGGCCTCCAAGCGGCTATGCGCATCGTTGAATTGCGCGACCGCCAATTCAGCCAGAGCCGCCGGACTTTCCTGGGCCATGACCGGCGTGGCCAGCACCAAGGCAAAGGCTGCGATCAGGGCTTTCATTTGACGATGAGACTCACACCCGTCATCTCCTCCGGCTGCGGCAGCCCCATCAGCTCAAGGATCGTCGGCGCTACATCGGCCAGACGTCCGCCATCGCGCAGCGACACGCCTTCGGGTCCGCCAAACAGGATCACCGGCACCGGGTTCGTGGTATGCGCTGTGTGCGGCCCGCCGGTCACCGGATCGACCATGGTCTCACAATTGCCGTGATCGGCGATCACCAACATCGCACCGCCGACCTTTTCCAGTTCAGCGATCACCTTGCCCAGACCATCATCCACTGCCTCACAGGCGGCCATGGCAGCCTCCAAAATGCCAGTGTGCCCGACCATATCGGGGTTGGCGAAATTGGTGACGATCAGGTCGTAGCCCTCATCAATCGCCCAAACGAATTTCTCCGCCACTTCCGGCTCGCTCATCTCCGGCTGAAGATCATAGGTCGCCACCTTCGGGGATTTCGGCATGAAGCGATCTTCACCCTCCTCCGGCACTTCCTTGCCGCCATTGAGGAAAAAGGTCACATGCGGATATTTCTCGGTCTCGGCCAGGCGGAACTGTTTCAACCCGTGTTTCGCGACCCATTCGCCCAGCGTGTTCTTGATGTCGCGCGGCGGGTAGGCGGTCTGCATATAGGCGTTGTGGCCGGTGGAATATTCCACCATGCCCAAAATCTCCGAATATGTCGGACGCGGGCCAGTATCGAAATCCGCGAACTCCGGTTCGCCAATCGCGCGGAGAATTTCGCGCGCCCGGTCGGCCCGGAAATTGTTGCAGAAAAAGCCGTCACCATCGACGATGCCGTCATAGCTCCCGATCACGGTGGCTTTCACGAACTCGTCCGTGTCACCGCGCGCGTAGGAGTTTTCCACCGCCTCAAGCGCCGTCGCAGCGCGTTCCACGCCGATGCCTTTGACGATGGCTTCATAGGCCTGCGACACGCGCTCCCAGCGGTTGTCGCGGTCCATCGCATAATAGCGCCCGATCACGGTGCCGATGGTGGCAAATTCCGGCAGGCGGCTCGCGAAATCGGCCATAAACTTGGCGGCGGATTGCGGCGCCACGTCACGCCCGTCGGTGATCGCATGGATCACAACCGGCACGCCGAGATCGGTGATCGCCTGCGCGGCGGCCAGCGTATGTTCGATATGCCCATGCACGCCACCGTCAGAGATCACCCCCATAAGATGCGCCGTGCCGCCCGCCTCTTTGACGGTCTTGGCAAAGCGCACAATGGCCTCGTTTTTAAAGAAAGAGCCATCTTCGATGGCCAGATCGATCTGCCCCAAATCCATCGCGACAACGCGCCCCGCACCGATGTTGGTGTGACCCACTTCGGAGTTGCCCATCTGTCCCGTCGGCAGACCCACATCCGGCCCGAAAGTGATCAGCGTGTTGTTCGGACACTCCGCCATCAGCCGATCGAAATTCGGCGTGTTCGCCAGAACCGGCGCGTTGGCCTCCGGCGTCGGGCCAATTCCCCAACCATCGAGAATGCAAAGAACAACGGGTTTCGGCGCGGCCATGGCGGGCTCCTTTACAATAAGAGAACGACCTCTTCGCCCCTATCTAACGCGCCACCGCGTGCGTTTGAACCGCTTTGCGCTTCATTGCAGCAAAAATACTCAGATCAGACCCGATGATAGGGCGATCCGGCCAGAATAGAGGCAGCGCGATAAAGCTGTTCGGTCAGCATCGCCCGGGCCAGCATATGCGGCCAGACCATTTTGCCCAGAGAGATCGAGAAATCCGCCTGTGCCCGCAGGCTCGGGTCGATGCCGTCCGCGCCGCCGATCACAAAGGCCACATCAGAGCGCCCGGCATCGCGCCATTCCGCCAGTTTGTTGGAAAATTCGGGCGAAGACACAATCTTTCCGCGCTCGTCCATCGTGACGATGACGGCCCCTTTGGGCAGGGCGCGCTGCAACAGATCGGCTTCGGCCTTCATGCCGCCGCCTTTCTTGTCCTCGACTTCCGAGATGGTCAGAGGGCCGAGGCCCAAGGCGCGCCCGGTGCGGTCGAACCGGGTGGTATAATCGTCGATCAGCGCCGCCTCAGGACCGGCACGCAGCCGGCCCACGGCGCAAATGTGAACGCGCATCAGCTTTAGGTCGACACTTCGGTGGCTTTGCCCTTGAGCGCCTCTTTGGCCTCTTCCGGGGACATCCACATTTTTTCGAGCTGGTAGAAATCGCGCACTTCCGGACGGAAGATGTGAATAATCACATCGCCTGCGTCGATCAGCACCCAGTCGCCCTGTTCCTTGCCTTCGACGCGCGAGAAAATGCCGAACTGCTGTTTCAGCGTATCGGACAGTTTTTCCGCCATCGCGGACACCTGACGCGTCGAACGACCCGAACAGATGACCATGTAATCGGCCACTTCGGATTTGCCCGAGAGGTCGATGGACACGAGGTCCTCGGCTTTGTCTTGATCAAGGAAAGAGGTAACGAAATCGAGCAGTTGCTCGCCTCCGATCTTCACCGGCATGGCTCCCGACGTATTCGTCATGGGCGCCTCCGGGGTTGCGGCGCTGTCTGCCGCGCTCTGTACGTGAGACAGGACATAGTCCTCCTTGGGATACGCGCCGGTCGGCCCCGGCACTGGGCATGGATCAAAGATAGCATCGCTCTGGCGAAATCTCAATGTTTGGCGAATTCGCTGGGCGACGTTCAGTCCAACGCCTTCGTCACAAGGGTCGAGCCATCCAGCACGCGCACCTCGCGTTGCGGGAAGGGGATCGAAATCTCATGGGCTTTGAACGCATCCCACAGGGCGAGGTAGACATTGCCGCGCACATTGGTGAGCCCGTCCGTCGGGTCCGTGATCCAGAACCGCAAGATGTAATCGACGGAACTGTCGCCAAACCCCACGATGTGGCACACGGGCGGCTTGGTCTTGAGCACGCGGTCTACCGTCTGCGCCGCCTCAATCGCCACCTTGCGCACCAGATGCGGATCGTCGCCGTAAGCAGTACCGAAATAGATGTCGAGCCGCACAAAATCATTCGTGTGCGACCAGTTCACCACCTGCCCGGTGATCAGGTCCTCATTCGGGATCAGGTACTCTTTGCCGTCCCGCGTGGTGATCGAGGCATAGCGCGCGCCCAGCGCGTTGATCCAGCCGAAGGTGTCGCCCAGAGAGATCACATCGCCCGGCTTGATCGACTTGTCCAAGAGGATGATCACACCGGACACGAGGTTCGACACCACTTTTTGCAGACCAAAGCCCAAACCGACCCCAATCGCGCCGGAAAGCACGGCAAGACCCGTGAGATCGAAGCCGACAGCCTTGAGGCCGATGAAAAACGCTGAACCGAACAGCGCGAGCTGCACCACCTTGATGATCAGCTCTTTCATCGAGGGCGAAATGTCCTCATTGCGCCGGATTTGGGTCGAAGTTTGCCGCGACACCAGCTTGGCCAGAGTAAAGAGAACACCCGTGACGACCAGCGCCTTGAGCACGGCAAGCGCCGAGAGACGGAAGCTGCCGAAGGTGATCGCCACGGAGTCGAGAAACTCTGCCGCGCCCTCGATACCGCCGAAGAAATAGAGCGTCACATAGGCCCAAAGCCCCCAGCGTAAAAGGCGCCGCAGCGCGCGATTTTTCACCAGCTGCACGACCAGCTCGACCACGACCCAGGCCGAGACGATTCTGGCCAGAATCGCGATCAGATAGGAGCGCGAGGGCCAGGTCACCTCATGCATCACAGCAAAGATGCCCCAAAGCAGCACCGCCCAGACGATCAGCACCAGCCGCTTTTCAATCGCCAAAAGCCAGCGGAGCTGCCATTTCGGACGCCCTTCGAGACCGCGCATCCAGTCGCGCATCCGCGCCCGCAAATAGCGCCCCGAAAGAATGGCGATGCTCAGCGCAACCAGAGATATCCCGATTTGATAGAGGTTCCAGCGCCGGAGCAGCCCCTCAAGAAAGGTCAGCACATCACTGCCCGTCTCGCCCAAAAGGGTGCTGATCTGTGTCGGATCCACGCTGTTCTCCCGTTTTCTTTCAGCTTTGCATGGCCGGGCGCGTGGCCGCAAGCGCATCTCTCTTGCGAGACTCGCGGGCAAGCTATATGTCAGCGCCATGGAACGTATGTTTGAGATCGCAGACCGTGCATGGTTGCCGTGGCGTTTCCACGGCGCAATGCAATCCGTCCTAGCCCGACTTTGATGTCGGACCTTTCGGCGTGTCCGCGCGCCTGATCCAAAACTTCCAATTTCACAGCACATCCACGGGAGAGCGAAATGACCGCCCCGAAGACACTCTATGATAAAATCTGGGACGCCCATGTGGCCCATGAGCAAGAGGATGGCACCTGCCTGCTCTACATCGACCGCCACCTCGTCCACGAAGTGACCTCCCCGCAGGCCTTTGAAGGCCTGCGCATGGCGGGTCGCAAAGTGCGCGCGCCGGAAAAAACCATTGCCGTGCCGGATCACAACGTGCCGACCACTTTGGACCGCGTGTCCGGTGTGATCGCCAACGAAGAGAGCCGCATTCAGGTCGAAGCGCTCGACAAAAACGCGAAAGAATTCGGCGTGAACTACTACCCGGTCTCTGACGTCCGTCAGGGCATCGTGCACATCGTCGGCCCGGAACAGGGCTGGACCCTGCCCGGCATGACCGTGGTCTGCGGCGACTCTCATACCGCGACTCACGGCGCGTTCGGCGCGCTGGCCCACGGCATCGGCACCTCCGAGGTGGAACACGTTCTGGCAACGCAAACGCTGATCCAGAAGAAGTCCAAGAATATGAAGGTGGAAATCACAGGCAAGCTGCGCCCCGGCGTGACCGCAAAGGACATCACCCTGGCCGTGATCGGCGAAACCGGCACCGCTGGCGGCACCGGCTATGTCATCGAGTATTGCGGCGAAGCGATCCGCGATCTGTCGATGGAAGGCCGCATGACCGTCTGTAACATGGCGATCGAAGGCGGCGCCCGCGCCGGTCTCATCGCGCCGGACGAAACCACGTTCGAATATGTCAAAGGCCGCCCGCACGCCCCGAAAGGTGCGCAGTTCGAGGCCGCTCTCAACTGGTGGAAGACGCTTTACACCGACGAAGGCGCGCATTTCGACAAGGTCGTGACGCTGAAAGGCGAAGAGATCGAGCCCGTTGTGACTTGGGGCACCTCGCCTGAGGACGTTCTGCCGATCTCCGCTGTTGTGCCTTCGCCGGAGAGCTTCAAAGGCGGCAAGGTAGACGCGGCGAAACGCTCCATCGAATACATGGGTTTGGAGGCCGGTCAGAAACTGACCGACATCCAGATCGACACCGTCTTCATCGGGTCCTGCACCAACGGTCGGATCGAAGATCTGCGGGCTGCGGCTGCGATCCTCAAAGGCAAGAAGATCAAGGACGGCATGCGCGCCATGGTCGTGCCGGGATCGGGTCTTGTCCGTGCGCAAGCCGAAGAGGAAGGACTCGCGGACATCTTCAAAGAGGCCGGGTTTGAGTGGCGTCTGGCCGGGTGTTCCATGTGCCTTGCCATGAACCCCGATCAGCTGTCCGAGGGCGAGCGCTGTGCCTCCACCTCGAACCGCAACTTCGAGGGACGTCAGGGCTATAAGGGGCGTACGCACCTCGTGTCGCCCGCCATGGCCGCCGCCGCCGCCGTCACCGGTCACCTGACCGATGTGCGTGAGCTGATGACTGAAACCGAGACCGCCTAAGGAGCCGCTACAATGGAAAAGTTCGAAAAACTGACCGGCATCGCGGCGCCCATGCCGCTGGTGAACATCGACACGGATATGATCATCCCCAAGGTGTTTTTGAAAACCATCAAGCGCTCTGGCCTTGGTGTGAACCTCTTCGACGAGATGCGCTATGACCGTCAGGGCAATGAAATCCCCGATTTCGTCCTGAACAAACCGCAATATCGCGACACGCAAATTCTTGTGGCGGGCGACAACTTTGGTTGTGGCTCCTCGCGTGAACACGCGCCGTGGGCGATTGCGGATTTCGGCATCAAATGCGTGATCTCCACGTCGTTTGCCGACATTTTCTACAACAACTGCTTCAAGAACGGCATCCTGCCGATCGTGATGCCGCAAGAGGTTGTGGATGTGTTGATGAAGGACGCCGAGAAAGGCTCGAACGCCCGTATGGTCGTCGATCTGGAGGCCCAGACCGTGACCACCTCGGACGGCGAAAGCTTCCCGTTCGAAGTGGATGCGTTCAAGAAACACTGCCTGCTCGAAGGTCTCGACGACATCGGCCTGACCATGGCGCATGTCAAAGACATCGACGCCTTTGAAGGCAAGATGGCACAGGAACGTCCCTGGGTCTGAGCCTTGCCTGATCACGCAAAAATTGAAATGGCGCGCCGCGTGCGCGCCGTTTTATTTTGGCCATAAGCACTTATATCTAGCCTGTACCGCAGAAGGAGAGCATCATGCCGAACTGGAAAACATGGGTCGCGATTGGCGTTTTGACCTTCATCTTCGGCCTTCTGGCGCTCGGCAATGCGGTTGCGACCTCGCTTGCGATCACCGTTTTGCTCGGCACGTTGTTTATCCTCGCGGGCGCGGCCAAGCTTTGGGCCGGGTTTTCGGGCCTCGATCATGAGAACCGCGTATTTTCAATGATCTGGGGTCTGATCAGCCTGATGATCGGCATCAGTTTCGTGGCCAATCCGATGGACGGCACGGTCTCTCTGACCCTCGTCATCACGTTCTTCCTGCTGATCTCCGGGGTGGTCCGGCTTTTGATGTCCTGGCGGATGCGGGAAAGTCGGCTGTTTTGGATGCTCTTGCTGTCGGGCGCCGTGACGGTGCTTTTGGGCGGCTATATCCTTGGGAATTTCGCCGCGATTTCGCTGTCGCTTTTGGGGCTGCTTCTGGGAATTGAGCTTTTGGTCGATGGCGCGGCTTTGGTCGGATTTGGTCTTTTCCTGCGCAAGTTCCGGTCGTGATGAAAACGGCGACCCATCCGGGCCGCCGCATCCGTGGTCCTTATTCCATAGTCGGGAGCAGGCCGTCCGTCTGGGCGGTTGCCAGGTCTTCGATGGTCAGCTCGCCATCGCCATCGGCATCAATCGCGGCAAAGGCATCGTCCGTCAGGTTGGGATAGACCATCAGCATCTCCTCCATCGAGTAGGTGCCATTCCCGTCCGAATCCATCAGCGTGCCCTGAGCGAAAGCCGGAGCGGCCATGAGGGTCAGTGCACCAAGGGTCAAAGCAATCGGTTTCATGTCATAGTTCCTTTCGGTTTTGCTGTGCCCGTATCGGGCTATTCAGAACGACCGTGGGCCGTTGACCCGAGAGATACGCCCAAAATGAAACACCGCAAGGCACTGAAAATATTGCAAAGATCTTGCGCATAGCCCCGCCATACAACTGCGGAATGTCGCGCATTTTTGGGCGGATTGCGGCACATAGGCGGGTTTTGAAGCCGAAAATCGGCGGCAAGACGCCAGAAGTACAAAGAGGGGCCCATGGCCCCCCTTGATCCGTTCGCAAGTGTGCCTGTCGCGTCAACAGCCGATCTGCATCTCCGGCACGTCAGTCCCGTGAATAAGCTTGGCCTCCGTCATCTCAAGGATCACGTCGAGCGGCACATTGGGCGCGCGTTCAATGAGATGCAGCCCATCATCTTCGGGTTTCAAAACGGCCAGTTCCGTGACGATCAAATCGACCCGTCGTTGCGACGTCAGCGGCAGGGTACATTCCGGCACGATCTTGGGCGCGCCTTTCGCCGTGTGCTGCATCGCGATGATCACCTTTTTTGCGCCGGTGACCAGATCCATCGCGCCGCCCATGCCGGGGGTGTAATGACCGGGGATCATCCAATTCGCCAGATGCCCTTTTTCATCGACCTGAAGCGCGCCCAGCACCGTCAGATCAAGATGCCCGCCGCGGATCAGCCCAAAGGAAAAGGCCGAGTCGATGGTCGACGCCCCCGGCACGAAAGACACGAACCGTCCCCCCGCATCGGTGAGGTGGCGGTCCGTCATACCCTCGGGCGGGCGATGCCCCATGCCCACGGCGCCATTTTCGGCCTGAAAGAACACGCCCATGTCTTCGTCGAGATAATCCGATACCAAAGTCGGGATGCCGATGCCGAGATTCACAAGGCTCCGGGGGGTAATTTCCTGCGCCACACGACGCGCAATGAGGATTTTCGGGTCCATGATTGTCGCTCCTATGCCGAGGTCTTGATGACGTGATCCACGAGCACGCCGGGAGTTTTGACCAGATCGGGCGGAATCATCCCGACAGGCACGATCTCTTCGGGTTCGCAGATCACCGTTTTGCCCGCGAGCGCCATGATCGGATTGAAATTCGTGGCGGTGAGCATGTAGGCGAGATTGCCGACATAATCGCAACTCCGCGCCGCGATCAGAGCGAAATCGGCCGTGAGCGGTTTTTCCAGCAGGAAGGATTTGCCATCGACCTCGATGATCTCCTTGCCCTCTGCGACCTTTGTGCCCACGCCCGTCGGCGTCAAAATCCCACCAAGCCCGACACCCGCCGCACGGATGCGTTCGACCAGCGTGCCCTGCGGCACCAGTTCCACCTCCAACGCGCCCGAGGCGAATTGCGCCTGCACGATGGTGTTGAGGCCCATATGGCTACAAATCAGTTTGCGCACGCATTTCGCGGCAAAGAGCGGACCGGGACCAGTCGTGTCGCGCGCCGTGTCATTGGAAATCAGCGTGAGGTCCTTTTTGCCTGCCTCCGCCAGCGCATGGACGATCCCATCCGGGACGCCGACGCCCATGAAGCCCGATAACATGACGGTGGCGCCATCCGGGATAAGATCGACCGCTTCATCGATTGATATGGCCAGATGCATGACTTCTCCTCCAAGGCTTGCTCTGTTGCCGGGGAGGTAAAGCGTTTCGACTTTAACTTGATCTATCCCATAAAGTCGAAACGCACGCTCCGCCTCGACGTTGCACTGCGTTTCTGCTCACACCCGGTTTCAGGTTTAAGCAGAAACGTTTTAATCACGAAACCGTGAGCATTTCCATGCTTTGGGTCAAGAACCTGGGCAAGGCCTCTGTTTCACGAAGGCGGGAGGTCTGCGGGAAAGTGCCCTAGATATGGTAGCCCGCCCCGAATGCGCCACAAGCGCAGTCCACAATGATGCAAAATCGCACCGCTTTGTCCACGAAACCGCCCAAATTCAGCAGTTAACCTTAACCATTCCTTGCTGGCAGATACGAAAGAAGGCAAAAGTTGGGCAAGATTGAGGCAATCCGTCATAATTGGCGGGATCAAAATGGGACAAGAGCGCGGCGTCGTATCGCACTCAACCAGTTTGAAGGGAAATGGGCAGTGGTTCATCGCGTGCTGGGAGCACTTTTGCGTGCAGTCTTGGTGGTCGTTCTGATCATCATGCCGTCCATGCTATTGCCGAACGTGTCCAACGATGCCGCACAGGTCGTGGCCCTCGTCGCCTTTTTCGGCGCAGCTCTGACCTTTTTCGAATATGTCTCCGCCTATCCGGGCCTCGTGGAATTCCGGGACGCGCCACCGTTCAACCGGGTGCGCTTCACCTCGCTTTTCATGACCATCGTGCTGCTTTCCCTGATCGCACGCGGCACCGACAGCCCCACCATCGTCACCGAATTCGTCACCGCCATCGGCGCGTTGATCGGCTATGTGCTCGACTTCCCCTATTCGCCCGTGCGCCTGATGATCCTCGCGATGCCGGAAGGCAGCTCCGCGCAAGAACTTGAACTCATGCGCGAAGCGGCCGGGATGAGCTATCTGATTTCGCTTTTGGCGCTGTCGATTTTCCTGATTGCGCTGCGGGTCGGACATTGGCCGTCTCGGTCCGGGTCCTTCAATGTCTGGATCAACCTGCCGACTTTTGACCCGACCGCAGGAGGCGACGTTGTCGAGCGGCTGAAACGTGACGCGCGATTCAACATCGTGGTCGGGTTTTTGTTGCCCTTCCTCATCCCTGCGGTGTTAAAATCGGCCTCAAGCCTCTTTGGGGGCCTCGGCGTCACCACCGACCAATCCATGATCTGGGCCGTTGCAGCATGGGCATTCCTGCCGTCATCTCTTTTCATGCGGGGCATCGCCATGGGGCGGATCGCCTCGATGATTGCGGAAAAACGTCGCCAGACCTACGCCCGCGTCGATCTCGATCATCTGCCGGCGTGATCCGACTCGCCATTCTCATTCTCTGCCTGTTGCCCGTCTCTTTGGCCGCTGAAGCACCTCTGCGTGTGGCCACATGGACGGTCGAGTTGACGCGCAAAGGCCCGGGGTTGTTGCTTCGCGACATCTTGGACGGCGACGATCCGCAAGTGCTCGCCGCAATCCAGCACATCGACGCGCTCTCACCGGATGTGCTTTTGCTCACCAGTTTCGACACCGATCTCGACGGTCATGCGCTCAGGGCTTTGGCAGGACAACTTGGCTATCCCTATCATTTCACGCGGCTCGGCAATTCGGGTCGGCCGACCGGCCGCGACCTCGACAAGGACGGGCGTTTGGGTGAACCCGAGGATGCCCAGTCTTACGGCGAGTTCACCGGCCAAGGCGGTCTGGCGCTCCTGTCGCGCTTGCCGATCATGACCGAGGACATCCGGGATTTCTCCGAAATATTGTGGCGGGATCTGCCCGACCCGTCTCTGCCGGAGGGGTATTTCGATGCTGAGGATGTGGACGTGCTGCGCCTGTCCTCGCATGCCCATTGGGATGTCCCTGTGCTTTGGAATGACGCCCCCTTGCACCTCTTTGCCTACGCCGCCACCTCGCCGGTGTTCGACGGTGATGAGGATCGCAACGGGCGCCGCAATGCGGATGAGACGCGGTTCTGGTCGCTCTACCTCGATGACGCCCTGCCGGTTCCGCCGCCCGAAGGCGCGTTCATTCTCTTAGGTGACAGCAATCTCGATCCCGTGGACGGCGACGGACGGCGCGAGGTGATGCAAGAGCTGCTCTCAGACCCGCGCTTTCAGGACACAAAGCCCCGCTCTGACAACGGACCAGAGGCCAATCCCGACCACCTCGGCGATCCTGCTTTGGACACCGCCGACTGGACAGACCCTCTGCCCGGCAACCTGCGTGTGGACTATGTTTTGCCCTCTTCAGAGCTGACGATCATCGACGCCGGTGTCGCATGGTCCCAAGCGGAGTTGAAAGAAAACGACTTTCGCCACGGGCTTGTCTGGGTTGATATCGCTCCCATTCCTTGACGAGGCGGCAAGCAGTCGTTACGCCGCTTTCAACCTTAAAAAACCAAGGACTGGACGCGACCATGAGCACGCCTTCTCTTCTCATTCTCCCCGGTGACGGCATTGGCCCCGAAGTGATGGCCGAAGTCATCCGGATCATCGATTGGTTCGGCGACAAGCGTGGCCTGAAATTCGATGTGACCATGGATCTCGTGGGGGGTGCAGCCTATGACAAACATGGTGTTCCGCTCGCGGATGAGACCATGGCGAAGGCGCAAGAGGTCGATGCCGTTCTCCTCGGTGCCGTGGGTGGTCCGAAATACGACGTGCTTGATTTCTCCGTGAAACCGGAACGCGGCCTGTTGCGTCTGCGCAAGGAAATGGATCTGTTCGCCAACCTGCGTCCGGCGCAGTGCTTTGACGCGCTGGCCGATTTCTCCTCGCTTAAAAAAGACATCGTCGCCGGTCTCGACATCATGATCGTGCGTGAGCTGACCTCCGGCGTCTATTTCGGTGAGCCGCGCGGCATCACCACCGTCGACGGCGAGCGCATCGGCATCAACACCCAGCGTTACACCGAGTCCGAGATCCGTCGCGTCGCCATCGCCGCCTTTGAGCTGGCCATGAAGCGCAACAAGAAGCTCTGTTCGATGGAAAAGGCCAACGTGATGGAGGCCGGCATCCTGTGGCGCGATGTGGTCACCGAAGTCTCCGCCGATTACCCCGAGGTCGAGCTGTCGCACATGTATGCCGACAACGGCGCGATGCAGCTGGTTCGTGCGCCGAAGCAGTTCGACGTGATCGTGACCGACAACCTCTTCGGTGACATCCTCTCCGACTGTGCCGCGATGCTCACCGGGTCTTTGGGCATGCTGCCCTCCGCCTCCCTCGGCGCGCCGATGGAAAATGGTCGTCCGAAAGCCATGTATGAGCCGGTGCACGGCTCCGCGCCGGACATCGCGGGTCAAGGCAAGGCGAACCCGATCGCCTGCATCCTGTCCTTCGCCATGGCGCTGCGCTACTCCTTCAACGAAGGGGATGAGGCGACCCGTCTCGAGCAAGCGATTGAGAAAGTGCTCGCCGATGGCGTCCGCACCGGCGATCTTTTGGCGGACGAAGGTGTCACCCCGGTGTCCACCACCGGCATGGGCGACGCGATCCTCGCCGCTCTGGACGCCTCGCTCTAAACTTCGCGACATCTTATGCAAAAGGGCGTCTCCAGCGAGGCGCCCTTTTATGTCATCAGTCGAAAATGTCGAATATATCCTCGGCCATGTCGAACAGACGATGCGCCGTGGATTTGCGTTTCTTTTTCTTCTTGCTCTTCTTCGGACGCGGCAGCTTTGCCTGAAAGTCCTTTTTCCCTTTGACAGGCTCCTGCGTCTTATGCAGCGCCTTCATCCGCGACAAGGGCGCGCCGCAAGCCGAGCATTTCAACTCGTGCCGGGTCGTGCCGCCCAGCGTCAAAACCGTTTTCGACCCACAATAGCAGCAGGTTGCGGATTTCTGTGTGTAATACATGGGCTTCACATGGGGGCGCATGCCACAGGACACAAGGCTTTGCCGCTCCGCCGTTGAAAGCTCTGCCCCACGTGCTACCGTGAACGGCGAAACAGACAGGACAGCGCATGAATATCACCGGAGCCTTCTATGCCCTTGCCGCCTTTGCGGTCTTCTCGACCCATGACGTGGTGATCAAATTCCTGGGCGGTTCCTATGCGCCCTTCCAGATCATCTTTTTCTCGACGCTGTTCTCGTTTCCTCTGGTGATGTTCATGTTGATCCGCGACCGGACCGAGGGTCATTTGCGCCCCGTTCATCCCTGGTGGACGCTGTTTCGTACTATTGCGGCCATGGTGAACACGGCCTCGGCCTTTTATGCCTTCTCCGTTCTGCCCCTGGCCCAGGTCTACGCGCTGATCTTTGCCACGCCTTTGATCATCACCATCCTGTCGATCCCGGTTCTGGGCGAACATGTCGGCTTTCACCGTTGGGCGGCGGTCATTGTCGGCCTGATCGGCGTCATCATCGTCTTGCGCCCCGGCGCCACCGAATTCACGCTGGGGCATATGGCGGCGCTGTCCTGCGCAGGCTTTGGCGCCTTCGCCTCCGTCGTCGTGCGCAAAGTCGGCCGCGAGGAACGCACCGCCGTCCTCATGCTCTATCCTTTGATCGCCAATTTCGTCGTCATGGGATTGGCGATGTCCTTTTTCTACCGCCCTTTCCCTTTGATGGATTTGGGCTCTGTGGGCCTCGTGTCGCTTTTGGGCTTCACCGGCGGCGTTGTCCTGATCCTCGCCTACCGCGCCTCAGAGGCCGCCATCGTCGCGCCGATGCAATATTCCCAGATCATCTGGGCCACGATTTTCGGCTATTTCATCTTTGGCGAAAAGGTCGACATGCCGACCATCGCAGGTGCGGGAATCATCATTCTCTCGGGCCTCTACATCGTCTTCCGGGAAGCCAGTGGCGGACATTCCGAGAATACTCCGGTGCTCAGAACCCGCTCGCGTGCCTCCTCGGCAGCCTCTTTCCGCATCTCGCCCTTTGTTCGCCGCGGAAAACTTCGCTGATATGGGTCTCAAAAGCATGAATTGGCTCTTGCCAAACCCCGCCTGTCGCTATATTCCGCCCGTCACGGTCGGAGCGTAGCTCAGCCTGGTAGAGCACTGTCTTCGGGAGGCAGGGGCCGGAGGTTCGAATCCTCTCGCTCCGACCAATTTAAAACTGGGGTACGCCCCATAGTTTTGCCACTTTGCCCCCCATAGTTCTGCCTCTGGCTCATAAAACAGGCACCTTTCCTCGACAGATGATTTCGGGGTTCAAGCATCTTATAAGCTCAACCCCTTGTGAAGCTTTTTTGCAAGTAGGGCGGGAAGCGGTGGTTCGCGGCAGCAGCATCATTCGCAAGCTGCCCATGAAAGAGCCGACAATGTCGCTACGCGTCTCATAAAGAGTACCGAGCTCAATCTATGATGTTGGCGCTTGGCTCGGTCAAATGATCTGGGCAAATTGAAAGCGGTATGGGGTCAAGCCGACCAGCTGACCTTGGGTCAATCAGTGGTTAAACTTTTTGCGCCACAGTACGGCCATGAAAATGGAATCCGTCCATATGAATGACCGCGCGGGATTGGCGTGGATCAATTGGTTTCCCCCACTCGCCGTTTGCGCCGTGGGGCTGTTTTCGACGGCCTGGATGACGTTCTTTGCAGGTGTGGGCGTGGCCGGAGAGCCCGTCGCCCTTGTGTTTCCGCCTAATTGGGACAGGTCGAATGTGTTCTTGGGCGCGGCTTCGCTGAATGTCCACATCGTGGATGTCGATTCTAACGGAACTTTCGCCGTCGTTATCCCTCGAACCGACGACGCCTTGGACAGATTTCGAACCAGTGGCGCTCTCCTCGCCCTGAACTCTGTGGCGCGCACGCTGTGCCGATAACACGTTGATTGGTAATCACAAAGTAGGATCATCTCAAATGTCACTTTTCTCAAATGTACTCGGCGCGTTCAACGACGCGCGTTTGGCACAATCAGATGATCTCGACAAACTGCGAAGAATGGCCTCGCGTTGGTATCTCATCTACCTTTGGGGGATGACGGCATGTGTGACGGCGATCGCTGCGGGCTGGTCTGACTACTGGGTTCACATTCTAGTCATTAACAGCTCTTTGGCGGCGATCTCGACCTACGCGCACAAAAAGGCGCCCGGTGCGGTGCATACCCGCGTCACAATCGCGGGCAGCATGCTCGCCAACTGGATGAACCTGATCTACGCGGCGTCCCACTACGCCTCGGGCGAGTTCATCCTCGATGCCCACATGATCTACTTCGTCCTTAATTCAATTTTGCTGGCCTATTTCTGCTGGCGGACATTGTTCGTCATCAACGCCGTAACGGTCGTTCATCACCTCGGCCTGAACGTTTTGGCGCCGTTGTTGATTTGGCCGTCGGCGGAGTTCTCATGGTTGCATCTTGCCACGCACGTAGCAATGGCCACGATTGTGACTGTATCCGGGTTGGCCATTTCGGTCACCGTGGCGCGTCTGTTCGCGAAGTCCTCAAGCATGGTCGTCAAACTCCGCAATGAAATGGCGTCGCGCGAGGCTCTTGAGCAAGAGGAGAAGCGCCTACGTGACGAAGCCACGAAGCGCGAACAGCTCGAGTTGGAGCAAAAAGAGGCGATTCGTCTTGAAAGGGAAAAAGCCGCAGAGGAGAAACGAGCGCGCGATCAAGAGCAGATGCGTGCACGCGAGGCGGAGCATGAGCGGGAAGAAGCCCTCCGACGCAGTCAGATTGAGGAGCAGAAAACGGTCGTAGACGCCCTCGCAACCGGGATGAAGCGGCTCTCCCAAGGTGATTTGACGACCTCTTTGGATCAAGCATTCCCCACGGCCTACGAGTCTTTGCGCATGGATTTCAATGCGACCGTGGCAAGTCTCTCAGATCTCATTCTGGACATCGCCACGAGCGTTGAGACGATCAACAGCAGCTCACGCGAAGTGGTGGCGGCATCAGATGACCTGGCGCGCCGTACGGAGAAATCCGCGGCAACCTTGGAAGAAACCTCGTCGGCCGCCGATCAATTGGCCGAGTCCGTGCGCGGAGCCGCGGATCGTGCGAAACAAGCCAACCAGGTAGCAACTGTGGCGAACTCAAAAGCAAACGAAAGCACCAATGTCGTTACCGAGGCCACCAACGCGATGACCGAGATTGAGGAGTCATCGGGACAGATCACCAAGATCATCAGCGTCATCAACGACATCGCATTCCAGACAAACCTGTTGGCACTGAACGCCGGAGTCGAAGCGGCCCGAGCAGGTGAGTCAGGACGTGGGTTTGCCGTTGTGGCCTCCGAGGTGCGCGCCCTCGCGCAACGGTCCGCTGATGCGTCCCGTGAGATTGACACGCTCATCTCAAACTCGAACAGCCAAGTCGAAAAAGGCGTCCGATTGGTCGGAACCGCGGGCACCGCTTTGGCCGACATTATCTCGGCGGTCACCGACATTGCGGGCCACGTCGATGCCATCGCAACGTCGTCGCAAGAGCAGGCAATCGGCATTCGCGAAGTAAACTCCTCAGTCTCGGAGCTTGACCGGACGATGCAACAGAACGCCGCGATGACGGAAGAAACGACCGCAGCGCTGCAAATTTTGCGAAACGAAGCAGACCGGCTGAAATCTCTAATTACCAAGTTTTCTTTGGGGGCTGCTGCGGATGCGGGAGGGCATCAGGCCAAAGTTGCTTAGGGGATGTGGCGTGGAAATGCCCCTCCACGTCTGCTTTGAGGACGCGGGAGTACGGCTTTCACTCCCTAGACCACCAGCAGTTCTGGGCCGTTTGTCTAGACCATGTCCGGGTCGAGAGCTCATGGTGCCGCAAAGCGGAGAACGGCAGAAAAGAGCCCAGAGTGACTGATGCGGCGCGAGTTTCGAAATGGGGCAAAGGGCTTTGAGCGGTCCTTGCTCTCAGAAGGAGCCGGCGCCTTGTCGTGATCTACTGTGTCGTTCGCAAAGATCTGCTTTGGTGACTACATCGCCGAAAGACCAGCGTTGGTGTTCAAAAGGAACTGTGAGAATATCGGGCTGCTGGCTGCGCCAATACCGCGCGCATTGTGGCCAACTTCTCCGGCTACTATCTGGGGTTCGATCAAACCCCTCTTATCCTGATTGACCAGATAGCGCCGGGTTCTTTCGACCAGTTGGTCGCGCACATCTGAAGGGAAAGCTCCGTCGATCAGCACCGCTTCGAAATCAATAACTGAACAAATCGACAAAGACGCCTTGGCCAACTCCTGTGCGGTTTGGCCGATCCAAGGCTCAACGTGTCGGGACAGGCTGCTCCAATCCTGGGGCTGTTGCCAAAGAGCAGAGGGATCCATACCGGATTCGGTTACGCGCGCTTCTAAGAGATGGATTGAGGCCACGTCGATCAATTGCTGCGCCTCACCGAGCGGGCCTGTGCTGCGCATCGACCCCAGCGCTCCGGCGTTGCCCTGGTTGCCCTCAAATACCGTTCCGTTCAAGACCACTCCGCCGCCGACGAATGAGCCAATAAAAAAGTAGGCGTAGTCTCGGAACTCGTGCCCGTGACCGTATAAGTGTTCAGCATGGCAAGCCGCTGTCGCGTCGTTGACGACGAAGACTGGAAGGTCGCTGAAAACTCCGACTTCGGCGGCGAAATGAATGTCCTTCCATGACCGGAACTTCTCGGCGGAGAGGCCAACGAGGTCGTGCCATTTCCAAAGTTCGAAAGGGGTCCCGATCCCAATGCCACATACGCGGCCTCGCAACTTTGCAGACAGGTTTCCAAGAAGCGTCTCCAACCCTTCTTTTAGAAAATCGAACACAGCATCCGGCATTGGATAGTCATAGGTCGTGTGAAGCTGCTCCCGAACGTTCCCGCAAATGTCGAGCAGCAAAAGATCGGCACTTCGACGCCCGATCTTCAGACCGATCGAAAGAACGCCGTCCGGTTCCAATTCAATCGGGATCGAAGGCTTTCCTACCTTACCTCGCACAGGAGCGCCGCGCCGTATCAGACCATCTTCTTCAAGGTCTCGCAGGATGGTTGACACCGTGGGTTTGGACAGCCCGGTCCGACGCGCCAAATCGGCTGCGGGGACTGCACGATGACGCTGAAGAAGAGAGAGTATCAGACGCTCATTGTGGTCGCGAACACCACTTTGGTTCACGCCCGCAATTTGCTTTCTGATGCTTTCTCCATCCATGGTTTGGAACATAGTTGCCTCCCGAGTGAAATAAAAGATAATCCCAAACTCATTAGTTAGTAAAGTTTCCTTACTAATTGACACGGGCAGCGGAATCGGGTTTTTTGGGGGCAGGACTGGATCAGGGAGGAGCCTTATCCAGAACTCAAAAAGTTTCTTGTGGGAGGAAAACATGAAAACTCTAGTGACCACCTCGGCTTTGGCCCTGACAGTGATGGCCGGCGCAGCCTATGCGGAGACCAATGCCTGCCTAATCACAAAGACCGATACCAATCCCTTCTTTGTGAAGATGAAGGAAGGCGCGACGGAGGCGGCACAAGCTGGCGGCATTAAGCTTTCGACTTATGCAGGCAAGTATGACGGCGACGTTGAAACCCAAGTCGCCGCCGTTGAAACCTGCATCGCATCCGGTGCAAAAGGCATCCTGATCACTCCGACAGACAGCCGCGCGTTGGTTCCTGTCATCACGCAAGCACGCGAAGCCGGTGCGCTGGTGATCGCATTGGACACCGCTTTCGAACCCATTGACGCCGCCGATGCGACATTCGCCACGGACAACTTCAAGGCGGGCGTTTTGATTGGCGAATGGGCCAGGGCGAAAATGGGTGCGGATGCAGCCAACGCAAAAATCGCCCTGCTGGACCTGAATGCGTCGGAAATTTCTGTCGACTACCAGCGCGACAACGGTTTCTTGCAAGGGTTTGGCATCGACATCAAAGATCCGACGGACATTGGTGACGAAGATGATCCGCGCATCGTTGGGAATGACGTGACTGACGGCTCGTCTGAAGGGGGTCGTACGGCGATGGAAAACCTGTTGCAGATCGATCCAGACATCAACCTTGTCTACACCATCAACGAACCTGCGGCTGCGGGTGCATATGAGGCGCTTAAGTCCTTTGGTAAGGAAAAGGATGTTCTGATCGTATCCGTTGACGGTGGCTGCCCCGGCGTGAACGATATCGCAGGAGGCGTGATTGGCGCAACTTCGATGCAGTTCCCGCTGCTGATGGCGTCTAAAGGCATAGAAGCAATCAAGACCTTTGCTGAAACCGGTGAAAAGCCACAAAACAGCGAAGGCTTGGATTTCTTCAACACCGGGGTGGAACTGATCACCGATGAACCTGTCGATGGCGTGCCCTCCATCACTTCGGCCGAAGGCCTGAAAAAGTGCTGGGGTTGATCCTGAGGTAAACCCTCTGGCGGGGCGTCAATGCGCCCTGCCGCCCCGCTTCACCTTATCACCTTTTGACGGAATCTGACGCTGCCGCTACGTTTGTCGGTATGGGAGAGAAACATGTCTGAACCAATGACGCCGGCCCAAAAGGGCCAAGATTTCGAACAAACTTTGGATAAGAGCGATGCCAAAGTCGCTGCGTTCGAAGTCAAACACCACACGTTACTGGACCGCATTCAGCACCTGCTTCACAACAATCCGACGCTTGTGCCAGTTATTGTTCTGGTCATAAGCCTCGTCGCCTTCGGCATTATTGCGGGCGGAAAATTCTTCTCGGCCTTTAACCTAAGCCTGATCCTTCAGCAGGTTTCTATCATCGGTATCCTTGCCGCGGCCCAATCTCTGATCATTTTGACCGCGGGCATCGACCTTTCGGTTGCCGCGATCATGGTGCTGATGTCGGTCGTCATGGGCAATCTGGCGGTATTTGCCGGTGTTCCCTCAGGCATTGCCATACTGGCCGGCCTTGCAGGTGGCGTTGGTGCTGGCCTGATGAACGGCTGGTTCATCACGCGGGTCAAGCTGCCGCCTTTCATCACCACCTTGGGCACTTGGTCGATCTTCTATGCGCTGTTGTTGTGGCTCTCGGGCGCGCAATCCATCAGAGGGCAGGATATCGACACTGAAGCACCTTTCCTGAAATTCTTCGGGGCGACGTTCAACATCGGCGGTGCAAGGATTACCCTGAGCGCCGTGCTGATGATCGCCATCTTTGTCGTGCTTTGGTACATGCTGAACAAGACAGCCTGGGGCCGTCATGTCTACGCCATTGGCGATGACAAGGAGGCCGCCGATCTGTCGGGCATCCGCACAGATCGCACGTTGCTTTCCGTCTATGGGCTGTCAGGTTTTGTATGCGCTCTGGCAGGCTGGGCATCCATCGGTCGCGTTGGCTCGATCTCGCCTCAGTCCTTTTATGAAGGCAACCTCGACTCGATCACTGCCGTGGTGATCGGCGGCATCTCTCTCTTTGGTGGGCGCGGCTCCATTCTCGGCGCTTTGTTCGGTGCGCTTATTGTGGGCGTGTTCCGCTCTGGCTTGCGCATGTCCGGTGTCGATGTCCTTTGGCAGGTCTTCGCCATCGGCTGGCTCATCATCATCGCGGTCGCAATCGACCAATGGATCAGAAGGGTTTCGGCATAATGACCACTCCAGTTGTACAAGCTCGCGGTATCGTAAAGCGCTATGGCCACGTGACCGCCATCGACCACTCAGACTTTGAACTGCGCCCGGGTGAAGTCCTGGCCGTCATCGGGGACAACGGCGCCGGCAAATCCTCGATCGTCAAAGCGATCTGCGGCGCCACCATCCCTGACGAAGGCGAGATACTGATCGAAGGCAAGCCGGTGAAGTTCAATTCGCCCATCGAGGCGCGGGATATGGGGATCGAGATCGTCTATCAGAACCTCGCTCTTTCACCAGCGCTTTCGATTGCCGACAACATGTTCACCGGTCGGGAAATCCGCAAAGAAGGCTGGATGGGGAAAATCCTTCGGATGCTGGACAAGCCCGCCATGGAAAAGTTCGCACGCGAAAAGCTGACCGAGCTTGGTCTCATGACCGTCCAGTCGATCAAGCAGCCGGTCGAGACGCTTTCGGGGGGGCAACGCCAAGGCGTCGCGGTGGCCCGCGCAGCCGCCTTTGCCACCAAGTTCATTATCATGGATGAACCCACGGCGGCTTTGGGGGTCAAGGAAAGCCGCAAGGTTCTGGAGCTGATCCAGGACGTGCGGGCCCGTGGTATCCCGATCATCCTGATCAGCCACAACATGCCTCATGTGTTTGAGGTTGCAGACCGCATTCACATTCACCGTCTGGGCAAGCGCCTCTGCACCATCGACCCCAAGGATTATACAATGTCCGATGCGGTCGCCTTCATGACCGGGGCGAAAGAACCCCCGGCTCAGGACGCCGCATGAATGACCCAAAAGAAACCGCCGAGGCACTCTTGGATCGTATTCTGGCGGTGCCTCGTGCCGGAAAGCGTCGGCTTATTGCTCTTGTCGGTCAACCTGCTTCAGGAAAATCGACCCTGTCGAACATTCTGGCCGAACTTATGACAGAGGCAGGTTGCCGCACATCGGTTGTACCGATGGATGGCTTTCACCTCGACAATCAAATTCTGATCTCGCAAGGCCTTCTGCCACGCAAAGGAGCACCGGAAACATTTGATGTCGATGGGTTGTTCCGGCTGATAAAGACTCTTCGCTCCGCGGATACCGTATTCTTTCCAGTCTTTGATCGTGAACGCGATATCTCTATCGCAGGGGCAGGTATGCTTTCGGACGACTGTGACAGCGTGATTGTCGAAGGCAACTACCTCTTGCTGGATGCACCCGGTTGGCGTGACCTGAAGGACTGTTGGGACTTATCAGTTCAGCTTGATGTTCCAATCCCAATTCTGCGGGAGCGTCTTGTGGACCGGTGGTTGGCTTACGGTTTGACGCTAAATCAGGCGATCACCCGTGCGGAGGGAAATGATCTGAGAAATGCGGAGTTGATCGCCGCGCACTCATTGTCGGCCGACGTCATCATCACGGCTTAACTGCCGCGAAGCGTACACTCTAGCAATTTTCGGCAAAAATCTGTTTTCCGGCCTATGCTGATGCCCAATGTGATCAATGGTGCCCTAAGCGGGAGGGATAAATGACTTGTTTGTCCCGCACTGCTGACCTTGGGTCCTGGACTATGCTGCGCGGTGCTCAAATCCTGATCGAAGAATGGAGGAAACACGTCAACACGAAACGCCCCCACAGTGCTCTGGGCTACCGCCCACCGGCCCCCGAAACCATCATCCAGATGGACCAAAGGCCGATCATGCACGAACAATCAAATTGGACCACTCAAGTGGGGCGGATCAGCGCCGATTCAAAAAGCAGTAATCGCGACGTGACCGCTGCGCCTGTTGCATCTGACGTCAGAGGCATCGGTGCGCGGGGGCGGGGCGTTCTGAGCGCCCGCCTTTGTCTGTCGGAGTAGAGTCAGGCGCTCAGGGCATGATTACGCCCATGCGTCGTTCCAGGCGCGGAACAGCGCGTATTGGCTGTCGACATAGGCTTTTTGTGCCGACATGCCCACCGCCATAAGCTCCCGCTCTTTGCGGGCCTGTGCCTCTAATCGGCCAACTTGACAGCCAAAGCCTCGTTCAGGACGACCTGCGAGGCGTAGCCCCCGCGAAGGGCCGCGCGTGTCGCGTCCAATTTCTCCAGTCCGCTCACAACCAAAAGCCCCGACATGTTCCGAAGCAGCGCATGGTCGGCACTGATCATACGACGGTCCAGCTCTCCGAGCACAGGCTCGCCCTGCGCATCGACGAACCGGCCTGCGATGATCCCCACGGCGCCTTTCGACACATACTCCGCCACATCTGCCGGCGTGGCGATATTGAACTGAACCACATGGGTATTCTCGGTGCAGGGGCTGAGCGAATAGATCGCCTTGGTGCAATCGCCCAGGAGCCTGATCTGCTCTGAGATGATCGGTTCCTGGCGCAATCGCTCCGCCAAAGACGCCTCGGAACACACGGCAGGGGCGTTGAGGTTGATGCATTGGGCCGACAGGCGGCGCGCGATCTCGGTGGTGCAGCTTTCGCAGGTCGGCAACAGCGGGTTGGCCAAAGAACCGATCAACTGACGCACCACCAGCCCGTCCACCGGCCACCACGGCACGCGTTCGGACACGAAAGAGACCGTTTGCCCCCAGCTCACCCCCAAAGTTTCCCCGGCCTCGACGAAATCGGGCAAAAGCTGTGCCGCGGCGTCGCAGACCTGAAGCATCGTCTCGGCGGCATTTTCCTCTTCGGGCACCACATGCGCGCCCTCGAGGCCGTAGATCTCGCACAACCGATCCGCCAGATCGTTCACCCGAAAATGCGTGCCGGAGATTTTCACCCCCACGATCTGACGTTCGCGCGCCAATCGCAGATAGGTGATCACCGTGGGCCGCGACAGCCCCATTTTCTTGGCAATCTCGGCCTGATTGAGCCCCTTGATGTAATAAAGCCAAGCCGCTTCGGCAACGGTGCGGTCGGTCGGGTGGTTGGCACGCACCATCTCCGGGAACTCCTTTGAAAAACAGGTATGCGACCCTACACCGCGTCTTCGAGGGCGTCAAAGCGGAGCACATCGGCGGTGATCGCCAGATCCTCCTCCAATGCCCGGTCCGGCGTCAGACCCGCCTTCGCAAGATCGCCGTGATAGCCGCGCACCGCCTCGGCGGGCGTGACATCGCCATCCGCGACACGCCGCATCCAGGAGATGAGCGTGGTCTGATGTTCGGCTTGGTTGATCTTGCGCCCGAAGAGCGCCAGCCGCGCGCCGTGGCGCTCGGATTGGGCCACCAGTTCGAAAGTGTCGCGGTGGGTCGCGCCCGCGCCGCCCAGCACGCCCACGACCATCGACGGGTCATGTGCGGCGAGTTCCGCCATGGCCTCGGGACCATTGTAAGCGACCTTGAGGAACTCGGGGCGTTCCGCGCGGGTCAGGCTGGCCAGAAGGCGGATGATATTGTCGTTCACAAAAGCGCCGAGGTGTTCGGGCGCGACCGCATCGGGCATGTTCGGATTGAACACTTCGAGGAAATGCTGAACCCCTGCCGCCCGCGCCTCGCGCCGGAAGGCCGCATAGGCCTCAAGCGCGCGGGTATCGGCCTCCGTGTCGTTGTTGAAAGTCAGCGAATAGAGACAGAGGTTTGCGGGCGCAAACTCCAGATCGGCTCCGCGATAGGGCCGCGAGGGGTAAAGGTTATGCGCCGCCCCGCGCAGGTTGCCCCAGACACAGGTGGTCTCATTGCCACGAAAGGCGGGCTGAACGGCGGCGTTGGCAAAGGCGCCTTCCGTCTGCAACAGATCCATCGTGCCAGCAGCGGTGAGCATGATGTCGACGACGTCCTGTTGGATGATCTGCCGCACCTCGTCCAGAAACTGAGGCCGTGTACGGGGGCCGGTGGGACGCCCTGCGGCATCGCGCGCCAGTCCCAGAGCGGGCACGCCGCCGGTGACTTCGGTGTCCTTGGCATCGGCGATCATATAGTCGCCTTTACGGTAAGCCCCTTTGCGGATGCGGGCGAGCTTGTCGATGTAACGCAGCTTGCTCATGCCTCACACTCCTCTCAGGCTCTGTCCGGTGTTCGGGTCGAAAACATGGACCTTATCCCGGCGGATCGCGAAATGGACGGTGTCGTTTTGCGACAGACGGCGGAAGCGCTGGGTGACAAAGGACATTTCCTCGCCTTCGACTTCGGTGATAACCTGACCCTCTGCACCCATGTTTTCGACCAACACAACAGTCCCCGTGACGGCGTTTTCCACCCCCGGCTCACAGAGATCCATACTCGCCGGACGCAGGCCCAGCTCGACCTTTTGCCCCGGTTTCAGGGAGGGAAACGCCTCGGGATCAAGGGTGATCGCAATCCCCCCTGCCCGCGCCACGTGGCCCTCTTCCATGGTGGCATGCAGGAAATTCATTGCCGGCGTGCCGATGAAATCCGCCACGAACCGTGAGGCAGGGCGTTCGAAAATCTCGTCCGGCGTGCCCATCTGTTCGATCTTGCCATCACGCATCAACACGATGCGGTCGGCGATGGTCATGGCCTCAAGCTGATCGTGGGTGACGAAAATGGTCGTGGTCTTGAGCTGAAGGTGCATCTTGCGGATTTCCGTCCGCAGCTTTTCGCGCAGCTTGGCGTCAAGATTGGACAGCGGCTCGTCAAAGAGGAACACCTTGGGCGTCTTGATCATCGCGCGCGCCATGGCGACGCGCTGTTGCTGACCGCCGGAGAGGTTTTTCGGGCGCCGGTCGAGATAGGGCGCGAGGCCCAGCATCTCGGCGACTTGTTCGAGACGCGGAGCAATCTCCGACTTGGGAATGCCCTGACGACGTAGCCCGAAGGTGATGTTGTCGGCGACGCTCATATGCGGATAGAGCGCATAGCTTTGAAACACCATGGCGACACCACGCTCGCCGGGCGGCAGGTCGGTGACATCCGTGCCGCCGATCTCAATCCGCCCACCGGTGACGTCCTCGAGCCCCGCAACCATGCGCAGCATCGTGGATTTGCCACAGCCAGACGGGCCGAGAAAGACGACGAATTCATGATCGGGGATAGAGAGGTTCATGCCCTCGATCACGGGGTACGCGCCATAGGATTTGACGATGTCGGTACAAGAAATATTGGCCATTGATCTGTCCTATTTCCGGCCGCTTTGGACCGAGGTGTTGAGAAGGCCCATCAGAAGGCCGATGAAGACGAGCGGCGGCACCACGAGCAGAACGGTCGCGGCATTGATGACGCCCCAGGGGACCTCTTTGCCAAGCGAGGTGATGGAGGCCGCGACCACCGGAAGGGTGGCGTTCTGTGCCGCGAGTGTGAGCGCCAGCAAAAGCTCGTTCCAGACCAGCACGAAGGTGAAGACCAGCGCGCCGAAGAGGGAGGGGGACGCCACCGGCAATGCAAACCGCCAGAAGATCTCGAAGGGGGAACATCCTTCCATCGCCGCCGCTTCCTCGATGTTGAGCGGCACGCGCTCAAACGCCGGCACAGACAGCCAGATCACCGTCGAGATCGTGGTGATCAGATAGACGAGGATGAGGCCAAAGAGCGTGTCGTAGATGCCGAGATCGAGATAGATGACGATGAACGGGATCGCGATGGCCACCGGCGGCATAAACCGCAGCGAGAGCACAAAGAACTGCACATCGTCGCCCCAGTTCCGGGCATGACGCGCCAGCGTATAGGCCGCGGGAATACCGAGTGCCGCCCCGATGATCACAGAGGCCGAGACGACAATCACAGAGTGCAAAAGCCCGTCGCGAATGGTCGGATTGCGCAGGATCGTGGCAAAGTTCTCAAGCGTCGGAGAGAACAAAAGCTTCGGCACCGGGGTGACGATGTCGCGCAGCTCCTTGAAGGCGCCCAGAACCGTCCAGAGGATCGGCCCGAGGGCCACGACGATCAGCAAAGCCAAAAGCGCGCGGGTGAGTGTGACGGATATCAGGCGGCCCATTTTTTCCCCGCTTTCCAGATGATGGTGAAGACGACGGTGGTGACGATGAGCAACAGGATCGACATGGCCGAGGCATAGGAAATCCGTCCGCCCATATTGATCCCCATTTGATAGGCATAGAGATCAAGCGTTTCCGTCGCGGTGCCAGGCCCGCCGCCCGTCATGACAAAGATCAGATCAAAGGAGCGCAGGCTTTCGACCGCCTTGACCAGGGCCAGCGAAATGATCGGCGCCTTGAGCATCGGCAGGGTGACATAAGCGTGGATTTCCCAAGTGCGCGCATTGTCGAGCATGGCGGCCTCGATCGGATCGCGCGGCAGGGTTTCCATCAGCTTCAGCAAGATGACGGTGAAGAACAGCCCCCATTGCCAGATGTCGACGATGGCGACCGAGATGAGCGCCAGAGACGGATCGGCCAGAAACTCGACCGGACCAATCCCCACAAGACCGCAGAGGTAGTTGATCAGCCCCAGAGAGGGCGAATAGAGAAAGCGCCAGATGAAGGCGGCCGCCACGCGCGGCAGAAGCACCGGCACCAGAAAGGCGAAACAGATCAGGTTGCGCCAGAGCGGTTTTTTCACCGTCTCATAGATCAGCACCGCCAGAAGGACAGCCAGAACCAATGTCCCGGTGACGGTCACGACCTCCCAGATGGCGGAGATTTCCAGCGCGTTGAAAAATCGTTTGTCCCGCAACAGGCGCAGAAAGTTGTAGGCGCCGACGAACTCATAGTCCGAGCTGCGCAGCGTGCGGTTCATCAGCGCGAACCAAACCGCGCCGGCCACGGACACAAGCGCAAGCGAGGCCAGTATGCCGATGGCAGGCACCAGAGAGAGGGTGACGAATGTTTTGCGTTTCATAGGGCGTCCTTCGACGTCGGAAAGCGAGAAAAGGGGAGGGACCGGCGCGCCCTGTCTTCGTTGGCCCACAAAAAGGCGGGGCGCGCCGGAAGGCTGCGGTTACTTGAGCCGCATCAGGCTGTCTTCGGCGAAGAAGGCCGCTTCATCGAGCGTGGCCGCGATGTCGTCGCGGGTGCCGGTGAAGACCTCTTCCAGCGCCAGACCAAGCGTGTCGCCGATCTCCGGCCAGGCCGGGCTTTTCATGATCAGGAGATCGGTTTTCGGACCGGTCGCCAGCATGGCTTCGACATATTCCGCGGGAACCAGAGATTGATAGGCCTCGCTCTCAAGCGTCGAGGTGCGGCCAATGTCGGAGGCAATCCCGGCCTCAAGCCGCTGTTGCTCCATCTCTTTCGACGTGGCCCAGCCGACGAAATCGCCCGCAATGGTTTTGGCGCAATCGTCCGCTGCACCTGCTTTCGACACGGCCCAGCCATGCGCCCAGCCAGCGGACGGGAGCGGATCGGGCGGCGGCGCGTAGCCCACTTTGCCGACGACGGTCGATTTGGACGGGTCTTCCATCCACGGCCCGAACACGTCGGATTCGATCAGGATCGCGACCTGACCGCCGCGAAACGCTTCGACCGCATCGGACCAGTTGAAGGTGCCCACACCCGGCGGACCGTAGGACATCAGATCGGTGTAAAGCTCGGTCGCCTCGACGCCCGCTTCGCTGTTGAAGGCGGGCATATCGCCGTCGAGCCATTCGCCGCCCATGGCGCGGAAAAACGGCGTCCAACGCCAGACGTTCATGCCAGACCCGCGCTGACCCCGCGCGGCCCAACCATGCGCGCCGTTGTCGGCGGCATCGAGCACCTTGACCGCTTCGACCAGCTCATCGAGGGTGCTCGGCACATCAAGACCGGCAGCTTCCAACAGATCCGTGCGCACCATCATCACGTCACCGCCGCCCACGAAGGGCGCGAAATACTGCGTGCCATCCACGGTCGCAACATTGCTCAGATCGGTGCGGAAATCCGCGATGTCATAGCTTTCGGGCACGACATCTGCGAGCGGGTAAATCCAATCGGCGCTGACATATTCGGCGAGGTTCGCCTCGTCGATATAAAGCACCTGATAGGACCCGGCACCCGTCGAGGCATCGAGACGCGCTTTGGCGCGACGCTCGTTCTCCCCCAGAAGCGTGATCTTTACTTCTGTGTCCCATTTTTCATTGAATTCCGACAGATGCGCATCCAGCGCTGTGACGGCGGGCATGCCCTGTCCGATCACGTTGAGCGTCGGCACCGCGCCCTTGCAGGCCTCTTGTGCCTGAGTTTGTTGTGCCTGGGCTTGAGCCGCCAGCGCGCAGAGCGCCGTGCCAAGCAGCAAAGATGTCCTTTTCATTGGTCTTCCTCCCTAGATATGCGTGATCCTTGATGGACCTTCGCGGTTCATGCCCCTGACTGGGGCGTCTCCTCCATCAGCGCGGTGACACCTGCATCGAGGTGACAAAAGCGCGCAAATCTCTCTTCATAAACGGCGGCAAGCGCCGGATCGGGATCGTGGTGCCGGGCGACATGGGTCATCGCCTGCGTGGCCTCTCCCAGATCGCCATAAGCCCCGGCCGCCACCGCCGCACAGATCGCCGCCCCCAGAGCGCCCACTTCGCCCGCACGCACCGCCTCCACGGGGCGCTGGCAAATGTCGGCGAAAATCTGGGTCCAGACGGGTGATTTCGCGGCCCCGCCCGCAAGCCGGATGACCGGCGGGAACTGGCGCCCCGACAGGGTCACGGCATCCTCGGCATGGCGTCTGGCCTGAAAGGCGACGCCTTCGTAAATCGCGCGCAGCATGGTGCCCGTGTCATCGCCAGCGCCGAGGTCCAGAAACCCGCCGCGTTTGGGATCGGGGCCGAACACATAGGGCAGGAACTGACAGCGGCGCGCGGCGACCGGGCTTGTTTTGACCAGCTTGTTGGCCTCTTCGATCGTGACCCGCCCGCCCAGCGCCCGGTCGAGATACCAGCCGAGATTGGCCGCCGAACAGGGGCTGCCCTCGGCAATGAGCCGCGTGCCGGAGGCGCCGTAGCGAAAATTCAGGATCGGCGCGCCGGTGATCTCGGCGGTCGACGTTTCCAGGCTGTTGATCGACCAGGTGCCGGCGATCATGGTCAGGATATCCGGCCCCATGGCCCCCGCCCCCAACGAACAGGCGGCGACATCCATCATGGAGCCCGCGACGGGAATACCCTCCGGCAGGCCGGTCTCGCGGGCCGCTTCGGCACTGATCCGCCCGGCCACGCTGTCGCTCGGAGCGATGTCTGGCAAGCGGTGGCGATGCGGCGCCAAGCCCAAGTCTTCAAGCACCTCCTCGGCATAGGTTCCGGTCGCGAGGCTCATCAAACCACCGCCCCCGGCATCCGTCGGATCGGTCAGCGCAGCGCCGGTGAGTTTGAACCGGATCGCATCCTTGCAGCACAACGCCCAGCGGGTGCGCGCCAGAACCTCGGGTTCCGTGCGCGCAAGATGGGCAAAGACCATCATCGTCTGCCCGCCCCAAAGACGCGTGCCTGTGAGGCCCGAGATCGCCTCAGCGCGGCCTTCAGCGGAAAGCCGGTCGACCAGCGGCTGGGCGCGGTGATCGACGGAGACGATGCCGGGGCGCGTCGCCTGGCCTCTCTCGTCCAAAAGGAAAATCCCGTTGCCAAAGCCGGTACAGCCCACACCAAGAATCTCGCGCCCGGCGCAATCCGCAACGACCCGGCGCAGCGCGGACACGATGCCCGCCCAGAAGGGCGCCAGATCGCGCTCGACCCGCCCGTCGCCGTGATGGATGTTCTCGACATCCGCCGTTTCCGCCGCGATCTCGGTGCCGGACAGGTCATAGGCCACCACCTTGACCGTCGTGCCGCCGGCGTCGATGGCGATGATCCCTGCGTTTCTCATGCTGCGCCCTCCCGTTTGGTGATCCTCGCGCCCATCAGTCGCGGATCGGAGAGCACGGCGTCAATCTCTGCGTTCAGGCTGTCGCGCCCGCGTCCGGTTTCCTCGGACAGGATATCCGCCAATTCCGGCAAGGTGTCGGCAGACAACCCATGACCGAAGCTCAGCCGCGTCCGGCGCAGGATCAGATCCTCGAGCGTCAGCGCGCCACGCCGCCGGATCGCGTAACGGATTTCGCCGCGGCAAATGTCGGACGCCTGCCGCAGTGCCAAAGCATCTGCACCCGTGCAGAGCCCCGCGACATCTCGCGCCAGTGCGCCGTAGCGGTGTAACAGGCGGTGGGCCAGCTCCGCGTCGATTTCTCTTTCACGCACCAGCTCCTGCGCAGTGCAGGGTGCGGCTCCCGGATACTGTCGCGTCGCCGTGGACACCTGCCGCGTACGTCCGAGGAGTGCCAACACCCGATCCGCCGTTTCTTCGCCAAACGCCCGAAACGTGGTCCATTTGCCGCCAACCAGTGACAGAACGGGCGGCAAGCTGTCAGAGAAACGATCCTCTTCCAGCGCATGATCGCGGGCCGCGCTGGTGGCCGAACCGCTGCCTTCGCTGCGTCGCAAGGGGCGGATGCCAGTGGTCATCGACACGATCTGATCGTGGCGCACCTCGATGTCGGAGAAGAGCCCATTGATCGCGGTGAGCAGATAGGCAATCTCATCGCCCGACACCGCCTGATCATCGGGGTTTGGGGTTTCGACTTCGGTGGTCCCCACCAGAACATTGTCCCCCACGGGCAAGGTGATGACCATCCTTCCTGTGCCGTCATCAAAGTAATAGGCATTGCCATTCATCCGGCGATGCAAATCGGCATTGTCGAGCACAAGATGCGCCCCCTTGATGCCGCGAAGATACTGCGTGCGCCCACCCAGCTCTGCATTTGTCCGATCAATCCAGGCGCCCGTCGCATTGACGATCACCTTGGGACGCAGGGCGAAACGCGCCGGCCCGAACCGGTCTTCGATGACGATCTGATCCTGCGCCAGGTTCCAGCACACATGATTAAGTGCGACGACCTCGGCTTCTTGATCTAAAGCCTCGCCAAGCATTTCGAAGATCAGCCCCTCCGGCTGGGTGATTTGACCGTCGTAATAGGAGACCACGGCTTTCGTACCCGTGGGTAACCCGCTGGGAAAGCGATCCCTTTTCAGCAGCGTCTCGTGATCTGGCAAAGGATGCTCGCGCCGTCCGAAGGCTTCGTAGATCCGCAAGGCGCCTTCGAGCGCCACAAGCGAGAGAGGGCCACTACGCTTTGAGAGACCCATAAATCTGAAACCTGCCCGCGCCAACCCCGTGAGCCAGTGCGACAAGGGCACCGTGATCTTGAGCGTTTTGACGATATGGCCCGCATTGGCGATGAGCCGATTGCGTTCCCTCGCACTTTCAGCCACCAGGCGAAATTCGCGCCCTTCCAGATACCGCAGCCCGCCATGCGCCATGCGGCTCGAGGCGCCACTGGCGCCGGCGCAAAAGTCACCTGCATCAATCAACACGCATGACACGCCGTTCAACGCCAAATCCCGCAGCGTGGCGACACCGTTCACACCTCCGCCCAAAATGAGCACGTCCGGGTCCTCGATGGCTTTCAACGCCCGAAGATTTCGAGCGCGAAAACCATGGTTCCGGAGTGGATCGGTGATGGGGTGCGTTTCTGTGGTCATATAAACATGTAGTTTAGTTTTTTTACTTTTGTAAAGTATCTTTTATAAATATAAACATTCTACAAAGGTCGTATATGGCGGCGCGCCCGGCTTTTGCATGCCGATGGACGTTGTTCCACAACTCTGACCTTCAAGGCGTCACAGCGTGACCCCAAGTGTTTGGATGGGCTATCGCGGTCTTGGCGCTGGGGGTGAGGTATAGCTGAGATCCGCGCAGGGACTGCGCTGGGGGCAAAAGCATTCATCAGCAGAGGCAAACATTTTGCTAAACTTGCGAGACGAAAAGGGACGTTTTCCGGTGTTTTCACGAGGGCGGAATGACTTCATATCATCTCAGTTATGTTTCGAAACTGTTCGGAGGATTTCGCTCAGTCGACAATGTAGACCTCGTTTTTCGCCCTGGTGAGATCCATGCGCTCATCTGTCTCTCTTGACCCCTTCCTCAACCTGCCTGCCGCGCAAAGGCGATGCCGTGTGATCGGGGCCATCGGGCCGGAAGAGGCGACGCTCAAGACACTGGCAGAAGACGACGGGTTGCGTGAAAGCGGGGCGGGCGGGGCCTTCGTCAAAGGCCATGATCCAGAGGTTTGGATGACCGCCTTGCGGTCTCAGATGAATGTAAAACACCGGGTGATTGCCCCAGCTCCGGACCCAAGCGATCTCGGGCCCGACTGGTGTAAGACATTGCAATCATTGGTCGTACCTTCCCTCAAGGCGGAATTGCAGGGTCACGCGGCATGAGGTTTCGAGATGCGGTCCTGAACCGCGTAGCCGAACCATGTCCCCATGTCATTTGCGACGAATGACGGATGAGAACGGTGCGCCGCTGGTGTCGTTCTGCGCCAGCGGCGTGATCAATGCCTCTTGGTCGCGCTCCTCGGCCGGGGCGGCATCGATCACGCCCAGATCGGTCAGGTAATCCGGCAGACGCCCGGAGAGGATCAGACGTTCATCCATCGGCAGGTCGGGTTTCAGAGCCAGCGCCAAGGCCCAGACGCTCGTCGTGCAATTGGCGGTGATCGTGTTGTAAAAGGCCGGCTTTTCTTCAAGGCGTTGCGCCAGGTCGACATAGGACAGGAACATGGTCCGACGCTGCTCTGCGCTCAGTTGGACCGGGTAGAGTCGCACCTGCTCCTTGCGGTAATTGGTGCGCAGCTTGACGATGTCACGCTCGGTCGCGGCGATCAGAACAAGCTCGAATTGACGGAAAAACCCACCGAGCTCGTTGAATTCTTCATCTGCCTCGCGACGAATCTCGACGGAAAACACCACGTTTTCACCAGAGGCAAAGCCGAAACTCACCAAGAGATGGGCGATGTCGGGATTGTCCCAGACGGAGGTGATCATATCGACCGTCTCAAGATCGTTCAGATCGTAGTCTTCCGTGATCCAACGCGGCGTGGCCTCGGTTTTGCTCTGCCACTCGAAATCCCGGATATTTGCCAGCCGGACGTGATCGCCCTCGACATCGGCCCGCACGCCTTTGGACACATCCATCGCCCAGTCGCGCGATTGCTCCGGTGTGATGGTTTGATACCACCCCGCCACCGCGAGCCCGCCCAGCGCCAATATGGCCCAGCCCGAGCGGCGCGACCGTTTAAACCGCAGAGTGAGCGCCGTGAGAGCCATCGCGATCAGGGCAACGAGTGCCACGACCCGCAGCCCGCCGGTAAGATGCAACCAAAGCGCGGTCGCACTCCAGGCCGTGCCAGCCAGAATAATCAGAACAAAGAGGACATGGGCCAGATATTTCATCGAACGGATCATGGGAAAACTCGCATAGCAAAGAGATTGGCAGGCGGCCCGCAACTTTCGCGGCCGCCCGAGAGATCACACGTCGGTATCGCCGCGAGCTTCGGCCAAAAGGCGTTCGGTGCGGGCATCTTCGAGTTTGTTGTAGATGCGCTCGCCTTCCTCTTTATCGCGCAAGGCCTTTGTGATCGAGGCCGTCGAATAGACCAGCATCAGCGCTGCCATGGCGTAATAGCCTTTCGCGGAGAAACTTGCCTCCAGCGACCAGATGCCGCCGGCCATCATCAGGGCCGCGATGGAAAAGTTGAAATAGGTGAAGAGGTTCCAGGCGTTGGACACTTTGGGGGTATAAGATTTCGACATTTTAGGTCTCCTTTGAATTTTGGTGTGTTCGGTTGGTTTTGACAAATGGGTCGGGATCAGGCGGTTTTTGCGCGCAGGCGATCAAGCACATGGGCGGCTTCGGGGCGCAGCGGCGCACCGCAGCCAGCGGCGGCGAGGCGGGCGACTGTGCCCTCTGCGGACGGGCCCGTGGTCAGGTCACGCAGGGCGACATCGACGGCTTCGGCGTGATCTTGACGAGATTGCAGACGCTCCAAGGTGGCTTCGGCTTCGCGCAGGCTCGACACGACGCCGTCCGGCATGGTGCCGCGCAGTTTTTGCGTGCGGGCAGCCGCATCGGCGATTTGCTTGCCGCGTTGCAGGGCCCGCAGGCGCTGCTCGGAGAGGCTCACCTGTTCGCGCAGACGGCGGATTTCCGCATCATAGTGGGCCGTGGCCCGCGCCGAGGCAGCGGCTTCGGCTTCCAACTCGGCAATCGCGGATGCGGCCTCGGTGGCAAGGTCTTCGCGATCCTGGCGCAGTGCTTCGACGGCGCGCAGTTCGAGGTCATTGATCTGCCCGGCAATCTTGGTAGCGTTGTTTTTCTCGCGCTCGGCGTAGGCGATCACCACGGCCACCGCGCGCTTTGCACCCTGAAGCCCATCTGCGGCGTCGCGCAATTGCTGGCGCAGGATGGTCAGCGCATTGGCGTCTTCAATGGCTTCTGCCGCGTCATGCGTGCGGGCCCGGACGAGGGTCGTAAACATCTTGAACATCGTAAGCTCCTTCTTTATGAACGTTGTTCATGAAGTCTGTATGCAGCAATCATGAACGTTGTTCAAGACAAAAATGAACATCGTTCAAAAAAAATTTTAAGGGGATATGATGAGCACCGCACGCGAAGCCAAAAAAGCCGAGTTGAAAAAGCGCCTGATCGACGCCGCAGAAGCGGAAATCATCGAACATGGCTTGGCGGGGTTAAAGGCTCGGGCCGTGACCGCACGGGCAGGATGTGCCCTGGGCTCGCTCTATACTGTGGTCGAGGATCTCGACATGTTGGTGATCGAGGTGAATTCGCGCACCCTCACGGAGTTGGGCGCAACCCTGACCGACGCGGTCAGCAAGGCCGGCGATACGCCGCAACACGCGTTGCAAGCCCTGGCCCTGCGCTACGCCGACTTCGCCATCGCGCATCAACCGCTATGGCTCTCGCTTTTCGAACACCGGCTGCCCGAAGGTCAGGACATTCCGGAGTGGCACAAACAGGAACATGCGGTCCTCGTCGAAGTCATTGCACCGCATCTTGCGAAACTGCGCCCGGACATGACGCGTGAGGCCCTAATCTTGCGCACCCGCACCACCTTCGCCGCGGTCCATGGCGTGGTCTACCTCGCTTTGCAGGGGCGCTTTGTCGGCGTGCCGATGGAGGCGCTGAAATCCGAAATTGCCGGTCTTGTGGAAACGCTGACGGCCGGAGCCGCGCAGATGACCAAAGACTAGGGATAGGACCACTTGATAAATTTTGCGTATATGCAATAAATCACCACATCTGACATACTAAAGAGAGTCGCGATGTGGACATCTGAGCTGCGCACGACGGACACCCCGTCCGATCCCCCTCCCCGCGAGCCGCTGTCCGACACGCTCAAACGGCTGAGACAAGACAAGGCTCTGACACTGGCGAAACTCGCCGCGCAAAGCGGGCTGTCGGTTTCGACCCTGTCGCGGATTGAAAACGGCCAGCTGTCGCCAACCTTCGAGACGCTTGAGAAATTGTGTGCCGGGCTGGGGCTCAGCTTGAATGCGTTTTTCAACTCGGGCCAGACCTCCTCTCTGTCCGGCTGGCGGTCGCTGACCCGCAAAGGACAGGGGCGCCTTGTCGAAACGCCGCATTACCGGCTGGAGCTGCTGTGCGACGACGTTGTGGCGAAACAGGCGCTGGTGTTTCGTGCCGAAATTCTTGCCCGCGATCTGTCCGAGTTTGACACGCTGCAACGCCACATGGGCCAAGAGCAAATCCTTGTCCAATCCGGCCAGTTACGGGTCTTTACCGAACATTACGCCCCCGTCGATTTGCAGCCCGGCGACAGCTTTGCCTTTGACAGCGCCATGGGGCATGCGTTGATCAGCCTGAGCGACACGCCTGCCGTGGTGCTTTGGATCAGCACCTCTGGGGCCTGAGCGATGCAACAAGACAGAACCATCGTCATTGGCGCAGGCGCCGTGGGCATCATGACCGCGCGGGCGCTGATGCTGCGCGGCAAGAAGGTCACTGTGATCGACCGCCTCTCCGGCCCCGCCGAATTCTGTTCGCGCGGCAATGCCGGGCTGATGGCGGTCGGCCATGCCAAGGCTTGGGCCGAACCCGCCGCTCTCCCGGCCATGATGCGCGCAGCCCTGGGCCGTGAGCCTTCGGTGAAAATTTCAAAACTCTTCGACCCGGCGCTGTGGCGTTGGGGGATGGAATTTCTGACACAGTGCACATCACGCGCCAGCGCCGCCAATACCCGCAAGCTGCAACGCCTCGCGCGTATGAGCCGAGACATGCTTTTGCCCGCCGAAACGGCGATGGGACTGCCGGGTGAGACGCGGCACGACGGGGCGCTTTATCTGTTTCAGGACACGCCCCAGTTTCAAAGCTATGCCGCCAAGATCGGCTCTGGTCAGGAGATCGAGGTTCTCGACGCTCTAGCCCTGATCGAGCTTGAGCCGGGCCTTGCCGGAATGAGGGATCGACTGGCGGGCGGGTTGCGCAGCCATATCGATTCCGTGGGCGATTGCCATCTGTTCAGCGCGCGCACCGGGGCATGGCTTGATCGCGAGGGCATCGCGTTTCGCTATGACACCAAGGTCACGGGGTTTACCTGCAAAAACCAACGGATTTCTGCCGTAGAGACCGACGCCGGGCCGATGGAGTGCACAGACGTGGTGCTGGCCACCGGGGTGGAGACGCCGGATGTGACCCGAAGCCTGGGGTTTGTGCCGAATATCTATCCGGTCAAAGGCTATTCCGGCACTTGGCGCATCACCGATCCGGGTGCCGTGCCGCAACTGCCCTTTGTGGATGAGACCGAATTGCTGGCCGTTTCGAATTTCGGCGACCGGCTGCGGGTGACCGCGATTGCAGAATTTGCCGGGCGGGATCTTTCGCTACCGGAAAAGCGGATCACGCTTTTGAAAGAGTACGTGCAGCGGAATTTTGGAAAGGGCGTCGATCTGGATCACCCGGAGTTTTGGGCCGGGCTGCGTCCGACCACGCCCGCCGGGCCGCCCTATCTCGGGCGTGTGCGCGCCTATGACAACCTTTGGATCAATGCGGGGCACGGGCAGTTGGGCTGGACCATGAGCCTCGGCAGTGCGGAGCTTTTGGCGCAGGCGATGACGGATGAAACACCTGTGCTGAGCGATGTGTCCGCGACAGCGAAATGGCTCGCCGCGCTTTGAACCTTAAAGACCGAATGGAGAGACAGATGAAAGTATTGAGTGCCGAAGAGACCCGCGAGGCGTTGCCGTTCGACGGGCTGCTCGACGCCTTGGACAAGGGGTTCAAAACCGGGGCGGAGGTGCCCTTGCGGCATCATCATGCGATGGGGGACGATATGCTGTTGCTCATGCCCGCCTGGCAATCCGAGGGCTGGGGCGGCGTCAAGATCGTCAATGTGCATCCCGGCAATGGCGCGCGCGGGCTGCCTGCCGTGGTGTCGTCCTATATTTTGTTCGACCGCGAAACCGGGGTGCATAGGTTGATGTTGGATGGGGCGGAATTGACGGCGCGGCGCACGGCGGCGGCCTCTGCCCTTGCGGCGAAACGCCTCGCGCGTCCGGACAGCCGCAAATTGCTGATCGTGGGGGCCGGAGCCGTCGCCGCCAATCTGGCCGGCGCCTATCACGCCGCGCTGCCGATTGAGGAGATCACGGTCTGGGCCCGCAATCTCGCCGCCGCCGAAGCTTTGGCGCAGCGGTTTGTCGCGCAAGGCTATAAGGCAAAAGCCGCCGCCGATCTTGAGCGTGCGGTGTCTGCGGCGGATATCATCTCTTGCGCCACGCTCGCGCGTGAGCCGATCCTCAAGGGCGCATGGCTTAAACCCGGTCAGCATGTCGATCTCATCGGCTCTTTCACGCCCGCAATGCGCGAAGCCGACGATGAGGTGATGCGACGCGCCAGGATTTATATCGACACCGAGCATGCCAAGGTCGAGAGCGGCGATATCGCCATCCCGCTGGCGACGGGCGTCATCCGGGAAAGCGACATTGCAGGCACATTGGAGGGGCTCTGTCGCGACGATCTTTTGCCACGGCAAAGCGCAGAGGAGATCACCCTGTTCAAAGGTGTCGGCTCCGCAATCGAGGATCTGTCCGCAGCCCTTTTGGCGGCGGATCGCGTGCTCAGGTGATCCGCCCACGAATGCAGAGAGGGCTTGCCTGATCTGGCGCGCAGGCGTATCGAACAGCGCATGTTTACAGTCTGTGCGCTCTATCACTTCACCCGCTTCGAAGACCCCGCCGCCCTGCGGTCGGGTCTGTTGGATCTTTGTCTGGCCGAGGGCATCACCGGATCGCTTTTGCTGGCGAAAGAGGGGATCAACGGCACGGTGGCAGGCCCCACGCCCGCCGCGATTGAGCGCCTCGTTGCGCATATCCGTAGCCTGCCGGGCTGTGATGATTTCGAGTATAAACTCTCGACCGCCGCCGAGCAGCCGTTCAACCGGATGAAAGTGCGGCTCAAGAAAGAGATCGTCACCATGGGGCAGCCCGATGTCGACCCGAAAGCCCGGGTTGGACACTATTGCAGCCCCGAAGAATGGAACGAATTGATTTCGGCGGATGACGTCGCGATCATCGACACGCGCAACGATTACGAGGTGCAGATCGGCACCTTCAAGGACGCCATCGACCCGAAGACCAAGAGCTTTCGCGAGTTCCCGCAATGGTGGGAAGAGAACAAGGAGCGGTTCCACAACAAACGCATCGCGATGTTCTGCACCGGCGGTATCCGTTGCGAGAAATCGACGAATTTTCTGTTGGGGCAAGGCATCGAAGAGGTCTACCACCTCAAAGGCGGTATCCTGAAATATCTCGAAGAGATGCCGCAGGACGAGAGCCTGTGGGAGGGCGAGTGTTTTGTCTTTGACCAGCGCGTGTCCATCGGGCACGGGTTGACCGAAGGACCGCATGAGCTGTGTCACGCCTGCCGCCGTCCGATCCTGCCTGAGGACAAGCTGCGCCCGGAATACGAGGACGGCGTGTCCTGTCATCAGTGCATCGATGAAACGGATGAGGACCGCAAGGAGCGGTTCCGGGAACGCCAGAAACAGATTGCACTGTCGAAGGCGCGGGGCGAAAAACACTTTGGTGCGTAGACACGCATTGATCCAAGTGAAACGACCGGAGGACGCTGTGTCGAAATCGGTATTTCAAACGCTGAAATATGTGAGTTTGGTTGCAGCTCTCGCACTCGCACAGGTTTTCCTTGTCAGTGAAAGGGGGCAGGCCATGAGCCAATCTCAACGCAATATTCAATTCACATGTTCCGCAGAGCAGACAACAGAAGCCTCCACCTGTGACTTGGCCAGAGAGGCCCTTGAGCATGTTCTGCCAAACGGGTTTGCCCTGACAGATCAGCGGGCACAGGCCCGCCTCGACGTCACCTTGAGAGAAACGCCCCTCGGCATCGTCATGTCCATGGACTATGAGCCCACCGATGGCGGTGGCATTTCAGAAACGCGAGAGTTGTCCATCATGGACCGAGCGGGCGGAAACACCGCAGGACTTTACAAACGTTTTTTCGAACGCAGCTTTGCATCGCTTTTCGAATGAAACCTGCCCCGTTGCGCAGATAAGACTTACACATTCAAAAACATTTAAATTGTCCGTTTAATATCTCGCCAGAAAAGAAAGAAGCACTTATTAATTCAGGCAGGTTTATTCATCGCATGTGGGGTGTGGGAATCGACCGATGGTATAACGGCGTACTGCTTGTGCGGAGTAATTGAGGGAAAATTTATGTGTGGAATTTGCGAGGCTTTTAGGCCGACTGACGATGACTGCGTGTATGAAGACAACGCGACCTATGCGACGATCACCGAAGGGTCGGATGCAGCCGCGGGAACGAATACAAACTACACCATGAGCGTCGGGGATACGTTTTCCGGCACATTGTCCTCCAACAGTGACGTGGATTGGGTCGAGATCAACCTGACCGCTGGTGAGACCTACACTATTTCAATGGACGGATCCGGCACACTGCCGGACACCTATCTCTATCTTTATAATGCATCCGGAAATCTGGTGACCGAGAACGATGACGGTGGTCCAGACTATTACTCGGAAATCACCTTTACCGCGACATCGAGCGGCACATATTACATTGGCGGCGCGGCTTACTTAGATGGTTCAAGCTATGGCGCTTATACGATTGATGTGGAGACGGCCGAACCCGTTGCGGAGGGCTCGCTCGACGAGTTGGCAGATTATCTGACCGATGGCTTTTGGGGCAGCTATGGCGGGGACTGGCGGTCGTTTAACACCTCCAGCTCGAATGTGATCACGGTCAATATCAGTGACCTGAACGCGACTGAGCGGGACCTTGCCCTCGCAGCGCTTGAATCGTGGGAAATGGTTGCGGATGTCTCCTTCTCCGTCACGACCTCAACCGGCGCAGACATCATGTTCTACAATGATGACAATGGCAATTCGACATCCCTGAGCGCCTATTCCACCTCGGATCTGAGCGGAAATACAATCAATTCTTCCGACGTCGTGATCACCAGTGGCTGGGTGAATTCCTCCATGGGCGATGAAATCGGCACCTATGGGTTTCAGACATATATCCACGAGATCGGTCATGCTCTGGGTCTGGGGCACCAGTCCGCCTACAACGGATCCGCAAACTTCCCCTCAGACGCAGATTTTGCCAATGACAGCTGGCAAATGTCGATCATGTCGTATTTCTCGCAAAGCGAAAATACGAATGTGTCCGCCAGTCTGGCCTATCTCGTCACGACGATGATGGCCGACATCCGCGCCATTCAGAACCTCTATGGGGCCGCCGGCGCGGGCTCAGTGACGTCTGGCGACACCATTTGGGGCGTCGGCACCAATCTCACCAACTATCTCGGTGATCTGTTCAACGACTGGGAAAATGGGACGAATACCGTCTACTCCGGCGACCCAATTGCCTTTACGATCTACGATGCCGACGGGACCGATACGCTCAACTTGAGCATCTCCACCTCGGATGACCGGATCGACATGCAGGACGGCACATTCTCTGACGTGGATGGTCTGATCGGCAATGTCGGCATCATGGTCGGCACTGTGGTCGAGAATCTCTATGCGGGCTCAGGAAACGACGACATCACCGGCAATTCGGCCAACAACGAGATTTACGGCGGTGCCGGGAATGACACGATCCGAGCACTGGATGGAGACGACATCGTCGATGGCGAAGGCGGCTCCGATATCGTTTATCTCGGCGACGGCGCAGACCGTTTCAATGGCTCTTCCGACATCGACGGGGACACGGTTTATGGTGGCACGGGTGGTGATATCATTTCCGGCGGATCGGCGATGGACGAATTGCGCGGCGAAGATGGCTGGGATCGCATCTACGGCGGCGATGGCAACGACCTGATCGTCGGGGGCCAAGGGAATGACCGTCTCTATGGCCAAGACGACAACGACAGCATGTATGGCGAATCTGATGATGACATCATGTACGGCGGCAATGGTGCGGATTGGATGTCCGGGGGGACCGGCGACGACCGTGTGTCGGGTGATGCCGGTGACGACGAACTCTATGGCGGAGACGGCAACGACTACGTCTATGGCGGGACGGAAAACGATACGATCTACGGCAACGGTTCCACGGATCGCCTCTACGGTCAGGACGGCAACGACACGATCTTTGGCGGGGCCGGACGGGATTATATCTACGGCGGCGACGGCTCCGACCGCGCGTCTGGCGAAGATGGCAACGACATCATGTTCGGCGGCGCCGGATATGACCGCCTTTGGGGTGGAACCGGTTCGGATTCGATCAACGGTGAGGCGGGTGTAGATCGTCTCTATGGTCAGGACGGTGACGATACGCTCTCTGGTGGTGAGGATGCCGACTATCTTTATGGCGGCAACGACAACGACACCCTGTCCGGAGACTCTGGTGCGGACATCCTAAGCGGTGACGCGGGTATCGATCAACTTGACGGAGGCACCGAAGGGGACCGTCTCTATGGCGGTACGGGGGATGACACCCTGATCGGGGGAGGTGGGTATGATCGCCTCTACGGCCAGGACGACAACGACACCCTCTATGGCGGTCAAGGCAATGATTACCTCTACGGCGGCGATGGAAACGACACGCTTTATGGCGGCACCGGGGATGACACCCTGGTGGGCAATGCCGGTGAGGATACATTTGTCTTCAATGAAGCGGCTCTGGGAACAGATATCATCAACGATTTCACATTGACCGAGGATACCCTGTCCCTGTCCAGCGATCTCTGGGGGGGTGCCAACCTCACGGGAAGCCAGGTGGTCTCGACCTACGGATTTGTCAGCAACGGCGATCTGATTCTGGATTTTGGTGACACCACCATCATCCTCAGCGGTGTGACAGACACCTCCGGTCTGGCCTCTGATATCAGCATCCTTGCTTAATTCAAAAATCTCGGCGCGGCCTTTTAATGTCGCGCCGGGCGTTCATATCTTGTCGGTTCGTCTGACCGATTAAGACGGGTTCAGACGAACACGAAGTCCAGATCACCCGCCTCGGAGAGCGAGACACCGCTCAGAATCAGGAGCCCCTCTCTGCCCGCGACGGAGATGACCAGATCGCCCTGATCGTTGCTGGAAAAACTCAAATCGCTCTTGACAACACCTCGCGCAAACTCCACGTCGTCCAGGCCCAGCTCAAAGTCTGAGATTGTACTTTGACCGGACAGGTCATCGAAGACGAATCTATCCGCACCAACGCCGCCTTCGAGAAGGTTCATCCCTGCACCTCCGGAGAGACGATCATTTCCCGCGCCGCCATAGAGCGCGTCATCACCGGCGTCTCCAAGCAGGGTATCGTGATCGTTCTCACCATACAGCGTGTCATTGCCATCACCGCCGTAAAGGTAATCACGCCCATCGCCGCCCAGGATCGTGTCGTCGCCTTCTTGCCCATAGAGACGGTCCCAACCCGCCTCGCCGTAAAGAGTGTCGTTTTCGAGACCACCCCAGCCGCGATCCCCATGTGCACCGCCGTAAAGAGTGTCACTCCCATCGTTCCCGGAAAGAATATCGTCATCATCGCCGCCGAGGATCACGTCATCTCCGTCGCCACCGTAAAGGTAGTCACGCCCCGCCCCGCCCCGCCGGAAATATAATCATTGCCGGCTTGGCCATAGAGCCGATCCCAACCGTCATCGCCATAAAGCTGATCGTCGTCATCGCCGCCGTAAATGCGGTCTCCGCCGGACCCGCCATAAAAGATGTCTTGGCCACCACCACCGGCAATCACATCCCGACCGCTGCCGCCATACACCGTGTCGTGGCCATGAGTGCCCCCCTGGCCCTCATCGAAGAACCAGTCATCCCCATCCGAAAGATAGACGGTGTCACGACCACCTCCGCCATAGACACGATCGTTTCCCGCCCCGGCATCTATGAAATCGTATCCGGAATCTCCGTAGATCTCATCGTCGCCGTCACCGCCGTACAGCATATCGTCCCCATCGCCGCCATAGATGAGATCATTGCCTTCGTAGCCGATGAGAACATCATTCCCCTCTTGTCCCATGAGCGTGTCGCCTAAGACACTTCCCTCGATATGATCATCTTAAGCGCCGCCGATCAGCGTTCCGACCGAAGCAATTGCCGGACGATCAGGCCCCAGAAAAGCGGTCGCAATGATGGCATCGAAATCAATGTCATAGCCATCATCGGAAAAAACATCGATGTATTCGCCATTGACGATCAGGCGTATACCTCCAGCCAGGTAGGACCAGCTCACGGCATCCTCGGAATAGGCCATGGTGTAGTCGGAGAGATCGAGGCGATCATCACCGATGTTAAAATCCGTAATCGTATCGGTTTCGCCATCCTCGCTGGTGACAAAGATGTCATTGCCATAGCCCCCGGTCAGGCGGTCTGCGCCGGCACCATCGACCAGGACATCGTCGCCGTTTCTTCCATTCAGCGTGTCATTACCCGCCCCCCCCTGACAACAACTCGCCGCCGGACGTTCCCTCAATCGTGTCCGCTCCATCTCCCCCCCAGAGGGGCGTGGACCACCGATCCGCGTCGAAAGACAACCTGACCGTACCCGCCTGCGTTTCTGAGGAGACATAGATCGACACGCCATCAACGGTGACATCGATGGCCAGACTATAGGGATCGTACAGCGGCATCGAGGCGTAGGCGGAGAGGTTTTCAAGCAGAATAAGCTGTCCGTCCTCCGTCATAGTGAACAGGCTCAAGCCATTGTCCGCGCCAGCCGCGATCACGAATCCCATCCCGTTCAGGGTGAAGGCTTCCACATGAGATGCCGCTCCGAACTGTGTCTCTCTGGTGTCCAGCACATGGTCGACCGCATCGAGCACGCCGTTCGCATCCATGCTGAACACGGTTAGGGACCCCGAACCGGGCGAGGCCACGACGACATATGTTTGTCCACCAATCTCAAGCGTCGTGAAGTCTTCGGGCAAACCCATGCCGACCTGATCAATAGCGCCCGTCTCGGACACTGATGTCGCCGTCTCAGTGATCGGATCATAGAGATAAGAGAGCACATTTCCGTCTGACTGATCCAAAGCCAGAATGATAAGTCCCGCATCGGTTTCAATATAGTCGATCGCGGAGATGTCGCCCTGGAAGATGACCGTAGAGTGCTCTGAGACAAGATCGGCGCTCTCCTGTGCGACATGAAACATGCGCACATAACCATCGGCGCCGACGCTGATCAGGCTGGCCACATTGCCGCCGTCCGACAGGGTCAGGAAACTCCGGACATCGGCCATTTCCGTGGCCGAGCTTGGCAGGATTTTTGGGGAAAGGAGCGCGCCATTGTCCGTAAGTTCATAGGCGAAAACGTCGCCCGAGTCAGAGGCTCCGACGAGCACATAATGCGTCCCACCGATATCTACGATCACGGATTGAGATGTGTGCAGGCTGCGCAATCCAACACCAAAGCTCTGTGTGTCGATCAGCGTTAGACGCCCATCCGCCCCCACAGAATAGCTTGCCATGCCACCGTTTTCGCCAGACAGGGTAACAAGAAACGACCCGCCAGACGTCTCGTATAAAATGTATTCGGATATATCGTGATCATAGACGACATCACCGACTGTCTGTGTGTCTTCATAAAGAAAAGACGACATGGCCAACCCCATTTTTACCCATGTCCGATGTTGAAGCACTAGGGTTACGCAAGCCTCACTCAACTGCATTGCAAATGTGGCATTCCCAGAGAAATTTAACAAAATGCGATGGCTTGGCCCCGCATCGGGCTCGGGCTAAAGTCGCATAAACTCGAGAGCAGGAGATCGACCATGAGACCGGCGGTGACCATCATAATGCCTGTCTTCAATTGTGGCCCCTACCTTCCCGAAACACTTGAGGCCGTGATCGCGCAAAGTCATGAAAACTGGACCCTGCTTGCCATAGACGACAAATCCTCGGACGATAGCGCCTCGATTGTTGCGCAGTATGCGGCCACCGATCCGCGCATCAGATTGCTGCGTCACACAGATCAAAAAGGCGCAGCGGCGGCGCGCAATTCCGGATTGGAGGCCGTACAAACCTCTTGGATCGCGTTTCTTGATGCAGATGATATTTGGACAGAGACAAAGCTCGCAACACAACTGACCTGGCTTGAGCGTCAGGGGCATGGTTTTGGTGCCACAAGCTACGGGGTCATTGATCGGGATGGACGCCCTTTGGCGACTCGGCACGTTCCGCCGCGGATCGACTATACGCAACTCTTGCGCGGCAATCCGATTGGGACATCGACGGTCATGATCCATGACTCTGTTTTGAACGGGCTGCGCTTTCCCGATCTGAGGCGTCGTCAGGACTACGCACTGTGGCTGCAATTGGCCCAACGAGGAGTGGTCTGCCACGGGCTGGATACCCCGTTGACATTATACAGACGCCGACCAGATGCACTCTCGGCCGCGAAGTTGCCCTCGGCCTTGGCAACACGCCATGTCTACCGGATGCTCCCGAACCTGTCTCGTCTTGGCGCATTGAAAGCCTATAGCACCTACTTGTGGCGCACCGGGCTTAAGCATCTCGGATGGGTCGATTATTGACGCTCTGCGTTCGAACCACCCACAAGCCTCACTGTTTCCCAAAATGTCACGCCCCAAAGGACGTAGAGCACCAAGAGCGCTTTTGCCTTGCGTCTGAAAGGCGCCTTTTTGCGGAGAAAACGCCAGGTTTGGCGGAAAGGCGGGACACAGGAGGCCAACACCCACAACATCCGGCGTCCCATTGTGCCCGCCCGAATTTGACCACCGCGCACGCGCCTCGCTTTTGTGATGACTTCGCTGGCCGTCGTGCGGGCCGGATGGACCACCCGGACCTCATCAGCGTAAGCGATCCCGAACCCCGCTTGGCCGGCTTTGCGGCAAAACGCGGCATCTCCCCCGGAAAACCGCCTCTCATCAAAACCGCCGACAGCTTCCAACACGCTGCGCGCGACACCCAGGTTGGCGCAGGCCCCATAGCCCCGCGAGACGTAGTGTTTTTGCGGGATGCCCCGGATGATGTCATACGCCGCCCATAGGGTTTCACGGGCAGGCGTGTCCATGTCGATACGCCCCGCCCACAGGGTCTTTGGGTCCGTCGTCAGCCGCAACAAAAGGCCTTTCAACCAATCGGGATCGGGCAGACAATCGGCATCGGTAAATGCCACAAAGGGCGTCATGGTGGCCTCGATCCCCACGTTCCTTGCGGCATAGGACCCCGGCGTGAGACAAACGATCATACGGGCGTTCTGTGCGATCTCGGCGACATTTAATCCCGCCGGAGGTGGCTCGTTCGCGACAACAACAATCGTGTATCGACGTGGTGACAGCGTCTGCGCGGCCAAGTTTTGCAAGAGGCGAGACAAACCATCCCACTGACGATATACGGGAATTATAACCGATATATCCGCCACCTGTTCCAGCGCCTCTTTCACTGTCTTTGCCCTTGCTCAGCATTTGTTATCTATTGGCAACAAATATCAGGGCCGATAGCTTTCGGACCTGAGGATAAAGGAATTCAACCATGACAGAAACATCTTTCGAGCGCCTGAACGCCGTACAAGCTCTCAAATCGCGTGGCGATTTTTCCAATTGGTCCTCTGTCAAAGATCGCCTGACCCCACAGGCATGGCCGAGCCTGTCACCGTCATTCAAAGTGCCCGCCAAAGCAAAGGTCTTTACCATCGGAAGCTGCTTTGCCCGCAACATCGAAGAGCATCTTGCGCTCTTGGGGTTTCAACTTCCGACCTTGGACTTCTCCGTCCCCGAAGAAGAATGGAGCGGCAAGAGACGCAACGGCATTCTCAACAAATACACGCCCGCGACGGTCTGTCAGGAAATCGAATGGGCCGCCGAAATCTATGAGCGCGGTACAGGCTTTGTCCCTCAAGATGCGGACCCGATGCGGTTCGAAACCCGTGATGGCAAGGTGATCGACCTTCACCTCGGCGGCTTTGTGCCCGTCACAAAAGAGCGGTTCATTGCCCGCCGTCGCGCCATCTATGAGCTCTATGTCGAAGCTTTCTCCTCTGATCTCGTGGCACTGACGTTCGGTCTGACGGAAAGCTGGGTACATCGAGACAGTGGGCTTCACATCCACCAAGCGCCTGCCACACGCGCCATGCTGCGGGATGCAAAAAACTACGACTTCATAAATCTCGATTACGAGGCCTGTCTCGACTGCATGAAACGCAGCGTCGAGACCCTGCGGCGCCTCAATCCCGATGTCATGATCATCACCACTGTCTCGCCCGTGTCCCTCAATGCGACATTCACCGAAGCCGACGTCATCATTGCAAACAACCTGTCAAAGTCGACATTGCGCAGCGCTGTCGGAAAAATCGAGCGGCTTTACGATCGGCTCGACTATTTCCCGAGCTATGAAAACGCAACTCTTTCGCCGCTGGAAGATGCCTATGAAGCAGATCTGCGCCATGTTCGGGACGGGTTTGTCGGCAAGATCGTCAAACAATTGATCGCGCATTATTTCGAAGTCACCGACACAGTTTCTAATCTGGTGCAATCCGCCGCGGTCGCCCTCGGGTCCAATCTCAAGGCTGAGGAAAGCGATGCTTTCATCACGCTTTGCGATAGCGTGACACAGTTTGAAACGCTCTCGGACGATCAATTGAATGTCTACCTGCGCAGTCTGTGGCGTTTGAACCGGAAGAAAGCCATCAAAGCTGTCGCAAAGGAAATCATGGCGCGCGAAACCAGGCTTCATCGGCATCTGCGGGCCGTTGCCCATATCTTTCCGCGGTGTGGTCTCGAGCGCGAATTGCGCGCCTACGCCAAGGATATTCTTGCCGTCGATCCGAACAATCCGATTGCCCTCAAGTGGGTCGCATAGGGACCACTTCTCGCGAGATGGGCAGGCTCTTTGGCCTGCTCATGGCGCAAGAGGGTCACTGTTTGGAAAAACGTTCCATCAGATCGAGATAAGCATCCGCGACGCGGTTCGGGTCGTAAGCCGAAAGGTCCACAGGCCCATTCGACACGGCTTTCTGCGCATTGAGCGTCTCTGAAATGGCTTGGATCAGGCCGTTTTTATCGCCCAAGGGCACCAGACGGCCCAAGCGGCCGTGATCCAGAATTTCCGCAGGACCAGAGGGGCAATCCGTTGCCACGACAGGACATCCCGCAGCGAGGGCCTCCGCGAGGGCCAGTCCAAATCCCTCCCAACGAGACGTCGACACAAACACGTCGGCATGCGTCATATAAGGCTCAAGATCCGGAAGGTGCCCGGCAAAACAGATGTCTTGGGCATAGCCGGTTTCTGCCGCGAGGATTTCAAGCGCCCCCCGCAAGGGACCATCGCCACAGATGAACAATTTGAGTGGCCGCTGGGCGCGCAACTCCGCGAAGACCTTAAGCAGAAGCGCATGGTCTTTCTGGGGAACAAGACGCCCCACCGACAACAGGATCGGCACGTCCTCTTGGTGCCAGAAAGGGTGATCTGGACGTAACGCTGGGGTGGCGCCCAGTGGAGCAACGGGATTGTAAATCACCTCTATCCGCGCCGTCTTTGGCAAGTAGCGCGTCAAATCCCGCGCCACGCCTTTGGACACCGCGACGCATACATCGGCGTAGGGGCTAAGCCTGTAAGCGCAGCGCATCAAAAGCTTCATCGAACGGCTTTTATGCGCCAATTCCATCGTCTGTTCGGTGTGAAACGTCCACATCAGATGACAGTGCTTTTGACGCGACAACAGCTTTGCCGCCAAAAACAAAAGATCTGTATAGGCCCGCCCTGAAATTACAGCATCCGGGCGATTTTCGGACAGGTAACGCACCGCATGCGGCAAAGATCGACGCGTGCGCCTGCCAAACCGGACAACATTCAACCCATCTGGCAATTCCAGAGTAAGCTCTGCATGGTTGGTCAGAACCAGATCAACCCGATGACCACGCGCCAGAAACACCTTTGCAAGCACGAGCAGCACGCGGCGTATGCCACCGTTCGTCATCGCCCCCGCCACCAAGCAGATATGTTTCTGCGTCTCCACAGCTCAGGTTTTTGCCAAATGGCGGCTGAGTTGCAAAAGAAATTCCGGGTGCAAAGTATCGCCGAAAAGGTAGTCAGACGCCAAAGTGTCGGAAAATAAGGGCTCATGCGACGACAAAAGCGGCAAGAACTCCCTTTTGAGCAATTCGTTGGCATCGGAGAAACTCCGATGAAACGCCTGCATATCTTCAAGGTCTTGATAAAGGCTCCGTTTTGGCATGTCTTTCAGGATGGCCTTGAGACTGCCGCGGGAGATTTTGTCGACCATATCTCGCAGACCATTCGTCGACGCGCTGGAATCCGCCATCATGCGCTTCAAAACCACCAAATCTGGAGGCAGTGACGCATTCTCGCGCGGCGCGGCCGTCAGCCCCGAGAGATCGACATCGATCAAGGTCCCAAAACTTTTCAGCACATCCTCACTCTGAACAAAATCCTCAAATCGAAGCAGCCGGAGTATTCCGAACCCTTCGCGCCACGCGCGCGCCTGACGCAGATAGTCAAAGCGCTGCCAGTGTTTTGCGCGAAATGTTGCAAAGTCCGCGTTATATCTGCTCGTCTTGACGTGTTCCTGATAGAGGGACATGCCGTAGTCGATCTGTCGGCGTACCGCCATGACAATTTCGATATTGTCGTGATCGAAGTGATGTCTCAGGTCATTGATATAGGCCTGGCGCGCCTTCCAATACGGCTCTGGCTGCCCTGGAATTTTGCGCGGATTGCCGTCTTTGGTCAGATCGATGTGACGGAAAAACGCCTCGGCGCTCAGGATGGTGACGTCATAATCTCTGGCGCGGCGCGACACTTCGGCGAAAAAGCGAATGGCCTGTTCACGGGACATGTCCGGGTGTGCTTTTGAAAACGCGTTTGCGATCCCGATATGGGCGTAGTGCCCTTTCGCACCGATCAGATCGTAATCCGGGTAGAGCACGCCCCGCTCGAGCAAAACCTGCCGATTTCTCGACAAACCACGTTGGATCGACGTTGTCGCGGTCTTATGCGTTCCGATGTGAATAATAAGACGGCCCATGTTCAGACCTCCGCATGTGTTTTTTTGCCGTGGATGGCCTCTTCCCAAAGGTCGAGCACCTTGTCTTCCCTGAAACGCTCAAGTTCCTCAAGTCCTGCTTGACTGAGGCGTGCGCGCTCTTCGGGATCGCGCATGAGGCGCGCGAGCGCTTGCGCCAGATTTGCGCTGCGGCGTCCTTCCGCAGGCACGAAAACGCCACTGACCTGATCGCGCACGATGAAATTGAAGCCTGAGCAATCCTCAAATCCGACGACGGGCAAGCCATGGGCGAGGGCCTCTGTGATCACCAGCCCGAAGCCTTCAAATTCGGCCGGGTGGGCAAGGATCGCACTTTCGAGATACACCCTTTCCATACTCTTAGAGTGGCCGCGCAAATGGACCTTCTCGGACAGCCCAAGCTCTTTGATCTGTTGCGCAAGCTGCGCTTCGATCGGGCCAACCCCGTAGATATCACAGCTCCAATCCGGAAATTCTTCCTGAAGATCGGCCCAGGCTTCGATCAAGAGATGATGCCTTTTGACATCCGCCAGACGTCCAACGGAGACCACTTTTTTCGTCCGCTTCGCCGTCGCGATCTTTTTGTCCGGCACCGGTTTGACCGCATTGGGCATGACCAAAAGACGATCGCGCAGCGCGGGATCGAACCAATTGCAAAACTCTGGCAAAAGCGTCCCGATCCCGTCGAAATGTTCCAAGGCACTCTTGCGCAGGCGCCGATCCACAGGATTTGGATCCCATCGCTCCCTGTTGTCGAAATCCTGCTCCGGGACATTGTGCAGCGAGGCAAAGCGGCGCGGTTTATACTTTGGTTTTGCATGACCGAGTGCCGTGACGGCGGGCGGCAAGAATGCGATCACGACATCCGGCTCAGTGGCATCAATGTGACGCGCGAGCCTGCGGCGAAAGCCTCCGTGCTCGCTCCACCACTGAAGATGCGCCAGGCCCGGAAGATAGAGCCTGTTTTTGTGAAACACGTTCTGCAGGCGTCCCCAAAGGCGCTCGATACGGGTCCGGTTTTTGTCGCGCGGATAAAGATTGGTGTGAATGATACCTTTGCGCAGCGGGTAGAACGGTTTCTTGCCGCGATGCTCGTGAGAGACAAGTTCAACCGCATAACCACGATCATAAAGCGCATTTGCCGTGTCAATCAGGACGCGTTCGGCCCCCCCGCTCCGGAGGGCGAGCTTTTGAATGACAAAACACACCTTTGTGCCGCGCATAATTCTTTGCTCTGACACCTCATCCCTTCCTTTTAGGCTTGTTCACGAGAGCCAGAAGCATATCCGGGAAAATAAGATCCGAAAAACGCTTGAGCTGCGCCTCGTCCGCAGGCAGATCAAAGTGCAACTCCTCCGTCACGAAGCTATCCAGTTTATTGACGATGAAATCCTGTGCCCGCTTGCGCGAGAGTAGGAGACCGAACTGGCGCACATAGTCGACCAGATCATCCGCCAGTTTTTCGCTAAACATATTGACTAGGCAGCGTTCATTCAGACGCGCGACATCCTTTAGCTCGATCCGACGCAAAGGTTTGTACTGCATCCCTTTGACGGGCAAAATACGTGCCTTTACATCCTCTTCTGGCCCCAAAACGTCCAGAACAACCGGCTCAACCACCAGCGGAATGTCTCCCAGCTTTTCGACAAACGCGGACAGAAACCGCTGAAGGTGCATGGCATTCTGCGCACTTTCGAGTGCAGATGGAAAAATCATGACGGGAATCTCTTCCGGTTGATATTCCGCCTCGATCGCGAAAATCGAGGTTTCCAGTCTGCGATCGTCATCCACGTTCAAAAGGCGTTCGTGATAATACCGACCCGCGTTGCCCGAATACCAAGGCATCAGGAAAACCCGATGGTTGGGCCCCAGCAGATTTTCAAAGAACTGAGTATCCAAGTGCTTTGGCAAAAGCACGTTGCGACGCCCCAACACAAGACACACGTCCATCTCTTACCCTTTCAAAACGAATTTCTTGGCACGGTAAGCCGCATAATGCGGATCGGTGAAAAAGGCGCCTAATTGATATCCAAGTGCCCCGAACCTTTCGCCATTGTTGCGCGCGAACCTGGCCGCCACAAAGTCGGCTTTGACTCGTGTTCGACGCGCGAAACCGCGACCATGGCCCAGAAGGGCAGCATGATGTTTCGCGAAAATCGTATCGTAGCATTGGCGTATTTCGCGCGCGTTCCGCCCGATGTCCGATTTGAAATAACAGCATAAAGGCGCATCAGTCCCGGGGGAGACGATCCGCCCCCCTGCGCGCACAAAGGACAGGAAAAAGTCCAGATCCTGAAGACGTGTCAGCCGTTCATCGAAACGGCTTGCGAGTGTGAAAGACTCTCTCGTGCCCAGCAAAGTCCAAAGATATGCCCGCAGACGATCCCCCGCAAAAAGGTCTTTCAGTTGATTGCCTGTGGTATCCTGAACCACTTTGCGCCGGCGCCGCCCGACCCATTGCCAGTCATAATGACAGCTGACCCAGATCGTATCGATATCGGCGCCCTCGAAGTGATGTCTGAATATCGTGTTGAACTGATGCTCCGTCTTTTCCGGATACCAGATGTCGCCAGCATCCAGCCACGCGACAAACCGGGCCTCCGCCGCCTGCAAAAGCGCATTGCGGGCTTTCGGACGGCCCAGGTTCTGGGGACTGCGAATGAGGTCGATATCCAGCGGGCTATCTTTAACGATCTTCTCCACCTGCGCCAGATTCTCCGCGGTCGACCCATCGTCGAACAGGACAACACGTTTTTTGCCCCGCCAAGTTTGATCTGCCACAGAGGCAAGTGACATCTGCAGGTCTTCCGGAGCGTTGTAATGTGGGATGAGGATATCAAGCATGCTGCATCTCGTTTGTCTGTTCTGGGACGCGTGAGCGTGATCCCAAAGCGAACGGCTAGTAATCCGTCGCTTTCATATTTGTTTCGTGATGCGCGATGGCGTCTTGAATGTCGTCGAAGAAGTTCAACTTACCGTTCTCAAGAACCGCCCCACAATCACAAAGTTCGCGCACCATACGCATATTGTGGCTGACAACGATCGCGCCGCTGTCTTTCAGTCTTTCCCGGATCAGGGCACTGCTTTTTTGACGAAAAGATGCGTCGCCAACAGACGTCACCTCGTCGATGATATAGGTGTCGAACGGGATTCCCACGGAGACCGCAAAGGCGAGACGCGCCTTCATCCCAGAGGAATATGTGCGTACCGGCATATGGAAATGATCGCCTAGCTCGCAAAAATCCTTGACGAATTCGAGCAACTCATCGGTATCCACCCCGTAGACGCGCGCCACGAAGCGGGTATTTTGCGCCCCTGTCAAAGCCCCGTGAAATGATCCCGAATAGCCGACGGGCCATGACACAGACCCTTCCAGAACGGCACGTCCCCAGTCCGGGCGCAAATTCCCGGAAATCATGCGCAAAAGAGTGGATTTCCCCGCTCCATTCCGCCCAATGAGTGCCAGGCTTCGATTTGACGGCAAGTTCAGAGAAACATCGTTCACGATATACTTTGTATGCGTCTTTAACTTGTAAGCTTTCGTCAGATGCTCAAGGCGAACCATGCCCTAGACCCTTTCGCGCAGGGAATAGTAGATCAAGACACCAACGAGCCATATGAAGAAGGCAAAGAACAAGGTGAGCCCCGTGATCATAAGGCCTTTGGGCGCCTCTGCGGTTTGTGCCAAAGTCGGTCGGACATGCGCGGCCAGATATCGGCTTTGCTTTTGCGCCTCTGCCTGAGCCGCATCGAGATTTGCCAGAGACTGGATATAGGCTTGCTCTGCAAATTGGACTTCGACGTTCAATTCTTCGAACTGGCCCATCATCTCTGCGTAGGCTTCTGTCTGGCTTCCTTCGACGTGCCCGAATTTTCCGCGCTGCAATTCGATCTGCTCTTCAATGACTTGAATCGTGCCATCCAGGCGATCCAGGCGGGGATCGGGGCGCGACGTTGTCAACTCCAACAGCCCCCGATCAATCAGGGAACTCGTCAGCTGTTCCTGGAGCGAGGTAATCACTCCCATCTGACTTTGAAAATCGAGATCAGGGTCAATGATCTGTGTTTCGTTCCTGAACTCCGCCAGCCGACGGCGGGCGAGTTTCAGGCGATCGACGGATCGTTCGAGATCTATCTCAGCATATTTCGTCGCATCCGACCGCGCCGCATTCGAGAGATCGTTGATCATCCGTCCACTGCTTTTGAAGGCCACTTCCGCGATGGTTTTCGCGTCTTGTGGAGCAAAGGCTCTTACCGACAACTCGATGATACCGCCACCGCCGTCATAAGCGATTTCTGTCATGTTGTTCCAATAGGTGACGAGTTCCTCCACGGAGGCCTCGGGCCGCAAACAGTAGAGCGGATCAAAAGCGTCATCCGGGCAAACGTAATAGTGTCTGAGACCGAGCTCTTCGTCGATCTCTTCCACAAGTTGCTGACTTTTCAGAAAATCATAGAGAATGTCACTGTCCAAAGTGTCCGCGCCAGTGAGGTTGCTGATGCCTCCCAAAAGTTCGATCGCTGGCGCGCTTTGCACACTTCGAACGGAAAAGGAAACGCGTGAAAAATACTGATCTCGTGCAATTGCGCCCATGTAGACACCGATCAGAAGAGTCGGCAGAAGCACGCACATCACAAAGCTCAGCGCGAGGAAGCGATGTCTGTTTTGCACCTTCGCTGGACGCGCGACGGGCCGCACAACAATGGTCGGTGCGACAGGAGCATCGGCTGGCTTTCGCCTTCCGCCTTTCGGAGACTCTGGCATCTTTTTTTCTTCTTCGCTTGCGGCCAAGACTTCCATGCTCCTCGGATGCTGTTCGTTGATCCGTTTATCGTCTTATCGTAGTAAATAAAATAATAAAGGGCGATGCATGTCCTGCAAATACACGCTAAAGGCGAACGGCACTCCTCTCGAAAAGCAAGGAAAGATGTGGGCAAGGTGAAATCGCAGCACTCCATGTTACGGCGGTCCGGCTCCAGTATTGGCGCACTGATGGTCCGGGAAATGAGCTCGAATTATGGTAAGGCACCCGGCGGCTACATTTGGGCGATCCTCGAACCCGTGGCCGGTATCGCGCTTATGACGATCCTGTTTTCATTCGTCTTTCGCAGCCCACCTCTGGGCGCACATTTTGCCTTGTTCTACGCGTCTGGCGTACTTCCGTTTTCATGCTATCGGGATATTTCTTCGAAAATCGGAAAGTCCATCTCCTTCAGCACAAAGCTGCTGTCCTACCCCGCTGTCACTTTGGTCGACGCCATTTTGGCACGGCTCGTTCTCAATGTGCTCACCCAATGCCTTGTCGCCATTTTGGTCCTGGGTGGCATATTTCTATTTTCTGACGTGCAGACCGTGGTGAATTTTCGTTGGATTTTCCTCGCGTTTCTTTCAGTTTTTTCCGTTTCTTTAGGGATCGGGGTAATGAACACTTGGTTGTTCAACCGCTTTCCTGTGTGGGAGCAAATATGGAATATTTTCAACAGGCCCATGTTTCTCTTGTCATCGGTCTTTTATTTGTTTGAAAGCACGCCTGAACCCTTTCGCAGTTTTCTTTGGTTCAATCCGCTCGTGCATTCTGTCGGGCTCATGCGACGCGGCCTGTATCCAACATATGAGGGCAGCTTTGTCTCGCTCACCTATGTATTCGGCGTTTCTCTTGTCCTGACGGCATTCGGGCTGGCCATGCTCAAAGGGCACCAAATCGATACTTAAAATGAAACACCTTCCCCCTGAGGTATCAGGGAAAAGGTGCAAGAGTTTAGGATTTTTGAGGAGCGCGTAAATTACGCGTCGAGGTTCTCCACATTCAGCGCGTTGTCCTGAATGAACTCGCGACGCGGCTCCACCACATCGCCCATCAGCTTGGTGAAGATGTCGTCGGCTTCGGCGAAATCGTCGATTTTCACCTGCAAAAGCGTCCGGGCATCAGGGTCCAGCGTGGTTTCCCAAAGCTGATCCGGGTTCATCTCGCCCAGACCTTTATAGCGTTGAATCGAAAGACCTTTTTCACCCTCTTCCAGGATCGCATTCAACAGATCAATAGGTCCGTAAATCGCTGTCTCACGGTCTTTTCGAACCAATTTCGACGGATCGGTGTACCGCCCATCAGTCGCCTTGACCTCTTGGTTGATCCGCCGCGCTTCGCCACCACGAAGGATCGCACCATCAAGCGTGCGGACCTCTTCGACACCGCGCAGAACTCGGGTCAGACGGATGCCGACATCCTGCGTCGGACGGCCGGACCAGCCGCGTTCATATTCCACGGCGATCATGTCGAGGCGCTTGGCCACAATCTCAGCCGTGCCCGGCAGATCAGCATCCACACGCCCCGGTTCGAACGCGCCGGCAAGCGCCGCTTGTTCCAGGATGTGACGCGGATAATGGGTCGGGAAGGCTTCGAGGATACGTTTGAAGCTCCGCGCGCCTTCGACCACGCGCGCAAGATCGGCGCCCGCAATCTCTTCGCCGGATTTCAGGCGCAGCACGGCCCCTTCGACGCCTTGCTGGATCAGGTAATCCTCCATCGCACCTTGGTCCTTGAGGTAGACCTCGGACTTGCCGCGCGCCACTTTGTAAAGCGGTGGCTGGGCGATAAACAGGTGCCCGGCTTCGATCAGTTCCGGCATCTGGCGGAAGAAGAACGTGAGCAGAAGCGTGCGGATGTGTGCGCCATCGACGTCCGCATCGGTCATGATGACGATCTTGTGGTAACGCAGTTTTTCGAGCTTGAATTCATCGCGCCCAATCCCTGTGCCAAGCGCCATGACAAGGTTGCCGATCTCTTGCGAGGACAGCATCCGGTCAAATCGCGCGCGCTCGACGTTCAGGATTTTACCTTTGAGCGGCAGGATCGCCTGTGTCTGGCGGTCCCGGCCGGTCTGCGCGGAGCCACCAGCGGAATCCCCCTCGACGAGGAAGACTTCGGTCTTGGACGGGTCTTTTTCCGAACAATCCTTGAGCTTGGCGGCGTTGAAATCCATGTCGAGCGCGGATTTACGACGCGTGAGTTCGCGGGCTTTGCGCGCCGCTTCACGGGCCAGCGCCGCCTCGACGATCTTCGAGACGATCATCTTCGCCTCTGCCGGGTTTTCGTCCATCCATTCGGTGAGTTTTTCACTCACGAGGTTCTCGACCGCAGGCCGCACCTCGGAGGACACAAGCTTGTCCTTGGTCTGAGACGAGAATTTCGGGTCCGGCACTTTGACGGACAAGACGCAGGTCAAACCCTCACGCGCGTCATCGCCCGTGAAACTAACCTTTTCCTTTTTCGCAATTCCGCTTTCCTGCGCGTATTTCGTCAAGGTCCGAGTCAGCGCGCCACGGAAGCCCGCGAGGTGCGTGCCGCCATCGCGTTGCGGGATGTTGTTGGTAAACGGCAGGACGTTCTCGTGGTAGCTGTCGTTCCACCACATCGCGACCTCGACCCCGATGTCATCGCGTTCGCCGGTCACGAAGATCGGGTCCGACATCATCCCCGTTTTGTGACGGTCGAGATATTTAACGAATTCTTTCACGCCACCGTCGTAATGCAGCTCGGTTTTAAGCGGTTCTGCCGGGCGGTGATCTTCGAGAATGATCCGCACGCCGGAATTCAGGAAAGCCAATTCGCGAAGACGCTTTTCCAAGGTCTCGAAGGAGTATTCGAGGTTGGAGAAGGTGCCTTCCGGGTCGTTGGTTTTAGCAGAAGCCAGAAAGCGCACTTCGGTCCCGGTTTCGTCGCCCGCGTCCCCGATCACTTCGAGATGCTCGGAGGTTTCGCCTTTGACGAATTTGGCCTTGTGCACCTTGCCGTTGCGCCAAACCTTGAGTTCCAGCCATTCAGACAGCGCGTTCACCACGGACACGCCCACGCCGTGCAGACCGCCGGAGACCTTGTAGGAATTGCTGTCGAATTTGCCGCCGGCGTGAAGCTGGGTCATGATGACCTCGGCGGCGGAAACGCCCTCTTCTTGGTGCATGTCAGTCGGAATTCCGCGCCCGTTGTCGCGCACGGAGACCGAGCTGTCCTTGTGAATGATCACGGTCACATAGTCGGCATGACCGGCCAAAGCCTCGTCAATGCCGTTGTCCACAACCTCGTAGACCATGTGATGCAGGCCAGAGCCGTCGTCCGTATCCCCGATATACATCCCGGGGCGTTTGCGAACGGCCTCCAAGCCTTTGAGAACCTTGATGGAATCTGCACCATATTCGGAGGACTGCTGCGGCGTTTCGGACATGCGGTTTTCCCTATTCTTGCTTGCCTATTTTATACGCGAGCGCGCCGGGGATGTCACGCGAATGACACGGAAAAAGAGCGGGAAAACGCCGGGTCACGTCGCCCGGATTCGGATCACACGAAAGGCAGGATCAGAGCGACGAAAATCAGCAAGGAACCCGCCGAGATATTCATCCGCCGCAGCGCCTTTGGCGAGGTCATGATTTTGCGCACCGCACTGACCGAGCCCCCCAGAATGAGGTTGCCGACCAGCGGGACCACAGCGGAAATCGCACAGATCGCAACGATGTCAGAGACGGTCAGGCTGGAGAGATCAAAGAAGCCGGGCAGAAAGCCCATGTAGAACAGGATCGCCTTTGGATTGCCTAAAATCACCACCAGCCCAGCCACAAACCCGGCCCACATGCCGGGACGTGTCAAACGGCTGTCGGCTGCGATCTGTTTGTCGGCATTGCGGACCAACAAGACCCCCATCACCAGAAACATCACCACAGCAACCCAACGCAGGACGGTCAGGAACCCGTCGAATTCCGAGACGATCCACGACACCCCCAAGATCGCCAAAAGCGACCAAAGCACATCTCCGATCACCACCCCCAAGGCCAGCGGCCAAGCGGCATTGAATCCACCCGAAAGCGCGCGCGCCAGCATCGCCAGCCACACCGGGCCGGGCGTCAAAAACAGGATCAAAAGCGCAAAGGCATAAAGCCCGAGATCGCCGGGAGTGATTGTCATAACCGTTCTTTCACACTGGAGCTTCCGCCCTCTTCCGACACCTCATAGGCGGCGGCGCGGGGGCCGAGTTCCGCAAACAATTCCGGCCCTGTGCCGGTCATAAAGGCCTGCGCGCCCAAGGCGCAAATCTCATCGTAAAGCGCCGCGCGGCGATCCGAGTCAAGATGGGCCGCCACCTCATCGAGCAAAAAGATCGGCGCGGCCCCGAAATCCTCGGCTAGCGCACGCCCATTGGCCAGAATAAGCGAAATCAAAAGTGCCTTTTGCTCCCCCGTCGAACATTGATCCGCAGGCACATCTTTTGCGGTGTATACGCCATCGAGATCGGCGCGATGCGGACCGATCAACGTGCGACCAGCCGCCAGATCGCGCGGACGCCCATCTTGGAAAGCCGCCAAAAGATCGCTCTGAGTTTTCGGCAAATCCATCCCGTCAGACGATTTCAACGCAAGCGCCGCCGAGGGAAACGCGGTCTCCGCCCCCTCCTGCGCCTGTGCGATGCGTTCAAGCGTGGACAGCCGATACTTCATGAGCGCGGCGCCATGTTCGGCCATTTGCGCCTCAAGTGCTGCGTACCAATGCCCGTCGCGCACCATGTCCTTGAGCAGACGATTGCGCTCCCGCATCGCCTTTTCATAGGCCAGAACCACCTCGGCATGACGCGGCTCGAAACTCATCACCATGCGGTCGAGAAACCGCCGCCGCCCTTCGGGCGCTTCGATCCAGAGCCGATCCATTGCGGGGATCAGCCAGACCACGCGTGCGACCCGGCCCAACGCCACCTGCGCCGCCGCCTTGCCGTCGATTTTGACGGAGCGCGAGGTGCCACTTTCCGCCCAGGTTTCCAGCTCATGAAATTGATGCAATGAATGCAGATCAGCACGGATTTTCCAGCCCAAAGCCTCAGGCTTGCGCGCAATCTCGTCGGGACTGGCGCGCCTTAGCCCGCGCCCCGGCGACAAAAGCGACACCGCTTCGAGAATATTGGTTTTCCCCGCGCCATTCGGCCCCCAAATGGCGACAGGCCGCCCGTCCAATTCGAGACGCGCGGCCCTGTGGGAGCGGAAATGCGACAGGCTCAGCTCTTCTATGAACAGGCCGCCCATCGCGCCTCACTCGTTTCCTTTGCTGGAAAAATACTCACACCCGCATCGGCATGACGACATAGACCGCGGAGGTGTCATTGCCTTCGCGCATCAGGGTCGGGTCGCCCGAGGAGTTGAACAGGAACACCGCATTCTCGCGATCGACCTGCGAGGCAATCTCAAGCAAGTATTTGGCGTTAAACCCGATTTCCAAACGCTCGTCGTTATAGGCGACGGCCAGTTCTTCTTCCGCTGCGCCGCTGTCTGGGGCGTTCACAGAAAGCGTCAGCTTGTCTTCTTCGAGCGTCAGTTTGACCGCGCGGGAGCGCTCGGAAGACACGGTGGCCACACGGTCTACGGCCTTGGCGAACTCGGCGGCGTCGACTTCGAGTTTGCGGGTGTTGCCGACCGGGATCACCCGGGTGTAATCCGGGAAGGTGCCGTCGATGACTTTCGAGGTCAGGGTAATTTCCGGTGTGGCAAAGCGAATTTTCGCTTCGGACACAGAGACCGCGATCATCATATCGTCGTCGTCCAAAAGCTTGCGCAGCTCGCCCACGGTTTTACGCGGCACGATCACGCCCGGCATCTCGGAGGCCTCGGGCGGCAGATCGGCGTCAATGCGCGCCAGACGGTGACCATCGGTCGCCACGCACCGCAGCGCACGGCCATTTTCGCTGTCGGCAACATGCATATAGACGCCGTTCAGATAGTAACGGGTTTCCTCGGTCGAGATCGCGAATTTCGATTTGTCGAACAAGCGGCGCAGCACCGGAGCCGCGACGGCGAAATTGCTGTCATATTCGGCGGAGGCCATGACCGGGAAGTCTTCTTTCGGAAGCGTCGCGAGCGAGAAGTTCGACCGGCCCGCCTCGACGGTCAGGCGGCCATTGGCGCCATCGTCGGTGAGCTGAACCATCGCGCCGTCCGGCAATTTGCGGACAATCTCGTGGAGCGTCACGGCGGACACGGTCGTCGCACCCGCGCGCTCGACCATGGCGGCGCATTTGTCCACCACCTCGATGTCCAGATCGGTCGCACGGAAGGAAACGGTGTCACCCTCGGCCTCGATCAGAACGTTGGCCAGGATCGGAATGGTGTTCCGGCGCTCGACAACAGATTGCGCCTGACCGACGGCTTTCAATAGCGTGCCGCGTTCGATGCTGATTTTCATACCACCCTCGTATGTCTCATGAGCCGGGGCGTTGAAGGTAAACGATCCATCGCCGGGCGCAATAGTTTGTTTGGTTGTGACTGTGTGGTGAACGAGCCGGATCGTCAAGAGACGCAGACACCGCCGAGAACGATTGTCGCGGCGGTGCAGCGTTTTAGACTCAGGCTTCGGCCCAGATCAGGCCTCAAGCGTGCGGCGCAGCATTTCCAGATCGTCCGCGATCTGGCTGTCGGTGCCTTTGAGCTCTTCGATCCGTTTCACGCCATGCATGACCGTGGTGTGATCGCGACCCCCAAAACGGCGACCGATTTCCGGCAAGGAGCGCGTGGTCATATGCTTCGCAAGATACATCGCCACCTGACGCGGACGGGCAATGGAGCGCACACGTTTCGGACCGATCATGTCGGAGAGGCGGATGGCGTAATGTTCAGAGACTTTGCGCTGGATCTCTTCGACGGTCACCTTGCGCTCGGAGGCTTTCAGGATGTCGGCAAGACATTCTTGCGTCAGGTCGAGGTCGATCTCGCGGCCGACGAGCGAAGCAAAGGCAAACAGACGCATCAGCGCGCCTTCGAGCACACGCACGTTGGTCGAAATGCGATGCGCGAGGAATTCCAGCACGCCGTCTGCGAATTTCAGTTCCGGGTATTGCGCGCGATAGCTTTCCGCCTTGGTTTGCAGCACGCCGAGACGCAATTCGTAGTCGGTCGGGTGAAGATCGACGACGAGACCACATTGCAGACGGGATTTGATCCGATCTTCGAGCCCCTGAATTTCCCCCGGCGCGCGGTCGGCGGAGATGATGATCTGTTTGTTCTGATCGACGAGGGCGTTGAACGTGTGGAAGAACTCTTCCTGCGTCGAATCCTTGCCCGCGATGAACTGGACGTCATCGACCATAAGCACATCGACGGAGCGGAAAATCTGCTTGAAGTCAATCATCTGACGATCCCGTAGCGCCTGGACGAAGCGGTACATGAATTGTTCGGCAGAGAGATACAGCACGCGCAGGGACGGGTCGCGGTCGCGGATTTCATGGGCGATGGCGTGCATCAGGTGGGTCTTGCCGAGGCCAACACCGCCGTAGAGGAACAGCGGGTTGAAAGTCACCGGACCGCCTTCGGCGACACGGCGCGCGGCGGCATGGGCCAGCTCGTTCGGCTTGCCGACAACGAAATTGTCAAAGGTGAACCGCGAGTCTAGCGGCGCACCGGGCAAATCATCTGCGGGCGTGTCCTGAACCTGTGGCTCCGCAGGTTTTTGCGGCGCCGGAGCGGCGGATTTGGACACAGGTATTTCAGAGGCAGACGCAGACGCCGTCTGGTGCGGTTCGACACGGAACTCCACACGGGACGCTGGCGCATTTGCGGCCTTGAGGTGAATCAGAATGGTTTCCGAAAAATTGCGCGACACCCAGTTCGCCATAAAGCTCGTCGGGACGGAAAACACCGCAACCCCGTTATCTACTTTTTTCAGTTCGAGCGGCTCGATCCAGTTTGCGTAGTTGTTGCGGCCCACGCTTTCGAGAAGTTGCTGCTTAACACGTCCCCACGTATCATTTTTCATTTTCTTTTTTCGACCCATTATCGATATTCGTTATCGTTTTTATTCACGCCAACATATCGCTGACGACGGATCTTTGCGGTGTCCCGCACAGATCACGGCTCGTGCTTTTCGAGTCATCCTGGGCAGAAGGGACGGATAAACCATCGGCCACGCGGCTCCCTCACAAGTCGCATGATTGCCGATGCCGGCCCTTATCAGATCGCACCCCGCCCGATGCCGGTCACTCATCAAAGACCTCACTCTTCGATGTCACGGCTTTCGAGACGACGGCGCGGGTATTTTGGACAGACCAGACCTTTCCCTCGCATAAATCGGCGAGATCAGGACCGGACAGCTTTCCCCCGGATACCCCTATCCGAGAAACAGCCTCAGGATCGCGCAGCAAAAACATACCCAGGGGAGCGGCAGAGCTTCCCTGTAAGTCTGTATGTCTCAGCGACACGATTCCTGAATGTCCCCCCAAGACGACGTGAATCGCATGGGCAAGCTAGCAACCCGGCTGGGAGAGTCGCAATCGATCTTCTCGCTTGACTCTGTCTTTACGAAAACCGAATCCAAATTCTTCAATAACCACCCCTGTTAGCGTGGCGAATTTGCCTCATATGTCTTGGCTCCGCATCCCGATTTAATTTGGGGAATTGCCCGGACAGGCGGGGATTTGCTAGCCGCGGCTCGCCGCGAGAATCGCTTGTGAAAGCGGCATGAATTTGCCGCACATCGTTCTGATTTGGGCATGAAAAAACGCGCCCTGAGGCGCGTTTTTCTAATCTTATCAAGTCTCTGGACTGAGCCGGACTTAGCCGATGGCTTTGACGCGAGCGGCCAGACGGGAGATTTTGCGCGATGCGGTGTTCTTGTGAACAACGCCTTTGGTCACGCCGCGCATCAGCTCGGGCTGAGCGGCTTGCAGAGCGGCTTTCGCAGCGGCCTGATCGCCGGAGGCGATGGCTTCTTCGACTTTGCGCAGATAGGTGCGGATGCGGGACCGACGGGCTTTGTTGACGTCGTTGCGACGGTCGGCCTGACGGGCGCGTTTTTTGGACTGGGGCGAATTCGCCATGGGATATTCCTCTTCGAGGTCGTGTTACAATTTCGATTGCATGTACGGCCTCGCCACCCTTTCGGGGAGGATCATCATAGCCTAAAGCGGGCTCCACACGCATGTAAGGCGTCCCTATAGGCGAGAATCGCACAAAAGGAAAGCCTGTTTTTCACTTATGACCCGATCAAAGCCGAGATCACTTGTCCCGGAACTGCGGCGCGCGTTTTTCGGCGAAAGCGGCCATGCCCTCTTTCTGGTCTTCGGTCGCAAAGAGACCCTGAAAGCTCGTGCGCTCGAACCGGATGCCTTCGGCCAGCGTCAGCTCGTAAGAGCGCTTCACCGCCTCTTTCGCGGCCGCCACGGAAATCGCGCTTTTCTCGGCGATCTTGTCGGCAACAGAGAGCGCCTCTTCGACCAGCTTCTTCGCGGGCACGACACGGGAGACAAGGCCCGCGCGCTCGGCCTCTTCGGCCTCCATGAACCGCCCGGTCAGGATCATCTCCATGGCTTTCGATTTGCCGACAAACCGCGTCAGACGCTGCGTGCCACCGATGCCGGGAATGATGCCAAGATTGATCTCCGGCTGACCGAATTTGGCATTGTCGGCGGCAAGGATGAAATCGCACATCATCGCCAATTCGCATCCCCCGCCAAGCGCATAGCCCGCGACCGCCGCGATCACCGGCTTGCGCGTCGCGTTGATACGGTCGGCGTCATCGGCAAAGAGCCGTTCGTTGGCCATGTCGGCGTAGGATTTCTCCGACATCTCCTTGATGTCCGCGCCAGCGGCAAAGGCCTTTTCCGAGCCAGTGATGACGATGGCGCGCACCTTCGGGTCGAGATCGGCTTTGCCAAGCGCATCGGCCAGTTCCGACAGCAATTCGGAATTGAGCGCATTGAGCGCCTCCGGTCGGTTCAGACGGATCAGTTCGACACTATCCTTGATCTCGATAAGAAGCGTTTTGTAGGCCATTGCGCCCTCCGGTTCTGGTCGTGTCTGGCAGTCCTAACAGCTACACCCCTCGGATCAAGTCATCTTTGACAGCTTGGACAAAAGAAGCTGGATCGCCCGGATTGCGTGATCCTTTTGACGACAGATGCACAATCCGGCGTCACACAGGGGTGGCCCTCGCGTCCGTAGACCCGGAAATTATGTTGGAAATAGCCAAGTTCGCCGTCGGCCTGACGAAAATCCTTGAGCGACGATCCTCCAGCGTCAATGGCCTCCAGCAAAACCTCGCGGATGATCGGCACGAGTGCGGCAATCCGCGCGTCTGAAATCCGCGACACTTTGCGCGCCGGATGGATGCCCGCGCGGAACAGCACTTCGCAGACGTAAATATTGCCCAGCCCCGCGACGACATGTTGATCCAGAAGCGCGGATTTGATCGGGGTGTTCTTGCCTTTGAGCCTGGCGATCAAGTGATCCTCGCTGAAGGCATTGCCCAGAGGTTCCGGCCCAAGTTTTGCCAGCAGAGGATGCGTCTCTTCCGTTCCGGTCGCCATGAGATCCATCGCCCCGAACCGCCGCGGATCGTTGAAGGTCACCCGCGCACCGTTTTCCATGTGAAACACCACATGGTCATGCTTTTCCAACGCCGGGTGGTCATGCAAGAATTGGCCGAGCGGGTCACCAGACACCGTCATCCGCCCCGACATGCCGAGGTGAATGAGCAGGGTCTCACGCGTATCCAAATCCGCCAAAATGTATTTCGACCGCCTGCGCAGCCGCTCAACCCGCGCGCCCGTGAGCCGTTCGGCCATCCGCTCCGGGAAAGTCCAGCGCAGATCGGGCCTATTCACGTCCGCCTGCGTGATCCGCACCCCCGCCATCGAGGGCTCCAACCCGCGACGAACCGTCTCGACCTCTGGCAATTCCGGCATTTTGGCCCCTTCGCTTTGCGACATGCGATTGTCACGCCCGATGTGAGCCCTATAAGAAGGGTAAGTTTCGAGAAAGGTTCAAGAGCGATGAGCGAGAACGGCAAAACCACCCATTTCGGTTTCAAGTATGTGGCCGAGGATCAGAAGGCCGGGATGGTGCATGGGGTGTTCACCTCGGTCGCCTCGAAATACGACATCATGAACGATGTGATGTCGATGGGCATTCACCGGGTCTGGAAAGACGCGATGATGGACTGGCTGGCGCCGCGCCCCGATCAACACTTGCTCGATGTGGCCGGTGGCACGGGCGACATTTCGTTCCGCTTCCTGAAACGCGCGCCGGGCGCAACCTCCGTCGTTTTGGACATGACCGAGTCGATGCTGGTCGAGGGCCGCAAACGCGCCGAGGCCGAGCAGATGGCCGAGAGCCTGCAATGGGTCACCGGCGATGCGATGAAGCTGCCGTTCGAGGACAACCAGTTCGACGTTTACACGATCTCCTTTGGCATTCGGAATGTGACGCGCATCCCCGATGCGCTCTCCGAGGCCTACCGGGTCTTGAAACCCGGCGGGCGGTTGATGGTTCTGGAATTCTCCCAGCTTCCGAACCCGATGATGCAGAAGGCCTATGACCTCTATTCCTTCAACGTCATCCCCCGCATGGGTCAGGCTATCGCGGGCGACCGTGACAGCTATCAATATCTTGTGGAGAGCATTCGCAAGTTCCCGGATCAGGATACATTTGCGCAGATGATCAAAACCGCCGAATTTTCCAACGTTAAGTATCGTAATTTGACTATGGGCATCGCTGCCTTGCACTCCGGGTGGAAGCTCTGATGCGCGGACCTCACAACATTTGGCGACTTATCCGCACTGGCGCGACCATGGAGCGGACAGGCGCCATGACGCAGGCGATGGATGCGCTCGACGCACCCAAAGCCTTTCGCATTCTGGCCCGCACCGTGGTCTGGCCGTTTCAATGGCTGGGCTATAAGGGCGACCCCGAACAACCGCCTTTAACACGCGCTTTGACCGCCTTGGGGCCTGCGTATATCAAATTCGGACAGATTTTGTCGACACGTCCCGATGTCGTCGGCGCCGATCTCGCCAAACAATTGCAGGTTCTGCAAGACCGGATGCCCGCCTTCCCTAGGGACGCCGCGATCAAGACCATTGAGTCTGAACTCGAAGCCCCGATATCCGAGCTGTTTTCCGAGTTTTCCGAACCCGTCGCGGCCGCCTCCATCGCGCAGGTGCACAAGGCCGTGCGCGCCGACACCGGCCAAGCTGTCGCGGTCAAGGTCCTGCGTCCCGGAATCGAGCGGGCCTTTCGCACCGACGTGGATGCATTCTACCTGATTGCCTCGCTGATCGAGAAACTCTCCCCCGCCTCGCGCCGCCTGCGTCCGACCGAGGTGATCGCGCATTTCGAGGGCGTGGTGCATGGCGAGTTGGACCTGCGGCTTGAGAGTGCCTCCGCCTCGCAATATGCCGCCAATACGGCGCGTGACGAAGGCTTCTCTGTGCCTGCCGTCGAGTGGGGCCTGTCGTCCAAACGGATGATGACGCTCGAATGGGTCGACGGCATCACCGCCTCCAATGTCGATGCGATCACCGCCGCCGGTCATGATCTGTCGGTCCTTGGGCCGCGCGTGTTGCAGATGTTCCTGACCCACGCGCTGCGCGATGGTTTTTTCCACGCGGATATGCATCAGGGCAACCTCAAGATCGCGCCCAACGGCGACATCATCGCGCTCGATTTCGGCATCATGGGGATGCTGGATGAGTATACACGACGTGTTTATGCAGAGATTTTGTACGGATTTATCAAAAAAGACTACAAACGTGTGGCCGAGGTGCATTTCGAGGCGGGCTATGTTCCTGCCGATCAAGACGTGGATGAATTCGCGCGGGCACTGCGTGCCGTCGGTGACCCGATCTTCGGTATGGATGCGACCCGCATCTCCATGGCGCGGCTGTTGTCCTATCTGTTCGAAGTCACCGAACGTTTCGGGATGCAGACCCGCACCGAGTTGATCCTGTTGCAGCGCACGATGGTGGTGGTCGAAGGCGTGTCTCGCTCGCTCGATCCGCATATCAACATTTGGGAAGTCTCAAAGCCGGTGGTCGAAGAGTATATCAAAGCCAACATCGGTCCGCGCGCCCTGACCCGTGATTTGTGGAACACAGCACGCGTTTTGTCGCGTTTTGGGCCACGCCTGCCGCAACTGGCCGAGGCGCTTTTGATTGCTCAAAACAAAGAGCCGGAAGCACCCATAAAGCAAAGCAACCGCCTGCAGGTCTTCTGGCTTCTTCTTGGCGGCGTCGTTTCTGCCGGGCTGGGTGCCACTGTGATGCTTATATTCGGTTAAATTCGGCTTCGAAGGCGGCATCATAAATAGTTTCGCCTTGCGCGACTTTCCAGGCGCAATAGGCCGCCATGCGCCAATGGTAAAATGGTTTAAGCGACAGGTAACGCTCGATGACGGACGTATCTGGATAGGCCTGTAGAGCGATCAGTTCTTCCGCCGGCGTAAGGGTGCCTGCTCCGTAGACGACATGCATGGCCGGGGAGAGTGCAATCGCGAGATCGGCACTTGCATCCCCCAGCGCCGGGCATTGCCAATCGATTAGCCGCCGGTGTTCGCCCTGCGCCAAGACATTGGCTGGAACAGGGTCCCCGTGGAGAAAAACGCCTGGCCCAGAAGGGATGTCTTTAGGCTTTGGTAAGTGGCGGAGCAATTCTTCAGCACGCTCAGTCGCAAGACCCTCTAAAAATTTTCGGCCTTCCTGCAAGAGCGCTGCCGGAGTGGCCTCAATGCATCTCAGTTTGGGTGCTGGAACATCATGCAGCTTTGCGAGTGTTCGAATTGTCTCTGCATCCGTACAGGTCAGAGGCGTGCCCGTAACATAGCGGTAGACGAGACACAGACCACAGCCCGTCGCAAAGGAAGCCTGAAAGTCGGGAGCAAGACGTGTGCCAGACAAAGCCTCAAGCGCCGTGATTTCGGCAGTCGGATCATTCGGAAAGAGGCTGTTTGATCGGCCTGAATCGAACAGCTTGAAGACCCAAGACCCGTCAGCGGTCACAAGGCGCCAAGACCGGTTGCTTCGTCCACCAGACAATGAAAACCATGCCTGCCCAGCGCCGAAATTCTGTATCGCAAAAGCGCGAAGTTCATCGGGCGGGCCCTCAGAGTCTCGTGTCAAAATTGGCGCCCCCTGAAACAGTTCGCCAAATCTAACGCACGCCCTTGGCGATCATCAAGGGCCCTCTGTTCTAATCCGCGTCTCGCAATGCGGTCACATCGGAGGACCCGATCTCATTTCCCCCTTCAAGCACGAGAATGATATCTCCGTTGTCCGCGCGGGCTTCGACGATTTTGGAATAGCTCTCAACCGATGTCGTCGAAAGATAATCGTCGTTGAAATAATTCTCGATCTCGAAACTGTAGAGCCCCTCATCAACCGGTGTGCCGCCATTGACAGATCCCGACCACTCAAATGTCTTTTGCGTCGGGTCGATGGGAACTTCTTGCACCACATTGCCGTTCGTATCACGAACGATCAAAACGGCCGAGTTGGCTGCCGTCGCGAAGTCTCCCGACAAGGTGACGGGCGAGCTGCCATCGAAATAAGCCGCCGCCTCACTGCGCGCCTCCTGGCCGACCCAGCCCGACAATTGCGAGAAGCCCATCAGACTGAGCTGCGAGGACAATTGCTCCAAGAGATCATTGGTCAGAACCGCCTGTTCAACCTCTGAGAAGGTCGCGAGCTGAACGGCATAGTCGGTCGACTCGATCGGATTGAGAGGATCCTGGTTTTGCATTTGCACCGTCAGCATCGTCAAAAACGTTTCGAAATCCGCACTCATCATCGCGCTGGAGCCGGAACTTTCCGTGGAGGACGTGCTTGATGTGGTCGTCGATGCAGTGGTCGTAGCGGCACTTGCCGCGGCAATCGTATTGGTCATCAAAGCCTCCTTTTAAAGCCTAAGATCCATTCCGGACGTTTCGCTCAAATTGAGACGAACCGGTTCCGGCGTAGCAGTCATGCTGTCCTCAGCGAGATCCGTGGAGCCGAAGCCATCAAACTCGCCGAAGCCGGAAGAATCGCTGTTTTGCGCACCCTGGTCAAAACTCTCGAAGCTGAACCCGCTGTCGGAATATCCAAGATCTTTGAATTCCGCGGCGAGACTGTCGATGTTGCGGCGCAAAAGGTCGAGTGTTTCAGGGCGCTCTGTCGCGATCACCACTTGCATCGCACCGTTTTCCGAGACGTGGAATGAGAGACGCACCTTGCCCAGCTCTTCCGGAGTGAGCGTGATTTCGACCGGTCGATCAGGCAGTTGCCGCGCCACATCCGCGAGTTGCATCGCGGTCCGATTCGGGAGATCAATGCGATTGGTCGCGCTGGTCGGCGATGCAATATCTCGCGCAATCTGATGCTCGCGCGTTGTGCCGGACATCCCCGTAAATTCGTCCAATTTTTCCAGCCCTTCAGGCTTTTCATCAAGGGACGCAACACTCTCGCGCGCCGAAGCAGAAATTTCTGAAACTGTGTTCATCTCCGAGACGTTCTTAGTTTCGGACTTGCGCTGTGCAGGTTGCTCCGAACTCTCAGACCGCTCCTGAACGTCTTTTCCCTGCGAAATTTCCTGCTGCACATCTTGGAGTTCTGCGCTCTGATCACTCAGCGGAGCGGTTTTGGGATCAGATTTCACATCCAAAGCTTTGGACGCCGTCTCACCCCGAAGCTCAATAGGTTCCTCGTTGCCAGCCTCTTTCGTTTTGGCATCCGACGGTAAACTGGTCTCTTTCACGTCCTGGCTCTTCGCGTCATTCGCGATCCCAATCATCATCTCGCGCGCAGACTTGGACACAACATGAACCATTGCTTCTTTTGGCGTCGATTCAGAAGCTTTTATGTCTTGGGCTAAATGCCCCTTCTCCAACATTGAGATCGTTTGGTCTGAAGCGCTGTTCATCGCCTCATTGGGCAGATCCGCAACACTCACTCCAGATGTAGTCGCTTGGCGGGACGGTTCGAAAAAGTGTTGCATTGCAACAGCTGCAGCCTTCACCTCAGATGCTGTGGAGGGGCCGCTGTCGTTGATAACGCCCGGCTTGGCAAAGACCTCCTGCACGGTGGTTTCTTTGCGCTCAGCTGTCAAAGACAGGCTCGCATTCATAGCGTTTTCGTCTTGAGACGCCATTGCGGTCGAAGCAAAATCAGGCTTCATACCGCCCGCTTCAGTCAGAGGTTTATTCGCTTTTATCGCCTCCAAATCAGCCGTTTCACTTGGAACAGCAATGTCCACGCCAGCGTCAAGAGGTGCTTGAGAGACGATTGCGGACACGCCCAACGTGCTGTTTCTTTGACGCGCGACGGATGTCTGAGCACCAAGGTCGATCTTCGATCCCAAAGCCTCCGGGGAAACTGTGTTATCGTCAGCAGCCTCTTTGGAAGCCATGGAGGACAGGATGACCTCGGGGATACGTTGCGCGGCGTCTGTCGTGTTTTCGCCAGATTCAGAAGCGTGTGTCTGAACCTCCGTCGGCTGGACGACAGGCTCAGACAAAATCAATTCGGCAACATCAGGATCAGGGTCGAAGGTCTTTTCCTCTTCTCCTGTCTGATCGCCAGCCTCAGCAGCTGTTTCGAGCGCCGCCTCATTGATTGCCTTCGGCTGGAGAGTCCCGTCTCGATCTACGTCTTGTTGCGCACCAAACATGTTTTGAAGCGCGGATTGACCTTGTTTCTCATATCGTACCATCGCTTGCGAAATGGCTGTCGACGCTCTCTTGACGTCTTTCTCGGAGGCTATTTGACCTTCCGCCTTTGGCACAGGATCCGACTCGGAATTCTCACGCGAGAACACGTCTTCAAAGGACATTTGACCGTTTTGATCTGTCGTCTGTGTCGTCGGAGAATCGTTCAAAACGGCCCGCGCCGACACCATTCCACCATTCGAGGCAGCCCGGGAAACAGAACCCGAAGCAGACCGAAGCTGTGTCCCGGCAACATCCGTCGCCTGAAAGTCAGAGTTTAAAAATTGCATTTCTTGCATCCGGGATTTCTTTCGCCGTGATGCCAATATCCATGCAGAGGGTTACCGGTTCTTTACCGAATTGCGGTTAGGAGTCGAAAAATACTTCGAATTGGAGCGACCTCATGTCTTTGTCTTCCATAAATCCGGTCACGGCATCTCAGACTCCTCAGGTGAAATATGAGGAGAAGATGCAAGAAGCGGCCGACAAGCTTGAAGCTGCTTTTCTTGCTGAAATGTTGAAAAGCGCAGGATTTGGTCAAACACCCGAGACCTTTGGTGGTGGATCTGGTGAGGATCAGTTCTCATCTTTCCTTGTACAAGCGCAGGCTGAAAAGATGGTCGAAGCCGGAGGAATCGGTCTTTCCGAACAGATTTTTAACGCTCTTATGGAGAAATCCCATGGCTCTTCTTGATACGTTTCGCCCGGTTGCCGCGCTGACAGATTTACTCGACAAGGAAAAGGACGCGATTCTCAAAACCGATTTTTCGGCTTTGCAAGCTTTGGCCAAACCCAAAGAGAATCTCATGGCACTGGTGGCCAAATCTCAAGTTCCGGTTGCCACCTTGAGTTCATTACAGAACCGCATTGAGCGCAACCAACGCCTTCTTACCGCCTCGGCAAAAGGCATTCACATGGCGCGTGAACGGCTCGCGTCTTTGAAAGCCCCCTTGCCTGAGTTCAACACCTATGGGCCTGCCGGCACGACGACCTCGATGGTTCGTAAGTCATTAACCATGAAGCGAAAAGCCTGAGCGTTTGCCCCATTTTTGCCTCAAATTGAAAGCATCTCTTTGAACCAGCTTAGGAAACTTTTAGCCTTTAAGCTCCAATGATCAGAGTGCATCCCGAGGGGGTGGCACGGTCGACCGGAAAAGGTCATCCGTAATCAGTCAGAATGACGATCCTGAAACCGTCCGTGGGGGCGGATCTCGAAACTCATGCGGCGCAAAATGCGTCCCTAGATCAAAGGAAATTATGCTATGTCCAGCATTCTGACCAACAATGGCGCAATGGTTGCGCTGCAGACCCTGAATTCCATCAACTCCGATCTCTCCAAAACCCAAAGCATGATCTCCACGGGTAAAGATGTTGCTTCTGCGAAAGACAACTCTTCCGTATGGGCCATCTCCAAAGTGATGGAATCGGATGTCGCGGGCTTCAAAGCCATTTCTGACAGTCTTGCACTTGGCGAATCTACCCTCGCCGTTGCATCGGAAGCTGCCGAAACCGTGACCGACCTGCTCACCGATATCAAAGAAAAAGTCGTGTCCGCTCAAGAAGAGAACGTCGACCGTGAAAAAATTCAAACGGACATCGACGCCTTGATCGGCCAGGTGAAATCCGTTGTCGGCGCGGCCCAATTTAACGGCCTCAGCCTTGTCGAGGGCACCGACGACGTCAATGTGCTTTCCTCGCTCGACCGCGCCTCGGATGGCACTGTGACGGCATCGGACATCACCGTATCGCGTCAAGACCTGTCAACCAGCGCTGGCACATATGGTAGCGGAACGTCCTTGGCCGCCAATGCCACCGCTTCTGATACCGCAGTTGCCAATACGGCCAACACTGCCGTTGTCACTGTGGGCAACACATGGGCAGCTGATGACGTGGCAACCCTGAGTGTCGCAGGCGTTGACGTAAGCTTTACAGCAACCGGCACCGCAGTGGCTGACGTCGCTGACGGGCTTGCCGGGGTGATCAACGGCCTTGGCCTTGAGGGGATTACCGCAACCGGCAATGGGGACGGCACCCTGACGATCAGCTCGACAAACGCCTTCGAAGACATCGCGGTCACCACCGGTGAAACCACGGCTGGGGATGGTGATGTCCTGATCACCGCGCTTAATGGTGCGACCGGTCTGAGCGACACCTCCGGCACCATCGACGAACGCGCCGAGAGCGTCGCTTTCTCGACGTCCGCCGCCGTGAAAGAGGGTGACGGATACAAAGTGACGGTTGGAGGCAGCTCCTACAACTACGTGGCCGGTAAAGGCGAGAGCATGGAAGACGTCGCTCGCGGTCTGAAAACTGCCATCGACTCTGCTGGCCTCGAGGATATTTCAACCACCGTCAGCAAAGACGCTGATACGGGCCAATGGTCTTTGAAAGTCGACAACGACGGGTCTTCCCTGGCGTTCTCTGTGACCGGCAACGAAGGCGGCGAAGCCTCCGGTGGTCTGTTCGGCCTCGACAGCATCGATGTCACCACGAATGCAGGGGCCGACGCTGCCCTCGGCAACATCGAAACCTTGATCAACAACTCCATTGATGCCGCGGCGTCCTTTGGTTCTGCTCAAGGTCGGATTGAAACCCAATCCAGCTTTATTTCCAACCTCACCGACGCTCTGACCTCCGGGATCGGATCCATGGTGGATGCGGATATGGAAGAAGCTTCGGCCAAACTTCAGGCCCTTCAGGTTCAGCAGCAGCTGGGTGTGCAATCGCTCTCGATCGCCAACCAGGCTCCGCAAACCATCCTGTCGCTCTTCGGCTAAGAGCATTTTCCGGGCGCCTGCGCGGCGCCCGGATCCCTCGCGGAAAAACCGCGCGTTGAAATTCATTGTCACCGGAAGGATACGACGTGAACGCTCTTCAAATGGCCCGAACGGCCTACTCGAATACCGCCGCCCCTATCAGGACGCCACGCGGCACAGAATACGAGGCGATCGCCAGAATTACGCATCGCATTCGTGAAGCCTCCAAAGACAAGAAACTGTCCTATTCCGCCTATGTTAAAGCGCTTTATGACAATCGTCGTCTTTGGACCCTTCTTGCAACCAATGTTGCTGAGAAGGACAACCAGCTCCCCAAAGAACTCCGCGCCCAGATTTTCTATCTGGCACAGTTCACCGCAAAGCACACATCGGACATCCTTGCCAAGAAGGCCGACGAGACGGCCCTGATCGATATCAACACCGCCATCATGCGTGGCCTGCAACGTGAGGGCCAATAAATGAGCGGTCTTGTCTTAAAACTTGGTCCCAAAGAGCGTGTTCTGATCAATGGGGCTGTCATTGAAAACGGCGACCGTCGTTCCCGCCTCTCAATTGTCACACCAAACGCGAATATCTTGCGTCTCAGGGATGCAATTCACCCTGAAGAGGTCAATACTCCCGTGAGACGGGTGTGCTATATCGCTCAATTGGTTCTCTCAGGCGATGCCGATCCGAAAGATGCTAGCATCCAACTGATGCGCGGTGTCGAGCAACTCAGCCAAATTCTCACGGATGCGGACAGCCGGAAAATTCTCAACACGGCGACATCAGATATCCAAAATGAGCAGTACTACCAAGCGCTCAAAGCGCTTCGCAGCCTGCTTCCCAGAGAAGAGCGGCTCCTGTCCGCGGCCCAATACCAATGAGTTATCAACCCATTGTCCCATTCAGCGGTTACGCTGGATGGGTTGTCCTCCAAAGAACCAAAGACACGCAGCAAGCTGCCTTTAACAACTCTGCTGAGATTCAGCGCGAAGCCGATTATTTTCGTGAGAACATCTCGAAAATCAATTCTGCTGAGGAGCTGGTATCCGATTACAAGCTCCTCAAAGTCGCGCTCGGTGCGTTTGGCTTGGATGACGATATCAACAACAAGTTTTTCATCGAAAAAGTCTTGGACGAAGGTACTCTGAACAAAGAATCTCTATCCAACAAACTTTCCGACAAAAGGTATTATGAGTTTTCGAAGGCGTTTGGCTTTGGTGATTTCGATACGCCCAACACAGTTTTGAGTACATTCCCAGACGAGATCCTATCCGCCTATCAGGAAAAACAGTTCCAGATAGCTGTCGGCGATCAAGATCAGAATATGCGCCTTGCCCTGAACCTCGATGATGATCTGACTGCTCTTGTTGAAAAGGACACGACAGATAATGGCCGATGGTATTCAATCATGGGCAACGAGGCTCTGAGAACTGTTTTTGAAACCGCACTTGGGCTGCCAAGCTCGATCAGCGGTCTGGATTTAGACCAGCAACTGACGAATTTTCGCGATAAAGCGAAACAATACCTCGGATCCTCTGAAGTTTCGCAATTCGCTGATCCGGAAAAGAAAGACGAGCTTGTTAAGCTCTTCCTCATTCGCTCGGAGATGAACGCCGGCTCAACCGGCACATCAGCAGCCTCAAATGCACTGGCCCTTTTGACCGGTTCCCTCTAGTGCGTCGTCACGTTTTTCGAGCTGTAAAACAGGCTGCCAGCCTTTGAAAGCTTTGCTGCGTTCCATCTGGCTCAGACTGAGCAAGGAATTGATCCAGCCGCGGCCATGTCTCAATGGCTTCGTCAATGACTGGATCGGTGCCGGCCGAATAAAGCCCTGCTTGGATCATCATTTCGGATCTGTCAAAAATACCAAGCAAACGTCGCGCGCGGGAAATAAGTTCGTTTTCTTGGTCGCTGGCTGCGTGCGGCAAGGCGCGAGATACGGAGCGCAACAAATCAATTGCCGGGAAACGTCCCCGCTCGGCGATTTGACGATCAAGAACGATGTGTCCATCGAGGACGCCTCGCAAAATATCGGCAATGGGTTCTTCCATGTCAGAACCGGCGACCAGCACAGAAAACACCGCCGTGATATCGCCCATATCCCCTACGCCTGGGCCAGCTCTCTCACAAAGTGTTGTGATCAGATGAGATGTGGAAGGCGGGAAACCACGCAGAGAGCTCGACTCACCTGTTGCCAGCGCCACCTCCCGGTGTGCTTCTGCGAAACGAGTCACAGAATCGGCCAAGAAAAGCACCTGCTTTCCTCGGTCACGAAAATGTTCTGCCACAGACATGGCTGTCCAGGCGCAACGACGGCGCACCATTGGAGATTGATCTGAGGTCGCCGCCACAATAACAGACCTTTTCAACCCTGTGGGCCCCAAGACCCTGTCCAGAAATTCTCGGACTTCTCGACCACGTTCCCCGATCATCGCGATCACAACGACATCGGCCTGAAGGCCTGTGGCCAGCTTTGCCAACAGGGTCGATTTACCGACGCCCGACCCAGCAAAGAGGCCAACACGCTGTCCACGCACAACAGGCAAAAGCGTATTGAACACCGCCAAACCGCTTTCCAAACGCGCACCAAGTTGTCGACGTTCCGTCGGATTTAGGGGCTGTCCGCGAAGTGGGCGCGGTTTGTTGCCCTGAAGAATCGGTTTTCCATCAAGAGCTTGACCGAAGGGATCAATCACCCGACCGATCCAGCTGTCATCAGGGGCGATGTGGTTTTTGCCCACATGCGCAACGGCATCTCCAATGGACAACCCATCCGGGCCGCCATCCGGCAGCACTGTGACCGTTTGTTTGTCGAGCTGAAGCACTTCGCCGCGCCGGATGTCTTTGCCATGCCCGATCTCCACGAGATCGCCCAGCGCCGCGATGCCACTCAGCCCCGACACGGTTAACACACCGCGCGACACTTCGATGACTCGGCCCACGGATTGCACCGGTTTGACCGCTGCAACCTCGGACAAAAGCAATTTGAATCCAACTCCGCTCATGAAGACCTCCAGTTTCGACAACTCTTTCTAAAGGAATCAGGGTTAAGCCTTGGTTGAGATAACTCGGAGGAGAAGCCCCGATGTTCGAGAATTTGGATATTTTCAAAATGGCGAGCGGCATGGCACGACATGCTGTGACCCGCCAGGAAGTAATCGCGAAAAATATCGCGAATGCGGATACGCCTGAGTATCGCGCAAAGGATATCGCATCCTTCGCCGACACCTACGACACCACGCCGTCGGACACGAAGATGCGCACGACGCGTGCCGGGCACATGCTTGATTCCACGGCAACGCAAGCAGGCTACGATCTTGTCGACGCACCGGGCGCGACCGCCCCCAATGGCAACACGGTATCTCTTGAATCCGAGATGATGAAATCGAGCCAGGTGCGGCACGAACATGAGCTTGCGCTCTCTGTCTACAAAAGTTCGATGAACATTCTGCGCACCTCGATCGGGCGCAAATAAGGAGGGAAGTGAATGTCTGATTTGCAAAATATTCTCAACCTGTCCGCCTCGGGCATGCAGGCTCAATCCAATCGGTTGCGCTATGTGTCCGAGAACATCGCAAACGCCGATACGCCGGGCTATCAGCGTAAAACCGTTTCCTTTGAAGAGGTTGTCGATCAAGGCGCCAAAACAGGTGCGGTGGAGACCGGCCCGGTGGAACTTGATGCCTCACCTCTGAGGGAAGTTTACGACCCCGGCCATCCGCTTGCCGGAGAAGACGGGTTTTACGACAGCTCGAACGTTGAGCTCATGATCGAAATTGCGGACGCGCGCGAAGCGCAACGCAGTTATGAGGCGAACCTCAAGGTTTTCGATCAGGCCCGACAAATGTCCTCATCATTGCTTGACCTACTGCGTCGGTAAAACGCCACGCAAAATTTAGGAGACCAGAATGGATATCCGATCAGCATTTGCAGCCCAAGGGTATGCCGCGACACGTCCGGCAACCGCGGCGCAACCCAAGACCAACGAACAGGCAGGCCAAAACCTTCTAGGCAAGGCCGCGGCAAGTTTTGCGGAAACTTTGGCCCAGGGCGAAGAGGTCGCACAGGCGACCATGGCCGGCAAAGCCGACAGTCAGGCGCTCGTTCAGGCCTTGGCCCAATCCGAGATGGCGATCGAAGCCGCCGTCACCGTGCGTGACAAGGTGGTTGAGGCCTATCAGGAAATCCTTCGGATGCCGGTGTAAGCCATGGATGAACTGGTCTTTTACGACACTCTGAGACAGGGACTTTGGATCGCGACGATGATTTCGACGCCGATCCTTGTTGTCGCGTTGCTCGCCGGTATCACCGTCGGTCTGTTTCAGGCCCTGACAAGCATTCAGGAAATGACACTCACCTTCGTGCCGAAACTGGTGGCGATCCTGATCGTGTTCTGGATGTCGATGGGCTTCATGACCGAAACCCTGACCAGTTTCTTCCAGGACCGCATCATCCCTTTGATTGGAGGTCTGTGATGGACAGTGCAGGATATACCACACTTACACGCATGGTCGGTCTCAACCGCGAACTTCAAGCCATTGCGAACAACATCGCCAACGTTTCGACGACCGGCTTTCGCAAAGAGGGGCTGTTGTTTTCCGAGCATATCAGCGCACTCGGCAAAGACGAGGACAGCCTGTCGATGGCGAACGCCAATGTGCGACTGACCAACAATGCGCAGGGACCTCTGACGCCCACAGGCGGCACCTATGATCTGGCGATTGAGGGTGACGGGTTCTTTTTGATCGACACCCCGGATGGCCAGGCTTTGACCAGAAACGGCGCGTTTACCACCAATCAGCAAGGTGAGCTGACAACCCATGACGGCTATCAGCTTTTGGACAACGGCGGTGCCGCGATTTTCATTCCGCCAGATGCAAAAACCGTGGCCGTGGCCGCTGATGGCACGCTGTCTGCGGATGGTGTGCCGCTGTCGCAAATCGGTCTCTACATGCCGGAAGACCCGACCAGCATGACCCGCAACAATGGTGTCCGATTCTACACCGACGGCGGGATCGTCCCCCAAGAAGAAGCGGTGATTTTACAAGGATATGTCGAAAATTCGAACGTCAATGCGATCACCGAGGTCGCCCGGATGATCGAGGTGCAACACGCCTACACCCTGGGTCAAAAATTCTCTGAGCAAGAAGATGAGCGGATCAAATCCGTCATCTCGACGCTCGGTCGCTAAGAAAGGAGACTGACATGCGTGCACTCCAGATTGCAGCCACGGGCATGAGCGCCCAGCAGATGCGGGTGGAAACCATTTCGCAAAACCTCGCGAATATGAACACCACCGGGTATAACGCGCGGCGCGCCGAATTCGCCGATCTGCATTATCAACAACTGGCGCGTCCCGGCACGATCAACTCTGCGGATGGGACCGTTCTTCCGACCGGTGTTCAACTTGGTCTGGGTGTGCGTCCTTCTTCCGTCACGGTGGAATTGGCGCAAGGCTCGCTTTCACCGACCGGCGGCGATCTTGATGTCGCCATCGAAGGGCTTGGCTATCTTGAGGTCACCCTGCCCTCCGGCCAATCCGCCTACACACGAGACGGTGGGCTGAAACGCTCCGCCGATGGTCTTATCGTCACCTCGGATGGGCATCCTGTTGTGCCCGACATCACGATCCCGGACGATGCGCGCGCGATCTCGATCAACGCTGACGGCGAGGTCTACGCCTATTTCAACGACTCGGTCGAGGCCGAACTTTTGGGCCAATTCACCATGGCCGGATTTTCGAATGCCAAGGGCTTGGAAGCCATCGGGTCCAATCTGTTCCTGGAAACCGAAGCCTCGGGTCCTGCGAATGTCTCGACCCCCGGTGTCGACGGGCTTGGCACCTTGCGACAAGGCTATCTCGAGGACAGCTCCGTCGACGCCGTACGCGAAGTGACCGAGCTGATTGAGGCCCAGCGCGGCTATGAATTGAACGCCAAAGTCATCACCGCCGCCGACCAGATGCTCTCTGCCACCACGCAAATCCGATGATCAGATTTTCCCTCATACTCGCCTCCCTATGGCTCGCACTCCCCGCAAGCGCAGAGACCGTCGTCGCGGCACGGACCATTCGTGCGCAGACCATTCTCAGTGCATCGGATCTCGCCACGATCGATGGCAATGTGCCCGGCGCCATCGCCACGATTGACGAGGCAGTCGGGCTTGAGGCGCGGGTCATGCTTTACACGGGCCGTCCGATTTCTCAGGCGGATATCGGGCCTGCCGCCATCATCGACCGCAACCAGATCGTGCCCTTGATTTACAACCATGGCGGCCTGACCATCTCCGCCGATGGGCGCGCCATGAGCCGCGCCTCTGTGGGCGACGTGGTCCGCGTCATGAATCTTTCCTCAAGAACAACCGTTTCTGGCGTCGTGGCGCCAGATGGATCCATCCATGTCGGCGGGATTGCCGCACATTAATCAGGACTTATGCCATGCGTCTTCATCTTCTCCTGCCCGCTTTTCTCGCTCTTTCGGCTTGCTCCGATCTCAAGGAAGTCGGTCGTCTTCCCGAGTTCACCCCGATTGAGAGCTCGTCGGAAACCGCAGCGATGCGCAACCCAACTCTCCCCGATCAAATCGCGCCGCGCAGCCCGGCCGATGGGGCGTCGCTTTGGAATGCCTCTCGTCAATCGTTGCTGGGGGATCGGCGCGCCATTGAACGGGGCGACATTCTGACAGTTGTGATCGAAATCGATGACAGCGCCGAAATGTCGAACACCTCCAAACGCGGTCGCTCGGGTTCTGAAACCATGGGGATTTCCTCGCTGTTTGGCCTTCCGGAGCGGATCAATGAAGTCCTCCCGGATGGTGCGAGCATGGGGTCTGCCGTGGGCACCAATTCCAACTCATCCTCGTCCGGAAATGGCAGCGTCAAGCGCAATGAAAAGCTTGAACTGATGATCGCGGCCACCATTGTCGATGTGCTCCCGAATGGTGTTTTGCATATTCAGGGCACCCAGGAAGTACGGGTGAATTTCGAAATTCGTGAGCTTCTGGTCGAGGGTTATGTCCGGCCGGAAGACATCTCTCGGCAAAATGAAATCACCTATGACAAGATCGCTTCTGCGCGCATTTCCTACGGTGGCCGCGGTCAGATCACTCAGGTTCAGCAACCGCGGTACGGTCAGCAGGTTGCCGATATCGTCTTGCCATTCTGACGGGAGGGTCGCGTGATTAAGAAACTCCTCCCCATTCTATTGGCACTTGTCGGCCTTGGGGCCGGCGTCGGTGGCGGGCTGATGCTTCGGCCCGACCCCGAAATTGTCCAGATTGATCCCTGTGGTGATGTCGATGCACCCGATCCGAACCATGCTCAAGCGGATGCGCATGGCGATGAAGACCATGCCGACGAGGAGAATACCGCCTTCGAGTACGTCAAGCTGAACAACCAATTTGTCATTCCGGATCTCGAGGGAGGACGCGTTGTCGCCATGGTTGTTTTGTCGCTTAGCCTTGAGGCCAAAACCGGCGCCCGGGAAACGATTTATGCCCGCGAGCCGAAACTTCGGGATGCGTTCCTTCAGGTGCTGTTCGATCACGCCAACACCGGCGGGTTCAAAGGCGCCTTCACGGACAGCAGCACGATGAACGCTCTGCGTCATGCGCTTTTGGAAGTTGCGCGTAAGACCATTGGGCCGGACATCAACGATGTGCTTGTGATCGATATCGTCCGTCAGGACATCGATTAAAACATCTCAGCTTGGTTTCTCGATGCGCTCGGCCAATTTGCCGAGCGCATCTTTTTTGCCAAACGCCTTGCGTGTGCGTTCAAGCTGCGCCTCGCGCCGTTCCGCGACCTTGGCGAGGTCTTGCATGATTTGCCGCTGCTGCTTTGCCGCCCATCTGTCCCAGGCGCCATCTACCCCCATCAAACTGGCGATATCGAAATCAGTCGCACCCCCGACAAATTCCGCGCGCTGCTTGCGGCTTGCTTCAAGCTCATTGAGTTTGACCCTCAAGGGCTGCTCTTCGCGTTTGATCTCAGACAGCTTCGCGAGCTCTGCGTTCAACGAAAGCTCGGCAACCTCTTTCAGGCGTCTCAGATTTTCCAATTGCTTTTTCATTGTCATTGCCCGAACTGCGTTTTCATTTTCTGACGCATTTTTTCGGCAAACCGGATAGAAGCCGCGACGGCACGGTAATGTTCAGGCAGGATTTGTTCGCCAATCTCGACCGTCGCGAAAAGTGCCCGCGCGGTCGGCGGATCGCGATGAATCGGCACGCCGTTTTCATTGGCCGCCTCGCGAATGCGCGCGGCAATCTCATCAACACCTTTGGCGACACAGATCGGCGCACCGCCTGTCATGCGATCCCATTTCAGTGCGACCGCGTAATGCGTCGGGTTCACGATGACCACATCTGCTTTTGGCACTTCGGCAAGCATCTGGTTCATCACGATCTCAACACCTTTTTGCCGGCGTTTCATTTTGAAATGCGGATCACCCTCTTGCTCTTTCGCCTCATCCGTCAATTCCTTGCGCGACATCCGGTGTTTGCGCATATGCTCGCTGTACTGAAACAGGTAATCGACGCCGCCAATCAACAGCGAAATCATCAGCACGATGACCATAAACCCGACCGTCAATTCGGCCAAAGTTGCCGCAACGATCCCGGGGCTCAGGGACATCGTGGACATGATGAGCGGGAGTTTGGTGTAGAGATAGACTCCCAAAACCACGGAATAGATCGTCAGTTTGAAAAAGCTCTTGGCAAATTCAAAAAGCCCGGATCGGCCAAATTTGTTTTTCGCATTCGAGAGCGGAGAAATTTTCGACAGTTTCGGTTCGATCTTGCTCGGGGCAAAGATCAGGGATCTCGTCGCAAAAATAACCAGAAGCGCCAAGACGGCAGGCACGGCGAACCATGGCAAAAGCCCGGCCCCAATCACCTGCATCAACCCCATGGTCCAGGGTGTTCCCGACCCGCCAAACCAGGCCTGCGCGTTCAAATCGGCATCGCCGAGCATGGACTGAAGGGCTGTTCCCATTTGCTGGAGACTTCCTGCGCCAAACGAAACGGCCGCCGCGATAAAGCCAAAATAGGCCGCCGCCGTCGTCAGATCGTTTGAGCGCGGGATTTCACCCTTTTTGCGCGCGTCATCCAGACGCTTTTGTGACGGCTCATATTGCTTGTCGTCGTCATCATCTCCCTCAGCCATCAGCGGGCCTCAAACGGATTGAGAAGCAGCTGGGCAAAACCCGCTTGCCAAATCTCGAGCAGGATCGGCGTTGTGGCAAAGAGAAGCAACAGGCCGCCCAAAGTGATCGCCGGGGCACCGACGAACGCTACCATCAGCGACGGCATCGCACGGTTAATGACACCGAGCGCCACGTTGTAGATGAGGGATGCAATGACAAAGGGTGCAGCCAAACTGAAGGACAGCGCGAAGGCCTTGGAAATGTGATCCACCCCCCACATCATGACATCTTGCGGCGGGAGGAACTGACCCGCGGGGAAATATCGATAGGACAGGATTAAAATTTCTGCGATGCGCACATGCAATCCGAGCATCACCGCAAGCGCGAGCCCAGCCACGAAGAACAGGTGGCCAATGGCGGGTTGTGCCTCGACTGCACCCCCGCCGAAAATTTGTGATAGCGATGTGGATTGCGCCACCATCGTCCCCGCGATTTGCAATACCATCACGAAGAGCCTGAGGATCAATCCCAGCAACAAACCGGAGATCACCTCCGTCGCCACGGCGCGCGCGAGACTTTGTGGCGACGCCGTGAGATGTTGTACCTCTGGAACGACGGCCGGAAAGACGATGGCCGTGAAAGCGATAGCCAGCACAAGACGCACCCGCTCCGGAATTGACTTTTCCCCGAATGCCGGCACCACGGCCATCATCGCACCCACGCGAAGAAACACAAGAAACGCAGCCAACAATCCTGCTTGGCTCAGTTCGAGGAGTTCTGCGAGGCTTTCCGTCATGCTGGCACCAATCCAACAAGAGACGGTTTTGCATCCGTGCCAATCTCTTCAAAGGAATAGACCGGATTTTGAATGCCCTGGGCAGACAGAACCGTCCGAAGGAACCGGCGTCGGCGTGTCGATGTGACGATGCCTGGGTAAATGCCGCTTTCGCCAGCTTTGGCAATTTTATCTGCCATGGTCTTGGCGAGCTTGTTGAACTGATCCGGCGGCAGAGCAATGTCCGAGTGCCCTCTCTCGCCATCGATTTGATAGGTCGTGAATCTTTCTTCCCATTCCGGCGACAATTGCAGCAAGGGAAGCGATCCATCATCGCGCTTGATTTCCGAGATGAGCTGAAAGCCCAACCGCTGACGCACATGTTCACAGATCGACTCGGCATTCGCGTGGGAGCCACGTGCTTCGGAAATGGATTCGAGGATCAGCGCCATGTTGCGAATGGAGACGCGTTCCTCCAACAGGAGACGCAACACGGACAGCAGAAGGTCCATCGGAACACGATCGGGGATTAGTTCGTTGAGGAGCTTTTGATTGGCTTCTGCCCTGGATTTGTCCGTCAGATTGGTCATTTCATCGAGCAGACGCCGCAAAGATTTCATCGTCAGCAAGCGCGGGAAATTACGTTTGATCACCTCGAGAAGATGTGTGGCGAGCACTTCGGTTGCTCCGACCACCGTGGACCCCATCAAGGCCGCATCCTCTTTTTTCGAGGGATCGATCCAGCGCGCGGGGGCGCCGTAGACGGGCTCGGAAACATCCTCCCCCAGAGGCAGCATGGAGGCGTCTCCGGAGACCAGAGCCAATACCTTATCTTTTCGCAAGCGATCCTTTGCCTGTTCGACACCTTGAATACGAACGACATATGTTCCCGGCGGCAAACTCGGATCATCGGTCAGGCGAATCTCAGGAAGTATGAGACCAAAAACCGTAGCGACATGATTGCGCATGTTGACGATACGCGCATCCAGACCTGTCTGCTGATCGAGAACCATAGCAACGAGATCTGGTGCGAATTCGACATGAATGTCATCCAAATCGAGTACATCCCCCATAGATTCACGTTCTTCTTTGGGGCTGGGCGCGGCTGCCTCTTTCTTTTCTTGTTCTTTCCTTTCTTCTTCGTTTTTGCGGGAGACGAAATAGGCGCTGGAGGCAAGGACGATTGCGCCTCCGATGAATGGGACAAACGGCAACCCAGGCACGAAAGCGAAGAGCGCCATCAGCACAGAAACCGTGTAAAGGGCAGGAGGATATTTCCCAAGTTGCCGGAACAAAGCGAGATCTGCAGACCCGCTGGTTCCACCTTTCGCCAGCAAAAGCGCCGCCGCGATCGAAATGATCACAGATGGAATCTGGCTCACCAAGCCATCACCTACTGTCAGAATAGCATATGTTTCAAATGCTTTACCTAGAGGCATACCGTGGACAGCAATCCCGATGACCAGCCCCATGACGATATTCATCAGTGTGATCAACAGGCCTGCAACAGCATCGCCTTTCACGAATTTGGACGCACCATCCAGAGAGCCGAAGAATGTGGTTTCCGCCAGTTCCTGTTCACGTCGCTGTTTCGCCTCTTCATGTGTGATCGCACCCGCAGATAGATCCGCATCAATGGCAAGTTGTCGGCCTGGCATTCCGTCGAGAGCAAACCGTGCCCCAACTTCCGCCATACGACCGGCGCCTTTGGTGATCACCATGAAGTTCACGATGAGCAGAACGGTGAAGACAACCAGCCCCAAAAGCACGGAGCCGCTCATGACAAAGCTTGCAAATCCCTCAATCACATTGCCGGCTGCGGACGTGCCTGTGTGCCCCTGACCAATGATCAGTTTGGTGGAGGACACGTTCAGCGACAGACGTAACATCAGGCTGGCCAGGAGGATTGTCGGGAATGCCGAAAAATCCAATGGGCGTTCAATAAAAAGCGTAACGGTAAAGATCAGGATCGCGAGTGCAAAACTCGTTGCCAAACCGAGATCCAGCACCCATGAGGGTACGGGCAAGACCATCATGACGATCACGACCATCAAGGCCAGTGCAAGCAAGATCGTTGGCTTGAACACATTTGAAATACTGAAGTTCATGATGCCCTCTCATGCAAGAAGAGAGGGGTCGACACGACAATTTTGAGCTGTGTCCGTCTGATTTTGTGCATTCTCTCACTCGCGGCATTTCTTGCTGCAAATTGAGAATACGTCAGACGTGGTTTACAAAGTGTTGACGCGCTCTCGCGTCATCTCATTCAATTTAGCAAGGTCTCAAGGGCGCTGCGCGAGTCACGACTGGATGAAAGCATGTCTTCGACGTCGGATAGGGTTGGTACGGCATCATCACTTCGGTCTGTCGACCCTATTTTTTCTTTCATAACATCTGCGAAAGTGGACATTTCACTCTTATCGGACTGGCCCAAACTTTCCCAATCTTCAGCCATCATTGAAAAGATATCGCGTTCAGGGGTAGAGGGATCCTCCGCCAGGATACGCGCCGCACTGTCAGGGTCATTCAAATAAAAATATGCTCTAGAGGCAATATTTCGCGCCTCCTGACCTTCAACTTGGGACGCATATCTGAGTGCTGCCTCAGCCTCGCCCAACCCAAGAAAGGCCTTAGCCAATATCAATTTCGATACATGCTCATCTTGCCCGGAATATCCGGACATATAATCCAGAGACATTTCAAAAAAGCCCATATCCAGGAGGCGTTCTGAAACCTTGAGACGTGTGCTATTCGCAATATCTGCTTTGAAGATATCATCTTGATGAGCGAGGACGATTTTCAAAAACGTTGCATCATCCGCATCGCGAGCCAATATCTCCAAGGCTTGTGACAGAAGATAATTCTTCTGGGAATCAGTTATTCTATGCGCTGATGGCGATGCCAACATTTGCCGTAACGCAATGTCGGCCCCGCCCGAATAAATGCGGGCAAGAAAAGCGGCATTTTGCAGTGTTCCTTCATAGGCGCTCCCACGAAATTCCACAGCCATAGCTTCTGCATTTTCAGCGAGTCTTTTGTCGATTTCCGCGCCCTCAGATACTTTGGTCAAAATGAGCCTAACCAACGCTTCTGGAGCCGTATCTCCATTTTCGTCGACAATATTTTCGAGCTTCTGAACGCCTTCATCAAGATTGCCGTCCACGAGTTCAAGTTCCGCGTCTAGAAGATCGAAAGCATCGCCGTGATCGCCCTCTGTTCGCAAAATTGCATTTTGAATGTATTTGGCACTGTCCAAGTCATTAATTGCGATAAACCGCTCTGACAGAGGAGGTCCCAGATAGCGCCGAAGGTGAATGGGAAGAGCGGAAAATGTCGACAACACACTATCCAGATTATAAGTTTCCCAAGTGTTTAAGTTTTCCTTTGCCATGACAGACCAAAATGCCACGGCACCATCGCACCCAAACTGCTGCGCCAGGCGACCTGGGTCATCTGTATATCCTTGGTCCATAATATCTGCCATTGCAGAAAGAATATCGTGGCCCTCCACAGTCACGCCAAAATCGGTCAGCACAGATTTAGCCTCGGCGCCGAACGTGAGATAGAGATAATATTGGGCTAGACGCTTAACACCTTCTGGATGAGGAAGATCGAATTCTCCAATCGTCGCAGCACGTCTTTCAGGGATATCTAAACCTTCTTCCAGAGGCTTACCCCAATCCGTAATTTGCACGAGGCTATTGTCCAAGCAGACTGTACCATGTCCATCCGTCATAGCTTGTTCAGCTTGGTGATTTTGTTCGCGATCAATCGAGGACTGAATACGAATGTGGGAACGCTCCTGGACCGGCTCTTCAATAGCGATCTCGACATCTTCAATAGCATGTGTCGCAGCACCTTGCTGTTCTTGATATGAACGCGTTTCCTCAACCACCTTTTCAGTTTCAGTCACATCTGGCTCCAAAAGGCCTTGAGAAACAGCACGCCCGATCTGCTCAAGCAGCTGCCGTTCCAAATCATCTACACGATCCGATTTGAGTGCGATTTGCTGATCTAAAGTATCAGTGAGTGCCGCTGCAGAGGGATTGGGCGCAACATCATCTTCTATAGATTTGGAGATAATGATCGGAAGTTCGACAGGCTCAAGTTCGACGATCCAATCATCGCTCACGGATGTGAAGCCGTCATCACCATCGCTTGAAGTCAATGTAGTGTTGGTTTGCACTGAAGGCATAAATTCCTCCACGCTCTCATCCACAATGTCAGAACCGACATTTTTATTCGCGATGACCAATTCGGCCTCAAACGACGAAGTCGGCGGCGCTGCGCCGTCTTTTATATCTATTACAATTCGACCGGCCCTTAACTCAAACACATCTGCATGCACATTGTCCGGCGTCGTAAGTCTCAGATATCCCGCGCCAACCTCAACATTCTCTATACGACTGCGCGGTATTTTTTGGAAAATCTCACCCGTATTGAAGGTAATATCATCCATATTTGCGCGAAATTCATACTGGCCGTCTAACCGGCCAAATTCCCAGTCCACGTCAGTTGGAAACTGCATCACAAGACGCGAAAATCCAGCGTGTTCACCCGAGCGCACGTCGATAGTCTCTGCCAATAAACCATATGGCAAGAGCGCTAAACCACAAATAAATCCAAGAATCCGGATCATGCGGCCTCCGATTTCACCTCTTTGAGCGCTTCCTCCAAATCGGAAAAGCTCGGCCTGCAATGACCTGGCGTATTTTGACGCCCGACTTCGATGCAAATGTTCGTCGCATGATTGTGCAAATTGGCGACAAGAACTTCTCGGATCAGTTGATAGAAGTGCCCGTCTTCCTCGATGACGTCCTTCATCTTGCCAGCAAATGGGCCCACGATACCATAAGCGAGAAACACACCCAGAAAGGTCCCAACGAGCGCACCACCGATCATTTTACCCAGAATTTCCGGAGGCTGGTCAATCGAGGCCATCGTTTTGATCACCCCCAAGACGGCTGCCACAATGCCAAGCGCGGGCAAACCGTCACCAACAGCTGCCATAGCGTGCGATGAATGCAGCGCATGATGCATATTGGCTTCCAACCGCTTTTCAAGAACCTCTTCGACCTGATGCGGATCGTCATAATTCATCGAAGCAGAGCGCAGCGTGTCGCAGGTCAGAGCAATCGCTTCCTTATCGGCCAAGATCTTTGGATATTTCGTGAAAATCGACGAGTTTTCAGGTGCTTCAATATGCTCTTCAAGTCCAACAGGATTCTGACGGGCCAAACGGATCAATTCGAAAAGCAAGCACAGCAAATCCTTGTAATCTTCGGGCTTCCATTTTGGACCTTTGAAGACTTTCCCGATATCTTTGAGCGTGTGCTTAATCCCCGACATATCGTTCGAGATCACGAAGGCACCAGCCGCCGCCCCGCCAATCATCATGAACTCAAAAGGCAGAGACTTCAAAATGATACCGAGCTTACCACCAGCGGCAATATAGCCGCCGAACACCATAATGAAGATCAGCAAAATCCCGACGATACCGATCATGTTCTCATGTCCTTATGTCTTAGGTTCAAACAGGCTCAACCTGTCACAAACCTCTTAAGAAAGTTTGCCTAACGGCCTATTCACTCGGCGCTTTTGCATTTCGACCAGCCAAAATAACCGAGATCGTATAGGCTGTTTCAGGCGTCAAGCCTGCCATGATCGCCCCTGCTGCATCAGAACGCATTCTTCCAAGAAAACCTGCGGCAAAATCTGGCGACATCGCCTCAAAGAGAGCTGCGGCTTCTTTTGGCTTCATCGATTCGTAGACCGCCGTAAGCTTTGCCAAGTCGTCTTCAGCTGCAGTTTGTGAGCGCGTCATCGTAGCCTGCAGGCGTGCTTCCGCATCTTCCAGGGCGGCAATGTTTTCCAACACTTCTGCACGCGCCAACTCGATCGACTTCATTTTTTGCGCAACCATAAGCTCTTTTTCTTCGACGTCTCTTTCGCGTTTCAAAAGGGCTGCGATCAGCGCTGCGGATTCTTCATCAGTTTGACAGAGTTCCGATGACTGTCCCTGGTTTTCAGCGGTTTCTGTATGCGAGAGTTCGGACATTTCGCGCGCGATGGCTGCACCTGTTCCAGATGCCAAGCGGATGGCTGCGGATGCCACAAATATCATTGCAATGACCCAAAGCGCACCGCGACCCGAACGAAGCCGACGTTTCACTTTGGTTTTTGGCTTAACCTTTGGAGAATTTTTTGCCTTTGTCATTGTGCAGCCTCCACGCGACGTCTCTGGCTCAGAAACAAGGTTTCGCCTTCAGGTCCCTCTTGAGGCTCCCGCCATTCCGCTTCTGCTTTCGGATTGGGTTTGACCGGCTCCGGTGCTGCAGGCAGGTCATGCATGGATGCGATCAGGAGCTCCATGCGACGCGAGACATCTTCGGCACGCTGAGTCAAATCTTCCAATTTCGCAGCGGACATGCCCGCCGTTTTCTGCGCCTTCGTCAGTGTTTTTGTCATGTCATCCACCTGAGCAGACAGCACGGCAATGGCCCCACCAACACCTTTTTCCAGATCCGTAAACCGGCTCAATCGACGTGCCAAAACCACGCAATAGACGGCGACAGCCAAGGTTCCGGCGATCATGAGGATATCTGCGATCAGTTCCATGTGAGGGTCCTCAATTGATGACAAATTCCATGATGAGCACGTCCTTGACGCGACCCTCGCCGGCCACGATCTGAAGACGTCTCAAAATCTGCGCGCGCAAACGCACAAGAGCCGAAGGATTTTCCAACTCCGTGACATCGACGGCCCGAAGATACCCGTTCAACACATCCATGACGCGCGGAAGCAAGGTGATCACCTCCTGCTCATATTGCATCGGCACTTCGAGCTGCGCCTGAAACCGCAAATGTCGCCCATGTCCTGTGGTGTCGATCAGGTTGACGATCAGCGGCTCAACAGACACGAAAGCAACACTGGGCAAAGGCGCCATTGGCTCTTCCTCAAGAGCAGCGAGCTCTTCATCGACATGCTCACTTTCGGGTGCAAAGAGCATGCCCGAGTAGACGGCGAAAAAACCGCCGCCACCCAGAACCAACATCAAGACCACTCCCAGGATCAGGGGCAGTTTTGATTTTTTCTTCGGTTCTTCTTCAAGCTGTTCTTCTTCAGCCATGGGTCCATCCAGAATTTTTGTTCCGAATCTGTTTTATCCCGAAGGTAGCTAACCGATTGTTAAGGCTGATCGGACATTTCTAAGAACAGGCGGGGGCAGAAGCCCGCACATTCAAGGAGTGTCGTCTTGCAACAGATTCTTTCTGTGTGGTCCAATTTAGATCCCAAACGTCGCATCATCGTCGTCGGCGCAACCGTCGTCATGTTTGCTGCGATCATTGGTTTGTCCCGCATGGCGACGAAACCCTCTATGTCGCTTTTGTATTCCGGACTGGAAACCAGTGCCGCTGGTGAAGTTGTTCAGTCGCTTGAGGCTCAAGGCGTGGCCTATGAGATTCGCGGGGGAGCGATTTTCGTACCTGCCGATGCGCGCGATGAATTGCGCATGACATTGGCCTCCGAAGGCTTGCCTGCGAATTCCACGGGCGGCTATGAGTTGCTCGATTCTCTTTCCGGATTCGGTACGACATCGCAAATGTTCGACGCCGCCTACTGGCGTGCCAAAGAAGGTGAGATCGCCAGAACAATCGTGTCTTCTCAACAGATTAGAGCCGCACGCGTCCATATCGCCAATCCGTCATCGCAACCTTTCAAACGCGAAATCGCCGCCTCCGCTTCGGTGACGGTCACTGCCACAAGTGGCGCCATCTCGGCCGAACAGGCCAAAGCATTTCGGTATCTTGTGTCCTCGGCGGTCGCCGGTCTGTCGCCCGAAAACGTCTCCGTCATCGATGGTCGTACCGGCGTTGTCGTAAGCGGAGATGATCCAACGACGGGCGCGCGCGGCAGCACTGATCGCGCCGATGAAATGCGTCAGAATGTGCAACGCTTGCTCGAGGCCCGTGTCGGTGTTGGAAAGGCTGTTGTCGAGGTTTCCGTCGAAACCGAAACGGATCAGGAATCCATCGTCGAGCGTCATTTCGATCCGGAAAGCCGAGTTGCGATCAGTTCTGAAACGGAAGAACGCAGCACTTCGTCACAAGATAGTGGAGGCGGCTCCGTCACTGTGGCTTCGAATCTGCCCGATGGCGAGGGCGCAACGGGGCGTGATTCAAGTTCGAACAACAGCGAAACGCGTGAACGCGTGAATTACGAGGTGTCCGAAACCCGTCGCGAAATTCAACGCGGCCCTGGCGCGATCAAACGGCTGACTGTTGCCGTTTTGGTCGATGGCCTCAGAACCATTGATCCGGAGACCGATGAGGTAAGCTGGACACCAAGAAGTGCCGAAGAGCTTGAAGCCCTGCGGGATCTCGTAGCCTCTGCCATTGGGTTTAATGAAGCGCGAGGCGATCAGATCACCCTCAAAACCATGGAATTCGAACCTGTTCTCGTGGAAGGCACTGAGGCGCAAAGCTCTCTGATGTCCACGATGAGCATTGATCTGATGTCTATTATTCAACTGGCTGTTCTGGCCGTCGTCTCCCTTATTCTCGGCCTCTTTGTGTTGCGTCCAATCCTATCCAAGCCTTCAATCGCTCTCCCGGCACCCGCTGATCCGTCGCTGGATAACATGTCTGACGCGGTGCCCGCGACAATACCTGTACCGGATCTTCCGAGGCCGACACCCCCTGCTTTGAGTGGCGAAATTTCTGATGGCGGATTTGAATTGCCGACAATGGGTGTCGTCTCCGATTTCGATTTCGGTGACGATGAGATCGGTATTCCCTCAGATCCTGTGAAGCGCCTCAAGAAACTTATCGAAGACCGTCAAGATGAAACTGTCGAAATTCTGCGCGGCTGGATGGAAGATACTGAGGAGAATGCGTGATGACCTCTCTGTTTCCTCTCGAGGACTTCGGCGCGGCCCCCAGACCAAAGCCAAAAGCACAAAAAGTGCAGGATATTCCGCAACAGCAAGCTGCACCGGTTGGCCCTACAGAAGAAGAAATTGAAGCCAAACGTATGGCCGCCTATGAGCAAGGATATAAGGCGGGTTGGGACGATGCGACGCGCGCCGAAGGGGAAGACCAGTCCAGAATCGGCGCTGAATTTGCGCGCAATCTTCAGGACTTGGGCTTCACCTTTCATGAGGCCCGTTCGCATGTCATGAAAGCGCTTGAGCCGCTTTTGACCGAAATGGTGAGCAAGGTCCTGCCCAACCTTGTGAATGAAACACTCGGCCAGACCATTCTCGAGGAACTTTTGCCCATGGCCGAGGATGCCTCGGATGCGCCGATACAAATTGTTGTTTCTCCGGCATCACGCCCGGCAATTCAGCGTCTCATTGACGACTCGTTAACCATTCCATTGGACATCATTGAAGAACCAAGTCTCGCCGAAGGTCAGGTGTATCTGCGCATGGGCGAGCTTGAGAAAAAGATCGATATGGATGCTGCCGTGGAAAAGATCGGTAAGGCCATCAATGCGGTCTATGCCCTGAATGAGGAGGCCATGAAACATGGTTGAACATACTGAAGACACTGCCACGAACCCGTTTTCTCAGGTTCCCATCGAGATCACGATTTCCGTCGGCAAAGCCAGGCCGCTCGTGAAGGATTTGTTGAAACTGCAAAGCGACAGCATCCTCCCCCTGGATCGGAATATCGAGGATCCCGTTGAGCTTTACGTCGGAGACAAACTGATTGCGCGTGGCGAATTGCAGGAGCTGGAAGGCGGGCAAGCCGGTCAATTGGCCGTGCGCCTCATCGAGGTTGCCGACCTGAAAAACGGATTGTGAGCTCTCATGCGGCTTTCTGCACCTCTGCTTTTGCTGGCGATCGGTTTTCTATTGATCGGGGAAACCGCAAGCGCACAGGCTATCACGCTTGATCTCGGTGACGACGGTTCACTGGCCACCCGATCCATTCAGCTTTTGCTGCTCATTACGGTCCTGAGCATCGTTCCAGGGATCGCCGTCACACTGACCTGTTTTCCTTTTATCGTTACCGTTCTCTCTATCCTGCGTCAGGCCATCGGTCTGCAACAATCGCCACCGAACATGTTGATGATCAGTCTGGCGATGTTTCTGACCTATTTCGTGATGGAACCGGTTTTTACGGAAAGTTGGACCATCGGAATTCAGCCGTACGTGAACGGCGACATCCCTCTCGAACAGGCATTCCAGCTATCAATTGATCCCTTTCGCGGTTTTATGTCCAACCGCATTGATCCCGACACTTTCCAACAGCTTCAAGAACTTCGCACGGATATCAACGACGTGAACGGCGTCACTCGCGATGCGCCGCTTTCCCTTTTGGTTCCGTCTTTTCTGCTTTCCGAAGTCGAACGCGCATTTCAGATCGGATTTCTGATCTTCCTGCCGTTTCTCATCATCGACCTTGTTGTCTCAGCCATTCTAATGTCCATGGGGATGATGATGGTGCCACCGGCCATCGTATCCCTGCCCTTCAAATTGGCTTTTTTCGTGGTCTCCGATGGCTGGGCTTTGATCTCAAGCGCCCTCGTCCGCAGCTATTTCTGACCGGCAGTCTCACGAAAAGCTCACAAATAAAACGCGCTCCATTACGGGGCGCGTTTTATTATTTTCTGACCTTGGCTGAGCGACTCCTTGGGACCTCCTCGACTGCAGCACAGCTTTTCCGCTTCTGCCCCAGTGCGAGTTATCGCACCAGGAACTCTGCATGCAGGGCTCCGGCCGCCTTGATGCTTTTCAGAATATCAATCATGTCGCGCGGCGACACGCCCAGCGCATTCAGACCTGCAATCACCTCGGACAGAGAGGTGCCCTCATTGATTTCCGCCAATCCGATGCCGGGCTCTTCTTGAATAGAGGCCTGCGTTCTGGGAACGACCACTGTGCCGCCGTCTGAGAACGGGTTAGGCTGGACCACAAGCGGCTCTTCCTGGATACGCAGGGTCAAGTTCCCCTGGCTAACGGCCACACGGGAAATCCGCACATCTTCCCCCATCACGATCGTGCCGGATCTCTGATCCACGACGACACGCGCTTTACGCTCCGGCTGCACAGAAATGTTTTCCACCCGCCCCAAAGCATGCGCCGGGGACAGTTCCTTGGTCGCCTTGATGTCCAAGATCACCGTACCGGCATCGAGCATTCTGGATACAACGCGACCGAAATCCTGATTAATGGCATCTTCAATCCGTTCAGCCGTCGTGAAATCGGGGTTGCGAAGCGCCAAGCGCACTGATTTGAGCTGCGTGAAATCAAAATCGATTTCACGCTCAACCCGCGCACCAGACGGAATAACGCCAGAGGTCGGCACACCTTGCACCACAGATGCACCGGCTCCCTCGGCAGAAGCACCGCCGGCAATAACGGTGCCTTGTGCGACGGCGTAAATCTGACCATCCGGCGCATTGAGCGGCGTCATGATCAGCGTGCCGCCCAAAAGACTTTTCGCATCACCAATCGCCGAAACTGTCACATCGATCTTACCGCCTGTCCGAGAAAAGGGAGGCAACGTCGCGGTGACAAAGACAGCTGCGACGTTTTTGGGTCGAAACTGCTCTCCGGTCACATTCACGCCGAGACGTTCAAGGATGCTGGACATGATTTCCTCGGTGAATGGCGCGTTTCGGATACCATCGCCCGTTCCGTTCAAACCGACAACGAGGCCATATCCGACCAGATCGTTGCCACGCACTCCGTCGAATTCGACGAGATCCTTGATCCGAATGGGGTTGGCTGCGGCGGGAAGAGCCAGCAGGAGCGCAAAAAGAAGAGAGGAGAGCAATTTGAACATCAGATGTAATCCGCAAGGCTAAGTTGGGACATACGCGCGGTCAGCGTGTAGATGAGTTGAAGTTGAGTTTCGGTTTGAGTGAGCATTGACGCGGACTCATAGGGGTCTGCCGAAATGATTTCGGATTTTGCCGTCTCATAGGAATAGGTCATGGCCTTGTTGGACAGGTTTGCCTCTTCGATACGCGCCTCGATCGAGCCGACCTGAGCCTGGAGATCGGCCAAACCGGCCTGAGCGCCCATGAGGGTCTCGCCTGCGCTGCGCAACAGAGATGCTTGCGTCCCGACCTCACCGTCAAAAACGCCTTCATCGACAAGAGAGGCCAAAGCCAAGCCTTTGAGCGTTTCGCGGATGGACATGTCTTCTGCGGTGATATCCAGTTTCACCTTTTCGTTCTCGCCGAGCGAGAAAGGCGACAGAGAATTCGCCGACCCTTGATAAGCGGTGGTTTCATAACCGCCACCGCCGGACATGAACCAATCATCGACAATGGTTTCCACGTCAGCCGCGGTCAAGGCGCCGGAAACTGCTGTCACCAGCTCGCTCATCATATCATCAGCTGTCATCAGCGCCGTCTGTCCCGTTGCTGCACCACTCAAAAGCGAACGATCTCCGATCCGGGCATTCAAAGTGGATACGACCGCGTCAAACCTTGTACGCGCGTCTTTCGCAGCAACTGTAACACTGGTTGCATCAGCGTTTGTCGAGGCCGTCAACAGGCTGGAAGAGAGATCTTCGACGTGCGAAGAAATTGATCCAAAGCTGGATTGCAAAGCAGTTGCAAAAAGGTCCGCCTCCTGGATCGCGATATCATAAGAGCCCAGGGTTCGAAGAGAACGTTCAATGGACGCCAAGGGCGAAAAGTCACCAGAGACCGCCCCGGACAGGTCTTGCTTTTTACCGCTTGCGACCTCGTAGTTATATCTGTCGAGATCTTGCTTGGTTTGCGTCGTAAACCGCATGTTCCGGAGCGTCGCAGCCCTATCACCGAAAGAAATCGTACTCATCGTCAAATCCCCATCAACTGATCCATGAGCGCCTCGATGGTCGAAATCACCTTGGCATTCGCGGCATAGGTTTGTTCGATCACGAGAAGCCGTTGCATTTCCTGATCCGTGTCCACGCCATTCTCCAATTCAATGGCCTCAAGCGAGTCGCGGCGGGCCGAGGCGTAGGTCAGATCCGCCTCCGCGTTGAGTTGGTTCGTTTCCGCGAGCGAATAGATGTCAGCTGCAAATCCAAGTGCCGAGCGTTCGATGCCGGTCAATCCGCCCGAAGCCGCGACACGGGACTTTTGTAGCGCGTTGGCCAAAGAATTCAGGACGGTCGCGTCGCCCTGATCGCCCTCTGTCACAGCACCAAGCCCGTCACGAAGCTTCCACAGGTCGCCACCCTGATCTGGGTCGACCAAAGCATTCACGGAAATCCGCCCAGCCAAGCCCTCTTCGTTCAAAACATCAAAGGCCACACCGCCATCGGTAAAGAGACCCGCATCACCGATCGCCAGAGTGGAATCCGCATCGGGTGTCTGGAAACGCTCGATCAGGTCACGTGCGAGAGCATCCAGTTCGGTTTGGGCCTGAGGTGCCAGTACATCGCGCACTTCGAACAAGCCCGCGAGTTTACCGCCAGCGATGGGGCCTTTGTCCGTGCTCGTCGGCATGTCCAGACCATTGATCGTCAGGCCTGACAAAGCACCACCGTAAACAGTCATATCGGGAGTGATGATCGGCGTCTGTGTAAACCCGAGGGTTGCGGCCTTGGAGTCTACGAGGAAGGCACCGCCATTGGTGTAGAGGGAAATCATCCCGTTATCTTTTTCGACTTCATTCACGGGAATGAATTCGGAAATTTGATCAACCAATGTCTGACGTTGATCCATGAGACCATTGGCATCATAGCCTTGAGTGATCTGTTTCTGGATCGCGACATTGAGATCGACAACCTGTTGCAGTGCGGAATTCAAGAAATCGACGGTCTGTGCGATTTCCTTATCCGCGGCCATACGCGTGTCCATAATGCTGTCGGAGGCATCGTTGATTTGTGTCGTTAAGTCACTTGCCGCGTCCAGAACAGTCGCCAGCCGCGCCTCGGAATCCGGGCGGCTGGCGGCTTCGATCAGTGCGGTTTCGAGACCGGTGATCCGGCCTGCGATGGAGTCCTTTTCATCGGCCTGGCCCATGGCCGCAGCATAGGAGTCGTAAAACTCCGCGCGGGTATTTTCGAGTGCCGCCTCTGCACCCGCATAACGACGCTCGCCCGTCACGACCGGATCATGATAGCGAGTGACCCCGACGACTGAAACGCCGGAGCCATATCTGCCCAGTTGCTGCGAGGTTAACTCGATTTCCCGCTTGCCATACCCTTCTGTCATGGCGTTGGCGACGTTGGAGGACACGACATCCGCCGCGCGCGACACAGCATTCAGGCCACTCAAGGCATTTGAAAGGGCCGAAGAAATACTCATGTCTAGCCTCCTAACTTGTCACTTTAAGGCTCAGCGTTTGATGTTCGTGGTCTCCTGGAGCATCTCGTCGACCGTCTGGATGACCTTTGCATTCGAGGAATAGGCCCGCTGAGTTTGGATCAGATCCGTCAGTTCAGCGGCCACGTCGGTGGCGGAGCCTTCGCGAGCAAAACCTTCGATCGTACCGGTCGGGCCGTCCCCCGCATCCCACAGGAAGAAGGAACCCGAATCCGGCGACACCTGATAAGTTTGGTTGCCCAGAGAGGTCAGGCCATTGGGATTCGGGACGTCCACCAGCGGGATTTGATAGATCACGCGGGTAAAACCGGTATCGTAGGTTGCCGTGATATAGCCGCCGTCGTCGATCTCTACCGAAGTCAGGTTACCAACGGGCGAACCGTCTTTGGTGATCGAGGTGGGCGCAAACCCGTCGGACAGCTGGGTGAGACCATTGGTGTCGCCCGGTTTGCCGATGGTCATTTCGATCGGGCCACCCGCAACGGTCAGAGCCAGGGTGCCTGCCCCCGAATCATAGGTTGCAGTTGCCGGGTTGTTGACCGTCGGAGTGACGGTCGAAAGCGTGCCGCCTGCGCCGCGCGTATCATCGAACACCAGATCATATTCGCCGATAATGGCACCACCGGATGCAGTGTCAGTGATCGTCATGGTCCAGCTGTTCGGGGTCACAGGGTCCGGCGTGAAAGTGATGTCCAACGCCTCGGAGGTACCGAGGTTGCCGAAGTATTCCACAGAAGCCGGCAGGGCAGTGGTCGCGCCTTCTGCGGGCAGGTTTACACCGAGATTGATTTTGGTGGTCGGGTCGCCAGCCGTCTGGTTGGAATTGATAACCACGGGTTCAAGTCCCGTCATTGTATCGCGCGCATAGGTGGCGATGGAGCCATCGGCCTCGGCGGGCCAACCCAGCAGAACAAGGCCGGAAGACGTCTTGAGAATGCCGTCCGCGTCCGTGTGGAACGATCCGGTGGTGGTCATCATCAGGGGTTGATCGCCCATATTGCCGTCAAGCGACACTTCGGTAGTCACCGGAAGGAAACCGCCATCAGCAACGGCAATATCCGTCGCGTTCGAGGTCGAGATCAGCGGCCCCTGCTCGTCAATCAAGCGAGTCGTGCTCGCACGGACGCCGCCTGCAGTATAGGTGCCGGTGTTTGCGGAGTTCGAGATCACAAAGGATTCGAAATCGGTTGAGGCACGTTTGTACCCATATGTCCCGGAGTTGGCGATGTTATCGGAAATCGTTGCAAGCCGCGTAGCGTTTGCTGCAAGGCCGGCAACACCGGCATTAAGAGAAGAAGAAATCGACATGGGGGTAGCGCCTTTCTGCTGCTGGGACCCAAAAAACTGGTTTCAGCATGCACAATGAGGCTTAACGGCTCCCTAACGCTTAAAATGCGATCTATTTCTTTATCTGTTTTCTCAGCAAGACGATCTCGACACGGTTGTTACGGGCAGCCATTGGATTGCCGACAGCAGGTTTGCGATCCGCATAACCTGTCACCCGTTGAATACGTGCCGAAGGGGTGCCATTTTTTTCCAACAAAAGCCGAACCTGATCTGCTCGTTTGGTCGACAAATCCCAGACCGGATTGTCAGCAACAACAAGGGGTTGAGAGCGCACATAGCCTGAGACCGCAATGTCATTTCGGACGATTTTAAAGACCTCAGACAACATTTCCACGAGCAAATCCATCACCTCAGACGGCTCTGAGGATTTCGAGGAGAACAGCGGCTCATCATCGAGATCGTGCAGTTCGATGATCAAACCTTCGTCCGTCACCCGGGTCACGATATGTCGCATCGCCTCATCTGCAGCCATGCTTTCGCCACTGAATGCCGTCAAAAGCTCTTGTACATCTGCGAAAGCCTTCGCCTCGAGTGCCTCAGCTGTATCCTCGTCTTCCGTGCTTTCGGATTTCGCGGCCCCACTGTCATTGGCACTATGCGTGTTTGACGCCCCTGTCCCATTTTGCGACAGGGTTTCCTCGGTGAAGACTGAGTCGCCACCAAAAGAGCCGTCACCACCGCCGGAAATGCGGTTCACGGGAATGGTCGGATTAAAGTAATCCGCAAGCCCTTTGCGCTGTTTTTCCGTCGTCGCGTTCAACAACCACATCAAGAGAAAGAAGGCCATCATTGCGGTCACAAAGTCGGCATAAGCCACTTTCCAGGCGCCGCCATGGTGGCCGCCGCCTGCGATAACCTTCTTCTTCTTGATGATAATCGGAGCGTTCCCTTTTCCGCTCATACCACCACCTCATTTTTCACCCGAAAACAGGGATAGCAGTTGTGAATAAACACCGTCTTAATTTCTAAAATTGAACAGATATTCCGTCACATAAGATGCGCAGCAAGTTTGCGCAGTCCGTTGAGCCTTTGCGTCCGCATGAAACCTCCGACACCCATTGGATATGGGTTAAAATATCAGTGTCGCGGACGCAAAAATATGAACGGACGACAGGGCATAGATCGTTTAAGCCTGAACAAAGTAGAACAGAGGCAAATTTCCAATGAACACAGCCAGCGCACTGAAAAATAGTCTACATGCCCTCAGGCTTCGACTGCAGGCCCCGGCCCGCGCCCGGAAGAAATCCCGCGAAAAACGGACCGAACGCCTCCTCTACGACAACATGGCTGAGGCCACGGGATTGGATTGGCAACGCGGCCCTGATGCGGCTTTTCCGCTCTATGATTCATCGTCATGTACTGTTGATGGACGCCTGTATGTTTTTGGCGGGTATCATGCCCTCTCTGCAATCAGCGGGACCGCGGAGGTCTATGATGTGGCTTCGCGGAAATGGGTGGCCTCACACCCCGTGCCCGATGGGTTTCCGCATTCTCACCATGCGATCGCGACCGATGGACGGTATATCTATTCGGCTGCGGGTCAGGTTGGCGCCGAATGCCGCCCGGCAATTGCAAATGTCTTTGTTTTTGACACGCAGAGCGAAACCTGGACCGAGTTGCCCCCACTTCCAGCGCCAAGATATGCGGGAACGATGCAAGTCTGGAACGGTCGCCTGCATTTCGTGGGCGGCGCTGGAGAGGATCGCTGGACCCCGAAGGGAGAACACTGGAGCCTTGCCGTAAAAGATGGCGGCACCACGGAGGTGGCATGGCGCGAAGAACGTCCAATCCCAGTGCCCGGCATGCATCGGGGCAGTATTGTTTTCAAAGATGCGCTCTATGTCATTGGCGGGCAACAGGGTGATTTTATCGCGATTGAAGGCGATCCGGAGTGCCGCTGTACGGGGCATACCCAAGAGACCTATATTCAGGCCTGTTTCCGCCTCGACACGGCTGATGGCGACTGGCACCGGATAGGCGATTTGCCCATCGCGACCTCGCATATCGATTACTCCGTGCAGACATATGCAGGCAAAATTCTGGTGCTGGGCGGACAGATTTACAAACATCCCGAGACCTTCTACCTGCATCTGACCGATGCCATCCAAACCTATGATCCCGAGAGTGATCACTGGACGATCGCGGGCTATCTTCCGACTCGTCTCAAACTGCCGTCGACAACCCTGATCGGCGACACGCTTGTGTTCACAGGCGGGCAGAAAGCCCGTGGTGACGGCTCGACCCCCGGTCCGATTTCAGCCGAACTCTGGGAAGCTGATGTGAAACACCTGTCGAGAAAATCACCTGAGGCTGCACCGAATGTGTTTCGCGGCAAATCTATCCTGCTCCTCTCACATGATTTGAGCAGGACTGGTGCGCCGCTGTTGCTCATGGAAACCGCGCAAATGCTGATCGCTGCGGGCGCTGAGGTGCGTTTGCTCACTTTGGAAGGTGGGATTGGCCCCGCGCGCAACATCGCGAACGAGCATCGCATTCCCCTTGTGCCGTCTGAGGTCGCCGCCGATCTGGCACAGACGGCCGATCTCATCATCGCCAACACGACCCATGAACGCGTGAATGGCTGGATTGTCGAAACGCTCGCTGAACACCCTGACATTGCAGAGCGGCTGGTCTGGTGGGTGCATGAGATTGATGTCGAGCGCTTTCAACACGCCGCTTCCAATCTGCACCTCGCCAAACTGGTGCTCTTTGGCAGCCTGCACTCACAAAAAGCTTGGCAAGATGTTGCGCGTTTGCCGGATCATCACGGCGTCATACATCCTGCATTGAGCGACGATTTCGTCGATACCATCACGCAAGACACATTTCTCTTTCCGGACACACAGGGCCCGACGCGCTGGGCAGCCCTCACGCGAGAGGAAATTCGCAGCAGGTTGAATGTCCAACCGGACGAAATCCTCGTGACCTGCATCGGAACGGTTGAACCTCGCAAGGGACAGGACATGCTCGCCCAAACTCTGTCGCGCCTCGCCAAGCGCGAAGGTTTGCCAATCAAACTGCTTTTGGTCGGCTTCAAAAATACGCGTTATCTGAAACGATACCGGCTCAAATTCCAACTCAAGGGCATCACCATCATCGACCCCTCACGGATGTTCCTATTTCAAAAACATGTCGCTGGCTTTTATGCCGCAACCGATATTTTTGTGATGAACAGTCAAGGACTTAAGGCGGGCAGAGGCGAAAGTTTTGGTCGAGTCACGATTGAGGCCATGGCCGCTGGAAATGTCGTGTTCGGTACGGCCTCTGGCGGAACCAAAGAAATCATCATCGACAAGGAGACCGGCTTTCTCTTTTCTGCCGGTGTCGAGGGGCAACAGATACTCGCGAAGAAAATATCCGAGTTGATCGCTCGGCCCGATCAAAGACACCTCGTGGCAGAGGCGGGTCGAAAGCGTGCCTTCAAGAGCTTCTCTGCCAACCATTTCATGGCCCGGCTGGAAGAAGAACTGAGCGCTGTGATCGGGTAGAAAGTGATGCAGGTAAGAGGAGAATTTTCGAACGGAAACTGGCCTCAAGTAGCGCTCCGCGCAGTAGGCCAATTAAAAATGGAGCGGGTAGAAGCAAAGCTTAGAGCCAGATGCTCTCATCGTTTTCGTGCCGAAAACGACTGCCGCATGCTCATATTCCAAGGGTGTCGGCATCTTTGCTTTCGCAGAGAGCTATTGGTGCCGGTGATAGGACTCGAACCTACGACCCCATCATTACGAATGACGTGCTCTACCAGCTGAGCTACACCGGCACCTTTGCCGAAAGCGCGCTTTCGGCGTGAACGGGTCTTTATCACCCTCTTTCAGAGGTGTGTAGCCCTAATTTGCACCCTTTTCCGTTTCCTTTTCCTCCGCAGGGGTCACATCGACCATTGCGGCGGTTTCTTCCACCTCATCCTCCTCGGAAACCTCAGGCTCTGACACAGGTTCGGGCATGGCGCCGACGATCATCGGCAACATTTCCGTGCCTGCCGGCATGGCCACCTCGGAGTGAGTCGGCTTGCGCCAGCTCAACGTGTCAAAGCCACCGCATTGATCGCAGACAGGTGCCCATTCCGCATGGATCGTCTGGCAATTGTCACAGACCCATTGCGGACCGCGCGGCGCCGTCAGCGCCCGTGTCAGCCAGCCACGCACCACGACATCCTCAGCGCCTTCGCCACGCTCGATCGCGGCCAGAATGGTGAGGCTGCGCGCTGTCGGATTCATCTCCGCCAGATCGCCCAGCGCCCTGCGTGCCGCCGGGAAATCTTCGGCGGCGATATAGAGCTCGGCGGCGAGCATTTGGCTTTCCGGGTTTTCCGGATGCACCTTGGTCAAAGCACCAAAGCGTTTGATGCGTTGCTCCGGGGTTTCCTTCGGCTCGATCCGGGCAAAAGCCGCTGCGAGATCGGGGTGGGGCTGGGCTTCCCAGGCCTTCTTAATCACGCGCGCGGCCTGACGTTGTTTGCCTTCCGCGACATATTCGTCGGAGGCCATCACCGCCGCCGGGATCAAATCCGGGGACTTTTTGTTGGCTTCAATCGCCGCTTCTCTGGACTCGATGCTGGCGCCTTCCTCGAACACGCCTTTCGCCTGCGACAGCGCCAAAACGGCGTCGCGGCGTTTGTGCACATCGCGCGGAATGGCGCCGTGTTTCAACTTGGCAGAAAGCGTGCCACGTGCCGCCGCCCAATCGCCTTTCCCGGCCTGCAGACGGAGGAGAATATCTTGCGTTTCGACATGTTTCGGTTTCAAGGCAAATGCTTTTTCCGCCAGTTTAAGCGCGGTATCCGTATCCCCTTCGTCGAGCTTCTGCTTCATGATGCCTTGCACGCCCACAAACCGCGTGCGCTCGTCCGTCACCAATTGTTTGAAGGCCCGCTCAGCGGTGAGCTTGTCGCCATTCATCACGGCAGCCTGCGCCTTCAACAGGTTCGTCAGTTCAGGTTTCTGGAGGTATTTCTCGGCTTTAGAGGCCTTGGCCAGCGCCAGACGTCCGTCACCAGAAGCCAAAGCCATCATGCCGTCCGTGACGGCCTCGATGCCCTTTTTCTCACGGTTGCGGTCGAAATAGCGGGAGATTGCGGTCTCATCGCCCAGCAGGAACCGTGACACAGCAACCAGAAGCCCCAAAAGTTTCAGCGCCACATAAATCGCCACGATCAGCGCGATCAGGGCCAAGACCGCCTTGAGCGGGGTCAGGGTGATTTCATAACTGCCAAAGGCAATCTGCGCGCCGCCTTCGGTTTCCATCAGCACCGTGCCGCCATAGGCCAGCGCTGCGACAAGAATGACGAAAACAACGATTTTCACGAGGGACCAGAGCATATTTTTTCGCCTTTCTTACTGACCAAGAAATTCATCAAGGGCCGTCATCACATCCACCCGTTCCTGGGCACGTGCGATCCAACCCTGCATCTCGGCTTTGCCTTCTTCTGGCAGGGCCTCAAGCGTGGTGATCGCTCTGGCAAAGAGGCCGTCTCGCACGTCTTGCTCCGCGCGCGACAGGATCGCGTCCGCGTCGTCGCCCTCTTTCGGTTTGGTGGATCGCAATCCGATTTGAGTTTGGAGCGCGGTTTGGAACCAGCTTTGCTCGCCCGCGTCATAGGCCGCGCGCGAAGAGACCACCAAGGCGTCACGCGCCGCCTCAGAATAGCCTTCCTGCAACGATGTCACACTTGGGATGCCCTCCGCAGCGGCCTGTTGCAAAACTTCGGGGACATCGGTGTTCATCTCGGCCAGTACCTGATCAAAGGGCTCGCCCGCGTCGACCAGAGTTTGAAGCCGGGCTTTTGCGGTGGAAATGCGGGCAGCGGTTTCCTCGGCCACGGCTTGATCCTTGGCCTCTTCCAGCCGGGCGATCTCGCTGTTGAGCAGGTCCTGCATTTGCGCCAGTTGGCGTTCATAGGCCGCGGTGGCTTCGGGCGAGACGATGGCTTCCGCCACGGGACGGGCCTCGATCTGGGTCATGCGGTCTTCGAATGTCGCGATTTTATCGGCAAGCGCATCAATTTCCGTGGTATCTTCTTCCGCAGAAACTTGCGCCTGTAAATCCGCCAGCGCGGTTTGCTGCGCCTCTGCGCGTTGGGTCGCAGCCGATTGCAGATCTTTGATTTGCCCCTCGAGATCAGCGATCTGTTGCGTCAGCTCGTCCGTGTTCGCGCCGGGGAATGGCCAGCCCTCGGGTTTCAGGAACTGCGCACCGGCGTAACCAAGTGCTACACAAACGATGCCCCCCAAAACGATAGGCACAAATCCGCCGCGTTTCACAACCGTCGTGACCGGGGCAGGGGGCGTGGCCTCAGGCTTTTCTTCAACTTCTTCTTGGGTGGTCTCGTCAACAGAATAGATTTCAGCCGCTTCGGCCTCTTCGCTGGCCTCAGCTTCCTCTAAAGTTTCTTCCGTTTCGTCAGAGGTTTCGGTCTCTTCGGCAACCGGCTCTTCTGATTTTCCGTCTGGTGTGATGTCGCTGTCTGGCGCTTCGTCTGCGGCGCTTGCCGTCACGGCGTCCTGATCCTCTGGGGTTTCCGTTTTGTCACTCGCAGTCTCCTGCGGGGTTTTCTGATCACCTGACACGAGATTCACCTTTCGAATCCAGAACCTGTTCTTGCACTTAATACCCGGAGCCTAGACCCTGAGACCGCCCCCCTCAAGCGGTGATCCTCAAAGCTGCGACGCAATGGCCTGCTTCATGGCCTGTCCATCGGGATGATCCACGCAGAACGTTTTCGCGGAGTTCGGGCCATCCCACGCGTCGAGACAGGCCTGCGACAGGCCAATCAGGGTCAAATCACCTGTGAAATCTTCAAGCTGCTTCGCAGTGAGCGAGGCTGAGCGCGGCGAATAAAGCGGCACGATGAGATTTGGAGCCACCAAGATGTCCTGCCGTTCCTCCGTGCTCCATCGCCTTGGGTTTTGCTCATATACGACGAGAGATTTCGTCTCTAATCCGGCCAAAGTCAGCCGTTCTGCAATCTTGCCTCTCGTGTGGCGACCGTGAAAATGGAACGCATGTCCAGCGCCATGCTCAGCGAGCTTCGCAACAAGCTCATCGGCGTTGGCAAAGACTCCCTGGATGTCATGACCCGCTTCCACGGCTGCATCGCGCGTGGCTTTGCCAACACAATAAGTTGGCACGCCCTGAAAAGGAGCCGCAGCCGAAACGGCATGCCGTGAGGTCAGTAAAAGATGATCGAAACGCTCTTTGGGGAGCTCAAAAGGCGTTTCGACGATCTCCATGACGGGCGCGATAATACACCGCACATGAGGACCATATGCCTCAAGCACCTGCGCGAGGCGCTCGGCATCCTCTTTCGGGCGTGTGATCAGAACGGTTGCGGTCAAAATCGGTCTCGGGATTGTCTGGCTCTTCTCACGGTGATACCTCCCAAGCATGGGTTGAACAACATGTGCCGCCCGTGTTCTGCGCGGTTCATCGTGCGCAGACCATGCAATAACCGTGGGGAGAGACAGCTCGTGAGTGAGATTTCGGTCCTTGGTGCCGGTGCTTTTGGAACAGCTCTGGCCATTTCTCTTGCCCGATCCGGTCGCGATGTTCAGCTTTGGGCACGTTCTGAGGGCGCCGCATCAGAGATGCAAAAACGCCGCGAAAACATGGGCCGACTGCCGGGGAAACCGTTTCCAGAGACCCTGCAAATCACCGCCGATCTCACCCAGGCCACCAAGGCTGAGATCCTTTTGCTCGCCGTGCCGATGCAACAGCTCGCGCGCTTTGCAGAGGAAAACAAGACCCTATTCCTGCATAAAACACTCGTTGCCTGCTGTAAGGGTGTCGATCTTTCCTCGGATCGAGGGCCTCTTGAAGTGCTCGAAGACACCCTGCCCGGCGCGACGGTCGCCATTCTGTCCGGGCCCTCTTTTGCCGTAGATATCGCCGATGGTTTGCCCACCGCTTTGACGCTGGCCCTGCGAGACAACGAACGTGTCGAGGACCTGCAATCGCACCTGAGCACCGACAATATTCGTCTCTATTCCAGCATCGATCCTTTGGGTGTCGAGTTTGGCGGAGCGCTCAAGAATGTCATCGCCATCGCCTGTGGCCTCGCCATCGGCGCCGGGTTTGGCGAAAGTGCCCGCGCCGCCCTCATGACCCGCGGCTTTGCCGAGATGCAGCGACTGGCGTTCAAACTTGGCGCCGATCCAACGACGCTCTCCGGGCTTTCGGGGTTTGGTGATCTGGTGTTGACCTGCACTTCCGAGAAGTCACGCAACTATTCGCATGGGTTGAAACTCGGGCAGGGCGCGCAGATCGATCCAAGTGTCACCGTAGAAGGTGTCGCAACAGCCAAAGCCGTTGTGCATTTGTCGCAAACACTTGGTGTCGATATGCCGATTACAAGCGCGATCACGCAGATTATAAACGGGACTGTGTCCATATCCGAAGCGGTGGAGATGTTGCTCTCCCGCCCATTGAAAAGGGAATAACCTATGAAATTCGCTGTCATTTGCACCGACAAACCCGGCGCTCTGCAAATTCGCCTCGATACGCGGGCCGAGCATGTCGAGTATCTCAAGAGCTGCGGCGTTGTCGTTCACGCAGGCCCGTTTCTTAATGACTCGGATGAGATGTGTGGCTCTTTGGTGATCATTGAAGTCGACGATATGGCGGCAGCCAAAGACTGGGCCGCAAATGATCCCTATGCGAAGGCCGGCCTCTTTGCAGATGTGCGGATCGAAGCATGGAAACAGGTGATTGGCGGATGAGTTACTGGCTTTTCAAATCCGAAGCGGAAGTGTGGTCCTGGGATCAGCAGGTCGCAAAAGGTGACGCGGGCGAGGAATGGGACGGCGTGCGCAACTATCAGGCCCGCAACAACATGCGGGCGATGAAACTGGGCGATCGCGGCTTTTTCTACCATTCGCGCAAGGAAACCGAGATCGTCGGCATCGTCGAGGTCTGTGCAGAGGCGCATCCCGATAGCAAAGCCGATGACCCGCGTTGGGAATGTGTGGACATCAAGGCGGTGCGCCCGTTCACGAAACCGGTGACGCTTGCCATGTGCAAGGACGACCCGCGTCTCAAAGATATGGTTTTGGTGAACAACAGCCGCCTGTCGGTTCAGCCGGTCACAGACGAGGAATGGAAAATTATCTGCGAGCTCGGCGACACAGATCCGTCCTGATTTTAGCGTCTTGAAAATAAAAGGAGGGTTCCGACCCCCCGGAACCCTCCACCACCCCACGTGCTCCCTAGCACCACACGTGTTCGAATTTAAAAGGGTCCAGGCCATCCTAGCCGGTAAATTCAACCTAGGGGTTTTCTCGATTCCCTGCAAATCCGAAGTAATTCGGGTTGGAAGTGATTTTGAAACCTTCGCTTAACGGATCGCATTTTTAAAAGAGAAAAGCCGCCCCGAGATCGCGAGGCGGCTTGGCAATTCAAGACGTTTCCAGAACATCTTAGCTGTAGGCAGCCTCTTTGCCGAAGTGCTTGACCAGCAGGTAGTAGAAGACGGCGCGGTACTTGTTGCGCTCGGACTGACCATAGGTCTCGATCGCGGATTTGATCGCGTCCATCAACTCAGGACCATCGGCGAGGCCGAGTTTCTTGATGAGGAAGTTGTTCTTGACGGTTTCAAGTTCGCTCTCTTGAGAGGCTGCCACCGTGGAGGCATCGTCGTTGTAGATCGCCGGGCCGCAACCGATGGTCACTTTGGTCAAAAGATCCATATCCGGCTCCATGCCGCATTTGGTTTTCAAATCCTCGGCATATTTCGCGATAAGCTCGTCACGTTTTCCCATTCGCAGTCTCCCACCTGGTCCTTTAATAACATCATCATGAGGCCCAATTCTGGCCTTCGGGAACGGTAGTGGCATATCTGTGGTGAAGAAAGGACAAATTTGAACGAATTCTCACCGCTATTAACGACAGGCGCCCCAGCCGCGTGACTGCAGGTGAAAATGATCCGCATGAAGGCTGTTGTAATCCGGCGAAAGCGTTGTCGCGAACCATGTGCAGGCACTCTCCCGCGCCGCGCGCAGAAAGGCCGCTTTCTGCGCATCCCCATCCCAATCGGACATCAAGCGTATCCGCGTGCCATCCGACAAATCGAAGCCCGTGATATCGATGGCCTCACCTGTCGCATGCGTGCTGAGGCGCGAGGAAGTGCCGTTAGGGGTGCGGATCACACGACAATTGTAACTGCCGATCTGGCGCAGAACGCTAATGGACGTGCCAAAAATTTCTTCGGCAGCGGGCTGCAAACCATGGCGTTCCCACATCGCGGTGCGCAGTGCAATGGCGCAACTGGTTTGAAGCGGGTCTATTTGGCTTTCGCCCACGGTCGACAGCGTCACGCGATCCTCAATCCCGCAACCTCCGGTGGCCTCAAGCGGCGACATCGCGATAACCTCTGCGCTTCCGTCCAGCGCCGCAAGGCAACTTTCCAAAGAGCTTTCGGCGCGTGCGAGCTTCATCTTCGTCAGCGGCGTCACGTCATCCTGGACATGAAGCGGCGCAAGAGGATTCCAGCCGTGTGGCAAAGGCGAGCTTGGCAGTGTCAGAATTTGCCATCCGACATAGATAAGGCCAGCCAACAGAAGAAAAGCAAGCGCCACCCACACTCCGGCGGGTGGCGACTCATATGGTTTTTTGCGGCCCATTTCGGGCGATTACCTTAATAGCGGTAATGTTCCGGTTTGAACGGACCTTCGACCGCCACGCCGATATAATCAGCTTGTTCCTTGCTCAGGGTTGTCAGCTTGACGCCGATACGACCCAGATGCAGACGCGCCACTTTTTCGTCGAGGTGCTTCGGCAGGATGTAAACGTCGTTCTGGTAGTTTTCACCATTGGTCCAAAGCTCCATTTGAGCCAGAACCTGGTTGGTGAACGAGGCAGACATCACGAAAGATGGGTGACCCGTCGCATTGCCGAGGTTCAACAGACGCCCTTCGGACAACAGGATGATCCGGCTGCCCGAGGGCATTTCGATCATATCCACTTGATCCTTGATGTTGGTCCATTTGTGGTTCTTGAGCGCCGCAACCTGAATTTCATTGTCGAAGTGGCCGATGTTGCCGACGATGGCCATGTCCTTCATCGCGCGCATGTGCTCGATGCGGATCACGTCCTTATTGCCGGTGGTGGTGATGAAAATGTCCGCGTCACCCGCAACCTCTTCGAGAAGCACAACCTCGAACCCGTCCATCGCGGCCTGAAGCGCACAAATCGGGTCGGCTTCGGTCACTTTCACACGCGCGCCGGCACCACGCAGGGAGGCCGCCGAGCCTTTGCCCACATCGCCATAGCCACAGACGACAGCCACTTTGCCGGCCATCATCACGTCAGTCGCACGACGGATGCCGTCAACGAGCGATTCTTTACAGCCATATTTGTTGTCGAATTTCGACTTGGTCACCGAGTCGTTCACGTTGATCGCGGGGAAGGGGAGTTGACCCTTTTTCACCAGATCGTAGAGACGATGCACGCCGGTGGTGGTTTCCTCGGAGACGCCTTTGATCTGGTCGCGCATTTTGGTGAACCAACCGGGGGTCTCCGCCATGCGTTTCTTGATCTGCGCCTTGATCACCACCTCTTCATCAGACGTCGGCACGGCGATCACATCCTCACCAGCTTCGGCACGCGCGCCAAGCAGGATATAAAGCGTCGCATCGCCACCATCGTCGAGGATCATGTTTGGTCCATCGGCGAACTGGAAAGATTTGTCGAGGTAATCCCAATGTTCTTCAAGGCTTTGGCCTTTGACGGCAAAGACCGGAATGCCCGCCGCCGCAATCGCCGCCGCGGCGTGATCCTGGGTCGAGAAGATGTTGCAGGACGCCCAGCGCACATCGGCGCCCAGTTCGACAAGCGTCTCGATCAGAACGGCGGTCTGGATCGTCATGTGCAAAGAGCCGACGATGCGCGCGCCTTTCAGCGGTTTAATTTCGCCATATTCCTCGCGGAGCGCCATCAACCCCGGCATTTCCGTTTCCGCGATATCAAGTTCCTTGCGCCCGAAATCCGCGAGAGAGATGTCTTTGACGATATAGTCGGTGGCCATGGATCGTGGCTCCTGCATAAACATGGTTAACTTGGGCGCTGATTATCAGCTTGACCCTGTCCTTACAACGCAGAGCCATTGATTTCGGATTAAGACCGGAAAAAATATGGAAACAGCCTTAAGGCGAGGTTACCTAGTTCTCAAACAGACATGAGGACAACATGGCACAATCCCGCACCCAGCCCCGCGCATGGCAACGGATGCTGTCCGGTCGCAGGCTCGACCTGCTGGACCCGACACCGATGGACATCGAGATCGAGGATATTGCCCATGGTCTGGCCTTTGTGGCGCGTTGGAATGGGCAAACCCATGGTGATTACGCCTATTCCGTCGCCGAACATTCCATTCTGGTCGAAGAGATTTTTCGCATGCTCTATCCAAACGAGCCGATCAAATGGCAGCTTGCAGCACTTTTGCACGATGCCCCGGAATATGTGATCGGCGATATGATTTCACCAGTCAAAGCCGCGATTGGACCCGATTACGGTGAGTTGGATGATCGGCTGACCGCCGCGATCCACATTCGCTTTGGCCTGCCGGCAAAAATCCCGGCGACGATCAAGAAAAAGATCAAAAAGGCGGATAAGGTGTCGGCTTGGCTGGAGGCCACACAGATCGCCGGGTTTTCAGTCGAGGAAAGCAATAAGTTCTTCGGCAAAATGGACCCTGAACTGGTCGGCGATCTGAAACTTCACCTGCGCCCGCCCGTTGAGACGCGCAAAGCCTTTACCGCGCGCCATGCGGCGTTGATGGCGGAACTTTGACATGTGAAAAACCGCCGAGCTTTTCGGGGACAGCCCTCAGCTTGGCAAACCATGCTGCGTGGGCGGCTCGTTTGGCACGGCGCTGCTCCGCCATAAAAGCACGGCGATGATGCAGTTCAGGAGAGGTTGCATCCCGCGCAGACATCAGTTCCGTGGCCATTATGTGTAACATTGGTTTACTCCCGAAAAGCTCGACATATCGGTGATGTACCACTTATATTTGAGCCGTCCCACTCAGGGATTTTTTCAAATTGTAAGAATATCTAACACATGACAGAAATCGACTGGCGCCGCATTCCCTCTCTTTCGAGCCTCAGGGCCTTCGAAGCCACTGCGCGGCTGGGAAGCTTCACGGCGGCAGGCAATGCACTGAACGTCACCCACGCGGCGATCACGCAACAGGTTCGTGCGCTTGAAAAGGACCTTGGTCTCACCCTGTTGCAGCGTGAAGGGCGCGGCATGGCATTGACGGATGCCGGACGCCAATTGGCCGCGTCCCTGTCGGACGGGTTTTCGACGATTGCCGACGGGATTGAGCGCCTGCGCGGGACGCCTGCCTCGCGCGGATTGCGAGTCACCTGCACTCCCGCTTTGTCCTATGCCTTTATCATTCCTCGGCTGGGCCAATTCTGGGATGCGCATCCGGATATTCCGGTGTCCCTGACCCCCTCAGGATCGGTTGATGACCTGAAACGTCAGCACTTCGACCTAGGGATTCGCACCGGCAAGGGAGACTGGCCGGGGCTTGATGTCGAACATCTCTGGACCACCCGCGTCATTCTGATCGCCAGCCCAAGCCTTATCGACAAATATGGCGGCGACACCAAAGCATTGCCGTTGGGCGACATGCCCTGGATCAAATCGCAATCCTACTATCGCGATGACGATCTGGTGCGAGAATGCGGATTAGATCCTGAAAAGCTTTCTGCGATTTACATCGAAGGTCAGGCCGACAGCGTCCAAGCCGTGATGCGGGGGATTGGTTTGACTTTTGTCTCCGAGATTGCGGTGAGCGACGATCTGGCGAGCGGTGCCTTGGTTCGCTTGCCATATGAGTTCAACCAGAAATTCACCTATTACGCGGCGACACCCAAAGGGGTGGAGCGCACCTCCACCCGTTTGTTTATCGATTGGCTCAAAACACTGGCTCCGAACCCAAGGTCCGGTGAAGAGAACAAAAGGCCCGCCTAAGCGGGCCTTTGGGCGCGATCAGAGACTGATGCGACGGTTCATTTGGTAGTTCAGATCATACCGCAGCTCGCGGCTTTGACGTTTTTCGCGCTCCACGAAAGACGGGGTGGAGCGCTTTTTACCAGAAAACAGGGATTTAAATTTGGACATGGTGCGCCTCATTTGGTTGCTGGCACTCTTTTCGCACCATTGAGAGGTTTTCCAAAGTTTATATGGCTTTTAGCATGTAAGCTGAACTAACATGGGTTCATGGATTGGAAAGACATGCCCACACTCGCCGCCCTGCGCGCCTTTGAGGTGGCTGCCCGACTCGGCAGTTTTTCTGCCGCCGCCCGAGCACTTAACGTCACCCATGCCGCAATCTCGCAACATGTGCGAAGCCTCGAGACACATCTCGACGAAAAGCTGTTCACGCGTAGCGCGCGTGGGATGATTTTGACGCAGGCGGGGCTTGCTCTCTCTGAAACACTCACCGAAGGCTTCGGCATGATCGTCAGCGGCGTGCGTGCCATCACCGATGAGCGTGCCCACCGACCCGTCAATATCTCTACTTCGCCCACTTTTGCCGAAGTGTGGCTCATGCCCAAACTGGGCGCCTTCTGGACGGAGCACCCGGATATTTACTTGCAAGTGCAACCCTATATGGGGCTGAGCAATTTGCGCGCGGACGGGATTGATGTGGCAATCCGCTTTGGCGCAGGACAGTGGCCCGGGCTGGATGTGGTGCCTCTTTTGATGAGTCCCTTCACGGTGGTGTGCAGCCCCGACTATACCGAGGCCAACAGTCTCGAAGACATCGAAGACCTCAGCGCGCTCTATTGGGTGTTCTCTGAATTTTCCTCCGAGCAATATGCCTGGGGCAATCGCATCGGTATCGATTTCAAACAGCAAGGCTACAAAGAACTCGCCAGCAATGCGCTGACCCTGTCTGCAGTGCGCTCAGGTCTGGGCGTGTCGATTCAGTCCCGCGTTCTGGTGGAGGACGACATCGCCTCCGGACGCATGAAAGTGTTGTACGAGGGCGATCCCGAAGGCATTGGATATTACATCGTCACCTTACCCGGCGTGCTGTCGCCGCAGGTGAAAACATTGCGCAACTGGCTTTTGCGCAATGCAGAGGATGTCACAACTGTGGAAGAGATCGAAACCGAGATCAGTGAAGAGACCCAGTTGCCTTAGCGCGGCGAACGTTTCGCCAGGATGCGCTGAAGCGTGCGGCGGTGCATGTTCAATCGCCGCGCGGTTTCTGAGACATTGCGGTCGCAAAGCTCATAGACTCGTTGAATATGCTCCCAACGCACGCGGTCGGCGGACATCGGGTTCTCCGGCGGCGGCGGCAGATCGTCGCCCTTGGAGATGAGCGCATGGACGATGTCATTCGCGTCGGCGGGTTTCGACAGGTAATCCGTGGCTCCGATCTTGACCGCCGCGACAGCCGTCGCAATGGCGCCATAGCCGGTCAGAACGACAATGCGGCTGTCCGGACGCTTTTCGCGAAGCACTTCAACCACATCAAGGCCATTGCCGTCCTCAAGACGCAGATCGACCACGGCATAGGCTGGCGGGCGTGCGGTGGCGATGGCTTTGCCTGCGGCGACGGACCCGGCCATTTCGACCTCAAAGCCGCGTTTTTCCATGGCGCGCGCGAGACGACGCAGAAACGGTTCGTCGTCATCGACCAACAAAAGCGACTTGTCTGCGCCCAGTTCCAAAATCTCGTCCGCGTCCATCCCGGATCTCCCGCCATCGCAAAATCTGATAAATTCAGATGTGTTTTAGAACGCCTCTAAGGCAGGGTCAATTTTTACCCTGATGTTACCCTGCGGCGTCAATGAAACAGGCGACCCGATCGGCCATCTGTTCCGGTGTATCGTCGCGTTTGAAGAAATCAACAAAACCGATCTCCGGGAACACCAGATAGGTGAAGGTCGAGTGGTCGACGAGGTAGTATTCCGGGTCGCCGTCTTCCTGTTTCTTGTAATAGGTCTTGTAGGCCATGGAGGCGGCTTTGACCTGTTCCGGCGAGCCGGTGAGGCCGATCATGTTGTCATGAAACAGCGAGGTGAATTCATTGACCACCTCGGGCGTGTCGCGCTCCGGGTCAATGGAAATGAAGGCCGTCTGCGCATCGTAGCCGCGTTCGTCGAGAATGCGCAGAGCATCGGCGTTGCGCATATTGTCGAGCGGGCAGACATCGGGGCAGAAGGTATAGCCGAAATAGAGGATCGTCGGCTTGGTGAAGACATCCTTGTCGGTCACGGTCACGCCATCTTCGCGTACAAGTTCGAAAGGCCCGCCAATAGCCCCGGCGCCACCACTGACGGCAGAGGCCCGGCATTGCGCGAAGGCATCGTCGCTGGCGGGGCGGCTGGCATACCAGGCCATACCACCAAGAGCCCCCGCAAGCACGACAGTCGCGGCAATAGCGATGGTTTTCGTAGACATGTTCATCCTCCTGTGCGCAGTGCCTTGTTCGCCTTGACGCAACGTGATCTGCGTCGGCCAATAGCTTTTGCATATGTTCCGTCTCTCAGATCAATTGCAAATGGCTTGCGCAAGGGTCTTAATGCCGCAGAAAGTGGATTAGCTCTATGATTGAAAACAAAGACGACCTGATACCGGTTGAACAACGGTCCGATTGGGTGCGCCTTCGCACTTTGGTAGCTGTGCGCTGGATCGCCATTTTTGGACAGATCGCCAGCATTCTGGTCGCGATCTTTTTCTTTCATCTGCATCTGGAGATCGGCTTTTTCGCCATCGTCATCGGTGCGTCCGTGATCCTCAATATCGTGGCGAGTTTCGTCTACCCGGAAAACATGCGGCTGAGCGAACGTGGCGCGACCTTGATGTTGCTGTTCGACATCACGCAGCTGTCTGCTCTGTTGTATTTCTCCGGTGGCCTAACGAACCCGTTTTCCGTTCTGATCCTCGCGCCTGTCTCGATCTCTGCCTCCGCACTCAGACCGAAAGCCTCGATCCTGACCGGATCTGTGGCCATCGCCCTCGTGACACTGTTGGCGCTTTACCATGTGCCTTTGCATATGGCCGACGGGGCCGAGTTGATCATCCCCGATATTTTCCTCTTCGGAAACTGGGCCGCCATCGTCATCGGCGTGCTGTTTCTGGGTGTGTTTTCCTGGCGTGTGACTTCGGAAATTCACACCATGTCGCAGGCGCTTCTGGCCACTCAAATGGCTTTGACCCGCGAACAGAAGCTCACCGACATCGGCGGTGTTGTGGCCGCTGCCGCGCATGAATTGGGGACGCCGCTTGCGACCATCAAACTTGTGTCCAGCGAGCTGGTCGACGATCTCAAGGACCAGAGCCTCCTGCGCGAAGACGCTCAGTTGATCAGCGAGCAGGCGGATCGCTGTCGCGACATCCTGCATTCGATGGGGCAGGCGGGAAAAGACGATCTGCACATGCGTTTTGCGCCCCTTCAAGCCGTCATCGAAGAAGCGGCGCAGCCACACACCAGTCGTGGCAAAACTGTCAATCTCGAAGTCCTGGGGTCAGAAGACGGCTCCGAACAGCCCTATGTCTATCGCAGGCCGGAAATCATTCACGGGTTACGCAACCTGATCCAGAATGCGGTGGATTTTTCCGAAACCACGGTCTGGGTCGACATCCTGTGGAGCAAGCGGCGCATCACACTTCGGATCATCGACGATGGGGCCGGCTTTCCGCCCTCAGTCATCGGTCGTATCGGCGATCCATTCATGCGGCACAGACGTTCGGAGAAAGAGGTCGAAAAGCGGCCAGGCTACAAAGGTATGGGGCTTGGGCTCTTCATTGCGAAGACGCTTTTGGAGCGCACTGGTGCGGAGATGAGTTTTGCGAATGGCTCTGATCGGCACGACATGCATCTTCACGCCGGGCGGCGTTCCGGGGCGATTGTTGAGCTAAGCTGGCGCCGGGACCTCATCAGCGTACCTGAGGGAGAACAAAACAAGGCCTTGGGTGAAAACACGCCATTGAAGGTGTAATTCGACCGCGCGAAACAGGGTTTGGTCACCTGTTTTAACGGAGCGTTAACTAAAATTTCCCACACTCTCCCCATCGCAAACGTGTCGTTTTTGATGGGAATCACATGTCATTCGACCTCCTGATCACCTTGGCCATCCTGCTCGCCGGTAGTCTCGGCGTCGCCTTTCTTGTACTCTACAGCCTCGCCTGGCTGGCCAGTCGCAAGGAGGAGGAAAAAGCGATTGCGCTCGATACGCAGGACAATGACATCGTCTTTCTGTTCGACGACGAAAACCTCGTGAATGCCACATCTTCCGCGCATAGCGTCATAGCGGCCGCAGTTGATGTCGGGTCAGATTGGTCGCGGCTATTGTCCGTTCTGATCACCAAATTTCCGACGCTTCAACATGAGATCGCGGAACTGGCGGAACGCGGCAAAATCATTCTCGAGTCGCGCGATGGAAGCGCCGTGCTCCATTGCGAATGGCGCAACGGCTTGGCGCGCATCACCCTGTTCGATCACGAAACGGGACACAGTCATATCGATATGGATCGTCACTCCCTCATGGCAATGGAGCAGGAGTTGGAGACGCTGCGCGCGACCACGGAACACGTGCCGCTCCTCGTCTGGCGAGAGCTCGAAGACGGCACGATCAGCTGGGCCAACAGTGCCTATATCTCCCTGGCCGACAGTCTCTCTGACGCGGATGACGTGCCGAGCTGGCCCCCCGCATCGCTTTTTGAAACGCATTTGTTGGCCAATGCTGGAGCAGATGAATCCCGCCGTCTCAGCCTGAAAGACAAGGTGGGCGATACCCATTGGTATGACATTTACCGCTTCAAAGTCGGTGAGGATTATCTCTACACGGGCAGCAGTGCGGATCGCACTGTGAAGGCCGAAGAAACTCTGCGCGAATTCACGCAGACACTGACCAAAACCTTCTCGCACTTGACCATCGGTTTGGCTGTCTTTGACCGCAACCGTCGGCTTGCGCTCTTCAATCCGGCCCTGACGGATTTGACCTCTTTGCCTGCGGAATTCCTGATCACGCGTCCGGCTTTGACGTCATTCCTGGATCGCCTGCGCGACAGCCAGATGATGCCGGAACCCAAGGATTACAAATCCTGGCGTCAGGAAATGGCCGCTTTGGAAAATGCTGCCGAAGATGGCACTTATGAAGAGGTTTGGACGCTTCCGGGCGGCATGACGTATCGGATTTCCGGACGCCCGCATCCCGATGGGGCCATCGCCTTCCTGTTCGAGGACATTTCCGCAGAAATGTCTCTGACTCGCTGCTTCCGTTCCGAGATCGAAACCGGGCAGGCGGTTCTGGACAGTCTGCCGGAGGCAATTGCGGTGTTTTCCAGCGAAGGCATGCTGATCATGGCGAATTCCGCTTACGCGAGCCTCTGGCGTCTCGAGCAAATGGAAGGCATTCGTGAAACCAGCATCACGGATGCGACCCGTGTTTGGCATGCGAAATGTGCACCCACTCCGATGTGGGGAGATCTTCGGGATTTCGTCAGTCGCCCCGGCGAACGCGCCGAATGGATCAGCCAAACCCGCCTCTGGGATGGTCGTCGCCTGAATTGCCGCTTTGTGCCGCTGCCGTCCGGGCAAACCCTGATCGGTTTTTCCCCGGAAGAGCGGCCAAGCGCCTTGCGTCCGAACCTCCGCCCGCAAGCACGCGACACGCAGTTTATCGAGATGTAAGCTTCTGCCTCTTGTGTCCCCTGCGAGGGGGCCTAAAGTCAGACACCACATGTCTGATACAAAGGCCGCACTCCGTGAACACCCCAAATGTCGCCCGCGATACCACAACAGATCGCGCTCACCTTCTCGACTCATTTGTGGCCAATAGCTCTTGGGCCGGATCGCAATCTGTGGCGCTGGCTGGGGACGCCTCTCGTCGTCGGTATCATCGATTGACGGATGCTTCATCCGGTCGCACTGCCATCCTGATGGATGCGCCGCCTGAAGCTGGTGAAGATGTGCGGCCCTTCGTAAAGGTCGACACGTATTTGTCCGGTATTGGCCTGTCCGCACCCGAAATTTATGCTGCTGACGAACAGTTGGGTTTTTTGATCCTCGAGGATTTCGGCACCGATGTGTACGATCAGGTCTGTGCGCAACACCCTGAACGCGAGCCCGAGCTCTACGATGCAGCCGTAGATGCACTTGTCACCCTCTGTTCCGCCGAGCCAATGCAGGGTTTGGAGGACTATGTCCCCCGCATGGCTGATCTTGCACTGTCTTGTTATCGTTGGTACGCCGAGCCGATCCTAGGCCGCGATATGGCGGATGAGACCGTCGCGGCAAAGGCTGCTCTTCAGCCCTTGATCGACAGTCTCTGCCCCGAGCGCGTTACGATCCTCCGGGACTACCACGCCCAAAATCTTTTGTGGCTGCCCGAAAGAGAAGGGGCCGCACGTGTCGGCCAACTTGATTTTCAGGACGCCATGTTGGGTCCCCCTGCCTATGATTTGATTTCGCTAACCACAGATGCCCGACGCGATGTTTCCGAGCAAATTCGCAACCGCTGCATGGCGCGTTTTTGCGATCAATTGGGCTTGAATCGGGTCGATTTTACACGCCAAGCGGCGATTTGTTCCGTTCAGCGCAATCTGCGCATTCTCATGGTTTTTGCGCGCATGTCGTTGCATTTTGGCCGTATCAGCTATCTTGATCTGATTCCGCGGGTTTGGGGTCATCTTCAACGTGATCTGGATCACCCTGAACTCCAGGCCCTCGCAGCACTTCTGCGCGCACATCTTCCCGAACCCACTCCCTCTGCCCTACAAACGCTCAAGGAAAAATGCGGTACAATCCCAAATCTGCAATGATCTTCTGTGCCGGTCGCGGTACACGGATGAAGGTCCTGACGGAAAACCGTCCTAAACCCATGATCGAGGTGGCCGGCAGGCCTTTGGTCGATCATGCTCTTGAGCAACTGGGCGATATTTCAATCCGCGTGGCCAATCTTCATTACCTCCCTGATATCTTGGAAAAGCACCTGAGTTCAGCTGGATTAGAGACTGTTTTCGAAGACACATTGTTAGAAACCGGCGGCGGCCTCAAAAACGCGTTGCCTCACCTTGATGGCGATGCGGTTTATACCATGAACACGGATGCCGTTTGGAAAGGGCCTGTCGCGGCTGAAATTTTGTCCAAAGCCTGGGACCCGGAGAAAATGGATGCGCTCCTTTTGGTCGTTCCAAAAACCAGAGCGCATGCGCATCTTGGCGCCGGTGATTTCGAGCTTGCGGCCGACGGTCAGATCCGCCGAGGACAAAGCTACATCTACACCGGCATGCAAATTCTAAAAACGGCCCCCGTCGTCGCCATTGAAGAAACGTTTTTCTCGCTCAATCGGGTTTGGGAAAACCTGTTTGAACAAGGTCGAATTTTTGGCGTCGAGTATAGTGGTCATTGGTGTGATGTTGGGCACCCTGACGGCATCGCAATTGCCGAATCCATGTTGAAGGACTGCTGATGTTCACCGACGACGGAAGCCCCGCACTTTTCGGTGTCCCCTGCGGCGCGCACTATCCAACTGCGATCAAAAACGGACTTCTCTCCCGACTGAAAGATACGCCGCCCGACATGCTGGCTCGGACCGAAATTTTCGTCAACACCTCGCGGATGAAAAAGGAAATCCAAGAGGCTTTCGAAGACGGATCGACCCGATTCCTGCCGAAATTACGTCTTTTGTCTCATCTCGGGATGGATCATGAATTCATGGACCTCCCTGTCCCGATCAGTGGGTTGAGGCGTCGGCTTGAGTTGGCACAGCTTGTTTCGCATTTTCTGAAACAGGAACCGCAATTCGCCACACGCTCCTCGGTGTTCGACTTGTCAGACAGCCTCGCGCTTTTGTTTTCCGAAATGCAGGACGAGGGGGTAAAGCCCGAGGACATTCAAAACCTGAAAGTTCCAGACGCCTCCGGCCACTGGCAGAAATCGCTTCAATTCCTCTCAATCCTATTCGGGCTTTTTGCGAATGACGACACTGCAGAATTGAGCGGCGAGGATCGTCTGCGGCTTGTCATCGAGCATCTTGAAAAGACCTGGACCATAACGCCACCAGATCATCCTATTCTCATCGTCGGCTCCACCGGTTCACGCGGAATGACGGCACGCTTCATGTCCTTGGTGGCCCAACTTCCGAATGGCGCAGTGATCCTTCCGGGCGTTGACTTTGATATGCCGTCCGAGGTTTGGAGTCAGATTTACGGCGAAGACCGTTTAGCCGTCGAACACTCCCAAGAACGGATGGCTCGGATGGCGCATCGGTTGGGTTTGAGACCGGATCGCATCCAGAGGTGGGATCTTGACACGCAGGAAAATCAGAGCCGAAACCGACTTGTTTCGCTCGCTTTGCGTCCAGCGCCCATCACCGATCAGTGGATGAAGGAAGGTCCCACGTTTCAGGGTATCGAGGAGGCGACAGGGCGCCTTTCGCTGATCGAGGCCCCGGACATGCGGCTTGAATCCAATGCGATTGCGCTGGTCCTTCGCCGTGCAGTGCATGATGGCAAAACCGCCGCACTCGTCACGCCGGATCGCGATCTGGCGCGGCGTGTCACCGCTCTTTTGGGGCGCTGGAACATTGTGCCAGATGACAGTGCGGGTATTCCGCTCAACCAAACGCCTCCGGGTCGGCTTTTGCGCCATGTGGTGGGACTTGTCGGACGCGTTTTGTCCTCCGAGGATTTGTTGGTTCTATTGAAGCACCCCCTGTGTGCGCGTGGTATTCAGGAAGGCGCGCGGGAGGATGATGCGCGTGGTTTTCACCTTCTTTGGACGCGTGAGCTCGAGGTTCATCTGCGCCAAAAGTCGGTCGCTTTTCCGAGCCGCGAAGACCTTTTGCATTGGGCGATCAAATCTGGCGAAGACAAGGACGACAAAGACGCCCGACTGGCTTGGGCCGGATGGGTTGCCGATCAAAGCGAATACTTTCATGAGGCCCCGAACGGCTCGCTCGGTGTGCACTTGGATCGTCTTGTTGCGCTGAGTTCGAGACTGGTTATGGGGCCGAGATCGTCCGATGATCGCGAACTTTGGGCACAGCACGCAGGGCGTGAGGCGAAGCGCGTTGTCGAGGGGCTCTATCGCGAAGCAGACCACGCGGGCGCGATGACAAGCATGGAGTTTGGGGATCTCTTCCGGGCTATTCTTGGGCGCGAAACTGTACGCGATCCGTCTCCCAAACATCCGAAAGTGATGATCTGGGGGACGCTTGAAGCGCGCGCACTTGGTGCGGATTTGGTTATTCTGGGCGGTCTGAATGAAAGCATTTGGCCGCAAAGCGTTGGGCAGGACCCCTGGTTCAGCCGCGATATGAGACGCCAAGCCGGACTTTTGTCGCCGGAACAAAGCATTGGCCTCTCCGCCCATGACTTTCAGCAAGCCATTGCCGCGCCCGAGGTCATTCTGACGCGCGCCAAACGCGATGCAGAGGCTGAAACCGTCGCCTCACGCTGGCTTATTCGTCTGACCAACCTCATGGCCGGCATGTCTGATGCGGGCCGAGAGGCTTTGAAAGAGATGCGAGATCGCGGCTCGGATTGGATTGCACTGGCGGAACTTTTGGACAAGCCGGAGTTTACGCTACCCTCCGCCAAACGCCCAAGTCCGCGCCCGCCTGTTGCGGCACGCCCAAGGCAACTTTCAGTCACACGGATCGAGACTCTCATTCGTGACCCTTACGACATCTACGCCAGCCGTATCTTGCGATTGAACAAACTCGATCCGCTGAGCCGAGAGCCCGATGTGCGCGAAAGAGGCACGGCGCTTCACGCGATCATGGAGAGCTATCTGTCGCAAATCGGTGAGGAAAGTCATGAGGAAGCACTGGCCCGTTTCCTGACGGTGGCCGAAGAGGTTTTGGAACGCGAGGTGTCCTGGCCCTCCGCACGCAGAGTCTGGTTCGGTCGTGTGCGGCGCATTGCCGATGGTCTTGTCGCGCGAGAACGCGAACGTCTGGCCAAGGGCACGCCTGTCGGGATCGAGGCGAAAGGCGCCATGCATTTGCCCGAGGTCGACTTTTCACTGACATGTAAGGCCGATCGGATTGACCGCAAAGAGGACGACAGTTTTGTCATCTACGACTACAAATCCGGGTCTCCGCCAACCGAAAAACAGACGAAAATCTTCAATATTCAGCTTCATCTCGAAGCGGCGATGATGGAAGAGGGCAAATTCGAGAATGTCCCAATGGGGCGCGTGTCCGAGGTGGCCTATCTCGGATTGAACAACACGCTTTCGGAGACTGTCCTGCCACTTGAGCCCGCCGACATTGATGAGATCAAAGAAAAGCTGGTGCAGTTGATCCGTTCTTACGATAATCGCGAGCTTGGCTATTCCGCACGGCGGATGATGAAAACCGTGCGATTTGAAACAGATTTCGAGCATCTGTCCCGCTACGGGGAGTGGTCCGACGCCGACACGCCTGTGCCGGAGGATTTGGAATGACTGAGATGAACGAAGCCACCCGTCGCCAACTCATGGCGGCGCGCCCCGATATGTCGACCTGGGTGTCGGCCAATGCGGGGTCAGGCAAGACCAAGGTTTTGACGGATCGCGTGGCGCGGCTTTTGCTCGACGGCACACCACCGCAGCACATCCTGTGTTTGACCTACACCAAGGCGGCCGCGGCAGAGATGCAGAACCGGCTGTTCAAACGGCTGGGTGATTGGGCAATGTTGCCAGATGCGGTGCTGATCAAGGAGCTGACCGCTCTTGCCCCCGAAAAACAGCTCGACTCCGAGATTTTGCGGCATGCCCGCACGTTGTTTGCCCGTGCGATTGAGACGCCGGGCGGGCTGAAGATTCAGACGATTCACTCGTTTTGTAGTGCGCTCTTGCGTCGCTTTCCGCTCGAGGCCGGGGTCTCTCCGCAATTCAAGGAAATGGACGACCGTCAGTCCAGGCGAATGGTGTCAGAGATTGTCGAAGACATCGCACTCGGGTCGGCTCGCCATGTGATCGATGATGTCGCGCTTTACGTCAGTGACCTTGATCTGACGGATTTGGCGCTCAGCGTGGTCGCCAAACGCGATCAGTTTTTACACTCCCCCGAGCAGGCTGACATTTGGCGCTGGTTTTCACTGCCCGAAGGCTATGACGAAGCACGGCTCTTGGGAGATGTCTTTATCGGCGGCGAGAAAGAGATGTTTCTTGACTGCGCCGCCCTCATGGAAAGTTCGAGTGCGGCAGATCAAAAGAGCGCCGTTTTTTTTCGGAATTGGGCTGGATTAGAGCCTGATTTGAACTTGGTCGAAAGCCTGTGTGACAAGCTTTTGGCCGGGGAAAAAGCCAAGACAAACCCGCTCGGTTCGAAATTCTACGCCCAGCACTCAAGCCTGCCGACACGAAAACTGATCGACGCGCATCCGGGCGCCTTTGATCGACTCGAAGCTTTCATGAAGCGCGTGGAAGCCGTGCGTCCGCATCTCTTTGGCCTGAGAGATGCGCGCAAAACGCATGCGCTTCATCGCTTTGCTCAGGAAATCCTGCCGCCATATATGGAGCGCAAAGCACAGCTGGGTCTTTTGGATTTCGACGACATGATCCGCCGTGCGCGGGACCTTTTGTCGATCTCGAACGTGTCGCAATGGGTGCTGTACCGCCTCGATGGTGGGATCGATCACATCCTTGTCGACGAGGCACAAGACACCAGCCCCGATCAATGGCGCGTTGTGCAACTTTTGGCGGGGGAGTTCACGGCAGGCGAGGGCGCACGTGCAGATGTCACACGGACGATCTTTGTCGTGGGCGATCACAAACAGTCGATCTATTCCTTCCAAGGCGCGGCACCAGACGCCTTTGACGAGATGAAAGCGCATTTTGGCGAGCGTTTGAACGCCGTCGGTCAGCCGCTTCAGGACCTCTCGCTGCAATATTCCTTCCGCTCTTCGCCTGCCATTTTGACGGCGACCGACAAGGTCTTTGCGGCGATCAATGGCGAGGGCGTCGGAGGTATCCCGGAGCATATCGCGTTCTTTGACGACATTCCCGGTCGCGTTGACGTTTGGTCGCTTGAGGAACCCGAAGACCTGTCGAAAGAAGACAAGGAAGAGCGCGAGAAAGAGGAAAGTCGTTGGGAAGACCCGATTGACGTGATCCACCCGGAGGAGCCAAACCCGCGACTGGCCAAAAGGATCGCAAATTTTGTGGCCGATCAGCTCACGCATGGCTCTATTCCTGAGAAAAACGGGGTAGGGCGGCGGATCGAGCCCGGTGATATTTTGATCCTTGTTCAAAGGCGCTCCCCTTTGTTCCGCCTGATCCTCAAGGAGCTTAAATCCCACCCGGCTGCGATCCCCGTTGCCGGGGCGGATCGCATGACGTTGGGTGAGGAAATGGCGGTCAAAGACCTGCGGTCTCTGCTCGCATTCTTGTCCTTGCAGGACGACGATCTGGCGCTCGCCGAAACGCTGAAATCTCCGCTGTTCAACTGGTCGGAACGAGACCTCTATCAACTCGCCCACGGTCGAACGACAATTACACTTTGGCGATCCCTTTATGAGCGTCGCAAGGAGTGGCCGGAGACCTACGCAGTTCTCGAAGACCTGCGGCAAACCTCTGATTTCTTGCGGCCTTACGACCTGATCGAACGCGTTCTGATCCGTCATGCGGGACGTCGTAAATTCATCGCGCGCCTTGGCAAAGAGGCCGAAGACGGGCTTGACGCGCTTTTGCATCAGGCGCGCAATTACGAGACCTCTGAGACGCCCAGCCTGACCGGATTCATCGCCTGGCTCGAGTCTCAAACCATCCAACTCAAACGCGTGCTCGATGAGAACTCGAACCTCGTGCGCGTGATGACAGCGCACGGATCGAAAGGCTTGGAAGCCCCCATCGTGATCCTGCCTGACACGTTGAAAACGCTACGTGAAACGCGGGATGAATTCATCACGCCGCGAGAGGGTCAGATCGTTTGGAAAGGCGCATCAGGTCAAAGGTCCGATCTGACAAAAGAGACCCTAAACCAGCTCAAAATGCGTGATCTGGAGGAAGATAGGCGTCTTTTGTATGTGGCCATGACTCGCGCCGAGAAATGGCTGATTGTCTGTGGGGCCGGTAAGGATACGCCGGGAACGTGGTACGATCTGGTGAAAAACGGGGTGAATGAGCTGGAGACAGAAAGCCTTGAACTCGCTGGGTTCATGGGGACACGTTATGCCATTGGCGACTGGCCAGAGGCCTCAGAGACACAAAATTCTGCGCAAAAGAAAGAGAGTTCTCTGCCGGATTGGGCTCGAATTTCGGCCGAAGCGCCCTCTGAGAAAACACAGCGCATCTCGCCTTCGGACCTCGGCGGCGCCAAGGCGCTTGCGGGGGAAGACGCCAGTCTCGACAAGGAGGCGGCGATGCGACGCGGGAGCCAGCTTCACAAGTTGATCGAAGTCTTGCCGGAAGTCAGCGAAGATCGTCACGAAGAGGTGGCGCGCTTTGTGCTCTCCACGGGCGAGGAGGCCGTACTTGAGAGCGAAATTCCAGATCTGATGCACGAGGCGCTTGGCGTTCTCAATCAAACCTATGACTGGGATGTCTTTGGCCCGAAGTCTCTGTCTGAGGTGCCTTATACAGCCACGCTCACCACACCTCTCGGCGCCCAGATCATTCAGGGCATCATCGATCGCCTGATTATCACAGCCGAAAAGGTGCAGATTGTGGATTACAAATCCAACACCGTGATCCCGGAGCGCGTCGAAGATATTCCCGAGGGCCTTTTGCGCCAACTCGGCGCCTATGCGCAGGCCTGTCAGGAGATTTACCCGGAACGAGAAATCGAAGTGGCGTTTCTTTGGACAAAAACTGCCACGCTTTGCCCGGTTCCTCTCGATATCGTGATGAGGGCACTGGGTCGCACCGCCACATCTTGACCCGTCAGGGGCAGAGGCATAGGTTTTTGGCCAAGTACATATTCAGGAGAAGCCACATGGCAACCGTAAAAGTCAGCGATGACACGTTCAGCACCGAAGTTCTCGAATCCGACATCCCCGTGGTTGTCGATTTCTGGGCGGAATGGTGCGGCCCGTGTAAACAAATCGGCCCGTCCCTCGAAGAACTGTCCGAGGAACTCGACGGCAAAGTCAAAATCGTCAAAGTGAACGTCGACGAAAACCCGAACGCACCGGCACAATTCGGTGTCCGCTCGATCCCGGCGCTGTTCATGTTCAAAGGCGGCGAAGTGGCCTCCGCGAAAATCGGCGCGGCACCCAAAGCCGCTCTGGCCAACTGGATCAACGAAGAAGCCTGATCCGGCCTCACAAAATAGGAATTCGGGCGCCCAATGTGGCGCCCTTTTTCATGCGCGCAGGGGTCCTAAGGTTGCACCCGACCCATTGCGCCCTCATATAGATTGCCAAGCGAAAGGACCTCTTATGTCGAAAGAAGAATTTCCCGGCTGGCACGGCACGACAATCATCGGTGTACGCCGCGGTGGTGAAGTGGTTGTGGCCGGTGACGGTCAGGTGAGCCTTGGCCAAACGGTGATCAAAGGCACGGCGCGCAAAGTGCGGCGGTTGTCGCCGGGCGGGCAAGACGTGGTGTGCGGCTTTGCCGGGTCGACTGCGGATGCATTCACGCTTTTGGAGCGGCTTGAAACCAAATTGGAGGCCACGCCGGGACAGCTCGCGCGCGCCTGCGTTGAGCTGGCGAAAGATTGGCGGACCGACAAATACCTGTCGAAACTTGAGGCCATGTTGATCGTCACCGATGGCGATACGCTTTTGGTCGTGACCGGCGCAGGGGACGTTTTGGAGCCCGAGCATGACATCGCAGCGATCGGATCGGGCGGGAATTTCGCGCTCGCAGCAGCGCGTGGTCTCATGGAAACTGACAAAGACGCGGAAAGCGTTGCGCGCGAAGCGATGAAGATCGCCTCCGATATCTGTGTCTATACCAATGGCAACCTAACGGTTGAGAAGATTAGCAAATGACTGACCTGACCCCCCGCGAAATTGTCTCCGAACTGGACCGTTTTATCATCGGCCAGAATGACGCCAAACGCGCCGTCGCTGTCGCTTTGCGGAACCGTTGGCGGCGCAAGCAGCTGTCCGATGATCTGCGTGACGAGGTGTATCCGAAAAACATTCTGATGATCGGGCCGACCGGTGTGGGCAAGACGGAGATTTCCCGTCGTCTCGCCAAACTCGCCAAAGCGCCTTTCATCAAGGTCGAAGCCACGAAATTCACCGAGGTCGGCTATGTCGGTCGCGATGTCGAACAGATCGTGCGCGATCTCGTCGATGCGTCGATTTCGCAGACCCGCGAACATATGCGCGACGATGTGAAAGCCAAAGCTCAAGAGGCCGCCGAAGAGCGCGTGATCGAAGCAATCGCTGGCTCGGACGCCCGCGAACAAACCCGTGAGATGTTCCGCAAGAAACTGCGCTCCGGAGAGTTGGACAACACGGTGATCGAGTTGGATCTTCAGGACAGCGCCATGCCGATGGGCATGTTCGAAGTCCCCGGCCAGCCGCAAATGGGCGGGGCGATGAACCTTGGCGATCTTTTCGGCAAAGCCTTTGGTGGTCGCACGGTGAAAAAGAAACTGACCGTTGCGGAAAGCTATGATGTGCTGATCGGAGAAGAGGCCGACAAGCTTCTGGACGATGAAACCGTGACCCGTGTGGCGCTGGAGTCCGTGCAGGAAAACGGCATCGTGTTCCTCGACGAGATCGACAAGGTCTGCGCCCGGCAAGAGGCCCGTGGCGGAGATGTTTCACGTGAAGGCGTACAGCGCGACCTGTTGCCGCTGATCGAGGGCACCACCGTGTCCACCAAACACGGCCCGGTGAAAACGGATCACATCCTGTTCATCGCATCCGGTGCATTCCACATCGCGAAACCTTCGGATTTGCTGCCGGAATTGCAGGGGCGTTTGCCGATCCGTGTGGAATTGCGAGCGCTGGAAGAGGGCGATTTCGTCCGCATTCTGACCGAAACCGACAATGCATTGACGCTGCAATACAAGGCGCTGATGGAGACCGAAGAGGTCGAAGTGACCTTCTCCGAGGATGGGATCGAAGCGATTGCAAAACTGGCCGCCGATGTGAACAGCTCCGTCGAAAATATCGGCGCGCGGCGGCTTTACACGATCATGGAGCGGGTGTTCGAGGAGCTGTCTTTCGCGGCCCCTGATAAGCCCGGCGAAAAGATCACGGTCGATGCCGCCTATGTGCATGACCATGTCGATGAACTGGCCAAGGCGGCGGATGTGAGCCGCTACATGCTTTAACTACTTCTTGCGGCGCAGGTAGACGTAATAGGCGCCTGTGCCGCCATGTTTGAGATGGGCCTCAGAGACCTGAAGCACCGCGTCCCGCAACGGCGCCATGTGGAGCCAATGCGGGACCTGGTGTTTTAGCACACCTTTGCGCACGGGGATGGGACCGTCGTCGTCGCGGTGTTTGCCCTTGCCGGTAATGACCAAAACCAGACGCCGGTCCATCGCCCAGGAGTTTAGGATAAAACGCGTGAGCGCCGGATGTGCCTGGGCGATCGTCATGCCGTGAAGGTCGATGCGGCCTTCGGGGGCGAGGTTGCCTTTGCGCATTTTGCCGAATTTCTTGCGATCCATCCTGAGCGGCGCCTGCGCCAGCCGATCCGAAATAGATGGGGCAAGATCGTGGCTTGTCATACGGGTCGTCGCGTGTTTGCCGATCTCCAGATCGAAATCGAAAGGCTCTCGGGCAATCGGAGCAGTGGGTTTCGGCAGGTTCGGTTTTTCAGGAAGGACCAAGGGCGCGGGCGTCTTTGAGATATGCAGAGGTTTTGCCGTTTTTTTCACGGCATTCCACAGCCCCTTATCCTCTTCACTCAGGGTTTTCTTGCGCCGGCTCACCCTTCTGCCCTTTCCTCATAGGCATAGGCAATCTGGATCGGCAAAAGCACGATCATCCGGCCCGGATCACGGATTTTACCAGCCTGATCGCCCGCAAGATCCCCCGTGCCAAAAAAGATATCGGCCCGCTGGGCGCCTTTGATCGCGGAGCCGGTGTCTTGGGCAATCATGAGGCGATGCAGAGGCTCTGCGCCCTCTTTTTCGATCCAAACCGGCGCCCCAAGTGGGACGAATTTCGGATCGACCGCGATGGAGCGCATCGTGGTGATGGAGCGATGCATCGCGCCAATGGGGCCTTTTTCGGCGGGTAGACGCGGCAGTTCACGGAAGAACACATAGGAGGGATTGAAGTTCAAAAGCGCCTCGCCCTCGACCGGATTTCGGCGCACCCAGTTCTGGATCACTTTCGCGGAAACCTGATGCGCGTCATAAACCCCACGCCGGATCAATTCCTGTCCGATAGAGCGGTAATTGCGGCCGTTGTGGCCCCCGTAACCGATGCGCATGACAGACCCGTTTTCCAAACGGATGCGACCGGAGCCCTGAACCTGAAGGAAAAACAGCTCGACCGGATCGTCGACCCAGGCGATCTCAAGCCCGCGTCCAGCAAGCGCACCGTTGGAGATGTCCTGACGCGCCAGATAGGCTTCGCCAGAGACGACATCCGGCGGCATGCGGTAGACGGGATAGCGATAACGCGCGGTTTGAAAGCGGGAGCCGCGCAGTTCCGGTTCGAAATAGCCGGTGAACAGCGGCTCGGCGCCGTCTTCGATCAGGACCGGGCGGAACAGAAGTTCAAAGAAACTCCGTGCTTCATTGGTGGTCTGAGCAAAAGCACAGAGCTGCGGCCATTCGGGGCCGTCGATCAGATCACACGTCTCGCGAAAAACGGAAAGAGCCGCGGCGTGATCGTCCGCGGCCCATCCGGATAGGTCATCAAATGAGAGGACACGCACCGTCATGTCATCCGAGGATGCCGCCGGCGCGTTCAAAGCCAGCAAGGCTGCAAAAGCCGCAGGCGCCAGCTTTCTCCACATCAGGCACCAGTCGCGACAAGCTGCCAGTTCGGATCGTCGCTGTTCAGGTGACGTGCAAAGGTCCAGATGTCTTTCTGACGATTGATCGCTTTGGGGTCGCCCTGAACGATCTCGCCCTCGGCATTGCGCACGACGGAGGAGGTTTCGCCAACAAAGCGGATCTTGATTTCGGCCTCGTCGGTGGCGCGATCCAGATCGGCGTCGATGATCTGAAGCTCGCGCAGGCCAACGAATTGGCTCTCGATGGTCAGACCTTTGGATTGGCGATCCTCAACGACAGAAGAGAAGGCGTCATAGACGTCTTCGGACAGAAACGGTTTGATGCTTTCAAGCTCGTCATGTTCAAAGGCCATCAGGATCATCTCATAGGCGCCGCGGGCACCGGCGAGGAATTCGCTGACGTTGAAATTCGGGTCGACACGTTTGATCGCGGCGAGATTGTCTGCGGCACGGGTGCCGGCCTCGACATTGTCGATGATGTCGTGATCCACGCCGCCCTCGATCACCTCGAAGTCGCGTTTGACCTTCGTGGCCTCCTCGGCCCCCGGAACATCTGCGCGCGGCTTTTCAAACCCTTCGCGGGTGCCCAAAACGCTGCGCAGGCGCAGGATCAGGAAAATGGCAATGCCCGCGAGGACAAGAATGGAAAGAAGGGAATTCCCCATCGGCGGTCGATCTCCGTTCAAACGTAGAAATAACTGTGTTCCGACCTTATGTAGGTGACGCACCCCGCCAAGTCTACCTGTGGGGGCAAGAATAGAAAGGACTTCTCATGTGGCTTTTCGCCCTTTTTGTCGCAGTTCCGATCATTGAAATCGCCCTGTTCATTCAAGTTGGCGGTCTGATCGGGCTTTGGCCGACGCTTTTGATCGTCATCGTGACCGCCATTTTGGGCACCGCTTTGGTGCGCCAACAGGGGGCTTTGGCCATGTCACAATTGCGTCAGTCCTTTTCCGAGTTGAATGATCCCTCTGAACCTCTGGCGCATGGGGCGATGATCCTGTTTTCCGGCGCGCTTTTGCTAACGCCCGGGTTCTTTACCGATGCCATGGGATTTTTGTTGCTGGTGCCCGCCTTTCGGATGTTTGTGCTTAAAGAATTGCGCAAACGGGTGAAGGTTCAGAGCTTTACCATGGGGCAACAGAACATGCGTCAAACGCATGATCCGTACCGTGGCACGCCACGTGATCCCCATATCATCGACGGCGAATGGGAAGAGGTCGATCAAAACAAGCCCAATCAAGGCCCGTCAGGCTGGACTCGCCATTGAGGCAGGCCCGGCAACCTGATACAAAACCGCGAACTTCATTTTGCAAGGACCGAACCGATGGCCGAAAACGGCGAAACCCCACAAAACGACGCGGCCGCACAGGCCAACCCCGTCAAAATGCAAATCCTGGGTCAATTCATCCGGGACATGTCTTTTGAAAACATCCTCGCGCAAAAGGCCCTGAAGGTCGAAGGTCGTCCGGCGATCTCCGTTCAGGTCGCTCTGGATGCGAAAAAGCGCACTGAGGATCACCAGTTCGAAGTCGCGACCAAGGTCAAAGTCGAATCCAAATCGGAAAGCGGTGAGCAGACGCTGTTCATCCTTGAGCTGGATTACGCTGGTGTGTTCCACATCGAAAACGTGCCGGACGAGCAGATGCATCCGTTCCTGATGATCGAATGCCCGCGGATGCTTTTCCCGTTCCTGCGCCGTGTGGTGCATGACGTGACGCGTGACGGTGGCTTCCCGCCGCTGAACCTCGACAACATCGATTTTGTGCAGCTGTACCGCCAAGACATGGCGCGCCGCGCAGAAGCACAACAATCTGCCGCGGCAGTCAACTAAGCTTCTGACTTAGTTAAATTTATTCCAAATCGCGCCGTCGCCCAAGCCCTCAACGAAAGAGGCATGGGCGGCGGCTTCTTCGTCTGTGATCCGGGGCGGAAGAGGGGCGGGGCGACGCGTCGGTCGCCAGTTTTCGTCAATCTGAGACGAAGCGTCTTTCTTTTGCGATTTGGAGGGCGCAAGCACGAGATCGGGCTGACGCCCGCCGATCAGCTCAAGATAGACCTCCGCCAGAATTTCAGAGTCGAGCAAAGCGCCGTGCAGGGTCCGGGATGAGTTGTCGATCCCGAACCGGCGACACAGCGCATCGAGCGTCGCCGGAGAGCCGGGAAATTTCTTGCGCGCCATCGCCAATGTATCGACCGCGCGCTCATAGGGGATTTCCGGCAGACCGATCCAACTCAGCTCGGCATTCAGGAATTTCATATCGAAGCTGGCGTTGTGAATGATCAGTTTCGAATCCGTGCCAATGAAATCGAGAAACGCCTGACCCACCGCCTTGAAAAACGGTTTGTCGGCGAGGATCACTTCGCCGTCTTTCGGCGGGCGCGGGGGCTGCAACAGGTCGGGACCGATGCCGTGCACCCCGAAAGCACCGTCCGGCATGTGGCGATCCGGGTGGATATATTGGTGGTAGGTGTTGCCCGACGGCATGTGATTCACGAGCTCAATCGCCCCGATTTCCACGAGACGATCACCGCTGAACGGATCAAAACCAGTGGTTTCGGTATCGAGAACGATTTCACGCATCTGAAAGTTGCCCCTTTAGAGTGGAAAGCACATCATGCACTTGGGCTTTGGCGGCTTCAAGGCTTGTGGTTTCGATCACGAAATCCGCGCGGGCGCGTTTTTCGGCATCCGGGAGTTGTTTGCTCAGAATGGCTTCAAAATGGGTTTCGGTCATGCCGGGTCTGGCCAGAACGCGCTCGCGCTGGGTCTCAGGGTCAACCGAGACAACCACGACGGCGTCCACATGTTGATCGCCGCCGGTTTCGAACAGGAGTGGGATATCGACCAGCACAAATTCGGATTTGCTGTTTTCAAGAAAGTTCTGGCGGTCCTGCGCGACCAAGGGGTGCACGATCTTTTCGATCTTTTTCAAAGCCTTGGGATCATTTGAAATGATTTCTTTGAGCCGCGCTTTGGACACGCTGCCGTTCTCAATCGCAGATGGGAAATGCTCCGTCATGGGCGCGACTGCAGCGCCGCCCTGATCATAGAGTCGGGCCACGGCGGCATCGGCATCCCACACGGGCACACCGGCCTCAGCGAAGAGCTTCGCCGTGGTGCTTTTGCCCATGCCGATGGAGCCGGTCAAACCGATGATGAAAGGCTTTTTCATGAGGACAGGATGAATTGGCGTGTGGCGTCGTCGACTTCGGGACGCTTGCCAAACCAACGTTCAAACCCCGGCGCGGCTTGATACAGAAGCATGCCGAGACCATCGACAGTCTGACAGCCCTTCTCAGCGGCGCGATCCAGGAAAGCGGTGCGCAGCGGCGTGTAGACGATGTCGGTGACCACCGCGTCAGAGCTCAGGTGATCAAAGGGAATCTTCATATCAGGCTGGCCGTGCATCCCAAGTGCGGTGGTGTTCACAACCGTGCGCGCACCTTTAAGCATGTCACCGGCGTTTACCCATTCAACGACCGAAATTTTCGTGCCGAATTCGGCCCGAAGTGCGTCGGAGCGGGTTCTTGTTCGGTTCGCCAAACGGATTTCCGGCACACCCACCTCCAAGAGAGACGCAATCACGGCGCGCGCAGCACCACCTGCACCAAGCACGGCAGCGGGGCCGGATTTCGGGTCCCACTCCGCATTGCAGCGCAGATTTTCAACGAAACCATAGCCATCCGTATTATCAGCATGAAGCTTGCCATCCGCTCGGAAAATCAAGGTGTTCGCCGCTCCGATCAGCGCCGCACGGTCTGTGACAATGTCGGCCAGCCCCAAAACGGCTTCTTTATGGGGAATCGTGACATTCGCACCGACAAATCCCATTTTCGGCATCATCTGCAAGACCTCTGCGAGATCCGCTTGCTCGACATGAAGCGGCACATAATGACCGGGGATCTGATAGCGATTGAGCCAGTAATTATGCAGCTTTGGCGATTTGCTATGAGAGATCGGCATGCCGATCACCCCTGCCACCGGTATTTTGTCACTCATGATGCGATCACTCCCCTTTGCGCAAGATATGCCAAAAGTGGCAGTAGGGGCAAACCCAGCACTGTAAAGTAATCGCCATCAATACGAGAAAAAAGCCGCACGCCCTCGGCCTCCAGCATGTAGGAGCCGACACAATATTGAACCTGATCCCAATTCCGCCCCAAGTAATCGTCGAGATAGGCGTCCGAGAAATTGTTCATCTCAAGCCGCACTTCACCAACATGACGCCATTTCGGCTCACCGTTTTCATAAATCACCGCCGCAGACAAAAGCTTGTGCCGCTCGCCACGCATCTCTTTGAGCTGTGCGCGGGCCTCGTCGATGCTTTGCGCTTTGGAGATCAGCTTGCCTTTGAAAGACAGCGTTTGATCGCAGCCTATGACCATGGCACCCGGATATTTCATGGACACCTTGCGCGCCTTCGCCTCTGCCAAAGCGTCAGCGATGTCTCTGGGTGTTGCGCCATCGTGAAGGAGCGCTTCTTTTACCGTTTCTTCATCAATTCGTCCGACAGTCACATCGAAAGAGAGCCCTGCATTTCGAAGCAAGGTCTGCCGGATTTCGGACCCCGAGGCGAGGATAAGCTGTTCCGGGCTGTTCATAGCTCTGTTGAAAACTCCTGTGTGAGTGCGGGGATCAAAGCGGTGTTTTTCGGTCTTTTAGCGCAGCCGGGGATAAACCGATAGTTCCAGGCACTTCTCACCTCACTTTATCACCGTGGGTAAGACATTTTGCCTCTGGACGTAAAAGTAACATTTTCCCGACGCCTTTAAGTTTCATCCCCTGATGCCGAAAGAAATCAAATTTCAACATTTTGATTTATATGATAAAATTCATTTTATCCTAAGTTGTGGATAAGAAATATGACGTTTTCAAGAGGTTGGAAAACCCTGTGTAAAACTCAATAATCCAGATTATCCACAGGCCCTACAAAATCATCATCCTTTTCTTTTTCTTTTATTATTTTATTTAGAGAGAAACGAAGGGGCACCTCTTATGGGCGATATTCTTGCAAGCATTTATCCTTGGACAAAGTCCATGCATGTCATTTCCATCATCGCATGGATGGCTGGCCTGTTTTATCTTCCGCGTCTTTACGTCCGTCACACCGAAAGCGTGACGCAAGGCACCGAAACCGATCTGCTTTTTCAGGACATGGAAAAGAAGCTCCTGAAGATGATCATGAACCCTGCGATGATCTCCAGCTGGTTTTTTGGCCTCTGTCTGGTCTTTACGCCCGGTATCGTCGATTGGTCCGCTGGCTGGTCCTGGATCAAGGCTGCGAATGTGCTGGGAATGACGTGGTTTCACATGTGGTGTGCGGCACGTCGCAAGGATTTCATTACAGGTACAAACACCCGAAGCGGTCGTCATTATCGGATGATGAACGAGCTTCCCACATTGTTCATGATCTTCATCGTCGTGATGATTATCGCCAAGCCATTCTGAGAAAGATTGACTTAACCTCTGTCTGTTCCTATCACTCTGCCAAACCCACGCCGTCCGGCGTAAGGGATTCTCCACTGAGACATGACTGAAAGACCCGCCTGATGTGCCGGTCCAATTGGATTTTCTATGAGCGACACCACTCTCAATCTGGCTGATTTGAAAGCCCAAAGCCCCAAAGACCTTCTGGCCATGGCCGAAGAACTGGAGATCGAAAACGCCTCGACCATGCGTAAAGGCGAGATGATGTTTTCGATCCTCAAGGAACGCGCCGAAGATGAATGGGTCATCTCCGGTGATGGCGTGCTTGAAGTGCTCCAAGACGGTTTTGGCTTCCTGCGTTCTCCTGAAGCGAACTATCTGCCGGGGCCCGACGACATTTACGTCTCCCCTGATGTGATCCGCCAGCATGGTCTTCGTACTGGCGACACCGTCGAAGGCGTGATGCAGGCGCCGAATGAGAACGAGCGCTATTTCGCGATCACCAAAGTCACGATGATCAACTTTGAGGAGCCTGAAAAGGCCCGTCACAAGATCAACTTTGATAACCTTACGCCGCTGTACCCGGATGAGCGTCTCAAGATGGAGATCGAAGATCCAACCCTCAAGGACCGCTCCGCCCGCATCATCGACCTCGTGTCGCCGATCGGGAAAGGTCAGCGTGCGCTGATCGTTGCGCCGCCGCGGACGGGTAAAACCGTTCTGTTGCAAAACATCGCGCATTCGATCGAAACCAACCACCCTGAGTGCTATCTCATCGTGCTGTTGATCGACGAACGTCCCGAAGAGGTGACGGATATGCAGCGGTCCGTGAAGGGCGAGGTGATTTCCTCGACTTTCGACGAACCTGCAACCCGTCACGTCGCCGTTTCCGAGATGGTGATCGAAAAAGCGAAACGCTTGGTCGAGCATAAGCGCGACGTTGTCATCCTGCTTGACTCGATCACGCGTCTTGGTCGCGCCTTCAACACCGTTGTGCCGTCCTCTGGTAAGGTTCTGACAGGCGGTGTGGATGCCAACGCCCTGCAACGCCCCAAACGCTTCTTCGGGGCTGCACGGAACATTGAAGAGGGTGGGTCGCTGACCATCATCGCAACCGCTCTGATCGACACCGGGTCGCGGATGGATGAGGTGATCTTTGAGGAATTCAAAGGCACAGGTAACTCTGAGATCGTTCTGGATCGTAAAGTCGCCGACAAACGCGTCTTCCCGGCCATGGACATCCTCAAATCCGGCACGCGGAAAGAAGATCTCCTGGTCGATTCTAAAGATCTCCAGAAAACCTATGTGCTGCGCCGCATTCTGAACCCGATGGGGACGACGGACGCGATTGAGTTCTTGATTTCCAAGCTCAAGCAGACCAAAACCAACAGCGAATTCTTCGACTCGATGAACGCTTAAATCAAGGGATATCAATAGGTTAAACCTATGGATACGATTTACGCCCTCGCATCTGCCCGCGGGAAAGCGGGTGTCGCAGTGGTCCGGATTTCCGGGCCGCTTGCGTTTTGGGCTGTCCAAAAACTGGCGGGCGATGTGCCCGCTCCACGTCGGACGGCTCTGCGTGTTCTGAAAAATGCGGAAGGCGTTGTCCTCGATGAAGCCTTGGTGATCTGCTTTGAAAAAGGCGCGTCTTTCACGGGGGAAGAGAGTGCTGAGCTTCAACTTCATGGCTCCGTCGCGATCATCAATGCCGTGCTTCAGGCGCTCGCTGATCTGGATGGATTGCGCTTGGCTGAAGCTGGGGAATTCACGCGCCGGGCTTTGGAAAATGAACAGCTCGATCTTGCCCAAGTTGAAGGTCTCGCAGACTTAATCGAAGCGGAGACGGAGGCCCAGCGTCGCCAGGCGTTGAAGGTTTTCTCTGGTGCGCTCGGCGATAAGGCGGAGCGTTGGCGTGCGGCTTTGTTGCGTGCGGCGGCGTTGATCGAAGCGACGATTGATTTCGCCGATGAAGAGGTTCCAACGGACGTTTCGCCTGAGGTTTTGGAATTGATCGCACTGACGATGATGGAGCTCGAAGAGGAAATCAAAGGCGCGAAGATGGCGGAACGCATTCGGGATGGGTTTGAAGTTGCCATTGTTGGTCCCCCAAATGCCGGCAAATCAACTCTGTTGAACACGCTCGCGGGGCGTGAGGCGGCGATTACTTCCGAGTTTGCCGGAACGACGCGTGATATCATCGAAGTGCGTATGGATCTCCACGGCCTGCCTGTGATGCTTCTCGATACAGCTGGGCTTCGGGAAACCAGTGACGTGGTCGAAGCGATCGGCATTGATCGTGCAAGAAGCCGTGCATCGCAGGCCGATTTGCGGGTGATCTTGCTTCCGAATGTTGATGCCGAGCCTGAAATGTCGCCGCAAGACGGCGATCTTGTTCTGATTGGCAAGGATGATAGCGGCGCTTATCCGCAGTCCGTTTCCGGCAAAACCGGGCATGGCGTAGATCTTATGGTGGCGCATATCGCTGAGACGCTTTCGGAACGTGCCTCCGATGCGTCCTCAGCCATTCGTGAACGTCACCGTGTTGCAATTCAGGACGCGCTTGTCTCTATGGAATCGGCGCGAAATGAGGTATTGCTCGGCGGTGAACGTGCTGAACTTGCGGCTGAAGAGTTGCGCCGTGCGGTTTATGCGCTGAACTGCCTTGTGGGGCGGATTGATGTTGAGAACATTCTTGGGGAAATCTTCTCCAGTTTTTGCATCGGGAAATGAATGAAAACGCGAGGAGTGTTTCACGTGAAACATACCGACTTCGATGTTGTCGTCGTAGGTGGCGGCCATGCTGGATGTGACGCTGCGGCGGCCGCTGCAAGGGCAGGGGCGCGCACGGCACAGATCACTTTGCGGAAAGATGGCATCGGCGTCATGTCCTGTAACCCGGCCATTGGTGGCTTGGGGAAAGGTCACTTGGTGCGCGAGATTGATGCGCTTGACGGGGTGATGGGCCGGATCGCAGATAAATCCGGGATTCAATTTCGCCTTTTGAACCGACGAAAAGGTCCGGCTGTCCAAGGTCCGCGCGCGCAGGCGGATCGTAAAATCTACCGCACGGAGATGTTGGCGGAGTTGGAGGCGATCGAAAATTTGACGATCATCGAAGCGGAGGTCGCCGATCTCTTGCTTGTTGGCGATGTCGTAACCGGCGTCGTTTTAGGGGACCAATCAGAGATCAAAGCGGGTGCGGTGGTTTTGACGACTGGCACCTTCTTGAACGGTTTGATTCATATTGGCGAAGAACAGCGTCCGGGCGGGCGGATCGGCGATAAGCCCTCTGTCGCATTAGCAGAACGCCTTTATGGGCTCGAACTTCCGATGGGGCGTTTGAAAACGGGTACACCACCGCGACTGGACGGTAAAACCATCGCTTGGGATATTCTGGAAGAGCAGCCGGGTGATGAAGACCCTGTGGTGTTTTCTTTCCTCAATAAGAAGCCGTTTGCGCGTCAGGTGTCCTGCGGCATCACGCATACGAATGAGAAAACACATGATATCATTCGGGCGAACTTATCTCGGTCTGCGATGTATGGTGGTCACATCGAGGGTGTAGGTCCGCGGTATTGTCCGTCTATTGAAGACAAGATTGTTCGTTTTGCAGATAAGTCGTCTCATCAAATCTTCCTGGAGCCGGAAGGTGTGGATGACGATACTGTCTATCCGAACGGAATTTCGACCTCTCTGCCGCTCGAAGTGCAAGAGGCCTATGTGCGTTCCATTCGAGGGCTTGAGGACGTTAAAATTCTTCAGCCAGGTTATGCGATCGAATATGACTATGTTGACCCTCGTGCACTGCGACTGACCTTGGAATTGCGCGATGTGCCGGGCCTATTCTTGGCGGGCCAGATCAATGGGACGACAGGATATGAAGAAGCCGCTGCACAAGGTCTTGTGGCAGGATTGAACGCAGCGCGTAAATCTATGGGCCAAGATGGTGCGACATTCGCGCGTTCCGAAAGCTATATCGGTGTGATGATCGACGACCTCGTGACCCGCGGCGTGAGCGAACCTTATCGAATGTTCACGTCTCGTGCGGAGTTCCGATTGTCTTTGCGGGCGGATAATGCGGATCAGCGTCTGACGCCTCTTGGTAAAGACTTGGGTTTGGTTCACGAGCTGCGTGCAGAGATTTTCGATAAAAAGATGGAAGATCTTTCTAAAGGGCGCGTTTTGCTTGAACAGGAAAGTTACACTCCGAAGGAACTAAGTGCGGTCGGCGTGACCGTGAGCTCAGATGGCTCGCGTCGTACAGCCTATGAGGTTCTGGCATTTCCCAATGTCAGCTTCGACAACGTCATTTCCTTGAATCCTGATATTGCAACAATTTCGCCGGAGATACAGGAACAGCTGTCCCGCGATGCGCTCTATGCGAATTACATCGAACGCCAACAGCGCGATGTTGATGCAATGAAGCGGGATGAACTTCAGGTCATTCCGGATGATTTCGACTATTCGGCCCTCAGTGGCCTCTCGAATGAATTGCGCAGCAAATTGACCTTGGCGCGACCGCAGACGATTTCCCAAGCGGGACGGGTAGAGGGGATGACGCCTGCTGCCGTCACCTTGATTCTTGCTCGACTGCGTCAATCGCAAAGAGAGAAAGCGTCCTGATGACGTCCATGAAGTTTGCTGATGTAGATGTTTCACGTGAAACATTCGAGCGGCTGGAAACCTATCTGGCTTTACTAAAAAAATGGAATCCTGCGATCAATTTGGTGGCAAAATCTACCATTGAGATGGCCTGGGATCGCCATTTTGTAGATTCAGCACAAGTCTTCCGGATTGCACCAACTCCGCTCGGCCATTGGTGCGATTTAGGAAGTGGCGGTGGCTTTCCTGGGCTGATCTGCGCCACTATGGCTAGAGAATTCTCTCCTGAGACGAAGTTCACAATGGTGGAATCTGATCAACGCAAAGCCACCTTTTTGAGAACTGTTGTTCGAGAGCTGGATCTCAATGCAACAGTTAGATCAGAACGCATTGAAATGCTTGAGCCGATGGAAGCAGATCTAATTTCCGCGCGCGCTTTGGCCTCACTTCCGAAGCTTCTGGAGTATGTTGAACGACATTTGGCGCCGGGTGGACATGGATTGTTTTTGAAGGGCGCTTCTTTTCGCGAAGAGCTCGCCGAATCTCTTGAAAGCTGGCGCTTCAGCCACAAAGAATATGCGAGCGTAACGGATGCGGAATCCGTGATTCTGCTGATCGGAGATATAGAACGTGTCTGACTTTTCCCGTCCCAAGGGCCCGAAAATCATTGCTGTTGCGAACCAGAAAGGCGGGGTTGGAAAAACGACGACAGCGATCAATCTCGCGGCTGCTCTGGTGAAAAATGGCTGTCGCGTGCTTGTTGTCGATCTTGATCCCCAGGGGAATGCCTCCACTGGCTTCGGAATCGATCCGGAAAACCGCAGCTATACGACTTATGATCTCATTCTTGGCGAAGTCGATTTGCATGAGGTGATTCAAACAACTGAGTTTGAAAACCTTTGGATTTCTCCTGCGACTGTCGATCTGAGCTCCGCCGATATCGAGATGGTCACAAATGAAAAGCGCAGTTTCCTGCTACATGATGCCTTGCGGCAGCATGCGATTGACGATTTTGCTTTCGATTTTATCCTAATCGACTGTCCGCCGTCTCTGAGTTTGTTGACGGTGAACGCTATGGTGGCGGCCGAATCCGTCCTGGTGCCGTTGCAGAGCGAGTTCTTTGCGTTGGAAGGTCTTTCTCAGCTCATGCTGACCGTGCGAGAAGTTCGCCAAACAGCAAATTCCAAGCTGCGTATCGAAGGTGTTGTGTTGACCATGTATGATCAACGCAACAACTTGTCTCGCCAGGTCGAACAGGATGCGCGTGACAACCTTGGCGATTTGGTCTTCGAAACCGTAATTCCGCGCAATGTGCGTATCAGTGAAGCGCCTTCTTTCGCTTTGCCCGTTTTGGATTATGATCCGATGTCTAAAGGCAGCTTGGCTTATCAGGCGCTGGCGAAAGAAGTGATTGCGAAAAAAGGACGATAAAATGGCAAATCCGAGCAAACCCAAAAACCGCGGCCTAGGGCGCGGCCTTTCTGCTTTGATGGCGGATGTGGCACAGGATAAGCCTGATGAACAATCTGTGGAGGATGAGCCGCGTCGGGCCGATATGTTGGTGCCAATCGAGAGAATCGTACCAAATCCTGATCAGCCTCGACGAACCTTTAATCAGTCAGCGCTTGATGAACTGGCCGATTCCATTCGTGAAAAAGGCGTCATTCAGCCTCTCATCGTTCGCGAAAGTCCTCGCAAAGCCGGCGAATATGAAATTGTGGCGGGTGAACGTCGTTGGCGGGCATCTCAGCTTGCACGTTTGCATGAGCTTCCGGTTTTGGTGCGGGAATATTCCGACACTGAGGTGCTCGAAGTCGCGATTATCGAGAACATCCAGCGTTCTGATCTCAACGCAATCGAAGAGGCGGCCGGTTACCAGCAATTGATGGAGCGATTTGGGCATACGCAAGAAAAGCTGTCCGATGCTTTGGGGAAAAGCCGGAGTCATATCGCGAACCTGATCCGACTTTTGAACCTGCCGAGCGATGTGCAAGCGTTTGTTATTTCAGGGCAGCTGTCCGCTGGTCATGCCCGGGCCCTGATCACGGCTGAGGATCCTTCCGCATTGGCAAAGAAAGTCATTGAGGGTGGCCTTTCTGTGCGAGAAACGGAGCGTTTGGCGAAGGCTGAAAAGACACCAAGCCAGCCCAAAGCCGAGAAATCTTATAAATCTTCGGACAAAGATGCAGATACTAGGGCGCTTGAGGCCGATCTTTCCGCAGCAATCCGGATGAAGGTGAATATTGATCATAAGGATGGCACTGAGAAAGGCGTCCTTTCGGTGTCCTATGACTCTTTGGATGAGCTGGATGCTCTTTGCGGCATCCTGTCTCGTGGCGCTTAAATATCCGGGATTAGATCGCGGATGATCGCGTTCAGAACTGGCCGACCTTTCTGGGTGACAGAAAGGCGGCCATTTTCGATTTTGATGAACTCATCTTCAATCAAGTATTTGTTTTCAATGATAAATTCTTGTTCCAAGAGAGTTGAAATCCGTGCAATATCGATACCCTCGGTGATCCGAAGACCCATCATCAGATATTCGATGGCTTGATCGTATCCACTTACAGTTTCACGTGGATTTTCACCGTGTCCGTTTTGATCAACGGATTTCAGCCATTGGCTCGGGGCGAGGGGCGTATCGATGGCGTATTTCTGGCCGCCCAAGGTAAGTCTTCCATGTGCACCAGGGCCAATTCCCGCATAATCACCGTAACGCCAGTAAATGAGATTATGGCGGCTCTCAGAGCCACTTTGGGCGTGATTAGAGACTTCATAAGCAGGCATTCCAGCCTTTTCACACACTTCTTGCGTGACGAAGTACATGTCAGCGGCGCTATCGTCGGAAGGCAGACCGCGCAAAAGTCCTCGATCATAGCGATCACCGAAGGCGGTGCCTTGTTCGATGGTCAGCTGATAGAGCGACAGGTGATCGACGGCCATAGAGAGAGCTACGCGCAATTCCGTCCGCCAGGCTTCTGGTGTTTGTCCTTGTCGCGCATAAATCAGGTCAAAACTCACGCGATCAAAGGTGTTTCGCGCAATATCGAAAGCTTTGTGAGCCTCTGAGACTGAATGCATGCGCCCGAGACGTTTCAAATCCTCGTCATGAAGCGATTGAATGCCCATGGAGACACGATTGACGCCTGCGTCGCGATAGCCCTGAAATCGCCCGGCTTCGACAGAGGTGGGGTTGGCTTCAAGCGTGATTTCAATATCATTCGCAAGTGTCCAACAGTTTCGAACCTTGCTCAAAATGGCATTTACAAGCTCTGGATCCATCAATGACGGTGTGCCGCCGCCAAAGAACACGGTGTTCAACACACGGTCGGATGTTTCCCGTGAAACACGCTCGATCTCGGACAGATAAGCGCGCTCCCATGCGGATTGATCAATCGTCGCAGCCACATGGGAGTTGAAATCGCAGTAGGGGCATTTCGCCTGGCAAAACGGCCAATGGATGTAGAGACCAAAGCCTCCGTTTTGCCAGTCTTCCATGATTATCCCTTGAACGCCGTGATTTCGATTTCGATCAGCATCTCGGGTTTGATGAGATCGGCGACAACCATGGTGGCCGCAGGGCGAATATCGGCGAGGAATTCACCCAAGGCCGGGACAACTTCGTTCACCAAAGCCGCGTCGGTGATCGTGTATTGCACCCGCACCGCATCTTTCAGCGAAAATCCTTCGCCTTCCAGCACGCCGGAAATGGTTTTGAAACAGTTTCGAGCTTGATCGGCGACGCTCTCCGGCATGGTCATCGTGCTGTAATCGTAGCCGGTGGTGCCGGACACGAAACACCAGTCGCCTTGCACGACGGCGCGGGAATAGCCCATGACTTTTTCGAAATCAGAGCCGGAGGAGATCAGTTTGCGGGTACTCATTTAGCGAGATCCTTAAAGGGTCCGGAGACCAGTTGACGAAACGCATCGGCGCGGTGGCTCATGGCCTGTTTGCGCGCAGGGTCCATTTCACCGAAGGTTTCCGTTTCACCTTCGGCGACGAACATCGGGTCGTAACCAAAGCCGCGCTTTCCGCGTGCGGGCCAAACGATGCGGCCTTCGACCTTGCCTTCGAAAATCTCGTCATGACCATCAGGCCAGGCGAGGCAGAGCGTGCAACAGAACCGTGCGGTGTGGGGTTCGGCCGTGTTTGACTCTTCGAGGCGGTCCCAGACCTTTTGCATCGCCATCGGAAAATCGCGGCCATTTGGGGTTTCTGCCCAGTCCGCGGAATACACGCCGGGTGCCCCATCCAGACCGTCAACTGCGAGGCCGCTGTCATCGGAAAGGGCCGGGAGGCCGCTGGATTTGGCAGCAAAATGCGCTTTGATCCGGGCGTTGCCGACAAAGGTGTCTTCGGTCTCGTCCGGCTCTTCGAACCCGAGATCACCAGCGGAGACCACCTCGATCCCGAAAGGCTCCAAAAGCTCCGCAATCTCGCGAAGCTTGCCTTTGTTGTGAGAGGCGAGAACCAGTTTGGTGCCGTCGAAAGCGCGCATTATGCTACCGCAGCGTTTTGAGCCGAAACCAGCTCAGCAACGCCTTTTTCGGCCAGATCGAGCAGTTCGTTCATCTGCGCGCGCGAATAGGTGGCGCCTTCGGCACTCATCTGGGTTTCGATCATCTGACCGTTGGCAAGCATGATGAAATTGCCGTCCACACCGGCCTCGGAATCCTCCGGGTAATCCAGATCGAGCACGGGCTGACCGGCATAAATGCCACAGGACACTGCCGCCACATTCGAAATCAGCGGATCGGAGGTGATCGCACCGGATTTCAACAGTTTGTTCACTGCCAAACGCAGCGCCACCCAACCGCCGGTGATCGACGCACAACGCGTGCCGCCATCGGCCTGAATGACATCACAGTCGACGGTGATCTGACGTTCGCCAAGGGCCACGCGATCCACGCCAGCGCGCAGGGAACGCCCGATCAGACGTTGAATTTCAACGGTACGACCACCTTGTTTGCCTTGGGTCGCCTCACGACGCATCCGCGAGGAGGTCGAGCGCGGCAGCATACCGTATTCTGCCGTCACCCAGCCCTGGCCCGAATTGCGCATAAAGGGCGGCACACGCTCCTCGATCGTAGCGGTGCAGAGAACATGCGTGTCTCCGCAACGGATCAGGCAGGAGCCCTCGGCATGTTTCGTCACGCCGGTCTCGATTGAAATCGGCCGCATTTCGTCTAAATTTCTACCTGAGGGTCGCATGCTATATCCTTCCGCATCTGTTGCGGCAGACATAACGAAGAGCAGCTCAGACGTGCAAGCCTCATTGACCCTCGGTCTCGATGTCTTTTAATGGCGAAGGGTCTTGGAAGACGCAGGAAGAATGACGGATCGTGTAAATCTCATCGCTGAAATGAATGACCGGTCGCGCGAAGTGTTTCGCCGCGTGGTTGAGGGCTATCTTGAAAGCGGCGGACCTGTGGGGTCACGGACGCTGACGCGGACGATGAGCGAAAAAGTCTCCGCCGCGACCGTGCGCAACGTCATGCAGGACCTCGAATATCTCGGGCTTTTGGACAGTCCACATGTGTCGGCAGGTCGGGTTCCGACACAGCTTGGTCTGCGTTTGTTTGTGGACGGTTTATTGGAGGTCGGCACGGTCACCGACGACGTGCGCGAAAAGATGGAATTGACCATCCGCAACGAACATCACGATGTGAATGGGGCTTTGGACCGTGTCGGGTCGGCTCTGTCGGGTTTGACACAAGGCGCCAGTCTTGTGTTGGCGCCTAAACACGAAGCGCCTGTAAAGCATGTGGAAATCGTCAATCTCGCGCCGGACCGTGCGTTGGTTGTTCTTGTCTTTGCCGACGGCCATGTCGAAAACCGCATTTTCACGCCGCCGATGGGGCAAACCCCGTCGTCGCTGCGTGAGGCGACGAATTTCCTGAATTCCCTGGTTGAGGGCAAGACGCTCTCTGAGCTGCGGACAACGGTTGAACGCGAGATCAAAACGCGGCGCCAGGAGCTCGATAGCCTGGCTGCCGATCTGATCGAAAACGGCTCTGCGTTTTGGGAAGGCGAGGGATCGCATTACGAGCGGTTGATCGTGCGCGGGCGTGCCAATCTTTTGGGGGAAAGCGCAGAAGCCGAAGAGCTTGATCGCATCAGAAGCCTGTTCGATGATCTCGAAAAGAAACGCGACATCGCGGAATTTCTCGAACTGACCGAAGATGGCGAGGGCGTGCGCATTTTCATTGGCTCAGAGAACAAACTTTTCTCACTTTCGGGTTCCTCTTTGGTGGTTTCTCCATATATGAACGCTGAACGAAAAATTATCGGTGCCGTGGGTGTCATCGGGCCGACTCGCCTCAACTACGGGCGGATCGTGCCGATTGTCGATTACACGGCCCAACTTGTCGGACGGATTGTGTCAGGCAAGGCTTGAAAGGTGAAATATGACGGATCCGAAGAAAGACATGTCTGAAGAGATCAAAACCAACGTCGAAGAAGAGATCATCGACATCACCTCTGATGAAGCGCTTGAAGACCCGGAAACAGGCGATCTGTCGGAGGAACTGGAACAGCTCCGCGCAGAACGCGATGAATTCCGGGATCGTTTCATGCGGGCTGTTGCCGATGCGGAAAACTCCCGCAAGCGCGCGGATCGTGATCGTCGGGAGGCGGAAAACTATGGTGGGTCGAAACTGGCCCGCGATATGTTGCCGGTCTTCGACAATATGAAGCGTGCGATTGATGCGATTGCCGAGGATCAACGTGAAACGCAGGCCGCCCTGATCGAAGGGATCGAGCTGACCATGCGCGAGCTTCTGAACACCTTCTCGAAACACGGTATTCAGATCGTGAACCCGGACGTGGGCGAGACCTTCGATCCGCAAATTCACGAAGCCATGTTCGAGGCCCCCGTGCCCGGCACCAAAGCCGGCGACATCATCCAGGTGATGAACGTGGGCTTCATGATCCACGACCGCCTGTTGCGTCCGGCACAAGTGGGTGTGTCTTCGACCCCGGCTTAATTCAACGCTTTGAGGTCATAGAGAAGTTGTAAAGCTTCTCGCGGAGTAAGCTCGTCGGGAGAAATCTCGGCGAGCTTTTTCTCAACCTCACTTTCTTTAACCACGACCGGCTTTGCAGCTGGCGGTACCGCCGCGAACAGGGGAAGATCATCGATGATCGCTTTGGGGTTGGCAGCGTTATCGGCCTGACCTTTCTCCAAAGCCTCCAAAACGGATTTCGCTCGCTCGACCACGGCATCTGGCAGGCCCGCAAGTCGGGCGACTTGCACACCGTAGGACCGATCCGCTTTGCCCTTGATCACCTCATGAAGGAAAATGACTTCGCCTTCCCATTCCTTGACCGACACGGTGGCGTTTTCCGCGCCAGACAGTTTGTCGGAAAGGCTGGTCATCTCGTGATAGTGCGTCGCAAACAGCGCCCGGCACTTGTTGACATCATGCAGATGCTCAAGCGTCGCCCAAGCGATCGACAAGCCGTCATAGGTTGCCGTGCCGCGCCCGATTTCATCCAAAATCACGAGGGCTCGGTCGTCAGCCTGATTGAGGATCGCGGCGGTTTCCACCATTTCGACCATGAAGGTCGAGCGCCCGCGCGCCAGATCGTCAGAAGCACCGACGCGCGAGAAAAGTTGGGACACAATGCCGATATGCGCAGAATCGGCAGGCACGTAAGAGCCAGCCTGCGCAATCAAGGCAATCAACGCGTTTTGGCGCAGAAATGTCGATTTACCGGCCATGTTTGGCCCGGTCAAAAGCCAGATCGCCGCACCATCGTGTCCGTCAGACAGATCACAATCGTTGGCGACGAATTTGTCACCACCTTGTTTGCGTAGAGCGCGCTCAACGACCGGATGACGACCGCCGGAAATCAGGAATTCTCGACCCAAATCCACCTGAGGACGGGTCCAGCCTTCGCTGACAGAAAGATCGGCGAGCGCTGTGATCAAGTCCAGCTCGGCCAGCGCGCCGGAGGCATCGTTGATCGCGGGGGCCTGCTCCAAAATCGCCATGCGCAGCGTTTCATAGAGGCGCTTTTCGATCTCAAGCGCGCGACCACCGGCGTTGTGGATTTTTGTCTCCAGTTCGGAAAGCTCCAGCGTTGTGAACCGCACCTGATTGGCGGTCGTTTGACGGTGGATGAAGGTTTCCGACAAGGAATGCATCTTTTCGGCGTGGGTTGATGTGGTTTCGATGAAGTAGCCGAGGACATTGTTGTGTTTGACCTTGAGAGACTGAACGCCGGTCATCTCCGCATATTTCATCTGCAAGGAGGCAATCACACCGCGCCCTTCGTCGCGCAGCGTGCGAGATTCATCGAGTTCCTCGTGGTAACCAGTGGCGATAAATCCACCGTCCCGTGCAAGCAGTGGTGGCTCGGCGATCAGAGCCGCATCGAGCAAGTCGATCAGCTCAGCCTGTCCTGTGAGGAATGCCATTTTCTGCTGGATTAGGGTCGAAACAGGCTTGTTTTCCAGCAAACTATAGATGTTTTCGGCTTGCGAGAGGCCGTTGCGAATGGCGGCCAAATCGCGCGGGCCTCCGCGTTCAAGCCCGAGACGTGACAGCGAACGTTCCATGTCGGGAACCTTCCGCAGCGCCTCGCGCAGCGCTTGGGCGGTTTGGGTATTCTCAATTGCAAAGCTGATCGCATCGAGCCGCGCGGAGATTGTATCGACGTCGCGCGAGGGGCTCGACAGTCTGCGTTCAAGAAGACGTCCACCTGCGGCCGTCACTGTGCGATCCATCGTAGCGATCAGTGAGCCCTCGCGACCGCCGGACAGGGCATGCGAAATCTCAAGGTTGCGACGTGTTGAGGCGTCAATTTGCATCGCGCCGCGCAGCGATTCACGAATGGGGCGGCGTACGAGGGGCAATTTGCCTTTTTGCGTGATGTCGAGGTAATCGACGATGGCGCCCATGGCGGCCACTTCGGGCAGGGTGAACTGTCCAAAGGCCTCAAGAGACGAGACGCTGAACAGCGATGTCAGCCGGGTTTGGGCAGACGTACTGTCGAAAGACGCGCGCGACAATTCGGTGATGCGATCATGGAAATCAGGCACAAACTCTGCCCAATTCGCCTCATTGGCCTCAGACACGACGATCTCGGATGGATTAAGCCGGGCAAGCTCCGGGCCAAGACCGACAAGCGGGCAGGGCATCACGTGAAAGGCGCCGGTCGAGATGTCGACCCAGGCCAACGCACCCTCTTCGCGAATTTCCGCATAAGCTGCGAGGTAGTTGTGACGGCGCGCATCCAAAAGCGTGTCTTCGGTCAATGTGCCCGGCGTCACCAAGCGGACCACATCGCGTTTGACCACGGCTTTTGAGCCGCGCTTTTTCGCCTCGCTCGGATCTTCGAGCTGCTCACACACCGCGACTTTGAAACCCTTGCGAATGAGATTGAGCAAATAGGTCTCGGCGGCATGCACGGGAACGCCGCACATCGGAATGTCATCGCCCGCATGTTTGCCGCGTTTTGTCAGGGCAATGTCGAGTGCCTCAGAGGCGGCAATCGCATCGTCAAAGAACATCTCGTAAAAATCGCCCATGCGATAAAACAGAAGAGCATCGCGATGGCGCGATTTGATCTCGAGATATTGCGCCATCATCGGCGTTGCGGCGGGGGTTTCAGTGGCCACGATGTAGGTCCCTGTCTAATTTCGCCCCAACTTAACGACCCAATATGTGGCGTAAAGAGCCAGATCGCGTTCTTTTTGTTGAGACCGAGGCGGGGTGTGGGTAAGTAGTCCGAACTGACGGCGAGGAGGCCACCCGAATGTCCAAGACCAAACAAACGCGCGAAGAAGCGCTCGCATTTCACATGGACCCACGTCCCGGCAAGTTCGATGTCGCACCGAGCGTGCCGATGACAACGCAACGGGATCTGTCGCTGGCCTATTCGCCGGGTGTGGCTGTGCCCTGCGAGGAAATCGCGAAAGCGCCGGAGACGGCCTATGATTACACGAACAAGGGCAACCTCGTTGCGGTGATTTCGAACGGGACGGCGGTTTTGGGCCTTGGCAATCTTGGCGCTCTGGCGTCCAAGCCAGTGATGGAAGGCAAGGCGGTTCTGTTCAAACGCTTTGCCGACGTGAACTCCATCGACATCGAGCTGGACACAGAAGACCCCGAAGAGATCATCCGCGCGGTGCGTCTCATGGGTCCGAGTTTTGGTGGCATCAATCTTGAGGACATCAAGGCGCCTGAGTGTTTCATCATCGAGCAGCGTCTCAAGGAAGAGATGGACATCCCCGTCTTCCACGATGACCAACACGGCACGGCCGTGATCTGTGCGGCAGGTTTGATCAACGCGCTGCATATTTCCGGCAAGAAGATTGAGGATTGTAAGATTGTCCTCAACGGGGCTGGTGCTGCCGGGATTGCTTGTCTTGAACTGGTCAAAGCCATGGGTGCGAAACATGACAATTGCATCATGTGCGACACCAAAGGCGTGATTTATCAGGGCCGTACCGAAGGTATGAACCAGTGGAAGTCGGCCCACGCCGCTGTCACGGACGCCCGCACTTTGGGCGAAGCGATGGTGGATGCCGATGTGTTCCTTGGCGTTTCGGCCAAGGGCGCCGTGACCCAGGATATGGTGAAGAGCATGGCGCCGAATGCTGTGATTTTCGCGATGGCGAACCCCGATCCGGAGATCACGCCCGAAGATGCCCACGCCGTGCGTGATGACGTGATCGTGGCGACCGGGCGTTCGGATTATCCGAACCAGGTGAACAACGTGTTGGGCTTTCCCTACCTGTTCCGGGGTGCGCTCGACATCCATGCCCGTGCGATCAACGACGAGATGAAAATTGCCTGTGCCGAAGCGCTGGCGGCTTTGGCGCGCGAAGATGTGCCGGACGAGGTGGCCTTGGCCTACGGTCGCAAACTGACCTTTGGCCGCGATTACATCATTCCGACGCCCTTTGACCCGCGTTTGATCTACACGATCCCGCCAGCGGTGGCTCAGGTCGGCATGGATACGGGCGTGGCCCGGCGTCCGATCATCGACATGGAAGGCTACGCACAGGACCTTCAAGCCCGGATGGACCCGACCGCGCAAATCCTGCAGGGTCTCTATGCCCGTGCGCGTCAGGCACAGGCGACGATGGTTTTTTCCGAAGGCGACGATCCGCGTGTTCTGCGGGCTGCCGTGGCCTATCATCGTGGCGGCTTCGGCCGGGCTTTGGTCGTTGGACGCACCGAAGATGTGCAGGCCAAGCTGCAAGAAGAGGGTCTTGGCGAAGCGATGTCCGAGATTGAAATCGTGAATGCGGCCAACACGCAGCACCTCTCTGAGTACAAAGACTTCCTCTACAACCGACTTCAACGCACCGGTTTTGACCAAAAGGACATTCACCGTCTGGCCGCCCGCGACCGTCATGCGTTTTCCGCTTTGATGTTGGCACATGGCCATGCCGACGGTCTCGTGACGGGTGCGACGCGCAAATCCGCGCATGTGCTCGACCGGATCAATTCGGTTTTCGATGCGAAGGCGGAAGATGGCGCCGTGGGCGTCACCGCCGTTTTGCACAAAGGCCGGATCATTTTCATCGCCGATACGCTCGTGCATGAATGGCCGGAAGAGGAAGATCTCGCCGACATCGCCACCGCCGCCGCCGCTGTGGCGCGCAAGATGGGGATCGAACCGCGGGTCGCTTTTGTTTCGTTCTCGACCTTCGGCTATCCGGTCTCCGAGCGGGCCAACAAAATGCACATCGCGCCGCAAGTCCTCGACAAACGCGGTGTCGATTTCGAATATGATGGCGAGATGACCGTCGATGTGGCGCTGAATCCCGATGTCATGTCGGCCTATCCGTTCTGTCGCCTGTCTGGGCCTGCGAATATCCTCGTGGTGCCGGCGCGTCACTCCGCATCTATTTCGGTGAAATTGATGCAGGAAATGGCCGGTGCGACCGTGATCGGGCCGATTTTGACCGGTGTCGACAAGCCGATTCAGATTTGTTCAACGGTTTCGACTGTAAACGATATTTTGAATATGGCCGTGCTCGCTGCGTGTAAGGTGGGACAGACAAAGTAAAAAGTAGGAGGTTTGTGATGGCGATCTTTAATCTGGGTTCGGTGAACATCGACCATTTCTATATGCTTCCTCATTTTCCCGAGCCGGGAGAAACCCTTTCCGCGACGGGCCATAAGCTTGGCCTTGGCGGAAAGGGCATGAACCAATCGGTCGCGGCCGCGAAGGCCGGGGCTGAGGTCTTTCATATCGGTGCGATTGGTCAGTCTGACACTTGGGTTCGTAAGCGCATCGAAGGCTATGGCGTGAACTGCAAATACCTGCGCGAAGTCACCGAGGCGACGGGGCACGCCGTGATCTATGTCGATCCCGAGGGCGAAAACATGATCGTCCTTGATCCGGGCGCGAATGTGAAACAGGACAGCGAATTCGTTGTCGAGGCGATTGATCAGGCAAAGGCGTCGGATACGCTTTTGCTGCAAAACGAAACCAACCTGCAACCCCAAGCCGCGACCTTTGCCTTGGTCAAGGGCATGCGGGTGATCTATTCTGCGGCACCATTTTCGATCAGGGCGGTGAAAGAGCTGATCCCCGACGTCTCCATGTTGGTGATGAATTCGGTCGAAGCCTCTCAGCTCTGCACCGAAATGGGTGTGGCTTTGGAACAAATCCCCGCGCCGCAGGTCATGGTGACCTTGGGCAGCCAAGGCGCCATGTGGCGGTCCAATGAGACGGGCGAGGTGATCGAGGTGACATCGCCGAAGGTCACGCCGGTCGACACCACAGCGGCGGGGGACACCTACATCGGCTATGTCGCCGCCGGGCTCGATCTTGGCATGCCGATCAAGGCGGCGATGGAATGGGCGGTTCAGGCTGCGGCGTTGAAAGTCACGCGCGCCGGAACGGCGGACGCGATCCCCTCGGCTGATGAGGTGAAGAGCTTTCGCGCGGCTTAAGTCATTGACGATCTAAAGAAAAAGGGCGCCCAAGTGGACGCCCTTTTGTCATTTCGAGTTCAGTGGACCCGTTATTTCTTCAAACGACGGTTCCGTGCGGCCAAAAGTTTCAGGCGCAGCGCGTTGAGCTGGATAAAGCCTGCGGCGTCTTTCTGATCGTAAGCACCAGCATCGTCTTCGAAAGTCACGTGGGCTTCGGAATAAAGCGAGGCTTCGGACGACCGGGCCACCGTGAAGGCGGAGCCTTTGTAGAGTTTCAGGCGCACATTGCCAGAGACATGCTCTTGCGATTTGTCGATGGCTGCCTGAAGCATTTCGCGCTCCGGGGAGAACCAGAAGCCGTTGTAGATCAGCTCGGCGTAGCGCGGCATCAGGCTGTCTTTCAGGTGACCTGCGCCGGAGTCGAGCGTGATTTGTTCGATGCCACGGTGCGCTTCCAACAGGATGGTGCCGCCCGGGGTTTCATAGATGCCGCGAGATTTCATGCCGACGAAACGGTTCTCGACGAAATCGAGACGCCCGATGCCATGCTTGCGGCCATATTCGTTCAGCTCGGTCAGGATCGTCGCCGGGCTCATCGCCACGCCGTTGATCGCCACGGCGTCACCCTTTTCAAAGGTGATCTCGATGAACTCGGGCTCATTCGGCGCATCCTCGGGGTGAACCGTGCGCTGGTAGACGTAATCGGGTGCTTCCTGTGCCGGATCTTCGAGCACCTTGCCCTCGGACGAGGTGTGCAGAAGGTTCGCGTCGACAGAGAACGGCGCTTCGCCACGTTTGTCTTTCGCGATCGGGATTTGGTTCTTCTCAGCGAAATCCAAAAGTTTCGTGCGCGAGGTCAGATCCCATTCCCGCCAGGGTGCGATCACTTTGATGTCGGGGTTGAGCGCGTAGGCCGAAAGCTCGAACCGCACCTGATCGTTGCCCTTGCCGGTCGCACCGTGGGCGACAGCGTCGGCGCCGGTTTGTTCGGCGATCTCGACCAGACGTTTGGAGATCAGCGGGCGCGCGATGGAAGTGCCCAGAAGATAGAGGCCTTCGTACACAGCATTGGCGCGGAACATCGGGAAGACGAAATCGCGCACGAACTCTTCGCGCACGTCTTCGATGTAGATGTTTTCCGGCTTGATGCCGAGCATCTCAGCCTTTTTTCGCGCCGGGTCCAGTTCCTCACCTTGGCCGAGATCGGCAGTAAAGGTCACAACCTCACAGCCATATTCGGTCTGGAGCCATTTCAGGATGATCGAGGTATCGAGGCCGCCGGAGTAGGCGAGAACCACTTTTTTGGGCGCAGACATGAGACTTTCCTTTTGCGGATATCGCCCGGGCGATTATCGGGTTTTCGTGCCAAGAGCAAGGTTTCGCGGCAAGAATGCTTTAGCTCACCGGGGAAAACCACTAAACCGGCGGGTAAGATAATCAAAAAGGGTCATCATGACGGGTTTTATCCTCTTTCAGAACGCGGTGTTGCGTGTGTTCCGCCACCTCGACGAAGCGCTGGCCGTGTCGGGTCTGATCTGGATCGGTATTCTGATCATTCAGATTTTGACTTATAATTTCATTGATATGGAGATTTTGAGATCCTTAGGAATCGCTTACCTGTCCTCCCAGGATAGAATTCTGCTGTTTTTGTCAAATCTGGTTATCGCGCTGGGCTCATGTTGGATTGCGGTTGAATGGCATATTTTTGCATTGCGCAGTGAGCGTCCGACATCCGCATTTCCAAAATTGCGTGGGGGTCAGACTGTGAGTTATTTGCTGCTCACAATGGGGCTTATCCTGCTTATTGGATTGGTAATCAGTTTGTTTTTCGTGGTGTTGTTTTCGATCTTGGGGACGGGTTTTGCACAGTCATTCGGAATGTTGTTCCTCATAGTTGTTATGGCATTGCCTGCGACATTCCTCTTTCTAAGGCTATCGCCAGTTTTGCCGAGTGTGGCCTTGGGAGAAAAATTACCTCTACGCGCGGCTTGGAATGCGACACAGCCGCATTCCGCTTTGTTGCTTCAGGCCGCTGTGCTCCTGATCGTCTTTTTTATTTTCATTCAAGCAGTTGTTCTGCTCTTTGGCGCAGGAATTCTTGGGCTCTTGGTTGAGCTGGTCGTTGGGTGGTTTTTCTTGATGATCAATGTCAGCCTTTTGTCTTCGATCTATGAGCTTGCGATGAAGGGACATTTGAATGACTGACCCGGAGAAATTCGCGCAAAAGGCACGTGAGGCGGAGGTCTTGGTAAGACGCCTTTTTGAGCCGACGCCCTGTTTGCGCAATGATCACCTCTCCCAAGCCTTCGATTGCGATGTCTGGTTGAAGCGCGAAGATTTGACGCCGGTGCGCTCGTATAAGCTGCGGGGCGCTTGGAATGCGATGATCAAGGCGCGCGAAAAAGACCCGAACATTGGGCTTTTTGTCTGTGCCTCTGCCGGAAACCATGCTCAGGGTGTGGCTTTTGCCTGTCGTCAGTTCGGGGTGCGCGGCGTGATTTTTATGCCGGTCACCACGCCACAGCAAAAGATCGATAAGACCAAGGTCTTTGGCGGTGAAATGGTCGAAATACGCCTGGTTGGGGACTATTTTGATAACACGCTTGAGGCCGCGAAAACCTATTGCGCAAGCGAGGGTGGCCATTTCCTGGCGCCTTTCGACGATCTCGACGTGATCGAGGGGCAGGCCACAGTGGCTGTCGAATTCATGTCCCAGATGGTGCCCGATGTCGTTGTGTTGCCGGTCGGCGGCGGCGGTCTTTCTGCGGGCGTGGTGTCCTACCTCAAAGCGACGGCTCCGCAAGCCGAGGTTTATTTTGTCGAACCTATGGGGGGACGATCTCTTGAAGCGGCTGTCGCCCAGGGGCATCCTGTGACCCTGTCTGATGTCGACAGTTTCGTAGATGGCGCAGCTGTCGCGCGGATCGGAGAGCTACCGTTCGAGTGTCTCAAAGACATTTCCCCAGATCATATCCTAGCCTGCCCGGAAGATCGCATTTGCTCCACGATGTTGGAGATGCTGAACGTTGAAGGCATCGTTTTGGAGCCCGCTGGCGCGCTTTCGATTGATGCACTTCAGGACATTCGCGAGCAAATTCGAGGCAAACGGGTCGTTTGTGTGACCTCTGGTGGCAACTTCGATTTCGAACGTTTGCCGGAGGTGAAAGAACGCGCCCAGAGATTCCGCAATCTCAAGAAATACTTCATCCTGCGTATGCCGCAGAGGCCTGGCGCCTTGCGCGAGTTTCTCGATATGCTCGGTCCCAATGACGACATCGCGCGGTTTGAGTATCTCAAGAAATCGGCTCGGAATTTTGGCTCAGTCTTGATCGGGATTGAGACGGATAATCCGGATAATTTTGCGCATTTGTTTGAAAAAATGGATGCCGCCGGACTGGTTTATCGAGACATCACGAGCGATCAGGCACTTGCGGAATTTGTTCTCTAAATAACGATTTACGCAGCCGATCTGCTTAGAAATTCAGCCCGCGATGCTGCGTAGCTGTTGAAAATTTTCGGGAGGTCGATCGTGTCTGTGTGACCCTGTCGTGCCGCCGTTTCACCCTCGTAACAGAGGGTGGAAAAAGCGGCGAACCCAAGGTTTAGGGAGCTGCCCTTTAGAAAATGCAAATCCTGTTCGAGCCGAGTTTCATCCGGCTGAGTTTGCATGCGCGCGATGGCCTCGTCGACCTCTTCGAGGAACAGCTCAACCACTTCCAAGAAGTCTTCTGCCCCGACTTCGTCACGCAATTCTTCCACTCGATTCCAGTCAATCATATGGCTCTCCATTTCACGGAGAATAGAACCCAAGAAGATTACTGATCAGTAAGGATGTGGCCTGATTTCTGGAAAATTTTACATTTAAGGCGGCATTAAACTGATCGGGTCATGTTCAGACATCAAGATGATTATGAGGACTCCGATTTTGGCCATCGCTCAAGAAAAACACGCATATCTTCAGGCCGTTCCTGAACGCGGTGTGGTGAATAACGTGCTGGTCGTCGATGATTCGCGGGCTCAGAGACGCATCCTGTCATCATATCTCGGGCGATGGGGGTATATGGTCTTCGAGGCGGCGTCGGGCGAAGAGGCACTAGAGGTTTGCCGATCCGAATCCGTTGATCTGGTCGTGTCGGACTGGATGATGCCTGGTATGAGTGGTTTGGAATTTTGTCAGGAATTTCGGAAACTTGAACGTGAGCACTACGGATATTTTATCCTCCTGACCTCCAAGTCCGACAAAACAGAGGTCGCTCAGGGTCTCGATATTGGTGCTGATGATTTTTTGACGAAACCTGTTGCTGGGGATGAACTCCTTGCGCGCATTCGCGCGGGTGAGCGCATCTTGCGTATGGAGCGAGAGCTGACGGAAAAGAACCGGCTCGTGAGTTCGACGTTGACGGAAATCTCTACGCTTTATGATTCTCTTGATCGTGACCTCGTTGAGGCGCGCAAGTTGCAGCAGTCTCTCGTCCGCGAACGGTTTCGTGATTTTTCTTCTGCGCAAGTGTCACTTTTGCTGCGCCCGAGCGGGCATGTCGGTGGAGATCTGGTCGGTTTTTTCCCGATCAATGATCATCAGTTTGGAATTTTTTCCATCGATGTGTCCGGTCACGGTATCGCTTCCGCGCTCATGACGGCGCGTCTTGCGGCCTATTTGTCGGGATCGACTGCTGAGCAAAACCTTGCGATCCAGGTCGGCGAAGATGGCTTGCATGTGCCGAGAAACCCGTCTGACGTAGCGGCCAACTTGAACCGACTGATGTTGGAGGAAATGGAGACAGATCTCTATTTCACTATGATTCTCGGTCATTTTAACCGCATGACTGGTGAGTTTGTGATGACCCAGTGTGGTCACCCAAATCCCATTCGGCAAACTCCCGAGGGTGTGGCCACATTTTTTGGTGGCGGCGGGCTTCCCGTCGGCTTGCTCCCATTTGCGGAATTCGAGGATGTTCAGATCACACTTGCGCCGGGCGAGCGCATTCTGGTGTTTTCAGATGGAGTGACGGAATGCCCGGATGGCGGGGATGGCATGCTCGGCGAAGAGGGTTTGGTTGAGATGTGTCATAAGATTTCCACAGAAACCGGAAATGCTTTTTTTGACACCTTTCTTTGGGATCTGAACAATTTCAACAATGACAAAGACTTCCCGGATGATATCTCGGCAATTCTTTTGGAATATTCCGGTCAAAATAGAGTCTGAAGAAAGGCTCTGTCTCCAGGGTTTCCAAGACTGATCATGGCTTGATCCAAACTTGCCCAATGGACGGAATGATCCTCCTCTGGCGGCTCCGCCAGTTTCCGTACCGGAAACGCCCGGTAGATATGGCAGATTTTCTCAGCCCAAAGATCGTATTCGGGCATAAAAACAAATCGGCGGAAAGCTCCAAGAAAGCGTGGATTAGCTATTCGCCACCCCGTTTCCTCATAGACTTCACGATGCAGAGCGTGGACAGGGCTTTCTCCGGGATCAATGCCGCCACCGGGGAGTTGAAATTCATGATGAATGCCTGCCTGATAGGTCAGTAAGACCTGATCGTTTCGAGGAAGAATAGCATAGGCACCGGGTCTTGCCCGATATGGTTTCCCTGAAATTTTGGGTTCTCCATATCTGCGCATGTGCCTGACCTTTCTTCAATGGTTGTTCCGCCTATATGAACAGGATATGCCAGCGCCGAATGTCAGGGAACGCAAAAATGCTCGGATCAAAAATCGCATGGGATGACACGGTTCTCCCGTTTCAGTTGGACGCCTCCGATATACGTGGTCGTGTGGTGCGCCTCGATGGTGTGCTGGATAAAATTCTGGCGCAGCACAATTATCCGAATGAGATCGAAGCTCTGGTCGCAGAAATGGCTTTGCTGACGGCGATGATCGGCCAAACCATCAAGCTGCGTTGGAAATTGTCGCTTCAAGTCCGCGGAGATGGCCCCGCGCGTTTGATTGCGACCGATTATTACGCACCGGCTTCCGAAGGTGAGCCCGGTCGCGTTCGTGCCTATGCGTCCTATGATGCGTCGCGTCTCGTACCGCGCGTCGACCCCTTTTCGCAAATCGGCAAAGGCTATTTCGCCATTCTGATCGATCAGGGCCAAGGCAATGTCCCTTATCAAGGCATCACGCCGATCTCCGGCGGATCTCTGTCGGCCTGTGCCGAAACCTATTTTGCGCAATCCGAACAGCTTCCGAGCCGGTTCGTTACCAGCTTTGGAAAATCCCAAACACCGGGCTCCGATGAAGGCTGGCGTGCCGGTGGCATGATGCTGCAAAAAATGCCGAAAGCCTCGCCCTTTGTCGCGCAATCGGAAGAGGGTGATGACAGCGGTCTGTTGCGCGCCTCCGACATCTTGGATGAGGATGATTTCGAGGATTGGAACCGCGCCAATATCCTGCTCGACACTGTTGAAGAGATGGAATTGGTTGGCCCGCGTGTGCAACCCACCGAACTGCTCGTGCGCCTGTTCCACGAAGACAAACCGCGCGTTTTCGATCCGCAGCCCATCGATTTCGGCTGTCAATGCTCCGAAGAGCGTGTGCGCGAAAGCCTCTCGATCTATTCTGCCAAAGACATCGCGCATATGACCACAGAAGAGGGCGTTGTGACGGCGGATTGTCAGTTTTGTGGGGCGCATTATGTGCTTGATCCCAAAACGCTGGGGTTCGAGGCGGAGGATAAACAGGATGGTGACGACGATTGATCGGAACGGCCTCGCGGCGCTTCTGCACAAATCCGGCGATCCGTCGTCGGATTTTGATCTGAACAAAGCGTTGCGGCCAAACCTCACGAGCCCCTTGCGCGCAGCTGGGGTGCTTATCCCGATCAAGGAAACGTCCGACGGTTTGCGTCTGATCCTGACCAAACGCTCTTCGGCGCTCAAGCACCACCCGGGACAGATTGCCTTTCCCGGTGGTCGGGTCGATCCCGAAGATCATGATCATGTCGCCGCAGCCCTACGCGAGGCCTATGAAGAAATCGGTCTTCTTCCCTCAAATGTGGATATTCTCGGCGAATTGCCAACACATCAAACCGTGACACAGTTTGAAATGTTCCCTGTTTTAGGCTGGATTAGAGACGAATTTACGCCAGTTCCTGAAGCGGGTGAGGTGTCTGAGGTCTTCGAGGTGCCGCTCGCGCATGTTCTGAACACGGATAATTTTTCGATCCAGTCGCGAAGTTGGCGTGGACAACTGCGCTCCTTCTATACGGTGCCTTACGGGCCTTACTATATCTGGGGCGCAACGGCGCGCATTTTGTGGGTCTTGGCGGATCGGGCAAGTCGATGAGAGTGACGGCCTCATGGATCACGTCACCCGCCGCAACGCGCGTCATGTCGATGTTCTCAGATGCGGGGGAAGAGGCGTTTTTCGTCGGTGGCTGTGTGCGCAACAGCCTGATGAAGGTGCCTGTGAGTGACCTTGATGTGTCGACATCCGTGCGTCCGGAGCGGGTCATGTCGCTGGCAAAAGCCTGTGGGTTGAATGCCATTCCCACCGGGATCGAGCATGGCACCGTGACCGTGGTTGTCGATGGTGAACCCTTTGAAATCACGACGTTTCGCAAAGATGTCGAAACCGACGGCCGACGCGCGGTCGTGGCCTTTTCCGACAGGCTTGAGGATGATGCGCATCGTCGCGATTTCACCATGAATGCGCTCTATGCGCGGGCGGATGGCACGATTGTTGATCCTTTGGAGGGTCTTGCAGATCTGGAGGCGCGGCGGGTGCGTTTTATCGACGATGCCAACCAGCGCATCCGCGAAGATTACCTTCGCATCCTGCGGTTTTTCCGGTTTCATGCCTGGTATGGTGATGATGAAGCAGGTCTGGATCCGGAGGGGCTTGCAGCCTGTGCGCAGAATGTCGAAGGGCTTTCCCAACTGTCGAAAGAGCGTATCGGCGCGGAGTTGATCAAGCTTTTGTCTGCCTCTGAACCCGACCGTGCCCTTGCCGCCATGGATCATGCTGGCGTTCTTAACGCTCTTCTGCCTGGGGCCACCACCAAAGCTTTTTTCCTTTTGACCACATTCGAGCAAAGCGTGGACCCGGTTGTTCGTCTGGCCGCGCTGGGACAGTTTGATGTGGCGGAGCTTTTGCGGCTATCGAAACAACAAACTCGTCAATATGACACGCTTAGGGCCTATGTCGAATGCGATAAATCGATCCGTGAGATTGCCTATCGCGAGGGCAAAAAGATGGCCTTGGATGTGGCGGCTTTGCGGGCCGCATTTTTTGAACAGTCCATGGATGCATCTTTGTCCGCAGAGATTGAAAAGGCCGCCAAGGCAAAATTTCCGGTCTCAGCACAGGATCTCTTGGCCGATTTTTCGGGGCCTGCGCTGGGCACTATATTGCGGAATTTAGAGCGGGCGTGGATCGAAAGCGGATTTCGTCTCACATATGAAGACCTCATGAAAAAGGCGGAGCGTGATGGATCAGTTTGAAATCGTGCGTTTGGGGCATAAGGGCGACGGCATCACCGCTGACGGGATTTTTGTCCCCAATACTCTACCAGGCGAAGTGGTCGAAGGCCTCGAAGAGGCGGGCAGGGTCCCTGGCGCGCGGATTGTGACCCCTTCGGAGGATCGCGTGCGTCCGGCATGTCGTCATGCAAAGTCTTGTGGTGGCTGTTCTTTGCAGCATGCCTCTGAGGATTTCGTGGCGCAATGGAAGTCGGATTTCGTGAAATCAGCCCTTGAAAATCAAGGCATTTCCGCTGAATTCGGCACTATTTTGACCTCTCCTGACCGAAGTCGGCGGCGGGCGGTTTTTCATGGGCGACGTACGAAAAAGGGAACGATGGTGGGGTTGCACGCCCGAGCATCGGACAGTTTGGTCGAAGTACCCGATTGTATCCTGATGGTGCCTGAGATCATGCAAGCCTATGGCGCCTTGAACAGGCTTGTTGAATTGGGGGGCTCGCGGCGTGGCGAGATGGATATCACCGTGATTTCCTCGGACAGCGGGCTCGATATTTCAGTGAAGAACGGCAAGCCACTCGATTTGGACATGCGTGTCGAATTGGGCAGTTTTGTGCGGGATTTGTCTCTGTCTCGCCTGTCTTGGAATAGCGAAGACCTTGCGGGTGAGGCTTTGCCTTATCTGTCGTTTGGCAAGGCGCGGATTGTGCCACCAGCTGGCGCATTCTTGCAGGCGACAGCGGAAGGGGAGGCGGCTCTTGTGGCCTTGATGCGTAAAGCGGTCGAAGGCGCGGATCGTGTGATTGATCTGTTTTCTGGATGCGGGACGTTTTCTCTTCCCATCGCGGAGCATGCGGAGGTGCATGCTGTCGAAGGTGTCACCGATATGCTTGAGGCTTTGAGCAAAGGCTGGCGTCAGTCGCAGGGGCTAAAGGCAGTGACGGTCGAGACCCGCGATTTGTTTCGCCAACCTGTGCGCGACGATGAGTTGAATGCGTATGACGCCGCCATCATCGACCCGCCTCGGCCCGGCGCCTTGGCGCAATGTGATGAGATCGCGAAAAGCCGTCTCAACACGGTCGGATTCGTGTCCTGCAACCCGATCACATTCGCGCGGGATGCGAAGGTTTTGAGCGAAGCGGGCTTTGAAATCGACTGGATTGTGCCCGTGGATCAATTCCGCTGGTCGCCGCATGTGGAAATTGCGGCCTGTTTTAAGCGCCGCTGACACGAGAAAATATTGTCCTGACTCACCGATCAGGTGTATTTCTGTAAAAAAACATATCGGGCAGAGATCATGGATCGACGGGTATTCATCACAACGGCTGCGGCCGCATTAACCTTTTCCTCTGGGGCTTTCGCGCGCACGCTGAAGCCCTATAGAGGACCAGAAATCACGCGCGTCGTGATCTATAAAGAGCGCCGCAAGCTCTACCTTTTGCATCATGAAGACGTCGTGAAATCGTTCAAGATCGGGCTGGGCGGAAACCCCATCGGTCCGAAGCGGTTCGAAGGCGATGGCAAAACGCCCGAAGGCAGCTACATCATCGACCGCCGCAATCCGAATTCATCCTATCATTTGTCGTTGGGGATTTCCTATCCGAACGATCAGGACAGGGCCTATGCCGAATCTTTCGGGCGGCGTCCGGGCGGTGACATTTTCATCCACGGGCGTGCGGGCGAAAATCGCGGCAAGGGCAAGGATTGGACCGCAGGCTGTATTGCGGTCCGGGATCGTCAGATCGAGAAAATTTACACCATGGTGCAGGACGGCACCCAAGTGGATATTTTCCCGTAAGAGATTGATTTAATATCGCTATTAGTTCGAAGCGAGGGTTGTGGTTTGGGCGCCGATCAACAGCGTCCACCACAGTTTCCCATTGTCTTCCTGATACCAGGAAAAGCCAATGTCGGTCGCCTTCGGATCGAGGATGATGTCGCGCGTGTCGCTTTGCTCCATCCAGGCCGACAGGGTTTCAAGCTCGGTCTCATAGGTCTCGGAAATATTCTCGCCCAGCATCATGCCGGGGTAGCCGGAACGTGCCACGCGGTCGAGCGGCGAGGAGCCGTCAGACCCGAAATGCCAAGGGCGATTTTGCACGTGCATATCGCGCGAATGGGTCGCTGCGGCGGCATTGAGATTTGCGTTCAACGCGACAGGCGGCGCACCCGCGGCAGAGCGAAGCGCGTTGATCGAGTCGAGCATCCGATATTGGATCGTGCCCTCATCTCTCGCGTTGATGCGGTACACGCGGGGCAAAGGCTTTCCATCCGGACCAAGCCGTTCTGTCGGCGTGTCACATGCCGTCAATCCGATAAGGGCCACGATGAGGATAGCGATAATCCGGGACATGCCAGATACTCCATGACTGTTCTTCGGATGGATTAAACGCTTTGTTCGGAAGGATCAAATCATGTTCGCGGGTTTTCGCTGTGATCGATAGTTTGATTTGCGACTGAGACAAACGCGCCATATAAGACGGCGTACTCCCCATATCATGAATGGTCTCGTCCCATGAGTAAGACATCTGTTTCCAAGGTTTCCCGCCGTGCCTTTGTGGCCGGATCAACCGCGCTCATGGCGCAGCCGGTTCTGGCGCAAACGCAGGGCACAACCGAGATCGAAGGCGATATTTCGACCATGGTGCGCCGGAATATCTCGAGCTTTCGCTCGCTCGATTGGCGTCCCTATTTCAGCACTCTGACAAATGGCGCGATTCTCGTCGATACGACCTCGCGCGCGCTGCACTTCTGGAGCGCAGATCAGAGCGTTTATAAATTGTACCCGACTTCCGTGCCCTTGACGGAAGACCTGACTCGGCGTGGTCGTACCTCGGTGATCCGAAAAGTCGAAGGGCCAAGCTGGTCTCCGACGCCCGCGATGAAGGTGCGTAACCCGGAGTGGCCGGATTTTGTTGGCCCGGGTCCGAATAACCCGCTTGGCACCCATGCGCTCTACCTGTCCTGGCAATATTACCGCATCCACGGCACGCATGACACGCGCAAGATCGGCCGTCGGTCTTCGAATGGCTGCATCGGTCTCTACAACGAACATATTGCAGAGTTGTTTGATCTTGCTAATGTTGGTACACAAGTGTTGCTAATTTGACGACAAGCCCCAAGAAAATTGTCACGTCCATGCGGAGTGATTGATTTTCCTACAGTTTGAGCTCTATAGCTTCGTTGTGTAACAAACCTGCCCTCTTTTGTGGGGTTTAAGGAGGATTGACTATGAAAAAACTCGCTGCTGCTGCCGTTTTCGCTCTGGCTGGCACCGCTTCTTTCGCTGGTGGCTACTCTGAGCCGGTTATCGAAGCTCCGGTTGTTGTTGAAGAAACTTCTTCTTCTTCCGCTGGTGGCTACGTTGTGCCGCTTCTGATCCTGGCACTGGTTGCTGCTGCTGTTGCTGCTGACTAATAGTCTGCAATGCAGTTGAAAATTTAAAAGGGCGGCTCGTTTGAGCCGCCCTTTTCATTTGTCTTTGCGTTCGGCTTTATAGGCGGGGGGATTAAACCCATCCCGCCAGGTTTTTACGGATTTGACCCAAGAGTGCTTCGATATGAAGCGGGTCATCGTTCAAGCAGGGAATGTAGAGAAACTCCTCGCCACCGGCGTGCTCAAAGCTTTCCTTGATCTCTTCGTTGATCTCCTCGAGCGTCTCGATGCAATCGGCGGAAAAGGCGGGCGCACAGACCGCGATGCTCTTGTTGCCCTTCTCGGCCTGACGCGCGACCTCTTCGACGGTGTAGGGCTGAAGCCACTCCTCGGGACCGAATTTCGACTGGAACGTCGTCATGATTTGCGTGTCATCCCAGCCCAGCCGCTCTTTCAAAAGACGTGTCGTTTTTTGACATTGGCAATGATAGGGATCACCGCCCTCTTTGAGGTAGCGCTCAGGCAGCCCGTGATAGGAGCAAATCAGGATGTCCGGTTTCTTTTCCGCACTCGCATAAGCACGTTCAACGGACTGGGCGAGCGCATGGATATAGGTCGGATCGTCAAAATAGGGCGGGACTGTCCGGCTCGCGGGTTGCCAGTTTTCCGCCATGAGCGCGCGAAAGAATTGATCGTTTGCCGTCGCGGTCGTGGCGCCCGCGTATTGCGGATAGAGCGGGAAAAACAGGATTTTCGAACAGCCCTCGGACACCAGTTTCTCGACCTTAGATTTTGTCGAGGGATTGCCGTATCGCATACAGAAATCGACCATGACACGATCCCCGAACTCGGCTTTCAGCCCGGTTTTGATCGCGGCCACCTGTCGTTTAGTGATCGTCATCAAAGGACTTTCGTCCGCCTCAGTATTCCAGATCGACCGATAGGCCGCGCCGGATTTCGACGGGCGAAAGGTCAAAACGATGCCTTGCAGGATCGGTTGCCATTTCCATTTCGGATAGTCGATCACGCGTTTGTCGGACAGAAATTCGTTCAGATACCGCCGCATGGACCAGTAGTCCGTATTGTCGGGCGTGCCGAGATTGGCGATCAAGACGCCGATTTTCTCGGTCGGAACTTTCGGGTGATCTTTTGGAGCATGCACCGGACAGGTGGCATCCGGTGCAGTCATGTTCAGCCGGGTGGGCTTCATTTGTCCCATGGGATTTCCTTTTTCTTTAGGCTTAGGATGGTGTCAGATCGGGTCAAGTCAACTGTCGGGCAGTTTGAATTCTTCGGTTTGGAGCGCGGACGCCAGACTCATCTTTGCTGAGCCAGGCATGAGAGGTTTCGGCTGGCTGGCATCGGGCGCCCATCCGGTCAGAAACACCAGATCAAAGGTCGCGACCAGACGGCCCTCTTCGGCAAAGTGATCTTTGTAAAGCTGTTCGGCATGATTGAACATGGCCTTGCCGCCAGTGGATTTCTTGCGCGCAGTGAGGGCATTGCCTTCTCCCATGGCACGCAGATCGGCGGCCATACGGGCCAGTGATGCATAGCTCACCTTCCGCACGCTTTTGTCTGCCACGGGCAGGGCAAATGAGGCGCGCTGCAACAGAGCGCCCAGATCGCGCAGTTCGCCCATCGGCAAGACCCGCGGCGAGAGCCCGCCCGCGATCATGCTTTCTGCCTGCCCAAGACAGGCGCGCAACTCGTTCAGGGTCTGATCTCCGAGGAAAGCGGCAATCATCAATCCATCGGGTTTCAAGGCGCGGTTGCATTGGATGAGCTGTCCGACCGGATCATTGGCCCAATGCAGGCTCATGGCGTGGATCACCAGATCATGCGTCCGTTCTTCCAGCGCCAGCACGTCGTCATCGGGCACGATTGTCGCGTCGGGGAACCACTTGGCCCAAATTTCGGGAAAACCGGTGACGATGGCAGGCGACGTAAACGATTTGTTAACCATGTCGAGCCGATCTTCGATCTCGAAACGAGCCTCGTCGTGTAGAAAAAAATCTCCACCCCTCCGCAAGGCGCGGCGGCGATTTCGGGCCAACTGGTCCCGATCGACCAAAGGGGCAGGCTGCGACATGGGATGTCCTGACAATGTCTTTGCGTTCAAAGCGCAATGTAGAAAGGTGAGCGGGAAATGCAAAGGCTGGCAAAGCTGATCTACCCGGCTCAATGTCTCACCTGCGACGAAATGATCGAGGTGACGCGGGGTTTGTGCCCGACATGTTGGTCGAATACGCCGTTTATCGTCGATCATCCCTGCGAGGCTTGCGGTCGTCCTTTGATCGGCGATGCGCAGGAGGGTGATCTGTGTGACGATTGCCGCGCGCAGCCTAGGGCCTGGGATCGGGGTCGGGCCGCGATGCTTTATGCGGGCAACGGGCGCTCCATCGTGCTCAGGTTCAAACATGGCGACCGCACAGATCTGGCCCATTCCGCGGGTCAATGGCTCGCCAATGCGGCGGAGCCCCTGATTACGCCTGACACAGTTGTGGCGCCGGTGCCCTTGCATTGGGTTCGCATCCTGAGGCGGCGGTACAATCAGGCGGCTTTGCTCGCCGCGCGCGTCGCGAAACTGCATGATCGACCCTATATCCCGGACCTTTTGAAACGCTCCAGCGCGACGCGCACTCTGGATGGCATGACCGCAGAACAAAGGCGCGACACGGTTGCGGGCGCTATTCAGATCACCGCAAAACGTGCCGACAAGATCAAGGGCAAACGGGTTTTGCTCATTGATGATGTGATGACAACTGGGGCGACATTGACCCAATGCGCAGAGGCTTGTCTTGCCGCAGGTGCGAAAGGTGTGGACGTCGCGGTTCTGGCACGCGTGGACAGGGAGGCCTAAATCCTTATAGTCGCGGCGAACAAAAGGATTTTCCCATGCAACCTGTCACGCTCTACACGACCCCCATCTGCCCCTATTGCATCGCAGCAAAGCGTCTGCTCGATTCGAAAGGTGTCACCTACACCGACATCGACGTCATGCGCGATCCGACAAAGCGCCAGGAGATGATGCAAAAATCCAACGGTGGCCATACCGTGCCACAGATTTTCATTGGCGACACCCATGTCGGCGGCTGCGATGAGCTGCATGCTTTGGAGCGCGCGGGGAAACTCGATCCTCTTTTGGCGGATTGAGGCATGATCAAAGTCGGCCTCGTCACCCTCAATTCAAGCGATGATCCTCTCGCGAACCTGCCCGTCACATTGAACTATGTGAATGCGGCAGCGGAGGCGGGCGCCGAGATCGTGATGACGCCGGAGGTCACCAATTGCGTGTCCTCGTCGCGGGCGCATCAGATGGAGGTTCTCTGTCATGAGGCCGACGACCCGACGCTGAAAGCGCTGCGTGATGTGGCGCGTTTGCGCAGGATTTGGGTCTTGATCGGCTCGCTGGGGCTCAAAACCGATGACCCGGACGGGCGTTTTGCGAACCGCTCTTTCCTGATCGACCCGGAGGGAGAGATCAAAGCCAGCTATGACAAGATTCACATGTTCGATGTGGATGTCAGCGAGACGGAACGCTATCGCGAATCCGATGGCTATCGCCCCGGCGAAAAGGCCGTTGTCGCCACGACGCCTATGGGCAAGATCGGCATGACGATCTGCTACGATCTGCGTTTTCCGCATCTGCATCGGACACTCGCCAAAGCCGGTGCCGAGATCATAACCCAGCCCGCCGCCTTTACCGCCGTCACCGGCGAGGCGCATTGGCATAGCCTGTTGCGGGCGCGGGCGATTGAGACGGGGTGCTTTGTCCTGGCGCCGGCGCAGACCGGGCATCACAAGGAAAAGCGCGATGTGAATCGCCGGACTTATGGCCATTCGCTGGCTGTGTCGCCTTGGGGCGAAGTGATCTTTGATGGCGGAGTCGAGCCGGGTTGGGGTCTTGTCGAGATTGATTTGGACGAGGTTACCAAGGCCCGCAAGCGGATTCCTGCGCTCACGCATGATCGCGACTTCGAGGTCTCACATGACTGAGACTCCAAACCACGATGCCCTCTCTGTGGCGCTGTTTTCCGAAATTTTCATGGCCGATCAGTTGGCGCGAAACCGGCTGACCAAGGCTTTGCCAAAGGGCATGGAGATCAGCCATTTTTCCGTGCTCAACCATCTGGCCCGCGCCAATGACGAACGCTCCCCGGCGCAGCTGGCGCGCGCCTTTCATGTCACGCGGGGCGCGATGACCAACACGCTCAACAAATTGGAATGGGCGGGCCATGTGCACATTCGCCCCGACTGGGACGATGCGCGACGCAAATTCGTGTCCATCTCGCCATCGGGCCGTGCGGCAAGAGACGCAGCCTTGGCGGCGATCGCCCCGATCCTGTCGGAGGTTGTCGAAGCGATTGGTGTCGATAAAGTGAAAGCAGCTTTGCCCGTGCTGCGGGAAATGCGTATTCGGTTGGAAGATGACGGATCTTAAGACGCTTGAGCTGTCTACGGATTTGATCGTGATGGGCGATCAATCTGAGTGGACGGAATATACGGACCGGTTCGTGCAGCGGACCCCGACGCAGCCGGATTTCTGGTTCGGCAACCGGACGATTTTCAAAACTCTCCCAGAACATGCGACCGATGTCGAAGACCAAATTTCCATGGCTCAGGCGGACAACCCGGGTGCAGGATTTACTGTGATGTTTTGGGATGTTGCGGAAGCAGACCTTACACCCTTTGCGAATTTGTTTGAGGCGTCTGGCTATGAAATCGAAACGGGTATCACGCTCGCAGGGGATGCGGCGCGTCGTCCGGGTTTACCAGCAGGAGTAGTCTTTCGCCAAATCGTGTCTGATGCGGATTGGGGTGCGGTGATAGACTTGCAGCTCGCCGGAATGATTGGCGATGGTTTCGATCCAAACACAGCAGAAAGCTACATCCAAAAGAGCTTTGCACGAAGACGTCAGGTCAGCGCGGCGGGGCGTGGTGGATGGTTCGGGCTGTTCGAGGGTGATCTGCTTGTGGCCGATATGGGGTTGGTCTGGTCGCCAGATCTGGTGCGCTATCAATCGGTAGAAACCCGCGAGAGCCATCGCCGCCGGGGATTTTGCGCGGTCCTTCTCGGCGAAGTCAGTGCTTTTGCCTCAAAACGGTTTCCGGACGCACGTCAGGTCATTGTGGCGGAAGCGGGCACATCCGCCGCGCGCCTCTATGAGCGCGCGGGATTTGTGCCGGTTGAGCGAGTGGTCTCTGCCTCCCGGACGCCGAAATAGACCCTATTCCGGCTTGATCGAGGCTGTCACGTAGTTCACGGAGAGATCACGCGCAGAGGTCGACCAGCTCCACAGGATCGGGTTGAAGACAAATCCCTTGCGATCCACCGGGTTGAGGCCCGCCTTCGAGATCAGATCGAACAATTCATCTGGCGTAATGAATTTCTTCCACTCATGCGTCCCGCGCGGCAGCCAGCGCATCACCACTTCGGCGCCGAAAATCGCCATGGCGTAGCTTTTCGGATTGCGGTTCAACGTCGAACAGATCATCAGCCCGCCGGGTTTCAAAAGCTGCTGACAAGCGGTCAGATAGGCCAGCGGGTCTGCGACATGTTCGACCACTTCCATGTTGAGCACGACGTCGAATTGCTCGCCCGACTCCGCCAGCGCTTCTGCGGTGGTGTTGCGATAGTCGATTTCAAGGCCGGATTGCTCGGCATGGACCTGGGCCACAGGGATGTTGCGTTCTGCGGCATCTGCACCCACCACGGTGGCGCCAAGGCGCGCCATCGGTTCGGACAAAAGTCCGCCACCACAGCCGATGTCCAAAAGGCGCAGCCCCTCAAAGGGTTTGTCGGAGGCCAGATCACGCCCGAATTCGGCGGCAATCTGTGTCACGATGTAATCGAGCCGCACCGGGTTCATCATGTGCAACGGCTTGAATTTCCCGGTCGGATCCCACCATTCGGCAGCCATCGCTTCGAATTTCGCGACCTCATGGGGGTCAATGGTGGTTTGCATGATCGCCTCCTTCATGTTCAAATCCGTCCGCCGGGACTATGACTTAGTCCGCTCTATATAGGATTTCCATGGACAAGGTCTCAGGCCAAAAGAGCGCATATTCGTATCTCTACCCTCAAATCGCGGTCTATGACCACCGCATGTTGGAGGTCGGGGACGGACATCAATTATATGTCGAACAAAGCGGCAATCCAGCAGGGATCCCGGTGGTGGTCTTGCATGGCGGTCCGGGCGGCGGGTGCAGCCCCTATATGCGGCGCTATTTCGACCCGTCCAAATATCGCATCATCCTGTTCGATCAGCGCGGCTGTGGCAAATCCCGGCCCTTTGCTTCGGTTGAGGCCAATACGACCCAGCATCTCATCGCGGATATCGAAAAAATAAGGCTCGAACTCGGCGTGGAACGCTGGATTGTCTTTGGCGGAAGCTGGGGGGCGACCTTGGGGTTGGCCTACACACAGGCCCATCCAGAACGTGTGCTTCATCTCGTGTTGCGCGGCGTGTTCACGGCGCGTCAAAGCGAGCTGGACTGGTTCTACGCGGGTGGCGCAGGGCAGTTTTGGCCGGATCTCTGGGCCGAATTCCGCGACGCTATTCCGGAAGAAGAGCGCGGAGATTTGATCGCGGCCTATCATCGGCGCTTGTTCAGTGGCGATCACAAGGAGGAGATCGTCTACGGGCGTATCTGGTCGCGCTGGGAAAACGCTTTGGCGTCGATTTCCACGGACGGTGTCGTGGGCGAGCCGGGGCCGGAATACGCCCGCACCTTTGCCAGGATCGAGAATCACTACTTTATCAATGGGGCGTTCTTCGATCACGACAGCCAGCTTATGACCAATATCGACCACATGGCCAACGTGCCGGGCACCATCGTGCAGGGCCGCTTCGATATGATCTGTCCGCCTGCGACGGCCTATGAGCTGAACCGCGTTTGGCCGAAATCAAAGCTGATCATGGTGGGGCGCGCTGGGCATGCTTTGTCTGAGCCGGGGATCACCCAGGCTTTGGTCATGACGATGGACCGGCTCGGCGACCTTCTTGGCGATCTCATGGGCTGACACGCTATAGGGCTTGCAGTTTCGCCTTGTCGCGCGTATATGCCTTGCCAACAGCGGCGCTGTCGGGAGTTCCCGAAGCTCCACCGAGAAAGATCGACGGGCCGCGCGCCCGTTTTTTTGTGCCCTCATCCAAGGGCCAAGTCCCGAAGTGAACCGTATCGAAAGAGGCCTCTCAATGTCGGACCTGATTGCAAAAACCGCGATCGACCGCCGGATGGCGGAAATCGTGGGCCCCGTCATCGAAGGCATGGGGTTTGAACTTGTGCGCGTGCGTCTGATGTCTTCGACCAAATCGAAGACCCTTCAGATCATGGCTGAACGCCCGACGGGCGGCATCGAAGTGGACGAATGTGCGGAGATTTCCACCGCCGTTTCTGCTATTCTCGACGTCGAAGACCCGATCGAAGATGAATATACGCTCGAAGTGTCGAGCCCCGGCATCGACCGTCCTCTGACGCGTTTGAAGGACTTCGACACGTTTGAGGGCCATGAGGTCAAGATCGAGACCACCGAGATGATCGACGGTCGCCGCCGCTTCAAAGGCCAGTTGGCCGGCGTCGAGGGCGACGATGTTCTGATCACCATCGAAGAAGGTGGCGAGGACGTGACCATCGGGCTGAACTTTGACTGGCTGTCGGACGCCAAACTTGTGCTGACCGATGAGCTGATCCGCGAAATGCTGCGCCAACGGAAATCCGATGGGGCAATTGACGAGAACCAATTTGACGAAATCCAGACCGACGACGGGTCTTCAGAGGATTGAGAGAGGACTGAGTAATGGCAATCACCTCTGCAAACCAGCTTGAGCTGTTGCAAACCGCCGAGGCCGTGGCCCGCGAGAAAATGATCGACCCGAATCTCGTGGTCGAAGCGATGGAAGAATCCCTCGCCCGTGCCGCGAAGTCGCGTTACGGCGCCGAGATGGACATCCGCGTCTCCATCGACCGCAAGACGGGCCGCGCCACCTTTACCCGTGTGCGGACCGTGGTCGAGGACGAAGAGCTTGAGAACTACCAAGCCGAGCTGACCGTGGAACAGGCCAAGCAATATATGGCCGACCCGCAGATCGGTGACGAGATCAAGGACGAGGTCCCGCCGGTGGAGCTTGGCCGGATCGCCGCGCAATCCGCGAAACAGGTCATCCTGCAAAAAGTGCGCGAAGCCGAGCGTGATCGCCAGTTCGACGAGTTCAAGGACCGCGTCGGCACGATCATCAACGGTGTCGTGAAGCGCGAAGAATACGGCAATGTGATCGTCGACATCGGTCGTGGCGAAGGCATCCTGCGCCGCAACGAAAAGATCGGTCGCGAGGCCTATCGCCCGAACGACCGCATCCGTTGCTTCATCAAAGACGTGCGCCGCGAAGCGCGCGGTCCGCAGGTCTTCTTGTCCCGCACCGCGCCGGAATTCATGGCCGAACTGTTCAAGATGGAAGTGCCGGAGATTTACGACGGTATCATCGAGATCAAAGCCGTGGCCCGCGATCCGGGCTCGCGCGCGAAGATCGCCGTGATTTCCTATGACGGCTCCATCGACCCCGTCGGCGCCTGTGTCGGTATGCGCGGCTCGCGTGTTCAGGCCGTGGTGAACGAGCTTCAGGGCGAGAAAATCGACATCATTCCGTGGAATGACGATCAGCCGACCTTCCTCGTGAACGCTCTGCAACCGGCGGAAGTCACCAAGGTGGTGCTCGACGAGGATGCAGGCAAAATCGAGGTCGTGGTGCCGGATGAGCAACTGTCGCTCGCCATCGGCCGTCGCGGTCAGAACGTGCGTCTGGCGTCTCAGCTGACCGGTCTCGACATCGACATCCTGACCGAAGCCGAAGAATCCGAGCGTCGCCAGAAAGAATTCGCGGCCCGCACGCAGCTCTTCATGGATGCGCTCGATCTGGACGAATTCTTCGCCCAGCTTCTGGTCTCCGAAGGCTTCACCAACCTCGAAGAGGTGGCTTACGTCGAGGTCGACGAGCTTCTGGTCATCGACGGCGTGGACGAAGACACCGCCAACGAGCTGCAAGCCCGTGCCCGCGACGTGCTCGAAGAGGCCAATCGCAAGGCGATGGAACACGCCCGCGAGCTGGGTGTCGAGGACAGCCTTGTTGACTTTGAGGGTCTGACACCCCAGATGATTGAGGCACTGGCCGAGGACGGCGTGAAATCGCTCGAAGATTTCGCGACCTGCGCGGACTGGGAGCTGGCCGGTGGCTGGACCACGGTGAATGGCGAACGCATCAAGGACGACGGTGTCCTCGAAAAATTCGACGTTTCCCTCGAAGAGGCTCAGAACATGGTGATGACGGCGCGTATCCAGCTTGGCTGGGTCGACCCGTCCGACCTTGAAACCGAAGAAGACGCTGCGGACGTGGACGCGGCGGAAGAAGGAAGCGAGGCCTGATTTTCAGGCCTTGCCCAAAAGGTGATTGATGACCCGAGGCGGTATGGTGAAATCGAAAGATGAGACGGAGCGGCGCTGTATCGTGTCGCGGGAGGCTGAGCCCAAGCGCGGCCTCATCCGTTTTGTCGTCTCGCCCGACGGTCTCGTGGTCCCCGACCTGGCGGAAAAACTGCCGGGTCGCGGCATCTGGGTCAGCGCGGATCGTGCGGTTTTGGAAGAAGCAGTTAAGAAAAAGCTGTTCGCCAAGGCCGCCCGCACGCAGGTGACGGTGCCCGATGATTTTGTAAACCTGATCGAGGCCGGCTTGGCCGATCGGGTGGTGCATCTGATTTCGCTCGCGCGCAAGGCGGGCGGAGCAGTGTGTGGATTTGAGAAAGTGAAGAGCTGGTTGGCGGATGGGCACGCAAAAGTGCTTCTCCAGGCCTCCGATGGCTCGGAACGCGGAAAAGGCAAACTTTGGACACCTGAGGGGGGCCGTTGGTTCGGTCATCTGACGAGTTCCGAATTGGGTTTGGCTTTTGGCCGCGAAAGTGTGATACATGGCGCGCTCTCAGGTGGCGGACTCAGCAAACGTGTTGTAGAGGAAGCCAACCGCCTTTTGGGCGTGCGCGAGACAATCGGTGGAGAGGGCTCCACCGGGAAGGGTAAGACGACGAAATGAGCGATACAGACGGCAAAAAAACCCTCGGCCTTCGTGGTGGTTCCGGTTCGGTGAAGCAGAGCTTCTCCCACGGGCGTACGAAGAATGTCGTGGTCGAAACCAAACGCAAACGTGTTGTGGTGCCGAAGCCGGGTGCTTCGAAGTCGTCGGGCTCCGGAAACCCTGCGCTGGGCGATCCGTCCAAACGTCCGGCAGGCATTTCGGATGCTGAAATGGAGCGCCGGATGAAGGCGCTTGCTGCTGCGAAAGCGGCGGAGGCCGATGAGGCGCAAAAGCGCGCTGAAGACGAGAAAGCCCGCGAAGAAGAGCGCGAGCGCCGTCGTCGCGAGATCGAAGAAAAGGCCCGCGAAGAAGCGGAGCGCGAAGCCGCGCTGAAAGCCAAGGAAGAGGAAGAAGCGCGCGCGAAGAAAGAAGCCGAAGAGGCGAAAAAGCGCGAAGCTGAAGCTCGTAAGAAACCGGCTGCCGCTCCGGCGCCGAAGGCGGACGATCCGGCGGCCGCCCAAGCGGCCCTGCAAAAACAGCAGGATCGCGGTGGCCGTGCCCCGGCAGCGGCGCCCCGTGGCCGTGAGCGCGAAGACGACAACCGCAACAACCGCGGCAAAGGTGGCGACAACCGTCGCTCCGGTAAGCTGACCGTGAACCAGGCGCTGACCGGCGGCGAAGGCGGGCGTCAACGCTCGATGGCCGCAATGAAGCGCAAACAGGAACGCATGCGTCAAAAGGCCATGGGTGGCAACGACTCGCGTGAAAAGGTTGTGCGTGACGTGCAGGTTCCGGAAACCATCGTGGTCTCCGAACTGGCGAACCGTATGGCCGAACGTGTGGCTGACGTGGTGAAATCGCTCATGAAAATGGGCATGATGGTCACGCAGAACCAATCCATCGATGCCGACACCGCCGAGCTGATCGTCGAGGAATTCGGCCACCGCATCCAGCGTGTGTCCGATGCCGACGTCGAGGATGTGATCTCGCAGGTCGTGGATGCGCCGGAAACGCTGCAAGCGCGTCCGCCGGTGATCACCATCATGGGCCACGTGGACCATGGTAAAACCTCGCTGCTCGACGCGATCCGCAACGCCAATGTGACCTCCGGCGAAGCTGGCGGGATCACGCAGCATATCGGTGCCTATCAGGTGAAAACAGAATCCGGTGCGGTTCTGTCCTTCCTCGATACACCCGGCCACGCCGCCTTTACCTCCATGCGTTCGCGCGGGGCTCAGGTGACGGACATCGTGGTTCTGGTTGTGGCCGCAGACGACTCGGTCATGCCGCAGACGATCGAAGCCATCAACCACGCGAAAGCGGCGGAAGTTCCGATCATCGTGGCGATCAACAAATGCGACAAACCGGACGCGGACCCGATGAAGGTGCGCACCGAGTTGCTGCAATACGAAGTGATCGTTGAGGAAATGTCCGGTGACGTGCAGGACGTTGAAGTCTCTGCGAAAACCGGCAAGGGCCTTGATCAACTGCTCGAATCCATCGCGCTTCAGGCCGAGATTCTTGAACTGAAAGCCAACCCGGATCGCGCTGCCGAAGGTGCCGTGATCGAGGCGCAGCTCGATGTGGGCCGTGGTCCGGTCGCGACCGTTCTGGTTCAAAAAGGCACGCTGAAACGTGGTGACATCTTCGTCGTGGGTGAGCAGTGGGGTAAGGTCCGCGCACTCGTGAACGACAAAGGGGATCGCGTCGAAGAGGCAGGTCCCTCGGTTCCGGTCGAGGTTCTGGGTCTCAACGGCACGCCAGAAGCCGGTGACGTGTTGAACGTTGTTGATACCGAAGCGCAGGCGCGTGAGATTGCCGAGTACCGCGAACAAGCGGCGAAGGACAAACGCGCCGCGGCCGGTGCTGCGACCACGCTGGATCAGCTTTTGGCGAAAGCCAAGGCGGATGAAAACGTTGCCGAGCTGCCGATCCTCGTGAAAGCGGACGTGCAGGGCTCTGCCGAAGCCATCGTTCAGGCGATGGAAAAGATCGGCAACGACGAGGTGCGCGTGCGCGTGCTGCACTACGGTGTGGGCGCGATCACGGAATCCGACATCGGCCTGGCCGAAGCTTCGGGTGCGCCTGTGATCGGCTTTAACGTGCGTGCAAACGCTCCGGCGCGGAACTCCGCGAACCAGAAAGGCGTCGAAATCCGCTATTATTCCGTGATCTACGACCTCGTGGATGACGTGAAAGCGGCGGCTTCGGGTCTGTTGTCTGCGGAAATTCGTGAGAACTTCATCGGTTATGCGGAAATTCGCGAAGTCTTCAAAGTGTCGGGTGTGGGCAAGGTTGCCGGCTGTCTCGTCACCGAAGGCGTGGCGCGCCGTTCTGCCGGTGTGCGCCTCCTGCGCGACGACGTTGTGATCCACGAAGGTACGTTGAAAACGCTCAAACGCTTCAAAGACGAAGTCAAAGAAGTGCTGTCCGGTCAGGAATGCGGTATGGCCTTTGAAAACTACGATGACATTCGCCCTGGCGATGTGATCGAGATCTTCGAACGTGAGGAAGTCGAGCGTAATCTCGACTGATCCACATCGGATCATCAAACAACAAAAAAGGCGGGCTATGGGCCCGCCTTTTTCGTGTGTAACAAACTGCTGATCTTCGTATCAGGCCGCTTTGGTGTAAGACACCGGCTTGCCGACAAAGGTCTTGTCGCCAACGCGCACCTGAATGTTTCCGTTCTGCGTTTCGCCAACATATTGGCCCTGAACGGAGATGTATTTCCCAAGAGTGATAGAACGCATCATTATTTTGGCCCCCAAAGCTAAATGACGTTAGCGTTAAACTATCTCAAAATGTGTTAAAAATCATTTACAAATTTAAGACAAATGGCGTTTTTAAGCACAAATGTTGTGCAAACAGGGGGTCCAAACAACAAAATGTTACGTTTCTGCTATGCAGAAACTCAAAGAAGGTCGCGGAGGATGGGAATCAGAGGAATATCGGCGGGCGGCATCGGATACTCGCGAAGATCGCGCGCTTTGACCCATTTCAGAACCTGACCTTCGCGCGGGGTCGGCACACCGTTCCATTTGCGACAGGCAAAGAGCGGCATCATGAGATGAAAATCGTCATAGCTGTGAGACGCAAAGGTCAGCGGCGCGAGGCAGGAATTCCAGGTTTCGATCCCCAATTCCTCATGCAATTCGCGCACCAAGGCGGCCTCCGGCGTCTCCCCCGGCTCGACCTTGCCGCCGGGAAACTCCCAGAGACCGGCCATGGATTTGCCCTCGGGCCGCTGTGCCAAAAGCACGCGACCCTCGATGTCGATCAAGGCAACGGCAGAAACGAGCAGCAATTTCACGATCTATAATCCGCGTTGATGGTGATGTAGCCGTGGGTCAGGTCACAGGACCAGACGGTCGCGGTGCCATTGTCGAGGCCCAGATCAACACGGATGACGATCTCGTCGTTCTTCATGTACGCAGCACCGGCCTCTTCGGTATAGCTGGGCGAGACCCAACCGTTTTCAGCCACAAGAATATCGCCAAACCAAATGGTGAGACGATCCCGCTCGGCGCGTTCACCGGCTTTGCCCACGGCCATCACGACACGACCCCAGTTCGGATCTTCGCCAGCAACGGCGGTTTTTACCAGCGGCGAGTTCGCAATCGCCATGGCAACGCGGTGCGCCGGGCCGTTTGCATTGGCGCCGGTGACCTGAACCTCGATGAGTTTCGTCGCGCCTTCGCCATCGCGTGCGATCTGAATCGCCAGGTCTTTCATCACGGCATGAAGCGCTTCGCGGAAGGCATGCACACGCGGATCGGCGAAATCTGTGATCGGCGCCATGTCCGCCTTGCCGGTCGCACCGACGATCACCGTGTCAGAAGTCGAGGTATCGCCATCGACGGTCACGCAGTTGAACGTCTTGGCATTATCGAGCCAGAGACATTGTTGCAGCACATCGCGAGAGATCGCGGCATCGGTGAAGATATAGCAAAGCATGGTTGCCATATCGGGCGCGATCATGCCGGAGCCCTTCGCGAACCCTGCGATCTTGATGGTCGTCCCGTCGAGATCGGCACTCTGCGTCGCGCCCTTCGGGAAGGTGTCGGTGGTCATGATCGCGCGGGCGGCCATGTCCATGCTGTCGGGCGATAGAGCAGCATTCAGATCAGCGATTTTCGCGGTGATCCGTTCCCATTTCAGAGGCTCGCCGATCACGCCCGTGGAGGCGGTGAAGACGCGCTTCTGGTCGATGCCCATTTCTTCGGCGACCGCTTCGGTGATCTTGGCGACTGAGTCAAAGCCGCTTTGCCCCGTGAAGGCGTTCGAGTTGCCGGAATTCACCAAGATCGCGGCCTTGCCCGGAAGATCGAGCGTGACCTTTTCCTGACAATCAATGACGGCCGCAGAGCGGGTGGTGGAGCGGGTAAAGACGCCGGCGATGGCTGAGCCTTCGCACAGTTCGGCAAGCATGACATCCGTGCGGCCCGAATAGCGCACGCCAGCCTCGAGGGCGGCGAAACGCACGCCGTCGATCACGGGCAGCTCGGGAAATCCGCCTTTCGGAGCAAGCGGGGAAACATGGGTGATTTTGGCCATCGTCGGCGTCCTTACAAATGCGCGGGTCTTGGAGCGCGAAGTTATTGCAGCAGATCGTCCATCCGCAGGGCGGCGGGATCGATGCCTTCTACAAGCTCGACGTTACCATCGGTTTTCAGCGCTTCAAGAGCTTCCGTGATCGCGGCCTCTTCGATGTCGGCGGCAAGCTCGTCCTGCACCTCTTCGAGCGGTGGGACGGAGGCCAGGCGGGTTTCCATCAGCTTGATCACATGCCAGCCGAACTGGGTCTGAACCGGCTGCGAGACGCTGCCTTCTTCCATGTCGACCACGGCTTCTTCGAAGGGCGCAACCATCATGCCGAGACCGAACCAGCCGAGATCACCACCATTCGGACCGGACGGGCCAGTGGATTTTTCACGCGCCAGCTCGGCGAAATCGGCGCCTTCATCGAGCGCTTTGACAAGCTCCAATGCCTCTTCTTCGGTGTCCACGAGGATATGCGCGGCGTGGTATTCGCGACCCGGCTCGAATTCCGCGTATTTCGCGTCGTAGGCGGCCTTGAGGCTTTCGTCGGTCACGGCATTGGCCGCAATGGTTTCAAGTTGATGACCCGCGATGAGCACGCGCTCTTCGTTGTCGAGTTGAAGTTTCAGGCCTTCGGAAACATCGCCCGCCGCCTGTTTCAGAAGCTCTTGCTGCACAATTTGGTTCACGATGCCTTCAAAAAGCTGTGCGTCGGGCAGGCTTTGGTACTGCGGCGGCAGGGATTGGCGCGCGGCGATGATGTGACCGAGGGTAATTTCCGTCCCGTTTACCGTGGCAACGACGGTCGAAGAGGTCATATCCTGGGCAAAGACCGGTGCGGACGTGGCAAGTGCGAGAGAAAGCAGCGCTGCCGTGGCGGAAAAACGGTATTTCATGGAGAAAATCCTTCCTGTCGGCGCCATTCCGGGGCGCGACGTTGACACTCAAGGTATGGCCCCTTACATCGCGATAGGTCACTGAAGAGGAGCCTTCACGCCCGTTTCTATGGGCAGAGCGGCAGCGGGGCAATCCCTCCTCTCACACGATCCTGTCAGGACGCATCGAGCGGAGAAAATATGCTGGGCATCGGTACACTCGCGAAAAAGGTTTTCGGGACCCCAAATGATCGCAAGATCAAGGCAACCCGACCTCTCGTGGCAAAGATCAACGCGCTGGAGCCAGAGTTCGAAAAACTCGATGACGCCGGGCTGATTGCAAAAACGGAAGATTTCAGGAAACGCGTGGCGGAGGGCGAGAGCCTCGACGCGCTTTTGCCGGAGGCGTTTGCGAACTGTCGCGAAGCGGCGCGTCGTGCGCTTGGCCTGCGCGCGTTTGACACGCAGCTCATGGGCGGCATCTTCCTGCATCAGGGCAATATCGCCGAGATGAAAACCGGTGAGGGCAAAACGCTCGTCGCGACCTTTCCGTCCTATCTGAACGCCCTGACGGGGAAGGGCGTCCATGTGGTGACGGTCAACGAATATCTGGCCACCCGCGACGCCGAATGGATGGCGAAAGTCTTTGCGGCTTTGGGGATGACCTGTTCCTCGATCTACAGCCAACAGCCCGAGGACGAGAAGCGCGCGGCCTATGCCTGTGACGTGACCTATGCGACGAACAACGAGCTGGGCTTTGATTACCTGCGCGACAATATGAAGTCTGAGCTGAAAGAGATGGTTCAGCGCGGGCATCATTTCGCCATCGTCGATGAAGTCGACTCGATCCTGATCGATGAGGCCCGGACGCCTTTGATCATTTCCGGCCCCTCCGATGACCGGTCCGAGCTTTACCAAGCGATTGATGCGCTGATCCCGCGCTTGACGGATGAGCATTTCGAGCTTGATGAGAAAACCCGTCAGGTGACCTTTACCGAAGAGGGCAACGAGTTCCTCGAACAAATCCTGCACGAGGCCGGGTTCCTGCCGGAGGGACAGACGCTTTACGATCCGGAAAGCACCACCATCGTGCACCACGTCAACCAGGGTCTGCGCGCGCATAAACTGTTCCAGAACGGTGTGCATTACATCGTGCGGGACGGTGGCGTGGCTTTGATCGACGAATTCACCGGACGCATGATGGCCGGGCGTCGTCTCGCCGATGGTCTGCATCAGGCGATCGAGGCCAAGGAAGGCGTCGAGATCAAGCCTGAGAACATCACCATGGCTTCGGTGACCTTCCAGAACTATTTCCGCCTCTATGAAAAACTTTCCGGCATGACCGGCACGGCCGCCACCGAGGCCGAGGAATTCATGGAGATCTACAAACTCGGCGTGGTCGAAGTGCCGACCAACCGTCCGATTCAACGGATCGACGAACATGATCGCGTGTATCGCACGGAAGGCGACAAATTGGCCGCTGTCGTGGAATCGATTCGCGAAGCCCATGCCAAAGGCCAACCGGTTCTCGTCGGCACCACCTCCATCGACAAATCCGAAGAGCTGTCGCAGCTCCTGACCAAAGAGGGCATCACACACAACGTGCTGAACGCCAAACAGCACGAGATGGAGGCCCAGATCGTCGCGGATGCCGGCAAATACGGCGCGGTGACCATCGCGACCAACATGGCGGGCCGCGGCACGGACATCAAACTCGGCGGCAACGTCGAGATGAAGGTGATGGAAGCCATCGCTGCCGATCCCGACACCAACCCCGACGAAATTCGCGCCCGCATCGAGGCGCAACATGTCGAGGAAGAAAAGCGCGTTTTGGAGGCGGGGGGGCTTTACGTTCTGGCCACAGAGCGTCACGAAAGCCGCCGGATCGACAATCAGCTGCGCGGTCGCTCCGGTCGTCAGGGTGACCCGGGCCGTTCCTTGTTCTTCCTGTCTCTGGAAGATGACCTGATGCGGATTTTCGGCTCCGAACGTCTCGACAAGATGCTGTCGTCTCTGGGCATGAAAGAGGGCGAGGCCATCGTTCACCCCTGGGTCAACAAATCTCTCGAAAAGGCACAGGCGAAGGTCGAAGGGCGTAACTTCGACATCCGTAAACAGCTTTTGAAATTCGACGATGTGATGAACGATCAGCGTAAAGTGGTCTTTTCGCAACGCCGCGACATCATGGAATCCGAGAACGTCAACGAGATCGTCGAGGATATGCGCCATGAGGTGATCGAAGATCTCGTGGGCGAGGCCATTCCGCCGAAATCCTACCCGGATCAGTGGGATGTCGAAAATCTGCATCGCGAGCTGGCCGAAGCGCTCAACATGGATCTTCCGGTCAAGGATTGGGCGGACGAAGAGGGCGTCGATGACGAAGCGATCATCGAACGCATCTCCGAAGCTTCTGACCGCATGATGGCGGAGAAGGAAGAGTCCTTCGGTGTCGACCAGATGCGTCAGATCGAAAAGCAATTCCTGTTGAACACGATCGATGCGAAATGGCGCGAACATCTTTTGACGCTTGAGCATCTGCGGTCCGTCGTGGGCTTCCGTGGCTATGCGCAGCGTGATCCGCTCAACGAGTACAAAAACGAAAGCTTCCAGCTTTTCGAGAGCATGCTCGACAGCCTGCGCAGCGAGGTGACGCAGAAACTGTCCCGCGTGCGTCCGATGACCGAAGAAGAGCGCAACGCCATGTTGCAGCAACTTGCTGAACAACAGGCCGCCGCCGTCGCCGGTGCACAACCGCAACCCGTTGGGGAACCCGAAGAGGGTCACCCGAACGCGGTTCCGGGGTTTGATGAAAACGATCCCTCGACCTGGGGCAATCCGGGGCGCAACGATCTTTGTCCCTGCGGTTCTGGTAAAAAATTCAAACATTGCCACGGCGCCGTTTGATTTTGACAATGCGACCCGTGTTCGATCTTCGACACGGGTCGTTTGCTCTTTGCGGTTGAAACTCCGGCGGCCACATCGGACACTCCTGCAAAATTTCATATTCTTATGAGGGCGCTGAGCCATGTTGAAATCTCTGTGGGCTCTCGCTGCAACCTTGACTGTTCTGGTCTCGCCGACTGTGGTGCTGGCTCAGGATGTGAACCTGCTGTCGCGTGACGGCTCCATCTCGATCAGCGGAAATTTCCTAAGCTTCGACGGTGAGTTTTACCGGGTCGAGACCGATCTCGGTGTGCTCACGGTGGACAGCTCCGGCGTGCGTTGCGAAGGGCCGGGGTGTCCTGATCTTGACGGCTATTACGCGCAGATTCGCTTGTCGGGCGACACCAAGGGCACCCGCACGCTCTTGCCCGCGCTGATCACCGCCTTTGCGCTCCGAAATGGCTATACCGTTGCGACAAATTCGCCGAGCGAAACCCAGCGTTCGATGATCCTGACGGATGCAGAAAATGACATTACGGTCGGGGAATTCCTGCTCTCCGATACGTCCAGTGCCGAAGGATTTGCCGATCTCGTCTCCGAGAACACCGACATGGTCCTGTCGCTGCGCAAGGTCGCGCCTAAGGAAATGGCACTGGCCTATGAGGCCGGTGTGGGCGATCTGTCCGATCCTCTGCGCGCCCGCGTGGTGGCGCTTGATGGCTTGGTGCCTGTCGTGTCGCGGTCGAACATCGTGCATGGGCTGTCGCTCTCTGACTTGTCGGCGATTTACCGGGGCACGGTGACGAATTGGCAAGAGCTCGGCGGGGCGGATGCGCCGATAGTGGCCCATCTCATGCGGGACGATTTGCAGGACGGAAGCGAGTTTCGTCGGATGATCCTCGGGCATGGTGTCCAGATTGCAGACGGGGCGGTGACGCTTCATGACCGCTACGACAGTCTGGTCGCTGCGATTGAACAGGACCCCTATGCTCTGGGTCTTGGTCGTATGTCGGAGGGCGGAACGGTGAAGCCGGTCGGCCTGAGCGGCGCCTGCGGGTTCGAGGCGCGCGCGGCAGCTTCTGACATCAAGAGCGAGGATTACCCGCTGACCCGCCCTGTGTTTCTCTACACGCCCGCGCATCGTTTGCCGAAACTGGCGCGGGAGTTCCTGTCCTTCGTGGTGTCGCCTGCGGCGCAGATCGTGGTCGCGCGGACGGATTTTGTCGATCAGGGCGTGGATGAGCTGTCTTTCCGGGATCAGGGGTGGCGGTTTGCCAATGCGATCCGCCATGCGGGCGACGACATCACACTCGAAGATTTGCAATCCGTGACAGGCACGCTTCAGGGCGCCAAGCGCCTGACGCTCGGGTTTCGTTTTGAAGGCGGCTCAACCACACTCGATGCGCAGTCGCGCTCGAACGTGCATCTTTTGGCAGAGCTTTTGGAGGCGGGCGTTTATGATGGCCAATCCCTGACCTTTGTCGGATTCTCGGATGGTCAGGGGCGCGCCTCGATCAATGCGGCCCTGTCCAAGCGCCGGGCTGAGGCGGTTTTGAAAGCGGTCAGACAAGCGATGGGCGAGGCTTTCGAAGCGGATCGTGTGACCCTGCGTGCCGAAGGGTTCGGTGAGGCGATGCCTTTGGCCTGCGATGATGTCGAATGGGGCCGGTCTCTGAATCGACGTGTCGAAGTTTGGGTCAAAGATCAGAGATAGCCCGACCCACGGAAGCTCAGCTCTGTCGATTTTCCGATGATCAGGTGATCGTGCAACTGGATGTCCAGGGCCTCGGCGGCATCCCGGATCTGGTTCGTCATGCTGATGTCCGCGTCCGAGGGCGTCGGATCACCCGACGGATGATTGTGCACAAGGATCAACGCGGAGGCGTTCAGCTCCAGCGCGCGTTTCACCACCTCGCGCGGGTAGACCGGGACGTGATCGACCGTGCCACGGGCCTGTTCCTCATCGGCGATCAGGATGTTTTTGCGGTCGAGATAGAGCACGCGGAACTGTTCGGTTTCACGATGGGCCATGGTGGTATGGCAATAGTCCAGAACCGCGTCCCAGCTCGAAATCACGGGCCGCTGCATCACGCGGGCGCGGGCCAGACGGTGGGCGGCGGCCTCGACGATTTTGAGGTCCTGCGCTGCTGCAATATCCATTCCCTCGACTTCCAGAAGACGCGCGATCGGGGCGGAGATGACACGGTTGTAGTCGCCGAAGGCCTCGATCAAGGCGGCGGCAATCGGTTTCACATCCGCTCGGGGCAGGGCGCGATAGAGCACGAGTTCCAACAGCTCATAATCCGGCATCGCCTGCGCACCGCCGTCGATGAAGCGGTCCTGCAAATGTTTGCGATGATTGCGCAGATAGCTTGGCGGGCGCGAGGGGAGAACGACCGGGCGGGCCTCGTCGAGATCGAAGAGCCAGTCGGGCATTTCCCGAAATGCGGAGGGGGTCGAGGGCGTGTTCATGGACTAATCCATGGCCCGATTCGCTGAAAAAGTAGTTAACGCAAATTAAGAGAGGGCGCCGAAGCGCCCTCTTACATCACTCAGGAATGTTTCATCCCATCCCAGAAGCTTTTGACTTTCTTGAAGAAAGACGAGCTTTCCGGGTTGTTGCTGTCTTCGCCCAGCTTGTCGAACTCCTGGAGAAGTTCCTTTTGCTTGGCGGTCAGGTTCACAGGCGTTTCCACCGCGAGCTCGATGAACATGTCGCCCTGACCGCCACCTCTGAGCGCTGGCATACCTTTGGCGCGCAGGCGCATTTGGCGGCCGGATTGGCTGCCAGCGGGGATTTTCACCCGCGAGCGACCGCCGTCGATGGTCGGCACTTCGATGTCACCGCCCAGAGCAGCCGTCGCCATGGAGACGGGCACGGAGCAATGCAGGTTGACACCTTCGCGTTCGAAAATCGCGTGGGGACGGACCTCGATGAAGATGTACAAATCCCCGGTCGGCCCACCGCGAAGACCCGCTTCGCCTTCGCCAGCAAGGCGAATGCGCGTGCCGGTTTCGACGCCCGCGGGGATGTTGACGGAGAGCGAGCGCTCTTTCTCAACACGACCCGCACCGTGGCAGTCTGGACAAGGGTCTTTGATGATCTGACCAAGACCACCACAGGCCGGACAGGTGCGTTCGACCGTGAAGAAACCCTGCTGGGCGCGGACCTTGCCCATGCCGGAGCAGGACGGGCAGGTTTGCGGTTCAGCGCCGTTGGCCGCCCCCGTGCCGCTACAGCTTGTGCAGGCGACGGAGGTCGGGACGTTGATGGTTTTCTGCGCGCCGGTGTAGGCTTCTTCGAGGGTGACGCGCATGTCGTAGCGCAGGTCCGAGCCGCGTTGCGCCCGAGACCGGCCGCCGCCGCGTTGACCGCCCATGAAGTCGCCGAACAGGTCGTCGAAGACATCGGAGAAGGCCGAGGCAAAGTCGCCCTGACCTGCGCCGCCGCTGAAGCCACCACGACCACCGCCCATGCCGCCTTGCTCGAAAGCGGCATGACCGAAGCGGTCATAGGCGGCTTTCTTGTCGGCGTCCTTGAGCGTGTCATAGGCCTCGTTCACTTCTTTGAACTTGGCCTCCGCATCGGGGTTGTCCTTGTTGCGGTCGGGGTGAAACTCCATCGCTTTTTTGCGATAAGCTTTTTTGAGCTCCGCGGCATCCGCGCCTTTTTCGACGCCAAGCACTTCGTAATAATCGCGTTTTGCCATGGATCTTTTCCTCTAACAGAACCGCAAAGTCGAACCGGCCCAAAGAGGGCCGGCTCACACGGTCCTTAGATGCGCTTACGAGCGCTTGTCGTCGTCAAGATCCTCGAAATCGGCATCGACGATGTCGTCATCGACGGAAGACGGACCTTCATCGGTGTCGACGTCATCGGACTGACCCGAAGCGGCTTGTTCGGCCTTGTAGATGGCCTCACCCAGTTTCATGGCCGCGTCGGTCACGTTCTGGATGCCGGAGCGGATTTTGTCCGGGTCTTCGGTTTCGAGCTGATCCTTGAGCGCGGCGATCGCAAGCTCGATGGCTTCGATCGTGGTCGGGTCGACCTTGTCGCCGTGCTCTTCCATGGATTTCTCCGTGGAGTGGATGAGGCTTTCCGCCTGGTTCTTGGCTTCGACGAGATCCTTGCGCTTCTTGTCGGCTTCGGCGTTTTCTTCGGCGTCCTTGACCATCTTTTCGATGTCGTCATCGGACAGACCGCCAGAGGCCTGGATCGTGATCTTCTGCTCTTTGCCGGTGCCTTTGTCCTTCGCACCCACTTCGACGATACCGTCGGCGTTGATGTCAAAGGTCACTTCGATCTGCGGCATGCCGCGCGGTGCCGGCGGGATACCTTCGAGGTTGAACTGGCCGAGGATTTTGTTGTCAGCGGCCATTTCGCGCTCGCCCTGGAAGACGCGCAGTGTCACGGCGGACTGGTTGTCTTCAGCCGTCGAGAAAATCTGCGACTTCTTGGTCGGGATCGTCGTGTTGCGGTCGATCAGGCGTGTGAACACGCCACCCAGCGTTTCGATACCCAGGGACAGCGGGGTCACGTCGAGCAGGAGCACGTCTTTGACGTCGCCTTGCAGAACGCCGGCCTGAATGGCGGCGCCCATGGCAACCACTTCGTCCGGATTCACGCCTTTGTGGGCCTCTTTGCCGAAGAATTTGGTCACTTCTTCGATCACCTTCGGCATACGGGTCATCCCGCCCACCAGCACGACTTCGTCGATGTCGGAGGTGGAGAGACCAGCGTCTTTCAGAGCCGCTTTACACGGGTCCATCGAGCGTTTGATCAGATCGGACACGAGGCTTTCGAGCTTTGCACGGGTCAGTTTGACCACGAGGTGCAAAGGCGTGCCCGAAGACGGGTCCATGGAGATGAACGGCTGGTTGATCTCCGTCTGCGTGGACGACGACAGTTCGATCTTGGCTTTCTCGGCGGCTTCTTTGAGACGCTGGAGGGCCATTTTGTCTTTGGTCAGATCGACGCCATGCTCTTTTTTGAACTCCTCGGCGAGGTAGTTCACGATGCGCATGTCGAAGTCTTCACCACCCAGGAAGGTGTCGCCGTTGGTGGCCTGCACTTCGAAGACGCCATCGCCGAGTTCGAGGATGGTCACGTCGAACGTACCGCCGCCAAGGTCATAGACCGCGATGGTTTTGGTGTCGTCTTTGTCGAGGCCATAAGCCAGCGCCGCGGCGGTCGGTTCGTTGATGATCCGCAGCACTTCGAGACCGGCGATTTTGCCGGCGTCTTTGGTGGCCTGACGTTGAGCGTCGTTGAAGTAGGCCGGAACGGTGATCACCGCCTGGGTCACTTCTTCGCCGAGGTAGGACTCAGCGGTCTCTTTCATCTTGCCCAGGATGAAGGCGGAGATTTGCGAAGGCGAATATTTGTCGCCGCGCACCTCGACCCACGCATCACCATTGCCACCGTCAACGATGGAGTAGGGCACGAGTTTCTTATCTTTTTCCACGGCTTCGTCGCCCATGCGACGGCCGATCAGGCGTTTCACGGCGAAAACCGTGTTCTCGGGGTTGGTCACAGCCTGACGTTTGGCTGCCTGACCCACGAGGCGTTCACTGTCGGTGAAACCGACGATGGAGGGCGTGGTACGCGCCCCTTCGGAGTTCTCGATCACACGCGGCTGCGACCCATCCATGATGGCAACGCAGGAGTTGGTGGTCCCGAGGTCGATACCGATGACTTTGGCCATGCTCAAAATCCTCTCTTAGGCGATGTTGTGACGTTGGACCCATTGCGGCGTCCGCCGTCGATCCCAGTGTTAATGACCGACCTGAAATCCAGTTTGAAGTTCGGGCCGATCAAGGCTTCTGGGCGTATATAAGGACCGGTTTTGGCCCCTGCAAGTTGTGCAAGGGGGTCTATGCGTGGAAAAATGGAGTCATTTCCGTAAGAAACCGTCAGAGGGTGTTAAAAATGCAGAAATCCGTGCCGTTGGATTTGCGGGGGATGCAGGTGTTCAAAGGGCTTTTGTCGCCCGAGGAACAGAAACACCTGGTCGAGACGTTGCGGGATGTGGTGCGCGAGGCGCCTTTGTTTCATCCGATGACACCGTCGGGCAAACGGATGTCGGTGCGGATGACGTCCGCCGGGCGGTTCGGTTGGATCACGGATGCCAAGGGCTATCGCTACAGTCCGACGCATCCAGATGGGCAGCTGTGGCCTGAGATGCCGGAAATCGTGCTGAAGGTCTGGTCGGAGGTGTCAGGCGTCACGCGCGCACCCGAGTCCTGTCTGATCAATTTCTACGACGCTGAGGCCAAAATGGGCCTGCATCAGGACCGCGACGAACAGGATTTCTCTCAACCTGTGGTGTCGATCTCTTTGGGCGATGAGGCGCTGTTTCGGGTTGGCAACGAGACGCGGGGCGGCAAGACGGAGAGTCTGTGGCTCAGCTCCGGCGATGTCATCGTGATGGGCGGGCCTTCGCGGCTTTTGTATCACGGCATCGACCGGGTGAAGCCGGGAAGCAGCGGTCTGTTGCCGAAAGGCGGGCGGATCAATGTCACGCTCAGGGTCGTGACCTGAGCCTCAGCGCGCACCCCAACTCAACGACACGCGTCTGCGGGTGAAAAACTCCGCCAGAAGCCCGATGGTCAGGCACACGAGCGTGAAGACGACCGGATACATGATCGAGCTTTTGTGCGGATTGTAATTCACGAAGGTGAAACCGCGGGCCTGATCGATGGTGTGGAACAAAGGGTTCCAGGTGAACATGGCAATCATGAAGGCCGGGGTCTGGTTGGCCACGAACATCTTGCCGGAGGTGAAAAGATTCGCCCGCGTATAAATCAGCTGAAGAATCCGAACGAACCCCGGCGCCCAGGGTTTCGCCGCCAAAAACACCATGCCGATCGCGGAGCCGGAAGCCCAGGCCAGAAGGAACATCCCAAAGGCGCCGGTCATGTTTTGAAAATGCACGGTGCCCCAGCCCAGAGAGTAGCCGAACAGGATCACGGTCACAGAGAGCGTCTGGATGTACAGCGTGCTGAGCGCCGAAGAGGTGATGGCGATGGCCGTGTTCATCGGCGCGTGCTGCATCATGGGCGAGGCGGCGGTTTCCGATGAAGCGACGGCGGCAAGGGATTTGTTGTGCGTGAGGAACAGGAAAATCCCCGACATGATATAGAGAATGAAATCGCCCCGGATCGCGGTGCCGCGCACGCCTATGATGGAGTACATAAAGCTGAAGACAGCGACGAGGATCAGGGTTTGCGAGATGCTGATCAAAAGCCCGATGATCGGATTGCCGTTCGTCTTGCGGACATGACGCACGGTGTTGACGAAAATCAACCTAAGGACAGTCAGGGCCGCCGATAGGCCGCTCTGTGTTCTGGTGTAGTGAAACATCCTGTAGGTCCTGTCCTGAGAATATTGCCTGCCGATACGGGATTCGGACGAGGGATTTCTTGCTGTTCCCTGTGAGCCGTAGCATAAGGTTGTTGAGGTTTTCTTTCAACGAAAACGCATCGATGTGGCGATTTAGGAGCGTAATAATGGATTTTGATCAACTCATCCCGGTAATGCGGCGCCTTGCGATCGAGGCCGGGGAGAAGATCCTCGAGATCTACAATTCGGATGATTTCGAGGTGAAAACAAAGTCTGACGAAAGCCCGGTGACCGAAGCGGATGAGGCGGCGGATGCCTTGATCTCCGCAGGTCTTCGCGCGGCGTTCCCGGATGTGACGTTGATCACCGAGGAACAGGCGGAGTCGCACGATCTGAAATCCGACACGTTCCTGATCGTGGACCCGCTCGATGGCACGAAGGAATTCGTCAAGCGCCGCGGCGATTTCACCGTCAATATCGCCTATGTCGAAAAAGGCGTGCCGCTGCGTGGTGTGGTCTATGCGCCCGCTAAGGATCGCCTGTTCATCACTGACGCCTCTGGCCAATCCTACGAGGAGCTCGGCCCCTTCGATGCGGCCACTCCGGGCGAGATGAAGAAAATCTCTGTGTCCAAACCGGACAATGAGGGTCTGATGATCGTCGCCTCGAAATCCCACCGCGATCAGGCGACCGAGGATTACCTCGCGAAATACAAAGCCAAGGACAGCAAATCGGCAGGCTCTTCGCTGAAATTCTGTCTCGTGGCGACCGGCGAGGCCGATCTTTATCCGCGCGTCGGGCGCACGATGGAGTGGGACACGGCGGCAGGTCATGCTGTTCTTTTGGGCGCGGGCGGCGAAGTCGTGCGTTTCGACGATCACAGCCCGCTGACCTATGGCAAAGAAGACTACGCCAACCCCTTCTTCATCGCCTATGCGCCGGGCGTGGAATTGAAAGACGCCTGAATGTCCGTTCTGATCGTTATTCCGGCCCGGTTCGCCTCGACGCGCTATCCGGGCAAGCCGCTTGTGGAGCTGACCGGTGCCACGGGTGAAAAGAAATCCCTGATTCAGCGCAGCTGGGAGGCCGCCGTGGCCGCCGAGGGCGTCGATCGTGTGGTTGTGGCCACAGATGATGATCGCATTCGCACCGCGTCGGAGGCCTTTGGTGCGGAGGTCGTCATGACGTCTGAGACCTGTGCCAATGGGACCGAACGCTGTGCCGAGGCGCTCGAAGCGCTGGGCGGCGGGTATGACATCATCGTCAATCTGCAAGGTGACGCGCCTTTGACCCCCGCCTGGTTTGTCGAGGAGCTGGTCGCAGGCTTGCGTGCGCATCCGACGGCCGAGGTGGCGACGCCGGTTCTGCGCTGTGACGGTCGGGCTTTGAACGGCTTCCTCGAAGATCGCAAAGCGGGTCGCGTGGGCGGCACAACCGCCGTTTTCGGGTCGGACCACAAGGGGCTCTATTTCTCCAAAGAGGTGATTCCCTATACTGCGGAAACTTATGCCGATACGGATGAGACCCCGGTGTTTCACCATGTGGGGGTTTACGCCTATCGCCCTTCCGCGCTGGGCGCCTATCCGAAGTGGCCCATGGGCCCTCTGGAACGTCTCGAAGGCCTTGAGCAACTCCGATTCCTCGAACAGGAGCGCCCCGTGCTTTGCGTCGAGGTCGAATCTCGGGGGCGGCAGTTCTGGGAGCTCAATAACCCCGAGGATGTGCCACGGATTGAGTCGATGTTGGCGGAAATGCGCGTAGAATAACGCTGACTTTTTGTCTTTTTGCTTATTTCTTGTGCGGATGCTAGGGAAGACGGTACAGAGTTGTAAAACTGTGCCTTTCCTATGTGAATAGATACAGGTGATGCTGATCTTCCGGCGTATTGTTCGTAAGGTCGGGGCAAGTGTAAGCAATTAATGGGCTCATGAGTGCGAGCCGAAGGAGTGAAGATGAAAAAAGTCACCAAAGCGATTTTCCCAGTGGCGGGTCTTGGCACGCGGTTCTTGCCCGCAACCAAATCCATCCCGAAAGAGATCATGACCTTGGTCGACCGCCCGCTGATCCAATATGCCATCGACGAGGCACGGGCCGCCGGCATCAAGGAGTTCATCTTCGTGACCTCACGCGGCAAAGGCGCGCTTGAAGATTACTTCGATCACTCGCCGGTGCTGGAGCAGGAACTGCGCAAGAAGGGCAAGGACAAGCTTCTCGAAGTTCTGAAAACCACCAACATGGACAGCGGTGCCATCGCCTATATTCGCCAGCACAAGGCCCTGGGCCTCGGTCACGCCGTGTGGTGCGCGCGTCGCCTGCTTGATCCGAAAGAACCCTTTGCCGTGATCTTGCCGGATGACGTCATCGCGGCGGAAAAGCCCTGTCTGCAACAAATGGTCGAAGCCTATGAAGAGCTTGGTGGCAGCGGCTCGATGGTTGCCTCCATGGAAGTGCCGGCGGATAAAGTCTCCGCTTATGGTGTTCTCGATGTGAAAGAGGACATGGGCAGCACCGTGTCCGTCAAAGGTATGGTCGAAAAACCGGCGCCGGGGACTGAGCCGTCGAATCTTGCCGTCATTGGCCGTTACATCCTTGATCCGGCGGTGATGAAGAACCTCAACCAGATGAAATCCGGCGCTGGTGGTGAGATTCAGCTCACCGATGCGATTGCGGACGAGATTGGCACGGAGCGTGGCGTCTATGGCTACCGTTTCGCGGGCCAGCGTTTCGATTGCGGGTCGAAAGCGGGTTTCCTTCAGGCGACGATTTCTTTCGGTCTGTCGCGTGACGATCTGCGCGATGAGCTTCAGGAATATCTGGATGAACTGTCCGCAGTTCGTGCTGCCGCTCAGTAAGGACCTTACATGACAAAATCCGTCATTGTGACCGGGGGTGCGGGCTATATCGGCTCGCACGCCTGTAAGGCCCTGCGCGCTGCAGGCTATGAGCCCGTGACCTTCGACAACCTCTCCACGGGTTGGGAAGATGCCGTCAAATTCGGCCCCTTCGAGAAGGGCGATCTCTTGGATCGTGTCCGCCTCGATGAGGTTTTCGCCAAATACAATCCGATCGCCGTGATGCATTTCGCCGCCTTCTCTCAGGTCGGCGAAAGCATGAAAGACCCCGGAAAATACTGGCGCAACAATGTCATCGGCTCTTTGACGCTGATCGAGGCGGCTGTTACGGCGGGCTGCATGAATTTCGTGTTTTCCTCGACCTGCGCGACCTATGGCGATCAGGACAACGTTGTGCTGGATGAGGACTCGGTGCAATTGCCGATCAACTCTTATGGCGCCTCAAAACGCGCGATCGAAGACATCCTTGAGAACTTTGAACAGGGGTTTGGCCTGAACTCCGTGATCTTCCGCTATTTCAACGTGGCGGGTGGCGACCCGGACGCGGAAGTGGGCGAATTCCATCAGCCGGAAACCCATCTTATCCCGCTGATGCTCGACGCGATTGCGGGCAAACGCGATGCTTTGACGATTTTCGGCACGGATTACGACACGCCCGACGGGACCTGCATTCGCGACTATGTGCATGTGTGCGATCTGGTCGATGCGCATGTTTTGGGTCTGAAATGGCTCGAAGAGGGCAACGGCAGCCGGGTGTTCAATCTCGGCACGGGCAAGGGCTTTTCCGTGCGCGAGGTGATCGACCATTCGCGGGCCGTGACCAATATGGATGTGCCTTACGTCGAGGGCGACCGTCGTCCCGGGGATTGCACCAAGCTGGTGTCCGGGTCCGAGCGCGCGATCCAGGAATTGGGTTGGTCGCCGGATCGTTCCAACCTGTCCGAAATGATCGGGGATGCCTGGAAATGGCATCAGACCGGGCATTACGACAAGTGAGTCGCCTGGCTCGAAATCAGTGATTCAGCTTTCGCACAAAAGGCTCTAATCTGGCCCAACACGTAGAAGGGGACAGGTTTGGGTCAGCTTTGGCAGAAGTATAAGCTGCGGGTTTTGCGACGGCATCTTTTGTGGCGGGCCTTTCGCGCGCGACACAAGCTTCGGCTCGTTCAGGACCGGACGTCAGGGATGGACGAGACGTCGATCCTCTGTGTCGCCTGCCTGCGCAACGAAGCTCTGCGGTTGCCCTATTTTCTGGACTACCATCGTCGCCTCGGCGTGACTCATTTCCTCTTTGTCGACAACGCCAGTGATGACGGCACAGTGGCGCTTTTGTCCGGGCAACCGGACGTGTCGCTCTGGTCTACCTCCGCGAGCTACAAGGCCGCGCGCTTCGGACTCGACTGGACCACATGGCTTCAGATGAAATATGCGCGCGGCAAATGGTGCCTGACTTTGGATGCGGATGAGCTTTTGGTCTTTCCGCACAATAAGACCCAAACCCTGCGGGATTTGACCCTTTTCATGGAAAAGTCGGGCCAAAGCGCGCTGGGCACCTTGATGCTCGATCTCTATCCGAAAGGACCGATTGATCAGGTGACCTATCGCGCCGGGGATGATCCGCTTGCGGCCATGCCCTATTTCGACCCGGCGCCCTATCGCGCGGTGCGGCAGGCGCCGAAAGACAATCTTTGGGTGCAGGGCGGTGCGCGCGAGCGTGTATTTTTCGCCGATGAGCCTCGACGCGGGCCAACATTGAACAAGCTGCCGCTGGTGAAATGGCATTGGCGCTATGTCTATATCAACTCGACTCATGCCATGCTGCCGCGCGAGATGAATCATGCCTATGACGGGCCGGGGGAGAGCCGCCTCTCCGGGGTTTTGTTGCATACGAAATTCCTTCCTGTGGCGATTGAGAAATCCCATGAGGAAAAGACCCGAAAGCAGCATTTTGCCCAGCCTGACGCCTTTGGCGACTATTATGATGCTGTGATTCAGGCGCCCGATCTATGGCACGATGGAGCGGTGGCCTATGAGGGCTGGGAACAGCTCGAAGCGCTTGGCCTGATGAGTCGCGGAGATTGGCGGACTTAAAAAGCAATACTGTGGGCTTTGGTAAGCACAATTAAACAATTTTGCCATTTAATCTGAATTGTTTACGTTTTGATCGAAAATCCGTAGATAATAACTCAAAGGGTTTGGAGCCGGATGCCATAAACATCTGACGTTCCAATCCAGGGGGACATGAAGGCAGACTGGTGAGCAGGCTCTGGCAATATAAGATGCGGCTGAGGCGCAAGCGCGCGCTCTGGCAGGCCTTTCGGGCACGCCGGGAGCTTCATCTTATTCAGGACAACACATCTGCGATTCGCCCCGACGACATTCTGTTGGTCTGTACCCTGCGTAACGAATATGTGCGTTTGCCGTATTTCCTGAAATACTATCGGGACATGGGCGTGCGTCATTTCCTGTTCATCGACAATGACAGCGATGATGGCTCGCGTGAATACCTCGTGGGTCAGGACGATGTCTCGATCTGGCACACGACGGCGAGCTATCGCAAGTCGCTGTTCGGTGTGCACTGGATGAACTGGATTTCGCGCAAATATTGCCATGGGCATTGGACGCTCACGGTCGATGTGGACGAATTCCTGGTTTTTCCGTTTTGCGACACCCGCCCGATTCCGGCGCTCACCGATTGGCTCGACAATTCCGGCATTCGAAGCTTTTCGGCGATGTTGATCGATATGTATCCGAAAGGGCCGATCGATGCGCAGCCCTACCGCGAGGGGCAAAACCCCTTCGAGATCGCGGAATGGTTCGACAGTGGCAACTATATGATTTCGATGAACCCGGAGTATTACAATCTCTGGATTCAGGGCGGCCCGCGCGCGCGGCTGTTTTTCAAGGACGAGCCCAAAAGCGCGCCGTCTTTGAACAAAATCCCGCTGGTCAAATGGCATCGCGATTACGCCTATATTCAATCGACGCATATGCTTTTGCCGCGCGGGCTTAACCTCGTGTATGAGACCGAGGGGGGCGAAAAAGCCTCTGGCGCGTTGCTTCATGCCAAATTCCTCAACACTTTCGTGGAGAAGACCCGCGAAGAGTTGGAGCGGCGTCAGCATTATGCCGGTTCGCGCGAATATCTCGCCTACCACAGCCGGATCAAGGATGACCCGGACCTGTGGTGCAACTGGTCAGAGAAATACATCAACTGGCGTCAGCTTGAGATTCTGGGCCTCATGTCCAAAGGGAACTGGGCATGACGGTCGGTTTCGTGATGTTGGTCCACACCGCGCTGCATCGCGCCGAACAGGTGGCGCGCCACTGGGCGACCCATGGCTGTCCGGTGGTGATCCATGTTGACCGACGGGTGAAGAAAGACGTTTACCAGCCCTTTGTCGACAGCCTGTCTGACCTCGACAATGTGCTGTTCTCGAAACGCCACGCCTGTGACTGGGGCACGTGGTCTTTGGTGGCCGCCTCTCAGGACGCTTCTGAATTGATGCTGTCGCGCTTCCCGGAGGCACGACATGTCTATCTCGCCTCCGGCTCCTGCCTGCCGCTGCGACCCGTGGAGGATTTAAAGCAATATCTCGCGGCGCGGCCGATGACGAATTTCATCGAAAGCGTGACGACGGAGGATGTGCCCTGGACCGTTGGCGGGCTGGATTCGGAACGTTTCACCTTGCGGTTCCCGTTCTCGTGGAAAAAGCAGAGACGGCTGTTTGATCGCTATGTCCATCTGCAACGTCGGCTGCGCTACAAACGTAAAATCCCGGACGGGCTTGTGCCGCATCTGGGCTCGCAATGGTGGTGCCTGACGCGTCAGACCCTATCGGCCATTCTTGAGGACCCGGATCGCAAGACCTATGACGCCTATTTCAAACGTGTCTGGATTCCGGACGAGAGCTATTACCAAACTTTGGTGCGGCTCTATTCCAACAATATCGAAAGCCGGTCCCTGACGCTCTCGAAATTCGACTATCAGGGCAAACCGCATATTTTCTACGACGATCACCTTCAGCTGTTGCGGCGGTCCGACTGTTTCGTGGCGCGTAAAATGTGGCCGAAGGCAGAGCGGCTTTACGCGACCTTCCTCAATCCAGACATCAATCCGATGAAAGGAACAGAGCCTAATCCGGGTAAAATCGACCGTATCTTTGCCAAGGCGGTGGAGCGGCGCATCATGGGGCGCGAAGGCCTTTATATGCAAAGTCGTTTGCCCGGGCACGGCAAGGGTCACGGCAAAACCAGCGCGCCTTATTCGATTTTCGAGGGCTTCTCCGATCTCTTCGAGGATTTCGACGAATGGCTGTCGCGGGCTGTGGGTGCGCGGGTGCATGGCCATCTTTTCGCGCCGGAACGGGTTGAGTTTTCGGGTGGGCAAAAGGTGTTTTCGGGGGCTCTGTCGGATCAGGCGGCGCTGCGGGATTACAATCCTTGCGGTTTCCTGACCTCGCTCATTTGGAACACCCGCGGCGAGCGGCAATGTTTCATGTTCGGTCCGCGTGACAATCAGGACATCAACTGGCTGGTGGCGACGGACCCAAATGCGCAAATTTCGGTGATCTCCGGGGCTTGGGCTGTGACCCTGTTCCGCTCAAACCTGAGCTTTTCCGAAATCCGCCGCGAAGCTGCGCGTCTGCAAAAAATCGAGTCGCAGCATATTGAGATTTTGCGGTCACAACACGTCAAGGCCCGGATCAGAATCTGGACTATGGCGGATTTCATCGAAAGCCAGATGGAGCCATTGCAGGCCATCATCGACGAGATCGGCCCGCGCAACATCCGCCGCCTGACCGAAGCGCCGCGGATGCGGGACCTCACCGGGTTTGGACAATTCCTGCAAAATCTGAAAAACCAAGGTATGAAACCTCATCTCATGGGCGATTTTCCCATGGGCAACGAACCCGACACGCGTCCGCGCTCCAACAAGCGGCCTTACCTGGTAAAATAACCCATGTCTCAGCCCTTCGACTATTTCGTGATTTTTGCAGAGATGCGGACCGGCTCCAATTTTCTGGAAGAAAACGTCAATGCCTATCCGGGGCTGAAATGTTGGGGCGAGGTGTTCAATCCCGCCTTCATCGGCAAATCGCAGCAAAAAGAGATGCTCGGCATCTCCATGCTGGAGCGCGAGGCCGATCCGACAGCGCTTTTGAAAAAACTGCGCAAATCGACGGAGGGGTTGGCCGGGTTTCGGTTTTTCCACGATCACGACCCGCGCATTCTCGCCCATGTCCTTGAGGACCCGAAGTGCGCCAAGATCATCCTGACGCGCAATCCGCTGGACAGCTATGTGTCGCGCAAGATTGCGGGGGTGACGGGGCAATGGCGTCTGGGCGATCTCAAAGACGCGAAATCCGCGAAGATCGCTTTTGAGAAACGCGAATTCCAAACCATGCTGGATGAGTTGAAGGAATTTCAGATTTTCCTCCAGCGTCAGCTCCAGATGACCGGTCAGACGGCGTTTTACATCAATTACGAGGACATTCAGGACGTTGAGGTTCTGAACGGTCTGGCGCGCTTCCTCGGTGTCACCGCAGAGCGCAACAAGACCTCGCAAAAGACCAAGGTGCAGAACCCGTCACGTCTTGAGGACAAGGTTCTGAACTACGCGGAAATGGTGTCCGACCTGTCGAGCGTGGATCACTTCAACCTCTCGAACACCCCGAATTTCGAGCCGCGTCGCAAACCCGCTGTGCCGACCTATCTGGCCTGTGCCGAGACGTCATTGCTCTACATGCCGGTGCGCGGTGGGCCTGAGGCCGCTGTGGCCGAATGGATGTCTGCGCTGGACAAGGTGGATCCTGAGGCCTTGCAGCGAGGGTTTTCGCAAAAGACCCTGCGGCAGTGGAAGCGTCAGCATAAGGGGCATCGCAGCTTTACCGTGATTTCCCATCCTGCGCAGCGGTTGCATCGGGTGTTCTGCGATTACATCCTGAACATCAGTGGCAGAACCTATGGCGAAATCCGCGAGACCCTGCGCACGACCTACAAGCTGCCCCTGCCTGCGGCTGAGCCGACGGAGAGCTACACGCGCGACCAGCATCGCGAGGCGTTCCTGAAATTCGCGGGCTTTGTGCAGGGCAATCTGAATGGCCAGACCTCGGTGCGAGTCGATGGCACTTGGGCCTCGCAATCTGAGGTGATCAAAGGATTCGCCGATTTCTCCCTGCCGGATATCGTGATCCGGGAGGAGGGCCTGGCTGAGGACCTGTCGCATCTGGCGGCGAATTTGGGCATCAAGCCTGCGCTTGTGGTGGATGAGCCCGAAGATGCGCCCTACACGCTCGCCGAGATTTACGACGCAGAAGTCGAAGAGGCCGTGAAGGCGGCCTATCAGCGCGACTACATGATGTTCGGGTTCAAGCCCTGGGGCTGAGGGTCTGGCGTAACAGTCAGGCGGCTTTGGTCGCCGGGCCTTCGGTCAGGATGGCATGCAGCGTGGCAGGCTCATTGTTCGCGCGCAGCTTGGCGCAGATGTCGCCATTGCGCATGGTGCGGGACACCAGTGCCAGCGCCTTGAGGTGATCGACCCCGGATTCGGCAGGGGCGAAGAGCGCGAAGATCAGATCAACCGGCTGGCGATCCACCGCATCGAAATCCATCGGGCTTTCAAGACGCAGGAAGGTGCCGACCACACGGTCCAGCCCCTCGATCCGGGCATGCGGCAGGGCAACGCCATGGCCCACACCCGTGGGGCCAAGGCTTTCGCGTTCTTGAAGCGCATCGACAGTGTCGTTCAAAGTCAGATCATAAACGCTTGCCGCGATCTCACCGAGATCCTGGAACAAACGTTTCTTGCTGGTCATTTTGCCCACGACCTTGACGGCCTGTGGGTCCAAAATCTTTGAGATATCCATCTGAAAACTACCCGCCCCGACCCGTCGAGGCGGGTCGGTTTCATTATGTCGCGTTGTTGGGGTCAATCCAGCCGATGTTCCCATCCGGGCGGCGGTAGACCACGTTTACACCAGTTTTCCCTTCCTTGTGGAACACAAGGACCGGAGCTCCGGCAAGTTCCATCTGCATCACAGCCTCACCCACCGTCAGCGTCGGAATCGACGCCTCCATTTCGGCGATGATCATCGGCTGCAAGCTGTCGGGTTCCTGATCCTCGTCATGCTCCGATGCGGCGAGGATATACTGGGAACCGCCGAAGAGTTCAACAGGCTCTGCGCGTTCCTTATGGTGATCTTTCAACCGGCGCTTGTAACGACGCAGTTGTTTGTCCATTTTTTCTGCGCAGGCATCGAACGAACCATAAATCTCATGCGCGCGCGCACTGGCCTGGGCCGTCAGACCGGTCGAGAGGTGTACCACGGCCTCGCAGACATATTCTGCCCCACTTTTGGAGAACACGACATTCGCATCGGTCGGACGTTGTGCGTATTTTTCAAGCACGGAGCCGAGCTCGGTTTTGACATGCGTCTGAAGCGCTGCACCGATGTCGATTTGTTTGCCGCTGATTTGGTACCGCATAGATACCTCCTTCTTAATTTGACCTATGCCCGAACGCCTCTGGGCGTGTCTTCGAGGTCGTGGGTTTTTGTCGAAAGCGGGAATTCAATGCATGCGACGGAGACAAAACCGGCACGCTGTGTCGGGGGGTGGTCTGGCGCTCTTTGGCTTCGTTGTGCCATGGCGCATCCTGTCATTCGTACGTCACACATTGGATACCTATAAGGCGTCAAAATGCGGGGAATTGTCAATCAAAACCCGTCTTCAAATGCGGAAATTGTCACCAAGATAAACACGCCGCACGGTTTCATCGGCGACGATGTCTTCCTTGGTCCCGGACATCAGGACGTGACCATCGTGAAGGATATAGGCGCGGTCGATAATTCCCAATGTTTCCTGAACGTTATGGTCTGTGATCAAGACGCCGATGCCGCGGGTTTTGAGATCGGAAACCAGCCCGCGAATCTCCGCCACAGCGATCGGATCGACGCCGGCGAAGGGCTCATCGAGCAGCACGTAGGACGGGTCCGAAGCAAGGCATCGCGCGATTTCGACTCGCCGGCGTTCCCCGCCTGACAAAGACAGAGCGGGCGCGCGGCGCAGGTGCGAAATGGAGAATTCAGACAGGAGGTCTTCGAGTTTTTCACGCCGCAAAAGCGGGTCGCTTTCCGAGACTTCGAGGATGGCAAGAATGTTGTCTTCGACACAGAGGCCACGGAAGACAGAGGCCTCCTGCGGAAGGTAGCCGACCCCCAATTTGGCCCGGCGATACATCGGCAAAAGCGTGATGTCGCGCCCGTCCACAAGAACCTCGCCACCCTCGGGCATCACAAGACCCGCGATGGAATAGAAACAGGTGGTCTTGCCGGAGCCGTTGGGTCCGAGCAGGGCAACAACTTCGCCACGTTCGAGATCAAGGGAGACGTCCCGGATCACGGTGCGTTTGCGATAGCCCTTGCGCAGGTTGCGGACTCTCAGTCCGGTCGTTTCGCTCATCACTCGTTTCCAGATTGCAGGATGGTTTTCACCCGACCGTCCATCCGCCCGGTGCCGGTGTCCAGATCAATCACCATCCGCTCGCCCGACAAAGCGCTGTTGGCCTGGGTCAAAAGCACATTTCCGGTAAGCACGACGGTGCCTGATTCGAGGTCATATTCCGCGCGCTGGGCCTCGGCGGCTTCGCCTGCGTTGGTCATCGTCACACCGCCCGAGGCCAAAAGCCGTGCAATCTTGCCGCCTTCGCTGGCGTAGATGACCTCGACCGTTTGCGCGGTCAGACGCATCGGGCCTTGGCCGATCACCACATTGCCGGAAAACAGCGCTTTGCCGGTGCCCTGATCAACGCTGAGCTGATCGGAGGTGACCTCGATCGGCAGGCTGCTGTCGTGTTTGAGGCCGCCGAATGCGATCTGCGTGCCCTGTGCATCTGCGGGCTGGCTCAGACCAAGCGTGAAGATCAGCGCGGTTGTCAGGGAAAGGGTTCGGATGATCGTCACGGGCAAAGTCCTCAAATGTCAGGGCTGATATACCAGCTTTACGCCGTCCTTGAAAACCAGAAGGTAGTCCTCTGTCTCGGCATCTTGCGAAATCACCATGGAGCCCGCCGTCAGATCGCCCGCGGGTCCGGTCGCGTCGACGTTTCCCGGGCTTTCGATGCGCGAGACATCCAACATGGTGGCGATCCGGTTCGAGGTGATCGTGTAGCCGGTCGAGGTTTCGATCTCGACATGACCGGACAGCTCGGCGATCTGGCCGGGGCCGTCGATGACACCATCATCGGCCTTGAGGCTGACGGAGCCATTGTCCGGTATCCTGAGCGCGCCGCGCACGGCGTTGGAATTGAGGACATCCTTGGTCGACAGATCCGGGCGCACGAGATCGGCGGAGATTTCCAATTCCGAGCCATCGCGGGTCACGGTCGCAAAAGACGGGCCTTCGACACGTTGTTCGCGCGCCAGCGTTTCGATGTCGACATCGGCATAGGGAATGGACAGGCCGACCTCGCGGTCGCGCGCAAACAGAAAGAGCGTGGCCAAAAGCACGAGGCTGGCCAGGGGCAAGGCTATCTTCGCGAAGGCCACGAATTTGGAATAGGTGTTGTCGAACCGCGCCATAAGGACGTCTTACACGACACCGGCGCGAAGGCAGTCCTGAATTTTCAAAATCCCGCAAGGCCGCCCATCTTCGGCAGAATCCCGCACAAACAGACAGGTGATCGCGCGTTCATCCATGCGCGCGACGGCTTTCTCGGCCAGCGCATCCGAGGAGATCGTCATCGGGTTCAGGGTCATGATGTCGCCGGCGGTCTTGTCCAACAGCCCGTCGATATGACGCCGCAGGTCGCCGTCGGTGATGATGCCACTCAACTGGCCGTCCGCATCGATCACGCCGACGACGCCAAAGCCTTTGTCGGAAATCACCGACAAAGCCTCGCGCATGGGGGTTTCAGCGCTGACCAGAGGCATATCCACATGCATGAGATCGCGCACTTTGGTGAGACGAGAGCCAAGCTTGCCGCCCGGGTGCAGCACGCGGAAATTATCGGCGGTAAAGGCGCGGTGTTCCATGAGCGCGATGGCGAGCGCATCGCCCAGCGCCAAAGTCATTGTGGTCGAGGTGGTCGGCACGATGCCATGACCACAGGCCTCGGCGGCTTTGGGCAGGATCAGAGCCACATCGCACGCGCGAATGAGCGAGCTGTCGGGGTTCGACGCCACACCGATCATCGGAATTTTGAACCGCCGCGTGTAGGCAATCACATCGGCCAGTTCCGGGGTTTCGCCGGAGTTGGACAGCACGAGGCAGACATCATCATCGCCGATCATACCCAGATCGCCATGGCTCGCCTCGGCCGGATGCACGAAATGCGCGGGCGTGCCGGTGGAGGCCAGCGTCGCGGCGATCTTGCGCGCGATATGGCCGGATTTGCCCATGCCTGTGACGATGGTGCGGCCTTTGGCACGCAGGATGGTTTCCACGGCGGTGGTGAATTCGGTCCCGAGGCTGTCGGACAAAAGCCCGAGTGCCTCGGCCTCCTGTGCGATCACACGTTTGGCGGTGGACAGGAATGCGTCGGATTGGGTCATGTGCCGAACCTCGAAAGAGATGTCAGTGAGAGAAAATGTCGATTTCGGGCCAGCCTTCGAGATCGAGCTGTGCGCGGGTCGGCAGGAAGTCGAAACAGGATTGCGCAAGCTCCATCCGGCCTTCGCGTTCCAGCATTTCGTTCAGCTTGTCGCGCAGTTGGTGCAGGTAAAGCACGTCGGAGGCGGCGTAATCGAGCTGCGCATTGGTCAGGTCGCGCGCGCCCCAATCGCTCATCTGTTGATACTTCGAAATGTCCACTTTCAACAGCTGATCGAGCAGGTTCTTCAACCCATGGCGATCCGTGAAGGTGCGCACGAGTTTCGAGGCGATTTTGGTGCAATAGACCGGTTGGGCCAGCGTGCCAAAGGTGTGATGCATCGCGGCGATGTCGAAGCGGCCAAAGTGGAACAGTTTCAACACATTCGGGTCCGCGAGCATTTTGCACAGGTTCGGTGCCTCGGTCTGGCCGCGTTCGACCTGAACCAGATGGGCGTTGCCGTCACCGCCCGACATTTGAACAAGGCAAAGACGATCGCGGTGCGGGTTCAGCCCCATGGTCTCGCAGTCGATGGCGACGACCGGTCCAAGGTCGAGATCGTCCGGAAGGTCGTTTTTATAGAGGAAATTCGCCATCGTCGTGCCTTTGCGCTGTCCAATGATTTGAAACAGGGTCTTACGGCTTTGCGGGAGTTGGGGCAAGAGAGCAGGCTCCCAGGGGCAGATGTTATAGCGTTTCAACTGTGCAGAAGATGCTGTTTGAGCGGTAAATATGGCCCCACACGCAAAAAATTGAACCGCCTCGGAAAACTTTATGCTTTTTGTCGGTTAATTCTGTTGATAACACCGCCGGGCAAATGCGACCGCGCTCCCAGCCGCCGCCAGTGGCCGGTCTTCCTTAGATAAAGAGATCCGCCATGTTCGCACATTTCATGAAGGGCGCCGCCCTCGCTCTTACGTTTTCGACCGCTGCCAGTGCCACCGAGCTCACCACATTCTCGGGGCCGGTGACCGTTGAGGAGACGCCTGAAACCGTCATCAGTTTTGATGTCGGTGCGCTTGATACCCTCACAGCGCTGGGCGTCGATGTGGCGGGGATCACGCAGCCGATGCTGGTTCCGGCTCTCGCCGGTCTGGATGACGGCTCGCGCGCCAATATCGGCACGCTGTTCGAGCCCGATTTCGAACAGGTTTTTGCCCTGAAACCCGACCTGATCATCGCCGGGCCGCGCACGCGAGATCAGATCGACGCCCTGTCGAAAATCGCGCCCACTGTCGATCTTAGCCCCTTCTCCGAGGACATCGAAAAGGTGGTCGCGACCCAGACGCGCGAGCTTGGCGCCCTATTCGGCAAGGAAGATGAGGCTGCGGCTCGCATCGAACATCTGCACACCTCCCTCGAAGAGCTGCGCGGTCTGACTGAGGGGGCTGGCAAGGGGCTTGTCGTGATGACGAACGGGCCGAAGCTTTCGGTCTTCGGGCCGGGCTCGCGCTTTGGCTGGGTGCATGAAACTTTGGGCGTCGAACCTCTGATGAACGACCTCGAAGAGCAAACCCATGGCGAAGCCGTCAGCTTTGAATTCCTGCATGAGGCCAACCCGGATTGGTTGATCGTCTTTGACCGCACGCGCGCGACGAATGGCGATGGGCCGAAAGCCGAAGAAACGCTCGACAACGAGTTGGTTGCCCAGACCACGGCTTGGCAAAAAGGTCAGGTGATCTATGTGCACCCGGCCGATTTCTACATCGCGACCACCGGTGTGCGGTCGCTTCAGGACACGGTCGATCAGTTCATCACCGCCTTTGAGGGCGCTGAATAAGCCCCAATGAGATTGCCCGCGCTTCATATGTTGCTTGCCTTGGGGAGCCTGGTCGTCATGGCCGGGCTCAGCCTCATGATCGGTGCATCCGATATGACCCTCGGTGCGGTGTTTCGGGGCGAGGGCGACGATACACTGATCCTTCTGGCCAGTCGCATTCCGCGCACGCTGGCGATCATCCTCACCGGGGCGTCGATGGCGATTTCCGGTCTGATCTTTCAGATGCTCACGCGCAACAAATTCGTCGAGCCCTCGACGGCGGGGACGGCGGAAAGCGCGGGGCTTGGGCTTTTGATTGCGGTCGCCTTGTTCCCGACCACCTCTTTGCTGGTCAAGATGGTGATCGCTGCAGGGTGTGCCATTGCCGGCACGCTTTTGTTTCTCAAAATCCTCGACCGTCTGCCGCCGCGCGAGCCTTTGCTGGTGCCTCTGGTGGGGCTGATGCTGGGCGGTGTGATCGGGGCGGTTGCGACGTTTTTCGCCTATCAGATGGACCTGTTGCAATATCTTGGCATCTGGACGACGGGGGAGTTTTCCGGTGTTTTGCGGGGGCGCTATGAGCTTTTGTGGCTCACGGGTGGGTTGGCCGTGATCGGCTATCTTTTCGCGGATCGGTTTTCCATCATGGGGATGGGCCGCGATGTGTCGATCACCTTGGGGCTCAATTATCGCGCGGTGATGTGGACGGGGCTGATCATTGTCTCTGTCACCACGGCTGTTGTCGTGGTCACCGTGGGCGCGATCCCGTTTCTGGGGCTGATCGTGCCCAATATTGTCAGCCGGATCATGGGCGACAACCTGCGTGCGGCGGTGCCTTGGGCGGCGAGCCTTGGGGCCGGGGCGCTCTTGCTGTGCGACATCATCGGGCGGGTCATTCGGCAGCCCTATGAGATTCCCATCGGCACGATCTTTGGTGTGATCGGCTCGATGATTTTCCTCTATCTTTTGCTGGGACGTCAGAGCCATGCCGTCCGATAGTGCCGCGTCCCTCCCTTTCGCCGCGCAGCGCGCCATGCGGATCAAGCCTTTGGTCATTCTGGCTGTGCTGGCCTTGGCCGCGGTGGTCCTGTTCCTGACGCTGGGCGTGCCTGCGGGGGCGTGGGAGTTTGCGCTCAGCTTTCGCACCGGAAAGCTTGTCGGGCTCATTCTCGTGGCCTTCGCCATCGCCACCTCGACCCAGCTTTTCCATGCTGCCACCCGCAATCAAATCCTGACCCCGGCGATCATGGGCTTTGATGCGCTCTATCTGATGATCCAGACCAGTCTGGTGTTTGGCATGGGCGCCATGGCCACGCTCGATATTGATCCCTTGGTGAAATTCACCGCCGAAGTTCTGGTCATGATGGGGTTCTCGACCGCGCTTTTCCTGTGGCTTTTCACCGCGCGGTCCCGCGATCTGCATCTGCTTGTTCTGGTTGGCATCATTTTCGGCACGCTGTTTCGCAGCCTGTCGAATTTCATTTCCCGCATGATCGACCCGAATGAATTCGTCGTCGTGCAGGGCGCCATGTTCGCGCGTTTCAATACGGTGAACATCGACCTCTTGTGGATCTCGATTGGTCTTACGACGCTCACCTTGCCGGTGCTCTGGCATATGCGGCACCAGTTCGATGTGCTGGCGCTGGGCCGCGAAACCGCGATTGGATTGGGGCTGCGCTATCGGCGTGTGATGTTTGCGGCCTTTGGCATGATCGGCCTTTTGGTCTCGGTCTCCACCGCGCTTGTGGGGCCTGTCACCTTCTTTGGCTTGTTGGTTGTTCATCTGGCCTATCGCATCCTGCCCGGCGCGCGGTTCGCGCCGACGCTTTTGGCCAGTTCCCTGATCGCCATCATCACCTTGGTGGGTGGGCAGGCGGTCTATGAGCATGTGCTGGGCCTTCAAGGCACGCTGTCCGTGGTGATTGACGCGCTGGGCGGCATCACCTTTCTTTACCTGCTTCTCAAAGGGGTCAGACGATGATCGAGATTTCCCACGTGAGCCATCAGATTGCCGGAGCTTCGATCCTGAGCGATGTGTCTTTGACGATTCCTCGCGGTGGCATCACGGCTTTGATCGGGCCGAATGGGGCGGGAAAATCCACGCTCTTGTCCTTGATTGCGCGTTTGACGCCGCTGCAAGGCGGGCAGATCACGGTGGATGGGGCGGATGTGACCATGACGCCGACCGATGCGCTGGCGCGACGTCTGTCGATTCTGCGTCAGGACAATTCTGTGGCCGCGCGTTTGACGGTCGCCGATCTGGTCGGTTTTGGCCGCTACCCGCATCACAAAGGTCGTCCGACTGCCGAGGATCGCGTGCATGTGGAGCAAGCCTTGGAGATGATGGGGCTGCACCCTCTGAGCGGGCGATTCCTCGATGAGCTGTCCGGTGGGCAGCGTCAAAGGGCCTTTGTCGCCATGGTTCTGGCGCAGGACACGGATTACGTGCTTTTGGATGAGCCGCTCAACAACCTCGACATGAAGCACGCGCGTCAGATGATGGAGCGGCTGAAAGAGGCTGCGCAGGCGAGTGGCAAGAGCTTTGTCATTGTCGTCCATGACATCAATTTCGCCGCCGCCTATGCCGATCTGATCGTGGCGCTCAAAGACGGTCGGCTGCATTCCCTCGGCACGCCTGAGGAAATCGTCAACAGACCCTGCCTGCGCGACGTGTTCGAGTTGGATATTGCGGTGGAGACCGTGGGCGGACATCCCTTTGCGCTGCACCAGATTGCGCCGGAGCCGTTGGTCGATACGTAGGACTGGATTGGCAATGGGATAAAGGCGACAGTCGTTTTCGTGTCGAAAACGACTGTCGCCTGAGATGTTTGGGGATGCGATCAAACATTTTCCTTTGGAAAATGTTTTTTGGTGCCCAGAAGAGGACTCGAACCTCCACGTCCATACGGACACTAGCACCTGAAGCTAGCGCGTCTACCAATTCCGCCATCTGGGCACAGATGTCGTGAGGCCGCGATGTAATGAGGTTGCGCGGAAGTGTCAACGGCCATTCGAAAGGTTTTTTATAGCAGCAATAGCGTCTTGTTCATTTCCGCGCTAAAAGCTAAGCAAAAGCGACAATTTGGCATTGGAGATGCAGATGACGAAACTGGTCACCATCTATGGCGGCGCTGGCTTTGTCGGGCGATATATCGCCCGGCGTATGGCAAAGGAGGGCTGGCGTGTCCGCGTTGCAGTGCGTCGCCCGAATGAGTCGCTTTATGTGAAACCCTACGGTGCGGTCGGACAGGTCGAGCCGGTGTTCTGCAACATTCGCGACGATGAGTCGGTGCGCGCGGCGATGATGGGCGCGGACGCTGTCGTGAACTGTGTGGGTGTTCTGACCGAGCGTGGCAAGAATTCCTTCTCCGCGGTGCAGTCCGAGGGTGCGGCCCGGATCGCCCGGATTGCCGAGGCGCAAGGCATCGCACGTCTGGTGCAACTCTCCGCTCTGGGCGCCGATGCAAATTCCGCCTCCGAGTACGCCCGCACCAAAGCGGAAGGTGAGGCGAAGGTGCTTGAGGCCTTCCCGAACGCCATGATCCTGCGTCCTTCCGTGATTTTCGGTCAGGAAGACGAGTTCTTCAATCGCTTCGGCAAGATGGCGGAAAAGAACGTGATCCTGCCGCTCGTGGGCGGCAACACCAAATTCCAGCCGGTTTACGTCGATGACGTCGCCCAGGCGGCTGTCAGTGGCATTCTGGGTCATGCGGAGCCGGGCATATATGAACTGGGCGGGCCTGATGTGGACACGCTGAAAGGTCTCATGGGCGACATGCTGGAGATCATTCACCGCAATCGTCTGATCGTGAACCTGCCGTTCTGGGTTGGCAATCTGATGGCGAGCGGCTTTTCCCTGGCGCAATTCCTCACCGCCGGTCTGTTCCACAATGGCATCCTGACCCGTGATCAGGTGAAGAACCTGAAAGTGGACAATGTCGTCTCTGACGATGCGAAAAGCTTTGCCGATCTCGGCATCAAGCCGACGGCGCTTCAGGCGGTTCTGCCGGATTACATGTGGGTCTATCGTCCGTCGGGTCAGTATGACGCGATTCGCGAAAGCGCGAAGAACCTGCGCAAAATCTGATATCACTCAGAGTGTGAAAATTCGAAAGCGCGTCCTCACCGGGCGCGCTTTTTCATGTGTAGGAGATCACCAGAAGCACGACGCCGAGGATCACACGGTAGATCACATAGGGCGTGAAGCTGACCGATTTGAGCAGGCGCATCATGAGTGTCAGCGCCAGAATCGCGGCGATAAAGGCAAAGACGGCGCCGATGGCCGCATCCTTGAGCATCGCCCAATCCGCATCGCCGACCACTTCGGCACCCAGGAGAATACCAGAGGCCATGATCGTCGGGATCGACATCAGCATGGCGATCTTGGCGCCGTCTTGGCGGGTATAGCCCATGGCGCGCGCGCCGGTGATGGTGATGCCCGAGCGCGAGGTGCCGGGGATGAGGGCGACCGCCTGCCAAAGGCCCAGCTTGATCGCGTCTTTCAGGGACCAATCGCCTTCCGTTTTCTCTTCCGCGCCCTTTTGGTCGAACCAGTAAAGCACGAGGCCGAAAATCAGCATGGTCCAGCCGATCACGGTCGGGTTGCGCATCGCGTCGGACAGGCCGGTGACTTTCAGCACGAGGCCCAGAATGACCACGGGAATGGTGGCGATCAGCAAAAGAAACGCCAGTTTCGAGCCGGGCGTGTCGATTTTCCCGGTCAACATGCGCGGCACACCGGCCAGTCCGACACCGACATCGCGCCAGAAATAAATCATGACAGCGCCCAACGTACCGATATGAACGGCGACGTCTATGGCTTGACCCTGATCTTGGGTGCCCATGAAAAAGGGGAGGAGAATCAGGTGACCCGAGGAAGACACCGGGAGAAATTCGGTGATGCCCTGCACGATCGCGACGACAAGTAGATAGAAAAGACTCATAGCGACTCCGTGGCGATCCTGCGTGTTAAGAGCATAAACCCACATGGAATCAATAAGAAGACAATTTATAGGTCAGCACAATTTACCTAAATTTGGGCCTGTTGGTCGAAAATCCTGCGCTGCGGCGAGAGAAAAACGAAAAATAAGACAGTACTTCTGACTTTTCTTTTTCTCAGAGTCCTTATAATGAGGCAATAACTCACAACCAACCTTCGGAGATGTGGTGTCATGGCGAAAGAGCCGATGCTCAAATTCGTGACGGTAGGCAGGGACATGCCAACCAAGCGGGACGCGGAAGATCGCAAAGACGATTTTCTGGAAATCTATGGCGAGTTCGTCGAAGCGAAAGCGGAAGAACAGGCGTCGCGCTGTTCGCAATGCGGCGTGCCCTATTGCCAGTCGCATTGCCCGCTGCACAACAACATCCCCGACTGGCTGCGCCTGACCGCAACCGGACGGTTGAAAGAGGCCTATGAGATTTCTCAGGCGACCAACACCTTCCCGGAAATCTGTGGCCGCATCTGTCCGCAGGACCGTCTCTGCGAAGGCAACTGCGTCATTGAGAACTCCGGCCATGGCACGGTGACGATCGGTTCTGTTGAGAAATACATCACCGACACGGCTTGGGAACAGGGATGGGTCGAGACGATCACCCCTGTCGTCGAACGCGAGGAAAGCGTTGGCATCATCGGGTCCGGCCCGGGTGGTCTGGCCGCGGCCGACCGTCTGCGTCGTGCGGGGATCAAGGTCACCGTTTACGAGCGTTCCGACCGCGCCGGCGGGCTCATGATGTACGGCATTCCGGGCTTCAAGCTTGAGAAAGACATCGTTCTGCGTCGTGTTGAACAGCTCGAAAAATCGGGCGTCGAATTTGTGTTGAATTGCAATGTCGGCGAGGACATTTCCTTTGACGCGATCCGTGGCAAACACGATGCCGTTCTGATCGCGACGGGGGTCTATAAATCCCGCGATCTCAAAGGTCCGGGTTCGGGTGCTGAGGGCATCGTGAAGGCGATTGATTACCTCACCGCCTCGAACAAGGTCTCCTTTGGCGACGAGGTCGAGGAATATGAAAGCGGTGAGCTGAACGCGAACGGCAAAAAGGTCGTCGTGATCGGTGGCGGGGATACCGCGATGGACTGTGTCCGTACCGCGATCCGTCAGGGTGCCACCTCCGTGAAATGTCTCTATCGTCGTGACCGCGCCAACATGCCGGGCTCGCAGCGTGAGACCCAAAACGCCGAGGAAGAAGGCGTTGAATTCGTCTGGCTCTCCGCGCCGAAAGGTTTCGCGGGCGATCCGGTCTCTGGCGTGATGGTTCAGAAAATGCGCCTTGGCGCCCCGGATGCCTCCGGTCGTCAGTCGCCTGAGGTGATCGAGGGGGCCGATTATGTCGAAGAGGCCGATCTGGTGATCAAGGCGCTCGGGTTCGAGCCGGAAGAGCTGCCGAAGCTTTGGGGCGTGGACGGTTTGGAAGTGACCCGTTGGGGCACGGTTCTGGCCGATTTCAAAACCCACGCCAGCTCGCTTGAGGGTGTCTACGCCTGTGGCGACATCCAGCGTGGCGCGTCTCTGGTCGTCTGGGCGATCCGCGATGGCCGCGAAGCCGCCGATGCGATGATCGAGTATATCGACCAATCCGCCGCTGTGGCCGCCGAGTAATTCGAATTGTAAAGGAGGGGAGAGGTCCCCTCCGCCTTTGATCTGAAAGGTACTGCTATGACCAAGTTTGACCAAAGCTGGGCGGTTCAAGAGGCCGCAAAACGCGAATGGATGGCGGAAAACTCCCTGTTCCGTGAGGATGACGAACATTCCTCCTGTGGCGTGGGTCTTGTCGTCTCCGTCGATGGGTCGAAATCCCGCAAGGTCGTGGAAAACGGCATTTCCGCGCTGAAAGCGATCTGGCACCGAGGTGCCGTGGACGCCGACGGCAAAACCGGCGACGGCGCCGGCATCCATGTGCAAATCCCGCACCATTTCTTCGGCGACCAAATCCGCCGCACGGGTCACGAGGCCCGTCACGGTGAATTGCTCGCTGTGGGTCAGGTGTTCCTGCCGCGCACGGATTTCTCGGCGCAGGAGACCTGCCGGACCATCGTGGAGACCGAAGTCCTGCGCATGGGCTATTACATCTACGGCTGGCGCCACGTTCCGGTGGACACATCCTGCCTGGGTGAAAAAGCCAATGCGACGCGTCCCGAGATCGAGCAAATCCTGATCTCCAACTCCAAAGGTGTGGACGAAGAGACCTTTGAGCGCGAGCTTTACGTCATCCGTCGCCGCATCGAAAAGGCCGCCTCTGCCTCCGGTGTGCGTGAGCTTTACATTTGCTCCCTGTCCTGCCGTTCGATCATCTACAAGGGCATGATGCTCGCCGAACAGGTTGCCGTATTCTACCCGGACCTGATGGACGAGCGTTTTGAGTCCGCCTTTGCGATCTATCACCAGCGCTATTCCACCAACACCTTCCCGCAGTGGTGGCTGGCGCAACCGTTCCGCATGCTGGCGCATAACGGTGAGATCAACACGATCAAAGGCAACACCAACTGGATGAAATCGCACGAGATCCGCATGGCCTCGTCGACCTTTGGTGAGATGGCCGAGGACATCAAACCGATCATCCCGCAAGGCTCGTCGGACTCCGCCGCCCTCGATTCCGTGTTCGAAGTGCTGGTGCGGGCCGGTCGTTCTGCGCCCATGGCGAAAACCATGCTGGTGCCCGAGGCCTGGTCGAAAAACGCCGAAGAGCTGCCGAAAGCCTGGCGCGACATGTATTCCTACGTGAACTCCGTGATGGAGCCCTGGGACGGTCCGGCCGCTTTGGCGATGACCGACGGCCGCTGGGTCTGTGCCGGTCTCGACCGCAACGGTCTGCGCCCGATGCGCTATGTCGTCACCGGCGATGGCCTTGTCATCGCGGGCTCCGAGGTGGGCATGGTGCCGACCGACGAGGCGACCGTGGTTGAAAAAGGCGCTCTGGGTCCGGGGCAATTGCTGGCGGTCGATATGGCCGAGGGCAAGCTCTACCACGATGTCGACATCAAAGACCGTCTGGCGAATTCCCAGCCCTTTGGCGAATGGGTCGGCAAGATCGTCGACCTCGAAGAAGAGCTGGCTGACCTGAATGAGACCGCGATTTTCAGCGGGGCCGAGCTTAAAAAGCGTCAGATCGCTGCGGGCTATACCATTGAAGAGTTGGAACAAATCCTTGCGCCCATGGCCGAGGATGGCAAAGAGGCGCTGGCCTCGATGGGCGATGACACGCCCTCTGCCGTGCTGTCGAACACATATCGTCCGCTCAGCCATTTCTTCCGTCAGAACTTCTCTCAGGTGACCAACCCGCCGATTGATAGTTTGCGCGAATTCCGTGTGATGTCGCTCAAGACGCGGTTCGGCAACCTCAAGAACGTGCTGGATGAAGACAGCTCCCAGACCGAGATTCTCGTGCTGGAGAGCCCCTTTGTCGGCAACGCGCAATTCGACGCGTTGAAAACCCATTTCAACGCACCGATGACCGAGATCGACTGTACCTTCCCGGTCGATGGTGGTCCGAATGCGTTGCGCGCCGGGCTGGATCGTATCCGTGCCGAGGCCGAAGAGGCCGTGCGTTCGGGCGGGGGTCACATCATCCTGACCGATCAGGCGCAGGGTGAGGACAAAATCGCGATGCCGATGATCCTCGCGACCTCTGCAGTGCACAGCTGGCTGACGCGCAAAGGTTTGCGGACGTTCTGTTCGCTGGGCGTGCGTTCGGCGGAATGTATCGACCCGCATTATTTTGCGGTTCTGATCGCTTGTGGCGCGACTATCGTGAACGCCTATCTGGCCGAGGATTCCTTGGCCGACCGGATCGAACGCGGCCTGTTGGACTGCACCCTGACCGAAGCCGTGGCGCGTTACCGTGCCGCCGTGGACGCCGGTCTTTTGAAGATCATGGCGAAGATGGGCATCTCGGTGATCTCGTCTTATCGCGGTGGTCTGAACTTCGAGGCCGTGGGCCTGTCCCGCGCAATGGTCAACGAGTTCTTCCCCGGCATGCATTCGCGCATCTCCGGCATTGGTGTCGGCGGCATTCAGCACAAGTTGGAAGCCGTGCACAAACAAGGCTGGCTGGGTGGCAACACGCTTCCCATCGGCGGTTTCTACAAGTCCCGCAAATCCGGCGAGACCCACGCGTGGGAAGCGCAGTCGATGCACATGCTGCAATCGGCCTGTGATCGTGCCTCCTACGAGATGTGGAAACAGTATTCCGCCAAGATGCAGGCTATGCCGCCGATCCATCTGCGCGATCTGTTGGACTTCAAGCCGCTGGGCAAACCGGTGCCGATCGAAGAGGTGGAATCCATCACCTCGATCCGCAAACGCTTTGTGACGCCGGGTATGTCCTTGGGCGCGCTGTCGCCTGAGGCACACCGCACACTGTCCATCGCGATGAACCGCATCGGGGCGAAATCCGACTCCGGTGAGGGTGGCGAGTCGCCTGACGATTTCACGCCGGAACCCAATGGTGACAATGCGTCCGCAAAGATCAAACAGGTGGCCTCCGGTCGCTTCGGTGTGACCGCCGAATACCTGTTGGCCTGTGAAGAGTTGGAGATCAAAGTCGCTCAGGGCGCGAAGCCGGGTGAGGGTGGTCAGCTTCCGGGGATGAAGGTCACCGACCTGATCGCCAAGCTGCGTCACTCGACCAAAGGCGTGACGCTCATTTCGCCGCCGCCGCACCACGACATCTACTCCATCGAAGATCTCGCTCAGCTCATCTACGACCTGAAACAGATCAACCCGAAGGCCAAGGTGACGGTGAAACTCGTGGCCTCTTCCGGCGTCGGCACCATCGCCGCCGGTGTGGCGAAAGCGAAAGCGGACATCATCCTGATCTCCGGTCACAACGGTGGCACGGGTGCCTCTCCGGCAACCTCGATCAAATTCGCCGGTCTGCCGTGGGAGATGGGTTTGACCGAAGCGCATCAGGTGCTCGCGATGAACAACCTGCGTGACCGCGTGACGCTTCGGACCGATGGTGGTCTGCGCACCGGGCGTGACATCGTCATGGCTGCGATGCTGGGGGCCGAGGAATACGGCATCGGCACCGCCGCGCTGATCGCGATGGGCTGTATCATGGTGCGTCAGTGTCAGTCGAACACCTGTCCGGTGGGCGTCTGTACCCAGGACGAAATGCTGCGTGGCAAGTTCACCGGCAATGCCGATAAGGTCGTCAATCTGATCACCTTCTACGCGCAGGAAGTCCGCGAATTGCTGGCCTCTCTGGGCGCGCGCTCTCTGGACGAGGTGATCGGTCGTGCCGATCTTCTGGCTCAGACCTCGCGTGGCTCGGCGCATCTCGACGATCTCGATCTGAACCCGCTTCTGATCTCTGTCGATGGCTCTGATCGTATCGTCTACGACCGGTCCAAACCGCGCAATGCGGTGCCGGATACGCTCGATGCGCAGATCGTCTCAGACGCCGCGCGTTTCCTCAACGATGGCGAAAAGATGCAGCTGTCCTACGCGGTGCAGAACACGCTTCGCACCATCGGGACGCGCACCTCGTCGCATATCGTGTCGAAATTCGGCATGCGCAACACTCTTCAGCCAGATCACCTGACCGTGAAACTCACGGGTTCTGCCGGTCAGTCCCTCGGGGCCTTTGCGGCGCCGGGTCTGAAGATCGAAGTGTCGGGCGACGCCAACGACTATGTGGCAAAAGGCCTTTCGGGCGGTACCGTTGTGGTGCGTCCGCCGATGCATTCGCCGCTGGTCGCCGACCAGAATACGATCATCGGCAACACAGTGCTTTACGGTGCGACGGACGGCTACCTCTTTGCCGCCGGTCGTGCGGGCGAGCGTTTCGCGGTGCGCAACTCCGGTGCGAGTGTGGTGATTGAGGGCTGTGGTTCCAACGGGTGTGAATACATGACCGGCGGGATCGCCGTGATCCTCGGCACTATCGGTGCGAACTTTGGCGCCGGGATGACCGGTGGCATGGCCTATCTCTACGATCCTGAGGGCAAAGCACTTGATCTGATGAACCTCGAGACGCTTGTGACCTGTCCGGTCACGGTGGATCATTGGGAAGATCAGCTGAAAGGCCTCGTCGAGCGTCACGCGAAAGAGACCCATTCGTTGAAAGCGAAGACGATCCTCGATCATTGGGAAGAAGAAAAAGCCAACTTCCTTCAGGTTTGCCCGAAAGAGATGCTGGTGCATCTTCCCGTGCCGCTGACCCTGGAAAAGGGCGCGATCCCGGCCGAGTAAGTCGAGCGTAAATCGACCCAAATGCAGCTTAAAAGCCCCCTTTCCGGGGGCTTTTTCTTCGCGGTGAGAGTTGGGCTTGACCTCGGATCACCCGCTATGCTTCTTCAAACCATGGCACGAAAGAGCAAGAAAAAGACAAAACCCAAAGGGCAGAGCAAAGGCCCCGGATTTTTCCGGCGGCTGAGGCGGCGTGTCTTGCGCGGGGTTTTGGTGGTCTTTGGGCTCGTTCTGCTTTGGATTCTGGCCTATTCCGTCCTGCCGGTGCCCGGTACCTTTTACATGATGGCCGAAAGCGGTCGCCAAGGGGATATGGTCGATTACCAATGGGTGCCGATGGAGCGGATGTCGCCGCATCTGGCGCGTGCTGTTGTTGCCGCTGAGGACGCGAATTTTTGCGCGCATTGGGGTTTTGACCTTGCCGCGATCCGATCGGCGATTGCCGAGGGTGGCAACCGTGGCGCCTCGACCATCAGCCAGCAGACGGTTAAAAACACCTTCCTCTGGCATGGGCGAAGCTGGCCGCGCAAAGCGTTGGAGGCAATGATCACGCCGGTGGTCGAACTGACCTGGAGCAAGAAGCGCATTCTCGAGGTCTATTTGAACATCGCCGAATTTGACACCGGGATTTTCGGAGTCGAAGCGGCCTCGCGGCATTATTTCGGCGTAGGTCCTGAAAATGTCACGGCTCAGCAAGCGGCGCAGCTTGCGGCGGTTCTGCCGGCCCCGAAAGAGAGAAATGCCGGAAATCCCGGGCCCTTTGTTCGGCGAAGAGCCGCGCAGATCGTCGATGGGGCGGCCACAATCGCGCGAGATGGCCGCGCAGCCTGTTTCGAGCATTGAACTGCCTGCTGTCCTGCGGCAAGTAGGGAAAAAACGCGAGTAGAAATCATGATCCGTCTGTATCACGTCCCCCTTTCTCCATTTTGTCGCAAAGTCCGTCTGGTGCTTGCGGAAAAGAAGCTTGAGGTGGAGCTGATCGAGGAACGCTACTGGGAACAGGACCCGGATTTCATGCGCCGCAACCCCGCGGGCAAGGTACCTGTGTTGCGGATCGACGATATGAACCTGTCGGAAAGCACGCCGATTTGTGAGTATCTCGAAGAGCGCTATCCCAACCCGGTTTTGATGCCGAAAGATGCCGAAGGTCGCTACGAAGTGCGCCGTCTTGTGTCGTGGTTCGATGACAAATTCCACAACGAAGTGACGTCGAAACTTTTGTACGAGCGCGTCAATCGCAAGCTGATGAAATCGGGCTATCCGGTCGCGGCCAACGTCAAGTCAGGCTCGAAGGCGATTAAATATCACCTCGATTACATGGCCTGGCTGTTGGATCGTCGGCGGTGGTTGGCAGGCGATGCGATGACGCTTGCGGATTTCGCGGCGGCGGCGCATTTGTCCTCGCTCGATTACATTTCGGATGTGGATTGGAACCGGCATGACGTCGTGAAGGACTGGTATGCCAAGATCAAATCACGCCCGGCGTTCCGCTCTTTGCTGGCCGATCAGGTGTCGAGCTTCCCGCCTCCTGCGCACTACACCGATCTCGATTTTTGAGGGTCAGATTGGGGGCTGTCTGCCCCCCTTGCCCTTTGGGCAATTCCCCCCGAGGATATTTCCGGACAAAAGAAAGGGCTTCGTTTGGCCGGGTTGGATAAGGAAATCGTGCGGGCACGGGCTTTGGAGGAGGGGTTCTCCAAGGCATCTTTTGGGCGGCCTGATATTCCAGAAGCCATGGAACGGCTCAAGGCCTTTGTCGCAGAGGGGCGGCATGGGCAGATGAGTTGGATGGAAGAGCGGATGAGCTGGCGGGGCGATCCGACGGCGCTCTGGCCGGAGGCGAAATCCGTGATCATGCTGGCGGAAGCCTACACGCCGGAAGAAGACCCTCTTGAACTCATAAATAGACCCGAATCCGGCGCAATTTCGGTGTATGCCCGCAATCGGGATTACCATGACATCGTTAAGAAGCGCCTCAAACGGCTGGGACGATGGTTGATTGAGCAGGCGGGGCCAGAGACAGAAATCAAAGTGTTCGTCGATACGGCGCCGGTGATGGAAAAGCCTTTGGGGCAAAAGGCAGGGCTGGGTTGGCAAGGGAAGCACACCAATCTTTTGTCGCGCGATCTGGGGAATTGGTTCTTCCTCGGGGCGATTTTCACGACCCATGAGTTCGACCCTGATCCAGCGGAAAAAGAGCATTGCGGCTCTTGCCGGGCCTGTCTGGATGCCTGTCCAACGGACGCGTTTCCGGCGCCGTTTCAGATCGATGCACGGCGTTGCGTGTCCTATCTGACCATCGAGCATCACGGTCCGGTGGACGAAGAGTTGCGCGGCATACTTGGCAATCGGATTTACGGGTGTGACGATTGTCTGGCGGCCTGTCCTTGGAATAAATTTGCTGTTGCAGCGAAAGATCTTCGGTTTGCGGCGCGAGAAGATTTGATTGCGCCGCCGCTTGCGGAACTGGCGCAGTTGGACGATGCGTCGTTTCGCGAAAAGTTTTCAGGCTCGCCGATCAAGCGCATCGGGCGGGACCGGTTTGTGCGGAATGTGCTTTATGCCATAGGAAATTCCGGGTCGCCGGAGTTGCGGTCAGTGGCCGCGCGCCTGTGCGAGGATGCCGACCCCACGGTGCGTGATGCGGCTCAATGGGCCGTTGCGCGCTTGTCAGACACATGAGATTTTAAGCGGGTTCCCAACCGATTTGGAGATGCACGATGGACCCGTTTCGGGGCATTGCCCTCAAGCTTGCGTCCGTCACCTGTTTCGTGGTGATGGCGGCGCTGATCAAAGCGGCGAGCGGAGAAGTGCCTCCGGGCGAGGCGGTCTTTTTCAGGTCGCTTTTCGCACTTCCCGTAATCTTCATGTGGTTGGTGCGACGCGGGGAATTTCTTGCGGGTCTCAGGGTCAAATCACCTATGGGCCATGTCTGGCGCGGGATGATCGGGGCCAGTGCGATGTTTTTGAATTTCTATGCGTTGGGCCTTCTGCCTTTGCCCGAGGCCACGGTCATCGGTTATGCCTCCCCGCTTTTGCTGGTGGTGTTTGCCGCCATGTTCGCGGGCGAAGATGTGCGGCTGTTCCGGTTTTCGGCGGTGTTTGCCGGGCTTATCGGCGTTGTGATCGTGATGATGCCACGAATCACCGTGTTCAACGGCGCACCTGATCCGAGGGAACAGCTTGGGGCAATGGTGGCTCTGGGTGGGGCATGTTTGGCAGCGATCGTGCAGCTTCATGTGCGCAATATGGTGAAAAGCGAGACCACGACGTCGATCGTCTTTTGGTTTTCGATTTCTTGTACTGTGGCTGCGCTGATGACCCTACCATTCTCGCAATGGGTCCTGCCGAACATGCTGGCCTGTATTTTTCTGATCCTCGCCGGTTTGATCGGCGGTTTGGCGCAGGTGTTTCTGACATCCTGCTATCGCTACGCTGATGCTTCTATGCTCGCACCCTTCGATTATGCGTCGATGTTGTTTGCGCTAATCATTGGCTATGTCTTTTTCGACGAAGTCCCAACGACGGCGATGCTGGTGGGCGCTTTGATTGTCATTGCGGCTGGCGTCGCGATTATCTTGCGTGAAAGAGCGCTTGGTCTCAGTGCCGCGCGTCGCAAAAAGGCGGACGCGCTCTAGTCCAGAACCCGGTGCCAGAACCCGTTTTGACCAAGTCTGTCACGCCGCTCCTGCTCTTTCGCGACAGCTTTGCGCTGGGCCGTGACGAGACGTGCCGCCTGTGTCGCGGGAAGTACGCCTTCGGCGGCGCGTTTCGCCGGGAAAGGGCCGATCTGACTTCCGCCGACGAGGTAGGTGATGTTGACGTCCGCACTATTGGGAATGCTGCGAAATTTCACCTGCACATCGGTTTCTAGGCGTGCAAAAGCCGTTTCGAGACTGGATTGATATTGGGCTTTGCTGGCAGCGTTTTTGGCGAGAGTTCCAATATCGACCACCGCGAGAATAAGGCTTTTGTTCTCAATCTGACCTGCTTCGGTCAGGCGTTCGACGGTGATGCCCAAAGGGCGCAGAGAGGGGTTTTTCGTGATCATGTAAGCGGTCAAGGCAAGGACCGCCGGCGTCACGATGAAGACCGTGATGAGAACGATAACAATACTGTCTTTGCGGCTGACCACGTCATGCCTCCTGCCAATCTGATCGTTTCAGACTGGCAGAAAGCTCTTATTTTAAGGTTAAAGTCTTAGCTGCGGACCAGTTTCTCATAGTCTTCGGAGATCTCACGCGTCAGCGCGCCGACCTCGAACATATAGTCGCCGATCTGGCCCACAGGGGTCACTTCGGCGGCGGTGCCGGTGAGGAAGCATTGTTCGAACCCATCGAGTTCCTCCGGCATGATGCGGCGCTCATGCACCGCGATGCCCTTGTCCTTCAGCATGCCGATCACCGTCTGGCGGGTGATGCCATTGAGGATCGCGTCGGGGATCGGCGTGTGCACTTCGCCGTTTTTGACGAAGAAAATATTCGCGCCGGTCGCCTCGGCCACATAGCCGCGATAGTCCATGAACAGAGCGTCGGAACAGCCTTTGGCTTCGGCGGCATGTTTCGACATGGTGCAGATCATGTAGAGACCCGCGGCTTTCGCGGCGGTGGGGATGGTTTCCGGCGAGGGGCGTTTCCATTTCGCGATGTCGAGCTTGGCGCCCTGCATCTTGGCGTCGCCATAATAGGCGCCCCATTCCCAGGCCGCGACAGCCATACGCACCGGGTTTCTGTTGGCCGCAACACCCATATCGTCACCTGCCCCACGCCAGGCCACGACACGCACATAGGCATTGTCCCAACCGTTGGCTTTGAGCACATCGTATTTCGCCTTCTCGATCTCTTCGACCGTGTAGGGGATCGGCATGTCGAGGGCTTTGCCGGAGGCCAAAAGACGTTCGGAATGCTCCACGGATTTGAAAATCTTGCCGTTGTAGCAGCGCTCGCCTTCGAACACGGAGGAGGCGTAATGCATGGCGTGGGTCAGAATATGCACCTTCGCGTCGCGCCAATCGACAAGGGCGCCATCCATCCAGATATATCCGTCGCGATCTTCGTAGCTGCCCGCCATGGGTCTCTCCTTTTCGTGTCTCTGTCGCATCACGCGCTTTCGTGAAATTGCGTGATGCGCATCATTTTGGGATTATTATTGCGCCAAATCCCGATTTCGCTACCAATTCGATCTTGGAATGTCAACAACGCTGACTTAAAGTGAGCGGAAATTATGCGATTTGAGAATGAGGTAGAACATGGCGGACGGTAAGGCTGGCGGCACGCAAAGCGGTGAGGCTCTTCTGTTCCTGACGGACGAGCAGCTCCGTAAAGGGATCGAGGCCATGTTCTTTGCCTATCGCGGTTTTACGGCGGACCCGGATCGCATTTTGGAGAAATACGGTTACGGTCGGGCGCATCACAGGGCGGTTCATTTCATCGCCCGCGCGCCGGGGACGAATGTGAACAATCTCCTGGCCATTCTGGGTGTGACGAAACAGTCTCTGAACCGGGTGCTCAGAACCCTGATCGAAGACGGGCTGGTCGAAAGCCGCGTCGGTGTGCAGGACAAACGCGAGCGTCATTTGTATCTTACGGAAACCGGCCAATCGCTTGAGGCGGAACTGTCGGAGGCGCAACGGGCCAGGATGCGTGTGGCCTACCGCGATGCGGGGCACGAGGCCGTTGCGGGGTTTCGTCGGGTGCTTGAGGCCATGATGGACCCGGATCAGGCGGCCTATTTCCACGCCATGTCCAAAACCTTGTCGAAAAAGGAGGAGTGATGTGAGCGGGGAAATTCACCTTTTGATCGTCGATGATGACGAGCGCATTCGCGGCTTGTTGCAAAAATTCCTGATCCGCCACGGGTTTTGCGTGACGGCGGCCCGCGATGCGGCCCATGCGCGGCGGCTTTTGGCCGGCTTGGAATTCGATCTGATCGTGCTGGATGTGATGATGCCGGGCGAGGATGGGATCAGCCTGACGCGGGATTTGCGTCAGTCGATCAGCACGCCGATCATGTTGCTGACGGCCAAGGGCGAGACGGAGGACCGCATCACCGGGCTTGAGGCCGGGGCCGACGATTATCTTGCAAAGCCGTTCGAGCCAAAGGAGTTGTTGCTGCGCATCAACGCGGTTCTGCGTCGGATGCCGCAGATGGAAGAGGCCGAAGCCGGGCCGAAATACCTGCATTTGGGTCGATTCCGCTATGATGTGGAACGGGGTGAGCTTTGGGAGGGCGATCAGATTGTGCGTCTGACCGGCACCGAAGCGCAGCTGATGAAAATCTTCGTGGCCTCGACTGGCGAACCTGTGACGCGCACCGAATTGGTCGAACGCCTCGGACGTGATGGTGGACAGGCGCAAGAACGTGCCGTGGATGTGCAGATCACACGCCTGCGGCGCAAGCTCGAAGACGACCCGCGCCAACCGCGGTATCTCCAGACTGTGCGCGGTGCGGGCTATATGCTGACGCCCGAGTAAGCGCCCCAAACAACGGGCCGGAATGCAAAACTCAAACTGGCCTTCCCCGCCCGTTTTCCTATATGCAGTGGGGGAAACATTCGGGAGAGTCCAATGAGCGATACGCCGGTCAGCGAAATGTCCTTTGAAACCGCCATGGCGGAGTTGAGCGAGGTTGTGAGCAAGCTCGAACGCGGTGATGTGGCGTTGGAAGACAGCATTGCGCTTTATGAACGTGGCGCTGCGCTCAAGGCGCATTGCGAGGCCAAGCTCAAGGATGCCGAAGAAAAGGTCGAAAAGATCACTGTGGGGCCGGATGGCGCAGCTGTCGGGACGAGTAAGGCCGAAGGTGTCTGATGCAAGACGGGTTGGCGCGGTGTAAGGCGGCCGTTTCCGCCTGTTTCGACACTGTTTTGGCGCCTCTGGGGACCATGCCGGTGGAGGAGGGGATGCGCTATGCCCTCAATGGCGGAAAGCGCCTGCGGGCTTACCTCGTGATGGAGGGCGCCGCGCTTCACGGCGTGCCTGCCGAGCGCTCCGTCTGGGCCGCCGCTGCGATCGAGGCGGTGCATGCCTATAGCCTCGTGCATGACGATCTGCCCTGTATGGATGACGACGATTTGCGACGGGGCCAGCCGACCGTGCACAAACGCTGGGACGAGGCGACGGCTGTGCTCGTAGGAGATGCGCTTCAGACCCTTGCTTTTGAACTTTTGACGCGTCCCGAAATGGGCGTTTCCAGCCAGATTAGGATCGATTTGATCGCCTCTCTCGCGAAAGCTTCCGGTGTGCAAGGCATGGTCTTGGGGCAGGCACAGGACATCGCGGCGGAGACCTCTGAGACCCCGCTCGATCTGCAAGAGATTACCGTGCTGCAAGGCAACAAAACCGGCGCGCTGATCGAGTGGTCCGCCCGCGCGGGGGCCATTTTGGGCGGTGGCGATCCGGCCGCGCTGGGAAGCTATGCCAAGGCGCTGGGCCTCGCGTTCCAGATTCAAGACGACATCCTCGATGTCGAAGGCGATGTCGAGAAAACCGGCAAGGCCGTGGGCAAGGATGCCGAGGCAGGCAAGGCGACCTTCGTGTCGCTTCTGGGGCTTGAGGGCGCCAAGCTCCGCGCTAGCTCTCTGGTCGATGAGGCCTGTGCGGCATTGAGCCCCTATGGATCACGGGCCGAGCCCTTGCGAGACGTCGCCCGCTTCGTTATTTCGCGGGAAACCTGAGAAAGCGAGACGCCATGTCCGACCGCCCAGCCACTCCGACCCTCGATCGCGTGAATGTCCCCGCCGATCTGAAATCGCTCTCTGATGCGGAGCTCAAACGCGTGGCGCATGAGTTGCGGCAGGAAACCATTTCTGCGGTCTCCGTGACGGGCGGGCATCTGGGCGCGGGTCTTGGAGTCGTGGAGCTGACCGTGGCTTTGCACGCCGTGTTCGATACGCCAAAAGATCGCCTGATCTGGGACGTGTCGCACCAATGTTATCCACATAAAATCCTCACCGGACGTCGTGATCGGATTCGCACCCTGCGGACCGAGGGCGGTCTCTCCGGCTTCACCAAACGCTCCGAAAGCCCCTATGATCCTTTCGGCGCGGCGCATAGTTCGACCTCGATCTCTGCCGCTTTGGGCTTTGCTGTGGCACGCGATCTGGGTGGGGCGCCGGAGTACGGCATCGGCGATGCGATTGCGGTGATTGGCGACGGGTCGATGTCTGCTGGCATGGCCTTTGAGGCGATGAACAACGCGGGCCATTTGGGCAAGCGGCTGATTGTCATTTTGAACGACAACGAGATGTCCATCGCGCCGCCGACCGGTGCGCTGTCCTCCTATCTCACGCGTCTCTATGCGGGTGAGCCGTTCCAGGATCTCAAAGCCGCCGCCAAAGGCGCTGTTTCCCTTCTGCCGCATCCGTTCCAGGAGGGCGCCAAACGCGCCAAGGAAATGCTCAAGGGCATGACCATCGGCGGCACACTGTTTGAAGAGCTCGGGTTCTCTTACATCGGCCCGGTCGATGGCCACGATATGGACCAGTTGTTGAGCGTGTTGCGCACGGTCAAAACCCGCGCGACGGGGCCGATCCTGATCCATGCGATCACGAAAAAGGGCAAAGGCTATGCGCCCGCCGAGGGTCGCCCGGACAAAGGCCACGCGACCGCCAAGTTCGACGTGGTCACCGGCGAACAGAAAAAAGCCAAATCCAACGCGCCGTCCTACACAAAGGTTTTCGCCGAAGCGCTCCTCCAAGAGGCCGCGCAGGATGACAAGATTGTCGCCGTGACCGCCGCCATGCCCGATGGCACCGGGCTCGATCTCTTTGCCGAACGCTACCCGAGCCGCTGTTTTGACGTCGGTATTGCGGAACAGCATGGCGTGACCTTCTCTGCCGGTTTGGCTGCCGGTGGGATGAAGCCCTTCTGTGCGATGTATTCGACCTTCCTTCAGCGCGGTTACGATCAGGTCGTTCATGATGTGGCGATTCAGCGTTTGCCCGTGCGCTTCGCGATTGATCGCGCCGGGCTTGTGGGCGCCGATGGTGCGACCCATGCCGGGTCGTTCGATATTGCCTTTATGGCCAATCTGCCGGGCATGGTTGTGATGGCCGCCGCCGATGAGGCGGAGTTGAAACATATGGTCGCCACCGCCGTTGCGCATGATGAGGGCCCCATCGCCTTCCGCTATCCGCGCGGTGAGGGTGTTGGCGTTCAGATGCCGGAACGTGGGGAAGCGCTGGAGATCGGCAAAGGCCGCATCGTGCGCGAAGGCACGCGGGTGGCGCTGTTGTCCTTTGGCACACGTTTGGAGCCCGCCTTGAAAGCCGCCGAGAACCTCTCGGCCAAAGGCATTTCCTGCACCGTCGCAGACGCCCGTTTCGCCAAGCCTCTGGATCACGATTTGATCCGCGATTTGGCAGCCAATCATGAGGCGTTGATCACCCTCGAAGAGGGCGCTATCGGTGGATTCGGGTCACATGTCGCCGATTTTCTGGCCGAAGAAGGCGTGTTTGATCGGGGCTTCAAATTCCGTTCGATGACATTGCCTGACACCTTCATTGACCAGGCCAGCCCGGAGGCGATGTATGCCATCGCCGGGCTGAACACAGCGGACATTGAGGCCAAGGTGCTTTCTGTGCTGGGCATTGCCGATCTGTCGAGCAAACGGGCCTGAGGCTTCGCCCGTTTCTGCAAGGCGGGTATGAGTGCAGTGCGGCGACCACCGTCTTGATCCCTGTGCAGGAATAAAAGAAGTCTGATGTGACTTCCTTTCAAGGTATATCTGATGGTTTCCACCACCTCCGTCTCTCCCGGCACCCGTCCGGGGATCGTCCTTTTTGCGCTCGCCATGGGCGGGTTTGCGATTGGCACGACTGAATTTGCCAGCATGAGCCTTTTGCCTTTCATGGCAGAGGGGCTGGAGATTGATGAGGCGACAGCCAGTCGTTTGATTTCCGCCTATGCCTTGGGGGTTGTCGTTGGTGCGCCCTTGATTGCTGTGGCGGCGGCTCGGATCGAGCGGCGGGTCTTGCTCATCGGTTTGATGGTGATGTTTTGCCTCACCCATATCCTCTCCGCTCTGGCGCCGACTTACCCGGTGATGCTTTTGGCACGGTTTCTGAGCGGCATGCCGCATGGCGCTTATTTCGGTGTTGCGGCTTTGATGGCGGCCTCTCTGGCGGGGCCGAACCAGCGGGGTAAGGCGGTGGCGCGGTTGATGCTTGGCCTCACAATCGCGACCATTGTCGGCGTGCCCGTCGCCAATGTCTTGGGGCAGACCATCGGGTGGCGCTGGGCCTTTGCTTTGGTGGGGGTTTTGGCGGCTTTAACGGCGACCATGATCCTGATTTTTGCGCCCTCAACAGCGCGTGACACCAATTCGAATGCTTTGCGTGAGCTTGGCGCGCTCAAGAACCGACAGGTGTTGCTCACGCTCTTGAGCGGGGCCATCGGGTTTGGTGGATTCTTCGCCTTTTACACCTATCTCGCCTCGACCCTTATCGAGGTGACGCAGGTCAACGAAGCCTCGATTCCGCTGTATTTGGGTCTCATGGGCTTTGGCATGACGCTTGGCACGCTGCTTGCAGGCTGGGCAGCGGATCGGGCGTTGAACTTCGCCGTTTTCGCCACGCTATTCGTGAATATTGCTCTGCTGTCACTCTTCCCGCAGATCGCCGAACGGCCCTTTGCCATGGTCGCGCTGGTTCTGGCGATGGGGATGGCCAATGGCTATCCAATCCTCTTGCAAACAAGGCTCATGGATGTCGCTCGCGATGCCCAGGCGATGGCCGCGACGCTACATCATGCGGCCTTTAATGCGGCCAACGCCTTGGGGCCCTATGTCGCCTCGATTTACATCGCCAAGGGCTATGGATTTCCCTCGGCGGGCTATGTCGGGGCAGCTTTGACCTTTGGTGGTGTGGTGATCTACGCCATCACGGTTTTGGATCATAGGAGGTCTTGGCAGGACAGTCACTGATCCTGTGCCAAGAGCGCTTTCAGACCGGTTTTGTAATCGGGATAAATGAGCTGAACGCCCAGCTCCTGTTTCATCCGGTCGTTTCGCACCTTTTTGCTTTCGGCGTAAAAGCTGCGGGCCATGGGGCTCATTTCCGCCGTTTCAAAGTCTTCCTCCGGCGGCAATGGCAGACCCAAAAGCTCGGCGGCATATCCGATGACCTCTTGCGGCGGCACGGGGAGATCGTCGCAGACGTTATAAATTTCGCTGGATTGGGGTCGGTTTATCGAGGCTTCAAGAACCTGCGCGATGTCCTCGACATGGATGCGTGAGAAAATTTGGCCTTCTTTGACGATCCGACGCGCGGTGCCGTTGCGGACCTTGGCGAACGGACCGCGCCCCGGACCATAAATGCCCGCGAGGCGAAAAATAGACAGGTTGAGACCCAAATCCTGCGCAATCGCTTGCCAATCGGCCTCCGCCCGCATCCGCGCTTTGCCACGTTTGGTGCCGGGGGTGAGCGGCGTGGCCTCGTCGACCCAGTCGCCACCGTGGTCGCCATAGACGCCGGTGGTCGACAGGTAGCCCACCCACTTCAAATTGGGAGCCGCCTCGATCAAGTGATCATGGTAGTCGCGCAAAAACGGATCGCCCTCGACATCGGGGCCTGCGGAAATCAAAAGATGGGTTGCATGGCCAAGTTTGGCTGGAATTGGGTCTGTTTCAAGCAAAAGCGGCTCGACGCCGTCATTGTCAAACTGCTGTGCCTTTGCCGGGTTACGTGTGGTGCCAATGATGTCCCAGCCTTGCGGGATCAACCGCCGTGCGAGAGCTTGGGCGCTATAGCCATGGCCAAAGGAAAACAGTTTTGGGTGTGTCATCTGATCTCTTTCTCGGCCTGATGCCGGGCCTTGCGTCTCGGTCGCATCTGGTCTCAAGTGAGGGCGCTGACACAAGATTGCAAGCGGAAGGCGATGAGTGGGTCGTCTGGGGCGTTGAGCACCGTTTGTTGCGCAAAGGATATAAAAATGAACAGCAGTTTGAAAAGCCTGATCCTCGAGACAGCGCCCGCGCGTGAGACCCGGAGCTTTGCTGATCCCGCGGCGGCGGTGGATTATCTTGAGACGCTTTATTCAGAGGCCTGTTCTTTTTTGACGGAGAAATTTTCGCTCATCGCGAGCGGCGCGGAGCCCGAAGCGCGCTATCGAGCTTACTACCCGGAAATTCGCGTGGTCACGACGTCTTATGCGACGATGGACAGCCGCCTGTCCTTTGGTCATGTCGCCAAGCCGGGCGAATATTCGACGACGATCACGCGGCCCGATCTGTTTCGCAATTACCTGAAACAGCAGGTTTCCCAAATCCTGCGCAACCATGGCGTGATGGTGCAAATCGGCATTTCGGACACGCCGATGCCGGTGCATTTCGCGGTGGCCAATGACGAAAACATCACTGTGCCGCAGGAGGGTGCCATGGCCTATCCGCTGCGCGACATCTTCGATGTGCCGGATTTGACGACGACACACGACGATATTGTCAACGGTTTCGACTACACCCATGCGGATGGATCGGGGGCTTTGGCACCCTTCATGGCGCAGCGCATCGATTATTCTCTGGCTCGCCTATCGCATTACACCGCGACCGATGCCTGCCATTTCCAGAACCACGTGTTGTTCACCAACTACCAGTTCTACGTCTCCGAATTCGAAGCCTATGCGCGCAGCCAGCTGGCCGATCCTGAGAGCGGTTACACCAGCTTTGTCTCCACCGGAAATGTCGAGATCACCTCGGCCGATGAAGAGATCCCGCCCACCGCGAAGATGCCCCAGATGCCGACCTATCACCTCAAACGCGCGGACGGATCGGGGATCACGCTTGTGAACATCGGTGTCGGGCCGTCGAATGCGAAAACTGCGACGGATCACATCGCCGTTTTGCGTCCACATGCCTGGATCATGGTCGGCCATTGCGCGGGGCTGCGCAATTCGCAGCGGCTCGGGGATTTCGTGCTTGCACATGCTTATCTGCGGGAAGATCACGTTTTGGATGACGACCTCCCGGTCTGGGTGCCGATCCCGGCGCTGGCGGAGATTCAGACCTCGCTCGAAGATGCCGTCGAACAGGTGACCGAGTTGGAGGGCTATGACCTCAAGCGCATCATGCGGACGGGGACGGTGGCGACGATCGACAACCGCAACTGGGAGCTGCGTGATCAATCCGGCCCGGTGCAGCGCCTGTCGCAATCGCGGGCCATTGCGCTCGATATGGAAAGTGCGACGATCGCAGCGAACGGATTTCGGTTCCGTGTGCCCTATGGGACGCTTCTTTGTGTGTCGGACAAGCCGCTCCATGGCGAGCTGAAATTGCCGGGCATGGCGTCTGATTTCTATAAATCACAGGTCTCTCGACACCTGTTGATTGGGATCCGCTCCATGGAATTGCTGCGCGACATGCCGATTGAACGCATTCATAGCCGAAAATTGCGCTCTTTCGAGGAGACGGCCTTCCTTTAATCGGGTTTTTTTCGCTCAAAATGCGGGAAAAAGCTAAGGATCAGTACACTAGGCGTTGTACGCCCCCTCAATATTCGCTTAGAAATGCGCAATAACCCCCAAATCGAAGGGGGGCGTACGAGGAGTATACAGACATGACGAAACCGATGACCAAAACCCAGCTCGTGGCTGCACTCGCCGAAGAAATGGGTTCTGACAAGAAATCCGCTGGCGCGGCGCTCGAGGCGATCACCTCCCTCATCACCAAAGAAGTCTCCGCCGGTGGCGCTGTGACTCTTCCCGGCGTTGGCAAAATCTACTGCCGTGAGCGTCCTGAGCGTATGGTGCGTAACCCGCAGACCGGTGCGCAGATGAAGAAAGAAGCCGACAAGGTTGTGAAAATGACCATCGCAAAAGCGCTGAAAGACAGCGTGAACGGCTAAGTCTTTCTGACTGGTAATTCAAAAGGGTCGCGCTGGTCGCGGCCCTTTTTCGTTACCGGAGCTATGAGGGCCAAGATGGATTTCAAAGCATTCGCAATGGGCGTGGCCTTTGTGTTCATGTGGTCCTCTGCGTTCACATCCGCGCGGATCATCGTGGCCGACGCCCCGGCACTTGCCGCCCTGACGGTTCGCTTTTTGCTCTCTGGTCTGGTCGGTGTTCTTTTGTCGCGCGTCCTGGGGCAGTCCTGGCATTTCACGCGGTCGCAGTGGAAAAGCATTGCGTTGTTCGGGCTCTGTCAGAACACGATTTACCTTGGTCTGTATTTCTTGGCGATGCGCAGTGTAGAGGCCTCTGTCGCCTCTGTGCTGGCCTCTTCGATGCCTTTGGTTGTGGCATTGCTTTCGACCCTGATCCAGCGGAAGACGCCCAAACCACTCGCTCTCATGGGGCTGGTGCTTGGCTTTGTCGGTGTGATCATGATCATGGGCACCCGGGTGTCCGCGGGCAGCGATGTGATGGGCATTCTGCTGTGTGTGATCGGTACAGTGGCACTGGCGGTTGCGACGCTCACCGTGCAATCTACCGATGCCGGGGGTAATGTCCTGATGGTGGTCGGCATTCAAAGCCTGATCGGCGCTGCCGCTTTGGCGGTGATCTCGCCCTTTGTGGACAATTATACCGTGAATATGTCTGCGAAACTCGTTTGGGCAATGCTCTACACCACCTTCATCCCGGGGCTTCTGGCGACCTGGGTCTGGTTCAAATTGGTGGCGCGTCTGGGCACAGTCAAATCCGCCGCCTTCCATTTTTTGAACCCGTTTTTTGGGGTTGGGATCGCGGCGCTTCTGTTGGGTGAAAAGATCAGCCGATGGGACATTTATGGCGTCGTGACGATTATGATTGGCATTCTTGCGGTACAGTTTTCCAAGTCCGAAAACAGACCTTAAACCACCAGAAACAGCACGATATTGAGCGTGACAAAGGCCGCGAGTGTGTTCTCCAGGATCGACAAAGTGGCCAGCGCGCCGCGTCCAACCTCTTGAGCAAACAGGGCGGCGATCGCCATGGTCGGAAGCGCTGCGGAAATCAACGCAGCCGTTCGCAGGTCCGGGTCCAGGGTGACGCCAAAACGCGCGACCAAAAAGATCACGAGCGCTGTGCACAGGGGCATGACGATCAGCTTGCCGACAGCGGCCTGACCAGCCAGACGCAGCTTGCCCTCAAAAGACAGCCCCACAAGCGAGCCACCAATCACGAAAAGCGCGACGGCTGATGCGGAGCCAGCGACCAGATTGATGAGCTTGTGAACCAGAGAAACATCAGCCCGCCAGTCAGGAGACCTGAAAACACGTAGACGGTGATGCCTAAGATTGTGAGAAGCTCAGCCAATGTGACCGCGGAGCCCCTCGCCGACTTGGCCGCGATGCAAGAGCAGATGATCGAGCAGCACACAGGCCATCATCGCCTCGCCGACAGGCACAGCGCGGATGCCGACACAAGGATCGTGGCGGCCTTTGGTGATCAGATCGGTGTCTTCGCCCGCTTTTGTCACGGTCTTGCGCGGGGTCAGAATAGAAGACGTCGGTTTCACGGCAAAGCGCACGACGACATCCTGCCCGGTGGAAATCCCGCCAAGGATCCCGCCTGCATGATTAGACCCGAACTCAGGCCCATTCGGCCCCATACGGATTTCATCGGCGTTTTCTTCTCCGGTGAGACAGGCTGAATTCATGCCCTCGCCAATTTCAACGCCTTTGACGGCATTGATGGACATCATCGCAGCGGCCAAATCAGTGTCTAACTTGGCATAAATCGGTGCGCCGAGGCCCGCGGGCAGGCCTTTTGCGACCACTTCAATGACGGCGCCAACAGAAGAGCCATTCTTGCGAATTTCGCCTAAATAGTCGGCCCAGTTGTCCGCCGTGGCGGCAGAGGGCACCCAGAACGGGTTGTTGTCGATCTCGGCCATGTCGCGCGGACCTTCGATGCCATGCGGACCGATCTGGGTCATATAGCCTTTGATCTCCAGATCAGGCACCAATTCGGCCAAAACTGCGCGCGCGATCCCGCCCGCGGCCACGCGCGCGGCGGTTTCCCGCGCCGAAGACCGCCCGCCGCCACGATAATCGCGGATGCCGTATTTCTGGAAATAGGTGATGTCGGCGTGACCGGGACGAAACGCCTGCGCGATCTCGCCGTAATCTTTCGAACGCTGGTCCGTGTTGCGGATCATCAGTTGGATCGGCGTGCCGGTGGTCTTGCCCTCGAACACACCAGAGAGGATTTCCACCTGATCGAGCTCGCGCCGCTGGGTGGTGAACTTCGAGGTGCCGGGTTTGCGCTTGTCGAGCCAGACCTGAAGCATCTCTTCATTGATCTCGATCCCCGGAGGGCATCCATCGACCGTGGCACCCAAAGCAGGCCCGTGGCTTTCACCCCAGGTGGTGAAGCGGAAAAGATGTCCGAATGTGTTTATGCTCATGGCGGGCTCCTCGCGTTGGATTTGCTTTAACCGATGTCACTTCTTTGGGCAATCAATGCGATGAGGGGGAGTCCAATCCGTTTTTCCCCCGAGAAGCTCTTTGGAAAATACGGATTTCTGTGGGACGCTTGGACATAGCTTACTTTGTAAGGGGACAAAAATGACTTCTACAGACATACACCAGGGCTCGGGTGGCGAGGGTAAAAAGCTGTCGCTCACGGCCAAAATTATGATCGGGATGATCGCCGGGGTGATCCTTGGCGTGATTTTGAACATGGTCGATAACGCGTTCATCAACACGCATATCATTGGCGGGTTGTTCGCGATGATCGGCAAGATGTTCGTCAACGCGCTCAAGATGCTCGTTGTGCCGCTGGTCTTCTTTTCGCTTTTGACCGGGGTGACGGGCATCGGCGACATTCGTCTTTTGGGGCGGGTCGGTGGCAAAAGCTTCGGTCTTTACCTGATGACCACGGCGCTGGCGATCGGGATCGCCATTATCCTTGCGCTGATCATCGGGCCGGGGAACGGCTTTGATATGACCGGCGTCGACACGGGCGGCATCGCGGGGCGCGAGGCACCCACCGTATGGGATGTGTTCGCCGCCATCGTGCCGACCAACCCGGTTGCCGCTTTTGCCAACGGGGAAATGCTCCAGATCATCTTTTACACGATCATTCTCGGGGTCGCTGTTCTGATGCTCGGCCATCGGTCGAAAGGTTTTGTCGAGGGCTGCGAATATATGAACGAGGTGATGATGAAGGTCGTGACCATCGTCATGAGCTTTGCCCCCATCGGTGTGTTCGTGTTGATCGCCAAGACCTTTACCGAGCAGGGTATCGAGTTGTTCATCCCCGTTCTGGCCTATGTCCTGACGCTGACGGGCGCGCTGTTCCTGCATCTTTTCATTACGCTGATGATCATGCTCAAACTGTTCACGGGAATGAGCCCTTTCACCTTCATGGCCAAGATTCGCCCGGCGCAGCTCTTCGCCTTTTCCACGGCCTCCTCGAACGCAACGATTCCCGTGACTTTGCGCTCCGTGACGGAACGCATGGGGGTGGATAATTCCGTGGCCTCCTTCTGTGTGCCTTTCGGCGCGACGATCAACATGGACGGCACTGCAATCATGCAGGGCGTGGCCACGGTGTTCCTCGCCAATGTCTACGGCATTGATCTGGGCGTGATGGGCTATCTGACCGTGATCGCCATGGCGGTTCTGGCCTCTATCGGCACCGCTGGCGTGCCGGGTGTGGGTCTTGTGATGCTGACCATGGTGTTGGGTCAGGTGGGCTTGCCGATCGAGGGGATCGCACTGATTCTCGGCGTCGACCGCCTCATGGACATGATCCGAACGGCGGTGAACATCACCGGTGACGCGGTGGTGACGACCATCGTTGCGAAAGGGGAGGGCAAGGTCGATATGTCGGTCTTTAACGACCCGAATGCAGGGCAAATCGCCGAAGAGGACATGCATATCGACGAAAGCGTCGAGGCGGAGCTTGCCGAAGCGGCTCATAAGCATTGAGTGAAAATGGTCCTTTCCGGGTTGCTTCGGGAAGGACCGTTAAACTTGAATGATCCGGCAGCGATGTGCATCGCAGGTTTTCCTGACATCGTCTGAAAGCTGGGCCCCCGTCACGACCATGTCGTAGTCCCAGAGGTGCCCATGCTGGCATGCCAGATCCAGATCGTATTTCTCACGATCCATCACCAGTATCGTCGTTTTGGCGCATTTGGAGATGGCTTTGCGGGCGGTCACTTCCTCGGAATTGTAATCCATCACAGCCCCCGTCGAAGACAGCCCGCCACAGCTGAAAACAGCGTAATCGACACGGTAGTTCGCAAAGAACTCAAGGGACGCCACACCGATCAAATCGAGATCACGCATCCGCACCGTGCCGCCCGCCATTTCCACCGAAACCCCCGGCGCGGATTGCAGGGCACAGACGGCGTGAATGCTATTGGTGGCGACGAAGAGATTCTCACGAGCGGCCAACAAACGCGCGCAATGTTCCACCGTCGTTCCGGTGCCCAAAGCCACGCGGCTGCGGTCTGGAATCAGGTTTTTGACGGCCAAGGCGATCCGTTGTTTCTCCTGGCGTGAGAGGCTTTCACGCGGCAGGTAGCCAATGTTTTCGCTTTGCTGTCTGAGGCGCGCGGCACCATTGCGCCGCTGGACCAGCCCCGCTTCATCCAGATCGCGTAAATCCGTACGAATGGTTTGAACCGACACGCCCAAACGGTCGGACAATTCCGCGGCAGAGCGCTCCCCGTGTTCAGACAGAAGCGCGATGATACGATCACGCCGCTCCCCCAAATCCAAACGTCTCATGATTTTCCTTCGAAAATGACTTTGAGTTTCATCAAGGTTAGGCGGCTTCGTTTTTTCGCGCAATAACATTAAAAAAGTTACGTTTTTGTCACAAAAACTTCGTGCGGTAAGGGAATAAGGCTCCTGTCAAATACTTTCGAACGAAAGTGAAATCTTCAGGCCAAACTGCAGGAGAGCCCCATGAAGACCGTCCTCACCACAACCGCTTTTGCCCTCATGGCCGGCACCGCCATGGCAGATACGATCACCCTCTACACCTCCCAGCCGAACGCCGATGCCCAGCAGACCGTGGATGCCTTTATGGCTGCCAATCCGGGCACCGAAGTCGAGTGGGTGCGTGACGGCACCACCAAATTGATGGCCCGCCTGCGCGCCGAGATCGAAGCGGGCAACCCGCAGCCCGACGTGCTTTTGATTGCCGACACCGTGACGCTCGAAGGCATGGCGCAAGAGGGCCTTTTGCACGCCTATCAATCGCCTGAAGCCAGCAACTATGACGCGGCGCTCTATTCGCCGGAGGGCTACTACTACTCCACCAAGCTGATCACCACCGGCATCGTTTACAACACCGGCGTTGAGACCGCCCCGACCTCTTGGAAAGACCTCGAAGATGCGTCGATCAAAGGTCAGATCGCCATGCCCTCGCCGCTCTATTCCGGCGCCGCGCTGATCCATCTTGCCACGCTCACGGGCGATCAGGAGCTCGGCTGGGACTACTACGGCAAACTCGCCGCGAATGAGGCCCGCGCCCAGGGTGGCAATGGCGGTACCTTCAAAGCCGTCGCCTCCGGTGAGAAACCCTACGGCATGGTCGTCGACTTCCTCGCGATCCGCAACAAGGCGGACGGTTCTCCGGTCGATTTCATCTTCCCCGAAGAAGGCGTATCCTATGTGACCGAGCCGGTGGCGATCCTGTCCTCTGCCAAAAACGTCGAAGGTGCCGAGAAATTCGTCGACTTCGTTCTGAGCCAAGAGGGTCAGGATTTGGTGCTCGACATGGGCTACATCCCGGCACGGGACGGCATGGGGGTGCCGGCGGGTTTTCCGGCGCGCGAAGACATCAAATTGATGGCCTTTGACCCCGCTGAGGCGCTCGCCAATGCCGAGGCCAACAAAGCGAAATTCACCGAGCTGTTCGGCGCAGAGTAATGCAATCCGCCCTGCAAAAAGGAGGCAGCCGGTCCGAATCCCGGCTGCTTTCCGCCATTCTGATCCTCGCGCTTTGCCTGACGCTGGCCCCCGTTTTGCGGCTTTTCATCGAGGGCGTCACGGATCAGGGCGCGCCCTCTCTTTCGCTCGTAAAATCCGTTCTCGCGCAGGGTTCGACCCTAAACGCGCTCAAACATTCGCTGATCACAGCGGGTCTTGGCACGTTGGTCTCCGTGGTTTTGGGAGCGGCTTTTGCCTTTCTCGTCGCGCTCACCGATTTGCGTGCGAAGGCAGCTTTGGTCTTTTGCCTGATGATCCCGATGATGATCCCGCCACAGATCACGGCGCTGTCCTGGACACAAATCATGGGTCCGTCTTCGGTGCTCTTGAAGACCCTCGGCATTGCCCCGCCCCTGGGCGCGCCGCAGCCGCTTTATTCGCCTGAGGGCATCATTTTTTTGCTCGGCATTCAGCATATGTCGATCATCTTTCTGACGCTCCGCGCGGGGCTGCGGGCCATTCCGCAAGAGGTGGTCGAAGCCGCCCGGATCAGCGGCGCGCGGGGCTTTCGGACATGGCGGCAGGTGGTGATGCCGCTGACGCTCCCGAGCCTTGCGGCGGGCACCGCCATCACCTTTGTCACCGCTTTGGGCAATTTCGGCATCCCTGCGATGCTGGGCATTCCGGCGGGCTATGTGACCCTGCCGACGCTGGTCTATCAAAAGCTCGCGGGTATGGGCACGACTGTGCTGGGCGAGGTTTCCGTTCTGGCGATGCTGATCGGCGCGGTCGCAATTGTCGGCATTCTGGTGCAGCGGTTTTTCCAGGGACGACAGAAACTCCATCTTGTCGGTTCCACCTCCCGTCCGCTTGCTATTCCTCTGGGTTCGGCAAGACTACCAGTGGAAATCCTGCTCTGGGCCGTGGTTTTCGTCATCCTTGTCTTGCCAATGTTTGGCCTCTTGGCGACGTCCTTGGTGCCCGCGTATGGTGTGCCCCTGCGGCTCGACACGATGACGCTGGCCTCTTGGGGGGAGGTGCTGTTTCGTCAGCCCGTAACGACCCGCTCCTTTGCCAATTCGTTCAGCCTCGCTCTGGGCGCGGCTGCTGTGTTGATGATGATCTGCCTGCCGCTGGCGTGGCTCATGGAACGCCACCCGACACCGCTGTCACGCCTCTTCGACAGCCTGCTCGATCTGCCTTACGCGCTTCCCGGCGTGGTCCTCTCGATTGCGATGATCCTTTTGCTGATCAAGCTACCCTTCACCGACGCGACGCTTTACGGCACGATCTGGATCATCTTCCTTGCCTATCTCGCGCGCTTCTTTGCGGTGATGTTCCGCCCGGTTCAGGCCAGCCTCAAACAGCTCGACCCAGCCATGGCCGAGGCCGCGCAATCGGTGGGGGCGGGGCTGTTTCAACGTCTGCGCGACGTGATCCTGCCGCTTTCCGCTCCGGCGGCTGCGGCGGGGGCGATCCTCGTCTTTCTCACCGCGTTCAACGAACTCACCGTCTCCGCGCTTTTGTGGTCTTCGGGCACCGAGACCCTGGGCGTGGTGATTTTCAATCTCGACGACAGCGGCGAAACCGCGATGGCAAGTGCCCTAGCGATGACCATCGTCTTCGTGGTCATGGCACTTATGACCCTAATCCAGCTGTTTTCGCGTCGTTTTCCGAAAGGAGTGGTCCCATGGCAGACATAGACATCACGTCTCTGGGCAAGGTTTTCGCAGGCGCCCCTGCGCTTCAGGACATTACAACCCGGTTCGAAGACGGCGAATTCGTCGCGCTTCTGGGGCCGTCGGGCTGTGGCAAGACGACGCTTTTGCGTCTGCTTGCGGGGTTCGACATGCCAAGCTCTGGCTCGATCCGCATCGGTGCGCGGCAGGTGGCGACGGCAACAAAAATGGTCCCGCCCGAAGAGCGCAACATCGGCTTCGTGTTCCAGTCTTACGCGCTCTGGCCGCATATGTCGGTACGTCGCAACGTGTCCTATCCGCTCGAAATCCGGAAACTGACAAAACCCGAGATCGCCGCGCAAACGGACGCCGCATTGGCCGCCACCGGATTGACGGATTACGCAGATCGTATGCCCTCAGATCTGTCGGGCGGGCAACGCCAAAGGGTCGCTCTGGCACGCTGTCTGGTTTCCGCGCCGGACGCGGTGTTGCTGGATGAGCCGCTCGCCAATCTCGACGTGGCCCTGCGTGCCTCGATGCAGGCGGTGTTCACCGATTTCCACAAACGCACCGGCGCGACCATGGTTTATGTCACCCATGATCAGGCCGAAGCCATGGCGATGGCGGATCGTATTGCGGTGATGAATCAGGGTCTAATCCAGCAATTTGATACACCACAGACGCTCTATGAACGTCCGAAAAACCGTTTCGTCGCCGAATTTGTCGGGCGTGGCACTGTGGTGCCTGTGAGGGCGATTGAACACAATGAAAACCAGCTGCACGCGCATATTCTGGGCGCTCGCATTGCCGTTAAAAGCGAAGCGCAGTCCCAGGTCAGCCATGTCTGCCTGCGTCCCGAAAATCTGACGATTTCCGAGACCGGCGATCTGCGCGCCAAGGTGGCACGGGTCACCTATCTGGGTGGCAAATACCTTCTCGAAACCGTGTCCTCCTGCGGCACCCGTTTGCTGGCGGAGACGCGGGCGAAATTCGACGTGGGTGCGCAGCTTGGGCTCACCATCACGACCCCCTGGGCGTTTTCCGAGGATTAAATGCAAAGCGTAAGACTTCTTTCCGGCATCGGGGACAAGGGCCCCGCCTGCATGCAGCTCACCATCGACGACCGCATCTGGCTTTTGGATTGCGGCTTCGGACCCGAGGCGAATGCGCATTTTAATCCCGAATGGCTCACGGGCGCCGAGGCTGTGTTCATCACGCACGACCACATCGACCATATCGGGGGGGCGTCTTATGCGGTGGAGGCGGGCTTACCGATCTACGCGACGGCTCAGACCGCAAAGGCCCTGCCGCCCGCAGCCAAGGTGCATCTTTTGCCCGAACAAGGCGAAAGCCTCATCCACGGCGTCAAACTCACCACAGGGCGCAATGGACATGCGATGGGCGGGGTTTGGATGCATTTCGATCTGGGGGAGGGGCTGTTCTATTCCGGCGATTGGTCGGAAGAATCCGAGTGGTTCCCTCTCGATCTGCCGCCACCCGCCGCGACGGCCATTTTGGATTGCTCCTATCACCTCGACGATGTGCCGCAATCCGAGCGTTTCGCGGCTTTGGATGCTTTGCTTGATGGGTTGCATGGCCAAGTGCTTTTGCCTGTGCCTCCATCGGGACGCGCCGGTGAAATGGCGCTGCATCTGATCCGCCGCTACGGCATGGAAAGCGTTATGCTCGACCCGGAGTGTCAGTCCGCTCTGCGTGCCGCGCTGGCCAGTCACACCTTGAGCCCCGAGGTGCAAGAGATCGCGCCTCTGCTGAACCGTGGTCCGATGGAACAGGCCCGGTTTCTCATTTGCGACACGCCGAATGCCGATGGTGGCGCGGCTTGGGGCTATGTGCGGGCGTGGAATGAAAGCGGGCGTTTGGGACGTGACGCTCATGTCGTTTTCACCGGTCATATGACTGCCCATGCCCGTGGAATTTGCGCGGTGCCCGGCGGGTATTTCCAGCGCTGGAACGTGCATCCGCCGCTGCGCGATCAGATTAAAATGCTTGACCGATTGGGCGCAAAACGCTTTGCGCCCGCTTTTTGTGCCCAGCCGGAGGACTATCTGGTCGAGGATCTTGGCGTGGAGATTTTCCTCCACGATCCGGTGCGGCTATGAGTGTTCTGCCCGCCAAAAATTTTTGCCTGATCCGCCATGGCGAAACCACGGCCAATGCCGATGAGATCATCGCCGGGCGCACGGATGTGTCGCTGACAGAACGGGGGCGGGATCAAGCGCGTGACCTGTTCAAACGCATATGGCCGGAGCATATCGTGCTCTACGCCAGCCCAATGTCACGGGCGCGCGAGACGTGTGAATTGGCCTTTCCCAACCAGCCATATGCCCTGCATGACGGTTTGCGTGAGCGGGATTGGGGTCTTTTTGAAGGGCAACCTTTGAGCGAGCAGCATGACCGCGAGGCCACGCCCGAAGAGGGCGAAAGCTGGCCGTATATGCTCTCGCGTGTCGCGCAGGCGATTGTCGAGATTTGTGACACTTGCGAGGGCGCTTTGCCCGTTCTGGTCTGTCATTCCGGCGTCATCCGCGCCGCGCGAGTGCTTTGGACCACGGGGCATGTCGGCACGCGCCCACCCAATGCCACGCCGCTGTTGTTTGTGCGGTCTGGTCAAATTTTCGAGGAAACAGAGCTATGACGCACCTCGGCAAACCCTGTGTGGTCTTCGATGTGGATGGAACGCTGGCGGAGTTCGATGCGGGCAAACTCGGGCATCTCGTGCATGGGCTTGAAAAGCAATGGGATGAATTTCATGACGTCATGGCCGATGCGCCTTTGATTGCGCCTGTCGCCAAGCTGTTGCGCCGGTTGAAAGACAGCGGCGAGACCATCGTGATCTGTTCTGGTCGACCGGCGGGCTGGGCCGAGCATACGAAGGCGTGGCTGCGCAAACATGACCTGCCGTTTGATGGCATTTACCTGCGGGCCGAGGATCAGGACAGGGCCAGCGATCCGGAGGTCAAACGCCGCGCTCTGGCGGAAATGAAAGCCGATGGTTTGGCGCCCTGGCTCGTCATTGATGACCGCAGTTCCGTGGTGGAGGCCTGGCGCGCAGAGGGTCTTGTTTGCCTGCAATGCGCGCCGGGCGATTTTTGAGGTTTAGGCTGGATTAGGCTCTATTTCTTTCCAGCCTTCGCCATTGTAGGCACTGTCCCAGAAGCGCCATTCATGCCAGCAGCTGCGCTTGAACGCATGATGCATCCGGGCGCGAGCCGCGGAACTGGCCCCGGCTGCAACGCGGTCGGTCAGCGCCAACATACGCGTGACGCTCTCATCGAAGGCCTCGCCGGAATAGGTGGCAATCCACTCCGCATAGGGGTTCTCCGGGCGGCTGGTTTCAGCGATTTCTTTGCCGACATCGCGGTAAATCCAGAAGCAGGGCAAAAGCGCCGCGACGGTTTCGGGGAATTCTCCGATCGCGGCGGTGCGCAACAAGAAAGACACGTAGTGATCGCAGGCAGCTGAGACATCTGTTGCTTCAAAGCTGGCGGTCGTGATGCCGAAAAGGCCCATGTAATGGCCGTGCAACCCACGTTCGACGGCAATAGCCCCCGTGGCTGATCCGGCAAGTTGGGCCACGGCCTGTGCATCGGGGGCTTTGGCGGCGGCAAGGGAGAGGGCGCGGGCAAAACCTTCGAGGTAATGCGCGTCCTGAATGATGTAGCCTTGGAAGATTTCCGGCGGCAAAGTGCCCTCCGCAAGCTCGCGGTTGAACGCCATGGCATGGATTTGATCGCGCAGGGTTTGGGTCTCTTGCGCCAGCTCTTGAGTAAAGGTCATATTTGACGTCCTTGTAGGGAATAAAAGTGATGCACAGGGCCATGGCCCGCGCCGACCGACAGCTCGTCCGCGTGAGAAATGGCGGCTGTGATATAGGTTTTGGCGTGCGCTGCGGCCTCCGGTAGGCTCAGCCCGGCGCCCAGCCACGTGGCCAGCGCAGAGGCATAGGTGCAGCCGGTGCCATGGGTGTTTTTCGTCGCGATTCGGGGGCTTTTGAGCCAGGTTTCTCCGGCGTCCGTGACGAGCAGATCGGGGCTTTCAGGACCGCTCAAATGTCCGCCTTTGAGCAAAACCGCCTTGGGACCGAGCGCGCGCAGGGCCTGAGCCTGCTCCCGCATGTCGTCCAAAGTCTTGGCTTCGGAACAGTCGAGAAGATCGGCGGCTTCGGGCAGGTTCGGGGTGATCACGGAGACCTGTGGAAGAAACGCGCGCAGGGCTGAGACGGCGCTCTGTTGCAACAACCGATCCCCGCCTTTCGCGACCATCACAGGGTCGAGCACCACGGGGCAGTCGAGATCAGAGATCGCCTCCGCCACGGTTTGCGTGATCGCAGCATCGCCCAGCATGCCGAGCTTGATCGCATCAAGGCGGATGTCGTCGCGGATGGCTTTGATCTGCGCCGCGATAAAGTCTGTGGGGGAGAGATGAACGCCGGTCACGCCACGGGTGTTCTGCGCGGTCAGCGCGGTGATGACGGACATCGCATAGCCGCCATTGGCAGAAATCGATTTGATATCGGCCTGAATGCCGGCGCCGCCGGAACAATCGGAGCCTGCAATGGTGAGAATATTCGGGATCATGCGTCCCTCCATGCGTAAAGGAGTTCGCGGCCTGCGGCCTCCATATTTTCGGCTTGTGAGATGGCGGAAATCACCGCCAATCCCGCGCCGCCCGACTGTTTGACGGCTGCGGCGTCGTGATGTGTGATCCCCCCGATGGCAAGACAGGGCAGCGGCGTCTGCGACACGATCTCGGCGAATCCATCGAGACCGATGGGCGCGGCGTGATCGGGTTTCGAGCTGGTCGCCCGGATTGGCCCAACGCCGAGGTAATCGACACCGGGGGGAATGGTCGCAAGCTGATCCTTTGTCTCAACGGAGAGGCCGAGGATCATGTCCGGGCCGATCCGACGCCGAATGTCGGCGGGATCGCCATCACTTTGGCCGACGTGCAGAACCGGTGCTTTGACGGCGATGGCCACCTCCACGCGGTCGTTGATCACGAGCTTGGCGCCAAGCCGTTCCAAAGCTGTCATCAGGGTCCGGGCGAGATCGGCGAACTCTGCGTCGGGCAAGGTCTTGTGGCGCAGTTGCACCCAACCGGCGCCCCCTTTGGCGGCGGCGAGGCTTTGGTCGATCATCGCCTCGGGCGAGGTGGGGTCTGTGATGAAGCAAAGCGGTGGGATGTCGAGGGAGGTCATCGCAGGCTGATCCTTGCGCCGTCGTTCAGCGCCTCGGGGCTCATGCCATAAAGCGCGTCGATGAAGGCGGTTTGGAAGGAGGCGGGGCCTTTGGCCTCACCTGCCATCTCTCCGGCCAGCGCATAATAGGCGAGGGCGGCGACAGTGGCCTCAAACGGGTCATGATCGACCAGAAACGCGGCGACGATCCCGGTCAAGGAGCACCCCAAAGCGGTGATTCGGGGCATCATCGGGTGACCATTGGCGATTTCAGCCATGCGCGCACCATCGGTGACGACATCAACCGGACCCGTGACGGCAACAACTGCACCCGTCTGACGGGCCAGATCGCGGGCTGCGTCTTTGGCGGCGTCGACACTATCGGCGGCATCGGCGCCTTTGCCCGCTGTTTGCATCCCCGCCAGCGCCAGAATTTCGGAGGCATTGCCGCGAATGACCGTGGGTTTGCAGGCCAAAAGACGTGCACCGAGGTCACGACGATAACCAGTCGCACCGACGGCAACAGGATCGAAGACCCAAGGTTTACCCAGCCGATGCGCGGTGCGCGCGGCCTCCACCATCGCCTCTGCCCAGGCTGGGGAGGGGGTGCCGATGTTGATCGTCAAAGTTTGCGCCAGGGCGGTGAATTCGGCGGCTTCCTCGCGCGCATGCACCATGGCGGGAGAGGCACCTGCCGCCAGTATGATATTGGCCATGACATTCATGGCGACGTAATTGGTGATGTTCTGCACCAAGGGCGCGGTGTCACGCATTTTGGCAAGGTTTTGGCCGGGTTGGTTCATCATGGTCTCCTCCATCGCGGGAAAGGAGACCGTAAAAGCAAGGCAGAGCCGACAGGAGGCCCGCTTCTCTTACGCGCCTCCCTCCGCCGGCATTATCCGGTTCAGGTTCTAAGGGTTCGTCTCAGCCCGGGTGTCCCCGAGCGCCCCTGTCGCTTTCAGGGGAATTGCTCGCATTCCTTGGCTGGCGCGTCAAGTGGGAGATCATGCGCAAAGAAAAGCCCGCCGAACGCGGGTGGTTCGACGGGTGGATTTTTGTGTGGTGTTTGGAAGTTAGCCGACGATCAACTGTTTGAGTTGCAGCGCCTCATATTCCAGCGCGGTCAGGCGGTAATTTACCACGTCGCCGATGGAAATCAGCCCGATCAAAGCCTCACCTTCCATCACCGGCATATGACGAAAACGTCCGTCGGTCATCCGGCGCAAGACGGTGACAAGGAGTTCCTCCGTCGTGGTGGTCTTGAGCTCCGTTGTCATGAGCGCATCGACGGTTTTGGGCAGGGTTTGACCCGGTGTCTGTGCCAATTGCCGTACGATATCGCGTTCCGACAGAATGCCGCGCAGCGCGCCTTGGGCGTCTTTGACGAGAACGGCACCGATACGGTTTTCGCTCATGATCTCAACGGCATGTTGGACGGTGTCTTGGGGGCGGATGGCGATAATGTCGCCACCTTTTGACGCCAAAACGTCACCGACAGTGGCCTGCACCGAGGAAGTGTTGGTCTCTAAGGATTGGCTATGGCTGTGCTCGTCTGCCGTGGCGCCTCGGGTCTTTGGGGTATAAGAAGCTGGCATGTGAATTCCTCCCTGAACTGTCTTTCAGGGTAGAGGAATTCGCGCTCAAGTAAACTTTTTCTGACCGGGAGACCCGTCTTGATTGAAAACCTGACCGGAGCGTCGCTCACGCTTTCGCCCTTGATGGCGACGACATTGTTTGTGATCGCCTGTCTCGCGGGCTATCGCTATCGTTCCGTCTGGAAAGCCGAAGGGCCGCGGGCTCAGCTTTGGATTTTCGGGCTGATTGCGGCGGTGATTTTGCTGGTTCTTGGGCTGGTGCCGATCAAGGCCTAAGCGCCGAAAAAAAAGACGCCTCAGGCGGCGTCTTCGTCCATCTCATCGAGCATTTTGCGCGCGCGCGGACAGGCAAGACGTTCGCGCAGCGGGCTGTTCGGGTCGATCTCTTTTTTGCAGACCAAACAATGATCCGCGCCTTCGACCGCGTTCAAGCCGCCACAGCTGCCCTTTATGGTGCGCCCGCTGAACATCACGCCAAGCGCCATGCCAGCCATCACAATCAAAAGAAGCCCAAAGGCGAGAATGAACGTCGACATGGATCGACCCCTGTAGAAATTCCGTCAGATCACGCGGTCAGCGCGGTGAACTTGTCCGAGGCATAGCTCACGCGGCCATGCTCGCCGTCTTTCACGACATGGTCAATGAACAGAACCGCGAGATCACGTTGATTTGCGATCTCGAGACCACGTTCGCGACCCAGCACCAAAAGTGCTGTGGCCCAGGCGTCCGCCAGCATCGCGTTCTCGGTCATCACGGTGACGGAGGCGGTGTTGTGAGTCACAGGACGGCCGGTGGTGGCGTCGATGATGTGGGAATAGCGCTGGCCGTCCACTTCAAAGAAGTTGCGGTAGTCGCCAGAGGTCGCCATGCCCATGTCGGAGACGCCGACAACCTGCGCCACGCCGCGATCGAAGGCTTCGGGCGTCTCGATGCCGATCTGCCAGGCTTTGCCTTCAGGGTTGCGGCCGGCGGTGTAGAGATCGCCACCGATCTCGACCATGTAATCGGTGATGCCAAAGCTCTTGAGCGTGCGCGCGACCTGATCGACGCCGAAGCCTTTGCCGATGGCGGAGAGGTACACCTCTGCGCCGTCGTTCATCTTGGTCAGCGCGCCGTTTTTCACTTTCAGCGAACGGGACTGGCCGCTGCGGGCCATGGCGTCGGCGATTTGCGTGTCACTCGGGGCATCCCTACGGGTGCCGTTCGCGCCAAAGCCCCAGAGATCGATGAGCGCGCCGACGGTGACGTCAAAACGGCCTTCGGTGGCATCATGCACGTGGCCGGCGGCCAGCATCACATGTTCCAGCTCGGGGGAGACGGTCAGCGTGTCGCCTGCGGAGGCAGCGTTGAAGCGGGAAATCTCGGAGGAGGCGTCCCAGTTCGACATCTGGGTGTTGACCTTGGCCAGCGCCAGATCGACGGCTTTTTGCACCTCGGCCTTGTTCACATCCTTGGTGTGATCGACGGCGACGATGGAATAGCTGGTGCCCATCGTCAGACCGGTGAGTTCCAGAACGGACCACCCTTTCTTGCAGGCGGCCAGACAGATCGGCATGACCATGAAGCTACGGCGAGAAAGGAGAAAAGAGTCGGACACGAGGCTGCTCCACTAAGCTGCGATGTTTAAACTTGCGGTGTTCTGCATGCTTCTGCGGCAGAATGGCATTGGGTTCAACACTAAAGTAAAAGAACTATGCCAGGAAGTCTTCCATACCGTGGCTCATTATCGCATAAGGTAGCCGGAAAATGGACAGGGCTTAAAAGACGTGCAGCAACATGTGTTGAAGAAGGGTCTCGACGTTCCGGTGCTCGGCGCACCTGACGCCAGGATCGACGAGGCAGCAACGGTCCGAACCGTCGCCGTGCTGGGGCAGGATTATCTCGGTCTGAAACCGCGTTTGGCGGTGGAAGAAGGGGATGTGATTGCCGCTGGTGCTCCGGTTCTGGCGCATAAGGATACCCCGGAGGTTCAGGTCACGGCACCTGTGTCCGGACGAATCAAGGCAATCAATCGCGGCGCGCGTCGCGTGTTGGTTTCTGTCGAGATCGAGGTGGACGAGGCAGCCGCCGAGCCGGTCGACTTTTCACAAATCGGCGATGACAGCACGGCCGAAGGTGTGACGCAGAAACTCTGCGCCTCTGGTCTCTGGACGTCGTTCCGCACGCGGCCCTATTCCAAAGTGCCTGCGCCGGATACCAAACCCGCCGCGATCTATGTGACTGCGATGGACAGTGAGCCGCTGTGTGGCGATGCCGCGTTGATCATCAACGAAGAGGCCGAGGCCTTTGCGCGCGGACTTCAGGCTGTGGCTCTGCTCACCGAAGGCAAGACCTATCTCTGCCAAGAGAGTGGTGCGGACATTCCGGGGGCTGATCTGGCGGGCATCACGGCTGTCGGGTTCTCCGGGCCGCACCCCGCCGGTCTGGCTGGCACGCATATGCATTTCCTTGAGCCGCCGTCGGCGTCGAAAATCGTCTGGACCATCGGCTATCATGACGTGATCACCATCGGGAAACTGATGCTGACCGGCAAACTGGACGCGAGCCGCATCATCGCGCTTTCCGGTCCGATGTGTTCGAACCCGCGTCTTGTGCGCACGGTTATGGGCGCGTCGATGGAAGACCTCTGCGCAGAGGACCTGAACACCGACACGCCGATCCGTGTGATCTCCGGCTCGATCCTGAGCGGGCGTGCGGGGGCGGGGCAGACTGGCTTTCTGGGCCGATATGCGCGTCAGATCACCCTGATCGAAGAGGATCGCAAGCAAATCCCGATGGGCTGGATTCGTCCGATGCCGTCGAAATACGCGTTCCAGCCGGTGCTGGGCTCTGCGTTTTCCAAAAAGCTTTACGCTTTGACGTCGAATTTGAACGGCGGCCGTCGGGCCATGGTGCCGCTGGGCACCTTTGAAGAGCTGATGCCGCAGGATTTCCTGCCGACGCAGCTTTTGCGCGCGCTTCTCGTGATGGACACGGACCAGGCACAGGCGCTGGGCGCGCTTGAGCTGGATGAGGAAGACGTCGCGCTTTGCGGCTTTGCCTGCCCGGCAAAATATGAATACGGCCTCGCGCTTCGCGACAGCCTCACCAAGATCGAGAAGGAGGGGTAAGGCTTTGGGTCTTCGCAATTTCTTCGACCGGATCGAGCCGCATTTTGAAAAAGGCGGCAAGTATGAGAAGTATTTCTCCATCTACGAGATGGTGGAAAGCTTTATCTATACGCCGAAAACGGTCACCACCGTCGCGCCCCACGCGCGGTCTTACATCGATATGAAGCGGATCATGACCTATGTGGTCATCGCGACGATCCCGACGATCCTCTTCGCGCTTTATAACACTGGCCTTCAGACCAATCTGGCTATTGCCGAATACGGTCCCTCGGGCTGGCGCGCGTCGTTGATTGAGGCGCTGGGCATCGGGTTCAACGCCGAGAGCATTCTGGCCAATATGGCGCATGGGCTTTTTTATTTCCTGCCGATTTATATTGTGACGCTGGTCGCGGGCGGGATTTTCGAAGTGATTTTCGCGGTCGTGCGCGGCCATGAGGTGAACGAGGGCTTCCTTGTGACCTCCATGCTCTACACGCTGATCATGCCGGCTTCGACGCCTCTGTGGATGGTGGCTTTGGGCATCATCTTCGGTGTCGTGATCGGCAAAGAGGTCTTCGGCGGGACGGGCAAGAACTTCCTGAACCCCGCGCTTGTGGGCCGTGCGTTCCTCTATTTCGCCTACCCGGCCTATATGTCGGGCGACTCGATCTGGACGCCTGTCGATGGGTTTTCCGGGGCGACCGCTCTGGCCATTGGCGCCTCCGAGGGCGTCGGTGCCTTTGCGGCCCATGGCATCAGCTGGATGGACGCCTTCGTTGGCACGATCCAAGGGTCGCTGGGCGAAACTTCGACCATCGCCTGTATGATCGGGCTTGCCTTCCTGTTGCTGACCAAGATCGCCAACTATCGCCTGATCATCGGCTGTATGGCCGGGATGATGGCGTTTTCCGGTCTTCTGAACTTTATCGGCTCCGACACCAACCCGATGTTCGCCATGCCGTGGTACTGGCACCTTGTGACCGGCGGCTTCGCCTTTGGTCTGGCGTTCATGGTGACCGAACCTGTGTCCGGCGCGCATACCAACATGGGGCGTTACATCTACGGGGCTCTGATTGGCTTTATGGTCGTGATGATCCGCGTGGTGAACCCGGCGTTCCCCGAAGGCATGATGCTCGCCATCCTCTTCGGCAACGTGTTCGCGCCGCTGATCGACTATTTCGTCGTGCAGGCCAACATCAAACGGAGGGCCAAGCGCAATGTCTGAAGCGAATGAAAACAAAGGCTTGATCCGTCGTTTCCTCGACGCCCCGCCGGACAGCGTGGGCAAGACGGTGTTTGTCGCCGTCGCGCTCTGTCTCGTGGCCTCGATGGTTGTTTCTGCCGCCGCGGTGGCGCTGCGCCCGATTCAGGACGAGAACAAGCTGCGCGACAAGCGGATCAACATTTTGCAGGTCGCGGGTGTCTATGACGAAAACACCCCGGTGAATGAGGCGTTTGAGGCGTTTGAGCCGCATGTGCTCGATCTTTCCACGGGAGAATTTACCGAGGCTTTCGAGACCTCCGAATTCGATGCGCTGGCGGATGCCAAAGACCCGTCGATCATGCGTCCGATTGACGAGGATCCTGCCGGTCTCGGCGGGCAGATGCAGGCTTATCGCCTCGTCTACCTGCTGCGCGACGACAGCGGGGCGCTCGACAAGGTGGTTTTGCCGATCGAAGGCTACGGGCTTTGGTCCACGCTCTACGGGTTCATCGCGCTCGAAGAAAACGGCAACGACATTTACGGTCTGCAATTCTACCAGCACGGCGAAACGCCGGGGCTTGGCGCAGAGGTGGACAATCCGCGTTGGAAAGCACTCTGGCGTGGCAAGAAACTCTTTGCCGAGGATGGCGATCTGGCGATCACCGTGGCGAAAACCCCGCCGCCCGAAGGCACGGATTACTATGTGGACGCGCTGGCCGGTGCGACGCTGACCTCGCGCGGGGTGGACAACCTTGTGCGGTTCTGGATGGGGCAGGCGGGCTACGGCAGCTTCCTTGAGCATCTGCAAGCAGGAGAGGTGAACTGATGGCACAGACATATCGTTCGCAACTGATCGACCCCTTGGTCGACGACAACCCGATCACCTTGCAGGTTCTGGGCATCTGCTCGGCGCTTGCGGTGACCTCCTCGATGCAGGTGGCTTTTGTGATGGCGCTGGCCGTGACGCTGGTGACCGGGTTTTCGTCGATGTTCATCTCGATGCTGCGCAACCAGATCCCAAGTTCGATCCGCATCATCGTACAGATGGTGGTGATCGCCTCTCTCGTGATCCTCGTCGATCAGCTGCTCAAGGCCTATGCCTATGAGATTTCCAAGACGCTCTCCGTCTTCGTCGGTCTGATCATCACCAACTGTATCGTGATGGGCCGCGCCGAAGCTTTCGCCATGAAAAACCCGCCGATTGCGAGTTTTGTCGACGGCGTCGGCAACGGGCTTGGCTATGGTCTGTTGCTCATGGTCGTCTCCGTGATCCGCGAGCTGTTGGGCTCCGGTTCTCTGTGGGGGGTGACCATCTTGGAGACCGTGAACAATGGTGGCTGGTATATCCCGAACGGTCTGCTTTTGCTGCCGCCCTCGGCGTTTTTCGTGATTGGTCTGATCATCTGGGCCGTGCGCACGTGGAAGCCGGAACAGGTCGAAGAGCGTGAATATCAAATCCAGACGGTGGAGGACCACTGATGGAAGGTCTCATTTCACTCGCGGTCAAGGCCGTCTTTATTGAAAACCTCGCGCTGTCGTTCTTTCTCGGCATGTGTACCTTTCTCGCCGTGTCGAAGAAAATCTCGACCGCGATGGGTCTCGGCATCTCCGTGATGGTGGTTCAGGCACTCACCGTGCCGGCGAACAACCTGATCCTGACCAAGCTTCTGGCGCCCGGCGCGCTGGCTTGGGCCGGGTTCCCGGATGTCGATCTGACCTTCCTGGGCCTGATCTCCTACATCGGGGTGATTGCCGCTCTGGTGCAGATCCTCGAGATGGTGCTCGATAAGTACTTCCCGCCGCTCTACAACGCGCTTGGCGTCTATCTGCCGCTGATCACGGTGAACTGCGCCATCATGGGCGGCTCTCTGTTCATGGTGGAACGGGGGTACAACTTCGCCGAATCCGCCACCTACGGCCTGTCTTCGGGCTTTGGCTGGGCGCTGGCGATCACCGCCATGGCCGGTGTGCGCGAAAAGCTGAAATACTCTGACATTCCGGACGGGCTTCAGGGGCTTGGCATCACCTTCATCACCGCAGGTCTGATGGCGATGGCCTTCATGTCCTTCTCCGGCGTGAAACTGTAAGGGAGGGCCAGGATCATGATGACATTCAGTCTGGGCGTTCTGCTCTTTACCCTGATCGTGATCGCACTTGTGGCGGTCATTTTGGCGGCGCGGTCGAAACTTGTGAGTTCCGGCAACGTCAACATCACCATCAACGGTGAAAAGACGATCTCCGTCCCCGCCGGTGGCAAGCTTTTGCAGACGCTGGCGGGACAAAAGCTGTTCGTGCCGTCGGCCTGTGGCGGTGGTGGCACCTGTGCGCAGTGTCGTGTGCGTATTCATTCTGGCGGCGGGTCCATCCTGCCGACCGAGGAAAGCCATATCACCAAACGTGAGGCTGCCTGTGGCGACCGCCTGTCCTGTCAGGTGGCGGTGAAGCAGGATATGGAGATCGAAGTGCCCGAAGAGGTCTTCGGCGTCAAAAAGTGGGAGTGCACTGTGCGCTCGAACCACAACGTGGCGACCTTCATCAAGGCGCTGGTTCTGGACCTGCCCGAAGGCGAGGATGTGAACTTCCGCGCCGGTGGCTATATCCAGATCGAAGCGCCCGCGCACAAATTGTCCTATAAGGATTTCGACGTCGAAGAAGACTATCGCGAGGACTGGGACAAGTTCGACCTTTGGCAATATGAATCGGTCGTGGATGAACCCATTGAGCGCGCCTATTCGATGGCGAACTACCCGGATGAGAAGGGCATGATCATGCTCAACGTCCGCGTCGCCTCGCCGCCGCCGCGCTCGACCGGCATTCCGCCGGGTCAGATGTCGTCCTACATCTTCAACCTCAAGCCCGGTGACAAGGTCACGATTTCCGGTCCGTTCGGTGAATTCTTCGCGCGTGATACGGATAAGGAAATGGTCTTTATCGGCGGTGGCGCCGGGATGGCGCCGATGCGCTCGCACATCTTCGACCAGCTCAAACGCCTCGAAAACCGCGATCGCAAGATCACTTTCTGGTACGGCGCACGGTCCAAGCGTGAGATGTTCTTTGTCGAGGACTTTGACGAGCTGGCGAAAGAATTCCCGAATTTCACCTGGCACGTGGCGCTCTCTGACGCCCTGCCGGAGGACGATTGGGGCGGTTACACCGGCTTCATCCACAATGTGCTGTTTGAAGAATACCTCAAGAATCACCCGGCGCCTGAGGATTGCGAATATTACATGTGTGGGCCGCCCATCATGAACCAATCCGTGATCAACATGCTGTTGGACCTCGGCGTGGACCGCGAAGACATCATGCTCGATGACTTCGGGGGGTAATCCCGCCAAGGACCTGAAATGACGACCTGCCGCCAAGCCACAAAAGGCTCTGGCGGCAGTTTTCGTTTCTAGGGGGAGATTGGCGGGCGATTCTGTTCGGAGATGCCGAAAAAAACAAAAGCCGCCAGACGGATGTCTCGCGGCTTTTTGTTTTCGGTCTTTGGTGAAAGTGGTGAGCCGTGCAGGATTCGAACCTGCGACCCACTGATTAAAAGAACGGCCAGAGCGATTTTCATGCATTTCGCCAGTTTGCGCTGCATTTACAAAAATGCATTATAAACAATTATTTATCTTGAGTCCGACCACTCCGACGCTTCATCAGTTACGCCATAATTCATCGCAATTTGCTTCCGTATAGCTTCCGGAAGCAAAACGGAAGCAGGGAGTGTTCTGGAAATGTTCAAACTGACGAAACGGTTCGTGGAAGGGCTTGAGGTCGAAACAGCGGACTATTTTGTCTGGGATCGTGACATGAGCGGTTTTGGCATTCGGGTCTATCCCTCCGGCAAGAAGACCTACCTCGTGCAATATCGTGCCGGTCACCGCACACGGCGCGTCACCATCGGTCAGCATGGTGTTTTGACGACCGAGGAAGCGCGCAATGAGGCCAAGCAGCTTCTAGCCTCTGTTGCACGCGGGGAAGACCCTTCGGCCCAGCGACGTGCTAAACGTCATGCTCCGACGATTGCGGGGCTGTGTGATCGCTTTCTGGAAGAATATGTGGATCAGCATTGCAAGCCGACGACTGCCCGCGACTATCACAGCATTATCCGGCGTTTCATTCGGCCCAAACTCGGCCCTATCGCAATCGCCGAAGTAAGTCGCGCCGACGTGGTCGCGTTTCACCACGAATTGCGGGACACGCCTTATCAGGCCAATCGCGCCGCCAGCATGTTGTCCAAACTCTTCAATCTGGCGGAAGACTGGGGATTGCGTCAGGCCGGAACGAACCCGGCGCGCCGGATCAAGAAATTCCGCGAGGAAGAAAAGAAACGCTACCTTTCCGACGCAGAGCAAATCCGCCTCGGCGAAGTGCTCGCAGACACGCTGGAAGAGGGCACAGAGAGCCTCTACGTGGTTTCGGCCATTCTGCTGCTGATCTACACCGGATGCCGCCTAAGTGAGATTCTGACGCTGCGCTGGGACTATGTGACGAGCCACCACCTGGAATTGCCCGACAGCAAGACGGGACGGTGGCGCATTCCCTTGCCGCGTGAGGCCTATGATATTTTGATGGACTTGCCGCGCGAAAAGGGAAATCCCTTCGTGATCTTGGGCGATGTTGATGGGCAGCCCTTGGTGAATTTGCAAAAGCCATGGCGGCGCATCCGGGAACGCGCCGGTTTGAATGACGTGCGTATCCACGACCTGCGACACACCTATGCATCCGTCGCGATGAAAGACGGGATCGACCCGTTCACGCTGAAAGAAATTCTGGGCCATAAAAATCTGACCACAACTTTGCGCTACGCGCACCTTGCCGACGATGCGGTTCAAAAAGCCGCCGGGTCTGTCGCCGCGCGTCTGGCCCGTGCGGTACGTAACAGGGACAAGCAGGACGGCCCCGCGTTGCGTGTCGTGCGATAGGCTACGTATCGGGCGTAAATCGAGGCCGCATTTCCTACGCAACGTATCGCTATGATACCGGCGGCGATGCTGGCGGGTTTTCTAACGTATTGATATGGTCCGCACGAAGCGTGGAGCGGAGGGCAATATGGCAGAGGAACTAGGGGAAACCATCACCCTGCGGGGTGAGGTTGAGGCCGACCTTTCCGAAGACCTTATTGCGTCTCTTCATGCCGTGATCGGTGCCGAAGCCGAGCTTGCGCAATTCCGCTCGGACCTTGTCCGTATCCTGACCCGCTATGAACTGTATCGGGAAACCACAAACACGACGCCGAAGAAGGAACGCCGCGCCCAACTGACCAAGTTGCGGGACAAGGCGTCTCAGTTGATTGAGGCCATGGACGCGCTAGCCCCGGATGTTACGCGCGCCTTGGACACGAACCTCGCAGCTGTGACAGAAGAAAGGCGATGGGAGGGGTGGAGCTTAGACAGCGATGAACCTGTCCCAAACGACGATCAAAGCGTCGCCGATGCACAACGCGCCGCCGAAAATATTATTACTGCCTGCCAAATGGAATTGGACCTGTTTGCCGAGACAAAGGGCGCAAAGAAGGGCAGCGCCAACCCGGCACTGGATCAGCTCCTGAGCGATTTAGCGGAGCTGTACGAAATCGAAACAGGCTCTGCCGCCAAATCGCAATGCTATCGAGACGAGACCGCAGCAGATGAGTTTAACGGGAAGTTTTTTCATATGGCGCAAGCCATTTTAGATGATTACGCCCCTGAAAGTTTTAGCACTCCTGTTGCCCTCGGGCGGCGCATCCAGCGCGTGCTTGCCGAAGACTGACCGAGTACACACCACATAGGGTTTAGAAAAATACCTATGTGGTGTTACCGCGCGATTCGAACACGCTGCATAAAGCTCTCAATGAAACGACATGCCGCGAGGGCAACATGCAAACACAACCTGATCCTGACTACTACGACCGCCTGATCGACGAGAAAGAAGCGGCCAGCTACCTGTGCTATTCCGTGCGCGCCTTGCAGAACTGGCGCGTGCGCGGTGGCGGGCCGCTCTTCATCAAAGTCTCTGGCCGATCCGTGCGATACACGCGCCGCGATCTGCAAGACTGGATCGGCGCAAAGCGCGTGGCGAACACGACCTGCGCACCTTCCTAATTCACTAGAGTTTTGCCCGTTCGGAGTTGGCAGCAACGAGCGGGATTTTGGGGCCGGATGGCTCTAGGGGCGCGGGGCGAGACACCGTCACCTCGCGCCCTTTCTATGTCCGCTGCACTGACAAACGAACTGGCAATAGGAGGAAATCACCATGTCAAACCAACCTGCATACAGGTTCAAAATCGGCCTGATCACGGCCACCATCTGGAACAATGACGGCTTCTATTCCGTCGATCTGACACGCGCCTACAAGACGCAGGAAGGCGACTGGCGCAACACAAGCGCCTTCGGTCACAATGACCTGCTGAACCTCTCCAAATGCGCGGAACGGGCGGAAAGCTGGATCGCAAAGCAGCTTGCCGCAAACGTCTAATTGGAGCGCCGGGCGTCCAGCCCGGCCCCAAAACAATCGCTGCCCCGCCGGAGGCACCATGAAAGGGCGCGCATGCGCCCACACTTCCCTGAACATCCCCAACCAATGCGCGCGGCATCGGCCGAATGAGGGGGGTGATTGTAGCACCCCCCTCTGGAAATACCGCCCGCCATAGAGAGAAACCCAATCTATGAAAATCGTTCACCGTGGCTTTCACCGTCTGGAATTGTCGATTGAGGCCAATATTCCGCCCGAGCTGTTCGAACATCTCGACCCGATCCGCGAAGAGGCGGAGGAAGCCCGCAAGAAACGCCTTGTGAGCTATGGCGGGGCAGATTTTGACCTCCTGCCCCACGGCGTGCAGGGCTATCGCTTCGTGCTGCAAGGCGGGCCTCTGAATGTCACATGGTTCTTTAAGGAGCCGAATGCCCGCGATTCTTGGGGCATCCGCATTGTCGTCGGTTCGCTCATGCTGGCAACACAAGGGCTGGGCTATGTCCGGACCCACATCGCGAACACACTGGAACGGCTGGGCGTGCGCTATGGCCCGCGACAGGTCAGCATCGGGCGTACCGACTTTTGCGTCGATATTTTGGCCCCTGAGTTTGAGCTAACGCCGGAGAATTTTGTGATCCACAGCCACACGAACCGCGCGGATCATTTAACGCCAGACGAGCACACCCGCAGTAACGGCAATTCCGGGCGCTTCACCTCTGTGACCGTTGGCAAGACGCCGGGGCGTCAGGTGATCATCTACGACAAGCGCCTCGAAGTCACCGATAAGCGCAAACCGATCTGGTGGGACTTGTGGAATGCCAATCTCAATTCCGAGGGTTTGCCCTCTCTGGACCCAAAAGACCGCTCAGGGAGCCAAATCTGGCGCGTGGAGGTCCGTGCGGGCAAGCGGATCATGAAGGACCGCTGGGGCATCACCACTTGGGAAGATTTCGACGCCAAATTCGGCGACGTGATCTCGGAAGCCTTCGAGAAAATCCGCTATTGTGAGCCGGACCCGACGGACACAAACCGCGCCCGCTGGCCGAACCACGAGATTTGGGATGTCGCCAAGCTGGACGCGGACGAAGACCTGACCGAGCTGCGCAGCCATGTGGGCGCCAGCGCCGTGAAGGAGGTGCACAAGGCCGATCAGATCAAAATGATCCTCGCCCTCACCTTGGGCAATTGCACCACTCTAGCGGCTCTTGAGGGCGTCGAAAGCGACGATCTACAGGGCTACATGCAGGATATGGGCGAGCGGTTGCGGATGGAAATCCAAGCCGACCCCGAGCGCGCCGCCAACAAGCTCAGCAAGGCAAAGGAACGGTATCGGTTTGTGGGGTGATGAAAGGGCGGGTAGCATTTTTTAATGCAATAGATGTTTGAAAGTCTTTAGAAACGCGAGAGATCGTCAATGGTTGACGTGCAGAAAGAAAAAAGACAGCGCATATTTCATGCGCTGTCTCCTGTTCTCCCTCTGATGAGCCTAATCAGAATTGGAAATTCACAGAAAGCTGAAGTGCATGGCTCTCATAATCGTCGCCAAAGGAACCATGATATCCGCCACGCAATGTTGTCTGGGCAGCGGAAGTTGCACTAAGCACACTGGAGAAGCCAAGTTCCAAATCAATCCACTGATTGTCGAACCCATCGACGGGCACAGTTGTCGAGGGCAGACCAACGAAACCTGTCTCAATCAACTGATCGTCACCAGACGTACTGGTCAGCGAGAGCGTACCAGTCAACAGGGTCTCTTGCGTGGACTGCGGTAGGGCATATTCGCCCATGATGCCGACAGAAGCGATGACCACATCGCCATCCTGATCGCCAATGGCAAGGTTCCACGCTCCGGCGCCAGTTTCCTCAAAACCGTCAACCTTCTGCTTGAAATATTCAACCGAGGCCCGCGGTCCATAAGTGAAAGCACCATTCTGGAACAGGTATTTCGCTTTCAGTGCGGCGAAAATCTGAGAACCGTCAGTCTCGCCAACGGCTGTTTCGTCCAATACGTTGCGCGTGCTATCGAAAGACAGGTCCTGATAGCCAAGGACGGCGCTGATGCTCCCGCCTTCGCCAAAGGCTTTGCGTCCGAAAACTGCAATCGACAGGGCATCTGCGTCAACCGAGCCAAGTCCGGACTGCGCGTCAGCCTTGCCCGTACCGCCGCCGACCATGACGCCGAAGCTCAAGGTCGGATCGAGCTGCCATTCGGCCCCCGCGGCAAAGGCATAAGTGTCGACGTCATAGCCGGTCCCATTGGTCGTACGGTCATAACTGGCTGCTCCCCCCCGTGCCGTCACGAAGCCAGAGACATTCTCTCCGAGCAACCAGCCGTTCGGCATGCCTTTTGTCGAAAGCGTTGCCCCTGAGGAGCTGCGATTAACCCCACCTTCCGGCATGGCTGCTGTCATCGCACGGCCCAACTCGTAGGAAAGCGAGTTATAACTGCCGAGGAAGCTAAAGCCGACACTTTCCAGTGCAGCCAATTGGTCCGCCTCATCGAGCGCAAGGATTTCGTCGACCGCAGCCTGATACAGCGCAGCGTTACCGAGATCGAGGTAAGGGATCTCAGCCGCGCCATCGAGCATACCCGCAACCTTGAACTGATATTCTGTGTAGGTCTCATTGACGATATCGGAGAAGACCGGAACGAGTCGTAGAGTGACCTCATTGCCGTCAACATCGCCAAGCTCGATCATGAAGTTCAGGTTCATGTTGCGCAGATCTTCGATGATATCGACGCTGATTAGGCCGTTGGCTTGCATCGCTGCCACGACTTCGTCGGACAGTTCACTTTCGGCAGAGTAGCCGACAGACATACCCAGCTCGGTTTCCAGTGCAGTGATCGCATCAGCATCCACATTGCCGTAGACCCACGCACCGGCACTGACATTGTACCAAGCGATGAGTGCTGGCTCGTCCGCGGTCTCATCGTAGCTCGACATATCAAAAAAGAACCCGTCCGGGACTTGCGTATCGTCCAAGAATCCGTCGCCGAAAAGGTCCGTATATGTACTGCTGCTGGAAATTGCGCCAAGCTCGATCAGCGCGGCCGTCAACTGATCCGTACTCATGACCGCCGACGTGGCGTCGAAGAAACCGGTGTCGCTCTCGTTTCCGCCATCGCCGAACAAGCCATCTGGCAGATTGAATTTGCCGTCGGTGAATTCAACATCAAACAAGGCGGCATAGGTCGGGTCCGTCGTATCGAATGCGACAAAGTCACTGCCTGAGCCGGTGCCGAGTTCAAATTGAAAGCCGAGCATGCGGGCGCCGGTTAGGTTGGACGTCTTACCGAACACGTAATATTCAGTCACGTCACCCGTGCTTTGCGTGCTCAGGCGAATATCCATGCCGTCAGAGCCAGTCAGGCGGGTTTTGATCCGTTTCCCGGAACCTCGCGGGGCATCGCAGCCTTCAAGGTCCGGATTATAGGCCATGAGGCAGTTCAAGATACCATTTGGATTCCCTGTGTTGGAATATTCCGCGCCCGGCTCCTCCGTGAAAGATTGAATGCCGGGTTCGAGAACGCCCTCCGCAGGATCGGCAAAAACATAGCCGTCCCCGGTGACATCGATCACCGGCACCGTGTCGAACGATCCGGCGAATGCCGACGTACCGATCAGAGTACAAATGGCCAAGGGCGCACAGGTTTGAAGTTTCAGAGTTTTAAGGTTCATTTGATCCCCCGCGAGTGATCTTCCCATGAACTGGGAACGTTTTGTGCGTTAAGAGTAACCAGCATAAATCTGAACGAATATGACATGGGCCAAATACGACCACACTTATGCAAATATACGAATGAGTATGGATTGTATACCGACAAGTATGGGTTGCAAGAAAACGATTTTTCCGCAGATTGAGCAAAATGGTTACTATGTTGCGGGGATGCAACGGCTATGGCTTGCCGTTAATTTTATTCACCGGTCACGGTTTTTTTCCACCGCCGACTAGAACCCGGTCCAACTTGAGGACGGACAAGGAAGCGACTCCGATCAACTTCAATAAGAGCGCATTCAAGACAACGCTTGAAATAGTCATTTGAGAATTTGGAAAGCGCGGTCGAGCGACAGAGTATCTGCCGCTCTGAATTCCAGATGGAGGCACCGTTGCTCCCTCGCCACACAGTTTCTTCCCTCTGCATGCTTCCTTATTGCTTCCGGAAAAGAAAGCAGGAACTGATGTGATAGGGCGTCTCTGCCCCTAACCATTTGATCTTACTGGAAGAAAGTGGTGAGCCGTGCAGGATTCGAACCTGCGACCCACTGATTAAAAGTCAGTTGCTCTACCAACTGAGCTAACGGCCCACTCTCTCAGTCTCATCGACTGTCCGGCGCGGTTTAATGTCGTGGGTCAGGACCGTCAAGCGCAAAACTGAGATTTTCTTGGAAAAGGTTCCGACAAGGTTTATATGCCCGCCCATGCAACAGGATTTTGACAGCTCTCGCCGCCTCCCTTTTCTGAAAATGCATGGGCTTGGCAATGACTTCGTGATCGTCGATTCACGGGGGCGGGACGCGATTGTTACCGCTGAACTGGCGCGCGCCGTGGGCGACCGCCATCGTGGCGTCGGTTTCGATCAACTGGCCGAGATTCGGAGCTCGGATGCCGCGGACATTGATCTCGATTTCTGGAACTCCGACGGATCGCGGGCGGGCGCCTGTGGCAACGCCACGCGCTGTGTCGGGCGGTTGATGTTGGATGAGACGGGACAGGACGAGATCACGATCCGTACGGAACGCGGGGTCTTGATCGCCCGGCGTGCGGGCGATGAGGTCTCGGTCAACATGGGTCACCCGCAGCGGATGTGGGACGAGGTGCCGTTGTCGCATCCTGTGGACACTGATTTCCTGCCACTTGACGGCGAGCCTGTTGCGGTGGGCATGGGCAATCCGCATGCGGTGTTCATTGTGCCGGACATTCAAGAGGTGGATGTTGCCGGTTGGGGCAAGCGCGTCGAATACGACCCGCTTTTCCCGCAGCGCACCAATGTGGAATTCGCCGAAGTGCGCGCGCGTGACGAGATCAGAATGCGCGTTTGGGAGCGCGGCACGGGGATCACGCTGGCCTGTGGCTCCGGCGCCTGTGCGACGGCTGTGGCGGCTTCTGTGCGCGGTCTGACGGACAAAAAGGTGCGGATGGAGGTCGATGGTGGCTGGCTGACACTCGATTGGCGCGAGGATGGCGTCTGGATGACTGGTCCGACGCAACTGGTGTTTCAGGCAGAATTCGACGCGTCTTTTCTGGAGCGCGTCTGATGTCCGCCAAACCGCCAATCTTTGCGACACTCGGCTGTCGCCTCAACGCCTATGAAACCGAGGCGATGAAAGAGCTGGCCGAGGCCAATGGGGTCGAGAATGCCGTGGTGGTCAACACCTGTGCGGTGACCGCCGAAGCCGTGCGTAAGGCCCGGCAGGAGATTCGCAAACTGCGGCGCGAAAACCCGGAGGCGAAGATCATCGTCACCGGATGCGCGGCGCAGACGGAGCCGGAGACCTTTGCCACCATGGGCGAGGTCGATCTGGTGATCGGCAATACGGAAAAGATGCAGCCAGAAACCTGGCAGAGCATGGGGCCGAATTTCATCGGCGACACCGAACGGGTGCAGGTCAATGACATCATGTCGGTGACCGAGACCGCCGGGCATCTGATTGACGGCTTCGGACGGCACCGGGCCTATGTGCAGGTGCAAAACGGCTGCGATCACCGCTGTACCTTCTGCATCATTCCCTATGGCCGCGGCAACTCGCGTTCCGTGCCCGCCGGTGTTGTGGTCGATCAGATTAGGCGGCTGGTGGACAAGGGCTTCAACGAAGTGGTGCTCACCGGGGTCGATCTGACCTCTTGGGGCGCGGATTTGCCGGCGATGCCGCGTCTGGGCGATCTGGTGATGCGCATTCTGAAACTGGTGCCGGATCTGCCGCGTCTGCGGATCTCGTCGATCGATTCCATCGAGGCCGACGAGATGCTGATGCAGGCCATCGCCACGGAGCCGCGTTTGATGCCGCATCTGCACCTGTCCTTGCAGCATGGCGACGATCTGATTCTCAAACGCATGGCGCGGCGGCACCTGCGTGACGATGCGATCCGCTTCTGTGAAGAGGCGCGCAAATTGCGGCCCGAGATGACCTTTGGCGCGGATATTATCGCAGGTTTCCCGACGGAGACCGAGGCACAGTTCGAGAATTCGATGAAGCTGGTGACGGATTGTGACCTGACATGGTTGCACGTCTTTCCCTATTCGAAACGCGAAGGTACGCCCGCTGCGAAAATTCCGCGTCAGGTGAATGGCAAGGTGATCCGCGACCGCGCCGCGCGTCTGCGGGCGGTGGGCGACGAACAGGTGCAAAAGCATCTCAAGGCGCAGATCGGGCGCGAGCATGTCATTCTGATGGAAAACCCGCATATGGGCCGGACGGAACAGTTCACCGAGGTGAGCTTTGCGACGGCGCAGGATGAGGGGGCAATCCTCAAAGCGGTGATCACCGGCGTCAAAGGCACGCAGCTGACCGCATGAGACCCATCCTCTATTCCTTCCGCCGCTGTCCCTATGCGATGCGGGCGCGGCTTGCGATTGCTTCGGCGGGGCTCGAGGTGGAGCTTCGTGAAGTGGTGCTCCGCGACAAGCCGCAGGAGATGCTTGCGGCCTCGCCGAAAGGTACCGTGCCCGTGTTGATCACAGAGACGGGTGTGATCGAAGAAAGCCGTGACATCATGGATTGGGCGCTGGCGCAGAATGACCCGGAGGGGCTTCTGGGTATGCCGCCAGAGGGTGAAGACTGGATTGCCCAAATCGAAGGCCCGTTCAAAACCGCGCTGGACCGTTACAAGTATGAGACGCGTTATGAAGGCGTCGAGCCGCTGGTCGAGCGGGAGAAGGCAGCCGCCATTCTGAGACAGGTGGACGGGCTGCTGCGCGAGCGCCCATGGCTCTATGGTGACAGGCCCAGCCTTGCCGATCTGGCCACGATCACCTTCGTGCGACAATTCGCCATGGTGGACCGGGCATGGTTCGATGAGGCGGATTGGCCGGGGGTTCAGGGCTGGTTGGCGAGATTTTTGGCGTCCGGGCGGTTCGCTGAGATTATGGCGAAATATGCAAAATGGCAGCCGGGGGACACGCCTGTGATTTTCCCGGATACCGCACGCGCCTGAAATTCAAAGGAAAAGACGAAATCCGCAAAACATCAACGCATGTTAGCGAATATAGGTATTTTTGAGATATATCTTACCTGTCCCCAAGACACCACACCGCGACAGATCGCGTAGGTTCACAATTCATTGAATGCTAGACGTGGGCGCCTACGCTCGCTAAAACCGCCTGCGAAGGGCTGCGGGAAAACTGCGGCCTCTCATGTATTGGCCGGGGAGGACCGGCCGAAGAAATTGGAGAATTGCAGTGTCCCACGTAGATGAACACGAAGGCACCCGACGCGATTTCCTGTACTACGCCACTGGTGGCGCTGGTGCAGTTGCCGCTGGTGCCGTAGTCTGGCCGCTGGTCAACCAGATGAACCCCTCCGCAGACGTTCAGGCGCTCAGCTCGATCCGCGTTGATATCAGCGGTGTCGAGACGGGCACGCAGCTGACCGTCAAGTGGCGCGGCAAGCCGGTGTTCATCCGTCGTCGTACCCAAGAGGAAATCGACGCGGCGCGCGCGGTGACCATGGACGAGCTGGTCGACCCGATTGCCCGCAACGACAACAAAGACGCGACACTCGACGCCGAAGATCAGAACCGCTCCATGGACGAAGCTGGCGAATGGCTGGTGATGATGGGGGTTTGTACCCACCTCGGCTGTGTGCCGCTGGGCGATGGGGCCGGTGACTTCGGTGGCTGGTTCTGCCCGTGTCACGGTTCTCACTATGATACCTCCGGTCGTATCCGCAAAGGGCCGGCGCCCGAGAACCTCCCGGTTCCGATTGCCGCCTTCGACGGCGACACCGAGATTGTTCTGGGCTAAGGGAGGAACTTATGTCTGGTATTCCGCACGACCATTACGAGCCGAAATCGACCTTTACCAAAGGCGTCGAGAAACGGCTTCCTGTCATCGGCCTGATTTACGACACGCTGATGATCCCGACCCCGAAAAACCTGAACTGGATGTGGATCTGGGGCATCGTCCTCGCATTCTGCCTCGCGCTTCAGATCGTCACCGGTATCGTTCTGGTGATGCATTACACCCCGCATGTCGATCTGGCCTTCGCCTCCGTCGAACACATCATGCGGGACGTGAACGGCGGCCATATGCTGCGCTACCTGCACGCCAATGGCGCGTCGCTCTTCTTCTTCGCCGTGTATCTGCACATTTTCCGCGGTCTCTACTACGGCTCCTACAAGGCGCCGCGTGAGATCACATGGATCATCGGCATGATCATCTACCTCCTGATGATGGCGACCGGTTTCATGGGCTACGTTCTGCCTTGGGGTCAGATGTCCTTCTGGGGCGCGACCGTGATCACCGGCCTCTTCGGCGCAATCCCGTTCATCGGCGAGCCGATCCAGACCTGGCTTCTGGGCGGACCAGCCGTGGACAACGCCACGCTGAACCGCTTCTTCTCGCTGCACTACCTCCTGCCCTTCGTGATCGCAGGTCTGGTGATCGTGCACATCTGGGCGTTCCATAACACCGGCAACAACAACCCCACGGGTGTTGAAGTGCGCCGCACCTCGAAAGCCGAAGCGGAAAAAGACACGCTGCCGTTCTGGCCGTATTTCGTGATCAAAGACCTCTTCGCCCTGGGCGTGGTCCTGATCGCCTTCTTCGCGGTTGTCGGTTTCATGCCGAACTACCTCGGCCACCCGGACAACTACATCGAAGCCAACCCGCTTTCGACGCCGGCTCACATCGTGCCGGAATGGTACTTCCTGCCGTTCTACGCGATTCTGCGCGCTTTCACCGCAGACGTTTGGGCCGTGCAAGTCGTGTCCTTCCTCACCGGCGGCATCGTCGATGCGAAGTTCTTCGGTGTGCTCGCCATGTTCGGCGCCATCATCGCCATGGCTCTCGTGCCGTGGCTGGACACGTCGTCCGTGCGTTCGGGCAAATACCGCCCGAGCTTCAAATGGTGGTTCTGGCTTCTCGCTATCGACTTCGTCGTGCTGATGTGGGTGGGCGCCATGCCGACCGACGGCATCTACCCGTATATCTCGCTGATCGGTGCAACCTATTGGTTCGCCTACTTCTTCGTGATCCTCCCGCTTCTGGGTGTGCTCGAAAAACCGGCCCCGCTGCCGGCCTCCATCGAAGAAGATTTCGCGTCCCACTACCCGGGCGCGGCAGAGTGAGAAAGGAAACAGGGACAATGATCAAGAACCTCACCCTCTCCGCCCTCACCGCTTTGGGTCTTTCTGCCACGGCCGCTCTGGCCGCGGGCGAAGGCGGGCATATCCATGACGTGGACTTCTCCTTTGAAGGCCCGTTTGGCAAATACGACCAGATGCAGCTTCAGCGCGGTCTTCAGATTTACACTGAGGTCTGCTCCTCCTGCCACGGCATGAAATTCGTGCCGATCCGCACCCTCGCGGATGAAGGTGGTCCGCGGCTTCCCGAAGATCAGGTGCGCGCCTACGCGTCCCAGCTTTTCGTGGCAGACGAAGCCGCCAACATGCATCTCTTCGACTATGAAGAAGGCGCCGCGCGTCCGCTGACCGAGAACGACCACTTCCCGGCCAACGAATCGCAAAACGCGCCGGATCTGTCGCTGATGGCGAAGGCGCGCGCGGGCTTCCACGGCCCGGCGGGCCTCGGGATCAACCAGTTCCTCAAAGGCATTGGTGGCCCCGAGTACATCGTCGCCATTCTCACCGGTTACACCGGCGAGGAAAAAGTCGAAGCGGGCACCACCTATTACGAGAACACCGCGTTCTCGACCGGTTGGATCGCCATGGCCCCGCCGCTCTACGGTGAGGACGTCGAATTTGCCGACGGTCACTCCAACGAGCTGCACCACGAGGCCGAAGACGTCGCCGCCTTCCTGATGTGGGCGGCTGAGCCCAAGATGATGGCGCGCAAGAAGGCCGGTTTCGTGGCCGTGACCTTCCTTGTGATCCTGACTTCGCTTTTGTACCTGACGAACAAAAAGCTTTGGGCTCCGCACAAAGGTAAAAAGACCTCGCTCTGAGTTCGCGTTGGTTTGACATAGAAAGCGCCCCGATTTGGGGCGCTTTTTTCATGGTCCAATGTAGGCTTTGAGCCCTTGTGGCGGATCGGCTTTCATCTCCGCCCAGTCTCGTGGCGGCTGGCAGTGCCCGTCCTCGATCCAGATCACCAGATCGGCGAAGCGGTCCACATCCGGGATGTCATGAGTGACCATCAACATCGTCGCGCCAAGTTTTTCGCTGACCTCTTTGGCGAGACCGATCATCTCGCCCCGCATCGCCGGTCCCAGCGCAGAAAAGGGTTCGTCCAACAGGATCAGAGGCTTTTCTTGCACCAAGACGCGCGCGAGCGCGACACGGCTCTGTTGTCCGCCCGAAAGCTCCGCAGGGCGGCGTGCTTCCATTCTGGCAAGACCGACGGCACTGAGCGCCTCGGACACGCGCTCTTGCTCCGCTTTGCTCAGACGCAGGTTGGGCTTGATCCCAAGCCCAACATTTTGCGCCGCCGTCATATGGGCAAACAGGTTGTTGTCCTGAAACAGATGCGAGATCGGCCGCTCGTGGGGCAGGGCCTGCGTCACGTCCTTCCTGTCCCAAAGCAGTGCGCCCGCGTCCGGCACCTCGAACCCACCGATCAGCGACAACAGAGTGGATTTTCCCGCGCCCGATGGGCCGATAATGGCGACACGCGCCCCATCGGGGATCGAAAAGTCGCCGGAGAGAGTGAAATCACCCTGTGTCAGGCGGATGGATCGAAGCTCAAGCACGGCGTCTCCCCCAAAGATCGAAGATGTAAAACAGAGCCAAACTCAGCCCCAAAAGCAGCAAAGCCGCGCCCATCGCCTGGTCCATGCGATAGGACCCCATGAGACGATAGATTTGCAACGGCAGCGTCGCCGCCTCCGGGCGGGCGAAGAGGGCTATCACGCCCAAATCCCCCATCGAAAGGGCCGCGGCAAGACCCGCAGAAAACCCCATAGGCACACGCAGGCGCGGCAAAAGAACGAGCCGAACCCGGCTTAATCCGGTCAAACCAAGACTGTCGGAGAGGCGCCCGTAGTCGCGCTCCGCCCCGGCTAAAGCCGGTCCCAAGGCGCGCAAGATGAAGGGCATCGACATGACGGCATTGACCAGCGCCGTGATCGGCAAGGCCCAATCGGCAGGGTCGGTGATGGCAAAGAGCACGATGTAAAGCCCTGTGCCCATCACCAGCGGCGAGGCGGCGATGGAGGACATGCCAATAATCTCAAGACTGCGAAACCGCAGCGCGGCGAGCGCCAAGGTCAGTGACATGATGATCGCCAGAAACGCCGAGCCGATGGCCGTCAAAATCGAGCGCAGGGCCGCAGACCAGACCGAGGTGGGCAGGTCCAAAAGCCCCGGCGCGCCACGCAGGGTAATCGCCAGCAAGGGTGTCAGAAGAAAGAGACTGATCAGGCCAACCCAAATGACATCGAGCGCCCGCGCAGTGCCATTGCGGACATCGAAGCGTTGCACCACGCGATGAAGCCCACCCGATCCCATCTGTGGCACGCGAAATTTCAAAGAGGCAGCCGCCGCAACAGCGCAGATCACCACTTGGATCAGGGCCAAAAGCGAGGCTTTGCCGAGGTTGAAGTCATAGCGAAACGCCTCGTAGATCGCGAGCTCGACCGTGGTCGCCTTGGGCCCGCCACCAAAGGTGAGCGCGATGGCAAAAGAGGTGGTGCAGATCAGGAAAATGACGGTGAAGGCGCCGGGCACGATCTCTTTGAGCATCGGCAGTTCGAGGTGACGAAAGATGTCACGCGGGCCGAAATGGAGCGAGGAGGCGAGACGGAATCTTTCCGCCGGAATGGCGCCCCACCCCTGAAGCAGAAGCCGGGTCGCCAGAGGCAGGTTGAAAAACACATGCGCCAACACGACGCCGTGAAATCCGTAGATTGAAATAGGCTCTAATCCAGCCCAGTTCAGCGCAATAGAGACAAATCCCGCATTGCCGAAAACAGCCGTCAAGCCGAGGATCGCCACGATGGTCGGCAAGATAAAAGGCGCGCCCAAAAGCGTGATCAACAGGCCTCGGCCCGGAAAGCTGCGTCGGGCCAAGGCACGTGCGGCGGGGATGGCGAAGAGCACGGAGAGCCCGGCGGACAACAGCGCTTGCACCACCGTGAAGCGCACCGCCATCCAGTCAAAACGGGAGAGGGCGGAAAAGCTTTCCGCCCGTAACGCCACCGCCCCCAATGTCCCAAAGCTCAAGGCGGCGACCAAAGCCGCCGCGATGAGGCCGGGCCAGAGGGTTACTGAGAAAACGCGCTGCGCCATTCGGCAATCGCTTCATCCCGCAGGGCTGCGGCTTCGTCTTCTCCCAGAAGGATCGCCTTGTCGGGATAGTTCAGCTGCGAAAACTCCTCCGGCCATTGCTCTTTCGGAAGCGCGGAAGGATAGGACCAATTGGCGGTCGGGATGATGTTTTGGAACGCGGGAGACAGGACGAAATTCATAAACTGATCCGCCAACTCCGGCTGATCCGTACCTGCGAGTTTCGCGGTCAGTTCGACGGACATGTAATGCCCTTCGTCGAAGAGGGCTGCGGATTTGGTCTCATCCCCCTCGGCGATGATGTGATAGGCCGGGGAAACGGTGTAGGAGAGCACCATATCGACCTGACCGTCGGTGAACATGCCGTAGGCCTCCGACCAGCCTTTGGTCACGGTGGTCACCTTGGGCGCCAGTTTGGTCCAGGCCGCTTCGACCTCATCGCCAAAGACCTCATGCCCCCAAAGCACCAGAGTTAGACCCGAACTCGAGGTGCGCGGGTCTTGGATGGCGATTTTCCAATCCTCGTCGGAATTCACCAACTCATGAAAGGACTTGGGCGGATTGGTGATTTTCGTGTTGTCATAGACGAAAGCCGCGAAAGACCAATCGAAGGGCAAAAACGTCTCGTCGGTCCACGCAATCGGCATGGTCAAGGGCGACAGGTCCACGCCGTGGGGTGCGAACAGACCGGTGTCGCGGGCCTGTTTCATCGCATCCACATTGATGCCGATCGCGACATCGGCTTTGGTGCGTTTGCCTTCAAGGCGAAGGCGCGGAAGGACATCGCCGGTGATATACTCAAGCTCGCAATCGCATTCTTCCTCGAAGGCCGCCTTGATCGCGGGGCCGGGGCCCCATTCGGAGGCGAAATAATCTGGGGCGTAAACGGTGAGAGTGTCTGCCTGCGCAGAGGTTGCGGCCAGCAAGGCCGCGAGGGTCAATCCATATTTCATGGCTCGCTCCATCATAAAATGGGCGAAGAAAAAGGTCGCGTGTGGAACATCGCTGATACCTTCCCTCCGCCGGTGTTAGCCGGTTCAGGTTCAACGGGTTCGCGTTCGCATCTCAGCCGTGTCTGGCACGGGCACCCCGAGGTAGGGGCGAAGCTAGTGATCCATCGCGAAAAGTACAAGCCCAATAGAAGGGCGCCGTCAGATAACAGGTCTTTGAAGGCGAAGACATGGACCCCAACTCAGCTTCACCATAGTCTGACACCAATATTTGGGGAGGATGCTATGAAGATCGCGAGTGTTGTGTTTGTCGGAGCCATGGCCCTGGCTGCCCCGGTTTTCGCCAATTCTGTGCCGGCCGGTTTCAGTACGAAGGTCATGTGCGAGGGCCTTGCGGGACGCGCAGGGTTTGCCGATGAGGCCGCTATTCTCGAGATGGATGGGCGTGTCGTGACTGTGCCGCAAACGATCTCCGCCTCCGGCGCGCGTTATGAGAATGAAGCCGAAGGGGTGCTGTTCTGGATCAAGGGCGATCAGGCGCTTTTGGGCTGGAATGGGGTCGAAATGGACTGTTCGCTCATTGGGTCCGAGGCGCCTTGGGTGGCGCGCGGCAATGAGCCGGGCTGGCGTGTCTCGGTGAGTGAAGGCCAGATGCAGGCTGAATTGGACTATGGCGAAACCGTCATTGAAAGCGCGTGGCCTTTGGCGCAAGTGCATGACGAAGGGCTACTCTATCAGACGGATGGGCTTGATCTCTTGGTGTCGCCTCAGCTTTGCCATGATGACATGTCCGGACAGGCCTATCCGGAAACTGTGACCCTGACTCGAGGCGTGACCTCATTTCATGGCTGTGCGGGGGAGGCGGTGGATCTATTGAATGGGCCTGAGTGGCAGATCGAGGATATCGCGGGCACGGGTGTGATTGACGCAAGCCACGCGACGCTGGTGTTCGACGGTGAACGGGTTTCTGGTTCGACCGGGTGCAATCGCTTCACGGGTGGAGTTGAGCTGACTGGCGAGGGGCTGTCTTTTGCACCGCTGGCTGTGACCCGAATGATGTGCCCGGAGGCCCTGATGCAGCAGGAAGCGCATGTGTTGGAGGCTCTGTCCAAAGTGGATCGCTTCGACATCGACGAGTCCGGTGCGCTTGTGCTCTTTGGCCAGGGTGAGGCGCTGATCACGGCACGCCGCTAATGCAAAACGCCGCCCCGAATGGAGGCGGCGTTTATGTCTTTTGAGCTGGATTAAAGCCTTATTGTGCGTCTTCCGGCAGTATGCGCACCCCGCCTTTGTCCGCCGCAGAGGCCAGCATCGCATAGGCCTTGAGCGCGGTGGAGACGGCGCGCGGACGCGGGGCCGCAGGTTTCCACGGCAGCGGGCCTTTCTCTTCGCGACGGGCCGCGAGTACGGCGTCATCGACCTTGAGCTGGATCGAACGGTTCGGGATGTCGATCTCGACCGTATCGCCGGTTTCCACCAGCCCGATCAAACCACCCTCAGCCGCCTCGGGGGAGACGTGGCCAATCGAGAGACCCGAGGTGCCGCCAGAGAACCGGCCATCCGTCAAAAGCGCGCATTTTTTGCCCAGACCTTTGGATTTCAAGTACGACGTCGGGTAGAGCATCTCCTGCATACCGGGACCGCCTTGCGGCCCCTCGTAGCGGATGATGACCACTTCGCCTGCCTGCACTTCGCGGGTCAACACGCCGTTCACCGCATCGTCTTGCGACTCGTATACGCGGGCGGTGCCAGTGAATTTCAGGATGCTTTCATCCACACCCGCCGTTTTCACGATACAGCCACGCTCGGCGATGTTGCCGAACAGAACGGCCAGACCGCCGTCTTTCGAGAAGGCATGTTCCACAGAGCGGATCACGCCATTTTCGCGGTCGGTGTCGAGTTCCTTGTAGCGGTTCTCGGTCGAAAACGCCTGAGTCGTGCGCACGCCGCCCGGGGCCGCTTTGAAAAGCTGTTCGGCCTCGGGATTGTTCGCAACCGTGATGTCCCATTGGGCAATCGCCGCCGCCATCGTGTCGCTGTGCACGGTGCGGACATCGCCATGCAGCAAGCCGCCACGATGCATCTCGCCCAGGATGGAGAAAATGCCGCCAGCGCGGTGCACGTCTTCCATATGGACGTTGTGGATGTTCGGCGCGACTTTGCAGAGGCAGGGGACCTTGCGCGACAGGCGGTCGATGTCTTGCATGGTGAAATTCACCTTGCCCTCATAGGCGATGGCCAAGAGGTGCAGCACCGTATTCGTGGACCCGCCCATAGCGATGTCGAGGGACATGGCGTTCTCAAACGCTTCGAAGGTCGCGATCTCACGCGGAAGGTAGCCCGGAAGCTCCTCTTCGTAGTGCTTCTTGGTGATCTCGACGATCTTGCGCCCGGCCTCAAGGAACAGGTTCTTACGATCCGCATGGGTCGCCAGCGTCGAGCCGTTGCCCGGAAGGGCCAGACCCAGCGCCTCGGCCAGGCAGTTCATCGAGTTGGCGGTGAACATGCCAGAACACGACCCGCAGGTCGGGCAGGCGTTCTGTTCAAATGCGTCGACCTGTTCGTCGGTATATTGATCATCGGCGGCGGCAACCATCGCATCGACGAGGTCCACAGCGCGCTCGAGATCGCCGATCTGCACCTTACCGGCCTCCATCGGACCGCCGGAAACAAAGATCACCGGGATGTTGAGGCGCATCGCGGCCATCATCATGCCGGGGGTGATTTTATCGCAGTTGGAGATACAGACCATGGCGTCCGCGCAATGGGCGTTCACCATATACTCCACCGAATCCGCGATGATTTCGCGCGAGGGCAGGGAGTAGAGCATCCCGTCATGGCCCATGGCGATGCCGTCATCGACCGCAATGGTGTTGAATTCTTTCGCCACACCGCCCGCGTTTTCAATCTCGCGCGCCACCATCTGGCCGAGGTCCTTGAGATGGACGTGGCCGGGTACGAATTGCGTGAACGAGTTCACGACCGCGATGATCGGCTTGCCGAAATCTCCATCGGTCATGCCGGTCGCGCGCCAAAGGCCGCGGGCACCGGCCATGTTCCGGCCATGGGTCGAGCGGCGGGATCTGTAATGAGGCATGGTGTTGGCTTTCTGTAACGTCATATGAGCCGCCTATGGGGCGGGTTGACGTTGCATAAGGCTTTCGGCGCGACATTTCCAGTCACGACCGCATGTGCGCAGATGAATAATGTTGCTTGAATCGAGGCCGATCCGGTGATCCGGCGCTTAGATCAGCTTTTTCTTGCGTTTGAGCGTGTCGCCAAATTCAAGAGAGGGTTCGAGCGTGACGATCTCACCGCCTGCTGCGTTTTCATCTTCGACCCGTTTGGCGATGATCTGCGCCGCAGCGCGTCCGATCTCGGCGCGGCAGGCGTCCATCGTCGCCAATTTGCGCGGCAGACCATCAAGGAATTCGATGCCGTTGAACCCCGCAAGGCCGATGTCCCCCGGCACGTCGATGCCGTTGTCGAGGCAATACATCAGCCCGCCAGCACCGATCATATCATTGGAGTAATAAAGGAAATCCAACGGATCTTCTTCGTTGCGCTTGAGAATGGTCTCGGTCATCTCACGGCCTTTTTTAAGCGCGGAGCCGCCGGAGTAGAATTCGCTGTCGGCGATTTCGAGACCGGATTTCGCGAGCACTTCGGTGAACCCCTCGAAACGTTTGCGGGCGCGGTGGTCGAGCGGCATTTTGGTGCCGAGAAACCCGATCCGTTTGTAGCCGGCATCAATGATGGCCTGTGCCATTTTGCGACCGGCACGGCGGTGCGAGATACCAACTGCGGCGTCGATCGCCTCGCCGTCTGTGTCCATGATTTCCACGATCGGAATGCCCGCCGCGGCCATCATCGCCTTGGACGCTTCGGTGTGTTCCAACCCTGCAATAATCACGCCGGAGGGACGCCAGGACAGCATCTGGTAGAGCACCGCCTCTTCGCGTTCGGGTTTGTAATTTGTGATGCCGACGACGGGCTGAAGTTCAGTGTCTTCGAGCACCTCATTGATGCCGGTCATGACCTCGGGGAACACCATGTTGGACATTGAAGGGATGATCACGGCCACAAGGTTCACGCGCGAGGAGGCGAGCGCACCTGCGATTTTGTTCGGCACGTAGCCAAGTTCGCGGGCGGCTTCCAAAACCTTTGTCCGGGTGGCCTCGGACACATCTCCCCGATTGCGGAGCACACGGCTGACGGTCATTTCAGAGACGCCGGAGGCCTCAGAGACGTCTCGCAGCGTGAGCGGCCGTTTCGACGGTGTATTTCCTGAACCCTGTGACATGGCCTGACCCTCTGAACTGATTGTAATTCCTGTCAGTCTACACCATAAAACCGCCTTGTCCATCTGGCGTCGCGGAAAATTGTTAACGCTAACATGTTTTCCTGTGCGCGCTATCGGACTTACCCCGCGCGGTTTGAGAAAACTGTGCGTATTTGGTCGAGCGCACAGAGTTTGCCTTAACGGGACCCTATTTCGATTTCTCAGCAGCAAGGTGCGCCTCAACCCTTGTGCCTCGGTATACCGCAAGGCTAAGAATCAGATGTGGCCCCGTGGCTCAACTGGATAGAGCAGCCCCCTCCTAAGGGGCAGGTTGCAGGTTCGAATCCTGCCGGGGTCACCATATTGCGAGGATCGAGTACGAGGGACACTTTCTAAGGAACGAATTGGCCGGACTGAATTGGATGCGCGGTATCGCTGCGATGCTCGTTATGTTGTCGCATGCCCGTCCAATGTTCTTCGAGAACTATGATCGCATTGCTGGTGCTTCGGGGTATCTGGTCGCCGGTTCTGCACACAATCGATCTCATCCGGAAGATGATCGTGGAGTGACGATCTGATCAAGCGTTTTGCGCGTCTATGGACTGTCATGATCCCGGCATTGCTTTTTACGGCTGTTCTGGACCTGGTCGGGCAATACTACTTGGGTTCAGATTTTTATGTAGGCGCATATCCGGAATTTTATAGCGGGCCATCGGCCGGCGGGCAATTTGACGTGACTATATTTCTTGGGAATGCCGTTTTTCTTCAGGAAATCTTGGTTCTGGCATTCGGAAGCAATGGCCCGCTGTGGAGTATCAGCTATGAGTTCTGGTATTATATCTTGTTTTCGATTGCTCTGCTTGCCCTGTATCTCACGCATTTTCCGACGCTTGCGCTGCTATCCGCTTTTCGGGGGAACTACCGAAGCCAGTCACTTTCAGAGGGTTGGCCGCTTTTTGTGTTGTGGCTTGTGCTTTCCGGTTTCGTTGCTGTGGTCTTTTGGTACATTTTTGAGCGGAATACCGGAAAAGTGAGGGTGGTTTTCCACAAGGCCTACCAAGCGACCCTCGGCACGCGGCAGAAAAAGGGTGGTTCTTCTCTGTGATGCGTTTGGGCATGTCTTTGCGGGAGCGGTGACAAGACCAGCGTTCACAAATTTAAGGCTGTATTGCCGCAGTCACCCAGGTTGTGAGCGGAAGAGGTAAGCGCAATCACACCATTTTAATGACATCGCGCGGACAGGACAGCATGTAGCCTTTGCGGGCGATGTTTTTCACCAAAAGCTCGCTGACCATCTGATTCCCAAGCGTATCGCGCAGGCGTTTGATCCGCGTCGCACCAGCGGCCTCATCGCAATCGGCGGAGTTACGACCCGAAATCACCGCTTCGATCTCGGCGCCGGACAGGACGTCATCGTCGAGACGCGCTTCGGCCAGAACGGAGAGGGTTTCAATCGCCGCAGGGGTCAGTTTGAATTCCATGTTGTTCAGGTAAACCGTGTTCTCCGTGCGCGAGATCAACAGGGACGACACCTCGATCCCGCGTTTTTCGATCTCGCTCATGCGTTTGTTGAGCGCGATGATCACCACGAGAAAGACGAGAGCGGCGATCAGCAAAGCAGTCGCAAAGACCAAGAGGACAAAGATCACCATGCGGTAGGAATTGAGCACACCAGAAAAGGACGTCCCCGATTGCGCGAGGATTTCGAGCAATTTGATTTCCGCCTGTGTGGTCAGATCGTTCTCGACGAAAATCCGTTCGACCCGCGTGTTGAAGGCGTTCGCGTCCGGCAGGTTCACGAAAAGCAATACGGCAGCGATCAAGAGGATCGTGACGATCGCCACGATGCCATAGATCGCCACACGCGACACTTTGCGGCTGTCAGTATCGGAGGAAATAGTCGCCAGCATCGGCTTTGACCTCGCCCAGTTTCTCTTCGGGGATCATCGCCACGATGGAGAGAAGATGCCAGCCCTCTTTCTCAAGCCGCGGCCCGATCGCCTGCGCCGCCGCGTCTTTCGAACACTGAGACTCGCCCACCTCGGCCACGCCGAAGTGCAGCTTGAGCGGATTGTCACGCTTGGCTTTGTAGCTGGCGTAACAGGAGGCGCTGGCCAGACCGGGCAGGGTGGCGAGCGCAACAATGAGGGGGAGAAGGTGCTTTTTCATGCTCGCGATCCTGTGAGTTTTGCGGTTGTTATTCAATAGCAAAGCCGGTTTTTCCGCCTGCTATCCAATGACAGGCCGCTGTTATTGAGCGATTTTCCGAAAACCGGCCATCACCGTCCCATCAACGTGCTCAGCCCACAAAAAGGCGGGCCGCAGGCTTTGAAAGGACGACCGATGAGACTGACCAAATTCACCGCAGGGCTGCTTGCGCTTTCCATTGCCACCGCTGGCATTTCCGCCGCGCCGGCCCGTGCCGGAGACAATGACGCCGCTTTGGCGCTGGGTGGGCTTTTGACGCTCTTCGTGATCGGCAAGGCGCTGGATGGCAAAAACGACGACAAGGTTACCGTCACCCAGCCACATCCCGATAAGGATCGCGCCCCTGGGCGGGACTGGGGGCATGACTATCGTATTCCGAACCAATGTGTCGTGAGTGCGGGCTATGGCAACAAACACCGCTTGGTGGCTTTGGAACGCTGTATCGAACGTCAAGCCCCGAAGAACGCCCGTGCGCATTTGCCCCGGGCCTGCGAGACCCGCGTTCATACCCGTCAGGGCAAAAAGGACGCCTACGATGTCGGTTGTCTGAACAATTTTGGCTACCGCATCGAGCGGGATCGCGTTCACGACCGTTACCGCGACCAAGGATACGTCCGTCGCTGAGTTCTTAAAAAATCGAGCAGATACGCGGTTTCATGTCCCCATGTGTCGCGTCAACTTGCGGGTGGGTTCATGCGTCCCACCCGCTTTTTTCTTGCGCCTCTGTCCGGCTTCGGCTTCACAGGGGTATGACAAAACCGATCCCTGATTACAGTTTCGAAGAGGCCGCCCAACGGCGTGGCTACACCCGTATCGTTGGCGTGGATGAGGTGGGGCGTGGCCCTCTGGCCGGTCCCGTGGTGGCCGCTGCCGTCTGGCTCGATCCGGCGCACATCCCCGAAGGGCTCAACGATTCCAAAGCCCTGACGGCGAAGCGGCGCGAAGTGCTTTACGATGAGATTTTCACCAAGGCCGATGTCTCCATCGCGTCGTGTTCCGTCGAGGAAATCGACGAGATCAACATCCTTCAGGCGTCCTTGCGGGCCATGGAGCGGGCGGTGGCCGGGCTCAAGGTCAAGGCGGACTATGTGCTGGTCGATGGCAACAAGGTGCCGCCGGCGTTTGGGCTCGATGCTGAGGCCATCGTCAAAGGGGACGCACGGTCTTTGTCGATTTCGGCGGCCTCAATTGTGGCCAAAATATGGCGGGATCGCCTCATGGTGGATTTGGCGCAACAGTACCCCGGCTATGGCTGGGAGAAAAACGCTGGTTACGGGACCAAGGTGCATCTCGAGGGCTTGCGAGATTTTGGTGTGACCCCGCTCCATAGACGTTCGTTCAAACCCGTGCACAATATCTTGTATCAAGACAAAAACGTAAGTGACTGATTCGAAAAAGAAATTGACTGAGAATCAGCAATGACTCATCTTGAGACCCATAAATGACGTCAAAAATGACGCGTTAAAACGACGTCCCATAAGGGGCGCGCTATGAGGCAGAAGATGAAAACAACGATCCGTAAGGGGGCGAATTCGCTCCCGCTCAATGAGATATTGTCTGGTGATTGCATCGAGGTGATGAACGCGCTTCCCGAGGAAAGCGTCGACCTGATTTTCGCCGACCCGCCCTATAACCTGCAACTGCGGGGCGATCTGCATCGTCCGGACAATTCCAAGGTGGATGCGGTCGATGACGCTTGGGATCAATTCGACAGTTTCAAGGTTTATGACGATTTCACCCGCGAGTGGCTCAAGGCCGCGCGGCGCATCCTCAAGCCGAATGGTGCGATCTGGGTGATCGGGTCCTATCACAACGTTTTCCGCCTCGGGGCCGAGCTTCAGAATCAGGGCTACTGGATTTTGAACGACGTCGTGTGGCGCAAATCCAATCCGATGCCGAACTTCCGGGGCAAGCGCCTGACCAACGCCCATGAGACGCTGATCTGGGCGTCGAAGGCAGAGGCCGCGAAATACACGTTCAACTACGAAGCGCTAAAATCTCTGAACGAGGGCATCCAGATGCGCTCCGATTGGGTTCTGCCGATCTGTAACGGTGGCGAGCGCTTGAAAGACGACAATGGCGACAAGGCCCACCCGACGCAAAAGCCCGAAAGCCTGTTGCATCGTGTGATCGTCGGCACCACCAATCCGGGCGACGTGATCCTCGATCCGTTCTTCGGCACCGGCACCACCGGGGCTGTCGCCAAGATGCTCGGCCGTGAGTTCATCGGCATCGAGCGCGAAGAGAAATACCGCGAGGTGGCCGCCAAACGCATCGCTTCCGTGCGCAAATTCGACAAGGACGCGCTGCGTGTCTCGACCTCGAAACGCGCCGAGCCGCGTGTGCCGTTCGGTCAGCTTGTCGAACGAGGCATGCTGCGTCCGGGTGAGGAACTTGTCTCCATGAATGGTCGCCGCACCGCGAAAGTGCGTGCCGACGGGACGCTGGTCGCAAATGATGTGAAGGGCTCGATCCACCAGGTTGGCGCGCACCTCGAAGGTGCGCCCTCGTGCAACGGCTGGACCTATTGGACCTTCAAACGCGATGGCAAACACGTCCCGATTGACGTGCTGCGCCAGCAAATCCGCGCGGAGATGCAGTAAGTCTCTCAATAGAATTTAAAGTTACCGCCTGGTGCCTGCGGCCTGACTTCGCGGCACCACCTTCTGCCCCGCTGTCTTATCAGCGGGGCTTTTTTTGTCCCAGTTTGACTTGGATTAGAGCCGAGGCAGCGGGTTGGTGCCGTTTTTATAGGGCTCCCAATCGGCAAATGTCGCCAGATCGGGATAGTAGCGCTTGCGCCAGGCTTTGACTTTCGGGTTCATCATCCGGCGCCAGACGGGTGGCACCATCGCAGCCACGCCCATGACCGTATAACCGTAGGGGAGCTGCGGCGCTTCGGTCTCGTCGTAATTCTGCAAGAGCGGAAAGCGACGGTCGGGTTTGTAATGGTGATCCGAATGGCGTTGCAGATTGATCAGCAACCAATTCGTCGCCATATGCGCTGCGTTCCAGCTATGATGCGGTTTCACATGCTCGTATTTGCCGTCGCCCAGATGCCGCCGGGTGAGGCCGTAGTGTTCGACGTAATTGGTGAGTTCCAGCTGCCAAATCGCCACGATAGCTTGCCAGACAAAGAGCAACAGCCCCGGCACACCGCCGATCAGCGTGGCAAAGATCAGCATCAGGATCTGTAGCGTCCAATAGCGGAAATGCGGGTTGCGCGGATGCCAGGCCGACAAGCCTTTGCGCGCGAGCAGTGCCTTTTCTGCCTCCCAGGCAGAGCGCGGACATTCGCGCAGCACCCGGAAGAAATAATGATGAAATCCCTCATTGTAGAGCGCCGTCACCGCATCGCGCCGCGTGCCGACATGTTTGTGGTGGACCAGCAAATGTTCGGTGCGGAAATGCGAATAAAGGACAGAGGCCAACAAAAGATCGCCCAGCCAGCGTTCCATGTTGTTACGTTGGTGGCAAAGCTCATGGGCATAGACCATGCCGGTTGTCCCCGAAGACACGCCAAGACCAAAGAACACCACGAGAGTTTCCAGCACAGAGAGGTGATCCGTATGGGTCACGAACCAGATCAGCCCAAAGATGTTTACGAATTGCACCGGGAACCAGATGATGGTGATGGCACGATACCAGAAAAGCTCGCTTTCGGCTGTGTTCGGGTCTGGATTGTCGGTGTTGAGCCCCAGAATTCCGTCGAGAAATCCGAACATGTACCAAGCGTAAAGCGGGACGATAATGACCGTCCAGCCTCCGACAGTCGCACCCAGCCAGATCAAGGGCACAAGGGTGAGCGACAGCCAAAAGGGGATCGCATTTCGGAAACTGATTTGGGCCATATTCATCGGATCAAACTTTCAGAGGCCGGGGAGGATGCACTAATCCTCTAGGCTCTGAGAGGCGAGGTCAAATGCCTTTCGCATCACGGTCGGAAGATCGGAGGCGCGAAAGGCGTTTGGCCCCCTCAACGCGAGCACTTCGGGCGGATTTGTCACATCTTTCGCGGCATGAACGGTGAGAATCAGATGGAAATGCGTGAAGGTATGTCGCACCTCGCCAAGCTCGATCCAATCGCCCTCGAAAGGCGCCTCTTTCGGGTGCTCTTCCTGCCATTCCGTGCCTGGCCAGCCGAGCATCCCCCCCAATAGCCCCTTCTCTGGCCGTTTCTCCAACACCCATTCACCGCGCGATGTGCGCCCGACATAGGCGTGGCCATGCCGGGTGGGTTTCGGTTTTTTGGGTGTTTTCTGAGGGAAACGAGCCGCATCTCCGGCTTTTCGGGCTCCGCAATTCTCTATCAGCGGACAAATCGCACAGGTCGGCGATTTTGGGGTGCAGATCGTCGCCCCCAAATCCATCATCGCCTGCGCGTAGTCTCCGGGGCGCTCTTTTGGCGTTAATCTGTCGGCCAATTCGGTCAGCTCAGCCTTTGCGGCGGGAAGCGGTGTTTCGACCCGAAACAGGCGCGAAACGACCCTTTCGACATTGCCGTCCACGACCGTTTCGGACTGATCAAAGGCGATGGAGGCAATGGCCGCAGAGGTATAGGGACCGACACCGGGAAGCGATTGCAATTCGACACGTGTTCGGGGGAATTCGCCCTGATAGTCATCCCGGATCACGCGGGCACACTTCAACAGATTGCGCGCCCGGGCATAGTACCCAAGGCCTGCCCATTCACCCATCACAGTCTCATCTTCGGCATTTGCGAGATCAATGACGGTGAGCCAAAGCGTGGTGAACCGTTCGAAATAGGATTTCACGGCGGCCACGGTTGTCTGTTGCAACATGATCTCCGACATCCAGACCCGATACGGATCGGGCGTGATGCCACGCGCGCGATCCGAGGGCGAAATGCGCCAAGGCAAGACGCGCGCATGAACATCGTACCACGCCAAAAGTTGCGCCGCGATATCGCCGTGTTTCATGTCGTCACGCAATCTTTAGGTCCTGTCATCTGCTTTCTTCTGGCGTGTTGCGCCTATGGCAATAGAATAGGACCCACAAGCAGAGAAACCAGACGGGAAATCATGACCGAGGCGCAACCATATGTAAAAAGACGCAAGAAGGGGTTCGAGAGAACCGCCAGTCTTTTGCAGCGCCGTATTCAGGAAGCGTCCGAATCCCGAGGATTTTCTCAATCCAAGCTGCTCACGCATTGGGAAGAAAGCGTCGGACCGGAGATTGCGGCCATGTCGCGCCCCGTCAAAGTGTCCTACGCCAAGGGCGGTTTCGGGGCCACGCTCACGCTTTTGACCACCGGGGCCTATGCGCCGATGCTTCAGGCCGAACTTCCAAAGATTCGCAACCGTGTGAATGCCGTCTATGGCCACAATGCCATCAGCCACATTCGCATCACACAAACTGCTCCGATGGGATTTTCTGAGGGACGCGCCGTCTTCGAGGCCCCAAAAAACAAAGCCAAACCGCAAGTGACGCCGGAGGCCCAGGCGCAGGCCAAATCCCTCGCCGATGGGGTTCATGATAAGGCTCTGCGTCAGGCGCTTGAGAAATTCGCCGGGACATTCCTGACCCGACATAGCACGACAACAAAGGAAAACTGATGAATCGCCGCACCTTCATGATCACCACCGCCATGGCTACACTCGGTGGCGCGCTTTTGCTGAACCCCTCTGCCGTCACGAATTTCATCGTGTCCCCGGCAGCGGCTCAGGATGCCGATAGCTCCGGGATCGCCGATCTGGTCCTGGGGGATGCAGATGCGCCGATCGAATTGATCGAATACGCCTCCTACACCTGCCCGCATTGCGCGACTTTCCACACAGCCGTGTTCGAGCCGTTGAAGAAAGACTATATCGACACCGGCAAGGTGAAGTTCGTGTATCGCGAAGTCTACTTTGACAAATTCGGCCTTTGGGCCTCGATGGTTGCGCGATGTGGTGGAGAAATGCGCTATTTCGGTGTGCAGAAGATGCTGTTCGACGAACAAGCCGAGTGGCTTGCGGGTGGCAAGGACACGATGGAAATCGTCGAAAACCTGCGCAAGATCGGCAAGCGTGCCGGCCTGACCGACGAGAACCTCGACGCCTGTTTGAATGACGGCCAAATGGCGGAACAGCTCTACGCGAAATTCACCAAAGAGGTCGAAGAATACGACATCAACGCCACGCCGACGCTGGTGATCGATGGTGAGAAACATTCGAACATGAGCTACGCGGATCTCAAGGAAATCCTGGACGCGAAACTCGAGGGCTAAGACCCTAACTCAGTCCCAAACGGCTCAAATGCGCATCAATCTCTGACCAGTCGGAGACATTGAGCCGTACGGGCAGGGTGACCACCTTCATACGAAAGGCGCGGGGCAAACGCACCGCGTCTTTTTCTGTGGTGACCATCTGTGCGCCTAAGGCCAAGGCTTCGATTTCGAGCCTTTTCATCAGCGGGATGGAGAGGGGCTGGTGATCCTTAAGCGCCTCAGTCCGCAGAAGATCAGCCCCTAGGTCGCGCAGGGTCTGAAAAAACTTTTCCGGATGACCGATGCCCGCAAAAGCCATGACCTGAAGTCCCTGCCAATCGAGCCCGGTGGGCAGCGGTTGCAAGGTCGCCTGAGCGCGTGGAATAGACACCAATCCGGCCCAACTCGACGTAAACCGCTCCTGTGCGGCGGCATCGCCGATCGAGATCAGAACATCGCCACGCGTCATGCCGACAGCAACGGGTTCTCGCAACGGCCCGCCGGGCAAGACACGTCCATTGCCAAAGCCCCGATGGGCATCGACCACAACGAGCGTGAGGTCTTTTTCAACGGATGGATTCTGCATGCCGTCGTCGAGAAGGATGACGTCGGCGCCAGCCTTTTCGGCCTCGCGCACACCTGCGGCGCGGTCTTTGGCGACCCAAACCGGCGTGAAGGCCGCGATCAAAAGCGGCTCGTCGCCGGTGTCATCGGCGCTATGAGCCCGCTCATCGACACGCACCGGGCCTTCGAGTTTGCCGCCATAACCGCGCGAGACGACATGCGGGGTGTGCCCGCGTTCGATCAAACGCTGCACCAAGGCGATGGTGGTGGGCGTCTTGCCTGTCCCGCCTGCGTTGATGTTGCCGACACAGATCACCGGCACGGACGCGCGATAGCCGGGCTGTTTGAGGCGCTTGGCCGTCACCTTCGCGTAGAGCGCGGAAAGGGGCGACAGGAGCCGGGCCTGCCAGCCGGGGTTTTCTGCGGGATTAGACCAGAACAAAGGCTGTTTCATGGCGCGATCCTTTCCCGAAGATCGAGGAAATCCTGCACCAGATTGGCGACACGGTCCGTGACTTCGGCGCCAGTAGAAGCCACTTCCCAGGCGGCCCCTGCCATCAAAGCGGCCTGATCGGGGGACATCAAACGCCCGACCTCTTCGCCCAACTCAAACCCATCCGTCACTGCGCGCACGGCATTTCCGGCGGTGAGACGCGCGTAGGCGGTGGTGAAATCTGAGACATGCCGACCATGCAGGATCGCGGATCCCATGGCGGCGGCAGGATAGGGATCGATGCCACCAAAGGGCCCAAGGGAGCTTCCCATGAAACTGATCGGCGCGATCCTGTGCCACAGACCTTCCTCGCCGTGATGGGGGGCGGTCGGGAGAATGACGACCTGATCCGATTCGGAAATCGGGCTGTCGGGGTTGAGAATCGTGGCGGCCAATCCCGCGGTTTCCATCTGGGCCAGCACGCTGTCTTGAGTCGAGGGATCGGACAGGGACAGCACCAGCAACAGCCGGTGCGCGCGGCGCAGGGCGCGTTTGTGGGCGCGGATCACTTCGCTGATTTCCGAGCGATCCAGCCGTGCGGCAAACCATGTGGGACGCGTGCCGATCTCCACCATGCGACGTGTCAGCTCATCTTCATCGACGCTGGGCGCGATTCCACCCTCTTCGAGATAGCCCAAGATCTCGATCTGCTCCGTGCCAAGCCCTGCACGTCGCCACGGGTAGGCGGCCTCGGAGCTGGCGGTGATCACGTGATCGAACCCGCCAAGTACATGCCGACGAAGCCCTGGTACGGGGCTGGTCAGATCGAGTGTGGTGGGGCTGTGCGGGGCTTCGATGGCGAGCGTCGGGATATGGCGTTCATGGGTTTCCCGCAGCAAATTCGGACGGAATTTTCCACCGATCCAGACAAGGCTGTCGGGCGACCAATGGTCCAGAAACCGCCGCACGATGGTGCTGTCGTCTTCTGGCAAGAGCGTGAAATGGCCGGTGTCGAGCGCGGCGCCAGCCGGGGGCTGCACATCGGGGGACAGCGTGATCAACCCGAACATATCGGGACGATCGTCGCCAATCCGACACAGGAGTTCCATCGTCGGGCGCAGCGCAAAACCGGTCGCAGCGTGGAGCCAGAGAACCTCGCCTTTCGGGCGGTCCGGCAGGTTCTGCGCCAACCTCTGATCGCGGGCCGCATGAGAGAGCGCCCCGTTTTGCACGAGGCGATCCAACCGGTCGGCGCGGTGACGGTCGCTTTTGCGGCTTAAGCCGGAATAGAGCAGATAGGGAAAGGGTCGGGCCATCTGGCCTTATCCTCAGGCCCCGAGCTCTTCGGTGGGGGAGGCGTTTTGCGCTTCGTCGCGCAGCCGGTGCAGGTGGGCGATGAAATAGCGCATATGGGCGTTGTCCACGGTGCGTTGCGCTTCCGCCTTCCACGCGTTGTGTGCCGTCTCGTAATCGGGGAAAATCCCAACGATATGAATGTCATCGACATTGCGGAACACGGTTTTGGAGGGGTCGATCAATTCGCCGCCGAACACGAGGTGCAGTCTTTGTGCCATGGAAACTCTCCGAATGTTATGGGCGCACCCTAGTCCAATCGCCGGGGGGGTCAAGCGGCCTGCGGCTTGCGCCTAATTCTTGGGCGGCATAATGCGGTTTTTTGACCTTTTTTGCGATGAACTGTTTTCCTCCCTCTGTGCTACGGTCATCATGAGGCCATGAAGACCGAGAAGACCGCCCCCCGCCTGATCGTATTTTCCGATCTCGACGGCACGTTGCTGGACCATGACAGCTATTCATGGGCCGCGGCGGAACCGGCGTTGCAGGAGATGAAGCGTCTGGGCCTTCCTCTGATTTTGGCCAGTTCGAAAACCGCCGCTGAGATTGCGGAACTGCGTTCAGAGATGGGGTTCGGTCATGCGCCAGCGATTGTCGAAAATGGCGCGGGAATTCTGGCACCGGGTACTGGTGCTTTGTCGGATCGGACGGCACATGATGCTATCCTCAAGGCTCTGGCCGATTTGCCGAAAGACCTGCGTCAGCACTACACCGGCTTTTCCGATTGGACTGTCGAAGAGGTGGCGCAAAACACCGGGCTTCCCTTGGCGCAGGCGACACTGGCCGCGCAAAGGCAGTTCTCTGAACCCGGTCTTTGGAGTGGCTCCGGCGAAGATTTGTCATGCTTTGAGGCTGCGTTGAAGGACAAGGGCATCCATGCCCGACAAGGCGGCCGCTATCTGACCCTGTCGTTCGGCGCGACCAAGGCGGATCGCATGGCCGACATCATCGCGGATTACTCTCCGCGTCCGGTGACCATGGCTTTGGGCGACGCGCCCAATGATGTCGAAATGATTGCCGCTGCGGATCACGGCGTTGTCGTGCGCAATTCACATGGGCCGGGTATCCCGATCTTGCCCGGAGAGGCTACGGGACGGATCACGCGCACAGCTGCGCCCGGTCCCGAAGGTTGGAACATTGCGGTGCTCTCACGCATCGCACAAGAATATCAAAATACCGAGAAAGGCTAAGACATGGCGGATTTTCATCAGGGCGGGCATGTCGCCACATTGCACAATCTGCGCATCAATGGCGAAGAGGACCTGAGCCGCGAACTCAATGCCTTTTCTTCAACGCGAAAGATCACGCTGATCCTGCCGTCGCTGTTTTCCGAGCTCGAAGGCGATGCGCTGACGAACATCGTCGATGAGCTGAACAAGGTCGATTTCATCCATCGCATCGTCATCGGTCTCGACCGCGCCACCGAGGAGCAATATCGCTACGCGCTTCAGTTCTTCTCGCGCCTCAAGGCCGATCATGTGGTGCTTTGGAACGATGGTCCGCGCCTGACAGCGGTGGATGCGCGTCTCAAGGCGCTGGACCTTTCGCCCTCTGAGCCGGGCAAGGGCCGCAATGTCTGGTTCTGCATGGGCTACACGATTGCTCGCGCCGACAGTGCTGTGGTCGCCGTGCATGATTGCGATGTGGTGACCTATTCCGCCGAAATGCTGGCGCGTCTGGTTTACCCGGTGGCGAACCCAACCTTTCCCTATCAGATGTCCAAGGGCTTCTACCCCCGTGTCGCTGATGGCAAGTTGAACGGTCGGGTGACGCGGCTTTTGGTGACGCCGATGATCCATGCGCTGGCCAAAGTATTGGGGCCGCGCGAATATCTCGATTTTCTGGCTGACTTTCGCTATCCGCTGGCGGGTGAGTTTGCCATGCGCACCTCGATCCTGCCGGATATGCGTATTCCGTCAGATTGGGGGTTGGAGATCGGCCTGCTCTCCGAGGCCTGGCGCAATCTGAGCCCGCGCGCAGTCTGTCAGGTCGAAATTTCCGACCGCTACGATCACAAACATCAGGACCTGAGCGAAGAAGACGCCGCCACCGGCCTGTCGCGGATGTCCGTCGACATTTGCAAAGCGCTTTACCGCAAGCTCGCTGCCGATGGCACGGTGTTCTCTGAAGAGATTTTCCGCTCGATCAAAGCCACCTATTATCGCGGGGCGCTCGATCTGATCGAGACCTATTTCAACGACGCGCGGATGAACGGGCTGCATGTGGATCGCCATTCCGAAGAGAAAGCGGTCGAGCTGTTTGCCAACAACATCATCCTTGCGGGCAGCGTGTTCCTCGACAATCCGATGGAGACACCTTTCATCCCGAACTGGTCGCGGGTGCATTCGGCGGATCCGGACATCATTGCCTCGATGACGCGCGCTGTGGCCGAGGATATGGAAGAGTATAAGTAAAGCTCTTTTGCGCTGGATTAGGCTCTATTTCAGCCGCGCGAGGATGCCATCGGCCAGATCGGGGCATCCCGCGACCAGACCGTTCAGTTGCGGCCTTGGTTGGTTGAAAACCGGGGCCTGTCCCGCAAGATCGGTGACCTGTCCCCCGGCTTCCGTCAGGATCAGCGTGCCCGCCGCCACATCCCATTCCCATGTGTCGCGAAAGGTGAACATCGCGTCGTAGCGACCCTGCGCCACCAAGGCGAGGCGATAGGCCAGAGACGGGCGGAATTTGTGAATGAACTTCGGCGAGCCGCCCTTCCAATGTTCATCGCGAAGGTGCTGACGCGGGGCCAGAACCGCAGCTCCATCGAGATCGCAACGCCGTGCGGTTTTCAGGACCTCGCCATTCAACTCCGCGCCACCGCCCAGAACGGCCGTGAAAAGCCGCTCACGCATTGGCAAAAACACGACCGCCGCGATCACCTCGCCCTCTTCGGCAATCGCCAGCGAATGCGCCCAGTTGTGATCGCCGTGGATGAAACTTCGCGTGCCGTCGATCGGATCGACAATAAAGACGCGTTTCTTGCCGAGGCGTTCCGACGTGGTGTCGACGGTCTCCTCGGAAAGCCAGCCATAGTCGGGCCGTTCGGACAGGAGATACTCGTGTAGCATCCGGTCGACGGCCAGATCGGCCTCCGTCACCGGACCTTGCCCGCCGCCCTTGTCCCAAACCTCCGGATCGGCGCGCCAATAGGGGCGGGCGATCTCACCGGCGTTGCGCGCCGCCTCGATGAGAAGCTCCAGGTCTTCGAAGGCACTCTCAGTCGCCGGCAAGTGTCATCCCTTCGACCAAAAGTGAGGGCACGACACGGCTCAGATGCGTGCGCGCGTCATTCGCGGGCACAAGGGTTTTCAGCATGTCGCGCAGATTCCCGGCGATGGTGCATTCGTTGACCGGATAGGCGATCTCGCCATTCTCGATCCAAAACCCGCTCGCCCCACGGGAATAATCGCCGGTGGTCGGGTTGATCGACGAACCGATCATCGAAGTGATCAAAAGCCCGGTCCCCATCTCGCGCATCAACTCTTCGCGGGTCTGGTTGCCCTGCGTTAGGGTCACATTTCCCGAGGTGGGTGACGGAGGCGAAGAGACGCCGCGCGAGGCGTTGGCGGTGCTCTCAAGCTCCAGTTTGCGGGCGGTTGCGAGGTCGAGAACCCAAGAGGTCAGCCGTCCGTTTTCCACCAGCGCGCGCTTTTGTGTCGCAAGCCCTTCGGCGTCGAACAGGCGCGAGGCGGAGGTGCGCGGGCGGTGCGGGTCTTCGATCACGGACAACCCGCTGGGCAGGACATCTTCGCCCATCGCGTCCCGCAGCCAGCTTGCGCCACGGGCAATCGCGGAGCCGTTGATCGCGGACAAAAGATGCCCGATCAGCGACGACGAAATCCGCTCATCAAAGAGCATCGGATAGGCGCCGGTCTTGGGCTTGCGCGCGCCGAGACGGGCGACGGTGCGCTCGGCGGCCAGAAGACCGATCTCTTCCGGGCTGGGCAAGTCCGCGCCGAAAATCCGGCTTTCGCCACAGTAATCGCGCTCCATCCCCGTGCCCTCGCCCGCGATGGCGACGGTGGAGATCATCCGATCGCTGCGAGCATACCCGCCGCTGAACCCATTGGTGGCGGAGAGGTAAATCTGGCGGCGCCCGTATGCGGCGGCGGCGCTGTCGACTTGCGAGACACCTTTGTAGCTGGCGGCAGCCGCTTCGGCGCGCAGGGCGTCGTCTTTGAGGTGTTCGGGCGATGGTTCTTCGGAGGGGTCGAACAGTTCCAGCGAACTTGCATCGGTATTCCCGGTGATTTGTGTCGCATCGGCAAGGCCCGCGGTCGGGTCCTCTGGCGCCAATCGGGCCATGGTGACCGCACGTTCGGCCATGGTCGCAAGTGTCTCAGGACGGGTGTCAGAGGCCGACACGCAGGCCTGGCGTTTGCCGATCAGAACCCGCAAGCCGATGTCCACGCCTTCGGAGCGCTCCGCCTGTTCCAACGCACCCTGCCGGACATTGATCGACAGGGAGGTGCCGTCGATGGCCATCGCATCTGCGGCCTCGGCCCCGGCACTCATCGCGGCCTCAAGAAGCGCCTCGGTCAGGTCTTTGAGGTTGCGCGTCATGGCGGGGTCTCCCTTGTGTCATGTGGTCGTCTGTCAGATGCACCGCCCGCCCGCGAAGTGCAAGCAGGCGGTGCGTCTTCGGTGTTTAGAACGGCAGCGGTTGCCCGTTGGCGATGATCTGGCCGTCTTCGGTCATTTCGATCTCGGACACCAACTCGCCTGCGGTCTCACCCGGACGGGCAAAGAGGCCCAGCATCATCTGCGCCGACATGGCCTGTTCAGGCGGCAAAATGCCCGCGGAGGACAGCTTGGTGATCAGATCGTTCACACCCACCATGTTGAGCGACAGGTTTCCGGCGAACGGCGGCATGCCACCGGGCACTGCGGCCTCTTGGTCGAGGAAGTGCCCCTTGCCTTCGCCCCTGATCGTGGCGCCTGCGAGATCGAGGAAAATCTCCGGGATATTCACGGTTTCCACTTTGAACGGCATCTCGCCACCGTTCTCTTCGAGGGCGGTCATGGCGGTGACGTCGAACAGGTCCACGTCATTTTGCAGCGTGCCATCCAGAGAGATGCGCAGGCTCGCCGGGTCATGCGGCAACTGACCGGTCGGGTCCGCGATCATCCATGCGATTTCCGGCAGGACCAGCTCTTCCATCCCGAGACGAAGCTCGAAGGGCTGCGCCGCATCAGAGGCGGCAAACGGGAAAAGCAGAGCGGTGTTGTAGCTCTTCATCGAGACGTTCATCTGACCGCCGGGAATTTGCGCGCCAGCGGCGATGACATTGAGATCGGCGACCTTGGCATCATAGCCCACGGCGCCGTCTTCGAGAGTCATGTCCAGCGTCGAGGCGCCCGTTGCGGCGTCGATTTTCATGCCGCCGCCCGGCGCGTCGCTCACAATCTCGATGGAAGAGGTGCTGCCCGCCATGGCCATGGTGATACCCATGGCGCTCTCGCCGAAAATGCTCTGCATGAAATCGGCATGCTCACCTTCGGCCAGTGTGAAACTGCCCGTGATGTTCATGTCATTTGCGGCAAAGCCCATATCGACTTTGTCGCCGGTCTCCGTGTCCATCGGGTCGAAATCATAGGTCAGCGCGCTTGCGGTGATGTCCATGTCAGAGGTCATGCCGTCATCGCCCTGCACAATCGTATAGGTGCCACCGATGCCGACCATTTTGGCCGAGAGACCCGGCTGGATCACCTCACCATCGAGAATGATCTGTTCGCTTGTCGAGGTAAACGCGCTGTCCTCGAAGGTGAACAACAGGTCTTCGGGCGTGCCCGAAATGATCGTCACGCCGTCGATCTGAATGGTCGAGCGGGTTTCGATTGTGTCGGTCTCCACAGAGTCCTCGAAACCCGGACCCACCGGCGTGACCGAGATCGACTTCAGCGGTTCGACAAAGCGAAGGGCAACCGTGCCCCCGCTCTGTTCTTGAAAGCGAATCTCCGGGGCCGTGGTGGTCGAGGTGACAGAGGTGTCCCCCAGATCCATCTCCAGACCATAGACCATGTTGCGTACGACCAATGTGTCGCCTTCGCGCGTGACTTCGGCCGTTGGCTCCATGCCCATCTGGGTCATCTGGCTGAGGTAGGCCTCCCAGGCCTCCTCCGGCGTGATGTCGGCGAGGGCGGGAGTGCCCATCAGGCAGACGGCGGTGAGCGCCGTGGTCGTAAACAGGGAACGCATGAAAATCTCCTTTAACATTCGCGCGTACATTTTCGTGCTTTGCGCGGAGGGTCAAGACTGGAACCTTGGGCGGGCAGACCTTATGGTCGCGGAAGAATTATGAGGGAGGCCAAACGATGTCAGAAGTTGCTGGAAAGACCGTTGTCATCACCGGCGCAAGCCGTGGCATTGGTGAGGCTGCGGCCCGTCTTTTCGCCGCATCCGGCGCAAAAGTTGCGCTTTTGGCGCGGAGCAAGGATGCGATTACCAAGATCGCCGAGGAGATCGGACCAAACGCCGTGGCTGTGCCCTGCGACATCTCAAGCTATACGGCGATTGATGCCGCGATGAGTGCGGTCGAGAGCCAGCTTGGCCCCATCGACATCCTGATCAACAACGCCGGTGTGATCGACCCGATTGGCGATCTCAAAGCCTGTGATCCAGAGGCTTGGGGCCGTCTGATCGACATCAACGTCAAAGGCGTCTTCTACGCCATGCGCCGTGTCGTGCCGGAGATGGTTGCCCGTGGGTCTGGCACGGTTTTGACCATTTCCTCAGGTGCCGCGCACAACCCTGTAGAGGGGTGGAGCGCCTATTGCAGCTCTAAAGCTGGTGCGGCGATGCTGACCTCCATGCTCGATCTCGAAGAGCGCGCCAATGGCATCCGCGCCATGGGCCTGTCGCCGGGCACGGTTGCGACCCAAATGCAGCGTGACATCAAAGCCTCCGGCATCAATGCGGTGAGCCAGCTCGACTGGTCGGATCATATCCCGCCCGAATGGCCCGCGCAGGCCTTGCTCTGGATGTGCGGGGCCGAGGCGGACGCGCATCTGGGCGAAGAACTGTCTCTGCGGGACGAAGGACTGCGGCGCAAGATCGGGGTGATTTCATGATCGAACTGGAGCGGGATGGCGATCTCTGGGGTGTGACCCTAAACCGGCCTGAAAAGGCCAATTCCCTGACCTCCGAGATGCTGTCTCGGCTCATCGACATCGTGGATGACGCGTCAGGGACTGCCAAGGTTTTCGTCCTGACGGGCGCGGGCAAGGTTTTCTCCGCAGGCGCTGATCTCGATGAAGCGCGTGCGGGGCTTGCGACCTCGCCTTTGTGGGAGGAGCTGTCGGGAAAGATCGCGGCCTTGCCTTGCCTGACCGTTGCGGCGTTGAACGGCACTTTGGCGGGCGGTGCTTTTGGCATGGCTCTGGCCTGCGACATCCGCCTGTCCGACCCTTCGGCGAAATTCTTTTACCCGGTGATGAAATTGGGCTTCCTGCCACAACCCTCCGATCCTGCGCGACTTTCGACCCTAATCGGGCCTGCGAGGGCGAAAATGATCCTCATGGCCGGGCAGAAAATCACCGCTGAGGAGGCACTGTCTTGGGGGCTAGTGGACCGATTGGTTCCGGCGGCGGATCAGAAAGAGGCCGTCGCGGAGCTGTCTCAGGCCGCGCTTGAGGCCGCGCCAGAACACATCGCCGGGATCAAGGCCCTGATCCAGCCGTGAGTGAGGCGCCTCTTCAGGTCGATGTGCTGGTCGTGGGCGCGGGTCCCGCCGGCCTCATGGCGGCGGATGTGGTGTCTAAAGCGGGACAAAGCGTGCTGATCACCGAGGCGAAACCTTCGCCCGCGCGCAAATTCCTCATGGCCGGAAAATCGGGTCTAAACCTGACGAAAAACGAACCTCTGGATGCGTTTCTTCGTGCCTATGCCCCGTTGCATCCAACCCTTCGCACGGCTTTGGAGAGTTTCGGTCCACAAGAGGCCATCGCCTGGGCGGAAACCTTGGGGCAGGAGATGTTTACCGGCTCGACTGGCCGGGTGTTTCCCAAGGTGATGAAAGCCTCGCCTTTGCTGCGAGCTTGGCTTGCGCGGCTGGAGGCACAGGGGGCCGAGCTGCGTCGAAATTGGCGGATGGATGCGCTTGGCAACACGGTTCGCTTTGACACGCTGGAAGGGCCGCGCGAGGTTGAGGCCAAACGTGTGATCCTGGCGCTGGGTGGGGCGAGTTGGGCCAGATTAGGGTCGAATGGTGCGTGGGTCGAGACCGTTTCGCCCTATGTCGATCTGGCCCCGTTTGCCCCGTCGAATGTCGGCATTCTGGTCGACTGGAGCTCTCACATGACCCGCCATTTCGGGCATCCCGTCAAAGGTGTGAACCTGCGCGCGGGGGCGTATGAGAGCCGCGGCGAATTTGTCATCTCAGAAACCGGCCTCGAAGGCGGCGGGATTTATAGCGTGACGCGTGGGCTGCGTACGGGTGCGCCTCTGATGCTCGATCTCCTGCCGGACTGGACGGAGGACAAGCTCAAACAGACCCTAATCCAGCGGAAATCGAAAGAAACGCTGACGAAATTCCTCAAACGCGCTTTGCGCCTCACGCCGGAAAAGATCGCTCTGGTCATGGAATTTTCTGGACCAAAACCGGATGATTTGCTCACCGCGCTCAAGGCGCTTGAGATCAAGGACATCACATTTCGTCCGATGGATGAGGCGATTTCCACCGCAGGCGGTGTGACCTTCGAGAGCCTCACGGATCATTTGGAAGCCATCGCGAAACCCGGTCTGTTCTTTGCCGGAGAGATGCTTGATTGGGATGCACCGACAGGCGGCTATCTTTTGACCGCCTGTCTCGCCATCGGGCGTCTGGCTGGGCTTGGTGCGCTCAAATCTCTTTCATAACCTCGGCAGCAATTTCAAAGGAGCGCAGCCGTTTTTGATGATCATGGATATTCGCCGCAAAGAGGATTTCATCCGGCTTATAACGGTCGATCAGCGCCGTGATTTTGTCCTTCACCATCGGTTTCGTCCCGGTCGCTGAGACCGCGAAAATCGCATCGAGCGAGGGGATGAACTGGCGCGGCACGACCGTGGAAATATCCTCGACAGGATAGGGCAATTTGCCGGGGCGACCCATGCGCAGATTGGCGAAAGTCTGCATCATCGACGAGCGCAGATAGACGGCTTCTTCAGCGCTCTCGGCGGCAAAGACATTGGTGGCCAGCATGAAATAGGGCTTTTCGAGATACTCGGACGGCTGAAACAGATCGCGGTAAATCTTCACCGCCTGATCCAACGCGGCGGGCGCGAAATGTGAGGCAAAGGCGTAGGGCAGACCCAGCACAGCCGCCAGTTCCGCACCATAGGTCGAAGAGCCCAGCATCCACACCGGCACATGGGTGCCCGTGCCGGGAAAGGCGCGCACGGCGGCATCCTCGGGCATGTCACCGAGATAGGCCATGACCTCCTGCACATCTTGCGGAAAGGTTTCGCCATTGGCGTGGCCCGGCGTCAGATTGCGCCTGAGCGCCCGCGCCGTTGACATGTCGGTGCCCGGCGCACGGCCAAGGCCAAGATCGATACGGTCGCCATACAACTCACGCAATGTGCCAAAGGCTTCGGCCACCTGCAAAGGCGCGTGGTTCGGCAACATGATCCCGCCTGCGCCGATGCGGATCGTCGAGGTCTTCGCCCCGATATGTCCGATCACCACGGCGGTCGCGGCAGAGGCAATCCCCGGCATATTGTGGTGCTCAGCCATCCAGAAGCGATTGTAACCCCAGCCCTCGGCATGTTGGGCCAGATCGACGGAGTTTTTCAACGCATCGGCGATGGAGGTGCCCTCGGGCACGGGAGAAAGATCGAGAAGGGAATAGGGGGTCATGTGCGGCTCCTTTCCCCTACATCTGGGGCGTTTCGGAGTGCGCGCAATGATGTTTTCCGCTCAGCGGCGTTGCGCGAGCATGGCAAGGCGGATGAGCGCGCGTTCCATGACGGCCATGGTCGGCGCCTTGGACGAGGAGCGCAGCGTCAGGTCAGTGTCGGTCAGAATGGAGAGCGCGGTTTCCAGTTTATACATGCCCCAGCCGGAGGCCTGTTTCGTCATCCGGTCCCGGCGCGGGCCAAAGATCGGCGGACGGGCGGCGGCAATGCCAGCGCCCGCGCCATTCGGATGTGAGGCGGCGGCATGGAGGCTTCGGAAATGCCGCATGGCAAAGATCGAAAGCGCGACGGGATCGCTGCCTTGGCCTGCGAGTTTGATCATCAAGGGACCAAGCTCGTTGGCACGCCCTTCGGCCACGGCGTTCAAGACATCGTCTACCTCGGCCTCCGTGGTGGCGGGGGCACAGTTTTGGACATCTTCGCTCGACACGGGCGTGGTGTCGCCCAGTTTGTAGAGCGCAAGCTTTTCCAACGTCTGGCGAAAATCGCCGGGGTCGATGGTGCGGGCCAGCGCCTCGATGTCGGTCATCGCCTCGCGGGAGATGTCCGTGATTCCAGCTTTCGACAAAGTGGCCTCAATCTCCGCGCGCGACGGCGGATCGGCGTAGATCGCGATGGCATAGGCGCTGGGGTGACCTTCGAAGAGCTTGCGCAGTTTCGAGGTGGCTTTGAGTTGGCCTGCGGTGACAACGATCTGCGCATCCCCGTCGCGCCAGTCGAACAGCGCGTCCTTGGCGAGATCGGCGATCTGGTCGGTGGCATCCTCGACAAAGGCGACACGGGGACCGGGGAAAAAGCCCTGGGATTTGAGCGCGTCCATCAGGAGCGTTTTATCCTTGCGCAGTTCCGCGCCCGACATGCGGGTGAGGCGCATTTCCTCTTCGCCCTGTTTGCCGATCAGACCCTCGATGACCTCTTGGCGACGCAGCGCGATCCGCATGGCGTCGGGGCCATAGAGCAGCACGCCCGCCTTCCCGGGATCGGGTTTGGCGAAGTAGGAGATCGCATCCCGGGCGGACAGTTTCATGTCGGCAGCTCGGCAGGTAGCTCAACCGTGGCGATGATCTGGCTCACCATCTGATCGGCGAGGATCACCATAAGGCGCTCGTAGGCATCTCGTGAGGCGGTCAGCGTGTCGACCGAGGATCCGGTGGCGGAATAGGCGGTAAAGCTCGAGGCCTTGCGTTTCGCCAACAGACGCCCGGTCGTGATGTCGGTCAGGGTGTAACTGACCTCACCTGCCACATGGTAGCGCAGGATTTCCTGATCACGGGTGACGCCGATCTGATTTTCATCGGTCGAGATCGTATAGGCGAGCCGATAGAGTGGCGTTTGCGTCGGGCCGAATTGCTCGGTCAGGCGATTGACCAGAGTGTAGCTCTTGCGATCATCGGGTGCCAGAATGTCGACCTTGCCGCGCAGGGCCGCGCCACTGCTTCCCGGCCCGTAGGCGGGGGTGAACCCGCAGCCCGCGAGGGCTGCGAGTGAAATCAGGAGAGTTCTGCGATCAAACGACGACATTGACGATGCGGCCCGGGACAACGATGAGTTTCTTCGGCGACCCGCCATCGAGCGCCTTTTTCACAGCATCGTTTTCCAGCACCAGCTTTTCAACCTCTTCCTTCGGCATATCTTTCGGAACAGAGATTTCGTCGCGGCGTTTGCCGTTGATCTGGATCGGAAGCGTCACCGTGTCCTCGACCAGCATCGCTTCATCCGGCGTGGGCCAGGCGGCTTTTGCGATCAGGCCTTCGCCGCCCAGCATGGACCACATGTCTTCCGCGAGGTGCGGGGTCATGGGGGACATCAGCTGCGCGAGGGTTTTGAGGGCAAAGCGTTTCGCCTCGCGCCCCGCTTTGGATTTCGCGATGGTGTTGGTGAAGCCGTAGAGTTTCGCAATCGAGGCGTTGAAGCCAAAGCTCTCGATGCCCTGCGTAACCTCGAACATCGCCTTATGTGCGGCGCGCATCAGCTCTTCGTCGCCTTGGCCCTGTTCCGGCGCGGCATCGAGCTCAGCGGCCAGACGCCAGACACGGCCGAGGTGCTTGTGCGAGGCTTCGGCACCCGAGGCGGTCCATTCCACGTCACGCTCCGGCGGACTATCGGAGAGCACGAACCAGCGCGCGGTGTCTGCGCCGAATTGTTTGATGATCTCGACCGGGTCCACCACATTGTTTTTGGACTTGGACATCTTGGCGGAGGCAATAATATCTATCTGACTATTAGCCGCATCGAGCTCCTTATGAAGCAAATAGGCGCTTTTGGGATCGCTTTCATCAAATAGCGGGCTACAGCGTTTCTTTGCTGCGATGTCTGCTTTCGACAATGCAAACCTTTCGCTTTCCAAAGTGTAAATGACGACTTGGTCGGGATAGAAGAAGCGAGCACGCAGTCTACCTTCATTGTCAGTGTATGCTTGTTGATAAATCTCATGGGTCACCATGCCCTGCGTGAACAGCGCATCGAACGGTTCACGCGCGCTGGCGGGCAGGTGGCCGGTCTCGTTCATCGCGCGCGCGAAGAAGCGGGAATAGAGAAGGTGCAGAATCGCATGCTCGATGCCGCCGATATATTGATCGACGTTCATCCAATACTCGGCGTCCTCGGCGACGGTCGGCGTCGTGGCATGCGGCGCGGTGAAACGGGCGTAATACCAGGAGCTGTCGACAAAAGTGTCCATCGTGTCAGTCTCGCGCAGGGCCGCGCCGCCGCAGTTCGGACAGGTCGTGTTGCGCCAGGACGGGTGACGGTCGAGCGGGTTGCCGGGGATGGAGAAATCAATCGCCTTGCCGTCCTCGTCAAAGGGCAGCTCGATCGGCAGGTTCTCTTTCTTCTCCGGAACCACGCCGCAAGCCTCGCAATGCACCACTGGGATCGGACAGCCCCAATAGCGCTGACGCGACAGCCCCCAATCGCGCAGGCGGAATTTGGTCACGCCATGACCGACACCGTTCGCTTCGCAGAAATCGACGGCGGAGTTCACACCCTCGTCGCCGGTCTGAACCTCTTCACCCGCAAAGCCGCGGATGTATTTGACGGTTTCGGATTTCGTCGGAACAAAGGCCTCGGTCTCGTTCAGATCGCCCTCGACCGGGGCAAAGACGTAGTTGATCGGCAGGCCGTATTTGGTCGCGAAATCAAAGTCGCGCTGGTCATGCGCGGGGCAGCCGAAAATCGCGCCGGTGCCGTAATCCATCAGGATGAAGTTGGCGATATAGACCGGCAGTTCCCACGACGTGTCGAAGGGGTGGCGCACGGTCAGGCCGGTGTTGAGGCCCAGTTTTTCGGCCTTCTCAATCGCCTCTTCCGTGGTGCCGCCCTTGCGGCAGTCCTCACAGAAAGCTGCGATCTCCGGGTTCTCGGCGGCCAGTTCTTTGGCCAGCGGATGATCCGCGGAGATGCCCACAAAGGACGCCCCCATCAGCGTGTCGGGACGGGTGGTGTAGACCTCGATCCGGTCGTGATGCGCGGGTGCATCGACAAGCGAGAAAGCAAACTGAAGACCGCGCGATTTGCCGATCCAGTTCTTTTGCATCGTTTTGACCTTGTCCGGCCAATTGTCGAGATGGTCGATGGCTTCCAGCAGGTCTTCGGAATAGTCGGAAATCTTAAAGAACCATTGCGTCAGTTCCTTGCGCTCCACCGGTGCGCCGGAGCGCCAGCCGCAGCCGTCGATCACCTGTTCGTTGGCCAAAACCGTCATATCGACCGGGTCCCAGTTCACGGTGGCGTTCTTGCGGTAGACCAGACCCTTTTCCAGCATGTCGAGGAACATCGCCTGTTGCTGGCCGTAATACTCCGTGTCGCAGGTCGCGAACATGCGGGTCCAGTCAATCGAAAGCCCCAGCGGCTTCATCTGGTCGACCATCGTGTCGATGTTGTTATAGGTCCAGGTCTTAGGATGCCCGCCAGAGGCCATCGCTGCGTTCTCCGCCGGCATACCAAAGGCGTCAAAGCCCATCGGGTGCAACACGTTGAACCCGGTCGAGGATTTGTAGCGCGCCACCACATCGCCCATGGTGTAGTTGCGCACGTGACCGATGTGGATGCGGCCCGACGGATAGGGGAACATCTCAAGCACGTAATACTTCGGCTTGCTCTCGTCACGCTTGGCGAGGAACACATCCGCCTCATTCCAGGCAGACTGCCATTTCGGTTCGATCTCGCTGGGCGCGTAGCGGCTCATGTTCACATCCTCAATCTCAGACAAACGCCGGGCAAGTGGGCCCGGCGTGGTCATAAATCCTTGGCTCTCCGGGGTCCAGAGGCCTTGTGTCGCTCGCCTCAGTTTCCTGTGCGGAGCTGGCGAGCGCGGGTCAAAATCGCATCTTCGACGGCTTGTACCGTCTCCTGGCTCACCGCACCGCCTCGGGTGTAGAGCGAGACGTTCAACGTGCGCGCATCCAGCGCCGGATCGGTCACGTTGATCACAGCCCGATAGGCACGGCCGCCGCCAGGCGGGGTGCCGTAGCCGGTGAGGATCACGCCGGTGAAGGGGTCGGCCTCTTGCACGGGCAGGAAGGACAGCACGTCAAGTGCAGCGTTCCAGATGTATTTGTTGACTTGCACAGAGTCGGAGACAGAGCCGCGACCGCCACCGAAAATGGTCCGGCGTTTCGGCTGTTCGATCACAATGGTCTCGCCATTCGGGATTTCGACCACCTGACCGGTCGAACGCGTGTCCACTGTTGTGGTGCCTTCGGTCGTCACAACGGTCTCTTTCTTGCCGCCGGAGAACGGCAGGGAGCCCATGCTATCTCCGAGAGAACCGACACTGTCAAACGCGCCACAGCCCGCAAGCGAAAGGGTCGCGATCAGGGCGGTGGTCAGAAAGGATGGGCGAAACATCTACGGCTCCCTTACAAGATATCGCGGCAACCGTATCGCCCAGCCGCAAAAGGGACAAGGCCCCAAAACGCTTAAGATAAAGAGACAAGACAAAAGGAAAGGGCCGCTCGTGATGAGCGGCCCTCAAGAATTTCAATTCCGTCAGGAATTAGAATTCGAAGGACAGGGACAGAGTTGCACCGGAGTACAGCTCGTAGCCACCAACACCGGTGTCGATGTCGTCGGTGGATTCAGCAGCAACCGAGTTCGCATCAGCATAGGAAGCGAGGAAGGTTGCGCCGCCGCCGAGGTCGTATTCAGCAACGATGTAAGCTGCGAAGTCGTCGTCGCCGTCTTTGTCGCCGAGGGTACCATCGTCGTCGCCGTCGATGTAACCTGCGGTCACAACCAGACCCATGCCGAAGTCGTATGCGCCTTCAACAGCGTACTCTTGTGCGCCGAAGAAGTCTTCTTGGAAGTAAGCAGCAACGGTGATCGGGCCATCGGAGTAGTCAGCGGAGATGCCGTAGCCTTCTTCGGAGTCATAGGACACGTAGTAAGCGCCGAGGGTCACCGGACCAACCGGGTAGGAGACTTCGAGACCGTAGCCGGTTTCATCGAGGTAATCCATCACGGAGGCGGTGAAGTCAGCGCCGCCGAAGGTGGTGCCGAGGGTCAGAACGGTCATGTCATCGTAGAAAATGGCATCTTCGAACTCGTCCGGAGTGCCGCCGTTTTGCTCACCAGCGTTGGAGAGCTCAAAGCTGTACGGGTTGCCATCAACGCCGACGTTTTCCGCGTAGAACAAGCCAGCGGTGAAGTTGCCGAAATCAGCAGCCAAAGCGACTTGACCGGTCTCGTCAACTTCGCCGTCGATAGAGACGAAGGACACGGCGCCAGAGAACATGCCGTAGTTCGCGGTCACCAAGATGCCGCCATCAACAGACGGGTAGACGAAAGTGTCGTCGCCAGCGGTGGTGGAGTCGCCGTCACCCGGGATGAAGTCGATTGCAACGTCATTCCAGTCGTCAGCTTCGTCCATGGGGGCGAAGAAGTCGTTGTCGTAGAGGGCGGACACGCCGTTGAAGGAGGCGTATGCGGTGTCAACGTCACCGAAGGACAGGCCGAACATGTCGTTGGAGATGGACACAACCCAGTCGGAAGAGTTCACGTCGCCGAGCGAGAAGGTGGAGCCTTGCGAGCTGTCTTCGAGGTCGATGTCGAGTTGAGCGGACGCGGTCCAGCCGTTGTTCAGCTCTTGGGACATGTTCACGTAGAGGCCGGCATCCCAGTAGAAGCCGTCTTCGTAGTCGTCGTTGTAGCCGATTTCTGCGTCACCGGACCAGGTCACTTCAGCGGAAGCGGCGCCAGCAAGCAGGGCGATCGCTGCGGAAGAAAGAAGGATGTTTTTCATTTTTTTCCCTCGTGGAATTTTATGAATATCAGGCATGCCGGCTAACCCGACACATGGCGAGAGAAATGCGCTTAAGTGGGCTTTGGGTCAAGCAAAGGCGCTTTTCTGAACAAAGCTCTCTGAAAAATGATGCAACTTGGTCACACACCTGTTGCAGCGCGGCGCGACAACATTTTAAGAAACCCAAGGAATGTAGGCCGATAGGGCATAGGAGGCAGATATGGGGTTGGCGGAGATCAAAGCGCGGGTTGTAAGCGAGGCGGAGCGTGTCGGGCGAGCGCCGGAGAGCGTCACTTTGATTGCTGTCTCCAAGGTTCAGCCCAATGAACGAGTCGCATCCGTGCTTGAAGAAGGCCACCGGGTGTTCGGCGAAAACAAGGTTCAGGAGGCCGCCGGGAAGTGGCCTGCGTTCAAAGAACAGTACGAAGGCGTAGAGCTGCATCTCATTGGGCCGCTTCAGACCAACAAGGCGCGTCAGGCGATGGAATTGTTCGATGTGATTCACACCGTGGACCGTCCGAAGCTTGCCAAAACCATCGCGCGGCTGGCCGAAGAGCTGGGGCAGTGCCCGCGTCTTTTCATTCAGGTGAACACCGGCGAGGAGCCGCAAAAGGCGGGGGTTCTGCCCGCCGATGCGGATGCCTTTATCAAGGAGTGTCGCGATTGGGGCCTCGTGATCGAGGGCTTAATGTGCATTCCGCCCGCCGAGGAAGAGCCGTCCTTGCACTTCGCGCTGTTGAAAAAGATCGCGCATCGCAACGGGCTTGAGGGCCTGTCGATGGGGATGTCCGGCGATTTCGAAACCGCGATTGCGCAGGGTGCGACCCATGTCCGGGTCGGCTCCGCGATCTTTGGCGAGCGGGATTATTCCTGACGATCAGTGTTGGGGCTGAGACTAGGGTGCGATGCGTTTGGTCATGAAGACGCTCTCGGGATCTTCGCGATAGTCCGAGAAGGGGGCGCAATAGTCGAAATCGAATTTTTCATAGAGGGTGCGGGCGGCAGCGGAGGCGTCACGGCTTCCGGTTTCCAAGGATAAGCGCTCCAGGCCGCGTTTTTGTGCTTCCCGGATGACGGATTCTATAAGATGTGTTGCAGCGCCAAGCCCGCGTGCGCTTTCGATCACATGCATGGATTTGAGTTCGCCATGGCGCTCTGTGAGAGGTTTGAGGCCTGCAATCCCGACGCATGAACCCTCATGCCAAGCGCCGAAAAGTAGAACGCCGCTGTCGGCGTAGTCTTGCAGGTGGATGTGATGATTGCTCTCCACAGGATAATGGGCGTCGCCATAAGCGACATGCGCGACAATGATCCGACGGACTTCCGGGTCGTTTGGGTTTGCGGGCCGAATGAGTGTCATGGTGTCACCGAACAACCAACCGCGTCGTCGGCGTGATGCGTTCCGCGATCCAGCGCAGATGATCGGCACGAAAGGCCACACAGCCTTCGGTCGGATGTCGCGGCTTGCGCCAACGATGCACGAAAATGGCCGAGCCCTTGCCGGGTGTGGCCTCCGGCCAGTTCCAATCGGTGATAATCACCAGATCGTATAGCCGGTCTGCGCGGCGCATGTTTTCATGGCTGGCTTTGAAGGGCGCGCGCACGAGGTGGTTGTAGGCGGGATGATCGCCCGCGTCGCACCAGAGGTCGCCCACACGGATTTTCTCGCCTGTCATCGCCGGAATGCGATCCGCCCTGTAATAGAGCGCGGGCATGTGATGTGCGCCACGCGGGCTGGCCCCGTCGCCTTCGCGTTTGTCGTCAGTGATGCCGCCCTTGCCGATGGAACAGGGAAACCGCCGCCCCAAAAAACGCGCCCCCCAGCGGGTCACAACGATGTCGGTGGCTTTGAACATTGGGGCGCTCATAGAAGATGACCGGATTTGCGCGCTTTGGTGGCGAGGTAGGCCTCGTTGTAGCGATTCTCGCCCACCTTGAGCGGCACGCGTTCGGTGACCTCGATGCCTTGGTCCTTCATGCGCGCGATCTTATTCGGATTGTTGGTCAAAAGCCGGACCGCGCCAAATCCCATCTCTTTGAGGATCGCGGCGCCAATGCGGAAATCGCGTTCGTCATCCTCAAAGCCCAGGCGATGATTGGCCTCCACCGTATCAAACCCCTGATCCTGCAAAGAGTAGGCGCGCATCTTGTTGGCGTGGCCGATGCCGCGGCCCTCTTGGTTGAGATACAACAGAATGCCTTCGCCTTCTTCGCCCATCTGCGTCAAAGCGGCATTCAATTGCGGCCCGCAATCGCATTTCATCGAGCCGAAAATATCGCCGGTGAAACAGGCAGAATGCAGGCGGGCCAGCACGGGTTTTGCGCGATCCGGGCGACCGACTTCGACGACATAATGCTCTTCGCCGCCATCTTCGGGGCGAAACACATGCACGCGGGATGTCTCGGCGGCCAGCAAGGGCACGCGGGCGTGGACCATGTCGTGCAGCGGCGCGAGATCTGCCATCAGCGGCAGGGCGGTCTCGACCGGCAGAACAGTCAGGCCATGAGTGGCCGCGATCTCATAGGCGTTGTCCAAATCCACCATCACGGCGGCGGGCAAAAGACGCGCGGATTTCGCCAGAGCAATCGCCGCCTTGGCGCAAAGCGCATTGCCACCGCGCAGGGATTGGAACGGGCCTTTCATCGGATGGGTCAGATCGTCCGCCGGGTTTGCGACGGCTTCGATCCAGGTGACATCGACATCTTTCGGCAGGATCAGCCGGGCCAGATCGCTGTCATAGGCGCGCGCCGACAGCGTCTCGGCCCGGCGTGCGGTGATCGCCAGATAGGCTTGACCCAGTTTGCGCAGGTCATTCAGGCGCGCGGAAGACAAGTCCTCGGCCGCAATCGCAAGTGCGGCCCCCGCCTCGGAGCGCAGCACAACCGGCACGCCCATACGCATGTCAGCGCGGGCGCGAGCGATGAGTTCTGAAAGGCTGGGTGCAAGGCTCATGGCGATATCCGTCCTGTGATCAGGCCTCTCCTGTAGCGATTTTTGACATAAAGTGAAACATTTCCGCGCGATTTGACACGCTTGCGTGAGGGCTTTGTTGCAAATCTTGTTTTGGGGCGCCGCTCACCGCAGATCACAATCAAAGCAAAGTTAAAGGAGGTCTCTGTGATGGCCACTCTCAAAAAAATTCTCCTCGTGGATGACGATGACGATCTGCGCGAGGCGCTGAGCGAGCAACTGGTGATGACCGAAGATTTCGATGTCTTCGAAGCCGACAGCGGCGCCACCGGCATGGAGAAGACCAAAGAGGGTCATTACGACCTGATCATGCTCGACGTGGGCCTGCCGGACACGGATGGGCGCGAGCTTTGCAAGCGGATGCGCAAATCCGGGGTGAAGGCGCCGATCCTGATGCTCACCGGCCATGACACCGATGCCGATACGATCCTTGGCCTCGACAGCGGCGCCAATGATTACGTGACCAAACCGTTCAAATTCCCGGTGCTCTTGGCCCGCATCCGTGCGCAGCTTCGCACCCACGAACAATCCGAGGCCGCTGTCTTCCAGCTTGGGCCGTACACCTTCCAGCCAGCGCAGAAGATGCTTGTCACCGAAGACGACAAGAAAATCCGCCTCACGGAAAAAGAGACCAACATTCTCAAATTCCTCTACCGCGCCACCGAAGGCGTCGTGCCGCGCGATGTCTTGCTGCATGAGGTCTGGGGCTACAACGCCGGTGTGACGACCCACACGCTTGAGACCCACATCTATCGCCTGCGTCAAAAGATCGAACCCGATCCCTCGAACGCGCGCCTTTTGGTGACCGAGGCGGGTGGCTATCGCCTCGCCTCCTGATCCGAAAAAACCTGAACTTGCGCAGGAACCTTTTGGCGCCAGAGCGAGTTCGATACAGGAAGAGCCCTCGCACATCGGGTCAAGGATGTGCAGTCCCTCGTCCCTCGACTTACGCCCGGCCTCAGTGCCGGGCATTTTTTTTTGCCGGGCATTTTTGCGGTTTTGTCGGGAGCGCTATGCGCGGCTTTCGGGTGGCGTCATAGGCGGCAGGCGGGTAGGGTTCGGGGCAAATCTGATCCGAGGACCGACCATGCCCTTTACCCTTGCCACCTGGAACATCAACTCCGTGCGCCTGCGCGAGCCGATCGTGCTCAAACTGCTGGAAGAGGAAGCGCCCGATGTGTTGTGCCTTCAGGAGTGCAAATCGCCGGTCGACAAAATCCCGATGGAGGGGGTTCGGGCGCTGGGCTACACCCACATGGTGGCGCGCGGGCAAAAGGGCTACAACGGCGTCGCGATCCTGTCCAAGATCCCGATGGTCGAAGCCGGGGCCGCAGATTACGCCTCCCTCGGTCACGCGCGCCACATTGCGGGCAAGCTGGAAAACGGCGTGACGATCCATAATTTCTACGTTCCTGCGGGCGGCGATGTGCCGGATCGCGAGGTGAACGAGAAATTCGGCCAGAAACTCGATTACCTGACCGAGATGCGCGATGCCTTTCACGCCGATGCGCCTGAGAAAGCCATTCTCGTCGGCGACCTGAACATCGCGCCGCGCGAGGACGATGTCTGGGATCACAAGAAACTCCTGAAGATCGTGTCGCACACCCCCATTGAGGTCGAACACCTCGCCCAGACCCAAGACGCCGGGAAGTGGGTCGACATCACCCGTCAGGATATCCCCGAGGGCCTGCTTTATAGCTGGTGGTCCTACCGCGCCAAGGATTGGGATGCCGCTGACAAGGGGCGTCGTCTCGATCACATTTGGGCCACGCCGGATATTTCCAATGCGGGCCATGGATCGCGCGTGCTGCGGGCTGCGCGGGGCTGGGACAAACCGTCGGATCACGCGCCGGTCTTTGCGACCTTCGATCTTTAAAATCCATGCCGAAAAGCGCATATAAGCGCCAAGCAACCAGTTAAAGGAGAACCGATATGGATCTCGGACAAGCCAGCGCCGCCGCTCATGGCGCATATGTGAAAGACGTTTCAGAGGCCGATTTCATGGCGGAGGTGATCGAAGCCTCGCAGGAAACCCCGGTGATTGTCGATTTCTGGGCGCCTTGGTGTGGCCCCTGTCGCCAGCTTGGACCGGCTCTTGAGGCCGAGGTCGAGGCCGCCGGTGGCGCCGTCAAAATGGCGAAGGTCAATGTCGACGAAAACCAAGGCATCGCCGGTCAGCTTCGCGTGCAGTCGATCCCGACCGTCTATGCCTTTTTCAAAGGTCAGCCTGTCGATGGCTTCCAAGGTGCTCTGCCACCCTCGCAGATCAAGGAATTCGTGACCAAGGTCGCGGCGCTCAATGTGGACGAGAGCCTGAATGACGCTGTCGAAGCCGCCGATGAGATGTTCGAAGCCGGTGAGATCGACGACGCGGCCCAGACCTATGCGGCGATCCTCGAAGAGGACGACAAACTCGCCAGCGCCTACGCCGGTCTCGCCAAATGTCATCTTGCCAAAGGCGATGTCGATCAGGCCGAAGCCGTGATCAACGGCGCCCCTGCCGAGATTGCAACGGACGCGGCCATCGAAGGCGTTCACGCCCAGATCGCACTTGCGCGCGAAGCGGAAAACGCAGGCCCCGTCGCAGAACTCGCCGCCAAGGCCGAAGCCGACCCGACCGATATGCAGGCCCGTCTTGATCTCGCCGTGGCGCAACACGCCGCCGGTCAAATCGAGGAGGCCGTCGAGACCCTTCTGGCCGCCTTCAAACAGGACCGCGAGTGGAACGATGGCGCCATCAAAGAGCAGTTGTTCAAAATCTTCGACAGCCTCAAACCCAACGATCCGATCGTCCTCACGGGACGGCGCAAATTGTCATCTATGCTATTTGCCTGATCGCCCGCGCGATCTAGCTATAGGGTATGTTGACCGCTGCAAGCCTTCCTGAGACGATCCCCGTCTTCCCGCTGCCCGGTGCGCTTTTGCTGCCCCGGGCGCGGTTGCCGCTGCATATTTTCGAGCCTCGCTATCTGCAGATGATCGAAGATTGCATGAAAACCTCCGCACGTCTCATCGGCATGGTGCAGCCGCGCAGTGGAGGCGTGAGTGGGGCAGGGGAGGGCAAGCTCAACCACATCGGCTGTGCCGGGCGTCTGACCGCCTTTTCAGAGACCGAAGACGGGCGCTACATGATCACGCTCTCGGGCGTGTCGCGGTTTCGCTTGATCTCAGAGGTGAACGGCTTTTGTCCCTATCGCAAGTTCTCGGTCAATTGGTCTGACTTCTCCCACGACCTCGGCGCAGCGGAAGCTGATCCGCGCCTGGATCGCGCAGGTTTCATGGCGCTTCTCAAACGTTATTTCTGCGAGGAAGACCTGCAAACCGATTGGGACAGCCTTGGTCAGGCGGAGGACGAATTGCTGATCAATTCGCTCTCCATGCTTTGCCCTTTCAGCCCCGAAGACAAACAGGCACTTTTGGAGGCGCCCTCTCTTTCCATCCGGCGTGAAACTCTGGTAACCCTCATGGAATTCGCCCTGCATGGCGGCTCTGATGAGGATATGATGTGATGAGCAGTGACACGACCCCGCAAGTGCAACAGGCCTTTGATCGCCGCATGTTGGAGGCGCTCGTTTGCCCGCAGACCCATGGGGTTCTGACCTATGACGCGGAAGCGCAGGAACTGATCTCGAAAACCGCCGGTCTCGCCTATCCGATCCGCAACGGCATTCCGATCATGCTGGTCTCAGAGGCGCGCAGCCTCGAAGACTAAGGTGCTGAGGCGCGGGTCAATCCCCGCGCCCTTTTCTTCGCGTTAAGGTTAATCAGATTAAGGTTGACGTGACGCTGGGCCTCTGAGGTCTCTTCATTGCAGGTGAAATACTCAGTCGGGCTTGGGCCTCAAAGCGGCACGCCCCGCAACAGCTTCGGCACATCTCCATTGACCCCCGCCGCCTCGCGGATCGCCGCGCGGCGCAGGCCTGTCACCGAATTCACCACGCCCATGCCGATGTCACGCGCGATGCGCAGCAGCGGATTGTCGTTGGAAAACAGCTTGTTGAAACTGTCGGTCATCAGCGCCATCGCGGCCACATCAAACCGCCGCCATTGCGCGTAGCGTTGCAAAACGTCCTCGCGTCCGATGTCCTCGCCGCGGCGATGCGCTTCGACCAAAACCTCGGTCAGTGCGCCGACATCCTTCAGCCCCGCATTGAGACCTTGCCCGGAAATCGGGTGCATTCCATGCGCGGCATCCCCGACCAGAGCGATGCGCGGTGCAGTGAAACTGTTCGCAAGCGTGATGTTCAAAGGATAGGTAAACCGTTTGCCCGCAAGAGAAATCTCGCCCAGAAAATCCCCGAACCGAGGTCGCAAAACCGCCAGATAGTCCTCATCGGACAGCGCCTGAATATACGCGGCCATTTGGTCCTTTTCGGTCCAGACGATGGAGCTTTGATTGCCCGGCAGGGGCAGGATCGCCAAAGGCCCGGAGGGCAGGAAATACTGATGTGCGGCGCCGTTATGCGGCAGTTCATGCGAAATCGCGCAAACCAGCGCGGTCTGCCCATAGGCCCAGCCGGTGCGCTTGATCCCGGCGCGTTCGGCGGTGCCGGACTTGCGCCCATCGCAGCCAACGATCAGCTTGCCTTCGATCTCCGCGCCGCTGTCCAAAGTGACCTTGGCGCCATGCAGATCGATCTCTTGCGCCACCACAAGCCCCTCGACCTGCGTGATCCGGGGCTGCGCGTCGAGCGCGTTCAGAATGGCCTGACGCAGGAACCGATCCTCGACCATATACCCCATCGGACTTTCGTCGATTTCCCCGTCGCGGAACTCCAACATGAAGGGCGCCGGCCCTTCGCCGGGTTTGCCGTCCGTCACTTTCACGTCGAGAATGGGTTGCGCATGTACGCTCACGCGATCCCAAAGACCAATGGCTTTCAACAGCTTATGAGAGCCGAGAGAGAGCGCATAGCCACGACCGTCAAACACGTCACTGGTGCGCGTGTCTTTCGGCAGGCTGTCGATCAAAGTCACGTTCAGCCCCGCATTGGCGGAGGCAAGCGCCAACGCCGGACCGTTCAAACCGCCACCGACAATGATGAGATCGCTTTTGGGGGTGATGTTTTGGGTCATGACAGTCTCCTTGCCGCAAATATGACGCGCCAATCAGGATTGTCCATGCGATCTTGCGCCGCTACGCTGCGGCGAGCAGATGAAAGGGCGCAATATGGTCGAATATACGAAGATGAGCATGAGCGATCTGGGGCGGGCCATCGGCACCGGCGACATCGATCCGCGTGATCTGACGGCGGCCTTTCTGGACATGGCAAAGACGCATCCGTTCCGCGGCCGTATCTATGCCCGTCTCATGGAAGATCGCGCGATGGCAGAGGCCGAAGCCGCCTACGCGCGTGCCAAGGACGGCGTGCGGCGCGGCCTCTTGGATGGCGTGCCGGTGTCGTGGAAAGACCTCTTCGACACCGCAGGTGTCGCGACCGAAGCGGGCACCGCGTTGCTCAAAGACCGCATCCCGACGCGAGATGCCAAAGTCTTGCGCCGCGCGTCCAATGCCGGTCTCGTCGCTCTGGGCAAAACGCATATGTCTGAGCTGGCGTTTTCCGGTCTGGGTCTCAATCCGGTGACGGCGACGACGCCCTGTGTGAATGATCATGACGCTGTTTCGGGCGGGTCGTCCTCGGGTGCTGCGGGCTCTGTCGCCTTCGGGCTTGCCCCCGGTGCGATCGGGTCTGACACCGGCGGTTCGGTGCGTATTCCGTCGGCCTGGAACGATCTTGTGGGGTTGAAAACCACGGCGGGACGTATCCCTCTTGATGGCGTGGTCCCGTTGGCCGCCGCTTTCGATACCGTCGGGCCATTGGTCAAAACCGTTGAAGATGCGGCGGAGAGTTTCGCCATTCTCGATGGCTCTCCCGCGCCTGATCTCAAAGGCGCGACACTCAAGGGCAAGCGCCTGCTCGTTCTCGAGAACGTGGTTTTCGATGACATTCGCGATGCGCCTTTGGCCGCCTTTGAGGCGTCGGTCGAAAAACTGCGTGACGCGGGGGCCGAGATCACCCGCGCGCCCATCAAGGCGGTGACCGAGGCGATGGACCTCTCCGGTATCCTCTTCACGACGGAAGCCTACGCCGAGTGGCGTGACTATATCGAAGCCAAACCAGAGCTGATGTATCCGCGCATTCTCGACCGTTTCCGGGCGGGTGGCGCATTTAATGGCGCGGATTTTGTGGCAGGCTGGAAAAAGCTCGTCCATCTGCGCGGGGACTATCTGCGCGCGACGGCGGGCTATGATGCGGTCATCCTGCCGACCGCGCCGATCCTGCCGCCCAATGCGGAGCGATTGATGAATGACGCTGATTACTACGTGACGGAGAATCTTCTGGCGCTGCGCAACACCCGGGTCGGCAACCTCATGGGGCTGACGGCCCTGACGCTTCCGACTGGCGTGCCGTCTTGTGGCCTCTTGCTGCAAACGCCGCCGATGACCGAGGCGGCGCTGTTGCGACTGGGCGCAGCGGTGGAAAAGGCTTTGTCCTAAAAGTCACAACTTCTGCGAGCGTGCCGCTGTCAAGGACGTCTTTCTCTGGACCAAATCGGTCGTGCCGGTTATCTTGATCTCAAACACCCGGGCAAAAAGATCCGGAAAAACAGAGGCAGTAGCAGTTTCATGACGTTCCCTGAGCGGTTTTCCAACCTGCCGGAATATGCGTTCCCGCGTTTGCGCACCCTTCTCGACGCCCATGCGCCGGGGGGTGAGGTCATGCATATGACCATCGGCGAGCCGCGCCATGCGATGCCGCCTTTCGTGGGTGACGTCCTGGCTGAACATGTCGCGGAATTCGCGAAATATCCGAGCAATTATGGCACAGAGGTGCTCCTGTCTGAGATCGCAGGCTGGCTCAAGCGGCGGTTCAATGTGACGGTCACGCCCGAAACCGACATCATGGCGGTGAACGGCACGCGCGAGGGGTTGATGAACGCCTGTCTTGCGCTCTGCCCCGAGACGAAGCGCGGCAAACAGCCGGTCGTTTTGACGCCCAACCCGTTCTATCAGGTCTATGCCGTCTCCGCCGTCACCATTGGTGCTGAGCCGGTCTTTGTGCCGGCCACGCGCGACAACGGGTTTTTGCCGGATTACGCCGGTCTGCCGACCGAGGTGCTGGATCGCACGACGATTGCCTATATTTGCAGCCCCTCGAACCCGCAGGGCGCGATTGCGACGCGGGAGTATTTGCACGACTTGATCGCCCTGGCCGAAAAGCACGATTTCAAAGTGTTCTCCGACGAATGCTATTCCGAGATTTACCGGGGCGAGCCGCCCGTTAGCGCGCTTCAAGTGGCGCAAGAGATGGGGGCGGACCCGGAGCGTGTGGTGATTTTCCATTCGCTGTCGAAACGCTCGAACCTTCCGGGGCTGCGCTCTGGTTTTGTGGCCTCTGGTCCCAAAAGCATGGGCTATATTCGTCAGCTTCGTGCCTACGGCGGCGCGCCTCTGCCCAATCCGATCCAAGCGGTGTCGGCGCGGGTCTGGGCCGACGAGGACCACGTCATTGCCTCGCGCAAACTCTATGTCGAGAAATTCGAGATCGCCGATGAGGTGTTTTCCGGCATTCAAGGCGCGGAGGCCCCACAGGCGGGGTTCTTCCTCTGGCTGCCGGTCAATGATGGCGAAGAGGCCGCGATGAAACTTTGGACGGAAACCGGCGTGCGGGTCTTGCCCGGCACCTATCTGTCGCGGGACGTGAACGGGGACAACCCCGGCAAGAATTACATCCGGGTCGCACTCGTGGCCCCAAAAGAAGAAACACAGCGCGGGCTCATCCGGCTTCGCGACTGTTTGTACGGTTAAGGTAAGAGGCAGGCATGGCATCCTATCAGGCGCGCGGTCGCGACCCGCTTTTCGACAGAAACACCCAGGCGCTTTTGGAGCGTCGCGGGCGAGAACTTATCGGTCTCGGGCTTTTGGCCGTTGGGTTCCTGATCGCGCTGATGTTGGGCTCTTATGTGCCTGAGGATCCGAGCTGGCTGTCCGCCACCGAAGCGCCTGTGCATAACATCCTGGGCCGTCTCGGCGCCTCCGTGGCTTCGCCTTTGATGATCATCGTGGGGGTGGCGTCCTGGGGATTTGTTCTGGGGTTTGCGGCTTGGGGCCTGCGTTTCGTTTTGCATCGCGGGGCCGAACGCGCCCTGTCTCGTGCCGTTTTCGTGCCGATCGCCATTGCCGTGGCCGCGATCTATGCCTCGACGCACGCCTCCACCGCGCCGCAAAGCTTTGGCGGTCTGTTTGGCGACACTGTGCTGGCCGCCTTGATCCAGATTTTGCCCTTTGGCGCCGCCTTCAGCCTCAAGGTTCTGGCGCTTCTGTCCTTCTTCGGTGCGCTGGCCTTGGGGCTCTTCGCGCTTGGTGTGACCGTTGCTGAGCTGAAGCTGGCCTGGCGTTTCCTGCTGGTTGGTGTGGTGTCGCTTTATGCGCTGGCGCTGCATCTTTTGGGCCGTGGTGCGCGGAGCTCCGTCGTCATGGGGCAACAGATGGCCCGCAGTGCCGCAACCCGTCGCGAAGAACGCCGTGCCGAACGTCAGATGCTGGCCGAACAACAGGCCGCGTTCGAGGCGCAAATGGCGCAGGCCGAGCCGCGTGTCGCGGGGCGTGTGATCCGTGCGGAACAGCCGGTGATCGAGACCCCGCCGATGGAGGTCGACCAAAAACCGTCGCTTCTGTCCAAGATGCCGGGTCTTTTGAAACGCACTGCGCCCGAAGATCTGGAGCCCGAGTTGATCGAACCCGATCTGGCGCCCGATGTGGATATGGGGCCGGGGCAGGATGATCGCATCCGCTCGAAAATTTCTTCGGCCATCAGTGCCCGTGCCCGTTCCGTGCCGCGTGGGGGGATGACGGGCAACAGCCGTGTGGAACCGCCTTTGACCGCGGTGCAGAAGGCAGCGCAGAAGTATCGCAAAGGTCCGGCGCCGATCATCTTTGATCAGCACGCCACGGCGACCCCGGTTGCGGCGCCCGCGGCGCAGGAGTCCTATGCTGAGACTTATGCCGAGTCCCATGGCTATGAAGAGGTGCCTGAGGTTGCCTATTACGCCGAGTATGACGCAGGTTTTGCTGACGCGGAGTATGCCGACGCGGGCTATGTCGCATCCTATGAGGACGAGGGTTTCGTCGAGGATGCCTTGGAAACGCCGGAGTATGTCGATCCGCAGCCGGCGCGTTATGAACCTGCCGCCCCTGCTGTGCCGGAGCAAAAACGCGTGGTGCAGCACCCGGTGCGCAAACCGGTCGCACCGTCGAAACAGGCGCAGGCAGAGGCGCAGCCTTCGTTGAAATTCGACCCCAGAGAGGCCGAATACGAGACGCCGCCGCTGTCTCTCTTGGAGAACCCGACCAACATCGTGCGTCACACTCTGTCCGATGAGGCCTTGGAAGAAAACGCGCGGATGCTGGAAAGCGTGCTGGATGACTATGGCGTCAAGGGCGAGATCGTCTCTGTGCGTCCGGGCCCTGTCGTAACCATGTACGAGTTGGAACCCGCGCCGGGTCTCAAGGCCTCACGTGTGATCGGTCTGGCCGATGACATCGCGCGGTCTATGTCGGCGCTGTCCGCGCGTGTCTCGACCGTGCCGGGCCGCTCCGTGATCGGGATCGAATTGCCGAATGACCACCGCGAAATGGTGTCCTTCCGCGAGATCCTCTCGACCCGGGATTATGGCGATGGCAAGCTGTCACTGCCGCTGGCCTTGGGTAAAGACATCGGTGGCGATCCGGTCGTCACCAACCTCGCGAAGATGCCGCACCTTTTGATCGCGGGGACCACCGGTTCCGGGAAATCCGTGGCGATCAACACGATGATCCTGTCGCTCTTGTACCGTCTGACGCCGGAAGATTGCCGTCTGATCATGATCGACCCGAAGATGCTGGAACTCTCCGTCTATGATGGCATTCCGCACCTGTTGAGTCCGGTTGTGACCGACCCGAAAAAGGCCGTTGTGGCGCTGAAATGGGTCGTCGCCGAGATGGAAGATCGCTACCGCAAAATGTCCAAAATGGGCGTGCGGAACATCGACGGTTACAACGGCCGGGTGAAGGAAGCGCTCGACAAGGGCGAGATGTTCTCCCGCACCGTGCAGACCGGCTTTGACGACGAGACCGGCGATCCGATTTTCGAGACCGAGGAATTCCAGCCGGAAAAACTGCCCTTCATCGTGGTGATCGTCGACGAGATGGCCGACCTGATGATGGTCGCGGGCAAGGAGATCGAGGCCTGTATCCAGCGTCTGGCACAGATGGCGCGGGCCTCGGGCATTCACCTCATCATGGCGACACAGCGGCCCTCCGTGGACGTCATCACCGGCACCATCAAGGCCAACTTCCCGACCCGGATTTCCTTCCAGGTGACCTCGAAAATCGACAGTCGCACCATTCTGGGCGAACAAGGCGCCGAACAGCTTTTGGGCATGGGCGACATGCTCTACATGGCGGGCGGTGGGAAAATCCAACGCTGCCACGCGCCTTTCGTGTCCGATGAAGAGGTCGAGAAAATCGTGTCTTACCTTAAGGCCTACGGTCCGCCCGATTATGTCGGCGGCGTGGTCGAGGGGCCGGAGTCCGACAAGGAAGCGGATATCGACGCGGTTCTGGGGCTCTCGACCGGTGGCAACACCAATGGCGAAGATGCGCTCTACGATCAGGCGGTGGCTATCGTGATCAAGGACCGCAAATGTTCGACCTCCTACATCCAGCGCAAACTGGCGATCGGCTACAACAAGGCCGCGCGTCTGGTGGAGCAGATGGAGGACGAGGGTGTCGTTTCGGCCGCGAACCACGTTGGCAAACGCGAAATTTTGGTGCCGGAACAGTAAGTTCGGCACCTGCGATAGGCGTTCACACGCCTGTCGCTCTCTTGTGAAAAAGAGAGATGTGGCAGGATTGAAAATCTGACGTATATCTACGCCATGAAACGATTTCTGACCGCGCTCGCGCCCGCCGCCCTGATTGCTTTGTCGACCGTCGCTCCTGCGGCGGCTGAAAAGCTGTCCCTCTCTACACTCTCCAATTATCTGAACAGCCTCGGCACGGTTCAGGCGGATTTTGTCCAAACCAACGACGATGGATCACGTTCCAATGGCCAGGTGACGATCAAACGTCCCGGCCGGATGCGTCTTGATTACGGCTCCGGCAATGATGCGCTTGTGCTGGTGTCTGGTGGCCAGGTCGGGGTGTTCGATCCGGGCTCGAATGAGCCGCCGCAGCGCTTTCCGCTGTCGCAAACCCCGCTGTCTGTGATTCTCAAGCGCAATGTGGATTTGAATGCCGCCAAGATGGTCGTGTCGCATCGCGAAGAAAATGGCGACACGATTGTGCGGGCGCAGGATCCCGACAATCCCGAATACGGCTATATCGACCTGATTTTTAGCGCCACGCCTGTGCTCAAGGCCTGGGTCATTCACGATGAGGGCGGCGGCTCGACCACCGTGCAGTTGACCAAGATGTCGCTGGGTGGCTCTGTGTCGGATCGCGAATTCAACATCCGTGCAGAAGCCGACCGGCGCGGGACGCCGCTCGACTAAAGTGTTTCTCAGAGTTTGCCGCAGGCCAAAAGCTGATCCCGATAGGTGTCAGAGCGTGCGGCAACCTGAGAGGACACACGCAACAACCACGGTTTGGCATTATAGGAGCCGCGCGCATAGCCCGTGCGCCCCTCGTGATAGGCGAGGTATTGCGCGCGGGCATCGGCCTTGGAAATGCCGAGGGCCTCATAGGATTTGTCCATATACCAGCCCATGAAATCGGTGGCGTCTTCGATCCGGTCGCGTTTCGCGCCACGCCCGCCTTCCTCATCGCGGTACTCGTCCCAGGTGGCATCGAGCGCCTGGGCGTAGCCGTAAGCCGAGCTTTGGCGGCCCATCGGGATCACATCCAAAACAAAGCGGTAGGGCGTGCGCGCGTCACCGATGAATTTGCTTTCCTGATAGAATGTCGCCATCTGAACATAGACCGGAACGCCCCATTTGCGTTCGGTGCGTTTCATGGCCCGATGATATCTCGGGCGTTCGGATACGATTGCGCATGCATTGTCGAGATCGCGCGGCGCGGAATAATTCCCGCCACAAGCCGCGACCAAAAGACAAAACCCCAATGCGCGAAGACCTCTGCTCATACCTGCCTCTCGCTCTTTACTTTTTCGCAATCATAGCGAATTTCACCGGGCTGTGAAATGGCATTCCTGTGAACGACTTGGGGCTCAGATCACCAAGGCCAAGAGCAACGGCAGATACAGCACGGACAAAAGCGTCGAGGAAACCACGAGGGCGGCGACGGAGTCGGAGTCCGCGCCATATTTTTCTGCGAGCATGTAGGAAGTGACGGCCACAGGCGTGGCGATTTGCACCACAAGCACGGCGAAGGGCACGGGGGCGAGGTCGAAATACATCCCGGCCAAGGCGGCGATGCCCGCGCAGAGCACGACTTTTCCCAGCGAAATGAGCGTGGCTCGCCCAAGGCCTCTGGGGTGCAGACGCGCCACCGCGACGCCCAAGGTGATGAGCATGAGCGGGATGGCGATCTGGCCCAGCATTTCAAGCGTGTTCATCGCCACGCGCGGCAGGGTCCAGCCTTGCCACAGGAACAGGGCGCCGAGAGCCGTGGCCCAGACAAGCGGTTCTTTGAAGGCTTTGCCAAGCGAACCACGCCCTGCCGTGACATAGATGCCGAAGGTGAAGGACCAAAGCGCCATGGCGGCAAAGACCACGACCGCATAGCTCAACCCCGCTTCGCCGAAGGCAAAGAGCGCAAGTGGCAGGCCGAGGTTGCCGGTGTTGCCGAAAATCAGCGGCGCCAGATAGGTGCGGGTGTCGAGTTTCAAGGCTTTGACAGCAATCCACGCGGCGATGGTGACGCCGCCATAGGCCGCGATGGAGGCCATCGACAGGGCGGTCAGGGCGGCGGGGTCGATGTCGGCTTTGACCAGGGCTGTGAAGATCAGCGCGGGCACGGACAGCGTCATGGTCAGCTTGGTGACGAACTCCAAACGGTACTCGTGGCCGGTCTTGACCCAGGTGAATCCGATGAGCGCCAAAAGGAAAACCGGGGTCACGATTTCTAGGACTGTCAAAATGAGGTTCACAGACTGTTTCCCATTTCTTTGGCCGTCCCCCGTGGACAGGCGCCGTTTTTAGGGTCTACTAACCAAGTATAGGGGTTGCAATGTTATGATGAAAACACGTGCGAAATATCATCTGGGCCAAGTTGTGCGCCACAGAAAACACAGCTTTCGCGGTGTTGTCTTCGATGTGGATGCGATTTTTTCCAATACGGACGAATGGTACGCCGCCATTCCGGAGGATGTGAGACCCGATAAGGATCAGCCTTTTTATCATCTTTTGGCTGAAAATGACCAAAGCTACTACGTGGCTTATGTGTCTGAGCAAAATCTCGTCGCAGATTATTCTGGCGTGCCGGTGGATCATCCCGATCTTTCGGATCTGTTCGGTCCGTTTTGCGATGGATCTTACCCGCTGCACTTTCAGCTCAACTAAGCCGTTGGCCCAAAGTTTGCCCCGAAAAGGCAGGGCGGTTTTTATGCTGCATAGTCTTCAAAGTCCGGAAAGTCCGGGCCGCAACCTCGCGTCAGGCGCCTAGCGTTTCTGACCAATGGCCATGCGAAAGCTCAGTTTGTTTTCTCCGTCGACATGGGCGTAGCGCAATTCATGCGCCAATTCGCGGATCAAGAACCAGCCAAATCCCCCCTCAGGCAGATCGGCGATGTCGCAATTCAGATTGGCTTGCAACCCAAGCGGAGGCTCGCCGCCGGGCATCATGTTGCCTCTGTCGGAAATCAAGAAATGCAATCCATCGTCCGCTTGCGACAGACGGATGTCGATCAGGCCCTCAGGATGGTCGGCATAGGCATGTTCAACAATGTTATTCAGGATTTCGGCCAAGACAATTTCAAGGCTTGCAACTTCGTCGGCGGCCAGACCGTTCGGTTCAAGCCCGTGCTTGATGGTTTGAAGTCCGCGTCGTACCGCGGCATCCGTCGCTGGCAGGATGAGTCTCAATTCATGTTCTTTCGGTTGGGGGCAAACCTCCCAGGAATTCTGGTGGGCGAGATTTCCCTCAGGACGCATTCGCAATTCCCTCGACAGCTGTTGCCACGCTGGTGTGGATGGTGAAAACCGTGTCCATGCGGGTCAGGTGAAAGACACGTTGCACAGTAGGGTGCAGCGCGGCGAGTTCCAGACGCTGACCATGACGCACGGCCTTCAGTGCGGCGACCACAGCGCCAAGTCCGGAACTGTCCAGAAATTCGACATTTTGCAGATCGAGAAGAATGCGGGCAGGACCACTGTCGCTCAGCGCGCGCATTTCGTCTTTGAACTGGATGGCACAGGCGGCGTCAATTCGGTTTTCACCGACGCAAACCACGCGCACGTCATCAAAGTCCTGATGTGTCAGTTTCATATGCCGTACCTTTTTCCTGCGAAGCGCCTGCATCTGAACCTTCGACGGACTCTCCGGAAAGTGGAAAAGGCGCTGTATTGGGCTTGATCCTAGGGGTGAAATCTTACCAATGGGTTTGCGCCAACAGGAAAATGGAGAAAAATATGACCGACTATGCGGGGTTGTCTGCGCGCCTTGAGGCGCTTTGTGCGGGAGAGACCGATGAGGTGGCGTTGATGGCAACCTTGGCCTGCGAGGTGCACCAGTCTGATGATCGGTTCCATTGGACTGGGTTCTACCGGGTTGTCGAAGAAAACCTCTTGAAAATAGGACCTTACCAAGGTGGCCATGGCTGTCTTGTGATCCCGTTTTCACGCGGTGTTTGCGGTGCCTGTGCGCGGACGCGCGCGGTGCAACTCGTGCCGGATGTCGAGGCCTTTGAGGGGCATATCGCCTGTGCCTCCTCGACTCGCTCGGAATTGGTTCTGCCTGTGCAAAACGCAAAAGGCGAGCTGTTGGGGGTCTTCGATCTCGACAGCGACCTCCCGGCGGCTTTCACCCAGGAAGATGCCGAGCAATTGACCCTTATTCTCAATCGGGTTTTTGCCAAGGTGAGCCGGGCATGATAGGCGCCTGTCATGAGTGACGATTACAATCCCCCGCAAGACCCTCTGGATGTGCTCCACATGGACCATGAGATCCTTGTGGTGAACAAGCCGTCGGGGCTTTTGTCCGTGCCGGGCAAGGGCGAGCATCTCGCCGATTGCCTGATGTCGCGTATTCAGACGGCCTTCCCGGAGGCTTTGCTGATCCATCGGCTGGATCGGGATACCTCTGGTGTCATGGTCTTTGCTCTGACGCCCCATGCGCAGCGCCACATCGGGCTTCAGTTCGAAAAACGGCAGACCAAGAAAACCTATGTCGCCTGGGTCTACGGTCATATCGCGGAAAAGACCGGCACGGTGGATTTGCCGCTGATCGTCGATTGGCCGAACCGTCCGAAACAGATGGTCTGTCACGAGACGGGCAAACCCGCCGTCACCGATTGGCGCGTGGTGCGGTATCAGGACAATCAAACGCGGGTGCGGTTGATGCCCAAGACAGGCCGCTCGCACCAGTTGCGGGTGCATATGCTGGCGCTTGGGCATCCGATCATGGGCGATCCGTTTTATGCGACGGGCGAGGCGCGGGACGCTCCGCGCTTGATGTTGCACGCAGAACAGCTACGGTTCCGGCACCCGGATGGCGGCGCGGGGCTGTCTTTTACGGCAAAATGTCCGTTTTGAAACGTTTTTCGTTTAATCTGAATCAGATTGAGCGAAACACGTTGCGACACTGAATTGATCTTGCTGCGTTTTTCAAAAATTGAGTGCCTCAAGTTTTTTGAGAAACGTTTTGAATAAACCCGAGTAAATGTGTCGCGGTTTCCATATCCGGGGTGGAAATTACAAATTTAGAATGTATCTAATTTTGTGAACCACGCACTTATAGAGGAGTTGACCATGGGTCTTCGTATCAACGACATCGTTCCGAACTTTACCGCCATGACCGATCAGGGTGAGATCACCTTCCATGACTGGATTGGGGACAGCTGGGCGATCCTGTTCTCCCACCCGAAAGATTTCACGCCGGTCTGCACCACCGAATTCGGTGCCGTGGCTCAGCTTGCCGAGGAATGGGAAAAGCGCGGCACGAAAGTGATCGGTCTCTCCGTTGATGGCGCCGACGAGCACGTGCAGTGGAAATCCGACATCGAAGGGTTCGCCAACGCCAAGGCCGGTTTCCCGATCATCGCCGACACCGATCTGGCCGTGTCCAAAGCCTTCGACATGCTGCCCGCTGAGGCCTACCTGCCGGATGGCCGCACGGCGGCTGATTCCGCCTCTGTGCGCTCGGTGTTCATCATCTCCCCGGACAAAAAAGTTCAGCTCATCATGACCTATCCGATGTCCGTGGGCCGGAACTTTGCCGAGGTGCTGCGTGCCCTTGATGGTCTGCAAAAAACCTACGGCGCGCCGCTTGCGACACCCGCGAACTGGACCATTGGTCAGGACGTGATCGCGGCCCTGTCTCTGTCCGATGACGAAGCCAAAGAGAAATTCGGCGACGTGGACATCAAGCTGCCGTACCTGCGTTTCGTGAAAGCGTAAGCGTTTCGGTCAAAAGCCATTGAAATCGCCCCTGTTCGCCTGTGCCGATCTTTCCTATGGTACTCGTGAACAGGGGTTTTTTATGTTTTCAGCACTGCGCCGCACCAAATCCATTTCACGTATCGCACTCGATCCGCCAAAGGCACAGCCCGACCGCGAAGGCCTCGCGATTGTTCTGATTGTCCGCGATGAAGAGGCCCATATCGGCGAATGGGCACGGTTTCATCAGAAAGCCGGGGTGCGGCATTTCTATGTTTACGACAACGGCTCGACCGATGGCAGCTTGGTGCAGATCGTGGCCGCCGTTGGCGTCCAGAATGTGACCGTGATCCCTTGGACCCAAAAGCTGCGCGATGGGAATTCGGGCGCGGAAATTCACAACCAAGTGTTGGCCTACGCCCATGCGGTGGCGAATTTCGGCGATCAGTTTCGCTGGATGGCCTTCATTGATGTGGATGAATTCCTGGTGCCGAAATCTGGCGAGACCCTGCTCGACTGTCTGACGCATTTGGACCGCGCGGTAAACATTTCGCTCCCGTGGCACATGTTCGGACGCAACGGCTATGAGGACGCGCCAGAGGGCGGTATCGTTGCCAATTACACCCGCCGTCACCCGAACCCGATGAGCCCTCTCAAAGGCATGTGCAATTTCAAGATGATCGTGGACCCCTGCCACGTCACTGCGATGAAAGTGCATGCCATCGAGACGGATGGCTCAACCGCGAGCGTGAATGACAGGGGCGAAAAGGCCTCCGCTTCGGATCGTAAAAAGCCGGGCTTCTATTCGGCAGATCACATCCAGCTCAACCACTATTACACCCGCTCGAACGCGGAGTTGATGGCCAAGATCACGCGCGGGTCAAACATGACTCAAGACGCGAACGACCACCTCCGCCGCGTGATGCGCAAGGTCGATCAGATCGAGGCGGAAAGTGTTGAGGATCTCGCCGCGAAACGGTGGTTCGCGCAGGGCTAAATTCTTCATTGTAGCCCAAATACTTAAAAAGCCCCGCCAAAAGCGGGGCTTTTCTATTTCTCGAAAGGGAAAGCCGATTACTCGGCTTCTTCCTCTTTCTTGACCTCTTCGCCGGTCTCCTGGTCGACCATTTTCATGCCAAGGCGCACCTTGCCACGGTCGTCGAAGCCCAGAAGTTTGACGTAAACTTCCTGACCTTCTTTCAGGACGTCAGACGGGTGGTTCAGGCGACGGTTCTCGATCTGAGACACGTGCACCAGACCGTCACGCTTGCCAAAGAAGTTCACGAAAGCGCCGAAATCGACCAGTTTCACGACCTTGCCTTTGTAGACCATGCCTTCTTCCGGCTCGGCCACGATGGAGTGGATCATGTCGTAGGCTTTCTGGATCGCTTCACCATTGGCGGAGGCGATTTTGATGATGCCTTCGTCATTGATGTCGACTTTCGCGCCGGAGGTCTCGACGATCTCGCGGATCACTTTGCCGCCAGAGCCGATCACTTCACGGATCTTGTCGGTCGGGATCTGCATGGTCTCGATGCGCGGCGCGTGGGCGGAGAATTCGCCAGCACCCGAAAGCGCTTTGTTCATCTCGCCGAGGATGTGCATCCGGCCCGCTTTGGCCTGAGCCAGAGCTTGCTTCATGATCTCGGGCGTGATGCCAGCGACCTTGATGTCCATTTGCAGGGACGTGATGCCGTTCTCGGTGCCTGCGACTTTAAAGTCCATGTCGCCGAGGTGATCCTCGTCGCCAAGAATGTCGGTCAGGATCGCGAATTCGCCATCGTCTTCCAACACCAGACCCATGGCCACACCGGCCACAGCGGCTTTGAGCGGCACGCCAGCGTCCATCATCGACAAGGAGCCACCGCAGACGGACGCCATCGAGGAGGAGCCATTCGATTCGGTGATCTCGGAGACCACGCGGATCGTGTAGGGGAAGTCGGTGGCGGCGGGCAGAACGGCCTGAAGGGCGCGCCATGCCAGTTTGCCGTGACCGATTTCACGACGCCCCGGCGAGCCGACACGACCGACTTCACCGACCGAGTACGGCGGGAAGTTGTAGTGCAGCAGGAAGTTGGAGCGGAAGTTGCCATGCAGCGCGTCGATGATCTGCTCATCGTCGCCGGTGCCGAGCGTGGTCACCACGAGGCCCTGCGTTTCACCGCGGGTGAACAGGGCGGAGCCGTGAGTCCGCGGCAGAAGGCCGGTTTCGCAAACGATCGGACGCACCTGATCGAGGGCACGGCCGTCGATGCGCTTGCCTTCTTTCACGACGGTCGAGCGCAGCACGGTGGATTCGAGTTTCTTGAGCGCGGAACCGAGGTTCTCGTCTTCAAGCTGCTCTTCGGTGAGACCGGCTTTGATCGCGTCCTTGGCGGCAGCAACGGCGGCCACGCGCTCTTGCTTGTCGAGGATCGAATAGGCCTCTTTCATCGAGGCTTCGCCCGCGGCTTTCACCACGTTGTAGAGTTCGGAATAATCCGGTGCGGCGAAGTCGAAGGGCTCTTTCGCGGACTCTTCTGCCAGATCGATGATCAGGTCGATGACCGGCTGGATTTGCTCATGCGCAAAGGTCACAGCGCCGAGCATTTCGTCCTCGGACAGTTCGTAAGCCTCGGATTCCACCATCATCACGGCGTCTTTGGTGCCGGCGACAACGAGGTCCAGACGCTGGTCCGGGTTGTTGCGCAGCTGGTCCATGTCGTCCACGGTCGGGTTCAGAATGTATTCGCCATCCTCGAAGCCCACGCGGGCGCCAGCGATCGGACCCATGAAGGGTGCGCCGGAAATGGTCAGAGCGGCGGAAGCCGCGATCATCGCCACGATGTCCGGGTCGTTGACCAGGTCGTGCGACAGAACAGTACACATCACCAGAACTTCGTTTTTGAAGCCGGGGACGAAGAGCGGGCGGATCGGACGGTCGATCAGACGCGCGGTGAGCGTCTCTTTTTCCGTCGGACGGGCCTCGCGTTTGAAGAAGCCACCCGGGATTTTACCGGCGGCGTAGTATTTCTCTTGGTAGTGCACGGTCAGCGGGAAGAAGTCCTGCCCCGGCTTTTGTTGCTTGGCGAATGTGACGTTGGCCATCACGGAGGTTTCACCAAGGGTGGCGATGACGGTGCCATCGGCCTGACGGGCAACCTTGCCCGTTTCCAGAGTGAGGGTTTCTTCGCCCCACTGGATCGATTTTTTCACTTCGTTGAACATTCAGCGTATCCTGTTTGGGAGCACTCCCGAGCCCTCTCGGGTCTCCCGTTTTGCGTGGCGGCCCCATTGCCGCCGACCCCATATCTTACTTTCACAACGCCGGGGTCTTTGCGTTACGTCTCAGATGGGGCCCGCATACAGGAAAATGCGCTCTGCGCCAAGTCGCGAGTTGTGCCTGAAACATAGGAAAACGGGCGACACATGGCCGCCCGTTCGCATTCGTCATGGATTTGTGGGCCGATCACTCAGCCGGTGTTTCCAGCGCGCGGAATTCGCCTTTGTCCTTGGTGAGCAGGCTGACCACGACAATGGCGATGGCAGAGGCCACAAAGCCCGGAATGATCTCATAGAGGCCTTCGCCCATGAAGCTTTGGCTCAGGCCGGAGTAGATCCATAGTGCCACAGTGCCGGCCCCCACGATCAGACCCGCCACGGCACCCGCGCCGGTCATGCGTTTCCACGTCAGGGAAAAGATCATCAAAGGCCCGAAAGCGGCGCCGAACCCGGCCCAGGCGTTGGACACGAGGCCCAGCACGGAGCTGTCTTGATTGGAGGCGATAAGGATCGCGACGATGCCGACGAGAGCCACGCTGATCCGGCCCACATTGACCAGTTCCTGATCCGAGGCTTCGCGGCGGAAGAAGACTTTGTAGAAATCTTCGGTCAGGGACGAGGAAGACACCAGAAGCTGCGAGGATACGGTGGACATGATCGCGGCCAGAAGGGCGGCGAAGAGAAAGCCGGTGACGAGCGGGTGGAACAACAACTCGGCCAGAACGATGAAGATCGTTTCCGGATCCTCAAGCGTCAGACCATTGCGCTCCATGTAGGTGCGGCCAAAGACGCCGACACCGATGGCGCCGATGAGAGAGATTGCCATCCAGAGCATCGCGATGTTGCGGGCGGTGCCAACCTCTTTCACAGTGCGGACGGCCATGAAGCGCACGATGATGTGCGGCTGGCCGAAATAGCCGAGGCCCCAAGCCACGGTGGACAGAAAGCCGATCACGGTCAGCCCGTGGGTCATCGACAGGTAGTTCGGGTCGACATTGGTCGCGAGCCGTTCGGCAGCCTGTTCGACGCCGTTGCCCTGACCGGTGGTGAGGATCACGATCGGCATGATGATCAAGGCGAACATCATGATACAGCCCTGCACGAAGTCGGTGAGGGACACGGCGAGGAACCCGCCGAAGACTGTGTAGATCAGAACCACGCCCAGGGTGAGGATCACGCCGGTCATGTAAGAGCCGTCAAAAGCCGAGGCGAACAACTTGCCGCCGCCGACGAGTCCGGAGGCCGTGTAGACCGCGAAGAACAGCACGATGATCAGGGCGGAGACGACGCGCAGGGTGATAGCTGCGCTTGGGAAGCGGTTCGATAGAAATTCCGGGATGGTCAGGCTGTTGTCATAGCGCTGGGTCTGTTCACGAAGGCGCGGTGCGACGACGATCCAGTTGATCAGGGCGCCGACGAAGAGGCCGATGCCGATCCAGGCGTTGACCAAACCGGAAGCATAAAGTGCGCCGGGCAGGCCGAGCAAAAGCCAGCCGCTCATGTCGGAGGCGCCGGCGGACAGGGCCGCGACAGCCGGGTGCAGATTGCGCCCGCCGAGGACATAGCCTTCGGCCGTATCTGTGGATTTGCGCCATGCGTAAAAGCCGATGGCAAGCATCAGCGCGAAATAGAGGATCAGGCTGATCCAGACTCCCAATTCCATAGTTTTTCCCCTTGTTGGATTTCTGAGGGGAAACATGCAGATGTCTAATGTCGAAACAAGAAAAGACTAGCACTTCAAAGAAATAAGGACGTTCGATCATCCTTTGGTCATTTTTCTGCGTGATGATCGCAGACGAAGGAAGAACATTGGGATATTTGATCATGCCGCATTTTGGCGTGTTTTCGGTTTTCATCTTGCGGCGGCTTGTGGCAATGTGCCGATACGTCTGGGTGGGCCGACGAATCTTTATGATGCCAAGGGCAGAGTGCGCCATCCATGTTCTATGACCGACTGAGACGTTCCTCGACCGTAAACCCGATCCTTGCCTTTGTGGCGTGCCTTGTTCTGCTGATCCCGGTGGGCCTGTCTGCTGATGCCGCTGGCAATGAGATCGCCTCCAGAGCTGCGCCGCAAAGCCAACCGGCGCCACTGCGCAGCGCGCGCATTCTGGCGCTGGGGGATTCGATGATCGCCTGGCATTCCGTCTCTAGAAATTCCATTGCCGACGCACTGTCCGACACTCTTGGGGAGCCGGTCGAAAACCGCGCCATCGGCGGTGCGCGGATCATCTATGGCCTGCCGATCACCGGCGCGATGGGGATGAAAATCTCCAAGCAATATCGCGGTGACGAGGTGGATTGGGTGGTGCTCAACGGCGGCGGCAACGATCTTTGGCTGGGCTGTGGCTGCGGCGCCTGCGATCGCAAGATGGCGCGGATGATTTCGCAAAACGGGATGAGGGGGGAGATTCCCAAGCTGGTGCGCGACATTCGCAAAACCGGCGCGCGGGTGATTTATCTCGGCTATCTGCGCTCCCCGGGCGTCGATTCTGTGATCGACGCCTGCCGCGCGTTGGGTGACGACTTCGAGGTTCGGCTGTCGCGCATGGCGACGGAGCTGGACGGGGTGTATTTCCTCGATGTCTCGGATCTTGTGCCAACTGGGGACCGGTCGTTTCACGGGGTGGACATGATCCACCCCTCTCGCAAAGCCTCCCGGATCATCGGACAGAAGCTGGCGCAGATCATTCAGGCCTACGACTGATCTTTCGGGGCTTGGCTCAGAAACAGCTTGAGCGCGCCGATGTCCTGCGGCCAGCTCAGCGTTTCAAAGGGCGGCATGGCCTGTGCCGGGTTTGTGCCCCAGATCACGATGCGTGCGCCGCGTTGTTCAAGCCTGTGGCCCAATGAGCCTGCGTTGACCTCCGAGGCGGGCAGGGTAAGGAAGGCGGCGGTCACATGCGTCAGTTTGGTGAGTTCCTTGAGCGCCTCGCCGGGCGTGGTCGCCCAGAGGATCGAGGCCTCCGGCATGACGCTCAGGAGCGCCAGCCGCAAGCTCTCCCCCAGGTTCCATTCGTCGCAAAGGATCAAAAAAACCGCGCTTGGCGGCGGGGGAGGAGCATTTTTGCCGAACATGTCTGGAAGGTCCGTATCAGGAAATTATTCCCAAGAATGAACCAAATGGCGTCTTCGCGAATTAAACTATGACATAGTGGAGTGCGAAGAATGACGACAAGTTGTAAAAATTGCCCTCTGCGCAAGAAAGACTGCTTTATGCCTTTCTCGGCGCAGGAATTGTCCTTCATGGAGGGGTTCAAAAGCGGTGAGTTGAGTGTCGATGAGAAAACGACGATCCAGATGGAGGGTGCAAAAACACCACATCTTTATACCGTGTTGAGCGGTATGGGCGTGCGTTACAAGACACTCGAAAATGGACGGCGGCAGGTGATCAATTTCCTCATGCCCGGGGATTTCATCGGTCTTCAGGCGGGCGTCATGGGCGAGGCCGGGCATTCCGTCGAGACCACAACGCCGATGGTGCTCTGTACCTTTCAACGCCAGGACCTGTGGCGTTTGTTCCAATCTCATCCGTCGCGGGCCTATGATTTGGTGTGGCTTGCGGCCTCCGAGGAGGCGTTTTTGGGGCAGAGCCTTGCCACCGTCGGCCAGCGCACCGGGATGGAACGCGTGGCCTGGGCACTCCTGAAACTCTATGATCGGCTGGATCACCGCGGTCTGACGAAGGGCAACAGCGTCGCCTTGCCGTTCCGTCAGCAGGATCTTGCGGATGCTTTGGGGCTGTCTCTGGTGCATACCAACAAAACGCTAAGCCAGCTGCGGTCGCGCAAGGTGGCCGATTGGTCCAATGGAGCGCTCACGATTCTCGATCGCGAAAAGCTGGAAAACAGCGCCATGATGGAGGTCGAGGAGATGGAACAACGCCCGCTGATATGAGAGCGGATATGAAAAAGACCCTCCGAAGAGGGCCTTTTCCTGTTCCGATCCGTATCCCCGCCGCAACAGTCGCTGTGGCCGGGGCTTCGGAGGTGGTTTCGTCTTAGCGACGGATACCGAGACGTTTGATCAGGTCGAGGTAACGGGCTTCGTCTTTGCCTTTGAGGTAGTCGAGAAGCTTACGACGCTGAGCCACCATCATCAAAAGGCCACGGCGACCGTGGTTGTCTTTTTTGTGGGTTTTGAAGTGCTCGGTGAGCGTGGAAATGCGCGAGGTCAGAATTGCGACCTGAACTTCGGGGGAACCGGTGTCACCTTCTTTGGTGGCGAATTCCTTGATCAGGCGGCTTTTCTCTTCAGCAGTGATCGACATCGGGGTCTCCTTTCGAGAGTAATGGGTTATGGCACAAGCCGGGATGTCGTCCAGCAGGGCCCTTGGAGAGTGTCCCGCGACCTGTACGGGTCGGGGATGCGCGCGTTTAGCCGGATTCTCTGTGAAAAGAAAGCTTTTTCCTCGCTGTGGCTTCACTGCCCGGTTTCAACGCGTTGGGTTTCGCTGAGAATTTCGCCAGCCACTTGTTTCGCCCAATCCCCGATGATCGGCACGACCTCCATCTGGTTGAGGATAAAGCCGACGATTGACACCACGATCGACGCGCCGACGACAGATCCAAAGCCAAAAGCGAGCCCGCGAAGGAACTGAAACCACATCATGCGCAAACTGGAATTGTAAACCCGAATAAAGCGGTGATTGTTCAACCGCTCTAACTCATCTCTCAGGTCTTTGATATCCTGAGATAAAATCTCTTTCTCGTCTGACATGTCCTGCCCTTTGTTGCGGTCGCTTGTACCATGTTTACCCGAAATCTTTGCGAAATGAAAATTAACCTTTGTTAACAGCTGTTTAGATTGACTTTTTTGTATATTTTTCTTTCATTTACAACGTAATGGTCTATGCTCTGTGCGGGGTTTGTTCTGTGTGAGGGTGTAAGCGAATGTTGTGGGCGACGATTATGCCGTCGCGCTGGGCTCTGGCGAGACACTCTTTGCCGATTTCGTGGCAGAAGAAGACCACGTCACCCTGACACTCGATGATGGCGGCATGGGTGAATTCGTCGTCGAACCGCTGTTGGATGAGAATGGCGATGAGATCGGAACAAGCCTGTCCTATATCACCGACGAGGACGAAACGATCCTATCCTTCCTTGGCCATGATGCTTTGCCTGTTGGCGACATTTCCGTCGAAATCACCGACTCCGAGAGTGGGGAAACAACGCTGTACGCTTTGAGCGAATTGGGTGATTTCGGTGCGATTGAGCCGAATGACCCGGATATTCCGGATGAAGCGGGCCCTGACGGCAGCCCGGAGGATGACGTTCTCAGCGTGAACGATCCGGACATTCCCGATGAGCCCGGCCCAGAGGGCAATGCAGATGACAATGTGCTAGACCCGGAAGAGGAGGACACCGCGTCGACCGGTGCGCTGACCGGGGAGACGGCGGAATATACCCTGTCTGACGAGGGCGAGACTTTTATCCTGCCGGACGATCCGATGCAGGGCGGCACAGATGCCAGCCTGACGCTGGATGAATACGGCCTGCCGACGATTGAGACCGAAGGCACGCTGAATATCGTGACGGGCGGTGCCGGGAATGATGCGATTGCCACGGGCGACGATGCCGCGATCGTGAATGCGGGCGCGGGCGACGACATGATCTTTGGCGGCGACGGCACTGCGATCCTGTCGGGCGGCGAGGGCAATGATACGATCTATGCCGGCAATGACACCGGTTCTTCCTATGTGCTGTCCGGCGATGCGGGTGCCGATACGCTCTATGGTGGCGATGGTGATGACTCGCTTCTGATGGATGCCGAAGACACGGCTTCGGGCGGTGCGGGCGCGGATGAATTCTGGCTCTACTACGACGCAAACGCCGATGTCGGCCATGCGGAGATCACCGATTTTGCCGAGGGCGAGGATATGCTGCGTGTGACCCTCGATCCGAGCGACAGCTTTGACGGCACGCTCGATGTAGAGGTCAGCCAAACCGACGATGGACTGTCGAGCCAGGTGATTGTCAACGGCGACATCGTGGCGGTGCTATACGGGTCGCCGGATGTCACGCTTGATGATGTCGTGGTCGAGGTGAGCCCCACCGCGCTATCTGGTTGATCACGTTTCGGCGGATCAGGTCCACAGCTCCGGCTGTTGGGTATAGGCGATGTAAAGCGGGTGTTTGGGATGTCCGGCCTTTGATAGGCCAAGGTGATACAGGTCCCGCCCCGTGGCCCGCAAAAGCCGTTCCACCTGCGCGCCGCGATCCAGATGCGCACCATGGGTGCCCCAGGCGCAGATGATCTGATCCGCCCATTGGGCCCAGTCGCCAATGGCCTGATCGTTTTCCGGTCCGACCGGATCGCTTGCGGCCCGCATTTTCTTCGGATCGGTGTCGCGCCAGGCGAAAATATTGGTCACACAAAACGACCCGAACCCAAGCGCGCGGGCGCGGCGTTCACAGCGTTCCACAGTGGGATCGTTCTGCACTTCGGTGGCGGTCGATGGATTCAGCATGACGAAAAACGCCTTGCGCCCTTCCGGGTCCCAGGTCCGCACCAGAGAATAACGGTAGCGTTCGCAATCGGAATAAACGGCGGTCGAGGGCGCGTCGCCCTTGGTATGCGTGCGTGTGATCATGCGCTCTGAATGGCCGCTCCGGGGAGACAAATCAAGCGATCAAAGATTGAACACCCGAGAGGGATGCAATTCGCCGCCTTTATATTGACCCACGGCCACAGGTTTGCCCTCGAAGGAGGCCCAAACCTCATCGCCATAGTCCACGCCATCTGCCGGGTAGACCATGCCGGGATTGCCGTTTCTAAGCCGCGTCGCACCTTCGGGTGTGCACACCACCTCATCGAGATCGGCCAGCCCCTCTTCGACAGGGCGCAGGAATTGGTCGATCTCTTCGCTCTTGGCAAACTCTTCGATCTTGGACAGCGACACGCCCTCATCGACATCCCACGGCCCGGACCATTCCCGTCGCAGCCACTCGACATGGCCGTAGCATCCAAGCGCGTCGCCCAGATCGCGGGCGATCGAGCGCACATAGCCACCCTTGCCGCAGACCATTTCCAAAATCGCGTGATCCTCATCAACGCGCTCATGGAATTTCAACTCGTCCACATAAAGCGGACGTGCGGCGATTTCGAAGTCTTCGTCGTCGCGGGCGAGTTTATAGGCGCGCTGCCCGTCGATTTTCACGGCGGAAAACTTCGGCGGCACCTGCATGATGTCGCCTTCGAATTGCGCCAGAGCGTCGAGGATCTGCGCATCCGTCGGGCGCGCCTCACTTTCGGCGATTACTTCGCCCTCGGCGTCATCGGTGTTCGTCGCCTGCCCAAAACGCACGGAAAAACGGTAACATTTCAACGCTTCGGTGATGTAGGGCACGGTCTTCGTCGCCTCGCCCAAAGCCACGGCCAAGACCCCCGTCGCATCGGGATCGAGCGTACCAGCATGGCCGGCTTTTTGCGCGTCAAACGCCCAGCGCACCTTGTTGACAACAGAGGTCGAGGTCATGCCAGCGGGCTTGTCCACAACCAACCAGCCGTGAACCGCGCGCCCCTTCTTGCGTCGGGCCATTACTCTTCCTCGTCGCTGTCTGTGTCGTCTTTGTGCAGATCGCGTTGCACGCGTTCGTCGGCAAACATGCGCCGCGTCGCGTCCATCCGGTCAAAGGTGTCATCCAGCGCAAATCGCATCTCGGGCGTGTGCTTGATGCCAAGCGCCTTGCCCATCTGATGCCGGATCTCGCCTTTGTTGCGCCGCAGCGCCTCAAGCGCCTCTTCGGCATCCTTGCCGCCCAGAGGCAGGATGAACGCCGTCGCCACCCGCAAATCCGGGCTCACGCGCACCTCGCCCACCGTGATCGACATCGCGGTGAGATCGGGGTCGTGAATTTCGCCACGGGTGAGAATCTCCGACAGACGACGCCGAATGGCCTCGCCGACGCGAAGGGTGCGATGGGACCCGCCGGGGCCGCTGGAATGAGAACGTTTTGCCATAAAGGCCAGATAAGCCCGAACCGCGCGCCATGCAAGCGGGCTTTGCCAAAACCGCTGCGACACGCTAAAGCTCGCGCGAGAAAATTTCAGGAGACGAACACCATGAGCGAGCTACCCGGCATTGTCATCACCGGCGCCTCGGGCCGGATGGGTCAGATGTTGATCAAAACCGTCGTGGCCTCCGACACATGCAGACTCGTGGGCGCCGTCGAGCGCACGGGCAGCGATTGGATCGGGCGGGATGTGGGCGAGGCCATGGGCGGGACGGCTCTGGGCATTATCGTGACGGATGACGCGCTTGAGGCCTTTTCCCACGCGCAGGCGGTGATCGACTTTACCGCGCCGGAAGCGACCGTCGCATTTGCGGCGCTGGCCGCGCAGGCCCGCTGTGTCCATGTCATCGGCACCACTGGCATGTGCGCTGAAGAGCTCAAAAAGATCGAAGCCGCCTCCCGCCACGCCACGATCATTCGTGCGGGCAACATGTCCCTTGGCGTCAACCTTTTGACCAAGCTCACCAAAATGGTCGCCGCCGCTCTGGATGCCGATTACGACATCGAGATTATCGAGGCGCATCACAACCGCAAGGTCGATGCGCCGTCCGGCACCGCGCTCATGTTGGGCGAAGCGGCCGCCGAGGGCCGTGGTGTCAAACTCGACGAGGTCCGCGACTCGGGTCGCGATGGCATCACTGGCGCACGCAATAAGGGCGACATCGGCTTTTCTGCAATCCGTGGCGGTGACATCATCGGCGAGCATGACGTGATGTTCGCGGGCGAGGGAGAGCGCATCGTTCTGCGTCACGTGGCCTCTGATCGCTCACTGTTCGCCAAGGGCGCCGTGAAAGCCGCGCTTTGGGGGCAAGGCCAGAAACCGGGCGAATACGATATGCTCGACGTGCTCGGTCTCTGATTTTTTCTTGGCAAAAATACTCAGAACAAAACCCGCAGGTGACTGCGGGTTTTTCTTTTAGAAATCGATGGCGAGGCCTTTTTTCTCCCAATCGCCGTAGCGCACGGGTTCCGGTCCATCGCGTCCGCCCAATTCGGTGGGCATGGCGTTCACCGCCGCGTCACGGGCCTTGCGGCGCTCTTCCGCCTCGGCCAGCGCGCGCTGGGCGGCGGGGGGCAGGTGAGACATATCTTGTTGTTCGGGTTGCTCACTCATGAGGAGCTCCTTTCGGATGATCTTGTCCGGCTTGCCCTTGTGATATACGGGGTTGGACCATGAAAACAAGATCAACAGATGTCGCCGGGCTCGCTGCCCGCCGGGCCGCTCTGGCCCTTCTGGATGCCGTGCTCGTCGAGAAGCGGCTCCTCTCCGAGGTGCTGTTGCAGCGCACCAAAGATCTCACGCCCGAAGATCGCGCCCGTGCGCAGCGTCTGGTGACCGAGTCGCTGCGGGTTACGGATCGCTGCGACCGCATGCTTGGGCCGCATCTCTCAAAACGCCCCGCGCCGCATGTGATGAACGCGCTGCGCCTCGGGGTGTTCGAAATTTGCGCGATGCATGAAGCCGCGCATGGCGTGGTGAACGCCTATGTGACGCTGATGCAGGAGCGCCCGAAGTCGAGCCATTTCAAAGGGCTGGTCAATGCGGTCCTGCGCAAGCTCGACGGCGAGAAGTCGAAGTGGGACACTCTGCCCGCGCCGATGCTGCCGAAATGGCTGCGCAAGCCACTGGTGGCGGATTTCGGCAAACCTGCCGTCAGCGCGATGGAGGCAGCGCAGGCCAAGGGCGCACCGCTCGATCTGACGGTGAAAAGCGATGCCGCAGGATGGGCTGAAAAGCTTGGCGGTGAGGTTCTTCCGACCGGTTCCGTGCGGTTGGATGGTTCCGTGCAGGTTACGAAACTCGATGGTTTCAAAGAGGGTGAGTGGTGGGTGCAGGACGCTGCCGCCGGCCTGCCCGCCCGCATTCTGGCGCCGGAAAACGGTGCCCGCGTGCTCGACATGTGCGCCGCGCCCGGCGGCAAAACGATGCAGCTCGCGGCCATGGGCGCCGAGGTCACCGCGCTCGATATTTCCGAATCGCGCATGGCCCGCGTGCAGGAAAACCTGTCCCGCTGCAGTCTCGCGGCGGAAATCTGCGTTGGCGATGCGTTGGAATATGAGGGTGGGCCGTTCGATGCGATCCTGCTCGACGCGCCCTGTACAGCGACAGGGACGATCCGGCGGCACCCCGACTTGCCGCATGTGAAAGACGGGTCGGATTTTCCGGGTCTGTTCGAGTTGCAGGAACATCTGATCGACCGGGCTTTGGGCATGCTCAAACCGGGCGGAAAACTGGTCTATTGCACCTGTTCGCTCTTGATCGACGAGGGCGAGGAGCAGGTGCGTGACGCGATGGCACGGCACCCTGATCTGCGTGTCGATTTGGACGCGCTGAACATTCCTGGCATTGAGACCGACTGGATCGGAGAGGAAGGTCTGCGCACACGTCCCGACTATTGGGCAGAACGTGGCGGGATGGATGGTTTCTTTATCACGGTCCTGCGACGGGGATAACGGATCGGCATTTCCCGATGACATCCGGGGGCGCGCCCGCTATCTTCGGCGCAATTGAGAATGACTTAACAGGGTGGGGCAGGCCCGAAATGTCGCAAAGCGAGGATTGGCGCGCGAAGAACGTCCGCCGCATGAACAAGTATCATGCGTGGCGCGCCGCGCGTGCGACGCCCGCTTTGGGATTCGTGTCACAGCCTGAACCCAAATCCATCGGGTCTTTCGCGCGGGGCCGCCAGTTGATCGGTGGAAATTTCCTGTTTGCCGGTTACCTCGTTGAGGCGCCGAATGCATCGATCTGGGACATCGAGGCCCCCGCGCCGGGTTTTGTCGAGGAAATTCATGGCTTTGCCTGGCTCGACGATTTGGCCGCCGTGGGCGATTACAACGCACGCCACCGGGCGCAGGATTGGATCAAGGATTGGGTTGAACGGTTTTCAGGTGGCAAAGGGCCGGGCTGGACACCGGATTTGACCGGGCGTCGGCTCATTCGCTGGATTCACCACGCGCTGTTTTTCCTCTCCGGGCAAGAGGCGGACGTCTCGAACGCCTTTTACAAAACGCTTGGCCAACAGACGATTTTCCTCTCGCGCCGCTGGCGCACGGCCAGTCCGGGATTGTCCCGGTTCGAGGCGCTGACGGGGCTTATTTACGCCGGTCTGTCTCTGGTCGGGATGGAGGAACACGTCGCCCCCGCTGTCAAAGCGCTGGCGCAGGAATGCGAGGCGGAGATTGACGCAGAAGGCGGCTTGCCGACCCGCAACCCGGAAGAGTTGTTGGAGGTCTTCACGCTGTTGACCTGGGCTGCGGCGGCCCTGTCGGAAGCGGGAAAGATCGCCGAAGAATCACATCTCGCCGCGATTGAGCGGATCGCGCCAACTCTGCGCGCGCTGCGCCATTCAGACGGCGGGCTGGCGCGGTTTCATGGCGGCGGGCGTGGGATCGAGGGGCGTCTCGATCATGCCTTGGCCAGTTCCGGCAACAAAGTGCCACCGGGGCAGGGGCTTCACATGGGGTTCCTGCGGCTGGCGGCGGGGCGGACCTCGATCATCATCGACGCCGCCACTCCCCCCAAATTGGAAGCCTCCTTCAATGCGCATGCCTCGACTTTGGCGTTCGAGCTGACCTCCGGGCGCAGGCCTTTGATCGTGAATTGCGGGGCAGGCAGCAGTTTCGGCCCGGATTGGCGCCGTGCCGGCCGGGCCACGCCCTCGCATTCCACGCTTGGGATCGAAGGGTTTTCGTCCTCACGTCTGGGCGCGAAACGGATGATCGGCGGGCATCTGCGTGAATTCCTGGCCGATATTCCGACCGAGGTGCGGCTCGAGCTGCGCAGCAATGACGATGGTGGCGGTTTCGTTGCGGGTCATGATGGCTATGTCAAAACCCATGGGCTCACGCATATTCGCCAGATTGAACTGTCGAAAGACGGTCGTGGCATTGCGGGCGAGGACACTTTGGCGACGATCACTGGCGAGGACGAGCGGCAATTCGACCGGATGATGGACAGGCTCAAACTGCAAGGCATCCCGTTTCAGGTCCGTTTTCACCTCCACCCGGATGCGGATGCGGAACTCGATATGGGCGGTGCGGCAGTCTCTCTGGCGCTCAAATCTGGTGAGATTTGGGTGTTCCGCCATGACGGTCGCGCAAAATTGAGCCTTGAGAGGTCGGTTTATCTCGAAAAAAACCGATTAAAGCCGCGTGCGAGCAAACAAGTGGTTCTATCTGCGGCGGCAATGGATTATGCGACGCGTGTCCGTTGGACATTGGCCAAGGCGCAGGAGACGCCGACGACGCTCCGCGACCTTGAAATGGACGACGAGACCCTAAGCTGATCTGCTCTTGTTCTGGGGACTGCCAAAATGACCGACCTTTATCCCGTGAAGCGCGCGCTTCTTTCCGTATCCGACAAAACCGGCCTTGTTGATCTGGGCAAGGCGCTGTCTGCCAAGGGGGTTGAGCTGCTCTCCACCGGCGGGTCGGCGAAGACGCTGCGCGAGGCAGGGCTTGAGGTCAAAGACGTCTCCGAGGTCACCGGCTTCCCGGAAATGATGGACGGTCGTGTGAAGACCCTGCACCCGCGTGTGCACGGCGGTCTTCTGGCGCTGCGCGACAATGCCGAGCATGTGTCCGCGATGGACGAGCACGGCATCGGTGGCATCGACCTTTTGATCGTGAACCTCTATCCGTTCGAGGCCGCTTTGGCCCGTGGTGCAGAGTATGACGAGATGATCGAGAACATCGACATCGGTGGCCCGGCCATGATCCGTGCGGCGGCGAAGAACCATGGGTTCGTGACCACCGTTGTGGACGTCGAAGATTACGACGCGCTGATCGCCGAGCTTGACGCCAACGACGGCCAGACCTCCTATGCGTTCCGCCAGAAAATGGCTCAGATCGCCTATGCCCGCACCGGCGCCTATGACGCCGCCGTGTCGAACTGGATGGCCTCCGCGATTGGCGAAGAGGCCCCGCGTCGCCGTGTGGTTGCAGGTCAAATCAAACAGACGCTGCGTTATGGCGAAAACCCGCACCAGTCTGCGGCCTTCTATGTCGATGGCTCCGAGCGTCCGGGTGTGGCGACTGCTGTGCAGCATCAGGGCAAGGAACTGTCCTACAACAACATCAACGACACCGATGCGGCGTTTGAGCTTGTCGCCGAGTTTGATCCGGCGGAGACGCCCGCTGTGGCGATCATCAAACATGCCAACCCCTGTGGTGTGGCCAAGGGGTCGACCCTGTTGGAGGCCTATAACAACGCCTTTGACTGTGACCGAACCTCTGCGTTCGGGGGCATTGTCGCACTGAACCAGGTGCTCGATGCGGAAACCGCGAAAGCCATCGTCGAGATTTTCACCGAGGTCGTCATCGCGCCGGGTGCCACCGACGATGCGAAAGAGATTTTCGCCGCGAAAAAGAACCTGCGCCTTCTGACCACCGAAGGTCTGCCGAATGTCATGGCGAAACCGAACACGATCCGTCAGGTCGCGGGCGGGTATCTGTTCCAGGACAAAGATGCAGGTTTCGTTGGCATGGATGACCTGAAGGTCGTGACCGAGAAAGCGCCGACGCCTGAGCAGATGAAAGACCTGTTGTTCGCGTGGAAAGTCGCGAAACACGTCAAGTCGAACGCCATTGTTTACGTCAAAGACCAAGCCACGGTTGGCGTGGGCGCCGGTCAGATGTCGCGTCTCGATTCCGCGTTGATCGCCGCGAAGAAAGCCGAACGTATGGCCGAAGCCATGGGCCTGCCGGAGCCGCTGACCAAAGGCTCTGCTGTGGCCTCGGACGCCTTCTTCCCCTTTGCCGACGGTCTTCTGGAAGCCGCCGCTGCTGGGGCGTCTTGTGTGATCCAACCGGGTGGGTCGATGCGTGACCAAGAGGTCATCGATGCCGCCAACGAGGCCGGTCTCGCCATGGTTCTCACCGGCATGCGCCACTTCCGTCACTAAGGGCACATCATGCGGATCACGGCTCTGACAGCGCTGATCACCTTTGTGATCGACCAGCTCTCGAAATGGGCCGTGGTCCAAGTCCTGAATCTCAAAGAGGTGGGGCAGATCGACGTTCTGCCCCCCTATCTCGTGTTTCACATGGCGTGGAACCGGGGCGCCAATTTCGGGCTTTTGTCCGGCCACGGAGATCTGTTGCGCTGGGGCTGGGTGGCGCTGGCGGTGGTGATTTCGATCTGGGTCATGCTCTGGGTGCGTCGCGAACAGTTTTCCGCGCTGGGCCAAATCAGCGCGGGGCTTTTGATCGGCGGCGCGCTGGGCAATGCCATCGACCGGATCGTCTACGGGGCAGTGGCGGATTTTCTCAACATGTCCTGTTGCGGCTTTTCCAACCCCTATTCCTTCAATGTCGCCGACATCACGATTTTTGCGGGCGCTTTTGGTCTCATCCTTTTCACGGGTGACAAGAAAAACCGGACGTGACCTTGGTGTCAGTCTGGTTTAAACAGGCTCAGACGCGATTTGCGGAGGAAGGTTTTCATGGTCTCGAATGTGTTCAAAACGGCGCTGTGCCTTGTGGCTTTGACTGCGCTTGTGGCCTGTGGTCAGAACAAAGAACGCGTTCCGAACCGGATCAAAACCGGCCCGGATGAGTTTTCGATCCTGCCCACGAAACCTCTGCAAGCCCCGGAAAACTATAGCGCGCTGCCTACTCCGACGCCGGGCGGAACGAACCGCACCGATCCGACGCCCAAGGCCGATGCGATCGTTGCATTGGGCGGACGTGTGCCGACGGGCGGTGTCGATGGCGGCATCGTGTCCTATGCCTCGCGCTACGGAGTTGACCCCGAAATCCGCGCGGAGCTTTATGAGGCGGACGAAGGTCGTCGCAAAGGTCGTGGCAGCTATGAGCGCGCCTACAAACGCCTTGCCCTCGACCCCTATGCCGAATGGGAACGCCTGCGCGCCCTCGGCATTGATGTGCCGACAGCCCCCGAACAATAAGCGGATCGCGGCGCTTCACGTCCGCGTCAACCCGGTTGTGCTGGCCCCGGCTTTTGCGCACACTCGCGGCGTAATTGATCAGACGCACAAAGGTGCTTTCATGAAATATGGTTTGGCGGCTCTTGTGGCGCTCGCTTTCCCCGTAATCTCCCCGGCTCATGCGGCCGAAGTGAGCCATTATACCCTGGACAATGGCATGGAGGTCGTCGTGTTGGAGGACCACCGCGCCCCCGTGGTGGCTCATACCGTGTGGTATAAAATCGGCGCGGCGGACGAGCCCGCGGGCAAAAGCGGCATCGCGCATTTTCTCGAACATCTGATGTTCAAGGGCACGGACGATCTCTCCTCTGGCGAGCTATCGGAAACCGTGACCCGCAATGGCGGATCGGATAATGCTTTCACCTCTTGGGACTATACCGCCTATTATCAACGGATTGCGGCGGATCGCCTGCCTTTGATGATGGAGATGGAAGCGGATCGGATGCGTGATCTGCAAATGACCGAGGACGACGTGAAAACCGAACGTCAGGTCATCCTGGAAGAGCGCAACCAGCGGATCGACAATGATCCCGGCGCGCTGTTCCGCGAACAGACCCGCGCGGCGCAATATCTCAACCACCCTTATGGCATTCCGATCATCGGCTGGCGTCAGGAGATGGAACAGCTCTCGCGCGACGATGCGTTCAATTTCTACCACCGCTATTACGCGCCGAATAATGCGATTCTCGTGGTCGCGGGCGATGTCGATCCCGAAGAGGTCCTGGGTCTCGCCAAGACCTATTACGGCCCCGTCTCGCCCTCTCCCGATCTCGCGCCCCGCTTGCGTCCGCAGGAGCCGCCGCAACTGGCGGAGCGGCGCATGACCATGAGCGATCCGCGCGTGGCGCAACCCTCGATCAGCCGCACCTATCTGGCCCCGGAACGCGATCCGGGCGATCAGGAAAAAGCGGCGGCGCTGCAAATTCTGGCCGAGCTTTTGGGCGGCAATTCCACGACCTCCTATCTGGCGCGCAACCTGACCTTTACCGATCCGAAGGCGATCTATGTCGGCGCCTATTATGACGGCACCTCGATTGATGACGCCACTTTTGGTTTGATCATGGTGCCAAGCCCGGATGTGTCGATGGAAGATGCCGAAGCGGCACTTGATGCGACATTGGCGCAATTCCTCAAGGACGGAGTCGACCTCGAGGAATTCGAACGGTTGAAAACCCAACTGCGCGCCAGCCGGATTTATGCCGAAGACAATATCGAAGGTCTCGCCCGTCAATACGGTCAGGAACTGGCCATTGGCCTGTCGCTCGATGACATCGAATCCTGGCCGGATGTTTTGCAGGAGGTGACGCCCGACGATGTCATGGCCGCCGCCCACGAAGTGTTCGACCGCCGCCACGCCGTCACCGGCTGGCTCATGCCCACGACCTCTGAAGGAGCCGAAGGATGAAACATCTTCTGAGTGCAATCATCGCGGTGCTTTGGCTGAGCCTGCCCGCGCAGGCCGCCGTCGAGGTGCAGACCGTGGAAACGCCGGGCGGCATCAACGCCTGGCTGGTCGAAGAGCATTCCATTCCCTTCACCGCGCTGGAGATTCGCTTTCGCGGCGGTACGGCTCTGGATCGTCCGGGCAAACGCGGCGAGACGAATTTGATGATGGCGACGCTCGAAGAGGGCGCGGGGGAGCTTGATGCCCAAGGCTTTGCCGAGGCGCGTGACGCGCTGGCCGCAAGTTTCAAATTCGACGCCTATATGGATTCGGTGACCATCTCGGCCCGCTTTCTGACCGAGAACCGCGAGGAGGCCATGGCGCTGTTGCGCAGTGCCTTGATGGAGCCGCGCTTCGATCAGGAGGCCGTGGATCGTGTGCGTGGTCAGGTCCAGTCCATTCTGCGCAGTTCAGAGACCGATCCGGGCGATATCGCCTCGAAAATGTTCTACAAACAGGCCTTTGGCGATCACCCCTATGGCAGCGACGACAACGGCACGGCCGAGAGTGTGGCCGGTCTGACCCGTGACGATATGTTCTTGGCCAAGGACCGCGTGATGACCCGCGACCGCCTTTATGTCGGCGCCGTCGGGGATATTTCCGCCGAGGAGCTTGCGACGCTTTTGGACGATCTCTTGGGTGATTTGCCGGAGAGCGGTCCGGAGCTGCCGGAACGTGTCGAGCCTGCGCTGTCGGGTGGCGTCACAGTCGTGCCTTTTGATACGCCGCAATCGGTGGTGATGTTCGGACAAAAGGGCATCACGCGCGATGACCCGGATTTCATCCCGGCCTATATCGCCAATGAAGTGTTGGGCGGCCACGGCGAATCGCGGCTCATGGATGAGGTGCGCGAAAAGCGTGGCCTGACCTATGGCATTGGCTCGTATCTCGTGCCTTTCGATCACTCCGAATTGGTCATGGGGCAGTTTTCGTCTGGTAACGCCGTGGTGGCCGAGGCGATTGATGTGGTCAAAGACGAATGGGCGAAATTTGCTGAAACGGGTCTGACCGCCGGGGAATTGGAGATGGTGAAAACCTATCTGACCGGAGCCTATGCATTGCGGTTTGACGGCAACGGTCCGATTGCGCGCATTCTCGTTGGCATGCAGATGGACGGGCTGTCGCCGGATTACATCACCACGCGCAATGACCAAATCGAAGCGGTGACGCTCGATCAGATCAACGCAGTGATCCAGCGGCTTTATGACCCGGAAAACCTTTCCTTTGTGGTGGTCGGTAGCCCCGAAGGCCTGGTGACGAACTGAGATCGCATCAGGAAAATCCGCCCGATTTCGCCATGGTCGAATCGGGCGGTGTCATGCTACGCCTAGTGGTATGAATTCTCCGACACGCAACATAAGCCAAAAGCCCCCGCGCCCCGTCATTCGTCAGCTCGACGAGGGGGCGATCAACCGTATTGCGGCGGGCGAGGTGGTCGAACGGCCTGCCTCCGCCGTCAAGGAACTCGCCGAAAATGCCATCGACGCCGGGGCGCGCCGGATCGAAGTGGACTATGCGGATGGCGGCAAGACGCTCATTCGTGTCACCGATGACGGATGTGGGATGACGGCGGATGACTTGCCTCTCGCGCTGTCGCGCCATGCGACGTCGAAGATCGACGGCTCCGATTTGCTCGACATTCACACCTTTGGCTTTCGTGGTGAGGCACTGCCGTCGCTGGGCGCGGTCGGTCGGTTGAAAATCACCTCGCGCGCCGAGGGGGCCGAGGGCGTGACGCTTGCCGTGTCCGGCGGCAAGATGGAGCCGGTGAAACCCGCAGCACTCAGTCGCGGCACGGTCGTGGAGTTGCGCGATCTGTTTTATGCCACGCCTGCGCGCCTCAAATTCCTGCGCACCGACCGGGCGGAGGCACAGGCGATTTCCGATGTGGTCAAGCGTCTCGCCATGGCCGAGCCCTATGTTGGGTTTGTTCTGCGCGATGTGTCCGGCGGTGGCGAGGGACGCGTGACTTTCCGCGCCGATCCGCAATCGGGCGATATGTTCGACGCGCTGCATGGGCGGCTCGCCACGGTGTTGGGCAAGGAGTTCGCGGAAAACGCGCTGGCGATTGATGCTGAGCGCGAGGGGTTGACGCTCACCGGCTACGCGGCGCTGCCGACCTATTCGCGCGGCTCTGCCGTGGCGCAGTATCTGTTCGTCAACGGGCGACCTGTGCGGGACAAATTGCTCGTTGGTGCGCTGCGCGGGGCCTATTTCGATTTCCTGTCCCGCGACCGGCATCCGGCGGCGTGCCTGTTCATCGACTGCGATCCGCATCTGGTGGACGTCAACGTGCACCCGGCGAAATCCGAAGTGCGGTTCCGCGAGCCAGGCCTCGCGCGCGGGCTGATTGTTTCGGCCTTGCGCCATGCTTTGGCCGAAGCCGGGCATCGGGCCTCGACCACGGTCGCCAATGCCACGCTTGGCGCGATGCGGCCCGAGGTCACCGAGCCGCGGGTGTATCAGATGGATCGCCCGTCACAGAGCTATTCTGCGCCCTATCATCCGTCGCAGGAGGCGGTGGAACAGAGCTACACTTGGCAAGCACCGGAACGTCCCGAGCCGATGACCACCCCGGGCTTTGCTGAAATGTCTGTACCGTCTGCGCGGATGGAAGAGGTCGAGGCGGCGCCTGTCACAGAGGCTTTGCCTTTGGGCGCAGCGCGGGCGCAGGTGCATGAGAATTACATCATCGCGCAGACCGAACGCGGCATTGTCATCGTTGATCAACACGCGGCGCATGAGCGGTTGGTCTATGAAAAGCTCAAACATCAGATGGCCGAGCACGGGGTCAAGGCGCAGGCGCTTTTGATCCCGGAAATTGTCGAGCTGTCCGCCAACGATGCGCAGATGCTGTTGGAACTGGCGGAGGATCTGGCCAAGTTGGGTCTTGGCATCGAACCCTTTGGCGGCGGTGCCATTGCCGTGCGCGAAACGCCCGCGATTTTGGGCCGTGTCGACGCGAAGGCGATGATCGAGGACATTCTCGATGAGCTCTCCGATCTGGGCGACAGCTTCACGGTGCAGGCGAAGATCGAAGCGGTGCTGTCCCGGGTGGCCTGTCATGGCTCGATCCGCTCTGGCCGCCGGATGCACGCCGAAGAGATGAATGCGCTTCTGCGCGAGATGGAGGCGACGCCGCACTCCGGGCAATGCAACCACGGTCGGCCCACCTATGTGGAGCTGAAGCTTTCCGACATCGAACGGCTTTTCGGACGCACATGACACTCGATTTTTCCGATCCCCTGACACTGGCCGCCGTGATTGGTGGGGTGGTGCTTCTGGTCTTTTTCATCCTTCTGATCGTGGTGCTGAAACGCTCCGGTGAGGCGGCGAAGATGGCATTGCCGATTGCGCAACAGATGAACCAGCTGGGCCAGCGGGTGCAAATGCTCTCGGACGGGCAGCAACAGCTCGCTGGTGGTCTGACCCATGTGTCCGAGGCGCAGGTGGCGTCGCAGTCGAAGATGCTGGAGCTTATGGAAAAGCGGCTGTCCCTCGTGACCGAAACGATGAGCGTGAATCTGCAAGGGTCTGCGCAGCGCACGGCGAAATCCCTGGGCGCGTTGCAGGAGCGGCTGGAGACCATCGACAAGGCGCAGGCCAATATCGAAAAACTTTCGGGCAATGTGTTGTCGCTGCAAGACATCCTGTCGAACAAGCAAACCCGCGGGGCATTCGGGGAAATTCAGCTGAATGACATTGTGGGCAAGGCGCTTCCGAAGGACAGCTATACGCTTCAGGCGACGCTGTCGAACGGACGGCGGGCCGACTGTCTCATTCACCTTCCGAATCCGCCGGGACCGATTGCCATCGACAGTAAATTCCCGCTGGAGGCCTATGAGGCTTTGCGGCGTGCAGAGACGCAATGGGAGCTGAACGAGGCCGCGAAACTGATGCGGCAGGCGGTGAAAAAGCACATCTCCGATATTTCCGAGAAATACATCCTTGAGGGCGAAACGGCGGACGGCGCCTTGATGTTCCTGCCCTCCGAGGCGGTCTATGCGGAGCTTCACGCCAATTTCCCCGAACTCGTGCGTGAGGGGTTCGACAAACGTGTCTGGATCGTCTCGCCGACGACTTGCATGGCGACGCTCAACACGATGCGGGCGATTCTGAAAGACGCACGGATGCGGGAACAGGCGGGCGCCATTCGCAAGGAATTGTCGCTTTTGCACGCCGATGTCGAACGTCTAGGCACCCGTGTTGGCAATCTCGACCGGCATTTCGGGCAGGCGGCGAAGGACCTCGAAGACATCAAAATCTCCGCCGAGAAAGCGGGCAAGCGCGCCCATCGCCTCGACAATTTCGATTTCGAGGAACTGGCGAGCGATGCCGCGCCGGTTCCCCCTGCGACGCTTGTGCAAAAATCGTAAAGCGCTCTTCTCAAAGCGGACCCTTTGACTTAGGTCATGTGCTGAAACGGGTGTAAGATGCACACTCAGTCAGACGAATGGAGGACCCCTGTTATGGATATCAGCCCGCACAAAGTTGCTTTTGTCATCGTGCGCGCGCGCGAACTTGGGGCAAAAGTCGGTCGTTGGGATACGCCATCGGATGACGCCGATGGGGATACGATCCTTGAATCCCGCCCGTCGGATGGAACCGGACGCGAATTGCAAAGCTTCATCCGTGGTTTGAATGAGGATGAGAAAGCCGCGCTTGTGGCGATCATGTGGATCGGCCGCGAGACCTTCGACGATTATGCCGAAGCGTTTGAGACCGCAAAGCAAGAGGCCATTGGACCGACCGACAAATACCTCTTGGGTATTCCGCTTTTGCCGGATTACCTTGAGGACGGTCTGGAAAGCCTGGGCGTCGATACGTCAGAGATCGAAGACGAGATTTACCGCAAGGTTTAAAGATCTCTTGAGAGGGATACAGAAGGCGTCGCGCGATTGTGCGGCGCCTTTTTCTGTCGGATGGGGCAGAGGGCCGGATTACACAGAATTGTGTGCAGGAGTACACATTTTCTTTTGAATAAAAGAGCTTAGGTCATGTGGTGTGACTGGCATGACAGATGCCTTGGCCCGTGCCTCTGCCGCGCGATCGTGCGACCAGCAGAGGGAAATGTGATTAAAAAGGAGACCTCCCATGAAAGCTCTTAGGTTCTATGCCGCGAAAGACCTTCGCATCGAAGAGATTGACGATATTCCCCAGCCGGGGCCCGGGCAGGTGGCCATCAAGAACAAATATGTCGGCATTTGCGGCACGGATTTGCACGAATATGTCGCCGGGCCGATCTTTGTGCCGGTCGAGCCGCACCCCTTCACCAAAGCGCAGGCCCCGCAGGTTTTGGGCCATGAGTTCAGCGGCGAAGTGACCGCCGTGGGCGAAGGTGTGACCCATGTGAAACCGGGGGATCGCGTGTCGGTGCAACCGCTGGTGATGCCGCGCTCGGGGGATTATTTCGCTGACCGTGGGTTGTTCCACCTGAGCGAGGATCTGGCGCTTGTCGGTCTGAGCTGGATGTCCGGCGGCATGGCCGAGGCGGCCATCGTCAATGATTACAACGCGGTGAAAATCCCGGATACCATGAGCTGGGAAGAGGGCGCGCTGGTTGAGCCGACCGCAGTGGCCGTCTATGCCTGTGAGCGCGGTGAAGTGACGGCGGGCGATAGTGTCCTCGTGACCGGCGCTGGCCCGATTGGCATGCTGGCGATGCTCTCCGCCAAAGCCTTTGGTGCCACGAAAATCTTCCTCTCTGATGTGAACGAAACCCGTCTGAAACTGGCGAAAGAGATTCTGCCGGACGTCATCACTTTCAACCCGACGAAGGACGATGTGGTGGCTGAGATTCGCGCCCAGACCGAGGGTGGCGTGGGCTGTGACAAGGTGATTGAGGCCTCCGGCAACGAAGCCGCGCTCAACACCGGGCTTCAGGCCGTGCGCAAACAGGGCACAATCGTTCAGGTCGGCCTGCACACCAAGGACAGCAAGCTGCATTGGCATGACGTGACCTTCAAAGACGTCGACGTGCGCGGTGCCTGGGCCTATCCGACGCATTACTGGCCGAAAGTGGTCGATCTGATCGCGTCGGGTGCGATCCCGGCGGAGAAAGTCGTGACCAAGAAAATCGTGCTGGACGAGGCTGTGACCGAAGGCTTCGACGCGCTGCTCGATGCCTCGGGCGAGCACGTCAAAATCCTGATCGATGTGACGAAGTAAACCATCGTGAAATCAAGGATGGCGCGTCCGGTATCGGGCGCGCCATTTTTATGCGCCACCCTATCGGCCCGCCCATTCGCCCACCTGTGCGGAAATGGCGCTTGAGAACGCGGTTTGAAATCGGTCATGGCTTTCGCATGACGCAAACCGATGGGCGCGCACGCCTGACCATCTTTTTCCTATGGATCACCGGGATTTTCGCCGCCGGGCAATTTGCCAAGGTCGCGGTCGCCTTCCCGCTGTTTCGGGCGCTCTATCCGGGGCTGGGGCCAAAGCTCGGGTTTCTGATCTCCGCTCTGAGTGTGATGGGCCTCGTGTTCGGGCTGTTCGCCGGGATGATTCTCTCGCGCTACGGGTTTCGCAAATTGCTGATGCTGGCGCTGGGGCTTGGCGGTGCGCTGTCGCTGTTTCAGGCCAGTCAGCCCGCTTTCGGTTTGATGCTGGCCAGCCGGGTGCTTGAGGGCGCATCGCATCTCATGATCGTTGTGGCTGCGCCAACCCTGATCGGGCAGATCGCGCCGCCCAGGTTTCGCAACACTGCCATGGCGCTTTGGAGCACGGTGTTTGCCGTGGCTTTCGCGGTGTTCTCGTGGCTCGGGCTGCCTCTGGCGGAGCGTTTTGGCCTGCCGGTTCTGTTGATGGTGCATGGGGGGCTGCTTTGGACCATGGCTCTGATTCTGTCGCGGCGTTTGCCGCCCGTGGTGCGGCGCGAGCCTGTGGCCGCATTGCGTCTGCGCGAGATCATGGCCAAACATGTCACGGCCTATTCCTCGCCCGCGATTGCCGCCCCTGCGGCGGGGTGGCTGTTTTATGCCATGGCCTTCGTGGCTCTCGTGACGGTGTTCCCGGACTTCGTCTCTATGGATCAGCGCGGGGTGATTTCCGGCGTGATGCCTCTGGCCGCTTTGAGCGTGTCGATGACGCTGGGCATCACCTTGCTGCGTTTCGTTTCTCCGATTGCGGTGCTGGTGAGCGGCTTTTCCATCGCGGCGATCTTGGCGCTCTGTCTGGGCCTTGGTGGCGGGCAGGCGTGGATTGCCGTGGCGATGATCGCCTCTTTGGGGTTTGTCCAGGCGGGGAGTTTTGCGTCGATCCCGGTTCTGAACGCCACGCATGAGGATCAGTCGCTGGCCAATGGCGCCTTGGCCCAGACCGGGAATGCGGGCAACCTGATCGGCACGCCGCTGTTGCTTTGGCTGGTGGAGCGGTTTGGTTTGTCGGGTCTGGTCGGTTTTGCTTGTGTCGTCTTTTGTTCCGGCGCGCTCGTGCATCTTGGGCTGGCGCGGCTCAGACGGAGACTCTGAATGGCGAAGGTTCAGACACAAAAAAACCGCCCGAAAATCGAGCGGCTTTTTTTAGATGATCGCTGCTGATCTTAGCCCTGACGGGCTTTGAAACGGCGCTGCGTCTTGTTGATCACGTACACGCGGCCTTTACGGCGCACGACGCGGCAGTCGCGGTGCCGGTTCTTCAGCGAACGAAGCGAGTTACGAACTTTCATGTCCAGTCTCCTTGTCGCGGCGCCTGCGTGCGCCAGTTAAAACCAATCTGACCGGTCGGATGGTGGGCGTAACAAGGTTCGAACTTGTGACCCCTTCGATGTCAACGAAGTGCTCTACCACTGAGCTATACGCCCGTCCGTCCGTGGGAAACTGCGCCTTATCCGATATTTCGCAAGTGGTTAGACCAGCGGCGTAACGAACAAGACGCGGGCATTTCCCGCGTCAGTCCGTGGGCGTATAAAAGGAGTCGGATGATTGTTCAAGAGCTTTTGACAGAGATTTTCGGTCCGCCCGCGTGTTTCTCAGGCGGGCTTAGCGTTTTTGCAAGAGAAAAGGGCGACGATGAGGGCGAATGAGCATAGGGTTTTCGTGAAATGAAGGTCTTCGGATTTTGAGAAAACGCACTATAGTTGTTTTGTGAAAGGACTTTAGATGATCCCAGCCCCCTATCTTTTGCAGCGCCCCGAGCAGAGAACCTCCTCTGTGGTTTTCGCGTCGCCGCACAGTGGGCGGGCCTATCCGAAAGAGATGTTGGCGCATGGGCTGCTGGATGCTTTGCAGCTGCGCTCATCCGAGGACGCTCATGTGGATCGGATCTTTTCGCGGGTGCCGGAGTTCGGCGCGGTGCTGTTGTCCGCGACTTATCCAAGGGCCTGGGTTGACCTCAACCGCCGCTCCGACGAATTGGACCCGGCGCTCATTGAGGGCGTGCCGCGTGTCGGCATGAACCCCCGGATCGCCTCGGGGCTTGGGGTGATTCCGCGTGTGGTGTCGGGTGGACGGGCGATTTATCGTGGGAAAATGAGCCGCGCCGCCGCGCAGGATCGGTTGGATCAGGTCTGGACGCCCTATCATCGGCTTTTGCAATCCGTGCTCGAAGAATCGCATGCGCTCTTTGGGCAGGCGATTCTGATCGATTGCCATTCGATGCCGCGAGAGGCCCTGTCGACGGTGCGGACCGGGCAAAAGAAACGCCCGGAGATCATCATCGGTGATCGCTATGGAGCGTCCGCGAACCTTGAGATCGTGAAAGCGGTCGAATCTGCGTTTCGGGCGCAGGGCTTTATCGTTTCGCGCAATGTGCCCTTCGCAGGCGCCTATGTGACGCAGCATTACGGGCGTCCCTCGCGCCAGTTTCACGCCATTCAGGTCGAGATTGATCGCTCGCTCTATATGAATGAGGCGACGCTTGAGCCGCGCCGCGATTTTGCGGCGTTTCGCGAGCGGATCACGGCGGCGGTTCGGATCATCACGGAGATCGGGGCGGAACGTTTGCCTTTGGCGGCGGAATAACCGCTCTCAGCGCAGTGCGCGGCCTTTCACAATCGCATCCTTGCCAAACCGTTTTCTGATCTCGTCGCTGGCCCGTTCGGCTTTGGCGCGTTTGATGGCGTCCGGGTCGAGCAGATCGGGCGAGAGATCGGCCTGAGAGGCAGGGACAAGATCGGAAATGCCGATGCCGATCAAACGAAACGGACCCTGATCCAAAGCCGGGACCAGCAGATCGCGTGCTGTACGGAACATCCTGTCCGCGATATTCGTCGGCTCATGCAACGTTACACGCCGCGTCAGGCTGGCGTGATTGGCGCGTTTGAGTTTCAGCGTCACGACCCGGCCCGCGGTCTCCTTGGCCTTGCTGCGATCCGAGACTTTTTGTGCCAGCCGCCAAAGATGGCCTTCGAGCAGATCGAGCGTGGCGATGTCGTCGGAAAAGGTGGTTTCATTCGAGATGGATTTCACAGGGCGATGGGCCGAAATGCGGCGTTTGTCCTCGCCGCGCGCGAGATGCCAGAGCCGATCCCCCATGGCGCCGAAGCGATGGTGTAGATCGTCTTTCTCCCAGCGCCTGAGATCGGTGAAGCTGCGAATGCCGGCTTTCTCCAGCGCCCCCCGCGTCGCCTGCCCGACCCCCCAAATGAGGCTCACCGGCTTGTCGGCGAGAAAGTCCATCGTCTCCGTCTGACCAATCACGGAAAAGCCGCGCGGTTTGTCGAGATCAGAGGCGATTTTGGCGAGGAATTTGTTATGCGACAGCCCGATGGAGCCGGTCAGTTGCAATTCCTCATGCATCCGTTTGACGAGACGTGCGAGCATTACGGCGGGCGGGTGGCCGTGGAGTTTTGTGGTGCCGGTGAGGTCCATGAAGGCCTCGTCTAGGGACAGCGGTTCCACATCCGGGGTCAGCTCATTCATCATGTCGCGAATCTCGCGGGAGGCGCTCACATAGGCCTCCATGCGGGGTTTCACGATCACGGCTTCGGGGCAAAGCGCCAGCGCCTTGAACATCGGCATCGCGGAGCGCACGCCTTTGATCCGTGCGATGTAACAGGCGGTGGTCACCACGCCGCGCTTGCCGCCGCCGACGATCACCGGCCTGTCGCGCAGCTCCGGGTTGTCGCGTTTCTCGACCGAGGCATAAAACGCATCGCAATCCATATGCGCAATCGACAAGGTCAAGAGTTCAGGATGCGCCAGGACACGCGGCCGCCCACAGGCCGGGCAACGCGGGCCGGTCTCAAATGTGGTCAGACAATCGCGGCAAATGGCGGGCATGTTTTGCTTCCTTCACGGGCAGGCATCCTATACCTCTCACATCAAAGGCGCCATGCGCCTCATGATATCAGTTTGAGGGGAGGTTTTTCATGAATTCCATTGATCCGTTTCAGTTTTTGACCGGGGGCAATATCGTCACCCTGGCTCTGGCTGGTTTTATCATCCTGCTCGTTCTCAAAGGGGTGCGGATCGTGCCGCAATCGGAGAAATATGTGGTCGAACGGTTTGGTCGTCTGCGCACCGTGTTGGGGCCGGGGATCAACTTTATCGTGCCGCTGATTGACGTGGTGGCGCATAAAATTTCCATCCTCGAGCGCCAGTTGCCGAATGCGATGCAGGACGCGATCACCTCGGACAACGTGTTGGTCAAGGTCGAAACATCGGTGTTTTACCGCATCATCGAGCCGGAAAAGACCGTGTACCGTATCCGCGACGTCGATGCCGCGATTGCCACGACGGTGGCCGGGATCGTGCGCGCCGAAATCGGTAAGATGGAACTCGACGAGGTGCAATCGAACCGTGACCAGTTGATCGCGACGATCAAGCTGGCGGTCGAAGAACAGGTGGACAACTGGGGCATCGAGGTGACGCGCGCCGAGGTGCTCGATGTGAACCTTGATGAGGCGACCCGCGCCGCGATGTTGCAACAGCTCAACGCGGAACGTGCGCGTCGTGCCGCCGTGACCGAGGCCGAGGGCGAAAAGCGCTCCGTCGAGCTGAACGCCGACGCCCAGCTTTACGCCGCCGAGCAAGCCGCCAAGGCGCGCCGCGTGCAGGCCGAGGCGGAAGCCTATGCGACTGCGGTTGTGGCCGAGGCCATTACGGACCACGGCATCGAATCCGCGCAATATCAGGTCGCGTTGAAACAGGTTGAGGCCTTGATCGCGCTCGGTGCGGGGCAGGGGCAGCAGACTGTTGTCGTGCCGGCCGCCGCGCTTGAGGCCTTTGGCGATGCCTTCAAACTCTTTGGCGGCAAATCCTGATGGAGGCACCTGCGATGGAAAACGTCATGCTGTTGCAGCAATGGTGGGTCTGGGCGGTGGCGGCCATCGCCCTGATGGGGCTCGAAGTGCTGGTGCCCGGGTTCATTTTCCTGGGCTTCGGCGTGGGGGCCGGGATCGTGGCGCTTTTGCTGGCTCTGGGTCTTTTCGGCAGCAACATCGCAGTCATTCTGCTGATCTTCGCGGTGCTGTCTTTGGTGGCCTGGCTCGCGATGCGCCAAGTGTTCGGCCTGCGCAAAGGTCAGGTGAAAGTCTGGGACAAGGACATCAATGACGATGTCTGAGGATTTTGGCCCCTTCGATGGGGCCAAGATCGCCATTTTGCGGGGCGAGGACGTTCTGACGCTGTTGCGCGACGACCGCCCCGACATTCCCTATCCCAATCACTGGGACCTGCCCGGTGGAGGGCGTGAAGGGGATGAGACGCCTTTCGAGACCGTGGCCCGCGAAGTGTTCGAAGAGCTGTCCGTCGAGATCGACCCCGCGCATGTGATCTATCACGTCGAGGAGCGGGGCCATTCCAATCCCAGTGTGAAGGTGCATTTCTTCGTCGCCCGCTGGGAGGCGCTTGCGGATGAGGCCATCCGTTTGGGGGATGAAGGGCAGGACTGGGGCTGGATGCCTTTGCTGGATTTTGTGCAACGGGAAGATGCGGTGATTTCTCTGCGTGAGCGACTTGGGCGCTACCTGCTTTGGCAGGGCAGGAACTGATCCGGGAACTTTTGGCCAAGGCGTTGCGTTGTTTTCGCGACTGGAAATGAAACGCAAAGGAAAAGCTCATGGCACAAAATGAGTCGTACAACCAAAGCTCTGGCAACGGTGGCCTGTACTTTATTCTTGGCGCGGTGGTCGTTGTCCTGGGCGTGATCCTCTATGTGGTCATGGGCGGGGATGCGACGCCGATGACAACGGATGGCGGTGACGGCGCCTCCGTGACGATCAACAACGATGCGCCGGACAACGGTGGCTCTGCCTCCGTGACGACCGAAGAGCCCGCCGCTGAGGCTCCGGCTTCGGAGTAACAGCACATATATAAAGAGAAACGGCGCCCTCTTGAGGCGCCGTTTTTGTATCAGGCTTTTTTTGTATCAGGCTTTGGCAATTTCGTCCTGAATGTCGAGCGCGGCTTTGCGCGGGTCCTTTGCCTGCCAGATCGGGCGACCGACGACGATGTGATCGACCCCGTCCTGAATCGCCTGCGCCGGTGTGGCGACGCGTTTCTGATCACCGAGGGCTGCGCCTGCCGGGCGCACGCCGGGGGTGACGATCAGCTTGTCTGCCGCTTCGGGCAGGGCGCGGATCAAAGCGGCTTCTTGCGGCGAGGCGATGATGCCATCGGCGCCAGCGGCAAAGGCATTGCCCGCCCGTTCCTGGACCAGATCGCGAATCTCACCCTCTTTGATCAGCGCACCATCAAGATCGGCGCGGTCCAGAGAGGTCAGGATGGTGACGGCGAGGATTTTCGTTTGCGACCCGGAGGCGCCTTCCTTGGCGGCTTTGACCACATAGGGGTCGCCATGCACGGTCAGGAAATCCATGTCATATTGCGCCACGCCGCGCACGGCGTTTTCGACCGTCGCGCCGATGTCGAAGAATTTCATATCGAGGAAAATCTTTTTTCCCTGCTCCTGCTTGAGCTCATTGGCCAGTGCAAAGCCGCCGCCCGTCAGCATGCCAAGCCCGATCTTATAGAAAGACACGGCGTCACCAATGCGGTTGGCCAGTTCCAGCCCCTGCATCACGTTGGGAACGTCGAGGGCAACAATCAGTCGGTCGTCTGCGATCATGGGGGCATATCCTTTAAAAGACAGGTTGCCCCTCCATCCGCATTTATCCCTGTGGGGTCAAGCCCTAGGGCCCCGCGCGCGGGATCGTTTGCCTATGCCGTCAGTCGCCCGCTGTCGGCGGCGCTGTCCGCCACGCGTTTGAGATGCGCGACATTGGCGCCACGACCGCGCGCCCGTAACGCCCGCGCCCGCAGGACAAGCCCACGCGAGATGGTTTTGAAATCGGCGGTGATCGGCGCCTGGAGTGCGACCGGGTAGGTGACTTTCTCAAAGGCCTCGTGAAAAACGACCTTGGCCTCGTAGCTTTGCTCTACGGCATTATAGGTGAGGCCCTGAACTTCTGCTCCATAGCTCTGCATGGTCTTTCTCCCTTGCGTGCTGTTTGATCTCCAACGCGGCAGGTTCAAATTTGTTCCAATTTTGCAACAGGTCCTCTTGCGGGGGGCGGATGCGATCCCCATTTAGATCGGGAAGGCCCCGACCCTCATGCGTGCCGCAAAGCGGGCGCGGAAATCCAAACGGGGCGCTTGGAAGAGGAGAGACGGTATGAACATGGAAAAGTTCACCGAACGGTCGCGTGGTTTCCTTCAGGCTGCGCAAACGATCGCGATGCGGGAGAGCCATCAGGCGCTGAAACCCGAACATCTTTTGAAGGCTTTGCTTGACGACGAAGAGGGCTTTGCCGCCAACCTGATTTCGAATGCAGGGGGCGATGCGAAGGCCGTCATGGCTGCCAATGAGGCTGCCGTGAATAAAATTCCGAAGGTCTCCGGTGACACCGGCCAGACCTATCTGGACCAACAGACCGCGAAGGTTCTCGATGAGGCCGAAAAGCTTGCCAAGAAGGCAGGCGACAGTTTCGTGCCGGTCGAGCGCGTGTTGACCGCCTTGGCGATCACCAAATCCGGTGCGAAAGATGCGCTGGATGCCGGTGGGATCACAGCGCAGAAACTCAACGCTGCGATCAATGACATTCGCAAAGGCCGCACCGCCGACAGTGCCTCCGCCGAAGACGGCTATGAGGCGCTGAAGAAATACGCGCGTGACCTGACCGAGGCCGCCGAAGAAGGCAAGATTGACCCGATCATTGGCCGTGACGAAGAAATTCGTCGCTCGATGCAGGTTTTGTCGCGCAGGACCAAGAATAACCCAGTTCTTATTGGTGAGCCGGGCGTGGGTAAAACCGCGATTGCCGAAGGTCTCGCCTTGCGGATCGTCAACGGTGACGTGCCTGAGAGCCTCAAGAACAAGCGTCTTTTGGCGCTTGATATGGGCGCGCTCATCGCCGGGGCGAAGTATCGGGGGGAGTTCGAGGAACGCCTGAAATCCATCCTCAAAGAGATTGAGGCCGCCGCGGGCGAAATCATTCTCTTCATCGACGAGATGCACACGCTTGTCGGCGCGGGCAAATCGGACGGGGCGATGGATGCCGCCAACCTGATCAAACCGGCGCTTGCGCGTGGGGAGCTTCACTGTGTGGGTGCGACCACGCTCGATGAATACCGCAAATATGTGGAAAAAGACGCGGCTCTGGCTCGTCGCTTTCAGCCTGTGATGGTTGAGGAGCCGACGGTCGAGGACACGGTCTCCATCCTGCGCGGCATCAAAGAGAAGTACGAGCTTCACCACGGGGTGCGGATTTCCGACTCGGCGCTTGTGGCGGCGGCAACGCTTTCGCATCGCTACATTACAGACCGATTCCTGCCGGACAAAGCCATCGACCTTGTAGATGAGGCGGCGTCGCGTCTGCGGATGGAGGTCGACAGCAAACCCGAAGAGCTTGACGCGCTCGATCGTCAGATCCTTCAGCTTCAGATCGAAGCCGAAGCTCTGAAGAAAGAGGATGACGAGGCCTCCAAGCATCGTCTGGCCAAGCTTGAACAGGAACTTGCGGATCTGATGGAGAAATCGGATGCGATGACGGCGAAATGGGAAGCGGAGCGTCAGAAGCTTGAAGGCACCCGCGATCTGAAAGAGCGGCTCGATCAGGCGCGCGCGGCGTTGGAAATCGCCAAACGCGAGGGCAATCTGGCGAAAGCCGGGGAGCTGTCCTATGGCGTGATCCCGCAGCTCGAAAAACAGATCGCAGAAGCCGGGGACACCGAAGCCGAAGGCGATCTGATGGTCGAGGAAGCCGTGCGTCCTGAGCAGATCGCCGAGGTGGTCGAACGCTGGACGGGCATTCCGACGTCGAAAATGCTCGAAGGCGAGCGGGAGAAACTTTTGCGGATGGAAGATGGCCTGCACAAACGGGTCATCGGTCAGGAAGCCGCCGTGCACGCCCTCGCCAATGCGGTGCGTCGGGCGCGGGCGGGTCTCAATGACGAAAACCGTCCGCTGGGCTCCTTCCTCTTCCTCGGGCCGACGGGTGTCGGGAAAACCGAGCTGACGAAAGCGGTCGCGGAGTTCCTGTTTGACGACGACAATGCGATGGTCCGCATCGACATGTCGGAGTTCATGGAGAAACACGCGGTGGCCCGTCTGATCGGCGCTCCTCCGGGCTATGTCGGCTATGACGAAGGCGGGGTTCTGACCGAAGCTGTGCGGCGCCGGCCTTATCAGGTTGTGCTGTTCGATGAGGTCGAAAAGGCCCACCCAGATGTGTTCAACGTGCTGTTGCAGGTTCTGGACGATGGTGTGCTGACCGATGGTCAGGGCCGCACCGTGGACTTTAAACAGACGCTGATCATTCTGACGTCTAACCTTGGGTCGCAGGCGCTGAGCCAACTGCCGGAGGGTGCGGACTCGTCCGTGGCAAAACGCGATGTGATGGACGCAGTGCGGGCGCATTTCCGCCCCGAGTTCCTGAACCGTCTCGATGAGACGATCATCTTTGATCGCCTTGGCCGTCAGGATATGGGCGGGATCGTCGAGATCCAGTTGGCGCGGCTCGAAAAACGTCTGGCGAAACGCAATATTTCGCTGGCGATTGACGAGGGGGCCAAGGTCTGGCTCGCCGACGAAGGCTATGATCCGGTGTTCGGCGCACGTCCGCTGAAACGCGTGATCCAACGCGCGTTGCAGGACCCGCTGGCCGAGTTGCTCTTGGCGGGCGACGTCAAGGATGGCGATGCGATCCCGGTCTCTGCCGGAACGGATGGGCTGATCCTGGGCGAACGCACGGGGGCTTCGCACAAGCCGAAACCGGAGGATGCCGTCGTGCACTGAGCGTCCCGGCATTGATCAGAAAGGAAAGCGGCCCTTCGGGGCCGTTTTTCGTATGCGAAAGAATACCGATTTTTAACGCTAACAAGGCTACCTTTGCAGTTGTCTTCTGCCGCCTATCTGTCAGGTTCAGGCAAAAGATACCTGTAAGAAAGAGGCATTCTATGACGTTCTGGCACTGGGCAATGATGGCGCTACAGGTTTTGGCTCTGTTGTTCGTGGTCGCCATAGGTGTGGTCGCACTGATGGCTTTGGCGTTTTATGTTCTGGACAAACGCCAGACTCGCGATGCGATCCTGCGCAACTATCCGGTGATCGGGCACTTCCGGCATTGGTTTTCCACGCTGGGCGAATTCTTCCGCCAGTATTTCTTTGCCATGGACCGCGAGGAGATGCCGTTCAACCGGGCGCAGCGCGATTGGATTTACCGGGCCTCTGACGGCAAGGGCAACACGGTGGCTTTCGGCTCGACGCGTTCGCTCTCCATCCCCGGCACGCCTATTTTCATGAACGCCGCTTTCCCGCCGCTCGACGACCAATTCGCCACCACCGATCCGATGACCATCGGGCAGCATTGCCGGGTGCCCTATAATGCCACGTCGATTTTCAACATTTCCGGCATGTCCTATGGCGCGATTTCCAAGCCCGCGGTTCTGGCGCTCTCGAAAGGCGCGAAAGAGGCGGGGATTTGGCTCAACACCGGCGAAGGGGGGTTGTCGCCCTTTCACCTCGAAGGGGGCGCGGATCTGGTTTATCAGATCGGGACGGCGAAATACGGTATTCGCGACGAAGCTGGCAACCTCGATGACGACAAGCTGCGCGCCATGGCGGCGTATGAGCAGGTCAAAATGTTCGAGATCAAGTTGTCCCAAGGCGCCAAACCCGGCAAGGGCGGCATCCTGCCCGCCGCCAAGATCACGCCGGAGATCGCCGCAATTCGCGGTTTGCGTCCGGGGGAGGACGGAATTTCCCCGAACCGACACCGTGAAGTGGATGATTTCGGCGACCTTTTGGATTTCATCAACCACATCCGCGACGTGACCGGCAAGCCGGTCGGCTTCAAATTCGTGGTAGGCTCTTCGCGGCCTTGGGCCAAATTCTTTGAGCTCATCAAAGAGCGCGGCGATGAATATGCGCCGGACTTTATTACGATCGACGGCGGCGAGGGCGGCACGGGGGCGGCGCCGATGCCGCTCATCGACCTTGTGGGCATGCCGATCAAGGAAGCGCTCATTCGTATCGTCGACCTGCGCGACAAATACGGTCTGCATGATCGCATTCGGATTGTGGCCGCTGGTAAACTGGTGAACCCGGCGGATGTGGCCTGGGCGATCTGTGCGGGCGCGGATTTCGTGACCTCCGCGCGCGGCTTCATGTTCTCTTTGGGCTGTATTCAGGCGCTGAAGTGCAACAAGAACACCTGTCCCACCGGCATCACCACCCATGACCCGCATTTGCAGGGCGGTCTCGTGGTGCAGGACAAATACAAGAAAGTGGCGGCCTATGCGAAAGCCACCACCAAAGAGCTTGAGATGATCGCGCATTCCGTCGGTGTGTTGGAACCGCGTCAGATGCGGCGACGGCATGTGCGGATCGTGCAGGCGGATGGCACCTCTGTGCCGTTGGATCGGATCGTGCCGAGTTTCCATCGCGAAGAATACGAGAATGGGGCGGAAAGTTACAAAATCCCAACGCAGTTGTGAGATGAGTTTGGTTTGTGACGTGGGGCGTCCGGGGTAGCGTTTTCTCAAAGCCTCAGGAGGACCCCATGTCGGCCAAGTACAATCTGCCCTATTCACATGTGACGCCGGAGACGGCCTATCTCAACCGCCGTGCCGTGATGGCCGGGTTCGCCGGAGCGGGCCTATTGGCGGCCACGGGCGCCCATGCGCAGGACATGCCCGATTTCGAGATCAAAGGGTTCGACACCACGGAAAAGCCCAACACCTTTGAAGAGATCACCAGCTACAACAATTTCTACGAATTCGGCACGGGCAAAGAAGACCCGGCCCGCAATGCGCATACATTGACCACCGATCCCTGGTCCGTCGAGATCGACGGGATGGTCGAGCGGCCCGGCTCTTATGGCTTGGGCGATATTCTCGCGAAAGTCGACATCGACGAGCGCATCTATCGTTTCCGCTGTGTCGAGGCCTGGTCGATGGTCATTCCGTGGAATGGGTTCGAGCTGAACCAGTTGCTCACTCTCGCGGGGGTGCAGCCCTCCGCCAAATATGTCCGCTTCGAAACGCTCTATCGCCCCGAAGAAATGCCGGGGCAGCGGCGGGCGATTTTGGACTGGCCCTATGTCGAGGGGCTGCGGCTCGATGAGGCGATGCATCCGCTGACGATCATGGCGACCGGGCTTTATGGCAAAGAGCTTCCCAATCAGAACGGTGCACCGCTGCGGTTGGTGGTGCCATGGAAATACGGGTTCAAGTCGATCAAATCGGTGGTGAAGATCACGCTGCAGGAAGAGCAGCCTGTGAATACGTGGAAAGCGACGAACCATCGCGAATATGGATTCTATTCCAATGTGAACCCGGAGGTGAGCCATCCGCGTTGGTCGCAGGCCTCTGAGCGGCGCATCGGCGGCGGGCTGTTTGCCTCGCGCATCGCAACGGTGAAATTCAACGGCTACGAAGACCAGGTCGGCGATCTCTATCGCGGTCTGGATCTGACGAAGAACTACTGATGATCGACCGTCTGAACCGCCTCGCCCGCAAAGTCCCGACCTGGCCGCTCTATCTCGGCGCGCTTATTCCGCCTGCGTGGTATTTCTATGCGGGCGTCACCGGTCAGTTGGGTGTCGATCCCGTCAAGGCGATGGAGCACAAGATCGGGCTCTTGGGGCTTCAGGTTCTGATCGCCTCTCTTTGTGTGACGCCGCTGCGCCGTCACCTTGGGCTGAACCTCATCAAGTTCCGTCGCGCGCTGGGCTTGATCGCCTTCTTCTATATCGTGCTGCATCTCACGGTTTGGATCGTGCTCGATGTGCAGATCATCTCCCAGATCATCGCTGACATTTACAAGCGCCCCTATATCACCATCGGCATGGCGGGGTTTGTGCTGATGATCCCCTTGGCCGCGACCTCTTATAATGCCGCGATCCGCAAACTTGGCCGGAATTGGCGTCAGCTTCATAAGCTGGTCTATCCAGCGGTGCTCTTGGGCGGTGTGCATTTCGTGATGCTGCGCAAAGGCTGGCAACTTGAGCCGCTTCTCTATGTGGCGGTGATTGTCGTGCTTTTGCTTCTGCGTGTGCCGATGCGGCGCAAAGTGATGCGTCCGACCTGAAGGATTCCGTCCGATTCACCCGAGTCACCCGCGAGTCGGGTCACGAGTCGGACGATTCACTTCTGATTCACCTCCGATTCATCTCCTGAATCGGAGGTGAATCGGCAGATTGAATGAGGCGGATACCAAATGTTGCGTGGCTTCATGTGGATAACCGCAATTCGTTTCGTTAGCGCCTGATGTCATCTGCCGCATTGGCGCCCGAAAACACCATTCTGCCAAAAAAATCATACAAAATTCATTATATAAATCAGTTAGTTAATATGTTTTTTGAGGAAATCGTCATTTTTCTTTCAAAAAGCGCTTGCGGGTTTGAGCCACTCGCCTTAGAACCCCCTTCACCGGCGGCGCAGACAGCG
>NZ_JAATOT010000004.1 GCF_011806455.1 Celeribacter sp. HF31
GCGATGGAAGAAGGCCTCCGCTTCGCGATCCGCGAAGGCGGCCGGACTGTTGGTTCGGGCGTTGTGTCCAAGATCCTTGCGTAATCGGGTCGAGTTTCTGTAAGAAACTCTGACCGGTGGGTGGCAGTCGTTTTTGTCTTCAAAAACGATGAGAACCCACTCCGGTGAAGTTTAAGAATGAGAAAGGGCGCTCTTCGGAGCGCCCTTTTTTGTTCGAATGCGGACTACGTTCAGGAAACAGCATGTGGGTGCAAGCCACGGGTGGCAGTTGGCTTTGCAAGGCAAAGGCAATGAGAACCCGAGGCCGGAGACCTGTTCTCAAGCAGCCGCTTTCGCCGTCATGCCTTCGACCAACCCGCGTTCCAAAATTCCCGCCGTCATATCCACAAGCGACTGGGGCCCCGAGATATCCATCAAAGCTTCCGCGCGTGAGGTATCGAACCGGGGCCGATAGCCCAGCTCATTGAGGTTGGCCCGAATGTCGCCATCGAACAGCCCCATGATCCGCACGAGCCAATCCGGTGCGCCGCGCAGCGGCAGTTTTGACCGCAGCCCCGGATAGGCCTGTGCCACGGTTTCTGCAATTTCGAGGATCGACATGGGATCGAAGCCTGCCGGATGCCGTTGCCCATCAGAGCCGGGGTCGGTCATTGCGGCGACGAGGATGCGGGCCAGATCGCGCGCATCGGAAATATTGAGGTGAAGGTTGGGGGCCGTCGCGAAACCCACGCTTTACGCGCGCTTCAAGAACAAGGAACGAGCTTTTCGCGGGCGTCGTTCACTGTGTGATCGCGCAGCTCGAAGAAGTGGTCGCAGGAGAACTGGCAAAGGAGGGCAGCGTCACGGCGCGCGTCTCTGGGGGCATTCGCGGTAAATATGCGGTGCTCCATGAGATGCTGGGCACTTCGACCTATGCGGAAGAACTGACCACCGCGCCGAAACGGCTGGTGAGCGATTCCTTTGCCGCCTTTGAGGCCCGTCTGCGCCAACGCATCGCGCAAGTGATCGCGAAAAAGGCCCCTGAGGAGGCGGAGCGTCTTGCGCGGCTGGTGATCGCCAGCGCCGATGGCATCAACCGGCTGGGCGCGGGGCCGGACGCGATTGCGGCAGATATAGACCTGATGGTGTCGAAGCTTCTGGCCTAATGGAACGCGGCCAGACGAATTCTGTGCGCCGGTTTGAAAACGGGCTTGCAAAGGCCGCACAGCTTGTCTATCTCCACCCTCGGCCTTAGGGGTATAGCTCAGCTGGTAGAGCGACGGTCTCCAAAACCGTAGGTCGCGGGTTCGAACCCTGCTGCCCCTGCCATTTCCTCCAATCTCGATACGATCTGGGCGTGAGATGCGCTGTCGGGCTTGAAATTCACGCGCGGCTCGCGTATCTGCGCCGGGTACTCAAAGCATCAGGACAACAAGATGGCCACGAAAACCAATCCGCTTCAGTTCATTCAGCAGGTGCGCGCTGAGGCGTCGAAGATCGTTTGGCCGACCCGTCGCGAAGTCATGCTGACCACGCTGATGGTCTTCGTGATGGCCGCTCTGACGGCGACGTTCTTTTTCCTCGTCGACCTGCTGATCCGCAATGGGCTTCAGGCTTTCCTGAACCTGTTCGGCTGATCCGGCGGTTGCCATAGCGGGCCTCAAGGAGGCCCGCTATGGCAAAATTTTTCGACAGTATTCCCAATCCTCTGCGTCGCATGGTCGAACCTCAGAGGATTTTCTTTGTCGCCACGGCGGCGGATGGCGCGCGGGTGAATATCTCGCCGCGGCCCACGGCGGAGACGCTTCGGATCACCGGGCCGAATGAGCTGATCTATCTCGACATGACCGGATCGGGCGCCGAAACCGCCGCGCATTTGAAAGCGGACGGGCGGATGACCGTGATGTTCTGTTCCTTCGAAGAGCAGCCGATGATCGTGCGGTTTTTCGGCACGGGGCGGTCGGTGTTCAAGGGCACGGAAGAGTATCAAACCCTGCTCGACACCCATTTCGACGGCAAGGAGTTGCCCGGCGCGCGCCAGATCGTTGTGCAGACAATTGAGCAGGCGCAAAGCTCCTGCGGCTATGGTGTGCCGTTCTTTGATTATACGGGCGAGCGCTCGACCTTGAAGGACTGGAGCACGCGCAAGGGGGATGCGGGGATCGCGGAGTACCTCGAAGAAAAGAACCTCGTCTCGCAAGACGGTTTGCCCACCGGGTTCGAAGAGGTCGCAGAGGCCCTAAAGGGTTGAACTTGCGCGCCTGAGCGTATAGAGCGAGCGCACTCTCAGAGACGGGCGTGCAGCGATTCGAGTTGCGCGCCGCTTTATTGTTTCGGGGAGTTGCGCGTAAGCGTTTGGAATTTAACGACATCTGGCCGAAATGGCCGGAGAGATGAAAAGGCAAAGGCACCATGGCGAAGCGTTGGTATTCGGTGAGCGTTCTCTCGAACTTCGAGAAAAAAATCGCCGAAGCGATCAAAACGGCCGTGGAAGAAAAGGGCCTGCAGGATCAGATCGAAGAAGTTCTGGTGCCGACCGAAGAGGTCATCGAGGTGCGCCGGGGCAAAAAGGTGACGACCGAGCGTCGCTTCATGCCGGGCTATGTGCTCGTGCGCATGGAGATGACCGACCAGGGCTATCACCTGATCAACTCGATCAACCGCGTGACCGGGTTCCTGGGCTCTTTCGGCAAGCCGATGCCGATGCGTGACAGCGAAGTCGAAGCGATCCTGGGCCGTGTCCAGGAAGGTGCCGAAGCCGACGCGCCGCGCAACACCATCACCTTCGAGGTGGGCGAACAGGTCTCCGTGGCCGAGGGCGCCTTCGAGGGCTTCGATGGTATGGTCGAGGAAGTGGACGACGCCAACCAGCGTCTGAAAGTTTCCGTGTCGATCTTTGGCCGGGCTACCCCGGTCGAACTGGAATTCACTCAGGTCAACAAGACGGCCTGAGCGAGCGCCTGATCTTTCAGGCATCACTTGTGGGAGAGGCGGTTCGCGCGCGGATCAAATCAGACCACACAACGTAGTCGTCGCGAAACGCGTTTCGTGACAGTTGGAAAGGAAAAGCCAATGGCTAAGAAACTCGCAGGTACGATGAAACTGCAAGTCCCCGCCGGTGCAGCGAACCCGTCCCCGCCCGTGGGTCCGGCGCTGGGTCAGCGCGGCATCAACATCATGGAATTCTGTAAGGCGTTCAACGCCAAGACGCAGGATATGGAGCCCGGCGCACCGTGCCCGACCGTGATCACCTACTACTCCGATAAATCCTTCTCGATGGACATCAAGACCCCGCCGGCGTCTTATTACCTCAAGAAGGCTGCTGGCCTTAAGCCGGTCGGCAAGCGCAACCGCCCCAAAGGCGCTGCTCTGCCGGGTCGTGAGACCGTCGCTTCCGTGACCGTCGCGCAAGTGCGCGAAATTGCAGAAGCCAAGATGAAAGATCTGAACGCCAACGACGTCGAAGGCGCAATGAAGATCATCGTCGGCTCCGCGAAATCCATGGGCATTGAGGTGAAGTGATGGCGAAACTTGGCAAACGTACCCGTTCCGCTCGCGAAGCTTTCGCTGGCAAAGAGAATGTCTCCGTCGAAGAAGCGGTTGAGCTGATCAAAGCCAACGCGACCGCAAAATTCGACGAGACCGTTGAGATTGCGCTGAACCTCGGTGTTGACCCGCGCCACGCTGACCAGATGGTCCGCGGCGTTGTGTCCCTGCCGAACGGCACGGGTAAAACCGTCCGCGTCGCCGTGTTTGCACGTGGCCCGAAAGCCGACGAAGCAACCGCTGCTGGCGCAGACATCGTGGGCGCAGAAGACCTGATGGAAACCATCCAGGGCGGCACCATCGAGTTCGATCGCTGCATCGCGACCCCGGACATGATGCCGATCGTTGGCCGTCTGGGTAAGATCCTCGGCCCGCGCAACCTGATGCCGAACCCCAAAGTCGGCACCGTGACCATGGACGTCAAAGCGGCTGTTGAAGCGGCCAAAGGCGGCGAAGTGCAGTTCAAGGCGGAAAAAGCCGGTGTTGTGCACTGCGGCGTTGGCAAAGCCTCTTTTGATGCAGGCAAACTGGCCGAAAACATCCGCGCTTTCGTGGATGCGGTTCAAAAAGCCCGCCCGACCGGCGCCAAAGGCACCTACATGAAGAAGGTCTCCGTGTCTTCGACCATGGGTCCGGGCGTGTCCATCTCCGTGGACTCCGCGACGGGCAATTGATCCAGCGTATCGCGACAGCGATGCGCGTCGGGCGAAAAAGTGCATTTCGTAGAAATGCATGATCGCCTTTAAGCGATCAGGTCTGACAAGTTTGAAAGGCGCTCCGTTTGGGGCGCCTTTTTTCTTTGGCATTCCCTCCCCGATGTGGAAGTTTGAAATTGCGATGAGTACTTCTTAGTTGCCACGTTAATTTTGAGAGGGATGTTTTGTGACTTACGGGATTCGAAAAAGTGAGAAGGGTGACAAAGCTGTTTATATGGATATGGGCGTCTGGTATGACGAGAAAACGGGACATATTCATCTTACAGTTCCTAAATCGGGTTGGTTTCATACCACTGTGAATTTGAATGAGGAGAGTAAGCGCGGTCATCCCAATCTTTATATGAAGCTTGCACGAGCGTTGCGTGAGGCCGGTGCGACTGCTCCTGAGCTCGTAGAGGAAGCCGACGAATGAGTTGGACCCCTTGCACTCTCCCTTAATCCCCTCTAAACACCATCCTGCATCCCAGCGTGCGATTCGTCGTGCGCTGTTTTGCGTTTCGTCCTAGACGGTGGGTGTCAGCGATCTTGCTGACATAATTCCTGCCTGAGACGGGAAGACGACAAGTTTCTCCGCAGGCTAGACCTCGGGCGACTTTGGCGCAGCCCCGTAACGGACTTCGTGCCGGTTTCAGCCGGTAGAATTGAGCCGGGAGGGGAAACTCTCCCATACTTGGAGTAAAACTGTGGATAGAGCACAAAAAGAAAAAATGGTCGAAGAGCTCGGCCAAATCTTTGACAGCTCTGGCGTCGTTGTGGTTGCCCACTACGAAGGTCTCACGGTTGCTGAAATGCAGGACCTGCGCGCGCGTATGCGTGAAGCCGGTGGGTCCGTCCGCGTTGCCAAGAACAAGCTCGCCAAAATCGCCCTCGACGGAAAGCCCTGCGCAAGCGTTGCTGAATTCCTGACGGGCATGACTGTTCTCACCTATTCGGAAGATCCTGTGGCCGCGGCCAAGGTCGCCGATGCTTACGCCAAAGATAACGAGAAATTCGTGATCCTCGGCGGTGCAATGGGTGAAAACGCTCTCGACGTCGCCGGTGTGAAAGCCGTGGCACAGATGCCGTCCCGCGAGGAGCTTATTGCCTCTATCGTTGGCTGCATTGGTGCACCTGCTTCCAACATCGCTGGCGCGATTGGCGCTCCTGCTTCGAACATCGCTGGTATCCTGTCTACGATTGAAGACAAGGCTGCTGCATAAGCAATTAGAGACCGACGTGGTTGTAAACACACGCGTTGGAACACATCTTAAACGAACGGAAACAGTACAATGGCTGATCTGAAGAAACTTGCAGAAGAGATCGTGGGTCTCACCCTTCTCGAAGCACAAGAACTGAAAACCATCCTCAAAGACGAGTATGGCATCGAGCCCGCCGCTGGCGGCGCAGTGATGATGGCTGGCCCGGCAGGCGATGCTGGCGCAGCTGCTGAAGAAAAATCTGAATTCGACGTCGTCCTGAAAGACGCCGGCGCATCCAAGATCAACGTCATCAAAGAAGTCCGCGGCATCACCGGCCTGGGCCTCAAAGAAGCCAAAGAGCTCGTTGAAGCTGGCGGCAAAATCAAAGAAGGCGTCGACAAAGCCGAAGCCGAAGAAGTCAAAGCCAAGCTGGAAGCAGCTGGCGCGACCGTCGAGCTGGCCTAATCGCCTTTGGTCCTTACGGGCCACACAAAATAAGGGCTGGATCCGGGGTTCCCTGGGTCCAGCTTATATCGTTTCTTGGAAAACGGTTTAGCCTGTCTGAGAAAGGGCCTTTCGCGAAAGCGTCACACAAAGGGTCTTTTCTCAGGAGAGGTTCAAAGGTCGGGAGCCCCCTTTGGGACGGGGGCAGGAATAGACCGAATCCCTCTGTTTCGTCAGGGCACATCTGCCGGCGCCCAACGGTAGACGTCGCTCGCGAAAATTCGAAAGGTATAGACGCTTATGGCATCGTCCTTCCTCGGCCAGAAACGGCTCCGCAAGTATTACGGCAAAATCCGCGAAGTGCTTGAAATGCCGAACCTTATTGAGGTTCAAAAATCTTCTTACGATCTTTTCCTGAAATCCGGTGACGCCACCGAGCCGCAAGACGGCGAAGGCATCAAAGGCGTGTTCCAGTCGGTGTTCCCGATCAAGGATTTCAACGAAACCGCTGTGCTCGAGTTCGTGAAATACGAGCTGGAAACCCCGAAATACGACGTCGAGGAATGTCAGCAGCGCGACATGACCTATTCCGCGCCCCTGAAGGTGACGCTCCGTCTCATCGTGTTCGATGTGGACGAGGACACCGGTGCGAAATCCGTCAAGGACATCAAGGAACAAGACGTGTTCATGGGCGACATGCCCCTGATGACGCCGAACGGCACCTTCGTGGTGAACGGCACCGAGCGCGTGATCGTGTCTCAGATGCACCGCTCCCCGGGCGTGTTCTTTGACCACGACAAAGGCAAAACCCACTCCTCGGGCAAACTGTTGTTCGCCTGCCGCATCATTCCCTACCGCGGCTCCTGGCTGGACTTCGAATTCGACGCGAAAGACATCGTCTTCGCCCGTATCGACCGTCGCCGCAAACTGCCGGTCACGACGCTGCTCTACGCGCTTGGTCTCGACCAGGAAGCGATTTGCGACGCCTATTACAACACCGTCGAGTTCAAGCTCGAGAAGAACAAAGGTTGGGTGACCAAGTTCTTCCCGGAGCGTGTGCGCGGCACCCGTCCGGCCTATGACCTCGTGGATGCGGCCACCGGCGAAGTGATCTGTAAAGCGGGCGACAAGATGACGCCCCGCGCGGTGAAGAAAATCATCGACGCTGGCGAGATCACCGAGCTTCTGGTGCCCTACGAGCACATCATCGGCAAATTCGTTGCGAAAGACATCATCAACGAAGAGAACGGCGCGATCTATGTCGAGGCTGGCGATGAGCTGACCCTTGAGATGGACAAGGACGGCGATGTGATCGGTGGCTCCCTGAAAGAGCTGCTGGATGCGGGCATCACCGACATTCCGGTTCTCGACATCGACAACGTCAACGTTGGTCCCTACATGCGCAACACCATGGCCGCCGACAAGAACATGAACCGCGAAACCGCGCTCATGGACATCTATCGCGTCATGCGTCCGGGCGAGCCGCCGACCGTTGAAGCAGCAAGCACCCTGTTCGACAGCCTGTTCTTCGACTCTGAGCGTTACGATCTTTCCGCCGTGGGCCGCGTGAAGATGAACATGCGCCTCGATCTCGACGCGCCGGACACCATGCGCACGCTGCGCCGCGAGGACATCGTGTCCTGCATCAAGGCGCTCGTCGAGCTGCGCGATGGCCATGGCGACGTGGACGACATCGACCACCTCGGCAACCGTCGTGTGCGCTCCGTGGGCGAGCTGATGGAAAACCAGTACCGCGTGGGCCTTCTGCGTATGGAACGTGCGATCAAAGAACGGATGTCCTCCGTCGAGATCGACACGGTCATGCCGCAAGATCTGATCAACGCGAAACCGGCCGCCGCGGCCGTGCGCGAATTCTTCGGCTCCTCGCAGCTGTCGCAGTTCATGGACCAAACCAACCCGCTTTCCGAAGTGACGCACAAACGTCGTCTCTCCGCGCTTGGGCCGGGCGGTCTGACCCGCGAACGTGCGGGCTTTGAGGTCCGCGACGTGCACGTGACCCACTACGGTCGTATGTGCCCGATTGAAACGCCGGAAGGTCCGAACATCGGTCTGATCAACTCGCTGGCCACCTTTGCCCGCGTGAACAAATACGGCTTCATCGAAACCCCCTACCGTAAGGTGGTCGAGGGGCAGGTGACGGACGAAGTGCAATACATGTCCGCCACCGAAGAGATGCGTCACACCGTGGCTCAGGCCAACGCGACGCTCGACGCAGACGGCAAGTTCGTCAACGATCTCGTGTCGACCCGCCAATCCGGTGAACACGCGCTGAACCCGCCGCTCAACGTCGACCTGATCGACGTGTCGCCGAAACAGCTGGTCTCCGTGGGTGCGGCTCTCATTCCGTTCCTGGAAAACGACGACGCCAACCGCGCTCTGATGGGCGCGAACATGCAACGTCAGGCCGTGCCGCTTCTGCGCGCGGAGGCGCCGCTTGTGGGCACCGGCATGGAAGGCAAAGTCGCCATCGACTCCGGCGCAGCCATTCAGGCGAAGCGTGCCGGCATCATCGACCAGGTCGACGCAACCCGGATCGTGATCCGTGCCACCTCGGACCTTGAGTTGGGCGACGCGGGCGTGGACATCTACGGTCTGCGCAAATTCCAGCGCTCGAACCAGAACACCTGCATCAACCAGCGTCCGCTGGTGAAAGTGGGTCAGACGGTCGAGAAGGGCGAAGTGATCGCCGACGGCCCGTCCACCGATATGGGGGAACTGGCGCTCGGCAAGAACATCATCGTCGCCTTCATGCCCTGGAACGGCTACAACTACGAGGACTCCATCCTGATCTCCGAGCGCATCGCGCGTGACGACGTCTTCACCTCGGTGCACATCGAGGAATTCGAAGTCGCCGCCCGTGACACGAAGCTCGGGCCGGAAGAGATCACCCGCGACATTCCGAACGTCGGCGAGGAAGCTCTGCGCAACCTCGACGAGGCCGGTATCGTCTACATCGGCGCTCACGTTGAGCCGGGGGATATCCTTGTCGGGAAAATCACGCCGAAGGGCGAAAGCCCGATGACGCCGGAGGAAAAACTCCTGCGCGCCATCTTCGGTGAGAAAGCCTCTGACGTGCGCGACACCTCGCTGCGTGTGAAGCCTGGTGACTACGGTACGGTCGTGGAAGTCCGCGTGTTCAACCGTCATGGCGTCGAGAAAGACGAGCGTTCGCTGCAAATCGAACGTGAGGAAATCGAACGTCTGGCGCGTGACCGCGACGATGAGATGGCCATTCTGGACCGCAACATCTACGCGCGTCTGAAAGACCTGATCATGGGCAAAGTGATCGCGAAGGGTCCGAAAGGTGTCAAACCGGGCGTGACCGTCGATGACGAGCTGCTCGGCATGCTGTCCCGCGGCCAGTGGTGGCAGCTCGCCGTTGAGGACGAGGACGATGCAACCATCGTTGAGGCGCTGAACGCTCAGTATGAGGCTCAGAAACGTGCGCTTGAGCACCGTTTCGAAGACAAGGTCGAAAAAGTCCGTCGTGGCGACGACCTGCCGCCGGGCGTGATGAAAATGGTCAAAGTCTTCATCGCCGTGAAGCGCAAGCTTCAGCCGGGCGACAAGATGGCTGGTCGTCACGGCAACAAAGGTGTGGTCTCGCGCGTCGTTCCGATGGAAGACATGCCGTTCCTCGCCGATGGGACGCCGGTCGACTTCTGTCTCAACCCGCTGGGTGTGCCGTCGCGTATGAACGTCGGTCAGATTCTCGAAATTCACATGGGCTGGGCCGCGCGCGGTCTCGGCATCCAGGTGGATGACGCGCTGTCTGAATACCGCCGTTCGGGCGATATGACCCCGGTGCGCGATGCGATGAAATTCGTCTATGGCGAAGAAGTCTACGAAGAGGGCATCGCCGGCATGGACGACGAGCTTCTCATCGAGGCAGCCTCGAACATCGTCAACGGTGTGCCGATCGCGACCCCGGTCTTCGACGGTGCGAAAGAGGCCGACATCAACGACGCTCTGCGCCGTGCCGGTTTCGACACCTCCGGTCAATCCGTCCTCTTCGACGGTCGCACCGGCGAGCAATTCGCCCGTAAGGTGACGGTGGGTAAGAAGTACATGCTGAAACTTCACCACCTCGTCGACGACAAGATCCACGCCCGTTCCACGGGTCCGTACTCCCTCGTCACCCAGCAGCCGCTCGGTGGTAAGGCGCAGTTCGGGGGTCAGCGTTTCGGGGAGATGGAGGTCTGGGCACTCGAAGCCTACGGTGCCGCCTACACCCTGCAGGAAATGCTCACGGTCAAGTCGGATGACGTGGCCGGTCGTGCGAAAGTCTACGAGTCGATCGTCAAGGGCGAAGACAACTTTGAAGCCGGCGTGCCGGAGTCCTTCAACGTGCTTGTCAAAGAAGTCCGTGGCCTCGGCCTCAACATGGAACTCCTGGACTCGGAGGGTGAGGAGTAAGGGCCCGCGCCCTTACCCTCCCTCCCTTTCCGAGACAATCTGAGGAACTCACAAGATGAACCAGGAACTCACAACCAACCCGTTCAACCCGCTGGCGCAACCGTCGACCTTTGATGAGATCAAGGTCTCTCTGGCGTCCCCGGAGCGTATCCTGTCGTGGTCCTACGGGGAGATCAAAAAGCCCGAGACCATCAACTACCGGACCTTCAAGCCGGAGCGTGACGGTCTGTTCTGTGCGCGGATTTTTGGCCCGATCAAAGACTACGAATGTCTCTGCGGCAAATATAAGCGCATGAAATATCGCGGCGTTGTCTGCGAAAAATGCGGTGTTGAAGTCACCCTCCAGAAAGTGCGTCGCGAGCGCATGGGCCACATCGAACTGGCCGCTCCCGTCGCGCACATCTGGTTCCTGAAATCGCTCCCGAGCCGGATCGGCCTCATGCTCGACATGACGCTGCGCGATCTGGAACGTGTGCTCTATTTCGAGAACTACGTGGTGATCGAACCGGGTCTGACGGACCTCTCCTACGGTCAGATGATGACCGAAGAAGAGTACATGGACGCGCAAGACCTCTACGGCATGGACGCTTTCGAGGCCGACATCGGCGCCGAAGCGATCCGTAAGATGCTGTCGAACATCGACCTTGAATCCACCGCGGAACAGCTGCGCGAGGACCTCAAGGAAGCGACCGGCGAACTCAAGCCCAAAAAGATCATCAAGCGTCTGAAAATCGTGGAATCTTTCCTCGAATCCGGCAACCGCCCGGAGTGGATGATCCTGACCGTGATCCCCGTGATCCCGCCGGAACTTCGCCCGCTGGTGCCGCTCGACGGTGGCCGTTTTGCGACCTCCGATCTCAACGATCTCTACCGTCGCGTGATCAACCGGAACAACCGTCTGAAACGCCTGATCGAACTGCGTGCGCCGGACATCATCGTCCGCAACGAAAAGCGGATGCTGCAAGAATCCGTCGATGCGCTGTTCGACAACGGCCGTCGTGGCCGCGTCATCACCGGTGCGAACAAACGCCCGCTGAAGTCGCTCTCCGACATGCTGAAAGGCAAACAGGGTCGTTTCCGTCAGAACCTTTTGGGCAAACGCGTCGACTTCTCCGGTCGTTCGGTCATCGTGACCGGCCCGGAACTGAAGCTGCACCAATGTGGTCTGCCGAAAAAGATGGCGCTCGAACTGTTCAAGCCGTTCATCTACTCGCGGCTTGAAGCCAAAGGTCTGTCTTCGACCGTGAAGCAAGCCAAGAAGCTGGTGGAAAAAGAACGTCCGGAAGTTTGGGACATCCTCGATGAGGTGATCCGCGAGCACCCGGTGTTCCTCAACCGCGCACCGACGCTGCACCGTCTCGGCATCCAGGCCTTCGAACCCACACTGATCGAAGGCAAAGCGATCCAGCTGCACCCGCTCGTCTGTTCGGCCTTTAACGCCGACTTCGACGGGGACCAGATGGCCGTTCACGTGCCGCTGTCTCTCGAAGCTCAGCTCGAAGCCCGCGTCCTGATGATGTCCACGAACAACGTGCTGTCGCCCGCCAACGGCGCGCCGATCATCGTGCCGTCGCAGGATATGATCTTGGGCCTCTACTATATCACCATGCAGCGTGATGGGATGAAGGGCGAAGGCATGGTCTTCTCCGACATCGAAGAGGTCGAATATGCGCTGACCGCTGGCGAAGTGCACCTGCACGCCAAGATCACCGCACGGATCAAGCAGATCGACGAGCATGGTCAGGAAGTCTGGGAACGTTATGAGACGACCCCGGGCCGTCTGCGCCTCGGCACCCTGCTGCCGTTGAACGCAAAAGCGCCGTTCGCTTTGGTGAACCAGCTTCTGCGGAAGAAAGACGTGCAGCGCGTCATCGACACCGTCTACCGTTACTGCGGTCAGAAAGAGTCGGTGATCTTCTGTGACCAGATCATGTCGCTCGGGTTCAAAGAAGCGTTCAAGGCCGGCATTTCGTTCGGTAAGGACGACATGGTGATCCCGGAGACCAAATGGCCGATCGTGGATGCAACCCGCGATCAGGTGAAAGACTTTGAACAACAGTACATGGACGGCCTGATCACTCAGGGCGAAAAGTACAACAAAGTCGTCGACGCCTGGGCCAAGTGTAACGACAAGGTCACCGAGGCGATGATGAACACCATCTCCGCGCCGAAACATGACGAGAATGGTGCCGAAATGGAACCGAACTCGGTTTACATGATGGCCCACTCCGGGGCGCGTGGCTCCGTCACCCAGATGAAACAGCTGGGCGGCATGCGCGGCCTGATGGCGAAACCGTCGGGTGAGATTATCGAAACGCCGATTATCTCGAACTTTAAAGAAGGTCTGACCGTGCTCGAGTACTTCAACTCGACCCACGGTGCCCGTAAGGGTCTGTCGGATACCGCTTTGAAAACCGCGAACTCCGGGTACCTGACCCGTCGTCTCGTCGACGTGGCACAGGACTGCATCGTGCGCGAAGTGGATTGCGGCACCGAGCGTGCCGTGACCGCCGAAGCGGCTGTCAACGACGGTGAGGTCGTGGCAACTCTGGCCGAGCGTATCCTTGGCCGTGTGTCCGCCGACGACGTACTGCGTCCGGGCACCGACGAGGTGCTGGTGTCCAAAAACGAGCTGATCGACGAGCGCAAAGCCGATGCGATCGAAGAGGCGGGTGTCGCTTCCATGCGCATCCGCAGCCCGCTGACCTGTGAGGCCGAAGAGGGCGTTTGTGCGGCCTGTTACGGTCGCGACCTCGCCCGCGGGACGCTGGTGAACCAAGGTGAGGCCGTCGGCATCATCGCGGCTCAGTCCATCGGTGAACCGGGCACGCAGCTGACGATGCGGACCTTCCACATCGGCGGCGTGGCTCAGGGTGGTCAGCAGTCCTTCCAGGAAGCCAACCAGGAAGGCAAGATCGTCTTCCGCGAGTCCAACCTGTTGGAAAACAAACATGGCGAGAAAATCGTCATGGGTCGGAACATGCAGCTCGCCATCGTGGACGAGAACGGCGTGGAACGGGCCTCCTACAAGCTGGGCTACGGCACCAAGGTGTTCGCGGAAGAGGGCAAGACCGTGTCCCGCGGCGAGAAACTCTTTGAGTGGGACCCGTACACGTTGCCGATCATCGCGGAGAAATCCGGTAAAGCGAAATTCGTCGACCTCATCACGGGCCTGTCCGTGCGTGACGAGACCGATGACGCAACCGGCATGACGCAGAAAATCGTGACCGACTGGCGCTCCGTGCCGCGTGGTGGCGATCTGAAGCCGGAGATCCTGGTCCTCGGCGAAGATGGCGAACCGATGCGCAACGAAGCGGGCAACCCGGTGACCTACCTGATGTCTGTCGACGCCATTCTCTCCATCGAGGACGGTCAGGACATCCAGGCCGGTGACGTGGTTGCGCGTATCCCGCGTGAAGGTGCGAAGACCAAGGACATCACCGGGGGTCTGCCGCGTGTGGCCGAACTGTTCGAAGCCCGTCGCCCGAAAGATCACGCGATCATCGCCGAGATTGATGGTTACGTGCGCTTTGGCAAGGACTACAAGAACAAGCGTCGCATCTCGATCGAACCGTCGGACGAGACCAAGGAAACCGTCGAATACATGGTGCCGAAAGGCAAGCACATCCCTGTGGCTGAAGGCGACTTCATCCAGAAGGGTGAGTACATCATGGACGGCAACCCGGCCCCGCACGACATTCTCGCCATCATGGGTGTCGAGGCTCTGGCCAACTACATGATCGACGAAGTGCAGGACGTCTATCGCCTGCAAGGTGTGAAGATCAACGATAAGCACATCGAAGTCATCGTGCGCCAGATGCTGCAGAAGTGGGAAATCTCTGACTCCGGGGACACCACTTTGCTCAAAGGCGAAGCGGTCGATAAGGTCGAGTTCGACGAAGCCAACGCGAAAGCGGAAAGCAAAGGCGGGCGTGCCGCGAAAGGTCAACCGATCCTCTTGGGGATCACCAAGGCCTCGCTGCAAACGCGGTCGTTCATCTCTGCGGCCTCCTTCCAGGAGACCACGCGCGTGCTCACCGAAGCGTCTGTCCAAGGCAAGCGCGACAAGCTGGTGGGTCTCAAAGAGAACATCATCGTCGGTCGCCTGATCCCGGCCGGTACGGGTGGCGCGACACAACGCGTCCGCCGCATCGCCGCCGAACGCGACAACGTGGTGATCGAAGAGGCCCGTGCAGAGGCCGAAGCCGCCGCCCAACTCGCCGCTCCGGTGATGGATGCGGACACGGGCTTTGGCGACGACACGCTGGTCGTGGACACGCCGGAAGGTTCCTCTGACGACTAAGTCGATCTGATATGAAACTAAAAAAGGCCCTGCGGAAACGCGGGGCCTTTTGGTTTGCGTCAGGTCATGTGAGGCAAGACTTTGGATGGGCTATGATGGCTCATGGGGTTGCGAAGGTATGTGAAATGGCTGTCCCGACCGACAAAGCGGAATTGTTGACCGCGATTGAGACGACGTTTGATAAATTGATGGTAGACCTCGCGCGGGTGCCGGAGGAGCGCGCTTTCGAACCCTCCATGGAGGGACATGTCGCGGGCACACAGATGAGCCCAGCCGATCTCGCGGCCTATCTGATCGGATGGAATGAGCTGGTTTTGAAATGGCTGGATCTGGATGACAATGCGCAAACCGTGACGTTCCCGGAGATCGGATTCAAATGGAACCAGCTTGGAGCATTGGCGCAGAAATTTTACGCGGATTGTGCGGGGCTTGCGTGGGCGGAACGACTGGCACGTCTGACAACGGTCAAACAGCAACTGAGCAGAACTATCTCGCAACGCACGGATGCCGAGCTTTACGGCGCCGCGTGGCACGGCAAATGGACCAAGGGCAGAATGATCCAATTTAATAGTTCATCACCTTATACCAATGCGCGAGGGCGTATCCGAAAGTGGCTTAAGACGCAGGGTTGACCGTGCGCGCCGCCACCTCATTCCGATGATGTTGCCACCGAGGATCGTCCTCGGCCACAAACCCATGCACTTCCGCCAACCGTTCAATATAATCCATACAGCACAGATGATGCAGGCGCATGACGTCGGGCAGGGCAGTCAGCTCCGCGTAGACCGCATCGAAGCGATCCGCATATTTCAGCGCACCTTCATCCAGTTCCTCGTTGCGGTTCTTGCCTTTGAAGAACGTCTCCGTGTAGCGGTCCTTGTTGGCCGCAGAGGAAAGCGTGCCCATTTTGAGCGCAAAGCTTTCAAAGGTCCGCGATGCGTAGTGGTTGAGCTGGGCATATTCATGGGTGATCCAGCGGGGCTGGGTCATTTTGACGGAGCTGTCTTTGGGGTGAAAACGGCGCAAAGTGGCACCATCGCAGCGTTTCATCACATTGGGCGGTGTCCCCCATTCCCCGTGCCCGCGCCAGCCTTTTGGGGAATGCACGCCAAAGCGCCAGAAATGATTGGGCCAACGGATCAGGGTTTTGAAAAAGACGTTGCCCTTGTGTCGCCTGAGAGAAGCGCGGGTAAAACGGCGATGGGTGAGCGTATCTTCCCAAGAGCCATAGCCGCCGTCCCCAAAACAGCGCCAATGCACGGCGATGGCATGGACCTGTTTGATCGGGAAGGCGTCAAAGAGGTCTTGCAGCCGACCTTCGCCTTTGTGGATCACGAGAAACTCGTCGACATCGATGTTGAACACCCACTCCGCCGCGCGGATACGCGGGTGTTCGGCCATGAGTTTCAGAGAGGTGCGTTTGACGGGAAGGTCGGGGTTCGGAGTGTAAGAGACGGCGGTCAAGACACCTGCGGCATCGAGGGCCTCGAGCAACTCAGGGGAATGATCGGTGCAGTCGTTGTAGAAGACCACAAGATGATCGAAGCCAAGCATGCGATACCAGGCGACCCATTCCAAAATGAACGGCCCTTCATTGCGCATGGTGGTGGTGACGAGACGTTCTTTCACTCTATGCCTTCACACTCTGGACCCTTGAACCAACATGACTGTCACTATGCATGCTGGCTGTTTCTGGGCAAGTCCGACGCAAGCCCCCTTCACGCCACACAAAAGCAATGGTAGCGGAGAAGGGAAAGGGGCCCGCATGCTCAATCTCTTGTCGAAATTGCCGGACAACACGCGCGGGGCGGTGATCATGTCGCTCTCGATGGCGGCTTTTACCACCAACGACAGTTTTATGAAGGGCGCTTTGGCGGAGGTGCCTTTGTTTCAGGCGCTGTTCCTGCGGGCCACGTTGAACTTCGTGATGCTCTTTGCCGTGCTCGCGCCGATCATCGGCCCGGTACGGTTCGATCTGTCGCGTCAGGATTGGACGCTGGTCGTCATCCGCTCAATGGCCGAGGTGGGGGCCGCGATGTGTTTCCTGACGGCGGTCAGCCATATGCCCCTGGCCAATGCCACAGCGATCATGCAGACCATGCCCTTGTCGATCACCATCGCCGGATGGATGCTGTTCCGCGATCCCTTGGGGTGGCGCCGTATGGTGGCGATTGTGGTGGGCTTCGCAGGTGTGTTGCTGATCGTGCAGCCGGGCACCGATGGGTTCAGCGGCTATGCGCTCTTTGCCGTTCTGGCGATGCTCTGCGTCACGCTCCGGGACATCATCGTGCGCAAGATGCATCATAGCGTGCCCAATTCGACCGTCACCTTCGGGGCGATCACGGCCGTCTGGATTTGCACAGGACTCCTGTCGATCGGTCAGGGCTGGGCGCCGGTGGACATCGAGGCCAGGGCGCAGATTTTCGGCTCGGCCGCCTGTCTGATCGTGGGCTATGTCACCTCGGTGGCCGTGATGCGGGTGGGGGAGATGTCCTTTGTGTCGCCATTCCGCTATACGGCTCTGGTCTGGGCTTTGCTGATCGGGCTTTTTGCCTTTGGCGAATGGCCGAATGGCTTGGCTTTTGCCGGCGCTGCGATTATTGCGGGCACAGGGATTTACACCGTCCTGCGTGAGGCACGTCTGCGGCGGCAAGGGACTTCGACGCGCGCATAAAGACGCATCGGGCCACAATCCCGGCGCGAGTGTTGACAAGGCCTCCGACTCTCCATATACGGCGAGCCATCCGGCACTAGGGGGACGTCCCCGCCCGCCGACTTCTAAATCGTAGTGATCAAGATCAGGGCAATTTAAGGCGCACTGATCCTCTGGGAACTCACCGCGTCGTTCACCTCGGAATGGGAACGATTGCGGGTTTTCGTGCTATTTGGACGCAAGTGGCACATCGAACATCGTAATCGCCCCGGAACGGCCATTTTGGTCATGCCGAGGTTCACAAAAATCTAGGAACGGGATACCCCTATGCCAACGATTCAACAGCTGATCCGCAAACCGCGTCAGCCCAAACGTAAGGTTTCCAAGTCGCAGCACTTGGAGCAATGCCCCCAGAAGCGTGGCGTCTGCACGCGCGTCTACACCACCACCCCGAAAAAACCGAACTCCGCTATGCGGAAAGTTGCGAAGGTACGCCTGACCAACGGTTTCGAGGTCATTTCTTACATCCCCGGCGAGAGCCACAACCTTCAGGAACACTCCGTGGTTCTGATCCGTGGCGGCCGTGTGAAAGACCTTCCGGGTGTCCGTTACCACATCCTTCGTGGTGTTCTGGATACCCAGGGCGTCAAAGACCGTAAACAGCGTCGTTCGAAATACGGCGCTAAGCGTCCTAAATAAGGAGATCACGGAATGTCCCGTCGTCACGCCGCTGAGAAGCGCGAAGTTCTGCCCGACGCCAAATATGGCGATCGCGTGCTGACCAAATTCATGAACAACCTGATGATCGACGGCAAAAAATCTGCCGCCGAGAAAATCGTCTACAACGCGCTGACCCGCGTCGAAGACAAGCTGAAAAAAGCTCCGGTTGAAGTGTTCCACGAAGCCCTCGACAACGTGAAACCCTCTGTTGAGGTGCGTTCGCGTCGTGTGGGTGGTGCAACCTACCAGGTTCCGGTCGAAGTGCGCGTTGAGCGCCGCGAAGCTCTGGCCATCCGTTGGCTGATCAACGCGTCCCGCGCTCGCAACGAAAACACAATGGAAGAACGCCTTGCCGGTGAGCTGCTTGACGCAGTAAACGGTCGTGGCGCCGCTGTGAAAAAGCGCGAAGACACCCACAAAATGGCCGACGCGAACAAAGCGTTCAGCCATTACCGCTGGTAACTCAACTCAGGCCTTTAGGACCGAACACCAATGGCACGCGATTATCCCCTCGACCGGTACCGTAACTTCGGTATCATGGCGCACATCGACGCAGGTAAAACCACCTGTTCCGAGCGCATCCTCTTCTACACCGGCAAGTCCCACAACATTGGTGAGGTGCACGACGGTGCAGCCACCATGGACTGGATGGAGCAGGAGCAGGAACGTGGTATCACCATCACTTCCGCTGCGACGACCACCTTCTGGGAGCGTACGGAAGACGGCGAGACCGCCGACACGCCGAAGCACCGGATGAACATCATCGACACCCCCGGCCACGTTGACTTCACCATCGAAGTCGAACGTTCTTTGGCCGTGCTTGACGGTGCCGTTGCCGTTCTCGACGCCAACGCTGGCGTTGAACCGCAAACCGAAACCGTGTGGCGTCAGGCTGACCGCTACAAGGTTCCGCGGATCGTGTTCGTCAACAAGATGGACAAGATCGGTGCAGACTTCTTCAACTGCGTTCGCATGATCGAAGACCGCACCGGTGCGCGTGCTGTTCCCGTCGGTATTCCGATCGGTGCAGAAAACGAACTTGAAGGCCTGATTGACCTCGTCACCATGGAAGAGTGGCTGTGGCAGGGCGAAGATCTGGGTGCATCCTGGATCAAAGCTCCGATCCGCGACTCGCTCAAAGACATGGCCGACGAATGGCGTGGTAAGATGATCGAAGCCGCCGTCGAAGAAGACGACGATGCGATGATGGCTTACCTCGAAGGCGAAGAGCCCGACGTTCCGACCCTGCGCAAGCTGATCCGTAAGGGCACCCTGGCCCTGCACTTCGTGCCGGTTCTGGGCGGTTCTGCGTTCAAAAACAAAGGTGTTCAGCCGCTGTTGAACGCTGTGATCGACTACCTGCCGAGCCCGCTCGACGTTGTCGATTACATGGGCTTTAAACCGGGCGACGAAGAAGAAACCCGGAACATCCCGCGTCGTGCTGACGACGAGATGGCTTTCTCCGGCCTGGCGTTCAAAATCATGAACGACCCCTTCGTGGGCACCCTGACCTTCACCCGGATCTACTCCGGCGTGATGAACAAGGGCGACACCCTGCTGAACTCCACCAAAGGTAAGAAAGAGCGCGTCGGTCGTATGATGATGATGCACTCCAACAACCGTGAGGAGATCGAAGAAGCGTTCGCAGGCGACATCATCGCTCTGGCGGGTCTGAAAGACACCACCACGGGTGACACGCTTTGCGATCCGAAGGACCCGGTGGTTCTCGAAACGATGACTTTCCCCGATCCGGTGATCGAGATTGCTGTCGAGCCGAAAACCAAAGGCGACCAGGAGAAAATGTCCGCAGGTCTGGCACGTCTTGCTGCCGAAGACCCGTCCTTCCGCGTCGAAACCGACCTCGAGTCCGGTCAGACCATCATGAAGGGCATGGGCGAACTTCACCTCGACATCCTCGTCGACCGTCTGCGTCGTGAGTTCAAGGTCGAAGCCAACATCGGTGCACCGCAGGTGGCCTATCGTGAGACCATCTCTCACGAGGTCGAGCACTCTTACACCCACAAGAAACAGTCGGGTGGTTCGGGTCAGTTCGGTGAGGTCAAACTCATCATCACCCCGACAGAGCCGGGCGAAGGGTTCTCCTTCGAGTCCAAGATCGTTGGCGGTGCGGTTCCGAAGGAATACATCCCCGGCGTCGAAAAAGGCATCAAATCTGTGATGGACTCCGGTCCGCTCGCAGGCTTCCCGGTGATCGACTTCAAAGTGGCTCTCATCGACGGTAAGTTCCACGACGTGGACTCCTCCGTTCTCGCCTTCGAAATCGCATCCCGTATGTGTATGCGTGAAGGGATGAAGAAAGCTGGCGCGAAGCTGCTTGAACCGATCATGAAAGTCGAAGTGATCACCCCGGAAGAATACACCGGCGGTATCATCGGCGATCTCACCTCCCGTCGTGGTCAGGTGCAGGGTCAAGACACCCGCGGCAACGCCATTGCGATCGACGCCTTCGTGCCGCTCGCGAACATGTTCGGCTACATCAACACCCTGCGTTCCATGTCTTCGGGCCGCGCGCAGTTCTCGATGCAGTTCGACCATTACGAAGCTGTGCCTTCGAACATCTCGGAAGAAATTCAGGCCAAATACGCGTAAGCGTGGCCAGAACCCCAACATCGGGGATCAGGGCAATCTGATCCCCAAACTGAATGACATAGGAGGCCATTATGGCTAAGGAAAAGTTTGAGCGTTCGAAACCGCACGTGAACATCGGCACGATCGGCCACGTTGACCACGGTAAAACCACCCTGACGGCAGCGATCACCAAATATTTTGGTGACTTCAAAGCCTACGACCAGATCGACGGCGCACCGGAAGAGAAAGCCCGCGGCATCACGATCTCGACCGCCCACGTCGAGTACGAGACCGAGAACCGCCACTACGCGCACGTCGACTGCCCCGGCCACGCCGACTACGTGAAGAACATGATCACCGGTGCGGCCCAGATGGACGGCGGTATCCTGGTTGTGAACGCCGCTGACGGCCCGATGCCGCAGACCCGCGAGCACATCCTGCTTGCCCGTCAGGTTGGCGTGCCGGCTCTGGTCGTGTTCCTGAACAAAGTTGACCAGGTTGACGACGAAGAGCTTCTGGAGCTCGTCGAAATGGAAGTCCGCGAACTTTTGTCCGAATACGACTTCCCGGGCGACGATATCCCGATCATCGCAGGCTCCGCTCTGGCCGCGATGGAAGGCCGCGATCCGGAAATCGGCGAAAACAAGATCAAAGAACTGATGGAAGCTGTCGACGCGTACATCCCGGAACCCGAGCGTGCGATCGACCAGCCGTTCCTGATGCCGATCGAAGACGTGTTCTCGATCTCTGGCCGCGGCACCGTTGTGACCGGTCGTGTGGAACGTGGCGTGATCAACGTGGGCGACGAGATCGAAATCGTTGGCATCACCGACACCAAGAAAACCACCTGTACCGGTGTTGAAATGTTCCGCAAACTGCTTGACCGCGGTGAAGCTGGCGACAACATCGGCGCGCTTTTGCGTGGTGTGGACCGTGACGGCGTTGAGCGTGGTCAGGTTCTGTGTAAGCCGGGTTCTGTGACCCCGCACACCAAATTCGAATCCGAGGTCTACATTCTGACCAAGGAAGAAGGTGGCCGTCACACCCCGTTCTTCGCGAACTACCGCCCGCAGTTCTACTTCCGTACGACGGACGTGACCGGCACCGTTGAACTGCCGTCCGGCACCGAGATGGTGATGCCTGGCGACAACCTGAAGTTCACGGTTGAGCTGATCGCACCGATCGCGATGGAAGAAGGCCTCCGCTTCGCGATCCGCGAAGGCGGCCGGACTGTTGGTTCGGGCGTTGTGTCCAAGATCCTCGCGTAATTAGCTTCGCTAATGATCAAAACGAAAGAGGCACCTTCGGGTGCCTCTTTTGCTTTTGAAGGCGAGGATTTGGGGACGCACCAACAAACATGTGTCCAAGATCCTCGCTTAATCGGGTCGAGTTTCTGTAAGAAACTCTGACCGGTGGGTGGCAGTCGTTTTTGTCTTCAAAAACGATGAGAACCCACTCCGGTGAAGTTTAAGAATGAGAAAGGGCGCTCTTCGGAGCGCCCTTTTTTGTTCGAATGCGAACCACGTTGAGGAAGCTGTATGTGGGGGCGAGCGTCGGGTGGCAGTTAGCTTTGGCGGCTCTCACCAGATTTCGGTGCATTTCAACACCTGCGCCATGTCCCGCACCGCTGTTCCTGCGCGCGCGCCGGTCAAGGCGCGGTTCAGCGGTTGACGCCTTTGGACAGCATGAGGATGCGACTGGCCTCCGTCATGATGTCGCGTGCATGTGTTCGCTCTTCGCTTTGGCCGAACCGGGCATCGAGGGCCAATTCGATTTGCGCGCGGGCGTTTTCGGTGGACATGGGTTCAATGCCCAACCCGAGGCGCAGCCACACCCCATCGATGATCGAGACGAGTGTTTCGGTCACAGCGACCGCTGTCTCTTGGTCAGAAAGGGTCCGCAGCGGGCCGATGAGATTGCTTTTGGTTCGGGCGTAGATCGCCTTTTGAATGCGGCAATATTGCGGATTGAGCGGCACTGCCGCCAAGAGGGTCAACCAACCATGGGCGACGGAGGGTTTGAAACTTCGCGGCGAGGTGTTGGCCTCGATCACGGCATAGATCCTCTGCCACGGGGTCCGTGCGATTTTCATCAAGGCGGCGTTTTCGTCTTTCAGGATGCCATTGCCATAGCGCATGGCCGCTTCGAGCAATTCGTCTTTGTTCTTGAAATAATGGAGCAGGCTAGCCTTGGACACGCCCGCTGTTTCCGCCACACGTGCAAGCGTTGTCCCGCTCATCCCATGGCGCGCCAGACAGTCATAAGCCGCGCGGGCAAACTCTTTGCGTCGAATTGTGGACAAGGGGCGGCGGCCCATGGCTGTCTCCTCCTGGCACATGCTTTGAATTTGGTATTCTTGATTGACTCACCTGTCAATGTAAGTCTAGCTTTTATAAGCTGACCAAAGGGTCAGGCTATAAGAGCTAAGATATGAACGCCAAAACAACAGGGTGCTTGCTGTGAAAAAATTGAAATTCCTTGCCGCGACGACGGCGCTTGTCTCGGTTGCATCGGTTGCAACTGCGGGCTGTGAAGAGGTGAGAATGGCCGAACCGGGCTGGACCGATCTGGCCCTGACCTCTGGAATTGCTCAGATCCTTTTGGAAGCGCTGGGATATGATGCGAATGTTGATCAACTCAGCATTCCGATCATCTATGAGGCGATGCGGTCATCGGATATGGACGCGTTTCTAGGCTATTGGGATCCTGCCATGGTCCAATATTACAAGAGCTACAAAGAGGATGGCAGCGTCGTGACTGTCGCGCAAAACCTCGAAGGTGCGAAATTTACCTGGGCTGTGCCGTCTTATGTCTATGACGCCGGCGTCCATGATTTCGCGGATCTCGCCAAGTATGAGAAAGAATTTGACGCCAAGCTTTACGGTCTTTCGCCCGGCTCGAACGAGATTATGATCTCCGCACGCGATTCAGATGCATTTGGCCTGCAGGACTGGGAAGTGGTCGAAAGCTCTGAACAGGGCATGTTGGCACAGGTCGAGCGTTTTGTGAAAAAAGAGGATTGGATCGCCTTTTTGGCATGGGCGCCGCATCCGATGAACAGCAAAATCGACCTGAAATATCTCACGGGTGGGGATGATTTTTACGGTCCGAATTTTGGTGGGGCTACGGTGCACACGCAAATGCGCAAAGACTATATGGCGGAATGCCCCAATGTCGGAAAATTCCTGTCCCAACTCGAGTTCACCATTGAAATGGAAAACGTGGGCATGGGCTATATTCTTGAGGACGGAATGAGCGCCACAGAGGCCGCTTTGAAAGTGATCAAGGCTGACCCGGCTATGATCGCGCCCTGGCTTGACGGCGTCTCCGCTTTGGATGGTGCTCCGGCTTTGGAACGCGCTGAGGCGGGTCTCGGCCTGTGATCCAGGGCGGATCCCAAGATCAAGACCGTTTCGCGACGGTCAACGGCGTTTGCTTGTGCTATCGTATAAGCGGACGTCAGAATGCGCCCGTGATGGTTCTGATCGCCGGGCTTGGAATGCAGTTGGTCGAGTGGCCTGAGAGCTTGCTCGATAATTTGCGGCAAAGCTATTGCGTGGTTCAACTCGACAACCGGGATATGGGGCTGTCCGAACGACTGGGCAGGTCTTATTCCGCATTGCCTGAGGGCTTTCATTGGACCCGTCCCCATGGTGCGCCCGCGCCTTATCATTTGAAAGACATGGCGCTCGACGCGCTGGCCTTGGCGGATCATTTGAATGTGGGGCGGTTTTCCGTGATCGGGTTTTCCATGGGGGGTATGATTGCCCAACAGATGAGTATTCTCGCGCCGGAACGTGTCATCGCGCTAGCGTCCCTGTGTAGTGCGGACGGCTGTCCTGTGGCGAGTGGCACAGATGAAAACGCCGACATGTTGACGCGGTTTTTCGTGCCGCCGAAAGATCGCGCCGGGCAGGAACAGCTCTTTTGCGAAAGCGCGGCCTTTTATTCCCATGGCGCGGAGGCAGCAGATGCTCCGGCGACACGGGCCGCGGCGCGCGTGCTTTTGGATCGTCTGGATGAGGGAGGCGGGGATGCGGGCGGCTATATGCGTCAGGCCCTGGCCATCACCGACAGCCCGTGTTGGGATCATGAGCTGTCCAAAGTGCTTGCACCTGCCTTTGTCGCCCATGGCGCAGAGGATCCCTGTTTGCCGGTGGCACTGGGACATCGTGCCGCTGATCGTTTGCCGCGCGCAGAGTTGCATATATATGAGAACACCGGCCATTGGATTTCGGATCGATGTGTCGCGGATCTCTGTGCCTGGTTGGAGAAAACCGAACTCATGCATCCTGAAGTCGCCGTTTGAATGGGGCCGGGGCGCATTGGATTTTCTTCTTGCCACATGTCTGAAACCCCTCTATATCGCGCGAGTTCCTCGTATGGGGATCGTTGGTGTAGGGATTCGGATATGGCGTAAGCCTCGGGTCAACCGCATCACAAGGTTCGACGAGGGTGCGCGATGCGCGTGCATCTTCCTCTCAACCTCAATAAGCCTAAGAAAGGCAATGCTATGCAAAGCCAGAACATCCGTATTCGGCTGAAGGCATTTGATTTCCGCGTGCTCGATGCGTCGACCCAGGAAATCGTTAACACGGCAAAGCGCACTGGCGCTCAGGTCCGTGGCCCGATCCCGCTGCCGAACAAGATTGAGAAATTCACGGTTCTCCGTGGTCCTCACATCGACAAGAAATCCCGCGATCAGTTCGAGATCCGCACGCACAAGCGTCTGCTCGACATCGTTGACCCGACCCCCCAGACCGTGGACGCGCTGATGAAGCTCGACCTCGCCGCTGGTGTGGACGTCGAGATCAAAGTCTAAGGGGGGCAATCAGATATGTTGCGCTCTGGTGTTATCGCGAAGAAGGTCGGCATGACCCGCCTCTTCATGGAAGACGGCAAACAGATTCCTGTGACCGTTCTCCAACTCGACAACCTGCAAGTGGTCGCTCAGCGCACCTCCGAGAAAGACGGCTACACCGCCGTTCAGCTCGGCGCTGGCTCCGCAAAAGCAAAACGCACCTCGCAAGCGATGCGTGGTCACTTCGCTGCGGCGAATGTTGCCCCGAAACGCAAAGTGGCCGAGTTCCGCGTGGACGAAGACAAGCTGATCGAAGTGGGTGCGGAAATCTCCGCTGACCATTACTTCGAAGGTCAGTTCGTTGACGTGTCCGGCACGTCCATCGGTAAAGGTTTTGCCGGTGCCATGAAACGCCACAACTTCGGCGGTCTGCGTGCCTCGCACGGTGTGTCCATCTCCCACCGTTCCCACGGTTCCACCGGTCAGTGTCAAGACCCGGGCCGTGTGTTCAAAGGGAAAAAGATGGCCGGTCACATGGGTGCTGCCCGTGTCACCACCCAAAACCTCCAGGTTGTCCGCACGGACGCCGACCGTGGTCTGATCATGGTCAAAGGCGCTGTTCCGGGCTCCAAAGGTGGCTGGGTCACCATCAAAGACGCCGTGAAAAAGCCGTTCCCTGAGAACGCGCCGCTCCCGGCTGCTCTGAAATCCGCTGCCTCTGAAGCAACTGCAGCTCCGGCTGAAGAAGCTCCGGCAGAAGGGGGTGAAGCATGACTTTCAACGTGATCAAACTGGACCTCGACGAGGCTCTCTTCGGTCTTGAGCCGCGTGCAGACATCCTGCACCGCGTGGTTCGCTGGCAGCGCAACAACGCGCAGCAGGGCACCCACAAGGTCAAGACCCGCTCGGAAGTGTCCTACTCCACCAAAAAGATCTATCGCCAAAAAGGCACCGGCGGCGCACGCCACGGCTCCCGCAAGGCACCGATCTTCCGCAAAGGTGGTATCTACAAAGGCCCGACCCCACGTTCGCACGGCCACGATCTTACGAAGAAATTCCGTAAGCTCGGTCTGCGTCACGCTCTTTCGGCAAAAGCCGCCTCCGGTAACCTCGTGATTATCGAAGATGCGAAACTCGCCGAAGCCAAAACCGCATTGCTCGCCAAAGCGGTCAAGGAGCAGGGCTGGAAACGCGTTCTGGTGATCGACGGTGCTGACGTTGATGCGAACTTCAAAGCTGCGGCTGCGAACCTCGCTGGCGTCGACGTGCTGCCGACCATTGGCGCCAACGTCTATGACATCCTGAAACGTGACACGCTCGTGATCACCAAAGCAGGTGTCGAAGCTCTGGAGGCTCGCCTGAAATGACCAACAAAGCTGAACTCTACGACGTGATCCGCAAGCCGATCATCACCGAGAAAGCCACCATGGCTTCTGAAAACGGTGCTGTGGTTTTTGAAGTCGCCATCGACTCCAACAAGCCGCAGATCAAAAAAGCTGTTGAAGAGCTTTTTGGTGTGAAGGTGAAAGCGGTCAACACGGTTGTCACTAAAGGCAAGACCAAGCGTTTCCGCGGTCAGCCGGGCAAGCGTAAAGACGTCAAAAAAGCCTATGTCACCCTCGAAGACGGCAACGCCATCGACGTGACCACCGGTCTCTAAGTTTTAGAGATAGGTTTGAGATGAAGAAGCCCCTCGGTGAGAGCCGGGGGGCTTTTTTGTTGCAGATGAGCGGGGAGCTCCTATGGTATCGAGCACCTTATTTTATTCACGTTTGACGATGGGTGTAGACGGGGAGGCTGATGCGTTTCGTGAAGCCGCCTGAGAAGTAGAAAGCATTTGATGACAGTTATACGTGGAGTCTTTGCCTTTGTTCTCATCATGCTCATCTTAGGGGCAGGATTGTTTTTGTTTTTTATATTTTCCATTCAGGCAGGCAGTGACGTCGTAATGACGACTTTCGAAACTGAAGCAAAACTCGATAATCGTGAGAGGAATGCATTATCTGCGATGTTGGAGGCTGAATATGCTGCGGTGTGCGGCAAAACAGATGAGGCAGAGGAATGCAGTCTTTGGCGCATTGGCGGAGATAGCGGTAATGGGATCAGGATCCTAGTCAGAGATCATGCCCATAAGAGCGCTCTCGTCGTGAATTCTGCGCCTAAATATTTCTCCCTGTCTGGAAAGGTCTCAACATTACACAAGAACGTTGAGGCAGACATTCTAGAGATGCTTGGCAATCAAGCCATTCGCGCAGAGAGAAGTGTTCGCCGCTTTGGGGTAGAGCGAGAGGCGAATTTAAGATAACTCTGGTCTCACATGTAATACGCATCAGTGATTTGTGTCTGATCTAGGCTCAAATGGGTCCTTTGGCCCATTCTGAAATCCCACCCAGAGTGGATTATTTCCACTCCCCTATAGACTCCCCCCCCAACACCCACTATACCCCGCCCATCTCACGGCCCCGGATTCGTTCTTGGGGCCCGTGATTTGTGTGGGACGAGGGTCAGACGAAAGTCACGAGAGCCCCCGGCCTTAGACGAAAACGGGTCGTAGCAGACGAGCTACATCAAAAGACCCAAAGCAAACGGAAGACAGAAACTATGGCACTCAAGTCGTATAAACCGACGACGCCTGGCCAACGTGGGTTGGTTCTGATCGACCGTTCGGAGCTTTGGAAAGGGCGTCCGGTCAAATCTCTCACCGAGGGTTTGACCAAGAACGGCGGCCGGAACAACACCGGACGGATCACGATGCGCCGCAAAGGCGGCGGGGCAAAGCGTCTCTATCGCATCGTCGACTTCAAACGGAACAAGTTTGACGTCGCAGCTACCGTGGAACGGATCGAATATGACCCGAACCGCACCGCGTTCATCGCGCTCATCAAATACGAAGACGGCGAACAGGCTTACATCTTGGCTCCGCAGCGTCTGGCCGTCGGCGACAAAGTCATCGCCTCCGCCAAAGCTGACGTGAAGCCCGGCAACGCCATGCCGTTCTCCGGTCTGCCGATCGGTACGATCGTCCACAACGTCGAGCTGAAGCCCGGCAAAGGTGGTCAGATTGCCCGCGCAGCCGGCACCTACGCCCAATTCGTGGGTCGTGACGGTGGCTACGCCCAGATCCGCCTCTCTTCTGGCGAACTGCGCCTCGTGCGTCAGGAATGCATGTGCACCGTCGGTGCCGTGTCCAACCCTGACAACTCCAACCAGAACATCGGTAAAGCCGGTCGCAACCGCCACAAGGGCATCCGTCCCTCCGTGCGTGGTGTGGTTATGAACCCGATCGATCACCCCCATGGTGGTGGTGAAGGCCGGACCTCTGGTGGTCGTCACCCGGTGACGCCGTGGGGTAAACCGACGAAAGGCGCGAAAACGCGCAACAAGAACAAGGCGTCCAGCAAGCTCATCATTCGCTCGCGTCACGCCAAGAAGAAGGGTCGCTAAGATATGGCACGTTCTGTCTGGAAAGGCCCGTTTGTGGACGCTTACGTCCTCAAGAAGGCCGAAAAAGCTCGCGAGAGCGGTCGCAACGAGGTCATCAAGATCTGGTCCCGCCGTTCCACCATCCTGCCTCAGTTCGTTGGCCTCACCTTTGGTGTGTACAACGGTCAGAAGCACATCCCCGTCAACGTCTCGGAAGACATGATCGGTCAGAAGTTCGGTGAATATGCACCGACCCGCACCTACTACGGTCACGCCGCAGACAAAAAAGCGAAACGGAAATAAGTCATGGGTAAGGTTGCAAATCCCCGTCGCGTGGCTGACAACGAAGCTATGGCCAAAACCAAAATGCTTCGCGTTTCGCCGCAGAAACTGAACCTCGTGGCTCAGATGATCCGTGGTAAGAAAGTGGACAAGGCCCTCACGGACCTCACTTTCTCCAACAAGCGTATCGCTGTGGACGTGAAGAAATGCCTTCAGTCCGCCATTGCCAATGCCGAGAACAACCACGGTCTCGACGTCGATGAACTCATCGTCGCCGAAGCTTGGGTCGGCAAGAACCTGACCATGAAGCGCGGTCGCCCGCGTGCCCGTGGTCGTTTCGGCAAGATCATGAAGCCGTTCGCGGAAATCACCATCAAGGTGCGTCAAGTTGAGGAGCAAAACTAATGGGTCATAAGGTTAACCCGATTGGCATGCGTCTCCAGGTCAACCGCACCTGGGATAGCCGCTGGTACGCCGACAGCAAGGACTACGGTGATCTTCTTCTCGAAGACCTGAAAATCCGTGAGTTCATCAAGGAAGAATGCAAACAAGCCGGCATCAGCCGTGTGATCATCGAGCGTCCGCACAAGAAGTGCCGCGTCACGATCCACACCGCACGTCCGGGTGTCATCATCGGCAAGAAAGGTGCAGACATCGAAGGTCTGCGCAAGAAAGTCGCTGCGATGACCGACAGCGAGCTGCACCTCAACATCGTTGAAGTGCGCAAGCCGGAGCTCGACGCCCAGCTTGTGGCAGAAAGCATCGCGCAACAGCTCGAGCGTCGTGTGTCCTTCCGCCGTGCCATGAAGCGCGCCGTGCAGAACGCCATGCGTATGGGTGCCCTCGGCATCCGCGTGAACGTCGCCGGTCGTCTCGGTGGTGCTGAAATCGCGCGTACCGAATGGTATCGCGAAGGCCGCGTTCCGCTTCACACCCTGCGTGCAGACATCGACTACGCGCATGCTGAAGCAACCACGGCTTACGGCATCATTGGCATCAAAACCTGGATCTTCAAAGGCGAAATCATGGAACACGACCCGCAGGCTCGTGACCGTCGCGCCGAAGAAGCCCAAGCCGGTCCGGCACCTCGCGGTGACCGCGGCGGCCGTCGCTAAGGAGGTCTGAGACATGCTTCAGCCAAAGCGTACAAAATTCCGCAAAATGCACAAAGGCCGGATTCACGGTGAGGCAAAAGGCGGTTCCGATCTGAACTTCGGCACCTTCGGCCTCAAAGCCGTCGAGCCCGAGCGCATCACCGCGCGTCAGATCGAAGCTGCACGTCGTGCCATGACGCGTCACATGAAGCGTCAGGGCCGTGTCTGGATCCGTATCTTCCCGGACACCCCGGTGACCGCCAAGCCCGTCGAAGTGCGTATGGGTAAAGGTAAAGGCTCCGTGGACCGTTGGGTCTGCAAAGTCAAACCCGGCCGCGTGATGTTCGAACTGGACGGCGTTTCGGAAGACGTCGCACGTGAGGCCCTGCGCCTTGCCGCGATGAAACTCCCGATCAAAACCCGCACCGTGGTTCGCGAAGACTGGTAAGAGGTCGAAAACGCGAATGCGTTTTCTGACCAACAGTCCGCGCAAGCGGACTGTCACGCGCATGTGGCAGTCGTTTCAAAGAAACGATGAGAACATGCCCGGTTGAAAATTAAGAAACCCCCGCTGAGAGATCGGCGGGGGTTTTGTTTTGAACTGGAGCCTATATTCTTCAAAGAACTCTAGTGAGTTTTTGAAGGTACTTCTTTCATGACTGATTTTGATAAGTTGGAGCGTATATTGCCGGGTATTTTCGGGGGTTTGGTCATTTTGGGCGGCGCGGTCTTCATTGGAAACCTTGAATATAAGGGTGCACGTTATCAGGATGCATATGAGCTGTGCCACGACGTTCAACATAGTTTTAATGAACGATCTCGGTCTTGCCGAAAAGCGATAGAACTGAGCAAAGAGCTTCAACAATACGCGCCCGGCAAGGGGCATCGTGCCTACATAAGGTCCAATCTGCTCAAAATAGATTATGCAAGGATGCTGGTTGAGAATGGCGACTATGAGAGTGCAGAAGGCCTGTTTGATGATGTGCTTAGAGGATTCATGCTGCATTGGTCTCGCGATGCCGGACCGGTGTTAAGCGAGACCCAAGCCACAGTTTTGCGATATCTGGTGGCAGTTGCCGAGCAAGAGCCTGAAACTTTACCTGTGATAGAGCGCGCATTAGATCTCGAGAACACCCGGATCACCTGGCCGATCCTGAGAGGTGATCTTTCTAAGGTAAGCGAACAGTGAATGCGCCCTTGAACCGGGGCTTCGGTCCACGCATATCTAGCCTCAACTGACCCCACAGAGGCCAAAATGCGCGCACAGATTTCCCACCTCCTCGACCGCCCCATCACCCGTCACTTCATCATGGGGGTGATCCTGTTCAACGCGGTGATCTTAGGGCTTGAGACCTCGGGCGCTGTCATGGCGCGGATGGGCGGGCTGATCGTCGCGCTCGACATAATCTGTCTGAGCATCTTCGTGGTGGAACTTCTGGCGAAAATCTACGCGCAGGGGCCGCGGTTCTTTCGCGACGGTTGGAACCTCTTCGATTTCGCCATTGTCGGCATCTCGCTCTCGCCGGTGGGGGAGGGGCTTTCGGTGCTCCGAGCGCTCCGCATCCTGCGACTGCTCCGCGTCGTCTCCGTCGTGCCAAGCCTGCGCCGGGTGGTCGAGGCCTTTATCCTCGCGCTGCCGGGGATGGCCTCGGTGTTCCTTTTGACCGGCATCATCTTTTACATCGGCTCAGTGATTGCGACCAAACTCTACGGCCCGACATTTCCCGAATGGTTCGGCACGCTGGGCGCCTCGCTTTACACCCTGTTCCAAGTCATGACGCTGGAAAGCTGGTCGATGGGGATCGTGCGTCCGGTGATGGAGGTGCATCCCGAAAGCTGGCTGTTCTTTGTGCCCTTCATCTTGATCACGGCCTTCGCGGTGATGAACCTCGTCGTCGGTCTGATCGTGTCGACGATGCAGGACGCCCATGTCGAAGAAGAACACGCCGCCACGGATATCTACCGGGACGACGTGGTGAAGCGCTTGGAGCGGATCGAGAGGGCGCTGGAGCGGCGCTGAGTTACTCGTCGGCCCGGGGCTCCGCCCGTTCGCAACTCAAACGCTCCCCCGGAGCGTTTGTCGCGCCGAGGCGCGAACCGTTACTCACCCCACTTGTAATTAAAGCTCACCGATACACGATCAAACTCGGACTGGTTCATCATCACCTCATGGCGCAGCCAGCTTTCCCAAAGCATGATGTCGCCCGCTTCCGGCGCCATGTAGATGAAATTCTGCATCTCGCGACGGGCGTCTTTGATCCGCGCCGGGGCGGCCATCATCATGGCGTGGCGCGGGTCTTCGAGCCGGAGCGAGGACGCCCCGTCCGGCATGGCGACATAGGTCGTCCCGGAGATCACCGAATGTGGGTGAATGTGCGCGGAGTGGTAGCCGCCCTCCGGCAGGATGTTGATCCAGAGATCTTCGAGCACCAGCTTGCGGTCGCCCAGATCGAATTGCAGGTCTTCGGCGAATTTCGCGACGTGCTGATCGAGGCTCTCGACGATGTCCTTGAAGATCGGAAACCGCCAGGGCAGGTCGGTGAGCGAGGCATAAGAGGTGTAGCCCGGGTAGCCTTTGTCATCACACCACGCTTGCCCGGCCTCGTCATCCTCGGCGATGGCGTAACAGCTGTCGAACAGCTCGTCTTCGTCGATGGTCGGGGAGAATTCGTTCAGTTTCGCTTTGTAGAGACGGGTGACGAAGAGGGATTCGATGTCGGCCATGGGAGACTCACTTTCAGGCATTCTCTGATTTCGCGCCCTTATAGACCAGAAACAGCGTTGCCGCAGCCCACAGTCAGGGGCTAGAAACGTGAAAAAATGACGCTGCTCGCGGCATTCGAACTGTAGCGCAGAAACAGGCCCCTAGACGCAGTATGACCCAAACACCCACCTCCCTCGCTCTCCCAATCGCTCTGGCTCTTGTCGGTGGGATCCTGATCCTCTGGGCCACCCGTCGGCTCTTGCGTCGTTCCCAAAAGGTGCCGATGCATGTGCAGGTCTATGAGGGCGTGTCCGAGGTGTTTCGTAAAGACCCCGAGGCAGAGGTGCCCGCCGAGGCGCTGGTCTGTTACCGGGCCTACAGGCTCTATCTCTACCTCCTGGACGATGGGTTGGACAAAGGCGTGAGCAATATGGAGCCGGGCGCCGTGCGTGCCGCCCTCCCGGGGTTGGAGCCTCTGGGTCTTGGGGATGCGGCGCGGGAGATCGACGCTTTCGTGGGCGTTTATGAGGAGATCGAACGCCGCACGGATGTGGACGAGAGCCTCGGCGAAGAGTATCAAAAGACCGCCCGCGATCTGGACCGCAGGCTCTATCCGCTTTTGCGCGAAATCCCGGAGCGGCTGGAGCGGTATCTGGGGCGGTGAATGGCCTGGCTCAGGGCAGGCGTGAAAACGCAAGAAATCCTGAGCTTTTCCTTGCCAAGGCCGGACCATCCACTTATAGAGCAGCATCTCACAGATTCCCTGTCAGGGGATTCGTGTGCATTGACATAACCCACCGGGCCGAATGTCACCCCCAAAAGGGCGCATTCCGGTGCTACCAGGACCCAAGGAGAGGCGAATATGAACGCCCAAGAATTGCGTGCGAAAACGCCGGACGAGCTCAAGACTGAGCTTGCCAACCTGAAAAAAGAATCCTTCAACCTGCGCTTTCAGCAGGCCACCGGCCAGCTCGAAAACACCGCTCAGATTCGTAAGGCACGCCGTGCAGCCGCACTCGTGAAAACGATCCTGAACGAAAAAGCTGCGGCAGCAGAGTAAGAGGAGACTGACCTATGCCCAAACGTATTCTGCAAGGTGTTGTCACCTCGAACCAGAACGAACAAACCGTTACCGTGTCCGTTGAACGTCGCTTCAAGCACCCGGTTCTGAAAAAGACCATCCGTAAGTCCAAGAAATACCGGGCTCACGATGAGAACAACCAATTCAACGTCGGTGACACCGTCCGCATCGTGGAATGTGCACCGAAGTCGAAAACCAAGCGTTGGGAAGTGCTCGTTTAATCTCTGATTGAACAAGCCTCCTCCCAGCTTAATCGAAACCCTGGGGGCACCGATCGCTGCAGATCGCCCCAAAGGTCGGGAGAAACCAAATGATCCAGATGCAGACCAATCTGGATGTCGCTGATAACTCTGGCGCTCGCCGAGTTCAGTGCATCAAGGTCCTCGGCGGTTCACACCGTCGTTACGCCTCCGTGGGCGACATCATCGTGGTGTCGGTCAAGGAAGCAATTCCGCGTGGCCGTGTGAAGAAAGGTGACGTCCGCAAGGCCGTCGTCGTGCGCACCGCCAAAGAGGTCCGTCGTGAAGACGGCACCGCGATCCGCTTCGATCGCAACGCGGCCGTGATCCTCAACAACAACAACGAGCCGGTCGGCACCCGTATCTTCGGGCCGGTGGTTCGTGAGCTGCGTGCAAAAGGCATGATGAAAATCGTGTCGCTGGCACCGGAGGTGCTCTAATGGCTGCGAAACTGCGTAAAGGCGACAAGGTCGTCGTGCTTGCCGGTAAGGACAAAGGCAAACAGGGTGAGATCACCACTGTCATGCCCGCCAAAGGCAAAGCCATCGTGGAAGGCGTGAACGTCGCCATCCGTCACACCCGCGCGACCCAAGGTGATCAAGGGGGCCGTCAGCCGGTCGCCATGCCGATCGACCTCTCCAACCTCGCGCTTCTGGACGCCAACGGCAAAGCCACCCGCGTCGGCTTCAAACTCGAAGGCGACAAGAAAGTGCGTTTCGCCAAAACCACGGGAGACGTGATCTGATGCTCGACACCACCGATTACACCCCGCGTCTGAAGACGGTTTACAAGGACAGCATTCGTGCCGCTCTCAAAGAAGAGTTCGGCTACAAAAACGACATGCAGATCCCGCGTCTGGACAAAATCGTTCTGAACATCGGTTGCGGCGCTGAAGCTGTGAAAGATTCCAAAAAAGCGAAATCCGCTCAGGAAGATCTTTCCGCGATCGCCGGTCAAAAGGCCCTCGTCACGAAAGCCAAGAAATCCATCGCTGGTTTCCGCGTTCGTGAAGACATGCCGCTTGGCGCGAAGGTGACCCTTCGTGGCGACCGTATGTACGAATTCCTCGACCGTCTGATCACGATTGCAATGCCCCGCATCCGCGACTTCCGCGGCGTGTCCGGCAAAAGCTTTGACGGCCGTGGCAACTACGCCATGGGCATCAAAGAGCACATCGTGTTCCCCGAGATCAACTTCGACCAAGTCGATGAGACCTGGGGCATGGACATTGTCATCGCCACTACGGCGGAAACCGACGCTGAAGCAAAGAGCCTGTTGAAAGCTTTCAACATGCCTTTCAACAGCTGATCGCGCGAGGAGTTTAGAGAACATGGCTAAGAAATCCATGATCGCCCGTGAGCGCAAGCGCGAGAAGCTGGTGGCAAAATACGCCGCCAAGCGTGCTGCCCTCAAAGAGGTTATCTACGACCAAGAGAAGCCGATGGAAGAGCGTTTCCGCGCCTCCCTGAAGCTTGCAGAACTGCCGCGCAACAGCTCGGCGACCCGTCTTCACAACCGTTGCCAGCTGACCGGCCGTCCGCACGCTTACTACCGTAAGCTGAAGGTGTCCCGGATCATGCTGCGGGAACTCGGCTCTTTCGGCCAGATCCCCGGCCTCGTGAAATCCAGCTGGTAAGGAGGGCAGAGATATGAACGATCCTATCGGCGATATGCTCACCCGTATCCGTAACTCTCAAATGCGTGGCAAATCCACCGTGTCCACCCCGGCTTCCAAGCTGCGGGCATGGGTTCTGGATGTGCTGCTCGACGAGGGCTACATCCGCGGTTACGACAAAGGCACCGACGTCAACGGTCACCCGACCCTTGAAATCAGCCTGAAATACTTCGAAGGCACCCCGGTCATCCGCGAACTGCAACGGGTCTCCAAACCCGGCCGTCGCGTGTACCTCGGTGTCAAGGACATCCCGTCGGTCCGTCAGGGCCTCGGTGTGTCGATTGTCTCCACCCCGAAGGGTGTGATGTCGGACGCAAACGCTCGTGCCAACAATGTTGGTGGCGAAGTGCTTTGCACCGTCTTCTAAGGAGGTCTCTCGATGTCTCGTATTGGTAAACGGCCGGTCGACCTGCCCAGCGGCGTTTCCGCCTCTGTGTCTGGCCAGACCATCGAAGTGAAGGGCCCGAAAGGCACTCACTCCTTCACCGCCACGGACGATGTGACCCTCGCTGTCGAAGACAACGCCGTCACCGTCACTCCGCGTGGTAAATCCAAGCGCGCTCGCCAGCAGTGGGGCATGTCCCGCACCATGGTCGCCAATATGGTGACCGGTGTGTCCGACGGCTTCAAGAAAGAGCTCGAAATCAACGGTGTTGGTTATCGTGCTCAGATGCAGGGCAACGTGCTCAAACTCAACCTGGGTTACTCCCACGAGGTGAACTTCGAGGTTCCCGCCGGCGTCACTGTGACGGCTGCGAAACCGACTGAAATCACCATCGAGGGTTCCGACCCGCAACTCGTCGGTCAAGTCGCGGCCAACATCCGCGAATGGCGCAAGCCCGAGCCCTACAAAGGCAAAGGCATCAAATACAAAGACGAGTATATCTTCCGCAAGGAAGGGAAGAAGAAGTAAGGACGCTCATCATGGCAAACAGCAAACGGACACTGTTTCTGAAACGCCGCCTGCGCGTTCGGAACAAACTTCGCAAGAACAATGTCGGCAAGCTTCGCCTGTCGATCCATCGTTCGAACAAGAACATCAGCGCTCAGCTGATCGACGACGTTCAGGGCAAAACCCTGGCTTCTGCTTCCACGCTCGAAAAAGATTTCGGTGTGGTCGGCAAGAACAACGTCGAAGCAGCCGCCAAAGTTGGCGCTGCGATCGCAGAGCGCGCGAAGAAAGCCGGCGTCGAAGAGTGCTACTTCGACCGTGGTGGCTTCCTCTTCCACGGCAAAGTGAAGGCCCTGGCCGACGCTGCCCGTGAAGGTGGTCTGAAGTTCTAAGACTTGAGGGAGGGGGGCGAAAGCTCCCCTTCCCGATGATCCGGGGCCCTGTTTGGGAAACCAAATCAGGCAACCACCAGGATCGAGTTCAACAGCGCCTAAACGCGCTACCTTTTGTAAGGAAAGTTCTATGGCAGAACGTGAAAACCGCCGGGATCGTCGCGACCGCGAAGAAACCCCGGAATTCGCCGATCGTCTCGTCGCGATCAACCGTGTGTCCAAAACCGTGAAAGGTGGTAAGCGTTTCGGCTTTGCTGCTCTCGTGGTTGTGGGCGACCAAAAAGGCCGCGTTGGTTTCGGCAAAGGCAAAGCGAAAGAGGTCCCCGAGGCCATCCGCAAAGCCACCGAGCAAGCCAAGCGTCAGATGATCCGCGTCGCTCTGAAAGAGGGCCGCACCCTGCACCACGACGTCGAAGGTCGTCACGGCGCCGGTAAAGTCGTCATGCGCACCGCACCGCAAGGTACCGGTATCATCGCCGGTGGTCCGATGCGTGCCGTGTTCGAAATGCTCGGCGTTCAGGACGTGGTTGCCAAATCCATTGGCTCCCAGAACCCGTACAACATGATCCGCGCCACGCTGGACGGTCTCAAGAAAGAGGCTTCCCCGCGTTCCGTGGCTCAGCGCCGTGGCAAGAAAGTCGCCGACATCCTCCGCAAGGACGATGCTCCGGTTGCTGAAGCCGCTGAAGCAGACGCGTAAGGAGACCTGAGACATGGCTAAAACCATCGTTGTGAAACAGATCGGCTCCCCGATCCGTCGTCCCGCAAAACAGCGCCAGACCCTCGTCGGTCTCGGCCTGAACAAGATGCACAAAACCCGCGAACTGGAAGATACGCCTTCCATCCGTGGCATGGTCGCATCCATTCCGCACCTCGTCGAGATTGTCGAAGAGCGTGGGTAAGTATCGGTTCGGGGCGTAAGCCCCGACAAAACCTCCAGTGGAGGTTTTGAGATACGAACGGGCGGAGCCCCGGGACGCATTGCAAAAATTCAAACGCCCTGCCTTTCGGTAGGGCGTTTTCTTTTTAATGGTCTTTGTGCAATATTCCGATGCAAGAGGCCGGGAGAAGAATTTCCATGTCACGTTTCTATTTGGCTTTGTCTTTTTCCCTCGTCAGTGTCGCCAACATTGCCGGCGCGACAGAGACCTTCTCGATCCAACTGCAAGGCACCTTGCCTGTTACCGCACCTGCCGACACCTTCATCCTCGATCTCGCCGACACGTCCCGAAAGACCATCGCCCACTATCAAGCGCAGGGCACACGGGTGATCTGCTATTTCTCCGCCGGAAGTTTCGAAGACTGGCGCGACGATGCCGGAGCTTTTCCCAAGGCGCTGATCGGCAAGCCTCTGGGCGAGTGGCCGGGCGAATATTGGCTCGACATCCGCCAGATCGCGCAGCTCATGCCGATCATGGAGCGGCGCATGGACATGGCGCTCGAGAAGGGCTGCGACGGGATTGATCCAGACAATATGGACCTTCAAACGCAGGACACCGGCTTTGCGATCTCAGGCGCAGATCAGATCACCTATGCGAGGGCCCTTGCAGAAACGGCGCATCGAAAAGGCCTACGGATCGGCTTGAAAAACGACCTTGAACAGGTGCCGGAACTCGCGTCACTGTTCGACTATGCGGTGAACGAAAGCTGCATGCGCTACGACGAATGCGATGTGCTCACCGCGTTCCGTGATCAGGGTAAGCCGGTCTATGCGATCCAATATGATGATGGTCCGGTGCCGCGTTGTGCAGGTGCCGCGCAGTTCGATTTCTCGTTCAGCTACGCCACGCGCGATCTTGAGGTGCCGACCTCGCCCTGCCCATAAAAATATTTTGGGCCGTGGGAATAAAACCGCCCCTCGCACTGTATCTCTCATGTCTGCACCGGAGCAGACGTTGTTTTTGGAGAACAGACATGCTCAAGACCCTGCCTTACGCCGCCGTTCTGGCCGCCTTCGCCACCACCGCTTTTGCTGCCGATGCCCCCGTGGTGACCGGCAAGCTCGGCGAAGACACCTACCTCATGGCCGCCGACACCCATATGACGCTTTACACCTTCGATAAGGATGAAAAGGGTGTCTCCAATTGCTACGACGAATGTGCAGGCCTCTGGCCGCCGGTCATCGGCGAGACGGGGATGGAGCTTCCGAAAGGGTATTCGCTGATTTCACGCAAAGATGGCACGGAACAGGTCGCCTATAAGGGCCAGCCGCTCTATCTTTGGGTCAAGGACGAAAATCCGGGCGATATGACCGGCGATGGCGTCAAGGACGTCTGGCATATCGCGCGCCCGTAACGGCTTTCCCGAATGGCTCGCGACCATCTGGTCCGGGTTCATGCGAGGCGGGGAGGGGATGCCCTCTCCGCCGATTTGAGGATCTGCGAGGGCGAGGCCATGCCGCGATTCAGACAAGAGTTAAAAGAGGCGCTGCCGGGGCTTTGGCGTTATGCCTTTGCGCTCACGCGCGACCGCGCGCGGGCTGACGATCTGGTGCAGGACTGCGCCGAACGCGCCCTGCGCAAACGACATCTTTGGCAGGAAGACCGGCCTTTGCGGCCCTGGCTGGCCAAGATGGCGCTCAACATTCATCGCAATGGCTATAAAGGCGCGGCGCGGCATCTGCATGTCGCCTATGAAGACGCTGATCTGAGTGCACACGCCACGCCCTCGCCCGAACAGGGGTTAGAGGCCGCCGAGATGTTGCGTCGGGTGGATGCCCTTCCGATCGAGCAGCGCGATGTGCTTTTGCTCGTGGTGATCGACGGGCTGAGCTATGCAGAGACGGCGACAGCTTTGGACATCCCGATCGGCACCGTGATGTCGCGACTGTCGCGGGCGCGGGCGGCGTTGAAATCCGAATTGAAACAAGAGGCTCCGGTGACGGGGACACGGCTAAGGAGTGTGACATGAACGAAGGTGATACGGTTCAGGTCGGACGCTACGTCGATGGCGAAATGACGCGCGACGAGGTTATGGCCTTTGAACGGCGCATGGAAGACGAACCCGCCTTGGCTGCGGCGGTGGAAGAGGTGATGCGCGGCGATGCGGTGCTTCGTTCCGCGTTGCCCGAGCTTTCGGATGTCTCACAGATTTTGGAGAGGGCGGAGGCTGCTGTGCGGCCTTCTGTGCCCTGGCGTCAATTGGCCGCCGCCGTGGTGTTGGTGGCGGTGGGGTTCGGCTCGGGTCTCATGACCGGGCGCTCGACGACGCCTATGCCGATGGGCGACGCGATCCTGCAAAGCGCCTCAGCCGCCCATGAACTCTATGCGGTCGAGGTGGTGCACCCGGTCGAGGTTACGGCGGGCGAGCGCGATCACCTCAAGGGGTGGCTGAGCAATCGCTTGGGATCAGAGGTGCGCATCCCTGACCTGACAGCCAAGGGGTTGTCCTTGGTCGGAGGACGGCTTTTGCCCTTTGAACAGGGCGCCGCCGCGCAATTCATGTATGAGGACGGGCAGGGCACGCGGGTGACGCTTTATCTGACGCCGACGGCGGATGAGGCCAATAGTTCTCTGCGCTATGGTGACACAGAGACGCTGACGATGGTGCATTGGCAGGGCGGCAGCTGGCATTACGCGCTGGTCGGACCTTACGGTAAGGACCGCATGACCGAGCTCGCGCAATCCGTGCAAGGGGCCTTGTTCTAAAACGAGGTCAGACAAATTCGAAGGATAGGCCCTTTTTCCGCCCCATTCGGTTTGGTGGCTGTTAAGATTTCGGGCGCAGAGTTTCCTCATCACCGGCGTAAAGCCGATCTGCCTGAGAGGAGCCTGAAATGAATATTCTCGTCAAAGCTTTCCACGACTGGTTCGAAAACTTCATGACCAGCATTCCCGCCTTCGATCTGTCCGCTTTCGACCTGTCGGAACCGGGGGTGCATTGGATGGAAACCCATCCCAGCCAGCATCAGTGACCAAGGGTATGCATAAAATCTAGTCAGTTTATAAACTGCATGCATTTTGTGCATACCAGAGTCGCAAAAACTGGGGGATGTCAATTTTGGCGTCCCCCTCTACATGAGCCGTGCTCCTAAAGAGAACCAAACATACAGATTCGCGGGACATACGGTCCCGGCAAAAGGAAAAACACTATGGCACACTACAATGACACGGCCCGCATCGCCGCAGGCGCAGGTTTGATCGACACCGTTCGCGACATCATCGAAGGCATCCGCCTGAGCTTTGCCCGTCAGCGCGCTTTCGCGAAAACCTACAACGAACTCAATGCTCTGACGGATCACGAGCTGGCCGATATTGGCCTTGGCCGTTCCGACATCATGGACATCGCCCGCAGCACCGCTGCGCGCATCTGAGCTTCTGCTCCCTGAGATATAAGACAAAGGATCCGACCATGCTCGCCACCTCTTTCCAATCGCTTCTGCGTCCGTTCTTCAATGGTCTCTTCGCGATGCGTGCCCATTGGCATGCCGGCCCTGTTCCGACCTGGAAAGAATACCTGCGCGCCACCGCAGAGTGACACGCGGGCGCGGCGCATGTACGTCGGCCTCTGGACAGGACACGCACCCCGCAGGAGACTGTGGGGTGTTTTGCTCAGAAGATGCGGAAAACAAGCAGTGCAGAGGCTTGATCGCAAAGCGCCAAGCGTCTATACGCCCCCGGTGGACTCCTAAGGTCCATAAGAATCAACACATGTAAGCCGTGGTTGCCCACTCCGTCGCTGGAGGGCACATCCGGCAAGGAGAAGCGACATGAAATTGCATGAACTGCGCGACAACGAAGGCGCAACCAAGAAACGCATGCGCGTTGGCCGTGGCCCGGGTTCGGGCAAAGGTAAAATGGGTGGCCGTGGTATCAAAGGTCAAAAATCCCGTTCCGGCGTGGCCATCAAAGGCTACGAGGGCGGCCAGATGCCGCTCTACCAACGTCTGCCGAAGCGTGGCTTTAACAAGCCGAACCGCGCGAAATTCGCTGTTGTGAACCTCGGCCTGATCGAGAAATTCATCGAAGCCGGCAAACTCGACGCCGCCAACGTGACCGAAGACAGCCTCGTGGCGTCCGGCCTCGTGCGTCGCAAACTGGACGGTATCCGCGTTCTGGCGAAAGGCGATGTCAAATCCAAACTGATCATCACCGTCACCGGCGCCTCCAAATCCGCTGTCGAAGCTGTCGAAAAAGCAGGCGGTTCGCTCACCGTGGCCGCAAAGGCCGACGCGGCAGCCGAATAAGACTTGTGACGAGGGGCTCAGCCCCTTACATCAGGTTTGAGTTTTCCAAGCGCCGCCCTCCGGAAAGCCCGGTCGGGCGGCGCTGTCGTGAATAGAGAGACCATTAATGGCATCCGCAGCAGAACAAATGGCGGCGAACCTCGACTGGGGCACCTTCGGGAAGGCCAAGGAGCTTCGCCAGCGTATCTTTTTCACCATCGGTCTTTTGATCGTGTACCGTCTGGGCACCTATATCCCGGTGCCGGGGATCGACGGCAACGCGCTTCGTGACTTTATGGAACAGGCCGCGTCGGGCATCGGGGGCATCCTGTCGATGTTCACCGGCGGTGCGCTGGGTCGGATGGGGATTTTTGCGCTCGGCATCATGCCCTACATCTCCGCCTCCATCATCGTGCAGCTTCTGACCTCGATGGTGCCATCGCTTGAAAACCTCAAGAAAGAGGGCGAAGCGGGCCGTAAAAAGATCAACCAATACACCCGTTTCGGCACGGTCGCCCTGGCGCTGTTCCAGGCCTACGGTCTCGCCGCCTCTTTGGAGGCCGGGAACCTGGCCCATGATCCGGGTTGGTATTTCCGTGCCGGTGTGGTGATCACGCTGGTCGGTGGCACCATGTTCCTGATGTGGCTCGGTGAGCAAATCACCAACCGCGGCATCGGCAATGGTATCTCTCTGATCATTTTCGTCGGCATCGTGGCCGAGATCCCGGGCGCTCTGGCGCAGTTCTTTGCCTCCGGCCGGTCCGGCGCGATCTCTCCCTTCGTGACGCTGATCGTGATTGCCATGGTCGTGGCCGTGATCGCCTTTGTGGTCTTCATGGAGCGCGCGCTGCGCAAGGTGCATATCCAATACCCGCGCCGCCAGCAGGGCATGAAAATCTATGACGCGCAGTCCTCGCACCTGCCGATCAAGGTGAACCCGGCGGGCGTGATCCCGGCGATCTTCGCCTCGTCCCTGTTGCTTTTGCCGACCACCATCGCGACCTTCTCCGGTCAGTCTGATGTCGGTCCGGTGATGTCCACGATCCTCGCCTACTTTGGCCCGGGTCAACCGCTTTACCTTCTGTTCTTCACGGCGATGATCGTCTTCTTCGCCTATTTCTACACCGCCAACGTCGCCTTCAAATCGGAAGACGTGGCCAAGAACCTGAAGAACCAGAATGGATTCATCCCCGGCATCCGTCCGGGGAAGAAGACCGAGGAACACCTCGATTATATCGTGGCCCGTCTCCTCGTGATCGGCTCCGCCTATTTGGCCGCAGTGTGTCTGTTGCCGGAAATTCTTCGGAGCCAGTTCGCCATCCCCTTCTATTTTGGCGGCACTTCGGTGTTGATTGTGGTATCGGTGACGATGGACACGATTCAACAAGTCCAGTCCCACCTGCTGGCGCACCAGTATGAGGGGCTGATCGAGAAATCTCAGCTGCGCGGGAGGAAGCGCAGCAAAAGAGGGACAGCAAGACGATGAACATTATTCTGCTTGGACCGCCGGGCGCGGGCAAGGGAACTCAGGCGCAACGTCTCGTGGAGGAGCGAGGCATGGTGCAACTTTCGACCGGGGATATGCTGCGTGAAGCAAAGACCTCCGGCACGGAAATGGGCAAAAAGGTTGCGGCGATCATGGATGCCGGTCAACTCGTCACCGACGAGATCGTGATCGGTCTGATCGAAGAGAAGATCAAGGTCGGCAATGCCGCCGGTTTCATCTTCGACGGTTTCCCGCGCACGCTGGGCCAAGCCGACGCTCTGGCCGAGCTTTTGTCCCGCAACGGGGCGCAGCTTGAGGCGGTGATCCTGTTGGAAGTGGATGACGACACGCTGGTGAAGCGCATCGTCAACCGCGCGGCCGAGGCGGTTGCAGCCGGTAAGGAAGCGCGGGCGGACGACAACGAAGAGAGCGTCAAAATCCGCCTGATGGAATATTATAAAAAGACCTCCCCGCTGATTGGCTACTACTACGCCAAAGGCGATCTGAAGACCGTTGACGGGCTTCAGAGCATGGAGCAGGTCTCTGCAGACATCGCCAAAGCTCTGGCATAATCCGCAAGAAACCGTTTTGAGCCCCCTTCGCGCCTCGGTGCGGAGGGGGCTTTTTTATGCGCGCAAGCTAAGTCTCAAGAGGAGCGCCGTTGAGAAAGATGCCGACCCCGGGGCGGCGTTCGATCCGGTCGCTCTGGAGAGACAGCGGAACGAGGTTGTCTCCGGCCGCGTCTATTTGATCGAGGCAGCTTGCCGGGTCGGCCAGATCGAGATCAAGCGCACGCAGGTCGAGCTGCCACCACCGGCTTTGCAACAGGCGCGTGATCATCTCGGGGGAAAAGCGCTTGCGCAGCGGTCTTGCCGGAAGGCCCGCGACAACTTCGTAGGGGGCGACATCGCGGGTCACAACAGCGCGTGCGCCGATGATCGCGCCTGTGCCGATGCTGACACCTGCCCGGATAAAGGCGCCGTCACCGATCCAGACATCGTGACCGATCTGGGTTATGGGGCCTCGCGGCGAGGGCACGCGGGACCGCGTTGCGGCAAAATAGGGATCTTTTGCAAAGCCATCGCCGCCACCAAAGCTGAGAGGGTGGGTTGTCAGATGGGTCACCGGATGTTCGTCCGTCCCGATCACAACGCGGCGGGCGATGGAGCAGAAGCGACCGATTTTGGCGTTGGAAATCTCGCTTTGCGCCCCCACGTAGCTGTAGCCCGCAATCGCCACATCGCCTCTGAGTTCCACATCCCGTAGGCGCGCAGGGTGTTCGATTTCGAGCACGTGAGGCAGGTGGCCCCGCAGCCTCAAAAGACTTTGGCGTTCAGCGCAGTGGTGTGCGATTTGGGGCGGTATTCGGGGCTTGGCCGGTGGCATGCCTCTGTCCTTGGTCTGACGTCACGCGGCGGCCTGGTCGGGGCGGGCGGTGCGATGAGGGAGCGTCGCGAGATTCGCACTAAATCGGGATTTCGGATTTCGGATTTCGTGTGAAGCATTCACATACGTTTATCTGTTTAAAGCGTTTTCCTTTTTCCCTGTCTCAGTTAAAAGAGCAACGCTTTTGTTCGGGATGTCGCCGCAAAGTCAGTGTATTTAGCGTCAGGTCTTGACCCTTGGACGATTCGCATCTATGGCAACCCATCCCCTTAGGGAAAAAGATTCGAATACAGGCGGTTCATCCAGAAGAGCTTGTTTCAATCATCACCTGAATTCAGCTGTGGCTCGCTGGTTTTGTCCCGCGAGCTTCCGTTGTGAAAAAAGGTTCCGGGACTACGGAACCGCAACGAAAGGAAAATAACGTGGCACGTATCGCCGGCGTAAACATCCCGACCGCGAAGCGCGTTCCGATCGCGCTCACCTACATCACGGGCATTGGCAACACCTCTGCCGTTGCTATCTGCGAAGCTGTTGGCATCGATCTCACCCGTCGCGTCAACGAGCTGTCTGACGCCGAAGTTCTCGCCATCCGCGAGCACATCGACGCCAACTACACCGTGGAAGGCGACCTGCGCCGTGAAACGCAGATGAACATCAAGCGTCTCATGGACCTCGGCTGCTACCGCGGCCTGCGTCACCGTCGTAACCTCCCGGTTCGCGGTCAACGTACCCACACCAACGCTCGCACCCGCAAAGGCCCCGCAAAGGCCATCGCTGGCAAGAAGAAGTAAGGGGAGAACTGACCAATGGCACGCGATACCCGTCGTACGACAAAGAAGAAGGCTTCCAAGAACATCGCCGCAGGCGTTGCTCACGTGAACTCCACCTTCAACAACACCAAAATCCTGATCTCCGACGTGCAAGGCAATGCGATCTCCTGGTCGTCCGCTGGCACCATGGGCTTCAAAGGCTCCCGGAAATCCACGCCCTACGCCGCTCAGATGGCTGCTGAGGACGCTGGAAAAAAAGCTCAGGATCACGGCGTGAAAACCCTCGAAGTCGAAGTTCAGGGCCCCGGCTCTGGCCGTGAGTCCGCTCTGCGCGCTCTGGCTGCTATCGGCTTCAACATCACGTCCATCCGCGACGTGACCCCGATTGCCCACAACGGCTGCCGCCCGCCGAAGCGTCGCCGCGTGTAATCGACTGTATAGATTTCGGATCGCGGGTCTTCGTGCCCGCGGTCCTTTTGTGCGTTTTAGAGACCCCTCGGGCGTTCTATCGCTTTAGGACATGGGCGTTAGAACAAGAATGGAGGCACCAGCATGATCCACAAAAATTGGGCCGAGCTCATTAAACCGCAACAGCTTGATGTGAAGCCGGGCAATGAACCCGCACGTCAGGCCACCCTCGTTGCCGAACCGCTTGAGCGCGGCTTTGGTCTGACGTTGGGCAACGCGCTGCGTCGCGTGTTGATGTCGTCGCTTCAGGGCGCGGCCATCACCTCCGTCCAGATCGACAACGTTCTGCATGAATTCTCGTCTGTTGCCGGTGTGCGTGAAGACGTCACCGACATCATCCTGAACCTCAAAGGCGTGTCCCTGCGCATGGAAGTCGAAGGACCGAAGCGTCTTTCCATCTCCGCCAAGGGTCCGATGGTTGTCACCGCTGGTGACATCTCCGAATCCGCCGGCATCGAGGTTCTGAACAAGGATCACGTGATCTGCCACCTCGACGATGGCGCCGATCTGTTCATGGAACTGACCGTGAACACCGGCAAAGGCTACGTTTCCGCCGACAAGAACAAACCGGAAGATGCGCCGATCGGCCTGATCCCGGTCGACGCGATCTATTCGCCGGTCAAGAAAGTGTCCTACGACGTGCAGCCGACCCGTGAAGGTCAGGTGCTCGACTATGACAAGCTGACGATGAAAATCGAAACCGACGGTTCCGTGACCCCGGAAGACGCCGTGGCCTTCGCTGCGCGCATCCTTCAGGATCAGCTGGGCATCTTCGTGAACTTCGACGAGCCGGAATCGGCTGGTCGTCAGGAAGAAGACGATGGTCTCGAGTTCAACCCGCTTCTCTTGAAGAAAGTGGACGAGCTGGAACTGTCTGTCCGTTCGGCAAACTGCCTCAAGAACGACAACATCGTCTACATCGGCGATCTCATCCAGAAAACCGAAGCCGAGATGCTCCGCACCCCGAACTTCGGCCGCAAGTCTCTGAACGAGATCAAAGAGGTTCTGTCCGGCATGGGCCTGCACCTCGGCATGGATGTCGAAGAGTGGCCGCCTGAGAACATCGAAGATCTGGCCAAGAAATTCGAAGACCAGTTCTAAGACCTTCGGGGGAGGTTTCGACCTCCCCCCAAATGCCCGCATCTTGCGGGGAATACACGGGCAAATGCCCCAAGGAGAGTGGCTGACACGCATCGGCTGCCAGACAAAGCAAAACACGCTAAAGGAGATAGAAAATGCGTCATGCTAAAGGTTACCGCCGCCTGAACCGGACCCACGAACACCGCAAAGCGATGTTCTCCAACATGGCTGGCTCGCTCATCGAGCACGAACAAATCAAAACCACGCTGCCGAAAGCCAAAGAGCTTAAGCGCATCATGGACAAGCTGATCACGCTCGGCAAACGTGGCGATCTGCACGCCCGTCGCCAAGCTGCATCCCAGCTCAAGCAGGACAAAGACGTTGCGAAACTCTTTGAAATCCTCGGCCCGCGTTACGCCGAGCGCGCCGGTGGTTACACCCGCGTTCTGAAAGCCGGCTTCCGCTACGGCGATATGGCTCCGATGGCGATCATCGAGCTCGTGGACCGCGATCCGGCCGCCAAAGGCGCCGCCGACAAAGCCCGCCTCGAAGCCGAAGACGCTGCTCTGGCTGCCGAAGACTGATCTTTTCAGTTTCTACCGGATCGAATGCGAAAGCCCCGCTGAAGAGCGGGGCTTTTTTCTTGGGTGAGGGGGCGAAAGGCAGAAAGATAAAACGCATAAAATCGCGGCAAACAACCCGGCGTTTTCTGTCGCTTTTTACCAGTTGTTCTATTTGGGCTTCCCAAAAGTGACTCTGTGGTTTAAATCTTAAATCAGTGATCGCCCATAGGTTGTCACACCTTTCGCAAGAGAATGTATTTTCAATGTCTGACACAACGGAACTCAATCGCCAGTTCGCTCAATTAAGAGCCATGTCGCCCGCAGGCTATTCCGCCGGGCTGCATATTCGTTTCGCTGCCCCAATTGTTTCTGAGGCAAATTACGATCCGAAATGGCTCGAACATTACGCTGTGAACGCTTACGCGTTGAGAGATCCGATGATCGCATGGGGATTGTCTTGCGAAGGGGCAAAAAGGTGGAGCGAAATAGAACTCCCCGATCCATTCAATATTTGGAGGCAGGCCGCCGAATTCGGCCTGAACTTTGGTGTTGCCGTGTCCTGTGGACCGGTTCAGTCGAGATCAATCGTCGGATGCGCAAGGTCTGACCGCGAATTTACCGATCAGGAAATCAGTAAAATCGCCACGATCGTGCGCACCCTTCATGAAATTTCAGAACCTCAAACAGATTTGACACAGGCGCAAATTCAGGCCCTCCGGTGCATCGCAGGCGGTGATCGTCATGCAGCAGCCGCGGCCAAGCTCGGAATTTCGGAGAGCGCGCTCAAAGCGCGACTCGTTTCCGCCCGAGAACGTCTCATGGCCCGGACCACCTCAGAGGCCATTCAAAAAGCCAAGGAGATCAAGCTGCTATGACGGTACTCGCTCCTGCGTTGCGTTGAAGAACTCAACCAACACCGGAGACGTACCATGCAAACGACCACGCTTTCTTTTGCCAACCTGCACAACCATGGCGATCTTTTCGCCAACATGCTTCGCGCCAGACACGAAACCTTCATTCAGCACGCGAAGTGGGATTTGCCCCAGGCAGACGGCATGGAATATGACCAGTATGATACTCCCGCATCCCGTTGGATCGCGGTTCATGAGTTCGGCGATGTGTTGGCCGGTATCCGCTTGACCCCTACAACCACGAAATGTGGCATTTATTCCTATATGATCCGCGATGCTCAACGCGGCCTTTTGGACAGTATCCCGACCGATCTTTTGTTTGACGAAGCCCCCGTCGCGCCGCATGTCTGGGAATCCAGCCGGATTTTCGTGTCACCACGCGTGCCCGCGAAACAACGGATGCGGGTCCAGATGAGCCTGATTGGAGAAATGACCAATTCGGCGCGCGAACTTGGCGCGACCTCGGTCATTTGTTTGATCCCTGAAAATGGCAATCGCTGGGGCCGTCGTGTCGGTCTCGACATTGACGTCATCGGGCCGGTGATGGACATCGGCGGAGCGCGCAACGCCTGTATGCGGATCAATCTGATCAACAAACTGCACTGAGACCATGCCTTCGAAATCGGGGCCGAAACGCTGCCATTTCGGCCCCGAAACCTCTTTCGCCCACCTGATTGGCGGCGTAATCTCCGGCCATGGCCGACCTGTTTTCAAAAGACGATCCTGTCCCTGACCCAAGCACCGCGCACCGCCCTTTGGCGGACCGTTTGCGCCCGAAACAGCTGTCCGAGGTGATCGGCCAACAACAGGTGCTCGGCCCCGACGCGCCCTTGGGCGTGATGCTGGCCTCCGGCTCGCTGTCTTCAATCATTTTCTGGGGACCGCCGGGGGTGGGTAAGACCACCATCGCACGTCTTTTGGCCGATGAAACCGACCTGCATTTCGTGCAAATTTCCGCGATTTTCTCCGGTGTCCCCGAGCTGCGGAAGGTCTTTGAAGCCGCAAAAATGCGCCGTGCGAACGGGCAGGGCACGCTTTTGTTCGTCGACGAGATCCATCGCTTCAACAAGGCGCAGCAGGACAGTTTCCTGCCGCATATGGAAGACGGCACCATCCTCCTCGTGGGCGCCACAACGGAAAACCCCTCTTTCGAGTTGAACGCCGCTGTGCTGTCTCGCTCGCAGGTCATGGTGCTGACACGGCTCACGCCAGAGGATTTGGATCAGCTGGCCCAGCGGGCAGAGCATGAGCTTGGCAAGGTGCTTCCGCTGACCGAGGCGGCGCGTCGGTCGCTCTTTGAGATGGCTGATGGCGACGGGCGCACGCTTTTGAACCTCATTGAACAGATCGCCGCTTGGAAAGTGGCCGATCCGCTGGACCCGGAACAGCTTGGAAAACGGTTGATGCGTCGCGCCGCGAAATACGACAAATCGGGTGACGAGCATTACAACCTGATCTCCGCGCTGCACAAATCCGTGCGCGGGTCCGACCCGGATGCGGCGCTTTATTGGTTCAACCGGATGCTGGAAGGCGGCGAAGATCCGCGCTATCTCGCGCGGCGTCTGTTGCGGATGGCGATCGAGGACATCCAGCTCGCTGACCCGCAGGCCCATACCATCGCCCTTCATGCCTGGGAAAGCTACGAACGCCTTGGCTCGCCCGAAGGCGAATTGGCTCTGGCGCAGGCCGTGGTCTATCTGGCGCTCGCGCCGAAATCCAATGCGGTCTACACGGCCTTCAAAGCCGCGCGCGAAGCGGCGCGGAAAACCGGATCGGAGCCGCCTCCGAAACATATCCTCAACGCGCCGACAAAACTCATGTCTGAACAGGGCTATGGCGCGGGCTATGCTTATGATCATGACGCCGAGGATGCGTTCTCCGGACAGAACTATTTCCCCGACACGCTGCCGCGCACCCAGTTCTACAAACCGGTCGAACGCGGCTTTGAACGTGACCTGTCAAAACGCGTCGCCTACTTTGAAAAACTCCGGACTGAGCGCAAAAACTCCGGCAAAACTTGACATTTCACCCCTCGCCCCGCATGGCAGGGGCTGAGACGGAGACACGGATATGGCACCTTTGATTCAAGTCGCCCTGGGCGGCGCGCTCGGCGCCTCGGCGCGCTATTTGTCGGGATTGGGCATGACCCACCTCTTTGGCAAGAGCTTTCCTTGGAACACGATGTTCGTGAATTTCCTCGGTTCTTTCCTCATGGGTGTGATTGTCGTCGTGCTGGCGCATGAAAACGGCAACCGCTTCGCGCCCTTGTTGATGACCGGAATGCTGGGCGGGTTCACCACCTATTCGGCCTTTTCCCTCGACACGATGACCATTTTCGAACGCGGCGATTACGGGATCGCCGCCGCCTATGTCATCGGCACGCTTTTCCTCGCCCTTGGCGGCATCGCCCTCGGCCTTTATTCCGCACGGAGTTTCTACGCATGAGCCGGGTTCAGACAATCACCATCGAAGAGGATCAACCGGAACAGCGCCTTGATCGCTGGTTCCGCAAGATGTTTCCGCAACTGACGCAGGGCAATATCGAAAAGATGTGCCGAAAGGGCGAGATTCGCGTCGATGGCGCGCGCGCGAAATCCAACACGCGGGTCGGTCCGGGGATGGAAATCCGCGTGCCGCCGCTGCCGGATGAGAATGCGCCGAAACCGAAACGCGACGTGACGAATATCTCGGCGGCGGACGCCAGGATGATGCGCGATGCGGTGATCTATCAGGATGAGCATATCATCGTGATCAACAAACCGGCGGGCCTGCCGACACAAGGCGGCTCGAAACAGACGCGCCATGTCGACGGACTGTCTGCCGCGCTGCAGGGCGATTTCCCGGAGAAACCGCGCCTCGTGCACCGGCTCGACAAGGACACCTCGGGTGTCTTGGCGCTGGCGCGGACGCCGGCGATGGCCTCGAAACTGACCGAGGCCTTCCGGCACAAGAACACGCGCAAAATCTACTGGGCCTTGGTCGCGGGTGTGCCGACGCCCTATCTGGGCGAGATCAAATACGGTCTGGTGAAGGCGCGCGGGCGCGGCAAATCGGGCGAGGGTGAAAAGATGATCGCCGTCCACCCGCGCGACATCGACGCGACTGAAGGCGCGAAACGCGCGCATACGCTGTACGCGACGCTCTACCGGGTTGGCGCGCGGGCTAGTTGGGTCGCGATGGAGCCGATCACCGGCCGCACCCATCAGCTTCGTGCGCATATGGCGGAGATCGGTCACCCGATCATCGGGGACGGCAAATATGGCGGTTCCGGGCAGGAAAACCTCGGCGATGGCTGGGGCGCGCAATTGGGCGGCATCATCTCGAAGAAATTGCACCTGCATGCGCGCAGCCTGACGTTTGAACACCCGGCGACGCGCAAGGTGATCACTGTAACCGCGCCCCTGCCGGAGCACATGGCACACAGCTGGGAGACCTTTGGCTGGACCGAGGACCTCGCCGCCGACGATCCCTTTGAGGAGCTTCGTGGATGAAGCTTGTCATCTTTGACGTAGACGGCACGCTGGTCGACAGTCAGGCGCATATCGTCCTGTCCATGGCGGCGGCATTCGAGGCGGTGGGGCTGGCGATGCCGACGCGCGACACGATCCTGTCGATTGTTGGCCTGTCCCTGCCGCTTGCGCTGCGCGAACTGGCGCCCGAGGCGGATGAGGCCACGCTATCCCGGATGGTTGAGGCCTATAAAGACGCCTTTCAACAGCACCGACTGGCGCAAGGCGCCGCCGCCTCGCCGCTTTACCCGGGCGCCGAAGAGGCGGTGCGTCGGTTGGGCGCGCGGGACGATCTTTATCTGGCGATTGCCACGGGAAAGAGCCGTCGCGGTTTGGACGCGCTGATGCAGGAATGGGACTTCGCCGATCTCTTCATGTCGACGCAAAGCGCGGACGATCACCCGTCGAAACCGCATCCTTCAATGGTGCTGACCTGTCTGGTGGACTGCGGTGTCGCGGCAGAAGAGGCGGTCGTGATCGGCGACACGACCTATGACATGGAAATGGCGCGCGCCGCGCGGGTGCGGGGCATCGGCGTGCGGTGGGGCTATCACGGCAAAGAGGCGCTGATGAGCGCGGGCGCGGTCACGGTGTTGGATCGGTTCGACCAGCTCGACGGCGCGCTTGATGAGATATGGCTTGATGAGATGAGGGAAGGCTAAGACGTGGCAGAGTGGGCAGCGAAACGGTTCTGGAAAGACACGGTTGTGGCAGAGGCACAGGAGGGCTTCGAGGTGCATCTCGATGGTCGTCCGGTACGCACGCCTGCGAAGATGCCGCTGATCCTGCCGACCCGCGCGCTGGCCGATTTGGTCGCGGCGGAATGGGACGCGCAGGACGGCGTGATCGACCCGAACACCATGCCCGCGACGCGCGGCGCCAATGCGGCGATTGACAAAGTGTCGATCCAGCACGCCGAAGTGGCCGATATGCTGGCGGACTATGGCGACAGCGATCTTTTGTGCTACCGCGCCGAGCATCCGCAGGAGCTTGTCGCACGCCAAGCCGATCTCTGGGACCCGCTGCTCGATTGGGCAGAAGGCGCGCTTGGGGCACGGTTGGAGCCGCGCCCCGGGATTATGCATGCGCCTCAGGCGGAGGCAGCCTTGGCCGTGCTGCGGGACAAGACTCATGGCTTCACGGCGTTTGAGCTTGCGGCCTTTCACGATCTGGTCAGCCTCTCGGGCTCTTTGATTCTGGGCTTTGCCGTGACGGAGGGGCATCTTGACGCAGAGGAGGCCTGGCGGCTTTCGCGCGTTGATGAGGATTACCAGATCGAGCAATGGGGCGAGGATGAAGAGGCCGCGGAGGCCGCCGAAATCAAACGCCAAAGCTTTGTTCAGGCAGCTTTGTTTTACCGCGCGGTCAATTAAAGGGCGGTTGCTGTCGCGAGACGTTTAATTCCCGCGCATTCCTGCGAGCAATTTGATCAAACGCCGCGTTCCCATGCGGAAACGTGATCATGGCCTTGACGTTTTGGAATGAATCCTCCCAAACTAAGCTCATTGAAAGGGCATTTGCTCATTTCGATATCGCCCCCGGCCCACAGGGAGGGTCGGAGAAGAAGCGCCGCAAACGGCGCACTATCAGGAAGAGGTAAATATGAAAAAATCCGTTTTTCTTGGCGCGCTGACGCTGGCAGGTCTGGCTGCCGGTACCGCGATGGCCCAGGATTCCTCCACGCTGGCCGCCGTGAAAGAGCGTGGCGTTCTGAAATGCGGCGTGAACCCGGGCACCCCGGGCTTTGCTGCTCCGGATGCAAACGGCAACTTCGTTGGCTTTGACGTAGACGTCTGCCGTGCTGTGGCCGCTGCTGTTCTGGGTGACTCCGAGGCCGTCGAATACACGCCGCTGACCTCCGCGGTGCGCTTCACCGCGCTCGCCTCCGGCGAAGTGGACATGCTGGCCCGCAACACCACCTGGACCTTCTCGCGTGACGTCGACCTGAAGAACACCTTCGTCGGCGTGAACTACTATGACGGTCAGGGCTTTATGGTGCCGAAAGATCTCGGCGTGTCCTCCGCAAAAGAGCTGGGCGGTGCGACGGTCTGTATCGAAACCGGTACCACGACCGAGCTGAACCTTGCTGACTATTTCCGTGTGAACAACATGGATTACGAACCGGTTCCGGTTGAAAGCTTCACCGAAGCTCAGACGCAGTTCCTCGCCGGTGCTTGCGACGTGTACACCACCGACGCCTCCGCTCTGGCCGCCTCGCGTGCGTCCTTCGAGAACCCGGAAGGTTACGTGGTTCTGCCGGAAATCATCTCCAAAGAGCCGCTCGGCCCGCTCGTGCGTCATGGCGATGACAACTGGGGCGACATCGTGCGCTGGTCTTTGAACGCGATGATCGCGGCCGAAGAATACGGCGTGACCTCCGCGAATGCGGCCGAAATGGCCAACGGCACCGAAAACCCGGAGATCAACCGTCTTCTGGGTGTCGAAGGTGAACTGGGCGCGATGCTCGGTCTCGACAACGCCTGGGCTCTGAACATCCTGACCCAGGTTGGCAACTATGGCGAAAGCTTCGAGAAGAACATCGGTGAGAACACCCCGGTGGGTCTGGCTCGGGGCCTCAATGCTCAGTGGACCGAAGGCGGCCTGATCTACTCGCCGCCCTTCCGCTAAGACTGACAAAAGGGAAGGGCGCGGATCACACTCCGCGCCCTTTGCCTTTCTGGCTCTGCACACTTCAAAACCATCAAATGCGCGAACGGGAAATTCCGGGCGGTTGTAGGGCTTTTTCTGGGAAACAGGGGACCGTCACTCATGACGACAGCGACAAATACGCCGGAAGATCAGGGCTTTCGGCTAAGCCAGCTGATCTATGACACGCGGTATCGTTCGATCACCATTCAGGTGATTGCGATGCTGGCGTTCATGTTGATCGCGGCTTTTCTCATTCGCAACACGATCATCAACCTATCGGCTTTGGGCAAGGACATCGACTTCGGGTTCCTGTTCAATCGTGCGGCCTATGACATCAACCAACAAATCATTCCTTACACCTCGGACGATCCGCATTGGCGGGCGACTTTGGTGGGGCTTCTCAACACGCTTCTGATCGCCGTTCTGGGCTGTATACTGGCGACGATCATCGGGGTCATCGCAGGGGTCTTGCGCCTGTCAAAAAACTGGCTGACGGCGCGGATCATGACGTTCTATGTCGAGAGCTTCCGCAACATCCCGGTGCTTTTGTGGATTCTCGCCTTCATGGCGGTGCTCTCCGAAGCCCTCCCCGCGCCGCGCGCCTTCCGCGGCGATGATCCGGCGGCCTCCATGTGGCTTTGGGACAGTGTGGCGGTGACCAATCGCGGCACCTATATCCCGGCGCCGGTCTGGGGCGACGGGTCGGTGTTTGTCGTCATCACCTTCCTTCTGTCGCTTCTGGGTATCTGGGCTTTTGGCAAATTCTCCCAGCGCCGCTTTGAGGCGACCGGGCAAATCCTGCCGAATTTCTGGATCAAGCTGGCGATCTTTTTCGTCCCGTCGATCCTCGTCTATTTCGTGATGGGCCGCCCGATCACCCTGTCTTACCCGGAGCTCAAGGGCTTCAACTTCGGCGGTGGTCTGCACATGCGCAACTCGATGTTGGCGCTTTGGCTGGCGCTGAGTTTTTACACCGGGTCCTTCATCGCCGAAATCGTGCGCTCCGGCATTCTCGCCATTTCCAAAGGCCAGACCGAGGCCGCTTTTGCACTCGGCCTGCGCCCGTCGCGGACCATGAACCTCGTGATCCTGCCGCAGGCGTTGCGGGTCATCATCCCGCCGCTCATTTCGCAATACCTGAACCTGACGAAGAACTCTTCGCTGGCTCTGGCCGTGGGCTATATGGACCTGCGCTCGACCCTGGGCGGCACCACGCTCAACACGACGGGGCGGGAGTTGGAATGTATGCTCTTGATGATGGCGATTTACCTCGTTGTCAGCCTGCTGATTTCGTCGGGCATGAACGTCTACAACAAATCCGTCAGACTGAAGGAGCGCTGAGATGAGCAACACAAACTCCCTCTCATATGTGCGCAAGGAGATGCTGGAACAGCAGCCTGCGCCACGCTCTCAGGTCGGGTTTACACGCTGGGTCCGTGAGAACCTGTTCTCAGGTTGGTTCAATTCGATCCTGACGATTGTGTCGATCTTCGTGATCTACAAAATCCTCGCCGGAACACTTCCATGGCTCTTTGGCGGCGTCTGGGACGCGACCTCTCTGGATCAATGCCGGACCATCCTCAATGAGCGCTTCGGCAACACCCATTACGCCTGTTGGGCCGTTTTGACAGAGCGCTGGAACCAGTTGCTCTACGGGTTCTACCCGGAAAGCCAATACTGGCGCGCCAATCTGGCCTTCGTCTTGATGTTGGCCTCTCTGGCGCCGGTGCTGTTCGACAAAGTGCCGCGCAAGATGCTCTACCTCACCATGGCCTTCCCCTTCCTGATGGTCTGGCTGGTCTGGGGCGGCCCGATCTGGGGGGTGACCTCCGTGGCTGTCGGTTTCCTCCTTGGTGGCGTGGCGTTCAAGGTGGTGGATCGTTACGGTTCCATGGCTTTGTCGGCGATTGCCGCTGTTGCCGTGGCCGTGATCTGGTGGCTTTTCATCGGCCCGTCGGTGGTCGAGGGCCTCAATGCCGTGGCGCCGATCGGGCATCTCGAAGAGGTCCAAAGCCGCGATCTCGGCGGTTTTATGATCTGTGTGATCATCGGCATCTCCGGCATCGCGCTCTCGCTGCCCATCGGCATCGTTCTGGCGCTGGGCCGTCAGTCGGACCTGTTCATCGTGAAAACCATCTGTGTGGGGTTCATCGAGTTCATCCGCGGCGTGCCGCTCATCACGCTCCTGTTCACCGCCTCGCTTTTGCTCAACTACTTCCTCCCGCCGGGCACGACGTTCGATCTGACCTTGCGGGTGATCATCATGGTGACGCTGTTCTCGTCGGCTTACATGGCCGAGGTGATCCGGGGCGGTCTCGCCGCTCTGCCGAAAGGTCAATATGAGGCGGCCGACGCGCTCGGTCTCGATTATTGGAAAGCGCAGCGCCTGATCATCATGCCGCAGGCACTGAAAATCTCCATCCCGGGCATCGTGAACACCTTTATCGGCCTGTTCAAGGACACCACGCTGGTGATGTTCATCGGCATCTACGACATGCTGGGCCTCTCCAACGCCATCCGTGCCAACGCAGCCTGGAACGGCATCTATTGGGAGCTGTTCATCTTCATCGGCGGGGTCTTCTGGATCTGCTGTTTCGCCATGTCACAATATTCTCAGTGGCTGGAGCGCAAGCTCCGCACCGATCATCGTTAAGAAAGGAGACCAGATATGTCTCTCGCAGAAGACCGCGCTATTGACCGTTCTAAACTGACCGTCTCCGATGAGGTGGCCATTCAGATCACGAATATGAACAAATGGTACGGCGAATTTCACGTTCTCCGTGACATCAACCTGACTGTGAACCGGGGCGAGCGGATCGTCATCGCGGGGCCCTCCGGCTCCGGCAAATCCACGATGATCCGCTGTATCAACCGTCTCGAAGAGCACCAGCAGGGCAAGATCATCGTCGATGGGACCGAGCTGACCTCGGATCTCAAGAACATCGACAAGATCCGCTCGGAAGTCGGCATGTGCTTTCAGCACTTCAACCTCTTCCCGCATTTGACCATTCTGGAAAACTGCACGCTGGCGCCGATGTGGGTGCGCAAAACGCCGAAACGCGAGGCCGAAGAGCTGGCGATGCATTTCCTGGAAAAGGTGAAAATCCCGGATCAGGCGCATAAATACCCCGGTATGCTGTCGGGTGGACAACAACAGCGTGTGGCCATCGCCCGCTCGCTCTGTATGCAACCGCGGATCATGCTGTTCGATGAACCGACCTCGGCGCTCGACCCGGAGATGATCAAGGAGGTGCTCGACACCATGATCGAACTGGCGGAAGAGGGCATGACCATGCTCTGCGTGACCCACGAGATGGGCTTTGCCCGTCAGGTCGCGAACCGTGTCATTTTCATGGACCAGGGCCAGATCGTCGAACAGAACGAGCCGGAAGAGTTCTTCAACAATCCGAAATCGGAGCGGACAAAACTCTTCCTCTCACAAATTCTTGGCCACTGAGATCGGTCCTCAGAACAGACAAAAGGGCGCCTCGGCGCCCTTTTTTACTCGGCGGCTTCCAACTCGCGGGGGATGGCGAAATCCACTACCTCATTTTCCCCGAACCGCGCCTCTGCCCAAGTCGGAGCCTTGAGATCGAACACCGCCGTCGCCGCCGTCGGATAGCGCAGGAAATCCGGGTGCAGCGGGGGATGAGATGCGAAATGCGCGGCAAACTCCCCGATGCCGGGATTGTGTGCGAGCACCAAGACACAATCGCCCGTTGCCTGTTTCAAGGCGCTCATGATCCGGTGTTCCGACGCGAGATAAAGCGTGTCCAGCACCGTCTCCGGCGGACAAAGGCCAAGCCCGCGCGTCACGCGTTCAAGCGTTTCGCGGGTGCGCACGGCCGAAGAGACCAGCACCTGATCGGGAATATATCCCTTGTCCTTCAGCCATGTGCCCATGGTCACCGCATTGCGCTGACCGCGCGCATTCAAAGGACGGTCGATGTCATCCAACCGGGGATCGTCCCATCCCGATTTGGCGTGGCGCATCAGGATCAGACGACGAGACATCAGGATGTCATCTTCGACGGTTTCACGCGGGGCTGCGTGTCGCGAATGAGCGAGCCCGCGCCGTGTTCCGTGTAAAGCTCCAAAAGGCACGCATTCGGTGCGCGCCCGTCGAGGATCACCACGGCCCGCACCCCGTCACGAAGCGCATCGAGCGCGGTTTGGGTTTTGGGGATCATGCCGCCCGCAATGACGCCGGAGTCGGTCAAATCTTTGATCTGTTGCGAGCTGAGCGCGGTCAAAACTTCGCCATTGCCGTCCTTCACCCCCGACACATCGGTCAAAAGCAGAAGCCGATCGGCGTGCAGTGCGCCCGCAATCGCGCCCGCCGCGGTGTCGCCATTGACGTTAAACGTCTCGCCATTGCGGCCCGCCCCCACAGGCGCGATCACCGGGATCAGGTTCTCATCGCCAAGCTCTTTGATGATCGACGGGTTCATCGACACCGGCGTCCCGACAAAGCCCAGCGAGGGGTCGGTTTGCTCACAGACCATCAGGTTTGCGTCCTTGCCGGAAATCCCGACAGCGCGGCCGCCCTGACCGTTGATCGCCTGCACGATCCTTTTGTTCACGAGGCCCGAGAGCACCATCTCGACGACCTCGACAGTCGCCTTGTCGGTCACCCTTTTGCCGTTGACGAATTCGGACTGGATGTTGAGATCGGCCAGCATCTTGTTGATCATCGGCCCGCCGCCATGGACGACCACCGGCTTCACACCAACCTGCTGCATCAGCACGACATCGCGGGCAAAGCTTTCCATCGCCTCGTCCGAGCCCATCGCATGACCGCCGAGCTTGATCACGACGGTCGCGCCTTCGTATCGCTGCAAATAAGGCAGCGCTTGGGAAAGAGTGCGGGCGGTCGCGATCCAATCTCGGTTCATGTCTTGCTTCTTCATGTTCGGGAATCCAGATGAGGGTTTGATCCTCAATACAATTTTCCCGACGCGAGGCCAAGCGGCTCAGATAAGCGTGGCAATCACCGCACGCAAAACATCGACGCCCCAGCCTTTTTCAGACGAGGTCACGATCAATTCGGGGTAGGCGGCGGGGTGTTTCGACACCGCGCCCCGGACCTGTTCGATGACTTTCTGGCGTTCGGCTTCCTTGACTTTGTCGGCTTTGGTCAACACGGTCTGGAAGGGCACGGCGGAGCGGTCCAGGAGCGTCATGATCTCCTCATCCACTTCTTTCACGCCATGGCGACTGTCGATCAGCACGAAAGCACGGCGCAGGGTTGCGCGGCCAGACAGGTAAGCTTTCAAAAGGCGTTGCCATTTCTCGACGGTTTTCACCGGCGCTTTGGCAAAGCCGTAGCCCGGAAGGTCGACGAGGTAATGGCTGTCGGCACAGGTGAAAAAGTTGATCTCCTGCGTCCGGCCCGGCGTGTTCGAGGCGCGGGCGAGCGCCTTGCGCCCGGTCAGCGCGTTGATCAGCGAGGATTTCCCCACGTTGGAACGGCCCGCGAAACAGACCTCCAAACGGTCGTCCGGCGGCATGCCGTCCATGGCGACGACGCCTTTGAGAAAATCGGTTTCGCCCGCAAACAGCAAGCGGCCCTTCTCCAAGGCCGCCGCATCTGGTTCAGCGATGGGAAAGTGTAAATCCATCGGGATCACGCCTTGATCAGGCGTCCTTTTTCTTGAGCCTGAGCGAGCGCATGATGTTGCCAAAGACATCCGGTTTGTGTCCGTGGCTGCGCATGATCAGATATTGCTGTGTGAAGGTGATCGTGTTGTTGCAAATCCAGTAGAGCACTAGACCCGAGGCGAAATTGCCGAGCATGAACATGAACACCCAGGGCATCCAGGCCATGATCATCGCCTGCGACGGATCGGTCGGCGCCGGGTTCAGTTTCTGTTGCAGCCACATCGAGATGCCCAGAAGGATCGGCAGCACGCCGAGGCTCAGGAAGGCGAGAGCAGAGCCCGCTTCCGGCGCGGCGAAGGGCAGGAGACCGAAGAGGTTCAGGATCGAGCTCGGGTCCGGCGCGGAGAGGTCACGGATCCAGCCGACCCAGGGGGCATGCCGCAATTCGATGGTGACCAGGATCACCTTGTAGAGCGAGAAGAACACCGGGATTTGCAGCAACAGCGGCAAACAGCCGGAAGCCGGGTTCACTTTGTTCGTCTTGTAGAGCTCCATCATGCCGCGCTGGAGTTTTTCCTTGTCGTCGCCAGCGGCTTCCTTGAGCTTTTCCATCTCCGGCTGAAGCTCTTTCATTCGCGCCATGGAGACGTAGGATTTATAGGCCAGCGGGAACATGATGCCCTTGATGATCAGCGTCAGAAGGATGATCGCCCAACCCATGTTGCCGATCAGACCGTTCAGCGCATGCAGGATGCGGAAGATCGGCTTTGTGATAAAGAAGAACAGGCCCCAATCGGTCGAATCGCTGAACTTGTAGACGCCGCCCTCGCGCTCATAGGTGCGGATGGTTTCCCATTGCTTGGCCCCCGCAAAGAGGCGCGAAGACACTTCGTAAGAACTGCCTGCGGCGATGTCCACGGCCGGATAGCGCGCGACGGTCTTATAGGTGTCGCTGGCTTCGTGATAGGTCACGACAGAGGTGAAGGCGTCGGTCGCATTCGGGATAAGGGTGGTCATCCAATAGTGATCGGTGAAACCGATCCACCCGTTTTCCGTCACCTCTTCCAACTCGGCATGCTCGCCCCAGCGCGGGTCGGCTTTCAGCTCGTCGAATTTGGTTTTCAGAAAGCCGCTTTTGAAGCTGATTTCTTCCAACGTGCCATTGCTTTCGCGAATGGCGCCCTCATGCACCAGCAGGCGCGTCAGATTCTCGGGCTTGCCGAGGTGTACGATTTCGTTGTTGGTGGCGACCCGAATGGCGGCACCCGAAGCGTTCTCGATCGACTGGGTCACCGAGAACATGAAATTCTCATCAACCTCGATCGTACGGCGGAAGGTCACGCCTTTGCCGTTGTCCCAAACCAGAACCACCGGCGTTTCCGAGGTCAGAGTCTCACCGCTTTCCACCGACCACAGCGTGTTGGTGCCCGGCACATCTTCGAGGCTCAGCGCCCCACCAGGAGCCCAGCCAAAGGACGCAAAATAGGGCGTGTCCGTGCCGACCGGCGTCAGAAGCTTGACCAACTCGTCGCTGTCGACATCGACGGTATAATCCTTGAGCGAAAGATCGTCGATCCGACCGCCAACGAGCGAGATAGACCCGATCAGCCGGGCCGTATCGATCGCAATGCGCGGGGCATCGGCGGTTTGGGTGGCGGTCTCATTCACGGCGCCCTGAGCATCGCTCGCCGGGTCTGCCAGAGGCGCAGTCGCGGCACCTGTGGCATCCGACGCCGATTGCGTGACGGCCGGAGCATTCGGATCCGTGACGGGCTCTGGCGCCGGGAAGAAAATTGTCCACCCGAGTAACACGATGCCACTGAGCACAATGGCAAGAATCAGGTTCTTGTTTTGATCGTCCATCTAGGCCGCCCGATTGTTGGAATTCAGTCTCGGGTGGTTCAACCTCCCAGAGGGCCCGACGTCAAGCAGTTTCGGCCATTTCTTTTGGAAAATGCGGCAAAGTGATCAACTGGCGCGGCGTCCTATTTGCGGGGTTTGGGCCAATTTGCGGTTGTGACTGTCCATCCAGCCGAGTGTTTTTTCAAAAGACATCGGTCGCGAAATGGAGAAACCCTGCACATGGTCACATCCGAGTTGGGCCAGCATCGCGTGTTCGCCCACAGTTTCCACACCTTCGGCAAGGGTCTCCAAATCCAAACGTTCCGCCATGGTCAGAATGGCCGCAAGCATGCTTTGTTGGTCCCGGTCCAGATCACATCGCGTCACATAGGAGCGGTCGATCTTGATACGTTTCACTGCGAACCGGCGAATATTGGCGATGGAGGCATGACCCGTGCCATAATCATCGAGATCAATGCCGCAGCCCATCTCCTTGAGGGCCCAGATGTTGCGGCTGATGGTATCGTTGTCCGAAGAGGAAATGACACTTTCGAGAATCTCGACGCTCAATCTGGACGGTTCCAACTCAAATCGATCCAGCTCCCATCGGATTTTATCCACGATTTTGGGGTTGGCCAAATCTGTGGGCGAGAAATTGACGGCCACGGAGGCCACGTGAAAACCGGCTTTGTCCCATGTTTTGATCGCCATAAGCGCGTGGTAGAGCATAATCTCATTCAGGCGCTCAAGAAGGCCGAGCTCCTCGATGTCGGACATGAATTGTCCGGGAGAGAGAATGCCGCGGTCCGGATGCGCCCAGCGTGCGAGCGCCTCCATGCCAGATACCTCACCCGTGTCCGTGGAAATCTGCGGTTGGAACCAGGGGATGATCTGACCGTTTTCCAAGGCCGCGCCAAGATCGGCACTCAGGCTGCCGTGTTCAAGCGTGCGCGGGGCCAGATTGGGCGAATAAGCCCGAATGGAGCCGGGACCGTTGTGACGCGCATCGCTCAAAGCAATTTCGGCCGCATCAAGGAACGCTTGTCCTGATTGCGCAGGCGCACGACCGGGCATGCAAAAGCCGATAGAGCATGTGGCAAAAATTTTCGTGGCATCGATCGAGTAGGGTTCAGACAAAGCAGCCTGAATGCGAGAAGACAGCTGAATCAGCGTTTCCAGATCGGCGCAACGCACGGGAGCCAAGGCAATCGCGAACCGCGGACCGTTCAGGCGGGCCACCGTATCGTGTTCGCGCAGAACGTCTTGAATGCGACGCGCGGCTGTCTTGAGGATCAAGTCGCCAGCCGGATCGCCAAATGTCGAGCACAATCCCCGGAAATCGTCGATTTCAAGTGCAAGGCACGCGGTCGTGCGCCCGGTGACATCCCGCGAGTCGAGAATCTGATCGAGCGTATGTAGAACCCGGGCGCGTAATGGCAGACGGGTCAAGCCGTCCGTGGTTTGGAGGTCCTGATCTGCGTCGCGACGGGTCAAGTTCGGCAACAGATTGAGCAGAGCGACAAGGGCAGGGAGCGCCAGGGCACAAAGGACCAACATCTGTTCCCCGCCATACCAATAAGCCCCAAGGCAGAGCGCCGGCAGAAAGGCAATGGTATGTGGCCCCGTCAGGGCATCGCGCAGGCGGTGAAGCGTGTCAGCGATGGTTCTTTGCATGCGTCCTGTCCCGAGTCATTTGTGGTGTCATGGCTGGTCTATTGACCGTCAACACAGGGGACATTGACCCAAGAAAGTAGTCGTGCGGTTAACGCAACCTCGGGATTTCCATAGAATTTTCTGTATTTGTTCCCGTCTCCGTGCGACCCGTTAACGAAAGGCCAAGAAAGTCGAACAGCTTCGGGTCCATCATATGGGAGGGCCGAATATTGGTCAGCGCCTTGAACATCACCTGACGGCGACCGGGACTGTTTTTCTCCCATCCGTCCAGGATTTGCTTGACCTGCTGGCGCTGCAAGCCGTCCTGAGAGCCGCAGAGATCGCAGGGAATGATCGGGTAGTTCATCGCACGGGCGAATCTCTCGCAATCCTCTTCGGCGACATGCGCCAGCGGACGGTAAACGAAAAGATCGCCTTCTTCGTTTACCAGTTTCGGTGGCATGGTCGCCAAGCGCCCGCCATGGAAAAGGTTCATGAAAAAGGTCTCGAGAATGTCGTCGCGGTGATGACCCAGCACCACGGCGGTACAGCCCTCCTCGCGCGCGATTCGGTAGAGATTCCCGCGCCGCAGACGCGAGCAAAGCGCACAAAACGTCCGGCCCTGAGGCACCTTGTCCATGACGATGGAATAGGTGTCCTGATACTCGATGCGATGCGGCACCTGCATACGCTCCAAGAAGTCCGGCAACACCGTCGCGGGGAACCCCGGCTGACCCTGATCGAGATTGCAGGCGACCAATTCAACCGGCAACATGCCGCGCCATTTCAGCTCATAGAGCGCGGCCAGCATCGTATAGCTGTCCTTGCCGCCCGAGAGGCACACAAGCCATTTCGCGCCGCGTTCGACCATCCCGTATTGCTCAATCGCCTCACGCACATTGCGGATGATCCGCTTGCGCAGCTTTTTGAACTCCGTCGTGGAGGGCGCGCCGTGGAACAGCGGGTGGATATCGTCGAGATCGTCAAGCATCGTGCTTTTCCTCGGTCTTGTCCTGTGTCGATTTGGGCTCTGGCACCGGATCATAGCCCATGCCGCCCAGCGGGTGACAGCGCCCGATGCGGCGGATGGTCAGCCAAGAGCCTTTGAAGGCGCCGTGTTTTTCCAAGGCCTCCATCGCGTAAGCCGAGCAGGTCGGTTGGTAGCGGCAATTGTGCCCGACAAAGGGCGAAAAAATGCGGCGATAGGCGCGGACGGGGAGGGAGACGACAAAGGCCAGAGGCGTCATCTGTGCTCTCCGTGAACTTTTTTCAGTGCATATCGCAGGTCTTTGAGCAAAAGATCGAAGGGGCGTTCGCTCGTGTCGCTCTTTTTGCCGATCAGCACATAATCCCAACCGTCGCGCCCTAATTCCGGGATCACCAGACGCGCCGCTTCGCGCAGGCGTCGCTTGGCATGGTTGCGGGCGACGGCGTTGCCGACTTTTTTGGAACAGGTGTAGCCGACCCGAATGCCCTGAGACTCTTCGGCCTCGCCACGCTGACGGCCCTGCAATAAAAAGCTCGCTGTGCCCTGACGACGCGCGCGGGCGGCTTTCAGGAAATCACTGCGCTTGGCGAGGGTTGTGAGCGTTGCGGCATGATCCGCGCATGACAAAACCGCCGACTGCGACCCTTGCGCTCCGGCCATGGCCTTTGCTGTGGGTGCGTCCGGCGGTGTCATCGTCGTTTGCCTATATGCGCGTCAGCCTGTTCAGGCGTCCCGAAAGCGTAAGTTACGCGGACAGGACTTATGCGGACAGGGACTTGCGGCCGCGAGCACGGCGGGCGTTCAGAACCTTGCGGCCCGCTTTGGTGGCCATACGCGCACGGAAGCCGTGGCGGCGCTTGCGGACGAGGTTGCTCGGTTGATAGGTGCGTTTCATCGCGCTATCTCCATCGGTTGCGTTGGGGCCCAAATCCCTCTGGCATCAAACCGTATGGCCAAGAGACCGCGTGGCATGACAAAGGGATTCGAAGGCGAGTAATCGTTCGAAGCCCTGCCAATAGGAGGCCTTCAGTCCGTTGTCAATTCTCATGCGCCAGAATTCGAAAACAAAATTCTGTAACAATGGGCGCTGCTGCGCCGAAAACTCATGACAGCCTATCACTGAGCCGTGAAGAGGGCGCAAAATGCTGGTCACAGGCGCCGAGGCGGCCCATCTTGCCGCAAATCGCATCTCTACAGGGGCAAACGTGCAGGATAAAGCCGGTAAAACCAAAGCGCACAAAAACCATGTCTGGATTTTAAGCCTTTTCGCCTGCCTGGCCCTCGGATTGGCCGTCCTGCTGCGCGATCAACTGAGTTTCGAGGCTTTGTCCGAGAATCGCGCGATGCTTGTGGACTATACCGAACGCCATGCCGGGCTGGCCGTTGTTCTTTTCATCCTAATATACGCGGTGATTGTGGCGCTCTCCTTGCCCGGCGCAACGGTGGCGACGCTGACCGGCGGGTTCCTTTTCGGCACGTTTCCCGGCGTGCTTTATAATATGTCCGGTGCTGTCCTTGGTGCCTCCGTCCTGTTCCTCGCGGCGCGCTGGGGGCTTGGCGATTGGTTGGCGGGCAAGATCGATGCCTCTGAGGGGCGCATTCACAAGATCAAACGCGGCATCGACGAGAACCAATGGTCGATGCTCTTCCTGATCCGTTTCCTGCCCGTGGTGCCCTTCTTCGTTGCCAATCTCCTGCCCGCACTTTTCGGTGTGCCGTTCTCGCGTTTCGTGATCTCGACCGCGCTGGGCATCATTCCGGGCGCATTGGTTTACACGTCTGTGGGCGCCGGCCTCGGCATGGTGTTCGAAAAAGGCGAGACGCCGAACCTCGCCATTGTCTTTGAGCCGCAGATCCTCTTCCCGCTGCTCGGGCTTTGCCTGCTCGCACTTTTGCCGGTTTTGTGGAAGGCTTGGCGGGAACGCAAGGAGGCGACATGAGCAAACTCAAGACGGATATCTGTGTGATCGGTGCTGGCTCGGGCGGACTGTCCGTCGCGGCCGGTGCGGTTCAGATGGGCGCGCGGGTCGTGCTGATCGAGAAGGGCGTGATGGGCGGCGATTGCCTCAACACCGGCTGTGTGCCGTCGAAGGCGCTCTTGCATGCCGCGGGCGCTGGCATGAGTTACCCGGCCGCCATGGAACATGTCCGCCAAAGCATTGCCACCATTGCCCCGCATGACAGTCAGGAGCGGTTTGAGGGTCTGGGCTGCAAAGTCATCCGGTCCGAGGCGCGCTTTACCTCGCCCAAGACGGTGGAGGCGGGCGGTGTGACCATCAAGGCCCGCCGCTTTGTCATCGCCACGGGCTCAAGCCCGCGTGTGCCGGAGATCGAGGGCCTCGCCTCCGTGCCCTATCTCACCAATGAAACGCTCTGGTCGCTGAGCGCCTGTCCCGATCATCTCATCATCCTCGGTGGCGGCGCGATCGGCATGGAAATGGCGCAGGCGCATCGGCGGTTGGGCGCGCAGGTCACAGTGATCGAAGCGTTTGACGCGCTGGGCCGCGAAGACCCGGAGGCTGCCGAGATCGTCAAAGCCGCGCTGCGAGACGAAGGCGTGACCCTGATCGAAGGCACAGGGGCTGAGCGTGTGTCCGGTACGGATGGTGCGATTTCGGTCAGCCTGTCGGATGGCCAAAACGTCACAGGCTCGCATCTCTTGGTCGCCACCGGACGGCGCGCGCATTGTGAAGACCTGGGCCTGCAACACGCCGATGTGGATCGCTCCAAGACCGGCATCAAGGTCGGGCCCAACCTGCGCACCTCCAATCGCCGCATTTACGCCATCGGCGATGTCGTGGCGGGCGGCATGCAGTTCACCCATGTGGCGGGCTATCAGGCCGGGGTCATCGTGCGCGCGCTTCTGTTCGGTCTGCCTGCGAAGGCCGCAACCCATCACATCCCGCACGCCACCTACACAAGCCCCGAACTGGCGCAGGTCGGGCTGACCGAGGCGCAGGCCCGCGAGACCTATCAAGACAAGTTGGAAATCGTCCGCGCCGAGGTCTCCGGCAATGATCGCGCGATTGCGACCGGGCGGTCTGGCCCCGGTTTCATCAAGCTCATGGTGGTCAAATCCCGCCCCGTGGGCGTCACGATTGTCGGCCCGGACGCGGGCGAATTGATCGCATTCTGGTCGCTCGTCCTGTCGCTCAAACTCAAGATGAGCAAAATCGCGGGGATGGTCGCGCCATATCCCACATTGGCCGAACTTAACAAACGCGTCGTAAGCGCCTATTTTACCCCGAGACTGTTCGACAGCCGCAAGGTCAAGGCGATCGTCAAGACAATTCAGAGACTTGTGCCCTGACGGGCGGCCCCATGCGGCGAAGAGGAGCCATGACGTTACCGCGTTTCATCAACACCCTGTCCGGGCGCTTCCTGATCCTGACGGTCATTTTCGTGATGGCCGCCGAGGTGATGATTTTCATGCCCTCTGTCGCACGTTTTCGCGAAGATTTCCTTCTGTCCCGTTTGGAACGCGCTCAGATCGCCTCTCTGGCGCTCTTGGCCAATGACAGCCTCGATATGGACCTCGAAGACGAACTTTTGGCGAATGCAGGCGTTTATAACGTCGTGCTGCGCCGCAATGAGATTCGCCAATTGGTCCTGTCTTCTCCGATCCCCGATCAGGTGCACGCCACCTACGATCTGCGCAATGCCACCGCGTTTGAGTTGATCCGGGACGCCATGGTGACGCTTTTCGATCCTGAGGAGCGCGTGATCCGGGTGATCGGCGATCCGGTCAAACAGGCTGGACTTTTGATCGAGGTGACGCTCCCCACAGCGCCCCTGCGCATGGCGATGCTGGATTATGGCTTTCGCATTCTGTTGCTGTCGGCGGTGATCTCTTTCATCACGGCGTTTCTGTTGTTTCTTGCGGTGCGCGCGCTTTTGGTGCGGCCGATCAAACGCGTGGTGGGGGCAATGACGTCTTACACGCAGGCGCCCGAAGACGCCCGCCGCATCATCACCCCCTCCGCCAAGGTCGCAGAGCTGCGCGAAGCCGAAGTGGCGCTTAAGGTTATGGAAACCGAACTCACGGCCTCCTTGCGGCAAAAAGAGCGCTTGGCACAACTTGGCGGTGCCGTTGCTAAAGTCTCGCACGATCTGCGCAACATCCTGACCACGGCGCAGCTTTTCACCGACCGGCTGGAAATGTCCCAAGACCCTGCCGTGACCCGTTCTGCGCCAAAGCTCGTCAATTCGATCCAGCGCGCCGTGAACCTCTGTGAAACCACGCTGGCTTTCGGCAAGGCTGAAGAACCTGCGCCAACGCTCACCGGCGTGCGTTTGGCCGAACTGGTGGGCGAGGTGATCGAGGGCGAACGCCTCTCCATCGGTGATTTCGATCTGTCCTTTGCCGAAGATATCCCCGCCACCATGGTCGTCCGCGCCGACCCGGAACAGATGCACCGCGTATTGTCCAATCTGGTGCGCAACGCCCGTCAGGCGATCATGGCGACCTGCGATCATGGCGAGATTTCCGTCTCGGGGCGCGAAGATGAGGACGAATGGGTGCTCTCCGTGATCGACACCGGACCGGGCCTGCCGCCGCGCGCGCGCGAATACCTGTTCCAGCCGTTTCAGGGCGGCACGCGCAAGGGCGGTTTCGGCCTCGGCCTTGCGATCTCCGCCGAACTGGTGCGCGGGCATGGCGGCCAGCTTGTGCTGGAACGTTCCGACGAGACCGGCACGGCCTTCGCCATACATTTGCCGAAAGGCTATTCCCAGCGCGGCGCCCTGGCACCGGAAAAGGAGCAAGCGCCTGCACGTTGAGCGGCAGAAGTATTTCGAGAATGTTTTTTCATTTTTCTGACAAATGCCTCTTGCACCCCTCCGAGCTTATATGTATTCCCCGCCTCCAGTGGACCGATAGCTCAGCTGGATAGAGTACTTGACTACGAATCAAGGGGTCGGGGGTTCGAATCCTCCTCGGTCCGCCACTTTTCAAATTGTAGAACGTCAGACGAAATTGGCTTTTACGTCATAAACTGACCCAATCACCGCGAACCGGATGATTGTGGGCAAGCCGCGAGTATCCGGTTCGCCCCCTCTTACGTGATGCTTCGCTAGATCTTTAGGACGGCGATGCACGGAAAGCGCCTATGCAATGCTGGGATGGCGGCAGGACCGGTTAAGTAACAAACGCGCCCAAAGCCGGCATTTCGCATTCTATTGGCTGTTGCGCTGCAGCACGTCAGAATGGACATTCGCTGCACGCGCGAGAATTGAGTGCCAGCAACCCCACAGTCTGCGGAACGAAGTCAGCTTTCGCTGCAGCTGCGCCAAGGACAGGTATCCGGTTCGAAACCTTCTTTCTCCCGCGCAATGACCGACTGAGGTATGAAGCGTTCTCCGAAAACGGACCCTGTTGCAGCATCGTGCGACGGTCTGCGGTTGCAAAATGGCGCGTTTCCGCAGAGGCTCGCAACAGTCACCCTGCTACTTGCCTAAAGCCTCTCTTTGCCTACTCGGAGCTCAGATGTCTTACCTCACAATACGCGCAAGGCTTCTGAGCCTTTTTGCAAACATTACAATCGCGTACGCCATTTATGTCGCGTTTAGCGGCAACGTGGTTCCAACAGGCGCATTAGAGTCGGTCTGGCTTCTCAGCGCGATGTCGTAATGGTTCCTCGCGCTACTTTCGGCTCCTTGGTTTATCCCGGATAGAGACGCGATAGTTAGCGGTGTCGGTGCGGCTCTGGTCCTTGCAACGATGGACTTAAATGGGGTTGCGGTTGGGGCAGAAGCTGTCGGCATGGCACGTGTTGTGGGTATTTTTTTCTGCGTCGGGGTTGTGACGCTCGCAGCATATGCTCTTCTGATGCACGACACGGAGCAGCGGTCGCCTGTAGGTCACCTTGCCTATCGTCTCGTCGGAAACTTCGGCAGTGGGGAGGTGCTTTTCTCGATCCCTGCGATCATATCCATAGTTGCTTCCTGCTGTACGGACGCAGCTACCTTGAGTACTCTCCTTTTTTCTGGCTGGCGATCGTGGTTGCGAAACCCGTTGAACGTTTCATCGCCGCGATCAGGCAGTTCAGAGCCGAACGCTCATCGACCGAAGCACTACTGACAGTTGGCACAATCGTTCGCGTAGATCACCCGGATATCATCCGTGTGAAGCTAAACTCAGACACTGTTTGGCGCTCAAACCGGTTGTTCACGGCCAGCTTGCCCGATGGCACACAACGTTTCGTTCTGTCTCTGTTTGCTCAAACCCAAGGGACGGAAGTCATAGGGACTGCGCTTTGCGTTGGTGAACTCGCTAGGCCGATCATTCTTCCGACGAGTCTGGTCTGCAGCAGCCATGACGATGAGCAAACCAAGGAATTCTTGAAGAATCTAAGTGGCTCTGACGACGCCCAATTGGTAGGCTTTGTAGTGGAGAACTCCAGCATAGGATTAATTCAATTTGAAGTCTCGGGGAGATCAGACCTTCACGAGGGTGATGTCGTTTTTGTATGGATTAAGGGACAAGACATTTTCTATCAGATTATAGATGCCAAAACCTATGAGGAGACCTTCGATCAGAACCCTCGCGGCACACACGTGGTCCAAGCAGCCCAGCTAGGTGTCTATACCGCGGAGGAAGGTTTCACGAAGTACCAGTGGTTGCCTGCGATGAATACCCCGATCTTCTCGGCTTCATCGCGCAGCTTCGATGTCCCGATTGTAGGTGATCGCGAAGTCGAAATAGGAAAGGTGCCTTCAACGAATATTTCCGCAGTCGCGAGATTAGACGATCTTGTCGAATACCACACTGCAGTCCTTGGCGTCACTGGAACCGGCAAGACAGAGATGGCGCTCGATATTGTTCGGGAAGCAGTAGCCAATAAGACAAAAGTCTTCTGCGTGGATTTTACCGGTGACTATGCTGCTCGGCTCAGCGAGCTGGGTCCTATTTTTCCTTCGCCGACCGACACCCAATCAAAGTGGCTCGAAGACCAGCTTTTCGAGGTCGCCACCGGAAAGTTTGGAGCCCCCGAAGAGAAGAAAGTCCTTCAGAAAGGCGTTGATAAAATAAGTAGTGCTGCCGAAGAGCAAATTAACGATTTTTTGAAGAGCGAGGAAAATTACCTGGCGATATTCGAACTCGCCGAGATCACAAATACGAAGGCAACTCTTCGCCTTACAGAGCTATATCTCTCGACGATCATGAGGTGGGCTCAAGCTAACCGACGAGCTCGACAAATCTTGATTGTCTTGGAGGAGGCTCACACAATCCTCCCAGAGGTATTTGGGTCAGGTTTTGACTCGGATACGCAATATGTAGTTAGCCGAATTGGACAAATTGCACTTCAAGGACGAAAGTACCGTGTGGGTCTGATGGTTATCAGCCAACGCACAGCCCTTGTAAGCAAGACAATACTCTCCCAATGCAATACGTTCCTGACCCACTCACTCATTGACCAAACGAGCCTGTCCTTTTTGGAGAGCGTCTACAGCAGTCAACACGCGCGACTGATACCGAACCTCGGCAGGTTTGAGTTCCTCGCTTCCGGGAAGGCTATCAAAGCGGAGCGCCCGATCGTCCTAAGGAGAGATTTCGATCAAGCAAAAGAGGATGCAAGCAAAGCGGTCAACGCGGCCCCTGCAGAAAAGATCGAACCCGAAGCATTGCACGAGGAAGTCGTCGACGAGGCTGAGGCCGACCAAGATCGTTCGGGCGAAGGCCCCCGCATAACTCAATTCTGACCACGACGTTCCGGCGGCGTGATCGTGGCGGAATGTCCGCTTCCACGATTTGGCAAGGTTGCGTTCGCAAGTGCAGCGAACTTCCGGTTTCCGCCCGACCCGTCGGATGCCGGGTCTGAAGTCAGAAAGGATCGATGGAACAATCATCAGCTAAGGCTGCGTGTTCTTTGCATCCCACCAACTTGTCTTGCACCTTTGCACCGTCGCCCAGCTGAGACGCATAGTTCTAGCGATCTTGTTTGTTGTCCATCCATCATCAGACAGCTCATACATGCGGGCGCGATCATATTTCTGGTTTGAATTTCGTGGCTTGATTGTGCGTCCGGTCGACTTGATCCACTTGGATATGGACTGGGGCGTCGGCCCATGCTCTTGGCTCAGGGCACGCAGAGATTTCCCGCCTTCCCATGCCTTCGCAATATTTTCTACAACGTCAAACCCAGCCGCTTTCAGACCGTGAATGGCATCGCGGCGTGTGATCGCAAGCCTTTTGGCGAACTGATCCAGGGACCCGACTTCCTGAAACAGCGCCACCAGTTCATCGGTCGCACAATGCTGATGTCGGCCCCAAAGCTGTAGATAAATGCACGCTTCTGAACCTGCTCTCGGAGTTCGAGACGTCGCTTCATGGCACGACGTTCGGCCTCTCGACAACGCGCACGCCTTTCTTCATCGGTCAACGATTTGCGATTCTGAAGCTGTTTCCGCTTCCGCGCAGGGATCCTAATCGGTCGTCGGGCAGCTAGCCTGTCGTAGGCTTCTTGGGCTAATCGAAGAGCTTCTTTTGCTTGCTGTAAGTTCTCTTCGGCTTGATGAAACATTCGGCTTTCTTCGTCTGTCGTCCCATGACGACTGGGCCGCGCATCAGTGTTCAAGCCCATATCTGGTTCCCTGCGTGTGATTCCTTGTTTGCGACATAGTCACAGTTTGCAGTGCTTTGGCCAACACGAGATCTCATTCTGTATGATGATCGCCATGGCAAAAAAGAGATTCAAAGCCCCACAAAGTGGAAATCCTTGACCTAGCTCTGGCTGAGCGGAAGTTGGGCAAACAAGCAAAACAGTTTGATAGTCTGATGATCCTCAACCGCGATCGACATGAAGAGATAAAGTACCGCCTGAGGCAGCGAGGCGTATCCTTGGTTCAGATCGCGCGGGGTTTTCCAAGTCTGGCGCAGAGTTTGACCGTGGCGTGCTTGGTCCTCAATGCTTCGCTCAATCTCCGTTAATACCTGAAAGGTATCAAAGAGGCCTGCTTAAGGCCTTATCGGTAAACTGTCGCAGGGACTGGTCGCGCTTTTGCCCCGGTCTGACGTCTCTGACCCGCCAGTCTGACCAGCAATGAAGGAGCGCGCAGAGCGCAGGGGGAGAGAGCGTATATCTTACAAATAAGAGGTCGGAATAGCGGTGGTGAATTTCAGCTCTTCCATGGAAATCATCGAATTGACCTGGCTGAATTCCAGTCTCTGGATCATCTGTTTGTAGACGGCATCATAGGAGGCCATGTCCGGCACCACCACCTTGAGAATGTAATCCACGGTCCCGGTGAGGCGATAGGCTTCGACCACTTCCGGGATCTCGTCGATCAACTCGCGAAAGGTGTTGAGCCAATCAATTTCATGGCGCGAAGTGCTCACGCCGATGAACACGGTCAGGGGCACATTGGCGCGGGTCTGATCCACGAGGACCACGCGTTTCTTGATCACGCCGGCTTCTTCCATCCGCTTGATGCGGCGCCAGCAGGGGTTGGTGGACAGGCCGACGGCTTCGGAGATCGCCTGAATCGGCGTGTCGCTGTCCTGTTGTAGAATCTCAAGAATGCGTCGGTCGGTCTCGTCGAAGGTCATGCTTTCGATCGGTTTCGATCCGGTTTTGCGGGGGCGAGGCTCTGTCATGTGGCAACAAACTCCAAAAGGACACCGGCTGAAAATTCGGGCCCCACGGCCAGACCGGTGGCGGTCTCAAACATATTTACATGCGCATCTTTAAGGCAATGCCGGAGGGTTTCAAGGCTGCGTACTTTGAGGCGAAGGGCCGTGAAGGCGCCCTTGGTCGTCGCGGAAAGGTCAATGCCGGGATAGAGCGCGGCCATCCGGTCGGCTGTGGCGAGGATCAGCGGGGCGGAGTTGGGGCCGGTCTCGATTGTGGTCAGCCCATCCTCTGTGTGGACTGCGCCGTCGGCCCAAAGCCGGGCAAAGCGCGGGGCGTCCTCTTCGGGTGTGTCGGAGATCGCAAGCACCGCGTCCAATCCGCAGGCGGTGTTGGCATGTTCCAACAGCTCTGGAACCCAGACCGTTTCGCGGGTCTTGTGCTGGCACATGAAAACCATGCCCAGCGGAACCTCCTCCGGCGTAAAGCTGACGGTGGAAAAGGCGGCGGTGCCTTCGGACCCATCGGGCAGGGGGACCGGGCGCGAAAAGCTGCCAAGCCCCTGTGTGGCGATGCCCAAATCACCCAGAGCACCGGCGGCGGCTTCGGCATCGTCGATACGACAGGCGATGGCATGAAGCCCCTGACCCATGGTGGTCAACATCTCGCGGCGAGGGGCGTTCAGATCGGTCGGGGTGACGACGCCCAAAAGCTCGAAATAATCGTCGGGGAACATGATGGTGTAATTCGCCGTGCCCTTGGCGGCGGAATGGGTGCCGCGCGGCGAGAGGGTAAAGCCAAGCGCCTTATACTGCGCGGCGGCGTGGTCGAGATCGTCGACGAGGGCAAAACAATGGTCGATGCCATGGACAGGATGGGGGACAGGATGGGTCATGTGCGTGTCTCTTTATTGATGCGTTATGTGCGAACAGGGCTCAGGATGTGCGAACAGGGCTCAGGACAATTTCAGGCAGGCAAATGCCGGGCTGCATCTCCGCCACAAAGAGCGCGGTCTTCGCCATGTCTTCGGGCTGGATCATCGCGGCCATTTTCGCGGCATCGAAACCGGGGCGTTTTGCCAAGAGCGGGGTCGCCACCTCGGCGGGGCAAAGCGCGGTGGAGCGGATGCCGTTCTTGCCCTCCTCGTCGTTGAGGCTCAGCGACAGATCGGACAGCGCATGTTTCGAGGCGCCGTAAACCACGCCGCTGACCGGTGAATGAAACCGACCGGCCCAGCTCGAGGTGTGGATCATCACGCCGTCCTTTTGCGCCCGCATGATCGGCAGGCAGGCGGCAATCACATTGAGTGCGCCGGTGATGTTGACGTCGATCACCCGGTCCCAGCTTTCCCAATCCAGATCGGCCCAGCTTCGTTTCGGAATGTTGAGCCCCGCGTTGTTACACAGCACATGAAGCCCGCCGGACCACGCCACGATGGTCTCGGCGGCCTTGGCCATGCCCGCGCGGTCGGTGACGTCGCCGGGCAGGATCAAAGCGGCCTCGGGGTCGGGCAGGGTGGCCGCCACCGCCTCAAGGCTCTCGCGTCCGCGTGCCGTCAAAGCCACGCGATACCCGGCCTCGGCAAAGCCCCGCGCCATGGCGGCGCCAATGCCGGAGCCCGCCCCGGTGATCCATGCAATTTTTGTCATATGTTTTGTCCCAGTGTTTTCAACTTATGGGGAATGCTAGCACCAATATTTAATCATAGTGTAGAATTTTTTTCCAATCTTGTTCTAAAAGTTGGTTTTTAATGTTGACGGATGCATGTTGCTTCTCTCAGGTAGGGGAGCATAACGACCGAACAAGCCCGCAAAGGGTGATCAACCGACCGGGAGAACCAGAACAGATGACTTTCACGATGAAACAGGCGGGGCTGGCGCTCGCCATGACCGGGGCCCTGAGCTCTGTGGCCTTGACAGCCCAGGCGCAAGACGAGGTCCAAAAGGGCGGCACCGCCGTCATCCATATGATTTCCGAACAGCGTATTCTCAATCCGGGTCTGCGCGCCTCGACCGGGGTGTACAACATCACCGGCAAGATCATGGAGCCGCTGATCGACAAAAGCTACGAGGGCTACGAGCCGGTGCTGGCGACCGAATGGTCCGGCTCCGACGATGGTCTGACGGTCACGCTCAAATTGCGCGAAGGGGTGAACTGGCACGATGGCGAACCCTTCACCTGTGACGATGTGGCGTTCTCGGCGATAGAGCTGTGGAAAAAACTCTTGAATTACTCCTCCGCGCTTCAGGCCAATCTTGAAAGCGTCGATTGCCCGGATCCGCATACGGCGGTGTTCAACTATTCGAAACCGATGCCGATTGAGCTTTTCGTCGCTGCCATGCCCGATCTGGGGCATCCGGTTCCGAAACACCTGTTCGAAGGCACCGATATTCTCAAGAACGAGTATAACACCGCCCCCGTCGGCACCGGCCCGTTCAAATTCGTCGAATATCAGCGCGGGCAGTATGTTTTGGCGGAGAAGAACGAAGACTACTGGCGCGAGGGCTACCCTTATCTCGACCGCATCGTCTGGCGTTTCATCAAGGACAAATCCGCCGCCGCCGCCGCCCTTGAGGCAGGCGAGGTGCATGAGTCTGGCTTTATCGGTGTCTCCATGGCCGATGTTGCGCGCTTCGGCGAAGACGATCGTTTTGACGTCGGCACCCAGGGCTATGAAAACAACGTCGCCCACTCGACCGTCGAATTCAATCACCGCAACCCGATCCTCGCCGATCTGAAAGTGCGTCAGGCAATGTATCATGGTCTGGACATCGACTATGCGATCCAGACGATCATGCATGGCTACGCCAAACCGGGCCGCGGTCCGGTGCCGAGCGCCGGTGGCATCAATTACACCGACGATGTGCCGACCTATGACTACGACCCGGAACTGGCCAAACAGATGCTCGATGAGGCTGGCTATCCGGTGCAGGACGATGGCTATCGGTTCCACCTCAAACACCGTCCGGCGCCCTGGGGCGAATACACCCAGCTTTGGGCCGAGTATTACGCGCAGGCGATGAAAGAGATCGGCATCGACGTCGAGATTCTCACCAACGATGCGCCGGGCTTCCTTAATGGTGTGTACCGTGACCATGATTTCGACACCGCGAACGGCTGGCACCAGTTCCGCTCCGACCCGGCTGTGTCCACCATGGTCTGGCTGCGCTCCGGTCAGCCGGAAGGCACGCCCTGGACCAACCAGTTCGGCTGGAAGGACGAAGAGATGGACGCGATGATCGACGCCGCCGCCTCCGAGTTGGACGTCCAGAAACGTGCCGAGATGTATCACGAAATTCAAGCGCGTGAGATGGCCGAGCTGCCGGTGATCTTCGCGATCGAACATCCGTTCATCTCTGTCACCTCCAAAAAGCTCCACAACCACCACAACACGCCGCGGTGGAACTCGTCGAGCTGGTACGACCTCTGGCTCGAACAATGATCTGACACTTTGGCGGGCGCGCCTCCCTTCGCGCCCGCTCTTTTGACATTTGCCCATGATCCCGAAGGATCCAAAGACAATGACACTGCACATGCCCCCGATCCTGACCTATGCGCTGAGGCGTCTGATTCAGGCCATTCCCGTGGTCATCCTGATCATGATCGGCACATTTCTCTTGCTCAAACTGGCGCCCGGCGACACGGTCGATGCGCTTGTGGGCGACATGGGGGGCGCGGATGCCGCCTTCATCGCGCGGCTTAGGGCCGAATACGGTCTCGACCAACCGATTTGGGTGCAGCTCTGGCGCTATATGGTCAAGCTGGCGAGCTTCGATTTCGGCTGGTCCTTTGTCTATGAGCAACCCGTCGCGACTGTTTTGATGGACCGCCTCGGCACCACACTGATGCTGATGGCCGCCTCTTTGAGCATCGCCTTTACGGCCGGGATCGTTTTGGGCGCCATTGCCGCGCGGCGTGCCTATTCCGCGACCGACAACCTGATCTCCATTCTGGGTCTCGTGTTCTACGCCACTCCCTCGTTTTTCCTCTCCCTGATGCTGATGCTGGTTTTCTCCGTCAAACTCGGCTGGTTGCCGGTGGGCGGGATCAAGACCATCGCCGCCTTTTACACCGGCTGGGATCACGTTTGGGATGTGGTGCGCCACCTGATCATGCCGACGACCGCGCTCTCGCTGATCTATCTGGCGTTTTACCTGCGCCTGATGCGGGCCTCCGTGATGGAAGTCGCTGATCTCGATTATGTCCGCACCGCCCGCGCCAAGGGCGCCCGCGAAGGCCGCCTTATGACCCACCACATCATGCGCAACGCGCTCCTGCCGGTGGTCACGCTTTTGGGGCTTCAGTTCTCCACCGTTCTGGGCGGCTCCATCGTGGTTGAAACCATCTTCACCCTGCCGGGACTGGGCCAACTGGCCTACCAGTCCGTCGTTCAGCGCGACATGAACACCTTGATGGGCATCATCTTTTTGTGCGCCATCATCGTGGTCGTCGTCAATTTCCTCACCGACCTGCTCTACGCACGTCTCGACAGCCGGATCGAACTCGCATGACCTTCGCCGATACAGAAATCGCCCCGCCCGAGCCGCCGCGTTACGTCATGTTCTGGCGCCGCTACAAACGCAACCGCGCCGCTTTGCTTGGCCTTGTGCTCTTTGTCCTCGTCGTGCTGATGGCGCTGACGGCGGGCCTCATTGATCCCGGCGACCCGCTGCGCCGTGCGGGGGAACCGCTCACCCCGCCGTTCATGAACTGGGACACGCCTTTGGGCACGGATCAGTTGGGCCGCGATGTGCTCTCCGGTGTCTTCTACGGCGCGCGTATTTCGCTTTTGATCGGCGTCGTCGCCACGCTCGTGGCCATCGTTATCGGCGTCGTGATCGGCGCACTTGCTGGCTACTTTGGCGGCTGGGTCGATGACGTGCTGATGCGCATCACTGAAGCGTTTCAGACCATCCCGAACTTTGTCCTGTTGTTGACGCTCGTCGCCATCATGGGGTCAAAAATTGAGTGGATCACGCTGGCCATCGGCATCGTCAGTTGGACCGCGCCGGCCCGCATGGTGCGTGCCGAATTCATGTCGCTGCGGCACCGCGAATTCGTCGACGCCGCCCGCAATCTCGGCGTGTCGAACACCTCGATCATCTTCCGCGAAATCCTGCCCAACGCTTTGCCGCCCATCGTGGTCTACGCCTCCGTCATCATGGCGCTGTCGATCCTGATGGAAAGCGCGCTGGCCTTTCTTTCGCTGGGCGACCCGAACTACGCCAGCTGGGGCAATATGATCGGTCAAGGCCGCGCCGTGCTGCGCTCCGCCCCTTACTGCGCCGTGATCCCCGGCATTGCGATCATCCTGACTGTGCTGTCCTTTTCGCTTCTGGGCGAGGGGCTGAACGATGCGCTCAATCCGAGGCAGAAGAAATGACCAAGACACCTCCTCCCGTCCTCGATCTGTGCAAGCTGGAGATTTCCCTGCCCAAGGGCGCGGACCGTGCTTTCGCGCTCGAAGGCCTCGACCTGACCATCAACGCGGGCGAGATTGTCTGTCTCGTCGGCGAAAGCGGCTCCGGCAAATCGCTCTGCGCGGGCGCCATCATGGGCCTTCTGCCGGAACCGCATGTGCGGGTGACCGGCGGTGCGATCCGCTTCATGGGCGAAGAGCTTCGCGGCAAATCGGATGCCGAGATGCGCAAGCTGCGCGGCGCCGATATTTCGATGATCTTCCAGGAGCCGATGACCGCGCTCAACCCGCAGAAAACCGTGGGGTGGCAAATCGACGAAGTGCTGCGTCTCCACACCAAAATGACCAAGGCGGAGCGCAAGGCCCGCGCGCTTGAGATGTTGGAGCGCGTCCACATCCCGGAGCCCGCCTCGGCCTATAACGCCTACCCGCATCAAATCTCCGGTGGCCAGCGTCAGCGGGTGATGATCGCCATGTCTTTGGTGCTTTCGCCGAAGCTGATCATCGCGGATGAACCGACCACGGCGCTTGATGTGACGACCCAGTTGCAAATCCTGAAACTCATTCGCGAGCTCCAAGAGGAAGAGGGCGCGGGCGTGCTCTTCATCACCCACGACTTTGGCGTGGTGGCGGAAATTGCCGACAAGGTCGCCGTGCTCTGCCGGGGTGAGCTGGTCGAAAGCGGCACGACGGATGCGGTGCTCAACCACCCGCAGCATCCTTACACCCGCGCGCTGATCGGCGCCGTACCCGCACTCACCCCCCCGCCGGTCAAAGCCGCCTCTGACGCGCCTGTCGTGCTCAAAGGCACGGGGTTGAAAAAGACCTTCGCCGCGCGCGGCGGATTGCTGTCGGGCAAACGCAAAGCGGTGACGGCGGTCAAGGATCTCACCTTTGAGCTGCGTCAGGGCGAAACCCTTGGCGTCGTCGGTGAAAGCGGCTCCGGCAAGACCACCGTGTCGCGCATCGTCACACGTCTTTTGGAATGTGACCAAGGCTCTGTCGAGTTGGACGGCACCGATCTTTTGGCCGCCACGCCGAAAGAATTGCGCGCCCTGCGTCAGCACATTCAGATGGTGTTCCAGGACCCGATGGCCTCGCTCAACCCGCGCAAACGCGTGGTCGACCTCATCGCGCAGGGTCCCATCGTACACGGTGCCGATCCGAAAAAGGCCCGCGAAGACGCGAAGAAGCTCCTCGAACTTGTTGAGCTGTCCCCCGCCGCGGCCAACCGGTTTCCGCATGAATTCTCCGGCGGTCAGCGTCAGCGCATCGGCATTGCCCGCGCCCTTGCGATGGAGCCGAAGGTGATCGTTGCCGACGAACCGGTCTCCGCGCTGGATGTCTCGGTGCAGGCGCAGGTGCTCAAACTCTTGGCGGAGCTGCGCGATCGGCTCAACCTGTCCTTGCTGTTCGTCACCCACGACCTGCGCGTCGCGGCCCAGCTCTGCGACCGGATCATCGTCATGCAAAAGGGCGAGATCGTCGAACACGGGCCCACCGCGGAGGTCTTCGCCAACCCGCAGCACCCCTACACACAGAATTTGTTGTCTTCCATTCCGGGCCGCGATTGGACCCCCCCGTCGCTGCACGCGAATGTTGCCTGAGGTTTTACCATGTCACTGGAATTTAAAGATATTCGAAGCGCTCTGATCGGCGAGGGGGCGGCCATCTCCGGCCCCTTCGGACCCCGCGCCCTGATCTATGCCGATTACGTCGCCTCCGGCCGGGCACTTGGGTTCATCGAAGACGCGATCCGCACCCATGTCCTGCCCTATTATGGCAACACCCATACGGAGACCTCTTTCGTCGGGCGCCGCACCACGCAGCTCCGGGAAATGGCGCGCGAAGCGGTGCGTTCGGCGGTCGATGCGGATGAAAATCACGCGGTGATCTTCACCGGCTCTGGCGCGACCGGCGCGGTCGACAAGCTGGTGCGGGCCTTTGCCATGAAAGGCCTCTCGCAAGGCGTGGTCTTTGTCGGTCCCTATGAGCATCACTCCAACGATCTGCCCTGGCGGGAAAGCGGGGCAGAGCTGGTGCGCATTCCCTTGAATGCGGCAGGCACGATCTGTCTGGAAACGCTGGAACAGGCGCTCGAAACTCATGCCGACGCGCCTCTCAAAATCGGAGCCTTCTCGGCCGCCTCTAACGTCACCGGCGTGCGCACCGACCTGCGCGCGATTGCCAAGCTGCTCCACGAACATGACGCCTTTTGTGTCGCCGATTTCGCCGCCGCCGCGCCCTATATGCCGGTGGAACTCGCGGAAACATCGCAAGGCGCAGGCGACCGGATCGACGCCGCCGTGATCTCGCCGCATAAATTCCCCGGCGGCCCCGGGGCCTCCGGTGTGCTGATCGCCGAACGGAGCCTCTTTGACACCACGCGCCCGACGCTCACGGGCGGCGGCACGGTGAGCTACGTGACGTCTGAGGGCCACAGCTACATCACCGATCCCGAGCACCGCGAAGAGGGTGGCACCCCCGCCATCGTCGACAACATCCGCGCCGGCATGGTGATGCAGCTCAAACGCGACATGGACGAGGCTCGTGTCGAGGCCCGCGAAACCGTGTTGACCCGTCGGATGGAAGAGGCGCTGCGCGCCATTCCGGGGATGGAGCTTTTGGGGCCGTCGAATGTGCCGCGTCTGGGGATTTTCTCGTTCAACCTGCGGGTCAAAGGCAAGCTGTTGCACCACAACTATGTCGTGGCTTTGCTCAATGATCTGTTCGGGATTCAGGCCCGTGGCGGCTGTTCCTGTGCCGGGCCGTACGGACACTCCTTACTCGACATCGACCTGACCACAAGCGCGCGCCACGAGGCCGCCGTGCAGCACGGCCATTCGATCTTCCGTCCCGGCTGGGCGCGGTTCGGGGTGAACTGGTTCTTCGAGGAGGAAGACGTGGACAAGATCGCCAGTGCCATCCGCTTTGTCTCCGAACACGGTCTCGACATGCTGGCCTATTACCAACTCGATGCGGTCGAGGGCATATGGCGTGCAACGCCCAGTTTTGAGGACACTTGTCCCACCGCACTTTCTGCGCTTTGGGAAAGCCAATCGTCGCAAATGGACACAGTGCCTGATTTCTCCAGCTGCCTCGCGCAGGCTGAGGCCTTGGCCGAGACCGCCAAAACGCTCGACTGCTGTGCCGGGCCGGATCTCTCCGCCGAAGAAGAGGCGCTGCGTTGGTTCTGGCTGCCACAGGAAGTCACCGGCCTGATTCCGGAAGGAGCGGCATGATGTCTGTCGACTTTCCGAAATCCCTCTGGGCCGCCACCGCGCCCGACCGCCCGCTTTCCGCACCGCTCGAAGGCGTCGAGGAAACCGATGTCGCCGTGATCGGCGCGGGGTTCACCGGCCTCTCCGCCGCCATTGAGGCCCGCAAACGCGGCCATGCGGTCACCGTTGTCGAAGGCAAAGCCGCAGGATGGGGCGCGTCGGGGCGCAACAACGGCCAGGTGATCCCGATCCTGACCTCTGCCGAACCCGATGTCTGGGTGTCGCGCTATGGCGAGACCGGCAAACGCATGGTCCGGCTGATCGGCAACTCGGGCGATGTGCTGTTCGATCTGGTGCGCGAATTCGACATGCAGGCGGAGGCCGAACAGACCGGCTGGTTCCAACCGGCCCATAGCCCCGGTCGTGTGAAACTGTCGCAAAAACGCGTCGAAGCCTGGGCGCGCCATGGCTTTCCGGCGGAGCTGAAAGACGCCAAAGAATGTGCGGACATCTTAGGCACGGATTTCTGGTACGGCGGCATGTTCAACCCGACGGGCGGCCATATCAATCCGCTCGCCTTGGCACGTGAAATGGCGCGGGTGGCGGAACATCTGGGCGCGGTGATCCATGAGGACAGTCCGGTGATCTCTTATGAGCGCGTCGGCTCTGAATGGGTGATCAAAACGGCGCAGGGCACGCTCAAGGCTCGGGCACTGATCCTTGCCACCAACGCTTACACGGGCGAATTGGCTCCGCGTCTGGCGCCTCGGATTGCGCGCTCGATTGTGCCGGTGCTGAGCTGGCAAATGGCGACAGCACCCTTGGGCGACAACCTGCGTCAGAAAATCCTGCCGGGGCGTCAGGCGGTCTCAGACACGCGCGGGGATTTGCGGTTTTTCCGATATGACGCGCGCAATCGGCTGATCACCGGCGGTGCCGTGATGGGGTCTTTTGACGTTGCCAACCGCGTGCGCAAGAAAGCCGCGAAGAGCCTCGCCGAGGCCTTCCCAGAACTGGGCGTTCCGGAAATGACCCATGTCTGGTCGGGCTATATCGGCATGAACTGGGACCGCTTCCCGCGTGTTCACAAACTCGGCCCCGATGGCTGGGCCTGGATCGGGTGTAACGGGCGCGGTGTGGCGCTTGGCACCTCTTTGGGCCGCGAGTTGGCCCGCGCCGCCACCGGCCAACCGGAAGATGAACTGGCCCTGCCGGTGACCGAGCCGCATCCCTTCCCGGCGCATGGCTTTGTGCGCCGCTTTGCCCCCACCTATCTGGCCTGGCTCAAACGTCAGGACCACAAGGAAGTGAACCTATGACCGAAGAAAAAAAGATGGACCTGAACGACGTTCCGATCCTGCTCCGCCGCCGCATCGAGGCGATGATCCTCAAACATGTGCTCGACGTGATCACCGAGCGCACGGGTCGCGAAGAGGCCGAGGCCGTGATCGGGGCGGCCTGTTCCAAATCCGCAATCGAACAAGGTCAGATGCTGGCCGAAGTGCTGGGCCATGCGCCAGACCTGACGGATTTTGCCGCGATCCAGCCGAACTGGACCCGCGAGGATGCACTCAGAATCGAGACCATTGAGATGTCCGAGGAAAAGATGGATTTCAACGTGGTGAAATGCCGATATGCGGAGATGTATCAGGAAATGGGGCTGGGCGATATCGGCCACCTGTTGTCCTGCAATCGTGATGGCGATTTCTGCATCGGCTATAATCCGGAGATCGAAATGACCCGCACGCAGACGATCATGAAAGGCGCGAGCCACTGCGATTTCCGTTACAGAATGAAGAAGGAGGCCTGAGATGGCTGTCGAGAATTGGGTCGCCAAACAGGTTGCGGATCTGACGGAATTCCGCCGCGATCTGCATATGAACCCCGAGCTTTTGTATGACGTGGAACGCACGGCGCAGAAGGTGGCCGAGGCACTTCGGGCCGCCGGGGTCGATGAGGTCCATGAAGGCATCGGCAAGACCGGCGTGGTCGGTGTGATCCGGGGTCAAAGCAATCTGTCCGGGCGCTCCATCGGTCTGCGCGCCGATATGGATGCGCTCCCTATTTTGGAGGAAACCGGCAAGCCCTATGCCTCGCAGGTGCCGGGCAAGATGCACGCCTGCGGCCATGACGGACACACGACGATGCTCTTGGGCGCGGCGCGGCATCTGGCGGAGAGCCGGGCCTTTGATGGGACCGTGGTTGTGATCTTCCAACCCGCCGAAGAGGGCGGCGCGGGCGCACGCGCGATGATCGAGGACGGGCTCTTCACTCGCTGGCCCTGTGATGAGGTCTACGGCATGCACAACCGTCCGAACTTGCCGGTCGGGCAATTCACCATCAATTCCGGGCCGATCATGGGCTCGGTCGATGAGGTGAAAATCACCATCACCGGGCGCGGTGGCCATGCGGCACGTCCCGAACAGACCATCGACCCTCTCCCCATCGCGGGCGCGCTGTTGCAGGCGGTTCAGACGCTGACCTCGCGCAACATGGACCCGATCGACAGTGCGGTGATCTCGCTCTGCACCATTCAGGCCGGGAATGCGTTCAACGTCATTCCGCAGGATGTGACCCTGACCGGCACAGTGCGGACGCTGCGCGAAGAGGTGCGCGATATGATCGAAGAGCGGCTGACGGCCATGGTCGGCAATATCGCCGCCGCCTATGGTGCGGTGGGCACGACCGAATACACGCGCCACTATCCGGTGACGGTGAACCACGCGCGTGAAACCGAACTGGCCGCCAAGGCCGCGCAAGAGGTGGCGGGTGTCGAGAACGTGTTCCTCGACATGCCGCAAACCCTGGGCGGAGAGGATTTTTCCTTCATGCTCAACGAAGTGCCCGGTGCGATGATCAATGTCGGCAACGGCCCGTCAGCGGCGCTGCACCACCCGCTCTATGATTTCAACGACGACGTGATCGCCTGGGGCAGTTCCTATTGGACCACTTTGGTGCGGCAACGTCTTCCGCTTGGTTAGGGGCGTGGCGCCGAGAGTGACATTTTCGGCGCGCATTCGGCGCATGTGAGAGGGCCAAAGTCGCTGACGGGTATGAGGTGTGCCAAGGCTAAAGAGTCATCCCTCCGCCCAGGCGTCGCGCGAGCGCGAGCAACATCTGTGCCGCTTCGGACTGTGGCATCTGATCGCGCAAGAGAATGCCAAGGGCGATCGGGGGCGGCAAATCCGGAACCGCGATCGCGACGAGGCCAAGCGCGTGCAATTGACTGTGGTAAAGCGGCGCGGGACTGAGTGCGACGACATCTGTCGAGACGTTCAGGATCATTTTCAGGTAAGGTGAACTGCATTCGATGAGCGGATGTGTGAACTGAATGCCACGACTGTTGAGCCACTCGAAAACGATATGATCCGCGCTGCCGGGCATCATATTCGCTACCCAACGCTTTTGTGCCAGCGCCTCCCAGCTCATCTTGACGCAGGTGTCTGTCGTCAGACGGGTGATCGGGATCATGCGCATGTCGCCAAGCTGTTCAAAGCTGAGATCAGGGGGGATTTCCTCGGGTTTGGCCAGAACCATCGCGAAATCGAGATCGCCTGTGCGCAGTGCGGGCACCACGGTGGAGAGGACGCCCGTTTGGATCTGAAGTCTTCCGTCAGGAAAATCTGACTGAAACGCGGTCACAAGACGTGCGAGTTTGGCGTTGGCAACGGCGGGCGTGACAGCGATGCGCACATGGGCCGTATCCTGACCGGAAATCCGCCGCACCTCTTCTTTCGCCCGCCTAATCGCGGCAAGTGCAAGGCTGGCATGGTCCAGCAAGACTGTGCCGGCGCGCGTGAACTTTGTGCCCTCCGTTTGACGGTCGAGAAGAGGTGCGCCGGTGTCCCGCTCAAGCTCTTTCAGGGCGCGCGTGACGGCGCTTTGGCTCAGACCCAGAGCCCGCGCTGCACCCCGGATCGAGCCGGTTTCGGCCAGCGCGGTGATGGCCTCCAACTGGTTGATGCGCAAATCTACCTCCGTGACGGCCCTGGTACGGTTCACCTGACAACGAAACGAGGTCACCCTACCATATTTTGCGTCTATTCGAAGATAAAAACCTTTCTCAGAGTGTTTCAAACACAACAGGAGAGGTGACAGGATGACAAGACTGCGGAAAGCCGCGTTGACGGTGCTCGCACTGACGGTGCCAATGGTGGCACATGCTGATCAGATCCAAAGCGATCCGACGCAGGGTGCACATTGGCTGACCCCAACCATGATCAACGGCCGGGCGCATATGTTCGATCCGGGGCTGAACTTTTTGACCTTTCAGCATATGGATCAGATGTTTGCCACCCGTGAGGTCAAGGCCGGCAGCGATGTGTGGGACTTGCCCTCCGACCCGATTTCTCTGGAGGGTGACTATACCATCAACGGTGAAACCATGAGCTTCGCCGAGGCGCTCGAACTCACGGATGCCAATGGTCTGGTGGTCGTGAAAAATGGCAAAATTGCCTATGAGACCTATCTCAATGGCAGCGATGCACAGACCCGGTTCATCACCTTTTCGGTTGCGAAATCCTATGTCTCCACCCTGGTGGGCTTTGCGTTGAATGACGGCCTGATCGACAGTCTGGATGATAAGGTGACGAAATATCTGCCGGAGATGGAAGGCACCGGATATGACGGACCGACCATCGAAGATGTGTTGCGCATGCGTTCAGGGGTCGACTGGCTGGAATACTATGAATTCGGCAGCGACACACAGTTGACTGAGGTGCATGACAATGCGCTGGTGGGCTATAATTACCGCTGGTGCGATTACGCCGCTGACAAATCCGTTCCGGGGGAGACCGCACCAGGAGAGGCGTTCAATTACACCACCCTCGACACCAGTGTTCTGGGCTGTCTCGTCGAGAAGGTCATCGGGAAAACGGGCGCCGAATATATGTCCGAAAAACTGTGGCAACCGGCGGGTATGGAAGCCGATGCCTATTGGATCATGGATGGGCCAGAGGCTGTGGGCCGGGAGTTCTATGGCGCGGGTCTGAATGCCACGCTGCGTGATCATGCCCGTTTTGGCCTGATGTTCCTGAATGGCGGTCAGGCCAATGGCAAACAGGTCGTACCGGCGGACTGGGTGGCCAAAGCCACCATTCCCGATGCGGGCTATGAACCTGTCGCGGAGGGCGAGTTGGAAGGGTATCAATATCAGTGGTGGACCTACGACAACTCCGACGCCTACGCCGCACTGGGTCTGTTTCACCAGTATATTTACATCGACCCGACAGAAGACGTGGTGATCGTCAAGGCCAGCCATACGGAAGAGCCGGTGGGGCGCGACGCAGAAAATCTGGAATTGTTTGCGCAGATCGAGGCGCGCCTCAAAAAGTAAAGAGAAGAGGCCCCGTCATGTGTGCCATGGTAGATCGCGGGGCCTTTTCTACGAGTCGACCGGATTGTGAAAGAAGGAGCCGACATGGCCGAGCACCCGCCAATCCGGCAGCTTGGCCGCACGTTGCGCCAGAACCTCCTGCATCACGGTTGCGGGCGTCCGGGGCGGGGCAACTCACGCAGCCCCGCATAGCTCAGAAGAGGGTGCCACGGACGGGGCAGGCGCAGGGTCACCTCGGAGACGATGTCGCGCCCCGGCTGGTCCTTGAAGATACTGTGGCGATAGGCAAGCCGACAGTCGGCCTTGTCCAGCATCACCATTCTATTCTCTTTGCGATCATAGGCTTTGAGGCGTTCGAAGACATCGGACAGTTCCACGCCATAGGTGTCGATGTTCTGGATCGGCGCAGCGCCGGCCGTACCGGGAATGCCCGCGAGGTTTTCCAATCCGCCGAGGCCAGCCCCCGTGATCTGCGCCACCAGAGAGGGCCAATCTTCGCCCGCTTGCGCCTTGATCTTGATGTGATTTGCCACGCTGCCCTCGACGCACCATCCCTTGATCGCCATCACCGCCATCACCGCCACCACCGCGCGGAGCCTCTTGGGCAAGAGGCAATTGCTCCCCCCCGCCCAGCAAATAAAGCGGCAGGTCGAGGCGTTCAGAAAGCTGAGCGATCTCGGCAATCTCTTCGACACGCGTCACCTCTGCGCCATAGCGCGCAAGGGATGAAAAGCCGAAGCTGTTGCGGGGAGAAAGGTCGAAATAATCCGTGACGCGCATGAAAGGTTCTCCGAGAGAGGTTATCCGAGCGCCTCTGCGCGTTGAACTTCGGAAATCACATAGGTGCGGCGCCGGCGCGCTGACCATGACGCCGATGGCATAGGCGGTGACCAATTGGCCCGCCGCGGGGATCGAGGTGCTGGTGCCCTCGGCAATCGCGGGCAATAGGCCCATAGGCGCGAATCCCGTGGTGCCGATGCCGAAGGAGCCGAGGCCCAGAGCCAACAAGGGCAGGGCGGAGGAGGTCGAAGTGTGAGCTCTGCGGTGCATGTTCGAGACGGAAAACAGGAGCTTCACCATGGACTGGACCAAGGAGCAACTCACCGAGATCGCGGCTGCGGACGACCTGAGGATTTCCCCGTTCCGCGAGGATGGCAAAACCTATGGTACGCCGCCTATCAGGCGAAATACGCCAAAAGCTCCTACCTCGCGCCGATGATTTCCGCCCGGACACGCGCCGTCAAAGACATCGACCTCGCGATTGCCGAGCTCTTCGCGGAAGAGGGGGCCAATGTCATCCTGACCGCAGGCTGCAAGGACCTGCTCGACGACAAGGCCGCCGAGATCAAGGCCAAGGGCAGCGAGGCGATGGGCTTGTGGCCGATTCCTCCGATCCTGAGGCGCCTGCACGCGTGTTCGAAGAGGCGATCAAGGTCTATGGTCAGGCCGACAACGGCGCTTTCCTCTAAACGAGAGCACCTAAGAAAAAGACCGGGCCCATTGGGGGCCGGTCTTTGTGGTTTTGCAAATGTGTCAGCCCTTCATCGCGGGCATGCCCTTTGGTCGCGCCAAACGTTTCTGCGCGGCAATCCGGAAGGGCGCATTGGCGGCGCCATAGCCGCCATAGCCCGTCTCGCGCTGCACGATCTCAAAGAACATGCCGCCTGCGAAGCTGCGGGAATAGAGCTGGAAGAAGGGGCTGCCATTGAGTTCGTCGTAGAACACATTGGCGGCCTTCAGACGTTCCAAAAGCCCGGGCGCGAGATCGAAACGCGCCGCGAGATCGGCATAGTAGTTGTCGGACAGGGGTAGGGGATCGAAGCCGCAGGCTTTCAACGCGTCGGCCGTGGCAAAGATGTCGTCGGTCGCAAGCGCGATGTGCTGCACCGAGGCGCCGAAGCTTTGCGCCAGGAAATCCCCGGCCAATGTGCGATGCGTCTCCGCACCGTTGAGCGACACGCAGAACCCGCGGCCTTCGCTTTCGACGACCTGAGACCGGACCAGCCCGTCCGGGTCGATCACGTCCACCATCGGCGATTTGTCCATATCGAAAAGCGCGGTGTAGAACAGGGTCCAGCTGAGCATGTTGTCGTAGCTCATGGTCTGGGCGATGTGGTCGATGCGCTTGAGACCGGCGTCGGCGGTCGCCGCCTCGCCGGTCGCGACGAATTCGACGTCCCAGACCCGCGACAGCCCGCTTTCCTCGTCGATGAAATGCAGAACCGATCCCTCAAGCCCGCGAATGGCCGGGATCGACAATTCGCCGGGGCCGATGGGTTGCTCAAAGGGGCTGGCCCCCAGGGCGGTGGCGCGGGCGACGGTGTCCGTGGCCGAGCCGACCTTGAGCCCGATGTCGCAGACACTGAGGCCGCGCGCGTTCCAGACATGGGCGGCGTGGCCACTGTCTTCGGAGTTCAACACGATACGGATGTCGCCCTGTTGCCAGAGGCCGATTTCCTTGTTGCGGTGGTGCGCGGTGTGCACGAAGCCCAGAGAACTCAGCAATGTCGAGAGCTTCTGTGCATCCTCGCCCCGGGCGGCGAATTCGATGAAAGACACGCCGTCGACCCCGACACGCGGCGGGATCGGCGGCAGGTCAAGCGCGATCGTCGGTTCGACCGTGCGCACGTCATCCATCAGCGAAATCAGCGACCGATAGCCGTCTTGCGCGATGGTCAGGGGATTGCCGCCGCGGAACTGGTCGTTGAAAATCTCAAGGCTGATCGGCCCGGCATAGCCCGACGCCATGACGGCGCGCATGAACCCCGTGACGTCGAGATCGCCTTCGCCCGGCATGTTGCGGAAATGGCGCGACCAATAGAGCAGGTCCATGTCGATGAGTGGCGCATCGGCCAGCTGGACAAAGAAAATCTTGTCGCCGGGGATGGAGCGGATCGAATTCGGATCGAGCTTGCGCCCCAGTGTGTGGAAACTGTCGACGATCAAGCCGATGTTGTCGTGATCGGCGCGGCGCACGATCTCCCAGGCGTCGCGGTGATCGTTGATATGCCGCCCCCAGGCGAGTGCTTCGTAACCGACACGGACGCCATGCGCCTTGGCCACCTCGCCCAGTTCGGCGAAATCATCCGCCGCGCGGTCGATACCGCCAAGGCTTGCGGGGTGGCAGGAGGAACAGAACAGGATGAGGTCTGTCCCCAGTTCGTTCATCACGTCGAATTTGCGTTTCGCACGATCAAAGGCTTTGGACCGGAGCGGCTCCGGCAAGCATTCGAAATCGCGAAACGGCTGGAACAGCGGGATGTCGAGGCCGTGGTCGCGCACCATCCGCGCCACGTCGCGCGGGCCGCCGTCATGGGCGATGAAATCCTGTTCGAAAATCTCGATGCCGTCATAGCCTGCCTTCGAGATGGCATCGAGTTTTTCCCGGAAGTTGCCGGAAATCGAGACGGTGGCAATCGAGGTCTTCATCGCGGGGAACTCCTATGGGACAGACCCCAGGCCCAAGATGGGCCCGGGGGGATTTCATCAATAGCCAAGCACGGTCGGCAGCCAGGTCACCGTTTCGGGCACGAAGGTGAGGATCAACAGCACCAGAACTTCGACCGCAAAGAACGGCAGGATCGCGCGGGTGAGTTTGGCCATCCCCACCTGCGCCACCCCTTCGGCGACAAACAGACAGAGGCCCAGCGGCGGCGTGATCAACCCGATCATCAGGTTGAAGATCACGAGGATGCCGAAATGCACCGGGTCGATGCCGAGGCTGACGGCAATCGGATGCAGGATCGGCACGAGGACCAACATGGCCGCGATGCCTTCGAGGAAGAGGCCCACGAAGAGGAACAGCAAGATCACGGCGATCAGGAAGGCGGTCTGACCATCGACGTTCGACAGCACCCAATCGGTGAGCATGTTCGGCACGCGGTTGTAGGTCAAAAGCCAGTTGCCCGCGCCCACGGCAGAGATGATCACAAGGATCACCGCACTGTCGCGCATGGCGGCGGCGAAGATCGTCGGCAGACGGTCGAGCTTGATTTTACGATACACAAAGAGGCCCAGAAACAGCGCATAGGCGACCGCAAAGCTGGCGGCCTCAGTCGGCGTCACGATGCCCAAGAGGATCGAGCCCACCACAAAGACCGGCATCAAGAGCGGAAGGATGCCGCCCATCAGGGCCTGACCCGCCGGCTGCGTCACCAGATCGCTGGACTGATCGCCATGGTCGATCTTGACCGTCAGCATCACATAGGCCGACAGGAAGACGGCCAGCAGAATGCCGGGGATCACACCCGCCATGAAGAGCGCGGGCACAGAGACGCCGGAGACGATCAGCGCATAGATGATCACCGGGATCGAGGGCGGAATGATCGGCCCGATGACGGAGGAGGCGGCGGTCAGAGCTGCGGCGAAATCGCGTTTGTAGCCGTGTTTTTCCATCTCGGGGATGAACACGCGGCCAATCGCGGAGGTGTCGGCCACGGCAGAACCGGACAGCCCGGCAAAGATCACCGAGGCCCAGATGTTCACAAGTGCCAGCCCCGCGCGCATCCGTCCAACAAGGACGTTGGCAAAGGCGATGATACGGCCCGTGATGCCGGACTCGTTCATCATTTCGCCCGCCAGAACGAACAGCGGAATGGCAAGAAGCGGGAAAGAGTTCAGGCTTTTGAACATCTCAGTGGCGACGATGCGCATGACATAGGGGTTGTCCTGTGTCGCCATGAAAGAAAACAGCGCGGCGAGGATCGAAAACGCGATCGGCACACCGGCGATCAGCGCAAGGATCAAAACGGCGTAGATCATCTCTGCACCCCTTTCAAAGCGTCATACCGCTCAAAAAATTTCCCAAAGGCCGCAAGCGCCAAAAGCACGCCGCCAATGGCCATGGCATATTGCCAGGTGCCGACTTTGCCGATCCAGGTGAGCGCCTCGATGCCGGTCGATTGCGCAAGGCTGTCGGCGGTGGATTTCAGACCCGAAGAGGCCAGATTGCCGCGACGCATGGCAAACATATGCCCGGAGTAGGCGAGGCACAGCCCGGAGATCAGGGTGACCACATCCACCGCGAGATAGAGCTTTTCGCGGGTCCGGCGTTTGATCATGTCGACAAGGATCGTAAAGCGGATGTGCTGGTCGACGCTATAGGCCCAGGCGATGCCGAACATCACGCCATAAATGGTCAGGTAAATCGGAAGCTCCTCGCCCCAGGGCACGGATTGCCCGACGATGTAGCGGCGCAGCGAGTTCACGAAGATGATCGCGAAGACGAGCGCCATAGACAGGCCGGAGCCAAAGGCGAAAACCCGTCGGATAATGGCGTTGAAACGGTGCATGGAGCCCCCTCTTTACGGCGTTGGACCGGCACATTTCGCGCCGGTCCGCCGTCAGTTACGTGTCGTGGTCCGGATGAAGGATCACTCGTTCGCGGCGGCCACAGCGGCCTGCAGGTTGTCGATCCAGACGGCATCGTCGCCCAGCTCGCCACGGAGATATTCAACCACGGCAGGCTGTGCTTTCTCGGCGAAAGCGGCGATTTCGTCAGCGGTCGGGGAGTAGACTTCCATGCCTTCATCCTGAACCTTCTTGACGCCTTCTGCGGTGTTCCATTGTTGGATCGAACGGCCCATGTTGCCCGCGATGCGCGCGGCTTTCGCGACGACTTCCTGCTCGGAGGCCGAGAGATCGCCAAAGAACGCATCGTCGATCACGATGAAGTCGGCGGCGTAAACGTGGCCGTCGAGCGTCATGTATTTCTGAAGCTTGTGCAGACCGTTGTTGTAGATCACGCCGACCGGGTTTTCCTGACCGTCGACCACACCCGTGGAGAGCGCGTTCGGCAGTTCGGTCCATGCGATCGGAGTCGGCTCCCCGCCCAGACCTTTGACCATTTCGACGTAAAGCGGGATCGGCTGAACGCGGAATTTCAGGCCTTCCATATCCTCGGGGCTGCGAATTTCGCGGGTGCCGTTGGTGAAATTCCGGAAGCCCGTTTCACCGTAGGCCAGCGTGCGCAGGCCGGTTTGGTCGAGGCAGTGCTGGGCGAGGTTGTCGCCGAACTCACCGTCGAGCACGTCCCAGGCGACGGTCGCGGAGGCAAAGGTGTAGGGGATGTCGAGCACGGAGGCTGCCGGGCAGGCTTTCGACATGGCGCCGGACACGATGGCCATTTGCAACAGGCCTTCTTGGGCCTGACCGATCAGCTCGTCTTCGTTGCCAAGGGCACCTGCCGGGAAGATCTCGACCTCAAGATCGGTTTCGCCTTCGACGATGTTCTTGAAAATCTGAGCAGCGGCGCCTTTTTTCGAGCCGGTCCATTCGTCCGGGTCGACGTGGGCGATGCGGATGGTTTCCGCGCTGGCCATGGCACCCATGCCGAGCGTGAGCGCCGCGGCGGCGGTGAGGGTTTTCAGTTCAAAACGCATAGTGTTCCTCCCATTTGCGTATCTGTCGTGTGCGTGTCGTTCGCCCGCCTGTTTAACTCGCCTGCGTTTGCGGGGCCTCGTCAAAGGCATCGAAGCGGGCTTTCATCCGCTCCGGGCTGGCGGGCAGGCCGGTGAACAGTTCAAAGGCGCGAACCGCCTGAAACACAGCCATGCCGGAGCCGGGCAGCACGGCGCAGCCCTTGGCCCGCGCGGCGCGCAGCAATTCGGTTTCCAGCGGGAAATAGACGATGTCCGCGACCCACATCTTCGGATCGATCAGGTCGACCGGAAAAGAGGTGCCGGGCAGTTTCGCCATGCCCACGGGGGTGGTGTTGACGATGCCGTCGGGACGATCTTCGGTCACAAGGGCAGCCACATCGGTCACGGCGCGGGTCGTGCAGTCCTGGCGATTGGCACGGACCTGCGCGGCAAGGCTTTCGGCGCGCGCGGGGTCTATGTCGGTGATCGACAGCAGCTTCACGCCGCAATCCGCCAACGCGTGCGCCACGGCCACACCGGCCCCGCCGGCCCCGATCAAAAGCGCATGGTCGCGTTTGGCGTCGGGCAGGCCACGGCGAAAGCTTTCGGCAAAGCCCCAAAGGTCGGTGTTGTGCCCGTAGCGCTTGCCGTCCTTCAAAACCACCGTGTTCACGGCGCCGACAGAGCGGGCGTTGTCGGACAGCGCGTCGAGATGCTCAATGACCTCGATCTTATAGGGATAGGTGACGTTGAACCCGTCGTAGCCCAGGATGTCCGCCTGCTCGATCAGCTCTTTGAGGGAGGTGTTCGCACGCTCCGGTGCGTCCATGTCGAGAATGCGGTAGACGCCGTTGATGCCTTGGGCGCGGGCCTCGGCCATATGCATGGCGGGCGTGCGCGACAAAGCGATGCCGCGACCGATCAGGCCGGTGAGGACAGAGTCCTTGGGGGTCTCTGTTGTGGTTTTGGGTGCGTTTGGCGTGGTCAAGACGCTCCTCCCAGGCGGTATTGACGATTCGTTGGTGTTAAAATGAACCACTCGGTTAATTACGTCAAGACAATTGAACCCTGCGGTTAAATGTGCAACTTTGGCGGGACGGAGGAGGCGAGCCATGGTCAGCGAGACAAAACAAAAAACTGCGCAAACGCGTTCACAAGGTCGATCGTGGAAACAGGACCCGGAAACCGTGAAGGCCGACATCCTGAACGCGGCGCGTGCAGAGTTTGCAGCACACGGGTTGTCGGGCGCGCGGATCAGCGCCATCGTCGAACGTACCCAGACCTCGAAGCGGATGATTTTCTACTATTTCGGCGACAAGGAGAGCCTCTATCTCGCCGTGCTGGATCAGGCTTACCGCGAAGTGCGCGAGGCCGAGGCCAATCTCGACATTCGCCACCTGCCGCCGGATGAGGCGCTTCGCAAAGTGGTGGAATTCACCTTCGATCACCACCGCCAGAACCCGGATTTCATCCGCCTCGTGATGATCGAAAACATCCACGACGGCACGCATATGTCCCGCATTGAAACGCTGGCGACGACCAACATCGCGGCGATTGAGCAACTCGACCGGATTTGTCGTCGTGGCGTCGAGGCCGGGCTGTTTCGCCCCGATGTGTCACCTCTGGTGATCCACTGGCAAATTTCGGCGATGAGCTTTTTCAACGTCGCGAACCGGGCGACGTTTTCGATGAACTTCGGCGATGATCTGTTTGCCGAGAACGCGCAGCTGATGCTGCGCGAACAGGTCGTGCAGAGCATTGCGAGCTCGGTGTTGCGGCCGGATCGCGTCTAAAACGCCACCTGCGCCCAGACGCAATCGTGATCGGCAAGCGGGCGGTCGTTGGCGTCGAGAGACGACAACACGCCCTTGTCGAGACAGCGCAGGTCCCGCGCGGCGATCCAGTCGAGCTTCATCACCCGCTCCGGGTGCGGCGTGATCAAAGACGGACGCGTGGTCATGCCCTCTGCGGTGAACCCCCAGTCATAGCCCCGCGCCGCGCCAAGCTCAAAGAGCGTCTCGTCGCGATGGTCGAAATGGGGCGGGATGTGGTTGCCGGTGTTGAGATCGCCGCCGATCAGCACGGGCATCCCTGGCGCAAACGCATCGACCGCATCGAGCAGGATCTCGAATTGGGCGTGCCGATGCGCAGGTCCGGCATTGCTTTCCAGATGGGTGGAGACGACGCAGATCTCGCCTGCATCTGTGGGCAGCACGGCGGCAATCGCCATCCGCCCGCCAAGGCGCGGCTGCTCCGGGTCGGCACCACTTTCCGAGGAAAACCAATGGCCGTGATCGTCGAGACGAATGAGCGTCACCTTGTCGAAAGGCACCTTGGACAGAACCGCATTGCCGTGCCATCCCAGCGCGTTGACATCGTCTTTGCAGAAATGCCGCTCGGTCGGGCCGCCCAGCCCCATCTCAAAAAACTCAACGCCAAAGGCATAGCGCATGCCAAGCGCCTCGGCGACCTCTTGGGTCGTATGGCGCTGGCCGGTGCGGGACATGCCGTGATCGACCTCGGAGAGAAGCACCACATCGGGCGCAAGCGGCATGAGATGGGCGGCGGTCTCAGGCGGAAAGAGACAGCGTTCGACATTCCAGGCGGCGACGGTGATTTCAGAGGGCAGGGCCTTTTGCATCGCCGTGCCGCCGATCTGCACGGCATTCATCGCCAGCACATCCGCCATCATAGCGCGGTGGGCATCCGCCGTGCGCGGCGCGGTCAAAAGCGTGTTGCGTTGCTCGTCGGTGACCGGGGGCAGGCTGTCCAAAAGCGAGATCATGCGCGTTCTTCCATGCGTTCCTGCGCGAGGTTGAAGGCAAAGCCGCCATCCATGCGCACGCCGGTTTCGGGGTGGAACAGGCAGAGGTTCTGCACACGGCACGAGAGGCGCAAAGGCCCAAGCGCGACCTGTTCTTCTTTCGCGAGATGTACCGTGAGACGCTGGCCGTCGACCTGGCCGTGCAACAGACGATGCGCGCCGAGTTCCTCGATCAACTCGACCTCCATCGCCAGCGGGCCGTGGCTGTCGATGATCAAATCTTCGGGCCGCAGGCCCAGTGTCACCGGGCCGCGCAAAGACGAGGCCAGCGGCAGCTCCAGCCCGGCAAAGCTCAGGGTCCCGTCCTGCATTTCGGCCGCCACGAGGTTCATCGGCGGTGCGCCCATGAAGGAGGCGACAAAGGTCGAGGCCGGGTTGTGGTAGATGTCGGACGGTGTGCCGATCTGTTCGATCCTGCCGCCGTTCAACACGATGATGCGGTCGGCCATGGTCATGGCTTCGACCTGATCGTGGGTGACGTAGATCGATGTGACACCAAGGCGACGCTGAAGCGCCTTGATCTCGATCCGCATCTGGTTGCGCAGTTTCGCGTCCAAATTCGACAAAGGCTCATCGAAGAGGAACAGCGCCGGGTCACGCACAATAGCACGGCCCATGGCAACGCGCTGGCGCTGGCCGCCGGAGAGTTGCGCCGGTTTGCGCTCGAGGTATTCGGTGAGGTTGAGCATCTTCGCCGCTTCATCGACCTTTTGCGCGATCACGTCTTTCGGCGTTTTGCGGTTCTTGAGGCCGTAGGCGATGTTTTTGCGCACCGTCATATGCGGGTAGAGCGCGTAGTTTTGAAACACCATGGCGATGTCGCGATCCGCCGGGTCGAGCGTGTTGACCACGGTCTCGCCAATGGAGAGCGCGCCTTCGGTGATGTCCTCAAGCCCCGCGATCATGCGCAAGAGTGTGGATTTCCCGCAGCCCGAGGGGCCGACCAGAACAACGAATTCGCCGTCCTCGATCTGAAAGCTTGCGGGCGTGACGGCCTCAACGCCGTTCGGATAGATTTTGCGGACGGAGTCCAAAGTGACCTGAGCCATTGATGTTGTCCTTATTTGTCGGATTCCGTGAGGCCCTTGACGAACCAGCTCTGGAAGAAAATGACGATGGCGACGGGCGGCAGAACGGCGATGATCGCCAGCACATTTGCGCGTCCGTATTCGGGGATTTCATTGCCGCCTTGCAGCACCTGAACGATCCGCTTGATGCCGCGCACGAGGGTGTACATGCCCTCATCCGTGGTGATCATCGTCGGCCAGAGGTATTGGTTCCAGCCATAGACGAACATGATGATGAACATCGCGGCGATCATGGTTTGCGAGAGCGGCACGAGGATGTCGATGAAGAATTTCACCGGGCCTGCGCCATCAATCCGCGCGGCTTCGACCAATTCCTCGGGCACGGAGCGAAAGAACTGGCGGAAGAAAAACGTCGCGGTGGCGGAGGCAATGAGCGGCACGATGAGGCCGGTGTAGGTGTTGAGAAGGCCCAGTTTCTGCGTGATCTCATAGGACGGCAGGATGCGGACTTCGAGCGGCAAGAGGAGCGTTGTGAAGATCAGCCAAAAGGCAAAGGTCGCGAACCGCAGGCGGAAGTAGACGATGGCATAGGCGGCCATCATGCCGATGACGATCTTGCCGATGGCAAAGCCAAGGCCGAGGATCAGCGAGTTCTTGAACATCGACAGCCCGGTGTTCGCGCCGGAGAACCCCGAAGCCTCGAACATCGCCTTGCGGAAATTGTCGTCGAGCTGGTCGCCAAAGTAGAGGCCTGGCCCGTATTTCATCGTCTCGACATCGGGTGTCGAGGCGGTTTGCAGCATCACCAGAAGCGGAAAGAACATGATGAGCGCGCCGGTGATGAGCACCGCGTGGTCCACCACGGTGGACCAGCGAAAGCGGCGGCGAGGGACGACCGGGGTGGCCGCGGAGAGGGAAATGTCAGCCATTGTCATGCCTCACGTATAATGAATGCGTTTTTCGACCATGCGGAACTGGAACACGGTCAGGGCCAGAACCAAGAGCATCAAAACCACCGATTGCGCCGAGGATCCGCCAAGGTCATTGCCACGGAAACCGTCGATGTAGACCTTGTAAACAAGCGTCATCGGGTTGTTCGCAGGCTCGCCTTTCACCAGCGTGTCGATCACGCCGAAGGTGTCGAAAAGCGCGTAGGTGATGTTGATGATCAGGAGGAAAAATCCGGTGGGTGCCAAGAGCGGGAATGTCACGTCCCAGAACCGGCCAGAGGCCGAGCGGTTGTCGATCAAGGCCGCCTCGCGCACGGATTTCGGAATGCTCTGAAGCCCGGAGAGGAAGAAGATGAAATTCACCGGCACCTGTTTCCAGACGGAGACGACGACCATGGCAAAGGCCGTGTCGAAATAATCCGCCCGCAGGTTGAACTCCCAGCCGAACACGTTGAAAAATTCGGTGAGCGGCCCCCAGCGTTGGTTGAACAGCAAAAGCCCCATGTAGCCCGCCACCGGCGGTGCGACCGCATAGACCCACATCAACAGCGTGCGATAGCTCTTCGCACCCCGGATGACCTTATCCGCCTTCACCGCCAGCAACAGCGCCAGCGCCAGCGAGAAAAACGTCACCAAAACCGTGAAGACCACGGTGAAATTCGTCACTCTGAGATATTCGGCGGAGTCCGCCAGCGAACTGTAATTCTCCAGCCCGACAAAGGTTTGGCCAAAGCCGAACGGGTCTTGCAGGTAGAAAGACGACTTCACCGCATAGGCAGCGGGCCAGTAGAAAAAGACGAGGATGATCGAGAGCTGCGGCACCAGAAGGAGGATCGGCAACCAGCGGGAGGCAAAGCCTGCGCGTTTCATGGGAGGGACCTTTCGCAAAAGCCTGACGGCCGCGAGGACGCGGCCGTCAGAAATGTCTTGAAGACCGGAATTACCCTTGGGTCTTGGCGAAACGGGCGAGAAGCTCGTTGCCCTCTTTCTCGATCGTGGCCAGCGCGTCCTCGACGGTGGTCTCGCCGGAGAGCACACGGCCCAGCTCACGGTTTTCCACGTCACGGATCTGGACGTAGAAGCCCATGCGGTAGCCACGGGTGTTTTCGCCAGCTTGCAGCATCAGCTGTTTCGGGCCGGTTTCGGCGGCCGGGAAACGGTCGTAGTGACCATCGGCTTTGGCGAGCTCATAAGCGGCGGTGGTGACCGGAACATAACCGGTTTCACGGTGCCACATGTATTGAACTTCCGGCGAGGTCAGGTAGCGGAAGAACTCGGCGGTCGCCTTGTTTTCTTCAGCGGATTTGCCGGACATCGCAAAGAGTGCCGCGCCGCCGATGAAGGTCTGGTAGCCCTCTTCGGTGATCGACGCCCAGTAGGGGAGGTAGGCGGAGCCCCACTCGAAGGACATGCCTTTCGACGTCAGGCCACCGAAGTCGCCCGAGGAGCCGATGTACATGGCGGCTTTGCCGTCTTCGAATTGTGCCTGGTTGTCATCCCAACCGGTGCCGAAGAAGCCGAAGTAGCCTTCGTCGAGCCATTCTTTGACCTTGGTGAAATGCATTTTCATCTCATCGGAGTTGATGAGAATTTCGGTGCCTTCTGCGCCGTCATAACCATTGGCGTTGGTCGCAAACGGCAGGTTGTGACGGGAATGGAAGTTCTCGACGAATTCCCACGGCAGGTGCGTCTGCACGAGCGGGATGTAACCGGCCTCTTTAAGCTTCGGCGCGATCTCTTCGAATTCTTCGTAGGTGGTCGGCACTTCGACGCCGGCGGCGGCCAGCGCGTCGGCATTGTAATACATCACCGGCGAGGAGGAGTTGAACGGCATGCCGATCATCTTGCCCTGGTTGTCGGCGTAGAAATAGCGCACGCCCGGGATGTAGTCGTTGATGTCGAAATCGACGCCGTTCTCGGACAAAAGATCCTGCACCGGAACAGTCGCGCCCTGAGCACCGATCACGGTGGCGGAACCGGCGTCAAACACCTGCATGATGTTCGGCTGCTCGCCCGCACGGAAGGCGGCGATGCCGGAGGTCAGGGTCTCTTCGTAGGAACCTTTGAACACCGGGGTGATCTTGTATTCGTCCTGCGAAGCGTTGAAGCCTTCGGCGATTTTGTTGACGGTCTCGCCGAGGTTGCCGCCCATGGCGTGCCACCAGGTGATTTCGGTTTCCGCAAATGCGGCGGTGCCCGCGAGGGCGAAAGCGGCGGCGGCCGCTGTGAATTTGATCGTGTTCATCACACTGTCTCCGGTTGGACCCACTCTCGGGGCCTTTTGTCGGTTCACGCCGCGGCCCGCGGGGGGCTATGGCGTTGCGATCCTTTCTCCCGTGATTGCTATGGGAGAGACAAAGCGGGCCGGGCAGATCGCCCGCGCACCGGTTTGCATAGAGGTTCGCCTACCCATGCTCTGTGATGGTTCTGTGACGGTTTTTTATCGTTTGGATCAAATTCGCTGTTCGGGTCGGACGGCGCAGCAGATCAGAGGCCGCATTTCCCGCAAGCGCTTTGGCAAAATCCCGACCGCATCGAAACTGACCAGACGGGCAAATTTATGCCCGCCGTTTCATCACGGGCCCGATTTTTTGCGATTCACCTATAGGTTGTGTCTTGGGCGCGGCGCGGCCCGTGTATCTTGGAGAGACCGGATGATCGGTCTGCGGATCATTGCGGGGAGGAGGACGCAGACGAGTCATTTGAAAGCACACATATGATACAGATTTTGGACTATCACGACCTGATCTCCGGGAAAGACCCCGGCGGATTTGCGACCCAACTTGGACAGGCCTGCCGCACCGAAGGCGTGTTCCAACTGAAAGACCACGGCATCCCGCGCGGCCTTTTGCGCGATGTCATCGCCGCCGCGGAGGAGTTCTTTGCTCTGCCCGAAGAGGACAAAGCCCCGCTCGACATTCGTCATTCGTCCTGCAATCGCGGCTGGGCGGGCATGGGGGTGGAGCGTCTGGGCGGCCAGGATGGCACACCTTTGAGCAAGGAAAGTTTCAGCATCGGCCTCGATTTGCGCCCCGACGATCCCCGCGTTTTGGCGGGCGAACCGTTTCGTGGCCCCAATGTCTGGCCCGACTGCGACCAGTTCCGCGACGTGATGCGCGACTATTACAAGGAAATGCTGAGCCTCGGGCGCAGCCTCATGCGCGCGGTCGAAAGTGATCTCGACCTGCCGAAGGATTTCTTCAAACCGCATTTCTCCGAGCCCAACGCCACGCTGCGGCTGTCGCATACGCCGGCGGACCCCTGGCGCGACGGCCTCGCCTCCGATCTGCCGCAATTCGATTACGGTGCGCTGACCCTCGTTCTGTCGGACGGGGTGGCCGGGCTACAGGTGAAAAACCGGAGTGGGCGGTGGTATGACATCCCGGATACGCCGGACACGCTGACGGTCTTGGTGGGGGAGGAGTTGATGCGCTGGAGCAACGATCTCTACCGCGCCGCGCCGCATCGGGTCTTGCCGCCGGTGCAGCCAAGGACGCTGGCGGCCTTTTACCTCGATCCCAATCCCGAGAGCGTCATCGCGCCTTTGCCGGGGCTGGGCGCGCCGCAATACCCGCCGGTGCGGGCGGCGGATTACCTGCGGGTGCGCTTGGCGCAGACCTATATGCCGCTTGCCTCTGGACAGGGTTGATGAGGCTGGATTAAGCCTCTGGGTATGACAGAGACGACACATCATGAGACCCAGGACGCCGGACCGGACACATGTAACGCGGCATGGGACGACACCCTCGATGCCATTGGGCTGATCTGTCCTTTGCCGGTGCTCAAGGCGCGCAAACGGCTTTTGGCCATGGCGCCGGGGCAGGTCCTGCGGCTGTTGGCCTCAGACCCGGCCGCCGTGATCGACGTGCCGCATTTCTGTCAGGAGGCGGGGCACGACTATCTCGCCATGACGGACCATGGCGAGAGTCAGTCTTACCTGATCAAGCGCGGATAAGCCGGTCCTCGGCCTGCGCCAGATCTTCCGCCGTGTTGATGTTGAAGAACAGTTCCTCGGGATGCTCCGCCTCGAACAGCACCGGCACGGCGCCTTTGCCCTCGGCGAATTGCTGCATCCGCCTTTGATTGCGTTGAAGAGCGATGCGCAGGTCATGGCGCAATCCCACCGGCCAAAGGCCGAAGGTCGGATGCCAACGCAGCTCCCCCGCCTCCTTGGTCACCGCGATGCCAAAGCCCTCGGGCTGCGACACACTCGCCAGGCGATGAACCAGATCGGTCGGAAAAAATGGCGTATCGGTGGCGACCGTGACAATGGCCTCAAAGCCCTTCATCGCCGCCCAGTCCAGCCCAGCCAAAACCCCCGCCAAAGGCCCCTGTGCGTCAGACGTGCCATCAGGCAGGATCGGAAAGCCGAATTCGGAATAGCGTTTCGGGTCGCCATTGGCGCTGATCGCCAGAGTGGCGCATTGCGGGGCCAGACGGTCGATGATCCGCTCGATCAACCGCGTACCGCCCAGCTCCACCATCCCCTTGTCGACACCGCCGAGACGGATGCCTTGCCCGCCCGCGAGGATGACGCCGGGGAAAACCCCCTCAGATACTCTGGGACCCTGTGACATATCCTGTGCTCCCTCTAAGCGCTTCCCCCCGTGGTTGCCATTCTGTATGTCCGGGGAGAGGCAAATCAAGGGGCAAAGACATGCTCGGATATGTGATGGCGGAAGGCCGCGGCGCGGTCGATGCGCTGCTGGCGGCTCTGGCGGAGCGGTTGCAGGTCGAAGGGCATCGTGTCACCGGCGCGGTCCAGATCAACACCGACCTGCCCAATGATGTCAAATGCCGGATGGAGTTGCAGCTTTTGCCCTCTGGCGAACGCGTGCAGATTTCGCAGAGCCTTGGCGCGCTGTCGAAAGGCTGTCGGTTGAACCCCGAGGGGTTGGAACAAGCGGTTTTTCAGACGGAACAGGGGCTCGACGCCGGGGCTGATCTGGTTTTGATCAACAAATTCGGCAAGCAAGAGGTCGAGGGGCGCGGCTTTCGTACCCTGATCGGCGAGGCTTTGGCGCGGGGTGTGCCGGCCATCGTCGGTGTGAACGCCAAGAATATCGCGGGCTTTCTGGACTTCGCCGGAGAGTTCGCCGAAGAGATTGCGCCGGAGCTGGAGGCGCTTTGGGTCTGGAGTCAGGATGCCCTGTGATGCGCCTATATTTTGAGCGACGTTCGACAAAAAACAGGCGCCGAACAACCAACCCTCAGGTTCCTCATCAGGAATCGTTTACTTCCCGCACAGCTTGACGCGTTTTGAAGCCATGAGTGCCGCCCTCTCCATCATCGTCGTCGAAACCGACCGCACCCGCGCCCAGCTGATCGTGGACAGCCTGCGCGACGCCGGGGATTTCGACATTTTCATCATCTCCGAGGTCACGGGCCTTGCGCGTCAAATTCAGGCGCGCAACCCGGATGTGGTCCTGATCGACATCGAAAACCCGTCGCGCGACACGATGGAGGAACTGGCGCTGGCTTCCGGCCCGCTGGATCGTCCGGTCGCGATGTTTGTGGATCGCTCCGACGAGGGCCTGTCCTCGGCGGCCATCGAGGCGGGGGTCTCGGCCTATATCGTCGACGGGCTGCAATCTCAGCGCGTCAAACCGATCATGGACGCCGCCATCGCGCGGTTTCGCATGTTCCAGCGTATGCGCACGGAGTTGGCGGAGACCAAAAAGGCGCTCGAGGAACGCAAGGTCATCGACCGCGCCAAAGGCATGTTGATGCGCGCCAAAGGCATCGGCGAGGACGAGGCCTATGCGCTTCTGCGCAAAACCGCGATGGATCAGGGCAAACGCGTCGCCGATGTGGCACAGGCTCTGGTGACGGCGGCGGGGCTTTTGTCATGAGACCCACGACGCTGTCCGTTGGCTATATTCCCCTGATCGACGCCGCGCCTTTGATCGTGGCGCAGGAGATGGGCTTTGCCGCCGAAGAAGGCCTGTCGCTCGATCTGAGACCTGCGCCGTCCTGGTCCTCGGTGCGCGATATGCTGGCCTTTGGCCGCGTCGATGCCGCACATATGTTGTCGCCGGTACCTGTCGCGACGGCGCTCGGTCTGGGGGGCTCGGGCGTGCAATTCGCGGCACTTTCAGTCTTGTCGATGAACGGCAACGTGATCGGCGTGTCGAATGATCTGGCTGCGCGGCTGCGCGATGTCGGGCATGGGTTCGGCTTTGACGATGCCGAAAAAGCCGGGCGCGATTTGATCGAGTCCGCCAAAGGTCGGCTCAGGATTGGCGTGCCCTTTCCGTTTTCGATGCATGCCGAACTGTTGTATTACTGGCTCTCCGCGCTGGGCCTGCCCGCGCCGCAATCCGTCGACATCCGCACGGTGCCGCCGCCCTTGATGGGCGCCGCGATTGAGGCCGGCGAGATCGACGCCTTTTGCGTCGGCGAACCTTGGGGCTCGCAAGCGGTGGAACATGGCGGCGGCGAGCTATTGCTGCCGGGCTGTGCGATCTGGTCGGCGGCACCGGAAAAAGTGCTGGCCGTGCGCTCTGATTGGGCTGAGCAGGAACAGGCCCTGATGGGCCGTCTGATCCGCGCAGTCTGGCGTGCGGGGCGGTGGCTGGGCACCACTGACAGCCCGATGCTGGCCTCTGAATTGCTGAGCCGTCCTGAGTATCTCGATCAGCCCTCAGAGATGCTGGAGCGCGCTTTGACCGGCAATATGGTGATTTCCGCGCAGGGCGATGCGCGTCGGGTCGACGGCTTTGTCGAATTCTACAAAGGCGCCGCGAGTTTCCCGTGGCGCTCTCAGGCGGAGTGGATCGGCACGCAATTGGCGGCGCGCATGGGGCTGGACCGCGCGGCCGCACAGCGCGCGGCCCACGGCGTGTTCCGCTCCGATCTTTACCGTCAGGCGCTTGAGACGACCTCTGCCGATTTGCCTGGGGCGTCTTCGAAACAAGAGGGCGGATTGAGCGTGCCGACGGCGGTCGCGTCGAAGGTCGGGCAGCTGATTCTTGAGAAGAACCAGTTTTTCGACGGACGCGTTTTTGATCCTTTCGTGAAATGATGCGCAAAATTTAGGCGCGCCCGTGCGGCTGCGGCATGATTTGCGGAAAAGACGCCGAATTCACCTTTGCCAACGCAGCATTTCGGCGGACCCTAAACTCATCGCAAGGCAACGATGCCGCGATACGGAATATTTTCCCGAAGATCGGGAAGTCTGCATATGCCTCGGCGAACGGGGCAACAGAGCAAAGCCGCTCGATACACCGCCCCTTCTCCTCCCAGGCGGTCTATCGGCGGCTTTTTTCGTGTTTTACTTCCCCAACAGGGACCAACAGGGACGCAACAAATGAAAAAACTTCTCCTCGGCCTCGCAGCCACGACCGCACTCGCCACGGGTGCTTGGGCAGAGATGCTCGATCTGGAAAAAGACGAACTGACCTTTGGCTTCATCAAACTGACCGACATGGCGCCGCTCGCGGTGGCCTATGAACAGGGTTTTTTCGATGACGAAGGCCTCTTTGTGACGCTCGAAGCGCAGGCCAACTGGAAGGTGCTTCTGGATGGCGTGATCGACGGCACGCTGGACGGCGCGCACATGCTGGCGGGTCAGCCGTTGGCCGCGACCATCGGGTTCGGCACCGAAGCGCATATCATCACGCCGTTTTCCATGGACCTGAACGGCAACGGCATCACCGTGTCCAACGAGGTTTGGGAAGAGATGAAGCCGAATATCCCGGTGGATGCCGACGGCAAACCGGTTCACCCGATCTCTGCCGAAGCTCTGGCGCCGGTGGTCGAGAAATACAAATCCGAAGGCAAGCCCTTTAACATGGGCATGGTGTTCCCGGTGTCCACGCATAACTACGAGCTGCGCTACTGGCTGGCCGCAGGCGGTCTGCATCCGGGCTACTACTCGCCCGACAACATCACCGGCCAGATTGGCGCCGACGTGTTCCTCTCCGTGACGCCCCCGCCGCAGATGCCCGCCACGCTCGAGGCCGGCACCATCTACGGCTACTGTGTGGGTGAGCCGTGGAACCAGCAGGCCGTGTTCAAAGGCATCGGCGTGCCGGTCATCACCGACTACGAGCTTTGGAAAAACAACCCGGAGAAGGTCTTCGGCATCACCGCAGAGTTTGCCGAAGAATATCCGAACACCACGAAAGCCGTCGTGAAAGCGCTGATCCGTGCCGCGATGTGGCTCGATGAGAATGACAACGCCAACCGTCCGGAGGCCGTGGAAATCCTGTCCCGCCCGGATTACGTCGGCGCCGATTACGAGGTGATCGCGAACTCCATGACCGGCACGTTTGAGTACGAAAAAGGCGACAAGCGCGAGGTGCCGGACTTCAACGTGTTCTTCCGCTACAACGCGACCTATCCGTTCTACTCCGACGCCGTGTGGTATCTGACCCAGATGCGTCGTTGGGGCCAGATTTCCGAGGCCAAGCCCGATAGCTGGTACGATGAGGTCGCGAAATCTGTTTACAAGCCGGAGATCTACCTCGAAGCCGCACGTCTTCTGGTCGACGAAGGTCTCGCCAATGAAGCCGACTTCCCCTGGGACAGCGACGGTTACAAGGCGCCGACGCCCGCTGCCGACATCATCGACGGCATCGCCTATGACGGCAAAGCCCCGAACGCGTATCTCGACAGCCTGCCGATTGGCCTGAAAGGCGAGCAGACAGTCGTAGGGACGGAAGTCAAAGGCTAAAGCGTTTTTCGTTTAATCTGAATCAGATTGAGCGAAAAACGTTGCGACACTGAATTGATCTTGCTGCGTTTTTCAAAAATTGAGTGCCTCAAGTTTTTTGAAAAACGCTTTAACGAACCTCTCCTGAGCGGGCGCAGCGGCGCTGTGCCCGCCTTTTTCCAGCTCTTCCCATGTTTCTCTTCCCAATGAGGATGCCGCAATGACTGCGATCGACCCCCAAGCGTTGGACGCCGAGGCCACCGAGCAAGCTCGTGCGGCCCGTCGCGCGAAACTTTTTACCCGGATCAATAAGGCCGACGCCTGGTTTCAGGTTCTGGGCCTGTCGTGGATGACACCCGTCCTGAAGGCGCTTGCGGGGGACAACCCGAAGGCGCAGGGCAAGGAGATCTGGAAACTCTTGGGCGTGCCGGTTCTGGCCATCGTCGGCTTTCTGATGCTCTGGGGCACTCTGGCGCCGAAGGTACAGACCTCTCTGGGCGCGATCCCCGGTCCTGCGGCTGTGTGGGACGAGGCGGTGAACCTGCACCAGGACGCGCTGGCCAAGGCGGAGAAAAAAGCGGCTTTCCTCGAGCGCGTCGAGGCCCGCAACGAACGCTTCATCGCCAATGGACAGCCTGAGAAGGTCAAGGACATCCCTTACACCGGCTCGCCGTCCTATTACGAACAAATCTGGACCTCGATCAAAACCGTCTTCTTCGGCTTCCTGATCGGCTCCGCGATTGCGATCCCGCTGGGCATCCTCGCCGGACTTTCTCCTTACGCCAATGCCGCGATCAACCCCTTGGTGCAGATCTTCAAACCGGTGTCACCGCTGGCGTGGTTGCCGATCGTGACCATGGTGGTCTCCGCGCTTTACACCACGAATGATGGCCTGTTCGCGAAATCCTTCCTCGTGTCGGCCATCACCGTGACGCTCTGCTCTCTGTGGCCGACCTTGATCAACACCTCGCTCGGCGTGGCCTCCATCGACAAGGATCTGGTGTCCGTCTCCAAAGTGCTGAAAATGGGCACCTGGCAGAAGATCACCAAGCTGGTTCTGCCCTCCGCGCTGCCGCTGATCTTCACCGGGCTGCGTCTGTCCCTCGGTGTGGGCTGGATGGTGCTGATCGCCGCTGAAATGCTGGCGCAGAACCCGGGGCTTGGCAAATTCGTCTGGGACGAATTCCAGAACGGCTCCTCGCAATCGCTGGCGAAAATCATCGTCGCGGTGCTGACCATCGGGATCATCGGGTTCCTGTTGGACCGAGTGATGTTCGCGCTGCAATCCCTCTTCACCTTCTCGAACAATCGGTGATCGACATGGGTATTCTGACGTTTGACACTGTTTCCAAAGGCTTCGGTGCGGGGCTTCACCGCACGGACGTTCTGAAAAACATCGACCTCGATGTGCAAGAGGGCGAGTTCCTTGTCCTTCTGGGGTTTTCCGGCACCGGCAAGACGACGCTGATCAACCTCATGGCGGGGCTGGAAATGCCGTCCTCCGGTAGGGTCACCTTTAAGGGCAAAAACATCACGGGTCCCGGCCCCGAGCGCGGCGTGATCTTTCAGAACTATTCGCTGATGCCCTGGCTGACGGTCGATCAGAACGTCGCTCTGGCGGTGGACACGATTTTCCCCGATTTGCCCAAGGCTTCGAAACAGGAAAAGGTCGATCATTTCGTCAAAATGGTGGGGTTGAGCCATGCGAAAACCCGTCGTCCGGCGGAGCTTTCGGGCGGGATGCGTCAGCGGGTGAACGTGGCGCGGGCGCTGGCGATGAACCCGGAAGTGCTCTTGCTGGACGAACCGCTTTCCGCCCTCGACGCTTTGACGCGGGCGAACCTTGCCGATGAGATCGAACACATCTGGGAAGCCGACAAAAAGACCTGTGTGCTGATCACCAACGATGTGGACGAAGCCATTCTTTTGGCCGACCGTATCATTGCGCTCAATCCCGACGGCAGCCTTGGCGAAGAATTCAAAGTCGACATCCCGCGCCCGCGCGACCGGGGCGAGATGAACAACGACGAGACCTTCCACAAACTGCGTGCGGAGGTCACGACCTACCTCATGGATGTGGGGATCGAGGCCAAGGCCGAGGGCAGCAAACTTTTGCCCAATGTCACGGCGATCCACCAGGTGCCGAAAGCGGTTGTGAAGGCGCAAGAAGGCCTGATCGACAATCGTTTCCTAAGCTTCGAAGGCCTGCACAAAGTCTATCCGACCCCCAAAGGCCCGCTCACGGTGGTCGAGGATTTCAACCTGAAGCTCAACCGTGGCGAGTTTATTTCGCTCATTGGCCATTCGGGCTGTGGCAAATCCACGGTTCTCACCATGGCCGCCGGTCTCAACGACATCTCGAAAGGCGCGATCAAACTCGACGGCTTCGAGGTGCGCGGCGCCGACCCGGAGCGCGCTGTGGTGTTCCAATCGCCGAACCTGTTTCCGTGGCTCACCGCAAAGGAGAACGTGTCCATTGGTGTCGACAGAGTGTACCCCACAGCTTCGCAAGCCGAACGGCAGGATGTCGTTGAATATTATCTTGAGAGGGTCGGTCTCGCTGACTCTATGGACAAGCCCGCGTCGGAGATGTCGAACGGCATGAGGCAACGCGTGGGCATCGCCCGCGCCTTTGCCCTCTCTCCGAAACTGCTGCTTTTGGACGAACCTTTCGGCATGCTCGACAGCCTCACGCGCTGGGAGCTGCAAGAGGTGCTGATGGAGGTCTGGGAACGCACAAAAGTGACCGCGATCTGCGTGACGCATGACGTGGACGAAGCCATCCTTCTGGCCGACCGCGTGGTGATGATGACCAACGGCCCGCAGGCCACCATCGGCAAGATCACCGAAGTGAACCTACCACGTCCGCGCACCCGCAAAGCGCTGTTGGAGCACCCGGATTACTACAAATACCGTCAGGAAGTGCTCGATTTCCTCGAAGAATACGAGCATGGCGCCAAGCCCAAAAAGCCAAACGCAAAAAAGCGTGAGCCGAAAGCCATCGCGGCGGAGTAAAAAGATATGGTCGAACGTCTCGTTATCATCGGCGCGGGGATGGCCTCTGGACGGCTTCTCGATCATCTGATCGGGGAGGCACCGGGCGCCTTTGACATCACGCTGTTCAACGCCGAACCGCGCGGCACCTATGACCGGCTGATGCTGTCTCCGGTGCTGGCGGGTGAGAAATGCTATGCCGACATCGTCACCCATGATGAGGCCTGGTATGCGAAAAACGACGTGACCTGTCGCTTTGGCGAATGGGTGCATGGCATCGACCGCGCGCGTCGTGTGGTGATCGGCGAGAAGGGCGAAGTGCCTTACGATAAACTCGTGATTGCCACTGGCTCGACCCCCTTCATCGTGCCACTGCCCGGTCATGATTTGCCGGGGGTGATCGCCTATCGCGACCTTGAAGACACCGAAGAGATGATGCGTCTTGGCGACATCCCCGGTGCGCGGGCCGTGGTGATCGGAGGCGGTTTGTTGGGGTTGGAGGCAGCGGCGGGGATGGCCGCGCGCGGGGTGCATGTCACCGTGGTGCATCTCAACGATCACCTGATGGATCGTCAGCTGGATTGCGAGGCGGCCGGGCTTTTGCGTCAGGCGCTGGAGGCGCGCGGGATCGAGGTAATGTGCGGCGCCCATTCCAAGGAAGTGATCGCCGGAGACGACGGCCGCGTGCGGGCGCTTTTGCTCGACGACGGTCGGATGCTCTATTGTGATCTTCTGGTCATGGCCGTGGGCATTCGGCCTTCCATAACACTGGCGCAAGAGGCCGGGATCGAGACGGGCCGGGGGGTGATCGTCGATGACCAACTTTTGACGTCGGACCCGAACATATTCGCGCTGGGCGAATGTGTGGAACATGACGGCGCGCTCTTCGGTCTTGTGGCGCCCCTGTTCGATCAGGCCAAAGTGCTGGCGAAAACCCTGCGCGGCATGCCTGCGCACTACGTCAACAAAGAGGTCTCAACCAAGCTCAAGGTCACCGGCTGTGATCTGTTTTCTGCAGGCGATTTCCGCGATGGGAAGGGGCGCGAATGCATCACCTATAGCGATGCGCCCTCCGCCATCTACAAACGTCTGGTGATCGAAAACGACCGGCTGATCGGCGCGGTGATGTATGGCGACACGCAGGATGGTGGGTGGTTTTTCAACCTGATCCGCGACGGTGTCGATGTCTCCGCCATGCGGGAAATGATGATTTTCGGTCCGGCCTATCAGGACGCGCCGCCGCCGCCCCCCACCGCCGCGCCGGTTCTTCTGGAGGCGATCGCATGAAACGGCCCAAATCCAATCTCAAATCAATCTGCTCGATCCGCTCGACCTGTCCCTACTGCGGCGTTGGCTGTGGCGTTCTTTTGGGACCGGACGGGCAGGGCGGGCTCGACGTGCGCGGTGACCAAGACCACCCGGCCAACTTCGGGCGGCTCTGTTCCAAAGGCTCGGCCTTGGGCGAAACCGTCTCGCTTGAGGGCCGCCTCCTGGCGCCGCAGATCGACGGGTGCGAGGCGGATTGGGACACGGCGCTGGACCTGGTCGCACGCAAATTTTCCGACGCGATTTCTGAGCACGGCCCTGATAGTGTCGCCTTTTACGTCTCCGGTCAGCTCCTGACCGAGGACTATTACGTCGCCAACAAGCTGATGAAGGGCTACATCGGCTCGGCCAATATCGACACCAATTCGCGGCTCTGCATGGCGTCGACCGTCGCGGGGCACAAACGCGCGTTCGGCACGGATACGGTGCCCGGCACCTATGAGGATCTGGACGAGGCCGATGTGATCGTGCTCACCGGATCGAACCTCGCCTGGTGCCACCCGGTGCTCTACCAACGCATCCTCGCCACCCGCAAGAAACGCCCGGAACAAAAGCTCATCGTCATCGACCCGCGCCGCACCGCGTCCTGTGATCTGGCCGATTTGCATTTGCCTTTGGCGCTTGGTTCCGATGTGGCGCTGTTCAACGGGTTGCTGGCCGAGATCGACAAACGCGGGTTGATTGATCGCAAGTTTGCCGAGAATGTCACCGGGCTGGAGGAGGCCATCGCCGCCGCCAAGGTCGACGATCTCTCCGTCACCGGCCTGTCCGATGATCTGCTCACGACCTTCTATGACCTCTGGTGCGGTGCGGAAAAGGTCGTCACGATCTTTTCCCAAGGCGTCAACCAATCCTCGTCGGGCACCGACAAGGTCAACGCGATCACCAATTGCCACCTCGCCACAGGTCGCATCGGGCGCGCGGGCCAAGGCCCGTTTTCGGTCACCGGCCAGCCCAACGCCATGGGCGGGCGCGAGGTCGGGGGGCTTGCCAATATGCTGGCGTGCCATCTCGACATTGAAAACGCCGATCATCGCAATGCCGTCAAAACCTTTTGGTCCGCGCCCGAGATGCCGGAGAAACCCGGCCTCAAAGCCGTCGACATGTTCCGCGCTGTGGGCGAGGGCCAAATCAAGGCGCTCTGGATTCTCCACACCAACCCCGCCGTCTCGATGCCCGATGCGGACCGGGTGCGCGCGGCCATCGCGGGCTGTGATTTCGTCGTGGTCTCCGACATCACCGGCGCCACCGACACTGCGCGGCTGGCCCATGTGCTTTTGCCCGCCACTGCATGGGGCGAAAAAAGCGGCACGGTGACCAATTCCGACCGTCTGATGTCCCGACAGCGTCCCGCGCTTCCTGCCCCCGGTCAGGCTCGCGCCGATTGGGAGCAACTGGCCGAGGTCGCCCGCCGCATGGGCTTCAAGGACGGGTTCGATTACGAGACGCCTGCGGAGATTTTCCGCGAATATGCCGCGCTGTCGGGCATTGCGGGGGGCTTTGGCAAAGATTTCGACATCTCGGGTCTCAAGGACCTCACCGACACGCAATATGACACGCTCGCGCCGACCCGCTGGCCGGTGACGGACGGCAAACAGGGCGGCCGGTTCTTTGCCGATGGCAAGTTCTTCACCCCAGACGGCAAGGGTCGGATGTTGCCCGTGACTTGGAAACCGCCAGTCGCCAAAAAGGAACCGCGCTACCCGTTCCGGCTCAACACCGGCCGCATTCGCGACCAATGGCATACGATGACCCGCACGGCCCGCTCGCCGCGTCTGTCGGCGCATCTGGGCGAACCCTTCCTTGAGATTCACCCCGAGGACGCCAAGGCAAACGGCATCGGCCCGGCCTCTCTTGTCGAGGTGAACACGCCCAACGGCATGGCGATCCTGCGCGCGATGATCACGGATCGGATTGCGCGTGGCGAGGTCTTCGCCCCGATGCATTGGACCGGCGAAAACGCCCCTGCCGCGCGGGTTGACGCACTGGTGGCGCCCGTCACCGACCCCGTTTCGGGCCAGCCGGAAAGCAAAGGCGCGGTTGCCTCCATCGCGCCGTTTGAGGCCGCTTGGTACGGCTTTGCGATCTCGCAGAGACCTGTGAAAACCACGTCGGACTATTGGGCACTGGCGAAAACCTACGCGGGCTACCGCATTGAAATGGCAGGCCTTGAGACGCCTGAAGACTGGGTCGAAGAGGCACGTCTGATCTTTGGCCTGCCCGATGCGGATGTGCAAACCATGCTCGACCCCGCAAAAGGCACTGCGCGCATCGCTTTGCTCGAAGAGGGCGCGCTCAAGGCCGCTTTGTTCATCTCGCGTAGCCCCGTGGCGGTGATGCGTGATTACCTGTCCAACCTGCCCGGAGAGGCCGCCCCCATGGTGCTGTCGGGCAAATCCCCAGCCGATCAACCCGATCCGGGGCCGACGCTCTGCTCTTGCTTCAATGTCGGGGTGAATACTATTCTCGACGCCATCGAGACACGCGGATTGATGACGGTCGATGCGATTGGCGAGGCGTTGCAGGCGGGCACGAATTGTGGCTCCTGTCGCTCGGAAATCGCCGCTCTCATCAAAGGCGCGGAAGGCAAAGACGCCGCAGAATAGGGCAGACATCCGATGAGCATCGCTGAATTCGTTCGCATCCTTGGCCGTGGTCCGGGGCGCTCGCGCTCTTTGACCCAAGAGGAGGCGCATGAGGCCATGGCGCGCGTGCTGCGCGGTGAGGCCGCGCCTGAGAGCATTGGCGCCATGTTGATGCTGATGCGGATGAAAGGCGAGGTGCCCGAGGAGCTCGCGGGATTTACCGCTGCCTTTCGGGATGTGCTGACCAAAGTGCCCACCCCCGATCTCGATTGGCCGTCCTATGCCGCCGGACGCACGCGAGGGCTACCGTGGTTCTTGCTCTCCGCACGGCTTGTGGCGCAGGGCGGGTATAAGGTTCTGATGCATGGCTGGAACGGGTTGAGTGAGCGCGGCCATCTGGTGCGCGACGGCCTGCCCTATGCCGGGATCACGAGCTGCGCCGGTCCGGATGAGGCCGCGGAGGTTCTGGCGCGTGACAACATCGCCTATCTGCCGCTGGAGAATTTCTCGCCGGAGTTGCTGCGCCTGTTGCAACTGCGCGCGGATTTCGGGCTGCGGTCCTGCCTCAATACCGTGGCGCGGATGCTCAATCCGGGTGGGGCGGGGGCCTCCGTGCAGGGCGTATTTCACCCGCCCTACCGCGAGCTTCAGGCCGATGCTTCGCATCTCTTGGGTCTGGGAGCCATGTCGGTGATCAAAGGCGGTGGGGGCGAGTTCGAACGCAATCCGTCGAAGGATATTCAGGTGTTTGGTCTGAGAGGTGGACAGCCCTGGGACATGCTCGTGCCGCCCAATCAGGACGACGCACGGCGCCTCAACGATGGCGAAACCGATCTGGCGCGGCTTTCGGCGCTTTGGTCAGGTAAATTGGACGATCCTTTTGCAAAAGGCATCGTGCTGGCCACGGCGGCGCTGGCCTTGGATACGCTGGGCGTTGCGGAGGCAGAGGCAAAGGCGGCAGCGCTCTGGGACGCGCGGGTCTGATCCCGAATTTACCACGAAATCCGACCGCTTTCTCCACGTCTTGGCCCGATTTTCGCCGCTTTACGCCACGACACTTGGATCAGACCCTCAGGAGGTCAGACCCCAAGCGGCGAAGGAGGCCGGTCAATGGATATCGTGGCAATCTATCAAAATTGGGCCGCCGGGCTGACTGCAGAAGATCATGTGACGCTTTTGGCGGTGAGTTTTGGGCTTATGATCTTTGCCGTCGCCGCCCTTTTGTGGCAGCGCAGCCGGGAAAAATCCCAAAAGAACCCGGTCCGCATGCCGCAAAAATCCGAGATGGCATATGTCGTGCCGGGCGAACGTCATGTCGTGGCGCGGGAAAAAGGCGATGCCTTTTTGCGCCGTCTTGATCGGATGGCGTGACGGCCATGACCTGAGAGGACAAGATTTTTTTAAATTTTTCGTGCGAGTTTTTATTTCATGTACAAAATGGTTTTCTACTCCCTGCTTCTGACAGCCCTCGCAATGGGCTTTATCGTGACGAAATCCGATGGGTTACGTCGTGCAGCGCAAACGGGCGATATGGCCTATCTGACGCAAACCACGCCGATCTCTCTTCCCAGCCTGACGGGCTCTGGGAGGCACGGCTCTGCCTATGGGGCAACGACGCCGTGGTACGTCAAATACGATCCGAGACAGCTTTGGCGCGACCGGCCGCAAAAGGCGGAGCTGAACATCAAAACGGTGCGGGCCCCGGTTGGCAATGAGACGCGGCAAGACACGCTGGCGGCGCAATTGGCCGCACAGGGTCTCAATGCCGATGTGGTGACGGTGGTCAAAATCGACTGAACCGGCGTGGTCTCAGAGTGCTGTCTTAGAGGTCGATTTCGACCCCGGGCAGGGACAGCTCTTTCATCAGATCGCGCAATTCCTGACGGGCGGCGACGTTGGAAATGTTCAGCGCGGATTTGACGCCAATGTCCTTGAGATCCAAAAGCGTCAGGCCACGCGGGAACAATTCGCGGAAAATCACGCGCTCGGAAAATCCGGGTGCCACGCGGAACCCGATGCGCTTGCTGAGCTCGTCCAAGGCGTCGCCGATTTTCTTTTTGTTGTGCATGGCCTGCGCGCCAAGACGGTTGCGCAGCACGACCCAGTCGATGGGTTTCAACCCGGCCTGCGCCCTGAGCTGCCGCGCGTTCCAGACCATTTCCGAATAGACCGACGGCCCGAGGATTTTGTTGGTGTCCGGATCGACGCGAGCCAGAAGGTCGAAGTCGATGAAACTGTCGTTCATCGGCGTGATCAGCGTATCCGCCAGCGTGTGCGCCACCTGCGACAGGCGCGTGTGCGAGCCGGGACAGTCGATCAGGATGAAATCACAGCTCTCTTCGAGACCCGCCACGGCCATGGACAGACGGCGGTCATAGATGTTTTCGCCTTCGGCCAGATCGGTCGCCTCGACCTGCGGCAGATCGCGATACTCTGGCGTCGCCAGCTCGATCCCTTCGCGCAGGCAAAAGCTCAGCCGGTTCTCCAGATAACGCGCAAAGGTTTTTTGCCGCAGGTCCAGATCCAGCGCGCCGACCCGATGACCCATCCGCGCCAAAGCGGTTGCCACATGCATGGAGACGGTGGATTTCCCCGCTCCGCCTTTCTCGTTTCCGACGATGATGATATGCGCCACGTCCCGAATTCCCGTCCGCTTCGACGCGCATTTTCCCGCGCGTTCATGTTGCTTTGGAGTTCTGTATGACCTCTCTTTCCCTTCCCGTGCAAGAGCGTTTCGACGGCTGAGACGAAACTGTTGCCGTCCTGCTCCGGGGACGTGACGGAAACCTTTTGATGGGGTTGCGCGTTGAGCCGCGATAGCAGCGCTCTGGTCTTGGCCCTGGTCTTGATCGTCGCGCTTGGAGAGGAAAGTCTGGAGGACATCCATGAAACGTATGATTTTCGGCACCGCTGCGACGGGGCTTTGTCTGGCGAGCCTTGGCGCGACATGGCCCGCCTATGCACAGGACGCAGCACTTGAGACGGAACTGGCGGCAGAGCTTGAGCTGGAGGCCTGCGACGACATCGCACCGCCATGCATGACGTCTGAGTCCACTGTGATGCTCAAGGATGGCACGGAAGTGTCGCTGGAAGAGGCCTATGAGGCCCTGGGCATTGCCGCACCGCGCGCGGAGATCGAGGCCGATGCCGAAGCGGGCGAGGAGATGGCCGAAGACCTGGCCACAGAAGAGATGCCCTTGGCGGATGTCACCACCGCAGGCGAAGAGGCCGTGGCGGATATGGAGCATGCCGAGGTGGTCGAAGAAGAGGTGCTCGCCGAAGAACTGGCCGAGGATTTGCCTGACGCAGAGGCAGAGGCAGAGGCGCAAGGTGATGCCCCTGTATCAGAAGAGAGTGTGACAGAAGAGGTCGCGACGGAGGATGCCACGACGCAAGAGGCGCCGATTGACCCGGTCGCGGAGGCCGAGGTCGATCCGGAAATCGTGGAAAATCCGGCCACCGAAAATCCGGCAAGCGAAAACCCGGCCAGCGAGGAAGTCGCGGAAGACACCGTGACGGAAACGCCTTCCGGCAATGACACGGTGGCCGAAGAGCTTGCCGAAGACGGTGGTGTGATCGAGGCGCCGGTTCAGGAAGAGGTCATCGAATATGAAAACGCCTCTGAGGCTGCGGAAGAGAATGCGTTGGCCGAGGCGCTGGAGCAAGAAGAACCGCTGTTGCAGGACCTTCAGACCGACGAAAGCCTTGAAGCCGCGATGAGTGAAGAGGCGCAGGCGGAGCAGGCCGAAGAAGAGGCGGAAATGGCCGCCACCTTGGAAGCCGAGCAAAATAGCGCGGCCGCCGCTGCGATGGAGGACCCGGAAGCCGAAGCCGAGGTTGATGTCGTGACCGAGACGGTGACGCAAGAGACCGCGCGCAGTTCTGCCGATGAGATCGCGACGACGAACGCCCCAAGCGTGAAAAGTGACGGCGGCATGAGCGATGGTGAGAAAGTCATTTTGGGGGCCATCGGGGCCGCCGTGTTGTCGCAGATTTTGGGCAATGACGATCAGGTGATTTCCAACACGGGCGACCGTGTCGTGGTGGAAAACAACGGTCAGCTGAGGGTGCTGAAAAACGACGACGCACTGCTGCGTCAGCCGGGCAGTCAGGTGACGACGGAGACCTTCCCGGACGGGTCCGCCCGCACCACCACCACCCGTGACGACGGCTCGAAAGTGATCACCGTGCGCGCCGCCGATGGCCGTGTGTTGCGCCGGGATCGGGTGTTGACGGATGGCACGGTCGTGACGCTGTTCGACGATACGCGCAATGTGGATGCGGTGGATGTATCGGCCCTGCCGGACAGCCAGCAAAAGACCGTGACCTACCAATATGAGCAGGATGAGGAAGAGGACGCCCTGCGCGCCGCGCTTGCCGAGAGCCAAGCCCGCGCGGAAGGTCTCAACCGCAGCTTTTCGCTCAACCAGATCCGCACCATTCGTGCCGTGCGCGAGCTGGCGCCGGAGATCGAGCTGACCAATGTGAACTTCCGCACCGGGTCCGCCGCGATCACGCCGTCGGAGGCCGAGGAACTGGCCGCTTTGGGCCGTGCGATGCGCGATGCCATCTCTGAGAACCCGCGTGAGGTGTTTCTGGTCGAGGGCCATACGGATGCGGTCGGCAATGCGAGTTACAACCTTGCCCTGTCCGACCGCCGGGCTGAGAGCCTCGCGCTGGCCTTGACAGAATACTTCGACGTGCCGCCGGAGAACATGATCGTGCAAGGCTATGGTGAGCGCTACCTCAAGGTGCCGACCGTGGACGCCGAACGCGCCAACCGTCGTGCCGCCGTCCGGGTGATCACGCCGCTTTTGGGCCAAGTGGTTGCCAGCGGTCAGTGATGTGAGGCGATGACAAAAAAAGGCCCGCCGATTTGGCGGGCCTTTCATATGGTTGCATGGGGCAGGGCTTAGAAGCCGAGGCCAGCGTATTTGTTTTTGAACTTGGACACACGACCGCCAGCATCCATGAGGCGCGAGTTGCCGCCGGTCCAGGCCGGGTGCACCGTCGGGTCGATGTCGAGGGCGAGCGTGTCGCCTTCGCCACCCCATGTGGAGCGCATTTTCACGATCGTTCCATCGGTCATTTTGACGTCGATGAAGTGGTAGTCGGGATGGATATCGGTTTTCATCGAAATACTCCTCAGGCTTTCGCGTCGAGCGGTTTGTAGTTGGTGACTTCTGCGATACGGGCAGATTTGCCGCGACGCGAGCGGAGGTAGTAGAGTTTCGAACGACGCACTTTACCGCGACGCACCACCTCGATGCTGTCGATGTTGGTGGAGTAGAGCGGGAACACACGTTCCACACCTTCACCAAAGGAAATTTTGCGAACCGTGAAGGACCCGGCAATGCCTTTGCCGTTCTTACGGGAGATGCAGACACCTTCGTAGTTCTGCACACGGGTGCGCGTGCCTTCGGTCACTTTGTAACCGACGCGGATGGTGTCACCGGCTTTGAAATCCGGGATAGTTTTGCCGAGAGCTTCGATTTGCTCGGCTTCAAGCTGGGCGATAAGATCCATCGCTTGTTCTCCAATTTGCTCGTGGTTTTGTCCACGAAGGTTTCAACTGCCTCAGAGCTCCGCGTCTTCGATCGGGTCCATCCATATGATGCCCGCCGGAGGGTTCAGGTCGTCTTTGCTTTGTGCAATCTGCCGGGGTCGTGCTGGACGAGGAAGAAACCGTCCGATCCATAGCAAAAAGGTCTGTGCGCCGAATCCCGGTGCCAGACGGGCGGTGTATAGGCCGCGCGCGCTTGTCGATCAAGAGGGTATGACTTTTATTCCTTAGCCTTCGTGGCTTTTGCGGTCGCCTCATAGGCCTCCCACATATCCGGCCTGCGATCCCGCGTGATCTTTTCCGCCATCTTCTGGCGCCATTCGGCGATCTTGCCGTGGTGCCCGGACATCAAGACCTCAGGGATCGCCATCCCGCGCCACTCGGCGGGGCGGGTGAATTGCGGGTGCTCCAAGAGGCCGTTCGAATGGCTTTCCTCTTCGATGCTTTCCGCATTGCCCAAAACGCCGGGCAAAAGCCGCACGGTGGCGTCGATCATCGCCTGCGCCGCGATCTCGCCGCCGGTGAGGACGAAATCGCCCAAGGACACTTCCTCGATCCCGTAGTGAAACAGCACGCGGTCATCGACGCCCTCGAACCGACCGCAGATCATCGTGATGCCGCGCGCCTCGGACCAACGTTTCGCGGTGGCCTGATCAAAGCGTTTGCCCCGCGGCGACAGATACACAAGCGGCCATTCGCGACGGTCCGGCGGTGTGCCGTTCATCGCGAAATCAATCGCATTGCCCATCACGTCGGGGCGGATCACCATGCCCGCGCCACCGCCCGCAGGGGTGTCATCGACATTCTTGTGCTTGCCCTCGCCGAACTCACGCAGGTGGATTTGTTCCAACTGCCATCGACCGTCCTGCAACGCCTTGCCGGTCAGGCTTTCGCCCAAGACACCGGGAAAGGCCTCCGGGAAGAGCGTGATCACCTTGGCCTTCCAGACACCGACAAGATCGGGCGTGTTGGTCATCAACTCGCGCGGGCGTAGCGTCGGGCGCACGGCGAGGCGGCCATGCGATTTGGATTGGGATTTGGATTTGGATTTGGCTGTGTCGTCCATGTCGCTCATTCGAACAGACCCTCGGGCGGGTCGGCGATGATGCGGCCTGCGGCCAGATCGACCGTCGGCACATTGGCCATGGTAAAAGGCAAAAGCACCGGCGTCTTGAGCCCCGGCCCATGCACTTCCAACAGATCGCCCGCGCCGTGGTTGAGCACATTGCGCACCTGGCCAAGCTCGGTGCCGCCGGTGTCCAGAACGGTGAGGCCGATCAGATCGGCGTGGTAATATTCGTCATCGGGCAGCGACGGCAGCGCGTCGCGGTCGGCAAACAGCGTCACGCCCTTGAGCGCATCGGCCTCTTCCTTGGTGTCCACGCCCTCGATCTCGGCGGCAAAGCCGTTCTTGATCGCGCGGGTCAGTGTCAGCTCAAAGGTCTGCGTGCCGTCTTCCGAGGTCAAAGGCGCGTAATCGCCGATGGCTTCGGGATCGGAGCAAAAGCTTTTGATCCGCACTTCGCCATGTACGCCAAAGGCGCCGGCGATGGCTCCGACGATGATCCGCGTGTCACTCATGTTTGGCTCGCTGTTTGAGGTCTGGACGATTTCGCGCCAACCTAAAGCGTTTTCAGGCGGGTTTGAAGCACCCGCCTGAGGGAATTCGCAGGTCTCAGCGCAGAAGATCAGCGCGCGAGAAGCTCAAGCTCCGGCGCGCGGGTCTCATAGCCACGGGTTTGCAGGTCCGGCTCGGTGCTGTCTGCGGTCGGGTAGCCGATGCAGAGATAGCCCACCAGCTTCCAGCTTTGCGCGATGTCGAGATCGGCCTGAAGCTGTGCCGGATCAAAGCGGGACACCCAGCCCATGCCGATGCCTTCGACGCGTAGCGCCAGCCAGAATTGCATGATCGCGGCGGCGACGGAATAGTCCAACACCTGCGGGATGGAGGAGAGATCGAGCACATGCCCTTCGGTCGCGGCGCCGTCGCTGAACACGGCGTATTGCACCGGCGCCACTTCAAGCCCTTTGAGCTTTTGCGTGGCAAAGCCCTGCGCGGTTTCGCCATCCGCACCGGAGAGCGCACTGGCGTTGAAGCTTTTGAAATTCTCTATGACGGTTTTGCGCGCGCCCTCGCTCTTGATCTCGACGAGCCGCCAGGGCTGGGTCAGGCTGACGGAAGGCGCCAGTTTGAAGGCGTCGAGACAGCGCGCGAGGGCTGCGGCATCGACGGGCGTGTCCTGAAAGCTGCGCACATCGCGGCGCCAGCGCATAAGCTCGGAAAAATCTTTACGAAAAGCGGCAGAAAACTGTCCGATTGCAGCGGTGTTGATCATCTTCGATCCCCTGGGAGTGCTCAGATATGACGTCAGCGTAGCGAGTTGATTTTACGTTCACTTTGATTGTGCGCAAATCTTAGGGTGTAAGGGTAACCCTATATTATTGCTCACAGATCAAGAGGGAAAGAGAAAAGCGCAGATGGGCGAACCACCTGCGCTTTCGAATGAGAGAGACTCACTCGGACGGATATCCGGGTGTGCTTACTCTTCAGCAGCGGCCTCTTCTGCCGGTGCAGCAGCAGCTTCAGCGGCCTCGGCAGCTTTCGCAGCTTTCTCTTCAGCGCGGTCCTGCGCTTTTTTGCCCGGAACGGCTTTCTTCGGGTTGTTGCGCTCTTTTTTCTCGAGCACGCCAGCCGCTTCGAGCATGCGGGAGATACGGTCGGTCGGCTGGGCGCCTTGGCCGAGCCAGTATTGCACGCGCTCCATGTTCATTTTCACACGCTCTTCGCTGTCTTTCGGCAGGAGCGGGTTGTAGGTGCCGAGCTTCTCGATGAAGCGACCGTCACGCGGCATGCGCGAATCGGCGGCAACGATGCTGTAGAAGGGGCGTTTTTTGGAACCGCCGCGGGCGAGACGAATTTTCATAGCCATGATGTGTTTCTCCTAAGTCTGACTATTAAGCCAAGGTCCGGGTGAGGCCTTAGCAATCCTGGTGTTTTTCGTGGTGGTGAATGACTTCCTGAATGATGAATTTCAGGAATTCCTTTGCAAATTCCGGGTCGAGATCCGCCGCAACGGCGAGCTCTTCGAGCCGGGCAATCTGGTTTTCTTCGCGCGCCGGGTCCGACGGCGGAAGATCGTGGGCGGCCTTGAGCTTGCCAACGGCCTGCGTGTGTTTGAACCGCTCGCCCAGCGTGTAGACGAGGATCGCGTCCAGCCGGTCGATGCTTTCGCGATGCTCCTTGAGCACCTCCTGCGCGCGGATTTGGGTCTCGTTCATGCGTAGGCCTCCATGCCGCCGTCTTGCAGCGCGTCTGGGGTGGGGTGGCGGTAGACCACGGTTTCCGCGAGGCTCTCGCCATCCGGTCGCGCGGCGCTGTCGTCTCGGGTTGCGCCGAGACGTTCCGCCAGAGCAATCGAGCGGGTGTTCATCGGGTCGATGTAGGACACCAATGTGTCGCGGCCCATTTCGACATAGGCATAATCGCGCGCGGCCTCGGCGGCCTCGAAGGCGTAACCATGCCCTTCGCCCTCAGAGGTCAACATCCATCCGAGTTCCAGTTCTGGGAAGTGATCCGGCTTCAACAAGGCAACCTGACCGACAAAGGTCCCGTCTTCGAGACGTTCCACCCCCCAGGCGCCATGCCCGAACAGCTGCCATTGCGCCACATCGGAGCAAAAGCTGAACCACGCCTGACGGCGTTGGAGCTGCCCCATGTAGCTGGCGCGATCAGAGGAGAAGACATCGGCGTAAGCGTCGAAATCCTCGATCCGATGGCCGCGCAAGCGCAGGCGCTGGGTTTCTATGGTGGGGGCGAGGGTCATTTTTGCGCTCCTGCTGGGAAATGCCGATAGGCGACACATCCGGGTAAGCAGGCAGGGATGGCCGCCTGTGCGTCGATGACTGCCCCCAAGCGAGTGGCCAGTGCTTTGGATCCAAGGTTTTCAGGGTCAATATAGCTGACCACAGTCGACCAGCCGAGACGATCAAACAGATAGGTCAAAACAGCTTTGCAGGCTTCGGCGGCAAAGCCGTGACCCTCATATTCTGTCGAGGTCAAAAGCCACGACAGTTCCGGTTCAGAGAAGTCACAAGGATGTACGGGACCTGCCATGCCGATGGGTTCGCCCGTCTCTTTGAGGGTGATCGTAAAAAGCCCGTAGCCCAAGAGCATCCATTGTCCGGCATAGGTTGCCAATCGTCTCCAAGCCTGATCCTCAGGCAGAGGGCCGCCATAAAACCGTGCGCGCTCTTGTGCGAAGAATTGCGTTATTGCCGCAATGTCATCGCCACAGGGCGCGCGCAGGATCAGACGATCCGTGGTTATGGTGGGGGCCAGCGTCATGTTATTTCTTTTTCCCGAAGCCCGACAGACCCGGCGGCAAGGACGCGCCGCCCAGACCCGGAAGACCACCAAGTCCGCCCATGCCTTTCGGCATCGCGCCACCCAAAGCTTTGGTTGCCTCGGCCATTTTCGCCGGGTCCATGTCCTCAAGGCCCTGCGGACCGCCTTTGCCCAACATGCCTTTCAAGGCCTGTTTGAACATGCCGCCCTTCATCTTGCTCATCTTTTTCATCGCATCCGACATCTGGCGGTGCATCTTGATCAGCTGATTGAGCTCAGACACCTCAAGACCCGCGCCTTTGGCGATGCGTTTCTTGCGCGAGGCTTGCAGGAGTTGCGGGTTGGCGCGCTCTTTCTTGGTCATCGAGTTGATCAGCGCGACCTGACGTTTGAAAACGCTGTCGTCAAAGCCGCTCTCTTTGATCTGCGAGGCGGCTTTTTTCATGCCCGGCATCATGCCCATGATCGATTCCATGCCGCCCATTTTCTGCATCTGCTCGAGCTGCATCTTCATGTCGTTCATGTTGAACCGACCCTTGGCAAAGCGCCGGGCCATCTTTTCGGCCTGTTCGGCCTCGATGGTTTCCTGCGCTTTCTCGACGAGGGCCACGATGTCGCCCATGCCAAGGATGCGGCCCGCGACGCGGTCCGGGTGGAACTCTTCGAGCGCGTCCATCTTTTCGCCGAGACCGACGAATTTGATCGGCTTGCCAGTGACCGCACGCATGGAAAGCGCCGCACCACCGCGACCGTCGCCGTCCATCCGGGTCAGGACGACGCCGGAGATGCCGATGCGGCCGTCAAAGTTTTCCGCCGTGTGCACGGCGTCCTGACCGGTGAGGCCGTCCACAACGAGAAGGGTTTCACGCGGCGAGGTGATCGCTTTGACCTCCTCGACCTCGGCCATCAGCGCATCGTCAATGGACAGACGCCCGGCGGTGTCGAGCATATAGACGTCATACCCGGCCATGGCGGCCTGTTGTTTCGCGCGTTTGGCGATGTCGGCGGGGCTTTGACCCGGCACGATCGGAAGCGTATCGACGCCGATCTGTTCGCCCAAGACTTTGAGCTGGTCCATCGCAGCGGGGCGGTAGACGTCCAAAGACGCCATCAGCACGCGCTTGCCGTGTTTTTCTTTCAGGCGCTTGGCGAGTTTTGCCGTGGTCGTGGTCTTACCACCCCCTTGCAGGCCGACCATGAGGATCGGAGCGGGCGGGTTGTCGACCTTGAGAGACCCGATGTCGGCCTCGTCGCCTTGCAACACATGCACCAGCTCGTCGTGCACGATTTTGACGACCTGCTGACCCGGCGTGACGGATTTGGTCACGGCCTGACCGGTGGCTTTCTCGGTCACCGCCTTGACGAAATCGCGGGCAACCGGCAGCGAGACGTCGGCCTCAAGAAGCGCGACACGCACTTCGCGCAGCGCGGTTTTCACATCGTCTTCGGACAGGGCACCTTGTTTGGTGAGCTTGTCGAAGACGCCTGAGAGGCGGTCGGACAGATTTTCAAACATGGGCCGTTCTCCTTTAAAGGGGCCGTTGACGATATGCTCCATCTGGGGACGAAGCGGCGAATTTTACACCCCGAGCGCTGCCATCAAACACTGACAACGCGGCAAATGCACATTTGCCCCCGTGGGCGTATAACGCTGACGGGGGGCGATCCTGGCCTATGGCCTGAGGACCGGAAGATGCACACTTCCGGGAAATTTGATCCGGTCTCTACGCGCGTGCGTAAGAGGAGTCAAGACAAAGCGCATATGGCCGACTGGATTGCCAAGCCTGTTGCGCTACACTTTTCATACGCCCGTTTCTACACCCGGTGGGAGGGACAGATGCAAGACCTAAAGCCTGCGATATCTGAACAGGACGGCCTGACCTGCGGTGTGCTCTATGTGGCGGGGGGCGAGGACTATGTCGATCTGGCGATCCAATCGGCGCGCTCTTTGCGGGACCATGAGCCGGGGATTGCCATCGATCTGGTGACGGACCTGCCGGAAAACCTGCCCGCCGGGCTGTTTGATCGGGTCACGGCCAGCTACGACATGCATCCGCGCGAGAAACTCCGCGCTATGCCGGCGAGCCGCTTTGAACGCACGCTTTATGTCGACAGCGATACCCTCTTTGTGGCGCCTCTGGGCGATCTCTTCGGGATTCTCGACCGCTTCGAATGTGCGCTCTGCCATGACGTGCGCCGCGATTGGTCGCTGATCCGACAGGGCCGCGATCACATCACGCCCTACGCCTTTCCTCAGCACAATTCCGGCGTCTTCCTCTATCGCAACAGCCCCGCGATGCTGGACTTTCTCAATGACTGGGCGGAGAGATTCTTTGCCGACGACGACATCCATCGCGATCAGATCATCCTCAAGGATCTGCTCTGGGAAAGCGATCTGCGCTATTATGTCCTGCCGCCGGAGTTCAATCTGCGCCGGGTGACGATGCTCGATGCCTGGGAGCCGTTGGACGCCGTGCCGACGATCCTGCATTCGCATCGGTTTCAGGATCACATGCGCGAGCAAGGGGATGAGGCGCGCGGAGATCGGATCGCAACCCTGGAAGCGCTTCTCAAGGTTGAACGCGAAGCATTGGCCGAGGAATGGACCAAAGAAGAGGCGCTCCCCGAGGCAGCGCGCGTCTGGGCCGAATTAAGAAACCGCTCCGCTGCAAAATAGCTTGTAATTCCGAACAGGTCTCACGATGATCGGCGCCAACTGTTCCCCTCTGCACATGAGGCCGCTATGTCCGTCGAAAATTGGGATGAGTTCCGCACCGCGTTTCAGGTTGCAAAAATGGGCACCGTCTCCGGCGCCGCTCAAGCGCTTGGCGTGCACCACGCCACCGTGATCCGCCATATTGATGCGCTTGAGGGCCGTCTGGGCGTCAAACTCTTTCAACGCCATGCCCGCGGCTACACGCCGACCGAGGCGGGGATTGACCTTTTGAAAGTGGCGCAGACCACCGACGATCAATTCTCGCAACTCGTCTCCCGGATCAAAGGCCGGGGCGAAGAGGTGGTCGGAGAGCTGGTCGTCACCTCCCTGCCGGGGATGGGGCCTCTGTTGGCGCCGATTCTGGCCGAGTTCCAACGCGATCACCCAGGGCTGACCGTGCGCTATCTGGCGGGCGAGCGGGTGTTCCGGCTCGAATATGGCGAGGCCCATATCGCGATCCGGGGCGGTAAGCCGCCGCAGGAACCCGACAATGTGGTGCAGCCTTTCTACCGTCAGGCCTTTGGTCTTTACGCCCATCAAAGCTACATCGACGCCTTCGGTGCGCCGCAGGGCGAGGGCGAGGAATTGGCGCATGAATTGCGGTTCGTGTCCCTCGATGACGTCAATTCCCGCGCGCCGTTCATGGTCTGGATGAACGATCATGTGCCGTCTGACCGGATCGTGTTCCGCACCTCCGATTTGACGGCCATGTCCGATGCGATCCTTGCGGGCGCAGGCGCTGGCTTCCTGCCGACCTGGATGGCGCATGACAATCCCGATCTGGTGCAGATCATGTCACCGCAACCCGAATGGGAAAGCCAGAACTGGCTGGTGACCCATGTCGATTTGCACCGCACGCCGAAAGTTCAGTCTTTCCTGACCTTCCTGAAGGCACGCGCCAAGGAATGGCCCTATTCCTGATCTGTGACGGATTATGCGTGCGTGCTGTGCGTAAGCGGCGCATGGACCTTGTCTGGCGCTGTCGCTAAAACACGTGCGATCAATTGAATTTATCAGAGGACGCATCGCCCTTGCCTCATTCTGCTGCCGCCAAGGATCGCCGCAACGGGCATCTGGCGATGCTCACCTTCTCATGCCTCGTCGCCGGGTCCTTTTCCTTGGGCGCCATGGCCGCCAATGAGATTACGCCGCTCGCCTTGAACGGCGTGCGGTTCACCATCGCCACGCTTGTCATCGGCATCATGACGATGCTCACGGGGGGCATTTCGCGGGAGGCCACCCGTCAGCCGTGGCGCTACCTCATCCTTGGTGGTATTTTCGCGCTTTACTTCGTGATGATGTTCGTGGGCCTGCAAACTGCGGAACCTGTTTCCGCCTCCGCCGTCTTCACCCTGACCCCTCTCCTGGCGGCAGGCTTCGGCTATCTGATCATGCGCCAAATCACCACGCGCCGCATCGCCATCGCGCTTGCCATCGGGGCGGCAGGCGCGCTTTGGGTGATTTTCCGCGCCGATATTCAGGCGTTTCTGGCCTTTCATGTCGGACGCGGGGAGGCGCTTTATTTCATCGGTGTCGTGGCTCATGCGATTTACACCCCGATGGTGCCGCGCCTGCATCGCGGCGAGCGCACGCTCGTTTTCACCTTTTTTGTGTTGGCCTCCGCCACGATCGTCATTTTGCTCTTCGGCTGGAAAGACATGCTGGCGACCGACTGGGCGCATCTTCCAGCCATCGTCTGGATCGCCTTGGGCTATATCACCATCTTCGCCACCACCATCACCGCCTCTTTGCTGGCCTATGCCTCCGTGCGGCTGGCGGCGGCCAAGGTCATGGCCTACACCTATCTTGTGCCGTCCTGGGTGATCATCTGGGAGATCGCTCTGGGCCACGGCACGCCGCCCGCTCTGGTCTTTGGCGGCATCGGCCTGACAATCCTGGCGCTCTATCTTTTGCTCAAGCACGAGGCCTGATAGCCCCCGACGGGAACAAATTCACATTGCTGTGCGTTGGTCTTTCAAATCAAAAGAGGAACACAGTTATGAACAACGTCATCTATCTGGTCGGTCTTATCGTGGTTGTCGGTGCTATCTTGAGCTTTGTCTTCTGAGCGCTGAGCGACATCTGAAATCAACAAAGACGCGCGGCTCCCTTGAGGCCGTGCGTTTTTTATGCGTCGCCCTCTTGCGACAGCTCGCGTTCAAGAAATCGCTCCAGCCCGTCGAGGTCAATCTCGTCGAACTGCCCGAAGCCCTGCATCCACACCGACGCCGCGCGCATCGCGTCCGGCTCCAGCTTGCACCATTTCACCCGCCCGCGCTTTTCCTGCGCGATCAATCCTGCGCGGGTCAGAATGGTCAGGTGCTTCGACACCGCCGCCAGGGACATCTCGAACGGATCGGCCACATCGGTGACCGCCATGTCATCCTCCAACAGCATCGACAGGATGGCCCGACGGGTCGGGTCTCCAAGGGCTGCAAAGATGAGGTCGAGATCGTGAGACATGTCTTGCCGATAGGCGTGCTGGCCGGCTTGGTCAACCATTTGGTTGAATAACGAAAACGCGAGCCTTTTGCGCTAACGGCGCTGTTTGCCATGTTCTTGCGTTTCCTTTGTTGCAAAAATACTCAATAAAATCATTGGCTTAATGCGGCATTGAAAGGGGCAATTCCGCGTTGACTCTAAACCCGCCCCCGCATAGCTTGCCCGCAACTGACCGTAGGGGGCCATTCACATGTCCGAACCGCATGATCCCGAGCGTTTGCGCGCTTTGGAAGAGCGGCTGAGCCAGGTGAAAGAGGCGCAAAAGCCCAAAACCTCCCGCGGCGAAGAACACTTTTCTCAGGCGAACATGGCCTGGCGGATGGTGACGGAATTGGTGGCCGGTCTTCTGATCGGCTTCGGTGTGGGATACGGGCTGGATAAGCTTTTGGGCACAATGCCCCTGTTTCTCGTGCTGTTTATCGGATTTGGCCTCGCGGCCGGCGTCAAGACGATGATGCGCACCGCGCGGGACATTGAAAAACAACAGGTCGCTGAACTGAACGCGACCGAATATGACAACGCGGAGACGTCCGCAGGTACTGAGAGGGACAAACATGGCGACTGAGGCTCACGGTTCGGAAAGCAGCCTGGTGTTTCACCCGATGGACCAGTTCAAGGTCACGCCGCTCTTTGGCGACGGGGCAGTGCATTGGTACACCATCACCAACGTGACGCTCTGGATGGCGATCTCCGTCATCGGCGTTATCCTTCTGCTGGTCGTCGGCTCCCGTGGTCGCGCCATCGTGCCGTCGAAAGGCCAGTCCATCGCGGAACTGACCTACGGCTTCGTCTACAAGATGATCGAGGATGTGACCGGCAAAGATGCCGTGAAATACTTCCCCTATGTGATGACGCTCTTCATCTTCATCGTCTTCTCGAACATGCTGGGCCTTTTGCCGCTGTCTTTCACCACGACCTCCCACATCGCCGTCACCGGTGTGTTGGCGCTTCTGGTGTTCCTTTTCGTGACCATCCTCGGTTTCGTGAAGAACGGCTCCAAATTCCTCGCCCTCTTCTGGGTCAGCTCCGCACCGATGGCCGTGCGCCCGCTTCTCGCGGTGATCGAGCTGATCTCCTACTTCGTGCGTCCCGTCAGCCACTCCATCCGTCTTGCGGGTAACATGATGGCCGGTCACGCCGTGATCAAAGTGTTCGCCGGTTTTGCCGCGATCGCCGCGATCTCTCCGGTCTCCATTCTGGCGATCACCGCCATGTATGGTCTCGAAATTCTCGTGGCCTTTATCCAGGCCTACGTCTTCACCATTCTGACCTGTGTCTATCTGAAAGACGCGCTGCACCCGGTCCACTAAGACCGCGCACAAACAGGTTCGAACTCAATCCAGCCAATTCCAACGTAAGGAGATACCACAATGGAAGGCAATATCGCAGAACTCGGCAAATACATCGGTGTTGGTCTGACCGCTATCGGCATGGGCGGCGCAGCAATGGGTGTGGGCAACGTGGCAGGTAACTACCTCTCCGGCGCTCTTCGCAACCCCTCCGCCGCTGCTTCGCAAACCGCGACGCTCTTCATCGGCATGGCCTTCGCAGAAGCTCTGGGGATCTTCTCGTTCCTCGTCGCTCTGCTGCTGATGTTCGCCGTCTGATCCGACGCTCCATCCTTACGGCAGGGTGGGACTTCGTTTAGTCCCACCCTCGCGTAATATAGGGGTCTCTCCCTTTCGGGAGACACAGGTCAGAGCCAGGAGGACAAGATGGCAACCGAAACACACGGGGTAGAAGCCGCACACGGCGCCGCAGAAGCCGGCATGCCGCAGCTCGATTTCTCCACTTTCCCCAACCAGATTTTCTGGCTTCTGGTCACGCTCGTCGTGATCTATTTCGTGCTGTCCAAGATCGCCCTGCCGCGCATCTCTACGGTGCTCGCCGAGCGCTCCGGCACGATCATGAATGATATTTCCGCCGCCGAAGAGCTGAAGCTCAAGGCGAAAGAAGCGGAAGAGGCGTATAACGCTGCACTGGCCGAGGCGAAAGCTCAGGCCCAGCAAATCGCCAATGAAACCCGTGCGGCCATTCAGGCCGATCTCGATGCCGCGACCGCCAAGGCCGATGCAGAGATCTCCGCGAAAACCGCCGAATCTGAAAAAGCCATCGCTGAGATCCGCGACGGGGCTTTGGAAAGCGTCAAGGACGTCGCCAAAGATACCGCCAAGGAACTCGTCGCCGCCATGGGCTCCTCCGCCGATGCGCGTTCGATCACGGCTGCTGTCACGGCACGGATGAAAGGCTAAGGACATGAAAAAACTTTCTCTCCTCCTCGCCCTCACCGCGGCTAGCCCGGCCTTCGCGGCAACCGGTCCGTTCTTCTCGCTGAAGAACACCAACTTCGTCGTGCTCCTGGGCTTTTTGGTCTTCGTCGGCATTCTTCTCTGGAAGAAAGTCCCCTCGATGATCGGCGGCATGCTCGATCAGCGCGCCGCAGGCATCAAATCCGAACTGGACGAAGCCCGCGCCCTGCGTGAAGAAGCTCAGTCGATCCTCGCCTCCTACGAGCGCAAACAGCGCGAAGTTCAGGATCAGGCCGACGCCATCGTCGCGCAAGCAAAGAAAGACGCGGAAGCCGCCGCGGTGAAAGCGAAAGAGGATCTGAAATCCTCCATCGCCCGCCGCCTCGCGGCCGCCGAAGAGCAAATTGGTGCCGCTGAAGCCGCCGCGATCCGCGAAGTCCGCAACACGGCAATTTCCGTCGCCGTGGCTGCTGCAAGCGATGTGATCGCGAAAAACATGACTGCTGCGGACGCCAACGCTCTGATCGACACCTCGATTGCCGAAGTTGGTGACAAGCTGCACTAAGTCTTTGTTTGATCTCCTGACCGGATCAGACAGACCCTGATCGAAAGCCCCGCCACATCGGCGGGGCTTTTTGAGTATTTGGCCTGCAATGAAGACACGACAGAGGAAACGCATTATGCCGAAGACCTATCAGGGAAGCTGTCATTGTGGCGCCACAGGGTTTGAGGTCACTGCCGAGATCGACCACATGCGGGTTTGTGATTGTTCCATTTGTCGCAAACGTGGTGCGCTGAATTTTCGGGTGCCGAAAGAGGCGTTGCAGATGTTGACGCCCCTAGAGGACATGACCGTCTACCGTTGGGGCACGATGACCGGGGCCGATTATTTTTGTCCGCACTGCGGCATTTCTCCGTTCCGTCGTCCCTCGGCCCCGACTGAAAAAGAACTGGCGGCAGGGGCGACGCGTTTCGAAGGCTGGGCCATCAATCTGCGCTGTTTGGAAGGCGTTGATCTGGAGGCTTTGCCGGTGGTGACCATCAAAGGCAGCGCGCTGTGATCACCCGCGCGCCTGTTCATGTTCGAATCTGAGCTTTGCGACCTCTTCATTGCGCTCGAACCTCTGCTGATCCAAAAGCGCCTCTTCGACATAGTCGAGATGCTGCGTGACGGCGGCGCGGGCGGCCTCCGGGTCACGGTCCTGAAGCGCGTCGTGAATGGCGCGGTGTTGCTCCAAAAGCTGGGCGCGGTTGGTGCGCTGTTTGAACATCACCGAGCGGTTATAGAACACGCCCTCGCGCAACAGATCGAACATAGAGCGCATCATGTGCAGCATGATGACGTTATGCGAGGCCTCGATGATCGACAGGTGAAACTCCGCGTCGAGACGGGCCTCTTCGGTCGGATTGCGTTTCGGATGGGCCGCTTCCATCTTTTGAAAGATCGTGGCGATGACTTTCAGGTCGGTGTCGGAGGCCATCTTTGCGGCGCGCTCGGCGGCCAGCCCCTCCATATCTCGGCGAAAGGCGATGTAGTCGAACACTGCCTCGTCATGGCTGCCGAAGAGTTTGACCAACGCCGGCGAGAAGGCCGACCCCAAGACATCGGCCACGAAGATGCCGGCATTGGCGCGGGTCTCCAACAGGCCCTTGTCGGTCAGTTCCGCCACGGCCTCGCGCACTGAGGGGCGCGACACGCCCAGCCGCTCCGCCAGATCGCGCTCTGAGGGCAGGCGCTCGCCAGGCCGCAAAATTCCACGCAGGATCAAAAGCTCGACCTGACGTGCAACAGAGGCGCTGAGTTTTTCGGGGGTGACTTTTTGAAAGGGCATGGGGCTCTCGTGCTGTGACTGGTCAGATTATATGACCAGCGCAGGTTCTGAGCCATAAAAAAGGCCGGGACAGGCCCGGCCTTTCGAAATCTGTATCAGAGCGATCAGGCCGAGGTCGGCGTGATGACGATCTCGACGCGACGGTTCTGGGCCTTGCCCTCCGGCGTCAGGTTGGTGGCGATCGGTTGGTCTTCGCCACGGCCAAAGGCATGCACCCGACCGGTGGCAACGCCATTGCCGGTCAGCACGGTCGCGACCGCCGTCGCACGACGGGTCGACAGCTCTTGGTTATAGCCCGCAGACCCGGTGTTGTCGGTGTGACCGATGATTTGAACCGTGGTGTTCGGGTAGTCCTGGAGGTTATAGGCCAGCTTGCGTAGGTCGGTTTGCAGCGAGGGCACAACAACGGCGCTGTCGGTCGCGAACAGGATGTCCTGCGGCATGGTCACGATCAGCTGCGAGCCGGTGTTGACGATTTTCACGTCATCATTGCCAAGATCCTCACGCAGATCGGCGGCCTGTTGGTCCAGACGCTGACCGATGGCACCGCCCACGGCCCCACCGATCATGGCGCCCACGGCGACCTTGGCAAGCTTGTCATTGTCACCCGAGGTGGCGGCGGCGGTGATGCCGCCGAGGGCCGCACCGAGGGCGACGCCTTGCGTGGCTTTGGAATTGGGGTCGTAGCTGTCCATACAGGCGGTCAGGCCAAAGCTGGCCACGAGAGGGATAGCGATATAAAGCGGGGATTTCATTTGGATCCTCCTTGAAAAACTGCTCTTGACGCTGGTTTTACCTGCGTCTCGCGGCTCTGGCACGGTGGATTTATCGCAATCACGAAAATGTGGCGGGTTTTCGCTCAGGCGTGAGGGCGTCGGCCTTGAGGCTTTCATAGGCCAAAAGCGCGCGTTTGACCGGCAGGCCCCAGTGATAGCCGCCCAGGGCCCCGGTTTTGCGCAACACGCGGTGGCAGGGGATGAGCCAGCTCACGGGGTTATGCCCGACGGCTGTGCCAACGGCGCGCACCGCCTTGGGGTTGCCGATGGCGCGGGCAATGTCGGAATAGGTGGTGACCTGACCGGACGGGATCGACAGGAGTGCTTCCCAGACTTTGATCTGAAACGGTCCGCCGATGAGATGCAGCTTGGTGTCTCCGCCGCCAAGAGCGGCCTCGACAAAGGGGCGCACCGCGTCGGAGTTTTTCACGAAAGAGGCTTTGGGCCAGCGGGAAGACAGGTCGGCAAAGGCATCCTGATCGCGACATTCGGAGGTGAACGCCAGGGCACAAAGCCCGCGCGGCGTGGCCATCGCGAGGCTACGCCCGAAAGGTGTGTCGAACCAGCCGTAGGAAATCGTCAGGCCATCGCCTTTGCGGGCATATTCGCCGGGGCTCATCGCCTCCCAACGCACGAACAAATCGTGCAGGCGTCCGGTGCTGGACATGCCCGTGGCCTCTGTCGTGTCCAAGAGGCTGTGGTTTTGGGTGATGAGGGCCTTGGCATGACCCAGGGTCAGATATTGCTGAAACCGTTTCGGAGAGACACCGGCCCATTGGCTAAAGAGCTTTTGCAAATGAAAGGGCGACATGCCCAATTCGGCGGCGAGAGTGTCCAGCGACAGGGGCTGTTCGGACTGGTCGATGATGTCGATGGCCCGGCGCACGACGTTGAAGTGGTAGCGATCTTCAAAAGGCTCGGGCGCTGAGACAGTCTCGATGTTTTCAGTGTGAGGCGGCATCGGGCAGGCTCCGGGCAGAGATCAGACAGGCGATCAGATGGGAGAAGCCTAACTTGTCCCATGGGCCTTGCCGACCCGAAACTTGCGGATTAGGCGGCCATACGCCGCGCCGCGACGGCCGAGCGCGGTTGCAACACGACTGCCTCACCGGGGGCAAGCGTCATCCTCGCCCGCTGTGCCCGGATCAGAGAGGGGCCGAGCTTGGCCGTGATTTCCGCCCGCGCCAGCGCCCCCAAAGCGACAAGCGTGTCTTCGTCCGGGAACAGGCTTTCAGTCCAGACACCTTCGGCCAAAAGCATCTGATGGTCGGCCATGACGAGATGGCAATAGGCATAGTCCGAGGCAGGCGGTGTATAGTCGATCTCCGATTCGGTTGCGAGATCGCCGGAGGGCACCAGCACCTCGCTCTCAAAGAAATGCAATTCGACCTGCGCCGAGCGCAGCAGGACATGATGGCCGGGCGCGAGGATCAGATCACGCTCCGGCGTGCGTTTGCCAAAGGCGCCAGCGTGGAGGCGCAAGGGCGGCTTTACACCTTCATCCGTCAAGGCGCTGCGACCGACCCAAAGAAGCGGTTTGTAGCCCTCGTCACGAGTCAGCAACAGATCGCCGGGACGCAGCCATTCGACGGGTTGCGGTCCCTCGCTGGTCTCGATCATGACACCGGGGCCAAAGCCCGAGAGGCCATAGCTGGACAGTTTGTCCATCTGATAGGTCTCATCCTCTTCTATGAGCGCCGCACCCGCGATCATGCCGTAAGCCGCAAAGGGGTCCATTCTGTCGTCCCAATTGAATCTCTGTGGGTTGAGAATGCAGGTCAGAGTTGAAGCGAGGATTAATTCCTGCCCTGTTTTGAGGTAAAAAATGACACGGATTTTCATCTGATTTTCAGAGGATTTTAGGAAAACCCCATCTATCACAGGAACGACTTGCCCCGATCCCTTCGACAAGGCATTAGAAGCCTATGACCAAACAGCTCGATTACCATACGATCCATGAGATTTTCACCCGTTTCCAGGCCGCTGAGCCCGAGCCCAAGGGCGAGCTTGACCATGTGAACGCCTATACCTTGGTGGTGGCCGTCGCGCTGTCTGCACAGGCGACCGACAAGGGCGTCAACAAGGCGACGAAAGAGCTGTTTAAAATCGCCGACACACCGCAAAAAATGCTCGATCTGGGCGAAGAGGGGCTGATCGAGCATATCAAAACCATCGGGCTTTACCGCAACAAGGCGAAGAATGTCATCAAGTTGAGCCAGATTTTGGTCGACGACTATGACGGCATCGTGCCCTCGTCGCGCGCCGCATTGGAGAGCCTTCCGGGGGTCGGGCGCAAGACTGCGAATGTCGTGCTGAACATGTGGTGGCATGTGCCCACGCAAGCGGTGGATACGCATATTTTCCGTTTCGGCAATCGCTCGGGCGTGGCCGTGGGCAAGGATGTGGTGGCGGTCGAACGCGCCATCGAAGACCATATTCCTGCCGAATTTCAACAGCATGCGCATCACTGGATGATCCTGCACGGACGCTACACCTGTGTTGCGCGCAAACCGAAATGCAGCGCGTGCCTGATCCGCGATCTGTGCATGTTCGAGGAGAAAAACCTTGACTAAAACCTATCAGGTTGTCGGCATCGGCAACGCCATCGTCGATGTGATCACCCAGGCCGATGACAGTTTTCTGGAACTCATGGGCATCGAGAAAGGCATCATGCAGCTCGTGGAACGCGAGCGGGGCGAGTTGCTTTATGGTGCAATGTCCAACCGGGTGCAGACGCCGGGCGGCTCCGTGGCGAACACTCTGGCGGGGCTGGGTACTTTGGGCCTCAAGACCGGCTTTATCGGCCGGGTGCATGACGACGCTCTGGGCCGGTTTTATGCCGCCGAGATGGAGGCCGATGGCACCGCTTTCGTCAACGCGCCGGTGCCGGGCGGCGAACTTCCGACCTCGCGCTCGATGATTTTTGTCTCGCCGGATGGGGAGCGCTCGATGAACACCTACCTCGGGATTTCGTCGGAAATTTCCGAAGAGGATGTGTCGGAGGCGGTCGCGGGCGATGCGGAGATCATGTTCCTCGAAGGCTATCTCTACGACAAGCCCAAAGGCAAATACGCCTTCGACCAAGCCGCGAAGCTGACCAAGGCCGCGGGCGGCAAGGTCGGGATTTCTCTGTCCGATCCGTTCTGCGTCGACCGTCACCGTGACGATTTCCGGACCTTTGTGAAGGAGCTGGATTTTGTCATCGGCAACGAACACGAATGGGAAAGCCTCTACCAGACCGACCTATCGACCGCGCTGGAAACGGCGGCCATGGAATCGGGTCTCGTGGTCTGTACGCGCTCTGGCTCTGACGTGGTTTTGGTGCAGGGCGATGAAGAGGCCGTGGTGCCGGTCAATCGCGTGCAACCCGTGGACACCACTGGCGCGGGCGACCAATTCGCCGCCGGTTTCCTATACGGCTACGCGACGGGGCAGAGCCTTGCGACCTGTGGGCGTATGGGCTGTGTTGCCGCCGCAGAAGTGATTTCCCACATCGGGCCGCGGCCAGAGGCGAATTTGAAAGTCCTGTTCCAGAAGGAAGGCCTGATTTAAGGCTTTTCTGATGCTTTGAATGTGAAAACGGCGCGAGGAACATCGCTCCGTTTTTGAGTATTTGAGCTGCAATGAAGACAGGCTCAATGTGCTTCGGCCCAATTGTCGCCGATGCCTGCGTCCACTTCGATCGGCACATCAAGTTTCACGGCGGGCTCGGAGGCGGTTTCCATCACGTCCTTGACCACTTCGATCACCTGATCGCAGGCGTCCTCATCAACCTCAAAGATCAATTCGTCGTGGACCTGCAACAGCATGGTTGCGGGCAGGTCTTTGATCGCGTCGGGCATGCGGACCATGGCGCGGCGGATGATGTCGGCGGCGGAGCCTTGAATGGGCGCGTTGATGGCCTGACGTTTGGCGAAGCCGGCTTGCGGGCCTTTGGCGGCGATTTCCGGCGTGTGGATTTTGCGGCCAAAGAGGGTCTCGACGTATTTATGCGCTTTGGCGAATTCCACCGTGTCGTCCATATAGGCGCGGATGCCGGGGAAACGTTCGAAATAGCGGTCGATAAAGCCCTGCGCCTCTTTGCGCGGAATGCGCAGGTTGCGGGCGAGGCCGAACCCGGAGATGCCGTAGATCACGCCGAAGTTGATCGCCTTGGCCTGGCGGCGGACCATCGGGTCCATGCCTTCGATCGGGACATTGAACATCTCAGACGCCGTCATGGCGTGAATGTCCAAGCCGTCGCGGAAGGCCTGTTTCAGACTGTCGATGCCGGCGACATGGGCGAGAATGCGCAGCTCGATCTGGGAATAGTCGAGCGAAATCAGTTTCTTGCCGGGAGCGGCGATAAAGGCCTCGCGGATGCGGCGGCCTTCGTCGGAGCGCACGGGGATGTTTTGCAGGTTGGGGTCAGAGGAGGCCAAACGCCCGGTCACAGCGCCGGTTTGAACGTAGGAGGTATGCACGCGACCCGTCTCGGGGTGGATAAAGGTCTGAAGCGCGTCGGTGTAGGTGGATTTGAGTTTCGAGAGCTGCCGCCAATCCAACACGCGTCCGGGCAGGTCGTGTTCGGTGGCAAGGTCTTCGAGCACGTCGGCGGGGGTGGAATATTTGCCAGTCTTGCCCTTTTTGCCGCCCTCAAGGCCCATTTTCTCGAAGAGAATCTCGCCAAGCTGCGCGGGGCTTCCGACGTTGAAGGTCTCGCCCGCAAGCTCGTGAATCTCCGCCTCAAGCCCCGCCATTTTCTGGGCGAAAGCGTTCGACATGCGCGAGAGCACGTCGCGGTCAACGAGAACGCCGGCCATTTCCATCTGCGCCAAAACCGGCGAGAGCGGGCGCTCCAAGGTCTCATAGACGGTGGTGACGCGCTCAGCGTGCAAACGCGGTTTCAAAACCTGCCACAGCCGCAGCGTGATGTCGGCGTCCTCGGCGGCATATTCGACCGCTTTGCCGATCTCCACCTTGTCAAAAGTGATCGCGGATTTGCCGCTGCCCAAAAGGTCTTTTGTGGGGATCGGCGTGTGGTTCAGATAGCGCTCGGACAGCGCATCCATACCATGATTGTGGATACCGGCGTTCAGCGCATAGGACAGGAGCATCGTGTCGTCATAGGGCGCGACGCGCACACCGTGACGGGCAAAAATCTTGGCGTCATATTTCATGTTCTGGCCGATTTTGAGGATGCTGTCGTCCTCAAGCATCGGTTTCAGAGCGTCCAGAACCATGTTTTTCGACAGCTGCCCATCGACCAAATTGGAGCCGCCGAAGAGATCGTCCTCGCCCAAAGTATGGCCGACCGGGGTGTAACAGGCCTCGCCCGGCTCGACGCACAAGGAGACGCCAACCAGATCGGCCTGCATCTCGTCGAGCCCGGTCGTTTCGGTGTCGACGGCGACGTAGCCGCGGGCATAGATCGTGTCGATCCAACGCTCCAGCGCGCCCATGGTCGACACTTTTTCATAAGACGAGGTGTCAAACGGCCTGGCCTCTGGCGCCGCAGGGGCGTCGGGCGATTGGCTGGCAGCGAGGGCAGGGGCCTCGGGGATCGCAGGAGCCTCGACGCCGAAGCGTTCCGAGACGCGTTTGACGATGGTGCGGAATTCCATTTCCGTGAGGAATGACAAGAGCTTATCCTTGTCCGGCTCCTGCACCTCAAGGCTATCGAGGCTGAAATCCAACTCCATCTCGCAATCGAGTTTCACCAGATCGCGGGAAACGCGGATCAACTCGGCATTGTCCTCCAGCGTCTGGCGGCGTTTCGGCTGTTTGATCTCGTCGGTCCGCGACAGCAAGCTTTCAAGATCACCGAATTCGTTGATCAAAAGCGCCGCCGTCTTGATCCCGATGCCGGGGGCGCCGGGGACGTTGTCGACCGAGTCGCCCGCAAGCGCCTGCACATCGACGACACGCTCTGGGCCGACGCCGAATTTCTCTTCGACGCCCTCGCGGTCGATGCGTTTGTTTTTCATCGGGTCGAGCATCTCGACGCCGCCGCCGACCAGTTGCATCAGGTCTTTGTCCGAGGAAATGATGGTCACACGACCGCCCGCGTCACGCGCCTGATGAGAAAGCGTGCCGATGATGTCGTCGGCCTCAAAGCCGGTGATTTCGATACAGGCGACGTTGAAGGCGCGGGTGGCCTCGCGCGTCAGCGGGAATTGCGGCACCAGATCTTCGGGTGCGGGCGGGCGATTGGCTTTGTAGGCCGGATAGAGATCGTTGCGAAAGGTCTTGCCCGAAGCGTCGAAAATCACCGCCGCGTGCGTGGGCGCATCGGCGCCGGTGTTGGCCTCGATATAGCGGTAGAGCATGTTGCAAAACCCGCTGACCGCCCCCACGGGCAGACCGTCGGATTTGCGCGTCAGTGGCGGAAGCGCATGATAGGCGCGGAAAATAAACGCCGATCCGTCGATGAGGTGAAGATGGCTGCCCTTGCCGAATGTCATGACGCGTCTTTCCCTCTGCTCTTAACCCGTGCTCAAAAGTTGCGTCTTGATAGCACGGAAAGGCGCGCCCCCTGCAAGCAGGTATCGCCAATGGGAGCGGTTTATTGGCAAGGCGTCTCCGGTTAAAACGTCTCACATCAAATCTGAATCACAGATTTGGTGTGAAGCGCGCACAAGGTTTATATGTTGCACTGCGTTTTTTCTTTTCCTGTTTCAGAGAAAAAGAAAAACGCTTTACGCCACAGCGCGTGATTTCGCGCCCTCCAACATGCCTTTGGCGATAAAGTGCAAGACCGTGCGCCAGGCGTGAGCGTGTTCGATCGTCCAGTCGTCTCCGGTGTGTTCGGCAAAGACGTCAATAATCAACTCGCTGATAAGATCGTAGGTGTCTTTCCAGCTGCCGTAATTGGCATATTCTCGACCCAGACCATGCAATGTTGCAAACAGGGCGCCGGGATGATCGAGCGACAAAAGCGATAGCTCGATAATACTTTCCAAAGTACGGCCCCGGTCGTTGAGCGAGGTATGGTATTGCCCGTCGAATTCCGGCGCCATCGCGGCAAAGCGTTTGTACACCTCTTGCAAGGCGTCAAGACGCACAGGTGCGAGACGCCGAAAATTATTCCGAACCAAAGTGATTTGTTGGATCGTTAGCATGTCCCGACCTCTCAAAAAGCTGATGTCTGAGAGGTTAGGTGCAAGACTTTAACAAAGGGAAAACGCCAAACGCATTTTCACCTCGTTTCAGAGCCTTGCCGAAAGATTTACGCGTCTTTCAGCTTGGCGCTTTCATGGATGAATTTCTTGTCGCAATAGCCGCATTCCACATAGCCCGTGTCATGCGGGATCACCAACCAGACGCGCGGATGTCCAAGTGCACCTTCGCCGCCATCACAGGCCACTTTCCATGTGGAGACCACTTCGGTTTCCGGCGCTTGAATCGTCATCGTCCTGTCCTTTTCGCTATCGCATCGGCTCTGTCGCCCGCCGACACCAGAGGCCTGTGCGGGTCTGTGCAAGGGGCTTGGCGGTGGACGCGGTTGCCGCAGTCTCGTAGACCGCCTAAGTCAGGGCTGCATGATAGCGATCCGGGCGGCACGGACAAGGGGCAACCGTGCCCCGATCTGCGACGCAGGCAAAAGGAACAAAAGGAGCGAGACCCATGAGCAACACGCGCAACATGAGCTACGCACTCGAAATTGAAGCCCTGCGCAAGACCTATGGCGGCGGGGCAGGGCAGCCTGCGAAAGAGGCCTTGAAAGGCGTCGACCTGAAGATTCCGACGGGGTCGATCTTTGGTCTGTTGGGTCCGAATGGTGCCGGCAAATCGACGATGATCAACATCCTCGCCGGGCTGGTGATCAAAACCTCCGGCAAGGTGAAAATCTGGGGCTTCGATCAGGATGTGAATCCGCGTCAGTCGCGCGCCGCGATCGGTGTGATGCCGCAGGAGCTGAACCTCGATCCCTTCTTCACCCCGCGCGGCGCCTTGGAGGTGCAGGCCGGGCTTTACGGCGTGCCGAAACGCGACCGTCGCACAGATGAAATCCTTGATCTCATTGGACTTTCCGACAAGGCCGATGCCTATGCGCGCACGCTCTCGGGCGGGATGCGGCGGCGTCTTTTGCTGGGCAAAGCGCTGGTACATAACCCGCAAATTCTGGTGCTCGATGAGCCGACCGCAGGTGTCGACATCGAGCTGCGTCAGATGCTTTGGACCAATGTGCGCAAGCTCAACGAAGAGCGCGGCATGACGATCATTCTCACCACACACTACCTCGAAGAGGCGCAGGAAATGTGTGACGAGATCGCGATCATCAACCATGGCGCGTTGATCAAGCAGGATACGACGAAAAACCTTCTCGGCCTGATGGATGCAAAGACCCTCGTGATCGAACCGGACGGTGCCGCACCCGACAGTTTCGCGCTGCCCGAGGGCGTCAAAATGGAACGCCGTCGTGACGGCGCTTTCGTGTTCGATTTCTCGCGCGGTCAGGCCTCTGTCGGGGCGATTCTCGATGCGGTCAAAACCGCAGGGATCACCATCGGCGACGTGCGCACGATGGAACCGGATCTCGAAGACGTCTTTGTCGAGCTGACCTCCGGCAAATAACGCCTTTCTTTTTCTTGGTCAAAATACTCAATAAAAAACCCCGCCTTAGGCGGGGTTTTGTCATTTAAGGATGCAACTTATTATTTACAGGTCAGCGGCCCAACGGGCTCGCCGCCCAAGAGATGGACATGAAAATGCGGCACTTCCTGATGTGAGTGCTCGCCCGAGTTGGTCACCAGACGAAACCCCTGACCGCCCGCAGACTCGGCCACGCCGATCTGTTCGGCCACCTTGGCAACAGAGCGGAAAAAGTCGAGCTGTTCCGCCTCAGAGGCCGCCTGCACAAAATGGTCGTAACAGCGATAGGGCCCTTTCGGGATCACCAGAATATGCGCCTTTTTCTGCGGCGTGATGTCGGGAAAGGCAATCGTGTGTTCGCTCTCGAACACGGGAGACGAGGGGATCTCCCCGCGCAGGATTTTGGCAAAGATGTTCTGGTCATCATAGGCGTAGGGCATGGGGGGGCTCGCTTAGTCGGAAAACAGGTAATGCATCGAGACGATCTCGCGCGCTTTATCTTCGGAGATGCCGAGGAAGCGCGCAAGGGGGGGCGCGTTTTCCTCTGGTGTGTTGAACTGTGAAATCCGGGCGTAGTTCTCAAAATCCGCGTCGCGGATTTGATCGCTTTCATGGGTCATATCGGAGCGGATCGTCGGCAAAAGCCGCGCCAGCGCGTCGTCCGGCGTGTGATCGCCCGCGAGGCCCGTGCGCTTGGCATGTCCGATCAGATAGTCGTCGGTGAATTCGCACTCGATTTCCAAAAGCCGCGTGCCGGAACGGTCGGCATAAAAGTCGCGGATCAGCTCGATCCCCTCGGGGTCGAGGCAGACGATCATCCGATCCGTGTTGAAATAATCGAACAGCATCCGCACCCAGGCCCGACGGTGTCGCGTGCGTTTCTCGAGGCTTTTCTCGATCCCACCCAGATCGGGCAGGTAGGTGTGTTCCTCGTTGAAGAGGTATTCAAGACAGGGAATGTCGGTTTGGTTCTTGATCTCCGCGACCAACCGCTTGGCGACGTGCCATTTCTTGCAGACGATCATCAACAACTCGCGGTCGCGCCCCAGTGAGCTTTCGGTCTCCCAGAATCTCTGTGCAAACCGCCGCCCGTTGCGCCCGCGTCCCGAGAGGAACTGAAACAGTGACCGGCCTTCGTTCGAGATTTGGAAGTTCACGCCGGTCGCGGCAAAAAGATCGCCCAGCCGTTTTTTCAACTCTTTGGCATCCGGGGAGATTTTGCGCGCGAAGAGATAGTCCTGCGAAATCAGCAAATCGTAGTGGTCGTTGTAGAACACCACGGGCATGCCATAGTCGGTGAACATAAGGAACGTCTGCGTGCGGGTGCGGATTTCTTTCTCGGGCACCAGATGGCGGACGAGCGTCTGGAAAAACGTCTCATCGGGAATCCAACTGGTGCGGAAGAACTTCATCACGTCTTTGCGTTGACGCGTAAATTCGAGAATCCACTCGATGGTCCGGCGCCGCAGACACCACCACTGCGAGCCGATCATGATCTGAATGTCTTCGGGAATTTCGCGTTTGAGGCCCAGACGCTGTTGCATCTTCAGGCTCTCGTAGAACAACCATTTGTGCGTGCGCTCGTTGAACCAATGGCGATAGATCAGTCGCTCTTCCTTGATCCCCGTCTTGATCCAGTCGCTTTCGAAAAAGTCGAAACTTTCGATAAAATCGACATCCTCGCGGTCGAGGTAGTCATGCATATATTCTGCGGTCTTGATCGACATGCAGTCGCCGGAGAGCATGTAGAAATGCGTGGCGCGCGGGAAATCGCGCTCGGCCGCCTCGATGGCGTAAAGCGTCGCCTCAACAAGGCTCCACGCCCCCCAACCACATTTGATCCGCTTGGTCGCGAAGGTCACATTCGGATTGTCGTCGAGCCCCTTCTTGATGGTCTCGAACATCTCCTTGCCGCCGCGCGCATCGAAATGGATCGAGATATAATCCCCGGCCCGCGTCAGCCGACGGGCCTGGTCGATGATGGCCTCTGGGTCTTTATGGCACAGCAAGATGAAGGCAATTCGTGCCATATTGGAAACCGTAACCTCATTTTTGACGTATTGTTCGCATATAAGCGTAACCAATCATTGAATAATCAAGGCTAATTTGCTTTTAAAGCGAAAAGGGTCACGGTGAGCGTGACAAAGAGGAGTTGTGGTAAATATGGGCTTTCCCGGAACCTGGATGACCGAAAGCGAAAGTGTGGTCTATCGTGTCGTCCCCAAATGTGCCTGCTCGACCATCGGGCAAATCATGTTCTATTCCGATCATGGCGAATTTTTCGATGGCGACATCCACGACAGCAAGGATCGCATGCACAAATGGGCGCAAGAGGAAAGCCAGCCTCTGATCGAAGCCAATGTGCAGAGCCACAAAAGCTACGCCTTCACTTGTGTGCGAAACCCATACACCCGTGTTTTGTCGAGCTTTTTCGACAAAATTTGCGGCATTCAGCGCAACGGCAAACGCTATCGCGGCAATCTCGTGCCGCAGCTCATCCAGAAATACGGCATCGAGGTCGGCGGCCCGGACGGCAAGGATGATTTCGATCAGATCGCGAGCTTTCGGCGGTTTTTGTTGTTCGTGCGCGACACCATCCGTTGGCGCCGCCCGATGGATCCGGACATCCACTGGTCGGCGATGTCCGGCCATGTCTCGACCTTCATCGTGAACGGCGGTACCTACGACAAGATTTTCTTTACCGAGAAATTCAACGAAGGCATGCAGGACGTGCTCGATCACATCGAGACGCCCCATGCCGTCGATCTGACGCAAATCCCGCGGTTCAACGAATCCGAAGGCCACGGCCCGAAGCGTCTGCATCCGGTTGAGGACTATTTCGACGATCTCTCGATGCATTTGATGTGGGAAATCTACAAGCGTGATTTCCAGCTCTTCAAATATGATTTCGAGAATCCGGGCAACAAAATGCCGCTGGGCGAGGTCGATCTGGCGGAGGTGCACGCCAAACTGGGCGACTGATTTTTACCTCATGATCGGAATAGAAAAAATGCCGCGGGAGTTTCCTCCGCGGCATTTTTTCCGTTCGCACCAATCAGATCAGAACGAACTGGACCACCCGTTCACGCCTGTCTCAAAAATCGAGGGGACAGTTTTTGAGAGACAAAGCACACGCAAAGGTGTGCGGGGGCGCTTATTGGATGTTGTTCACGTTGGTTTGGGCCAGATCGGCACCGTTGGCGCCGACGAGCACGAACTCGATGTTGGAGCGCGGTGAGGACGACAGGCTGACTTTCACGTCGGTGTTGGCGCCGGCTTTGACGTCGGTGGAGCCAAGAAGAGCCACGCGCTCACCGCCGTGCACGGAGTAAACTTCGAGCGTTGCGGGTGCGTCGGCGCGGACGAGCTCGACGTTTGCGGTGGTTTTCGAGGAGGCCTGGTTGCCCGGGATGATGTAGTTCGGGCCAGCGAAAGCGGCGGAACCGGCAACGGCAACGATGGCAGCGGCAGCGAGGGTTTTGAAAGAGTTGGTCATGGTTTTGGTCCTTTATAAGTGTTTCGTGTGTGACACGTCAGTTGTGGAAGACGCCGTATGTTCGTTTTTGCGTCTTTCTATGGGAATGAATGTAGGCTTCCGTCATGGATGTGTAAATAGGAACGAATAATAGGTTTATAAACATTGTAATGTGCGTTTATGCAGATCACATTTTTGGGATAATTTTGTAAATTGGCGTGATTTTGTGTGAAGTCACCTGAGATACCGCAGTTTTCGACTCGTTTTTATGCGTTGTTTATTTTTGAACATAAATTTGGGGTCTTGGCGGGATTTCAGTGTGCAAATGTATACAGCTGCGCTTTTATTGGGGAAATCATCGTGTTTCTTTGTGCATATGCGCGGACCTTGAACCCGGCTGATCCGAAAATGGCCTGTCTGTCGGGGAAGACTCGGGGGGTCACGAGAAACTCAGGCACGCGTCGGTGCGACTTATACGCAGCCCCCTTCACTTTCCGCTGGCATTGGTCGCGCGTTGAGGCAGGATGTCCGCATGTCACATGATCATCACCACGGGCCTCACAGCCATCACCATCACCACATCGATCCGAACGCCGGAGACGCCCGAGTCGCGGGCGCCATCGCGGTCAATCTTTTCCTGACACTGGCGCAAATCGTCGGCGGCGTCGTCTCGGGCTCCATGGCGCTGATCGCCGATGCAATTCACAATCTGTCCGATGCCATCGCCCTCGTGATCGCCTTTGGTGCGCGCAAAATCGCTCGCAAGCCGCGCGATGACACCATGACCTTTGGCTACGGGCGTGCCGAAGTGGTCGCCGCCATGGTCAACTACACCTCGCTGATCATCATCTCCGTCTATCTCTTCGCCGAAGGAGTCTCTCGCCTGTTCAACCCGCCGGAGATTGCGGGGTGGACCGTGGTGATCGTGGCGCTCATTGCCTTGGTCGTCGATCTGGTGACGGCAGCGCTGACCTATTCGATGTCGAAAGACAGCCTCAACATCCGGGCCGCTTTCCTTCACAATCTCGCCGATGCCGCGACCTCTGTGGCGGTCATCGTCGCGGGGGTGGTCATTCTGATCTGGGATTGGCGGCTGATCGACCCGCTTCTGACCATCGCCATTGCACTCTATATACTCTGGCAGTCTTTCGCAGAAATCCGTCCGGTGATCCGCATTCTGATGCTCGGCGCGCCAACGGACACCAAGGCGGACGACGTGGCCGCAGCCATGGCGGAAATCGAGGGTGTCGAGGATGTGCACCATATTCATCTGTGGCAAATCGACGAACGCCGCACCTCGGTCGAGGCGCATGTGGTGATTTCGGGTGAGGCGACGCCTGTTTTGACCGAACTGAAAAGCGTGCTGCGCGAGCGGTTCTCCATCGCACATTCCACGCTGGAGGTCGAAGCGCCCGGCGCGGGCTGTGCCGGAGAGGTCGCGGGGACGCAGCCCTTAGCTTAACGCCTGCGCTTGGCGGAACCAGTCAAGCCCGTCTTCGGTCCGTTTCTTTGGCGTATATTCCGCGGAAATCCAGCCCGTGTAGCCGCTCTCATCCACGCGCCGGAAAAACTCCGGAAAATCGATCAGGCCTTTGATCGGCTCATGCCGGTCGGGCGGCCCAGCGATCTGGATGTGCCGCACATAGGGCGCGTATGCGTCCCAGGCCGCCATGGCATCGCCGGTGATGATCTGGGCGTGATAAGCGTCGAATTGCAGCCCGAGGTTCAACTCCGCCACCTCGTTGAGAATCTCGACAGCCTGGTCGAAGTCACTGAGGAAATAGCCCGGCATGTCGCCCTCATTGATCGGCTCGATCGTGAGGCTCATGTTGGGGGCAACTTGGGCCGCCCATTTCAAATTGCGTTTGTAGGTCTCAAGCGCCACCACGCCTTTCGCCTTACCCGCCATGATGTGCATATGCGCGGCGCCCAGGAATTCCGCATAGCGAAGCGCGCGTTTGAAGTCGCGTTTGAACCGATCTTCCAGCCCCGGCACAGCGGCAAAGCCCCGTTCGCCGCCGGTGTAATTCGGCGGCGGCACGTTGATCAGCACCATCTTGAGGTTCAGATCGGCCATGCGCTTCGCGACCTCTGAGGCCGGTTCGTCATAGGGAAACAGGACCTCAACCGCCTTGAATCCACAGGCCTTCGCCTCAGCAAAGCGTTCGAGGAAGGGGTATTCCTTGAAGAGAAACGACAGGTTGGCGGCGAATTTGGGCATCAGTTCCGGGTGGTTCAGGCGAGATCAGTCGCTTTGGCGATTTCGAAAAACGTGTCCGCAGACCAGACGCCAAAAACATCCTCGCCGTCAATCTCCTCCGTGACACCATGGTCAACAAGTCGGAAAAAGCTTTTGCGATCGATCAGCGCCTCAAGCCCCGCGCGCACCTCGACATAGGGGGCGGGCTCTCCGTCACGCGTCTCGACCCGGATCGGATGATCCGCATCCGCCGTCACCGTATCGCCGACCGAGGTCTGAAAGGTCAGCTTTTGCGCGGGGCCGTCCCCCTCTACCTCGAAATCCACCGCCAGAAACGGCGCGTCATCGACGGTGATTCCCACTTTTTCGACGGGCGTGACGAGGAAATACTTGTCGCCCTCGCGTTTCAACACGGTCGAAAACAGCCGCACCAAAGGCGCGCGCCCGATGGGGGTGCCAAGGTAGAACCACGTCCCATCCCGCGCGATCCGCATGTCGAGATCGCCACAAAACGGCGGGTTCCACTTGTCCACCGGCGGCAATCCGCGCCCCTTGGCGGCTTTTACGGCGCTCGCGATGCTTTCTGCGGAAACGGACATGGAAAATCTCCTCTTAAACCTTTTGTCATTTGTGCTTTGCACCTGACACGTTTCTAATAGTGGCATGGTTCGACCCGCTAAGTAAGTGCTTGGCAAGTGAGGAGTATGTGATGACCGAAACCGACCTCGTCGCCGAGATCGAAGCCCTGGGCGCGAAATTGAACGAGGCCAAGGCCTCCATCACCCGCCGCTTCATCGGTCAGGAAACAGTGGTGGATTTGGTGCTGTCCTCCATGCTTTGCGGCGGCCACGCTTTGCTCTTGGGCCTGCCGGGCTTGGGCAAAACCCGCCTTGTCGATACGCTTTCGACCGTGATGGGCCTCAAAGGCGCGCGGGTGCAGTTCACCCCCGATCTCATGCCCGCCGACATCCTTGGCTCCGAAGTTTTGGAAACCGCGTCCGATGGATCGCGTGCCTTCCGTTTCATTGAAGGCCCGGTGTTTTGCCAGCTCTTGCTGGCCGACGAGATCAACCGCGCCAGCCCGCGCACCCAATCGGCGCTCTTGCAGGCGATGCAGGAAAAATCCGTCACCATCGCCGGTCAGCCGCATGATTTGGAGGCGCCATTTCACGTCCTCGCCACACAAAACCCGCTGGAACAAGAGGGCACCTATCCGCTGCCCGAGGCCCAGCTTGACCGTTTTTTGGTGCAGGTCGATGTCGAATACCCCGACCGCGACACCGAGCGCGACATCCTGATTGCGACCACCGGCGCCGATGAGGACGAAGCCCATGCCGTGTTTACCGCAGACGAGCTGATCCGCGCGCAGGCGCTGTTGCGCAAAATGCCGGTGGGCGAGCAGGTCGTTGAGATGATTCTCGATCTCGTCCGCGCCTGTCGTCCGAATGAAGCCGAAGCGCCCGAGGCCGTGAACGCCTCCGTCGCTTGGGGGCCGGGACCGCGCGCCGCACAGGCCCTGATGCTCACCACCCGCGCTCGTGCTCTCTTGGATGGCCGTCTCGCGCCCAGCCCCGAAGACGTCTTGGCGATGGCGCGTCCCGTGCTCATTCACCGTATGGCTCTGACTTTTGCGGCGCGTGCGCGGGGTGATGATTTGGGGGCGATCATTGCGGGTGTTTCTGAGACCGCTCTGAAAGTGCGGTCCGCCGCGTGACCCAGCCCAGCGCCCATAAAGGCCCCAACCACAAGGGCCTGCGCGCGCGCGCAGAAACCCTCAGCGCCCCCTTGCCACCTTTGCAGGCCCGCGCAGAACAGCTCGCGCGCACGCTTTTGATGGGCGGCCACGGGCGGCGGCAATCCGGGATGGGCGACGAGTTTTGGCAATATCGCCCCGCGCAGGCGGGCGATCCGGGGCGCGCGATTGATTGGCGCCGCTCGGGCCGCTCCGACGGGCATTATGTGCGCGAAAAGGAATGGCAGGCGGCGCAATCGGTGCACCTCTGGGTCGATCTCTCGGCTTCGATGGGATTTTCATCCGACAAAAACGTGCCGCAGAAATCTGACCGCGCGGCGCTCTTGGCAATGGCCGTGTCGATCCTCCTGATGAAAGGCGGCGAACGGGTCGCGCTGGCCTCTCTTGGCACGCCACCCCGGATCGGCTCGTTGCAACTCCGGCGCATTGCCGAAGGGCTGGCGCAGAGCACGGAGGCCGATTACGGCGCACCCGACGCGACGCTGTTTCTCCCCAACGCTCGCGCCGTCTTCCTGTCCGATTTCTTAGGCCCCATCGAAGCCGTCGAAGCGGCCGTCGCTGCCGCCTCGGATCGCGGCATTTCCGGCATGCTCTACCAAATTCTCGACCCTGCCGAAGAGGCCTTCCCCTATCGCGGGCGGACGGTGTTTACCTCGATGTCCGGCGGCATCATGCATGAAACGCTCCGCGCCTCTGACCTGAAAACCCGCTATCTCGAGCGGCTGGCCGAACGCAAAGATCGCCTCAGCCAGATCGCGCATCATGCCGGTTGGCGCTTTGCCACGCATCACACGGATCACTCCGATCTCACCGCGCTCTTGTGGCTTTACGAGGCTTTGGAGGGCCCGCGCTGATGTGGATTTTAGGCCCCATCGGATTCACCGCGCCTTGGGTTTTGCTTGGGCTTTTGGCCCTGCCGATCCTTTGGCTCTTGCTGCGCGCCGTGCCGCCCGCGCCGATCAGACGCCGTTTTCCGGGCGTGGCGCTTTTGCTGGGTCTCAAGGACGAAGAGGTCGAGGCGGATCGCACGCCTTGGTGGCTGCTCCTGTTGCGCATGGTGGCAGTGGCGGCGCTGATCCTCGCCTTTGCGGGTCCGGTTCTGAACCCGCGTGTCGAGCGTGGCGGCTCCTCCGATCCGTTGTTGGTTCTGCTGGATGCAAGCTGGGCCTCCGCGCCCGATTGGTCGCAGCGCATGGGGCGCGTGGAACAGGCACTCGATGAGGCCGAAGCCGACGGGCGCACGGTCTGTATTCTGCCTGCCACCGACCTGCCGACCGAAGGCTGTACATTCCTTGCACCCGCCGATTGGCGTCCGCGTCTGGCCGGGATCACGCCCGCACCTTTTGCGCCTGACATGGAGGCCCTGAGCGGCGTGATTTCCGTGATGCCGACGGCTGTCGAGACGCTCTGGCTGTCGGACGGTTTGGCGCGGGCCGGACGCGAAGATGTGCTGGCCGATCTCGAAAGCTTCGGCCCTGTGTCCGTTTTCGAAACTGCTCGTGATGTGATGGCACTCGGGCCGCTGGAGCTCACGGACACGGGGATTTCCGTCCCCGTGCTGCGCGCCGATGCGGGTGGGGAGCGCGATGTGGTGATCCTGGCGCATGGCCCCGATCCCGCCGGCGTGCCGCGTGTGCTGGACCGGCGTGAGGTCACTTTGCCGAGCGGAGAAACCCGCGTCACAGTGCCATTCGACCTGCCGCCGGAACTCCGCGCGCGGGTCACGCGATTTGAGATCGAAGGCCAAACCTCCGCAGGCGCCAAACGCCTCACCGACGACAGCCTCAAACGCCGCGAGGTCGGGCTGGTCGTGGTGCGTGAAGGCGGCGAAGGGCTTCAGCTTTTGTCACAACTCCACTACCTGCGTGCGGCTCTGGCGGACAAAGCCGATGTGATCGAGGGCGCTTTGCCCGATCTGATCATGGCCAATCCCGATGTGATTGTCTTGGCCGATGTCGCGCAGCTTTCGGGTGGCGAAGTGGCCGATTTGTTGGACTGGTTGAACGACGGCGGCATGTTGTTGCGCTTTGCCGGCCCCAATCTGGCAGGCTCCGATGTGGCGCGCGACGAGGACGATCCGCTGATGCCCGTGCGGCTGCGCGCCGGAGGGCGGACGCTGGGCGGTGCGATGAGTTGGGGCGAGCCGAAACGCCTGCGCCCCTTTGCCGAGACCTCGCCCTTTTACGGTCTGCCGGTGCCCGAAGACGTTGAGATCAACGCCCAGGTCATGGCCCAGCCCGACCCGGAGCTGGCCAACCGCGTGATCGCCACGTTGGAAGACGGCACGCCTTTGGTCACCCGCAAGCCCATGGGCCAGGGGCAGGTCGTGCTGTTCCACGTCACCGCGAATGCCGAGTGGTCCACGCTGCCCTTGTCTGGACTGTTCGTTGAGATGCTCGACCGTCTCGCTGTGACCTCGCGGGCGGCGGTTTTGGAGGTGGATGATCTGGCGGGGCAAAGCCTTCAGCCGGTGCGGGTGATGGATGGCTTCGGTCGTCTCAATGAGGCCGCCGCCATGCCGCCTGTCGCGGGCGAAGAGTTTGTGACGGCACATGCGACCAAAGCCACGCCGCCGGGGCTTTATCAGGGCCGCGACAGCCTGCGGGCGCTCAATGTGATGGCCGAAGGCGATACGCTTGCGCAGATGCGCTGGCCGTCTGATGTCACGCTTTTGGGTGTCGAAGCCGGGCGCGAACGCCCCCTTGCGCCGTTTCTTTTGACGCTGGCTCTGGCGCTTTTGGGTGCCGACCTTTTGGCCTCGCTTTGGCTCTCAGGCCGCCTTTTCGGCGCGCGGGCGCTGCCGGTTCTGCTCTGCGCGATGCTGATCGCCCCGGTTGCCAAAGCCCAAGAGTTGGACGATGATTTCGCCCTTCGCGCCTCGTCTGAACTGGCGCTGGCCTATGTCGAAACCGGCGATGCCGCTCTGGATCGCATCTCCGAGGCCGGTCTTGCCGGTCTCTCCGACGTCTTGACCATGCGCACCTCCGTCGAGCCTGCGCCGCCCATCGGAATCAATCTGGAAACCGATCCTCTGGGCTTTTTCCCGATGCTCTACTGGCCGGTGACGGCGAGCCAGCCGACGCCCTCGGCGACCGCTTATACCAAACTCAACGCCTATCTGCGCACCGGCGGCGTGATCCTTTTTGACACGCGCGATGCCGATGTCGCGGGCTTCGGCGCGGCGACGCCAAACGGCACGAAACTGCAAGCTTTGGCCGCTTCCCTCGACATCCCCGCCCTCGAACAAATTCCCGAGGATCACGTGCTCAATCGCGCCTTCTACCTCTTGCGCGAATTCCCGGGACGTCACGCCGATGGCACGCTTTGGGTCGAGGCCGCCCCCGACAGTGAACAGGCCGAGGGCATGCCGTTTCGCAACCTCAACGACAATGTGACGCCGGTGATCATCGGCGGTGGCGATTGGGCCTCGGCCTGGGCCTTGGATGAGACCGGCTTTCCGCTCTTGCCGGTTGGGCGTGGTCTGTCAGGTGAGCGCCAACGCGAGCTGTCTTATCGGTTCGGCGTCAATCTGGTGATCTACGTGCTGACCGGCAATTACAAATCCGATCAGGTCCATGTGCCTGCGCTGCTCGACAGGTTGGGCCAATGATCCGCGATCTCACCTTTTCCCCGCTCATCCCCCTGCCTGTGCTGGCCGTTTTTGCGGGCATCGCCTTTGTTCTCATCATCTTCGCCGCTTGGCGTGGATTGTCAGGCTGGGCCTTGCGGGCGCTGGCTGCTTTGGGCGTTTTGGCGGCCTTGTCGGGGCCGTCGCTCAAACAGGAAATGCGCGATCCGCTGACCGACATCGTGTTCCTCGTCGTCGATGAAAGCGCCTCGCAAGACCTCTCGACCCGGCCCGATCAAATTGAGGCGGCACGCGCCACTCTGGAGGCCCGTATCACCGCCATGCCCAACACAGAGCTGCGCGAGATTACGCTGCGCGATGCCCCGGACAATCGCGGCACGCTGTTGATGAGCGCGCTCGCGGAAGCCATGGCCGACGAGCCACGCGGGCGGTTGGCCGGGGCTGTTCTGCTCTCTGACGGCCAGTTGCACGATGTCGACCTTGCCCCCGATTTTCCCGCACCGGTGCATCTCATGCTCACAGGCGAGCCGCAGGATTGGGACCGTCGACTGGTCATTGAGAGCGCGCCGAGTTTTGCGATCCTGGACGAGGAGGTCGTGCTGAAACTCCGTGTCGAGGATCAAGGCGCGGTGCCGAATGAAGACGCGACCAGCCCGCTTTTGGTCTCCATCGATGGCGAGACGCCGCAGAGGTTTACCATCCCCGTTGGCCGCTCCATCGAAGTGCCGTTGATGCTGCCCCATGGCGGCATGAATGTGATCCAATTCACCCTGCCCGAAGCGGACGGAGAGCTGACCACGCGCAACAATTCCGCCATGGTGCAGATCAACGGCGTGCGCGACCGTTTGCGCGTTTTGCTGGTTTCCGGCGAGCCACACAATGGCGAACGCACTTGGCGCAACCTGTTGAAATCCGACCCTTCCGTCGATCTCGTGCACTTCACCATTTTGCGCCCGCCCTCGAAACAGGACGGTGTGCCGGTGACCGAACTGTCGCTGATCGCTTTCCCGACGCGGGAGCTGTTCATGGAGAAGGTCGAGGATTTCGACCTGATCATTTTCGACCGCTACAAATTGCGTGGCATCCTGCCCGCCTCTTACCTCGACAACATCGCACGCTATGTGGAAAACGGCGGCGCAGTGCTGTTCGCCGCAGGGCCGGATTTTGCCTCCGCCGACAGTATCTATCGCTCGCCTTTGGCGCGGGTCATTCCGGTCTCCCCCACCGGCCGGGTGATCGAGGATCCTTACCTGCCGCGCCTCACCGATCTGGGCGCGCGCCACCCGGTGACCGAGGGTTTGGGCGGGCTGCGCTTTGCGGAAGACGAGCCGGCTTGGGGGCGGTGGTTCCGTCAGGTCGAGCTTGAGCCCAATGAACAGGGCGAAACGGTGATGTCCGGTCTCGATGGGCGGCCTTTGTTGGTGCTCGACCGGGTGGGCGAGGGCCGCGTGGCGGTGCTTGGTTCCGATCATGCGTGGCTTTGGACGCGGGGCGTCGAGGGCGGCGGGCCGCAGCTTGAACTGCTGCGGCGTCTGGCCCATTGGATGATGAAAGAACCGGAGCTTGAGGAAGAGGCGCTGACCGCCACGGCCGAGGGCAACACGCTGACAATCACCCGCCGCAGCCTCACCGAAGGTTCGCGGTCGGTGACCGTCGAGGCACCCGATGGCACTGTGTCCGTCGTGCCGATGGAAGAGACCGCGCCGGGCCGCTATGTGACCGAAGTCACCGGTGGCGAGATGGGGCTTTATCGCCTGTCCGAAGGCGATCAGACCGCCGTCATGGTGCTTGGCCCTTCCGCGCCACGGGAGTTCGAAGAGACGATTGCCTCGGGCGACAAGCTCGCCTCCGTGATCCGCGCCTCGGGTGGCGGCACCTTTGCGCTCTCGGGTGGCGTGCCGCGTCTGCGTCTGGTCGAAGAGGGCCGCGTCGCCGCAGGTCGCGGATGGTTCGGCATCACCCCGCGTGAGGCTTATGTGACGCAATCGACCCGACTGTCGCCTCTGTTGCCCGGCTGGGTCTGGCTGGTGATTTTGGCAGGGCTGTCGGTGGCGGCGTGGCTGAGAGAAGGGCGGCGGTGAGGCCGCCCTTTTGGGGCTTGCCCCCAAAGATCACACCAGAGCAGGTTTCGCTTTTTCCCATGCAAAGGCCTGCATCGCCGGATCGACCGGGGTCTGGGCGATGGCGTTGGTGTAATTCGACATCACCTTTTGCGCCGTCCCAACCAGCACTTCGAGGATTTGCCGCTTGGTATAGCCTGCGTCGAGAAAGGCTTGCATCTGATCTTGCGTGACCTTGCCGCGCTGGCGCACGATCTGAAGCGTGAAGGTTCTGAGCGCCTCAAGATGCGCCGTCGGCAGCGGGGTTTCATCGCGCAGGGCATTGGTGATGGCGTCATCCACCTTCATCATCTTCGCGATACCGGTATGGCCGGGCACGCAGTAATGGCATTCGTGTTCGACATTGATGGTCTGCCAGATCACGGTCAGCTCATCCTTGTCAAACGTCGTCTCGGTCATAAATGTATGGTGGAGCTGCCAATAGGATTTCGCGAGCGCCGGTGCTTCTGCCATGACGGCGATGAGGCCGGAGACGCGACCGAAGGCGGATTTCACCTCCTCCATCGTGGCGCGGCTTTCTTCGGGGGCGGAGTCAATCGTGTGGGCGGTAAAGTCGATCATGGTCGGTCCTTTTGATTCTTGAGCGATTGCTCAATTATAGATGGCCTGACATTAGTTTACTTGAGCGATCACTCAATATATATTTTGAGCGATCACTCAAATTTGAGGCGAAAGATGGCGAGACAGGCGACATATGACCGCGACAAGGTGCTGAAATCCGCGATGGACCTGTTCTGGGCCAAGGGGTTTCATGCCACCTCGCTGAAAGATCTGGAGAACGCGCTCGACATGCGGCCCGGCTCGATCTACGCCGCTTTCGGATCGAAAGAGGGGCTCTATGCCGAGGCGCTCAGGCTCTATTCGGGGCGCACGCAGGCGGGGCTTGCAGAGGTCATGGCGGAGGGCGGTTCAAAGCTCAAAGGGATCGCCGATTACATCCGCTTGTTGGGCGGACAGAGGCGGACTGAAGTGCCGTCGCGGGCCTGTATGTTGGTCAAAACCATTCTTGAAATGCCCGATGACGACCCGAACCTGCGGGGTCTCGCCGAAGATTTGATCGACCAAATGGAAACGGCCCTAACCGAGGTTCTGCGTCAGGCGCAGGCGGAAGGCGAACTGCCCGCAAGCACCGATCCGGTGCGGCTCGCAGGGCAGATTCAGACACAGCTGATCGGCTTGCGCGCCTATGCGCAGCGGATGCACGCGGAGGATCGCGTCGCGCAGGTCGCCGAAGACATCGCGCAGGGCATTGAAGCCTTCTCCGTCAAAGCGGCTTAAACTTCTTCGCGCATCAAAATCCGCCGCGAGGTCGAGGCGAATTCGCGGCGCAGCATGATGAAAATGACCAAACTGCCACCGACCAAAAGCCCGACCGGACCCAACAGCCACGACAACGCGCCGAGCGCGAAATAGATGCCTCGAATGCCTGCGTTGAACGCGCGCGCGGCGGTGATGTTCAACTCGCCCGCCTTGTGCGCGCGCGGCAGGGCCTGAGGGTCGGCCTCGTCATTGCTGACCGAGGCCATGACCACGCCGCAATAGCCGAACAGCCGGTTCGACCAGATGAATTTCAAGAATGCGTTGGTGATAAAAAACAGCGCCAAAAGGATTTTCACCTCCCAGATGATTTTCGGCGCATCAATCGCCAGATCGCGCGCCACGCCGCTCAACCTCTCGGCATTCGAGATTGCCGCCAAACCGCCACCGATGGCGATGAGACAGGCAGAGGCAAGAAAGCTCGTACCTTCGCGCAGGGTCGCAAGCACGGTCGCATCGAAAATCCGGGGTTTGCGGGTGATCATATGCACCATCCACTCGCGTCGATAATCGGCGACCAGCACGGAGGTCGAGACGCGTTTTTTCGGTGGATTCTCGATCACATAGCCCAAAATGCCCCAGGCCGCGATCAGGTAGATCACGGCGAGGCCATCGAGCAGGGAGAAATATCGAAGCTGATCAAAGAGTTCCATGGGCGCAGCATTACGCAAACCCATCGCGCTTGTCACATCTAAAAATTGGTTATAAAAATTGACCAATAAAGGGAGGACGCGCCATGGATATGCCCGCGCCAAAGCCGGAGATTCTCAGCCGCAAGTCGGAACTGGCCGCACGCCTGCGGGCGGTTTTGGCCAAGCATGCGCTGATTGAAGCCCCCGAAGAGCTCAAGGCCTATGAATGCGATGCGCTGACGGCCTATCGCTGTCCGCCGCTTTTGGCGGTGCTGCCGGAGACCACGGAAGAGGTCTCGAAAGTCATGGCGATTTGTCACGAGATGGGCGTGCCGGTGGTGCCGCGCGGTGCCGGGACGTCGCTGGCCGGGGGCGCTTTGCCGTCGGAAGATGCCGTGATCTTGGGCGTCGCGCGCCTGCGCGATGTGGTGGAGATCAACACCTCTGACCGCTACATCCGCGTGCAGACCGGCATGACCAACCTCGCCGTCACGGCGGCGGTGGAAGACGAGGGGTTTTTCTACGCCCCCGACCCGTCGAGCCAATTGGCCTGCGCCATTGCGGGCAATATCGCGATGAATTCCGGCGGCGCGCATTGTCTCAAATACGGGGTGACGACGAACAACCTGTTGGGTGTCACCATGGTGATGGCCGACGGCGAAGTCATCGAGATCGGCGGCGCCGAAATGGACGCGGGCGGTCTCGATATTTTAGGTCTGATCTGCGGCTCCGAGGGGCAGCTGGGTGTGGTGACCGAAGCCACCCTGCGCATCCTGCCGAAACCCGAAGGCGCGCGGCCTGTGCTCTTTGGCTTCGACAGCAACGAAGTCGCGGGGGCCTGTGTTGCGGACATCATCCGCTCGGGGCTGATCCCCGTTGCGATCGAATTCATGGACCGGCCGATCATTCGCGCAACCGAAGAGTTCGCGGGTGCGGGCTACCCGGATTGCGAGGCGCTTTTGATTGTCGAGGTCGAAGGTTCGGACCAGGAGATCGACGACCAACTGGCACGGATCGTCGAGATCGCCAAGCGGCACAATCCGGTGGCGATCCGGGAAAGCCAAAGTGCGGAAGAAAGCACGCGGATTTGGTTGGGCCGAAAATCCGCCTTTGGCGCGATGGGGCAACGGGGCGACTATATTTGCCTCGATGGCACGATCCCAGTGGGGGAACTGCCCGCTGTGCTCAAACGTATCGCGGAACTCGGCGCGGAACACGGTCATATGGTCGGAAATGTGTTCCACGCGGGCGATGGCAATATGCATCCGCTCATTCTTTATAACGCCAACGAACCGGGACAGTTGGAGAGCGCCGAACGGTTGGGCGCGGAGATTTTGAAGCTTTGCGTCGATGCAGGGGGCTGTCTCACCGGGGAGCATGGCGTGGGCGTCGAGAAACGCGAGTTGATGACGCATCAGTTTGCGCCCGCCGATCTTGAGGCGCAGATGGCGGTGAAGGATGTGTTCGATCCGAAATGGATTTTGAACCCGGCGAAGGTGTTTCCGCTGGATGTCAGCGCGCACCGGAGGGGAGCGGCATGAGTATTTTGACAGCAAAGGAAACTGCGAAAAACGAAACCGATTTGGTTGAGATCATCAGCGGTTCCGCGTCGATTGTCATCGAAGGCGGCGGGACGCGGCGGATTGGCGTGACCGAGGGAGAGCCCCTGTCCACGCGGGGGCTGAGCGGTGTGACGCTTTATGAGCCGGGGACGCTGACGCTTGTGGCGCAGGCGGGGACGCCTTTGAGTGAGATTGACGTGCTTTTGGCCGCTGAAAACCAAAGGTTGGCGTTTGAGGTTCCTGATTTCCGTGGGCTTTTAGGGCGTGCGGGAGAGAGCACCCTCGGCGGCGTCGTGGCCACGAATGCCTCCGGGCCGCGGCGTGTGGCGGTGGGCGCCTGTCGCGATTTTTGTCTTGGGGTGCGCTTTGTCGATGGTCGCGGAGCGGTGGTGAAAAACGGCGGTCGGGTGATGAAGAACGTCACCGGGCTCGACCTTGTGAAGCTTATGGCCGGGAGCCATGGGACGCTGGGCGTGATGACGGAGGTGAGCCTCAAGGTGCAACCTTTGCCTGAGACCACGGTGACGCTGGCGGTTCCGGGATGTGATGCGGGGGAGGCGATTGCGATCCTGTCCCAGATGTTGGGCCAACCCTATGATTTGACCGGGGCTGCGTGGCAAAACGGTGAGGTTTTGCTGCGGCTTGAAGGGTTCGAGACCTCGCTGCGCTATCGTGTCGAGCGATTGAGGGCGCTCTTGCAGCATGATGTTGTGGAGCATTGGGGCTTAGAAGCCTGTGACCCGATCTGGCGCGGCATTCGGGATGTGACGGCGTTTCATGGTCGGTCGGGGGATGTCTGGTCTGTGTCCATCAAACCTTCTGAGGCAGTCAGGGTGCTTGAGGCCGTTCAGCCCGAGGACGTGATGTTCGATTGGGGCGGCAACCGGCTTTGGCTTTTGACCAAGACGGGCACGGATGTGCGGGAGAAGATGCCTTCTGGGCATGCCACTCTTATGCGAGCTTCCGAAGAGACCAAGCGACGTCTGGGCGTATTCCCTCCACAATCCCCCGCACTCGAACGGATCAGCGCAGGCTTGAGGCAAAGATTTGATCCTGAAGGCAAATTCAACAGAGGCATGCGCTGATGCAGACGAATTTTACGCCGGAGCAGCTCACCGATCCCGGGATCAAACGCGCCAATGAAATCCTGCGCGCCTGTGTGCATTGCGGGTTCTGTACCGCGACCTGTCCGACCTATGCAGTGCTGGGCGACGAATTGGATAGCCCACGCGGGCGGATTTATCTGATCAAGGATATGTTGGAAAATGATCGGCCTGCGGATGCCAAGATCGTCAAACATCTGGATCGCTGCCTGTCCTGTCTGGCTTGTATGACGACCTGTCCGTCAGGGGTGCATTACATGCATCTGATCGACCATGCGCGGGTGCATGTCGAGAAGACCTACAAACGTCCCGTGATGGATCGGTTCCTGCGCTGGACGCTGGCGAAAATCCTGCCCTATCCGGGGCGGTTTCGGGTGGCTTTGCTGGGGGCGAAGATCGCGAAACCTCTGCGTCATCTGATGCCCGACCCACGGCTGAAAGCGATGCTCGAGATGGCGCCCGCTCGCATTCCGGCCCCGTCGCGCAATGACGATGCGCAGGTGTTTCCGGCCAAAGGCGCACGCAAGATGCGCGTCGCTTTGATGACCGGCTGCGCGCAAAAGGCGTTGGACACGGACATCAACGATGCAACCATCCGGCTTTTGACGCGGTTGGGATGTGAGGTCGTGGTAGCAAAGGGCGCGGGCTGTTGCGGGGCGCTCACCCATCACATGGGCAAGGAGGCAGAGTCGCATGGAGCGGCCGCCAAAAACATCCGCGCCTGGATGCGAGAGATCGAGGGGGACGGGCTGGATGCCATCTTGATCAACACCTCGGGCTGTGGCACGACGGTGAAAGATTACGGCCATATGTTCCGCAGCTCTGAGCTGGCCGATGAGGCCGCACAGGTCGCCGCGCTGGCCAAGGATGTCTCCGAAGTCTTGATGCTGCTCGACCTGCCGGAAGGCCAACAGGACCTCAAAGTCGCTTATCACGCCGCCTGTTCGCTGCAACACGGGCAACAGATCAAGACCCATCCGAAAACCCTCCTGAAACGCGTCGGTTTCGAGGTGGTCGAGCCACAGGACAGCCATCTCTGTTGTGGCTCGGCGGGCACCTACAACCTGTTGCAGCCCGAGCTGTCAAAAAACCTGAAGGACAGGAAAATCAAAACCTTATCGGCGAAGACCCCAGATGTGGTGGCCGCGGGCAATATCGGCTGCATCATGCAGATCGGATCGGGCATGGAGGTGCCTGTGGTGCACACAGTCGAATTGCTCGATTGGGCAACAGGTGGCCCAAAACCGCCCAAATTGTTCTCGAATCGGTCATAATCCCGCCTTGAACCCTCTATAGCTCTAGGGGGGAACAGGACTTGAGGACCGCCATGAAAAAATTGCTGACCATCTTCTTTATCCTCCTCATGGCAGGACAGGCGCAGGCGGACAGCAAGCTCAAGGCCTTTCAAACCGGCGATGACAGCCGCGGTTGGGAAGCCGTCGGGCGTCTCGATTTCGCCGGGCGCAGTTTCTGCACCGGGGCGCTGATCACCGAAACGCTGGTCCTCACCGCCGCGCATTGCATGTTCGACATCTACGATCACAAACCGCACAAGCCCAAAGACATCACGTTCAAGGCCGGTTGGCGCAATGGCCAAGCGCAGGCTTACCGCGCTGCCAAGGCGATCTACGTGCATCCGGAGTTTGCGCTCAATTCCGGCGACCTTCATGACCGTCTGGTGCATGACGTTGCGTTGATCGAGTTGGACCGCCCGGTGCGCATCACCTCTGTGCGGCCGTTCGCAATCTCGGCGCGTCCGGAAAAGGGCCAGGCTGTGGGGGTTGTCTCTTATGCCCATGACCGCGCGGAAACGCCGTCCTTGCAAGAAGTCTGCCATGTGATGGCGCGTCAGGGCGGTGTGCTTGTGACCTCATGCGAAGTGGATTTCGGCTCCTCCGGCGCACCGATTTTCGATATGTCCGGCCCCACGCCGCGCATCGTGTCCGTGGTCTCCGCCAAGGCGCAATTCCGGGGCGGGCGTGTGTCTGTTGGCACCTCTCTCGATGGCGCCCTGTCTGATCTCTTGCAAATGGCCTCCACCGGGAAAAGCCATTTCCAAAAGGCCAGCACTGAGCCCTTGCCCGCATTGTCCCAGACAGAATTCGTTGTGGGCGTCACAGGTCACTGACCGCGCGGGGCTTTGCCCCCTCTTGAAACCGCAAATCCCGATCCCCAGATTCCTGATGTCGGACGCCTCTTTTGGGTCCGGCATTTCGCCTGTCCGCGCGTCGGAAGGCATCACATTTTGGAATCGCTCACTGGAGGATACCCATGCGTAACTTTGATCTTGCACCGCTCTACCGTGCCACCGTCGGCTTCGACCAAATCGCCGATCTGATGGACCGCGTTCTGACCCAAGAGGTCAGCCAACCCAGCTACCCGCCCTATAACATCGAGAAAACCTCCGACGACGCCTGGCGCATTTCGCTGGCCGTGGCCGGGTTTTCGACCGAAGACATCGCCATCGAACAGCGTGAAAACGCGCTGGTGATCACCGCGCGCAAAGCCGACAGCGACGAAGATAAGGCCAAGACCTATCTTCATCGCGGCATCGCCACCCGTGCGTTCGAGCGCCGCTTTACGCTCGCTGAACATGTGCGCGTCACCGGCGCGTCCCATGAAAACGGCATGCTGCATATCGACCTGAAACGCGAAGTGCCCGAAGCTCTGAAACCGCGCCGGATCGAGATCGCCGGGCCGAACACGGTCGAAACCAAGGTGATCGAGAGCGATCCGACCACCGAGGTCTGATCTTTTTCTTGGCAAAAATACTCACATAAAAACGCCCGCCGATTTGGCGGGCGTCTCTCGTTTATAAAGCGTCAGCTTACTCGACAGACCCGATGGACCAAAAGAAGGTCTCGCCCGAGCTGTCATCCACACCGTCGTTGTCGGTGGAAACGAACATCTCGCCCTCAGGGGTGATCGCGAGGCCCTCGACCTTATCGACCACATAGCCGCCGAAGGATTTCAGATCCGGGATCAGGTCGCGGACCTCTTCCTTGGTGACCAACGGAAGCTCACCGCCCAAAGGCGCAGGCACCATCTCAGAGGCCGGGATGCGGTAGATTTTCTTGGTCACGGCGTTGGCACCGATCTGGTTGTCGCGCTCGATGACGTAGAAGTAATCGCCATGGGCGACGATCTCCGACAGGCCGACCCAGCCCGTGTCCGGCGCGGCTTTGGGATAGGAGACGGCACCCCATTCCTTGGTCTCAAGGTTATAGGCGACGAGTTTCACGGTGTTCTTCGCGTCATCGCCCCATTCGCGCTGCACAGCCATCCAAAGCGTGTCACCGACCTTGGTGATGCCTTCGAAGCCAAAGCGTTTTTCAACGGCGCTCAACTCTGCGGGGATGCCGATCTCGCCTTTGTTGGTTTCGATCAGGCCATCGGCGTTGACGTGGTAGATCGCATGCGGGATCAGGCGCTCGGTGCGGCCTTCGGAGGCAACATAGAACCCACCTTTGCCGTCGAGCGTGATGCCTTCCATATCGAGTTTCTGCGCCGCGTCGCCATTGGCACGATGCACACGGATCACATCCACGATACGGGCCGGTTTGCTCGACGGATCGATTTTGAAGATGGAGGGCTGGAAGCCATAGAAGCTGTCGTTGACGGCGTAGATCATGCCGTCCTCACCCGCGACCATGCCGGAGATTGCGCCCCAACCGATCAACTCATCCGCGCCCTCGGAGGTCAGCGTCGGATACATCGCCTCGCCCTCGGCGCGTTCGAAGATCATGACATGGGCGCGCACGCCACCGTCTTCGATAAGGTCGGTTTCGTTGGCGGAGATCAACAGGTTGCGCTCCGGGATCGCGACATAGCCTTCCGGCCCGATGCCCGACGGCAGGATTTGCTCCAGCACAGGGGCAGAGAGGTCAGACACGTTGTAGACGCCCACGGCAGAGCCGCGCTCGGAGCCGACGAAGACATAGGGCGTGCCGTCGAACACGGCGGTTTCGATGCTCTCCGGCTCGACACCTTTGGCGTCGGAGCGTTTGTCCGGGTAGTGACCGATCTGAATCAGCGCATGTTCAAAAGAGGCACCGCTCTCAAAGACGACAGAGCCGTCCTTGTTGAAAATGGTCCAGCCGCGCGAGCCGCCGTCCATGTCGCCTTCGTTGGCGATGGCAAAATGGTCGTCGTCGATCCATTTCACCGCATCGGGTTCGCGTTTGCGGCCCAGTTGTTCGCCGGTGAAATCAAGCGAGGCGCGCTCGTCCACGGTGTCGATCTCGGTCAGATCCACGGTGCCTGCGGAGAAATGGTTCAGGACTTCGCCGTCTTTGGAGATCACCATCAGGTGGTTGTTTTCCTGAAGCGTCATGACGGTTTCGCCCATGGAATTGATGTCGACGAACTCCGGCTCCGGGTCTTCCGGCGAAATCTCGGTCAGGCCGGTCACTTCGACGGTTTTCACGTCAGAGCAACCGCTCTCAGTGACGGAAACCATATCCAGAAAGCCCGCCGGCATCTGGCCGGTGCGGCCGTCGCCCAGGTCCTCGTCTCGCTCGTTCTCGATCGCCACGGATACAAAAGAGCCGTCTTTCGACACGGCGATCGAGTCGGGCTGACCGCCCAGATCGCACGACCCGATGATCTCTTTCTTGGCCATATCCACCACAACGAGCTGGCCGGAGGTGTTGACGTAATCCTCAGAGGTGTTCACGCCGACATAGGCGGTCATGCCGCGCACAGCCACGGAGGTCGGCTCGCCCGGCATCTCGATATTGCCAAGCGCCTTGGGGGCTTTCGGGTCGGTGATGTCGATGAGGCCGACGACGCCCAGCGGGCTGTCGGTATAGATCAGCGTCATGCCGTCTTCCGAGGCGGCGATGATCTCGGCGGAGGTTTCGCGCGCGTGGTCCTCGCCCTCGGCCATATTGTCCGGCGTGGCGAAAGAGGCGATGCGGTTGAAGGTCATATCGGCAGATGCCCCGGTCGCACAAAGCGCCAGAGCAGAAGCCGCAAGCAGCAGGTTCTTTTTCATGAGACGTCCCTCGTCAGTATCTGTGCGGGCGGTGTGACGAAGGGAAATGTCGCCGGGGTGACGGTTTTGTATCCGTTTTGTAACGGCATATTTTTGCGGGTGTTTCTGGCGAGACCATGCCCCGCTTAGCCGTGCCCAGCAGGCCGAGCTCTCAGCATTTACGGTCGAAATTCCCTGACACTCCGAACTTATGTTCAAAAAGGAACAGTGTGGAGAATTATGAGGATGGAGAGGCATCACGCCACTGTTTGTGCATGAAATGTGAAAAAGTTCCCGAGATCACGACATTTGTGATGTTCAAATATAAACATTATATCGGTCAAGTCTTGTATATATGTTCCTATTTACACACCTGTGACGGAAGCCTACATTCATTCTCATAGAAAGACGCAAAAACGAACACACAGCGTCTTCCACAACTGACGTGTCACACACGAAACACTTATAAAGGACCAAAACCATGACCAACTCTTTCAAAACCCTCGCTGCCGCTGCCATCGTTGCCGTTGCCGGTTCCGCCGCTTTCGCTGGCCCGAACTACATCATCCCGGGCAACCAGGCCTCCTCGAAAACCACCGCAAACGTCGAGCTCGTCCGCGCCGACGCACCCGCAACGCTCGAAGTTTACTCCGTGCACGGCGGTGAGCGCGTGGCTCTTCTTGGCTCCACCGACGTCAAAGCCGGCGCCAACACCGACGTGAAAGTCAGCCTGTCCACCGCGCCGCGCTCCAACATCGAGTTCGTGCTCGTGGGCGCCAACGGTGCTGATCTGGCCGAAACCAACGTGAACAACATCCAATAACGGGTGGTCCAGTTCGCTCTGAACAATGTGCTCAGGGTGGATGGAAAAATGCCGCGGGAGGAAACTCCTGCGGCATTTTTTTCTGTCTCAAAGGTCCAAGGCATAACCGGGTCAATCACATTTAAAATGTTGCAAATCCTTTTTGTGGATTTCCCCAATCAAATGTGTGACATCGGGGCGCTGAATGGAGAATGTCATGAGTCTGCCAGAGAATTCCGCCGAGACGACTTTAGAGAAAACAAGCGCGCGTCTGACCGAACTGTTCGCCCATCGGACCGAAAGGATGCGGGCGTCCGAAATCCGCGAGCTTCTTAAACTTCTCGATCAGCCGGACATTATTTCCTTTGCGGGCGGCATTCCCGACCCGGCCTATTTCCCGCGCGAAGCCTTTGCCGAGGCGATGACCAAGGCTTTGAGCGAACAGGCGGCGGCGGTCGCATTGCAATATTCCACGTCCGAGGGCTATACGCCGCTTCGCGACTGGATCGTCGGCTATATGGCGCGCCACGGTGTGACCTGTACCCGCGACAACATCCTGATCACGGCAGGCTCGCAGCAGGCCCTGGATTATCTGGGCAAGATTTTCCTCAATGCGAATGATACCGCGCTTGTGACCTGGCCGACCTACATGGGCGCGCTGGGGGCGTTCAACGCCTATGAGCCGCGCTACGACCGGATCGATCCGCAGACCAACCGGCCCACCGAAGACGTGCTGGCCGACGCGAAAGCCGCAGGCGGCGAAGTCAAATTCGCCTACCTGTCGACCGATTTCGCCAACCCCACCGGCGTGACCCTGACCGAGGAGCAGCGCCGCACCGTATTGGCGCGCGCCGAGGCGCTGGGCTGCGCGGTGATCGAGGACGCGGCCTATCAGGAGCTGCGCTACCGCGGCGAAGAGATCAAGCCGATCCTGGCACTTGAAATCGAAGAAAAGGGCGATATCGACGCCTGTCGCACGATCTACCTCGGCTCTTTCTCGAAAACCTTGGCGCCGGGGCTGCGCGTCGGCTGGGCCGTGGCGGCGAAGCCGGTGATCAGCCAGATGGTGCTCACCAAACAAGCCGCCGATCTTCAGACCGCGACGATCAACCAGATCGCGGTGAGCGAAGTGGCGCATGGCGTGTTCGAGGATCACGTGGCGACGCTGCGCGAGGTTTACGGCGTGCGGCTGGACGCGATGCTGAGCGCGCTCAAACGTCATATGCCCGAAGGCGTCGAGTGGACCAAACCGGATGGCGGGATGTTCGTCTGGGTGACCCTGCCGCGGGGCATGGATGGGGCGGAGCTTTTGAAAGAGGCGCTCAAAGCCAATGTCGCTTTTGTGCCGGGTGGGGCGTTCTATGCCGATGGCTCGAACCGCAACACGCTGCGGCTCAACTTCTCGATGTCGGCGGCGGCGAAGATCGAAGAGGGCATTGCGCGTCTGGGGGATGTCATCCGCACTCAACTCTGAGATCGTCGGAAATAGAAAAAGAGGGGCGAGACGGCCCCTCTTTTTATGTCTGAACTAAGGTCGATTAAAGCGTTTTTCAAAAAACTTGAGGCACTCAATTTTTGAAAAACGCAGCAAGATCAATTCAGTGTCGCAACGTTTTTCGCTCAATCTGATTCAGATTAAACGAAAAACGCTTTAGTAGCCGAAGCGGCCCAAGGCGCGGTAGTCGATGCTCTCCAAAAGCGGCAGAACCACATCGCGCGGTTCGCCCGAGGCCTGAACCAAAACGCGACCCTCAACCAAGGCGGTGAGATCGCCCTCATTTTCGAGGAATTTCTCGCGCCCCACGCGCACGGTTTTCATGCCCATGGCGCCTGCGTTGGAAATCATGCCGCCCATCATGGCGATCATCGGACTGTCCACCACGATGGAAATGGTGAAACTGTCGCCCGTCTCATTGGTGTAGCTTTGCGCCGCCGCCGTGCCGCCGCCCATCATGGCAAAACCGGCCACGGTGTCGGTGTCTTCTTCTGCGGTCCAGCCTTCGGGAGCGGCGGGCAGGAAATCGGCCAAGGCGCCGGTCTGCATTTCTTGCAACAATTGTTTGGCGTAATCCAACTCTTCGAGCGCATAGGTGACGTCGCCGTCTTCATAGGCTTTGAGCGCGCTTTGCAGCGTGTCGGTGACGTCATCCGCCATGGCGCCTGTCGCCACGAAAAGGCCAAAGCCGGTGCCGAGTAGAACAGTTTTAAGTGTCATGAGGTCCCCTCCGATGATGATAAGATCATAGAAAACCGGCCCGACGTCTGTCACAAGGGGAAGAATAGAGATCGGACCTCATCGCTGATGAGGCGCATTTAAGACGTATGATTTTATGGTGTTAGGCCAGCTCATATTTGGAGGCAAAGGCATGATCGACATGGGTGTGATAAGCGGCATTGCCCTTCCGGTGGGGCTGATCGGTGTGGCGGCTCTGGCCTTGCCTCTGGCGCTGACCCCGCGTGGCACCCGCTCGCAAAAACGTCTGCTGGTCTCAGTTCTACTGAGCGCTTTGGGGCTCTTCGTGTTGGGCGGGGCTTTGTTCGCCTTTCTCTACGAGGTCGATGGCGTGCCGGTCATTCAGACAATACGTTCAGCCCCCGGAGAGATGTTCGGCTTTCTCGCCCGTCGTGCCGCTCTGGCCAGCCTGATCTGGTTGCCGCTTTTGGGCCTCGCTTGGCTTAGCCTCGCGCGTCGCGTCGAACAGATCAAATCCGACGAGGCCATGCGCCACGATCTGCCCGATCAAGAGACATAACCCGATCAAATCCCTCGCGCTTGCGCGGCAGTGCAGCTAAAGCGTTTGTCAAAAAACATGAGGCACTCAATTTTTGAGAAACGCAGCAATATCTATTCAGCGTTGCAAGGTTTTTCGCTCAATCTGATTTAGATTAAACGAAAAACGCTTTAAGCTGAATACAACGGCCGGACGACCCCGGCGCGACAGGGGACACCCCATGCTGGGCTTTTTGCGGTTTCTGATCATCGGCTTTGTCGTCATGACCCTGTTCTATGGGCTTTTGTCGATCTACGTCCGCTCGCTCACCCGCGAACGTCTTGAAGAAGATTGGGAAAAAGAGGGTTCCATTGGCGAGAGGGACGCTTATGTGGAGGAGGGGATCAAAGCCTATGAGCGCTCTTTCCGTCCGAAACTGTTGCTCTTGGTCTATATCCTGCCGCTGATCGTCTTTGCCGCGATCTTTTATGTGACGAATTTTCTGTGAGGCCCCGCCGATGCGCTATGTGAAATGGACCCTGATCGCCCTGATCGTTCTGATTGTCGGAGGGTTTGCGCATTACACCCTGCCGCAGCATGACATCGTGCGGATCGTGAACACCTATGAGGAACGTCAGGATCTGTCCGGCTGGACCACGATGTTCTGGCAGGCGCCTGACAATGGCTCGACGACCGGCGATCAAACCCGTGATGTGCAGTTCATTCAGGCCGTGCGTCCGAACGGCAAGAGCATCGTCTATCGCAACGAAGACACCGGCTGGGGCTGGCCGCCCTACTTCAAATTCGACACGGCGAACCTTTATACCGAGGCCAATGATGCAATCTCGACCAAGGCGGCCCCCGAATGGGTTGCCGTCACCCACTATGGTTGGCGCTCTGAGCTTTTGTCGATCTTCCCCAATGCGATGGGGATCAAACCGGTCGCGGGCCCGGATGTGACCATCATCCCCTGGGCCAATATCATCATCCTGACGGTCCTGTTCCTCTTTGTGGTGACCCTTTACCGTATGTGGCAACAATTCCGCCAACGTGCCATCGAACCGCTGGTCGATGATGTCGAAGACGTGCTTGAGCTGGCCGATGAGAAAAAGGACAGCGCGGTCGATAAGGTCAAAGGCTGGTTCAAACGATAAAAAAAGGGGCCTCGGAGAGCCCCTTTTTCATGTCCTGTTTTATTCCCCGTAGGGCACCCAGATCGTTTTGACCTCGGTCGCCTGCGCCAACCAGTCCCGCGCGGGATAGGCTCGGCTCAGCCCGTTGTTGACCCAGGAACGTTTCAAATTCCCGGCGCTCTCTTTTTCGATCACAGCGGAAATCTCGGCGGAGGAGAAACTCCACACAGCTTCCACATCCATATGCCCGGCCATGGTTTTCGCCAGCTCCTTATGCGGCCCGGTCAGGATGTTGACGACACCTGCGGGCACGTCGGACGTGTCGAGCACCTGATAGAAATCGGTCGCAGCCAAAGGATAGGCCTCAGACGCCACGGCAATGACCCGGTTGCCCATGGCAATCGCGGGTGCGATCACCTCGATCAGCCCGGCAAGGGGCCGGTCATCACAAAACGCGCCGATCACGCCGACGGGTTCGTTCATCGCCAAAGCCACACCGCGCATCGGCACAGGTTTCGCCGCCCCGTCGAGCTTGTCGCACCACGCGGCATAGGTGAAGAGCGTGTCGATCGCCTCCGCCACTTCGGCCTGGGCCTTCGCCTCAGTCGTTCCGGTCAGATCGCGGATGCGGGTGGCGAATTCATCGGCGCGGGCCGAGAGGTTTTCGCCGATGAAATACATCACCTGCGCCCGGTTGTGGGCGGTTGCTTTCGCCCAGCCCTTGGCACCTTGCGCGGCCTCGACGGCGTTGCGAATGTCCTTGCGGCTGGCAATCGAGCTATGGCCCAAGAGCTTGCCTTTCGGGGCGTAGATCGCCTGAGAATAGCCGCCATCGGGCCGCGCCTGTTTGCCGCCGATGTAGAGCTTTGCGGTGCGATCCAGCCCCAGAACCTCGACGTCATCCGGCTTCACATGCGCTTTTGCGGGCTTCACGGGCGTCGCTTTGCCTTTGGGTTTGGTATAGGCCATCAGACCTTCCCAACCGCCCTCGCGCCCAAAACCGCTTTCGCGCACACCGCCAAATCCGGCGCTCGCGTCAAACATGTTCGACCCGTTGACCCAGACGACACCGGCCACGAGTTTCGGCGCAATATCCAATGCCAGATTGACGTTCTCGGTCCAGAGTGACGCCGCCAAGCCATAGCGCGTGTTGTTCGCCACCTGCACCGCCTCGGCGGGCGTGCGGAAGGTGGTAGACACAAGCACCGGCCCAAAGATTTCTTCCTGCATCAAGAGCGACGAGGGCTCCAGCCCCGACACCAAGGTCGGCGGGTAGAAACAGCCCTCCGGCGCTTTCACAGGTTGATGCACGGTGCCCTCGGATCCGCCCTTGGCCACGAGGCTTTTGATCCTCTCCAACTGCACTGGGTCCACGATGGCACCGACATCAATGCTCTTGTCCAAAGGATTGCCGATGCGCAGATTGGCCATGCGGGCCACAAGCCGCGCGTGGAAATCCTCGGCAATGCCTTCTTGAACGAGCAAACGCGACCCCGCGCAGCAGACCTGCCCTTGGTTGAAGAAAATCGCATCGACCAGGCCTTCGATGGCGCTGTCGATGTCGGCATCCTCAAAGACGATGTAGGGCGATTTGCCGCCGAGTTCGAGTGTCAGAGATTTACCCGAGCCAGCGGTCGCCTCGCGAATGCGCCGTCCCACTGCGGTCGATCCGGTGAACGCAATTTTGTCCACGCCGGGATGCGTGACGATCATTTCGCCCACCGCGCCGTCGCCGGTCACAATATTGACGACGCCTTTCGGTACGCCTGCTTCCTGACAAATCTGCGCAAACAGCAAAGCGGTGAGCGAGGTATATTCCGCCGGCTTCAACACCACCGTATTGCCCATTGCAATCGCGGGCGCCACCTTCCACGCCAGCATCAAAAGCGGGAAGTTCCACGGGATGATCTGGCCGCAAACGCCAAGCGCCTCGCGCCCCGGAAGCTCTTCGTCCATGAGCTGCGCCATACCCGCGTGGTAATAGAAATGCCGCGCGACCAGAGCCACGTCGATGTCACGGCTCTCGCGGATCGGTTTGCCGTTATCCAAGGTCTCCAACACGGCAAAGAGCCGCGCGTGTTTCTGCACCAGTCGCGCCAGCGCATAAAGCACCTTGGCCCGCGCTTTGCTGTCCTTCGCCCATTTGCTCTGCGCCTTGCGGGCGGCAGTCACGGCGGCATCGACATCGGCCTCTGTCGCCCGAGTCAGATGCGCCAAAACCTCGCCCGTCGCGGGGTTCTTGGCCTCAAAAACCGCGCCCGGCTCCGTCATCGTCCCATTGATGAACAGCCCGAACCGATCGCCGCCATCCACCAGCCACGCCAGAGCTTCCGCCGCGCTTTCGGGCGCTGTGCCATAGTCCATTGTGTCGAAAATCTCTTTGACTGTCATAGCGAAGCTGCCCCCATGCCTTTCGCTGTAAGTTCCCACGGCTCTGATGTGGTGTTTTCTTTCATGTAACCTTGTTTACGAAGTTGGGTCGCCCCCCAACGCATCTCGTATTGCCACTTGAGAAGCCTAGTTCGGTTTGTTCGCAAGTCAGCTTCGTGATGCGTCCATATGTGGTCTGCGACATCAATCAAGTATGCTTTTCCACCCAAAGCTTTCAAAGCTTCAAAGACCCATAAACGAAGATCATCTCGTGAAACACTCATTGCCTAGTTCCTCGCTCACCCAATCGCATGCCGCCACGCGGCAGAATACTGCCCGGTCACATGGTGTTCCAACTGCCGCTCAATGTCGCCCAACAAAGACGAGGCGCCAAAGCGGAACAGATGCGGCGAGAGCCAGTGATCGCCCAGTTCTTCCTTGATCAGCGACAGGTAGACCAACGCATCCTTCGCCTTGGAAATCCCGCCCGCGGGTTTGTAGCCGATGCGATAGCCGGTGCGGGCGTGATAGTCGCGGATCGCGCGGATCATGACCAAAGAGACGGGCAGGGTGGCGTTGACGCTTTCCTTGCCGGTCGAGGTCTTGATGAAATCCGCGCCTGCCATCATGCAAACCTGCGACGCCTTCGCGACATTGCGCAGCGACCCCAATTCGCCGGTCGCCAGAATGGCCTTCACATGCGCCTCGCCACAGGTGGCGCGGAACGCGCGCATCTCATCGTAAAGCGCCTGCCAATTGCCGGTCAGGACGTGGCGGCGGGAGATCACGATGTCGATCTCTTTTGCGCCTGCCTTGACGCTTTCCTCGATCTCTTTCACGCGCAGATGATAGGGCGAGAGACCCGCCGGAAACCCTGTCGAGACGGCGGCGACCGGGATGCCCGTGCCGTCCAGCGCCTCGACCGCCGTTTCGACCATATCGTGATAGACACAGACCGCGCCGGTGGTGATTGCGGGCATGCCCAAAGCGTCCAGGATGTCGGCGCGCACCGGATGGGCGGCTTTGGCGCAAAGACGTCGCACGCGCCCCGCCGTGTCATCGCCCGCCAAAGTGGTGAGGTCGATCATGGTGATTGCTTTCAACAACCATGCCGCCTGATGATCTTTCTTCACAGACCGACGTCCGGGCAGGGTGGCACAGCGTCGCTCGACAGCGGAGGTGTTCACGCGCTGGCGTTCCACGATGTCCAGATCCAGCTCCATGCCGGGATTGCGCGGTTCATGCACCTGCGGCAATTGTGCAGTACTTGTCGCGAGGCTTGTGGCCTCAGCGGTCCTATCGGGTGTGCTCATCTGCAAGCTCCGTTTCAACTTATGTGCAAGCTCGCATGGTCCGAGGGATTTGGCAATCATTGACCGTTTGGTCAAACCGGCTGCACCACACCCTTTTGATGTTTCACGCGGTACTGACGCGGCGTCATGCCGAAGCGCGCACGGAACAGGCGGTGAAAATGGCTCATGTTGTGAATGCCGATCTCATCGGCGATTTCCGACAGAGAATCCGGCGTGCCCTTGAGCTGGCGCGCGGCGAACTCCATGCGCAGCGCGTTGATGTAATCCGACGGTGTTTGTCGCAGATGCATTTGCATCGTGCGGGCGACATGGGCATGGGCTTTGCCGCATTGCGCGACGAGGCCCGAGGCGCCTTCGCGGAACACCGACGGGTCTTCTGCGCGGATCAAAGCCTCGCTCAGCCAAGAGGGCATGGCAGCCGTGTCATCGCGCGCCTCAAGTGCCAGTTCGGCGACCAGAGGCAAGAGAAATGCCTCAAGATAGAGCGCGCTGCGCGGGGCGGCCTCAAGGGCTTTGGCGGCAGTGGACAGCCGAGACAAATGGCGCATGTCGCGGTGGATTTGCACGGGAAGCGAGCCGGGAGCGGGGAAATACTGTGCCACCTCAGGGAAGCGGTCGGTCAATTCCTTGATCCGTTTGCGCTTGAGGATGATGTTGACGATATGGCTCTCGTCGCCGACACCCTGAAGCGCATGGGGGTAACCCGGCGCGAGAAACACCAGATCGCCCTCGGTCAGCTTCACCTGAGAGGTCTCAGTGACCAGCCGCGCGCGCCCGTTGTGCAGCCAGAACAGCTCATAATAATCCTGATCGTGCAGCGCCTTAGGGCGCGCACGCGATAGGACGGAGCGGGAGAAGTGGAACTGTTCTCCTTTGCTCAAAATGTCTGACTGCAGCAATTGGGTTATATCCATGACGTAAAGTTAGCACATGTTCGCGGATGATTCGTGACCTTTCCTTTATTTTTGAACAGGAAATCAGCGCCGTGAGAGGATTTGCTGCATTCGCGAGCAAGGCTGGCGAGAAGTCGCCGGTCAGAGGCTCGGAACTCGGCCTATCCGTGCCGAAACAGAGGAAAGGTGACAGGGGCGGGCAAACGGGGTAGATGCAGCGCGAAGACTGCCAGTTTGAGGAATCGCCACCATGTCCAGCCAAAGCTTTGAGCGCTCGATCAAGATCGCCCCGTCCATCCTTGCCGCCGATTTCGCGAATTTCGGCCAGGAGATCGAAGCCGTCGAGGCCCAGGGCGCCGATTGGATTCACGTCGATGTCATGGACGGGCATTTCGTGCCGAACCTGACCTTTGGCCCGGCGATGTGCAAGGCAATCCGCCCGCATATCAAGACGGTGATGGACGTGCACCTGATGATCGCGCCTGTCGATCCCTATATCGAGGCCTTCGCCGAGGCCGGCGCCGACATCATCACTGCACATGTCGAAGCGGGTCCGCATATTCACCGCACCATGCAGGCGATCCGCGCGAATGGCGCGAAAGCGGGCGTGGCACTCAACCCCGGCACGCCGGCGGAAAGTGTCGAGTACCTGTTGGATATGGTCGATCTGATCTGTGTGATGACCGTGAACCCCGGTTTTGGCGGCCAGAAATTCATTCACTCCCAGATCGAGAAAATCAAACAGCTGCGGGAGATGATCGGCGATCGTCCGATCCACATCGAAATCGACGGTGGCGTCGACCCGAGCACGGCGCCTCTGGTGGCGGCTGCGGGCGCCGATGCACTGGTCGCGGGCTCTGCCGTGTTCAAAGGCGGCTCTGTCGTGAACCCGATCCCCTACGGCGACAACATCCGCGCCATTCGTGCTGCGGCAGAGGCCGCGCGCTGAGACGTTTTATTCTGGCTGGGTGACAGGCAGGAGGAGGGTGACGCCCTCTTCCTGCGCCAACGCATCGAGGTCTTCCTCGTAATGCGCGGTCAGGACCTCGATGTCTTCAGGCCCCCAACCGGGGATGTCGCAACGCGGGGCCAGTGCCTCCTCGCGACCATATTTGTCCATGAACACCATGATCGCGCGCTCATATTGCGCCGGCGTCTCGGGGGCCTGACTGATCAGATAGGTTTTCAACCGCTCGAAGCCTTCCTCCAAAAGCAAGGGTTTCAGAGGCAGGATGCGACCCGCCACAGGCTCCTCCGGGGGCAGGTGAAACAGGTGCCGCATCACGGTGGGCCAGATCAGCGGCGCGTCCTCTTCGGCCCAGATCAGGAGCGGCACATCGGGCACAGCCGCGCGCAAGGCCTCCACCGTGTCGCGCCAGCGCAGGCCCGCCGGGTCGACCTGATCCACGAAGGTGCTCAGCAGGCGCGGCGCGGTGCCCGATGCAAAGCTGTTGCTCATGAAAACCGCCGGATTGATCAGCGCCATGCTGATCTGTAGCTCCGCGCCGGAAAACAGCTCGGCCACAGCCGCGACGCGCTCTCCTATGCCGGGGTAAAGCATTTCGCCATCCACGGACTCACGCAGCGGCGCCGCCCAGCGGTCGTCAGCCAGAAACAAATGCTGCGCGCCGGATTGGCCCAAGAGCGCACGGCGCACCTCATCCTCTTCTTCGGCAATCGGCGGCAAGCCGTCGAGGTTTTCGAGCATCTTGGAAATCACGCTCCAGGCGTGGCGCTTTGCGGGGACATGCACGCCATGCGCCTTGAGCCGCGCCCGGTTGGCGGAGACGGAGCGTTGCAGGTAGCCGTCGGCGGTGAAATGCACCCCGATATGCAGCGTCACACGCGGTTTTTCGGTCTCTTTGGCGTCGCTCAATGTGCCGTCTCCCCGCGTTCTACGGTGAAAAAGAATTTCTCTTCGCCCGCGCGCTCCAGCACTTCGTCGGGCACGCATTCCGGGCCGGTGAGAAACACATTCGCGCCGAAATGGCGGTGCATGCGGCTGAGTTTCTCCATCCGCGGGCCGGTCAGTTCGGCGTAGAATTTGCTGTAGTTTTCCGTCGCCCGCAGCTCTTTGATCTTGTCTTTGTGGGCTTTGACACAGGCCTCATGCTGGGCGCGAATGTCGGGATCGGCCAGCAACCGGTCGAATTCTTCTTGCAGCTTTGGGATCATCCGCTGGATCGAGCGCTCTTCCTCGAAGTTGTTGTTCATACGGAACCAGTACGCCAAGCCTTGGTCGCGGTCCACGTGGTTCACCCGCCCCCGGTCGCGTTTCACGAGGAAACTCTCCGCCGAGCGCACGGCGTAGTGATTGAGCTGCACCACGTCATAGCCGTAGGTCGAGGCGTTCGACCGCCAGGCGTTGCGATATTCGCCCTCGGGCATGGGTTTGGCGGAGCCATTGTACCAGCGGATCTTGTCCCATATCTGCGGCTTGAGGCCTTTGGGCCGGTGCACGCCGAGTTTCTTGAATAAGCCGACGTTTTTAAAGAGCGTTTTAAACCCCCAGGCCTGATGCGGTTTGTTGGCAAACTCGGGTGCGCAGCGAAAGAATTGCTCGATCAAAAACCGGTCTTCGTACGCATGCACGTCGTTGTTGCCAAAGAGCCGCCAGGTGCAGGAAATCAGGTTCGCATCCGGCACCACATCAAAGAGCGCGGTCATCGTGCCATCGCCCACCTTGATGTCGATGAACTCGTCCACATCCATCGAAATCGCCCAGTCGCTTTCCATCACGACGGGTTCTTTTTCGGCCTGCTGAAGCGCATGGTGTTGCGGTTTCAACCCTGTGCCGTGGAATTTGTTGTCGCGGTGCTGGACGTAGCCTTTGTCTTGCAAGAGATCGAGGAAGGTGTCGGTGCCGTCGGTGCAATCGTTGGTGTAGACCAGAAAGCCCTCGATTCCAATGGCGCGGTGATAAGCCAGCCATTCAAGGATGAAGGGCCCCTCGTTTTTCATGCAGGTCACGATGGCGACGGAATTGTCGCCCTTGGGCGGTTGTTCCACCTCTTCATGCGGCATGAGGATCGGTTTGTGATCCCATTCGGCTTCCGACATTTTGATCAGCGGTGCATGTTCGATCAGCGAGGCCTTGGGCACAATCTTTGAAACAGTGGGCGCGCGGTGTCTGAGCGCCATGAAGCGGTAGAACGGATAGGCCACCTCCGGGTCTACCCCGCCGATCCGCACCAGTCGGAACACCGCCTGATCGTCAAGCGCAGCCATCGCGGCGCACCAGCGGCCTCGACGTTTCTTGGCATCGAACTGGACACAGATGTGATCGGCAAAGCGCACCGGATCGTCGTCGCGCACCCGCCAAGGGTAACATTGCTGGCCGACGAGTTGCACCACGCCGCCCTTCGCGGTCTGCGCCAGATCGAACATGGTACCGCGGGGATCTGGTGGCACGAGGTCATAGACCTCGATATTGGCCACCGCCCGGGCCTCGGGCAGAAAGAGGTGCCTGAGCATCTCGTAGATCAACACATCGCCCAAAGGCGCGGACCACGGCGCGGGCTTTGGCACCTCCATCCGGTCCTTGCCCGGCGCACCGGGCGTGACGAAGGGGTGGTGTTCAGGCGCGTTGTCGGATTGCCCCAAAGGCACATCGCAATCGACCAGAAGCACGGCGAGATCGTCGAAATTTTTCAGGCCGCTTTCCAGTGCTTCGGCAAATGCCTCATCCGTGCCGGGGGCCGCACGATCCAGAATGACCGCGCCTGTCAGGCCCTGGTGTTTGACGTGATAGGCGAGCCAGTCCAGCACCGTGTCCGCCGTCTCGCCATTGCGCGTGGCCAGCGCCACATTGCGCCCGGCCATCATCGCGGGTTGTGGCGCTTTGGGCGTGATCTCTACCATTTCGCTGTCGAAAAACGCCTGAATGCCGCCTTCGGGGATGCGCCCTGTGAGCCATGGGGCATCGCCCACGCTGCGGGTCTCGGCCGCATCCAAAAGCTTTTCGGCCACGATGGGGCTCACCTCAGAGCCTTTGGTGAAAAACAGATGCGCGCTGGCGTTACCCGTCTGAACGGCGGCCAAAAGCACCGCCATGCCAAGATCGCGCGACTGGATGTGATGTCTGTCAAACTGTGCCATGTCAGGCCTGTCTGTCCTCGGTTCTGTCCTCAGTCTTCAGCGCCTTGAGCCGCGCCAGATGCGCCGCCAATTGGGTCGGGCCGGGGGCGACCGAGCTTCCCATGAGCGTCAGTTGCCACATCAGTTCGACCACATCGCGCCGCAATGTCAGGCGTTTAAGCGCCCCGCGGTGATAGCCCACCGTCTCCGCATGAAGATCGTCGACCTCCGACAGCGCGGCACGGGCTGTTGCGGCAGCCTCTCGCATCGGCGCGATGCGTGTATCTTCGACCGTGTTAAAATTCCGTTCCGCCCAATAGCCTGCGCCCACGGGTTTTTCCATATGGTTTGGCAGGCCGCGCTGGGATTTGAGGAGGAATTCCTCAATGGAGCGCGTGGAATAGTGATTGAGCCAGGCGCGCTCGCCTTTTGAGGTCAGGCCAAAGAGGTTGATCCGTGATTGCTGCGCGGCGAAATCCGGCGCCATGGGGCGGCCTGCGGCAGTGACCCAGCGCGCCTCTTTGCCTTTCGGGCGATGGACGCCGAGGCCTTTGAACGCCTTGGGCCGGTGCAGGGTCTTGAAGAAATGCGCCAAGGGCAGGGGGATGTCGTCGGGGGCCGCCAGGGTGAACCGCTCCGTCACCGGGCGGTCGTCCCATGTGCCAAGCCCACTGTTGCCAAACAGATGCCATCTGAGCGGCATGGCGTCGGCCTCTTCGGGCAGAAGCTCCACCAGAGGCGCTTCGAGCACGAGATATTCATCGACATCGAAAAACATCGCCAGATCGGCTTCTTTGTATAGCGGGTGCTTGGACAGCATTTTCATTGCCTGCCATTGCACGGCCTTCTCGCCCTCGGGCACGAAGGGCAGGTGGGTGATGACCCCTGCGGCGTCCAGCGCATCGAGCAGCCGGTCCGTGCCATCCGAACAATCGTGCGAGGCGATGAGGAACTGCGTAAACCCCGCCGCCTTGTGATGGGCGATCCAATCCAGAAGCCAAGGCCCCTCGTCGCGGATGCATGTGATCGCGAGTGTGTTCAAACCCAACCTGTCCTCATACGCGTCTCAAGCGGCCTTCGCGCTTGATTTCGTTGCAAAAGGGGTCTCACATGGCCCAGTATGAGTCAAGTTTGCCGGGCCGTCTCTCATGGCCTTTTGGTCGCGGGTCGGGTAACGATCCGGGCCAGAACGGCAGGCGTCGGGCTGAGATTAAAAGATGCTAAGAGTAAGAGATAGAGCAGGTATCAGGCGAAATGGATAAACTACCCGAGATCGCGTCGCTTTGGATCGGCGGCAAGTTGAGCTGGCTGGAACAGCTTTGCCTGAAAAGCTTTGCCGATCAGGGCCATCACATCACGCTCTATTCCTACGAGCCGATCCCCAATGTGCCGCCGGGGGTGCATGTCGCAGATGCCGCCGAGATCTATCCCGGCGAGCGGATGCTGCGCCACGCGCGGACCGGGAGCCCGGCGATCCATGCCGATATGTGGCGGCTCAACCTGTTGAAAAAGACCGACAAGATTTGGGTCGATGCGGATATGTATTGCTACAAGCCCTTCGACTACAGCTCGCCTTATGTTTTCGGGTGGGAAAAGCCGGGGCTGGTGTGCAACGCGGTTCTGGGGCTGCCGTCGGACAGCAAAACCCTGAACGGATTGCTGGAGTTTTTCGAGGACGAATATGCCATCGCGCCCTGGCTCAAACCCGAACAGATCGCCGAGCTTGAGGCCGAACGCGACGCGGGCACGCCGGTGCATATGACGGAGCAGACCTGGGGCTTTACCGGGCCCTCGTCGGTCACGCATTTCCTGATCGAGACCGGAGAGATCGAACACGCGCAGCCCGAACCCGCCTTTTATCCGGTGAGTTTCAAGGAGCGAAACCACCTGATCCTCAGCCGTTTCAAACCCGAAGAGCGTTTCACTGAGGACACGCGCGGGGTGCATTTCTGGGCGCGTCGGATGAAGCCGCGTTTGGAGGAAAAGGAAAACAACACGCCCCGGCGCGGGTCCTTTATGGATGAGCTGATCAAGAAACATGCCATCGACCCGGCGGCGGCGCCGATCCCGGCCAAAAAGGCCAATGCGAACGCCAAGGCCCCGGTGGACGACCCGGCGTTTCAGGCGCAGATCGGGCTTGAGGCGCTCAAGGGCGAGTTGTCGATGGACAAGATTTGCCGCGCGTTTCTGGTGGACAAGAAGTTCGTCAAGGAATGCCGCGAGGTGATCGAACAAAAGGCGGCCACGCTGTTCGAATGACGCAAAAGGCGGCTAAAGCGTTTCTCAAAAAAACCTGAGTCACTCAATTTTTGAGAAATGCTGCAATATCAATTCAGTGTGGCAACGTTTTTCGCTCAATCTGATTCAGATTAAACGAAAAACGCTTTAGTATTTGAGCCGCTCCGCCAACCGGGTCAGCAAAGAGGGGGCGACAGCCACAAGGATCACGATCCGCACAAGGTGGTGGATCGAGATATAAGCCACCTCCGCATGCATCGCCAAAGCCACCAGAGACATCTCCGTCAGCCCGCCGGGTGCATAGGCCAAGAGCACCTGTTCGACGGTCTGGCCGAACATGCCGTGCAACAGCACCGCAAAACCCAAGGACAACCCCATGGTGATCAGGGTGCCGCCCAGCGTGAGCAACAGGGTTTCGCCCACCAGTTTGGGTTTGGCGCCACGAAAGCGACAGCCCATGGTGGTGCCAAGGACAATCTGCGCGATGATCACGATGAGACCCGGTGGCGAGGAATGCGTCAGCCCTGTCATATGCACAGCGCCTGACAAAAGCATCGGCCCCAAAAGCCCCGGCGCGGGGAATTTGAGTTTGGTCCCGATCCAATTGCCCAGAACTGCACAGGCCAAAAGGATCGCGCCGCTCATCAGAGTGAGGCTCTCCCCCTCGGCATGAAGCGGCACGCCACGCACCTCAAGCCCGAGCACCACGCGAAACCACAACGCGATGATCGAGATCGTCACCACGATCCGCCCGGCATGGGCCAGAATGATCCGCTTTTCATCGCCGCCCAAAGCGCCGCCGATCACCGTCATCTCATTGAGCCCGCCGGGCATGGCGGAGAAGAACGCGGTCACCGGATCGAGGAGCCCTATCTTGATGTAGAACGGCACGACCAGAATGGCGGCAAGTACGAGATAGACCGCCAGCCCGGCCAGCGAGAGGCCCCATTGGCTCAGGTGGTGAAAAGTGTCCGAGTCGAAGCTTGAGCCTAACATGACGCCGATCACCGGGATCACGAGGGGGCGAAACCGCCCCGAGGTCTCAAGCGGCGCACCGGCCATGACGCAGACGAAAATCACCAACATCGAGCCCAGCATCCACGGCAGGGGCAGCCCGGCGAGGTAAAACCCGGTGCCGCCCAATGCGCCGAGAACCAGCGTCAGACTGTTGCGAAACGCGCGTGTCTTGTCCAAGGGTGCTGTCAAAATCCGATCCCGAGCCTGTCGTTGCGTCACCATAGCGAGGCTGTCCGCAGGGGCAAGGCGGTGAGATTTGGGATTTTGCACAGGTCTTGCGCAACCGGGGCTTGGCGCTGCCTATGGTTTCGGCTTTGCTCCGCGGTTTTTCTTAGATTTGGGTCCGTCACAAAAGTTTTTCAGACCTGTCACAGAAGGGTTTCAGACCCTGTGCTTTATCCCCGCCGAACGAGCGAGGGGACAGACATGCTTGATGTGAAACATCTGACGAAACGGTTTGGCGCAAACACCGCCGTGGACAATGTCAGTTTCACTGTGGATCGGTCGATGATGATCGGCATCATCGGGCGTTCGGGCGCGGGCAAGTCGACCTTTCTGCGCATGATGAATCGTCTGACCGACGCCTCCGAAGGCGAATTGAATTTCGAGGGCCGCAATGTCCTGTCGCTCACCGGCAAAGAGAAGCGTGACTGGCAATCCGATTGCGCGATGATTTTCCAACAGTTCAACCTCGTGCCGCGTATGGATGTTGTGTCCAACGTTTTGCATGGCACCTTGGGTCGTCGTTCCACGCTTGCGACCATGTTCAATCTCTATCCCGAAGAGGATATTCACAAGGCGATCGACATTCTCGGTCGCCTTGGCATTTCCGAACATGCCACCAAACGCGCCGAGGCTCTTTCTGGTGGCCAGCAACAACGCGTCGCCATCGCGCGCGCCCTGATGCAGGACCCGAAAGTCATTCTGGCCGACGAACCCATTGCGTCCTTGGACCCGATGAACGCGCAAACCGTGATGGAGGCGCTCCGCCGTATCCATGACGAAGACGGTCGCATGGTCATCGCCAACCTTCACACGCTCGACACCGCGCGGCGCTATTGTGACCGGATCATCGGCATGCGCGACGGGCGCGTGGTCTTTGACGGCACGCCTGCGCAACTGACCACAGGGGTGGCGCGCGACATCTACGGCGCCGGTGCCGATTTTTCCGAAGCCGCCACATCCACCGAAATTCGCGATCATGACGCTTTGGAAAAGGCCGAGATTCGAGCCGCCGAAGTCGCGATCTAACGACCTTTCATCCCCGCATACGAAAAACCGCGGGAATAACCAACTGGAGACAGAGATGAAGAAACTGCTTGCTGCCGTTCTGGCCACCACTGCCCTCACGGGCGCTGCTCAGGCTCAGGAGATCACCGAATTCAACATCGGCATTCTGGGCGGCGAAAACGCCCAGGACCGTCTGAACGCCTACCAGTGCCTTGGCGATTACACCGAAGAAGCCCTCGGCGTTCCAGTGAAAATGTTCGCCCCTGCAGACTACAACGGCGTGATGCAGGGCCTTCTGGGCGGCACCATCGACATGGCCTGGCTCGGCGCCTCATCCTACGCCGGTGTCTACATCCAGGACCCCGACGCCGTGGAGCCGGTGCTCATCAAGATCAACCTCGATGGCTCTTACGGCTACCACTCCATCGGCTTTGCCCGCAAAGACAGCGGCATCACTTCGCTGGACGATATGGAAGGCAAGGTCTTCGGCTTCGGTGATCCGAACTCCACCTCCGGCTACCTGATCCCCTCCATCGAGATCCCGACCTACAAAGACGGCATCACCATGGAAAGCGGCGACTATTTCGGTGAAGTGAAATTCACCGGCGGTCATGAGCAAACCATCGTGGCCGTGAACAATGGCGACATCGACGCTGGTGTGACCTGGGCCGATGGCCAAGGCGCTTGGGAAGACGGTTACAACAACGGCGCGCTGCGCAAAGCCTCTGACGCGGGCATCGTGGACATGAACGACCTCGTGGAAATCTGGCGCTCCAAGCCGATCCCGGAAGGCCCGATCGTGCTGCGCAAAGCGCTGCCGGACGATGTCAAAGCGATCATGACGAAACTCGTCGACGAGCTGCATGAAAATGACCCCGATTGCGCCTATGGCGTGGCGGCCGGCGACAGCCTCGGCTTCGACCCGATCACCCACGCGGCCTACGAATCCATCGTCGCGGCGCGTCTGGCGAAATCTAACTAAGCGCCTTTGATACAAGACCTCGCGTGGCTCACGCGGGGTCTTTCCTTTTGACGACTTCCCGACAGGACTGACCCCACATGGCCGATCTGACAGCGGCGTCTTTGGACGTCACGCGCGCGCATTACATGGCGCTCACCCGCCAACGCCGTCTCTATGGCGGGATCATGCTTTTGGTCTTTGTCCTTTTGCTGGCCGCCGGGTTTGGCATCGCCAACGAGCGCAACGCCGGGGGCTTTCTGCCCGGTCTGCCGCATATTTTCGACTTTCCCGCCGATGTGGTCGCCGAGGCCTGGGAAAAACGTGCGAACCTGCCGGGGCATCTTATCGATGCTTTGCCCGCGCTGATCGAGACCATCAATATCGCCGCCGTGGCGACCCTGACCGGGGCTTTGGGTGCGATCATTTTGTCGATGCTCTCGACCCACGGTCTCGCGCCTTGGCCGCGCCTCATCCCCGTGTTTCGTCGCATGATGGACCTGATGCGCGCCATGCCTGAGATCGTGATCGCGCTGGTGCTGATCTTCATCCTGGGCGGGGGACCTGTGCCCGCCGCCATCGCCATCGCCTTTCACACCGTTGGCGCGTTGGGCAAGCTCTTCTCAGAGGTCAATGAAAACGCCGATCTCAAACCGCTCGAAGGCCTCGCCTCCGTCGGCGCCACCTGGCCGCAGCGGATGCTGCTGGGGCTCGTGCCGCAGGTCGCGCCGAACTGGTTTTCCTATGCTTTGCTGCGCTTTGAAATCAACATCCGGGCCTCCGCGATCTTGGGCTTCGTCGGTGCGGGCGGCATTGGCTATGAGCTGAAGAATGCGATCTCCTGGGGGCAAGGCAAATTCGATGAAGCCGCCGCCGTCTTCATCCTCCTGTTTCTGACCATCGTGTTTTTCGACCAACTGTCCTCATATGTGCGCAACCGCATGACCTACGGAGCCACCAAATGAGCCTCGCCACTGCCTCCTCTTCCGTCGACATGCGCGCGACGGCCACGGCTCTGATCGCCCGCAAACGGCTGCTCACCTTTGCCGTGCCTTTGGCGATCCTCGCCTATTTTGTCTATATTTTCTTCGCCTTCGACATCCTCGGCCTGCGCGAGCGGGCGCGTTTGGACAATGCCATCGCGCTGGTCTCCGACACTTACAGCTACAAGACCCATGTCGAGCGCAACAACCGCAGAGGCGAGATCGAGGTTGCGGTCGAGGGCGAGCGCAAAGGCACCTATGACGCCACAAATTACCCCTCTTGGGTGACGGTCGGTGAGGACGCGGCGACGATCCGTCTCGACGATGGGGGAACCATCGAGATCAATGGCGACATCGTGCGCTTTGAGGTGCCGGGGTTTGGCCTGATCGAGGCGACGCAATCGCGCGCGGACGGTGTGACGATAAACCTCGACACCTCCGATCTGCCCGACTGGATTTCCTATTCCAACACCCGCCTGTCCGTCACCACGAAGGCCGCGCGCCTGTCCCTGACCAAGGCCCGCACCGAGGTTTTCGTTTATGAGTTCGGGTGGGAGCTGTTCTGGTTCACGCTGGAAAGCCCCTATTACGGCCATAGCTTCTCTGAGATCGCCTTTGGCGACCGGATCGACCCGACGCGTTCGAACCTTGCGGGTGCGTGGCAGGATTTCTGGACCAACGCGATCTGGCGTCATGGCGACGTGGCCTGGGCCCTGTTCGAAACCGTGCTCATGGCCTTCCTCGGAACCTTCGGCGCGGCCATCATTGCCCTGCCTCTCGCCTTCCTCGCCGCCCGCAATTTCGCGCCCCTCGTGGCGATCCGCATGGCGGCGCGGCGGCTGTTCGACTTCCTGCGCGGTGTCGATGGGCTGATCTGGACGATTCTTCTGTCGCGCGCCTTCGGGCCGGGGCCGATGACCGGCGCCCTGGCGATCCTTTTCACCGACACCGGTTCTTTCGGCAAGCTCTTCTCCGAAGCGCTGGAGAACGTTGACAGCAAACAGATCGAAGGCGTTGCCTCCACCGGCGCCAAACCGCTGCAACGCTACCGCTTCGGCGTCATCCCGCAAATTGTGCCGGTGCTCCTGTCGCAAGTGCTCTACTTCCTCGAATCCAACACCCGCTCCGCCACCATCATCGGTGCCATTACGGGCGGCGGCATCGGGCTTTTGCTGACGCAGGCGATGATCACCCAGAAGGATTGGGAAGAGGTGTCCTATTACATCATCCTCATCGTGCTTCTGGTGATGGCGATGGACAGCTTTTCGGGCTGGCTGCGGCGCAAGTTGATCAAGGGCGAGTGAGTATTTGTCCCTGCAATGAAGGCAGCCCTTGCCCTTTTCATTGCAGCGGCAATACTCCCGCCGGAGGCGACACAAGATTTCTGACAGGTGACACATGCCGAAACTGAGCGCGACCGAGCCCTTTGTTCACGAGGGCGCAGAGGTGCATAACGCCACCTTTGGCGCCTATTGCGAGGTGGGCAAGGGCGCGCGGGTGTTGAATTCAGACTTCCTGGATTACGCCTATTGCGATCAGTTCGCGGACATCGCCAATACGACGGTGGGCAAATTCGCCAATATCGCGGCCTTCACACGGATCGGGCCGACGGATCACCCCTATCAGAACGCCTCTCTGCACCACTTCCTCTACCGCTCGTCTTACTACTGGGAGGATGCCGAGGACGATCCGGCGTTTTTTGCGGCGCGCTCTGCGCGACGGACGGTCATCGGGCATGACACCTGGATCGGGCACGGTGCGATCATCAAGCCGGAGGTGACCATCGGAAATGGCGCCATCGTCGCCTCGGGCGCCGTCGTCACCAAAGATGTCCCGCCCTATATGATTGTGGCCGGCGTGCCGTCTCAACCGATGCGGCCGCGCTATGCGCAAGGCATCGGCGCGCGGATCGAGGCGCTTGGCTGGTGGGATTGGGATCACCAGCGGCTGCGGGCGGCGCTTGAGGATTTTCGCTCTCTGAGGGCCGAGGCCTTTCTCGAAAAATACGAGTAAACGCCGCCGTTATTCCGCCGCCAGCGACATCCGGTGATCCGCTTGCGCCAGACGCTGCCCGGCCTGACCGCTCATATAGGCGATACGCCCGCCGGCGACCGTGGCTTCGATCTCGCGGGTGGCTTGGTTGATCACCACGAAATCCGCCCGCTTGCCGCGCTCCAGGGTGCCACGATCCGACAGCCGCATGATCTGCGCCGGGTTCGCCGAGACCATCGCCCAGGCCTTTGGCAGGGCACAGAATCCTTTGTCCACCATGGCCCAAACGGCGGCGATCATCGCCGGGTAGTGGTAGTCTGACACCAAGGCATCGCAAAGCCCGCGTTCGATCAGTTTCTGCGCCGAGATATTGCCCGATTGCGAGCCGCCACGGGCCACGTTGGGCGCGCCCATGAGCACCGGATCGCCCATCGCCTTTGCGGCGGCGGCGGCTTTCTCGGAGATCGGGAATTCGGCCACACGCGCACCCAGGATGCGAAACTCTTCGCGGGTTTCTGCGTCGGGGTCATCGTGGCTGCCGTAAGTCACGCCCAGCGTGTCAAAGGCTTCGGCCAATTGCCACAAATGACGCGGCACTTCGGATTTGCGATCCTTGGCCTCGCGCAGCACCTTGATGAACTCTTCCGGGGTGCGTCCGCCGCGCTTCGCCCAGGCGGCAAATTCCAGCGGCTCTTTCTTGGCGATCTCTATGGCTTCGGGCAGGTGGTTGTTGAAGATCACATAGTCCACGCCAAAGCGCCGGATCGCCGCCAAAAGCCGGTCGCGGCTGTCGATCATATGCGTCTCGCAGCGAATTTGCAGGCGGATATCGATGGGCGCGTGGGCCTCGAAAGCCTTCATCTCCGCCAACAATTCCTCGGCATAATCCGGGCCACGCAAGCCGCCCTCCCAGGACCAGCATTGCGCAAACCAGGCGGTCGTCACGCCATGTGCGGCCGCGTCACGCGCCGCCGATGAAAGGCCCGAACGGATCGGGAAAGGCGCGCGCGGACGCGGTGAGATGTGGCGCTCGAAGGCATCGCCATGCAGGTCGATGATGCCGGGCAGGATCATGTAGCCCGACAGGTCCACCTCCGGGAAACGCCCGTGGCCGATGTAGCCGTCCTCGATGTTGAGCGGCTGGATGCGGAGCGCGTCCTCACTGAGCACGGAGGCCCCTGTGAAGCTGAGCGGCGGAAGAAGAGCCATGACGAATACCTGCGAGAAACCTGTGGCGTTTTACCATTGCAGGTTGTTTTACGCAGGCAATGTATCGTCCGCGTGACGTCTGAAATCTTTCACAAAAATCTGATTTTAGTCATCGGGCGTGACCAAAAGGGTGACCCGTTCGCCGGCAAACCAAGTGAGGCCCCGCTCGATCGGCACGCCGTCGGGCGTGGTGTTGAGGCTCACAGTGCGCAGCATCGGATCGCCTTCGCGCAGGCCAAGATGCAGCGCTTGGGTGGCCGTGGCGCGCTCGGCGCTGACACGGGTCTCAGAGCGGACATAATCGGCAATGCCGATGGATTTGAGCGCCTGGGTGACCGAACTGATCTCGCCAAACGCGGCCATGAGGCCCGGTGTGCGCGCCTCGGGAAAGATTGAGATGAAATGCGCGACGGGGGCGTCGCCCGACAGGGACAGCCCCTCATAGACCAGCACAGGATCCCCCAAAGCGAGATGAAGCACTTCCGCTTCGGTTTGATCGCAGGGCCGGGTCTCCATGCGCAGCACTTTCTTTTGCGGCAGTCGTCCCGTCGCGCGGATGTTCTGGTGAAACCGCACGCGTTTGCCGATGGGGTAATCCACCGGCGCGCTTTGCACAAAGACGCCCGCACCGCGCCGAGAGCGGGTGATGCCGCGTTCGGTGAGATCGGAGAGCGCATGGCGCACCGTGTGGCGATTGACCCCGAAGCGCGACGACAGCTCTGCCTCCGTCGGGAGCTTGTCGCCGGGGCGGTAATGCCCCTTGGCGATCTCTTCAGAGAGCGTTTCCGCGATGGACTTCCAGACTGGCGTGCGTGGCATGAGCGTCTCGTCACCAAAGTTTCACGAATTAACCCTTGCCGAGTCGCTTCGGATCGGCAATGATTTGTCTAGTTGTATAGTAATTTAGACAACTTGGCAAGCTGTCTAGACGACACAGGATGAAAAGAGGCGACGATGGGCAAACCCGAGGCTGTACTCTCTCCCGAACAAGAGGTGCGCAAGGCGTGGATGGGGCTTTTGGCCAAGTCCGAGGCCGCGCTTTTGGCCGAGCGTCTGGGCGCATTGGACCTGCCGGAGTTCGACTGGCTGCGCCGCCCCGAGGTCGGCGGTGTCATGGTGCGTGGACGCATGGGCGGCACCGGCGCGCCGTTCAATCTGGGCGAAATGACTGTCACGCGCTGTTCTCTGCGGCTGGCAACGGGTGAAGTCGGTCATGGCTATGTGCAGGGCCGCGACAAGCGACAGGCGGAGCAGGCCGCGCTTGTCGATGCGTTGATGCAGGGCCCGCGCGCTGATCAGTTGCGCGACGCGGTTCTGGCGCCTCTCGAGACGGCGCAGGTCGCGAGTCGCGCCGCGCGCGCCGCGAAAGCTGCGGCAACGAAAGTGGACTTCTTTACGATGGTGCGAGGAGAAGACTGATGCCAAAACACATGAGTGACCAAAGCCTGATTGGCGCCTTTGCAGCCCCTCCGCAAGACGCCGCCCGCGCGTTTCGCGCCGCGCTGAAAGCCCTCGCGCGCCCCGGCACGCTCCATGACATCAAGGGCGGTCAAGCGCCCGCGCCTGTGTCGGTGGCGGCGGCGAGTCTGCTCCTGACGCTCTGCGACCCGGAAACGCCGCTTTGCCTGATGGGCGCGCATGACACGCCGGAGATCCGCGACTGGATCGCCTTTCAAATCGGCGCGCCCATCGTCGACCCTTTGACAGCCATGTTCGCGCTGGGCACTTGGGAGGCGTTGCAGCCGGTGACGGCTTTCCCCATCGGCACGGCGGAATATCCCGACCGCTCGACGACACTGATCGTCGAAATGGACGCGCTGTCTCAGGACGGCGCGCAGCTCACGGGGCCGGGGATCGAAACCACGGCCCGCCTCTCGTTGCCCGCCTTGGAGCCGTTTCAGAGGAACGCGATGCTCTTCCCGCTGGGGCTCGATTTCTATTTCACCTCGGGCACACAGATCGCGGGTCTGCCGCGCAGCACGCAGGTCACTGACATGATGGAGGCCAACTGATGTATGTTGCCGTCAAAGGGGGCGAACGCGCCATCGACAATGCGCACGCCTGGCTGGCCGAAGAGCGCCGGGGCGATGTGACGGTCGCGGAACTCACCGTGCCGCAAATCCGCGAACAATTGGCGCTGGCTGTGAACCGCGTCATGACGGAAGGCTCGCTCTACGATCCCGATCTGGCCGCTCTGGCGATCAAGCAATCGCGCGGCGATCTGATCGAGGCGATTTTCCTCATTCGTGCCTACCGGACGACCCTGCCGCGCATCGGCCATTCGCATCCTGTCGAGACCGGCAAGATGGCCTGTGATCGACGCGTGTCCGCGACGTTCAAAGACGTGCCGGGGGGGCAGGTTTTGGGACCGACCTTCGATTACACCCATCGTCTTTTGGATTTCAAACTGATGGCGGAAGGCGAGGTGCCGGAGGCGGTCGAGGCCGATCCCCGGATTGAGCCGACCCCGCATGTGACGTCTTTCCTCAACAAGGAGGGCCTGATCCAGACCGAAGCCGAGAGTGGTGAGACCCCGCCGGACCTGACCCGCGAGCCGCTGGAACTGCCCGCCAACCGCGCGCTGCGGTTGCAGGCGCTGACCCGTGGCGACGAAGGCTTCATCCTGTCGATGGCCTATTCGACGCAACGCGGCTACGGCAACAGCCATGCGTTTGTGGGCGAGTTGCGCATCGGTAAGGTCGCGGTCGAGATGGACATCCCGGAACTGGGCTTTGCCATCGAGATCGGCGAAGTGGAACTGACCGAATGCGAAACCGTGAACAAATTCGCAGGCTCGAAAGTCGAGCCGCCGCAGTTCACACGCGGCTACGGGCTGACCTTTGGCCAGACGGAACGCAAGGCGATTTCCATGGCACTGGTCGACCGCTCGCTGCGCTCGAAGGAGTTGGGCGTCGAGGTCTCGAACTCGCCTGCGCATGACGAGGAATTCGTCTTGTATCACTGTGACAACATTCAGGCGACCGGATTCCTAGAACATATCAAATTGCCACACTATGTGGATTTTCAGTCCGAGATGGAACTGGTCCGCAAAATGCGCGCGGAGATTGCGAGCGCAAGTGCAGAAGAGAGAACGAAGGAGGCCGCAGAATGACCTCAGTCGCCGCCACCGCCAGCATCGCCGCCAGTATCAAATCCGCCACCATCCCATGTGTCATTGCGAGAGCTTTTCGGGAGGTCGATGCCACTCATGCTTCCGTCGGCCTCTCCCTGAAATTTGCGAGGCTTTGGTTTCCCACGACCAAGCACAACGAGAAGAACACCCAAGGCTGCAATGCCGAACAAAGGCGCAATCGCGAAGATAAAATCAATCATATCAAATACTTTCTAAACGGTGGCTGTCATGTCTGACTATAACTTCGCCTATCTCGACGAGCAAACCAAACGAATGATCCGTCGCGCGATCCTCAAAGGCATTGCCGTTCCGGGCTATCAGGTGCCGTTTGCCTCGCGCGAAATGCCGATGCCCTATGGTTGGGGGACGGGGGGCGTGCAGGTTTCTGCCGCCTGTCTGATGCCAGAAGATACACTTAAGGTGATCGACCAGGGTGCGGATGACACGACCAATGCCGTCTCGATCCGAAAGTTTTTCGAGAAGACCGCCGAGATCGCCGTGACCGAAAAGACCCGCGAGGCGACGGTGATCCAGACCCGCCACCGCATCCCCGAAGAGCCGCTGACCGAGGGGCAAATCCTTGTTTATCAGGTGCCGATCCCGGAGCCTTTGCGCTTTCTGGAGCCGCGCGAGACCGAGACACGCAAGATGCATGCGCTCGAAGAATACGGGCTGATGCATGTGAAACTTTACGAAGACATCGCCAAACACGGCCATATCGCCACCTCCTACGCCTATCCGGTCAAGGTCGAGGGGCGTTATGTGATGGACCCGTCGCCGATCCCGAAATTCGACAATCCGAAGATGGAAATGGCGGCGATCCAACTCTTTGGCGCCGGGCGCGAGCAACGCATCTACGCCGTGCCGCCCTATACCAAGGTCGTCAGTCTCGATTTCGAAGATCATCCGTTTGATCCCTCTAAAGCCAACCACCCCTGCGATCTTTGCGGGGCGGAGCACACCTATCTCGATGAGGTGATCATCGACGATGAGGGCGGGCGGATGTTCGTCTGTTCCGATACCGATTATTGCGCCGAGCGGCAGGCCATGGGCTATCGCGGGCGACTATCTCCAGAGGCAGCAGAATGACAATCCAACCGCTTCTTTCCGTTAAGGACATCCGCAAAACCTATGGCGATAGGGTCGGCTGTTCCGATGTGTCCTTCGATCTTTACCCCGGCGAGGTGATGGGCATTGTGGGCGAATCCGGCTCTGGCAAGTCGACGCTTTTGAATTGCATGGCGGGGCACTTGCCGCCCGACAGCGGGCAGGTTCTGTTCGACACGCGCGACCGCGGTATGGTCGACACGCTCACCATGTCCGAACCCGAACGCCGGATGCTGTCGCGCACGGATTGGGCCTTTGTCCATCAACACGCCCGCGACGGGCTGCGCATGGGGGTCTCTGCGGGCGGCAATGTCGGCGAGCGTCTCATGGCGGTCGGCGCGCGGCATTACGGCAATATCCGCACGCAGGCCATCGACTGGCTGGACCGGGTCGAGATCAATGAGGACCGGGTGGACGACAAACCCAGCGCGTTTTCCGGCGGGATGCAACAACGCCTGCAAATCGCGCGGAACCTTGTCACCGGCCCAAGGCTTGTTTTCATGGACGAACCGACCGGCGGCCTGGATGTCTCGGTTCAGGCGCGGCTTTTGGACTTGTTGCGCGGATTGGTGCGGGAAATGGGATTGTCGGCGATCATCGTCACCCATGACCTTGCTGTCGTGCGGCTTTTGGCGGATCGTCTGATGGTGATGAAATCCGGCCATGTCGTCGAACATGGCCTTACCGATCAGGTGCTCGATGACCCGCAACATGCCTATACGCAGCTTCTCGTCTCTTCTGTCTTGCAGGTCTGAGACATGATTTTCGCCTATCGACCCCTCGGCGCAGGCCTCGAGAGATTGCCCAATGAGGGCGATCTTTCCGATGCTCTGTGGGTCGATCTCTTGAGCCCGCAACCGGCACAGGTCGAGGCCGTGGAGGCGCTTGGCGTCTCCGTGCCGACGCTTGCGGATATGCAGGAGATCGAGGTGTCTAACCGGCTCTACCGCGAAGGCGACACCGAGGTTCTGACCATCGTTTTGCCGGGGCTGGATCGCAACAAGGAGCCGTCTTTCGGCCCCGTCGCCTTTCTGATCACGCCGGATCGGTTGTTTACCGTGCGCTATCACACGCCGCGTCCGTTCGAGACCTATGCCACCCACGCGGGCCAATCGAGCGCAGGCTGCGCCGGGCGGCGACGGGTGTTTCTGGGCCTGATCGAAGAGATCGTCGCCCGCATCGCCGACCTTTTGGAAGGTGTGGGCGAGGCGCTCGATCAACAATCGCATATCGCCTTTCGTGACCCCGAACCGCGTGGCGATGAATTGGCGGATGCTCTGCGCGCGCTCGGCAAACAAAGCGAACAGGTCGCGAAATACCGCCATGCGCTTTTGACCGTCGAACGCGCCTTGTCGAGCTTTGGCCTTGGCCTTGAAGGCGAAAAGGATAAGCCGCTGACGAGCATTCTCAAGGCGCAGGTCAAGGATTGTCAGGCGCTCACCGTGCATGGCGATTTCCTGTCGGGCCGGATCGCGCAGCTCACCGATGTGATTTTGGGTCTTATCAATCTGGAGCAAAACGACACCAGCCGCATCCTGTCGGTCGTGGCCGTGCTGTTCCTGCCGCCGACGCTTGTGGCCTCTGTCTACGGCATGAACTTTCCCTTCATCCCCGGCCTCGACAGCCCCTATGGCTACCTGATCGCCACCGCTCTGATGATCGGCTCGGCGCTTGGGACTTACCTTCTCTCGAAATGGAAAAACTGGCTGTAATCTCATGATCAAGATCGACAACCTCTCCAAATCCTTCACGCTCCACAATCAGGGCAGCGCCGTGATCCCGGTCATGCAAGGCGCCACATTCGAGGTGGCACCCGGCGAATGCGTGGCGCTCACCGGCAATTCGGGCGCCGGCAAATCAACGCTGATGCGGATGATCTACGGCAATTACCTGTCGGCCTCGGGGCATATCTGGGTGGGCGAGACGGATGTCGCGACCGCCGAACCGCGCGAGATCATCGCTTTGCGCCGGGCCACGCTTGGCTATGTCTCGCAATTCCTGCGTGTCGTGCCGCGTGTGCCGACGCTTGAGGTGGTGGCTGAACCGCTCCTGACCGTTGGCGTGGACAAGGAGACGGCCTTTGCCAAGGCCCGCGATCTCCTGTCGCGTCTCAACATTCCCGAAACCCTCTGGGGCCTTTCGCCTACGACATTCTCCGGCGGCGAGCAACAGCGGGTGAACATCGCGCGCGGCTTTGCCCATGACTATCCGGCGATGCTTTTGGACGAACCCACTGCCTCTCTGGATGCGACGAACCGCGAAACGGTTCTGAGCCTGATCGAAGAGGCCAAAGCGCGTGGCGCGGCGATCATCGGCATCTTCCACGACGCCCCCGCCCGCGACCGGGTGGCGGATCGGGAGATCAACGTCTCCGATTTTACCCCTGCACGGGCGGCCTGAGCGATGGTCGGGCGTCTCTATGCCATCGTCGGCCCCTCAGGCGCGGGCAAGGACACTCTGATTGAGGCCGCACTCGAACGGCGCCGCGATCTGGCCGTCGCCAAACGCGTGATCACAAGGCCGACCGAAGCCGGCGGCGAGGATTTTGAGGGCGTCACGGTCGAGGAGTTCGATCGCCGTCTGGAGGCCGGAGAGTTCGCGCTCCACTGGGAGGCGCATGGGCTCAAATACGGTGTGTCGATTTCTATCGAGACGTCGCTGAATGAGGGCCGCGATGTGTTGTTCAACGGCTCGCGCGCGATCCTGCCAGAGGCCTATGCGATCTATCCCAATATGGGCGTTTTGCTGATCACCGCCTCGCCTTCGGTTCTCGCAACCCGTTTGGCGGCGCGTGGCCGCGAAAGCCGCGACGAGATCGAGAAACGTCTGGCCCGCGCCGAATATGACATCGCGCCCGGCCTGCCGGTCAGGCGTGTGGAAAACGATGGCGCGTTGGAGGACGCTGTGACGTCTTTCCTCGCGGCCCTTCAGCCGGAGAGGGTGTAACGGTGCAGCAAATGAAACCGGCCATCCCCCGCCTCGCCGAAGAGGCACAGGTCCTTGATCTCAAAGGGCCGGGGCAGGAGCGGGGCGATCACCGGGGTCAGCGCTTTGACAGTGGCCTCGGCCTGTGCTTCGGTGAGTTTACCGGTGAACGTGAGGTGAAATTTGAATTCCTCCATCACGTAAGGATAGCCCCATTGGCTGAGCAGCGCCTCCTGACGGGCCGAAAGCCCCGACGCCCGGCGACGCGCCAATTCGGTCTCGGAGGGCTGCGCGCGATGCGGGTCGAGCGTGGCGACCACCTCTCCGGCCAGCGTCTCCAACGTGCTCAGATCGCCCTCGGGCGTCAGCGCCAGAAACCCACCGATGCGGGTGAGCTTGAGGCCCTCCAACACAATCGGCGCATGGGCGGCGGCGAAGGCCTCGAGATCGGCCATCAACTCCGCGCGCGTGCCGGTCAGACGAAACGGCGGCTTGAGCGTGCCGTGAAACCCGTATTTGCGCGGCGTCGCGGTGATCTCGGAGACGGGCAGGGGCAGTCCGTCCACGGCGGGATGCGGCAACTCGACGCCGTCGAACGCATCCCAGCCCAGCCAATGGGCAGAAAATTCGGCAAACGGCCCCGGAGCGGGGGCGTAATAGACCGCGTATCTTTTGAATTCATCCATGGCGCTGTCCTAACGGCTCCCTGTCACACTCATGTGACATGGATCGGGCAATGACGCGCCTCTGACAAGGACGATGTGATGACCGACTTTACTTTGACCAATGCAAGGATCGTTTTGGAGACGGAGGTGATCCAAGGCACCCTGCGTGTCGAGAATGGCAAGATTGCCGATGTGAGCGCGGGCGGCACGGCTGTGCCGGGGGCCGAGGACGTGGGCGGCGATATGGTGATCCCCGGCCTCATCGAGCTTCATACCGACAACTTGGAGCGCCATATCGAGCCGCGCCCCAAGGTCGATTGGCCGCATCAGGCGGCGATCCTGGCGCATGACGCGGAACTGGCCTCGGTCGGCATCACAACCGTGTTCGATGCCATGCGCGTGGGGTCCATTCACCGTCGCAAGGGGGACGCGGGCTATCACAAATATGCCCGCAGCCTGTCGCAAGAAGTGATGCATCTGCGCGATCTTGGCGCGCTGAAAATCAGCCATTTTCTGCATCTTCGGGCGGAGGTCTGTTCGGAGACATTGGAAGATGAACTGGCGGAATTCACACCGGAGGACCGCGTGGGTCTCGTGTCGCTCATGGATCACACGCCGGGGCAGCGGCAGTTTCGTGATCTCTCGAAGCTCAAGGACTATGTGCAAAAGAAACGCGGCATGACGGATGCGGAATTCGACGATCACGTCGAGCACCTCTACGAGCTGCGCGATACCTATGGTGCGCGGCATGAACAGATCGCAGTCTCCGAGGCGCGGCGTCTGGGGGCGGTTTTGGCCTCTCACGACGACACCACGGCGGATCACGTCGAGACCTCGCGTCAGAACGGCGTGCGGGTGGCGGAATTTCCGACCACGGTGGAGGCGGCGCAGGCCTGCAAACTCCATGGCATCGCCGCGATGATGGGCGCGCCCAATCTCATTCGCGGCGGCTCGCATTCCGGCAATGTCGCGGCGCATGAGCTGGCGGAACGCGGGTTGTTGGACATCGTCTCCTCGGATTACGTGCCCTCTGCGCTGATGACCTCGGCGATTTTGCTGGCGGATCTGTGGGACGATCTGCCCCGTGCGATCGCCACCGTGACCGCCAACCCGGCTGAGGCGGTGGGGCTCTCGGATCGTGGTCGAATCGCGCCGGGGCTGCATGCCGATCTGGTGCGAATCTCCCGAATCGAGGGCACGCCGGTGGTCCGGGGCGTCTGGTCGCATGGGCGTCAGGTGGGCTGATCCGCTGCGTTTTGGCACATTTCCAAGAGGCGGAGCCTTGTCGTTTCGCCTCTTAAATCGCAGCTTTTGCGGAAATCCTGCGTAAAGTTTAATCAAACCATGCTGCATCCGCGAAAAAACTGAGGGCATTCCCGCACATGGGTCTTGTCGGACGGGGCGGATTTCCTAAAAGCTGATTTCAACGAGTGACACACTCGCATGTCGCAAGGACGCGACGTGAATGACATATGCCCCTCTGATACCGGGGCCCGCAGCAACGGCGCTGCATTCTCACCAAAAGACAATCTGGCTCATTCTGAGCCGCGTTCTGAGAGGAAGTGCCGCTATGACTGCTCAAAAGCAAAAACTCGTGATCGTTGGAAATGGCATGGCGCCGAGCCGGATGCTTGAGCATCTGTTCGAAGTGGGCGACCAATACGAGGTCACCATTTTCAACGCTGAGCCGCGTGTGAACTACGACCGCATCATGCTGTCTCCGGTTCTGTCGGGCGAAAAGACCTATGCCGACATCATCATCCATGGCGAAGGCTGGTATGCCGAGCATGGCATCACGCTGCACCAAGGCGACAAGATCACCGAAATTCGCCGCCATGAGCGCAAGGTGATTTCCGAGAAAGGCGTGGTCGCGGACTACGACAAGCTGGTCATCGCCACCGGGTCCAACCCCTTTATCATCCCCGTGCCGGGATCGGATCTGCCTGGCGTGTTGGCCTACCGCGATCTCGATGACACCGACGGCATGATCAAAGCGGCTGAAAAAGGCGGGCGCGCTGTCGTGATCGGCGGCGGTCTTTTGGGCCTTGAGGCCGCTGCGGGTCTGAAACTGCGTGGCATGGAGGTGACCGTCATTCACCTGATGCCGACGCTGATGGAACGTCAGCTCGATACCGCTGCCGGGTATCTTTTGCAAAAAGAACTGGAGAGCCGTGGCATCGACGTGCTCTGCGAAGCCAACACCAAACAGATCCTCGGTGAGGGCAAAGTCGAGGGGGTGGAACTGGCTGACGGTCGCGTCATTGACGCCTCCCTCGTGGTGATGGCCGTCGGCATCCGTCCCAACGTCGCGCTGGCGCAAGAAGCGGGCCTTGAGGTCAATCGCGGCATCGTCACCGACGCGACGATGAAAACCTCTGACCCGAACATCTATTCCGTGGGGGAATGTGTGGAAGTGGGCGGCATGGTCTATGGCCTTGTCGCCCCTCTCTACCGCATGGCCAAAGTGGCCGCCGAACATCTGGCCGGTCCCTCTGAGGCCGCCTTTGCCCATGCAGAGACGCCGACCAAGCTCAAAGTCACAGGCTGCGACCTCTATTCCGTTGGCGATTTCGCCGAAGGCGAGGGGCGTGAGGACATCGTGCTGCGCGACGCGCAGCGCGGGACCTACAAACGGGTCATCCTCAAAGACAATAAACTGATCGGAGCCGTGCTCTACGGCGATGTCGCCGATGGGGCGTGGTACAACCAGATGCTCATCTCGGGCGAAGATATTTCCGAGATGCGTGACACCCTGATCTTCGGTCAGGCCTATCAAGGCGGCGGCACGGTCGATCCGTTGGCGGCGGTCGCAGCACTTCCGGATGATGCGGAGATTTGCGGCTGTAACGGCATCACCAAGGGGATGATCGTCAAGGCGATCACCGACAAGGGCCTGACGTCTTTGGCCGATGTGCGCGCGCATTCCAAGGCCTCTGCGTCTTGCGGCACCTGCACGAACCTTGTCGAAGGCATCATGGGCATTACGCTTGGCGACGATTTCGTCCTCCCGGCGGCGCAGGGCATGTGCGGTTGCACCACCCATAGCCACGGCTTTGTCCGTCGCATGATCAAGGCGAAAGGCCTCAAATCCATCCCCGCCGTGATGCAGGAGCTGGAATGGTCGACGGCGGAGGGCTGTGCCAAATGCCGTCCGGCGCTGAACTACTACCTCGTTGCAGATTGGCCGGGGGAATACAAGGACGACCAGCAATCGCGCTTCATCAACGAACGTGTCCACGCCAACATCCAGAAAGACGGCACCTATTCCGTCGTGCCGCGGATGTTCGGGGGCATCACCACGCCGGATGAGCTGCGTGCCATCGCTGACGTGGCCGACAAATACGACATCCCGACCGTCAAGGTCACCGGCGGTCAGCGCATCGACTTGCTGGGTGTCAAAAAAGAAGACCTGATCCCGGTTTGGGCCGATCTCAACGCGGCGGGGATGATCTCCGGGGCGGCCTATTCCAAAGGCCTGCGCACGGTGAAAACCTGTGTCGGGACGGATTGGTGCCGCTTCGGCACGCAGGACTCGACGGGTCTGGGCATCAAGTTGGAGAAAGCACTCTGGGGGTCGTGGTCGCCTGCGAAACTCAAACTCGCGGTCACCGGCTGTCCGCGCAACTGTGCCGAAGCGACGTGCAAGGACATCGGCATCATCTGCGTCGATAGCGGCTATGAGATCGTCTATGGCGGGGCTGCGGGGCTGCACATTCAGGGCACGACCGTGCTGGGCAAAGTCGCCACGGAAGAGGAGGTCATGGAGGTGGTTTGCGCGCTGACGCAGTATTACCGCGAGACCGGGTTCTACCTTGAGCGGATTTACAAATGGGCGGACCGGCTGGGCTACGATCACATCAAGGAAGTGATCTACGACAATCTGGAGGAGCGCAAAGCCTTCGCCGAACGCTTCCGCTACTCACAGGAATTCGCGCAGGTTGACCCCTGGGCCGAACGTGTCGCGGGCGCCGAAGCCCATGAATTCAAACCCATGGCCACCCTCAATCTGGAGGCAGCAGAATGAACATGCAGAGCAAAACCTGGATTGAAGTCGGCACCCTCACTGACATCCCGCGGCAAGGCGCGCGCTGTGTGAAGACCGGCGAGATGACGATCGCCATCTTTCGCACCACCGACGACCGCCTTTTCGCCCTCGAAGACAAATGCCCGCATAAGAACGGGCCGCTGAGCGATGGCATTGTGCACGACGGCTGTGTCACATGCCCGCTCCACAACTGGGTCATTTCCCTCGAAACAGGTGCCGCGCAAGGTGCCGACGAGGGGATGAGCCTGACCTTCCCGGTCAAACTGGACGGCGAGACCGTATTGCTCGGTCTTTAAAGCTTTCTCACGGAACGGGCTCTTGGGCTCACGGAAAGACTGCAGAGCAAACGCAATGCGCTGCAAACGGTCTCCTGATGCCCGATGAGGTGAAGGGGCCAACATCAAAGAAAAACCAAACAGGGACAATTCAATGGCTTATGTACAACCAAAGGAATTCGCCGCCAAAATGGTCGATGCGGGCGAATCCAAGATCTTCATGGCGACCAAAGACACCTTGATCCGCGCCTATATGGCGGGCGCGATCCTCGCACTGGCCGCCGCCTTCGCGGTGACCATCGCGGTCAACACCGGCAATTTCCTCGTGGCCTCGCTTCTCTTCCCGGTGGGCTTTTGTACGCTCTACCTTCTGGGCTTTGACCTTTTGACCGGCGTCTTCACGCTGGCGCCTCTGGCCGTCATCGCGAAACGCCCGGGATGCACCTGGAAAGGCGTGTTCCGCAACTGGGGTCTCGTCTTCGTCGGCAACTTTGCGGGCGCCATGACCACCGCGATCCTGATGGCGATCATCTTTACCATGGGCTTTTCTCAGGAACCCAACGCCGTTGGCCAAAAGATCGGTCACATCGGCGAGGCACGTACCTTGGGCTATGCCGCTGCCGGCGGTGCAGGTCTCCTGACTGTCTTCGTCCGCGCGATCCTGTGCAACTGGATGGTCTCCACCGGTGTCGTCGCCGCGATGATGTCGAACTCCGTGTCGGGCAAAATCATGGCCATGTGGATGCCGATCATCGTGTTCTTCTACCTGGGCTTCGAGCACTCCATCGTGAACATGTTCCTTTTTCCCTCGGGCATCATGCTGGGCGGTGAGTTCACCTGGGGCGACTACTTCATGTACAACGAGATCCCGGTCGTTTTGGGCAACCTCGTCGGCGGCCTGACCTTTGTCGGCGGCATGATCTACGCCACCCACTTCAAGGAATCGCCGAAACGCAACGCCACCACGGCCTCCGTGCAGGGCGTGCCGGCTGAGTAATCGGACTTCCCCGAACAGGCTCCGCGACGGCGGGGCCTGTCTTTTCAGCGCGAGGCCATACCATGCCGAAAGACGCCGCATCGACAAAGCTCACGGTTTCGATTGGCCAGTTTTCGGAGGCGGGTCGAAAGCCCGAAAATCAGGACTTTTGCGGTGCATGGGTACCTGAAGGCAGCGCTTTATCGCTCAAGGGGATCACCTTGGCCGTGGCCGACGGTATCTCGTCGAGCGCCACAAGTGCAGAGGCCTCTGAGGCCAGTGTCACCGCACTTTTGACAGATTACTACGCCACCTCCGACGCCTGGACCGCGCGGACGGCGGCGACCACGGTGATCTCCGCCACCAATGCCTGGCTTTACGGTCAGAACGCCGCTTTGAGTGACATGAATGCGGGCAAGATATGTACGCTCTCCGCGCTGATTTTCAAAGGCTGTGAGGGGCATATCTTTCACTTGGGCGACAGTCGGATTTACCGGCTGAGCGGTGAGGCGCTTGAGCCTTTGACCACGGATCACCGGGCGGTTCTCTCCCATGACGAAAGCTATCTCGCGCGCGGCATGGGCCTGGACGCGCAGGTCGCGGTTGACTATCGGCGGGTGTCACTGTCCGTCGGCGATGTCTTTATGCTTGCCACCGATGGGGTGCATGAGGGGATCGAGGCGGCGGATGTGATCCGCGCGCTGGAGGCCCCCGATCTCGACGCGGCGGCGAAGCAACTCGGCCAAATCGCCTATGAGCGCGGCTCCGAGGACAACCTCACCGTGATGCTGGCCCGCGTCGAGAACCTGCCTGAGGCGGAGTTGGAGCTGGACCTCGCCAAGCTGCCGCTGCCGCCCTTGCCCAAGGCGGGCGATGTGATCGACGGGTTTCGTATCCTGCGGCCCGTCAATTCCACCGCCCGTTCGCATGTCTTTCTGGCCGAAGCTCCGGCGGGTGAAAAAATCGCGCTGAAAATTCCGACCGTGGAGATGGCCGAAGACCCGGTCTATCTCAACCGCTTTGTCTTGGAAGAATGGATCGCACGGCGGCTGACGTCTTCTCACGTGCTGCGCGCCGCCACCGCGCCCGCAGAGCGCAGCGCGCTCTATGTGGTCACCGAATGGGTCGAGGGCCGCACGCTCAGACAATGGATGGATGACCATCCCGCGCCCGACCCCGATCTCGACAAGGTGCGCGACATCATCAGCCAGATCGTTGTCGGTCTGCGCGCCTTTCACCGCAAGGAAATGCTGCACCAAGACCTGCGCCCCGAGAACATCATGATCGACGACGCGGGCACGGTGAAAATCATCGATCTGGGCTCGACGTCCGTGGCCGGGGTCGAAGAGGCGGCAGCGGGTGTGCTGGGTCCACTGCCCGGCACCTTTCAATATACCGCGCCCGAATATTTCTCCGGCGATTTCGTCACCTGGCGGTCGGATCAATATGCCTTGGGTGTGATCGCCTATGAGATGCTGACCGGGCGTTTGCCCTATGGCGCCGAGGTGGCGCGCATCCAGACCCGGCGCGATCTGTTGCGCCTGCGCTACCGGCCCGCACGCGATGACGACAGCCCGGTGCCCGCCTGGATGGATGCGGCGCTCAAACGCGCGACCCAGCCGGATGCCGCACGTCGCTATGATGCGCTGTCGGAGTTCGTGTCCGAGCTGAAACGCCCCGGCCAAAGCTGGCATGCGGCGCGTCATGTGCCGCTGATGGAAAAGAACCCTGTGCGGTTCTGGCAAGCGGTCTCCGCCGGTCTGGCGGTGATCGTGATCATTCTTGCAACACTCATCATAAACTGACCTGACAGGAGAGAGACCATGAAAGATTCTGTGAAAGACATCGTAACCGACACCTTGATGACCAAAGAAGACGTGACCGCCCTCATCCTCATCGCCAAAAAGAAACAGGGGTTGAGCTGGGAAGCCATCGCCGAGACCATCGGCATGTCGCCGGTCTTCACCCACTCCGCCTGTATGGGCATGAACGCCTTTCCGCTGGAGAAAGCCGAGGCCTTGGTCGCCGCGCTGAGCCTGCCGTCTGAGGCGGCCGAGGTTCTGGTGGAAAGCCCGACGAAAGCGTGGGCGCAAACCGTGCCGACCGATCCTTGCATCTATCGATTCTACGAAATCGTCGGCGTCTACGGCCCGACGCTCAAGGCGCTGATCCATGAGAAATTCGGCGACGGCATCATGTCGGCGATCGATTTCGATATGTCCGTCGAGAGGATCGAGAACCCGAAAGGCGATCGGGTCGAGGTCAAAATGTCCGGCAAATACCTGCAATACAACGCGTGGTGACAGGCGCTGATCGTCAGGGTTTGTCATGACCTGAAAAGCAATGTCGCAGGACCTGAAGATGATGCCTTCAGGATTATAAATCAGTGGAGCTCAGGAGAAAGATGGCTGGGGTGGTAGGATTCGAACCTACGGTACACTGTACCAAAAACAGTTGCCTTACCACTTGGCTACACCCCAACGTGGGGGGCTAATTAGTCGGTCCCCGCGTCCTGCGCAAGCCCTTTTTCGAGCCTTTTGTGAAAAACCTGAAGGACGAAGGAAAAAGCGCGCAACCCTGGGGGATGCGCGCGATACGCCCGCTCAGGGGGCGTAGATGGGGGCGTAGATGGGGGCGTAGATGGCGGCATAGATGGGGGCGGGCCTCAATTGCCGAAATCGGCCAAGCTCACAACGCCATCGCGGTTGCGGTCCATTCGGGCAAACCATTGCCGACCGTTGGTCACGAATTCATCGCGGGTGACGGTTCCATCGCCGTTCAGATCATTGGACAGCCGCGTCATCGAGCGCTGTACCGTATCGATCCCGGCGGCCATGCCCATGGCGTTTCCGGGGCCCATACCCTGTCCCAGACCCTGACCGCGACCGCCTTGAGGGCCTTTGGGAGCGGCCTGTCTCGCCGCCTGACCGGGGGTCATCCCATAGTCCTCAAGATGCATCTCACGGTCGAGCGCGCGGGTTTCGTCGAACGTCGCATATTCTTCGTCGTTCAAACGCCCATCTTCATCCGCGTCGAACATGTAAAACAAATCCCCGCGCCGTTCGAGCACTTCGGCGAGCGTCACTTGACCGTTTTCGTCCAGATCCCAATTGGTCATGAATTGAGGACCAAAACCCTGCGCCTGTGCGGCCAGAGGAAGCGCCGCCAGAAGTCCGAGAGAAAAAGCTAAACGTCTCATAATCCGTTCCTTTCGCATGTCTCATGCAAATAGAACGGTCCAGAGGTAAACTTCCGTTTCGCCAAATTGTCGCAGGGGGGCGCCGCGCCCCGGAGGCGCGGCGCGCAGCGTCAGGCGGAGACCTGTTCGCGCAGCACCGCGGCGGTGAGAGAGGCCAGAAGGTAGATGCCGGAAAACACCAGCATGGCCAAAAGCGTATTCTCGAATTTGCGCGGATATGTCGGCTCATCGGGGGCCACGGGACGCGATGACAGCGACAGGTAACGCACCTGCCGGTTGGCCTCGACACGCGCCATCTCAAGCGCCTGAATGGCGGAGGCGGCCATCGCCTGACGTGTCGCCAGGTCGACCTCGGCCATGCGCAATTCGGCGGTGATCCGGGCCAGAGAGTCGGCGCCTTCGTTCGCTTGCGTCAGCTGCGCGCGCAAATCCGTGATCAGGTTTTCAAGCCGACGGATGTCGCCCTGCGTGCCCTCGACACGCGCCTGGTTCGGGCGCGGGTTGTCCAGAAGCTGTTGCAGTTGCAGCCGCTTTTGCTGCAATTGCGTCTCAAAGGCTGAGACCTGAGACATGATCGCGGCGGTTTCCGCATCCGGCGAAATGATCCCCAGCTGTTCTTGCAGTTGCACAATCTTTTCCTGCGCCGCGATCATCTTGGCCTCAGTGTCGTCGAGGCTTTCGCGCGCGCCCTTCATCTGGTCCTCGCGCAGGCGCTGGGTCATCTGGTCGACCTGTTCTTCGGCATAGGCGATGAGGTGATCGGAGAAATCCTGCGAGACCTGCGGATCGGCGGCCACAACCTCCATCCGCAACAGGCCCTCCGTCGGGTCGTAGCCGATGGACACACGATCCAGATAGACCTTGTAGGCCTCCTCATTGGTCGGGTTCTCCGGCAGGCGTTGCAGCGGGTCGATGGCGTCAGAGGAGAAATGCGCCTTGAACCCGGTGTCGGCATCAAGACGCAGCATCGCTTCGCGTGAGGTCAGGTAATCCTGCACGGTGATCGAATCCTGCGAGGTGGCCAGAGGGCTGCCGGACAAAAGTCCGCCGAGGCCAGCTCCCCCCGCCGAGGGCGCTTCGGATTGCTGGATGATAAAGGCCGATTTGGTCGCATACATCGGCGTCGCCATAGTGTAAAAGTAGATCCCCGCAAGGATCGTCGGAATGCCGACGAAGACCGCCAAACGGGCGGCAAGCAGGGCCATTTTGCGCCGACGTCGCCGGGCGATGTCTTGCTGAATTTGCGAAATCTCACCATCGCGGTTCAATCGCTCAAGGATCTCCTTGGAGGGCAGATTGGGTTTGTTCTCCACAGTCTTGGGCAGTTTCGGCCCCTCGGTCGTGGTCAGTTCTCGCGATTGTTCTTTGCCCTCAGTGGTCACCATATCGAGCATGGCACCGCGTTGGAACGGATCGATCCCCGCCTTGCGCAACAGCCGCACCGCATCGAAATCCGAGGTTGCCGCCAACCCGTGTTTCTGCGCCACGCGCCGCGCCAGACGCAATTGCCGGCCTGTCAGACCTTCGCGCCGGATCGCGTCGATGTCGGCATCGATTGCGGTCTCGTCGGCGGGCGTGATGTCGCCATGGAGCGCGCTGTCCTCGGTCTCAGGGCCAGAGCCGAGCGAGCGGGCGACCGAGCCATGCGGGCGGGCGCGGCGGCTGGGCTTCGACTTGGCCTCGGCTGCGGCAGAACCAGGAAAGGGGGCATCGCCAAACCCGTCGGCGCTGGCGTCCGTGTCGAAGAGTTTGTCGTCATTGAGGATGTCGCCGGTCTTCGCCGCAGAGGGCGCCTGGCTTTCAAGGATCGGGTCGGTTTCCGGCGCAGCGGCGGCCCCGGCCTGAGACGAGGCGGCCGCACGCGGCGTCCGACGGACGCGGAATTTCTGGGCTTTAACCTTCGTAGTCATAGAGTGCCTTTGCCTCTTCCAGCGTGTCGAACATGTAGAGCTGGCCGTTTCTGAGAACGGCGGCAGAACGACAGAATTTTTCTAATGTGGCGGCCTGGTGCGAGACCACGACAATGGTGGTACGCTCAAGCCGCTCGCGCAGGATACTGCCTGCTTTGCGGTTGAAATTGACATCTGCGGTGGAGGGCATGCCCTCGTCGATCAGATACATATCGAAATCGAGCGCGAGCAACAGCGCGAAGGACAGACGCGAGCGCATCCCGGCGGAAAATGTCGCCACGGGCATTTCGAAATATTCGTCCAATTCGCAGAGCCAGCGGCAAAACGCCTCCACGTAATCGGGATCGAGATCGTAGAGCTCGGCGATGAACCGCACGTTTTCGCGCGCGGTGTGTTTGCCCAACAGCCCCCCCATGAACCCCAGCGGGAAGGACACGCGACAGTTGCGGCGAATTTCGCCCTCGTCGGGTTTTTCAAGGCCCGACATCATGTTGATGATCGTGGTCTTGCCGGTGCCGTTGGGCGCCAGAATGCCAAGAGAATTGCCAAGTTCCACGCGAAAAGAGGCGCGATCAAGGATCACCTTGCGCTGCTTGCCCGTCCAGAAGGACTTGCTGACATTGTCAAATTCGAGCATCTCTAAGCGCCCTGATACTGCCTCAACACTCCACCCTTACACGGGTTTTCTTAATGGAATGTCTTAAACGGCCAATTCGGCCATATTATGTCGCCACGCTCGCGGCAAATCCATCTATGATCGCGCAAATGTGGCAGGAATGCGGCCAAATCGCAAGTTTTTGACCCTGCGAGAGAAACAGTGCCGCGGTCGCAACGCCGATTTAGGCGGATTGTTTCTTAACCCCGCAAAGCTTGCCCGCCACGATCGAGACGATGGCAGCCACAAAGGAGAACAGCGCGCCCATCTTGGCGGCGGCCTGAATGGGGGTGTCTCCGAGCATGGCAGTGCCGTCAAAGGCCACCGCCGCAATGAACAGCGACACGGTAAAGCCGATGGCTGCGACACAGCCGATCACCAGAAGATCGATGGTCCGCATCCCGGCAGGCAGACCCAACCGCAAAACATGCGCGGCAAACGCCCCCATGACCAGCACCCCCAGAGGTTTGCCGATCAAAAGCCCCGCCAGCACCAGCCAGGTCGGGTCGCCGATGGCATTGAATTCGACGCCTGCATTCAAAAGGCCGAAGAAGAACAGGATGACCTCGACCGGGCTTTTGAGCTTGTGCTCGATATCGTTCAACAGGTCATGCAGATGCTCTTCGGCGGCGGCAAAAATCCCGAAGGCGCGGTCGGCATGCGGGATGGTCGGCACGATGGGCAAAAGCCCCAGAGCCGGGTGAATGCCCGCGCGCATGAAGCCGTACCACGAAATGCAACCGGCGATCAGATAGGGCCAGAAGGTCAGGTTTTTGCGTACCCAGCTCGAGTTGGGGCGCAACTGATTGCCGGCATCCATCTTGCGCGGCAGCCAGTTGGCGAGGACAAACACCACCACGGCGGCGGCCAAGGACAGCAAAAGCCATTGCGGCGCCAATTCTCCGGTCGGATAGAAAATGGCCAGGATCACGAGGCCAGCCGCATCGTCCGCGATGGCCAAAAGCAACAGGAACCGCACCGCCGGATGCCCCGCGCCAAAGACCACACGGCCCACGAGATAGGAAAACGCGATGTCGGTCGCGGTCGGCACAGCCCAGCCGTTTTTCACCGCATCGAAGGTGTCGGACCCCATGATCAACGCGAGGCCCAGATAGACCGCGATGGGCCCCAACATGCCGCCGGAGGTCGCGATCAGGGGCGTGGCGGCTTTCTTGCCGCGCAGGCTGCCGTTCTTGAGGATCACCGCCTCCCAGACCTCTTTCGCCGCGATGGCAAAGAAGAAGGCCATGAACAGGTCGTTGAACAGGTAATGCAGGGTCAGGGTGCGGTGGACATGGCCGTGATCGTCGACATGGGCGTGGCCGATAAAGAAGTTCTCGGCGATCGGGTATTCGACAAAAGCGTGGTAGGAATGGGCGTCCACATTGGCCCAGATCAGCGCCAAAATCGCCCCGATGATCAAGAGCAGCGAATAGTTGGTAATAAAATTCCAGACTTTATACATGCTCAGCCCTTTTTAGCCCGATCCCGTCGGTTTGGGTGGCACCCTTTGGCCGGATGTTCGCCAAACCCTATAGCCGGGATAATTCAACTGGGCTGTCAGGGCAAGCGCGGGCCGTGAAAGCCTGCGCTTGCAAGCGGGATCAGAAGGCCGACCAGATCACTCCGGCCAGAACCGCGCCGATGAGGGCAAAGCCGATATAGGCGGCAAAGACGCGCGGTTTCACCAGCGCCCAGACCGCGACCGCCGCAGGAATGCACGAGATCCCGCCTGCGATCATGAAGGACATGGCGGCCCCCTCGGCCATGCCTTGCGAGATCAGCCCGGACATCAGCGGCACGGCGGCAAAGCCGTTGAGATAGGCGGGCGCACCGATGACGGCGCCGATCAGGATCGGCTTGAGGCCCTCACCGCCCATGACCGAGGCGATCACATCGGCGGGCAGGTAGGAGAGCATGACGCTTTCGAGGACGTAAGCCACCAGCATCCATTTGCCGAGGAACAACAGGTTTTTGAGAAAGCTCGATTTGAATGCCTCGATGCGGTCTGTCTCGCGCCAAAACGTCCAATTCGGTTTGCCCCGCAACCCAGAGGTGGCGCAGCAGGAGGGCTTATCGAAAGCTTTGAGCGGATCGGCAAACAAAGCGGTCCCGCCCAGGAGTTTGACGCCCAAACCACCCAAAAGCCCGATGCCCACGGCGGCCACGGTTTTGGCCACGGCGAAATCCATGCCCAGCTCGCCTGCGGTGACAAAGAACATCGCCGGGTCCATCAGCGGAGAGGCCAGCCAAAAGGCCATGACGGCGGACAGGGGCACGCCGACAGCGAGAGAGGCGGCGATAAACGGGATGACCTGACAGGAGCAAAAGGGCGAAATGCCGCCCACCAGCGCCGCCACGACGATCATCTGCATCTCGCGGCCCTCAAACGCCCTGCTCAACAGGGTCTCGGCCCCGGTGGCTTGCACATAGGCGGTGGCGAGGATGGCGAACAAAAGGAAGGGCGCCGCTTTCCATAGGGCGTCCAGCGTGAATTTGAATGTCGGGAACAGGTTTGCGGGGTCAAAGATCGCGACGGCCAAAAGCACCAGTCCGGTGAGCAGGAGCGCCTTGTCGAGGCGTTTCCAAAGCTGCGGCAGGCGGGGCGGGGTTTGGGTGAGATCAGTCATGTTGCTCTCCATGGCAATGGCTCTCCGGTGTGCAGGTGTCATCGGTGCAATCGGCACAGCATTCGCCCAAAAGTCCGGTGAGCTGGCTTTGCAACTGGTCGTAATCGGCGGCGATGCAGATCACCGAGCGGCCTTGTTTTTCCTGTTTCACGACGCCGACGGCGGCCAGCGTTTTCATGTGATGGGTCAGCGTCGCGCCGGTGATGCCGGTGCGATTGCCCAGCTCTCCGATGGACAACCCCTTCGGTCCGGCCCGCAACAGGGTGCGCAGGACCAAGAGGCGCTGCTCAGAACCCAGCGCGGAAAACAGGCTTGCGGCCTCGGCAAGGGACAGATCGTCAAATTGCGCGTGCGGTCTTGGGGCGGACATGAGGGACTCCGTGATGTGATTCATTTCTATATTTCTAAAAATATCAAAATGAGTCAAGTGGCCAATCTTGCGCCCTCGCGCTACAACCCCAGAATGACACTCGCTCAGGACATCCAAAACTGTCGGCTCTGTGCGGATCGCTTTGCCGCCACGGCCACGCAGCACAGCCCGCGTCCGGTGGTCTGGTTCCGGCCCTCCGCACGCATCCTGATCGCCGGACAGGCCCCCGGCGCGCGGGTGCATGAGAGCGGGCGGCCCTTTACCGATGCCTCGGGCGAGCGGCTGCGCGCGTGGTTGGGGCTGGATGAGGCGACGTTTTATGACCGCGACCGCATCGCGATCGTGCCGATGGGCTTTTGCTTTCCGGGCTATGATGCCAAGGGATCGGACCTGCCGCCACCCACGCTCTGTCGCGAAACCTGGCATGACAAGGTGATGGCAGAGCTGACCGAACTGGAGCTGATCCTGCCCGTGGGCCTCCATGCGATCCGCTATCACACCGGCCATAAAGGCAGTCTGACCGAGGCTGTCATGAACTGGCGCGCCGATGCGCCGCGTCTCACCCCCTTGCCTCATCCGTCCTGGCGCAATACGGCTTGGCTCAGGAAAAATCCGTGGTTCGAGGCCGAGCTATTGCCGGACCTGCGCGCCCGTATCCAAACGCTGTTGTGAGAGATGAAATGACCGAACAGACCCCGATTGATCTGGCCCATGCCGCCATGCAGGCCGCCCCCGAGGACGACAACGCCCGTCTGCGGTTTTTCGAACGGGTGGCCGATGGCGAATGGTTTTTGCTTTTGGAGGAGGAACATGACGGAGAGGGGCCAATCTCGCCGCGTGTGTTCCCGGTCGAAGCGGATAACTTTGTGCTGGCCTTTGATCGCGAGCAACGTCTGGCGGAATTCGCGGGCCATGCGCCCTATGCGGCGATGTCGGGACGCGTCTTGGCGGAGATGCTGGCGGGCTCGGGCTATGGTCTGGGGCTGAACCTCTCAGTTGCGCCGTCTGAAATGCTCTTGCCGGGGGCGGCGGTGGATTGGCTCCACGCGACGCTCGGCAATGCGCCCTCAGAAGCCCATGGCAAAGCCGAAGAGATTTTCCCGCCTGCGGGTCTTCCCGAAGCGCTGATCGTGGCCTTGGATGCCAAACTGGCGATTGCAGGCGGTTTGGCGAAGCTCGTCTATCTGTCCGGCGTGAAATACGAAGACGGGGTGCGCTCGCACCTCTTGGCCTTCGTGGATCACATCCCGGGCGCGGAAGATGCTTTGGCGCGGCTCGTTTCCGAGGCGCTGATCTTTTCGGGCGTCGAAGCGGGCGCTTTGGATGTGGCGTTTTTCAAATCCTCCGATCCGCACTGCGCGCCTCTGGCGCGCTTTGGCCTGCGGTTCGATTTGCCGGAGCCTGAGCCGATCTCGACCGGACCGTCTGCGCCCGGCATGGACCCCAACGCCCCGCCGAAACTGCGGTGATGTGAGTATTTTTCGCAGCAAAGGAAACGGGCGCGTGCCTCCCGCTGTTTCTCCGCATTAAGGCTAATCTGATTCAGGTTCATGCGAGAGGGGAGGCGGCAGCGCGGGTCAGTAGCCTGCGTGGCGGTCGACGAGGTGCAGGAGCGGTTCACCCGCCTCAGAGCGCCGGATGTTCTCCGCAATGACGTCAGAAGCCGTGTCGGCCCGGGTTTCGGCGGCGATATGCGGCGTGACCGTGACCTTTGGGTGCGACCAATAGGGGTGATCGGCGGGCAGGGGCTCGGTGCGGAAGACGTCGAGTGTGGCGTGCCCGATCTGACCGCTGTTGAAGGCGGCCAAAAGCGCGTCATCGTCGATCAGTGTACCGCGTCCCGGATTCACGATCTTTGCGCCTTTGGGCATCAAGGCCAGGGTGCCGGCATTGAGCGTGTTTTGGGTTGCGGGGGTGTCCGGCAGAAGGGTGACGAGGATCTCGGCGGAGCTCAGCGCCTGTGCGAGGCCCTCGGGGCCGTGGAGGCAGGTGAGACCATCAATCTCTTTGGGGCGTCGGGACCAACCGGTGACGTCAAACCCCAAGCGAGAGAGCGCCACGGCACAGATCTGGCCCAATTCTCCGAGGCCCAGAACCGTCATGGGGCGATCCTTGGCCAGAGGCGGCGTGATGTGATCCCATTGGCCGCCCAACCCGTGGATATGCCGATCCATGCCGAGGTGATAGCGCATCACATGGCCGACGACATAATCCCGCATCCCGAGCGCAAGGCCCGGATCAACCATACGGCACAGGGGCTGGGTCAGCGTGGGATTGGGGGCGATTTTCTCGACCCCGGCCCAGAGGCTCAGCACGGCTTTGGCACGCGTGTAGGGGGTGAAATCCCTGAGTGCATCATTGGGGGCGTAGACGATGTAGTCGACCTCTTCCGGCGAAGCGTCTCGGGTGAGGCGCGCGTCCAGACCGGCGTTTTCCAAGGCTTTTGGCAGCACGGTTTCGTAAGCAGGCCAAATCCGGTCGGGCGCGGAAAACAGAAGGGACAGCGTCATCTTTGGCCTCAGCTTTTCCCTCTGGGTCTATGGACATGCGCCGATTGCACGATGCCGAAAGCGGCCAAGAGCACAAGCATCGCGGAGCCGCCATAGGACACCAGCGGCAGGGGCACGCCCACCACGGGCATCAGGCCCATCACCATGGACATGTTCACCGCGAAGAACAGGAAGAACGTGGCGGCGATGCCGATGGTGACGAGCGCGCCGAAACGGTCTTTGTTGTTCATCGCGGAGATCAGACAAAAGACGATGATCCCGGCATAAAGCGCCAAAAGCGAGAAGGCGCCGATAAAGCCGAATTCCTCCGCCAGGGTGGTGAAGATAAAGTCGGTGTGCTTTTCGGGCAGGAAGTTCAGACGCGACTGCGTGCCCTGCATAAACCCGCGCCCGGTCCAACCGCCGGAGCCAAGGGCGATCTTGGCCTGGGTGATGTGATAGCCTGCGCCAAGTGGTTCGGCGGAGGGGTCGAGGAAGGTGTCGATGCGGCGATATTGATAGTCGTTGAGCAATTGCCAACCGGTGCCACGCGAGGCAAAGACGGCGGCGATCAGACCTGCAAATAGCGCGATGACCACGCCGAAATAGATCCAGCTCACCCCCGCCGCAAACATCACGATGGCCCCGCCCGCGACCAAGAGGATCGAGGTGCCGAGGTCGGGCTGTTTGAGCACGAGGAACGTCGGCACAAGGATCAGCACGACGGGGATCAAGACCCACAAGGGTCGCGAGACTTTCTCCAAAGGCAGCCAGTCGTAATAGGCCGCCAAAAGCATCACGAGAGAGATTTTCATCAACTCGGAGGGTTGAAGCTTGATCGGGCCAAGATCGATCCAACGCTGTGCCCCCATACCGACGTGGCCGAAAAACTCGACGAAGATCAAAAGCAGGAAGGAAAAGATATAGGCCAGCCCCGCGATGTTGCGCCAAAACCAGATCGGCACCATGGCGATCATCAGCATTGCGACCATGCCAAGCGCAAAGCGCTTCATCTGCGGCTCGGCCCATGGCTGAAACGAGCCGCCTGCGTTGGAGTAGAGCATCAGGAAACCGACGGAGGCGACGGCAGAGAGCAACACCACCAGCGCCCAGTTGACGTAGAGCACCTTTGCGATGCCTGTGGGCATGGTCTTGAGCGTCGACTCGAGATAGCTCATGCTTGGCTCCTCTCGTCGCTCTCGCCCTCATTGCCGATCAGCGGCAGGGTACGGAAGCGCTCGCGGATGGTGTTGCGCTGCGAGCTGGGATAGGCCTCAAGCGGCGGCACCGCACCATGGAGCGCAAAGAGCATCAGGTCGCGGGCAATCGGCGCGGCCACGGAAGAGCCGCCACCGCCATGCTCGACCACGACGGAGACCGCATAACGCGGCGCGTCATAAGGCGCGAAGGCGACGAACAACGCATGGTCGCGCTCTTCCCAAGGCACGTTCTTGTTGTTCACGACCGCCGAGCGCACCTGCGACGTGCCGGTCTTGCCCGCCATGCGCATCGTTTCATCGGCGATCCGGGAGGCATAGGCCGTCCCTCGGTTGGAGTTCGACACCTCGAACATACCCTGACGCACGGAACGCAGCATGTTTTCATTGAGGCCAAGCTCGCCGCCGCCCTGCACAGGTTGTTCGACCCCGTCGATGGAGCGCACGATACGGGGGATCACTTCGCGGTTGGTGGCGATCCGAGCGGCCATCACGGCCAATTGCATCGGCGTCGCCAAGACAAAGCCCTGTCCGATCGAGGCATTGAGACTGTCGCCCACGACCCATTCGGCACCACGATTGGCCAGTTTCCATTGCTTGTCCGGCATGAGGCCCGAATTGATCCCCGAGAGCGGCAGGTCATAGGTCTGACCCAGCCCGAGCTTGCGGCCCATTTCGGCGATCTTCTCGATGCCTGCGCGCTGGGCCATCTCGTAATAGTAGACGTCGCAGGAATGGCGCAGCGAACCCACGAGGTTCACATTGCCATGGCCCGCGCGTTTCCAGCAGTGGAAGCGCCGCCCACCGACCTCGGTGTGCCCCAGACAGCGCACGGTTTCTTCTGGCGACACGACGCCCGCGTCCAGCGCCGCCAGCGCCGAGACCATTTTAAAGGTCGAGCCGGGGGGGTAGGCGCCCTGCACGGATTTCGCGGGCAGCGGGCGGTGGTCGTTTTCCAGCAGGGCATTGTAATCCGGCACAGAAATGCCGCGCACAAACAGGTTCGGGTCGAAGGCAGGCGTCGATCCCGCGGCGATGATGTCGCCGGTCTGCACGTCAATCACCACGGCGGCCGCACTCTCAGAGCCAAGGCGCGCCTGGACGAAATTCTGCACCTTGTGATCGACGGTCAGCTGCACATTCGCGCCGGGCTGGCCCTCTTGCCGGTCCAGCTCGCGAATAATGCGCCCATGCACGTTCTGCTCGACCCGGCGCAGACCCGCCTTGCCCTTGAGCGTGTCTTCGAGCTTGGACTCGATGCCGAATTTGCCGAGCTGGAATTTCGGGATTTTATAGACCGGATCGACCGTCTCCATGCGGGAGATGTCATAGCTCGACACCGGGCCGACATAGCCCACCAGATGCGCAAAATCATTGTGCAGCGGGTAGTAACGCGACAGGCCGACCTCTGGCGTCACACCGGGAAGTGCAGGGCCATTGGCGGAGACGAGCGAGAAATCCTCCCAGCTCAGACGATCCGCGATGATCACAGGCGCAGATGGACCGGCCTTTTTCAATTCGTCACGCACGCGGGCCTGGTCCTCGGCGGTGATGCCGATCAGCTCTTCGAGCTTGATCAAAACGGCGTCCAGCTCTGCGGAGTCTTCCTTGCGGATGACCACGCGCAGCGTCTGTTCGTTCTCGGCCAAAAGCGCGCCGTTGCGGTCGTAAATCAACCCGCGCGCGGGCGCCAAAAGGAAATCGCGAATGCGGTTTTCCTCGGCCAAAAGCCGAAATTTATCCGCCTGATCGACCTGCAAGTAGCGCATCCGCAGGCCCAAAGCGCCCATGAAGGCCACCTGAGAGCCGGCCAGAAACAGAGCGCGTCGGGTGATTTTGCGGGCGGAGGCGGCGTTTTCAGTGGGCGAACGTTTCATCGTACATACCTCATCTCATCGGCCTCGGACGGCGTGATCTTGGCGATGCCAAGCCCGTAATGCGAGATGGCAATCACGATCGGATAACTCAAAATGGTCGAGAGTTGCCCGAGGATGGCCAGCCCCAGAGAGGTTTGATCCACCATGAAAATCGCAAGGCAGAGACGATAGGTCACCGCCATCGCCAGCATGACCCCGGCCACCATGGCCCATTCGATGGCAAAAGGCAGATCGCGCGAGGTGGGTTCGCGGCTGCGCAGGAATTCGAGGCCCATGATGCTGAGCGCCGCCCAAAGCCCCGGCGGGCGCAGAAAGATGAAATCGGCCAAAAGCATAACGATGGCCACAAGAAACACCGGCACGTAATCGGGGCGTCTGAGGACCCAGGCAAAGGCGAAGGCGAGGATCAGATCGGGGCCCGGCCAGCGGCCTGAGCCGACTTGCAGCGGCAAAAGGTAGAAAAACGTCGCCAGGGCGGTGATCACCAGGAAAACGCCGCGAAAGGACCATTTGCGCACTGTGCGGGGGTCAACCATTCTCAGCCTCCGCGCTTTGGCCAGTGTCTTCGATCCCGTCGATTTCGGACTGCGGGTCTACGCGTTCCGGGATGATCAAGGCGCCGGGGTCCGTGATGCGCTCGCTCTCATGGGTGCGCAGGACGCGCAGGTAATCCATCCGCTCATAATCCGCCGCCAGAATGACACGCAGGCGCCGGTCCGGGTCTTTGGCGACCTGACCGATCAGGATGCCCGGCGGAAACACCCCGCCATCGCCCGAGGAAATCACCCGATCGCCGGGGCGGACAAGCTCGGGCGTCTCGATGAAATCGAGCGAGGGGCGGATCGAATTATCCCCCGACAGAATGGCGCGTTGGCCCGACGGCTGGATCGTCACCGGCAGGCGCGAGTTGCTGTCGGTCAAAAGAATCACCCGCGCGGTGTTCTGGCCGACGCCGGAGATGCGGCCCACAAGGCCGATGCCGTCCATCGTCGCCCAGCCATCCATGATGCCGTCGCGCGCGCCGACGTTCAGCAGCACGGATTGCCGAAACGGCGAGCCGCTGTCGGCCATCACGACGCCGGTGACATAGGTATACCGCGGGTCGATCCGCACCTTGTTCAGGTCGAGAAGTTTGGCGTTCTTTTGTTCCAGCTGAAGCGCGGCCTCTTTCCAGGCCTGCATCTGACGCAGCTCGTTGCGCAGCTCCTGGTTCTGGTCGTAAAGCCGTTGATAACTCTGGAAATTCTCGATCATGCCGATGGTCTTGGTGACCGGCACCAAGGCCCATTCGAACGACGGCACCACCTTGTCGACCAACCCCGCACGAAGCCGCTCGACCCGGGGACTGTCGATGCGCCATAGGATGAAGAGGCCGAAAAAGCACAAGAGCATGATCCCGATCAGCAAACGCCGGATCGGGCGGACATAGGTTTCCGAATTGCCCTTGTTTCTGGCCATCTATCCTCCGGGTCCGCGCGCCGGGCATGCCGCCAGACATTTGACTGGGGACGCGCCCAAACGGCGCGAGCCCTCAGCTGTCGTAGTCAATAACGTGCCGGAGTTGTTTCTCATATTCCAGCGCTTTGCCAGTGCCCAGAGCCACACAATTGAGTGACTCATCGGCCACCGAAATGGCAAGGCCGGTCTGTTCGCGCAGCGCCAGATCCAATTCGCCCAAAAGCGCCCCACCGCCCGTCAGCATCACGCCACGGTCAACGATGTCTGCGGCGAGATCCGGCGGCGTGGTTTCCAAAGCGGTCATCACCGCCTCGCAGATTTGCTGCACCGGTTCGGCCAGCGCTTCGGCGACTTGCGCCTGGTTGATCTCAATCTCTTTTGGAACACCGTTCAACAGGTCGCGCCCGCGAATGGTCAGAACCGAGCCACGCCCGTCATCGGGCATCCGCGCGGTGCCGATGGTGGTCTTGATGCGCTCGGCGGTGCCTTCGCCGATCAAAAGGTTCTGCTGGCGGCGCAGGTAGGCGATGATGGCGTCATCCATCCGGTCGCCGCCGACACGCACGGAGCGCGCGTAAACGATGTCGCCCAAGGACAGAACCGCCACCTCGGTGGTGCCGCCGCCGATGTCCACGACCATGTTGCCGGTCGGGTCGGTGATCGGCATACCCGCGCCGATGGCCGCCGCGATGGGTTCAGCAATAAGCCCGGCCTTGCGCGCACCGGCGGAGAGCACGGATTGACGGATCGCGCGTTTCTCAACGGGGGTGGCGCCATGGGGCACGCAGACGATGATCTTCGGCTTGGAAAACGTGGTGCGTTTGTGGACCTTGCGGATGAAATGTTTGATCATTTCCTCGGCGGTGTCGAAGTCGGCGATCACACCTTCGCGCATCGGGCGAATGGCTTCGATCGAGCCGGGGGTTTTGCCGAGCATGTGCTTGGCGTCCTCACCAACGGCGAGCACCTGTTTGCGCCCGTCCTTGACGTGATAGGCCACAACGGAGGGTTCATTGAGGATGATGCCTTTGCCTTTGACATAGACCAGCGTGTTCGCCGTGCCCAGGTCGATTGCCATGTCGGAAGAGAAAAGTCCCGCAAATCCTGCCATATTTATGCCCCGTATGCCCCGTTTAGCCAAAGTGGCCAGCCGCGAAGGGGAGAATCCCCCCGTATCGGCAGACTTATAGGGGGCGTCGTGGCTATGGAAAAGGGGGCGATATGGCGGGTTTTGGCGAAGACTTGCTCAAAACCTCTTTTTGAACATGAAAAAGGCGCCCACAACGGAGCGCCTCTTCACAATTGCCTGAAAAGAATGCGGCGCAGCGTTTAGCTGGCGTCCGTGTATTTGATCTCACGCACATCGGCGTTGGGGGCGGTTTTGCCACGGCGCACGATCAGGCGGTTCAGCGCGTTGATATAGGCCTTGGCGGAGGCGAAGACCGTATCCGTGTGCGAACTTTGCCCGGTCGAAATCCGCCCGTCCTCTTCCATCCGCACCATGACGGTGGCCTGTGCATCGGTGCCTTCGGTGACGGCCTGCACCTGATAGAGCTGCAACCGCGCCTGTGTCGGGTAGAGCGTTTTGATCGCCTTGAAGGTTGCGTCCACCGGACCGTCGCCCTCGACCGTGCAATGGCTTTCGACGCCATTGATTTCGAGGATGATGTCGGCGGTTTGCGGCGCCTCAGACCCACAGATCACGCGCAGATGCTTGATCTTGATGACCTCGTTCTGGCTGTCGGCCCCGGTGGCCTGCATCAGCGCGACGATGTCATCGTCCAGCACTTCTTTCTTGCGATCCGCCAACTCCTTGAAGCTGACAAAGAGGTCTTTCAACTGGTTGTCGCCCAAGGCATAGCCCAGCTCGTCGAGCTTGGCGCGCAGCGCGGCGCGGCCGGAGTGTTTGCCGAGGGGCAGGGAGGTGCCCGACAGACCCACGTCTTGCGGACGCATGATCTCGAAGGTTTCCTTGTTCTTCAGCATGCCGTCCTGGTGGATGCCGCTCTCATGGGCAAAGGCGTTCTTGCCGACGATGGCCTTGTTCGGCTGGACCGCAAAGCCAGAGACCTGCGACACACGGCGGGAGATGTTCATGATCTTCGTCGTGTCGATCCCGGTCGAAAACGGCATCACATCGTTGCGCACCTTGAGCGCCATGACGACCTCTTCGAGCGCGGTGTTGCCCGCACGTTCGCCCAACCCGTTGATCGTGCATTCGATCTGGCGCGCACCTGCCTCGACAGCGGCCAGAGCGTTGGCGGTCGCCATGCCCAGATCGTTGTGACAGTGGGTGGCAAAGACGATCTCATCGGCGCCCGGCACGCGTTCCAGCAACATGCGGATGATGTCGGCGCTTTCGCGCGGTGTGGTGTAGCCGACGGTGTCGGGGATGTTGATCGTGGTCGCGCCCGCCTTGATCGCGATCTCGACAACGCGGCACAGATAATCATGTTCGGTGCGGATCGCATCCATCGGCGACCATTGCACATTGTCCGTCAGGTTGCGGGCGTGGGTCACGGTCTCGTGGATCTTGTCAGCCATCTCATCCATTGAGAGCGCCGTGATGTCGCGGTGCAGGGGCGAGGTGCCGATAAAGGTGTGAATCCGGGGACGTGCGGCGTGACTCACCGCTTCCATGCAGCGGTCGATGTCGCGCAGGCTGGCACGCGCCAGACCGCAGATCACGGAGTTCTTGGAATTCTTCGCGATCTCGCTGACCGCTTCGAAATCGCCCTCGGAGGCAATCGGGAACCCCGCCTCGATGATGTCCACGCCCATTTCGTCGAGCATGGCGGCGATCTCGAGCTTTTCGTTGTGGCTCATGGTCGCGCCGGGGGATTGTTCGCCGTCCCGCAGGGTCGTGTCGAAAATCAGGACGCGGTCCTGTTTGGATGTCTCGGTCATTTTGAAATCTCTCTTTTAGTCCTTAGCGTTTTACTCCGGCGCATGCGGTCACCTCTGAGCCTCGCGCCGTGGGCACGCTCAGAGGCAGCTAAGAAGGAGGAGGCCATGACGAAGCGCTGCGCAGGGGCGCAGGTCTTGGGTCGGGATATGAGCCATCGTCGTCATAAAGTTTGGAATATACGCAGAGAGCAGGCTTGAAAAGCCCCAATTTCCGGTGATCTGCGACCGGATGTCCCGCGTCGAGGTGCCGTCTCGCATTTTAAACTTGATTTCTTATTCGAATAATTGAATACGAGTGTATACCGACTCGGTCATGATCGTCATCAAGCCGGTACAGCGCAAACCATGCTATCATCCATATATCTCACGCCCTCGGGGTCGCTGACCCGTTCGGCAGAGGCTCAGGGGAAGGGAGTGTATTATGGCACATATCGTCGTACTCGGCGCCGGTCTTGGCGGAACCATTCAGGCCTATGAGTTGAAGGAAACCGTGGGCAAGGACGACAAGATCACGGTGATCTCCAACAAAAGCTATTTTCAGTTCACGCCGTCCAATCCGTGGGCGGGGGTCAATTGGCGGACCAAGGACGATCTCACGATCGAGCTTGAACCGGTGATGAAACGCCGCGGCATCGAGTTTATCTGTGACGGCGCGGTGGCGCTCGATCCGAAAGAGAACAAGATCACGCTGGCCTCGGGCAAAGAGGTCACCTACGACTACCTCGTGCTCGCAACAGGGCCGGAACTGGCCTTTGACGAGATCGAGGGCTTTGGTCCCGCGGGCTACACCCATTCGGTGTGCTCCATCGAACATGCCTCTGAATCCGGCGCGATATGGGAGGATTTCTGCGCCAATCCGGGGCCCATCGTGGTGGGCGCGGTGCAGGGCGCGTCGTGTTTCGGTCCGGCCTATGAATATGCTATGACCATGGACACCGACCTGCGCCGTCGCAAAATCCGCGACAAGGTGCCGATGACCTTCGTGACGCCGGAACCCTATATCGGGCATCTGGGCCTTGGCGGGGTGGGCGACACCAAAGGGATGCTCGAATCCTACATGCGGGACCGGTCCATCCGCTGGATCACCAACGCCAAGACCAACAAATTCGAAGACGGCAAGGTGCATGTCACCGAGCACGATCAATATGGCAATCCGGTGAAAGAGCACGAACTGCCCTTCTCCTATTCCATGTTGCTGCCCGCCTTCCGTGGCATTCCGGCGCTGATGGGCGTCGAAGGTCTGGTCAACCCGCGCGGCTTTGTCATCGTCGATGAATTCCAGCGCAACCCGACCTATCCGAACATCTTCGGCATCGGCGTCTGTATCGCCATCGCGCCGACGGAACCGACCGTGATCCCGACCGGCGTGCCGAAAACCGGGTTCATGATCGAGAGCATGGTGACCGCCACCGCGCATAACATCCCGCTGATCATGAAGGGTGAGGAGCCGAAGAACCTCGCTTCCTGGAACGCTCTGTGTCTGGCGGACTTCGGCGATGGCGGCGCGGCATTCTTGGCGATGCCGCAGAACCCGCCGCGCAACGTCAACTGGGCGGGGCATGGCAAATGGGTGCACTGGGCCAAGCTCGGGTTCGAGTGGTATTTCATGCGCAAGGTGAAACGCGGTGTCTCTGAGCCTTTCTATGAGCGTATGATCATGAAGATCATGAAGGTGAACAAACTCAAAGACATGTGATCCAGTGTCGCCGCGCTCCCGTAATGAGAGACGGGAGACCGGTATGAAAGCATTGATCATTGGCACTTCGGGCGGCATCGGCGGGGCAGTGGCCCGCGCCTTTGCCGCCCGGTCGTATGAGGTGACGGGCCTGTCGCGGCGCGAAGACGGGGTGGACGTCACCGATCCTGACAGCGTCTCACGGCATCTTGGTGCTCTTGAGGGGCCATTCGAGCGCGTGGTGATCGCCACGGGAAAACTCGACGGGGACGGGGCGCCGCCGGAGAAATCCTTGCGGGCGCTGAGCGCCGAAGCGCTGCGCGATCAATTCGCCACCAACGCGCTCGGCCCGGCGTTGATCCTGCGGGAATTGCCTCGGCTTTTGCCGAAAGACGCGCCCTCGGTGGTGGCAGTCCTGACCGCGCGTGTGGGGTCCATCGGAGACAATCACATGGGCGGCTGGTACAGCTACCGTGCGGCCAAGGCGGCGGCCAATCAACTGACCCGCACGGCGGCGATCGAGATCGCGCGCAGCCACAAACAGGCCTGCCTCATCGCCTATCACCCCGGCACGGTGGCGACAAAATTCACCGAAGGCTACAGCCGCGACAAGCTGAGCCCGGAGGAGGCCGCCGGTCATCTGATCGATGTCATGGCGGCGCGGGACCCGCGAGACAGCGGGCGGTTCTATGATTGGAAGGGGGTAGAGGTGCCGTGGTGAGCCGTGTCATTCTGATCCTTGGCGATCAGCTCTCCCTTGAGATGTCGTCGTTGAAAGAGGGCGACAAGGACAGCGATCTGGTCGTCATGGCGGAGGTCGCCGCAGAGACCGATTACGTCGCGCATCACCCGAAAAAGATCGCGCTGATCTTTGCCGCCATGCGCCATTTCGCCGAAGAGCTGCGTGCGGCGGGCTGGGATGTGGCCTACACGGGGCTCGAAGATGACGACAACACGCAGTCGCTCTTGGGCGAGGCGCGACGTCGGGCGCAGGACCACGGCGCGGATGAGATTGTCATGACAGAGGCCGGGGAATGGCGGCTGAGGCTTGAGGCCGAAGAAAGCGCCATCCCGGTGCGGCAACTGCCCGACACGCGATTTATCGCAACGGAGGCGGAGTTTGCCGACTGGGCCGAGGGGCGCAAGGCGCTTCGGATGGAGTATTTCTATCGTGAGATGCGGCGCAAGACCGGGTTGTTGATGGACGGCGACGCGCCCTGCGGCGGGCAATGGAATTTCGATCATGACAATCGCAAACCCGCCTCGGACGACCTGTTCCGCACCAAACCTTTGACGTTTGAGCCGGACGAGATCACCCGCGCGGTGCTCGATCTGGTAGAAGCGCGGTTTGGCGATAATTTCGGAGAGCTGCACCCGTTCTCCTACGCGGTGACGCGCAAAGATGCCGAACGCGCGCAACAGCATTTCCTCGATCATCACTTGCAGGACTTCGGCCCCTATCAGGACGCGATGCTCTCAAACGACCGCGTGCTGCATCACTCGCTCCTGTCGGCCTATCTCAACATCGGCCTTTTGGACCCGCTGGCGCTCTGCCAAGCTGTCGAGAAACGCTATCGCGACGGCAAAGTGCCGATCAACTCCGCCGAAGGCTTCATCCGGCAAATCCTCGGCTGGCGCGAATATGTGCGGGGGCTGTATTTCCTCAAGGGCGCGGATTATCCGCATCAGAACAAGCTCAATCATCAACGCGGCCTGCCCGCGCTCTATTGGGGCGCTGAGACCCGGATGAATTGCCTGTCGCACGCGTTGACCCAGACCTGCGAAGATGCCTATGCCCACCACATTCAGCGCCTGATGGTGACCGGCAACTTCGCACTTTTGGCCGGGGTGAACCCCAAGGAGGTGCATGAATGGTATCTCGCCGTCTATATCGATGCCTTCGAGTGGGTCGAGGCGCCCAATACGGTCGGAATGAGCCAATTCGCCGATGGCGGGGTGATCGCGTCTAAACCCTATATTTCCTCGGGCAATTACATCCACAAAATGTCGGATTACTGCGGTGACTGCGCCTATGCGGTGACCAAGAAGACGGGGGAGGGCGCCTGTCCTTTTAATCTGCTCTATTGGCACTTCCTCGACCGTCATCGCGAGCGGTTCGAAGGCAATCCGCGTATGGGCCAGATGTATCGGACCTGGGATCGGATGGATGCGGACAAGCGCGCGGTGATAGTGAAAGAGGCGGCCGCATTTCTGGACCGCCTCTCAAAAGGGGAAACTGTTTAAGGTTACTCGGAGGCCGCAGGCGCTTCCGTCTCGGGCGCATCCTCGGACACCAAAGCCCCGTCCATCCATTCGCCGGACACCACCTTGCCATTGGCATAGGTGATAGTGCCATGACCCTGGGATTTGCCCGCGACGAACATGCCCTCGTAGCTGTCGCCATTGGGATAGGTCGCCGTGCCGCGGCCCTGAATTTCGCCGTCTTTCCATTCGCCGGTATAGGTAAACCCTGAGGCCATCGTGATGGTGCCGATCCCGTCGCGTTTGCCCGCCACGTAATCGCCTTCATAGACCGTGCCGTCGACATAGGTGCCTTTGCCCTTGCCCTGACGCTGGCCGTCGACCCAGTCGCCGTCGTACACAAAGCCGTCGGCATAGGTCATCTTGCCCTTGCCGTGGTTCTGCGCGTTTCGGAACTCGCCCTCATAGGTCAGCCCGCCCGCGTAGCGCGCCACACCCGTGCCGTCGATCACGCCATATTTCCAATCGCCCTCATAGGTCGTGCCATTGGGGTAGGTGATCTTGCCCTTGCCATGCGACAGGTCATCGAGGAAGTCGCCCACGTAGACGGAGCCGTCCGGGTAAGTCACCTGACCCTGACCCTCGATCCGCCCCTCGGTCCATGCGCCGACATAGAGATAGCCGTCCGCGCCGGTAAACGTGCCTTGGCCGTCGCGTTTGTCATCGTCGAAATTGCCCTCATAGACATCGCCATTGGCGTAGGTCACCTTGCCCGCGCCCTGACGTTTGCCGCCGACCAGTTCGCCCTCGAAGACATCGCCGTTGGGCTGCGTGATCGTACCTTGGCCGTTGCACTGGTTGTCCACCCAGTTGCAGTCGAGAATCATCCCTTCGTCTGTGGTCAGAACACCCGGCCCGTGGCGCATGTCGCGGGCCATTTCGCCCTCATAGGTGGCGCCTTCGGGATAGGTGATCGTGCCGCGCCCCTCTTTCACGCCGTTGACCCAGCCGCCTTCGTAGATATAGCCGGTGGGGCTTTCCAAGCGTCCTTGGCCGTGGTGCTTGGCGGCCATGAAACCGCCCTCGTATTTCACGCCATTGGCATAGACCGCGACGCCCGAGCCGGTGGCCTCACCCTCGACCCAATCGCCCTCGTAAGTGCCGCCATCGGCATAGGTGATCTTGCCAAAGCCATGCGGCTTGCCCTTCTCAAAGGCGCCCTCATAGACCGAACCGTCGGTGAACCGCGCAAGGCCCTGGCCCTTGATCTCGCCCATCACCCATTCGCCGGTGTATTCATAGCCGTTGGGCAGGCTGTAGGTGCCGACGCCGTCCTGCAAACCGTCCTTGAACGTGCCTTCGTAAATCCCGCCCTCTTCGAACTGGCGGGTCTCCACTTTTCCGCTGTCTTGCGCCAGCAGGGCCGTGGGCAGGGCCGGCATGGCCCCGATCATCGTTGCCGCGAAAAGCGTGATGCGCATTCGTGTCACTGTCTTACGTCCCATTCCCGATGAGGTCATGTGTCTGCCTGGGCTGCCGCCGTGTTGCTTTGGTCGCCGAGGTGGACCTTGTTCTAATCCGGGGCCGCATCCGCGCAGACCCTGTCGCGCGCCAGACTAGGGGGTAGGCCCGCGGTCTTCAAATGTTTTTCCTGTGAGCGCCTTTCCCTTGGGCGTCATTCTGCTAAACCTTGCCTCAACATAGTAGGACGCATGAGTGCCATGACTGAGACCTTTCGCCTGACCCTAGCCCAGCTCAACCCGACCGTGGGTGCGATTGATGCCAATGCCGACAAGGTCCGCAGCGCCTACGCCGAGGCCAAGGCGGCAGGCGCCGATATGATCGTCTTTCCTGAGCTGTTCCTGATCGGCTACCAGCCGCAGGATCTGGTGATGAAGCCCGCTTTGGTGAACACGGCCATGGCCAAGGCCGAGGAACTGGCCGCTTTGACAGTCGATGGTCCCGCGATTGGTCTGGGTGCGCCGTATTTTTATGGCGATGCGCTTTACAACGGCTATTGGATTCTGGCCGAGGGCCGCGTCAAACAGGTGCTGCGTAAACATCACCTGCCGAATTACAAGGTGTTCGATGAGGTGCGCCTCTTTGCCTCGGGTCCCATCGAAGGCCCCTATGCCATCGGCCCGCTGCGCATCGGCTCGCCGATCTGCGAAGATGCCTGGTATGAGGACGTCGCCGAGGCGCAGGTTGAAAGCGGGGCGGAAATTCTGATCGTGCCCAACGGCTCGCCTTATTATCGCAACAAATTCAACACGCGGCTCACCCATATGGTGTCGCGTGTGATCGAAAATGACGTGCCGCTGGTGTATCTCAACATGGTCGGCGGTCAGGACGATCAGGTTTTTGACGGCGGCTCTTTCGTGCTCAATCGTCACGGCAAACCGGCGCATATCCTTCCGGCTTTTGCCGAAGAGTTGCGCCATGTCGATTTCGTCAAAGAGGACGGCAAATGGGTCGCTTCCGAGGGCGAAGTGACCCATCAGCCCAATGAATGGGAGCAAGACTACCACGCCATGGTGCTCAGCCTGCGTGATTACCTTGGCAAGACCGGGTTCAAGAAGGTGGTGCTTGGCCTCTCCGGCGGCATCGACTCGGCGATTGTCGCCACGATTGCCACCGACGCGCTTGGCGCCGAGAATGTGCATTGCGTGATGCTGCCGTCGGAATACACCTCCCAAGGCTCGCTGGAGGACGCCAAGGACATCGCCAATCGTCTGGGCTGTCGCTACGACTTTGTGCCGATTTCCCAAGGCCGCGATGCGATCACCGACACGCTCGCGCCGATCTTTGGCGATCTGCCGTTCGATACGACCGAGGAAAACATCCAGTCGCGTCTTCGGGGGCTTTTGCTCATGGCGCTGTCGAACAAATTCGGCTCGATGCTTTTGACCACCGGCAATAAATCCGAAATGGCCGTCGGCTATTGCACGATCTATGGCGATATGAACGGCGGCTATAACCCGATCAAAGACCTCTATAAAACGCGCGTCTTCGAGCAATGCCGCTGGCGCAACGCCAATCATCGCGACTGGATGAAAGGCCCGGAGGGCGAGGTCATCCCGGTCACGATCATCGACAAACCGCCCTCGGCGGAGCTGCGCCCGGATCAGCGTGATGACGACAGCCTGCCGCCCTATGAGGTGCTGGACGCGATCCTCGAAGGTCTCGTGGATCGTGAAGAAAGCGTCGCCGATCTGGTGGAGGCGGGCTTTGATCGCGCGACCGTCAAACGCGTCGAGCATCTCTTGTATATCTCTGAGTACAAACGCTTCCAATCCGCACCGGGCACCCGGTTGACGCCGCGCGCCTTTTGGTTGGATCGTCGCTATCCGATCGCAAGCCGCTGGCGCGACCCGAGTTGATCCTTTCACGGTTGTCCTGTCGGCGGACCGCACGACGCCTCTCTTCCTCGCGTTAACCTTAATCTGATTAACCTTAACGCGAGGAGGCTGTCACGATGGCCTCTTGTCCTTGCGCAAGGGGATCGTTAGACAGCGCGCTTTCTGACAAGGAGGCGCGCTATGGAACTGACAGTTGGTATCGATTTCGGCACATCGAATTCCGCGCTGGGTCTCGCGGTCAATGGCACGCCCTGGCTCGTGGAGCTTGAACCCGGAGAAAAGACCCTGCCGACGGCGGTGTTTTTCGATCCGCGGGGCAACATGCGGCTCGGATCGGCGGCGAACAGGGCGCTGATCGACGGAGATGAAGGCCGCTACATGCGCGCGCTCAAATCCGTGTTGGGCACACCTTTGTTGCGCGAAACCCGCCCCATCGGCGGCAAGCGTCAGAGCCTTTTGGAGGTGATCGCGCAATTCCTGACCGTGCTCAAAACCCGCACCGAAGAGCAGCTGCGCCAACCTGTCACTGGCGTCGTGTCCGGTCGTCCGGTGCATTTCCATTCGAAAGATGCCGCGCGCGACGCGCAGGCCGAGTGCGATCTGCGCGAGGCCTATGAGATGGCCGGGTTTTCCCGCATCCGCTTTCTGGCTGAACCCGAAGCGGCGGCGCTGGCCTCGAAGGATTTGCACTCAGGCGAGATCGGGCTGGTCGTCGACATCGGCGGCGGCACCTCAGATTTCACCTTGTTTCGCAAGGAGAACGGCAAGGTCGAGGTGTTGGCCTCCCACGGGATCCGCCTTGGCGGCACGCATTTCGACCGGGCGCTGAGCCTGGCGCATGCCATGCCTTTGCTGGGGGCGGGAACCGAGTTGAAGCGCACCTTTGGCAAGGGGCTTTTGCCCATGCCGACGCAGATTTTTAACGATCTCGCGACCTGGCAAAACATCCCTTTTCTCTACACCCGCGACACGCTGACGAAGGTGCGCGACCTCGAAGCCCATGCGGTCGAGCCGGAAAAACTCGAACGCCTTGTCGAGGTGATCGAGGCGGAGCTGGGCCATGATGTCGCTTTCGCCGTCGAGGCGGCGAAGATCGGCGCCAATGGCGGGGCTGCGTCTCAAATTGATCTGGCGCTTGTTGAAAAGGGCCTGTCTGCGCCCTTGACCCCCGCTGCGCTGGCCGAGGATTTGGCAGGCTATCAGGCCGAATTGTCAGAAGCGATCACGGCCACCCTGTCGCTTGCGGAACTCAAGGCAGACGCCGTCGGCGCGGTCGTCTATGTCGGCGGTTCGAGCCTTATGCATGTGGTCGAAGCGGCCTGTCGCACCGTGCTGCCCGAGGCCCGCGCGCTGCGTGGTGAGGCCTTTACGGCTGTCGTCGATGGTCTCGCCTTGGCCTCTGCCGAAGGGGCGTAAACTTCAGAGCGCAATCAATTCGCAGCCGGGCAAAAGCCGCGCCACGTCCTCGGAGGAACAAAGCTGCGTGCCCGCGCTCAACACGGCGGCGGAGGCCGCAGATGTGCCGAAACACAGCGCCTGTTGCATCGCATCTCCACGGGTGAGCGCCAAAGAAAACGCCCCCACGAAACTGTCGCCCGCGCCCACGGCGGAGACCACATCTTCAGGATTGATCGCGCGCGAGGCATGCCAGCGCCCGGTCGCATTGGCAAGCGTCGATCCATCCGCGCCGCGCGCGACGATGACGTTCTCGGCCACGCCTTTGGCCACCAGTTCCGAGGCGAAATCCGCCGTATCCTCGCGCGTCGGCAAGGGGCAGCCCGCCAGATCCTCCGCCTCGACATCATCCATTCTGAGCACATAGGGATTGGCCGTGTGTTTGACCAATTCATGCAGCGGCTGGCCGGAGGTGTCGACGAACAGCTGCACGCCTTTCGCCGCCAGATGGCGCGCGAGACGGGCCGGGTAATCCATCGGCACACCCGGCGGCTGCGAGCCGGAAAGCACCACAACCCCGCTCGCGGAGGCGGCTTGCGCGATGGCGTTCAGGGATTCATCGACCATCTCGTGGTTCCAGTAAGGCCCGGGCATGACAAAGCGATATTGCTTGCCGGTCAGCTGTTCGGTCACGGCGATGGATTGCCGCGTGGCGCCGCCGGTGACGGAAAAGGCCGTGAAGCGCACATGCTCCTCGGCCAAAAGTCGCAACAACTGTGCACCGGTCTCGCCACCCACGGCGGTAAAGGCCGTGCTCTCGCCGCCCAGGAATTTAATCGCCCGCGACACGTTGATGCCGCCGCCGCCGGGATCGGCTTCCGGTGTGACACAGCGCAGTTTCGGCCCCGCTTCGACGCTTGCGGTCGTGGTGGACAGGTCCACGGTCGGGTTCAATGTGATGGTCAGGATATGGGCCATGGGTGTCTCCGTGTCACGACTCTCTCACTTTTGGCCGATCTTAGCTTTGCTAGCGTTAACATCATTGATGCAGGTCACATTTGCCTGCCTTACGCGTGTTTTTTACGCAGTCCCGCTATGCACTGTCTAATGAATTTGCAAATGATATGTGACACCAGCTCTTTGTTGCCGGTCTGAAACGCGAAGCGGCAAGCCTCTTCATGAAGCCTGCCGCACTGCCCGAGTGTTTGTGGTCTCAGCCCTCGATCATGGTCTGATAACTGGCCGGAACATATTCGAAATTGCCATCCTTGGCGGCGACATAGCCCAGTGCCGGGAAGGGCATGTGATAGCCGATGAAGGGCACACGGTCCGTCGCCATCATGTCCAAAAGCGTGCGTCGGGTCGTGGCGGCCATTGCCTTGTCCGTGTCGTAGAGCACTTCCCAATCCGGGTTGGCCAGCGAGTAGACGTAATGGTTGGCGAAATCCGCGCCGAGGATCAGGCGCTCCCCTTCGCTTTCGAGGTGAAAGGCCATGTGCCCGGGCGTGTGACCGAAAGCAGCCATGGCGGTGATGCCGGAGGTGACGTCGGAGCCATCGTCCAACAGATCGAACTGGTCCTGAAGGGGCCGGATTTTGGCCTCGAACCCGTCATTGCCGGACATATCCCAGTGATCCATTTCCACCGAACCCGTGGAATAGGCGGCATTGGCAAAGGTCGGGGCGTCCGCATAGATGCCGCCGATGTGGTCGCCATGCATATGGGTGATCACCACGCGGTCGACTTGGTCTGCGGTATAGCCTGCGGCCTCAAGTGCTGCGGTGATGCCCTCGGGTGCGAGGCCGGTGTCAAAGAGGATCAGTTCGGAGCCGGTGTTCACCAGTGTCGGCGTAAAGAAAAACTGCGCGGCATCAGAGGGGATGAACGCGGCCTCGGAGGCGGCGGCAAAGTCCTCGTCAGAGGCGTTGAGGCCAAAGATCGTATGCGGATCGGGCACGGTGCGGGTCCCGGCCAAAAGCGTCGTGACCTCGAACGCCCCAAGTTTGAAGCGACGATAGGGAGCGAGCGCCGCGCCCATCATCGGCGCCTCGGCGCGGGCGCTAAAGGGCAGGCCAGCGGCCAGGGGCACAGCGGCGGCACCCAGCAAAAGATGGCGGCGGGACAGATAAGGCGTTCTCAGAGAAGTGTTTTTCATACTATGCGTCCTCCGGTTTCGGATATGATTGAAACCAGAATAGCACAGAGAGCCTTTGGCAGGATGACAATTGTGTCAGGTCAGGGAAGTCCCGGCTCAGTCGTATTCCCACCATTTGTCGATCGTGGCGATGTCCTCATCCGACCATCCGAAATGATGCGCCAGCTCATGCACGGTGACATGCGCCACCATCTGTTGCAACGTCACATTCCCACGCATGCACCATTCGTCCAGAATGGGCCGCCGAAACAGCCAGATCGTATCCGGCGCCATGGCCTGGTCCAGCGTCGATTTCTCGGTCATAGGGATGCCGGTATAAAGCCCGGTCAGCTCAAACGGGTCTTCGATGCCGATCTCGGCCAGCAAATCCTCCGGCGCGAAATCCATCACCGTCAGAGACACATTCGAGGCCAGCACTTTGAACGCGGGCGGAAGGTCGTTCATCGTGGCGCGGGCGATGTCCTCGATCACGTCGAGATCGGGCGCGGTGGCATCAAGAAGCGGTGAAGACATGTCTGACCTCCGGTTGGGACTGGCTCCGATATGGACTCTTTGGCCGCGATATGAAAGAGGAAGCGCAACAGGAGACCCACGATGATCGTCACACGTTTCGCGCCTTCGCCCACGGGCTTTATTCATGTCGGCAACCTGCGCACTGCGCTGTTCAACTATCTGATCACTCGCAAGGCCGGGGGGCAGTTCATTCTGCGCCTCGACGACACGGATCAGGAGCGCTCGAAACAGGAATATGCCGATGGCATTCTCGAAGATCTCGAATGGCTGGGCTTCACCTGGGATCGCTTTGAAAAGCAATCCGAGCGCCTGGATCGTTACCACGCCGCCGCCGATGAGCTGCGCGAGAAAGGCCGGTTCTACGAGGCATTCGAAACACCCACAGAACTGGACCTGAAGCGGAAGAAACAGCTCAATATGGGCAAGCCGCCGGTTTACGACCGTGCCGCTTTGGCGCTCACTGAGGCCGAGAAAGACGCGTTGCGCGCCGAGCGTGGCGATGGCGTTTGGCGCTTCAAGCTCGATCAGGAACGGATCGAGTGGAATGACGGCATTCTGGGCGACATCTCAATCGATGCGGCCTCCGTGTCCGATCCGGTGTTGATCCGCGCCGATGGTCAGTTCCTTTATACGCTGGCCTCCGTCTGCGATGACGTCGATTTCGGTGTGACCAACATCGTCCGCGGCTCTGACCACGTCACCAACACGGCGACGCAGATCCAGATCATCGAAGCGCTGGGCGGTACTGTCCCGTCCTTTGCGCACCACTCTTTGCTCACCGGCCCGCAGGGCGAGGCGCTGTCGAAACGTCTCGGCACGCTCAGCCTGCGCGACCTGCGCGCGGCGGGGGTCGAGCCGATGGCGCTTTTGTCCCTGATGGCGCGTCTCGGCTCGTCGCAGCCGATCGAGCTGCGCAGCTCCATGGAGGAGCTGATCGAAGGCTTCGATCTGTCGCACTTCGGCGCGGCGCCCACCAAATTCGACAGCCAGGACCTGTTCTCTCTGACCTCGCAGATCAATCACGCGAAACCCTTTGCGGATGTGGCCGACGACGTGGCCGCCCTTGGCGTGCCCGCCGAGATCGCCGAGCCGTTCTGGACCGTCGTGCGTGAAAACATCACCGTCAAAGCGGATATGAAAGGCTGGTGGGAGCTGTTCCGCGATGGCGCCGAGCCGCTGGTCGACGATGAGGACAAGGACTTCATTGCAGAGGCCTTCGCCATGTTGCCTGAACCGCCCTACACGGCGGACAGCTGGAAAGAGTGGACGACGGCTGTGAAAGAGGCGACGGGCCGCAAGGGCAAAGGCCTGTTCATGCCTTTGCGCAAGGCCGTGACTGGCATGGCGCATGGCCCGGACATGTCCAACGTCCTGCCGTTGATGCAGAAAAAGCCGACGCTTTAATCGCTTCTGTTCAAAATTACACAAAAAGCCGCCTCGGGATCGTCCGCATGGCGGCTTTTTACTGTCGAAATGTCGTAAGTTTCCTATCGGAAATATTTTCGGCTTGTCCCGAATCTGGACCTTGCCTAAGGTCGCCTCACATCGTGCGTTGGGAGAAGGGACTTCCCTACCGAAGGAGCAACCGCCCCGGAAAACTCTCAGGTGAACGGACCTTCGCACGGTCATGAAACTCTGGAGAGAGGGGTGTGACGCCTCCGCCGAAGGGATAACGATCTCAGGCACATAGGACAGAGGGGGCATCATGGATACCGTCGGCTTTCGGGCTGCGGTGGGATGCACCAAAGGGGGCAAGAGGTTAGAATGTCGGATCAGGCGACGGCGCTCATGCGCACACCGCTCTATGAGTTTCACGTCGCGCAGGGCGCCAAGATGGTGCCGTTTGCGGGCTATGAGATGCCGGTGCACTATCCGCTGGGCGTGATGAAAGAACATCTTCACACGCGGGCGGGTGCGGGGCTTTTCGATGTGTCGCATATGGGGCAGGTGATGCTCAGCTCGTCCGACGGGTTTGAGGCACTGGCTCTGGCCTTGGAAAGTATCGTGCCTGTGGATGTGCTGGGCCTCGCGCCGGGGCGTCAGCGTTATGGGATTTTCACCGATGAGACGGGCGGCATTCTCGACGATCTGATGATCTCCAACACCGGCGACGCGCTGTTTCTGGTCGTGAATGCGGCCTGTAAAATGGATGACATTGCGCATTTGAACGCCTCCCTGCCGGATCATGTCACGGTCACGGAAATCGCCGACCGCGCGCTTTTGGCGCTGCAAGGGCCGATGGCCGAGATGGCTCTCGCGCGCCTGGTCCCGCAGGTTATAGACTTGAAATTCATGGATAGCGTGCGCATCACCATCGATGCCATGGAATGGTGGATTTCGCGCTCCGGCTACACCGGCGAGGACGGGTTTGAAATTTCGATCCCGGCGGAGCTTGCGCCGGAGATCGCCGACAAACTGATCGCCATGGAGGAGGTCGAGCCCATCGGGCTCGGAGCCCGCGACAGCCTGAGATTGGAGGCCGGGCTTTGCCTTTATGGCCATGACATCGACACCACCACTTCGCCGGTTGAGGGCAATATCGCCTGGGCCATTCAAAAGGTGCGTCGTTCTGGCGGTGCCCGCGAAGGCGGCTTCCCCGGTGCGGATCGTATCCTCTCTGAACTCCACAACGGCGCAGAGCGCAAACGCGTTGGCCTCCTGCCGCAGGGCCGCGCGCCGATGCGTGAGGGCACGCCGCTTTTTGCCACGTCCGAGAGCGACGACCAGATCGGAGAGATCACTTCAGGCGGCTTTGGCCCCTCGGCCCAATGCCCCGTTGCCATGGGCTATCTCCCCACGGAACTCGCCAGCAACGGCACCGAACTCTTCGCGGAACTGCGCGGCAAGCGCCTGCCTGTGACGGTCGCACCGATGCCGTTCCATGCCACCTCTTACAAACGCTAAACTCTATAGGGACCAAGACTATGGCCGCTGACATCAAATTCACCGAAGAACACGAATGGCTCCGCGTCGAGGACGATCTGATCGTCGTTGGCATCACGGAACACGCCGCCGAGCAACTGGGCGATGTGGTCTTCATCGAACTGCCGGAAGAAGGCACCACCGTGTCGAAAGACGATGAGGTCGTGGTGATCGAGAGCGTCAAAGCCGCCTCCGACATTCTCGCGCCGCTGGACGGCGAGATTGTCGAGGTGAACGATCCGTTGACCGAAGATCCGGGCAAGGTCGGCGAGGACCCGATGGGCGACGCGTGGTTCTTCAAAATGAAGATCGAAGACCTCTCCGCGCTCGACGACTTCATGTCGGAAGCGGACTACAAAGACTTCATCTCGTAAGGAACGCGCACCGTGGCCTATACCCCGTCGAGCTATAACCCCTATGATTTCGCCAACCGCCGGCACATCGGCCCGTCTCCCGACGAGATGGCCGAGATGCTCAAAGTGATCGGCGCCACGTCTCTCGATGTCTTGATCGACGAGACCGTGCCGATGGCGATCCGTCAGATGGAGCCGCTCGACTGGGCGCCGATGACCGAACATGAGGTGCTGGGACATATCCGTAAGGTGGCCAAGCGCAATCTCGTAATGACCTCGCTCATCGGGCAGGGGTTCTACGGCACCGCCACGCCGCCCGCGATCCAGCGCAATATCCTGGAGAACCCGGCGTGGTACACAGCCTATACGCCTTACCAGCCGGAGATCGCGCAGGGGCGTCTGGAGGCTTTGCTGAACTTCCAGACCATGGTCAGCGATCTCACCGGCCTGCCGGTCGCCAACGCGTCCTTGCTCGATGAGGCCACCGCCTGCGCCGAGGCGATGACCATGGCGCAGCGCGTCGCGAAATCGAAGGCCAAGGCGTTCTTCATCGACGAAAACTGTCATCCGCAAAACATCGAGGTGATGAAAACCCGCGCGGCCCCTCTGGGGATCGAGCTGATCATCGCCGATCCGCGCGCTTTGGTGCCCGAAGACGTCTTTGGCGCGATCTTCCAATACCCCGGCACCTACGGCGAAGTGCAGGATTTCACCGCCCAAATCGCAGCGCTGCATGAGGTCAAAGCCGTGGCGGTCATGGCGACCGACCTGATGGCGCTGACGATGCTCAAGGAACCGGGCGCGATGGATGCGGACATTGCCGTCGGCTCGGCGCAGCGTTTCGGTGTGCCGATGGGGTTCGGTGGTCCGCATGCGGCCTTCATGTCCTGCAAGGATGCGATGAAGCGCTCCATGCCTGGTCGCATCGTTGGCGTCTCGGTCGATGCGAGCGGCAACCGCGCTTACCGCCTGTCGCTTCAGACCCGCGAACAGCATATCCGCCGCGAAAAAGCGACGTCGAACGTCTGCACCGCGCAGGCCTTGCTCGCTGTCATGGCGTCCTTCTATGCAGTTTTCCACGGGCCGCAGGGCTTGCGTGCGATTGGCGAACAGATTCACGCCAAGGCCGTGAAATTGGCCGAGGGGCTGAAAGCAGAAGGCTTCAAAGTCTCGCCCGCCGCGTTCTTTGATACGATCACGGTTGAGGTCGGCGCGATGCAGGGCGTGATCTTGCGCTCTGCCGTCGCCGAAGGCCTGAACCTGCGCAAAGTGGGCAAGGGTCGGATCGGGATTTCGATGGATGAAATGGCCGATGACGAGGTGATCGCCAAAGTCTGGCGCGCTTTCGGGCATGAGGCGGAGGTGCCCTCGGGCTTCCCAGGCCTCGGCTTCCCGGAAAAGCTGCTCCGTGAGAGCGCCTATCTGGAGCATCCTATTTTCGGCATGAACCGCGCCGAGGGCGAGATGATGCGCTATATGCGTCGTCTGGCGGACCGCGATCTGGCCTTGGACCGCGCGATGATCCCGCTTGGCTCCTGTACAATGAAGCTGAACGCCGCTGTCGAGATGATGCCGATCACATGGCCGGAATTCAACGCGATCCATCCTTACGCGCCGGAGGATCAGAGCGAGGGCTACCGCTATATGATCGACGATCTCTCCGCCAAGCTCTGCGAGATCACCGGCTATGACGCCATGTCGATGCAGCCGAATTCCGGCGCGCAGGGCGAATATGCCGGGCTTTTGACCATTCAGGCCTATCACCGTGCGAACGGGCAGGGCGGGCGCAACATCTGTCTCATCCCGATGTCGGCGCATGGCACCAATCCGGCCTCCGCGCAGATGGTCGGCCTCAAGGTCGTGGTGGTGAAAACTGCCGAAAATGGTGATATTGATCTGGATGATTTCCGCACCAAGGCCGAAGCCGCGGGCAGCAAACTTGCGGCCTGCATGATCACCTATCCCTCGACGCATGGCGTGTTCGAGGAAACGGTGAAAGAGGTCTGTCGCATCACGCACGACCATGGCGGGCAGGTCTATCTCGATGGGGCGAACCTCAACGCCTTGGTGGGGCTTGCGAAACCCGGTGAGATCGGCTCCGACGTGTCGCATCTCAACCTGCACAAGACCTTCTGCATTCCGCATGGCGGCGGCGGTCCCGGCATGGGGCCGATCGGGGTCAAAGCGCATCTTGCCCGCTTCCTGCCCGGCGCACCGGATGGCTCGGGCGACATCGGCCCGGTGTCGGGCTCGAATTTCGGCTCCGCCTCGATCCTGCCGATCTCTTGGGCGTACTGCATGCTGATGGGCGGCGCGGGGCTGACGCAGGCGACGAAGGTGGCGATCCTCAATGCCAACTACATCGCCGCGCGCCTGAACGACGCTTTCCCTGTGCTTTACAAAGGCAAACAGGGGCGTGTCGCGCATGAGTGCATTGTTGATCCACGCGGGTTTGAAAAGACCACGGATGTGACCGTCGATGACATCGCGAAACGCCTGATCGACAGCGGTTTTCACGCCCCGACCATGTCCTTCCCGGTGCCCGGCACGCTGATGATCGAGCCGACGGAGAGCGAGACCAAGGCCGAACTGGACCGCTTCTGCGAGGCGATGTTGTCAATCCGTCACGAGATTGCGCAGATCGAAAGTGGCGCGCTGCCGCAAGACAACAATCCGCTGAAACATGCGCCGCATACGGTGAACGATCTGGTCGCCGATTGGGATCGGCCTTACCCGCGCGAACAGGGATGCTTCCCGCCGGGGGCGTTCCGCGTCGACAAATATTGGCCGCCTGTGGGGCGTGTCGACAACGCCTATGGCGACCGCAACCTGATCTGCCTTTGCCCACCGCCCGAGAGCTATATCGAAGCGGCGGAGTGATTAAAGTCGTTTGGGCCGCAGGTCGTCCTCGGTAAATGAGACGCCCTGCGGCATGAGCCATGCGTTGAAACGGCTGATTTTCTCGTCCATCGAACAGGTGGTTGTCTGACGGGCCATTTCGTCTTCATAGGCCGCGCGCAGGCGTGTCTGTTCTTCGAATGGCAGATCGCGAAAGGGTGTCATTTTGGCCTCTTGAATCGGACTGTGTCAGGTTACATATATTCCGTAACGCGAATATGAAAAGGAGGCAGGCCATGGCCGCCGCTCTTGAGAAAACCGATGTGAAACTGGCCTGTCCGACCTGTGGTCAGGTGAACCGCGTGCCCGTGGCGAAACTCACCGCAGGCCCGAAATGTGGCACCTGTGGCGAGCCTTTGATGTCCGGCAAAGTGGCGGAGCTGGACCCGAAAGGGCTTCAGGCGCTGTCGAAAAAGGACGATCTGGCGGTGCTGGTGGATTTCTGGGCGCCCTGGTGTGGCCCGTGCCGCATGATGGCGCCGGAATTTGCCAAAGCGGCGCAGGAGCTCAAGGGCAAGGCACGTTTTGCCAAGATCAACACCGAAGACCACCCGACCGTGTCGATGAAAAACGGCATTCGCGGTATCCCCGCACTGATCCTCTACCAGGGCGGCAAGGAAGTCGCCCGCATCGCAGGCGCCCGCCCGGCGCGTGACATCGTCGCTTTTGTCGAACAAAACGGCAGACTTCCGGCCTAAGTCCCTTTTCGGGTCGCTTGACTTTCCGGCCCGAAAGTCTCACATCTTTGACCAGAGTGGGGTCGTAGCTCAGTTGGGAGAGCGCGTCGTTCGCAATGACGAGGTCGTCGGTTCGATCCCGATCGACTCCACCAATTTTCCTTATTTGTTTTGTCCGCAAACCTCTGTGGCGTGATCTCTGGGCTGCGAAGTGCTGAAGATCGGCAGGTCGCCGTTTCACGGCTTGAAGCGGGAGTCATTCCGGCAGAACGGATTCTCACGGACGACCCTGAAGAGCCAAATGCACCGCCCGTCTGGCTCTGCTCCATGAGCGCGAACGCGGAACTGATTGCTCGGTCTCTGAGCGACCTAAATTTTTCAACACAAGGCATCGCCGCCACACTGGAAGCCGCGCGGAAGATAGGCATTCATATCCGCTGCCTTGATGAGGCATTCGACAGCCGAAACGATTGGCAGTCCCAAATCGGCACTCTGTTGACAGCCCTCAACTGTCTAGACCGCAAAGGCTTCTCCGACCGCACCAAGATCGCACTGCAAGAAGCCAAAGCCCGAGGCCAACGCTTGGGGCGCAAACCGAGCATGACAGACCTGCGCAAAGCCGTCGCCATTCAAATGATCGAGGCAGGGTACAAAGGGACAAAAATATGGAAAATCCTCGCGGTTCTGGAGGGCCCGCCGATCAGTCAGTCAGCCTATTACCTCTGGCAGAAAACATGGCTGGCTGGACGGAAGTGATCAGACGCGAAGGGCGGGAAACAGTCATTCGCTGCGATTGCGATAGCACGATGTTCAAGAACTCTAACCGGACCTTCCGAAACTGTCCCGTCTAAGGCTGAAATCTCTATCGACAGCATTATTTTGACATTGCCCGACGTGCTCAATACGCTGCTTTCCGTCATCTGATCTGACATCCGTTGCCTTGCCGCTTCTGGAAGACAGAATAATTAAGTGTCAGAGAATGGAAAATGTTCGCATTTGGATTTCAAAAGCTACATCAAGTCGCCTTGCGCGCGTAAACTATAGCCCAACCTAAACAACGAAATATGGTTTCCGATTGAAATTAGCCATCATCCAACCAAACTCATCTCATGATGTGTCCGAAGAAATTATTGCATCAATCGACGCCTTGGTTTCGGGCGCCAAACGGCATCGTCCTGATGTGGTCGTATTCCCGGAACTCTTCTTACCAGGCTATAATTTTCCTGATCGCCACAACAATGATGCACAAACTCAAAGCGGGTCGTGGATGAACCGTATTGCCGGAATTGCGAGAGAATATACATGCGCAATTGTATTGGGTTGGGCAGAAAATCATGATGGGACAATTTACAACGCGGCAACCGCCGTGAGTGCCAAGGGCGATATTTTGGCGCACTATCGCAAGCACCAGCTTTTCGGCGAGATGGAGCACGAAAGCTTTACCCCCGGCAGGTCTCTCCCTCCCACCTTTGAAATCGCCGGCCGCAAATGCGGTCTGCTGATCTGTTACGAAATCGAATTCCCGGAATATGCGAGAGACCTCGCGCAGCGGGGAGCGGAGGTCGTGATTGTCCCGACGGCCAATCCGGTGGGATATGAGCATGTGCAGGACATTCTGGTTCCTGCGCGCGCCCACGAAAACCGTCAGTTCGTGGCCTATGCGAATTATTGCGGCACTCAGAATGGGTTGGAGTTCTCGGGCGCGTCTCTGGTCGTGGGCCCGGATGGCAAGGCTTTGTCCCGCGCGGGACAAATACCAACGGAGCTATATGTTCAACTGCCTGAGTTGGCCACGTACCCAGCAAGCGCTCTGTCGACGCAACTGGAGGACCTCAGGACGCGAGAGGACTGACCAGACGTGCCGCATCAAGGATAGAGAACACCGGACGTCCGGTCGCCTCCTGAATGGCGGTCGTATAAGGCGGCAGGTTACCGCATTCGAGCACGATGGCGGCGACTTCGGGCGCACGCGCCATCAGACGCATGGCGCCCCGGATCACCTCGGCTTCCATCTCGTCGCGATCAAAACTCTCGCGCTGCTGGTCTTTTCGGCTCAGGAAGGTTTCGGAAAAAAGGGTGCTGTCCTCCAGCCCGCCGATCCGCACATCGTCTGGCGCCAGACCCGCGGCCCGAACGGCCCCGTAGCCCAGCGATGTCGCCGAGGCGGTCAAGACACCGATCGGCGCCTTGCCCATCATCAACCGCACCGTCGGCAAGAGGCAAAGGCCGGACAGGCACACAGGCACGGACAGGCCCTCGGCGATGTCTTCCTGGACCGAGATCAGAAAACCGCAGGTCGAGGTGATGAGGCACGCGCCCTCGGCGACCAGCTCTTCCGCCGCCCTTCGAAACGAGGTCACCAGTTCCGGCGCGGGACGCCCATCGCGCACGATCTCGGTGCTGCCCGCGCCTTTGACCACCCGCACACGGGCGGGCATGTGATAGCTCTCGGGATGCCCCGCGTCGCCCGGAATACGGGGGAATCGGGTATCAAGGCTTAGAATTCCGATGAAGGGGGCCATGGTCTACGGGTCCTTTGAACAAAAGAGAAAAGCGCCGGAGTGCCGTAGATCGGCGCCTGCATGAGCGCGACGAAGAGGGTGAGGATGGGATCGAAAGGCACGGAGGCCAGAACGAGCGACAGGTTGCGGTTGCCGAACAGATAGCCAAGTGTCGCGGCCTGCTGCGCGGACAGGTGCAGACGCGCCACCAGTCGCACCAGAAGATTGCCGAGAATATTCAGCGCAACAGCCAGGCTCAGCAACCCGAGTGCAAGATGCGGCGTGGCGACAATCGCCTCCATCGCTCCGGACATCAGTGGGATAAGAAAGGCGATCATCGCCAAAGCGGCCAGCCCGTTCAGCGCCAGGGCATGGCGCGCGATCCGCACCGGCCCCAGGGCGAGATGGATCACAGTGCCCAGAACAATCCCGCTCAGCAGCATCGAGAACACCCTGAGCCCGACCACGAGGCCTGAGGCTTCGGGCCCCATGCCAGACAGAGACAGGGTCAAAGGCATCAGAATGGGGGCACAGAGCGTGCCCAACACGGCGATGCGCAAAGACATGGCATGATCAAAGCCGAGAATGAGGCAGATGTTGGGAGCAGAACTCATCGGCGGCGCGGCAAAGAAGGCGGCGATAAAGACCAACTGATCGGGCGTCGCGCCAATGGCCCGCCCGACCGAGACGGCCAGAAACGCGGCGAGAACCTGTGTCGAGACCAGCCAAACGAGGCTAAAGGCGATGTGCCTGATCTGGAGGAGACCGCGCAGGCTCACCGGATCCAGCGGCTGACGGGCAAACCCGAGCGCCGTCACCAAAACGACCAAAGGCGGCAATAGGGGCCGCATGGTCTCGGCCGAGACCGGAAGGAAGGAGGTCGTGACAAAGCCGAGAAGCAGGAGGGCCGACGCATGCCCGCCCACCCATGTCAGAGGTCTCATTGCGTGGCCTGCACCATGTCCGGCAGCCATGTCACGAGCCCCGGGAAGAGCACCAGAATGGCCACCATCAGCAACATGATCAGGAACATCGGCAGCGCGGTCCGCGCGATATAGCCCATGTCATGGCGTGTCATGCCCTGAAGGACAAAGAGATTGAACCCGACCGGCGGTGTGATCTGGGCCATCTCCACGACGACCACGATGAAGATCCCGAACCACAAGAGGTCAATCCCTGCCGCGCGCACCATCGGTTCGATGATGGCCATGGTCAGAACGACCGCGGAAATCCCGTCAAGGAACATGCCGATGACGATGTAGAACAGGGTCAGCGCCACGATCAGAGCCACCGGCGACAGGCCCATATCGGCAATGAGGCCGGCCAGAGCACGCGGCACCCCGGTGAACCCCATGGCAAGCGTTAGAAAACTTGCGCCCATCAGGATCATCGCGATCATCGCCGAGGTGCGCGTCGCACCGAAGAGACTTTCGAGGAAAGCCCGGCGACTCAGAGAGCCCTGCAGCCCGGCGAGAACCAGCGCCCCGATCACCCCGAAGGCGGCGGCTTCGGTCGCGGTGGCGAGGCCAAGATACATAGACCCGATCACCACGAGGATCAGTGCGATCACCGGGATCAACAGGACAGAGGAACGCAGCTTTGCCGTAAATGACATGTGCGGCTCAGGTGCGGGCGCCTGATCCTTGCGCAGCACGGACCAGCCCGCGATATAGGCCATGAAAAGACCGGCCAAGACGAGGCCCGGGATGACACCCGCCATAAAGAGGCTGGTGATGCTCTCCTGCACGGTCACGCCATAGACAATGAGCGTCAGGGACGGCGGGATCATCAGACCCAAAGTGGCGGCCCCGGCGAGCGTGCCGATGATCATGAACTCAGGGTATCCCCGCTTGCGCAGCTCCGGGATCGACATCTTGCCGACGGTGGTGAGCGTCGCCGCAGAGGAGCCGGAAACAGCCGCAAAGACCGTACAGCCCACGACATTGGTATGCAGCAACCCACCCGGAAAGCGCGACAGCCAAGGCGCCAGGCCTTTGAACATGTCCTCGGAGAGGCGCGTGCGATAGAGAATCTCCCCCATCCAGATGAACAGCGGCAGAGAGGTCAGGGTCCAGCTCGAGGCCGACGACCAGATTGTGATGCTCATGGAACTGCCGGGGTTGCGAGGCGTGAAGCCGATCATGCCCATGTAGGCCACGCCCATGAGAGCCAGCCCCACCCAAAGCCCGGTGCCGAGCAAGAAGAAGAGCACAAAGAGGAAAATACCGATTTTCAGGCCAACGGCATCGCGATCGAAGCCGGTCATCAGATGAATCGCGGCATAGATCGCCAAGCCACAGGCAGCGGCAAAGATCGCGCGGGATTTGGTAGAGACCAAAGCCTCCTTGAGGATCGGTTTGCGCGGTCCGTCGACACCGTAGCTCTCTGAGAACAGGATACCCAGGAGACTGTCGATCACCGCAATCGCAAAGAGCACGGCACCGACTGCCATGAAAATCTGCGGAATCCAGAGGGGCGTTCCGTCCTGCCCTTGAGACACATCATTGATCTTATGGCTCAGGATCGGCGTTTGCACCGCGTACCAGGCGAAGAACAGCGCCACGATGCTGCCCGCAGTGTAACACCAGATTTCAGCCGCGCGCCGCAGCCGGGTCGTGCGTTCGACCAACATGCTGACGCGGATATGTTCATTGTGGCGAAACGTATCGGCCAAAGCGAGAAAAGAGGCCGCAGCCATGGCGTAACCGGCATAGTTCGCGCCCCCCGGGAAGAGGATGCCAAGCCAGCGGCTGACCATCTGCGCCACCACGAGGCACAGGATCGCAACGAGGGAAATGGCCGCGCCGGTGCCGGAAAACTTGTAGAGACTGTCGATCAGGCGGCGCATGCGGGCCCCTCTGTGTTGGTTCGTATCGAGATAGGATATCGGGGAATATGTCATCGGTCATGCGACGAACGATTTTCGCGAGAGTCATCCTGTCCTTCACGTCGAACCCGGCCAAGTCGCTCTGGCGTTCAATCAAAGAAAGAAGGTGCTGTGGCACCCACGGATCTCGCAGGTGCCTCGCGGTGTGTTCGCCTCTCCTTATTCGGATTTATAGGCGTCCATGACGGCTTTGCCGTCATCGCCGGTTGTTTCAAGCCACTCGCCGACCATGACCTCGCCAATGCCCATCAGCTTGGTGGCGACGGCTTCCGTCGGCGCACCGACGGTCATGCCGTTGCTGGCCAGCGTCTCGATGAAACCGTTGGCCAGAGCTTCGGCCTTTTCGGTGCCGCGGGTCTGCGCCTTGGCGGCTTCCTCGGTCACACAGGTCTTCACTTCGTCGGACAGCGCGTTGAACGCGTCCGAGTTCACAAAGACGGTGTTGCGCGGCAGCCATGCCTTAACGTCATAGAAATTGGTCATGTCTTCCCAGACGCTTTCATCCACGCCGGTAGAACCGGAGGAAATCATCGAAGACACGACACCGGTTGCCAGCGCCTGTTTCAGGTCGGCGGCTTCGATTTGGGTCGGCACCATGCCGGCGAGTTCAGCGACCCGTGCCGTGATCGAGTTATACGCACGGAATTTCACGCCTTCCATATCCTTGGGACTTGCGACAGGTTTGGCAAAGTAAAGACCTTGCGGCGGCCACGGTACGGAATAGAGAAGCGTCAGGTTTTGCTCAGCCAGCACCTTGGACAAAGTGGGCGCGGCCGCGTCGCGAAGCTGATCAGAGGCTTCAAAGGATGTCGCGATGAACGGCACGGAGTCATAAGCGAAGACCGCATTTTCATTGGCATGGGCCGAGAGCAGGCGCTCGCCAATCTGTGCTTCGCCAAGCTGAACGGCACGCTTGATCTCTCCGCCTTTGAAAAGCGATCCGCCTGCGTGAATGACGATCTCCAGTTCCCCACCGGAGCATGCCTTGACGGCATCGGCGAATTCCTGGGCGTTCTCGGTGTGATAGTTGGCAGCCGGGTAGGCCATCGGCATATCCCAGATCTCTGCCATAGCAGCGCCACCCAACAGCGTAGAGGCAGCAATAGCTGCGCTAAGCGTTATTTTCATGATCGTCCTCTCTGTTTGATCTTATGCATTTGGTTGACCGTTTGTCCGGTCTCTTCCGTGTTTATGACAGCAGGCTGACAGATGAGGTGCCGATTGGAAAGGAACGGAATGCAGGGTTCTGCATGACTTTTTATCATTGCGAGTACACATTTCGCCCCAATTTTCATCATGGGTCATTCAGGAAGCTGAACTGGCGCGCGTTCTGGATACAGGTCGCCGGGACCGGGGTTTTCGGCAGCAGATGCGCCTCCCAAATGGCTCATGATTCCCCACACGGCATTCAACGCGGTTTGCACAGCGCCTTCGACCCAGGCCGGTGTCCAACTGATTCCATCGCCCGCGAGGAAAAGACCTTTCTCGCAATCCGCAAAGCCATCCTGCATGAAATGACCGTAAATCCGGTGGTTGTAGCGATAATGTCCGGGCAAGGCGCCCTTGAAGGCGCCAAGGAAGTTTTCATCGGCCTCCCAGCTGACACAGATCGGCGCACCCCGGATATGGGACGCGATATCGACATCGGGGTAGATTTTCGCGAGCGCCTTTAAGGCCAGCTCAACACGTTTCTCATCCGACAGCGGCAGCACTTTCAGGGCATCGGTCATCCAGGCATAGCTCAGGCAGATCACCCCAGGCTGATCGTCGCCATTGTCGAAAAAATACGTCCCACGGGTCAGGCGGTCCGTCAGGGTCATCGACAAGGTCGGCCGGTTGGTTTGCGGGTCAATGTCTTTCCAGAACGGCCGACCCACCATCACGAAGGTTTTCGAGGATTGCATGTACCGCGTCCGATCCAGCGCCATCCAGAGTTTCTGATCGAACAATGCCTCTTCGACCTCGATCGCCGTCGTCAAAAGATGCGACTGACAGGTCGCCAACACAGCAGGATAATCCGCCTCATTGCCCCATTGATCGCGCACCCGGATCAGCTCGCCCGCCCGTGAGATTGCCGTGGCCCGGCTGCGCGTCGCCCCGCCGTTCAGGGTCTCAAGCGTCGTGCCCTCCGGCCAATAGGCGCAATCGGGGGCCAGCCGCCAGAGCTTGTGCAGAACCTGCTCGACGCCACCCACGACAAACCTTTGGTCATCGTCGAGGCCCAGCAGGTTGACGCGCAAAATCTCCAGCATCGAGTTCGGAAAATCACTGTCCCAACCGCCCGTGCCAAAGCCCACCTGTCCAAAGATTTCGCGGTGATGGAAATTGAGCCCCTGGAAGGCGCGCGAATGGGTCACGAAATCATAAAATGTCCGCTCATCCCAAGCGGCGACCAGCGGATCCCAAATGGCTTTGATCCGGGCGACATCCTTGGCCCGCACGGCAGCCTGAAGTTCGGGGAAGTCGGCCTGCTCCGCGAGGGCGGTATTATAGGCTTCGGCAATATCGCGATAGACTTGCGGCAGGTCGTCAGAGCTTCGCGCAAAATGGCTGCGCCCTTCGAGGTCGATCACGGTCGAGCCCGCCGCCGGGGTGAGCGGGTTCGGAAAGGGCCTCGTCTCACATCCCGTCAGGTCGAGATAGTGATAAAACCCGCGCGAGGAAACCGGGAACCGCATGCCGCCCAGTTCCGCCACGATCCCGTCGCTGCCTTCAAACACTTGCGATCTGAGACGCCCGCCAAATTGCGCGGATTCGTAGAAAACGGGACGGAGCCCGAGCTTCATCAGCTCGAACCCCGCAACGATGCCCGCGGCACCGGCTCCGATTACGGCAACGGATGTGCCCTGCAGGTCCTTGGGGATGAAGCCAGTCCCCGCCGGGTGGCTGATCCAGGCCTCATAGTCGAAAGGAAAATCGGGACCGAATGCGGTGAGCTGTGTCATGAAGCCTCCATTGACGGGAGCTTACCCTCCCAATTGAAAGACGAAACCGATGAGGAGCGCAGCGAGGACAAAAGTCACAGCAACAAAGCGCACATTCCAGAGATGCGCCACCCGCGATGCGGGCACGTCGCAAAACCGCCCGACGATAAGGTTCATCGCGCTGATCGGGTTGACGCAGATCGCAAGCGCCCAACCGATGCAAAGCGTCAGCCCCAGCGCCAGCGGATGCGATTGTCCCAGAACCGTCGGGCCAAGCACCTGTGCGGTCAGAACGACCATGATGCTGTTCGGCAAGTAGAGCGCCGCGGCAAGCGGAATGGCGAAGAGGCACAGGATCAGCGTCGGCAGGCTGGCAAATCCACCGTTCGACAACAGGGGCCAAAGCGGGCTGGCCTGAATGACCAGCGACAGCGCCGCGCCGATGACATTGGCGGACAGAAACAGCGCACTCTCGGAGCGCAGGTCCGCCAAAGCGGCCAAGGCGGATCTGAGCCGTTCGCCGTAGGCCACGCCACGCGACGGTTCAAGCGCCAGCCAGATCAGCGAGAACACCGGCAGGACAACGACCGCAGAAAGCGTGAAGCTCAGTGCCAGCGTGCGATGCAAGGTGATCGTCAGCATCAGCAACAATGCACTCGCGCCCAGGACTTTGACCAAAGAGAGCACAGAGCCGGTCTCAGATTTGCAGACATCCTCTGTCGGCAGTTGCGCGGCCTTCGGCAAGAGCGGAAAGTGACCCGACAGAATAAGAAGGAGGGCAGTGAACCCAAAGGCTACGGCGATGAGTTGCATCGGGTCGATAGTGGGCACCCCAGCGGTGACAATTGCAAAGCCAAGCGACATCGGAGACCAGATCGACACCAGCGCTGCACCGCGCATCGCCGCCATCACCATGGCACGCCGTGCCGGATCATGCCGGACATCGCGACCGTCCGTTGGCTGGGTCAGGTCGCCGATCATCGCGATGATCCCGATGTTGAACATCAAGGCCATGAACTGCGCGCCGGCAAGCACGCTGCCATAGCGATGTTTCGGACGAAAAGAGAGAAGATATTCGGCGGCTTCGCGGGTCACCTCGGCGCGTTTGACCGGTTGACGCAGCAGCCCCAACACCATCATCAGCCCGGCAAATCCAGTGCCCTGCACCAGCGCCGTCATCAGACGCGGCGCGGCCTCTGGCCAGAGCAAAATGCAGAGGGCGAAACAGGCCGCCGCGATGCCGACAAACAGTCGTGCCAGCGGAATGAGCCGCGTCCATTGCGTCGCGACCCAGATCACCGAGAGAATGGCAGCCAGCTTGCTCAGGACAGTGGTGTGCAGGATTGCGCCGCAAATCAGCAACAGCAAAAGGGCGCATTGTAAAAACACCCCGGGCGTCAAGACGCCACGGGGCAAGGGGACAGTTGCAAGTCTCATTCAGACCATTCAAGCCCGGCGCAGGCCGTGGCCAAGCGCGCCATGGCTTCCTCCAGTTCTTCTTTCGATGTCGCGTAGGACACCCGGAAATAGGGCGACAATCCGAAAGCCGCGCCGGGCACCATGGCGACATGGGCGGTTTCGAGAACCCAGGCGCAGAAATCGCGGTCGCTCTCAAGGGTTTTGCCCTCGGGCGTCTTGGCGCCGATCACCCCTTCGCAGCTCGCGAAGGCATAAAACGCGCCTTCCGGTTTGCGGCAAGAGAGGCCGGGGATGGCGTTGATCGCATCGACAACCAGATCACGGCGCATCTGAAAGCTCTCCCGACGTTCGGCCAGAATGTCCTGCGGTCCGTTCAGGGCCTCGATGGCGGCGGCTTGCGCGATGGAACAGGCGTTCGAGGTCGACTGGCTTTGCACCACGGTCATCGCGGCAATCAGTTCGGCGGGCCCCGCGCCATATCCGATCCGCCAGCCGGTCATGGCATATGCTTTCGAGACGCCGTTGACGATCAGCGTGCGCTGGCGAATGGCGGCGGAGAGGGCCGCGGGGCTGACGGCGGGGAAATCGTCATAGACGATGTGCTCGTAAATCTCGTCCGACAACAGCCAGACATCGGGATGACGTTCCAGCACTTCGAGCAGTTTCAAAAGCTCCTCGGGGCTATAGGCGGCGCCGGTCGGATTCGACGGCGAGTTGAGCATCAGCCAGCGGGTCTCAGGCGTGATCGCGGCTTCGAGTTGTTCGGGCGTGATCTTAAACCCGGTGTCGCCGGTGCAGGTGACGGTCACCGGCACGCCGCCGCAGATGTCGACCATCGCGGAATAGGTCGTCCAATAGGGTGTCGGGATGACCACCTCATCGCCCGGATTGAGCGTCGCCATGAAGGCGTTGAAAATGACCTGTTTGGCACCCGCCGTCGCGATGACTTCGTTCATCGCATAGTCCAACCCGTTCTCACGGCGGAATTTTGCGACGATGGCCGCTTTCATCTCGGGCGTGCCCGCAAGCGGGGTGTAGGTCGTCTGGCCGTCGAGCGCGGCGCGATGCGCCGCCTCGATCACATTGTCAGGCGTCGGAAAATCCGGCTCGCCTGCGCCCAGCACGATCACCGGGTGGCCCTGTTTTTTCAATTCCGCCGCGCGGGCCCCGATAGCGAGAATCTCGGAGACCTTTTGCGACGCGAGGCGGTTCGCCCGGTGGAACGCGGGTTTGGCACTATCCAACATGTCAGCCTCAGACGATCTGATTGACGAGAGCGGCCTCGCCGGCCCAGAGACGGTCGAGGTTCTGGGTCAACAGGTTCAGCACGTTCAGCTCATAACGACGGGTTTCCCCGGCGGCATGGGGCGTCAGGACGACATTGTCCAAGGACCACAGCGGGCTGTCGGCAGGCAGCGGTTCATTGGCGGTCACATCGAGGCCGGCACCCGCGATCTTCTCAGACTTCAACACCTCGATCAGTGCCTCTTCATCCACACAGGCGCCACGGGCGACATTGATGAACAGCGCGGTGTCCTTGAGCAGGCTCAAAGCCTCGGCGTCGATGATGTTGCGGGTCTCATCGGTGAGCGGGCAGCTCAGCACCAGCACATCTGCCTGCGGCAGAACCGATTTCAGGTCTTTGAAAGAATGCACCTCATCGGCTGCGCCCTTGCCTTTGGAGGCATCGCGCCGCACACCGATGACTTTCATGTCAAAGCCTTTCGCGAGTTTGGCGATCCGGTCGCCGATCCCGCCGGTGCCAACGATGACCATGGTTTTGCCCGGAAGCTCGTCCTCGCGCAGCATCGGGTCGGTCTGCTCAGTGCGCCAGAAAGTGGCGTGCTGGTTGTCGCGGGCAAAGGCCAGACGACGGGTCATCGACAGCAACAGGCCGATGGCATGTTCGGACACCGCGTTCTTGTTCACGCCCTGACCGGATGCGAGGCGAATGCCGCGGTCCTTGAAGGCTTCGATGTCATATTGGTTGGTGCCGGAGCTGACCGACTGAATGTATTTCAGCTTGGTCGCATGCTTTAGAAGGTCGTTCTTCCACAGGCCGGAGACGACGAGCACGTCGGCCTCGGGCAGCGCTTTTTCGAGATCGGCATAGGTGCTGACCTGCTGTGTGGAGATGCCGTGATCTGCGCTGTCGAAGATCGGCTTCATGTCATAGGCGCCGTGGGCGAAGAGGATGTTGAGGTCTTTGCGCGCCGGGAGCACGGTGGTGATTGGGGTCTGGTCCGTCATTGCAGGTCTCCATCAGAAAAGTGCAGGGGATCGGGCCACGCACCGCGTAGCCAGTTGCTTTGAATAGTTGAGTGAAGTGATCAGGCCGTCAGCGGAAGCGTTCGGGCGAGAAGGGGGTAAGGTCGATCGGCGGCGGTTGATCCGCGATCAGGCGGGCCACAAGCTCCGCCGTCATCGGCGCAGCATTGAGGCCAATATGTCCGTGCCCGAAGGCATAGATCACATTCTTGTTGTTCCGGGAGCGCCCGATGACGGGCAACCCATCCGGGGTCGAGGGGCGGTTGCCCTGCCAGCGGTGCGGCTCTTGGGTCGCGGCTTTTGCAGGCAGGCCCGGAAAACAGGAGCGCAGCTTTTCACCGAGCAAATCGGCCCGTTTCCAGTTCGGCGCGGCTTTCCACGAGGCAAATTCAACCTGACCCGCGACCCGCAGGCCACCGGCGGTCTGCACGATGGCGACTTTGAGATCCTGCGGCATCACCGGCACTTTGAGATTGAGCGGCATGTCGGCAAACTCGACGTGATAACCGCGCTCGGCCTCAAGCGGGATACGGTCGCCGAATTGCTTGGTGAAGGGTGTGGAGTGAATGCCGGCGGCGACCACAACGGTGTCACAGGCGACGATGCCGCCATCCGTTTCCACGCCGACAATCGCATCTCCCGACATGAGAACACGCTGGGCGCAAGAGGCCTGTGTCATCGCGCCATTGGTCACGCAATGGCGCGCAATGGCATCCACATATCCACCGGGATTGAGGCAATGCCGCCCCTCGGTCAGGAGGATACCAAGGCTATAGCGCGCGGCCAGTCCGGGCACCATGGCACGCAGTTCATCACCCTCGACTTCGCGGGTTTTGACACCGCAATCGGCGCGCAACCGCCACGACAATGCATCGGCCTCATAGGCGCGGCGATCGACGTAGAGGTACAAAAGCCCCTCTTCGTGAATCATCTCTTCGACACCGGCGCGGGCCGCCAGATCGGCGTGACGTTCGGGGGATTTGGACAAAAGCTCAGAGAGTGCCTTTGCGGTCTTGGTGACGCGGGCCTTGCTGCGGCCCGCCAGCAGAAAGCGGGTGAGCCAGGGCAAAAGACGCGGAAAAAATGGCCAGCGGATCGTCAGAGGACCGCTTTGGTCCAAGAGGTAGCCTGGCACTTGCCGCCAAAGGCCGGGCATCGACATCGGAATAATGGAGGCGGGGCTGATGAACGCACCATTGCCATAGCTCGCCGCCTGCTCTCCGCCGAAGGGGCCGGGTTCGATCATCGTGACCCTGTGCCCTTGCCGCAAAATCGTCTCTGCGATCGCTGCGCCAACGATCCCTCCGCCGATCACAGCGATCTGGCGCTGTGCGATTTTGGCGATCTGACGGTCTATGGTCGCCTCGGGGCGCATGATTTTACCTCATGGTTTGTGGGGCGCTGCCAAATTAAGCAAGCCGCCACATCAGTGCATTTTCCTTCATCAACCGGTGTATCCTGTCGACAAAGTGAGTTTGGCAGAGTTGTTACGGCAGACGAACTCTCAAAAAGCTCAGACCTCAATGACTTTTTTTCATAGAAAGACCTGCAATGAGACGCTTCGTACCTTCCCTGACAGCTCTTTTGGCATTCGAATCCGCCGCCCGACATATGAACTTCACGAAAGCCGCCGAAGATTTGGCGGTCACGCAAAGCGGCATCAGTCGTCAGATCAGCAATCTCGAATCCCTTCTGGGGGCCAAGCTCTTCGAACGCGTGGGCTCTCGACTTGTCCTCACGGAGGTTGCCAAGTCTTATCTCAATGAAATCACCAGCGGTCTTAATCAGATCGAACAGGCTTCTGTGAATTGCGTCCGAGGGCAATCTCTGGAGGCCGCCTTAATGATCTGCGCACATCCCACGCTGGCCTCACGTTGGTTGACCCCCAGGCTTCAGGATTTTTTGAAAGACCGCCCCGAGACCATCCTCGATTTCGTCACGACCGCCAAAGACATCAACTTTACGGAGACACGTATCGACGCCGCGATCCTGCGTGGCCGTGGGACCTGGACCGCGACCCGGTCACAGGAGTTGTTTCGCGAGGAACTCGTGGTCGTCGGGGCGCCGCATGTCGTTGACACCCTGCCTTCGGAGGATGTTCTGGATTTCGACAACATCGCCACGCTCCAGAATGCCAGCCGCCCCGACCTCTGGCTCACATGGTTGCGCGGGGCCGGATTGCAACACCGGGGCGCCATCCGTGGCCCGAGGTTTCCGCACAGCGAATTGCTGATTTCCGCCGCCAAGAGCGGGCTGGGTCTCGCCGTTGTGCCGCTGCTTTATGTTGAAACCGAACTCCAGAACAAGGAGCTTGCTCTTGCGTTTGGAGGTCCGGTTCCCACGGCAGACAGCTATTGGCTCGTGCAACCCGAGCAACGCGCAGAGATTCCTGCGGCGCATCAATTCTCTCTCTGGATCAAAGATCAGGCCCGGCAATTCCGTCGTGATGTCTCGCACATGCGCAGCACCAATCTGTAACTACACGAGTGCAGCCTTCCCAGGCTTTCGAACATTCATTCTACGAAAGACAGGAGCAAAATCTACGCTCCCTGAGCCACCACCAATCTCCGGCCCCAGGCCGATGAAAGTGCTGTTGCGGGTCTGGCCTTAAGTACAAAGGGCGGAAATAGAAGCCCGCTTCTGGGACGCTGCATACCGCATTCAATCAGATGGCAAACGGCCGGATTGGGCCGTTCGCGTCCATCAACACCAAGGGCGGGAAGCGGGTTTTCGCTGCGCCTCGGTCGAACGGCGGCAATGCGCAGGAAACGACACTTGAGACAAAGGAGCATCCTTTGGCTCAGTCAGTTCAGGTCACTGTCGTTCGTGAGCCAATCGCTTCGCTACATCAAGGTCCGTCGAACCGGGCAATCGTGGCGAATACTTAGCCCGGATGCACTCGAAAGCGCGGAGTGCGCGAGACGGCGCACATTTTAGCCCTCCGCAAGTTCGATTGCCCTTACCCGTGCAGCTTCCACTGCCTGATGGCAAATCTCAGGTAGGGCTGTAGGGTTTTCGAAGACTCTGAGACCTGCTTCTGTCGTTCCAGCCTTGCTCGTTACCGCTTTTTTAAGGGAAAGGGCGGAGCGTTCATCCTCTTTCAGCATCTTCGCCGCCCCAAGGAAGGTCTGGCGCACCAGTAGGTCTGCGACGTCCGGCTGAAGGCCTGTTGCTTTCGCCGCCTCGGTCATGTGGTGGGCAAAAGCAAAGATATACCCGGGTCCACTGCCAGCGACTGCCGTCGCGGCATTGATCTGCTCTTCACTCTCGAGCCAAGTGAATTCACCGATACTTTTGAACAACACTTCGACGCCTCCGCGAACTTCTTCGGGAATACTCTCTTCCGAATACGCGACCGTCATGGCTTCGCCCACCAGTGCTGGTAGGTTCGGCATAGTTCGGACAATCTGTTTGGTTCCCAAGGTTTTCTCGATCATATCGATTGTGACACCCGCCATGATGGACGCAACAGCGCCGCTACCAACCACGGCAACCGCTTCCGACGAAAGAGACGTGAATTGCTGCGGCTTCACCGACAGAACGGTCAGATCGAAAGCCTCGCCCTGCAGGCTGGAAAAATCTGCGAGGAACCGTGCGTTCTCAGCCTCCTCGAGAAGAGCTCTGGCCCGAACCACGTTAGGATCAACGACGGTCAGTTCGAGATTCTGAAGAGCACGAAGTGCACCTGCGGCGATTGCGCCCCCCATGTTCCCGCAGCCTACAAATAGAAGTTTCATGTTTTTCCTTTCATGTGCGCTCGGGGTAGAGACGCCTGTTTGTTTCGTCCGCATAACGGCGCAAGCAGTAGTGCTCGTTCACCGTGCCGAGAATTTTCATCTCCGCATCAAGCACGGCCAAGCTATCCGCCTCTGCCTTGCCAAATGCATCGATTGCCTCTTTGACGCTTTGCTCCGGACGCAACCAAGCCTCTCTGAGGCGAGCGATTGATGCGACAGTTTCCTTCGGGTCCAGCCCGTCCCAGTGGAGATCTGTTATAATGCACATCCCCGCGTAGGTGCCGGCTTCGTCCGTTAACGGGATGGCTTTCGTCGCACCGAGCGGATAGCGTCGGCGCGCGTCAGCAATCGTTGTATTCGTCAGGAGCCCGTTGTTCACGCGACGCATCAAGCGACCGACGGTGAGGTCCCTCATCCAACCAATATCCGCCGCCGAACGGATCGTTTCTCCGCGCAGATGGAAGCGCCAGGTAGAGAAGCTGAAACCAAAGAAGCGGCGAACGAGAGCGGTCGACAACAATGCCGCGAAAAGAACCGCCAGGGTCAGCGGCAGGCTTTGGGTTGTCTCGAGCGCGAGAAAGCTCATCGCAAGTGGTGCGCCGATAATTGATGTCGCCATCGCACACATACCGACCACGGCAAAAATGACAATCGGGAGATTGAGCCCGAAGGCGATCATCCAGAAGATTGCAAGCAATTTCCCGAGAATGGCCCCGAGCAGAAGGGAGGCAAAGAAGAGACCGCCGCGAAATCCCGAACCGAGTGAAATGACAGAGGCGAGACTCTTAAGCACGAAAATCGACGCGAGCATCCCGTAGCTCAGGTTCGCGTTCAAAATAATGTCCATTGACCCGTGGCCGGACGAGAGCACATGCGGCGTGATGAGTGCGAGCAGCCCGACACATAGCCCGCCAACGACAGGCATGGCCCAGAACGGCACACGAAGGCGTTGCAAACCGCCTTCAACCACACTCACGGAACGCATTATACCTATTCCGACAAAGGCTGCAGCGACCGACAATATCGCGATCGGCAGATAGGCCGTCGGAGCGATATCCCCCGCGAAATACAGGGTCCACCCATGAGTCTCGCTCAGAAGCCGAGCAATTGCGGTCGCCGCGAGGGAAGCCGCAAGCACAGGCAGGAGTGCGGCGACAGAATAGGCGGCAAGGACGAGCTCGAAAGCATAGAAGGCGCCGGTGAGTGGTGCGTCGAACGCTGCTGCGATGGCCCCCCCAGCCCCCGCTGCAACGAGTTGCCTCAGGTCCTCGCGGCGCAGACGCAAACGTTGCCCCCCCCATGAGGCGACTGCGGAAGCGATTTGTGTATATGCGGCCTCCATGCCAACAGAAGCACCGAAACCGCTGGAGGCAATGGTCTGGAGAGCGATGAAAAGACTTCCGAAGATCGGGAGTTTACCGCCGCCGACGGCATTCGCCTCGATCGGGTCCGCGACTCGGCGGAACCATTTCCGAGCGATGAGATAGGAAAGACCGAGCAGGATTCCCCCTGCAACGGGCGCAAGGAGGATTCGAACTGCGGGAACCCCTGTTGCGCCGCTAATGTCCTGCTCAGACGCGAATACCCAAAGTCCGAGAAGATGGATGAGTTCTTGCATCCCGACAACGGCAGCGCCCGAAATTGCGCCGACAAGCGCCGCGAGACATGTGTAGGCGATTTCACTGCGTCGTATCAGCGTCCGCAGTCTTAGCGGGGCATAGATACGACGCAGGAACGAAGGCCTACGCAGGGATCGCAAGCGTTTCGACATCGTCTTACTGGGCGATGAAAGATTGATAAATTTCGTTCATTTTCGCGGTCAACGGACCGGGTTTTCCTGTTCCGATCGGACGCCCATCAATCGTCGCGACGGGCGTGATCCCTCCGAGAGTGCCGGTCACGAAGGCTTCGTCGGCGGAATAGACTTCGGCGAGTGTGAACGGCTTCTCGTGGACAACGAACCCAGCATCTTTCCAAAGCTTGATGGCCTTCTTGCGGGTGATGCCGTTGAAACAGCATTGCCCGTCAGAGGTCCAAAGTTCATTGCCACGGAAGATGAAGAAATTCGTCGAGTTGCAGGATGCGACAAAGCCGCGATTGTCCAGCATAAGCGCCTCGTCAGCCCCCATGTTGATCGCCTGGATCAAGGCCTGGATGAAGTTTAGACGCGAGTGCGAATTAAGGCGAAGGTCAAACACATCCGGCGTCGAACAACGGATTGTCGAGGTCATCAACGATAGTCCGGACTTCTTGAGTTCCGGGTTCGGTTGTTTCCACTCCGCGACAATCACGATGGTTGCCCCGCCAACGATGAAACGCGGATCCTGGTTCGGCGTCGACTTGAGGCCGCGAGAAATCATCATGCGGATATGGACGCCATCTTCCATCTTGTTGTGGCGCAGACATTTCCAAAGCTCTTCGATGAGTTCAGCCTTGGTGTATCCGATGTCGAGTTGGATCGAGTTTGCGCCTTCAAAAATACGGTCGATGTGCTCGTCGATGGCAAGAAGTTTGCCGTTAATGAGACGAATGCCTTCCCAGACGCCGTCTCCGAGAACGAAACCGGCGTCGAAGATCGAGACTTTTGCCTCATCACGCTTAAAGAATTCGCCATTCACATAGATTTCGACGTCATCATTACGAGGGTCCTTCACATAGCTTTGCGAAGAAGAGCTGCTCATCGGGGTCATGATAAATCCTTGGGTTGTCGTTGCTCAGAAAGCAAATTCGCTGAAGCGACGCAGGAATTCCTGCGTGCGCGGTTTCTTGGGGTTTTTGAGAACCTCGTCAGGTGTGCCGACTTCGTGAAAGACGCCATCCGCGAGGAAGATCACCTTGGTTGCGAAGTGGTAGGCAAATCCGAGCTCGTGGGTCACGAGCAGCATCGTCCGGCCTTCTTCGGCAAGCTGATTGATGACGCGAAGGACCTCCCCGACGAGCTCGGGATCGAGAGAAGATGTGGGTTCATCGAAGAGAAGAACTTCCGGTTCCATGGAGAGTGCACGCGCAATCGCAACGCGTTGCTGCTGCCCACCAGAAAGACGCCCCGGCCAAGCATCGTGCTTTTCGGAAAGGCCCACTTTGGCAAGCTCGCGAACTGCGACGGCATGCGCGTCCTGCTTTGTATAGCCTTTGACCGTGATGAGGCCTTCCATGACGTTTTGCAGCACAGTCATGTGGGGGAAGAGGTTGAACTGCTGGAACACCATACCAAGGCGTTCGCGCACAGAGCACAACTGCTTTTCCGGGTAGGTTATGCGTCCGTTCTTTTCGACACCGATGCGCTCGTTATCGACCCAGATTTCCCCCTCGCTGAGGGTTTCCATGAAATTCAGGCAGCGCAAGAATGTCGATTTGCCAGAGCCGGAACCGCCGATGATCGCGACGCGCTCGCCCGGCTTGACACTGAAGTCAATGCCCTTGAGCACGTGGTGGTCGGCGAAACTCTTATGAAGTCCTTTGACTTCCAAAATGGGCTGAGTGTTCATTTGTATTCCTTTCCCGGCTCAGTTCGACCGTGCCAGATACTTTTCGAGACGTCCGGCAAGGAAAGTGCCGGGATAGATCAGAATGAAGTAGATGAAGGCGACAGCAGTCAGGATTTCAAACGGTCGATAGTAGGTCGAGGACAGGAGCCGCCCTTGATACATCAGCTCGTGCACCGAGATGACGGAGGCCAGAGAGGACATCTTGGCGACCTCGATCGTCCGGTTTGTCAGAGCAGGGAGCATGCGCTTGATGACCTGCGGAAGAATGACGCGCCGCATGGCTTGCGCATGAGTCATACCGATGGCTTTCGCGCCCTCCATTTGTCCGCGATGGATGGATTTGATCCCTCCGCGGAAGATTTCAGAGGCATAGGCCGAGGTGTTTAGCGTCAAGCCGAGCATGGCAGCGGCAAACGGGCTGAGCTGCATGCCGATTAGAATCGGGAACGCATAGTAGAACCAGATCAGCTGAATAAGGACCGGCGTATCGCGAAACAGTTCGACATAGACGAGAGTGCTGCGCGACAGCCATTTCCGTTCGGACAACCGCGCCTGCGCAATCGCAAATCCGAAGCAAAGCCCCATGATGATGGACGGGAGCCAGATCTGGATTGTCACCCAGAGGCCGCGAAGCAGAACGATCCAGTTGTCTGTGACAATGGTGAAATCGGGAACGTAGTTCATTGTCCGGCCTCACTGATATGCGGTTAGTCGGGTTTCAGCCATACGCGCGAGTTGGCTCGCCGTGACCAGAAGCACGAGATACATGAGCGCGATGGTCGTATAGACTTCGAGCGGACGGAAGGTTTCGGAATTCACGAGCATCGCCTGATAGAGCAAGTCCGCATACGCGAGGGTAGACGCCAGAGCGGTGGTCTTGAGAAGCTCGAAACTGCGTTCGATGAACGGGGGGACCATTCGCGAAATCGCTTGAGGTACAATGACACGCGTCATCAACGCCGAATGGGTCATCCCAAGTGCCTTGCCTCCTTCCCATTGACCACGCTCGATCGAGACAATCCCACCGCGAAACACTTCCGCGTAGAACGCACCGGATTGGGTCGAAAGCGCGAGCACCGCCGCCACGTAGGGATTGAGGCTGATCGCGAGCAGAACCGGCAAAGCATAGAAGAACCAGAAGAAGTGCACGATGGGCGGTGTATTGCGGTAGAACTCGATGAACACGGCGGCGGGCCATGCGAGCCATTTGCGTGGCGAAAGGCGCATCATGACGAGAACAAGGCCGACAATGATGCCGAGCACAATCGAAACCATTGCGATTTTGACGGTATTAAGCAGGCCAAGCGCAAGCATGTCGAAGCGCGACAACACCGGCCCGAAGTCCCAGGAATAGTCCATATGACGATTTCCGATTTAGCGTGAAAGGTTGGAGACCTGGCACAAGGGGAAAAGCCAGGTCTCCAAATCGGCTTACCAGTTCTCTTTTTCGAGGCCCGGAATGCCGGTCGGATCGATGTTCTTGCTGGAGAGGTAACCCGTGAACAGTTCGTTCGGGACACCTGCTTCATAGAAATCGGTGATCGTGGTGTTCACCCAATCCTTGAAGGCGCCATCCTCTTCCTTACGCATGCCAGCCGAAGTGGCGACCGGGTTGACCGGTTCGGGCAGAGCGACTTTGCCCAGCTTCAGGCGAGAGTATTGAACGACAAGCGCAGGGTGGAATTGCACGACAGCATCCACGCGTCCCGCGGCGAAGGCCGCGATCGCTTCGTCGTTGGAGGAGAAGCGGTTGATCTGCGCTTCGGACATCATTTCGGTAATGTTCTTGTCCAGCGACGTGCCGAGTGTGACGCCGATACGGGTATCAGGCGTGTCGAGCACGTCCCACGAGCTCACATCGACGTCTTCGCGGACAAGAGCACCCATCGCGTAGTAGAAAAGCGGCTCTTCGGGGAAATCGATTGCCTTCTTACGCTCTTCGGTGGGGTCGAGAACAAACATAATGTCAAACTGGTTCGCCTGAAGACCCGCGACAGCGTTCGCCCAACTCGTTTCGACGGGAACAAGCTCTACGCCAAGCTCGGCTGCCATACGCTTGCCCATGGCAACGCCAACGCCGGTCCACACTTCGGTCATGGGGTCTTTGTAGAACCACGGCTCGGCAGAGGCGACACCGATCCGGAGTTTGCCGGTGTCTTTCACCTGAGCGAGCGTTCCAGTGTCCTGAGCAAAGGCAGGAATGCCTGCGCTGACTGCAAACGCGGCGGCAGCCGCCAAAAGCGTTCTTCGTTTCATCATTCTCTCCTGTTGGGTTTGGAATTTATGCCGTTTGCGTTTCGACAAAGGCTTTTGTTGTTTCGAGACCGCGCCGCATGTGGCTTTGAATCTCGTTTCTCATCTCCTCGATGCTGTTTCCCAGCGCGAGGCGAATATAGTCATCATGGCTTTCCCGTTTCGGGCCTGTGATACCATGGGCGCGGTGGTGGGCTGCCCAGTAGAGCTGCAGGCGCCCACGGATCCCCATCCAGCTCGACAGGAGAATTTTGTTACCGCTGAGTTCGTATACCAGGCCGTGAAGGTCGAGTTCTGCATCGATTGCCTTGACGTCATCGCCCCCATCTACAGCTTTAAGAAGCGCTTGATGGCGTGCTTTCAGTTCCGCTTCGAACGGCGGTCCACGGCGGTCCCAGATTTGCTCGAAAGCGAAGATTTCGAGACAAATACGCATGGAATAGATGTCGTTGATGTCATCGGTCGAGAGTTCGAGGACGCGTGTGCCTGTGTAGGGTTTCGAGACAAGCAAGCCCTCGTCGATGAGCTGTCGCATGGCTTCACGCAGCGGCGCACGACTGACGCCGAAGCGAAGCGCGAGCGCCGTTTCTGTAATGGCGTCGCCAGGAGCGAACTCGCCGGAGAGAATGGATGAACGCAATTCGTTGCAGATTTGCGCACCCATTGTCTCTCGTTTGATCGCGTTGCTCTTCATGGTCAGACGCCCTCACACTTGATTGCCGATTGTCGACAATCATAACGCGCCTCGACGCATTGCTGGCAACACCCATATTGTCGACAATCGATTATCTTTACTTCAACATGAAGGATTGGCGAGAAATGCGCCATTTTTGCACAGCAATTAATCACCATTTACATCAAAACGGCCTTTATCCCCCGTCATCAGAGCGAGGAAACCTGCAAACAACCACAAAATCCCGCCAGGAAACGATTCGAGACGAGGAACTCCGTTGGAAGGTTTTTCAGGTCTCAGCATGGGACTGGAGCTCAGGACGGGTGGCCGAGGAGGCTCTGAACCCGAGCCGCAGCAGAAACGTATTGTCCGCATATGGGCTTATGCTGCGACACACTCGAACGTCGCAGTTGGGCTGGGACCGGCCATCTGCCGCGCCTTGCACGAATGTCGGCTCCGGGTCGTATGCGGCCATCCGTCATTTTGGGCGGGTAGCCATTCTATTGCTCTTAGGGTGAAAGTCGGCTTTCTGCGTGAGCGCTCCGTCGCAAATACCATCATTCACATTTGCAAGAGTTGCTGGCATATGAAGTGGATGACTGTTCGGACCTCGACCATCTTCGCTTTGCTGCTTGGCTTCGGCCTCGCGGTGACGAGCGTTGTATCGGCGACCCATATGGCCCCCAACAGAACCGGCAATGCCCAGGCCGTCTATGCGATGGTCTTCGGATTAGAAGCGGAAGATTTCTGTGGTAGCGATGCGGGGCATGGTGGGCACGCGCACAATTGTCCGTTCTGCCACGCTCTCCCTAACGCGCCGCAATTGAACGCGCCTGACCTGTGCCTGGCATTCCGGCCGCATGAACAGTGGCGACAGATAGAGCCACTGCGACGTGCAGCCTCGGCGCGCAACATCAATCATTCCACAAGGGCCCCTCCGCGGATCGCCTGATTGGCAAAGATTAGACGGCCCTGTCGCCTGGCGCGCAGGGCAAATCCCATGCCCGTTCCCGCCCAAGAGGCGGAACTAAGGAATGTTCAAATGACTGACACACCAAATCGTGCAGCAGGCGCTGCACTCTATCGCGCCGTCTGGCGTTGGCACTTCATCGCGGGGCATATCGTCCTGCCTTTCGTTCTGATCCTGGCCGTGACAGGCGCAATCTATCTCTTCAAGGACGAGATCAACAACACCGTGCACCGGAACCTGCGCTTCGTGGAGGCCCAATCTGTGGCCCTGTCCGCCTCGCAGATCACCGGAGCCGCGCTGGCTGCCCATCCCGGCACGCTTCGCGCCTACACTCCTGCTTCTGCCCCGGATCGCAGCGCCGAGGTCGACATCGTCGGTGAGGATGGGCTGCGCAACACGATCTACGTCGAACCCTACGACGGGCGCGTGCTGGGCACGCTCTGGGACGGCGGCGCGGCTGGCAGCCCAATGATGTATGTCGTGCGCAAGCTCCATTCTCTGGAATACGTCGGCTGGTTCGGCAACCGCCTGATTGAGGCGGCGGCGGGCTGGATGGTCCTTTTGGTGGCCAGCGGCATCTACCTGTGGCTTCCGCGTGGCCGCAAGACCGTGGGGACGCTACGTATAAAGGCCTCTCGGGGACGTCCCTGGTGGCGTGACCTGCATGCGGTCACCGGGATCTACACCGGGATCTACACCGGGGGCTTCATCGTCTTTCTTGCCATGACGGGTCTGCCTTGGTCCGGCGTCTGGGGGGCGAAATTCTATGACACCGCCTACGCGCTTGGGCTCGGAATGCCCGATGGTTACTGGTCCAAGACACCTCAATCCGAGGTTCCCACACAGGACGTGGTAGATCGCGCGCCCTGGATCATGGAGCGCCACACGATCCCGTCTTCGCAGCCCCCTGAGGGTGGCGCTCATGCAGGCCATGGCGAACATGCGACGACATCCTCCACGCCGGAGGGCATCGAGTCCGCTCCTCGACACAGTGGTCGCCACGGTCGAGCGACTGGGCATCGTGCCGGGTTATGCCATCAATGTGCCGACCACGCCGACCGGGGTCTTCACGGCTTCCGTATATCCTGACGACATCACTTTTGAGCGGGTTATCCACCATGATCGCTACACGGGAGAAGTGCTCTACGACGCGGGTCTCGAAGACCTGGGCACTCTGGGTCGCTGGGCGGAATGGGGCATCTCGGTCCATATGGGCCAGGAATGGGGCCTTCTGAACCAGATCGTCCTGCTGCTCGCCTGTCTCGCTATGGTCATGCTTTGCGTGTCAGCGGCAACCATGTGGTGGAAACGTCGCCCCTCCGGTGCCTTGGGTATTCCGACCGTTCCGACCGATTGGCGCATTCCCCGGACTTTGCTCGGGATGGCCGTTGTGGCGGGGATCTTCTTCCCGCTGGTGGGGCTGTCGATGTTGCTTCTGCTGGGGATTGAGTTGGTCGCTCATATGATCGGACGTCGCAGAAAGTTCGCATGAGACCCAGTGTACGATGGGGCACAGACAATAGATACTTTAAGAGGCGCCGGTGCTGGCCCCTCTATTTATCTGCCAGGGACAGTCACCAAAGGGCAAGAGCGGACTTTCGCCATTAACAATCACGAACGACCGTTTTGAGCCGAAGGCGTCGATTGAGGGCCGCCTGAAAGCGTATCGACTGAAATTTTTTAACCCGCTCCTATGACATTGGCGATATCGACCGTGCCGAAGACGCGACCAGAGGGCGACCCTGTCAGCGAGCCTCCGGGCGGTTCTTCGGAGACGCCCAGAGTGAGCGTCCCGCGCACCGCAGCGATGTCCGGCGGCAGCGGCAATCTGATGCTTTCGCCCGCAGGCCACAGGCCGACCGACTGGGCCGGTTCATCGGGGCCATGTGCCCAGACCTGAAGGATGCGCCCCTCGGGAGCGCCGCCCAGGGTCCGGGTCAGGATGACCTCCTGGCGGGATTTGTCGACCACGGCGACGACACGGAAATCCCCGATGTCCGATGTGATCTCGGCGGTATAGAGCGGACCCGTCGTGTTCGGGCCACGCAGCGGCGTCAGCGTGAGAACGAGCACAAGCGCCACGGCCACCGCCCCGCTTGTCAGGGCCTGCCAAACCCCAAGCCGTTTCCAGATGGGGGGCTTCACGGTCTCGGGAAAGAGATCGGCCATCAGCGCGGCCTTGACCGAAAAGGGTGCCGTCACGGGCGGCAAATCCGCCATCGTGGACAGGCGTGTTTCCCAGCCCCGCACAAGCCCGGCAAACCCGGGATCGGTCGCGGCGCGGCGTTGCACCCTGTCCCGTTCGTCGCCCTCAAGCAGATCGAGCGCCAATTCAGCGGCGAGCATCTCATCATCGTCATGGGATTGGGTCATCGGTCCATACACTCCCTTAATGCGATCAGCCCACGTCGCAGCCATGTGCGCATCGTGTTGAGCGGCACTTTGGCGGCCTCGGCCAGTTCGGCATAGCTTTGCCCGTCGAGATAGGCCCCGGTGATGGCGGTACGTCGATCCTCGGGCAGGGTGTCGAGACAGGCCACGATGCGCCGGGCGTCCGAGGCGGCGATGGTTGCTTGCTCTGGTGTCTGGCCGGGCGCGGCCAGCGTGTCTTCGTAATCTCCGACATGGGCGTGACTGCGCCGCGCTCTGAGCCGATCAATCGCCGTGTTGCGGGCAATGGTGATGAGCCATGTCATCGGCGAATGACCTGTCACGCGGTAGCGTCCGGCGTTCTTCCAGATTTTGATATAGGTGTCGTGCATGGCGTCCTCGGCCGATTGGCGTTCTCTCAAGACACGAAGCGACACCGCATAAAGTTTCGCGCTGGTCAGATCATAGAGCTCGGCAAGTGCCGCCCGCTCGCCCAGAGAAACACGCGCGATCAGGCCTTCGACCCTGTCTTGGGGCGGCGGCGTGTTGTCTGCCCTGTCGCCCTCTTTTGCCTCTGTCACTCTGGATACCTCAAAAAAAAATCGACCCGGCTGAAACTCTTTCACGTGGCCGTCCGTGGTTAAAGGCGATTGACCCGGAAAACTCGGCTCAACGCAAGCCAATACACAGATCGATACATTGGCCAATAGATAGGAAGGAAACCACGATGACGCCCCTGAAACTTGCCCTGACTGCCTCTGCCGCACTCGCCACCGCTGCGCCCGTTTTTGCCATGGATCATGCCGGCACCATGGGCTACGCGCTTGCTGAAGACGGAAAAACCCTTGTGACCATGGCCGACATTGCCTCCCCCGGCGAGGTGATGACCCATGAGCTGGAGATGCCGCTGCGGGCCATTGCCTATCGTCCCGTGACCGGACAGCTTTTGGGCTATGCCGATGGCATGATCTTTGAGGTCGACCCGATGTCGGGCGCTTTGACGGACCTTGACGCGATGTTCATGGAGGATGCGATGATCGGTGAAGGCGCGGTTGCCTTCGACTTCAACAACAAGATCGACGCGGTGCGTGCCGTGGGCGCCGATGGTGCGAATCTCGTCTATTTCCCCGATGGGTTCGGGGACGGTGATGAACGTGCGGGGTCCGTCCGTCGCTTTACCGATACTTTCTATGCTGAAGGGGACATGAGCACTGGTGCCGAGCCGCTGATCTTTGCCAACGCCTACACCAATGCGATCAATGGCATGACGGCCGCGTCCACGGCACAATACGCGCTCGATGCCCGCGCCAACGCCTTGGTTTCGCTGGCCAACAACGCGGGGGAACTGGCCTCGGTCGGTTATCTGACCCTCGACGGCGAGACTGTGGATGTGACCGATTGGGGCGGTTTTGACATCGTGTCTCCCGAGGAAGGCATGGACCACGCCTATGCTATTTTGCAGATCGACGGCGACAGTGCCGCAGGTCTCTATTCCGTGGACCTCTCCTCCGGCGCGCTGACCATGCTCGGCGATCTGGGGATGGGCGGCTTTGCGGGCTTTGCTGCCTCGAAAGGCATGTAAGTCGATTGGCTGATCGCTTGCGGTCATCCTGAGATCAAAACGAACACCCCGATCTCAGGATCGGGGTGTTTGTCTTTGGCCTGTTTTCCCTCAACCGATCCTCAAGTTGGACTTGACGGATCATAAAATCCCCGACTAAAACACATATGATTAGATACCTTGCATGGAGGACGCACATGACGATTGCTTATCGCTTCCTCCCGGGGATCTCCGGTTTCGGAGCCACCCTTATCTGACGCTTTCGTGGCGCTTTTGCCCACAAGCGAAAGAGTTATTGGTCCAAGCCGGACCCACTTTCCAAACACTTCGCAAGGCGCAGCCAGTCCGGTTGTGAAATTGTCATCATGATCCATTTTTCTGCTCACGGCGCGTTTGCGCGTGTTTTCTCGTTCACCTTCCGTCTTTGGATGCGCCAAAAGGGAAAGGTTGTCACCATTCTGGCCTTGGTTCTGATCTCCGCGGCCTCCGATCTCTCCATACCTGTTTTCACGGGACGCCTCGTTGATGCAGTGGCCGCGTCTGAGACGCCTTGGCCTTCCTTCGGGGCGCTTTTGGTGTTTGGCGTTCTCTCTGTCGTCGCCAAAATCCAAAGCTATTTTGCCATCATCGACCTGACCATCCCTTCGATGCGCGCCGCCGAATCAGAAGCCTTCGCCCATGTTCAACGGCTCCCCGCCGACTGGCACGCAAACGCCTTTGCCGGCTCCACCGTGCGTAAAATCACACGCGGGGCCTGGGCCTTGGACGAAATGGCAGACCTTTTGTTGCTGGCACTGTTGCCCTCGGCGCTGATCCTTTTGGGCACCATCGGAACGCTGACGGCGTTTCGCTGGGAGGTCGGGCTTGTCGCCGGGATCGGCGCGCTTGTGTTTCTGGCCCTTTCCCTGTCGTTGACGCTGTTCTGGGTGGCGCCTGCGGCCCGTTTGGCCAATGCGCAAGACAGCCGCGTGTCTGGTGCACTGGCCGATGCGATCACCTCCAACGGGGTTGTGCGGGCCCATGCGGGAGAGCTGCGCGAAGATACGCGGCTGGGCCTTGTCCTGAACAAATGGGCACATCGCAGTCGGCGCACATGGCGGCGCGGCACAGTGTCCGGCCTGTCGCAGGACATGACGATCTGGGCCTTGCGGGCGATGGTTCTGGGCGGGGCTCTTGTCGCCTATACCCGTGGTCTGGCCAATGCGGGCGAAATTGCCTTTGTGGTCTCGGCCCTCGGGATGCTCGACGGCTATTTGCGCCAGATGGGCAACCATGTGCGCGGGCTGCAAAAGGCGGTCAACGATGCCGAGGAACTGGTGGCCCTGATGGTCGTCACCCCCGAAACCTCTGTCGCGAAAAAGCCCGAAGCCACCTTGCCGCCCCGCGCGGCGGCATTGGCATTCAACCATGTGGATTATGGCTACGACGGGGCGGCAACACCGCTTTTCACCGATCTGGATATTGCCATTCCAGAGGGCCAGAAAGTCGGATTGGTTGGGCGGTCTGGCTCGGGCAAAACCACTTTTGTGAAGTTGATCCAGCGGCTTCACGAGATCAATGACGGCAGCATCACATTGGGCGGCGTCGATATCGCGCGCGTTCCCTTGGAGGTGCTGCGCCAACACATCGCGCTTGTCCCGCAAGAGCCTGTGTTGTTTCACCGCTCTCTGGCCGAGAACATCGCTTACGCCCGTCCCGGCGCATCGATGCAGGAGGTCCGGGAGGCCGCCGAGCGCGCAGGGGCTCTCGATTTCATCGAGCGTTTGCCCAAAGGCTTTGCCACAAAGGTGGGCGAGCGGGGCGTCAAGCTCTCGGGGGGAGAGCGGCAGCGGGTCGCCATCGCGCGCGCCTTTTTGTCGAACGCGCCGGTTCTGATCATGGATGAGGCGACATCGTCGCTCGATTCAGAGGCCGAGGCCAAGGTGGCGCAGGCCGCAGAGCGGCTGATGGAGGGGCGCACCACTTTGGTGATTGCCCACCGTCTGGCGACGGTCGAACGGATGGACCGCATCCTCGTCTTTGATCGTGGACGGATCGTCGAAGACGGCACGCCTTTGCAGCTTATGGCCCGCGAAGACGGCCTCTACCGCGCCCTGCGCGCCCGGCAGGCTTTGGTGGGGTGAGGTCACTTGAGCGGAAACGCATGCACGCATGGCGGATCAGCCGAACTTACCCGCCCTCCTTGCTTGAATAGGGCGCAAGCCGCGACACACCGGGGTTTGGGCGCAGCGGGTGCCCCGTCATCGGGAAAGCCCGCTGCGCGCAGTTCTGGCGGTCGCAGATTTTGCAGCCCGCGCCAATCGGTGTGGCAATGCCCGGGTTCTTCAGGTCCAGCCCCGGGGAATAAACAAGCCGCTCCGCATGCGACAGATCACAGCCGAGCGCCACAGCGAATTCCTTGACCGGCGCGCCGAAGCCACCCGTTCCGTGACGTACCGTGCGCGCAACCCAAAGGTAGCTGCGCCCATCCGGCATCTGCGCCACCTGCGTCAACACCTCGCCGGGTCGCGAAAAGGCCGCGTAGACGTTCCAAAGCGGACAAGACCCACCGATGCGCGAAAAGTGAAAGTCGGTCGCGGACTGACGTTTGGAAATATTGCCCGCACGATCCACCCTGATAAAGAAAAATGGCACGCCGCACGCCGCAGGCCTCTGGAGGGTGGACAGCCTATGGCAAGTCGTCTCGAACCCAACGCCGAACCGATGAGCGAGCCGCTCGATGTCATAGCCTTCGGCCTCCGCCGCCGCAAGGAAGCTGCCGTAGGGCAGGATCACCGCCCCGGCAAAGTAGTTCGCCAACCCGATACGAAGAAGCGCGCGGCTGTCTTCGCTTGCCATCCCGGCCTCCTCGGCCAATCGGTCGATCAGGCTCCCTTGTTCCAGAAACCCAAGCTGCGTCGCCATCTGAAAGGCCCGCTGCCCCGCTGTCAGCTGCGATGACAGATGCAAGACGCCCGCCCCCGCATCGAAACGGCGCAGCGCGCGCGTGTCATCTTCCAGCACCACACGAATACCGTGTCGCCCGGCAAGGCGGTCGATCAGCCCTTCGGCCATCCGTCCGGGGCGTAGCCCCTGTCCGATGCTCTCGGCCGCCTCGTCCAAAGCGGGCACATAGTTGTGCTGCTCATAGAACCAGTCGCGTACCGCCTCAAAGGGCGCGCGGCCTGCGCCAGCTTCGCCGGAGAGGCGGCCGTTCATCAGGTCCATGCGCTCCGCGCTTTCGCGCAGCCGGGCGTGCGTGGCGATGATCGCACGGGCGACACCCGGCATGTTGGCCGCGATCTCGCGGACCTCCGCCAGCGACGCACCCGCCCCCTGATCGGCCAGTGCGGCCCGCAGATCGGGGATGAGACGTGCCTCTTCGGCCTCTGAAAAGAACTGCACATCCAACCCGAAAACGGCGTTCAGTTTCAACAACACGGGCACAGTCAAAGGCCGCTGGTTGCGTTCGAGTTGATTGAGATAGCTCGGAGAAATCTCCAGGGCGCGGGCGAGCGCTGCTTGGGTCATGCTGCGCTCTTCGCGCAGACGGCGCAGGCGGACGCCCATGAAAGGTTTTTTCATTTCTTTATCCTTCGCAACATTCGCAATTTGCACGGCGTTTCTTCGCAAAAATACGCGTTTTCAGTAGTTTATAGAATGCCATCGGGTGTGAAAAGCTGTCTTTGCTAATTTTGCGAAGTTCAGTTTCCACAAGCTGACAGATGGAGCCCCTGATGTCCCAGACACCCAATGGTCAGCCTGATGATCAACCCGACAATCCGACTGTGATGGTCGAAATGGTCTTTCCCGAACTGGCGAACCACTACGGCACGTTGTTCGGCGGCACGGCCTTGTCGCTGATGGCCCGGGCCGCCTTTGTCGCCGCCACCCGCAGGGCGCGTGGTGCGGTGGTCATGGCGCGCTCGGAACAGGTGGATTTCACCACGCCCGTTCGGGTCGGAGAGCTTTTGGAGCTTCGGTCCGAGATCATCCGCATCGGCCGCAGCTCCATGAGCGTCGCGGTCGTGGGCATCGCAGAAGAGATGGACACCGGCAATCGCCGCGAGGCCCTCAAGGGACAGTTCGTGATGGTGGCCGTGGATGCATCGGGGCGCCCACGTGCGCTCACTGACAAGACCTCAAAGAAGGAAGAGACTGTATGAAAACGCATGACGTGCGGACTTATAAATCCGCCGAACATCTGGCCCGCGAAGACCAATTGGCCTGGAAAATCGCCGAGGTGGCCGCCGACCCGGTCGCCGTGGCCCCCGAGGTGATCGAGATGATCATCAACCGGGTGATCGACAACGCCGCTGTCGCCGCCGCCTCTTTGGCGCGTCGTCCGGTGGCCTCGGCCCGGGCGCAGGCGCTGTGTCACCCCTACGCCCACGGCGCGACTGTTTTTGGCATGCCGACCGACACCCGCGTCAGCCCGGAATGGGCCGCATGGGCCAATGGCACGGCGGTGCGAGAACTGGATTTCCACGACACCTTTCTGGCTGCCGAATATTCCCACCCGGGCGACAATATCCCGCCGGTTCTGGCGGTCGCGCAGCATGCTGGGCTGTCGGGCCTTGATCTGATCCGGGGGCTGGCGACCGGCTATGAGATTCAGGTCGATCTGGTGAAGGGCATTTGCTTGCATGAGCACAAGATTGACCATATTGCCCATCTTGGGCCGTCGGCGGCGGCCGGGATCGGCACCGCGCTGAACCTGCCGGTCGAGGTGATTTATCAGGCGATCCAGCAGGCGCTGCATGTGACAACCACGACGCGCCAGTCACGTAAGGGCGAGATTTCCTCGTGGAAGGCCTATGCGCCGGCTTTTGCTGGCAAAATGGCGATCGAAGCTGTGGATCGCGTGATGCGTGGCGAAGGTGCGCCCAGCCCGGCCTGGGAGGGCGAAGATGGCTTTATTGCCTGGCTGCTGTCGGGGGCGGATGCCGTCTATCATGTGCCGCTGCCAGAGAAGGGCGAGGCCAAACGTGCGATCCTCGACACCTATACCAAGGAACATTCAGCGGAATACCAAAGTCAGGCGCTGATCGACCTTGCGCGCCGGATGGGGCCGAAGATCGGCGATCTGTCGAAGGTCAAATCGGTCCTGATCGAGACCTCGCATCACACCCATTACGTGATCGGCACCGGGGCGAATGACCCGCAGAAAATGGACCCTACGGCCTCGCGCGAGACGCTGGACCATTCGATCATGTATATTTTTGCGGTCGCGCTCGAAGATGGCGGTTGGCACCACGAGAAAAGCTATGCGCCGGAGCGTGCCCGGCGGCCCTCGACCGTGGCGCTCTGGCACAAGATCTCGACCGCCGAGGACGCCGAATGGACGCGCCGCTACCACGCCCGCGATCCGAAGGAAAAGGCCTTTGGCGGGCGTGTGACCGTCACGCTTGAGGACGGGTCGCACATCGTGGACGAGCTGGCGCTGGCCGACGCCCATCCCGACGGGGCGCGCCCCTTCGTGCGGGCGAATTACGTCCGGAAATTCCTGACCCTCTCAGAGGGCGTGCTGAGCGCATCCGAACAACAGCGCTTTCTCGATGTGGCCGAGGGGCTTGCCGATCTCGAGGCGGGCGATCTGGGCCAACTCAATTTCGTGGTCGAGGCCGACAAGCTCGGCGCGCCGCGTCCGCATGGCATTTTTGATTGGAGGAAAACATGAGCGGTTCTATCAAGAAACCGAAAAAATCCGTGGCGCTTTCGGGCGTCACGGCGGGCAACACCGCGCTTTGTTCCGTGGGGCAAAGCGGCAATGACCTGCATTATCGCGGCTATGATATTCTCGATCTCGCGGAGAGCTGCGAGTTCGAAGAGGTGGCGCATCTTTTGATCCATGGAAGCCTGCCATCCGCCGCAGAACTCGATGCCTACAAGGCCAAACTCAAGGCGCTCAGGGGCCTGCCGAAAGCCGTGCGCAAAACGCTTGAGGCGATCCCGGCGGCCGCGCATCCGATGGACGTGCTGCGTTCTGGGGTCTCGGCGATGGGCTGTGCTTTGCCCGAGGCCAGCGATCACAACACCGCTGGCGCGCGCGACATTGTGGACCGGCTGATCGCGGTGCAGGGCTCGATGCTGCTCTACTGGTATCACTATGCTCAAAACGGGCGACGGATCGAGGTAGAGACCGAAGACGACAGCATCGCCGGGCATTTCCTACATCTGTTGCACGGTCACACCGCAGGCGCGGAGGACGTCCGCGCGATGCATGTGACGCTGAACCTCTATGCCGAGCATGAGTTCAATGCCTCGACCTTCACCGCGCGTTCCATCGCGGGCACTGGCGCGGATGTCTATTCCGCCATCACCGGGGCCATTGGCGCGCTTAGGGGGCCGAAACACGGGGGCGCGAACGAGGTCGCTTTTGAGACCCAGAAACGCTACGAGACGCCGGATGAGGCGGAGCAGGACATTCGCGCGCGCATCGCCAACAAAGAGGTGGTGATCGGCTTTGGCCATCCCGTCTACACCGTCTCCGATCCGCGCAATGTCGTGATCAAACGCGTCGCGCGGCACCTGTCGGAAACCGCGGGGTCGATGAAAATGTACGACATCGCCGAGCGGATAGAATTCGTGATGATGGATGCCAAGCGCATGTTCCCGAACCTCGATTGGTTCTCCGCCGTCTCCTATCACCTCTTGGGGGTGCCGACGGCGATGTTCACGCCGATTTTCGTCATTGCCCGGACGTCTGGCTGGGGCGCGCATGTGATCGAGCAGCGGATCGACAATAAGATCATCCGCCCCTCGGCCAATTACGTCGGTCCCGAAAACCGCCCCTTCCTGCCGCTTGGGCGGCGGGGTGCTGAATTCCCCAGAGCTGCGGAGTGATCCCATGACCTATTTGATTGCAGAGGATTTGCCCGAAGAGAGCGCCGGGCGGAGGTTTCGCAAGGCGTTGAACGATCCGGGAATTCTACGGCTTCCCGGTGCGCATAACGGTCAGTCCGCGCTTCAGGCGAAGGGGGCCGATTTCGAGGCCTTGTACCTGTCGGGGGCGGCGATGACCGCGTCCATGGGTTTGCCGGATCTGGGCATCATCACCGTGGATGAGGTCTGTTTCTTCATTCGCCAGATCGCGCGCGCCTCCGGCCTGCCGCTTCTGGTCGATGGCGACACCGGCTATGGCGAGGCGCTCAATGTCATGCATATGGTGCGCGCCTTCGAAGAGGCGGGCGCGGGCGCCGTGCATCTCGAAGATCAGCTTTTGCCCAAGAAATGCGGCCACCTAAATGACAAGAAGCTCGCCCCTGCGGCGGATATGGCGGCGAAAGTGGCGGCGGCGGCGAAAGCCTCGCGCGATCTCGTGATCATCGCCCGCACAGATGCCGCGGCCTCTGAAGGGATTGAGGGTGCGGTGGCTCGTGCGAAACTTTACGTCGCAGCCGGGGCCGATGCGATCTTCCCGGAGGCGCTGACCTCGGTCGAGATGTTCAAGGAGATGCGCGCGGCCCTTCCCGGTGTCAAACTTCTGGCCAACATGACCGAATTCGGACGCACGCCCGCGCTCACGGCCAAGGAGTTCGAAGAGCTGGGCTATGACATGGTGATCTGGCCGGTGTCGTCCCTCAGGGTCGCCAACAAGGCGCAGGAAAAGCTCTACGCCGCCCTTGCCCGCGACGGGGCCACCACAGCGATGATCCCGGAGATGCAAACCCGCAAGGAGTTGTATGACACCATCGGGCTCAACACCTTCGAGGCGCTCGACACATCCATTGCGGCTTCGGTCGCACCGGACTGGGTCGCGTAACCTAGACCCGCTCGCAGGCCCGTCTGTCATGGCGGGCCTGGGATCACGCACCTCACGCGCCTCAGCTCGCCAGTTCCTGCCGAATGATCTCGGCGCCTGCACTCAAGGCTTTGAGCTTGCCGCGCGCAACCTGCCGCGAGAGGGGCGTCATTCCGCAGTTGGTGCAAGGGTAAAGCTTGTCCGCATCCACGAATTGAAGCGCCTTGCGCAGGGTGTCCGCCACCTCTTCCGGGGTTTCGACTTGCGTGTTGGCGACATCAATCGCCCCGACCATGATCTTCTTGCCGCGCAGCATCTCGATCAACTCCAGAGGAACATGCGAGTTGTGGCATTCGAGCGAGATCAGATCGACGCTGGAGGCCTGAATCGCCGGGAAGATCATCTCGTATTGCCGCCATTCGGAGCCAAGCGTCGCCTTCCAATCCGTGTTCGCCTTGATGCCATAGCCATAGCACACATGAACGGCCTTCTGACATTTAAGCCCCTCCATGGCGCGCTCCAATGTGGCCATGCCCCAGTCATTGACCTCTTCAAAAAACACATTGAACGCCGGTTCGTCGAACTGGATGATGTCGACGCCTGCAGCCTCAAGCTCTTTTGCCTCTTCGTTCAGAAGTTTCGCGAATTCCCAGGCGAGTTTTTCGCGGCTGCCGTAATGCGCATCATAAAGCGTGTCGATCATCGTCATCGGCCCTGGCAGCGCCCATTTGATCGGGGCGTCGGTCAGCGACCGCAGGAATTTGGCGTCCTCGACAAAGACCGACCGGGGCCGCGTCACGGCGCTCACCACCGTCGGCACGCTGGCGTCATATCGGTCGCGGATGCGCACGGTTTCCCGCTTTTCGAAATCGACCCCTTCGAGCCCCTCGATAAAGGTGGTGACGAAATGCTGCCGGGTCTGTTCGCCATCGCTGACGATGTCGATCCCGGCGTCCCGCTGTTCGCCAAGGGTCACGCGCAGCGCGTCACGTTTGGCATGAGCGAGGTCTTCGCCCTCAAGTTTCCAAGGCGACCAGAGTTTTTCGGGTTCGGCCAGCCAGGAAGGTTTCGGAAGGCTGCCCGCGGTGGAGGTGGGGAGAAGTTTGGTCATTTTGTGCGTTCCTTGGTCTTTGTATCAGGCAGCGGATTGGGTGGACTGGCCGGTCTGGGAAAACTGTGCGGACCACTCAGCCAGCCGGGCGCCATAGGGTTTGATGAAATGCTCTTCTGCGAACCGGCCCTGTTCGGCCGCCAGACGTGCGCGCTCCTCGCGGTCATAGATGACGCGGGTGGGCGAAAAATCCTCGTGCTTCAGGCTCGGCCTGTAGAATTGGCCGGCCACCGAATTCGCATTGTAGATCTCGGGTCGGTAGATTTTCTGGAAGGCCTCCATCGTGCTGATCGTGCCGATGAGTTCGAGATTGCTGTAGTCATTCAACAGATCGCCGAAGACATAAAAGGCCAGCGGAGCGACGCTTTTGGGCGGCATGAAATAGCGCACCTTCATGCCCATCTTGTCAAAGTACTGCTCGGTCAGCGACGCCCCGCTTGGCGCATATTCGAGGCCCAGAACAGGATGGGCATTCGCGGTTCGGCGATAGGTCTTGGTTTCCGACACGCTGAGACAGATCACCGGCGGCTTGCGGAAATGCGTCTTGAAGGTGTCGGAGGCGACGAAGGCCTGAAATATCTTGCCATGCAGATCGCCGAAATCTTCCGGCAGACTGAACCCATCCCGGGCCTTGTTGTGCGCGGGCAGGACGACGCTGAAATCATAGTCCCGCAGGTAGGACGAGAAATTGTTGCCCACCAGACCGTCGACGCGCGTGCCGCTTTGTTTATCGACAATCGTGGTGTTCAGCATTTCGATGGCCGGGAAGGCCGTGCCGCTCTCAACGACATCCATTTCGACGGAGATGATGTCGAGTTCGACAGCGTAGCGATCTCCCTCGGGATTGTCCCATTGCGCCAGATCGTTGAACCGATTGTCGATCATGCGCAGCGCATTCGCGAGGTTCTGTTGGCGGTACGCGCCGCGTGCGAGATTGGCGAAATTGGTCGTCAACCGCGTGCTGTCCGCAGGCATATAGGTTTCGTCAAAGCGAAGGCTCTTGATCTCGAAGGTGAATGTCTCGGGCATGGTGGTCGGCTATCCGGTCGTTGTTTCCAATGTGAATCGCGAGCGGAAATGCCTCCCGCGACGCCTCTTCTATGCGGCGGGATCAACATGAATAAAAATGACTTATTATCGTAAAAGCATGACTTTGTGTCATGATTTTTCGCGAGACTTCTGCTCTGCCGAGGCCCGACATGACGTTTGACGGTCAGATCTGGACCGTCTCCGCCAGCTGTATGAATCCATCAAGGTAGCTCGGGGCGGCACCCGTCCGGTAGCCCAAGTGAATGGATTTGGGAATGCCCTCACCGATACGCACACCCTTCACCCCCTTGGCCTCACGCAAAAGCCAATCCGGCGTCGCGCTTACGGCCCGGCCGGACGCCACAAGCCGTAGCATGAGGTCGGTGGTTTCAACCGTGCGATGCCGACGCGGCAAGGCATGGGCGGGTACGAGAAAACGCGTGTATATGTCGAGCCTTTCACGCGCGACGGGATAGGTGATCAGCGTCTCGCGCGCCAAGTCCTCTGGCGTGACCTGCCGCTTGCGGGCAAGCGGATGGTCTTCGGCGACCGCAAGCACCAATTCGTAATTGAAAACAGGCCTGTATTCGAGACCGGTACGCTCGACCGGGTCCGGCGTCACAAGCAGGTCGATCTCATGCCCCAGCAGAGCCGCCAGCCCGCCGAACTGAAACGCGGAGGTCACGTCGAGATCGACATCCGGCCATTGCGCCAGAAACGGATCGACGATCCGCATCAGCCAGTCCTGACAGGGATGGCACTCCATCCCCACTCGGATCGCTCCGCGGCGCCCCCGCGCATAGTCCTCTAAAACGGTGGCGCCATGTTCAAGCTGCGGCAACACCCGTGCTGCCAGTCCCGTCAGGTATTCCCCCGTCGGCGTGAGCCGTAACTTGCGGCCTTCGCGTTCCCAAAGCTTCACACCATACCGCTCTTCGAACCGGCGAATGGCATGGCTGACGGCCGATTGCGTCAAATGCAGACGATCTGCCGCTTCGGTCAGGCTGCCCGTCCGCTCGATTTCGCGCAAGATTGCGAGGGGTTGAATGTCAATCATATCTCTTGACCTTGTTTTGCTCTTTCATGCTTTAAAATCGCATTTATGTCATGAGAAAATTTGTCGTTTTTTGAGATCTATGACGGCATGACCCGATTGGGGATGGCTGCAACGCGCGCCCCGCAGCTTGGGCAGGCTCCCATGAGATTCCGGAGTTTCGCTTTGAGGTAGTGTTAAAGCTGTGTCGGGTTCGGCGCGTCACCGTAGATTGTAAGCGGATCAAATGTCTTTTGATCTTCAATGAAGACCAAAGACGCGCCTGCCTGCGCTCCATGGGGCACGGCGCGATAGAAACACGACCGATAGCCCACGTGACAGGACGCGCCCGACCCGGTGACGTCAACGCTCAGCCAAAGCGCATCCTGATCATCATCAATGAGCGCCTCTACAACCTTTTGCACCAGCCCCGAAGTCGCGCCCTTGTGCCATAGAACCTGTCGCGCGCGGCTAAAGTAATGCGCTTCGCCGGTCTCAATCGTCAGGCGAAAGGCCTCCTCCGTCATCCAGCCCAGCATCAGAACGTCTCCGGTTGCAGCATCCGTTGTGATGCAGGGCAGAAGGCCGTCATCCCCAAACTTCGGAGCAAGTTCGGTGCTCTCTTCGACCTGTTCGATTGTTTTGCGTGGGGCGAAGTCCAGTTGCGTCATCAGGGTCTCTTTTCAGCTGCTTCGAATAGTAATGTTATAATGTAACAAAGCATGGCCAAATCCAGACGCATTGTAAAGGGCACGCACTATGGCATTGGAGGACACCCGCCTTCCGGTCACCTTGCTGTCCGGTTTCCTTGGCGCCGGGAAGACAACTCTGTTGAAACACCTGATCAGCGATCCGCAGGCGGGGCGGGTTGTGGTCATTATGAATGAATTCGGCGATGTGGCGCTGGATCACGATCTCATCGAGGAGGCGACAGAGGAGACCGTGCTGTTGCCGTCAGGCTGCCTGTGCTGCGCGATCCTTGGCGATTTGGCGACAACGCTCGGGACGCTGGAGGCGAAGCGCGCGGCGGGTGATTTGCACTTCGACAGGGTGATCATCGAAACCAGCGGCATCGCTGATCCGGGGCCGATCATCCACACGCTGGCTGCGGATCGGCAGATCGCTCAGACCTTTCGGCTAGATGGCGTTGTGACGCTGGCGGATGCGGCGACGGGCATAAAGACGCTGGATCAACAGCCGGAGGCGGTGCTGCAGGTGGCGATGGCCGATGTGCTGATCCTGTCGAAAACCGATCTGGTCGACGATTTTGACCTGATCCGGTTCGAGAAGCGTCTGGCGGGGATCAACACCACCGCCCGGCGCATCCGCTCAAGCCACGCGGAGGTGCCGCGCGGCGCGCTTTTCGGACTGTCCGCGATGCGCTTGGGCGTGACACATGCCGAGATTGACGCCTGGCTTGGGGACATGCCGGATGCGATCCAGCATGAGCCTCTGGCCGGTCTGTCTGGTCTGAAAGCCACGGTTTCGGCTCCTCTGGCGTTCAACGCTATGCCGTCGGTGGCGCAGGGCCGTCACGATCACCGGATCACATCGGCCTCGATTGAGGTCGCAGAGCCCATTCCCGCCACGGTCTTCGACTTTTGGCTGAACACGTTGATCGCGCTCCGTGGGCCGAACGTCCTGCGCATCAAGGGCATACTGCACGTCGAGGGCGCGGCCTATCCCTTTGTGATCCACGGGGTTCAACATATTTCCGACGCGCCTGTGCCGTTGAAAAACTGGTCCAGTCCCGACACCACAAGCCGTGTGGTCGTCATCGCGCGCGACATGGAGGAGGCCGACCTCACAGCCAGTCTGAACATGCTTCTGTCGCGGCCGCCAAAGAGCGCGCCGGGGCATGATCTGGCCAGTGGCATGATGGTCGAAACCCTCGAGATGCCATTTTGATCCGATGCGCGCCTGACCTGCCTCATCAAATCGCCCCGCCAAAGAAAGACCCCGCAATGATCCATATTCGCCTGCCCGATGGCGCCACCCGCGCGCTTGAGCCCGCCAGCACCGCCGCCGATCTCGTCGCTTCCATCAGCCCCAGCCTTGCCAAGCGCACGGTGGCGGCGCGTGTCGATGGCAAGCTCACCGATCTCTCCGCGCCTCTGCCGGATGGGGCGGCGGTGGAGCTTGTCTCGCGCGATGATCCGGCGGCGCTTGAACTGATCCGGCATGACCTGGCCCATGTGTTGGCCGAAGCCGTACAGGCGCTCCGGCCCGGCACGAAAACCGCCATCGGCCCGGCGATTGAGCATGGGTTTTATTATGACTTCGAGCGCGACACGCCCTTCACCCCGGAGGACCTGCCCGCGATTGAGAAGAAGATGCGCGAGATCATCGCGGCGAAGGTGCCTTTCACCTGTGAGGCATGGACCCGCGACGCGGCGCGCGCGCATTTCGAAGCGGCGGGGGAGCCGTATAAGCTGGCGCTTCTGGAGGCGATCCCCGAGGGTGAGCCGGTGACCATCTACCGTCAGGGCGGGTGGCTCGACCTCTGTCGTGGCCCGCATATGCGCCACACTGGCGATGCGGGCAGCGCCTTTAAGTTGACCCGCGTGGCCGGGGCCTATTGGCGTGGCGATAGCAACAACCCGATGCTCAGCCGCATCTACGGCGTGGCTTTTGCCGACAAGCCTGCCCTTGAGGCGCATCTCACTATGATGGCCGAGGCCGAGAAACGCGACCACCGCAGGTTGGGGCGCGAGATGAACCTCTTTCACTTCGAAGAGGTCGCGCCCGGCTCGGTCTTTTGGCATGCGAAAGGCTGGCGGTTGTTCCAGACCCTGATCGGCTACATGCGGGATCGGCAGGAGGCGGCGGGCTATATCGAGGTGAATTCCCCCGACATTATGGACTGCGCCCTTTGGGAAACCTCCGGCCATTGGCAGAACTATCGCCAGAACATGTTCCTCGCCAAAACCGAGGATGACCGCGACTATGCACTCAAACCGATGAATTGCCCCGGTCACATGCTGATCTACGGGCAAGGCGTGAAAAGCTACCGCGATCTGCCGCTGAAGCTGGCCGAATTCGGCAAGGTGCACCGCTATGAACCCTCGGGCGCGCTTCATGGGCTATTACGTGTGCGCAGCTTTACCCAAGATGACGCGCATATCTATTGTACGCCCGAACAGTTCACAAAGGAATGTTTGAAGGTCAACGATCTGGTGCTGTCGATCTACCGCGACTTCGGGTTCGAGGATGTGCGGATCAAGCTTTCCACCCGGCCCGAGAACCGCATCGGCAGCGATGAAAGCTGGGATCGCTCCGAAGCGGCTTTGCGCGCCGCGCTGGATCAGGCGGGGCATCCCTATACGATTTTCGAGGGCGAAGGCGCGTTTTACGGGCCGAAGTTGGAATATGTCTTGCGCGACGCCATTGGGCGTGACTGGCAATGCGGCACCTTGCAGGTGGATTTCAACCTGCCGGAACGGTTCGGGACGACCTATGTCGCGCCTTCCGGGGACAAAATGGTGCCGGTCATGCTGCACCGTGCGCTGTTTGGGTCGCTCGAACGGTTTACAGGCATTCTGATCGAGCATTATGCCGGTCACCTGCCGCTCTGGCTTGTCCCGGTCCAGGTTGTGGTCGCCACGGTCACCGGAGCGGCGAACGACTGGGCCACGGAGGTTGCAGGGGCCCTGAAAGCCGCGGGGCTCCGTGTCGAGACCGACCTGCGTAATGAGAAGATCGGGTACAAGGTGCGCGAACACGCGTTGCAGAAAATCCCGGTTCAGATCGCCCTTGGTGTCCGTGAAGCCGAAGAGCGCAGCGTCTCGATCCGCCGTCACGGCACGGACAAGACGCAGTCTTTGCCACTGGAGGAGGCGCTTCAGCTGCTGGTCGCGGAGGCACGGGTGCCGGGCCACAGTCTTCGCGTGGGGAAACCATGAAGAACAAAGCTTTTATCGTCGGGGCCTATGAGCATCCGACACGGGATGCGTCCGACATTCCATTGGCGCAACTGCATGCTGAAGTGGCGGCGGGGGCGCTGGCGGATGCCGGATTGAGCCTTGCGGATGTGGACGGGTACTTCTGTGCCGGTGACGTGGCGGGCTGGGACGCGCCCGGATGCGGGCCATTTTCGATGGTCGAATATCTCGGGCTGAACCTGCGCCATCTCGACACCACCGAAAGCTGGGGGTCGGCCTATATCAACCACGTCGCCCATGCCGTGCAGGCCATCGAGGCGGGCAAATGCCGCGTGGCGCTGATCACGCAGGCCGGTCGCCCGCGCGCCGAGCGCAAATCACCCGCGCAGATGCACAGCGAACAGACGCAAAGCGCGCATGAGGCCCAGTTCGAATTGCCCTATGGTCCCGTTGTCACCAACATGTACGGTATGGTGGCCGCCCGGCATATGTACGAACACGGCACCACGCCGGAGCAACTGGCCTGGATCAAAGTCGCCGCCTCACACCACGCGCAGCACAATCCCAACGCCGTCCTGCCCAAGGTGGTGACGGTCGAAGACGTGCTGAATTCCCCTATCGCGGCGACGCCGCTGCACCGTTTGGATTGTTGTATCATCAGCGATGGGGGCGGGGCTCTGGTCGTCGTGCACCCGGACGTGGCGCGCGACTTGGATCGTCCCAAAATCACCCCCATCGGCGCGGGGTTTACCGTCAAGCATCTCAATGGCGGCTATTTCGATATTCTGGCCTCGGGCGGTGTGAAATCCGGGGCGGAAGCCTTTGCTCAGGCGGGCGTCACGCCGCAGGACATTTAATATGCCTCAATCTACGACAGCTTCACGATCACCGTTCTGGTGCAGCTCGAAAACCTCGGGTTCTGCGCGCCGGGGCAGGGTGGGCGTTTCGTGGCGGAGGGCAACCTGATTGCGGGCGTGGGACGTCTGCCGGTCAACACCGATGGTGGCGGGCTGTGCAGCAATCATCCCGGCAATCGCGGCGGCATGACCAAGCTGATCGAAGCGGTGCGCCAGTTGCGGGGCGAGGCCCATCCCGCCGTGCAGGTGCCCGATTGCCATCTGGCGCTGGCCCATGGCACGGGCGGGCAACTTGGATCACGGCACGGCAGTGCCACGCTTGTTCTGGAGAGGGTTTGAAATGTCCGTTGAGATGCCTGAGCAAAATCCCATCACCGCGCCGGAACCGACCGCAGAGACCGCCGCCTATTGGGACGCCGCCGATGAAGGGCGGCTGGTGCTGAAACGCTGCCTTGGCACGGGCAAGGCCTTTCACCCGCCGCGCAAGATCAGCCCCTTCACCGGGCGCGACGACACCGACTGGATCGAGGCGGAAGGCACAGGGGAAGTTTATGCGCTCAGCGTCTCGACACGTCAGGGCGCGGAGCATTGCATCGCTTATATCGCACTCACTGAAGGCCCGATCATTCTGAGCGCGCTGACCCGGTGCGACCTGTCCGCGGCAAAGATCGGGCAAAGGGTGCGCGTCGTCTTTGAGCCTTGCGCCAACGGCAGACGTGTCCCCATGTTTACCACGGTTGCGACCGATTGAGACAAGATCACACAGAGGACTATCCCATGCAGATCACCCAAGACGACATCGAAAACGCTCTCATCACCTGGGGCGAGGGCAAGATCGCCATTTCGAAAGTCTTCGAGGACGGCGGTATCGACGCGGCGCGCAAGGTGGCCTCCGCCAATCTCGATGAGTACTACGGCTACACCCTCGGCCCCGTGTTGTTCAAACCGACGATGGCCAGCGGAGCGCAGACGTTTCGCCCGACGAAAGCGGGCGCTTTGGCCTATTTCTGTGGCCATTCCGAAGAGTACCCGCTCGACAATGGCTTCGCGATCATGGGCTGGCGCGCGATGGAGCGCATCACCTCGGCCAGCTTCATTCATGGCGACGTTGCCATGTGGATGGGCTGGATCAAACTGACGAACAAGGACGGCTCGGTCACCACGGTCGACAAGAGCTTTGGCTACAAAAAGGATGCGGCCGGCAAGATGCGCATCGTGCTGCACCATTCGTCTTTGCCCTACCAACCGTAAACCACCACAGACCCGGAAAGACCGCTCTATGCTCCTCGAAAACAGTCTCGGCCTCACAGATTGCACCTCGGTCGTCTCCACACCCAAAGGCCTTTTGGACATTCACGAACCGGCCTGCGCCGCTGCAATTTGGCAACGTAATCCGCTGCCGCGTTTCCAAAACTGGATCGAAGCCTTGCCGCCGGAGAAACTGCCGAAAGCACGCCTGATCTTGCGGCCCGATGCGGTTTGTGATGCGCTGTTGAATGTGGCCGAACGGTGTGGAACGACGGAGTGTCCGGAGCGCGACATGCTGATCGAAGATGCCTCTGCGCTGGCGGCGATTTTTGCCAATGTCATGCAGGCCGAGTACCTGCGCCTGCGGCTGGATGTCGTTGACACAAATGCCTGTCGCAAGTTTCACATCGACGCCGTCAAAGCCCGGCTGGTCTGCACCTATCGCGGGACAGGCACGCAATACGGTCTGTCTGAGAATGGCCAAGATCCTGCGAAAATCGTCACGGTGCCGACCGGCGCGCCGATTGTTTTGCGTGGCACGCGCTGGCCTGAAACGCCGCTCTCAAGCCTGTTGCACCGTTCGCCGCCGATTGCCGGAACGGGGGAGACGCGGCTTCTCTTGGTGCTCGACCCTGTGGAGGACCTTGCGGAGGAGGCAGAGGGCGCTTACCTGCATTGAGGCGCTGATGCTATTCGGACCCCGCCGTCGCAAACCGGGCGCGATAGTCGCGCGGTGACAGGGAAAAGCGGCGGCGAAAGGCTTTGCGCATCTGCTCGTCCGACTGAAACCCGGCCTTATAGGCCACGCTTTTGAGCGGCAGGTCGGTGTCGAGCAGCAGGGCCTTGGCGCGGTCACAGCGCAGGCCTTCCAGCATGGTCATCGGTGAGGCGCCGAACTCGGAAGTAAACGCCCGCGACAGGCTGCGCACACTCATGCCCTGCGCGCGGGCAATTTCATCGAGTGTCAGAGGCTGATCCAGCCGCTCGCTCATCCAGTTGAGCACATCGCTCATCCGACTTGTTCCCGACATTTGCCCGGCCAGCAATGTGCTGAATTGAGATTGCCCACCCGGTCGTTTGAGGTACATCACCATGTCGCGCGCCACGGCCAAGGCGATGTCGCGCCCGTAGTCCTGTTCGACAAAGGCCAGGGTCAGGTCAATCGCCGCCGTCACACCGGCGGAGGTCCAGAAATTGCCCGCCTGCACAAAGATCGCGTCGGGGTCCACTTGCAACTTCGGAAACCGTTGGCGCAGCCTGTCGGCATAGTTCCAATGGGTCGCGGCACTCTGGCCCTCCAAAAGACCGGCCTCGGCCAGAAAGAAAGAGCCGGTGCATAAGGCAGCGCAGCGCGTGACGTCGCGCCCATTTTCGCGGCACCACGCCACCAGCCTGTCTTCATTGCGCAGCACCTCTTCGATCTTGGGCGCGCTCGCGATCAGGACCGTTTCTGGTGTGCCAAGATCATCGAGCGCGACCGTGGCGCCCAGCGTCATCAGAGTGTCGGAGGGGATCGGCCCAGCGGTAGGGGCCGCGATGGTGACGTCATATCCGCCGGTATACCCGGCGGCGGCAAGATGCTGTGACGCGTAGCTCAGAACGCTCAGAGGGCCTGTTGCCTCCAATGTTTTGAAGCCCGGGTAGACGATCAGGGCCACCTGTCGCCGCTGGTCCATCTTGGGTGCAAGGTCGTGATCTGTCGGCATCGTGTCGTCGTTCCCCGGATGTGGCCAGTCCGGCCCGGTGTTTGGCCAAATGGGCGGGGTCAGATTGCTGGACCGCCCAATGTGATACTGTAACATCGTGAGACCACAGATGAACAGAGAGAACAGTCATGAAAATCCGCGCTGCCGTCGCTTGGGAAGCCAACCGCCCGCTTGAAATCGAAGAGATCGACCTGGAAGGTCCCAAGGAAGGCGAAGTCCTCATCCGCATCGTCACCACCAGCCTGTGCCACACCGATATGTTCACCCTGTCGGGCGCCGATCCAGAGGGCCTGTTCCCTGCCGTTCTGGGCCATGAGGCCGTCGGCATCGTCGAGGAACTGGGGGCAGGTGTGACCTCGCTGAAACCCGGCGATCACGTCATCCCGCTTTACACGCCGGAGGACCCGAACTGCCCCTATATCAAATCCGGCAAAACCAACCTCTGCCAGACCATCCGCAAGACCCAAGGCCAGGGCGTCATGCCCGATGGCACCTCGCGATTCAGCTATAAGGGCAAGATGATCCATCACTATATGGGCACCTCGACCTTCGCCGAATACACGGTTTTGCCGGAGATTGCGCTTGCGAAAATCTCGAAAGAGGCGCCGCTTGCGAAGGCTTCGGTCATGGGCTGTGCGATCCCGACCGGCATGGGTGCGGTGCGCAACACCGCCAAGGTCGAAGCCGGGGCGACGGTCGCCGTTTTCGGTCTGGGGGCCGTGGGCATGGCCGTCATTCAGGGCGCCAAAATGCAAGGCGCGTCGCGCATCATCGGCATTGACACCAACCCGAACAAATTCGAACTGGTCCGGAGCCTCGGCGCCACCGAATGCATCAACCCAGCAGATTTCTCCGAGCCGATTCAGGACATCATCGTCGAGATGACCGATGGCGGCGTGGATTATTCTTTTGAGTGCATCGGCAACGTCAATGTCATGCGTTCGGCGCTGGAATGCTGTCACAAGGGCTGGGGCGAATGCACCGTGATCGGTGTTGCAGGTGCCGGTGAAGAGATTGCCACCCGTCCGTTCCAGCTTGTCACGGGCCGCGTCTGGCGTGGGTCGGCCTTTGGCGGCGTCTTGGGCCGGAGCCAGTTGCCGGGAATGGTTGATGAATGGTTGCGTGGCGATTTCGATGTCGATCCCTACATCACCCACAATATGACCCATGATCAGATCAACACGGCCTTCGATCTCTTGCATGCCGGAAAGTCGATCCGATCCGTGATCCACTTCCAGCCGGGGGAAACGATGCTGGTCAATGATTTGCCTGGCGTCATCGTGCCCGCGTGATTGTACCGGGCGTGATCTGACCTGTGTAATCTGACCTGCGGGCCAGTCAAAAAAGGAAAAGGGCGCGCCAGAGACTGGCGCGCCCGCAAGGATCAGAACTGCACCTGCATCGTCAGGTAGACATTCCGCCCCGGTTCGTTGACGCGCTCAACGGAAGTGTCATAGCTGTTCGAGCGGTTGAGGTGGGTCGCATAGGCCTTGTCAAAAACGTTATCTATTCCTGCCATAAGCGTGACGCTGTCATTCAGCGCATAGGACCCGAACAGATCGAGTGTCGCATAGCCCGGGGTCTCGCCCGCATCGAGAACGGTGTAGATACGATCCTGTTTCGACGCCCAGTTGAGGCGCGCGCCCGCTTGCCAGAGTTCGGCATCATAGGTCGCGCTCAGCGTGCCTTGCAGTGGCGGAATTTGTCCCAAAGCCCCTCCATCGGTCTTGTTGGCCCCATAGGTGTAGCTCATATCCCCCGCCAGGATCACCTGTCCGAGGGTCCAGCTGCCGGACAGTTCGATCCCCGCCAGCTCTGCGTCGATATTGCGATAGGTCGTCACCCCGCTCATCGACCCGGGCCACGCGGTTTTCTCCTCAAGAATATAGTCGTTGACCCGGTCGTAAAACACCGTGGCGGTCAGGCTGTAGGTCTCCGTTTGGGTTTTCAGGCCGAAATCGAGCTGGGTGTGTTTTTCCGGGTCGATGTCCGGATTGCCCACATAGGAGGGCACCCCGTTCATACCACGGGAAAACGCACGCTCGTTGGCATCGGCGGTGCGCACAGACCGGGACAGGCCGGCGAAAACCAACGTTCCCGAAGACAGGTGATGTTCGTAGCGGATGAGACCGCCAAAATTGTCCTCGGTTTTGTCTTCGGTGAAATCGGTGCCATAGACCATCTGATAATAATCATTGGCCGTGGTCGAAGACGACCCCACCGTAACATCCGCCTCATCCGCACGCGCTGTGACATGGTCGTAGCGCAGGCCGAGTTTCAACGTGGAGTGCGCGCTGAGTGTCGTTTCGGTCTCCCCGAAAACCCCAAGCTGCGCAATGGTCACATCAGGCCAACTGAGCGACGAGGGGTTAGCGAGGTTGATCGGCATGCTTCCCATGCTGGAATAGCCAAGCGCACGGCGCGTGTTGGCCTGATAATCCACACCGATCCGGGCGGTGGTCATGCCGAAATCGAGATGGCCTTCAAGGCTGCCCCCCACGGTATCGGAGGTTGTCGGCGCAAGCATCTTCATCGACGCGGGGGTGCGCAGGGTATAGTTGTCCATGGTGTGATCGACGTTCGAGCTGTAGAGCACCCCTTCGATCCGGGTAAGCCGTCCGGCATCGACATCGACACCGCCGCGCAGACGGTAAGTCATGGTCTCGGACAGCGGGCTGTCCATCTGCGCACCCGCGAATTTCACGTCTTCGGCACGGTCCTTTTCGATATCGAGCGCAAGATCTACACTGTCAGTGGCATAACCAAAGGTGACGCCCGCACTTTTTTGCGTAAAGCCGCTGCGCACCTCGTTGCCATTGCCGTCTTCGTAATCATCCGAGCTTTTGCGCTCGCCGGAAAACTCTGCATAGAAGCCATTGCCCAAATCTGCGGACACAGTCCCGGCGATGCCATAGCCATTGCCGTTTGAATTCACGCCCGTGGTCAAAGAACCGGCAAACATTTTTCCGGGTTCGAACTCCGGGGCCTCGCGCTCAAGGCGCACCGTGCCACCAGAACCGCCCGGCCCGTTTGTCACGCTGGTGTAGCCTTTTTCGACGATGACTTTATCCGCACGATAGAACGCAGCGATGGAGGTCGGCGGGTCCATTCGGTTCGGGCAACCGCCATAGGTAAAGCCACCTGCGTCGATCACGTTGAGCTGATTTTTTTGCATGCCGCGAATGATGATGTCGATGCCATGTGCGCCCATCCGTCTGCCGGATACACCGGGAATGGTGGACAGAAGCGCGCCACCGTCGAGACCGGAAGGCACCGGCATAAGCGCCGGGTCGAACGCGTAGGTTTGCGCGGTTTGCGCCACGCTTTGTTGGCCTTCAACAATGATCGTATCAAGCGTTAAAATGTCATCCTGAGCATAGGCCAGGGTCGAGATGGTGCTCATCAAAAGAGCGGTCGCGCCGAGGCGCACCGTGTGTTGAGTGGTCATGTGTGTCCCTCTGGGAATGGTATCTGGTCATATGGTTTGGGCCCGGACGTGACCGACGAGCGGTTCAGGTCCGGGAAAAGCCCTTACGGGCGTGGCATGTGATCAGAGCGTCAGAGGTGGTGCGCGGCTGGTGCGGCTAAAATCGCGACGGGCGACCAAAAGGACCTCGGTCGCAGACGGGGCAATCTCTGCGGGATGATGCGCTACCGGTAAAACGGGGATCGCACAGGCCGACACGAAGAAAGCGGCACCGAGAACACAATAAGGACAGTCCGCCCCACCTGTCGCATCATCCGATGGCACGTCCCGGACATCGCCAGTCGAGGTGTCAAAGACAAGCGTGGCGCCATTTCCCGGCGTGCTACAAATCTGCAGAAGAACTTCGGTGTCCGACAGGACGATCCCGCCGCGGGTATTGGGCTGGAAAGCGACTGCGAACTGGACGGACAAGAGAACAGCAAGGCAGGCGGCCCAGAAGCCACGCAAAACCCGCTTATTCAGAAACTTGTCCCCCATGACTTTCGTATGTTCACAAGTTCATGAAAATGCAACTGAGAATTTTCAGATCCATTGCAGCTGTATGTAGAACGGCGGGCGTGAAAATGTGTTCCTCTTTCAAACTTGGGAAACATTCCACGCGCGCTTTCACTGAGGTGCAGAAATAGATCGCTTCCTCTATTCATTTCTCAGTGAAAATCGCGGCTCGGAAACAACCGCTTGGCCTGTTCTCGCGGATGACGGGCACGGGGCGGGTAGCGTGGTGGTCTAGGGGCGTCGTCGGCTTGGGGCTGGGTGATGCCGATGGCGTCGTTGAGCGGATGCCCCAGCTCTGAGAGCTTGTGCGACAGGTCTTCGATGTAATCGGCGATGAGGTGGATGACGATGCCTTCGCGCTCCAGCCGCCCGGTGACGCGCAACAGCCTGCCGCCCATGACGATGCGACGGAAACGCTCGTAAACCTTGGGCCAGACCACGACATTTGAGACGCCGGTTTCGTCTTCGAGCGTCAGGAAGATCACGCCTGAGGCCGTGCCAGGGCGCTGGCGCGTGATCACGAGGCCGCAGACGGTGGTGCGGATGAGCGGTGCCGTTGGCAGGCGGTCGTGTGGCGTCAGGCCGGGGAGTGACGGGCGCAAGAGCTCCATCGGATGGGCGCGGAGCGTCAGGCGCAGCGCGACGTAATCCTCCACGACCTCTTCGCCCAAATGCATGTTGGGCAGGATCACATCGGGTTCACGAATGCCCTCACCATCGAGCGGGTCGGAGAACAGAGGCAAGGGTTTCGGAGCGCGGATCGCGCGGACCTGCCATAGCGCATCGCGGCGCGTCAGCCCCATGCCGATGAAGGCGTCCGCCTCGGCCAGTCGCTCAAGCACGGAGGGCGCGACACCGGCGCGGAGCCAGACGCTTTCCGGGTCTTGGTAGCCGTTGCCGCGCGCCGCTGTGATCCAACCCGCGTCTTCCTCGCGAAAGCCTTTGATCTGTCGAAATCCGAGACGCAGCGCCAGCGCCCCGTCGGCGCGGCGTTCCAACAGGTTGTCCCAGTCGGAATGGTTGACGCAAACGGGACGCACCTCGATGCCGTGGTCGCGGACATCGCGCACGATCTGCGCCGGGGCGTAGAATCCCATCGGTTGGGAATTGAGCAGAGCACAGGCAAACACCGCCGGGTGGTGGCATTTGAGCCAGGACGACACATAGGTCAGCATGGCAAAGGCGGCCGCGTGGCTTTCGGGAAAGCCGTAATCGGCAAAGCCCTCGATCTGGCCGAAACAGGCCTCCGCGATCTCCTGGCTGTAGCCATTCCCCATCATGCCGCGCACGAACCGGTCGCGATGCTCGCCAATGGTGCCCATGCGCCGGAAAGAGGCCAGCGAGCGTCGCAGCTTGTCGGCCTCTTCCGCCGAATAGCCCGCGCCGACGACGGCGATCTGCATGGCTTGTTCTTGGAAGAGCGGCACGCCAAGTGTCTTACGCGTGACCTCTTCGAGCGCAGGCCCAAAGGGTTCGGGCGCCTCCAATCCCTGTCGCCGCCGAATGTAAGGCTTGACCATGCCGCCCTGAATGGGGCCGGGGCGCACGATGGCGACCTCGATCACCAGATCGTAAAACGTGGCGGGCTTCATCCGCGGCAGGAAATTCATCTGCGCTCGGCTTTCGACCTGAAACACCCCCACCGCATCGGCGCGTTGCAGCATCTCATAGGTCGTGCGGTCCTCCTGCGGCACGGTGTCGAGGGTCAGGCGCGTCTTCTCATGTGCGTCCAAAAGATCGAAGCTTTTGCGCAGACAGGTGAGCATCCCGAGGCTCAGAATATCGACCTTGAGAATGCCCAAGGCGTCGATGTCGTCCTTATCCCATTCGATCACCGTGCGGTTTTCCATCGCCGCGTTCTCGATGGGGCACAGCTCGTCGAGACGCCCGCGCGTGATGATGAAGCCACCGACATGCTGGCTCAGGTGACGCGGAAATCCGATGATCTCGCCGATCAGTTCAATCGTCTGCGCCAGCCGCCGGTCTTTGGGGTTGAGGCCCAACTCTTTCGCCCGCTCCATATCCGCGCCGGAATTGGTCAGGCCCCAGATGTCGCCCGACAGCCGCGCGGTGAGGTCTTGGGACAGGCCCATGACCTTGCCGACCTCCCGGATCGCGGCGCGGGTGCGAAAATGGATCACGGTCGCACACAGCCCGGCACGGTGGCGACCGTATTTCTCATAAATCCACTGGATGACTTCTTCGCGGCGTTCGTGTTCGAAATCCACGTCAATATCAGGCGGCTCGCCCCGATGCCGCGAAATAAAGCGCTCGAACACCATGCCGATCATGTCGGGCGACACGTCGGTGATGCCTAAGAGGTAACAGAGGATGGAATTGGCCGCCGAGCCGCGCCCTTGGCAGAGGATGCCGCGCGACCGGGCCTCCCCAACGATGTCATGGACGGTGAGGAAATAGGGCGCGTAGTTGAGTTCTCCGATCAGGGACAGTTCCTTGTCCATCAACTGATGTACGCGCTCGGTCGCCCCCTCTGGATAACGGCGGTGCAGCCCGTCGCGCGCCAGCCGGACAAGCCGGTCCTGCGGTGCTTCGCCCTCCGACATCTCGTCGGGATATTCATAGCTCAGTTCAGAGAGATCGAAGCCACAGCGCGCAGTGATCTCCAGCGTGCGTTTGAGCGCCGCCGGGTGGTTGCGATAAAGCCGCGCCATGTCGGCGGCACCTTTGAGACGACGTTCGGCATTGGGCAGCGCCTTCGTGCCGATCCGGTCGATGGTCAGCCCTTCGCGCAGACAGGTCAGCACATCCGCAAGCCTGCGCCGCCGCCCGTGATGCATCAGCACATCGCCTACGGCCACCATCGGCGTCGAACACCTGAGCGCCAGCCTGGCACAGGAGTCGAACCATCTCTGATCGGAGCCGTCATAGCGCGGGGCGGCGCCGAGGAAAACCTGACCGGGATAGCGACGTTGGAGGGTTTGGAGGGCTGGTTGCGCGCGGGTCAGATCCCTGGGCGGCAGAGCGATCAGGATCATCCCCTGACACCCTGTTTCCAAATCTTTTAGATCAAGATGACACTCGGCCTTTTCCGCCCGCCGCTTGCCCAAGGTCAAAAGCCGCGACAGCCGGTGATAGGCCGCACGGTCCGTGGGCAGCGCGAGCCATTCGACGGGACTGTCGCGCAGCACAAGCCGGCTGCCGACGATGAGTTTCGGGAGCTTTGGAGTCAGCGGAACGGGGAGGTCTTGCGGCGACCCAAACTCCTGCCGCGAACAGGGATCGACCTGATGCGAGGAGCGCACGCGAAGCTGTTCGGCGACCTCTTCGCGGAGCGTCTTGAGCGCCGAGTAGGCCCGCACAACGCCCGCGAGCGTGTTGCGGTCGGTGATCGCGATGGCCTCAAGGCCCAGCTCTGCGGCGCGCAGCATCAGTTCCTCGGGATGCGAGGCACCGGTGAGGAAGGTGAAGTTCGAGGTGACGCAAAGCTCGGCGTAAGAGGCGGGCTGGGGATGAGTATTTGGACTGCAATGAAGGCTCATGCGAATTCTCCTTGCACGAACCAGCCGGGATTTTGTGGGGTGTGATAGAGCCAGAGGCGGCGGCCTTCGCGGGTTTCGATCCGCCAGTAATCGCGTACACCGGAGCGCCACGCCTCATCGGGCAGCCACCATTCCGGCGCGATGCGTTCGGGGCCGATGGCGCGCCCGGTGGTGAGCGACATGCGGCGCCAGCGGAACCGCGCGGGAGGCTCGGCGCCATGACCGGCAAGCGGTTCGGGAGGGAAGAGGCGCAGGGGGCGCGGGCGCGGGCAGGACCACGCGCTGTCGGGCGTGCTAAAGGCGGCGGGGGCGATGGTAAAGCTACGCTCGGGGATATGGCTGTCGGCGGGGAGGACGCGTTGGATGTTGTCCAGCCCGATGCGCGTGCCGATCCGGGTGATCAGGTCGTTGAGCTGATCGGGGGAGGTTTGCGCGCTGCCGATCTGTTGCACGGGGAGCGGTTCGACCTGTGTGGCTTCCAACCGGATCTGGTCGATGCCAAAGCCCGCGTCCACCTCGCCCACGCCGCGTTCGAACAGGGGTAGAATTCGATGCGGATCGCGCATCGGCGCGGCGAGGCGCAGCTCGACCTGCGGACTGCCTTGATCGACCCGGCGCAGGGTCAGCGTAAGGTGGCGCGCGCCCATTTCATAGCGGTTGAGCTTGTCGCAGAGCGGGTCCAGCAGGCGCGCTGTGAGGCCCATCACATCCTCTGTCAGGCCGACGGGTTCCGGCAGGCTCATGCGGGTCGCAAACTGCGGTGGTTCGGTCTCGGGCGTGACGGGTTCGGGGATGTGCCCCATGGCTTGATCGAGACGCAGCAAAAGATCAGGGCCGAAACGGCGGGCCAAAGGCGCACGGGCGGCCTCCGCCAGATCGCCAATGTTCCTCAGGCCGAGACGTTGCAGGGCGGTGATGGTGGTGTCTTCAAGGCGGAGCGCGGCAACTGGCAGATCGGTGAGGGCTTCCTTTCCCGTCCCAAAATGCGCAAAGGCCCAAGCAGCACCTCGGGTCCCCGCGCATCCCAGACGGAGCGTCAGCCCGGCCCGCTTCGCACGGGCTTGAATATCCGCGAGCATCTCCGCTTCGCCGCCCCAAAGATGCGTCGAACCCGTGACATCCAGCACCAACCCATGCATTCCATCACGCCCCACCCAAGGGCAATAGCGCGTTGCCCATCGACGCAGCATGGCGAGAAACCGGGCGTCGAGATCGGGGCGCGCGGGCTGGCTGATCAGATCGGGACAAAAGGCGCGGGCGTCGGCAAAGCTCATGCCGCGCGTCAGGCCGAGCCGTTCGGCGCGCTTGTTGAGGCAATAAATCTGTTCGGTGTTGTTCGACTTGAGTGTGATCGCGAAGGGGCCATCAACTGCGCGCGCGCGCAGAACCCGGTCGCTCGCCAACCGGGGAAACCACATGCACACGACGCGTTTTGTGATCCCATCGAACATTCCAGGCTCCAAATGTTCCTGATTTGTTCTTTTTAATTTCCCATCGCATCAGAGTCGAGTCCTCGCTTTGTGTGTCAAAGATCGGCGCGGCATGCCAACGGGTCTCGGCGGCGTTTGACCCTATGCCTTCGGGAATGATGCAAAGCCCCGTGGTGCCGCCTGCCTTGGCCGCAAGTTGCAACCGACGTCCCTCGCGCAGGTTCAGCGGGCGGGTGATCTCAATGACGACAAAGGGCAGCGCGCCGTCTTTCAGCGCCTCTTCGGCGACGGCGAGAGCATCGGTCTGATCCTTGGGGCGGGCAAGCAACAGACGTGCCGGGTTGAAGATCGGCAAAAGCCCCTGAGGCATGAGTGTGTCAGAGTGCCAACTTTCCCTGATCCACAGGCAGGCCCCCGCAGCGGCCATGGCGGCGAAGCTCATGGAGCTGGGACCATAGACCTCATGGACCCGCGCAGGGCGCAAGGGAAAGACAGTGTGGAAATCGACTCGCATGAATGGAACGTAATGGGAACATTTGAGTTCGGCAATTGGGCCTACGGTCGAAAGCGATGTCCAGCATGACGCTCAGCGTCAAACAGGGAGTACATATCCCAGAGCATATGGTACGCAGACACATGACTTAGATTTTCCATCTCGCTCGCACGCCAACACGGACTTCTCCGTGACCAGTGTCGTGCGCCGATGAAAGGAAAATCTATGGATTGCTCTAAACTCCCGCCGCTCCAAGGCCGTCGTTTCGACGTTGAGACACTTCAATACGACGCGTTGAAATTGGCGCGACAGGCCGACAAGGGGCCGACGTTTTTGCGTCATCATGGCAGGATTGCCTATGTCGTTATGACAGAAGACATCTTCGATCAACTCTGGCCCGATCCGCGCAGAGCGTGGGGCGTTGATGAAATGCCGCTGCACATTCTCCAGCTCTTGGAGCAGGGCTTGCAGGACGCGTTGTCCTCGACAGGGGAAGATGCAGATACTTAAGAAACATATCAATGAGGCGCTGGCTGTGGATCGTCAGCGCCTCATTTTTTTAATCATGTATCGAGATCTTTGCTGAAACGTCGTGCGGCCTCTGCAAAATCGTATCTATTTATGAACAAAGTACTTTTGTTGTCTTTGCTACCTTTAAAGAAGATTTCCACGGTGATTTTGGGCGGTTTCCTTGGTGATAATTCATTTATTTTCAGTGGCTTATTTGAATTTCGCGCTTGACCCGATTCTCAATATCAGTGATTCTCTCTACCTATAAAGAAGGGTGAGAAGGAGGCTGAAGATGAGCGTAGACAGGGTGCGCCATGAGCAAATCAAGTGTGCTTTGCGCATCGCCGGAACGAGCTTTTCTAACGTCGCTGCAGAATTGGGGATCAAGCCTAGTTCTGTCTCTGAAGTCAGTCTGGGGACGTCGCGCTCGCGGCGTGTCGAGCAAGCGCTTGCGACGGCTTTGTCTACCCCCGTCGAAACTTTATTCGCCGACAGATATGGAGATCAAAATGATCTAGAGACGTAAGAGATTAATCATCCAAAAGCATCGAGAGCAATCCCCTGTCGTTACGATAGAGTGAGTGTTTTTGTGCATGTGGTTAGAATAGGATGAAGCCTTGGGTGTCGGAACCCAAGGCCTCTTGAAATCGATTAACGGCGATTTTCTTATTCATCTCCCACTTCCATCGAATTTTCAACTTTTCGACGGCGTCTGCGCCGCCGGGAGGCCTGTCTGAAACGGAATGAAGGGACAGCAGGTGTCGGATGGGGCGTAGCGCTTGCGCGTGTTTGACATGACTGCTCATCAATAATGGAAAATATCAGGAAATCCCCCGTGCGAGGCGGGCGGGATGCGGTCGTTCACGGGAGACGAACGCCGTTGCCGATTGCGACGAGATTGGCGGATGGCGAAACGGCTGTATCGCTGTCTAAAACATAAGGTGGCGCTTGTCCCATTGGAGGTCACTGGCAATAGCAAAACCGCCCAAGACTTTGCGCAGCATATCAAAAGCTGGGTGCCGGGCGAAATGATCGAGGTGACCGATGAGGATCTTGGCTTAGAGGTCTACCTCGCAGATCGGATCAGGTTGGGTCGCGGACAGGCTTGGCTCGACGGCTTCGAGTTTCACGTTGTCTCTTCGTTTGTCGAAGCACTCGGCACCCTGTTGAAATTCGGGTCAAAAGCGCGTCCGCAACTACTTTCTGCTCTCGATTGGATCAAGGCTGGTGCGGCAGGGTACGCCGATGCAAAATACGGGCCGGACGCCATTCGGAATGCACTTGATGCCATCCGGACGTCGGCGCCCAAATCCTAGAAACCGGATTATTCGAAAGTCTTCGGCCCGATGATCGCGGAACTGCGGGCACGGCGAAACGATCCGGACTTCGACGTGTTGCGACACCTCATGTGTGAGTGCGTTTTAGATCATTTCTATGTGCCGGAGGGGACGTCGCTGTTGGGTGAAACCTGTGGGGCACCGCGTCTGCTCACCGTGGGCGTGGCCTCAAAGCGCTCAGGCATTCCTATTTCCACGCTTACGCGCCAACTCAAGCGCAGTGGAGAACTCACGACGGAGATGAAGAACGGCCTCAGTGACCGGGCGATGCTCGTCGCTGCCAAAGTGATGAACTCGGCCATTGCTGAGGCGGAAAAACTCTCCTCTCTCAAGGTCGCGCGGGAGGTCCTTGGCTGCGACCGTTACACGATGGAGCGCCTCATCGAGAGCGAGGTGGTGCCCCTGCATTTCCCGGCGGGTGAGGGCAGTTTGCCGATGCTTCACAGCGACGAAATCTTAAACTTTGTCTCGCGTCTGCAAGCGGTAACAGAGATGCGGTCGGATCTCGGGGCCGATGATCTGCCGCTGGCAGAGGTCGCTCGCCAGTGTCATTGCACGACGCATTGGCTGCTGTCGCAAGCCCTATCAGGTCATCTGAGGCTGGTCTCAAAGCTCCACGAACCGTTTCGACTGACCGAGTTCTATGTGTCGCTTACAGAGGTCCGGGACCAACTGGATCAGATCCCCGAAGGGCAGGTAACGGCGGCTCAGGCAGCGAAGCTGCTGGGATGCAATGTGGCGACAATCCATGCCCTCGCGGAGGGTGGCTTTGTTGGTTCGCGGCTTCAGGATGCGCGACTGTCGAACCGCAAACGGCGCGTGGTTCCTCTCGCGGATTTGGAGGCTTTTGAACGCGACTATATCCTGCCGCGGGCTCTGAGCGGAACGCGGCGCGCTGATTTTGAAGCTCTTCAGCTCCAGCTTTCAGAGCAGGGTGTCGAGCCGCTTCAGCTCGGTGAAACTGCCAGAAAATTCTTCAAACGCGTTGAGATCGAGCGACTTGCCTACCGTCCCGGAGGCCATGCGCTTGCTCGCCTTCTGGCCGCTGACGAGATGCACCCGCGCCTCTCGGATGGCGTCTTTTAACCCACAAATGAACAGGGCCAAGAGGCCCAAACAACAAGCAAAATAATGACAGATAAAATCGAAATCATCGACCACGACAGCTGGGCCTACAACCTGCCCAAGACGAGAACAGCAGGTAAAATCACCATCGGAGACATTCCGGGGGGCCTTCCGTTCAGCGGGGTGCGCAATCCGCTAACTACCAGTCGCACGAGCCAGAAAGTTGCCCTGACGTACCGAACGGCTGCGAATAATTTTGTCCCGAAAGTCGGGGCGGCAGAAAGCTTGGCTGAGGCCGCAGTTGCGCATGAAGCCTTGAGCAGCGGAAAATTCTACGACGTGGAATTCCAGCCTGTGCGTTTTCAATACGAACATCCTGCTGAAGGGATGCACTGGCATACGATTGATCTCAGGCTGACGCTGAGGAATGGTCTGGCGTGCGTCGTTTTCATGCGCAACGCGACCAGCCTGTCAAAGCCGCAGACCATCGCTGAGATCGCGGCAATCCGTCAAGCTGCACCACGAGCCGAGGCGCATAAGTTCATTGTCATAGATGCCGATGGCTACAATCGCGCGCGCCGGGACAACCTGCGACGGATACATCATTTTGCCTGTTTTGAACCCGGTCCTCAGGCGGATGCTCTTGTGGAGGTGGCGGCTTACGATCTCAAAACGCTCTGGCGCGTGTCTGATTTGTTTAACGTTATCGACTTGCCTAATGGTCAAATCATGAAATCCTGCCTCCGCCTCATCGCGCGGGGCGCACTCAAAGCCAATATGAATGCTGTGATCGCGGCGAACTCTCGTCTCTGGAGGGCTGCAAAATGAGTGTGCGTCTGAATTATCATGTGCCTGCTGGCACCCAGTTGATGACTGGCGGCAGGTCCTTTTTTCTCTACCCGCAAATAGGTGGAGTATACCGTGCGGAAGACGTTGCGACGGGGCGGTCTGAGACATGGACGGCAGATCAGTTTTTGGACCGCTCAAGCCGACCGGACGCGTCGCGCTCATACCATAATGTGCGCGGGAGCCTGGCGTCCGCACGAATCCAAACGGGCGGGCTTTTCCACCGGGATCAGTTGAACGCGAAGGGGCGTGACACAGTCAAACTGCGCAAAGCATTGATGGTTGGTATCGAAGCTCTTGAGGCTGAGGGGCTGAAGATCACGGGACCCGCTCTCGCCAAATTGCAGAACCGCAGAAAGCTTCGCGACATTGCGCAGCCGCATTATCCGGATCGACCGATCTGGATCACGCCACGCGGCGGGAGTACGCGAGAGTGTGTGATAGAGTGTGCGATTATGCCGATGGGCCGCTCCTTACAAGGCTATTGGACGCGCTACGTCGACGCGGGCTTTGACGAGATGGCACTGGCCGATCAAAACTGGCTGAAAGGCAATCGCACTCCACGTATCCATTGGCGTGTGCGCGAGTTGATTGATCAGGCGATTGATGAGGTGCATCTCGATCTGAAAAGGCCGCAAATCTCTGTGGCGCTAAGCCGTCTTGAGACGCTCACAACCTCGGAAAACGAACGGCGTGCTGTACTTGAACAGAGTGAGCTGACTTGCGTCACACACAAGACGGTTTCTGACCATGTCGACATGATCAACGCGACGGCGCTCGCCGTTGCCAGAGATGGAGAGCGTGCGGCAACGAACGCGCGCACAAGGGGTAGCACCGATACCCGCGCTCTCATGATTGGCGAAGACGTTGAAGTTGATGAGTGTAAATTGTCCGTACTTACCCCGGTGAGGAAAGCCGGATTTTGGACGGTGCTGAGTGCGGAGGACAAAGAGGCGCTCGAAGAATTAGAGGAATATGTGACGTCGCGGCTATGGCTGGTGCTTGTGCTGGACGTTGCGACGCGGATGCCACTCGGCTGGACGCTGACCGATGCCCCGAACCATGAGGCCACTTTGGAAGTTCTGCGGATGGCGACACGGAGCAAAGAGCGCGAGAAAATCATATGTGGGTGTGATTGCGATCCAATGCCTTCGGTCGGGTTGGCTTGTGTCGCAAACGACAATGGCTCCGGCCTGCGCAATGGGGCCGTGAAGACGGCGCTTTTAGGAGCGGGGGCCCAGGTGGTCGATGTCAGGGCGTATCACTCTGGCGATACGCCCTTCGTCGAGCGGATGTGGAGCACAATGGAAAGCCAGCTCATCAACTTGCTTCATGGCTACACGGGGCGCAAGGCGGGTCATCTCAAAGGCTACGATGCCAAGAAGAATGCAGTGATTTTCCGCGAAGAGCTCTTTCGCCTGATCACGCGCTATCTGATCGACGAATACCCATACCAAAATCACTATGGGACAACGATGTTCGGGCGCTCCCCGATCCACGTCGCGACCCAGCTAGCAGAGGAAGGCTGGGCCATCGCCGTTCCATCTCCGCAGGATCGGCGGCTGCATCTCGGGTGGCGCAAGGAAGCCATGATCACTGACGAAGGTGTGAAAGTCTTCGGCCTGCCATACAACTCCCCCGAGCTTCAGAAATTCCGCGACATCACCAAGCGCAAAGTCGCCGTGTTTTGTGATCCTGATTGCGTGAATGAAGTCACAGTCATTGTCGAGGGGCATCCGGCCCCAATATGCGTGGATCTGAGCTGGACAGAATTGCGCGATATGACCATTCCTGAGGTTCTGGCGCATTACGAGGAACTGCGCAGGAACGATCCCGCCAATCTGAAGGACACGCGTGTTCGCCTGGCGCGCTTGCGCCAGGAAAGGTTCGATTATCTGAAGAGTAAGGCCATCGAAAACGGTCTTGCCCGGAGTTATATGACGCGGGCGGAAGCCGGAAAGAAAGCTGCCGTGCTCACCGCTGGCATGCAGTCATCAGAACCGAAAATCACCGAGGGCACGGTTGCGCCGGGTACGCTCGCGGATCTGGAGTGTGATCCCTTCGCATATGACATTGGCGATGGATTCGAGCCGCCGATTGAGGGCGATCTGACGTCCGGCACTCAGGACGAGCGCGCCGTATTCGGTCGCCCGGAACACGCGGGGAGGCTGAAGTGAGTTTCCTTGACACTGCCGTGGCCTCGAAAATTTCGGCCCTCAAAGCCCTGCATTATGATTTCCCGCGCGCAAACGATTTGCGCGCGGGGATCTCGTGGATGATTACCGATTATTGGGCCAAAGCCTCTGCGAGCCAGACCTTTGAGGCGCGCGGCCTGATGGTGACGGGGCCGTCCCGGATCGGGAAAACCGGAGAAATCCGCCACCAGCTTGATCAACTCAACGATGGATCAACCCTCATGCCTGGCGGGCGTCCCGCGCGCATCGTCAGCGTCATGCTCAAAGGTACCATGTCGTGGAAAGATTTGGGCGTGCATACCTTGCGAGAGGGATTTGGCTTGCCGACATCGGGCCGTATGACGCAGCGCGAAATCTGGGACATGGTCGGTTTCCATTCTCGTGAACAGGGCGTGCACGGCATTCATTACGATGAGTGTCAGCATATCTTTCCGAAGAAAAGCGCCGAAGGGCGGGCGATGATCCTCGACAGCTTTAAGTCGCTCCTCAAAAAGCCCGATTGGCCCCTGATGCTGATCCTGTCGGGCGTTGACGAACTGGCTGGTCACATCAACAGCGAAGAGCAATTGGCCTATCTGCTCCGGCCGGTGCCATTCCGTGAAATCTCTCTGGCGCGGGACGCGGATGTTCAGGAGTTAAACCGGCTCTGTTTTGCCTATGCTGATACTGCCGGGTTCGACTTCACGCCACTCAGTTCGATGGATTTCTATCGGCGTCTCTCCTGCGCCTGTTCCTATCGCTGGGGGCTTGTGATCGAACTGCTGATTGACGCGTTGGTGGAAGCAAGCCGATGCGCGGACCTTTGTCTTGAGGCGGGGCATTTCTGTCGTGCGTTCACCGACCGGAACTCCCTACCATCGGGCTATTCGCCGTTTACAATCGAGGATTTCGAGCCGTTGTTCTAGGCCGCGAAAATCTTCGATCTGTGGGATGAGAAAGTGGGAAGAGGGGGCTGAGAGAGTGATGCAATATTTATCTTACACTGTATGATGGATATTGCTCAAAATACGAAGAAAAGGAGAGCTGATTTCGCTCAGATATTTACACCCGACCTTGGCGTTGCCTTGATGAATATTGATCTCCACGGCTGCTGGGACCCGTTGAGTGCAAATTCCCTGCTTGAACTCGGTCTTGTTGATCTGGAACAGGTTTCAATTCATCCAATAGGCGGGGAAACTTTGATGTTCGAGGCAATAAGTCTGACATTGAGTGGCATCATAGAAGTTGGGAAAATCTCCCAAGTTGCATCGGTCCGACACCGCTTTTTCCAAGAAGCGTTCGCCCGAATGCAAACCGATCAGTATCGTTCCAACGAGGCAGTGGTGTTCGAGGCTCCGTATCTGAAACGCCTTCCTTCCGGAAAATTGAAGGACTGTTATCACCGTTCGGCGCTTCACTGGCGCATCTGAAAACCTACCGTGAAATCACCAGCGGGCCCGCGCAATTTGCGCGGGCTTTTCTGTTGTGCGGTTTCGGGGTTGGGACGTGTTCAAACTTATGCTGCGCGTTTATGCTCCAAACGTGCACGTTTATGGGTTCGATCTAAAGGGGTGGTTGAATTTATATTTTAAAACAGTGGCTTGTGATTGATTCGATTTCAGGTTTTGAGTTTCGTGCACTCTTATAGTCCAATGACATGTTGTTGTCATTGGACTATAAGAGTGCATTTTTGGAGCATAAACGTGCATCTCAGTGTCAAGAAAATTCTGAAACACAAGATATAGTGGATGTTTCGCAGGTCCTAGACAAACGCGCTTCGTTTCCTGCTCTCTCCGAAAGGCCTCCAATGTCCGAAAATCGTTATGGCGTGATCTCTGGAATGCGAAGCGTGGAGGATCGGCAGCTCGCCGTTGCACGGCTTGAAGCAGAAGGCATTCCGACAGATCGGATTTTTTGGACTGACCCAGAAGAGCCAAATGCACCGCCCGTCTGGCTTAGAGATCTGAGCGCGAGCTGGGAACTGATCGCTCCGTCTCTGAGCGACCTCAACCTTTCAACACAAGGCATCGCCGCCACGGTCGAAGCAGCGCGGAAGTTGGGCATTCATATGCGCTGCCTTGATGAGGCATTCGACAGCCGAAACGATTGGCAGTCCCAAATCGGCACTCTGCTGACCACGCTCAACCGCCTCGACCGCAAAGGCTTCTCGGAACGCACCAAGATCGCGCTGCAAGAGGCCAAGGCCCGTGGCCAACGTCTGGGACGCAAGCCGAGCATGACAGACCTGCGCAAAGCCGTCGCCATTCAAATGATCGAGGCTGGGTACAAAGGGACAAAGATATGGAAAACCCTCGCGGTTCTGGAAGGCCCGCCGATCAGCCAATCGACCTATTACCTCTGGCAGAAAACGTGGTTGGCTAAGAGGGAGTGATCAGACGCGAAGGTCGTATTTTGTTGAAAAACGCGCCCTTGATCGAAGGGCCGTCAGCTGATTCAATTTCTATATAGGGTGGGAGGATCCGGTGATGATGGGACCGCGGCAAGAAGCGCGGGCGGCACTGTTTTACGAGTTCTCGCTGGAGGATCACGTTCCCCAGGATTACCTGCTACGGTCGATTGATCGGTTCGTCGAGCTGAGCAGTATTCGCGCCTATCTTGCCGGTTTCTACAGTCACACCGACCGCCCGTCAGTTGATCCTGAGCTACTGATCCGCATGCTGTTGGTGGGCTATTGCTTTGGTATCCGGTCCGAGCGGCGGCTGTGCGAGGAGGTGCATCTGAACCTGGCATAGCGCTGGTTTTGTCGTCTGGATTTGAACGACCGTGTTCCCAACCATTCGACCTTTTCCAAGAACCGTCATGGCAGGTTCCGCGAGAGTGAACTGCTGCGCCACTTGTTTGAGACGACCGTTGCAAGGTGCATCGAGGAAGGCCTTGTCAGCGGTCAACGCATGGCCATCGATGCCAGCCTGATCGAAGCGGACGCAAACAAGCAGAACTCGACGCCGAAGGAAGAGTGGGACGTCTCGACCATTGATCCGACCGACGCGCCCCGCGCCGTACACGAATATCTCGACACGCTGGATGAGGCCGCATTTGGGGCAGCCAGCGAGGTTCAGCCCAAGTTCACGTCCCATTCCGATCCGGCGAGCCAATGGACTGCTGCCCGTAAGGGACCGGCCCAATGCTTGGCTGGCTTCTCGAGCGCAAGATCGCCCCGCATATTCCTGTCTTCGACAAGTCGGAGCGCAGCGACGGGACCTGGACCCGGGCCGATTTCGAGTGGGGTGCCGAGAACGACCAATACATCTGCCCAGAAGGCCATGAGCTGAAGCAGTTCCGCCGGAACTATTCCGACCCGAACCGGGGGCCGACCGGCAAAGGCACAGCCCGCTATCGGGCGCTGAAAGAGCTCTGTCAGTCATACCCGGCAAAAGCGAACTGCTGCCCGAATGCGGAGGCCCACAAGATCACCCGCGAAGAGCACGAAGACGCCCGCGAGGTCGCCCGCGAGATCGCCAAAACCGAGCAATATGTGATCTCGATGAAGCTGCGAAAGACGGTTGAGATGTTCTTTGCCCACCTCAAAAGAATCCTTGGCCTGAACCGGCTTCGATTACGTGGACCATGTGGCGCAAATGACGTTCGCTTCGGGCTTTCGCGGCCCCACTGGGGCCACGGTCCCGGCTCACTCCATCCTCGCCGCCACCGCCCAAAACCTCCGAAAACTGGCCAAGATTTTTCCTGCACCGCAGCAAATGCGAAAAGCCTGATCAGAAAGACGCTTGCGCCGAATTTGTAAGTGCCATTTCTGCATTCGAAAACGTTAGTTTTTCAACAGAACGACGGAAACCGTCTTCGCACGGTCCACTCAGCCGTTCTTCAGGATGTTGCAGACCCCACGCCCTCTGACAGCAGGTTCTCGGCGACATCCATCGCCTCTTCGCGAGTCACTGCAATCCTCAACGGAAAACCCCAGAATTTAGAAAAGACCGCGCCGAAAGTCTTGAAGGCCAGACGCTTGGCGGCGCTCGGCTCAATCACAATCATCGCCAGCACGAGCGTCCGCAGTTCGGCCTTGTGCTTCTTCATCCACAGTGCAGTGCGCTTCCTTTCTTCCTGACTGTGGTCGTGGTCTTCTTCTTCGGTCGGAGCATTATCGCTCAAGATCACGAACGGTGCGCCGCGCTTTAGGCACACCTCTAACGCCGCGAAATCCTCGTCGTGGTCGTGATCGGGCGCTTCGTCATAGCTCATCCAGACAAGCGGAAAATTCGTGATATCCAAGGGCATGTGTCGTCTCCGGGAGAGAATGGAAGGTTTCAGGTCGAGCGAATGTGCTGCCATGTAAAGATGAGCGCGACCACGCCCGGAAGCGTGACAGCCAGCAGTTCCAGGCCCACAAGATGGCCACCATCGCGCAAGCCATCGAAAACGCCAGCGAGCGTGCTCATGACGAACAGCAGACCGCCGAGGACGAGCATCGCCCAGTCGGTCGCGCGCCGTGCGGCCAGCGCCAGCAAGGGCGGGACGACCCAGGCGCCATAGAAAATGGACACGCCCCACAAGGCGGCGGGATCGAACGTCATGGCCTGCATCCTCCCGCCGCTGCCAACATAGGCGTTCAGATAGGAAAAGCATTGGATCGTGACAAAGAGTGCGGCACCAACTGCAGGGATGAGCCATGCGAGCGCGAGCTTAACGGGGGCATTGTCGATCACATGAAACCTCCTGTGCCTATGTGTCGGGCAGATCAGCTCTGCCCCTCCAGCAACGGAGCGCGATCACAAGATCCGCCCGCCGCCTCTGCCTCACAGCAATACGCCAGCCGGCACTTGGCGTCATTGCGCAACCCTGCCACTATATGTTTCAATCCTGCCTGATCTGATAACGCCGAGGTCTGAGATGCATCTGGACGTCCGTCGCGACTGGCTCGCCTATGTCGACAAAATCCCGCGTGCGCTGGTGGCAGCCAACGCGGTCGCCACCCTTGACGCCCTAGAGCAATCGCCCCGGCACCACCATCAGAAGGCGCAACTGCTTTTCACGGTGCGTGGTGTCGTCAATTGCGAGGTCGACGGCGCAGTCTGGATTGTACCGCCGCAATGCGCCGTGTGGATTCCCGGCGGGCTGCCCCATTCCGTTTTCGGCTCGGGCGAGGTGGAGTGTCTCTCTCTCTTCATTGACCCACCCGGAGCCGCAAACCTGCCGAAAGACTGCTGCACGATCACGGTGTCGCGTTTTCTCCGTGAGTTGCTGATGCGGGCAAACGCTCTGCCGGATCTCTATGACGTCGACGGTCCGGATGGCCGGATCGTGTCCGTTCTCTTCGATGAGCTGGCTGTGGCACCGGTCGAGGACCTCTGCCTCCCCATCCCCGGCGATCCGCGCCTGAAGAAGCTCACCGACCTGTTGATCGCGGCGCCTGCGGATCATGCGAGCGTCGCTGAGTGGGCCTCCCGCGTCGCGCTCAGTGAGCGCAGCCTGAGCCGTCTGTTAGCCGAAGAGGTGGGCATGAGTTTCGGCCGCTGGCGCCGACAGTTGCATATCGTGCTTGCCTTGCGGCGGCTGAGCGCTGGTCAGTCGGTTCAGGCCGTCGCCATCGATCTCGGCTATGAAAGCGCCAGCAGTTTCGTGACCATGTTTCGAAAGATGGTCGGCAAGCCTCCAGGCCGCTATCTGCTCGAGCGGAATCGTTCACGATAGGGAAGAGCGACAGGAGATGCTGAGTGTCGTCCACAATTGCCGCTTAGCGAATACTTCGGCGCGCCGTTCGCCCCGACATGGGACGTGTTCACGTTCAAAACCTCCTTGTGACCCCACGCAGGTCTCAGTGCTCGCCTTCGCACGCCTGATGGTCGGCCAGGGCCTGCAGCACCCGGCAGGGTTGCCCATCGGATTGACCGTCGCAGGTCTTCACGACGCACACCAATTCAGCCTCCAGCCGCCGCAACCGCGCGATCCGATCACAGATTTCGATAATCCGATCCTTCGCGATGCGGTGCGCGTCGCCATGGGCAGCATGGGGTGTCTCCTGCAACGCGATCAGTTCGGCAATGGCGTCGAGGTCGAAACCGAGCTGCCGGGCATGGGCGATTAAGGACAGCCGGTCCAGCTCGGCATCGCCGTAGCAGCGCTGCCCTGCCGGACTTCGATGCCCCCACGATCCGCCACGGGATAAACGCCCGCGCCACCGACATCCGCCATGGGCGCGTATCCGAACCGCATCATAAGGAGTTTACACATGCTGCGCGTTGCAACCCTCTCCTCCGTTCTGGCGCTGATGGCCTCCGTGGCCATGGCCGAAGAGATCAAAGTCGGCGTGTCCCCCGGCGAACATGCTGAAATCATGGAAGACGTCGCCAAAGTCGCCGCCCCGATGGGCCTCGACATCGACGTGGTGGAATTCTCCGACTACGTGATCCCGAACACCGCGCTGGCCGATGGCGACATCGAAGCCAACTCCTTCCAGCACGTGCCCTATCTGGACAACCAGATGAAGGACCGTGGCTTTGAGCTGGTTGTCGTGGGCAACACGATCACCACGCCGATGGGCATCTATTCCGATAAGATCGAAGATCTCGCCACCCTCGAAGACGGTGCAAAAGTCGCTATCCCGAACGACCCGACCAACGGCGGCCGTGCTTTGTTGCTGTTGCAAGACCTCGGTCTCGTGACGCTCGCGGAAGGCACCGGTCTCGTGCCGAGCCCGCTCGATGTGCAGGACAACCCCAAGGGCCTCAAGTTCCTCGAACTGGACGCCGCCCTGCATCGGGCGGCGTTTTTCATTTACGACGAGACATATCCAAGGCGCGCTTTTTGACATTGCACATCCGCAAGCGCAGAGAGGTCTGGGCGCCGCCGGCGTGGCGGCCTTGGCCCGCCTGAGCGAGCGAGCCGAGGATCTGAGAAAGCGCTTCTTCTAGGCGCCTGCCTCCAAACCAATCGATGTTATCCATCTGGGGGCAATCCGTGCTTATTGACGGGTCGAGATGTGAAAGCGTTCGCGGAAGTGTGACACGTTCACTGGTAAGGCAGATTTTGAAGGTGACTGCCGGATAAACCATCCGTTCATAGGCCGGCCTGTTGTGCCGGGGCATCGGATCGGGGCGCTTTGGGCGCCCCGATCCAGATCAATCACTCGACCGGTACGGCGGCCAGTTCGGCCTCATCATGATGGTGATGTTCTTTCACCGGCTTCATCAAAAGGTTGGCGAAGAAAGCCACGACCAGAAGCGCCGCCATGGCATACATGGTGGTGTTGTAGAGGCTCGGGGTCGGATCGACCGTTCCGGCGGGGGCGATCTCCATCAGGCGGGCAATTGTCACCGTGTGGGCGTCTACCAATTGCTGCAACTGGCCGATCGGCGCGCCGAACGTGTCGGCGAAGACACCGGGGTCGACCCGCGCGGCCAGATCATTGATCGCGTTCGAGACGGACATTTGCCGCAGCGAAGTTATCGCCAACGGCCCAAGGACCCCCGCGGTGGACCATGCGGTCAGGATGCGGCCATGGATCCCGCCTACATGCATGGTGCCGAACATGTCCGCCAGATAGGCCGGGATCGTCGCAAAGCCGCCGCCGTACATCGAGAAGATGATCATCGTCGCTAGGTAGAAACCGATCAGGTAGATCGTCGATGGTGCCGAGGCGCCGGCACTGGCCAGATAGGGGATCGACAGGTAGAGCAGGGGCCCCAGCACGAAGAAGCACATATAGGTCGCCTTGCGGCCGATGTAATCCGAAGTCGAGGCCCAGAAGAACCGCCCCACCATGTTGAAGACCGAGATCATCAGAACATAGGTCGAGGCAAAGCCTGCGGTCACGATCAGCGGCATGGTGGTGCCGAAGATCTCGCTCATCATGGTCTTTGCCACTCCGATCACGCCGATCCCGGCGGTGACATTGAGGCAGAGCATGAGCCACATCTGCCAGAATTGCGGTGTCTTGAGCGCCTGGTCGATATGGACATTGTTCTGGGTTACGAGGCCCGAGGCGACGGGCTTGGGTTTCCAGCCTTCGGGTTTCCAGCCGTTTTGCGGGACGCGGTATTGGAAAGAGGCGAGGATCATGACAATGAAATAGACGATCCCGAGCGTCATGAAGGTCGCCGCCGCGCCGGTATCACCGGTCCCGACCGCATAGACGCCGGCTTGCCCGCCAACCTCGGCGGCTTGCTGGGCTGAGGCGATCACCACCTCGATCTTGCCCGCCGCCGTTTCGGCAAAGAGCCGGCCGTTCTCGACGACGGTCGCCACGGCGTCCTGGCTGCCGAGATAGTCGGGCGCTTTCGCGAAAACACCAAGCAACCATCCCTTGACCGGGGCGGCGATCATCGCGCCGCCGCCAAAACCCATAATGGCCATGCCGGTGGCCATGCCGCGCCGGTCTGGAAACCAGCGGATTAGGGTTGAGACGGGAGAGACATAGCCAAGCCCCAGGCCGCAGCCACCTAGCACGCCATAACCGAGGTAGATCAACCAGAGTTGGTGGCTTGAAATTCCGAAGGAGCCAATGATGAAGCCGCCGCCCCAGAGAAAGGCGGCCACGACGCCGACCATGCGCGGGCCGACCTCTTCTAGCCATTTGCCGGCAAAGGCTGCCGACAGGCCCAGAAACACAATGGCCACGGAGAAAATCCAGACCACGGAACTCAGGCTCCAGTCGCTGGCGGCGGGCGATACGACCCCGTGTTGCCGCATCAGCGCCGGGTTGAACACCGACCAGGCATAGACCGAGCCGATGCAAAGATGGATGGCGATGGATGCCGGCGGCACGCGCCAGCGGTTGTAACCGGGTTTTGCGACGATGTGGCTCTTGTGCAAAAAGCCGAGCGCGCCGCCCCCTTGGGCGTTACTCATGGTGTTATCCTCCCTGTCGTCAGATCGTTGCCGTCCTCGCCCCCTCCCGGGGCAGGTACGGTCAAACCGGCATGCGACCGCATGCCACGGGGAGAAAATGGCCAGGACATCTTTCCTGTGTCAAATTAATAATATAACTAAAACAGATACTTACATTGACATTCTGGCCTTTTCTTCGGCCGCAACGCGGGCGAATCTGGACATTCTGTCCGCGCACCTTTCCCTGGCTGCGTCAGGGTGGGACATTTTGTCCGAATTACTGCGGATCTGTCTGCGGCAGGAAAATCGTGAACAGGCTGCCCTCGCCGGGCACCGAGCTTGCGGTAAGCGTACCACCGGCATGTCGCACCAGCGTTTGACTGATCGACAGGCCGAGCCCGGTGCCCTGCGCCTGTTTGGTTGTGAAGAATGGATCGAAGATGCGTCGCAGCGTCTCGGGGGCTATGCCGGTGCCGCTATCTGCCACCTCGATTTCCACGCCTTTCGTCACATCGCGCACTGCCAGCGACAGCGTGCCGCCCTCGGGCATCGCATGCACTGCGTTCAGGATCAGGTTGACCAGCACCTGCTGTAGCTCGGTCCGGGCCATCAGGACGTTCTTGTCCGACGCCATGTCGGTTTCGACCACGATCCCGTTGGTCGCGATCTGATGGCGGGTCAGTACGAGACAATCGCGCACGACCTCGGCGGGCGAGATGACAGTGGCGGCGCCGGAATAGTCTTCGGGGCGCGCGAAATGCAGAAGTTTGGAGACAATCGAACCGATGCGATAGATCTGATCGTCGATCAGGCGAAACTCGGTCTCGACCGCCTCGGCATGTTCGGCCAGCAGGCTGCGCGCCACTTCGACGTTGCCCTGAATGACCGCGATCGGATTGTTGATCTCATGGGCGACAGAAGCGCTGATCTCCCCCACGGCGGCGAGTTTTTCCGAGATGATCAGCCGCTCGGTGGTTTTCTCCAGCTTGCGATTGGCGGTGCGCAGATCGGCGGTGCGTTCCTCGACCTTCTGCTCGAGACTGTTGGCCCAATCGCGCAAGAGCCGGTCGCGCTCCTGGATCTGGTCGAGAAGATCGTCGAAATGCGCAGCCACCTGCGCGATCTCGCCGCTGTCATCGACATCGCCGTTGCGCGCCTGCAGATCCCCGGCTTCGACCCGCGCGATGGTTTGGGTCATGCGTTCGAGTGGCAGAAAGATCCGCCCGGCCCATCTGAGGAAAATCGGGACAGAGATGGTGGCGATCAGCAGGAACATCAGGATAATGGTCAGGATCGAGACCGTCTTGGCGTGTTGAAACGGGGTCTCGAGATAGCCGACATAGAGCATACCGACCCGCATGCCGAAGCTGTCAACAATCGGCTCATAGGCCGAAATATACCAGTCATTGACCACAAAGGCCCGGTCGAGCCAGACCGCCCCCTCATCCAGAACCCGGGCCCGCACGACGGCGGAGACACGGGTGCCAAGCGCGCGCACATTTTCGAACAGGCGCACATTGGTCGACACACGTACATCCTCGAGAAACAGCGTCGCCGTGCCGCGGCTGCCCTTGGGTAAGCTCTGTTCGCGGTAGACCAGCGCGTTGATCGTGTCGATGAAATCGAGATTGCGATTGAGAAGCTGCCCGCCGACCAACGCCGCACGACGGCCATCGGGCAGGTGCACGGGGGCGGCCGAATGGATGATCATGCCGCGATCCTCGACCTGCCGCGCGGTCGCCACCGCGGCGACGGTCGGGACCAGATGGATTGCCGCTTGATCTGCCAGTCCCGGCGAGAGCTGATCGAGCGCCTCCGCGGAGAGGATGTCGATGGCGCTTTCAGCCCTGCCGTTCCAGGCCGCCCGCACCACTGGCCAGGCGTCGGGTTGAAACCCGCCGGGCCTGGTCTCTTCGGTCGCGAGATAGAGAAAGTCGAGCTGCAAGGCCACGCGCCGTTCCGCCAGCAGAGCTTCGAGCGCGCTCTTCTGCCCGAGTGCCTGCTGCAGCGCGACCGATCCTGCCACCGCATCCAGCCTTTCGCCGGACATATCCATCAACCGGGCCAGATATTGATTTGCGATGGTCAGATCGCCGTTGACCTTGGAAATCAGGATCTTGTCAATCTTGCCCGACCAGCGCAGCATGGTGCCGCCGAGCAGCAGCGGCAACAGCACCAGCATCGGCAGGAGCGCGATGACCAGGAGGCGCACGCGCACCGATTGCAGCACAGACCAGCGCCACGCCACCGCTTAAAGCCCCCAGGCCGTGCATTTGCGGTCGATGGTCTTGCGCGAAACCCCAAGCCGGCGGGCCGCCTCGGTGCGGTTGCCGTCCACCGCGTCGAGCGCGCGCAAAATTTCGCGCCGTTCCACCTGATCGAGCGGCGCAATCGCGGCGCGGGTGATCTGTTCGCCGCCAAGCGTTTCAAGTGGGAACCTGCCAAAGATCAGTGCGCGCTCGATGAAATTGCGCAGCTCACGGATATTGCCCGGCCAGTCGTAGCGCAGCATGGCCGCGCGCGCCGCTGCGTCGATCTCGAGCCCGGGCAGGCCGAGCCGATGCGACAGGTCGTCGAGAAAATGCGCCGCCAGTTCCAGAACATCCGTGCCGCGATGCGCCAGAGGCGGCATCTGGAGATTGAGCACGTCAATGCGGAAAAACAGATCCGGGCGGAAACGTCCCTCGGCCACCTCCTGGCGCAGCGACCGCGCGCTCGCCAACACGAAGCGAATGTCGAGCTGCAGGCTGCGCTCGGTTCCCACCGGCCGGACCAGCCCGTCTTCCAACACTCTCAGAAGCGCCATCTGGGCCGGGCCGGACAGGTCCGCTACTTCGTCGATGAACACCATTCCGCCCTGGGCCGAGGCCAGAAGCCCCTCACGCGCCGCGGCCGCGCCGGGGTAGGCCCCGGCGGCATGTCCGAAAAGCTCCAGCTCGATCATCTCGGCCGGGATGGTGGCGCAATTGACCGGCACAAAGGGCCGATCCGCGCGTTTCGAGGCGGCGTGAAGATGGCGCGCAGCCACTTCCTTTCCGGTGCCCGATGCGCCGGTGATCAACAGCGGCGTGGTGACATCCTTCACCCGCTCTAGCGTGGTGCGAATCTCCTCGATCTCCGGCGATCCGCCGAGCAACCGGTCGCGGTGACGCGCTCCGAGGTCGCATTGCTCGAGCTCGCGTCGCAGCAGCCGGTTTTCCCGTCGCAGCATCGCGGTCTGCTGACAGCGGCAGACCGCGTTCAGCAATTGGTTGGTGCGAAACGGCTTGAGAATGAAATCCGATACGCCCGCCCGCATCGCCTGAATCGCGGTCTCCAGATCGGCGTAGGCGGTGACCATGATGACGTCGGTGACGCCACCGGTGGTTCTTTGCTCCGCCAGCCAGTCCAACCCCTTCTGCCCCGGCATCATGTTGTCGAGCAGCATGATATCGAAATGCTGAGCGGCCAGCTGCGCGGCGGCCTCTTCGGCATTCGACGCCTCGGCGACCGCCCGGCAATGCGGGGTCAATGTCTTGACCAGGAAATTTCGCATCCCCGGCTCATCATCCACGACCAGCACGCTGACCTGCGTCAATGACGCGGTCAAAAGGCTATCGTGGCGGGTGCCAGCCTCCTCCACCGGGGACCCTCCCTTTCTTCGTCTCTGTTTGTCGAGCATCATGACGTTTGCAGCGTGGGCGTCTAGGGAAAATTATTCATTCCTTAGGGCAGGCACTGGGATGAACGTATGAACGAGCCCCTTTTTGCGAAGCTGTGCCAGGCCCAGGTTCTGATCGGCACGTGGCGCGATGACCATAAGCATACTCGCCCGTACATGAGCCTCGGTGGGCTCTCCCCGTGGGGCCATCATCGACGGTCGATAGAAGACCTAAGTCTGAGCCGTGCGAACTGACAAATGCGACGGCACGGGAGGTGAGGCATGTATTCGCTGAGGTTTGCCAAGTCTGGGCAGAAATGCCTGACGTTTGGGTCGGAATTACGTGACGGCACGCACTGATTTGACTCACTTTTTTGCCCCTATTAGGTCAACTCCATGTGACGCTCCACACCTCATGTTGAACGTCACACGAAAACGACCTGATCGTCAGGTTTGTGACCCAATTTGATGTTCTGGCGAAATAGCGCCAGTCGGAGCCATCCTGAGGGGCGGCGTTGCGGGTATGAAGGGCCGTAGGGTTGAGTTCGGATCAACTCTACCCCTCTTACGGATCTCTGGTTTGACCACACGTATTCCAGCGATATACTTGTGGTCTGTGCCGGATGCTTAGTTTTCAAAATTACCACGCAAAGCGTCTACAAGCCTGGAGGCACCTCAACTATCAGCTGTGCACGCACCTCACCGACTTCATGGACGCTTACAGCGTCGCACGCAGGCCAAAGCCCCTCAATGGTCTCATGCCCTACGAATACGTCTGCAAAATCTGGACTTCAGAGTCAGATCGTTTCATCCTAAATCCGATCCACAAAATGCCGGGACTGAACACCTAGTGTTGGCCTCGCATGCGGTTTCTGGGCTCCGGGAGACAAAGGCGGTACAAAATTTGGTTGTTTTTCGAGTTGAGGTATTGTTTGGCAAGGCGTGTCGCTAAAAGGTAGTATTAAATGCCGAGTTCGGCGTCATTTTGCGTAACGAGAATTGCATACTTAAGTCAGGGCGAATGGACACTGGGAACACACATGGGCACTATGTGCTGGATGAGCAGGTGGGCTTCGTTTTGCGTAGGGCTCATCAACGTCATATGACCATCTTTGCTGAGCGGATGGACAGCTTGACGCCTCAACAGTTCTCGACGCTCTACCGGTTGGCGTTATCGAAGGCTCCACTATCTCAGAATGCTTTGGGGCGATCCGTCGCGATGGATGCAGCGACCACGAAAGGGGTCGTGAACCGACTTGAGGCGCGGGGATTGATCGTGACCGAGAAGGACAAGGAAGATCGTCGGCGGTATCTTTTGAGCGCGACCGAGGCAGGAAAGGCGCTAATAGCAGAGTGTGTGCCCGTGGTAAGGTCCATTACGGAAGAGACGCTCAAGCCCTTGACCGAGGCTGAAAGGCGTACGTTGCTTGCGTTGCTAGATAAAATTAGCTGAGATTTGCGTAGAGGATTGAGCGACGACAATGGATCAAAAGAATATGGATGAGGCCAAAATAGACATGGCGGAGGCCATAGATGCCTATGATCCACGCAATCATCCGGCACAATTGGTGCGCCGCGTCCATCAGCGCGGAGCGCAGCTTTTCACGCAGGCGGTTCTGACACCCAACCTGTCGGTGACGCAATTCGTGGCGCTTGTGACGCTTCTTAAGGTGGGCCCCGTGGCGCAGAGCCATCTTGGGCGACTAACTTCGATGGATCCGTCCACCACCACCGTCGTGGTGCGCAAGCTCGAAAAAGACGGCCTGATCAAAAAGACGCGCAGCAAGGACGATCAACGCGCCTCTGTGATTGAGCTGACCGAGGCGGGGCGAGCCTGTGCGGCCGACCATGTGCCAGTCAGCTTGCGCGCAGGCGAAGAGTTGCTTGCCCCGCTGACGCCGATTGAACGAACGCTTTTCATGGAGCTTCTGCGCAAGGTGATGAGCGGCGCAGATGAGTCGTAAAGATCGAAAATAAATACGTACTCATATAAAATTTCATCCATCCGAAACCCATCGCGCTGTTTCTCGCCTTTTCGATTTGCGCCACATTCGCACAAATATTGCGCATATATGGTGAAATTTACCGTAAAAAATACCGAAATATCGCGAAAATCCTCAAATCCCCAAATTTGATCTGGATCAAATTACTTTTAGTACGCACTAATTGATCTAACGCACACGCCAGCTAAAAGGGAATTTGATATGACGACTTTGGTCCGCAATGCGTGGTATGTCGCCGCGTGGTCTACCGAGATTGACGACGAGCTGCGCCGCTTTACGATCCTGGGCGATCCGGTGCTTTTGTTCCGCCGCACCGATGGCACCGTGGCCGCGCTCGAAGATCGCTGTCCGCACCGCCTTCTGCCGCTGTCCAAGGGCAAACGTATCGGTGATACGGTGCAATGCGGGTATCACGGTCTTACCTTTGGCGCGGACGGTAAATGCACCCGTGTGCCGGGCCAGGACAAGATCCCGGCCTCGGCCTATGTCGATGCCTACCCGACGTTTGAGCGTCACGGCATCGTCTGGATCTGGATGGGCGACGCGCATCGCGCCAACACCGACGACATTTTCGACATGCCGCAGTTCACTGACCCGAAATGGCACGCCCATCACGGCGATGCGCTGCATCTCGAGTCAAACTATCTGAACGTGGCGGAAAACCTCGTCGACCCGGCGCACGTTAGCTTTGTGCATCCGACCACTTTGGGCAACTCCGCCTCGGAGAATATCCCGGTTCATGTCTCGACCGAAGGCGAGGCGATCACCGCGTGGCGCTGGATCCGCGATGCCGAGCCGATTGGCTTTTTCAAGGCGTTCGGGGATTTCAAAGGCAATGTCGACCGTTGGCACTATTACCATCTCTATCAGCCCTCGATCGCCGTGATCGATTTCGGCTCCGCCGATGTGGCGGCCGGGATCACCGAAGACAATCTCGATGACGGCAACCGCATCTTCGCGCTGCATTTCATGACGCCAGTGACGGAGGATTACACCATCGACCGTTGGATGCACCTGCGCAACACGGCCGTTGAAACCGAAGAGGCTTCGCAAAAGATCGATGCGATGTTCCGCGTCGCCTTCTCGGAAGACAAAGAAATTCTCGAAGCTGTTCATGCCGAAGAGAAGGCGCCGCTCAAGCGCCGTCCGATCCGCATTGCCATTGACCGCGGGCCGATGGTCTACCGCAAACGCATCAATGAGATGCTGGAGCGTGAGCGTACGGTCGATGCGTCGGCCGAACCGAACCCCTCCTTCGTCTATCACGACTGAGCGATCCGCCGGGGGCTCGTCCCCCGGCGCCTTATTCCGAAAGCAAGACTATGACGCCTCTCCTGATTGGCTGTAACGGTCGCGGAGCTCAAGCCTCCTCGCCCGAACGCCCCGTCACATTCTCCGAGCCGCCGCTCTCCGAACAGTTTGCCATGGTCGCAAGCGCCGGTGTGTTCGATTTCTTTGATCGTCTCCCGATGGTGGGTGAGGTCGAGACCTTTCTCGAACTGAGCGCTGCCAACACTCTCCCCGTGACCACCGCCAGCGGTGTTTATGCGCTGGGAGAGGGCTATCTGTCTGCGCTGCGTCGCAATATGGAGCGCGCGGTGAAGGTGGGGGCCAAATTCCACAATATGATGGTCTACAACTGGCACGACGAAAAGCGCTGGGTCACGGATGAAGAGGTCATTCGTGCCTGGGCTGACGCCTGGGAGCTAGGGCAAGAAATCGGCATCGAGCCCTGTTTCGAGTTGCATGTGAACATGTGGAGTGAAGACCCGCGCCGCGTTGCCATCGTGGCCGAAGCTGCTGACAAGCTGGGCATCCCGTTCAACCTCACGCTCGATTACTCGCACATGCTTTTCAAGATGGGGGATGATGCGGAGCTGGATGTCTCCGGAATTCGCGAAGATGTGGCCGCCGGGCGGGTTGTGCTTGACCCGTATGAGGCGGGCAATCTGGTGGATCAGTGGCTCGACGCCGGGTTGGTGCGTTGGTTCCAATTGCGTTCGGTGACCCCGTCCGGTCCGCGCAACCTCTGGTCCAAACATGACAGTTCCAACGGCGCGGCGGGCGTGCCCGACGATCCTCATCAACGGGCACGCGAGGGTCAGTTTGGCCGCGCGATCCTTTATCCTTTCACGCGCCCGGACCCTGATGAATGGCATTCGCCTTGGGAGGCATGGCGGCTTGAACCCTGTAAGCACGTGGCGCGCAAGGTGCTGAAGCATCATGCTGAAACGCCGGAAAGCCGTCTTGCTGTGATCACCACCGAGATGATCAACCTCACCGACTATGGCGATGGGGCGAAATTCTCGCTCATTGGCCAGAACGCTGCGATTGCGCAGTTCCTGCGCGATGAAATGGCGGCGCTTGGTTTGCCGCAGGGAGGCGCAAATGACTAATGCACCGATGATGCTCGAAGTGGCTGAACGAGTTCAGGAAAGTCAGAACGTGATCTCATTGCGGCTCAATGTCGTGGAGGGCGTGTTTCAGCCTTTCCTGGCGGGCCAGCACTTGCCGCTGCGGCTTGATCTGCCTGAGCGCAAGCTTGCGACCTATACAATCTCCTCAGATCCCGCCGATCACAATGGTTATCGGATCAGCGTCAAGATTGAACCGAATGGCAAGGGCGGCTCGCGGTTCTTGCATGCGGTGCAAGTTGGTGCGCGCATCCCGGCGGAGCGTCCGCGCGGCAAGTTTGTTCTGGCCGATGACGCGCGGCCTGTTTTGCTTCTCACGGGCGGGATCGGGATCACGCCGGCGCTGTCGATGCTTTCCGTGCTGACACGCCAGCCGGAGCGGCCCGTCTATTTCGTCCATGCTTGCCTGTCGGCAGCAGAGCACAGCTTTGCCGATGAGGTCGCGGAGATGGCGGCGCGCGCGCCCAATGTGCAGGCCTATGCGGCTTACGCTGAAGGGGCGGAGGCGGATGTCGCTGACGGGCGGTGTCAGGGTGTCGGGCTTCTGTCTCGTGAGGTCTTGCGCGAGCTTTTGCCTCTCGACGCCTATCACGTCTATCTCTGCGGGCCGGATGGTTTCATGTCCGCCATGCGAGCGGCTTTGGTGTCTCTCGGTGTGCCGGATGCGGAAATTCATCAGGAGACGTTTGGCGGTGCTGCGCCTTTGGTGAAAAATGAGGCGCCCGTTTCGCTCGCGCCTGTTGAGGGCGGAGGCGGGGCTGGGGCGCTGGTTGCCGGTCCTGTCGTGCACTTTGCCAAATCCGGCTTTGATGTGGCTTGGGATGGTACGAGTGAAAGCCTTTTGGAGCTCGCCGAAGCACAAGGTCTGACGCCCGAATTTGAATGCCGGGCCGGTATATGTGGCACATGCGCCTGTCGCAAGCTCAGTGGAGATGTTGCGTATACGGAAGACCTCATCGATTCGCCTGAGGAGGGGAAAATCTTCCTCTGCTGCTCTGTTCCCGAGGGGGATGTCACGCTCGATTTGTAATGACATGTGCCTGTAATTCAATTTACATGCTCAATAAATGGGCAAAAACACGGGGCAACGGGAAAGGGAAGGAGAAATTATTCAGTGGAATAATTTGTTTCTATACAAACAATGCCGTCTGCGCTTTTCTAAGTCTGCAAAGGAGCAAAAGACCCGCAAAGGGCTGAGAACTCCGGACGATAATCGCACTGCCTTCAAGGGCCGAAATAAACTCAAACCAACGCTGCGATCCGCGTGATGCGGGCCGCGACCGGGTAGGCTTTGCCTGCTCGCAACTGCTACACTTAAGAAAGCAACAGGGATCCCATGAAACGACGCCATCTCCTTACATCCGCCTTTTGCCTGACTGCCGCGACCGCGCTGCCTTTCGGCTCCGCCATGGCTGAAGATGCCTATCCGAGCGAGCCGATCCACATCACTGTGGTCTGGCCGGCGGGCGGCGGTCACGATCTTGTGGCCCGTCTGATCGGACACGAGCTTTCGAGCATTATGGACACCGCCGTCGTGGTCGACAATGTCACCGGCGCGGGCGGCTCCACCGGCATGCGTCACATCGTAGATGCCAAACCCGACGGCTACACCATCGGTGTGATGGGGCTGCATGCCGTGTCGCAATCCTACATGAACACCAATGCGCCTAAACTCGACGGTCTCGATCCGCTGGTTTACGTCAGTGACGAGCCCGGCGCGCTTGAGATCTCCGCCTCCACCGGCATCGATACGCTTGAGGGCTATGTCGAGGCGATGAAGAAAGACCCGATGGCCTTGATGAATGGCAATGACCCGCAGGGTGGCAACTCCTTTATCTTTGCGGAAGTCATTCCTGAGGCGCTCGGCGTCGAGATGATGAAGCTGCCTTATCCGGGGCACGCGCCAACCGTCACAGCGCTTTTGACCGAAGAGGTCCAGACCGCGACCTTGCCGATCCCGCCCGTTCTGGAGCACGCGCTTGCGGGCACCGTGAATGTGCTTGGCGTGGCTTCTGAGAATCGTCACCCGAAACTCCCGGATGTGCCGACCTTCAAGGAACAGGGCTATGATATCGTGGTGAATGATTTCGTCATGATGGTCGCTCCCAAAGGCATCCCCGCGGATGTGCGGAGCAAACTCGAAGAAGGTCTTCTGGCTGCCGTCAACAGCGAAGGTTTCAAGGCTGCTGCGGACAAAAATGGTATGGTGCTGCGTCCGCTCGGGGCTGACGATACCGCAGTTGAACTCGCAAAGCAGGAAGCGCTTGTTTATCCGCTTCTCGACAAGGCCGGGCTGGTTGCGCCCGAGCTGAAGCGCGACTGAGATTTTCACTGATATTTGCTCGGGGCGGTTTGTCCGCCCCGATCTCTCCCAGGTGAGCCCCAAGGAGCCCGATATGACCCCGCCTATTGATGGATCCGCACGCAAGACCCTCGCTGTCGGTCTGTTTTTCCTGCTGCTTGCCGGGATCGGCTGGCTCGTGTTGCGGCAAAGCCGGAACATGTACTCGGGCATGTCGATGCCGGGAGATCCTGGTCCGTTCTTTTTGATCGGCCTGTGTCTTTGGGTGCTCGTGATTGCGGGCGGGCTGTTGTTCGTTTTGGGGCTTTGGGGCTTTCGTGAGCATGGTGTGACCTTCACGCCGACCTATCGCCTGGTCGAAATCGCGCGGGCCTGGACCTTGTCGATTGCCTTTGTGGCCTCGCTTCTCTTGATGCCGACGGCGATGCGCACGTTGGGGACGACCTTCGCCGTTGCTCTGTTCTCCATGGTTTGGATTTACGGTCTTTTGACGGTCGTGCGCGGCCATGCGCTGCGCCATGTGGTCGAGGCACTCTTGTTCGGTGCTGGCGCCGCCTTGTTCGTCAATCTGATCTTCGTGCGCCTTCTAACTCTTCCACTTCCTGCCTGATCGGTTCCTCTCATGCTACTCTCCTCTTTTGCCGATGTTCTGATCGGATTCATTTCCAGCCCCATGATGTTAGGCTTGGTGGCTCTGGGCACGGTGCTCGGTCTCGTGCTCGGCGCAATTCCGGGGATTTCCTCAACCATGGCGCTGGCAATCCTGATGCCGGTGACCTTCACGATGGAACCTGGTGTCGCGATCCTCTTCCTGATTGCGGTTTTCATGTCGAGCGTCTACGGCGGCTCGATCTCCGCGATTTTGATGAAACTCCCCGGCACACCCGCCTCGATTTTCACGCAAGTCGACGGGTATCCTATGGCGCAAAAAGGCAAAGCGGGGCATGCGCTCAATTTCGCGCTGGTCGCCTCGACGGTCGGCGGCATGGTGGGGCTGGCGATGCTTGTGCTACTGGCACCGGTGCTCGCGGGTTTTGCGACCAATTTCCGCAGTCCTGAATTTGCCGCCGTCGCGCTGTTCGGTATTGTCATGCTCTCCTTTGCGTCCAATGGCTCCACTCTTGTGGCCTCTGTCGTCGGTTTTATCGGTGTTGTTTTGGGCATGATCGGCTTCGATGCGCTCACAGATGCGCAGCGCATGACGCTCAATACGCCGGTTTTGCAATCCGGACTAAACCTGATCCCGGTGATCATCGGTCTGTTCGGACTAGGTGAGATCTTGCAAAACCTTGTGGGGTTTGGCGGCACGCCCAAGGTGCGCCCCCAGATCGGCAAAGTGCTTTTGCCCCTGCATGAGTTGACCTCGCGTTGGAAAGTCATGCTGCGCGGCTCTGTGATCGGGACCTTTATCGGGGCAATCCCGGCGGCGGGCTCTGCGGTTGCGGTCTCGATCGCCTATGCGCAGGAGCGTCGTCTCTCAAAAGAACCGGAGAAATTTGGCACTGGGCATCCGGACGGACTTGTTGCGCCCGAGGCGGCGAATAGCGCTTCTGTTGGTGGCTCTCTCATCCCTCTTATCGCGCTTGGTGTGCCGGGGGACACAATCACAGCAGTGTTGATGGGCGCGCTTATGGTGCATGGGCTGACGCCCGGGCCGCTATTGTTCGCCAACAATCCGACGTTCGTGTCCTGGATCTACGTCTCCGTATTTTTGGCGCTCATCTTCACGCTGGTCCTGGGGCTCGGCATGATCCGCGCCGCTGTTTTGGTGACGAAAATACCGCCGCAGCTCATGTATGTATTCATCGCGGTCTTCTGCGTGATCGGCGCCTTCGCGATCCGCAATGACATGAACGATGTCTATGTGATGATCGCCTTCGGGGTGGTGGGCTTTGTGTTCTCGCGCCTCAGCCTTCCGGTCACGCCGTTGGCGTTTGGTCTGATCTTGGGGCCGATCCTCGAGGAAAACCTGCGCCGTAGTCTGATGATCAGTCGGGGCTCTTGGTCTATCTTTCTGGAGCGACCGATCTCGGCCGTACTGATCGCGATCTGTGTCGTTCTTATATCTTTGCCGCTGTTGAAGTGGGCTTGGGTAAGGCTGCGTGGTGGATCTGAAGCGAGCACCAATAAAGCGACATAATTATTAATTGGAATAATATATGAGCTTGAGCTTTTGCGTCACGGCTGTCAGAACCAAAAGATTGGATTTGGCAGCCGGGGTAAAGATATGTCCGAGAGATCAGAGCTGAAAGCACGCCGCAAGCCTGGACGCCCGAAAGAAGGGGTGGAACTGCGCGATGTCATCCTCGACAAGGCGGAGCTGATCTTTTCCGAGGTTGGGTTCAATGGGGCTAAGGTACGTGACATCGCCTCTGAAGCGGGTGTCAATCAGGCGCTGGTGCGCTATTATTTCGGCTCCAAGCAAGATCTGTTCGACGAGGTCGTACGGCGGCGCGGCTCTGTGATTTCCGGTGCGCGCCATGTGCTTCTGGATCGGCTTTTGTCTGCGGGTGGTGCGCCGACAGTTGAGGAGATCGTTAAAAATTATTTGAAACCTCAATGGGATATGAAGTATTCCGGGCCGAGTGGCGCGGCTTTTGTGCGCTTGCAAGCCCGACTGCACTCTGAGCTTGATGAGCATGCGCTGCATCTGCGCAGCGAGGTTTATGATGCCTCGGTCAAACGCTATATCGCGGCGCTTTGCGACGCGCTCCCGGAGATCCCGCAAGAGGTTATCTCGATCCGCATGGCCTTTCTCGTCGGCACCTACATGTTCATGTTGAGTGATCTTGGGCGTTTGAACGATCTGACTGACGGTCAGATCGGCGAGGTCGGGCAGGGCGATATGCTTGATCACCTGACAGCCTTTCTGTCAGCCGGTCTGCGCGCGCCGCTTCCCTAGACATTTGTCGAATTTCTGCCGGTTCTGTCCTGCGCGAATAATTATTCAGACTTGTAATTATACGAAATTGGAATTACGCCTTGAGACAACGCACACTCAAGGACGAGAATCATGAAGACCTTTCGCATCGGGCAGATCGTGCCCAGCTCCAACATCACCATGGAGACGGAAATCCCCGCGCTCCTAAAAGCGCGCGAGACCGTGGCGCCCGAGCGGTTTACCTTTCACTCCGCGCGTATGCGGATGAAGCATGTGACCAAGGAAGAGTTGGCGAAGATGGACGCTGACAGCGACCGCTGCGCACTTGAGCTTTCAGACGCCAAAGTCGATGTCATGGGCTACGCCTGTCTCGTGGCGATCATGTCCATGGGCAAGGGCTATCACTGTGTGTCCGGGCCGCGCCTCGCGGGTGTGGCTGCCGAGAATGGCGGCCCCGCTCCGGTCGTCACCTCGGCGGGCGCTCTCGTGGAAGGCGTCCGGGCCCTTGGCGCAAAGAAAATCGCTCTGGTCGCGCCATATATGAAGCCGCTGACCGAGATGGTGGTCGAGTATATCCGCAATGAAGGTATCGAGGTCAGCGATTACATCGCACTCGAAATTCAGGACAACCTCGATGTGGCCGCACATGATCCGATGAACCTGCCGGAGATCGTCAAGGGTCTGAAAACCGACGATGTTGATGCAGTGGTGCTCTCGGCCTGCGTTCAAATGCCCTCGCTGCCCGCTGTGTCGATGGCCGAAGCGATCACCGGCAAGCCGGTTCTGACCGCAGCCATCGCCACCACTTGGCAGATGCTCAAGGCGCTCGATCTCGACACCCGCGTGCCGGGTGGCGGCACGCTTTTGTCTGGCGCGTATTGAGGGGGTAAGAGCATGGCATACGGATATAATATTCGGGCAAACGGCATTCGCAATCACCTGATCCGCTATGAGGGGAAGGGGCCGCAAATGCTCCTGATCCCCGGCATCACGTCTCCGGCAATCACATGGGGCTTTGTCGCCGAACGTCTGGCCGAGGCCTTCGACGTCCATGTCCTCGACGTGCGCGGTCGCGGGCTGAGCGAGACGGGAGACCTGGACTACACCCTTGATGCCATGGCCGCCGATGCGGTGGCGTTGGCCGAGCAGATGGACCGACCGATTGTCCTGGGGCATTCCATGGGCGCGCGCACCGCGATCCGTGCCGTGGCGACGAAGCCTGAGGTGTTCAAAGGCGCCATTCTGGTCGATCCGCCGGTCTCCGGCCCGAACCGTCGCCCGTATCCGTCGCCCTGGGCTTGGTATGGTGACTCGATCAATATGGCTGTGAAAGGCTGTTCGGCGGAGGACATGAAAGCCTATTGCCCGACATGGACCGACGAACAATGTGCACTGCGGGCCGAATGGCTGCACACCTGCCACTGGGGTGCGATCCGTACCGCTTATGACGGGTTCCACACCGATGACATCCACGCAGACGTTCCGAAACTCACTGTGCCGACCCGGTTGGTGATCGCAGGCGGCGCGCCGGTCATTCAGGACGAAGACGAGGCTGAACTGAAGGCGCTTTTGCCCTCCATGGAGGTCCGCACGGTGGAAGGTGCTGGGCACATGATCCCATGGGATGATCTTGAAGGCTTCCTTAAGGCCGTCATGGATTTCAAAGCTTAAGACCGACCACAGAACACAACAGGGAAAACAGATATGGATCACGCGAGTTTCACGGAGATCTGCCTGCATCAGCTGAAGATGTCGGGCGTGCAAAAAGACGAGCGGCTCATCGTTCTCACTCAGGGCAACGAGCGTCTCGATTATGCCGACGCCTTCATGGCCGCCGGTCGTATGCTGGGTGCAAATATGTACCATATGCGCCTGCCTGCACCTGCCATCATTGGCGAATGGGCTGTTGGTCAGACGGGGCTTGCCGCTATGCCCGATGCGGTCGAGGCGCTTAAGAATTGCGACATGCTGATCGATTGTATCTTCCTGTTGTTCTCGCCGGAGCAATTCGCCATTCAGGCTGCGGGCACCCGTATCCTGACCGCCGTCGAGCCGCCGGAACTTCTGGCTCGGATGCTCCCGACGCAAGAGATTCGCGAGAAAGTGACCATCGCGGGCGAGATGCTGTCCAAGGCCAAGGTTATGCGCATCACCTCGCCGCATGGCACCGATGTGACCTATAAGCTCAACACCTACCCGGCGGTGACGGAATATGCCTGTACCGATGAGCCGGGGCGCTGGGATCACTGGCCGTCTGGCTTTGTCTTTACCGGCGGTGATGACGACGGGGTGGACGGCACCATCGTTGTGGCGCCGGGCGATGTGCTTCTGCCGCAGAACACCTATGTGAACACGCCGATCACCTACACGATTGAAAAGGGCTGGATCACCGACATGCGTGGTGGTCTCGATGCCGAGCTGGTGAAGTCCTACATGGATGCGTTTAACGACCCGCGTGGGCTTGGCATGAGCCACGTTGGCTGGGGCATGAACCCGAATGCCAAGTGGCACAACATGGTGCCGGGGGCTTTCCCGGGCGGCATGGGCATGGAGCCGCGCAGTTTCTACGGCAACGTCATGTTCTCTACCGGTCCGAACAATGAGCTGGGCGGACCGAACGACACCGCCTGTCACCTCGACATCCCGATGCGCAATTGTTCGCTCTTCCTCGATGACGAAGCCATCGTCATCGACGGCGATATCGTGGTGAAAGAGATTCAGATGGAGCGCGGCTGAGGCTTCCCCGGTCTCAAGCGCATCCGGGGCGGCCTGTTCCTTACCTCTTTGTGGTCGCCCCATTTTTATTTCAAAGGAGCACAGAATGTCCCAGTCAGACACCTATAAGGCCGCGGGCTTTGGCGTCTCCGTGCCGCGTGGCATGTGTCCCGGCATTGTGGTCGTGGATTTCTCATACGGGTTCACCGATCTGCAATACCCTACGGCCTCTGACGCTGTCACGCAGATGGCGAAGACCAAAGAGATTTGTGATCTGGCCCGTGCCAAAGGCTTTCCAGTGATTTTCACCACCATCGCTTACCATCCTGGCGAACTGGACAAGCTGCCTTGGCTCAAGAAGGCCACCGGGATGCGGGCGCTGATCGAGGGCACACGGCTTGTCGAAATTGACGCTGCGACGGGCATTCAACCCGAGGACGCGATTGTCACGAAGAAGGGGGCATCGTCTTTTTTTGGGTCGACCCTGAGCGCTCTTCTCACTGGCGCGAATGTCGACACGGTTGTCGTGACCGGCGCGACGACTTCGGGATGTGTGCGTGCAACCGTCGTAGATGCGGTGCAGTCGGGGTATAACGTGCTGATCCCCCGCGATTGCTGCGCGGATCGGGCCGAGGCGCCGCATGAGGCGAACCTCTACGACATGGATCAGAAATACGGTGACGTCACTGACAGTGCGGATATTCTGGACTGGCTCAAAAGCCTTTGACCTCACCTTGGTGCTGCGAAATGGATGGGGAAGGCAATGGCCTTCCCTTTTTGCATAGGAGTAAGCGATGTTTTACCTGACGAAAGACGGTTCCGGCCTGCCAAGAGACCCGTTCGCCGCGATTGTCTCGCCACGCCCCATTGCGTGGATTTCGACGCGTGGGGCCGCGGGCACCACGAACCTCGCGCCGTATTCGTTTTTCAACGCAGTGGCCTACACTCCGCCGCAGGTGATCGTCTCTTCCATCGGCGGTAAGCCGGATCGGGACAAGGGTAAGGACAGTTACAGCCACATCGTCGAGACTGGCGTGTTTTGCATCAATATTGCGGGGTTTGAGGATCGCGAGGCGCTCAATGCCTCTTCGGCGGGCTATCCGGCGGATCAAAGCGAATTCGAGACATTGGGGCTGAACGCGGCTGACTGCGAGACCATCAACTGTCCGCGTCTGGCCGACGCTCCCGCCGCGCTGGAGTGTCGACTGACCCAATCTATTGATCTTGAAGGCGACGGCAACCTGATGATCCTCGCCCGCGTCGAGGCAATTCATTTGCGCGACGACTGTCTGAGTGAAGAGGGGCGGTTCGATGTCTTGCGCTACAAGCCTTTGACGCGGCTCGGCTATCAGGATTTCGCCACCATAGATAGGCTGTTCCAGATGCGCCGCCCGAAACTTTGACGTAATTAAAAAACGGCCCCCGCGGGGGCCGTTTTCATATCAGGCGAGGTCCGCCGTCATCGGGTCATAGGCGTAAACCCAAGCCGGATCTTCCGGCTCCTTGAGCCAGGTGTTGGCGTTGGAGATCGTCTGCACTTTGGTGGCCCGGGAGTGGCGGGTCGCCTCGTAGGTTTTGAATGCAGAGGCATAATCTTCCATACCGGAGATCGACAGCGCGCGGGTCAGAACGGCGGCATCTTCGATCGCCATGCAGGCGCCTTGGGCCATATGCGGGCGCATCGGGTGGCAGGCATCGCCCAGCATGACAAGGCGCCCTTGGCTCCAGAGGTTCATCACATCGCGGTTCCAGAACGGCCATTTTGTGACGGTCTCTGTCGCGTCGATCAGCGCCTGCACGACGGGGTGCGAGCTGCCAAAGATCGCTTCCATCTCTTCGCGGGAGCTGTCGACAAAACTTGCTTCGTGATCCCAACTGTCCACAGGCACGCCGGTCACATAGTAATGCTCAGATTGATCGTTTTTCGTGGCGTAGGTCATGATGTGACGGGACTGTTCCCACCACCATTTCACGCAGGGCTCAAGATCGACGCCGGAGGCGCGCAGCTTGTCCATGTTGACCAGCGCCCGGTGTCCGATCCAGCCGCTGTAACGCGGTTTTTCGACGCCCAGAAGTTTCTCGCGGATCATTGAGTTGATGCCATCGGCCCCGACGACAAGTTTCGCTGCAACCTTGTTTCCATTGGCGAAGGTCAAAAGAACGTCACTGTCGCGTTCTTCGATGTCGGTCAGGCGATGGTCGAAATGCACCGTATCTTGGGGCAGGGCGTTGATCTGTTCGGCATGCAGGTCGCCCCGGTGAATGGTGATGTAGGAGGCGCCGTATTCCTTTTTGGCGTAATCGCCCAAGGGGATTTTCGACAGATAATCGCCGGTGAGGCCATCGCGAGAGAACCAGAAATCCGGGTGGGAGCCAATCTCTTCGAGTCGTTTCTCAAGCCCGATCTGGCGGAAGATTTTCATCACGTTCGGTCCGATATGGATACCTGCGCCGAGACGAGTGAATTCCGGAGCCTGCTCGAAGGTGTGAACGGAAAAACCTGCGTTGAGAAGAAGAGCCGCGGCCGCAGCTCCCCCGAGGCCTGCGCCGATCACTGCAATGTCTACTTGGTCGATCTGTGTCATGTGTGGTCCTGTGCGTCAGAATCAAATTTGTTTGTGTACAAACAAATAGCATATCAAAATGAGAACACTCAAAGATTATTGTCCGTTTATCATTTGAAAATTAATCTGACGCCCAAAATTTAAGCTTTGAACCCTTCCGGCCGAGCCGCTTAAAGCAAAACGTCAGGTCTAGATCCGGCGTCTGCAGCAAGAAAATAAGTGCCGTGGCGGAGCGTGCAGAGCGGCCAGCGGTGTTGTCACGTTAACTTTTGCGGCTTGCAAGAGCGGCCGGTTTCTGCTGGTTCAGGCTATGTCGGCTGTGGTTACCCAGGCTTTGAGCCTTCGGTGATATCGTATAGTCAAGGCGGCACGGCGTCTGGATGGAAGGGTAAAACAATTTCGGATGGCGGAATGAACTGACACGAACCGCTTTAATCCGTTCGGTGGCCGGAAGCTTTGCATCGCTCGTTCTCGCTTGCGAAATGGCAGGTGGCTATTCTCGGCGCGATTGTTGAGGCCCTTGTGCGCGCAATGATCAAGGCCTGGCGCCACTTCCCGTTTGGCCGCCCCATAGGAACGGAGCTTGTCGGTAATGATCCGTTTGGGCAGCCTGTGACATTTGATCAGGCGGAGCAGCACCTGTTTCGCGGCCCGCTTGTCGCGCTTATAGCTGATTGACGGTGTCTGCATCAGCACCGGCTACCTTCAAATCGCGGACCGGGCAATCGGAAGTAGATGGTGTGACAACGCCCCAAACACCTTGCGAAATTCTTGGGGAAAAATGATTAACCCGTTGGATGTTTCGCCAGAAACCGCAATTTACACTTTCGCCTCCCGCCAAAATAAGGCCTATGCGCCTACCTACATGAGCAACAAGAGATAGAAGAATAGAAGATCCTCGGATAGTATCGCGGTTGACCGCTAAAATAGCCTTTGGTTCTCTGTGTGATGTGAATGAGCAAACCTACCAAACCTGCCAATAGTCAGACCTTGCTTCGCGGCCTTTCTGTTCTTGAATGTGTGGCACATATGCCGCGCAGCATTCCCGAGATCGCCGAAGCGACCGGTGTCACCTATCAGACGGCACATCGTGTTGTGTCTGCTCTCACCGAAGTTCGATATTTGCGACAGGTGGACAACCGAACCTATGGGTTGGGACCGAAAATCGTCGAGTTGGGTTTTGCAGGCTATCATCAGGCCGATGTCACCAAGATCGCGAAACCCTCTCTTGCAAAACTGGCGCAGGCAACTTCCGATACAGTGCATCTGGCAAGGCTGGAAGATGGTGAAGTGATCTATCTGGACAAGCTGCAAAGCCGCCGCCCGATCGAGATCACGTCGCGGATCGGAGGCCGAAAGCCTGCCGTCTCGACGGGGGTGGGCAAGGCTTTGTTGCTGGACACTCCTGAAGAAGATTTGCGGCGTCTGTTCAAAAGAGACCGTCATCTTATGAAGGTCAAAACACCAGCGACGGAATGGTTCGCGCGGATGCGGTCATATCAAGACGGTGGATATGCTTATGATCTTGGGGAGGACGAACACCAAATCCGTTGTGTTGCTGCGCCCCTGCGGGATGCGACGGGGCGTATCGTCGCGGCAATCAGTGTGTCTTCGACGCTTGAATACATGCAGCAAGATCGCATGGAGGCCTTGATCCCGGTGGTCAAGGCCACGGCCGCCGAAATCAGCCGTGAACTTGGCTTCCTTGGCGACCGAGACGTTTAAAGCACCTTGCCGGGATTGAGGATTCTCTTTGGATCAAGGGTTTGCTTCAATTCGCGCAACAAGGTCAGTTCCTCATCGCTGCGGCTGTATTTAAGCCAGGGTTTTTTGTGCAACCCGATGCCATGCTCGGCGGAGACGCTGCCGGAAAAGTTTCGAACGATTTCGTACACGAGGGACTCGATCCGGTGTTCGACACTTGGATCCGCTGGCAAGGGACCCGTGACGAGGTGAATGTTGCTGTCGCCGATGTGTCCGAAGAAAAAGCGGTTCATATCCGGGAAGTCGGTCTCAAGTGCTGCGCGCATGTGTGCGACACACTCACCGATTTTGGCAATTGGCACGGAAACATCGAAATTGATCGTCGGCCGACAGGTCATCAACAGTTCTGTCACGCCATCGCGCAAGGCCCAGAGATCAAGCGCGTCTTTTTGCGATTGTGCCAGAGCTGCGTCGAGAATCCAGCCTTGCTCCATCGCCTCTCCGAGCATGTCGTGAAACAGGTCGTTTTCCTTATCCGGATCGGGCCCTTGCATATCGATGAGGGCGTAAAGCGGCGCCTTGGATTCAAGCGGGGCACGCAGGCCTGTGATTTTGAGCACTGCATCGAAATAATCCGACCACATCACTTCGAAGGCGCTGACGCGGTCGGAGAGCATACGTCGGGCATGACCCAAAAGGGCCAGAGCAGCCTCGAAATCGGGAAGGGCGACCAGAGCGGTATTCGCGCCGGCAATCCCCGGATGCAGTTTCAGCACGGCCCGTGTGATGACCCCAAGCGTGCCTTCGCTGCCAATGAACAGGGGCTTCAGGTCCAGTGCGGCGTTGTTCTTTGGCATCTGGTTGAGCATCGACAGGATGCGCCCGTCCGCTAGAACCACCTCAAGGCCTAGCACCAAATCGCGGGTCATGCCGTAGCGAATCACACGATTGCCGCCCGCATTGGTCGAGATGTTGCCGCCGATCTGACATGAACCGCGCGGGCCGAGGTCGAGGCCGAACATCATTCCTTCCGCCTCGGCGGCTTCCTGAATGGTTTGCAAGGGCGTTCCGGCAAGAACCGTCGCGGTGGCGGAGGCGGTGTCGATCTCTTCAATGCCACTCATGCGTGCGAGTGACAAAAGCAAAGCTCCATCGCTGGCCACCGCACCGCCAGCGAGACCCGTACGCCCGCCCTGAGGCACAACCGGGATGTTGTGGCGATTGCACAGCGACAAAACCTCGGAGACCTCTTGTGTGCTGCGCGGCAGGGCGAGGCCGATGGGTCGCCCGGGAATCTCTGCGCTCCAGTCCTTGATATCCGTTTCCGAGACATCTTCGCCGCTGATGAGGTCGGTTGGAGAGAGGCAATGAGCCAAGGCCTCCCAGAAGGCCTCGATATCCGGTTTTCCAAGAACTTGTGTCTGCATATCTTCCTCCTCGAAGCGGCATAATCTATCATATGTTGAGAGGTAATTTCACTATTTGACATAAGATGATTTGAATCGTTAGAAGGTTCAAGGGAAATGGCAGGGCTATCCTGTTGTTGCCGGAGGAAATGGGTCCGCACGAGTGGGCTCACATGACTGAACCTGGGAGGATTCCATGATTCACTTCAACGCGGGCACAAGCCTGCGCAAAACGGCTGTTGCGATTTGCCTTTTGGCGACGTCTTTGGGGGCGACGCAGGCGGTGGCTGAACCTGAGCTGACGATCAAAGCGGCACATGCCGCATCGGCCACCAACACCGGCCACCTCGCACTTGAGTTTATCGACGAGCAAATGCGTGAAAGAACCGAAGGCCGGATCGGGCTTGAGATTTTTCCGAACGGGCAGCTTGGTGGTGAACGCGAATTGATCGAGAGCCTGCAGCTCGGCAATCTGGATATGGCCTTTGTGTCCTCGGCGCCGCTCGGCAGTTTCAACAAAGAGTATTTCGCGCTCGATATTCCGTTCCTGTTCAAGGACCGCGAAAGTGTCTACCGCGTGCTGGACGGTGAGGTTGGTCAAGGCCTTCTCGACAGCCTTGAGCGCGTCGGCCTACATGGCGTTGGTTATTGGGAAAATGGCTTCCGTCAGTTGACCAACAACGTGAAGCCGATCTACACGCCCGCCGATCTCGAGGGCATGAAAATGCGCACCATGGAAAACGAGGTGCATATCGCGGCGTGGCGTGAAGAGGGGGCAAACCCGGCGCCTCTGGCGTTTTCTGAGCTGTTCACCGCACTGCAGCAGGGCACGTTCGATGCACAAGAAGGGCCGATCAACCTCTTCTATGACATGAAGTTCTTCGAAGTGCAGAAGTACATCACCAAGACGAACCACATCTATTCCCCGTTTGTGGTGCTGATGAACCCGGAAGTGACGGCACGGATGTCCGATGAGGATCGTGCGATTTTCGAAGAGGTCTTCGCGGAGTCCAAAGCCTATCAACGCCAACTCGCGCAGGACGCCGACGACAAGGCCGAAGCCGCGATGCCTGAGATTACCTTTGTCGAGCTTACGGCAGAACAACAGGCCGAGTTCGCCGGTCGTATGGGCCCGGTCATCGAGATGGTGAAAAAGAAAATCGGTGCGGAGGCGGTGGACCGCATCATGGCCATTGCCAACGGCGAATAAGTCAAACGGACCGAGCGCGACACTGCAGTGCGCGCTCGGTCAGACCGACCTCCTATTGACTGGAGTATCCCCTTGAAATTCATCAACGAGAAACTCGAAGAGACGCTTCTGGTCGCTCTTCTTGCCTCAATGACTCTTCTCATCGGACTTCAGGTTTTCATGCGCTATGTGATGGAAGCCTCCCTGACCTGGTCAGAAGAATTGGCGCGTTATCTGTTCATCTGGGCAACCTACATCGGGGTGAGCTACGGCGTTCGAAAGCAGGCGCATATCCGCGTCACAGCTTTCAGCGATCTGCTGCCGCATCGTGGCCAGATCCTGGTGCGCATTCTCATCCATCTCGTGTTCGGCCTTTTTGCCGCTCTGGTGATTTGGGAAGGGACGAAACTCACCGCGAAAATCTATGGCTTCGGTCAGACCTCGTCCTCGCTGGGGGTCCCGATGGCCTATGTCTATGCCGCGCCGGTGGTGGGTTTTGGTCTCGTGGTGATCCGTCTTATTCAACACATCGTGCTCGATATCGCCCGGTTGCGTGGTCGCGCCCCGGAGGCCGAAGAATGATTTCTGCTCTGCTCTTTATTCCGTTCCTCGTCATGCTTCTGGTGTCGGTGCCGATCGGCATCGCCTTGGGGCTGGCTTCGACGCTGGCGCTTTTGGTCAGTGGCAAGGTGAGTTCAAGCTATATCGCACAGGGGCTTGTCACCTCGATTGACAGCTTTCCCCTGATGGCGGTGCCCTTCTTTGTGCTCGCGGGCGATCTCATGGGGCACGGTGGCCTGTCCAAACGGCTCTTGAAGGTCGGGCTCGTGCTCTTCGGGCGCTATTCCGGTGGCTTGGCGATCATCGCGGTTGTCACCTGTATGTTCTTTGCCGCGATCTCCGGCTCCGGTCCGGCCACCGTGGCCGCTGTTGGCGCGATCCTGATGCCCGCGATGGCCAAAGGGGGCTATCGCCCGCCCTTCACAGGCGGGCTTATCGCCTCTGCGGGGAGCCTCGGGGTCATCATCCCGCCATCGATCCCGATGGTGATCTATGCCACGTCGGCCAATGTCTCCGTGACCAAAATGTTCATGGCCGGTGTCGTGCCGGGGGCTCTGATCGGCATTGCTCTTATCGTATATTCATGGTTCCAGGCGCGCCGCGAAGGCATCGAACGCAGCACGGAACGCCATAGCTTCAAGGACATCGTCGTCACCATCTGGGAGGCGAAATGGGCCCTCATGGTCCCCGTCCTGATCTTAGGCGGCATCTATGGCGGTGTCTTCACGCCCACAGAGGCCTCCGCGATCGGTGTGATCTATGGCCTCATCGTTGGGCTTTTCGTCTATCGCGAATTGAAATTCGCGGACCTGCATCACATTTTTGCGTCCTCGGCGCTCACCTCGGCCACGATCATGCTGATCGTCGGGGCGGCCACGATCTTCGGGCGGGTTCTGGCGATCGAGCGCATCCCGGTGATGATGGCGGATTTCATTACGCAGTTGGTGAGCAACCCGCTGATGATCCTTATCCTGATCAACCTGCTGTTGCTGGTGGTGGGCACATTCATGGAGACGCTCGCCGCGATCATCATCCTCACTCCGATCCTGTTGCCGGTCGCTGTGGCGACGGGGGTGGATCCGGTCCATTTCGGCATTGTCATGATCGCCAACCTCGCGATCGGCATGGTGACGCCGCCTGTGGGCGTAAACCTCTTTGTCGCCTCGCGCGTGGGCAACATTCCTCTGGAAAAACTCATGCGCTCAGCGGCGCCCTTTCTTGGGGTGATGCTCCTGATCCTGGCGTTGATCACCTATGTGCCCGCTCTGTCTCTCGGCCTGCCGGCCCTCTTCGGAATGTAAACTCAAAGGAATTGCACGATGACAAAGAAACTGCGTGCCGTGATTATCGGTCCCGGCAATATCGGAACGGACCTGTTGATGAAAATGCAGCGCTCCGAATGGGTTGAGCCGGTTTGGATGGTTGGTATTGACCCGACCTCTGAAGGCCTCAAGCGGGCGGCGGAAATGGGTATCAAAACCACCGCAGAGGGGGTCGATGGAATGCTTGAGGCCGTTGAGGCCGATGACATCCGTATCGCCTTTGATGCGACCTCGGCCTATGTCCATGCCGAGAACAGCCGTAAGCTCAATGAGAAGGGTGTTCTCATGGTCGACCTGACGCCTGCCGCCATCGGTCCTTACTGTGTGCCGCCGGTCAATCTTGCGGAACATGCCGCCAAGCTTGAAATGAACGTCAACATGGTGACCTGTGGCGGTCAGGCGACGATCCCCATGGTCGCCGCCGTCTCACGCGTTCAGCCGGTCGCTTATGGCGAGATCGTGGCCTCTGTGGCCTCGCGGTCTATCGGGCCTGGCACGCGCAAGAACATCGACGAATTTACCCAGACTACTGCCCGCGCCATCGAAAATGTCGGCGGTGCAAAGAAAGGCAAGGCGATCATCGTTGTGAATCCGGCTGAGCCGCCGCTTCTCATGCGCGACACCATTCATGTTCTGACCGAGGACACGCCCGACGAAGCCGCCATCACCGAATCCGTCAAGTCGATGGTCCAGGAGGTTCAGAAATATGTGCCGGGCTACACGCTTGTGAATGGCCCGGTGTTCGACGGAAATCGCGTCTCGATTTTTGTCGAGGTCGAGGGGCTTGGGGATTTCCTGCCGAAATATGCGGGCAATCTCGACATCATGACCTCGGCCGCGCTGCGCACGGCTGAAATGTTCGCACAAGAAATCGCAGGCGGTGACATCGCCCTGCCCAAACGCGCTTGAAGGAGGCCAGAATGAGCATCGAAGGCCGCAACGTCACATTGCACGAAATGAGCCTGCGCGATGGCATGCATGCCAAGCGCCAACAAATCTCCATCGAGGAGATGATCACCATCGCCAAGGCGCTCGACGCCGCAGGGATGCCCTGGATCGAAGTGACCCATGGGGATGGTCTGGGCGGCAACTCCGTCAACTACGGTTTCGCCCCGGCCACGGACGACGAATATCTCGCCGCGGTGATCCCGCATATGAAAAACGCGAAAGTCTCTGCGCTGCTGCTTCCCGGCATCGGCATTCTGGACGATCTCAAACGCGCAATGGATCTCGGGATTTCCGGCGTTCGGGTCGCCACGCATTGTACCGAGGCGGATGTCGCCGAACAGCATATCAAATTTGCCGCCCAGACCGATCTCGACACGGTCGGTTTCCTGATGATGGCGCATCGCAACAGCCCCGAAGGGTTGGTGGAAGAAGCGCTGAAAATGGAAAGCTATGGCGCCAACTGCATCTATTGCACCGACTCCGCAGGTTATATGCTACCCGACGATGTAAGAGCGCGGATCATCGCGCTGCGCGAGGCGCTGTCGCCGGAGACGGAACTCGGCTTCCATGGTCACCATAACTTGGGTATGGGGATTGCCAATTCGGTCGCTGCCGTCGAATGCGGGGCGAACCGCATCGACGGGGCTGCAGCCGGTCTGGGTGCCGGTGCGGGCAACGCGCCGATGGAGCTGCTCGTCGCGGTTTTCAACCGTATGGGCGCGCAGACCGGGGTCGACCTGTTCGGTATCATGGATGTCGCCGAAGATCTTGTCGTGCCGATGATGGACCATCTTGTCCGGGTGGACCGCAACTCTCTGACCATCGGTTACGCAGGTGTCTACAGCTCCTTCCTGCTCTTCGCGAAGCGGGCGGAGGAACGCTACGGCATCCCGGCGCGCGAATTGCTTATGGAATTGGGCAAGCGAGGTATGGTCGGTGGTCAGGAGGATATGATCGAAGATCTCGCACTGACCTGGCAGCGTGAGCGTCGTACGTAAATAAATGAAATCCCCGGCCTGATGCAGTCCGGGGATTCATAGGTTGGGGATTGAGGCCAAGTGGCTGTTGCAAAATCTTGTGTGTTCCAAACCTAATGTTGGGGAAATGCATTTGAGTGATTGGCCGAAGCGTAGAGATTCGGATCTACTTTTACTCGTTGAGCGACCCGTGCCGGTTCCCTCTCTTAATCGTCATTGCCCATTTCTGTTCAGGCTCCTTCTGCTCTGAATGTCGTGTGACAAATGTATCGGACTTGCTGCGTAAGCCTCGGGTGATATGTGCGTTTTCGAGTTGGAGATCTGAAGCGGAGATATCGCCCTTTGCCAGAGGTTCTTCATCGTGGGCCCGGACATTCCATTCATGCCTGACACAGAGAACTTCCGCTCGCAGTTCTTTTGTGATCCTTCACGGTCTACTCGGCGAATGCCTGACGTTTGAGCGCGTTGCCTCACCCGATCACGCCAATGAGGTCATGAGCCACGGCCATGATGTTCGCGCGAGGGGGCACAACAATATAGACAGGCTCCCAACGGGGCGAAAATTTCTGTTTGAACCCGCGCAGCCCCTCGAAATTGTAGAACTGTCCGCCATGCCGATAAACGAAGGCGCCGAGGTGGGTGCTCATGCGCACCCCGCGACGCGCTTCGAGTCCGGAAAGCGGCGCATTGCCGAGTGAGAACTCGGCGTGACCGTCGTCTTTGAAATGCAACAGCAGTGAGGTGAACAGGAAATCCATCGTGCCGTTCGGGATGGAGTCTCTGTGCCGCATGAGGTCGAGTGAGGCGCGGTGCTTACGGTCGGTGACCCAGAGATTGGCAAAGGCCACAATCTTTCCCTCGTGGCGCACCACCGCGATTGGGGTGCGGTTCAGATAGCGGGTGTCGAAACTGCCGACCGAAAAGCCTTTCTCCTCACCGACTTTGGCCTTCAGCCAGCCGTCTGAGATGTCTTTCAATTCGGACAGGAGATTGTCCCCATGCGGAGCGGAGAGCACCTCGAAACCCAATCCGTCGCGAAGCGCTCGGTTATAGGCGGTGCGTAGCCGCTTGCGTGAAGCGCCTTCGAGGCTGAATTCGTTGAGATCAACCACGGCTTCTTCGCCAAACTTATGTGCAACCATACCCATATCAATCCAGATTGTCGCCGACGCCGCAGAGACCGCATAGAAAACAGGGCGTGCATTGGCCGCATAGGCTGCATCATGGAAATCCCAGACCAAGGCCTGAAACTCTTCCGGCTTACCGATCGGATCGTGTAGCGCGATCCAGCTACGCCCCTGAATGCGATACATCAAAAAGCTGTTTCCGGTATCCGAGAACAGAAAAGCCTTGTCGCCGGTCAGCGCGACGCAGGCCTCGGGACGGTCCTGAGAGTGCACAATCGTTTCCACATGGTCTAGCGTCTCGGGATCGGGAAGCAGATCGCCCAGACGGGAGGGCCTCAGGGCATAGCGCATCAGGAGGAGAACCATAACGACGAGTCCGACGAGGCCAGCGCGCATAGAACGCGGCGCGGCATGGTCAGATGCGAATTGCCACCAAAGGCTCGTTTCATAAGGAACGGCTTTGTGGGCGAAAAAGAACACCCCCGCCAGTGCGCCGGAGAGGCAGCCGATCAGCAAGACCCATCGGAGGCTCAAGATATTGTGTGTCAGCCGTGTCGCGCGATAGAACTCGTGCCGCGCCGGAAGAAGCACAAGAGCCGCCGCCAAAAGGATGACCGCCCTGTCATAATCCAGACCATGGGCGACACTGACTCCGGCTCCGGCGAGCAGGGCCCCCATCGCCAACCACCACGCCCCTTCGACCCGTTGCAAAAGCCCATGCGCAATCACCAAAAGACAGGCGCCAAGAGCACTCGACAACAGCGCCCCACCCTCGACGAAACCGAGAGGCAAAAGAACCTCGAGCTCTTCGGTCCATTCGCTCGCGGTGGGCAGCAAGGACCTCAACATCATGAGGACCCCCGAGGCAAAGACCATTGCGGACATGGCCAGCGGCATCAGTGCGGAAATCGCCTTTTGCGTCGGGGCGAGGGTCGGGCCGAGACGCTGCCTGAGGAGCCGCGCCTCACCAAGGGCCATCAAGATGAGGGCCAGCGCGAAGGGCACGAGATAATAGATCAGCCGGAACAGAAGAAGCCCCGCGGCAATCTCTGTGACTGGAACATCAGCAGGCAAGGCGGCAATGATGATTGTCTCAAAGACACCGACGCCACCAGGGACGTGGCTCAGCACCCCGGCCATCACCGCGATTGCATAGATCGCAAGGAAACTCGCAAAACTGACATTGTCGGATGGCAAAAGCAGGTAGAGCGTCGACGCCGCCATAATCGTTTCGAGGGTGACAAACACGAATTGCCCAGAGGCAAGCCCAAGCGAGGGCGCGGCAAGGGTCACGCCTCGCACGGTCACAGTTTTCTTTTGGAGCGTCACAATTGCCAAGCTGGTGATCACGACGCCGACAACCGACAGCGCACTCCAGCGAACCAGAGAGGGCGCCCACAAGATCATGCTTCCGAGCGCATCAGGATGCCACGCCAGCGCCAGCAATCCGATCACTGTGGAGCCTAAGCCAAAGGAAACAGAGCCGAAGAACGATATCCCCGCGATATCGAGTGGAGAGAGACCCAACGCCGAGTAAATGCGATAGCGCACCGCCCCTCCCGTAATCGGCCCCGCGCCGACGGTATTGCCAATCCCATACCCCAGAAATGATCCTAAAGCTGTGACGTGGAACGGCAGGCGATGCCCAATATACCTGAGCGCGGACCAATCGTACCCGATCAAAGCGACATAGCCGATAAATGTACAAAGAAGCGCGAGCCAGAGCGTTGTGAGTGGTGTCGCACGCACCATGGCCATGACATCATGTAGCTGTACGTCGCGCAAAAGATGGTAAAGCGCATAGGACCCTGCCGCAAAAAGCGCGGCAGTTATCAGATATGGCGTCAGCAAGCGAATGCGTGATTTCATCTCAGACATAGGATTCTCTCCCCCTTAGGCTCTGAGTGCCACGTTTTCGGGTGAGATTTCAAACGTGAAGGCACCTTGCCATGTGTAATTGGGCGGCGCGCATTTAGAGGTCAATCTCCCGATCAAGTCACATTCAGATTGTGGGCTCGGGTGATGAACAATGGAATGTACCCGGATCGCATATGCTTCCGTGCTCGGGCGGTCTACTGAATCTAGGCGGCATGGGCGCGCAATGACGTGAGCTATCTAAAGAAAGGTGTCCATCAGCGGCAGCTATCTGCATATCGCTGCCGTTCGTCCAGGGCGCAGAGAAGGTCCGCAATCCGCCCATTCTTCGCCAATCCACCATTAAAATTCGAAGACTGCCCCTGAATTCTGACTTTATACGAAGCCATGCGGTTGAGCGGCGTGACGGTCTTGTCGGGCTCAAGTTCAAGACCTGGTTTTGTGGCGATATCTTTGTTTCGAGATGAAACTGAGTTCTGGCTCGATAAATGGGTCTTGATTTGAAAACTGAGCATCAAATCAAGACTAAGTTTTTACGTTTAAAAACAAATTCTTGAGTGGTTTTTTGGGCTTGGCGGGCTGGCTGCGTTCAGTGATTCTCTCCACCTATAAAGAAGGGTGGGAAGGAGGTTGAAAATGCGCGTTAATAGGGTTCGCCATGAGCAAATCAAGTGTGCTTTGCGCATCGCCGGAACGAGCTTTTCTAACGTCGCTGCAGAATTGGGGATCAAGCCTAGTTCTGTCTCTGAAGTCAGTCTGGGGACGTCGCGCTCGCGGCGTGTCGAGCAAGCGCTTGCGACGGCCTTGTCGACCCCCGTCGAGACACTGTTTTATGACAGGTATGGAGATCACAATGATCTAGAGACGTAAGATACTAATCATCCAAAAGCATCGAGAGCAATTCCCTATCGTCACGATAGAGCGAGTGTCTTTGTGCATGTGGTTTGAATAGGGTGAGACCTTGGATCTTGCGAACCCAAGGCCTCTTGAAATCGATTAGCGACGATTTTCTTATTCATCTCCCACATCCAGCGAATTGTCAACCTTTCGACGGCGTCTGCGCCGCCGGAAGGCCTGTCTGAAACGGAATGAAGGGACAGCAGGTGTCGGATGCGCCGCATTTGACATGACTGCTCATTAAAAATGGACAACATCAGGAAATCCCCCGCGCGAGGCGGGCGGGATGCTGTCGTGCACGGGTGTCGAGCGCCCCTGCCGATCGCGACGAGACTGGCGGATGGCGAAACGGCCACATCGCGGGCCAGTCGTGCCGCCCAAAACAACGGCTATGCATCGCTACAAGCTCTGTGTAGCGACCAGCGTATTGGATTTTTGAACCTCTGCAATGGTTTCGATGCCGAAGTCGCGCATATCGCAGACCTCACCGGAATTGAGTTCGACACGCTTCGATTCAATACCCCGCGCGTTGATCAACAAGGTTGGTTCCGGCTTGGGGCAGAGCGGATCAAGGCCACGGCGTTCACGCGTTCTGGCGGGCAGGTCTGTCCTGCTTGCGTGCTCGAAGGCCGCACGGATGATGCTCGGAATGGCGCTTTTCAAAGGGGGCGTCTGGCAGGTGTCGAGCCTGCATTGCTGTCTAAAAAATAAGGTGGCGCTTGTCCCATTGGAGGTCTCGGGCAATAGCAAATCCGTCCATGATTTTGCGCAGCATATCAAAAGCTGGGTGCCGGGCGAAATTACCGAGGTGGCAGATGAAGACCTTAGCTTAGAGGTCTATCTCGCAGATCGGATCAGGTTGGGTCGCGGACAGGATTGGCTCGACGGCTTCGAGTTTCATGCGGTTTCTTCGTTTTGCGAAGCGCTCGGAACCCTGCTGCAATTCGGGTCAAAAGCGCGTCCGCACCTACTTTCTGCTCTCGATTGGATCAAGGCTGGTGCGGCAGGGTACGCCGTTGCAAAATACGGGCCGGACGCCATTCGGAATGCACTTGATACCATCCGGACGTCGGCGCCCAAATCCCAGAAACCAGATTATTCGAAAATCTTTGGCCCGGTGATCGCGGAATTGCGGGCACGGCGAAACGATCCTGACTTCGACGTGTTGCGGCATCTCATGCGTGACTATGTTCTGGATCATTTCTATGTGCCGGAGGGGACGTCGCTCCTGGGCGAAACCTGCGGGGCACCGCGTTTACTCACCGTGGGTGTGGCCTCAAAGCGTTCAGGCATCCCAATTTCCACGCTTACGCGCCAACTTAAGCGCAGCGGCGAACTCACGTCGGAGATGAAGAACGGCCTCAGTGACCGGGGGATGCTTGTGTCAGCCACGGTGATGGACGCGGCCATTGCGGATGCGGAAAAGCTCTCCTCCCTCAACGCTTGGGGCGCAAACCGAGCATGACAGATCTGCGAAAAGCAGTCGCCATCCAAATGATTGAGGCAGGGTACAAAGGGACAAAGATATGGAAAACCCTCGCGGTTCTGGAAGGCCCGCCGATCGGCCAGTCTGCCTATTACCTCTGGCAGAAAACATGGTTGGCTGAGAGTGCGTATTCCAAAACCCAACGGCATCGAGTCCACATTACAGTCGGCACGGCGTCCATAAAGCGACGGACGCAGGTGTGAGTGCTTTCCGAGGATTGCAGTTGAGAGCTGAGCCAACCCCGGCCCGCTCTCGCCCAAAAGAGCCGTAGGGGCGGGGCTGGCGACGGTTGACCTTTAGTGCTTCCGACCCAAAGCCGACATCCGTGAAATATGCTGCGGATGACTGCACTCTCCCAAATCGGGCATTCGTTGCGCAATGCAAAATTGCTCTAAATCAAGTAGGGGCCGCAGCCAACGGAGTTCCGCGGCCTCAGAGGACAGTGACCAAAACACCGCACAGTCCATTGTTTTTTCAAGACATACCAATAGACACTTTCATGATTGCTTTCAAAGGTGGAAGCTGCCGCTGCTTGAGAACCTCCGGTGCAACTGGCCTCACCGGTAAAATGTCGGCGTTAGGGAAGATCCAAGGACGCGGTTTTGCGTCTTTCCGTCGCAAGCAACTGGCCCAATGTATGCGGCGTGATCGAAGGATCGCGTCACCATTGGGGTATGTTGTTTGTTCTTCATGCCCCTGTTGTATGGGGAAGAAGATGACCGCACGAAGTTTTCTACAACACATTTCACTGGCTTTGGTCACGCTCTGTTGCATCACAGCACTCAGCGAGACAGCCAACGCACAGGCGACAGACACAACGCCACCACGCATCCAGTCGATCACCCGCTATGATCCTCTGGGCCAATACACCAGTGAGACGGAAGTGGTGTGGGAGGTGACCTTCACCGAAGATGTCACCGATCTCGATATTTATGCAGATTTTGTCATTTCTACGAGTGTTGGCAATGTCGATCCTGCGGCATTCCCCGCGGCCCAGATCACACCGAGCGTCTATCGCTTCAGGGTGCAGTTCTCTTACCCTGTGACCAATGGCACCGGATTTGTGCAGATTGTTCCACGGAGCGATTCCACCATCTATGATTTGGCGGGCAATGCCATGACAGATTTCAGCGTCCTCGATGTGAACGAGGCCTATAGTCCCGACAATGTGGACCCGACGCTGTCGATCACCACGTCTTCGCCGCTTCCAACCAACGCATCGGTGATCCCGCTCACCTTCACTTTTTCCGAAATCGTAACGGGTTTCGACGTGAGCGATCTGACCCTCAGTTCTGGCACCGGCTCTTTCTCGAATTTCAGCGGCAGCGGGTCGACCTATACCGCCGATTTGACCCTCAGCTCGACAGGTGCGTTTCAGGTCTCCGTCGCGGATGCCGCCGCCGTTGACCGCGCTGGCAATTCGGGCACGGGCGCCACACTCAGCGGCACGCGGGATGTGACGGCGCCGACCGCTGAACTCTCCGCGATCCCTTCCGAGGTGAACGGACCCTTCGATGTGACCGTGACCTTCGATGAGGACATGACTGGATTTGCGCTTGGCGATTTCACCGTGGTGAATGGCACGGCATCGAACCTTCAAGCCGTCTCCTTGCGGGTCTATTCGGCCACGATCACGCCCGACGCCGACGGCACAGTCACCGTGTCGGTGCCTGCAAGCGCTGCCACGGATGCGGCGGGCAACGGCAACACTGCCTCCAACACGGTGAGCACCACGGCGGATGTGACCCGTCCCACCGTGTCGCTTGATATGCCCACGGGGCTGGTGAACGCGCCCTTCACGCTGACGATGACCTTCTCCGAGGAGGTGAGCGCAGTGACGTTGGGCAATATTTCGGTCAGCAACGGCACGGCTTCTGACCTGCAACAATCCAGTGCGACCGTTTACACGGCCACGATCACACCCGACGCAGACGGACTCATCACGGTCAATTTCCCAGAGAACCTCGTGACGGATACGGCCGGTCTCGGCAACGAAGCAGCGACGGCCATCACCAACACTGCCGACCTGACCGCCCCGACGCCGGTCGTGAGTTTGACCGACAACGGGCCGGGCAATCCCTATACCGCTACGATCAGCTTCGATGAGGATGTGAACGATTTCACGCTTGGCGACATCACCGTGACGAATGGCGTTGCCTCGGACCTGCAAACCGTCTCTGCACGTGAGTATTCGGCCACGATCACGCCCGATGCCGACGGCACGGTCACCGTGTCCGTCCCGGCGGGGGTTGCTACCGATGCCGTGGGCAACGACAACATCGCTTCCAATACAGAGACGACCACAGCGGATATCACCCGTCCGACGGTGACGCTCGATATGCCGAGCGGCTTGGTGAATGCGCCTTTCACGCTGACGATGACCTTCTCCGAGGAAGTGACAGGGGTCGCCCTAGGCAACATTTTGGTCAGCAATGGCACGGCCTCGAATTTGCAACAAACCAGCACGACCGTTTACACGGCCACGATTACACCCGACGCGGACGGAACGGTGACGGTCAATTTCGCCGAGAATGCCGTGACGGATCTGTCCGGGCTTGGCAACGCGGCGGCAACAGCCGTCACGAACACTGCCGATCTGACCGACCCTGCACCGACGCTCACGGCAACGCCGGACTTCCCGGGCACGCCTTACACGGTAACGATCACCTTCGATGAGGATGTGACCGGTCTCGATCTGGGCGATTTCACCACCACGAATGTCGATCTCTCTTCCCTCTCGGGCAACGGTGACAGCTACACTCTTCAGGCCAAGGGGACGGACTTTGCGCAGTCCATCCAACTGCGCGCGGACACGGTTCTCGACGCTGCGGGCAATGGCAACAGCGCCTCGAACATCATTTCCGTGGCACCCGACGGCGTTGCGCCGAGCCTGACGATTTCGGGCGTTCCGACGACGATCACGCGTGGCGAAAGTTTCGTTGCGACATTTACCTTCACAGAATCTGTTGTCGGTTTCGAAGCATCGGATATTTCCCTCACCAACGCGACGATGGGCGCGCTCACCGGCAGCGGGTCGGTCTATTCGGTCTCCATCACGCCGGACGATCGCGGTGATGTCACCGTCTCGGTGGCAGACGGTGCCGCGCGTGACATGACGGGCGAGCCCTCCGTGGCGGCCTCCGCTCTGGCGCAGCTCGACACATCGGCGGAGCAAAGCGAAGCGATCGCACATTTCTTGCAAGCGCGTGCGCGCAGCCTGATCCAGAACCAGCCTGATGTGTCCCGTTTCGTCACCGGGCAGAATGCGGGCAATGCCTCCGTCAGTGTCTCGCGCGGTGGCGGTGAGTTCGCGCTCAGTTCCCGCGGAAACGGTCCGTTTTGGATCGCAGTGTCGGGGTCCTGGTCGGACAGCGACACCGAGGACATGAGCTACGGTCTCGCGTCTCTCGGCTACCACACGGCGCTGTCCTCAGGCACGATCATCGGCGCGATGGTGCAATATGACATGGCGGAACAAGAAGACGCGCAAGGGACCAAAGTTGAAGGCACCGGCTGGCTCGTCGGCCCGTATTTTGCCTCCCAGATCGGCGATCATCCGTTCTTTGTCGATGGGCGGTTGTTGTTCGGCGAGACCGACAACGACATCACCCTGTCCACGGGTCAAACGGGCAGCTTCTCGGGCGACCGGATGCTGGCCTCATTGGGGGCGCAGGGGCGTGTCAAGATGGACAAGGGCTGGACCCTCATTCCCAACCTGACACTGAGCCACGTCAGCGATTCCCAGAACGCTTATGTCAGCGGCGGCACGGTTGTGCCGGAGCAAAAGGTGACCCTCACCGAACTCGCCGCCGGGCTGGATTTCGAGGTGCCGATCCTTGTACCCGAGGGGGATTTGATGCTCGATTTCGGAATTTCCGGGATCTACAGCCACACGAAAGGCAGCGGCGCCGCAAGTGCCTATATCACCGAAGAGGAAGGGCATCGTGGCCGTATGGATATCGGCCTGAGCTACGATAACGGAAGCGGCTTGAGAACATCCGGGGCAGCTTTCGTCGACGGTCTGGGCGGCGACACGGAGGTGTCCAGCTACGGCCTGTCCTTCGAGGTCGCCTTTACGTTCTGATCGAAACCTCATCAAAGGCCAAAAAAAACAACGCCCGCTGACCTCTGGTTGGCGGGCGCTCTGATTTGCTGAGCGCTAAAGCCGACGCTAGTATCGCGCGCAGCGAATGTCCGCTTCCCGCCCTTGTAGTCGAGTTAAGAAACTCCACGCCCTAAATATCACCCATTCCCTCATCGAAGGTTTCGAGCAAGTCCACCATCAGTGTGACGACGCGTTCAGCAGAGGGCTTGCGTTGAAGGATGCCCGGTACTTCGATCATTATCGCAATCACCTCATCGGTCAGCGGGCGCTTGCCGGAAAACTGATACGCGTCCAGCAATCCGACGAACCCCTCACGATCCGGCTTTTCTTCTGTGCAAATCGTTTGGAACGCCGCTTCGCACTTTTCTGCCCAGAACTCTTCGAACGTCGCTGTTGTTTGTGCGGCACTTTTCATGGTCGGCAGGTAGGCCGTGATGAACTCTTCAATCAGCTCGCGCTTGCTGCGCAGGCGGGGCTCTGACCCAAGCAGATCGAGAATGGTCTTGGTCTTGCTCGCAGTATCCTGCGCGTCCTCGGCTTCCCTTTGCTCCGCGACGACAGAGGCCCGCAAGGCCAGAATATAGGCGACGTTGATGTTGTCACGCCGGATCAACTCAAGCTCGAAGTCGACCTCATTGAGAATGGAGGCCTTCTGATCGTCATCCCGATCCGATTTCATACGGTCGTGGATATCGAGATACTTGCTCTTGAAGTCCTCGAAGTGCTGCGCGTCCAGAGATAGGTCGTCATCGCTGAACTCGGTGAAACTGGTCAGAACGTTGCGGATGCGGATCAGCTCGCGGAAGGCGCGCACGAAGGCGAGAATGTCGTCCTCTGAAACCAGCTTGTCCACAGCTGACGGCGTCGGTGCAATCTTGAGCAATTCCATCGCCGCCTCGTTGAAGCGGTCAACATACTCTTGGTAGGGCGCGATCAGGATTGTCTCGTCAGCATCCTTGTTGGAGAACAGCGCGATGGCCTCGTCCACCTTGGCCTTGAGGTTGCGGAAGCAGACAATATTGCCCTGCGATTTCTTTTGCCCGAGGATCCGGTTCGTGCGGGAAAATGCTTGAATCAGCCCATGATAGCGCAGGTTTTTGTCGACATAGAGGGTGTTGCAGGTCTTGGCGTCGAAGCCGGTAAGGAACATGTTGACGACCAGCAGGATGTCGATGCCTTGGCCTTCGATGAAATCCTTCCGGTCACGCCATTTCATGCGCTTCGCCAGCGCCTTGTAGTAGACGTAAAAGGCCTTTCCGTCCTTCACGCTGTTGTTGGTGCCGAACATCGCGTTGTAATCGGCCACATAACCGGCCAGCTTGTCCCGGCTGTGCTGGGTGGCGGCACTGACGGGGCCGCCCGTGACATCCGGCTCGCCAATCAATCCGTTGGCGTCCTCGTCTTCTTCATTGGCCGCGAAGGTGAAAATCGTGGCGACCTTCAGGTCATCTTGGCCCTCGCTCTTCTTGCGCTGAAACGCCTCATAGGTCTTGGTCAGGGCATCGACGGAACCAACGCACATGATAGCCGATAAGTCGCGATTATGCGTCTTGTGGTCGTGGTTCTCGATGATCCAGTCAACCACACCGTCGATCCGCTTTTCGCTCTCGAAGAATTCCTTCAGGTCGAGGTCGGAAACCTCTTCATCGTCGATGAACGTCCCGTCCTTGCGACGCAGCTTGCCCCAATATGCTCCAAACGTGCATGTTTATGGCTTCGAGTTAAGTTTGATGTGGAATTTATGATTTAAAACAGAGGTTTAGGTTGTGATTCGATTTAAGATTTTGCATGTCGCGCACTCTTTTGCTCCACTGACACTGAGAGCGAAAAATTGCAATGCGCAGGACGTGACGACGCCAACATAAGCGCAACTTTAAGACGAGAGAGGGCCGACCGACCCTCATCGAAATTTCGTGCCTCGTACAACAGATGACTGCTCCAAAGCCCGATCGCGATATACATCATCCGCGCCATGCCGCGGGAGCATCTCATCCGGACAGGTGATCTGATATCCACGTCTCAGTGATGTTTGGGCGCGTCACGGCGCAGTGTGTCAGAAGGGCGCTCGCCAAACATGGTGCGATAGGTCTGTGAAAACCGACCCCAATGATAGTAACCGAATTCCATGCTGATATCCGACACTTTCGTGTCACGCGGGTCTGACAAGCGGAGGCAACGATGCACTTCGCTCAGACGGCGCCCTTTGAGCATATCGTCAAGCGTCATCCCCGTCCGTTCCAGACAGCAGGCCCGCAGCTCTGCACGATCCCGCTCCAACACTTTTGACAAATGGCTGACGCTGAGCTTTTCGAAAGGAAGCGTATCGCAAGCGGCAAGAATATCCGACATCAACCCGCGTGGGGATTTGCGCAGGCGGTGTCGCATGGCGTCACGCGCCCAGAGCGAAATGCGGTCGATCAACAGATCCGGCGCCAGATCCAGAACGGGTTGTTGCGCGAGACCCTGACGCGCACTCTCTATCAGCGTCAACATCCAGTCCGCGATACCATGGCTGGCCTGCGGCGGAATAGGGTTCGACCCTCTTGCGATCTCTTCCGAGAGGGCGGTGTCGGGCAGGGTGAGCATGATGTAATCCGCATGGCTGTCGGTGAAGATGTGATACTCTTCGTCTGCGACATGGATCATGCCGGTCCCCGCGCCAATCGCGTTGGCCTGACCGGCCATCGACAGCCGTTTGCCAAGCGAAAATCCGACGCAGATGGAGCCATCGGGAACACGATAGAAGTTCTCCATCTTTTGGTTCACTGTCTCGCGGTAGAGCGAAATCTCATCCCATTCCAATGCCGCGATGTGCCCCTCGAACGCCCCTGGGGACAATTGCCGATAGAGCTGTTTCCAACCGTCGAGACCGCGCTCTTGGTCGACGAAGTTGTCATATTGAACTTCTCTCACGAGGGTCTTGGTCTTAAGACATGTGTGCATTGTAAGCATCCAATTTTGAATGTTTTTCTTCCTTCAAGGCGCATGGAGGAGGGGCACGTCAAGCTTGGCGGACCCTAAAAGGGCGAGATTCACGTGCCGCATATTTTATGAGCGAAATAGCCGGATCAAAGCGGATAGCGCGGGCTGATCGCCAGCGCCTAAGCTGATTGCGAGACCATCACCAGGAGACAGATGATGAAATCTACAACCGCCGCTTTCGTGGCGCTTGCTGCATTGACCGGACCGGCTTTTGCACAAGACGCCATTGAACCCGAAACCCTCACCGTCAAGGAAACGATCGACGAAGGCCCGAATCTGTTCGTGCTTTCTCAGGAGTGGAGAGGCCCGTCCTCGATCAACGTGTTGGGCGCCGAAGATTTCGCGATGAAGGGCAACATGGGCCCGGGCACCACCGCACAGATGGTGCTCTCTGCCGATGGCAAGACGATGTACACCACCTCGGTCTATTTCGAACGCTACACCTATGGCCCGATCACCAACGTCTTCCACACCTGGGACGTTGACACGCTCAAGATCAAAAGCGAATTCGAGTTCGGCGATAAAATGGCCCATGTGGAAAGCCAGCCGGCGCTTCTGACGCTGTCCTCCGATGAGGCCTATGCGCTGGCGCAAAACGCGACACCCGCGACCTCCGTGTCGGTGATCGACATCGCCGCGGGCGCCACGCTGGCCGAAATTCCGACGCCGGGCTGCTGGGGCATCTTCCCCTCGACCTCCGGCATGAAGTTCACCACGATCTGCGGGGATGGCACCTTCCAGACCTATGCTTATGCCGCCGATGGCACCTTTGGCGATCCGGGCAAGTCGGAGAAGATCTTTGACGTCGATGACGACGCGCTTTTCACCAATGGCGTGCGCGTGGGCGAGACCCTCGTTTACGTGTCCTATAACGGCAACCTCTATGTCGTCGACGACAGCGGTGAGGTGCCGGTCCTGTCCGAGACCTTCGCCCTGACCGAAGGTGTTCTGGGCAAATGGGCGCCGTCTGGTTCCGAGCTGATCGCCTATAACGCGCCGACCAACACCGCTTTCGTGCTGATGCACTCCGGGTCCTATGACGGGTCGCACAAAAACGGAGCCGAGCAAATCTGGGCCGTGGATATGGACAGCAAAACCGTTGTCGGACGCGCCGCCGCGCATCACGAAAACGGGCTGATCGTGACCCAGACCGAAGAGCCGATGCTCTATGGCGCCAATGAGGAAGGCGACGTCTATCTCTACTCCGTCGAGATGGGCGACGAGGTCTTCCTTGAGGTGGCCGAAGAGTTCAACATCGCCGGCTGGCCGACCATCATGGAGCTGGATCGCTGATGGGAGACCTGTCGCACCTCACCTCTGCAACCTTGACGAGCTTTCTCGTGCTCGTCTTGGCGCGCGCGGCCTGGCACAAATGGCAGGCCTACTATGAAACGGTGGGATTTGCGCAGGGCTATGGGCTTGTGCCGCGTCATTTGGTGCCCTTGATCGTGCGCGGACTGATGGGGGCCGAGGCCCTCACCGTTCTCGCACTCCTGCTCCCATTCACCCGCCCCTTCGGCGGACTGATGGCGGCAGGTTTGTTCCTGGGCTACGGCGCTTTGATGGCGGCGGCTTTGCTTCGCGGGCAGACGGAGATCGACTGTGGCTGCGGTGGCACGCCGCAGATCGTCTCCGGCCTCACCCTCGGGCGCAATGCCGTTTTGACCGCCATGGCGCTGGCTGTCGCGATGATCGCCACCGGGCCGGTCGGTCCTGCGGGGGCGATCATGGCGATCACCGCCGGGATCACGCTTTTCGCCATCTACGGCGTGGTGGAAAAACTCGCTTCCCATCTCCCCCACATCCGTCAGGCCGGATGAGAGAGGACAGAACGATATGAATATACTTATCTTTTCCAACATCGCCCTGTGGGTCGTCGTGCTGGTACAGATCGCGATCATCTTCGCGCTCGCCCGCCAGATCGGCATCCTGTTCGAACGGGTCTCTCCGGTCGGCGCGATGATTTCGGACAGCGGGCCGGACATCGACGAAGCCGTGCCGAACATGACCCTGCCCAATCTCAACGGGCCGGAATTTGCATTGGGCGGGCCGGAAGGGCGGGCGCAGCTTGTGTTCTTCCTGTCCACCACCTGTCCGATCTGCAAGGCGCTCTTGCCCGCGATCAAATCGATCCGGGACGATGAACAGGGCTGGCTCGATGTCGCGCTGGCCTCCGACGGGCGCGAAGCGGCGCATCGTCGGCTTATCGAGGCGGAAGATCTCGGGTCTTTCCCTTATGCGCTGTCCTCCGATCTCGGCATGACCTTCAAGGTCGCAAAACTGCCCTTTGCCGTGCTCATCGGGCCGGACGGCAAGGTGCGCGCCAAGGGTCTCGTGAACTCTCGTGAACAGCTCGAAAGCCTGTTCACCGCCTCCGAGACCGGCATCCCTTCTTACCAGGCTGCGGTCGCCCAGCAGATGGGCGCCACTCAATTTTCCTCCGAAAGGATCTGATTATGACCAGACTGATCGATAAACTTCTCAAGACCCTCGACAAAAGCGTCGAAACCGGTGCCCGCACCGCCGCGCGCAACCTTGGCCGCCGCAGCTTTATGGCAAAGGCCGGGGCTTCGGTTCTGGGCGCCGCCGTTGCGACCCCGATCCTGCCTTTTGATCGTCGCGCCAACGCCTCTGAGCTGCCGGAAGACGAATGCGCCTACTGGCGCCACTGTGCCCTCGACGGCAACCTGTGTTCGACCTCCGGCGGCTCTTTGACGCAATGTCCTCCGGGCTCGTCGGCGTCGTCGGTGTCCTGGGTCGGCACTTGCACCAACCCGGACGACGGCAAGGATTACCTCGTGTCCTACAACGATTGCTGCGGCAAACCGTCGGTGGATTCCGCAACCTTCTGCTACACCTCCGAAGGCGAGCGTCCGGGCTATCGCATGGGGCTCTACAACGACATCAACTGGTGCATGGCGAATACCGACAAAGGCTATCACTGCACGGTTTCCGTGGTTGTGGGCCTGGCGGAGTAATCTGACGTGCGCCTTTTGACGACACTCACGGGGGCTGTGGCGACCGCCATGGCCCTCCTCGCCCTCCCGGTCTCGGCAGAGACGCCGGAGGAGCTGTTTAACACTCATTGCGCCGCCTGTCACAACACGGGCGGCATCGGCAATCCGGGCCTCGCCCCGCCGTTGAACCGGCCCGCCTTTTGGCAAGCCCTTGGCGACACCGCGCCCGAGTATCTCGCTGGCGTGGTGGTGTCGGGAATGGCGGGCAAGCTGGAGGTGCAGGGCCAGATGTACATCGGCCTGATCATGCCGCCAGTGGCCAGCACCACCGACGAAGAACTGGTCGAAATCGGCACTTGGGTGTTGCAAACGCTCGGTGAGACCGATGGCGTCATGACGCAGGCGCTTCTCGATGCGGCGCGGGAGGCGCGTCCCTCTCATGCCGATCTGCGTGCCATGCGCCCGGCTGTCGATTAAGCCCTTGGACGGAAAGGAATGAGCATGCCTCTTTTGAAATCTTTGAGCATTGTGATGGCACTTCTGCCCGCCGCGCTTGCAGCCGCCGATCAACCCACGCGCAGCCCGCACACGAATTACATCCTGCGCTGTGCGGGCTGTCACGGGTTCGAGGGCTTGGGGACGACAGAGGGGGACATCCCGGCCTTTCCCGACAGTGTCGGTTATATCGCCAGCACCGAGATGGGCCGCACCTACATGATGCATGTGCCGGGCGTCGTGAGCGCCTCGCTCAACAACGGCGAGATCGCCGAAGTGATGAACTATATCCTCGACATCTGGGGGGCGACCGACAGCGGCAGCCCGCCCGAGCCCTTCACAGAGGAAGAGGTGACCCACCGCCGCGCCGAGCCGGTGCCCGATGTGGTGGCCTATCGTCGTCTCGTGGTGGATGAGCTTTCCGCCATGGGGGTGACCGTCGCGGAGTATCCATGGCCTTGATGTGCCTTGACCGACAAGCCCCTCAACCTGCCGCAGCTTCGTGACACTACCTTCTGGCTTGTGCCGCTTCGGAACCATCTTGGCCCTTCGTTTTCCTAAAGAGTAAGGTGAACCACCTCTGTGGGGGAGGACCACCACGTCGCCACGCACAACCTGTGGACGGGGCGCTTGAAATATATCGTCGCGGAGACGGCACGAAGTCAACGCGTCGAGCGCCTTGGAATGCTTGTTGACCAACATCTAGAAATTGCAGAACGTGCCGAAGCCCGTGAACAAGGTTTTCGTGCTGATGCTGTGAGATATGAGCGCCAAGGCAATGTCGGCTCGGCAGCAGCAAGACTTCGTGCTGAGGAAATGGAAGATAGAGCCGAATCCGCGCGCGCCGAAGAAGCTCGCTTACATGAGCGTCAGCTGGAAGTTCAGGGGGCGGCAAATGTCCGTCGACGAACGGAACGATTGGTGTCGCGTCGCCTGAGGTGGAGTTGATGCCTGAGCTGATCGACGACATGATCGCAAATCCAGGCGACCCAATCTATTTCGAGCGCCCAGACTTGAGGGAATGCTGCAAAGCAGTCATTTGAGGGGCAACGATGTCGGCTATGCGACTCTCTGCGTTGGCAACACGGGTACGAAACCCGCAGTTTGTGCAGCCGTCATAAACGCTTTGCGTGCTTCGCCCACGGGTGCCATGCAGTCCATGGCTGCGTCAATCGTCGTCAGTGCGCGTTGCTGCGCGTCGTCGGAGACCGGCCATTTGCGGCTAAGCCAGTAGCGGGCTTTTTCGATGGTGCCGAATTTCTGTACGTCGCCTTCGGGCGATGTGAGGAGAGACAGGGGCGTGCCCCAATAAATTTCTATCAAGATCTTCTTCTTTCTTGTCAGCAAACCGCAGAGCCACCGATAAAGCGGCGCGGTTTTGGACAGGTCGTGGCGCACGGCCTACGGCATCTGCCCTTGAGAATGGCTTGGTTCGCGGGAACTCAAGTGGTTGACCATCCTGGGTCGTGGCGCAGGTGAATGTGGTCACCAGACACCTGCAATGCACACGCCAAAACGTGCTGCGGACCCTATCTTCTGGTCAGGTGAATACGTCAGCGACGGTCAATCCAATCGCTTGCCCTGTCTGGTGCAATTTGTCTGGCGCAATTTGCACATCAACAGGAAAACGTCTGCGGGCCTTATGCGGGCCTGTCGAACCATATGTCAACATGTGAGGCACGGGCCAAACGTCTCAGAGAGAGATAGGGGCTCCGTCGCCGAAATGCGAGGTGTTTTCCTCAGAAAGACGCGAAACCCGGCTTAGTTGCGGAAAACGCACAGTATTATTCTTGGGCTCTCACGGATTGCCCTGCGGTGTCAGACCGTCGACGGCGGTCTCTAAGGTGAAGTTGTTCCGATTGCGCGTCATTGCACTGGTAATATCGCGCGCGATCCCCCATATCTATAAAGGTTACAAGGAAATTCTCACAGGCGGGCGACGACCCGCGCCATCACTGCGGTGCGCAATATGCCCCCAGTTTCTCCTCGTATCCTGACGACCAACCAAACGAACAGGTTCAAAGCTGCCCCTTTAGAGGAGAGCCGTCGCGCGTGCGCGATCGCCGCCTCGGAGCGCCGCTTCCCCCGAACGTGCACCCGAAAAGGATACCCACGATGACCAAGCAGATCCCTCACCGCGAAGATGCCGATACGGACAAGTCGACAATCGTGCGCAAACGCCCGACCAAGACCGCGACGCCGGACGCGGCTCCGACACCGCGCCGTTCGATTTTTGACGACTCCTACGCCCCTGTTGGCGCGGAATTACGCAAGGCGTGGTCGCGCCATAGCGCCAAATCATGAGATCAAAGAGACCGTCATTCGACGCGCCTCTCGCCATGCGCCGCAGAGGAGCCATTTTATGACCTCTTCCGATCTGCGTATCAAACTCGGCTGTCGATTTCAGTTCGATCTGCCGCAACCGACCCCGATGATCGCGCTTTTGAACGTGCATTTCTCGCGGGTCAGCGATCTCGAATACCCGGACCACCTCACCACCACGCCCCGCGTGCCGATGAGCGGCTATCGCGACGGGTTCGGCAATTGGTGCACACGAATGATCGCGCCACAAGGACGTTTCACCGTCGAAACCCAGACGATCATCCGGGACACGGGCCTGCCTGATGCGCGCCCGGACATCGGTGCGCAGGCGCCCGTCGAAAGCTTGCCGGACGAGGTGCTCGTTTATCTCTTGGGCAGCCGCTATTGCGACACCGACACCCTATCCGACACAGCTTGGCGGTTGTTTCAGCATACCTCCTTCGGGTTGCCCCGCGTGCAGGCGATCTGCGATTTCGTTCACAACCATATTCGCTTTGATTACATGGCTGCGGATGCCACCCGGAGTGCCGCGCGGGCCTATCACGAGGCGCAGGGCGTTTGCCGAGATTACGCGCATCTGGCGATCACCTTTTGTCGCTGCATGAACATCCCGGCGCGCTACTGCACCGGCTATCTCGGCGACATCGGTACGGCGCCGCCCTATCCGCCGGGCGATTTCGCGGCCTGGATGGAGGTCTGGCTCGATGGGCGCTGGTGGGTGTTCGATCCGCGCAACAACATGCTGCGCATCGGGCGCGTTCTGGTCGCGCAGGGGCGCGATGCCGCGGACGTGCCTCTGACCCATTCTTTTGGCGAAAACATTTTGTCCGGCTTCGACGTCTGGAGTGATCAGATCAGCTGACGCGCAGCTCAAAGACAGCTCCGAAAGGTGGCGCGCGCCGGACGGGAAAAATCTTTTATTTCTTTTCCTTTGCTATTCGGAGTCCCGTCCTGTACCCCTAAGGAGCAACGTTTTTTCCATCTGCATCCTGTCTCCCTTATCGGTTCCAGTCTGCCATTTCGATCAGACTGTGCCGGGCAACCGCATTCACGTGGGCTGCAAAACACTCAAGGAGACATCACAATGGCCAATGGCACTGTGAAATGGTTCAACCAAACTAAAGGCTTCGGCTTCATCGCACCGGAATCCGGTGGACGCGATATTTTCGTCCATATTTCCGCGATGGAACGCGGCGGCATCGCCCAGTTGGATGACGGTCAAACCGTCACCTTCGACGTCGAATCCGGACGCGACGGCCGCGAGTCCGCGACCAATCTGGCACTCGCCTGATCTGACCGGTTCGGACCCGGCGCTCATCGCCGGGTCCTATGACCAAGGAGGCCTTATGCCCCGCAAAGACAAAGTCACCTCTCTGTTTCGCGAAACGGTCACCAAGCCGGCCACACCGCATGATCGCACCGCTGCGGCGGCCCGCGAGATCATCGAAACAGAAGCCGCGCGACGCGCAGAATTGACGGCCAACCTCAAAGCGGCCCGTCTGGCGCGCGATGCGCATCAGGCTGCGCCCGACGCAGCCCCTGTCTCTGACGAGACCAACAGCTGAGCCGGTTTCATGGGCTCACACTGACCCTCCGGGGAGAGCCCCGGATCATGATGGAGCACCAAACATGACACCCAAACAGACGCCTCAGGGCGCGCACTCCCCCGTATCGACGTCCTTTGTCGAAAAGACCAAAGCCGCTGACCTCGGATGGCAGAATTTCTTTCGGCATCTGGCGGCGGAAAAGACATCCGAAACGCGGCAGGCCTTGCCGCGACACGTTCAGGAATAACACCATTTTTCCATAGCATATGGAAGATGGTGTTCCCGGTGGCCCGACTGAGAGCGATCAGGCGCCTCTTGCGCCGATCAGCATTCGTCGATGCGCCATCGGGAGGTGAAGCGGCAGAGCATTGTCTCTGCCGTTTTGCTTTTATGTGCCACCTTTCGGGACTACCTTGTTTACACGATTTCCGTTTTTCGTCTTCTCAGTCGATATGACCGTCAGAGCGTTCACCGAGGAAATCGCAAACTGCCCCGACCCCTCCCTTTGTTCTGATGTCGTTTTTGACCACTCTGTCCCGCGCACCGGACATCACCCCATCCCGAACCAAAGGTCCGGGTTGGGGCAGCGGCAGACGCAATTCACGGCCCGGAGCTGTCGTTCACTGCGGTGGTGAAGAGCTTTCAATCTTTGCGATCCGGCAAACGACCCTGAGCGGGAAAGAGACGATCCGGGCACACAAAGGCGACCACATCCCTCACAGACAATCAGGGATGCGAGCCGAGACACTGTTCGACCATTCACTTTGTGCCGGGCCTATATACCTGCGCGGCGTTCTTGCCGTTTTTTTTCCGTTAGAGTTTCAAGATACCCGAGCCCGGTGCCGATTTTTTGAGCAAACCGAGGGGGCTTGCGATTTTGCCGGACATAAGGCTCTCGACGCGCTTGACCAAATTATAAATACAAGCCAACCTGTTTTTAAATGAGGGACAGATGACAGTAACGACACGCCGCACCCAAGACCAACGCAGCACCGAAACCCGCAGGCTTCTGCTGGCGGCGACGGTGCAGATGCTGATGGAAGTGGGCTACGCCAACACCAGCACGGCAGGCATCGCCAAGCGTGCGGGCGTGTCTCGCGGGGCGCAGACGCATCATTACCCCAGCAAGATGGCGCTGATCGTCGCTGCCACCGAAGAGATGTTCGCGAATTTCGCCGCCGGGCTGGAGGCGCTCGCGGCTGATATGCGGAGCGGGGCGCTGGATTACGACCGGTTTTTCGAGGCGGTCTGGGGCGAGGTGCTGCATGGCGACTGGTTCTATTCCTCGCTCGAAATCATCGTGGCGGCGCGCGGCGACGCGGACCTGCGCCAACAGCTTGAGCCGCTGATCCTCGATCTGCACGAGCGGCTGGAGGCGATCTGGTCGCAGACCTTCGTGGCGGTGAACCCCGATGTGGTGACCTCGCGGGTGGCGTTGAACCTGGCGATGAATGTGTTTCGCGGCATGGCCGTTCAGGCGGTGCTGCGCAGGGATGAGGCCTATTTCCGCGAAATGGTGATGACGCTCAAAACCATGTTGGCGGGGCATGTTCGTCCCGCAAGCGGTCCCTTGTAATTTTCTTCCTTACCAGTTTTGCGCATCGTGCATGCGCTTAAACAAACAATACGGTCGGTTTTTAAGTTGAAATCGACACATAACAAAAGCGGTAAAAAAGCCGCAGTCCAAACAGAAACGTCCAACAGGAGTAACAGATGAATAAGCTAACGACTTTTCTCACCGCAGCGACCCTTGTCGCCGCTCCCGCCTTTGCTCAAGACGACGCCTGGGAAACCCAAGGGCTCACGGATGACGCCATCACCATCGGTGTGATGGGGCCGTTCTCCGGCAATGCGTCGTCCTATAGCAAAGCCCTGATCGGCATGATGGCCTATTACGACAAGGTCAACGAAGAGGGTGGCGTGCATGGCCGCAAACTGGTCGCGGTTCAGGAAGACACCGCCTGCGACAGTGCCAAAGGCCTCGCCGCCGCCAAGAAACTGATCTCCCAAGACGAAGTGTTCATGCTTCAGGGCAACTCCTGCTCCGGCGTGGCGCTGGCGCTGCGTCCGACCATCGAAGAAGCGGGGCTTCCGTGGATCGTCGCCCATGCGGTGAGCGACTCGATCTCCGATCCGCTGGCGGCGAATATCTTTCACGGTGTGCCGACCGGACGTGCGAATGGCTACGCCATGGCGGCCTTCGTGCTCTCCAAGCCGGACACAAAAAACGTTGCAATCATCGAGCATTCCAACGACTGGGCGCACAGCTATTCCAACCCGGCGCGCGACTATCTGAAAGAGCATGGCGTCGAGCCGACCGCCGAACTGACCATGGAGCGCGGCCAGACCGATGCCACCGCGCAGGTGCTGAAGCTGCGCCAGAACAAGCCCGATTTCATCATCGCAGCGCTTTATGAGGCGGAAACCGCCATCTTCCTGCGCGATCTGAAGAAATACGGCATGGGGGACATCCCGGTCATGGGCACCGCGGGCACCGACCTTGAAAACACGCTCAAGCGCACCGGCGATTTCGAGACCGTCCAAAACTACTACGTGATCCACTCCTATGTCGACAATCTCGACGGCGAGAAAATGAAGCCCTGGGGCGACATGATCCACAAATACTACCCGGACGAAGAGCTTTCGACCTTCTCCTTTGTCTCCATCGGATCTGCCGAGGCGCTGGTCTCCGCCCTCGAAGCCGTGGGACCGGATCTCACCCGTTCCAAACTGATCGCGGCACTCGAAGAGGTGCGGGACTTTGACACTGGTATCCTGTCCGATCCGATCACCTGGACTCCCGAGGATCACCAAGGCGTCAAAGGCTCTGCCGTGGCCGGTTTCGTCGATGGTGAACCGACCGTTCTCAAAGCCTGGGGCCAGCCCTACTAATTTCCTCCCCGACTGACTGGCTCCGGCGCACCAACGCGCCGGACCTTTTCCAGGAGAAATACCGATGCTGATGCAGCTGACATTGGGCGGATTCGCCCAAGGGGCGATCTATGCCCTCATCGCCCTCTCTCTGACCGTTGTCTATCGCTCGACCACGGTTGTGAACTTTGGCCATGGCGACTTCGTGATGGCAGGGGCCTTTCTTTCCTATGTTCTGGTCGTGCTCGCGGGCATTGCCTTTCTTCCGGCCGCTGTGCTCGCCATGCTCGCCATGTTTGTGCTGGGCGTGTTCTTCAGCAAAGGTCTGATCCGACCCATCCGGGGCGGTCCACATATCGGACTGGCGCTCATGTGTATCTCGGCGGGCTACATCCTGCGTGGGATCGCGCGGATGGTCTGGGGGCGCGAAGTGCTCCCCATGCCGCCGGTGTTCGACATCGAACCGATTTTCATCGGCAATCTCGTCATCACGGGCGACGCGGTCTTTATCATCGGGACGGTCTTTGTCCTCTTGGTGGTCTTCTTTGGCCTTCTCGGCCTCACCGACCTCGGCAAGATGGTGCAGGCGGTCTACCAAAGCCCGCGCGGCGCCCGCCTCATTGGCCTGAACGTCGAGCGTTTCAACGATTTTAGCTGGGGTGTTGGCGCGGCCCTTGGTGCCCTCGGTGGTATCCTCGTCGCGCCCATCTCGCTCCTGCATCCGGACCTTGGCGCCTCCTTCCTGATCAAAGGCTTTGCCGCCATGACACTCGGGGGCTTTGGCTCTCTGGGCGGCGCGGTTCTGGGCGGCATCCTTCTGGGGCTCGCGGAACAATATGCCGGGGCCTACCTCGACAGCGCCCTGATCGAGATCACCGCCTATGTCGTCATCGTGCTGGTGCTGTTCATTCGTCCGCATGGCCTCTTTGGCCGCAAAGCCGTGGTGAAGGTGTAAGAACATGAGTACGACCATGCCAACCTCCCGCCAACGCCGCCTGCGCACTTGGGCCTTCTGGGCCGTCCCCGTGCTCTTGCTGCTCACGCCTCTGGCCACCAACGCCTACACGCAATTCATCATCAACGGGATGCTGATCTCGATCCTCGTGACCTTGGGCTTCACGCTCGTGATTGGCAACCTCGGCCAGCTCGCTTTTGCCAACACCGCGTTTTTCGGGATCGGGGCCTATGCCTCCGCCATCCTGTCCGCAAAGCTCGGCCTGCCGTGGATCATGACGATCCCTCTTGCGGGGGCGCTCGGCGCGCTCGGAGGCTTTCTGGCCTCTTCCGCAGCCCTGCGTGGCATCCGTTCCTACTACCTCGCGATCATCACCTTGGCCTTTGGCGAGTTGATGCGCTGGGCCTACCTGCACACCAAGCCGCTCACGGGTGGCACCGATGGTCTGCCCTTGCCGCGTGAGACCATGTTCGGCATCTCGCTGAGCGATGACACGTTGAAGTTCTACATCTTCCTCGCGGTGACTGTCGTTCTCGTCAAAGCCACGCTGAATCTCCTGCGCTCTCGCTTTGGTCGCGCCGTCATGGCGGTGCGCGAAAACGAAGTGGCCACGGCCTCTCTCGCCATTCCGACCGCGCGGGTGATCCTCACCACCTTCATCTGGTCGGGCTTTGTAGTTGGCTGTGCGGGCGCGCTGTTTGCCCGCCACGTCGGCCATGTCTTCCCGGAAAGCTTCGGCATGCTGCACCTCATCGCCTCCTTCGCGATGGTGTTGGTCGGGGGCCTTGGGTCTGTCCTCGGCGCCGTGCTCGGCGCTGTGGTCCTGACCGCCTTGCCGGAATATCTGCGGGCGTTTCCGGGGATGGAAGAACTGTTCTTCGGCCTGATCGTCGCCGCCGTGCTGGTCGCCATGCCTTTGGGGCTTGCAAGCCTCCTGCGCCGTCTCTCGCCCATCTTCGTGGAACGCTATTACCGGGAGGAATCGTGATGACCGAACTTCTGCACGTCAATGGATTGAGCGTCCGCTTCTCCGGCCTCACGGCCTTGGACGATGTCTCTTTCACCCTTCAGGAAGGCGCGGTGCGTGCCGTGATCGGGCCGAACGGAGCGGGCAAGTCCACGCTGTTCAACGCGATCTCTGGCTACGTCACGCCGACCTCTGGCACCGTCCATCTCAAGGGCCAGGAGCTGACCAAGCTCACGCCGCATGAGATCGCCGAACAGGGCGTCCGCCGAACCTTTCAAAATGGTGGGCTGTTCCCGGAGCTGACGGTTCTCGAAAACGTCCTCACCGGGCTTCACGCCCAGATCGAAGGCTCGTTCCTCGACATCCTCTTGGGTCGCTCCAAGGCGCTCAAATCCGAGGCCGAGAACATCCACCGGGCGCGGGAGCTTTTGAAGCTCATGTCGATGGATCACATGGCCGACACAAGGGCAGGGGACCTGTCCGGCGGTCAACAACGGATCGTCGAAATCGTCCGTACCGTGGCCTCCGACCCGCCGGTTCTCCTGCTCGACGAACCCGCTGTGGGTCTGTCCCCCGTTGCCCGCGCTCAGATGATGGAGATCATCCATCGCCTCGCTGGCGAAAAAGGGGTCGGCATCCTGCTCATTGAACACGCGGTGGAGCTTGTGATGGCCGCCGCCGACCGCATCCTCGTGATGGCGGCAGGCGCGCGCATCGCCGAGGGCACACCCGAAGAAATCCGCGAAGATCGCGCTGTCTTGGAGGCTTACCTTGGACACTCCTGAACCGCTTCTCAAAATCCGTGACCTGCATGTGGGCTACGGCAAAAAACCGATCCTGCGGGGCGCGACCTACGACGTGCTGCCGGGGGAATGTCTCACGCTTTTGGGCGCGAACGGCTCCGGCAAATCGACCTCGCTCAACGCCGTTTGCGGCTTTGTCAAACCGACCTCCGGCTCGGTGTTGTTCGATGGGATCGAGACGGCGGGTCTCTCGCCGCACAAGATCTTTTCCCATGGCATCGCGCAAGTCAGCCAGGCCCGCGATCTCTTCCCCGATCTCACAGTCGAGGACAATCTCCGGCTTGGCGCCATGCGGCGCGGGGGTAAGGAGATCAGCCAGACGCTGCAACTGGTGTATGAGCGTTTCCCGCGCTTGGCCGAGCGCCGCAAACAGCCGACCCGCACACTTTCCGGCGGCGAACAACAGATGGTCGCCATCGGGCGCGCCCTGATGTCCCGGCCCCGGCTGTTGTTGCTTGATGAACCCTCGGGCGGCCTGTCTCCGCAGTTCTGCGAAGAGATCGCCAAGATCATCGACACGCTGAAAGAGGATGGGGTGACCATGTTGATGGTCGAACAAAACCTCAACCTCGCTTTCCGCGCTGCCGACCGCTTTATCGTCCTCAGGGACGGCGAGGTGGTGGACGGCGGCGATGTCCGCGCCATGGCGGGCGACCACGACGCGATTGTGCGCGAAATTTATCTCTGACGAAGGACTTTAAAATGACTACGCTGCATGACGATCTCATCGTCTTCGACGGGCTGATCATCTCGGACTGGGGCCGCCCCGTGTTCGAGGCGATGGCCAAGGGCGGGCTGACCGCCGCCAATTGCACCTGCTCGGTTTGGGAAAACTTCCGCGACACGATGCTGGCCATCGGCGCCTGGAACACCCAGTTCCGCGACAACGCCGACCTGATCGTGAAGGCCAAAACCGTGGCGGACATCCGCCGCGCCAAGGACGACGGCAAAACCGCCATTGTGCTCGGGTTCCAGAACACCACCGCGTTTGAGGACCGTTTGGAAACCATCGAACTGTTCAAGGAACAGGGCGTCGGCATCGTTCAGATGACCTATAACACCCAAAACCTCGTGGGCTCCGGGTGCTATGAGAGCACCGACAGCGGGCTGTCGGACTTCGGGCACGAAGTGGTGGCGGAGATGAACCGTGTCGGCATCCTCTGTGACCTGAGCCACGTGGGGCCGAAGACCTCGGAAGAGGTGATCCGGGCGTCGCAAAAGCCTGTGGCCTATTCGCACTGTCTGCCAGCCGGGCTCAAGGCGCATCCGCGCAACAAATCCGACGAGCAATTGCGGTTCATCGCCGATCATGACGGCTTTGTCGGCGTCACCATGTTCCCGCCCTTCCTCGCCGCTGGCAATGGCGCGACGGTCGACGATTACGTGGCCGCGATCGACTACATCGTGAACCTCGTGGGCGAAGAACGCGTGGGCTTTGGCACCGATTTCACCATGGGCTACGGGTCGAAATTCTTCGAATATCTCAATCGCGACAAAGGCTACGCCCGCCAACTCACGGACATCTGGGAGGTCGAATTCCCCGACGGTCTCGAATCCATCGCCGATTTCCCGAACCTCACGGCGGCGATGGAGCGCGCGGGCTGGTCGGAGACCAAAATCCGCCGCGTGATGGGGGAAAACTGGCTCACACTGCTCGACCGCGTTTGGTGATTTCCTGCGCCGGGGCATTGTCCCCGGCCCGACGCGCGGCCTGATAGAGCTTTGAAAGGCCCGCTCCGAGGCGGGCCTTTTTCAGGCGGCCTCCGAGACGAGAGGCAGGGTTTTCAACGGCTGCGCGGGATCGGCGACGGCCTTGGGACAGGGCGATTGCCCGGCCTCGATCAGGCGCTTGCCGATCATATAGGCGCGCGGGTCGTTCATCGCATCGACAGCCAAAAGCCGCCCGCCACGATAATACCAATGGCTCTGTGTCCCGGGCCTGTCGCCGGGGCGGATGACGACCTGATCGTAGCCCGTGTTCAGCCCGGCGATTTGAAGTTTGACGTCATATTGATCCGACCAGAACCACGGTTTCGCCACATAGGGCTGGCCTTGGCCCAGCATGGTCGCAGCGGTGGCTTCGGCCTGTTCAATCGCGTTGGGCACGCTTTCCAAACGGATGCGCTGCCCTTGCCAAGGGAATGAGGCGCAATCGCCCGCCGCGAAAATCTTGGGGTGGGAGGTCTGGCCGAACACATCGACCTTGATGCCATTGTCGATCTCAAGCCCGGCCATCTCGGCCAGCGCCGTGCCGGGGCGCACGCCGATGCCGCAGATCACGAAATCGACCTCAAGTGCGGTGCCATCCGTCAACGCGGCGGAAAATCCGGTCTCGGTTTTCGTCAGGCTCTCAAGGCCACAGCCCTCGCGAATGTCCACGCCATGCGACCGGTGCAGCGCCTTGATCCAATCGGCGCTCTCTTTGGCTGCGACCCGCGCCAGAATGCGCGGCGCCATTTCGACCAAAGTGACCTGAAGCCCCTTGAGCGCCGCGACCGCCGCGGCCTCCAACCCGATATAGCCGCCGCCGACGATCAACACGCGGCGTCCCGGCGTGAACTCATGCGCCATGGCGTCGGCGTCGGCGAGCGAGCGCATGGTGTAAATCCCGGCCTCGCCCCCGCCCATCTCAGGCGGCAGGCAGATCGGATCGGAACCAGTGGTGAGCGCGATCTGATCGACCGGCATTTCGGTGCCGTCCGCCAGCGTGATCATCATCGTCTCGGGATCAATGGCGCTCACCCGCGCGCCGGTCAAAAGCTCTATCCCCTGCTCGCCGTAAAAGCTTTCGGGGCGCAGGAACAGCCGGTCCAGCTCCATCTCGCCGGACATATATTTCTTTGACAAAGGCGGGCGTTGATAGGGCGGCACGGGCTCTGCACCGATGAGGCTCAACCGCCCCTCATAGCCCAAAGCGCGCAGTTTGGCGGCAAGTGCGGCGCCTGCCTGGCCCGCGCCGATCACGGCGATATGCGTCATGGTCTTTCCTCGGATAGAGTGAGGGCGCGGATTGCCCCGCGCCCGCCAAAATCAGTACATTTTGTAGGGCAGGAATTTGCCGTCGAGCACGATCTTCACGCGGTCGCCTTTCGGGTCCTCGGTGCGCGAAATATCCATGGTGAAATCGATGGCGGACATGATGCCGTCGCCGAATTCCTCTTCGATCAGCGCTTTCATCGTGGTGCCGTAGACGTTCACCACCTCGTAGAGACGGTAGATCAGCGGATCGGTCGGCACAGAGGTCGGCAGCGAGCCACGGTAAGGCACGGTCATCAAGAGCGCGATTTCTTCGTCCGAGAAATTGATCCCCATGGCGTTGTCGACCTTGGCGATCTGATCTTTGGTGAGCGAGATCTGCCCCATCAGCGCGGCGGTGGTCCATTCTTTGGACTGGCCGACGGCGGCGGCCACATCGGCCCATTTGATGTCGTTGAACACCTTATGGGCGATGATTTTCTCGGTGAGTTCTGCACGGGTGGTCATCTGTTTTTCTCCGTCATGTCAGATGTTTAATTGAGATATCAGGCGCCGAACGGCAGGCCGTCTTCGATCGGCAGGGACATGTCGCGCGACCATTCGTTCCAGGACCCGAAATAGATCGCGATGTCCTTGATCCCGGCCTCCTTGAGGGCCAGAAAGGTGTTCGAGGCCCGCGCGCCTTTGAAGCAATAGAGTTTCACCGGCGTGTCGGGCGTGATGCCGACGGTGGCGCATTCGGCGAGGACTTCTTCGCGGGATTTCATCATTTTGCCGTGGGCGGAGGGTTTCATCATGCGATACCATTCGATCCAGACAGCACCCGGGATACGGCCTTTGCGCGGGCAGAAGTCGACGCCGTAGGGCGAGGATGAGGTGCCGATCCATTCGTCGATGTCGCGCACGTCGAGGATCACCGCCTGCGGGTCGTCAATCGCGGCTTTCATGTCGTCCGCATCCATCATGATCGCGCCTGCGGCCTCGTCGATCGCAAAGCCCGCAGGCGTCGGCGCGACCATGGCGGTCGAGACGGGCAGGGCGTCGGCAGTCCAGGCGGCAAAGCCCCCGTGCAGCACTTTGACCTTCGGATAGCCCAGGAAGGACAGGAGGTAGAAGCCACGGCACGACTGACCAAAGCCCCCGTCCATGGCCGCCTCATAGATCACGGCGGTTTTTTCGCCATCGAGACCGGCGGCACCGAATTCGGCGGCGAATTTCTCCTTGAGTGCGGCCATCCCTGAGGCGTCCGAGGTGGCGAGGAAGGTGAAGATGTCATGCATGTTCACCGCGCCGGGGATGTGCCCGGCGGCAAAGCTTTCGGGATCGCGCGTGTCGATGATGACGGCGAGATCGGCGTCGGAAAGTGTCTTGAGTTCAGTCGGTGTGATGAGCGCAGAGTCCATGCGTCGGCTCCCTTTTGGTTCCGTTTGAAGTCTTGTCTTTCAGAAGTGCGGGGAGGGGCGGGCCCTCCCCCATGGTCGGGCTGTCAGCGTTCCATTTGCGCGATCAGCATTTTGAGATGCTTGGTCGCGGGCGTGACGATGCCGACGAAATAGGCCTCGCGCAGGCGGCGCTGGGCGGCGCCGTGACTGACATAGCCGCGCGCGCCCGTGTGAAGCTGCGCCCAATGCGCGGCCTCCATCGCCAACTCGCCGCCCCTGAGGCGCGCTTTCAGCACACGCAGGTAGAAGGCGTCGGACAGATCATAGGGTGTCTTGCAAAGCTCCAGAACCTCGGCCAGCAGCGCGTCATAGTCCGCGCGCAGATCGGAGGCCTGTTTGTCGAGATATTGGTTCACATGGCCCAAAGGCGCCTCGACCTGTTCGATCAGCTCGATGCAATTCTTGATGATCCCCGCCGCCATACCGCATTGCAGGATGGTGAAACCGGGGCGGATGCGTTTGACGAAATCCATCGCCGGATCGCCCAGGATATATTCGTCGGGCACAAACACATCGCGACATTGCACATTGCAAGTGGCGGTGCCGCCCATGGCGACAAAGTCGTGGTCGAGCTTGAGCTTGATCCCCTCCCAACCGGCATGGAAAATCGCCATGACGCGTTTCGGGGAGTCCTCGCCTTCGACATCCACATGGAACATCGTGCCGAAATAGCCGTCTTCGACGAGGTTGGAGACCCATGGCAAAAGACCTTTGACGGTATACCCGCCCTCGACCCTGGTGCCTTTGAGGCGCATCTTTTCGATCTCGCCCATGGCCTTCATCGGGTTGGACATGCCGGTGCCGCCAAGCGCCTCGCCCTTGATCACTTTCGGCAGAATCTCGGTTTTCAGGAACTCGTTGTCGGAGGAGGCGATGTACCAAGCCAGCGTGTCCTGACACCAGACACAGAAGCCCGTGGACAGGCATTCCTCGGACGTGCGCGCCATGGCGAGCACGGCGGAGCTCAGGTCGACATGGCCGTCCGGCCCGCCGACATGGGTGCCATAAGCGCCGGCCTTGCCATATGCGCGCATGACGTCTTCGGCGTAGATCCGGTCTTCGTCAATCTTTTGGACGATGCTTGCGAGATCTTCGCGGGAAATACGGTCGATCTCGTCGAAATCGTAAGCCGTGAGGGAGGTGGCGACGTTCATCTCATCTCTCCAGAGGTTGGGGGCAAAAAGGCGGCGGGCCAGCCTATGCGCGTCTCTCGGACGGCCCGCCGATTTGTGTCAGACGCTTTCCGCGATCATGTTCACAGGGCGCGAGAAGGTGTTGAACACCGGCGACCACTGGGTCACGTGGGTGATCAGCGCGTCGATCTCCTCTTGCGGGCAATCGGCCTCCATCTCGACCTTGATGCGCACATCAGTAAAGCCGACGGGCTTCTCGGACACGTCACCCGTACCCCAGACGGCGGTGATGTTCAGATCGCCTTCAAGCTCGAGTTCGAGCTTCTGGATCTTGATGCCGCGGGCGATGGCGTTGGCGTGGAGACCCACGGCGACGCAGGAGCCGAGAGCGGCCAGAGAGGCCTCCGACGGGTTCGGCGCGGTGTCGTCGCCCAAAAGCCCCGGCGGCTCGTCCACGATGTAGGGTTCGAGATCGCGGATGTAGTTGGCGTGGCGGAAACGACCTTCCGCGACAGTCTTACATTTCAGCGTCTTCACGGCTTTCGGGTTGGCCTTGCCGGAGGCGATCAGTGCCTCCAGACCCTCTTTCGAGATCGGGTCCAGCCCGTCAACATCCGGCGCGAGACAGCCGGTGAGAGCGGTTACGGGTTCAGACATAAGAATTCCTTTCGTCTGGTGGGTTAAAGGTTGCGGGTGCGGGGGTTAGTGCCCCTCTGAACGCACCCAGTTGAATTTTTTGATCAGCTGGCCTGCGAGGGCATCGAGGGCGAAACCGATGATGCCGATCACCACCACAGTGGCGGCCAGCCGATCGTATTCGAGCGTGTCCCGCGCATCGTTGATCGCGTAGCCAAGCCCGGAGGTGACGCCGAGATATTCAGCGGGCACCAGCACCACCCAGGCCACCCCAAGCGCGAGGCGAATGCCCGAGAGAACATCGACGGCAATGGCCGGAAGAATGACCGAGAACAGCATATGGAGCGGGTTTGCCCCCAGATTGCGCGCCACCTTGAGCCATGCGGGATCAATCCGACGCACACCTCCTGCGGTGGAGAAGAGGATCGGCCAAACGGCGGCCATACCGATCAGGAAAATGATCGCCCCGTCCCAGGTGGCAAAGGCCATGACCGCGATGGGCATCCAAGACAGCGGCGAGATCATCCGCAGGAATTGGAACGGCACATTGGCGACCTCATTGAGGCGCTTCATCCGCCCGATCATGATGCCCACCGGCACGCCGATCACAGTGGCGTAGAACAATCCCAGCCCCACCCGCCTCAGCGAGGGCCCCGACATCGCCACGACCTCACCATCCATCAGCATCGCCCAAAGACGCGTGAGCGTCGGCGCAGGCGCGAAATCGGCGAAGGCGAAAAGATCGTCACTGGTCTCAACGATCCGGCCGCCGATCCACCACAGCATCAGCAAAAGGCCAACGCCGAGCAGACCGTTCGCAAGGCCGCGCAAACGGCCCAGCTTTGGCAGGGAAAACCCTGTCCTCGCCATCGGCCCGGAGAGCTGCGTCACGTCGCTCATAGCTCGAAGATCTCCTCACGGGTGTAAGGATCGCCGCCGGTCGCGACCGACGGATCGGCCTTCCACTCCGGGTAGGTTTCAAGCGCGGTTTTGACGTAATCGTAGTTCACCAGATCGTCGGCCACGAATTGCGGATCGAGCCCCTCGAGAAAGGTCGTCTCGCCCGAGACGACCGTCTCGTTCATCGCCTCGACGATCAGCTTGGTCGCCGAGGGATAGGGCCAGGGCTGAAAGTCGATCCGACCGTTGTGGAATTCTGCCTGATGCTTGATCGCACCGGAGGCGATGTAATCGGGGTTGTTCTCATAGAGCGTCATGGCGCGTTTCACGACTGGCGCCGGAGCGGGGAGGTATCCCGCGCCGTCTTTCGATAGCAATTCCGCCACTTCCTCTTTGTTTTGAGAAGCATAGATCGAGGCACGCACCACGGCGTTCATCACGCCCTGGGTCCATTCCGGTTTCGCGACCGTGGCCTCTTCATGCATGCAGACCACGCAGCACGGATGGTTTTTCCAGATGTCGCCGGTAAAGCGCAGCATCCGCGCGCCCGCTTTCAATTCGCCAAGCGCGTTGAACGGTTCGGCGACGATATAGGCGTCGATCTTCTTGGCCGCGAGCGCAGGGGGCATCTCGGGCGGCGGCAGGACCTGAAGGTTGCATTCGTCCGCTGCAATCGCCTCGCCCTGCGGCTTGATCACGGCTTTGATGCCATTGGCCCTGAGCGCGTATTGCAGCACGATGTTGTGCATCGAATACCAGAACGGCACGGCGACCTGTTTGCCACCCAGACCCGCGAAATCTGCGATGTCCGTGTGACGACCGACCACCAGAGCGGAGCCGTTGGTGTGCGCCCAGGACATGATTTTCACAGGGAAATTGTTATTGTAGCGCATCCAGACCGGGATCGGTTTCAGGAAGTGCACGAGGTTGAACTTGCCCGAGGCAAAGCCCTCGATCAGCGGCGACCAGCCCCGGATCAGGGTCGGTTGCTCGGCCTTGATGCCCTCCTCCTCGAAATAGCCTTTGGCATGTGCCAGCAAAAGCGGCGTGGCGTCGGTGATCGGCAAATATCCGATCCGCAACACATCGTCGTCCTGCGCATGCGCCATGCGCGGCAACATCGCGGGCATGCCGCCCAAAAGAGCCGCCAAACCGCCCTTGGCGAGCAGATCGAGGGCCGAGCGACGGCCCGGGTCGAACTCCGTATCTCCGCCGCAGCACGGGGCGTGAAGGTCGTGATGGCCGTGGCCGCAAGTGGTCTTGTGGTCGTCAGTCATGTGAAATCCCTGTTGGTGTTCGGTTGGTTGTGTTCGGCTTACTCTGGGAGGCGGGTGAAATCGTTGTCGACGGCTGGGTCGCTCCTCTCGGCGACATCGGCGTAGAGGCCCATCAGACGGGTGTGTTCGCGGCCGAACGCCTCCGTGCCGCCACTGCGCTCCGCATCGGAGAGCGCGATCTTTGTGTCCTCGGCGATCCGGCCCGGATTGGCGCGCAGCACCAGAACCCGATCCGCCATGCGCACCGCCTCGCCGACATCATGGGTCACGATCACCAGCGTCAGGCCCAGATCCTTGGCGATCTTGCGCACGTCTTGCTGAAGCGAACGGCGGGTGAAGGCGTCCAGCGCAGAGAAGGGTTCGTCGAGCAGAAGCATCTCCGGGCGCGGCGCCAGAGAGCGGGCCAGTGCAACACGCTGTTGCTGGCCGCCGGACAATTCCTGTGCGTTGCGATCCGCGAAGGCGGCCAGATCAACCAGCTCCAAGACCTCCGGCACACGTTTGGCGATCTCATAGCTGCGGCGGGTGAATTTGAGGCCAAGGCCAGCGTTTTGCGCCACGGTCATCCAGGGATAAAGCGAGGGCGCCTGAAACATCATCACCCATTTCGGCGAGGGATGCTCGACCACATTGCCGTTGATCACCACCTCGCCCTCGGACGGGTGGGTGAGCCCGGCGAGCATGTGCAAGAGCGTGGATTTGCCACAACCTGAGCGCCCCAAAAGTGCGATCACCTCGCCCGGATGGATGTCGAAAGTCATGTTGTCGAGCACGAGGCCATCGGCCTTGCGGTAGCTGTGGCTCAGGCCTTTGACCGCCACATGTGCACCATTCGGAGCCGGTGTGAGACCCGGTGCCGCCTGCTTTGCGTCAGTGGTGTGGGGCGGGGTCTGATCTTTGATTTTTGTCACGGCCATCTCTTCTCGCTCCGGGTTAAATTCATGAACTGAACAAACCGTTCTGTCTTATCCAGCCAAAAAGAAATCGCCTCCGTCAACGCCCATGCATGCAAAAAGATGAATCTTATTTTCTTGTTTATTTATTCGGCAAAAATAGAGGTAGACTGCCTGTATCTGGGCGAAATCGAGCGAATTTTCCTCGATTTTGAGCTCTGATCTCACGAAGATGCACGAATGTCGCAGGCAAGAATCTCATCCAAAAGACAAGACAGATCGTTCTTGTTTTTTTGCGGTATATATGTGAGGGAGGTTTGAAGAGGCGGTTGGCTGGGCGATTCTGCTCAGGCGTGACGCCATAGTGACGCCATAGACGCCACAGTATCGTATTGAGTTTCGTCCGCAGGAGATGATCAGATGGAAGACGCGCCACAGGAGTTCTGCTCGCTGCAAACCTCAGACTGGAGTTTTGCCGCTAAAGAGCCGCAAAATGCCCGCGAAAAGATCATGACGGCGGCCTCGCATCTGTTCTGCAATCACGGCTTTTCCGCCACCGGGATCGACAAGATCCTGACGCGCGCGGGCACGGCCAAGGCGACGCTTTATCATCACTTCGCCTCGAAAGAGGAGTTGATCGCCGCCGTCCTGGAGGCTGAGGGCGAAACCTGGCGCAACTGGTTCTTTGGGCGACTGGCGGAGGTCAAAGGCCCGGCGCCAGAACGTATTTTGGCGGTGTTCGACCTGCTCGAAGAGTGGTTCTCCGATCCGGGATTTTATGGCTGTCCCTTCATCAACGCGGTCGCCGAGTTCGACACCGGCAATGAGGCGGTGCGGCAGGCGGCGGATGTGCACAAACAGCACCTCCTGACCTGGCTCAAGGCGCAGGCGATGGAGATGAAGGCCAAGGATGTGACGGAAACCGCGCGCGCGATTGCGGTCCTGTTCGACGGCGCCATTGTGGCCGCGCAACATGGGCGCGACCCGAGTTTTGCCCGCACGGCGCGGGTGATTGCCGAGGGCTATCTGTCTCAGATCGAGGTCCGCTAAAGCGCAGCGCGGTCTACAATCGATGTGCCGTCTTCCACGGTGTCGGCGGGATGGGGGATGACCATTTCGCCTTCTTCAAGACCAGACAGAACCTCGGCGCGGGTGTCGGATTGATGGCCGATCTCGATGGGGCGCAGCCGCGCTGTTCCTCCGTCGGCGACGAAGGTGGCCCAGCCTGTCCCATGTCGGAACATGGCGGAGATCGGGATGGTCAGGGCAGCGTCATCTTCCCAGCGCACAACCTTCAGGAAGACGGAATAGTGGTGGCCCAGACCGGGGCGCTTCTCGGGTGGGGTGATCAGCGAAAAGACGGCGGAAACCCGTTGCTCTTCGATGCCCAGCGAAGAGACATGCGTGTCGGCGCGCGGCGCGAGACGGATCAGCCGGGCCTCGAGCGCAGGCGTGCCGCCCCAGCGTTCGACCATGGCACGGGCGCCGATCTCAAGACCCACGGCGTCAGAGGACAGCAAATCCGCCTCGATCTCCAGATCGGCGACATCGCCGATGGACAAGAGCGGCGAGCCGACCGTGACCGCGTGCTCAGAGACCTGCGTGATCGCCAAAACCTTGCCTGCCGCCGGCGCAGTGATCTCGACACAGCAGGTTTCGCCAGTCCGCAGCGACGCCCCCGGTTCGATCAACGCGGCCTCTGCGCGGGCCAGTGAGGATTCGGCCATCTGGACGTTCGAGGCGGAGGCATCGCGGGCGGCAACGCGCAGCGACAAAAGTTGTTGCGCATCTTCGAGGGCTGTGAGTGAGGAGACGCCCCGCGCGACGAGTGCCTTGGTGCGCTCATATTGGTTTTGGGCATAGGACAGCTCTTCGTCGGACTGCCGCAACTGCGCGCCTGCGAGATCGGCGGCGGCACGGGCCTCGCGCACGGCGGCCTCCAACTGCACGCGGGTCCGGGCGTCGATGAGCGAAGGCGCGATGGGTTCGACCTTGGCCACCACGGTCACACCCGCCTCGACCGCATCGCCCTCTTCGACAGGCGACCGCAGAGCCGTGCCCGCAATCGGCGCAGAGACCTCATAGAGGTTGCGGATCTTGGTTTTGCCATCGGCATTGATCGTCACCTGCATCGGCCCCCGGGTCACAGGCGCCAGATCGACGGCCACGGGATGCGGGCGAAAGGCGATGAACAGGAGCGCCACGACGAGTGCGCCAACGATCAGGGTCAAAAGCGATTTACGGGACTTGGAGGTCATGGGTCACTCCCGGGTTTTCATAACGGAAACAAGGTCAAGCCGGTCAATCCGCTGTCGCACCAGTAGCACGGAGGCCAGCGCCGTGCCCAGTACAACAACGGAGGCCGTGGCATAGGCGGCGGGCGGAAGGACCATCGGAATGGTGTAGAGATCGGAGGCGAAACTGGCGGCCATCAGGTGGCCAAGCCCGTAGCCGATGAGCCAGCCCAAAGGCTGCGCCAGCGCGGCGATCAGCATGATCTCTCCGATCAGGATGTAGGAGACCTCCCAATTCGAGAATCCGAGAATGCGCAGGGAGGCCAATTCGCGGGCGCGCTCGGAAAGCTGAATGCGGGCGCTGTTATAGGTTAGGCCGACGGTGATCAGGATGGCGACCACGCTGAACAACCCGTTCATGATCGAGATGTTCTCTTCGACCGTGGCGTCGAATGAAGCTTTCATATCGGTGACGCGCACGGCGCCGGAGATCAGCGGCGTGTCCTTGATGGCGCGGTTGAACGCGTCGTCTTCGGTGGGATCAAGCGTGACATTGGCGACCGAAATTTGCGGCACGCTGCGGGTCAGGTGGGACATGGCCTCGCGGGTCATGAAAGCGCCGAGGCCAAAGAATTGCTCAGTGACGCCCGCCACCGTCAAGCTGTAGGTCTCGCGCCGCCCGCTCATGAATTCCACTTCGACGGAATCGCCGGGAGCAAGGCGCAGGACTTCGGCCACGCGGGTGGTGATCAAAAGGCCGGGGCCGTCCACCTCGACCACGCGGCCCGCCTCGTCGATGGAGCGCGCCAGAGTGGCGCCCGCGCCGCGTGTGGTGATCGACAGCTGTTTCTCCAACGGCCCGTTGCGCAGGGTCACGGGCGTGAACAATTCGCCCTCGACCTCCATCACGCCGGGCAGGGTGCGGATGTCTTCGAGCGCGGATAGGCTGCGTTCTTTTGTGAAGAGCAAGACGATGTCTTCGCGATTCGATTGGTTAAAGGCGATGTCGGCGATGCTGCTCATCGAATAGGAGAAAAAGCCCACCGAAATCATGATCGCCACCGCCAAAGACAGGCCAATGGCGGAAAAGGCCGCCCGCAGTGGCCAGCGAAACAGCGAGCGCCAGATCATCATCGAGGGTTGGCTGAGACGCAGCGCTGCCAATGCCCGGTCGAAGAGACTGCGTTTGAACCGGGGCGGCGCGGGCGGCGACATGGCGACAGCGGGCGGCAGAGCGGCGGCCCCCATGGCGGAGCGCAGCGCGCCAACGGCGGCGGTCAAAAGCGCGAGGAATCCCGAGATCGCATAGGCATCATAGGAGACGTTGAAAATCAGATAGGGGAATTTGAAATATTGCGCATATTCGCCCGCCATCCAGCGCGCCGACAGGCCGCCGGTGACCCAGCCGATCACAACGCCCAACACGGCGGTCAGCCCGGCCAAAAGCACGTAATGCGCGGCGATGTGGAGATCGGTGTAGCCAAGCGCCTTGAGCAATCCGATCTCGGCGCGCTCAAGCGCGATGATCCGCCCGATCACCATATTGACGAGAAAGGCGGAGATGCCAAAAAACACCGGCGGCAGGATGGTCGCCATGTTCTTGAGCTGTTTGATTTCGGTGGCGATGAAAGCGTTGGAGGCCTGTTCATCGCGGCCATGCGCGCCGGTGCCCCCATAAGGCTCCAACAGCGTATCCAGAGCCTCGATCACCTGATCTTCCTGGGCACCTCGCGAAAGGCTGAGCGTCACGGAATTGAAGGCGCCGGACATGTCGAAAGCGGAGGCCAGCATCGCCTGCGGCATCCAGAGAATGCCAAAGCTCTCGTCATCGGGCATCAGCGTGCCGGGGCCGATGGCATAGACGAATTCGGGCGACAGCGCCGTGCCGGTGATGGTCAGGCGGCGTTTCTGGCCGGACATCAACGCCTCGAAAGTATCGCCGATCTCAAAGCCATTGGCCTCGGCGAAGGGTTCATTGACCATGACCTCGTCGCTGGCTTGCGGATCGGGCAGGCGGCCCGCGCGCAGGAGCGGCACATTGAGCGTCGGCAGCGCGCCCGTGTCGGGCAAAGACAGCGCAAGGCCTGTCGCCGATTTCACCCGCCCCGGCAGATCGAGCATGAGATATTCCTGCACCCGTGCCTCGGCGGTCTGCACGCCGGGAAGGGCGGAGATTTCGGTCAAAAGCGGACGCGGTGCCTTTTCGGTCATCGCCCAGACATCGGCAAATTCATTGCGCTCGTAAAAGGCCGCCAAAGTGTCGTCCAGCGCCCGGTACATGCCAAAGGCCGTCAAAAGAATCATCACCCCGCAAGCGAGCACCAAAGCGATGGCCAGCGACTGACCCCAAAGCCGTCTGAAATCGCGCAGGAGTTTTTTGTCGAGCGCATGCATGATCACCACACGATCTCGGAGGGCGCGATGCGGGTGTCATTGGTGGCGACTGAGGCGATATTGCCGTCCTGAAACCGCACCACGCGATGTGCCATGGCCTGAATGGCGGCGTTATGCGTGATGACGATGGCGGTGGTGCCGAGGTCCTCATTGATCTCGCGGATTGCCTCCAGGACCTGCACCCCCGTGCTGCTGTCCAAGGCGCCGGTGGGTTCGTCGCACAACAACACTTCGGGCCGTTTGGCGATGGCCCGCGCGATGGCGACGCGCTGTTGTTGGCCGCCGGAAAGCTCGGCCGGGAAATGGTCGATCCGGTCGCTCATCCCGACGCGTTCCAGTGCCTCCTCGGCCCGCATCGGATTGGGGGCGATGTCGGTGACCATCTGGACGTTTTCGCGGGCGGTGAGCGAGGGCACGAGGTTGTAGAACTGAAACACGAAGCCGACGTGATCGCGGCGAAACCGTGTGAGCGCCCGGTCGGATTGCACCGTCAGATCGAGATCGCGGAACATCACCTTGCCCGAGGTGGCGTGATCCAGACCGCCTAAGATGTTCAAAAGCGTGGACTTGCCCGACCCCGACGGCCCCAAGAGGACCGTCAACTCGGAAGCGTAAAGATCGAGATCGACGCCAGAGAGCGCATGCACCTCCGCACCGCCGGTGCGGTAGGTCTTTACCAGCTTCTCGGTATGAAACACGGTCTCGGGCATGAGGATCCTCCTGGGGCCAGTTTACACCCGCCCAGAGTTATGACCATGAAACGGATCAAATTGCACGTTCCGTCGCTGTCCCCTATCTGTGCCTCAATAATCGCGCTCGAAAAACACGCCGAGGCCGGTGTCGCCTTCGGAACTGACCGATCCTTTGACCGTCACGTTGCGCGTGGCGTCATAATTGAGGTTGATCACAGATTTTCCGGCATTGTCTATGGTTACGTCCGTGTAGAGCGAATCCGAGATGTATTTGCCCAGCTTGAGCGCGCTGCTGCCCTCTTCGGAGGTCTGAAGGTCGAGATCGTCCAACCCGAAACTGTCCCGGATCGAGCCGACGAGACCGCTGCCGCCGCCTGTCAAAGTGGCCACCGCATCCGCCATCTGCGCGGCTTGCAATGCGGACATTTGGCTCAGGTCCTTGCCGAACAAAAGCTGGGCGAGGATTTCGTCATCCGGCAGCGCGGGCGAGGAACTGAGTGTCAGCTCGGGCGAGCTGAGCGGGCCTTCGGTGATCAGCCTGACCGTCATCGTGTCGGTCTCGGTCTCGGCCACCAGCCGCAGGATCGGGTCCAACTCGCCCTGAAGCGTGATCGCGCCTTCCTCCATCGTGATGCGTTTGCCCAAAAGCGACAAGCGCCCACGGATCAAGGAAAACTGCCCGACAGGGATCACATCGGCGGTGGTGCCACGAATGCGCAGACGCCCGCCCAATTCGGCGTCCAAGCCACGCCCGCGCACGAAAATCCGATTGGGCGCGGAGAGCGTGACATCAAGCCCATAGGCAACGGAAGACCCGCTGCCTTGCTCGCTTTGGATCAACCCTGCGCGATCCCGGGTCTGGGTCACGGCGGAGGGCGCACCGCGATGGGTGATGTCGGGAATGTCGCCACCACTGCCCAAAGCGGCGGGGGAGACGGTGATGTCGGTTTCACCCAACGTCAGATCGCCGGTGATTGTAGCACTGCCGGTCAGGGGGCCGGACACAGTCAGGGCGCCATTGATCGAGGTGCTGTAAAGCTGCGGATCGGTGAGGCCGAGGGCGTTGAGGCTGATCGACAGGTTGGCGGGGACGCTTCCGCTCACGGTCAAAGAGCCAGAGGTCGAGATCGACCCGCCGGTGTCGGCGGCGGCCTCCACGTCAATCTGCGCCTGTTCGCCATTGAGCGTGACCACGCCGCGATTGATGGTGAGCGCCAGCCCGGCTGAAGAGACCACAACGCGCGCGCCGGGGGTGATTTGGGCCTGCCCCCTGACGGACGACAGCGCCAGCGGGCCGTTCACCCCAAGATCGAACCGTGCCGTGCCTTGGGTCAGCGCGGCGGTGGTGAAGCGGTTGGACAGGCCCAGAGGTGCCGTGCCCGAGAGATCTAGATCGGCGCGGGCAAAGTCTTGCGTCAGCGTGCCGGAAAGCGTGGCGGTCGAGCCGCCGGGGCCGGTCATTTCGGCACGCGTCGTCCACGGGCTATCCGCGCCGAGGTAGGACATTTCGGCATCGAGCGTTGCAGGGCCGTCGAGAGCTACGCCAAGACGCGCGACGTTGTCCAGCCGTCCGCTCACGCTCAGCGTCCCGCTGTCGGAGGTGAGCGCGCCTTTTGCCTCCGCCGTGACGGCCTGCGTCGTCATCGTGCCCTCGCGCAGCGTCATCCCGGTTTGGTCGCGCAGCGCAGACAGGTGAATGTCGCTGGTGCCGCCGATCAGCGTGTCGAGTTGGTCAATCCCGGTGCGCAGGCCGGTGCCGGTGGCATCGGCCTCAATGTCGAAGGTGCCGTTGAGCGGCGAGACACTGCCTTGCGCGGTGGCGCTGACGGCGCCGGCCAGATCGAGGCCGGAAAGTGCCGCGAACCGCGCAAGCCGGGGCGTGTCGAGCGACATGCGCCCGGTGAATTCAAAACCCGCGTCCAGCCCGTCAATGCTACCGGACGCAGTGGCGCGAGTGGCGTCGGTGCGCGCCTCAAGGCTTTGAATGGCAAAGGGCTGTCCCTCGCGCCAAAACACTTGCGCGGTGAGTGCGGGGGCGGTGCCGACGGCCTCTTGCAGGGCGGGGTCTTCGGAGGCAAAGCCTTGAACCGTCAGGCCAAACCGCGCTTTGATCGCGCCCAGAATGGTGCCCGCATCGGACCTCTGACGGGAAAGCGTGCCTTGCGCGCCGAGGCGTGCGGCGTCGATGACGAGCCCGTCTTGGCGATAGCCTTCAAGATCAATGTTCGCGTTCCAGCCTTGCCCGCGCGTCACATCGTATTTGGCGAGAATTTCGGCCTTTTGCACCATGGCGCGCGCGCTGCCGAAGGGCAAAAGCACGGGGCGCTCATCGGGGCTTTCGAGTGTGCCGGAGACCGAGAATGCGCTGGGCCAGCCGTCCGTGCCAATGGTCGTAGCCCCGATCAGCGACAGCGTGCGGGTCGAAAGTGCAAAACGTTCGAGATCAAATCCGCCTGCGGGATAGGACAGGCCTTCGGCGGTGAGCGTCGAGGAGGGGCCGAAGAATTGCGCATAGTCTGCGCTGAACAGCGGGGTCAGATCGCCCGAGAGATCGGCGGAAAAACGGCGGGGGGCTGCGGCCTCGGGGGCGTCTGGATCGACCTCGGCCTTGAGCGCGACCTGTCCGGTCAGGCGATCTTCGCCCTGGGTGGCCAAGGCAATGTCGGCGGCGAAATCATCGAGGGGACCCGCACCTTTCGCGGTGAGCGACAAAGGCGGCGATCCCGGCAGGTTTGCGAGTGTCGAGACGATGCCACCCGCGCCCTCGGTCAGCGCAATGTCGAGATCGAGCACTTCGCTGGCGTTGTCATAGGACACGTCCACGGAAAACTGTCCCTCGGCGGCATCGAGTCGTTCGATTTCGAGTGCGGCCTCGCCTGAGCCATCGGCCAGTTTCGCGGACCCGCTCAGCGACAGATCGACCGCCTCGCCGAGTTTGAGGACGGGCGCGCCGAGGTGAACGCGCTCCGCCTCGATGGCGCCGATGTCGATAGAGACGGGCAGTTCGGGAAGGGCGAAAGGCGTGGCCTCCGGGTCGGGAAGATCGACGCCCTCGCTGGAGGTGTCAGGCAGGCGCTCGAAGATGATTTCTTCGGCGGCGATGCGGGTGACCTCGACACGCCCGGCCAAAAGCGCGGATCGGCTCCAGTCCAGTTCGGCATTCTTGAGCGTGAACCAGACGCCGGTGTCATCGGCGATGGTCAGCTCGTCCATCGTGGCGGTGGAAGACAGAAGGCCTCGGAAGCCTTCAATACGAATATCGCGCCCGGCGCCGGAGAGATTGTCCTCGAGAAAGCCAACAATCATCGAGCGGTCGCGGGCGGTCTCAGGTGCGTTTTCTGTGGCATCCTGTGCCAGAAGTGTCGCGGGGAACAGCAGCGTGGAGGCGAGAAGAAGGTGTTTCATCAAAAGGCCTGCCCGATGCCGATGTAAATCTGAATCCCGTCGCCAGTGTCGCCGGAGACAGGTGCCGCGAGGTCAAAGCGGATCGGCCCGAAACCCGTGTTGTAGCGCAGGCCAAGACCCGCGCCCGCGTGCCATTCGGCGTCCTCGCCGGGGAGCGCTGTGGTGCCGATCCCGCCCAGATCGTAAAAGCCGACGGCGGAAATATTGCCTTTGACCTTGGCGCGCAATTCGCCGGAGAGGCCGACAAAGCTTGACCCGCCGGTTTCATTGCCGCCGCCCAGATCGACATCGAGCGACTGGTAGGGCTGGCCGCGCACGGTGCCGCCGCCGCCGGAGAAAAACAGCATGTCGGGGGGCACTTCGGTAAATTCTGCACCAGAAATCGACCCGAGTTGCAGCCGCCCCGCAAGGGTGAAACGATCATCGCCACCGAAGGACAGATAGCCCCGCCCGTCGGCAAAGACGCGCACGCCGCTGGCAGAGTCATCCAGTCCGACGAAGGGCATGATTTCCGCTTCGAAATAGGTGCCTTGGGTCGGGTTCAGCGAATTGTCCCGCGTGTCGCGGGAGCCTTCGAAGGGCAGGATCAGGTGAGAGAAGTTGCGATATCCCAGATCATCTTCGACCTCAGAATAGCGATAGCCGATGCCGCCGTAAAATGTTGAATTTGGGGAGGTTTCCACATCGAAGCCCAGCGTGAATTCGCCGCTGTCAGAGAGGAAATCCGGCTCGTCGAGATGTTCCATGGTGGCGCCCAGAACCAGTGTGGTCTTGCGCGTCACCGTGGCCGGGCGACGGTAGGAGGTGGAGACCGTGACATCGACACCTGTGTTGCCGCCGAGGCCGGAAACCTCGCCGTCAAAGCGCAGCCTGTCGGCATTGTCGGTCAGGTTGCGATGCATCCAATAGGCGCTGAGCGTGCCGCCTTCGAGCGAAGAAAGCTCGGCGCCGAACCCGAACCGCCGCGGCTTTTCATCGACCAGCGTGGCGATGATGTCGAGGCTGCCATCGTCATTTAACGTGTCCGCTTCGCGCAGCGTGATGGACCGGAAGGTCCCGGTTTTCTGCAGCCGTTTGGTCACCAGATCCAGCTTTTCGGGGTGGTAGGCCGAGCCTGTCGCCAGATTGGAAATCCGCGCCAGACGGCTTTCGCGCACAGTTGTGGTGCCGGCAAACCGCAACCGGCCCAGGGTGACCGCAGGGCCTGGGTCGATCTCGACATCGACATCGAGGGTCTGGGTGGGATGATCGGCAATGACCGTCTGATCTTTGGGCTGTGCCTTGGCATGAGAGGCCTCGCGCCAGCTCTTGATCGCGGCGTCTGTCGCCTCACCAACCAGATAGGAATGGGCCACTTCACCGCGCCGGAAATCCTCGGGAAGCTCCGTGCCCCTGGCAAGCGGCGCAATGGTGGTGTCGCCAAAGACAAATCGCGGACCGGGGGTCACCTCAATCGTCACCGTGTTGATCTGCGCGGGCAGGGACACCAAGGACATGGAGGCACCTTCACGCCCGTCGACACGGATCGAAATCTGAGGGCCATAATAGCCTTCGCGGTAGAGCGTGCCGATCAGCGCGCGGTAATCCGATTGCACGGCGGCCATGATTTCTTCGGGGGCCGTGACATCCGTATCGGCGGCCTCAATCACGGCAGAGGCGCCCCTGAGCCGCTTCGTGAGATCCTCGCCTGCGGAAGTCTCGAAACGGACGTCAAAGGCCTGAGCCGCCGTGGCGCAGACCATGAACGCGGTGGTCAATCTGAATATTTGAAGCACACTCGGCCTTCCCAACAGACGGCCCCCCCGTCCAATACACAGGACGACTATGCGGTGTTCGTAGACGAGTTTAAAGGGGGTTTTCCTGACGCTTTCGTGTGTGGCGGCAGTTTGCCGCTTGCTCCGAAGCCGACGTCTCCTTAAAGCCTGTTCGCATATCGCAAACAGGTTCATCAAATGAAGGAGACCGAGATCATGCAATGTGAGATTTGTGGCGCTGAGGGCTCTTTGACTGCGGTTGCGGTTCAGCCGCGCAGCGAGACGGTGAGCCTGTGTGAGACCTGTGCGAATGGCCTGAAAGGCGATGCGGTTCCCGAAGGGCATTGGCAGGCGCTCACCACCGCCATGTGGTCCGAAAACGATGCGGTCAAGGTCGTGTCCTGGCGCTTGCTCAATCGGTTCCGCGACGAAGCCTGGGCGGCGGATGCTTTGGACATGCTCTATCTGGAGCCTGAGGTGGAAGAGTGGGCTAAGGCGGCTGGTCCCGAGGTGATCCACCGCGACAGCGTCGGCGCTGTGCTGTCCTCGGGCGATACGGTCGTTCTGATCAAGGATCTTCCGGTCAAGGGCGGTGGGTTTACCGCCAAACGCGGCACGGCTGTGCGCGGGATTTCTCTCGTGCCGGACAATGCGGGTCATATCGAGGGCCGTGTCGAAGGCCAGCGGATCGTGATCCTGACCGAGTTTGTAAAGAAGCGCTAAAATGCAAAAAACGCCCGCAGATCGCGGGCGTTTCTCTTTCGTGGTCTCGTGCGCCTGAGATTAGGCGAGAACGAGGTTCACCGCAGATTCGCGACCGTCACGGCCGGCTTCGATGTCGAAGGTAACCTTCGCGCCATCGGCCAGGCCGGTGAGGCCAGAGCGCTCAACGGCAGAGATGTGCACGAACACGTCTTTGCTGCCGCCTTCCGGCTGAATGAAGCCGAAACCTTTGGTGGAATTGAACCATTTCACGGTGCCATTGGCCATCGTGTTTACTCCTGTTTGTCTTGTCGCTCGCGAGAGTGCAGCGACCCGGCGTCGTCGTAGTCGTTCGATGACTGTGGCCGGTTAGGGAGAACAGAAGGGTCGAAAGAGGTAACTTAGCGAGGGGGACTATGGCAGGTTTCGGGGGGTAAAGATAGGGGAATTTTGTGGGGTTGGTTGAGGTGGAGACCAATCAAAGATGCAAAGCATCTTTGACGCAAGCCTTCGGCGAAGCCGAGGGCGTGGCTGTCAGCATATTGCGGAGCAATGTGCGAGAAGCAGCCAGACCCACCCGGTCACGCCGAAGGCGTGCCGACAGACTATGAACGGCGCACCTTTGGTGCGACGGGGCTGCGCGTTTCACGCGAACTCCCTCGGGTCAGGCGCGGGGATAAAATGAAAGAGGGCGGCCCGAAGGCCGCCCAACAATCATATCAAAAGCGCCATGATTGTCAGTACAAGTGATATGGTTCCAATTATGTCACCATACGATACCCGTCCCTCGATTTTGAATGAAAACCGCATTGGAATTTATCCTAAGCGATGCTCATCCGGATGAGCGATTAAGGTTCGCTCAGTATTTATATTCCGCCCCAATTCCGGCGGTTTGAGCAACTTTTCGGCCGATTGGTCGCTCGTTTCGAAGCGCCACCCGAAGAATTGATCTTTGAATCACTCGTCGATTTCCTTCGGACACCCCTTAGCCTAATCACCTCTCGGTTTTCGACCTAGCCCCGATGAGGGCTGGCTCTTTTTCCGGTTAACTCAACTCGTGTCCGAAAACGGGTGATTTGGTCGACCAACAAGCAATATCTATTGCTCTGCAAGAGTTGATACAAAAGATATTGATTCGCCTTGGTTCCGTCAATACATCAAGGGCACAAAAGGAGAACATTTTGGTTTGGCATGACCAGTGCGCCCTGGGGCGCCTTTGTCAATCATCCAAATCATAAATCTTCCGCCCTTGCTCCACGGGGCGCGAACGCGCATTTTCTTTAAAAATACGCTGCCTCGCGCGCCTCGAAGCCCAAGCGGAACTACAAGAAATCCCCGCGCTTTTAGCGCGAGAACTTCTTGTATTTCAGTCGCTTGGGTTCGAGGGCATCCGGCCCCAACCGCCGCTTCTTGTCTTCCTCATAATCCTCGAAGTTGCCTTCGAACCATTCCACATGGGCGTCGCCTTCAAACGCCAGAATGTGGGTACAGATCCGGTCGAGGAAGAAGCGGTCGTGGGAGATGACCACGGCGCAGCCTGCGAAGTCTGTCAGCGCGTCCTCAAGGGCACGAAGTGTCTCGACGTCCAAGTCGTTGGTCGGTTCGTCGAGCAGCAACACGTTGCCGCCCGATTTCAAAAGCCGCGCCATGTGCACGCGGTTGCGTTCACCGCCCGACAGCACGCCGACTTTCTTCTGCTGATCGCCGCCCTTGAAGTTGAAGGCGGAGCAATAGGCCCGGCCGTTCATCTCTGCGTCGCCCAAAGCGATCACTTGCTGCCCGTCGGAGATCGCCTCGAACACCGTGGCGTTCGGGTCCAAATCATCGCGGGACTGGTCAACGTAGCTGAGCTTGACCGTGTCGCCATATTCGACGGTGCCGGCGTCGGGCTCCAACTGGCCGGTGAGCATGCGGAAGAGCGTGGATTTGCCGGCGCCGTTCGGGCCGATCACGCCGACGATACCACCCGGCGGCAGGGCAAAATCCAGCCCTTCGATCAGTTGTTTGTCGCCCATATGTTTCGACAGGCCATTGACCTCGATGACCTTGGAACCAAGGCGCGGGCCGTTCGGGATGACGATCTGCGCGCGGGTGATCTTGTCGCGCTCGGATTGCGAAGCAAGGTCATTGTAGCGGTCGATCCGGGCCTTTTGCTTGGCCTGACGGGCTTTTTGCCCCTGCCGCATCCACTCAAGTTCGCGCTCAAGGGTCTTTTGACGGGATTTGTCTTCCTTGGCTTCCTGTTCCAGACGCTTGGCTTTCTGTTCGAGCCACGCCGAATAGTTGCCCTCGTAAGGAATGCCCGAGCCACGGTCCAGCTCGAGAATCCAGCCGGTGATGTCATCGAGGAAGTAGCGGTCGTGGGTGACGATCAGGATCGTGCCCTTGTACTCGATGAGGTGCTGTTGCAGCCAGGCGATGGTCTCGGCGTCGAGGTGGTTGGTGGGTTCGTCGAGGAGCAGCATGTCGGGCGCTTCGAGCAGCAGTTTGCAGAGCGCGACACGGCGTTTCTCACCGCCCGAGAGCGTGGTGACATCGGCGTCATCGGGGGGGCAACGCAGCGCCTCCATGGAGACGTCGATCTGGCTGTCGAGATCCCAGAGGTTCTGGGCGTCGATCTCGTCCTGAAGCTTGGCCATCTCGTCGGCAGTCTCGTCGGAGTAGTTCATGGCGAGTTCGTTGTAACGGTCGAGAATGGCCTTTTTGGCGGCCACCCCGAGCATGACGTTGCCGCGCACGTCCAGCGACGGATCAAGCTCCGGCTCCTGCGGCAGATAGCCGACTTTGGCGCCTTCTGCGGCCCAGGCCTCGCCCTGAAAGTCCTTGTCCATGCCCGCCATGATGCGCATGAGGGTCGATTTACCGGTGCCGTTGACACCGACGACACCGATTTTCACGCCCGGGAGGAAGGAGAGGCGGATGTTCTCGAACACCTTCTTGCCGCCGGGGTAGGTCTTGGACACGCCGTCCATGTGGTAGACGTATTGATAGGCTGCCATGTCGGGCTCCTTTTGGGGGGGGGATGGTTTGGTGTTAAATAGCGAAGTGATTCATGAGGAGCAATTGAGATGAGCGATAAACTGGTTTTTGAGGGGATTTCCCGGGGTGTCTTTTCAGAGGTAATGCGGACAAAAGCTTGGGAGGGCGGTTATGACAGTAAGCTTTCGCAAACGACCTATGTAATCGACCCGGATACCAATGAGCTTTGGGATATAAAAATTGTAGCCGAGGTGGCGGGTAAAATAGCTAAATCTCCAATGAGAAAAGGTTTCCAAACTCACGAAGCAGAAGATGTGGCAAAAAATCTGGGTTTTCCATACTTGAAGTTTCGTGATCGCAAATCGCGTGAATTAGGCGTTCGAGGCTTTGATCCCGAGGAACTTTATGATGCGCATGAAGTATTTTATCCAGATGGAACGAGTAGAAGGTTTGAGAACGGAGAACACGCCGACTTTGCGATAAATGCAGTCGGAGATGAAGAAACTCCTAGCTTCAAAGAGCGGCGCGTTGCCCGTCTTCACACCGCATGGGAACGAAGAGGTGTTAATACGCGGAAGGTCAAAGAAATCAGAGGTCTCACATGTGAAGGCTGTGGTCTTAATGCCGAAGTGCATTTCGGGCGTAAGATTGCACTGAGTTGTATCGAGGCTCATCATCTTAAGCCCGTTGCGGAGATGCCTGTCGAAGGTCGTCACGCTGATCCAGATGATTTTGCAGTTCTTTGCGCAACCTGTCATCGCATCATCCATCGGCTTGAAAGCCCCGATGACTTGGAGGGATTGAGGGCTGTTGTGAAAGGCGTGCGAGACCTTCACACCCTCTTCTCAAAAAACAAATCCGGATAGGGATCGTCGTTAAATCGCTCAATCTCCCTCCACCCCAGCCGCTGATACAGTCCCGCCGCTTCCGGCAGCGCTGAGTTGGTGTCGAGCCGGAGCGTGGTGATGCCCATTGCCCGCGCGTGGGTCTCGGCCTCGGACATCAGCCGTTTCGCCAATCCAAGTCCCCGCGCCGACGGAGCGACCCAGAGGCGTTTGATTTCTGCGTAGCCTTTATCGGTGCCTTTCAGACCCACGCAGCCGGATGGCAGCCCATCGGACAAGGCCACGAGGAACACGCCACGCGGCGGGCGCATGTCGTCGCTGTCGAGGCGGGCGGCTTTGGCCGGGTCGAAGCCCATGGCGAAGCGCGCGGCCAGTTCGGCGTAGTAGCTTTCGAGGCAAAGGATGGCGGGGGCGCTGTGCGGATCGCTTTCCACAATCTCGATCCGGTCGCGGCCCAGAGCGGAGGCGATCAGGTCCATGGCGGCGAGGAGTGCTTCGGGATGCGGATGACGGTCCAGAAGCGCCTGCGCGCGGGTGTCGGAGAGGCTCTCGTAAGCGGCGTATTCACGCAGGCCCTCGGGTGTCAGGTGCGCGATGCGGCGGCGTTTGTCGGCGGGGTCTTCGGTGACGGTGGCGAGGCCTTCGTCCTCAAGACTACGCAACAGGCGCGACAGAAGGCCGGTGTCGAGATCGAGGAAGGCGCGGATGTCGGAGACGGCGCGGCCGGAGGGGCCGATGGCATTGAGCACGCGGGCGGCGCCGAGCGGGCGGCCCCGGCCGAGAAAGCTCTGGTCCAACACGCCGGTTTCGGTGGTCACGGCGCGGTTGAAGCGGCGGATGCGGGCGATGGGGGAAAGGGTCATGGTGATGTCTGACTGAGGTCTGTTATTTCTTCTGACTTTAGTCAGGTGAAATTTGAAGTCAAGCAAGAGCGATTGACAGTCTCGCGCCTTCCCGCCATGCAAGTCGTCATGCGTTGCAACCTGCCATATGCGCGTTCCGGTCAAGTGATCGGCCTGCTCGGGGGATCCTTCGATCCCGCGCATGAGGGGCATGTGCATATCACCAAAATGGCGCTGAAACGGTTCAATTTGGATCGTGTCTGGTGGTTGGTCAGCCCGGGGAACCCTTTGAAAGAAAAGGGACCTGCAAGTATGGAGCGGCGCCTGACCCACGCCCGCGAGATCATGGATCACCCCAGGGTCGAAGTGACGGACATCGAGGCGCGCACGGGCACGCGCTATACGGCGGCGACGCTTGAGGCGATCAAAGGGCTTTATCCCGGCGTGACTTTCGTGTGGCTGATGGGGGCGGACAATCTGGCCCAGTTTCATCTTTGGCAGGACTGGCGCGACATCATGCAAACCACGCCTGTCGGCGTGATCGCCCGGCCCGGCACGCGCGGGGCGGCGCGCAATTCGGTGGCGGCGCAAAGCTTTGCTCATGCGAAACTCTCGCCCCGCGCCTCGCGGCTTTTGGGGCGCTGCGGCACGCCGTGCTGGTGTTTCATCAACGTGCCGATGTCGGATGCCTCCTCGACGGAAATCCGGGCCAAAGGTGGCTGGGTCCGGGACTGATCGCATTTTGCCCAGAAAGGTGACGCACGGGGAGCAAAAGACAGGTTTTCCCGTCTTGCCCATGACGCAAACGCAGGCTTAACTCACGGCCATGATGAAGACTGAAAATTCACGGATCAATCGACGCGGGATGCTTGGGCTTCTGTTGGGCGGTATCGCTCAGGCAGGGATGGCGCGCGGCGCTTTGGCTGAGGGGCTCACCTCCTCGCCGCTGCCGAAACCGCGTCCGGCGGATCTCTACCTTCAGTCAATCCCGACGGGAGAGGCGCTGATCGAGGCCTCGGGTCTGTCGGGGCAGGTCAGCTATGTGGTGGCGGACAGCGTGAGTGGGGCAATCCATGAATCCCATGCGCCGCTTTTGCGGCTTCCCCCGGCCTCCGTCGCCAAGACCGTGACCGCGCTTTATGCGCTGGAGCATTTGGGCGCGGACTATCGCTTTGCCACGCGCGTGCTGCGCAGCGGGCCGGTGGTGGACGGGATTGTGCAGGGCGATCTGATCCTCGCGGGCGGGGGCGATCCGACCTTGGACACGGACGGGTTGGCGGTGCTGGCCGGGCAGCTTGTCGAGCAAGGCATCAAAGGCGTTAGTGGGCGGTTTTTGATTGATGACACGGCCCTGCCTCGGATCGAGGAAATCGACGCGGGGCAGACGGAATATGCGGGCTACAATCCGACGATTTCGGGGCTGAATCTGAATTACAACCGCGTGCATTTCGAATGGAAACGGCAAGGCGAGGGCTACAGCCTCAAGATGGACGCTCGCGCCGAACGTTATGCGCCGGATGTGCGGATCGCGCGGATCAGCGTGGCGGCGCGCAACCTGCCGGTGTTCGACCATGTGGCCGGGCAGGGGCGGGACGAATGGACAGTGGCGCAAAGCGCGCTGGGCAATGGCGGGGCGCGGTGGTTGCCGGTGCGATTGCCGGGGCTTTATGCGGGCGAAGTGTTTCAGGCGGTGGCTGGTGCGCAGGGGCTGCGCCTGCCGCAGGGGCAAAGGATGGCGGCGTCCGGTGAAGAGATCGCGCGCATTGAGAGCGCGCCTTTGAGTGTCGTTGTGCGCGATATGTTGAAATATTCGACCAACCTGACGGCAGAGGTTCTTGGCCTCACGGCCAGCCGTGCGCGCGGTCTCGCGGTGAACAGTTTGCAGTCCTCGGCCAGCGCGATGAGCGACTGGGCGCGTGAGGCGCTGAACATGCGGCATATATCTTTTGTGGATCATTCGGGCCTTGGCGGGGCATCAAAAGTGACCACGGTTGATCTGGCCCATATGTTGACGGCCCCGGGCGTCGAAGCGCGTTTGGCGCCTTTGCTCAAGTCTATTCCCATGAAAAATGACCAAGGCGGCGTGATCAAAAACCACCCGCTCTCCGTCGTCGCCAAGACCGGAACGCTGAATTTCGTGTCCACTCTGGCGGGGTATGTGGACGCGCCGGGCGGCACGCGCATGGCCTTTGCGATCTTCGTTGCGGATGTGCCTCGGCGAGAGGCGGCCAAGGCGCAAGGCGCGGAAATTCCGCAAGGGGCGCGGACGTTCAACGGGCGGGCGAAAAAGCTGCAGCAAGCGTTGATTGAGCGCTGGGCGGGGGTGTATGCGGGGTGAGAAGAGGGGTAATGCACAAAGAACGCCCTTGATTTTCAGGCGCAATCCCACTCTCTGAGGGCGCAGTTCTTATTCACGATCTGGCGATGTGCAGAGCCTCACCCAACAACATCGGTGTGAAGGAGCATATACCGCGCCCGCGCGCCGCGTTCGATGGCGGCGGCATGCAGCCGGTCGATGTTCAACTCGTAGCGAATCTCTTCGAGCAGGCGCAATTCGGCCTCATAGGTATGGCCATCGGCGGCGGCGACGTCACAGGCCAGCGCATAGGCCGTTTCGTGCAGATACTCGGGCAGGTTGTCGCGAATGAGGCCGAAAAGCGCGTCCAGCCCGTCCTCTTCGGAAAAGAGATCGAAGACCGTCGAGGAAACCATTTTGATCCGGTCGGTGTCGTATTCGCCAAAAATAGGCAAATGGTTGACGATATTCTCGATGGTGACCAATTCGGCGGTGCGAATGTTCTCATCGGACATCGACAAGGCGATCATCACAGCGACGAGACAGTCCTGGGGCGTGAGGGAATGGGGAATATCGTTCATTTTATTGGCTCCGAAGGGGCATGTTTGGTCAAACAATATTGACGCAAGCCGGGGGGTTCAATAGGAGTTGCGCCTTGCGGGAGAGACCCGTGCGACAAAAGGATTGCTGAAAATGACGGACCTGCGTGATGCCGGTATGAGCTCGAAAGCCTGGCCCTTTGAAGAGGCCCGGACTGTTCTCAAGCGGTATGAGGCATCCAAAAAGAAGGGCACGGCGAAGGACTACGTGCTTTTCGAGACCGGTTACGGTCCGTCGGGTCTGCCGCATATCGGGACCTTTGGCGAGGTGCTGCGCACGACGATGATCCGCCGGGCGTTCGAGGTGATCTCGGACGTGCCGACGCGTCTGATCTGTTTCTCCGACGATATGGACGGGATGCGCAAAATCCCGTCGAACGTGCCGAACCAGGAGCGTCTGAAAGAAGACATTCAAAAGCCGCTGACCTCTGTATTCGACCCTTTCGAAGAGTTCGAAAGCTTTGGCCATCACAACAACGCCATGCTGCGCCGCTTCCTCGATACCTTCGGGTTCGAGTATGAGTTCTATTCGGCGACCGAGTTTTACAAATCCGGTCAGTTCGATGAGGTGCTGAAGCGCGCCGTCGAGAAATACGACGATGTGATGAAGGTCATGCTCAAATCCCTGCGTGAAGAGCGTGCGGCGACCTATTCCATCTTCCTGCCGATCCACCCGGAAACCGGTCGCGTGCTCTACGTGCCGATGAAAGAGGTGAACAAGGACGATTACACGATCACCTTTGACGATGAGGACGGGAAGGAGTGGACGCTTCCGGTCACCGGCGGCAATGTGAAATTGCAATGGAAACCGGACTTTGGCGCGCGCTGGGCAGCACTTGGTGTGGATTTCGAGATGTACGGCAAGGATCACTCGACCAACACGCCGATCTACGACCGGATTTGTGAAATCTTGGGCGGGCAGAAGCCGGAGCACTTTACTTACGAGCTGTTCCTCGATGCCAATGGTCAGAAAATTTCGAAATCCTCGGGCAATGGCCTGTCGATTGACGAATGGCTGACCTATGCCTCGACGGAATCTCTGGCCTATTTCATGTATCAAAAGCCGAAAACGGCGAAGCGGATGCACTTCGATGTGATCCCGCGGGCGATGGATGAGTATCACCAACAGCTGCGCGCCTATCCGACGCAGGACGCGGCGAAACAGGCGGCGAACCCGGTGTTCCACATCCACGGCGCCGATGTGCCGATGTCTGACATGGTGGTGCCCTTCTCGATGCTTCTGAACCTTGCCTCTGTGGCGGGGGCTGAAGAAAAAGACCAGCTTTGGGGTTTTATCCAGCGCTATGCGCCGGACGCCTCGCCGGAGGCCAACCCACAGCTTGATGCGGCAGCGGGCTATGCGGTGCGCTATTACAATGACTTCGTGAAGCCGGAGAAAACCTTCCGCGCCCCAAGCGATCAGGAACGCGCGGCGATGGAAGACCTCAAGGCGGCCTTTGGCTCTGAAGACCTGGCTTTGGCCGCGATTGCGAAGAAAAACGCCGATATGGGCAATGACGAACCGCTGCCGGAAGCGAATTTTGCCGATGGAGATTTTCTGCAAAGCATCGTCTTCGCGGTCGGCAAGAACCACGGGTTCGAGAATTTGCGCGACTGGTTCAAGGCGCTCTATGAGGTGCTTTTGGGCCAGTCCCAAGGCCCGCGCTTCGGGTCCTTCGCGGCGCTCTACGGGGTGAATGAGACCATCGGCCTGATCGAAAAAGGTCTGAACGGCGAGCTGTCGTAAGCCGTTTTTCGCACGTGTTTTCAAAGGGCTGCTTCGGCGGCCCTTTTTATTTGGCGTGACGCCACAGCCGATACCAGATGGACCAGCGATGCGTCAGCGTCTCTGGTGTGTCCGCCAAAAGCCGCGCGCCATCGAGAAAGGCCTGTTTTTCACAGGCGGCGATTTGCGATTTTAATCCAGTTTCCAGAGTTTTGATTGCGGTTTCGTTGAGACCGGCAGAGTGCGCCTCATCGCCCAAGACGATGAGGTCGTGATGTTTCCCCAAAAGCTCACCCAGACTTTCGGCGGCTTTGACCTGTGCCGCCATCGCGTCCGGCCAGATCGGGGTCAGAAGGCGGGCATGGTAGAAGTGATATTTCACATGCTTGCGCCAATCGTGGAAATCCTCGGGCGCTCGGGTTTCGCGGGCGCGTTCCATGGTGCCTCGCGCGGTCGTGTAAGTGGTGGACAGGCCGGGGAAAATCGCTTTGCGGCCATTGTGGCGCAGCTGCCAATCCGCGCTGGAATGACGAAGCTCGGTCAGGTCTTTCGCAACGGAATGCAGCAGATCGCCAGCTCCTGCGTAGTTTGCATCACGGGCCTGGCTCAGATGATTGAGGTACTGCGTCAGGAGATCGTCAGAACGCGCAATATAATCGGACAAATGGCCCAGCGTGTCGCAGCGGACTTTGATGTCGCGCAGTTCGGACAATTGACGCCCGATGTCGCGCAGGCGTCGATCCACCTGTTTGTATCGGTCGAAATCGGGGCCGACGAGGCGCATAAGGCCACGCATCTCCTTGAGACGTTTGCGAATGTCATGCACCGCAACCATGCGCGCCTCGGGTGTGTCCGCGTCACAGGTCTTGATCGCCCGTCCCAAACGGTCCCTTGCAATGCGGCGCAGGGCTTGGGTCATGTCGTGATCGTCGGCTTGGATCGAATAGCTCATGGGGACCTCTGCCCAACTCTAGGCCATGGTACATGACAGGCCAATGACACGCTTTGCCGCTGTTGCGTGCGGGGCGAGGGCGGCGTTCGGAGGCTTAAGCGACGGGTTAAACTGCTCCTGTAGACCTTTGCCCATCTCGGGGCTCATGCGTCCCGAGTTTCCATGATGAGTTTCTCGTACGAGTTTGCCCGGACGGTCTCGTCCAGGGCCGGGATCCGTCATGCAGATCGGTGCGCATGGAATTGAAGGATTGAAAGGGGTTCGGATGAACAAGGCCATTACTGACGGGCTGGTGCTGATGCCACCGGCGTTCGAAGACGGGCTGGACGTTTGGTCCAGCGAAGACGGGACACCGGGGTCGGCGACCTATGACGGCGCGGGCAATGCGGCATTGGTGGCGGCCGATGCGGATTTTGGCGGCTGTCTCGAGTTGGTCAAAAACGACACGCTGACCAAGCTGCGCTACATGGGCGAGACGCCTTTGCAGCCGGGCATGTATCTTCAGATCAAAGCGCGGGTGAAAGCCATTTCGGGCAATCTGCCCTCCGTGCGGATCGCGGGTTGGGCAGGCGATGCCTCGTTCTCGCATGTCTCCGGGTTGACGGAGATCGGCACATCTGAGGCGCTGACCAGCTATGGCGAAGTGGTCGAGGTGACGGCCATTGTCGGCTCTGGCGACAGAGGTGGCGTGGACATGCCCTGGGGGCTTGAGCCGGTTTATGGCCATTTCGGTCTCGATCTGACGGGCGCCAATGGCGGCACCGTGCGGATCGACGATATCGTGATCGAGGATGTCTCCGAATGGTTCCTGAGCGAGAGCTCCGGCATGATCGACGTGCGCGATTACGGTGCTGTGGGCGATGGCACCACCGACAACACGGATGCGTTCAATGCGGCCAATACGGCTGCTGCAGGGCGGAAAATCCTTGTGCCGGAAGGGGTGTATCACCTTGCGGATACGGTGTCCTTTACCGAAGAGGCGGTGTTCGATGGCACGGTGACCATGTCGGCTTCTGCACGTCTTGTCCTGCGCCATGATTTTCATCTGAACGCCTATATCGACGCTTTCGGCGATGAGACCGAAGGTTTGAAACGCGCCATTCAGGCAATGTTTTACTATACGGATCACGACAGCCTCGACATGCGTGGGCGTCGTGTCGAGCTATATGCGCCGCTGGATGTGGCCGAGATCACTGGCGCGAGCACGCTTGAAGTGCGCCGTGTGATCCGCAATGGGCAGATCAACGTGCAAAGCTCGACGGATTGGGACACCGAAGAGGTCACGTCGCAAGCGACTTACAGCACAGCCAATGCCCGCACCCTGAGCAATGTCGCCAATATCGCAAATATCCAAGTCGGCAGTCTGGTGACGGGCACCGGTGTCGGGCGCGAAGTCTATGTCGAATCTGTCAATGTCGGAAACCAGTCCCTGACACTGAATCACCCGCTGTTCGGGCCGAACACGACCCAGACCTACACCTTTACACGCTTCAAATACGTGTTTGATTTCTCGGGGCTGTCGAAGCTTTCGCAGTTCGAGCTGTTTGATGTGGAGTTGCTCTGCAATGGTCGCGCGTCCGGCATCATGCTGGCCGGGGGCGGGAACAATTTCCACCTGCGCGATTGTCATATCAAATCGCCGCTCAATCGCGGCGTGACGTCGATCGGTGGCGGGTGTCAGGATTTGCACATTGACCGCTGTACTTTCGTGTCGAACGAGCAACCGTTGCGGGCCGAAGATCGTCAGTCGATTGCGTTCAACATCAACTCGAACGACTGCAAAATCCGTGACAACCGTTTCCAGCGCTTTGGTCATACGGGGATTGTCTATGGCAATGGCCATATGTTCGTGGGCAATCACTGGTTCCAGGGGGATGATTTCACCGACAGTCCGCGCACGGCGGGTTTGGTGTTCACCTATCCCAATGTAAAATCCGTGGTGACGGGCAATTACATCGACAACTCGTTTATCGAAATGACGAACGAGCACGATGTCGCGCCGGATTTCTCGTCGGAATATTCCTTTGGCGGTCTGACCATCACGGGCAATATTTTCACAGTGAACGATGCGGCAAGTTCGTTCTCCTGGATCGTGATCACCCCTTATGGGCCGGGCCATTTCCTTCAAGGTTTGGCTGTTCAGAACAACACGTTCAAGTCCTTGAACGGGTTTATCGAACGGGTTGAGCGGATCGATACAACCTATGCAGATCTCGAGTATAACTCGACACGCAATGTGACCTTCGAGGGCAACAGCTTCAATGGCGTTAGCCAGAATACGATCAACCCGGTGTCTCTGGAGTTCAGTCAGAATACGGCCTCGACGTCTTGGGTGCTTGATCCTTCCGGCTATCTGCCCTTTGGGGGCTGGGCGCGTGTGGTGGAGAGCATCGTGTTCCGTAACGAGATGACGAATGCCAGTGGCAGTACGGTGTTCGAAACGCCCTATGTGACCGTCAATTATGGCTCGAACAAGGATCAGGTCCTGTTGACCTTCGAACAGGCGGTCAAAGGTACGGTGAATCTGATCGCACGGATGGACCGCCCGATTTAACTCGGGAGCAATAGACAAGATTTGATCAACCGGGCGGCGTTTGCTGCCCGGTTTTTCATGAGCTCAGACACATGTCTTCGGCCTTTAAGTGATAGGCCTTGCCGAAGCCACCGTTCAGATCTGCGCTGAGAGGTGTGAATGTGACGAAGGAAAAGTCCGCGAAATCAACATAGAGTGCGGATTTCGGGTGATGTTTCAGCCAATATTCGCGATGGGATACATGGGCTTTGCTCTCACGCGTCACGAACTCTGCTGTGGCTTGGGCTGACAAGCGGGGAAAGGCCAGAGGGTCGCCTTTTGTCGGAGCCTCGCCCAACAGGAGGCCGACCTGCGGTGTGGCGCGCAAAGCCCGGGTGTGGAAGGCGAGATCGGAGACCAGAGTGAGCCATTGCCCCTCAGCACCGAGACCAAACGCCACCCGTGTCACATGCGGCGCACCGTTTTCAGGGTTCACAAAAGCAAGCGCGGCGATGCGCGCGTGCCGTATCAGGTTTTGCGCCATTTGGCGGGCGTCATCATCCGTGGCACGGATCGGGGAGAAGGTGTCTTTGGTCATGCGTGGACAATAGAATGTCAGCGCAGCGTATACCATAGTAAAATTGTAGGCTTTAGTCTTCCGGTTGCCACGATCGTAAATGGCTCACCCCCCTCCGTACGGCGGGCAAAACCATGAGACGCTAGAGCTGCGCATATTTTTGGACTGTGGTGTTGAGCGCACTTAGAAAGAATTCGATGCTGCTGGACAGTTCATGCAATTCGAGTTCGCTCAGTTTGTGCTCATCCATGCTCTCGAAAAGCGGAACGATATTACTCCATTCCTGCCAGTGATTGAAATTCGCGTTTTCAATTTCCGCGCTTGGGGGAGCTGGCAGGTCGAGCGCGCGCGAGGAAAACGCGAGGCCAAAGGCAGACTGTTCGAACAGTGCGATTGTCTTTTGCAATTGCTCCAGTTGCGGGGTCATCTCATCAAGAGTGCCAGCCATCTGAGCAAGACAGGCCTCCTTGCCCGCCTTTTGGATCAACATCCTTTGCCGTCCGGCAATGTTGATCATGCGGCCAAGCTCGGGAGTGCCCTGAGCGGCCAATGCGCTATAGCGATCATCAAGATTTTGCACCAGAGCATTCGACGTTTCCAGCAGGCGCAACGACAGCTCAGAGAGTGCAGCATAGTCAGAATAGCCCTCAAGTTTGCCTTTCTTGGCGGCGGTGATCTGATGTTTGAAGACATCCCAGACGTCCTCGATTTCAGCGATCAGGGCCAATGTGGCGGGGTCTGTCTCCGGTTGGAATTTATCCGGTCCGCCCCCCTCACGAAGGGCTTTCAGGGTGCTGTCGAACAGGAATTTCGAGGTCAGCAACAGGGTGATGTTCTGATCCCGATTGACATCCATTTCGGCAATACAAGCGGTACGCACCATGCGCTGGCTCAACATGCGTTGGCGGCCGGCGACATCGATCCGCACCTGTAATTCGGAGGTGGTGTTCGGCGTCTCACCGGCGTGTAGAGGGCCTGGGAGCGTCAGGGCGCCCCCCGACGCAATGAGCAGAAGGAGGAGGAAAATACGAAGCATGTTGCCTTTCCACATGAGGATCTGTGCGATGTAATTTTTCTCATCCTTAGGGAAAGAGGATTTACGGGGCCTTAAAATCACCCGATGTCGGGATATTTTATCAGGCAACCTGTTTCTGCGCGGCTCCCGACGTGATGCGATAGCCCAGTCCCCAAACTGTTTCGACCATTTCGGCATCCCCGCCGCAGAGTTCGATTTGCTGGCGCAGGCGGCTCAGATAGACGTTGATGATCCGTGCATCGGGTTCGTCGTCCCACGCGTAGAGATGGTTCATCAAGGTCTCCCGTGTCACCAAACGTTCGTGGTTGAGCACCAGCATTTCAAGGATTTCATATTCCTTGCGTGTCAGTTGCAACGCCTTGCCATGAAGCGTGGCCAGTGTCTGTTCCGTATCAAGACAAAGCGCACCAATCTGCAACGCGGCGCTTGAATAGCCTGCGGCACGACGCACAGCCGCCTTGATTTGTGCGGCCAAAGCGGCGGGATGCACCGGACCGGAAATCACATCATCCGCGCCACAATCATAGGCCTTCTTGCGGCTGCCCCAGTCGGTTTTCTCGGTCAGCGCATAGATCGGTTTCAGCGGGTCTTTGCGGCGCAATTGCTCGATCAATTTGAAACCGTTGATGTCCGGCATGTCGAGATCCAGAACGACGGCGCTCTGTTCGCCGAAATCGGCAAAATCCATCAATTCGCGTCCGTCATTCACCCGGGTCACGAGGACCCCGGCATCGGTCAGACCTGCGGCGGCGGTCATGGCATTCCAGTTGGTTTCGGCAAGCAGCACGCGCATGGCAGTGTCCTTTCTTGGCTCATTCCGGCCTCGCGTGACAGGGTCTATGGCGAGGCGTTTTCAAGGCATGGGAATGGGTCCGTTCTGGACAAGGTGCGGCGCCGATTTTCCGGGCCTGTTGAGATATTGGTAGAGTTTTAGCTAAATGTGCCTCAGTTCTGGCAAGCATTTATTATGGTTAATATGCTGAAATCATAGAAAAAATGAAATGAATCAGGGCGTCCCAAGCAATTGCGGCAAGGCTTGGGCAAGAGCGGGGAAGAAGCTGGGAGAATAGCCGAAAAACACTGGTTAATATGGACCAGAGCGTTTCGCGGAATGCGAAAGATATAGCCCCTCTAAAGTGAGTCGCAAAATCCCTTCTGGCTAAAATGCACTCTAATCGTGCTATGTTCATCTCAGGCCCATTTCGGCCAGACGTATCTGAGGGAGGAGACGATGCCGACCATTTCCAAGGACAAAACCTGTCAAACCGTTCTGACGACCTTCGAGACCACACCCGGCGTGGCCCAGGACCTCATGGAGGCGCTTCAATCCGCCTTCGATGAGGTGATCTCGAAACAGCCGGGGTTCATTTCGGCGGCGCTTCATATCAACGACGCGCAAACCCGGATCGCCAATTATTCGCAATGGCAGAAACGCGAGGACTACCAGGCCATGCTGCGCACCGAAGAGATGCGCAAACGCAATCGGGAGATCAACGGCATGTGCAAGTCGTTCGAACCCGTCATGTATGAAGTGGAGGGCATTTATTGATGCATAAGATTTTAACGACAGCTTTGATCGTGCTTGCGGGCGGGGCCTGGGCCGATCCGGTGGGGATCACCCCCGATATGATGTCCGCGACAGTGGAAACGCCTTCGGGGCCTATGGAGATTTCCCGCATTCAGGACAACGACAATATGGTTTCGGGGGAGTGGGCCCAGACCTCGCGCCCCTGTCCGAATTTCTGCATCCAGCCGATGACACCGGCTGAGGGCGTGACCACCATCGGCGAGCTGGAACTGATCGCGATGCTTCAGGACCCAGACGCCATGGTTTTGGACAGCCGCGTCAAACCCGATTTCGACGGTGGCGCCATCCCCGGCGCCGTGCATATGCCCTACACCGAGGCCGCCGACCGACTGGGCGAACTGGGCTGTGAGCCGGATTTCGAGGGCTTCATCTGCGAAGGCGATCAGGTCAAAACCGTCGCGCTCTATTGCAACGGCCCGTGGTGTGGCCAATCCCCCACTGCCGCCCGGCGCATGATCGAGGCGGGCTATCCGGCAGAGAAAATCCACTACTACCGCGGCGGCATGCAGGTCTGGCGCATGCTGGGGCTGAGCGTCACCGGCGAATGACAAAACGGGAGGGGGGGGCTTGACCCTGCGCTCAGAGACCTAAGTAAATAAGGGTATCTCGCAGCCGCAGCATAGGGACCTCCCTCTTGACCTTCGAAGAGCTTCTCTCCGAAACCCGCACCTTTTTATTTCGTCTCGATTACTTTTTCGTCGATGTCGCCATCGTCGTGGGGGCCATTCTCGTGGGCCTTCTCGTCAACTGGTCGCTGCGTGCGGTGATCCGCCGCCTGTTCTCCGACCGCTCCCACATCGCCCGCGTCACCATGCGTCAGGCCATCATCCCGATGCGCCTCATGGCCGTCTTCCTGTCGCTCATGGTGGTGCTGCCTCTGGTCTCTCTGCCAAGCTCCTGGCTCGCCACCATCCGCCACGTCATGGGCATCATCCTGATCCTGACGCTCGGCTGGGCCAGCTACATCGTCGCCAACCATTTCACCACCCGTGCGATGACCCGCTATCAGACGGATGACGAAGAAAACCTCACCGCGCGCAAAACGCTCACTCAGTTGCGGGTGCTGCGCCAAGTGATGTTCTTTGTGATCTTCATGTTCACCGCCGGCGGCATCCTTTTGACCTTCCCCGGCGTGCGCGAGATCGGCACGGGGCTCTTCGCCTCCGCCGGTGTCGCGGGTCTTGTCCTCGGCATCGCCGCGCGGCCCGTGCTGTCGAATGTCTTCGCAGGCATCCAGATCGCGCTCACCCAACCGATCCGCATCAACGATGTGGTGATCGTCGAGGGCGAATGGGGCTGGATCGAAGAAATCACCGCCACCTATGTCGTTATCCGCATCTGGGATTGGCGCCGTCTGGTCGTGCCGCTGACCTATTTCATCGAACACCCGTTCGAGAACTGGACCCGCGACAGTACCAATGTCATCGGCGCTGTGATGTGGCGCGTCGACTACACCGCGCCGATTGATGACATCCGGGCGAAGGTGAAGGAATTTGTGCAAGAGAGCGACTATTGGGACGGGCAGGTGGTGAACCTGCAAGTCGTGGACAGCGCCTCAGACGTGGTGGAGCTGCGTGGGCTGATGTCGGCGCGGACCTCGCCGAGACTGTGGGAGCTGCGCTGTGAAGTGCGGGAGAAATTGCTGACGTGGTTGCAGGGCGCGCATCCGCACGCGCTGCCCCGGACACGGGCGAGTTTCGAGATCAAGGGTGAAACTCCAAGCGGGCAGGGGCCTTTGGGCAAGGGGCTGGCGGCGGAGTAGGAGCAATGGTTGCGTTAGGCCAATCAGACATGCTTGCATGTCCGAACGCGCCCGACCCGCCCCGTCGTGCTGAAAGCACGCCTTTGGCGTGACGGCGGGCGCGTTTTACGTACAAGTCCTCGGGCCGGGCGCTTTGGCTTACCAAACTATATCGATCACACGGCCGTCAGAATGTTTACAAATTCCAATGCCTCCGGAAGCGGTAAAGCCGCTAGAATCTGCGTAGCGCATTTGGCAATTCAATGAGTGGCCTTGGTCACCCAAAAGAACCGCGATAAATTTGTTTGTCGAAGTAGTGCCGAAGATATTCGTGAAGCCTTCACCCCATGCATTAGCATATGTGCTACTCGAGCCGTCCATGATTGCTTTGCCTTTGAAGGTCTCATTGCCAATCTTGGCGGTATAGATGTCGTGATCCATGCCCTGTTCATAGTTGAACTGAACTTTTTCTCCAGTTTCGCGTACTTGGCCAGTCATTGTGCCGCTACAGGCGGTGAGAATTGTTAGAGAGAGAATAGAAAGATAACGCATAAAGCCCCTCGTTTCATCAAATGCGGACATGTTTGCGTTAAACGCGTAAGCGATGCAACTTAGTCTTGATTACTTCCTCTTCCCCCGTCCAGCCTTCCCACCTCTTTGCCCCGGTCTCCCCGCCGTAGACCGTCCACTCTTCGCCTTCGCATCTGCCACCGCATCGTCCACCGCCGATTGCCGCGCCAGCGGATCGTCGTGCAGCACCAGATCGACGGTTTCGAGCCGCTTGATCTCGTCGCGGAGTCGCGCGGCTTCTTCGAATTCCAGGTTCTCTGCGGCCACGCGCATGTCGGTTTTGAGGCCGTCCAGAACGGCTTGCAGGTTCTGCCCTGCCATCGGCTTATCAATCGTCGCCGTCACGCGGTTCATGTCCACGTCGCCCTGATAAAGCCCCGCCAGAATGTCGTCGACGTTCTTCTTGACGGTCTGCGGCGTAATGCCGTGTTCTTCGTTATAGGCGATCTGTTTCGCGCGGCGGCGGTCGGTTTCGTCCATTGCGCGTTGCATCGAGCCGGTGATCTTGTCAGCATACAAAATCACACGCCCGTCGGCGTTGCGCGCGGCGCGGCCGATGGTCTGGATCAGCGAGGTCTCAGAGCGCAGGAAGCCCTCTTTGTCGGCGTCCAGAATGGCGACGAGGCCACATTCCGGGATGTCCAACCCTTCGCGCAACAGGTTGATCCCCACGAGCACATCAAAGGCCCCAAGCCGCAGGTCGCGCAGGATCTCGATCCGCTCGATGGTGTCGATGTCGGAGTGCATATAGCGCACCCGCACGCCCTGTTCGTGGAGGTATTCGGTGAGGTCTTCGGCCATGCGTTTGGTGAGCGTGGTGACCAAAATCCGCCGCCCCAGCTCGGTCATCCGCTTGGCCTCGTCCAGGAGATCGTCGACCTGCGTGTCCACCGGGCGAATTTCCACCACGGGGTCCAAAAGGCCGGTCGGACGAATGATCTGTTCGACGAAAACACCGCCGGATTGCTCCAACTCCCAGTCCTTCGGCGTCGCGGACACAAACACCGATTGCGGCCGCATCGCGTCCCATTCCTCGAATTTCAAAGGCCGGTTGTCCATGCAGGACGGCAGGCGAAACCCATGCTCCGCAAGCACGGATTTGCGCCGAAAGTCGCCGCGATACATCCCGCCGATCTGCGGCACGGAAACGTGGCTTTCGTCCGCGAACACAATCGCATTGTCGGGGATGAATTCGAACAGGGTGGGCGGCGGCTCACCCGGCGCGCGGCCCGTCAGATAGCGCGAATAGTTCTCGATCCCGTTGCAAAAGCCCGAGGCCTCCAACATCTCAAGATCGAAATTCGTGCGCTGCTCCAGCCGCTGCGCCTCAAGCAATTTTCCCTCATCCGTAAAGCGGATCAGCTGTTGTTTCAGCTCGGCTTTGATGCCGTTGATCGCCTGTTTGATCGTCGGTTTCGGCGTCACATAGTGCGAATTCGCGTAGACCCGCACCTGCTCCAGCGTGTCGGTTTTCTTGCCCGTGAGCGGGTCGAATTCGGTGATGCTTTCAAGCTCCTCACCAAAGAACGACAGCTTCCACGCGCGGTCCTCCATGTGGGCGGGCCAGATTTCCAAACTGTCGCCCCGCACCCGGAAGGACCCGCGGTCAAAGGCGGTGTCATTGCGCCGGTATTGCAGCTCGACAAGATCGCTCATCAACTGGCGCTGGTCGTACTCCTGCCCCATCATCAAATCGATGGTCATCGCCATGTACAATTCGGGCGAGCCGAGGCCGTAGATGCAGGAGACGGAGGCCACGATGATCACATCGTCACGCTCCAACAGAGACCGCGTGGCGGCGTGGCGCATCCGGTCGATCTGTTCGTTGATCTGGCTCTCTTTCTCGATGAACGTGTCCGAGCGCGCAACATAGGCCTCAGGCTGATAATAGTCATAATACGACACGAAGTATTCGACGGCATTCTCAGGGAAAAAGCCTTTGAACTCGCCGTAAAGCTGCGCCGCCAGCGTTTTGTTCGGGGCAAGGATGATCGCCGGGCGCTGGGTCGCCTCAATGACCTTCGCCATGGTAAAGGTCTTGCCCGTGCCGGTGGCCCCCAAAAGCACTTGATTGTGCTCGCCCGCCTCAATCGCGGCGGAGAGCTCCGCGATGGCTGTCGGCTGGTCGCCGGAGGGCTCGAACTGGCTGTGCATGACAAAGCGCTTGCCGCCTTCGAGCTTGGGGCGATTTTTCAGATCCTTCGGCGGATCGGTCATCATCAACGGGTCCATGGGGGCTCCTTGAAGGCGGGCAGGGGAGAGCGGCAGGGCAGATCGTTAACAAATGATCTCTTTTTGTTCACGTTTCAAGTCTTGGGCCAGACTCTTCTGTGCCAACTGCCACGAGACGCGGAAAGGTAAACAAAGGGTTACCACTATAGGGAGAATTTTATGATTTATTTTGCAACCTAAGCGATATTTTGCCTTGCTTAACGAAAGCCTTCCTGCCTAATCTGATTATGCAAGCAGCAGAACAGACTGTCCCGACCGGGCGTGTAACACCCCACCCCACCCCTCGCTCCCACACCCCGGTCGGGCAGTCACTTCTTCCTCTCCCGCCCTGACAGGCGGGTTTTTTATTGCGCGGATCGGGACCTGCGCGGTTTTGAAAGGCTTGAAACACCCGGCAGAAACGGGGATAACGCTGGCAAGGAACAAAGGAGTCCCCTGATGCGCGCTCGTATCTATCAGCCCGCTCGCAACGCGATGCAATCCGGGCAAGGCAAGACCAAACACTGGCTGCTTGATTTCGCGCCGGCCACCAGCCGTGACATTGATCCGCTGATGGGCTGGACCTCGTCCAAGGACACGCAGACGCAGGTCAAGATGACCTTCGACAGCAAGGAACAGGCCATCGCCTACGCCGAAGAGCATGGCATCGATTACGTCGTGCAAGAGCCGAAGACCCGTGCCCACAACGTCCGCCCGGGCGGCTATGGCGAAAACTTCGCAACCAACAGACGGATGCCCTGGACCCATTGATCCGGTGCCTTTTCGTGACGCCCAAGCGCCGGTCCGCCGGCGCTTTTTCGACCGCGGCCAGGGTCTAAACTGGCCAAAACGCGGTCCCTTAGCTCAACTGGATAGAGCAGCTGACTTCTAATCAGCAGGTTTGGGGTTCGAGTCCTCAAGGGATCGCCATTTCTCCGATATAAATTGCCCTGACTTTTGTGATCTGCGCCCTCACCGTGCGTTGGGTCTGTCGTTTGGGAAAACGACCGACATTTTCCCCCTCCTCTTGCTGCGCGGGGGCCGTAGTACTGAGGCCGCTAAAAGCTCTTATGACGCTTCGCCATGCGCGCCGTCGCGGGCAGTTTCACAAATGATCTTCGATCAAGGAAAACCAATGAAAAGACTGTCTCTCGCAACCGCACTGATTTTTGCCGCTGGCATGGCGCAGGCCGCGCAATATTGCCTGCTTGATGGGACCGAGGTGTTCTCTTGCACCTTCAATGGTGGCGCCAAAGCGGTCGAGCTTTGCGATGCGATTTGGGAAGACGGCGATATGGTGTCCTACGGGTTTTTCAAATCCAATGGCGAGGTGGAAAAAGAGATCCTGCAAGAGAAGGTGACGCTGTCCTATACGCCGTGGAATGGCATGGGAACCTATATGAGTGACTCCGTGACCTTAAGTGCCGATGGCGGCTACGCCTATGAAGTTTGGGCTGGTGGGGAGCAGTCGGCGGAGGCCGCGCTGGAAGGCGGGATCAACGTGCTCCAGAACGACGACGTGATCGCGACCCTGTCTTGTGATGCGGGCTCTGTCACCTCCGATCTCGGCGCGCTGATCGAGATGATCGACCTAGCGCAAGTCTCGCCGTAACAGCGATGCAGAGACATCTCCGAAAAGCGGCTCTGGCCTGTCTGGCCGCAGGTTTTGCCCAAAGCGCGACTGCACAGGCCGTCTGCGACGGCGTGGTCGTGTTTCAATGCGCCACCGATGCCGAGCCCCGTGAACAGATCACCGTCTGCGCACAAGACGCGCGCTTTAGCCTTGTCCGCCACGCGCTTGAAACCGGCGAGCCTTACGACGATACGCCACTGATCGCGGAGGCGGCGACCACGTGGTTTAGCTGGCAAGAGGGTGACGATCTGCGCGTCGAATTGGGGTTTTGGAGCACCGATCTGGGCGAGCCAGTGACGCTGCATGCCAGCCTGCCGTGGGACGATATGGAAGAGGCGGTGGCGCAAGATGGCCCCGCAGAGATGTGGCTGCAATCCGCGCATTGGCAGCAAGACAGCGACCAGACACCCTGCCTGTCGCAAACCGTCTACGCCGACACGGAGGCACTTTGGGCGCCGCTGGAGACGCGCGGCCCCATCGGCCTGTTTTTCTCGCAGGATGTCGTGGTGCCAGAGCCCAATGCGGTTGGCGTCGCAGAGGTGATGCCCCTGCCGTCGGGCGAAGGGCTTGCGGTCTACGCGACCGCCCGTCCAAACGCTGCGACGCCTGTCTGGTGGCAGCTCTATGAGGGAGACACTGTGGACGTCATTGCCCGCGAGGGAGATTTTCTCGCCGTGGCAATCCCCACCTATGGGGTCACCGCCTGTCTCATCCGGCCCGAGCAGCTTTATACGCCCTACCAAGGCCCCTGTGCGACGGGTTGGGTCGATGGCACATATCTCGACCGCGTGCAGTGACGCGGGTCTCAAAACGGATGTAAGGACGTTAACGATGCGATTTTTCGCCCCCTGTTTCACCCTGGCCCTCCTGTCTTCGACGGCGGGCGCCCATGCGTTTTGCGATGACATTCTGGCGACGCAGGTGCTTTGCGTGACCGAAGAGGCCGAAGAGATCAAACTCTGCGGCGCGCAGCATCCCGAAACGGGCGCCTCGGCTTTTGAGCTGCATGTCACGCCTCAAATCTCAGATGGGCCGCTCACCCAGCTGGCCCTCGACACGCCGTTCGACATGACGCCGGGCACCGGGGGCTATCCTTGGGACAGCTATCGTCTGACGTTTTTGCATGAGGGCGGGCGGGCTGTCCTGAACATCCAAACTCCGATTGATGGGACCGGTGCGGCAGAGGCGGAGATTTGGCTCGATCTCTATCACCGGGATCTGACGCCCCTGCGTACGCTGTCTTGTCTAGCTCCAGCGCTCAGTGCCGAGGTGTCGGACATCCTTACGGCGCGTCGCATCGCGTTCAACAGTTTCCGCACCGGGCCAAGCCGAGAGAGTGCCGCCTATTATCAGCCCCGCATGCCACTTGTGGGCGCCGCGCCCTACGGTGGCGCCGAATGTCGTGAAGTCAGCGGTGTGATCAGCAAGAAAGGCACAGAGAGTGGCCAGATCGCGCTCTATGCCGCGCCCTTCGAAGAGGCGGCCATTTTGGGCTATATCTCGCCCTATGCCTTGAAGCAGGCGTTCGAATGCGATTTCGACAACGGGTTTTCCGGCATCATCTGGACCGACCCTGAAAAAGGCGACGGCGCGGGCGGTTACATGAAGGAGATGGGGTATGACGCCAAATTGGCGGCCTGTGGTTTGACTCCAGAGGGCTGGTCAACGGAGGCCGCCTATCTCGGGAAATGCTCCTCCGCCTGGGTGCATGAGGGCAATGTTGCCGGGTTTGAGCCGTGATCGATGGGGCGAGAACACGTCTCTGTGAACGCTAAAATAAAAAAGTTTCCTTTTATTCCAAAGGTCTTCGCCGCATTGCGGCGAGGTTGGGTTGAAATTTAAGACAGGGTTGCTACCCTATCACTAGGGTTCACGCGACGGACCCGCTCGGCACGAACGCGTCCCAAAAGGGCTTAAACTGCGCATGTGTACGACCCGCTTGGCGCTGACCATGGTCCTCTTGGCCTGTCTTTGCCCCTTGTCGCGCGGCCAGTGTGGCGGGTGGGGCGCGCGGAACCTGAAGACCAGATATTGAGTTAAGAGCACCCAAAAGGAGCTCCCCATCAAGGATTCCATCTCCCATACCCCGTCGCAGCCCTACGCCCGCGTCGCCGTTCTTGGCGCCGGCAGTTGGGGCACCGCGCTCGCCTCCGTTTTGGCCCGCAATGGCCGTGAGGTGCGCCTCTGGGCGCGTCGTCCGGACCTTGCCCAACGGATCAATGAAACCAAAGAGAATGCGGATTACCTGCCCGAGGTCGATCTTCCAAACGGTCTGACGGCCACCTCTGATCTGTCAGAGGCGCTGGCCGGTGCCGAGGCCGTTTTGATGGTCACACCCTCGTCGACACTGCGCCCGATGTGTCAGGCCATCGCTCCGCATATCCCCAAGGGCATTCCGATCGCGCTGGCCTGTAAAGGCGTCGAGCGTCGTACCGGATACCTCTTGTCCGAAGTGGTCTCCGAAGAACTGCCCGGCCATCCGGTCGGTGCCGTCTCCGGCCCGACCTTTGCGCGTGAAACCGCGCTGGACCATCCGACGGCGGCCACGGTCGCCTTTCCGTTTTCCTACGCGGATCGTCTGAACCCAGAAAAAAGCCCGGCGGCGCGTCTGGCCGTGTCGCTCTCAGGTGGCGGCTTTCGCCCCTATGTCTCCGACGATCTCGTCGGCGTCGAAGTGGGCGGCGCGGTCAAGAATGTGATCGCCATCGCCTGCGGGATGATGTCCGGCGCGGGCTTTGCGGAGAACACCCGCGCGGCGCTGATCACCCGTGGCACCGATGAGATGAAACAGCTCGCACAGGCCCTGGGCGGCTCTCGGGAAACCGTGACCGGCCTGTCCGGCGCGGGCGATCTGACCCTGACCTGTAGCTCCACCACTTCGCGCAACATGTCGCTGGGCTATCAATTGGGCCAAGGTCTTGCACGACCCTCCTGTTTCGAGGGCCGTCCCGTGGTGGTGGAAGGCGAAGTCAACTCCGTTTCTGTCACCGATCTGGCGCATCGCATCGGCGTGCCGATGCCGATCTGCGAGACGGTGCACGCGGTGTTGCACAAAGGGGCCGACTTGCAAGAGGCCTTTACCGCGCTTTGGGCCCGTCCCATCGAATCTGAGCCCAATGCGCTCACCCTCTCCCTGACCCATCCCACCCCTGATATGCCGCTGCAATTCGGAGATCCCTCATGACTGTTCACGCCACACCGCGCCCGGCGATTGCCGCGCGCCGTTTCACCCTTGCGACCGATCTGGATGGGACGTTTCTGGGCGGCTCAGAGGAGGAGCGCAAAACGCTTTACGACTGGATCGAGGCCAATCGCGACACGGTTGGGCTGATTTTCGTCACCGGGCGCGACCCGGAGTTCATTATGGAGATGTGCCGCGAGCAGGGGCTTCCGTGGCCGGAATATGTCGTTGGCGATGTCGGCACCACGATTGCGCATGTGCGTGATGACGGTCATGTCGAACCGATCCCCGCGCTGGAGGCGGACATTGCCGAACGCTGGGGTGACAAAGGAAATGCGGTGCGCGCCACGCTCGATGGCATCTCCGGTCTGACGCTTCAGCCGACGCCGTTTCGCTATCGGGTCAGCTACGACCTGACGCCCAATGCCTATGACGCCACCGCCGAAGTGCTGGTCGAGGAACTGGGTCTAGATTGGCTCATCTCCGACAACCGCTACTTCGACGTGCTGCCCAAGGGCGTTTCGAAAGGTCCGTCGATCAAGCGTCTGATCGCGCATCTCGGCATTCCCGAGACCCGCGTGCTTTGCGCGGGCGACACGATGAACGATCTGTCGATGCTGATCTCTGGCCTGCCGGCTGTGGCGGTCGGCAATTCGGAGGCCCCACTCAAACAGCGGCTCTATGGCCGCGACACGGTTTATCACGCGACGGGTTTCGGTGCCGCAGGCATCCTTGAGGCCATCAACGCGCTCGACCTGCATGACGCGCCCACGCATGCCGCGGTGCCCGCGTCAAATCTCGCCCTGAAAGGAGCCTGATATGTCTTCCAATCTTGTGATCGTTTACCACCGCCAGCCCTACGAAGAGGTCGAGGTGGATGGAAAAATCGAATACCGCGAAAACAAAAGCCCGAATGGCATCGTGCCGACGCTCAAAAGCTTTTTCGGACGTGTCGACAAGGGCGCGTGGATCGCGTGGAAACACGCCGACGATCCGGCCAACCCGGACTTTGAGCGGGTGATCGAGATCGACGATGCTTATGGCAAATACACGGTGTCGCGTTTGCCTTTGACGCCGGAGCAGGTGACGAGTTTCTATCACGTCTCCTCCAAAGAGGCCTTCTGGCCGATCCTGCATGGCTTCAAGGAGCGCTACAATTACGACCCCGTCGATTGGCCCACGTTTCGCGAGGTGAACTGGGCCTTTGCCGAGGCCGCCGCCGCCGAGGCCGCCGAGGGGGCTGTGGTCTGGGTGCATGACTATAACCTCTGGCTCGTGCCAGGGTACCTGCGCACGCTGCGGCCCGATGTGAAGATCAGCTTCTTTCACCATACGCCGTTTCCGAACGCCGATATTTTCAACGTGCTGCCCTGGCGCAAGGAGATTTTGGAAAGCCTTCTGGCCTGCGATGTCGTCGGTTTCCATATCCCGCGCTATGTGAACAACTTTGTCTCCGCCGCGCGGTCTTTGTTGGAGGTCGAGACGCTGAAACGCGAAAAGGTCAAACCGGAACTCGCGTCCGAAACCTCTGCGCTTTCCGAGCAATCCGTGGTGACCGAAGTGGGTTATAACGACCGCACCGTGCGGCTTCAGGCCAGCCCCGTGGGCGTCGATGTCGATTACATCGAGACCCTTGCGCAAAGCGACAAGACCGCGGCCAAGGTCAAGGAGATCAAGCAAGAGATCGGCGACGGTCAGTTGATCCTTTCCGTCGGGCGCACCGATTACACCAAGGGCGGTATCGAACAGCTCGAAAGCTATGAGCGCCTGCTGGAAACCCGCCCCGATCTGCGCGGCAAGGTGCGGTTGATGCATGTCTCGGTGGCGGCCAATTCCAACATGACCGCCTATGAGGAAATTCAACGCGACCTCGAACATCTCGCCGGTAAAATCAACGGGCGGTACGGCACCTTTGAGTGGCAACCCATCGCGCTGATTTCGCGGCCTGTGCCGTTCGAGGATCTGGTGGCCTACTACCGCGCTGCCGATGTCGCCTGGATCACGCCTTTGGCGGATGGCATGAACCTCGTGTGCAAGGAATATTGCGCCGCGCGCACGGATGAAGACGGGGTTCTGGTCCTGTCGGAATTTGCGGGTGCGGCCGTCGAATTGGCCGCCGCCGTGCCAACCAATCCGTTCTCTCACAAGTCGATGGACGGGGCGATCCAGTTCGCGCTCGACCTGCCGCCAGAGGAACGCCGAGGCCGGATGATCTCCAATCGCAAGATGGTCAAGCTGCAAGACATTCGCTTCTGGGCCGAGGATCAGATGCAGGCCTTTGGTGCGGGCGAGGTGCCAGTCGATCTGATCACAGGTGGCGAAGCGGCCTGACCCATAAAAAAGGCCTCCCCGGCGGGAGGCCTTTTCTTATTTCATAGACCCGGTATCAATAAAGCGCTGATGCCAGCTCAGCGCCTCCCGCAGATCATGCGGCGCGTGCCCCCCGAAGGAGCTTTTCTTCGCCCGCTCGTAATAATCGCGCAGCATGTGGCGATAGGCGGGATGCGCACATTTTTCGATGATCAGTTCGGCTTTCTGTTTTGGGTCGAGGCCGCGCAGATCGGCGAGGCCCTGTTCCGTCACGATGACCTGAACGTCCTGGTTGATGTGATCCACATGGCTGGCCATCGGCACAATCGCAGAAATCGCGCCGCCCTTGGCGGTCGAGGGCGTCATGAAGATCGACACAAAGGCGTTGCGCGCAAAATCGCCCGAACCGCCGATGCCGTTCATGATCCGCGAGCCCATCACATGGGTCGAGTTGACGTTGCCGTAAATGTCCGCCTCAATCAGACCGTTCATCGCGACACAGCCCAGGCGCCGCACCAGCTCCGGGTGGTTGGAGATTTCCTGCGGGCGCAGGATCAGTTTGTCCCGATAGCGATGTGCCTCGGCGTTGAACTTTTCGGCCGCTTCGGGCGACAGCGAAAACGCGGTGGCCGAGGCCATGCGCAGTTTGCCCGCGTCGAGCATATCAAGCATGCCGTCCTGGATCACCTCGGTGAAGGCGGTCATGTTTTCAAACGGGCTGTCCAAAAGCCCCGCGAGCACGGCGTTGGTCACATTGCCGACCCCCGATTGTAGCGGCAAAAGCTCCTTCGGCATCCGGCCCATTTTCAGCTCATGCGACAGGAACTCCAACAGGTGCCCGGCGATGTCCAAAGCGGTCTGGTCGGGCTTTGCAAACGGCGCGTTGCGGTCCGGCGTATCGGTCTCGACGATGGCGACGATCTTGGCTGGATCGACCTTGAAATGCGGCTGGCCGATGCGGTCGTCTGCCTTGATCAGCGGAATGCCAACCCGGTTCGGCGGGAGCGCTGTGCCGTAGTAAATGTCATGCATCCCGTTGAGATGCTCGCTCTGCCAGGAGTTCAGCTCAAGGATGATCTTGTCGGCACACTCCAGCCAGGTCTTGTTGTTGCCAATCGACGACGACGGGATCAGGTCGCCCTCCGGCGTGATGCCGGAAATTTCGACAATGGCGGTGTCGAGCTTGCCCAGAAACCCCTGCCACGCCATCGGTGCCACTTGGCTGAGGTGCATGTCGAAATAGTTCATTTCGCCCTTGTTGATCTTTTCGCGCGCGATCGGATCGGAGTTATAGGGCAGGCGGAAATCGATGCCGTCGGCCTTGGCGAGCGCCCCGTCAAGCTCGGGGCCCGTCGAGGCGCCGGACCAGATCTTGATGCGGAATTTTTCGCCCGCTGCGTGTTTCTCCTCGATCCGGGCCGCCAGCGCCAAAGGCACGGCTTTCGGGTAGCCCGAGCCGGTAAAGCCGCTCATGCCCACGGTCGCGTCCTTGTCGACGAGGGCGGCGGCATCTTCGGCCGACATGATTTTGGACTGTAGAGATGCGGGAATAGGACGGCGCGTGATGGTCACGAGGTTTCTCTCCGGCTGAATGAAAACGCTGACTGAAAAAGCGGGGGGCGTTTCGGGGAAGAGGGGGATCGCGTTTCACGCGGTTTGGTTGCCTCCTCCCACAGAGTCTCCCAATTTCGTCGCATCTACGCGCCATCTGTGGGGAGCTTCCAGTCACATTCTGATGAGGCAACCCCGATATGCAAATTGCGCACAGATTTTTGAATCATTCTTTGCAAAAGCAATAAGATGGGGTGGGTTTGCAAATGAGATTTGCAGTGGCAAACCGCTTTGCCACACAGATTTGCACATAGAAAAGGCCCGCAATGTCTGCGGGCCTGAGACTTTACACCGAAGGGGGCAACTTAGGCGGAAATACCCCGGTCGATGCGCAGGAACTGTTTGACGCGGGCGGCACCTTTCGGGCTTTGGCGTTCCCGGTCCATTTTGGCCCAGACGCCGGAGCGCCCGGTGGCGCGATCTTGGCTCAAATATTGCACCAGACGGCTGGAATCGGACTTGCGATGCGGTCTGTCTGTAATGTGGCGTGTCATAAGGTCTCCTCCTCTTATGGACCGCCAGTATAGCAGATTCTGTCCGACGTGCGGCGATTCAGATCAAATCCGGTGAACCCGAGATGAAATCCGCTCACGAGAAAGCTTGGCGCCGATGCCAACGCCAAAGGATCAGTCCGGCGATCAGGACGATGACCAGGGACAAGAGAAATGGCGCGCCGGGCATGTAATGTGCGGTGCCGGGGCGCGAAAAGATCGCGAAGGTTTCGGTCATGATCAAGGGGCTGAGGATGGTGGCGAGCGCGGCGATGGAGCCGGTGACGCCCTGCAATTCGCCCTGTTGATCGTCTGGCGTGGCGCGGCTCATCATGCCCTGGAGCGCGGGGATGGAAATTGCGGATATGCCAGACAGAATGGACATGATCCAGACCATCGGTACGCTCGTTGTGAGGCCGAAGGTCAAAAACACCACCGCATCCAGAAGGATCCCCGCCATGGCGACGCGGTAGGCGCCAAAGCGTTTGACCAGAGGCCCCACCAAAAGCGCCTGCGCCAACCCGAGAGAGACGCCGAAGGCAAAGAGCGTCATGCCGGTGGCGACCGTGTCGAAACCAAAGCGTTCCTCGGTGTAAAACGCCCAGATCGCCGGGTAGACGAAATAGGCCAGCTCGTAGAGGCCGAAGACGATGAGCAACCCGGTGAGGCCCTTGAGCGATCCGATGGCGCGCAAGGCGCCAAAGGGATTGGCGCGGCGCCATTCGAACCGGCGACGTTTTTCGGGCGCGAGGCTTTCGGGCATGACGAAAAAACCGAACAACATATTGGCCCCGGCAATGGCGGCTGCGGCATAGAACGGTGCACGGGTGTCGATCCCGGCCAAAAGCCCGCCAATCATAGGCCCAAAGGCAAAGCCCAGCCCGAAGGCGGCATAAATATATCCGAAATTGCGCTCGCGATCCTCTGGCGCGGAAATATCGGCCATAAAGGCAGCCGCCGTGCCGGGCGTGGCAGCGGTGATCCCGGCGATCAACCGCCCGATGAGCAAAAGCCAAATCGTTGGTGCGACCGCCATGACGAGATAATCGAGCATCATGACGAAAAGCGCCGTCAGAAGGATCGGTTTGCGCCCGAAGCGATCCGAGAGGTTGCCCACCAAAGGGCCGAACAGGAATTGCATCACGGCAAAACCCGTCGCCAAAACCCCGCCCCAGATCGCCGCATCGGCCAGTGTCCGCCCGGTCAACTCGCGGATGAGCGAGGGCATCACGGGGAAAATCAACCCGATGCCGATGGCGTCGATGACAACTGTGAGGGTGATGAACAGAACAGGCAGGCGGGTGAGCATATGAGACATCCAAAACAACCCCGCCTTTGTGGCCGCAAGAGCGCGCCCTGTCCATCACCGTTGCTGCACAATCCCTGTCAGCAGATCCGCAAGCCGTTCTGGCATCGAGAAAAACGGCGAATGCCCCGACGGCAGGTGGTGGACGTGAGCCTCGGGCCAGCTTTGGACCATTTTGCGCTGTTCCTCGGGTGGGATCACCCGGTCGTTGTCGCAGATCACATAGTGACGCGGCAGGTCGGTCGAGGCCCCGGTGATATGGAGCGGCGTTTCTTGCGGTGCGATGGCTTGCGGGCCGAGATGTGCCTTGGCGAATTCGGCGACCTCGTGCGGGCAGTCGTGGTAGAGCGCCTCTGCACCCTCCGAGAGTTTGAACCGAAAGGCGCGGCCATCGTCGGTGCGCTCGATCAGGTCGAGCACGGGGTGCTCAGCGGCGCTGCGGCGCATGTCGGCCAGACTCATCCCGTCTTGCGGGACATAGGCGCAAAGATAGACGAGGGCGGCGATTTTCTCCGGCGCTGTCTCGGCCACGGCCGTGATCGGATAACCGCCGGCGGAATGGCCGACCAGGACAACCGGCCCGCCGTGTTTTGCGATGTCGGCCAGAATGGCGTCGCGGTAGCGCTCCAAAGTGACCTCTGTGTAATCCGTCAGGCTCTCTCCATGCGACGGTAGATCGAGCGCGCGGGCTTTGAAGCCCCGGCTTTCAAGTTCTGGCAACAGATCGCGCCAGCACCAGGCGCCATGGGCGGAGCCGTGGACCAGAAGGATCGTGGGGTCAGCCATCGTTATGTTCGCCGTGGGAATGGTCGTGTGAATGACCGTGTGAAGGGCCGTGGGAATGATCGCGGTGATGGTGGCCATGATCGTGAGGATGATTGTTCAACATCGGCAGATGATCATGCGGGGTCGGATCGCGCCGGACATGGGCGATCTCACTGAGAAACTGGCTCAGGATCGCGGCATAGTCTTCGGGCGCATCGACGGGCGGCAGATGGCCGGACCGGCGCATCAATTTAAACTGCGCACCGGGAATGACGCCCAGCGTTTCCTGCACCAGATCGGGCGGCGTCGAGCCGTCATAGCCGCCCGCAATGCCCAGACAGGCGAGCCGAAGCCCCGAGGTCGGCGTGTAGAAATCCGTACCCGCGATGGCGGCGGCACAGCCGAGATAGCCCTCAAACGGGGTGTCCAAAATGGACTGCGCCCAGCGCTTGGCGGCTTCCGTCTTGCGAAATCCGGGGGCGAACCAGCGCTCCATCGTGGGGGCCAAAAGAGCCTCCATACCTTTGGCGCGCACCTCCGCGATGCGTTTGTCCCAGATGCTGCGCACGCCGATTTTCGCCGCCGTGTTCGACAGCACCAGCGCGCGCACCTGATCGAGCCGCTTGACCGCCAGCCCCTGCGCAATCAGCCCGCCGATGGAAATGCCGACAAAGACCGCGTCTTGCACCTTGAGCGCGTCCAAAAGCCGCTCGGCATCGCGCACCAGCGCCCCCATCGCATAGGGGCCTTTCGGCACGTCCGACCCGCCATGGCCGCGCAGATCATAGCGAATGAGCCGCAAGCCTTCGGGCAGATGCGGCAAGACCTCATCCCAGAGATGCAGATCGGTCCCCAGGGCATGGGCAAAGACCACGGGCGCGCCGTCTTCCGGCCCGCTCACCTCGACATTGAGCGACAGCTCTCCGATCTCGACCCGCATCTGGTTCTCCTTTTTGAGGGCACCATAGGCGGGGCGCAGGGGAGGCTCAACCTCATGCGCGCCTCATGCGCGCGACCCTAATGCGCGCCACCTTAATGGGCGACAGTCGCCAGCCCGACAAAGATGAACCCCATGCCAAGCGCCAGCCGTGGGGTGATCTGTTCGCCGATCAGACAGGCAAAGCTCAAGACGATGGCGGTCTCGACCGCGATGACGATGAGATAGAGCTGGCTGACTGGGGCCTGCCGCAAAAGGATGATTTCGAAGATGATCGCAGCGAGAAGCCCCGCGACGATCAGACAAAGGCCAAAGGGCGAGGGCATCGCGCCAGAACTGGCCACAAGTTTCATCCCGACGGTGGCAAGGGCATAGCCCGCTCCGACCAGGACCAGAAACACCAAATGGTGCGTTGGAAGCGCAAACATGGGACTCCAAAGATACACGAGTTAACACACGCGAAAGAGCCTATGACGCGGCGTGGCCCTGATACGCCGCGCAATATGACCCTTTGCGCCGTTACGTTGAACGTCGCTGACCTTTACGTCAAGTCCGGGAAACCTGTCTTCCAGGCCTCTTTCAAACCTCTATGCGGGCAACGAACCGCGCGATCACATCGAGGCTTTCCGGCTCGTCGAGAAAGGGCACATGGCCGCGATCCTTGACCTCGGCGGCGATCATGTCGGGGCGGCGGCGCTGCATTTCTTCGTAGGTGCTGCGCGGCAGTAGATTGGAGTTCTCGCCCCTGAGAAGCGCCAGGGGCAGCCCGTCGAAGGCCTCGAACAGCGGCCAGAGATCGGGGAGCGCTCCGGTGACGCTTTGCGCCTCGATCGCCTCGCGCAGGCCGGGATCGTAGCGCAGTTCCAGACGGCTCCCCCCCTCTGCCCAGATGCGGCGCGCGTAAGTGAGCCATTGCGCGTGGCTCACATTGGGGAATTGCGCGCCCAGGGCTTTCGGCAATTTGTCGGCGGCGTCCTCAAAGCTGCGATAGGCGGAGGGGCGGCCAAGGTAATCCATGATATGCGACAGGCCCTGCGGGTCCATCTCCGGCCCGATGTCATTGAGCAAGACGCCCGACAGCCGCGCCTTCGCGGTCACGGCCCGCGCCATGGCAATCAGCCCGCCGCGCGAGGTGCCGAGGATGGCGGCCTTGTCGATCCCGAGATGATTGAGCAGAGCAAGGGCATCGGCGCTTTCCTGCGGGATGGTGTAATTCATCACATTCGGATCATGATCGGAGGCCCCGCGTCCCCGGCTGTCGAGGCGGATGATCTGCGCCCGGTCTGCAAAATGCTCAACGACCGGTTCGAAATCGTCCATGTTGCGCGTGAGGCCCGCGAGACACAGCACAGGCACACCCGTGCCCTGAACGTCATAGGCCAGATTGAGCCCGTCGGATGTGGTGAAATAGTGAACCATGGTGCCCCCTTTCTCCGAAGATTGCCACGGAGTGGAGCGGATGAACAGACTTAGATCAACTCAGATCAACCCGGCCAAAAGCCAGAACCCGCCGGTAAAATGCACTGTGAGCACAAAGGCATAGCAGGACATCACCAAAAGCGCCTGGTTGTGGGTCAGGCGTTCTTGCGCCGGACGTCGGCGGTGCAAGAGGCTTTGAAAACCCGCGACGGCGAGGATCGCCATGGCGATGGAATGATCGCGCAAAGCGGCGGAGGCAAAGGCGGCGCTCATGAAGAGGGTCACGAAGGTGCGCAGCTGCGGCCAAAAGGCATCTGAGACGCTTTGCACCACACGCCCGCCGCCAAAGGGCAGAAAGGGCAGGAGCATCAGGAAATTGAAGGTGCCCAGCATGATCGCCATGACGCGCAGCACATTGGCAGTCCCCGGCGCGATGGGGGCCAGCACATGAAACAGGCCAAAGCCGATGATCATCGGCGGGATCGCAAGCGCGGGCGCATAGAGCGCGGCAAAGCTTTCCTCGAGCGCGTGCGCGAAGGGCCGGTCGGAGCGGGGCGCGGCCATGAAGGGCAGGGGCACGAGACGCACGCGCGCCACGTCATGGCCGATGATCCGCACCGCCAGAGCCGAGCCCAGTTCATGCAGCAGCACGGCAAAGACAAAGCCAAACCCGAACATCGGAGAGGTCAGCGTGGCGACGGCGACCGTGATGACAAAACCAATGAGCACGCCCACGCCATTAAATCCGCTGGCCCGGATGTGCCCCTCGGTCGGTGCCGGGCTGGTCACAAGCGGCAGTGCCATGAGGCCGAGGGCAAGGGCGAGCAAAAGAAAAATCATTGGTGAGTCGGACCGCGCGTTCGAATAATATTTGAGGTTTTGATGGGTCTTAAATGTGGCGACAATGTGGCGCGGGCTGTCGCGCGGCGCGAACTTCGGCGCGCGCAACGCAGTGTTTCCGCAGCCGCAACATTTTGAGCGGCAACATCGTGTCGGCAACAGTCTCGGGCAAAAAAACAGTCACGAGATGTCGGGACGCTTGCCAGACCGCGCGAAGGCTCTACCCTAAGCGAAAAACAGTGGCTGGAGGCCCGGATGAACAGCACGGTTGAAAAACTCCGCGAGAGCCTGCGGGATTTGCAACTTCAGCTCGAAAAAGAGGCCCAGGAGGCGCGGGAGCGGTTTCAATACCGGCTTTCGAACGGCCGGGTCGTATTTGAGGAAGAGGCCCGCAAGCGTGGCCGTGCCTTGCGCGTCCGCTGGTCGGTCTTTCTGCGCCGCGCACGCCCTTGGGAGATCGTCACGGCGCCGGTGATCTACGGGCTGATCATCCCTTTTGCCCTGATGGATCTTTTCGTGACGGTCTATCAAGCGGTCTGTTTTCCGGTCTACGGCATCCCGAAGGTGAAGCGCAAAAATTACATCGCCGTCGACCGCCACAAGCTCACCTATCTCAATTTCATGCAGAAACTGAACTGCGTCTATTGCGGCTATTGCAACGGGCTTTTGGCCTATGTCCGCGAAGTGGCGGGGCGCACGGAATATTACTGGTGCCCGATCAAACACGCGCGCAACCTGCCGGATCGGCACGAGCAATATCAACATTTCCTCGCCTTCGGAGATGGTGAGTCCTGGGACGAGAAATTCATCGAAATGAAGGACCGCGCGCGGGCCTGTGAAAGCTGCGACAGCTGCGGGCCGGGGGGCTGTCACTAAAGCGTTTCGCTTTAAACCGGTCTGGCGGGCGTGAGACAGCACAGACCCAACCAAGGATGAGCCAATTCATGGGGCCGCTCGGCCGGTGCGGCTTTAACGTCGGTTCGCGTGCGTAGGGTGGAATGGATTTTAGGCAAGCGGAAACTATCAAATAAACGCAGGAACTTATGAGGGCTTTCAGGCATTGGGTTGGTGAATGTAAAAGACACTGGAGGAACAGTATGAAACTTTTTACCACATCCGCTCTCGCTCTGATCGCCGCCACCGGCATCGCCTTTGCTGACAATCACGCCGAAGCTGAAATGGATGAAGCTGGCACGCATATGGAGCAGGCAGCCGATCAGACCGGTGCCGCCATGGAAGATGCGGGCGATGCGACTGCAGCCGCTGCCGACAATGCGATGGATGCAACGGCTGACGCCGCCGATGACGCCGCTGACATGGCCAACATGGGCGATGTGAATGACGGTCACCCGCTGATCCGCACCCGCGACATCACCGACTCCGTGATCTACACCACTGACGAAGCCAATGATGAAGGCTGGGAACTCGACTCCAACATGACCGAAGTCGGCGAAGACTGGAACGAGATTGGTGAAATCGAAGACATCGTGCTCGACATGAATGGTCAGGTGAAGGGCATCGTCGCTGAAGTTGGCGGTTTCCTCGACATCGGCGACAAACATGTGATGATCCCGATCGAAAACGTGACACTGACCCGTCTCGACAACGACACCTATGTGGCTGTGACCGGCTACAATGAGGAAGAGCTTGAGGCGATGGAAAGCGTTGACGAAGGCTTCTGGGACTGATCCCACCTGATTTCCCATGACATCTTCGATGTAAAAAGAAACGGCCCTCTCGCGGGGGCCGTTTTTTATTCAAACCGAACGTCGAAATCAGAGATTTTCGATCCGGGGCATGCCCATGATGTGATAGCCACCATCGACGCGGATGATCTCACCGGTGGTGAAAGCACCGCCGTCAGAGGCCAGATAGACCGCCGTGGCGCCGACCGCTTCGAGCGTCGCGTTGGATTGCATCGGCGCGTTTTGTTCGGCGTGCTTATACGTCCGGCGCGCGCCGCCGATGGCGGAACCGGCCAGCGTTTTCATCGGGCCGGGGGAGATCGCGTTGACACGGATGCCCTCGGGGCCGAGGTCGTTGGCGAGGTAGCGCACGGAGGATTCCAGTGCCGCCTTGGCCACGCCCATCACGTTGTAATTCGGCACGACCGTGTTCGACCCCGCGAAGGTCAGGGTCATCAAAGTGCCGCCATCCGTCATCAACTCGGACGCACGTTTGGCGACGTCGATGAAGCTGAAACACGAGATGTGGAGCGAGTTCTTGAAATTCGCCTCCGAAGTGTCGCGGAACCGGCCCGTGAGTTCGGATTTGTCCGAATAAGCGATGGCGTGGACAACGAAATCGAGCTTGCCCCATTTCGCTTTGAGCGCCGCGAAGGCCGCGTCCATCTGTTCCGGGTTGGTGACATCGACATCGACCATCGTGTCGGAGCCGACGGAGCTTGCCAGCGGTTCAAGACGTTTGCCAAAGGCCGCGCCCTGATAGGTAAACGCCAGCTCCGCGCCCTCATCGGCACAGGCTTTCGCGATGCCCCAGGCAATGGAGCGCTCATTGGCGACGCCCATCACGAGCCCGCGTTTGCCTTTGAGAAGATCAGCCATCTGTGTTTTTACCCCAGATATTTCGACAACAACATCGAGCCATTGGTGCCGCCGAACCCAAAGGAGTTGGTCATCACCGTATCGAGCCCTGCATTTTCCACCAGTTTGGTCGCAATTTCACCCTCATGGATCGCGGGATCAAGCGTCTCGACGTTGATCGACGGGATGATGAAATCGTTCTGCAGCGCGAGCAAGCAATAGACGGCCTCTTGCGCGCCGGTGGCGCCCTGTGAGTGGCCGGTCATGGATTTCGTCGAGGAAATCACCGGGGTTTGACCTTCGCCAAAAACACGGCGCACCGCTTCGACTTCGCCCACATCGCCGACCGGGGTCGAGGTGCCATGGGCGTTGATATAGCCGACCTTGCGACCTTCTTCGAGCGACTGAAGTGCGAGGCGCATCGCGCGCTCGCCGCCTTCGCCAGAGGGCGCCACCATATCGGCGCCGTCAGAGGTGGCGGCAAAGCCGGTGACTTCGGCGTAAATCTTGGCACCGCGGGCTTTCGCGTGTTCCAGCTCTTCGAGCACGAGGATCGCACCGCCGCCGGAGATCACGAAGCCGTCACGCTCCGCATCAAACGCGCGCGAGGCTTTTTCCGGCGTGTCGTTGTATTTCGAGGACATCGCGCCCATGGCGTCGAACAGGCAGGACAGGGTCCAGTCCAGTTCCTCGCCGCCGCCCGCGAACATGACGTCCTGCTTGCCCATCATGATCTGCTCAGAGGCCGAGCCGATGCAATGCAGCGAGGTCGAACAGGCCGAGGTGATCGAATAGTTGATGCCCTTGATCTGGTAGGCCGTCGCAAGGTTGGCGGAAATCGTCGAGCCCATGCATTTCGGCACGGCAAAGGGCCCGACACGTTTGGTGGACATGGTCTTGAGCACGGATTGATGCGCGGTCAGCATGGCGGAGGTGGACGGGCCGCCGGAGCCTGCGATCAGACCGGTGCGCGGGTTCACCACGTCGCTCTCTTCGAGACCGGAATCCTGGATCGCCTGTTGCATGGCAATCGCCGCATAGGCCGCACCCGGCCCCATGAAGCGCAGCGCGCGTTTGTCGACATGCTCCTTGATGTCGATGTCCACGGCCCCCGCGATTTGGCTGCGAAAGCCGTATTCCTTCATGTCCTCATTGGCAGTAATGCCGGATTTGCCTGCCTTCAAAGAGGCAAGCACTTCTTCGGCATTGGTGCCGATGGATGAAACGATCCCAAGACCTGTGACGACGACGCGACGCATGGGCGTATTCCTTTTGTTTGAGTTCGACTGTGCCCTGAGATCAGCTCTCGGACAGCGCGACTTTCATATCCTTGACCTGATAGATCACTTCGCCGTCGGCTTCGACGATGCCGTCCGCAACGCCCATGGTCAGGCGGCGGGTCTGGATCGCCTTGGTGAAGTCGATCTTATAGGTCAGCATTTTGCGATCCGGGCGGACCATGCCGGTGAGTTTCACTTCGCCGACGCCAAGCGCATAGCCGCGCCCCTGCCAGCCGCGCCAGCCGAGGTTAAAGCCGGTGAGCTGCCACAGACCATCGAGGCCGAGACAGCCGGGCATGATCGGGTTGCCGGGGAAGTGGCATTCGAAGAACCACAGATCGGGCGTGATGTCGAATTCCGCGATCACGTGACCTTTGCCATGCGCGCCGCCATCGCCGGAGATCTCGGTGATGCGGTCCATCATCAGCATCGGCGGCGCCGGAAGCTGGGCGTTGCCCTCACCGAACAGCTCGCCGGCTGCGCATTTCAAAAGGTCTTCTTTTGTGAAGCTCGTCGGATAATCTGCCATCAGTCTGCGCTCTGCCTTCTACATCTCTTTAAGTCGCACCCCCTCTATCACCCGGTGCCCCGCGCGTGCAAGGCGCAAGAGAAGAGGTCGCATCCAAGGTTTCACGCCATGATATAAGGGTTTTGATCCAAGCTGTAAGGGATTTCCGATTGAATTTCGCATTCCTTTTCCCCTATATTCTCCTCTGTAGCCAGGAAATGAACGCACATGACCCAGATTGCAGACACAGAAATTCGCCGAGGTGAGGCCTGGTTGGCCGGGGGCGGCGTACGCCCGACCCGCCAGCGTGTGGCGCTTGCCACGCTTTTGGTCGGCGACGGACATGACCGCCATGTGACCGCCGAAAGCCTGTTCGAGGCCGCGCAGGATGCGGGCGAAAAAGTGTCTCTGGCCACGGTCTACAACACGTTGCGCGCCTTTTGTCAGGCCGGTCTGATGCAAGAGGTCACGGTCGATGGCTCGCGCAGCTATTTCGACACCAATATGGACGAGCACCCGCATTTCTTCTGGGAAGACAATGGCGAGCTGACCGATGCGCCCTCCGAACAGCTCAAGATCGAACGCTTGCCTGTCGCGCCCGAAGGCATGGAGATCGCCTCCGTCGATGTGGTGATCCGCCTGCGTCCGAAGGCCAAACACTGAGCTTTCCACGATCTGCCCAAATGATGATCGGCGCTGTCCTATGCGCCGTGCCGGGGCTTTGTGTCGCGCAGAGCGTGGGGCAGGGGGGCTTGCCCGTCCGCTTTGATCCTGAGCGCTTCGATGAGGCCTCCGGGGCCGACCAATTCCATGTGTTCTTCACGGATCGTGAGTTGCTGGCCGATGAGACATGGTATGTGGTGGGCCGCTGTCAAACGGCGCCTGAACCTGCCTCTCTGAACGTGGTCGCTTTTGAGCACCTGGCCGACACGACGGTCTATCTCACCTCTTATGGCTATACAGCCGACCGTCAGGTGTGCATCGTCAACCCCGATGACGCCCCGCCTGCCTTTTGGCGCGCGTATGAGAAAAGGACACCTTGATGGTTTTTATCGGTGAAGATGGTGTGAGCCGCTGCACCTGGTGCGCCAGCCACCCGGAGTATATCCGCTACCACGACGAAGAATGGGGCTATCCGGTCTCCGATGACACACGCCTTTTCGAGAAAATCTGTCTCGAAGGCTTTCAGTCCGGCTTGTCGTGGTGGACGATCCTGCAAAAGCGCGAGAACTTTCGTGCCGCTTTCGAGGGCTTCGATTTTCACAAGGTCGCGCACTTCGGCCAAAGCGACATCGAACGCCTGTTGCAGGACAAAGGCATCGTGCGCCACCGCGGCAAGATCGCGGCCACGATCAACAACGCCGCCCGTGCCATCGAAATGCAGGCGGAATTCGGCAGTCTGGCCGCGTTTTTCTGGCGCTATGAGGGCCGCGAAGAGGCGCGGCACATCGAGGGTGTGCCCTCTGTCACCGAGACCTCTAAACGCCTGTCGAAGGATCTGAAAAAGCGCGGCTGGAACTTTGTCGGGCCGACCACCTGCTATGCCTTCATGCAGGCGATGGGGCTGGTGAACGATCATCACCCGGACTGCGCGCATCATGCCAAGGCCGAGGCCCTGCGCGCCGCTTTCACCCCGCCTTCGATAGTCTGAGCGGGCAAATCGGGAACACGGCCCCATGGCCATGCGTTCTTCTTTCAAACGAAAGGAGCACGCTATGAGCACCCTGCTGACACTTGAGAAGAACGAAGCCGTCACCCACGACACGCGCCATCTGGTTTTCACCGCCTCCGAGGAGATCGACATCACCCCCGGTCAGGCCGTGGACATGACCCTGATGCGCGAAGGCTTTCGCGACGAGGCGCGGCCCTTCACGCCGGTGCACAAAGACGGTGACAGGATCGAATTCGTGATCAAAAGCTATCCCGAACATGATGGCGTGACCAAGGAAATCCCGACGCTGCGCAAAGGCGAAATGGTCGAAATCTCAGAGCCTTGGGGCGCGATCCATGACGAAGGCGCAGGCACCTTCATCGCGGGCGGCGCGGGCATCACGCCGTTTTTGGCGATCCTTCACGAACGGCTCGAACGAGACGGAACGCTTCAGGGCTGCACCCTGATTTTCTCGAACAAAACCGAGGCCGACATCATTTGCCGCGAAGAGCTTGAGGCGATGCCGGGGCTCAAGACCGTGTTCACGGTCACGGACCAAAAGACCGCCGATGTCGAGACCGACATGATCGACAAGGCCTTTCTCAAGGACCATCTCGATCCCGAGGCGGGGCCGGTTTACGTCTGTGGGCCGGACAAGATGATCGAAGCGGTCGTCTCCGATCTCAAGGATCTGGGCGTGCCTGAGCCGCAGATCGTGATCGAGCAATTCGACTAAAGCGCGTCACCGGGTGACATGCGCGGCCAGACCTTTGAGCCAGGCCCGCAGCGGCGCCGGGTCAAAAACGGCCAAGGCCGCCAGCTCCTGCGCTGTTTCCGTAAGCTCTGTTTCCCAAGCCTGTCGCTCTGCCGCAACGTCTTCTGGAAGTGGCAGCGCGGCGGCGGCCTTCAGCATCTGGCGCAGCTCCTGAACGTCGCGCATCTGCCGAAAGGCTTCGATCATCGGCCGCGCCAACCGCGGTTGATCGCGCCAAGTCTGCTCGAAAAGGGCCGTGACCTTCTGCCCGGCGCCAAGGCATTCAAATGCGACGCAGCCGCGATAGCCGCTCTCGGGCAATTGCGCATGAATCGCACAGGAAAACCCATCGAGATTGTGGCACGGCAGCCCCGCAGGCTTGTCGTGACCGAACATTTCGCCCGCATCGAACGCCAAAGCCATGCAGCACAGCGCGGCGCAGTTCGAGCAGTCTGAGGCGAACTCTGAAGTCATGCCGCCATTTGACTCCAAACAGCCCTATGATCAATAAAAAAGGCGGCCCGCCCATCGCGCGCCGCCCTGTTTCCTTTGCTGAGCAAATACTCAGCTTTAAACGATTTCCACCAACTCGATGGCAAAGGTCAGGTCTTCACCCGCCAGACGGTGGTTGGCGTCGAGCGTCACTTCCTCGTCGGTGATCTCGACAACCGTGACGGGGATCACCTGACCCTGCGGGCTCTGCATCTGAAGCTGAAGACCGACTTCAAGCGGAATCTCCGCCGGGATCTGCGCGCGCGGCACGGCCTGTTGCGCGTCGGCGTGGCGCTGGCCATAGGCCTCGTCGGCGACGGCGACGATGGTTTTCTTTTCGCCCACGGTCATGCCCGGCAGGTGCTTGTCCATGCCCGGAATGATCTGGCCGGAGCCAACTTCGAATTCCAGCGGGTCGCGGCCTTCGGAGCTGTCGAAGACGGTGCCGTCCGCCAGCGTGCCGGTGTAGTGAATGCGTACTTTGTCGCCCGATTTAACTTCGGTCATGAAGAATCCTAACTGTTCGGGGTGAGTTTTTGGGGCCGCGTCTTTGCGGGTGCCCAATGACGATTGCGCGAAAGGATAAGCAGTGATCTGCGAAATGCAACCCGATGGCGGGAAAAAGCCGTAAGAGTCCTAATAATCGCGAGAGACGCATGTGACGCGTTTTCAGGGAAAACGCTGCCTCACATGCGGGTGTTTTAGAAACCTTGAACAGATTGATAGGGGGGCGCGCGTTTTGGCTGTGCCAAAACGCTCTTAGAACCACTGCCCCGGTTCCATCAGCCCGAGATCCAGCAATTGCTGGCTGTGCCATTCGAACTCTGTCGAGTTGTGCCACATGAAATTGTGGATGTCATAGGTCGACCCCGCGTTGGTTTTCAAAGCTTTGGCGGTGCGAAACGACGCGATGGTGGCGGTCAGGTTATGATGCCAGGGGCAGGCATAGGTGTTGTATTCCTCATCGTTGAACAGATGTTCCTCGCTGAGCTTCAGCCCTTTCTTCGCCTTGAAAATCGCGATCCGGTCGATGCGGCGACGATGCGGCGGCATGTGTTCTTCAAACCGCCACCGGAGCCCGCCGAAAAAGTCGAGCTGGCGCTCTTTTGGATGCCCCTCGGCGTTATTGCGCCCCAAGGCGTAATAGCCGGAGCGGTCGAGATGCGCGTCCTCCAGAGACACCGCATTCGGATGCGCGCTCAGGTCCTCGGCATAGAGATCGGCGACATAGCAAAGCATCGCGTCGCGCCGCTCTTCGGTGTGAAATGTCAGCATGTCCGTGATCGTGCGCGTTTCGCAAAACGGAAAGAACAGGTATTCCGCGTTGTAGCAGTAATACATCCAAATCCCTGGTGCGGCCTCGATCATCCGGTTGACGGCGTCAGACAGCATATTGGGCGCGCGGGTGGCGTAGCGGATGCGATGGATTTTCGCCTCCAACCCCTCCGGCAGGCGCACGTCGTCGGGCGCGAACAAAAGCACCTGTTTGAAGCCCAATGACAGATGATGGCGCAGCGTCGTATCGACCTCGACCAGATCCTCGGCAAAGATCATCGCAATCGGCCCTTTTAGCAGGGCCTCTTTGCCGTCGGTGAGGAATGTGTCGAGGCTGTCGTACCGCATCTGTGTCCTTTGCCGGGGGAATGTCGCCGGTTTCGGTAAAAAATGCATGAAGGGCAGGGGATTGCAAGGATTGTGGAAACAGTCTTTCCGCCTGCCGCCGCGGCTGTCTCTCTTGTGCCGCAGAAAGATGCCTGTGGTCCAAGAGGGGATCGCGGCAAAACCCGTTTGATCCATCCTGCCTGTTGCGGTAGAGAAGCGCCTTAATTCCCAGCATGCGTGGACCCTTCCTCATGGCCGAGACACCGAGCAACACCAAAAAGCTGTTCATCAAGACCTATGGGTGCCAGATGAACGTCTACGACAGCGAACGCATGGCCGAGGCGCTGGGCGGGTCGGGTTACACCGAGGTGTCGTCCCCTGAAGAGGCGGATATGATCTTGCTCAATACCTGCCACATTCGGGAAAAGGCGGCGGAAAAGGTCTATTCAGAGCTGGGCCGCTATAAGGATCTCAAGATTGCCAATCCCGATCTCAAGATCGGCGTGGCGGGTTGCGTGGCCCAGGCCGAGGGCGAAGAGATCATCAAGCGTCAGCCGATGGTGGACCTCGTGGTCGGGCCGCAAAGCTATCACCGCCTGCCGGAGCTTGAGGCCAAGGCGGGGCATGGCGAAAAGGCGCTCGACACGGATTTCCCCGAAGAGGACAAGTTCGAGAAACTGAAATCCCGGCCCAAGGCAAAGCGCGCGCCTGCGGCGTTTCTGACCGTGCAAGAAGGCTGTGACAAATTCTGTGCCTTCTGCGTTGTCCCCTACACGCGCGGGGCCGAAGTCTCGCGGCCTGTGGATCGCGTTCTGACCGAGGCGCGCGATCTGGTCGAGCGCGGGGTGCGGGAGATTACCCTTTTGGGACAGAATGTTAACGCCTATCATGGCGCAGGTGAGGGCGGCGCAGGTCAGTCAACTTGGGGACTTGCGCGTCTCATCCGTGAACTCGCAAAAGTCGACGGGCTGGAGCGCATCCGCTTCACGACTTCGCACCCGAACGACATGGAAGACGACCTGATCGCCGCGCACGGGGATTGCGACAAGCTCATGCCCTATCTGCATCTTCCGGTGCAGTCCGGCTCCGACAAAATCCTCAAGGCGATGAACCGCAAACACACCGCCGAAGAGTACCTCCGTCTGATCGAACGCATCCGCGCCGCACGGCCCGACATCGCCATGTCCGGCGATTTTATCGTCGGTTTCCCGGGTGAGACGGATCAGGATTTCGAGGATACCATGAGCCTCGTGCGGGAAGTGGGCTATGGCTCGGCGTTTTCGTTCAAATACTCGCCGCGTCCGGGCACGCCCGCTGCTGAGAAAGAGGCCAAGATGGTCGACCCGGATGTGGCGTCTGAGCGGCTTTACCGTTTGCAGGAGTTGATCACCCAGCAACAGCGCGCCTTTCAGGACGCGATGGTCGGTCGCGAGGTCTCTGTGCTCTTTGAACGCAAAGGCCGCCTGCCGGGGCAGATGGTCGGAAAATCCGAATATCTTCATGCGGTTCACGTCACCGATGAGGTCGCCGTGGGGAAGATCGGGCGCGTGAGAATCACTGAAAGCGGGCCGAATTCTTTGGGGGGCGTGTTGTTGCGCTGAGGCGTGGCCTTGACCTTCGGGGAAAGGGATTTGCATCGCCTTATGCTCGTGTGGTCAACAATTGCGCGAAATGCGTGATTTCGTTGAGAAATGAGCCACAATATCTGGTTATTTTTCTTCACATGGCCCCAAAGTTTGCTATCCTTTAACCACAATATTGGTGAGTAGGGCGCGGGCAGCCAGTGGCTGCAGGGGCGCATCTGTTATGGGCGGCCCGAAAACGTGAACATTTGGGGGACGGAAGACGTGACCATCGAATTTCTCAAAAAGGGCCGCGCAGGGTTTGCTTTCGCGGCAAGCCTTGGTTTGGCAGTCGCCACCATGGCCACTGCTCCGGTTCAGGCGCAGATGATTTCCGGCACGGTGAATGGCGAACGCTATGCGCCGACGATCTGGATCGACCCGGATGGCTGTGAGCACTGGGTCATGGACGACGGTGTCGAAGGCTACATGGACCTGAAAGTGGACCGTCAGGGCAACCCGACCTGCCATCCGGTGCAAAGCTGTGCCGTGATGAATTCGGATCAACTGTTTGCCACCGACAAATATGCGATCTCTGCTGCGGGCCGCAAACGCCTCACGGATTTCTTTTCTCAGGCGAACGCCACGGCCTATATTATCATCGGTCACACCGACAGCCGCGCCTCTGACGAATACAACATGCGCCTGAGCTACAACCGCGCCAATGCGGTCGCCAAGATCGCGCAAAGCACCGGCGCCCGTATCGCCGATGTGCGGGGCTATGGCGAGCGGATGCCGAAAGCGTCCAACGCGACCGCCGCTGGCATGCAGCAAAACCGCCGCGTCGAAATCATCTGTATCAAATGAGGAGAGAGACGATGAACGTCCTGAAATCCATCGCCCTTCTCGCCGTGCTGGGCTCCACCACCGCCTGTACCGAGGCCATCGTCGGCGAAGCAGGCTATGAGTCGCACAAAAAAGACAAGACCGTGGACCGCGGGTTCGACAGCAAACACTTGTCGACCTTGGTCGCGGGCATTTGGATCGATCCGAACGGCTGTGACCACTGGATCATCGACGACGGTGTCGAGGGCTACCTGTCCCCGCGTGTCGACAAATACGGCAAGCCGGTCTGCTCCGGTGTGGCGGAACCCAACACCGCGATCGGCCCCTATAAAGGCGGCTCGTCTTTCCCTGATCCGGTCTAAGACCGCTCAGGACATGTGTTTTCAACGGCCACTCCATGCGGGTGGCCGTTTTTGTTCGCTTGAGGTCCTGCTTAATTTTCGGGCAGATGTCCAAGGTGTGAGCGACGCGTTTTGCGAAGATTTTGTGTCCCCGCTTGCCAGAACCGCAATCCCTTGGCACCATGAGGTCAGGAACCATCACCAGAGTCGGACCATAACCGGAGAGACATATTTGGGCCTGAGCGCGTTGACACCCCCGAAATCGCAGGACGCAGTCCACGAAACGCTTCTTGAATTCCATGACAACAGGTTGCTGATTGACCTGTGCGGGGAATTCGACCGAAACCTCGCTCAGATCGAGCATAAGCTCGAGGTCCAGATCGTCCGACGAGGCAACATGTTGTCTGTCATGGGCACCGGTTCCGCCCGGGGCCGCGCCGCCGCCGTGTTGCAGGAGCTTTATGGCAAACTCGAAGCCGGGCGCGAGATCGAACCCGGCGACATCGACGGCATGATCCGCATGGGCGAAACGCAGGCGGACAAGGGATTGCCGGGCGACCAGATGGAAATGTTCCGAGGTGGCGAAGTCGAAATCAAGACTCGCAAGAAACTCGTGGAGCCCCGCACAGAGGCGCAAAAGACCTATGTGCAGAACCTGTTCAACAACGAACTGGCTTTCGGCATCGGTCCTGCGGGCACCGGCAAGACCTATCTCGCCGTCGCAGTCGGCGTGAACATGCTGATCAACGGCCATGTCGACAAGATGATCCTGTCGCGCCCTGCTGTGGAGGCCGGCGAGCGTCTGGGTTTTCTGCCCGGCACGCAGGACGAGAAGGTCGATCCCTATATGCAGCCGCTTTACGACGCGCTGAATGATTTCTTGCCCGCCAAGCAGGTGCAGAAAATGCGCGAGGAAAAGACCATCGAGATCGCGCCCCTGGCCTTTATGCGGGGCCGGACTCTGAGCCGTGCCTTCGTGGTTTTGGACGAGGCGCAAAACGCCACCACCATGCAGATGAAAATGTTCCTGACCCGTCTGGGCGAAGGCTCGCGCATGGTGATCACCGGCGACCGTTCTCAGGTCGATTTGCCGCGCGGTGTGCAATCGGGTCTGCGCGACGCCGAACGCATCCTCGCGGGTGTGCCGAACATTTCGTTCAACTACTTCTCGTCGAAAGACGTGGTGCGTCACCCGCTTGTCGCCGCGATCATTGAAGCGTATGAGGCCGACGAAGCGCAATAAGGCGCGATGCGGAGGGCCCCTTGGCCGTGGACGTGATCATCGAAGACCCGTGCTGGGATGAGGCGGGATTGGAAGAGCTGACAGAGCGCGCATTTGCGGCGCTCTGTTCGCATTTGGGGCTGGAGGCGGAGCTCTGCGAAGGCTCGGTGCTGGCCTGTGATGACGCCCGGATCAAACTGTTGAACGCCGATTTTCGCGAGAAGGACAAGGCAACGAATGTGCTGTCCTGGCCCGCTGAGGAACGTGCCACGCCCGGCGCACGCCCGCCGCTGCCGGAAGAGGATTTCGACGGCACCATTGAGTTGGGTGACATCGCGATTTCCTATGACACCTGCGCGCGCGAGGCCCAAGAGGCCGACAAGCCGATGGCGGATCATGTCACCCATTTGATCGTTCATGGTCTGTTACATCTGTTGGGTTATGATCACATATCCGACCAGGATGCCGAAATTATGGAAGGCACAGAGGTCGAAATACTTGCAACCTTGGGGTTGGACGACCCATATTAAGCGAACGGCCGCGTTTCGGCCGCCTCAAATTGAAAGGACGTATGTTGGAAAGGGCACATGGGCGACACTGAGCCTGGGTCTTCTATGGCAGCGCAGAGCGCGCCAACGGACCCCATAAGTAAAACGCAGAGCCACGCGAAGGACACAAAGACCGCCACAGGTGTCAAATCCGAAGGGTGGTTCGATCGCATCAAGGCGGCGTTTTCCTCTAAACCCGTTAAAACCCCGACGATTGCCGACACACCGGCCCCTGCCGCACAGGTTCCGCCTGCGCAGCGCCCGGGCATGGTCAACCTGCGCCGTATGCGCGTGGATGATGTGGCCGTGCCAAAGGCCGAAATCGTCGCTGTTCCCTCCGACATCCGAAAAGAGGATCTGGTTCAGGTCTTTCGCGAAAGCGGCATGACCCGCCTGCCGGTCTACAAAGGCACGCTCGATACGCCCGTGGGCCTCGTGCACCTGAAAGACTTTGCGCTTCAGCATGGCTTTAACGGCAAGGGCGCGGAACGTTTCAACCTCAAGAAAATGCTGCGTCCGCTGATCTACGCGCCGCCCTCCATGCCCATCGGCATCCTGTTGCAAAAGATGCAGTCCGACCGGATGCATATGGCTTTGGTGATCGACGAATACGGCGGTGTGGACGGTTTGGTGACGCTCGAGGATCTGGTCGAACAGGTGATCGGCGAGATTGAGGACGAGCATGACATCGACGAGGATGTGTTCTGGACCCAGACCGCACCCGGCGTTTTCATCGCTCAGGCCAAAGCGCCGCTCGACGAATTCGAGGCCGCGATTGGCCTGCGTCTCGCCGATGAGGAAGAGGACGAGGAGATTGACACGCTGGGCGGCCTGGTCTTTTTGCTCTCGGGCCGTGTGCCCGCGCGTGGCGAAGTGATCCCGCATCCGTCAGGCGCCGCGTTCGAAATCATCGACGCCGACCCGCGCCGGATCAAACGCATTCGCGTGCGTCTGCCCTCCGCCGTCAAACCCAAGACCGAGGTCTAAAATATGGCACAACGCCTGTCCCGTCTGCGGCGCCTGATCACGCCGCCGCGGGCCTTTGCTTTCGGCGCAGGCCTGTTGATCGCTGTCGGGCAGGCGCCTTTGGGCTTATGGCCGGTGGCTCTCATAGGCCTCACCATGGCAGCGATCAGTTGGCACATGGCGCTCACCCCGAAACAGGCCGCTCTGCGCGGCTGGCTTGTCGGACTGGCGACATTTCTGATCTCGCTCAGTTGGATCGTGAATCCCTTTCTGGTCGAACCCTGGCGGCACGGCTGGATGATCCCCTTCGCGCTCTTCTTCATGGCGGGGGGGCTGGCGCTGTTCTGGGCCTTGGCCTTTTTCTTGGCAAAAATACTCAAAACCGGTCTGCCGGGTCTGGCCGCAGTCTGGGGACTGATGGAACTGGCCCGCGGTCATGTCTTTACCGGTTTCCCATGGGCCATGCCCGGCTACATCTGGCTCGACACCCCCATCGCGCAATTGTCCGCCTTCATCGGCCCCTATGCGCTCACCGCGCTGAGTTTCGCTTATACCGCGCTTCTGGCGCATGCGGTTCTTACGCGTTCGCGCAGAGTGGCGGCGCTGGCGGTCGTCTGTTTCATTGCCACATGGGTCGGAGGCGCCTATCGCCTGTCCCAACCGATGCCTCCGGACACCGCGCATAACATCCGCGTGGTCCAACCCAACGCGCCGCAGCATCTCAAATGGGACCCGGATTACATCCCCGTCTTTTACAATCGCGCGCTCGATCTGACCGCGCCCGATGCCTCCGAAGCCCCCGCTGATCTGGTGATCTGGCCGGAGACCTCCGTCGCCGCGCCGCTCTACGCCGCCGGTCCCTATCTGCGCGAGATTGCAGAGGTGGCAGCCCCCGCGCGCGCCATCGTCGGCCTCAACCGAGTCGAAGGGATGCAGGGCTATAACAGCGCCATCCACCTCGATGAGACGGGGCAGGTGATCGAAAGCTATGACAAACATCACCTCGTGCCGTTCGGGGAATATATGCCTTTGCCCTGGCTCTTGGAGCGGATCGGGTTGCGGGCTTTCACCGCGAAGAATGGCTATGGCTATTCCGCCGGTCCCGGCCCGGAGCTGTTCGACACGGGCGCCTTGGGACAGGCCCTGCCATTGATTTGTTACGAGGCGATTTTCCCGCGCGATCTGCGCAGCAAAACCCGCCCCGACTGGCTTTTGCAGATGACCAATGACGCGTGGTTCGGTGAATTTTCCGGGCCGCAACAAGCACTTGCGCAGGCGCGGTTCCGGGCGATCGAGACCGGCTTGCCCATGGTGCGTGCCGCCAACACCGGCGTCTCCGCGCTGATCAATGCGCGTGGCGAGGTCTTGGCGCAAATCCCTCTGGGCACCTCTGGCGCCTTCACCGCGCCGCTGCCCGGAAAGCTCTCCGAGACCCCTTATATGCAGCTTAAAGAAGCGCCCGTTTGGGCTTTATTAATCCTCTTTGTGATATCAGGGTGGGCAAGAACGCGGATGGGGTCCGCCAGAAAAACCGATTGACCCTCCCTCGCGAGCGACTATATCGCATTTTAATCAACGGCCCACACAACGGCTTCCTGACGTGTGGGCGACATAATCCAATGGAGCACGACCCCCATGTCCCGCCAAGACTACGTATTCACCTCGGAATCCGTTTCCGAGGGTCACCCCGATAAGGTGTGCGACCGCATTTCCGATGCCGTCCTCGACGCTTTGATCTCCGAAGAGCCCGAAGCGCGCGTCGCTTGCGAGACATTCGCCACCACGAACCGCGTCGTCATCGGCGGCGAGATCGGCCTGTCCGATCAGGACAAGCTGCGCGGTTACATGGACAAGGTCGATGGCATCGTGCGCGACTGTGTGCGCGACATCGGCTATGAGCAGGACAAATTTCATTGGAACACGCTGGAGGTGACGAACCTCCTGCACGAACAATCTGCTCATATCGCCCAGGGCGTCGATGCTGCGGGCAACAAGGACGAAGGCGCGGGCGATCAGGGCATCATGTTCGGGTTCGCGACCAATGAGACCGAAGCGATGATGCCCGCTCCGATCCAGTTTTCTCACGCCATCCTGCGTCGTCTGGCCGAGGTGCGCAAAAACGGCACCGAGCCGGTGTTGGGCCCGGACGCCAAGGCGCAGCTTTCTGTGCGCTACCAAGGCGGCAAGCCGGTCGAGGTGTCCTCGCTCGTGCTGTCGACCCAGCACCTTGACGAAAATCTGACCTCCGAGGACGTGCGCGCCATCGTCGCCCCCTATATCGAAGAGGTGCTGCCCGAGGGCTGGCTGACCGACAACACGGTCTGGCACGTCAATCCGACCGGTAAATTCGTCATCGGCGGCCCCGATGGCGACGCGGGTCTCACGGGGCGTAAGATCATCGTCGATACCTATGGTGGCGCGGCCCCTCATGGTGGCGGGGCGTTTTCGGGCAAAGATCCGACCAAGGTGGACCGCTCGGCCGCCTATGCCGCGCGCTATCTGGCGAAAAACGTCGTGGCGGCGGGGCTGGCCGACAAGGCTACGATCCAGCTCAGCTACGCCATCGGTGTGGCCGCACCCCTGTCGATCTATGCCGACCTGCACGGTACCGGCAAAGTCGATGAGGCATTGATCGAAGCGGCGATCCCGAAGGTGATGGACCTGACCCCGCGCGGCATCCGCACCCATCTGGCGCTGAACAAACCGATCTACCAACGCACCGCCGCCTATGGCCATTTCGGTCGCGCGCCGGAGGCCGATGGTGGGTTCAGCTGGGAACGTACCGACCTGGCAGAGGCGTTGAACAACGCGGTCTGATCGGCCATAGACAAAAGGGCGGGGTTTCCCGCCCTTTTCGTTTTCGGAGCCAGAGAGAGCCATGGTCAAGACAGACACATCCAGCCTGACACAACTCGGTGGCGCCACCGCCCCGCCAACCTCTCCTGAAGAGGCAGTGCTTGAACGCGTACCGCACACGCACGAAGGCGAACGCTATGTCGCGCGCTTTACCGCGCCCGAGTTCACCTCGCTCTGTCCGATGACCGGCCAGCCGGATTTCGGCCATCTGATGATCGACTACATTCCCGGGAAATGGCTGGTGGAGAGCAAATCGCTCAAGCTCTTCCTCGGCTCTTTCCGCAATCACGGCGCCTTTCACGAGGATTGTTCTGTCTATATCGGCAAGCGCCTGACCGAATTCCTCGATCCTGTTTGGCTGCGCATCGGTGCCTATTGGTATCCGCGCGGCGGCATTCCTATTGACGTGTTCTGGGCCTCCGGGCCGGAGCCGAAAGATGTCTGGATCCCCGATCAGGGCGTGCCGCCCTATCGCGGGCGCGGGTAGGAGACCGTTCGGAGGAGGCCGAGATGCGAGAGACCCTGCGTCCCCCTTTGGTTCTGTGCCCTGGTTCTCTTTGGCCCGATCTTTTCCTGTCGCGCGGGTCTTGGCCCGCCGGTGCCGGTCGGAGAGCTGTTGCATCAACCGGCACATCTGTTTTTCGCGGCCGCCGATTTCCGCGATGCGCGCCGCTGGTATGCTGACCATGGCGGCGGGGCTTTACATGATTCAGCGGGCCTGAGGACGGGTCCGGTCAGTCAGTATTGCTTTCCATTGCTTTCCAGTCTGTTTCTTGGCAAAAGCCCCGCCGTAACACGCGGGGTTTTCCATGTCTGACGATCAACAGCACCAATCAGGAGCCGAAGAAGGTGGTCACACCTCCGGCACACACGAAAGTGGTCACACCTCCGGTGCTCCGTGGCGCAACTTTTATGGCCGTATCCACGGTAAGACGCTCAATCAGGCGCAAAAGGAGTACCTCGAAGAGGACCTGCCCAAACTTGCCCCTGGGCCGGTGACCTGGGACGAAAACCCGGAACGCGAAAAGCTCGACCTGACGGCGCGGTTTGGCGGCAAACCTGTTTGGCTCGAGGTTGGCTTTGGCGCCGGTGAGCACCTCATCCACATGGCGCAGACCTATCCCAATGTGGCGATCATTGGCTGTGAACCCTATGTCAATGGCGTCGCGTCTTGTTTGGGACATATCCGCCGCGTGGGCGGCCTCGACAATGTGGCGATCCACGCAGGCGATGCGCGCGATCTCTTCGATGTGCTGCCCGATGAAAGCCTCGACAAAGCCTTTTTGAACTATCCCGATCCTTGGCCGAAAGCCCGTCACCACCGTCGCCGTTTCGTGACCGCAGAGCACCTCGAGCCGCTTTACCGCGCGCTCAAACCCTGTGCGGAATTCCGCGTGGCGACCGACATTCCGGATTACGTGCGCCAGACCATGGAAGAGGTGCCGCGCGCAGGGTTTGAATGGCTGGGCGAGAGCGCCGAAGATTGGCGCAAGCCGTGGTCGGATTGGTTCTCGACCCGCTACGAGAAAAAGGCGATCCGTGAAGGCCGCAGGCCGCATTACATGACGTTTCGCAAAAACTGACGGAAACATCTGAGTATTTGGGCTGCAATGAAGACAGCCGATAGACCGCCTGCCGGGCTTGCGTTATCAGAACGGCAATGTGAGGAGAACGACCCATGTCCAGCCATGCCACCCCGATCCCGATGTCATCGCGCAAGACCGGGCCTTTGAAAGGCACGGCGGCGGTGCCCGGCGACAAATCTATCTCGCACCGGGCGCTGATTTTCGGTGCCATGGCGGTGGGCGAGACCAAGATCACAGGGCTGTTGGAGGGCGAAGATGTGCTCGACACCGCCAAGGCGATGCAGGCGCTGGGGGCCGATGTAGTGCGCGAAGGCGCGGGCGAGTGGACCGTGCATGGCGTGGGGGTTGGCGGCTTTACGGAGCCTGAAGACATCATTGATTGCGGCAACTCGGGCACCGGCGTGCGGCTGATCATGGGCTGTGTTGCGTGTTATGATTTCTGCACGACCTTCACCGGCGACGGCTCTTTGCGCAAACGCCCGATGGCGCGGGTGACCGATCCTTTGGCGCTCTTTGGGACGCGGTCTGTCGGGCGCTCTGGCGGGCGTTTGCCGCTCACTTTGGTGGGCGCCGCCGATCCGGTGCCGGTGGAATATGAGACGCCGGTGCCCTCTGCGCAGGTGAAATCCGCTGTTTTGCTCGCGGGGCTGAATGCACCGGGCAAGACCGTGGTGATCGAGAAAGAGGCCACGCGTGACCACACCGAACGTATGCTCACTGGCTTTGGCGCCGAGGTGGTCACCGAAAAGACTCCCGAAGGCTACAACAAGATCACCCTCACCGGCCGCCCCGAACTGACCCCGCAAGAGGTCGCCGTGCCGCGCGATCCGTCCTCTGCGGCCTTCCCGGTCTGTGCGGCGCTGATCGTCGAAGGCTCGGATATTTTCGTGCCGGGCGTGAGCCAGAACCTGACGCGCAATGGGCTTTACACGACGTTGGTCGAGATGGGCGCCGAGATCGCCTTTGAAAATGAGCGCGAAGAGGGCGGCGAGCCGGTGGCCGATCTGCGTGTGAAATACTCGAAACTCAAAGGCATCGAAGTGCCGCCCGAACGCGCCGCGTCGATGATCGACGAATACCCGATCCTGTCTGTGGTTGCGGCCTATGCCGAGGGCACCACCGTGATGCGCGGCGTCAAGGAATTGCGCGTCAAGGAATCGGATCGCATCGACGCCATGGCGCGCGGGCTTGAGGCCTGTGGGGTGACCATTGAAGAGGACGAAGACACGCTGATCGTGCATGGTCAGGGACCGGATGGGGTCAAGGGCGGCGCCACCTGTGCGACCCATATCGACCACCGGATCGCGATGTCGTTTCTCGTGTTGGGCATGGCCTCGAAAGAGCCGGTGACGGTGGATGACGGCAGCCCGATTGCCACCTCTTTCCCGGTTTTCGAAAAGCTGATGACAGACCTCGGTGCCTATGTGACGCGGAACAACTGAGATGCGCCGGGCGGCGTTCTGGCTGCTCTTTGCGGTGACCCTCGGGGTCTATGCCGCGATGGTGGGCGGGACGCTGGCGATGATTGCGCGCGACGCGGGGATGCCAGCCTTTGATATGCGGCCCTGGGGGATGTCGGAAGCGCAGGCGCGGGATTTTCTGAGCGCTTTGTCCGACGACGGCCGAGCCCTCTATCAGGGGCCGCAACGCTGGCTCGATGCAGTCTACCCTGCGCTTTTGGCGCTGACGGTGATCTGGTCGGCGCGATGGGCGGCGGGGCACTGGCTTTGGGTTTTTCGTCTCGTTTTCGCCGCCGCGGTTTTGTGCATGCTGGCGGATTACGCCGAAAACATTGCGGTGGCGGGGCTGTTGGGCCAATCCCCCGAGGATGTGAGCGCGGCGGAGATCGCCCGTGCCACGCTCTTTACCCGTCTTAAAGCCGCAAGTGGGGCCGTTGCGATGACACTTTGGGGCGTGCTTTTGCTCAGACAGCTGGGGCAGAAATTGACAGTGCCGCGCAGCTGAGTCAGAACTTGTCTCCCGAACTGGAGGTTCACATGAGTTTCTGCATCGCCATCGATGGCCCCGCCGCCGCGGGCAAAGGTACGATTTCCAAAGCCGTTGCCACGCATTTCGGATTCGCTCATCTCGACACCGGGCTTTTGTACCGTGCGACCGGGGCGAAGACATTCGAAGGGCTGACCCCGATTGAGGCGGCACAGTCTTTGACGGCGAAGGATTTGGAACGTGACGATTTGCGCTCGGGCGATGCCGGACAGGCAGCGTCTCGTGTGGCCGCCGTGCCCGAAGTCCGCGCCGCTCTCGTGGATTTTCAACAGGCCTTTGCCCGTCGTGAAGGTGGTGCCGTTCTGGACGGGCGCGACATCGGCACGGTGATTTGCCCCGATGCCGAGGTGAAGCTTTATGTCGTGGCCTCCGACGAGGTGCGCGCGATGCGGCGGCATAAAGAGTTGGTTGCGAAGGGCGAAGACATCACGCTGGACGAGGTATTGGAAGACCTGCGCGAGCGCGATGAGCGCGACGCGGCGCGGGCTTCGGCGCCATTGAAGCCCGCCGAAGACGCCACCGTGATCGACACGACCGAGATGAGCATCGACGAGGCGGTGGCCCAGGTGATCGCCCTGATCGAGGCGCGCCGGGCATGACGGCAAAGCTCGTTCTCCATCTGCCCGATCACGAGCGGGCGGCCTTGGAGGCGGGCAAGAGGACGTCGCTTTATCCGCGCCTCAAACGCATGATCGAACAGCGCGGCGGCACGGTCGAGATCGCCCCGCGCTTTCCGCCTACGGCGCCGGACGGCAACCTTCACGTCGTCGACAATGCCCGCAAGCCGCACCCGGATGTGCTGATTTCTGCGCTGGCCTATCTCGACGGCTGCTGGCATCTCGATCCCAAAGGCGTGCTGGCCGACAGCTCTATTGCCGCGCGCCGTTTCGATCCCGAGACGGTCGATCCGGCGGAGGCAGAGGCCTATGTGAGCCGGCTCAGGGCCCGGTTTTCGGACCCGCGCAATTCACGCTATCACCAAAAGAAAGCCGTCGAGCAGATCGACCCCGAGGGCATTGTGGTCTTTCTGCAAGGTCCGCCGCCCTATCGCCGGGGGCATGCCTATATGGGGCTCGATGAGATGCTGCACACGGTGCTGGAAGGCGCGGGCGGTCGGCCGGTTTACATCAAACCGCATCCGATCCGCAAAGACGAAGGCCTTCAGGTGATTAAGAACCTCAAGGCGCAGGGCTACCAGCCGATCAAGACCAACGCCAATGTGCACGATCTGCTGAGGCAGGCGGCGGTGACAGTCTCGGCCAATTCGGCGGCCTCTCTCGAGGGCTTCCTGCACGGAACGCCGACGCTTTTGTTTGCGCGCGCCGATTTCGATCAGGTGGCGGGGATTGTGCGGACGCCTGAGGACTTTGCCCCCGCGCTGGAACAGGCTGTGACGGGCAAGCGCGATTACACCAAATTCCTCTACTGGTATTTTTCGCAATGCCTCTGGCTGGACGATCCGGAGTTCGAGGCACAGGTGTTGCGTCTTTTTGCCGAGATCGGATTTGATGCCGACCGGCTTGGTTTGTCGCATTTTTGATCGGATCATCAGATCATTTCTGCACAGCAGCATTTGCATCGCGGCGAAACGGAGCGGTTTTATCATTTAAAAACAAAATTCTGCGGAAAGCGTGCAGCGGGTTGTGCGTTCCGGGAGGTTTGCCCACCGCAGCAGAGAGGCGCATGTCTAGGGCAACGCAACCTCTCTTGGAGACATCACATGTTTCTCGACAAATTGAATTGGCGCTATGCCACCAAGGCCATGGATCCGACAAAACCCGTGGACGAGGCCAAAGTGGCCCAGATCGTCGAAGCCATCCGCATGGCGCCGACCTCGTCCGGGCTTCAGCCCTTTCACCTCTTCGTCATCCGCAACGCGGAGCTGAAATCCAAACTCAAGGAGGCAGCCAATGCCAAGGACCTGCTGACGGACAGCTCGCATCTCTTGGTCTTTGCCGCTTTCGATTCTTACACGGAGGCGCGGATCGATGCGGTCGTCACCCGCCATGCGGCAGAGCGTCCGGGCACCGAAGCGGCACTCGACACCTACTATGGCAATCTCAAAGCCGCCTACCTGCCGCGTCCGGATGCGGTCAATTTCGATCACGCCGCCCGTCAGACCTATCTCGCGCTCGGCTTTGCGCTCGCCGCCGCCGCCGAGCTTGAGGTCGACAGCACGCCGATGGAGGGCTTTGACAACGCCAAATTCGATGACATCCTGGGGCTGAAAGACAAGGGGCTCAAATCCGTCGTGGCGCTTGCGCTGGGCACGCGGCGGGTCGAGGGCGATTGGCTTTTGCCGCTCAAAAAGGTCCGCAAACCGGCCTATGATCTGGTCACGGATTTGAATTGAGCACAGAGTTGATCTGCTGAGGCGCGCAGCTGTGCTAAAATATATGTGATTTTGATAAGGGTGGCCGAAATTTTGCGGCTGTCCTTTCTTTTTTGAACAGCTCTGTGCGAATTTATCTTGCCTGTTCCTTGACTTCGGGGCAACTTCGCGCCGCTGCGATGGACTGCGGCAAGACGAGATGCGCGAGGAGGGTCCTGAATGGAAAGCCGCGTAACCCCTTATGTACAAGTTCTATATCGTTCTGTTGCCCGCCACGAAGATTTTCACCCGTCGGACCTCGACATCCTGCGGACGGCCATCAAATTCAACGCCGAACATGGTGTGACCGGCATCTTGCTGCGCATCGACGAGCAATTCTTTCAGGCGCTGCACGGGCCTGTGCAGCATGTTGACGCGCTCATGACCCGCATCGCGGCGGACGACCGGCATCAGAATGTAGAGATTCTGCTGCACGAAGAGGCCATGGACACCTCGCCCTTCAAAGATTGGTCGATGTCCTATGACTCGATCTTGGGTTTCGAACAGGAGCTCGGGCTTCAGGAGGACAACACCTATCCGGTGATTACCCCGGATCGCGCCCGCGAGCTGATCGCACTCTTCGCCAAAACCGCCACCAGCGTCGCCACCTACGGCTCCGCCTTCCCCTACGCGCGCCTGTCAGGCGAAAACGACGCGGCCTATCTGGCGCGGCTCGACGGGTTGGTGTGAGAGCGATAGGGTGAAGGCTGTTGCGTTTCTTGAAAAGCCTTTGCCATGCCTCACGATACCCTTCCAGCCCCCGCGTCCCCTTGGGCCGACGACCTTCTCGAATATGAGAAACTCGGGGAAACCTTCACCCGGTTGATCCAGACGGTGGATGACAGCAAGGTCATCTCCATCGAGGCAGGCTTTGGTCACGGCAAAACCTTTTTCCGGGAGGCCTGGGCCAAACACCTGCGTCAGGCGGGGGAGGTGGTGATCGAGGTCGATGCGCAGCGCTCGGACCACTCCGGCGATCCGGTGGTGACCTTTCTCGGCGCTTTGCTGGCGGAATTGCCGGTGGAGGAAAAGGGGAAGGTTCAGAAGGCTGGCGCTTTGGGCCGTAAATACGGCGGTGTTGTCGCGCGTTCGCTGACGAAGGCGGTGCTCAAGGCCGGGGCTGATGAGGTCATCGACGCCGTGTCCGGCGAGATTGGCGAGGTCTTCGAAGGACAAGAGGCTTTGCAAAGCATGGCGGACAGTGTCGGCGAGGAAATGTCCAAAACCGCCGCCCAGATGATTGCCACGCAACTGGCCGCTGAGAAGGCCATTCAAAAAGAACTGCCCGCGCAGCTTGATGCCCTCAAAGCCGAGTTGACCAAGGGCAAGGAGACGGATCGGGTGATCATCCTGATCGACGAGTTGGACCGGTGTCATCCAGAATATGCCATCGCGCTCTTGGAGGCGATGAAACATGTGTTCGACCGTCCCGGCTATGTGTTCTGCTTGATGGTCAATGCCGATTATTTGGAGAAAGTCGCACAGCATCGGTTCGGCGCGCATGGCGAGGGGGAACGGTATCTCGATAAATTCGTCGATCTCCGACTGGCGTTGAAGGCGACGGCGGAAGCGAAGGGGCGGGCGACCTACCAACTGGTTTTGCAGCAGTTGGATATTGGGACGCCCTATTCCGATGATGAGACTTTTTCGATTGAAGCAGCCGCAAAACTTACAGCGAGTATTGTTGTGAACAGCGATCTGTCATTTCGACAAATCAAGCGCATATTGGATCGGGTCGAGATCGCATTACGATGCTATGTGGAGATGCCATTAGATCGCTCAATGCTGATTTATCTGGCATTTTGCCATTCTGGTACGCGATTCACCTTCGAAGAAAGCTGGCTGCCACAGGCAATACTGGTTCCGGTGAGTGTTCGTAAAACATTGCTAGGGTCCGAGGAGCGTGAGGAAAAAAATCGAGAAGAATTACGGCAAAAGAACAGGGAAAAAGAAGAGAGGAGGAAAGCAGGCTTGGAGCCTCTGTTTGGCGCGGAAAGGATGTTTCCTCCTAAACACATTGTAACGCCTTACCAAAAGCAGGCTAAAATTTTTGGTCCCCACTACATCCCCGACCACGAAGCCGTTCTCAACGCCGCCCACGCTCTCATGGCCAATCCTGCCGATTAACCCGATTTCCCTTGCTTTTCACGGGATTCGCGCCTATACGCGCGCCAGTCTATGAGGCCATCAGACGTCATCAAGACACTCCGGGCAGGGTCGAAGAACAGCTTCGGCCCTGATTTGTGTTTTTCCCGCAGTGCCTTCTGAGCGTCGTCTTTTTAAGGGGTGGTTTTATAGGCGATCTGAAATCAAGACCGGTGGAGACAACCGCCCGGCCCGCATAACCGTATGAAAAGGAATCTAGAGACCACATGGCTCAGAACGTATCTATGGAGGATTTCGAAGCCCTCCTGAATGAAAGCTTCGAAATTGACACCCCGGCCGAGGGCTCGGTTGTCAAAGGCAAAGTGATCGCGATTGAAGCAGGTCAGGCCATCATCGACGTCGGCTACAAAATGGAGGGCCGCGTTGATCTGAAAGAATTCTCCAACCCGGGCGAAGCACCCTCCGTGGCCGTTGGCGACGAAGTCGAAGTGTTCCTCGACCGCGTTGAAAACGCCCGTGGCGAAGCCGTCATCTCCCGCGATAAAGCCCGTCGCGAAGAAGCCTGGGATCGTCTCGAAAAAGCCTACGCTTCCGAAGAGCGCGTCGAAGGCGCCATCTTTGGCCGCGTCAAAGGCGGTTTCACCGTCGATCTGGGCGGCGCAGTTGCCTTCCTTCCGGGGTCGCAAGTGGACGTGCGTCCGGTGCGCGACGCGGGCCCGCTCATGGGTCTCAAGCAGCCGTTCCAAATCCTCAAGATGGACCGTCGTCGTGGCAACATCGTTGTGTCGCGTCGTGCGATCCTCGAAGAGTCCCGTGCGGAACAGCGCGCTGAAGTCATCGGCAACCTCACCGAAGGTCAGACCGTTGACGGTGTCGTCAAGAACATCACCGAATACGGTGCCTTCGTGGACCTCGGCGGTGTCGACGGCCTGCTGCACGTCACCGACATGGCATGGCGCCGTGTGAACCACCCGTCCGAGATCCTCTCCATCGGCGAGACGATCAAGGTTCAGGTGATCAAGATCAACAAAGAGACTCATCGTATCTCGCTGGGCATGAAACAGCTGCAGGACGATCCGTGGGATTCCGTTGAAGCCAAATACCCGCTCGAATCCGTGCACACGGGCCGCGTGACCAACATCACCGACTACGGCGCATTCGTTGAGCTGGAAGCTGGCGTTGAAGGTCTGGTGCACGTCTCCGAGATGTCCTGGACCAAGAAAAACGTCCACCCGGGCAAAATCGTCTCCACCTCGCAAGAAGTGGAAGTCATGGTGCTCGAGATCGACCCGTCCAAGCGTCGCGTGTCCCTCGGCCTCAAACAAACCATGCGCAACCCGTGGGAGCTCTTTGCCGAGACTCACCCGGAAGGCACCGTGGTCGAAGGCGAAGTCAAGAACATCACCGAATTCGGTCTGTTCGTGGGTCTGCCGGGCGACATCGACGGCATGGTTCACCTCTCCGACCTGTCTTGGGAAGAGCGTGGCGAGGATGCCATCCAGAACTACCACAAGAACGACATGGTCAAAGCCGTCGTCACCGAAGTGGACGTGGAAAAAGAGCGTATCTCTCTCTCCATCAAAGCACTCGACGACAGCTTCTCCGGTGCGGTTGAGGGCGTGAAACGCGGCTCCATCGTGACCGTGACCGTGACCGCCATCGAAGACGGCGGCATCGAAGTGGAATATGAAGGCGCGAAATCCTTCATCCGCCGCTCCGACCTGTCGCGTGACCGTGCGGAACAGCGCCCCGAGCGCTTCCAGATCGGCGACCACATCGATGTGCGCGTGACCAACGTGGATCAGAAAACCCGTCGTCTGGGCCTGTCCATCAAGGCACGTGAGATCGCGGAAGAGAAAGAAGCCGTCGAACAGTACGGTTCCTCCGACTCCGGTGCGTCCCTGGGCGATATCCTCGGCGCGGCTCTGAAGACCGGCGACGAGTAATTTCGTACAATAGAATAGAGAAAGGCCCCGCTTTTGCGGGGCCTTTTTTGTGCCATCGGTTTGATATCTAAAAAAATCGTTTCCAAACGGCTTTGAACGCGAAGCCGGGCGAAAAAGCGATTTATCAATGATGAGAAGGCCGAATCGCTTTGATCCTTGCCGCGATGCGGCAAATCGGGTGGCGCGGGGAAATTTCCAGTTTCGCACAGGCAAGTTGGATTTTTAGGCTAAAACTCAGCACATTAGCCCTAAAAAACACCGTTCTCTCCCCTACGAGACGCTTTCCCGGATCGCTATCCCATCCTATAGTCAGTCTATGAAAAACATCATGCGGGCAAAGCGTTTGCCGCATGTCATGAGAACGCAAAAAGCGCCTGATATGTAAGGGGGGACTTCCATGATCCGGTCCGAGCTGATCCAGAAGATCGCCGATGAGAACCCGCATCTCTACCAACGAGATGTGGAGCGCATCGTGAACACGATTTTCGAGGAAATCATTGAAGCGATGGCACGGGGCGATCGGGTGGAGCTGCGCGGTTTTGGCGCGTTTTCCGTCAAGAAGCGCGATGCCAGAATGGGTCGCAACCCGCGCACCGGCGAGAGCGTGCCTGTTGAGGAAAAACATGTGCCGTTCTTCAAAACCGGCAAGCTGCTGCGCGACCGTTTGAACGACGAATAAGACAATAGAGGCCTCCCCATGCGATACATCCGTTACGCTTTTCTCGCGGCGCTTGCCGTGGTGCTGGTGACCGTTGCCATCGCGAACCGGGACATGGTGACTCTCAATCTTCTGCCCGCCGATCTGGCGGTGCTGAGCGGCGTGTCGATGTCGATCAGCCTGCCGCTCTTCGTGGTGATCTTTGGCGCCATCGTGGCCGGTCTTTTGATCGGCTTCGTCTGGGAATGGATGCGCGAGTACAAACATCGTTCCGCCGCCTCGACCCATAAGCGCGAGAAGGAACAGCTGGCCCGCGAAGTGAGCAAGCTGAAAACCGACAAGGCGAAGAAAGAGGGCGACGAAGTCTTGGCGCTCTTGGAACGCTGACCCGCGAGCCCCGGATAGACTTATGGACACTCGTGTAAAAATCTGCGGGCTGAAAACGCCCGAAGCGGTCGCCGCTGCCGTGGACGCAGGCGCGCAATACCTCGGCTTTGTCTTCTTCCCGAAATCCCCGCGTCATGTCGAGGTCGCCAGCGCGCGCGATCTGGCGACGGAGGTGCCGGTGGGCGTCGCGAAAGTGGCGCTTGTGGTGAACCCGACGGATGCCGAGCTTGACCGGATCACCTCCGAGGTGCCGCTCGATATGTTGCAGCTTCACGGGTCTGAAAGCCTTGAGCGGGTGGCGGAAGTGCGCGCGCGCTATGGTTTGCCGGTGATGAAGGCGGTGGGGATCGCAGGGCCGGAAGACGTGGCCGCGCTTGATGCCTATGGCATGGTTGCGGATCAACTCTTGGTGGAGACAAAAGCCCCGAAAGACGCGACTCGTCCGGGCGGCAATGGCCAGACCTTTGACTGGCGGCTGATCTCCAAACGCGCCTGGAACCGGCCCTGGATGCTGGCGGGTGGGCTGACGGTCGACAATGTGGTTCAGGCGATCCAGATGACGGGCGCGAAACAGGTGGATCTCTCGTCGGGCGTGGAGAGCGCGCCGGGGGTGAAAGACCCTGCCAAAATCCGCGCCTTTTTTGAGGCGATCCGCGCTGCCTGACCGGCAATCCTTGAGTATTTTTGCCAAGAAAAAGGCGGGCGCGCTTTACCGTGCCGGACCTCTGCGCTACATCCTGTGAGATCCGCAAAGGAGCATCGCGATGAACGATCTTTTCAACAGCTTTATGAGTGGCCCGGACGAAAAGGGCCGCTTTGGTATCTACGGCGGGCGGTTCGTGTCGGAGACATTGATGCCGCTGATCCTCTCTTTGGAAGAGGAATACAACAAGGCCAAGGACGATCCGTCGTTCTGGGAAGAGATGCGCGATCTCTGGAAGCATTACGTGGGCCGTCCTTCGCCGCTTTATTTCGCGGAGAAGATGACCGACGAGCTGGGCGGCGCGAAGATTTATCTCAAGCGCGAAGAGCTCAACCACACCGGCGCGCATAAGATCAACAATGTGCTGGGGCAGATCCTCTTGGCACGTCGCATGGGGAAAACCCGGATCATCGCCGAAACCGGCGCGGGTCAGCATGGTGTGGCGACGGCGACGGTCTGTGCCAAGTTCGGTCTGGAGTGCATCGTCTACATGGGCGCCACCGACGTGGAGCGGCAAAAGCCGAATGTGTTCCGCATGCAGCTTTTGGGCGCCAAGGTTGTGCCGGTGGAGTCCGGTCGTGGCACGCTCAAGGACGCGATGAACGATGCGTTGCGCGATTGGGTGACCAATGTGCGCGACACATTTTATTGCATCGGCACGGTGGCGGGGCCGCACCCGTACCCGGCGATGGTGCGCGATTACCAGGCCATCATCGGCCAGGAAACCCGCTGGCAGCTCGCCGAGCAGGAGGGCGAAGGTCGCCTGCCCGATACGCTCGTGGCCGCTGTGGGCGGTGGTTCGAATGCCATGGGGCTGTTCCACCCGTTCCTTGACGACGAAAGCGTGAACATCATCGGCGTTGAGGCCGGTGGGCATGGCGTCGATGACCGGATGGAGCATTGTGCCTCTCTGACAGGCGGGCGTCCGGGCGTTTTGCATGGTAACCGCACCTACCTGTTGCAAGATGAGGATGGGCAAATCCTCGAAGGCCATTCGATCTCGGCGGGGCTGGATTATCCGGGGATCGGGCCGGAGCACAGCTGGCTGCATGACACCAAACGTGCGACTTACGTGTCGATCACGGATAAGGAAGCATTGGATGCCTTCCAATTCTGTTGCCGCACGGAGGGCATCATCCCGGCGCTCGAATCGAGCCATGCGGTGGCCCATGTGATGAAGATCGCAGGCGATTTGCCGAAGGACCATATCATCGTCATCAACCTTTCGGGGCGGGGCGATAAGGACATCTTTACCGTGGCGCGTCACCTGGGCGCAGATCTCGCGGGCGAAGAAGGCCGCGATATGGAGTGATCGCACTCCGAAATTCTCTAGCAAAAGCCGTCCCTTGGGGCGGCTTTTCTTTTGTGTGGCGGTTTTAAACCAAAGTTTATGACCGAATACCAAAGGTTTAGAGACAGGCCCGTAAACCCGGATAAACCTCATGCCAATGGGCGCGCCGCCGTTTTTCGACCACATCTCAGGGCGAGGTCACGATGACCCTCGTTGAACGATTTGTTTGAAAACGCATGAAAGGATAGTCCAATGCACAAGGTTCTTATGATGTCGGCGCTCGTTTGCGGGCTGGGTGTGACGGCAGTTTCGGCACAGCCGACGACGGAAGAAATCGTCGCACAATACCCCGGCGCGACGCGGATCGAGATCGACCGCGGGTTCCGCCAGACTGAGGTCGAGGTCTATATCGACGGCAAGGAGATCGACCTGCGCATCGACAATGCGACGGGCGAGGTTCTGCGGGAACGCGAGCGTGTGCTGAGCGAGCGGGAATGGCGGGATGAGACCTATGACGATGACCGCACATCGCGCGTGAATGGTGTCGAGGTCGAAGAGGATGACGATCGCTATGACGATGATCGTGACGATGACCGCTATGACGATGACCGTTATGACGATGATCGTGACGACGACCGCGATGATCGCGATGATGATCATGACGACGACCGCGACGATCACGATGACGACAACGACGACGATGACGATTGATCCGTCTGTAAAATGAAAACCGCACCTGCCCCATGGAGGGGCGGGTCGCAATCGTGTTAACAGGGGCGGGAGGCTGGACAGGACAGGACATCATGCACCGCAGGCTTTTCATAACCGGACTTACGGCGGTCGTTCTGACCGCGGCGCCCGCGCTCGCGCAGACAACGAGCGTGGTCGATCAGGTCATCGCCCAGCTTAAGTCGCAAGGCTACACCAAGATCACCATGGGCCGGACCTTTTTGGGCCGCACGCGGATCGTGGCGCAAAACGATGAAATGCGCCGTGAGATCATCATCAACCCGGCGACAGGGGAGGTGCTTCGCGATTATTGGGAGGTCGAGGAGGACGATCATGACGACGATGATGATCGCGATCGGTCTGATCGCGATCACGGTGATCGGGATGACGATGATGAGAACGATGATGAGGGCGACGACGATGATCGTGATGATCGCGGCGGGCGCGATGACGACGACGATGACGACGGCGATGATGATGACTGAGGTACAGGGCCGGTGAAAGACAGTGTCATCCTCGCGATTATCCTCGCCGTGCAGTCGCTCTGCGCCATCTTTTTCGTCTTCGACATTCTGGCTTCGGTTCTGGGCCTGCGCGCGCGTCCGATTTCCTGGCAAATTCGCGAGGTGATCGAATTGGGGGCGGCGCTTGGCCTCATCTTAGGCGTGATCATGGGCGGGCTGGCGCTCAGACGCTCGATGATCCGACGGAGCATGGCTGAGACCAAATTGCGTCGCGCCGCTTCTGCCTTTGCCGATGTACTCGAAGATCGCTTTGCGACCTGGGGCCTGACGCCGGCCGAGCGCGACGTGGCGCTTTTCCTGATCAAGGGGCTTCCCATCGCGGAGATCGCCCGGCTGCGGCAGACCTCCGAAGGCACCGTCAAGGCGCAGACCAATGCGGTCTACCGCAAAGCGGGCGTGGGCGGCTCTTCGCAGCTTTTGAGCCTTTTTATTGACGATCTGATGGATGATCAGATCATGCCGGTCGAGGCGGGCGAACGCGTGGCCTGAGCCCTCAAAGATCGACCGCGTGACGTTGCAAAATGTCCAAAGGTACGATCTCTAGCGCTCGCAGATGCGTGGCGGCCAGCGTCACCTGCGGCGCGCAGCCTTCGTCATAGGCTTGCAGGAACCGCCCGGCGCAGAGGCACCACTGATCCCCCGGTTTCAGACCGGCAAAGCCATACTCCGGGCGTGCGGTCGACAGGTCGTTGCCGACATATTTCGAATAGGCCAGAAACTCCTCCGTCATCACGGCGCAGACCGTGTGGCTGCCATGATCTTCGGCGCAGGTGTTACAGGCCCCGTCGCGGAAAAATCCAGTCACAGGATCGGTGGAGCAAGGCGCGAGCGTGCCGCCCAGAACATTAAGGGAAGGGGCCTTTTCCATTTTGGTCTCCGTCACAGTTTTGGCGTGATCCAGTCGATCCAACGCCCGTGAAAATCGAACCGCCCGAGGTCGTGCTCTGTGCCTCCGGGCCACAGCGTGAGCGTCAGTTTGGCGCCGGGCCCCTCACCATCGGCCTCCATCGAGAGACGGGCAAGCGGGGCGTCTTTTCTGGCACGCGCGCCGGCCTCGGCCAACAAGGCCTCCCCCCGATCCTGAACAGTCTGCGGGAAATATTGCCAAGCCACCGTATGGTAAACCAGATGCAGATGGCCGTCCAAGCGCCGCGACAGTCGCTCCTCCAGCCAGTCGATGGCGTCGGCTTGGTCCACGCGCGGCGGATGCTCTGCGGCCAAATCGAGCGCGGCTGAGATGCGCTCGAACCGCGCCGTCTGGTCGGGCCAGATGAAGGACAACAACCTGAGCCTCTCCGCCACCGGATCACGCGGGCTGAGATCCACGCCTTGTCGCTCTGCGACGGTGAACCCATGCGGCTTCGGCGCCGCGTTCCGCCAGTCGGGCGTCAAGATCACGGGGCTGTCCGAGGGACCGAAATCCCCGTTGGGCGCGCAGAGGCGAAAGCGATCAAAGTTCAGGTTCAACCCCGCGCTCGCGCCCAATTCCGACAGAACCAAAGGCAGGCCAAACCGTTCGGACAGGGCGTCGGCCGCGAGGATCAGCGCCGTGGCGCGGGCCACCTCGTTGGTTTGCGGCGCATCGTTGAGACGCTGGTCGAGATAGCTCCCATGTCGCAGGATGGCGGCACTGGCTGCCGCGTGCAGCTCCGCCTCTGTCGAGACATGAGGCGGATAAAATGCGGCCAGCTCCGGGTCTTTCCCCTCAAGCACAAGCCCATGCAGAGCGCCCGCCAGACGCAGCGGCACGGAGGCCCCTTTGCTGGACATATCCCCGGGCCAAGAGGCGATGCGCTCCGCGATGGGACCGTCCGGCAGGCCGAGATTGGCAAAGCCATCGAGCAGCGTGGCGGTGAACGGCGAACCGAGGTCGCGGCAGGCGCGGGCCTGATCGTGGAACGCCGCGCGCCAGCTCATTGGAATTTGTCCTTGAGCTTTTGAAGCGGCGAGCGGGTGTCCTCGGCGGGCGGTTCCGGTGTTTCTGTCGTTTTTTCCTTGGGTGGTTTCGTCCCGGTCGAACTGCGCGGCGGCGCGGTTCTGAGCGCGACGGCGTTGGAGAACTTCGCGGGTTCATTATCGGCCAGAGCGGGGGCGCCATCGGAACAGCCGCGGATCACATCGTCGAGCCAGTCCTGTTCGGCCTTGGCGAAATCCGACAAGACATAGGGCGCCACGCGGTCCTTATGCCCGGGATGCCCGATGCCGAGGCGCACACGGTCATACTCCGCACCGATATGCTGATGGATCGAGCGAAGCCCGTTGTGACCCGCATGCCCGCCGCCGGATTTGACCCGCACCTTGCCGGGCGCCAGATCCAACTCGTCGTGAAACACCACCACGTCGGCGGGGGTGAGTTTGTAGAACCGCATCGCTTCGCCGACGGCTTGGCCGGAGAGGTTCATGAAGGTTTCGGGTTTCAGAAGAATGACCTTGTCGCCGCCCAGACGGCCCTCGGTCATCTGGCCCTGAAACTTCGCCCGCCACGGGCCAAAGCCGTGATCCTCGGCGATCCTGTCCAGCACCATGAAGCCGATATTGTGACGGTTGTGCGCGTATTTCGCGCCGGGATTGCCGAGGCCAACAAAGAGTTTCATGCGCGTCTCCTTTGGAAATGACACCTAAAGCCTCTGCGCCGGATTTGCGAGTCCCCCTGACATGCGAAACGCCCACAACGAAAAACGCGAGCCCCGAAGGACCCGCGTTTCAATTCTTGCCAGAGGCTGCGAAGGATTATTCCTCTGCGGCGGCCTCTTCAGCTTCTTCGTCCTCATCGGAGGCACCAGCGCCGAGACCGGCCGGGGCTGCGATGTTGGCGATCACGAAGTCACGCTCGATGACCGGTTTCGCGCCTGCCGGCAGGGTCACGTCGGAGATGTGGTACACATCGCCAATGTTGCCGCCGGTGATGTCGAGGGTGATTTTTTCCGGAATGTCGGACGCGGTCACGATCAGCTCGACGTCGGTACGGACGTGGGTCACAACGCCGCCCTTTTTGATGCCCGGAGCCGCCTCTTCGCCGACGATTTCGACGGGAATGAAGAGGTTGATGCGGGAGTTGCGGTGCAGACGCATGAAATCGACGTGGGTCGGAAGGTCTTTCACAACGTCACGCTGAACGCCGCGGCAGATCACGCGGACGTCGTCCTGGCCTTCAACTTTGAGGTTGAAGAGCGTGGACAGGAAACGGCCGGCTTTCAGGCGCTTCAGCAGCTCGTTGAATTTGATGTTGATCGGAAGCGGTTCTTTGTCATCACCGTAAACGATCCCCGGAACCAGACCGTCGCGACGTGCCTGACGAGCGGCGCCCTTGCCTGTCCCCGTACGTTCCTGGGCAATAAGATCAGGAATCTCACCAGCCATTTTGAATTCTCCATAAATAGGGCGGGACTCCTCCAAGGCTGTAGTCCCGCGTGAAGCCGTGGCCTTACACGGGAATCGGCGAAATGGGAAGGATTTTGTTGCCAGGGTCGCATGGTTTCCCGCAAAGGGGCCTCTTTGGGGGCTTTGTCTTGGTGGCGTGAAAAATCTGTTGTGTCCATGGCACCATCCCTCTTACCTATAAAACAATCACTCAAAGCGCTTTGAGAATCCCATTTAGAACCCCACTGAGAAACACATTGGGCCAGATGCAGAGGGTCAAACCATGTCACAATCTCTCCTGAAGGCCATCACCGTTTCCCGAGCGCCTTTGGCGGCTCTGGGTGCGACAGGGTTTCTGTGGGGCACATTTGCGGCCATGGTGCCCGTGGTCAAAATGCGCGCCGAGGCCTCGGATGCCGTCTTCGGGTTGGCGCTTTTGGGCTCGGCGGCAGGCGGTATGTTGGCCATGTATCTTGCTCCGGCGCTCAACAAAAAACTCGGGCGGCTGGCCTTGCCGGTCCTTGGTCTGTGCTCGCTCATCGCGTTGCAATTGCCGGTATTGGTGACCAGCCCCTTGAGCCTGTTTCCCGTTATGCTGGCTTTGGGCATGGTTGTCGCGAGTTTCGACGTGAACGCCAATCTGCGGATTTCCAGCCTTGAGGAGCAGCACGGCCTCCATCTCATGAACCTCAACCATGCAATGTTTTCCCTCTGCTTCGGGATGGCCTCGTTGGCGGTCGGGGCGATGCGCGCGCGCGGGATTGCGCTGGAACAGGTGTTGCCGCTGATGAGCGTTGTGATTTTTGCGGCGGGGATTTTGACGATCGAACGTCGGGGCTTTGTCGCGGAAGACGAGGATCAGAGCCCGACGCCCGATAGGCTGCCTTGGCGGGCGATCCTGTTGATTGCCTTGATGATGTTTGTGGCCTTCGTGAGTGAAAACACGGTGGAAACCTGGTCGGCGCTGTTTCTGGAACGCGAATTGGGCGGCGCGCCGGGGCAGGGGGGATTCGGGCCTGCGATGCTGGGCTTTACCATGGCCGCGTTTCGACTGGCCGGGCAGTTGACGACGGAGCGTATGGGCGAGCGCCGTGTGATTTTTTGGTCGGGTCTGATCGGCATGTGCGGCGCGGTGGCCTTGTCTCAGGCGCCGACACAGGGCATGGCTTTGCTGGGGATCTCGCTCATGGCCACCGGGCTGGCGGTGATCGTGCCGACGGCGACCTCGCTTTTGGGCAAGCTCAGCCATCGCAGGCAACGCGACATGGCCATTTCCCGCGCCTGGATGATTGGTTTTGTCGGCTTTTTTGTTGGGCCGACCTCGATTGGCTATCTCTCCGAACATTTCGGATTGCGCGCGGCGTTTCTGGTGGTGGCGGGGCTCATCGGACTGATTATCCCGGCGATCTTGAGCCTGCCCACGCGCAAAGACTGAGGCGGCACAGAGGCCGCCTCGTCATTTGGCGTTAGGCCCAGCGTCCGGCGAAATTTTCCGGCACACGCAGGATGTTGCGGTCGACATCTTCGATATGTTTGCGACCACAGAGCGCCATGGAGACGTCCAGCTCCTTGTGGATCACCTCGAGCGCCTTGGTCACGCCAGCTTCGCCCATGGCGCCGAGGCCGTGGACGAAAGCGCGGCCGATATAGGTGCCTTTCGCGCCCATCGCCATCGCTTTGAGCACGTCCTGACCGGAGCGGATGCCGCTGTCGAGATGCACCTCGACCTGATCGCCCACGGCGTCCAGAATTGGCGACAAAGCGCGGATCGAGGACAGCGCGCCGTCCAGCTGACGTCCGCCGTGGTTCGATACGACAATGGCATCGCAGCCGGTTTTCGCGGCCATGATGGCATCCTCCGGCTCCATCACGCCCTTGAGGATTAGCGGCCCGCCCCACATTTCTTTGATGGCTTCGATCTTTTTCCAGTCGAGGCGCGGATCGAATTGCTCGGAGGTCCATTTGAACAGCGACGCTGGATCGTCGACATCCTTGGCGTGGCCAACGATATTCCCGAAGCTGCGGCGTTTGGTCTGAAGCATTTCCAAGCCCCACTCCCATTTCGTCGCCAGATCGGCGATCACGGCGGGGGTCAGTTTCGGCGGAGCGGAGAGGCCGTTTTTCAGATCCTTGTGGCGTTGGCCGAGGATTTGCAGATCGAGCGTCAGGACAAGCGCCGAACATCCCGCGTCCTTGGCCCGCTGGATGATGTTTTTCAAAAACTCCTGGTCGCGCATCACATAGAGTTGGAACCAAAAAGGTTTCGAAGTGTGTTCCGCCACATCCTCGATCGAACAAATCGACATGGTCGAGAGTGTGAAAGGCACGCCGAATTTCTCCGCCGCTTTCGCCGCTTTGATCTCGCCATCGGCGCGCTGCATGCCGGTGAGGCCAACGGGCGCCAGTGCGACGGGCATGGCGACATCCTCGCCGATCATTTTCGTGGCGGTGGAGCGGCCTTCCATATCGACGGCCACACGTTGGCGCAGGCGAATCTGGTCGAAATCCGACACGTTCTCGCGAAAGGTCTGCTCGGTCCAGGAGCCGCTTTCACAATAGTCATAGAACATCTTCGGCGTGCGCCGTTTGTGCAGCCGTTTGAGATCGTCGATATTGGTTATGACCGTCATATCACTCTTCTTTGCCAAATTGGTTCGATTGCATAACCAATTCGCACAAATTTCGATGCACTCCAAGCCGCAATTCGGAACGTCGCCACGGATTGCCCGCGTTGGCCCGGTTCTAAAGTGCCATGAAAATCTCGAGCGTTTCCACAAGTTGCAGGTCCATATATTCAATACTGAACGACAATTCCGGGAGCAACGCGGAGAGATTGGCCTGATTGCTCGGGGTGATCAGAGCATAGAAGAGAGGCTCAAGCCCGACCCAGGTTTGCCAGGTGCTGAATGTGGCTTGCTCAAGGGCGGGGGCGTCGGGTTGATCTGATTGCGCCGGACGCGTGAAGGTCAGATTGAAGATATTCTGGTTGAAGGTCGACAGGTCCGCTGACAGGTCCTCGCGACGGGCGACATTGGTCTCCGCCCCCTGATCGAGATAGATGAGGCAGGCGTCCTTGCCAGCCTGTTGCAACAGCCGGTTTTGATCGCCAGCGGTGATGACAAGACGGCTGCGCATCAGATATTCGGGCGACAGCTCGACAGAGGTTCTGAGCTCCAGAGACTGAGACACATTGCGCCAAAGCTTTTCGAGCGACTGGGATTTGAAGGTGAGTTTCAACACCTCGTCATCCTGCATCCCTTCTGACAGAAAGCTCGCCGCTTTCTTGTCGAGCCCGTTCCAAACCATTTCAGCGGAGCCGAGCTGGGTCAGGATATTGCCATTGGTGATCGGGGCAATACCGCGCGCGGGATCGCCCTCTCGAAGCGCCACGAAGGCGGCCGTGACCTCCCGCCGCGTGTCGGCGACCAAGGCGCGATTGCGTTTCACATCAATCCCCGCCTGAGCAAAACACATGCTGCGCACCAGACGATGTGCCAGCGCAGTTTGCCGCCCGATCAGCTGAATTTGGCGTTCATAGGAGGTGTCGCCGGCTGTCTCCCCCGTCTCGGGTTCCGCCGCCGTCAGGGTGAGCGGCAGCAGGGCAAGGGTCAGGATCAGGACGAGAAACTTACGAGATGCGGACATGAGACTCTCTGCTTTTAGGTTGGCAGAGACTCCGCGATTCTCCTTTCCAACGGATTAAACTGCAGCGAATTCATGAAAAAACCCGCCAGAGGCGGGTTTTTAAGTGCTTTTGTTTTTGCGGGATCAGGCGTCCCAGGCCTTGTCTTCGCCACCAAGCCCGCCGATCTGCACGCGGGTCGGGAGACCCATCTTGTCGAGCAGGGTAAAGAACGGTTTCGGGTCCAGTTCCTCGACGTTTTTCATCGTGCCCGCGTCCCAGTCGCCCGTGGCAATGAGCATGGCGGCGGCCACCGGCGGCACGCCTGCGGTGTAGGAAATGCCCTGCGAGCCGACCTCGTTATAGGCCTCTTTGTGGTCCGCGACGTTATAGACGAAGACCTCGAAATCCTCGCCATCCTTGGTGCCTTTCACCAGGTCGCCGATGCAGGTCTTGCCCTCGTAATTCGGCGCCAGAGAGGAGGGATCGGGCAGCACGGCCTTGACCACCTTGAGCGGCACGACTTCGAGGCCCTCGGCGGTTTTCACCGGCTGTTCGGAGAGAAGGCCGAGGTTTTGCAGCACGGTGAAGACGTTGATGTAATGCTCGCCAAAGCCCATCCAGAACCGCACGTCGGCCTGCGGATAGTTGGTGGCAAGCGAATGCACCTCGTCGTGACCCGACTGATAGGCGCGGCAGGCCCCCACCACCGGCAGGTCCCAATCGTGCCCGCTCTCGAACATCTTTTTCTCTTTCCACTGGCCGTCTTCCCAATAGTAGACGACGCCAGTGAATTCGCGGAAGTTGATCTCCGGGTCGAAGTTCGTGGCGAAATATTTGCCATGCGAGCCCGCGTTGATGTCGACGATGTCGATCGATTTGACCTCATCCATCATGTCGATGGCAAAGCGCGCGTAGGCGTTCACAACACCCGGATCAAAGCCAGCACCCAGAATGGCCGTGACGCCCTTTTCTGCGCAGAGATCGCGTTTCTTCCACTCGTAGTTGCCGTACCATGGCGGGGTTTCGCAGATCTTGGTCGGGTCTTCGTGAATCGCGGTGTCGATATAGGCGGCGCCCGTCTCGATACAGGCGTCGAGCACGGTCATGTTGACAAACGCCGAGCCGACGTTGATCACGATCTGCGCACCGGTTTTTTCGATCAGGGCGGCGACGGCTTTGCTGTCCATCGCGTCGACCTGATGGGCCTCTAGAACGCCCTCCTGTTTCATCGCGGCCTTTTCACGGACCGACTCAAGGATCGCTTCGCATTTCGAAAGCGTCCGGCTTGCGATATGAATTTCGCCAAGCACATCGTTGTTTTGGGCGCATTTATGCGCGACGACCTGAGCGACGCCGCCGGCGCCGATGATGAGTACGTTCTGTTTCAACTGTAGAGACCCCCTTATCGTTTCGGGTGGTGAATGGAGCGGGCTTAGCCAAGCGCCGCGACGAAATCCTCGTAACCGAAGTCACGTACCAGTTTGACGGTGCCGTCGAGTTCGCGAATGGCGATCCCCGGCATCTTCACCCCGTTAAACCAGTTCTTTTTAACCATTGTGTAACCGGCGGCATCGTCGATGGAGATTTTATCCCCAATTTCGAGCGGTTTGTCGAATTTGGCCTCGCCAAAGATGTCGCCCGCCAGACAGGTCTTGCCCGCGATCTGATACTCATGCGCGCCGTTTTGCGGCAGTTTCGCGGTCTCGCGGTAGATCAGAAGATCGAGCATGTGGGCCTCAATCGAGCTGTCCACGATGGCGACTTTTTTCCCGTTGTCGATGATGTCGAGCACGGAAACCTCGAGCGTGGTGGAGCGGGTGATCGAGGCCTCGCCGGGCTCCAGATAGACCTGCACGCCCATCGCGTCAGAGAAAGATTTCAACCGATCCGCCAGCTTGTCGAGCGGGTAACCTTCGCCCGTGAAGTGAATGCCGCCACCGAGAGAGACCCAATCGAGCCGCTTCAGGAAATCGCCAAAGTCGCGCTCGATCCGCGAAAGCTGCTCTGAAAACAGGGCGAAGTCATTGTTTTCACAATTATAGTGGATCATCACGCCATTGATGCGGGTCTCCGCCATCTCCAGCCGCGCCATGTCCCATTCGCCCAGACGCGAAAACGGCCGCGCCGGGTCGGCAAGGTCAAAGCCGGAGGTCGAGAACCGCGGATTGAGGCGCAGGCCAGTGGCGATGCCCTTGGCTTTGTCGCCAAAGCGATCCAACTGGCCGAGAGAGTTGAAGATGATCTTGTCGGCGTAGCTCACCGCCTCGTCGATCTCATTGTCCGCCCAACCCACGGAATAGGCATGGGTTTCCTTGCCGAATTTCTCAGCCCCCAAGCGCAGTTCGTACAAAGACGACGAGGTCGTCCCGTCCATATAGTCGCGCATGAAATCGAACACAGGCCAGGTCGAAAAGCACTTGAGCGCCAACAGGGCTTTCGCCCCGGAGGCCTCGCGCAACCGGGCGATTTTATCCATGTTCGGAAGCAGGCGCGCCTTGTCGATCAGGTAGTAAGGCGTCTGGATCATCTCATTCCCCCAATGGGCCCTTAATGGCCCCGCAGTGGTCAAAAAGGAACGGCTTTAGGGGGCTGCACTTAGGGCGATTCAATCCATGAGGCAAGAAAAACATCGGCAATAAAATGTGACAGTTTCCCCTTGCGTTTCCGTCAGAGAGGCGACGAAAACGTGATGCCTAAGTGACAGGGGCGCGCTTGACCGTCCAATGTGAGATATGCCCCACAGGCGCTCCGACCAAGATGCACCCTCTTTGTAAAGCAGGCCCTCATGACCGATCTTCGCTTTGCCCGTTTGACGGAGGTCCCGCCGCCGACATCCTCAACCACATGCGCGACCCGCGCGTGGCGGAGCATATGCCGCTTTTGACCATGCCCTAGACCGGGTAAACCGTCGGGGCCTTCGTCGCCGCCAAAGAAGCCTGCTGGACGCGCGACGGGTTGGGGCACTGGGCGTTTTTCGCGGATGGCGCCTATGTCGGCTGGGGCGGATTTCAAAAAGAGGGCGAGGAGTGGGATTTCGGTTTGGTTCTGCGCCCGGACAGCTTTGGACTGGGCGTAAAGATCGCGAAAAAGGTGCTTGAGTTCGTCCACAATGATGCGCGCATTCCCTACGCCACCTTCCTCCTGCCACCGTCCCGCCGCCACCTCGGCGCTCTGCGGCGCATGGGGGCGGAGCAGGTGGGGGAGACGCTTTATGAGGGCAATCGGTTTCTCAAGTTCCGGTTGGAAACAGGCTGACGGCGCCAAATATCAGGCGCGGTGTGCCCCATCCGCCAAGGATTTCACATAGGCTGCGACCTCTTCGACCGATTTACCTTCTGCGATCTCGCTGACGATGGCGGAGCCGACCACGGTGCCGTCGGCGACGGCGGCGATCTCTTCGGCTTTTTCCGGCGTGCGCACGCCGAAGCCCACGATCACCGGCAGGTCGGTCTTGGCTTTGATCCGCGCCACTTCCGGGGCGACATCGGCGCCTGACGCGGCAGCGGCCCCGGTGGTGCCGGTCACGGAGACGTAATAGACAAACCCGGAGGTGTTTTGCAGCACGGTCGGCAGGCGTTTGTCATCGGTCGTGGGGGTTGCCAGACGGATGAAGTTCAGACCGGCTTTTTGCGCCGGAATACAAAGTTCTTCGTCTTCTTCGGGCGGAAGATCCACAACGATCAGCCCGTCGATCCCGGCCTCGACCGCGTCGACCAGAAACTGATCCACGCCATGGGAATAGATCGGGTTGTAATAGCCCATCAGAACAATCGGCGTTTTGTCATCCGTCTTGCGGAATTCTTTCGCCAGAGCGAGCGTCTTGTTCAGCGTCATGCCCTGATCCAGCGCGCGCTGACCGGCCAGCTGAATGGTTGCGCCATCGGCCATCGGATCGGTGAAGGGCAGGCCCAGCTCGATGATGTCGACACCCGCCTCGGGCAGCGCCTTGACGATTTCCAGAGATTTCGCCTCATCCGGATCGCCCGCCATGACATAAGCGACGAAAGCTTTCTTACCAGCGGCTTTCAATTCGGCGAATTTGGCGTCGATACGGGTCATGTGGCGGCTCCATGGCTGTTTGCGCAACGGGTTTGGCCGATCTTTGACGCAAGTGCAATGGGGAAGGCTTGCGCGAGGCCTCTTTGCACCTTAGACAGCCTAGGAATTTCGGACAAAGGAGGCCGCAATGGGCTTCAAGATGGGCATCGTCGGTCTGCCAAACGTGGGCAAATCGACGCTTTTCAATGCGCTGACCAAAACCGCCGCGGCGCAGGCGGCGAACTTTCCGTTCTGTACCATCGAGCCCAACGTGGGCGACGTGGCGGTGCCGGACCCGCGTTTGGACAAGCTGGCAGAGATTGCCGGCTCGAAACAGATCATCCCGACGCGCATGTCCTTCGTGGACATCGCCGGTCTGGTGAAAGGCGCCTCCAAGGGGGAGGGCCTCGGCAACCAGTTCCTCGCGAACATTCGCGAATGTGACGCGATTGCCCATGTGGTGCGCTGTTTCGAGGACGGGGATGTGACCCACGTCGAGGGCCGCGTCGATCCAGTGGACGATGCGCAGGTCATCGAGATGGAGCTGATGCTCGCCGATCTGGAAAGCATCGCCAAACGCCGTGCCAATTTGGTGCGCAAGCTCAAGGGCAACGACAAAGAGGCGAAACTCCAAGACGATCTCCTGGCCCGCGCGCAGGCCGCTTTGGAGGACGATAAACCGGCCCGCACCGTCGAGATCACCGACGAAGAGCGCAAGCAGTGGAACATGCTGCAACTTCTGACGCAAAAGCCGATCCTCTATGTCTGCAATGTCGAGGAAGAAAACGCCGCCAAGGGCAATGCTTTCTCGGATGCGGTCGCGAAAATGGCCGAGGAGCAGGGCGCAGGCACCGTGGTGATTTCCGCCAAGATCGAGGAAGAGATTTCGCAACTCGAAGGCGAAGAAGCCGAGATGTTCCTTGAGGAATTGGGGCTGCACGAGGCCGGTCTCGACCGTCTCATTCGCGCGGGCTACGAGTTGCTGCACCTTGAGACCTATTTCACGGTTGGCCCGAAAGAGGCCCGCGCCTGGACCATCACCAAAGGCACCGCCGCGCCGGCCGCCGCCGGTGTGATCCATGGTGACTTTGAGCGTGGCTTCATTCGGGCTGAGACCATCGCCTATGACGATTTCATCGCGTGCAAGGGCGAAGCGGGCGCGAAAGAAGCGGGCAAGATGCGCGCGGAAGGCAAAAGTTACATCGTGCAGGACGGCGATGTGATGCACTTCCTGTTCAACACCTGATCGGGGTTGAGAGATGATTTGGAAAGGCGGTCTTCGGGCCGCCTTTTTCGTTTAGAGCCGGTCGAACACCGACCCCATGCGCGGCGCAAACAGCCGCTCATAGGTCTTGAGCAAAGCCGCATCCGTCATGCTCGCCACATAGTCGCAGATCACCCGCAGATCGCCCGCCGCTTCCGCATAGCGCTCCTGATGATCGCGTGGCAAAAGCCGCTCGGGATCGGAACAGAGTGCCTCAAACACCGAGACCACCATCTGCTGGCCCTTGAATTCGAGCTGCTGCACGTTGGGGCTTTTGATCACCACTTTGAACACCAGCTCTTTCAGCGCCTTCAACACCGGACGCCGCGCGGCAGGCAGGCTGGCGCGGTAGCGCAGGAGCGGTTCGGAGAACTCGGGCGCTTCGGTGTATTCGACAGCCGTGATCAGATAATTCACAAACCGCGAAATGAAGCGTTTCCGCGTGTCGCGCCCGCCGAACAACCCATCGAGCATCTGGCCATAGACGTCATTGCCGAACTGATCCGGGTATTTGTGTTTGAGCATGTCGAGAAAATCGCCGATCTGATCCGCCGACACATGCGTGACAAAATCGTCACGCGTCAAAAGCGTGAGCGCAATCGCATCCTCCAGATCATGCACCCCGTAGGCGATGTCATCGGCCAGGTCCATGATGCTGCAATCAAAGGATTTATGCAGCGCCTTGCGGTGTTTCCCGGCCTCCACCTGCCCCATGGCACAAAAAGCGCTGCGGTCTTCGGGGGAGAGCGGGGCGAGTACCCATTCCACCACGTCCTGCTCGCTGTCGAGGTAACATTTCGGCGGCGTCGAGGCCTCTGTGTCGATCAGCTTGAGCGTGTCAGGGCGGTCGCTCAGTTTGGGCCTGAGCGCGGAGTTGCGGGCCTGCGCGTAGGAGACCGGGTATTTCAACAGGCCCAAAAGGCTGCGCCGGGTGAGGTTTGCACCACTCTGCGCGGAAAAGCTCTCAAGCCGGGACAGGATGCGCAGGCTCTGGCCATTGCCCTCGAACCCGCCCGCTTCGCGCATACAGTAATTCAGCGCCACTTCGCCGCCATGACCGAACGGCGGATGGCCCAGATCGTGCGAACAGCCGATCGCATGGATCATCGAACGATCCGGCAGATGGGCGGTGGCGGGATGTGTGGGGAAACTCTGTTCCAACTGGCGCGCGAGGCCACCGGCGATCTGCGCGACTTCCAGCGAATGCGTCAGACGGGTGCGATAGAAATCGCTGTCGCCGAGGTTGAGGATTTGCGTCTTGCCCTGAAGCCGCCGAAAGGAGGCGGAATGGATCACGCGCGCATAATCGACGTCGCCCGCCCCGCGCGCGTCCTCGGAATGCCCGCTCCATGTCTCTCTGCGTTCAAGCCACATCTGCGCCTCCTCGTGGTTCGGGCGCACCATATGGGGCGCGTGGAGGGAAGGCCAGATGGGGAAACCCCGGAGCGGCACGATGAGGAAAAGGCGCACCGCTCCGGGGCAGAGATTATTCCGCCTTCAAAAACTCGGCGACGTCGAGAAGGATCATCTCGTTGTCGTCAACGCGGCCTTGCTGGCGACCGGTCGAGAAGGGGTAGTTGTTGTCATTGGCGACGACGATGGTGGTCTCGTCCACACGGTCCACATCCTCGATGGTGAAATAGGGGAAGGTGTAGACCCCATCCATCGTGCCACGCGGCGCGATGCCGTCGGGGTCCTGAATGTCCATCAGGTCGATATAGGCGATTTTTTCCAAGACATTGTTCTCGTCCATCCGCTCCAGATCAATCAGGTAGATGCGTTTGAACATCGCCGGATTTTCGGACCAGCCTTCGCGCGGATCGCCTTGGAAGTTGTCGCGCTCGATGATCAGACCACGGGTGCCTTCGATCAGGTTGAAATCGCCGATGGCGTGGTTTTCGTCCTCAAGCGGGAAGTAACGCACCGTGTCACCCCATGCGCCGGTTTCGGTGGACAGTTCGAACATCGACAGAACCGGCTTGCCGCCGACATGTTTCTTGCCGCCGGTTTCCGGGTCATAGACCGGCTTTTCCAACAGCGGGTAGAGGGTTTTCATATCCTCGGACAAAGCCATGCCCTCATAGCCGCCGGAACGGTAGGAGACGACCGTGTCGGGCAGGGCGCCGCCGGGGTTCGGCGTGGCGACAAAGAAGTTGTCCGGCGATTGGATCAACTCACCGCCCGGCTCGGTCGCCAGCACGCGGAGCACCTCGCCCTCAGCATTCACTTCGATGATCCACGGACCGAATTCGTCACCGATCCAGTAGGTGTCACCCACGGGCTGGATGGATTCGATGTCGAAATCCGCACCCGTCAGCGCCCGCAGATCTGTGGCTTCGTTCATGATCGGGAAGGGCACTTTGTGGTCCGGGTCCGACAGTTGCACGGTCTTCTCGATGGCCACGCGGCCCGTCTCCCAATCGACTTTGACGATGTTGAACATCAGGATGACGTCGGAGGAGTTGGCTTTCGCGCCAAAGCCGTTGTCGGTCAGCACGAGGAAACGGTCATCGCCCAAGGAGCGGATGCCGGAAAACCCCTGAAGCGGCTGGCCGGGGAAGGGGAGCGCGAGGCCGGTGGCCTCTTGGAAATTGTCATAGAGCACCTCGTTGCGCGCGCCATTGGTGAAGCGGCCGGAGGTGTTGTAATAGGGCGAGGCGCCTTCGGGGGCGGGGACGAAGCTATGGCCGGTCAGTTCGGCCTGTGCCTTGAGCGTGGCGGGGAAGGCCTCTTGCGCCTGGGCGGTGCTGGCAAGCATGAGTGCCGCGAGGGCTGCGCCGTAAACGGGTTTGGTCATGTCACTGTCCTGTGTGATTTCTGTGTGATGCGTTTCTTGTGCGCTCGGGCGCTTGGCGGCCCAAAGCGATGCGCGCAAGGAACCGAAGAAACGCAACGGATTTGCGACCGTTTGGTCAAAATCCCACAAAACTTGCGTGACAGGATCACATCAGCTTGCGCATCATCCCCAGCGCGCGTTTGCGCCAGCCTTTGAACGGCGGCTCGGCGATGGCCATGCCGTTGCGCTTGGCCTGCCGCACCACGGGTTTCGGATGCGAAAACGTCTCAAAGCCTGCGCGGCCATGATAGACGCCTTGACCGGAGGCGCCGACACCGCCAAACGGCAAGGTGCCAAAGCCCACATGGATCGCCACATCGTTGACCGTCACGCCCCCGGAGATGGAATGGTCGAGCCACAACTCTTGCTCGTCTTTGTTGTCCGAGAAGACATAAAGCGCCAGCGGATGGTCGCGCGCGGCAACGAAGTTTAGCGCCTCTTGCGGGTCGTCATAGGGGATGAGCGGCAGGATCGGACCGAAGATTTCCTCCTGCATCAAGGCGATGTCTTGCGGCGGATCGAGCACCACCGTGGGGGCGAATTTGCGGGCGTTGCCTGTGGCCCCTTCGAGGCGCAGGATTTGCGCACCGCGGGCCTCAGCCTCTGCCAGCATCGCGGTCAGCCGGGCATGATGGCGTTCGGAAACGATCGCGGCGTAGTCGTCGCTTTCGGGGCCTTTAGGGAAGAAATGCATGAAGCCGCCCATGATCGCATCGGCGACGGCCAGCATTTTCTTGCGCGGCACCAAGACGTAATCGGGCGCGACACAGACCTGCCCGGCATTCATCGCCTTGCCCCAGGCAATCCGCCGCCCCGCGCGGTCGAGATCGGCGCCGGGCATGATCACGGCGGGGCTTTTGCCACCCAGCTCCAAGGTGACAGGCGTCAGGTTACGCGCCGCCGCCTCGGCCACCTTGCGCCCGACCGCGGTGGAGCCGGTGAAGAACAGATGATCAAATGGGAGCGCGGAAAACGCCTCTGCGACCTCCGGCCCGCCGGTGACGGTCGCGATCTCTTCGGGGGCGAAGGCGCCTGAGAGCATCTCGGCCAAAACCTCAGAGGTGCGGGGCGTCAATTCAGAGGGTTTGAGCATCACGCGATTGCCCGCCGCCAAAGCCGCGACCATCGGCGCCAGGGCCAGCTGCACCGGGAAATTCCACGGTGAGATGATGCCGACAACGCCCAAGGGCTGCGGCCGGATTTCGGCGCGGGCGGGTTTATAGACCAGCGGCACAGGCGCGCGACGGACCCGCATCCAGCGTTTCAAATGCCGTTTGGCCTGACGAATTTCGCCCAGAACCAGATCGATGTCGTAGAGGCGGCTTTCCATCGCGGGGCGATGGGAAAAGTCATCTGACATCGCTGCGATCAGTGCGGGTTCGGCCGAGAGCAATGCCTCTTGCAACCGCGTCAAACGGTCCAGCCGCAGGTCCAATTCGATAAGGGGCTGACCGCGCTGGGCGGTCTTTTGGCTGCGGAACAGCTCTGCTATTTGGGCGGTCATGTCGGCCTCTCGCATCGTTTCGGGCATTCAGCCAGAAAAGATGGGCAAGAAAAAGGCCCGCCAGACGCGTCAGACGCCGTTGCGGCTCAGGACGCGGCGTAACGTGGCGCGAAACCCGTTGCGCGATGGTTCCCACAAACAGCCCAACACAAAGGCGAAAGGTCTGATCTCGGTCATGTCTCGGGTCCCCCAAACAACACGGACAGATGCGTTTAACGCGCTGTTAAGGGTAAAATGTCTCAGTCCGGTGACAGCTCTGCGAAATCGCTGTGACGCAAAGGGCATGCGGGGTGCCCCCACGACGGCCAAACTGCCTAAAAACTCTGCAAATTGAAGCACATTCCAACTGTTCTCTGGATTACCGCAAATGCATCTATTACCATGAGGGGCAATGAAAGTTGTGCAAGGGTTCAGGGATGAAGATTGCGGTTGCCGGGATCGGCTATGTGGGGATGTCGAACGCGGTTTTGCTCGCGCAGCATCATGAAGTTGTCGCGGTGGACATTTCCGAGAGCCGCGTCCAGATGGTCAACGGGCGGCAATCTCCGATTGTCGATGCGGAACTTGAGGACTTTCTCGCGCACAAAGAGCTGAACCTGTCGGCGACGACGGACGGGGCTTCGGCCTACACCGGCGCGGATTTCGTCATCGTGGCGACGCCCACGAATTACGACACCAAATCCAATTATTTCGACACCTCCTCCGTGGAGGCCGTGATCGCGCAGGTGATCGCGGTGAACCCGACCGCCACAATCGTCGTGAAATCCACCATCCCCGTGGGCTTTGTCACCCGCGTGCGCGCCGAGATGGCCACCGATCAGGTGATCTTTTCGCCGGAATTCCTGCGCGAGGGCCGCGCGCTTTACGACAACCTGCATCCCTCCCGGATCATCGTCGGCGAACAATCCGAGCGCGCCCGCACCTTTGCCGATCTTCTGGTCGAGGGCGCGGTGGACAAGGATGTGTCGGTGCTCTTCACCGACGCCGATGAGGCCGAGGCGATCAAACTTTTCGCCAACACCTATCTCGCGATGCGCGTGGCGTTTTTCAACGAGTTGGACAGCTACGCCATGGCGCGCGGCATGGACACGCGCCAGATCATCGACGGCATCGGGTTGGACCCGCGCATCGGCAGCCATTACAACAACCCGTCCTTCGGCTACGGCGGCTATTGCCTTCCGAAAGACACCAAACAGTTGCTCGCAAACTATTCCGAAGTGCCGCAAAACCTGATCGCGGCCATCGTGGAAACCAACCGCACGCGCAAGGATTTCCTCGCCGATCAAATCATCGCCAAAGGCCCCAAGGTCGTGGGCGTCTACCGTCTGGTGATGAAAGCGGGCTCGGACAATTTCCGCCAGTCGTCCATTCAGGGCATCATGAAGCGGATCAAGGCCAAGGGCATCGAAGTGATCGTCTATGAGCCGGTGCTGGACGACGACGATTTCTTTGGCTCGCGTGTGGTGCGCGACCTGGAGGCGTTCAAGGCGGAAGCCGATGTCATCGTCGCCAACCGTATGACCGATGATGTCGCGGATGTCGCGGACAAGATCTTTACCCGCGACCTGTTCCACGCTGACTAACGACGCCGACCAAGGACTGCTCCCCATGCCCACCGCTCTCGTCACCGGCGCCGCCGGGTTCATTGGCTCTTTCGTTTGCCGCACCCTCTTGGAAGAAGGCTGGCGTGTCATAGGCCTAGACTGCCTGTCGGATTACTACGATGTCGCCCTCAAGGAACGCCGCGAAGAAACGCTGTCGGCCTATGACGGCTACCGCTCCGTGCATGACAAGGTCGAGACCCCCGGTCTCTTGATGTCTTTGTTTGCGGAGGAAAAGCCCGATGTGGTGATCCACCTCGCGGCCCAGGCGGGTGTGCGCTATTCGATCGAGAACCCGCGGTCTTACCTCGAGAGCAACATCATCGGTACGTTTGAACTTCTGGAGGCGGCGCGGGCCTATCCGCCGAAGCACATGCTCTTGGCCTCGACCTCTTCGGCCTATGGCGCCAACACCGTGATGCCCTATCAGGAGACGGTGAAGGCCGACCACCAAATGTCGTTTTATGCGGCCACGAAAAAATCGACCGAAAGCATGGCGCACAGCTACGCGCATCTTTTCGACCTGCCGATCACCGTGTTCCGATTTTTCACCGTCTATGGCCCTTGGGGGCGCCCCGACATGGCGCTGTTTAAATTCACCAAGGCGATCCTCGAAGGTAAGCCCATCGACGTCTACAATTACGGCGACATGAAGCGCGATTTCACCTATGTCGAAGACCTCGTGCACGCCATACGTCTGCTGATCGACGCGGTGCCGGTGCGGCCCGAAGACGGCGTGGTCGAGGAGGGCGACAGCCTCTCGCCCGTGGCGCCCTACCGTGTGGTGAACATCGGCAACTCGGACGCCGTGCAGCTCACCGATTTCATTGCCGCCATCGAGGCCGCCACCGGCCAGACCGCAGACCGCAACCTGATGGAAATGCAGCCAGGCGATGTGCCCGCGACCTGGGCCGATGCCTCTTTGCTCAAACGCCTGACGGGCTACGCGCCGAAAACCTCCGTGCCCGAAGGTGTGGCGAATTTCGTGCGCTGGTATCGGCAATATTACAACGCCTGATCGCCGGCGCTTTTCAGGGCGATGTGACGTGAGATTTTGCCTTGTGTCTCTGTGACGGCTCCATTACACGGGTCGACGGAGACGTGGCCGAGTGGTCGAAGGCGCTCCCCTGCTAAGGGAGTAGGCGGGAAACCGTCTCGAGGGTTCGAATCCCTTCGTCTCCGCCACCATACCATTTCCAAGAGTTTGATTGGGTCGCCCCTGGCGGCCCTTTTGCTTTGTTTTGTTGGGAAATACGAGCGTTCTTGATTGCCTTGAGTTTTCTTCGGTGATGCCTATATTCGTTCCTTGAGTGGTATGGAATGTGGTATTTTTAATGGCCCTTTCTGGCAAGCTGACTAAGAAACTGGTCGAGAGCCTTGGCGCTGGGCGACATGGGGATGGCAACGGGCTTTATCTTGTGGTCGATCCGTCCGGTGCGCGGCGCTGGATCGTGCGCGTTGTGGTCAAAGGGGCCAAGAACAAGAAGGGCGCTCCGTTGCGGACGGACTTCGGATTGGGCGGGGCGGATATTGTCACGATCAACCAAGCGCGCGAACGGGCGCTGGAGTATCGGCGGATGGCCAAGCAAGGCTTGAACCCGCGTTTCAACGCCCAGCGCGAAATTCCCACCTTCGAAGAGTTCGCCCAGCAGGTCCACATTGATCGGATGCCGACGTGGAAGAACGCCAAGCATGGCCAGCAATGGATCAACACGCTGCGTGATTATGCCTTCCCGAAGATCGGCCGAATGCCGCTGGACAGTATCGACCAGCCCGAAGTCATGATGTGCCTGTCGCCAATCTGGACCGAAAAGCATGAAACCGCCAAGCGGTTGGCTCAGCGGATCAAGACGGTGCTGGATGTGGCGAAGTCCAAGGGCTTCCGATCCGGCGAAAACCCCGTCACAGGGATCAAGGACGCAGGTGCGCTGCCAAAGGTGAAGGCCAAGCCCAAACACCACAAGGCAATGCGCTGGCAGGACGTGCCTGCCTTCTACGCGGACTTGAAGGGACGGAGCGCAATGTCTGCCAATGCACTGCGCTTCACCTGCTTGACCGGATCGCGGACCAGCGAAGTCTTGGGGATGCGTTGGGAAGAGATCGACTTTGACGCGCGGCTGTGGACCTGCCCCGACGAGCGGATGAAAACGGGGGAAGATCACCGCGTTCCCCTGACAGACGAAATGCTGGCAATTATTGAGCCACTCAAGGGACTGAAATCCGACTTCGTGTTCGAGGGCCAGAAACGCCACAAACCGCTTTCCAATATGTCCATGCTGATGCTGTTGCGCCGGATGAATGTTGAGGGGATCACGGTACACGGGTTCCGGTCCACCTTCCGCGATTGGGCGTCCGAAGTGACCAGCGCCCCACGCGAGATTGCCGAAATGAGCTTGTCGCACAGGGTCGGGTCAGACGTAGAGCGCGCCTATGCGCGGTCAGATTTATTGGACAAGCGCCGGACCCTTATGGAACGTTGGTCGGGATTTGTATCCGGCATGGGTGAAAATAGTGATTGAGCGGGCTACAGTCCTTGAGATTATTGACTACAAGAGTTTCCCTCAACCGCTTGGAGTTGGCGCCGTTGGCATGGTTTTTGGGAAAGTATCGAACGGTTTGACAGTCAATTTCTTCTCTGAATTGATCTACCCCTTCCATCTTGATGCAGATGGCAAGCCATCCATCAGCTCCCAATTTGCTCTAAACGCCATTCGATATAGTGCGACATCAGAAGTTCTTGTCGCGGTCCAATACTTGCAAGGTCACGGCTGGTTTGAGAGCGACGTCGAGTTCATCATATCTGGCGAAGACCCATTCGATGAGCTTCAGGCGAGAGGATGGAAAAATGAGAGAGGTTCCAGTGATGATTGGGGTGTTGCTGAGCGGGTCGATATGGCGTTCTATTTGGAAGATGTCGTCGGAGAGCTAGAGCAGGATGGCAGCGAGTTCTCAAAAGAGTGGTACTATGCAAAGATCTCTCACCTCTATTTTAGCGATGTGGAAATGCCCGATGTTGCCATGACGATGGGGATTTTGCTCGCTCAACTTTGGTGGAGGGCAGACGTCGGAGATGTCGCAGAGCGGGGGCAGGCAAACTCTGCGGCGCTGCAAAAGGCCAACTCTGCTAGGAAAGAGCATTCCAAGGCCCAATCTGAGGACAAAAACAAGGTAATCGCTGAGTATTGGTTTGAAGCGCGGGTGGAGCTAGGAAACGAAGTAATGCGGCGCGATAGCAACGCTGCTCAGGCAATCTATGCGATAGCCATGCGAAAGCGACCCAAACAACTCTTGATCAAAGCAACTGGCGAAGTGATAGGCGTTGAAGCCATACGAAAGCGAGTTTCTGCGCTTAGGAAGCTAGAAAAAATCGGATAGATTGGCGATTTTTCCCAATTTGGGAAGAACCGCCGATGGCTCTCAGTCTATTGGGTGTGGCGAATGAAAATGCCCATTACCAAACAACAGCAAGAAGTTGTTGAGAGGAATGGAGCATGGCAGACCTATTCGAGCAAAACCGAAACTACGTTCTTGGCGACGAAGAACTTAACCTCCTAGGCGACCGCGAGAAGCTGGCGCAATGGCGGCACAAGGGCGTCGGGCCAGCGTTCTACAAACTCGGTCGCAAGATCATCTATCGCGGAGCAGATTTGAACGCATGGGCCGATGCCCAGCGCGTCGATCCGAGTGAAGGGCGCACCTAGTGTCGCGGCGTTTCAAGACGCGCCGTATCAAAGCCAACAAAGCCTATCGAATTGACGAGCTAGCGGATGTCACTGACGTTGTGCCTGCGACTGTCCGCCAATGGCTAAAAGACGGTATGGATCGGCTCGATGGCAACCGCCCGACGTTTATCATGGGGTTTCAGGCGCTCGCCTTTTTGGAAGCTCGCAAGGCAAAGGCAAGCCGCCCGTTGGGCTTGGGAGAATTCTACTGCTTCCGGTGCAAAGCCCAAAGAAGCGCGCTTGGCGCGATGGCGGACTATGTGCCTACGAGTACCAGCGGCGGTCGTCTAAAGGCGTTGTGTTCCGTCTGTGAGTGCCAATGCAATCGCAACGTTAGTGCCCGTGACATGCCTGCCATTCGGAAAGTTCTGGAAGTGGTGAACAGGGACAGTTGGTGACCCTAAAGGAACCCCTCATCCCCCTCTTAAACCTACACTTCGGAAAGGACGCTGAGTCATGCGGAAATATAATGCAGAAAACGAGCGACTGAAGCGGCGATATGAGCAGTATCTGCGCGAGGCCAAAGGGCAGGACGACAAGTCCATTGACAAGATGCGCGCGGCCTTGGTGAAATTTGAAGAGAGCACCAAGTACAAACCGTTCAAGGCGTTCCGTGTCGATCAGGCGCGTCAATTCAAGGATGCCTTGAGCCGCGCCAAGACCATCCAAGGTAAGCCGCTGGCCCTGACAACGATTGATGCAACGCTACGATTGGTAAAAGGGTTCTTTCATTGGCTGGCGGGTCAGCAGGGTTTCAAGAAGGTGGTGACCTATTCCGAGGTCGAATACTTCAACAACAACCGCAACGATGCCCGAGCGGCCCACGCTCAGCGCGCAGTTCAGTATCCGTCAACAAAAGCCACGCATCATGCATTTCAAGGAATGGCAGATCGAACAGAGCTGGAACGGCGCAACAAGGCCATTTTCGCGTTTCTGGTGATCACGGGCGCACGGATTGGGGCGGCTTCTTCATTGCGCCTAAAACATATCAATCTCGTGGACGGATACGTTTTGCAGGATGGGCGAGAAGTTCGCACGAAAGCTGGCAAGACCTTCACCACATGGTTTTTTCCAATGCATCCCGACTATCTGGCGTGTTTCACTAGGTGGGTGAACTACCTGCGCAACGAAAAGATGTTTGGCCCGGAAGACGCTTTGTTTCCTCGTCCAGAGCAGCGCTTGGTGAACGGTAAGTTCGTTTTCGACACAGTATCACGAGAGATCTACACGAACGGCTCCATCATCAACGAGGTTTTTAAGGCTGCGTTTGTGCAGGTTCAGATGCAACCATACGGCGCGCACAGCATCCGCAAAACCCTTGTGCAAGAGATGAACGACCGCGACCTAACCCTTGCCGAACAAAAAGCATGGTCTCAGAACTTGGGGCATGAAAACTTCACAACGACTGTTTCGAGTTATTTGCCTGTCTCAGAACAACATCAGGGTGTGTTGATCAAGGGTATGCATTTAGATTGACTTACAAGAAGGGCAGATAGCATGAACCGCGCTTGCTGGCTCAATCATTACCCCCTAGTTTCAACCCATATCCCTCAGAGAGGACATTTTCGAAATGCCCAACGAAGACATTCTGACCGTGAAAGAGCTCGCTGAGTATCTCAAGATCGCTGAGAAAACGGCATATCGGTTCGCATCTGAGGGCAAGGTTCCCGGGTTTAAGGTGGGAAGCGCATGGCGATTTCGCAAAAGCGAGATCGACCGCTGGATTGCCGAGCAGGAACAAAAACAAGAAGGGGAGCAAAAATGACCGGGCAACAACAGGCTGAGGCATTGCGCCGAGAAATCTGGAGCATCGCAAATAGAGTGCGGGGTGCGGTCGATGGCTGGGACTTCAAGCAGTTCGTCTTGGGCGCGTTGTTCTATCGCTTCATCAGCGAGAACTTCACAAACTACATCGAAGGTGGTGACGACAGCATCGATTATGCTGGCATGTCGGACGCTGACATCCCCGATGAGGCCAAAGTCGATGCGATCAAGACCAAGGGCTACTTCATCTACCCCAGCCAACTCTTTCAAAACGTGGTGAAATCCGCGAGCAAGAACGACAGCCTGAACACTGACCTTGCCGAGATTTTTTCGGCGATTGAGGCTTCGGCCAGCGGCTATCCGTCCGAGCAGGACATCTATGGCCTCTTTGCTGATTTCGACACCACCAGCAACCGCCTGGGCAGCACGGTCAAACAGAAGAACGAAAGACTGGCTGAGGTCCTCAAGGGCGTTGCTGGCTTGCCGTTGAAGTTCGATGATAACGAAGGCGACTTGTTCGGCGACGCCTATGAGTTCTTGATCTCGAACTACGCGGCCAACGCGGGTAAATCCGGCGGTGAGTTCTTCACGCCGACCCACGTGTCCAAACTCATCGCCAAACTGGCCATGCACAAGCAGACCAGCGTCAACAAGATCTACGATCCGGCGGCGGGGTCTGGGTCGCTACTTTTGCAGGCCAAAGAAGAGTTTGAGAAGCACATAATCGAAGACGGCTTCTTCGGGCAGGAAATCAATTACACCACCTACAACCTCGCCCGCATGAACATGTTCCTGCACAACATCAACTACGACAAGTTCAACATCCAATACGGTAACACGCTCGAGGACCCGCACTTTCAGGATGACAAGCCCTTTGACGCCATCGTGTCGAACCCGCCCTATTCGGTGAAGTGGAAGGGTGCGGATGACCCGACGCTGATCAATGACGAACGCTTTGCGCCAGCTGGGGTTCTTGCCCCGAAGTCGAAGGCCGACTTTGCCTTTGTCCTTCACGCGCTGCACTACCTGTCGGCCAAGGGGCGGGCTGCGATCGTTTGCTTCCCTGGTATCTTCTACCGTGGCGGCGCAGAGCAGAAGATCCGCAAGTATCTGGTCGACAACAACTTCGTTGAAACGGTGATCGCTCTCGCGCCGAACCTGTTTTTCGGCACAACCATCGCGGTGAACATTCTGGTGCTGGCCAAGAACAAGACCGACACAGCCGTTCAGTTCATCGATGCGACCGAGGAGGATACCTTCTTCCGCAAAGGCACGAACAACAACTTCATGGAAGACCGGCACATTGCCGAGATCATGAAGATGTTCGACAGCAAAGAGAACGTGCCTCACGTGGCCGAAACCGTCCCCTACGACACGATTGTCGAGAAAGACTATAACCTGTCGGTCAGTGCCCATGTTGAACCCAAGGACACCCGCGAAACCGTCGACATAACCGAACTGAACGCCGATTTGAAAACCACTGTCGCCAAGATCGATCAGTTGCGCGCAGACATCGACGCCATCGTTGCGGAGATCGAGGCATGAGCAATCGGGGCTTTCTGGAAAGGCTGCTGAATGGGGCTGCGGTCGATTGGGTGCCAATCTCAGAGGTGACGTTACAGACCCGCAACATCAGATGGGGCGAGGTCGACGGACCCGTCCGCTACATCGATTTGACTTCGGTCGATATCAAGACGCGTACCATAACTGAAACGAAAGAAATCACAGCTGACACAGCGCCCAGTCGAGCGCAAAAACTTGTTGAAACCAACGATCTTATTTTCGCGACCACTCGACCTGCACAACAAAGATATTGCCTCATCGGCTCGGACTTTTCAGGGGAGGTGGCCAGTACTGGCTACTGCGTTCTGCGGGCGGATCAAACAGCGGTTCTACCAAAATGGCTGTTGCATTGGATTGGCTCTCGCGAATTCAAACAGTACGTTGAAGAGCATCAGAGCGGCGCGGCCTATCCAGCAATTTCGGACGGGAAGGTGAAGGCTTTTCAAATCCCCATCCCATGCCCTGAGGACCCAGAAAAATCGCTGGCGATCCAAGCGGAGATTGTTCGGATTTTGGACAGTTTCACCGAGCTGACAGCCGAGCTGACAGCCGAGCTGACAGCCGAGCTTAAGGCCCGTAAGCAGCAATACAACCACTATCGAGAGCAGGTACTGAGTTTTGAAGATGGTGACGTGGAATGGAAGACTTTGGGGGAACTTGTTAACACAATAAAGACTGGGAAATTGAATGCCAATGCAATGACGGAAGGCGGTCAATATCCATTTTTCACCTGCGACGCCAATCCTTTCAGAATTGATACCTTTGCGTTCGACACCGAAGCCATAATCGTATCAGGAAACGGCAGTCAAGTTGGGCACATCAATTACTACAAAGGGAAATTCAACGCGTACCAACGCACATATATTTTAGCCGACACAGCCGAGACGGTATCGATAGCGTTCTTGCTGACGTATCTCAAAGCGTATCTCAGGCCATATATCATGCAGCATTCAAAGAAGGGTTCCGTGCCATATATAACAATGCCCATGCTGCAGGGGTTCAAAGTTCCTGTCCCCTCTACTGAGGAGCAAGACCGCATCGTTGCTATCCTCGACAAGTTCGACACGTTGACCACATCGCTCAGTGAGGGCTTGCCGCGTGAGATCAAGTTGCGTCAGCAGCAATATGAATACTACCGCGACTTGCTCTTGAGCTTCCCCAAACCCGAGGAGGCCGCGTAAATGGGCCAGACCCTCGAGGAGATCGCACAACAGCTGCATGCAGCCGATAAGAAGGTGCAGTTGATCTACGCCTTCAACGGCACTGGCAAAACTCGGCTGTCCCGGGCCTTGAAGGACCTGATTGCTCCCAAGGCTGAAGACGGTCAGGAGGGCGAGCTCTCGCGGGAAAAAATACTGTATTACAATGCCTTCACTGAAGATCTGTTTTTTTGGAACAATGACCTGCAGGGTGACGGCGACGCCAAGTTGGTGATCCAGCCGAACACGTTCACTGAATGGATCTTGGTCGAGCAAGGGCAAGAGCCAAATATCACCAGGAACTTTCAGCGATACGCCAATGACAAGCTGACACCCACGTTCAACCAAGAATATACCGTTCAAACCAAGGATGAGCTCGGGCAAGACAAAGAGGTCGTGATCAAGGCCTTCTCTGAAGTCACATTTTCGGTCGAAGCCGGTGGGGACGAGGAAATCGGCAACTTCAAGATATCCAAGGGCGAAGAAAGCAATTTCATCTGGAGCATATTTTTCACCCTCCTTGAAGAAGTGGTCTCGGTTCTGAGCATTGCAGAGGTCGGCGATCGACCAACGGATCAGTTCAATGGGCTGCAGTACGTTTTTGTTGATGACCCGGTCAGCTCGCTTGATGAAAACCACCTGATCGAATTGGCGGTGAACCTGGCGGACCTGATCACGGCTGCACCGCCGCAGCTGAAATTCGTGATCACCACCCATAGCCCTCTGTTCTACAACGTTTTGCACAACGAGCTTGATCTAAAGAAGCAGGGCAAAAAGGAAGGGTGCTATCTGCTTGAGCGGTTGGAAGATGGGAGCTTCAATCTGAATGTCAAATACGGCGATGCGAACAAGAGTTTTTCCTATCATTTGCATTTGAAGAAGGTGTTGGAAGAGGCGATCGCTAGCAACGCTGTCGAGCGATACCATTTTACGCTGCTTCGGAACCTCTATGAGAAAACGGCTGGGTTCCTGGGCTACGCAAGGTGGAGCGATCTGCTCGACACGGTGGAAGGCAGTAAAGACGCCTATGTGCGGGCAATCAACACTTTCACGCACTCGGCGCTTTCGAATGAGCAGGTCAGGGATCCTTCACCTGCAGAGAAAAACACCGTGAAGCTCTTATTGGAAAATCTGGTTAATAATTACGCCTATTGGCAACAGGATGAACAAAATGGTTGAGAAGACGAAAACCATCGCTGAAACGAAGAATTTCATCGTCCTCGACAAGTACACCAAGGAGTGGGATGCCGCCGATCGCTACCAGAGCGAAGATGATCTGGAACGCGAATTGGTGCAGGATCTGATCAATCAGGGCTATGAGTTCCTGCCTGGTCTCACGACCCCAGATGCCATGCTTGCCAATGTCCGGGTGCAGCTGGAACGGCTGAACAACGTCACGTTTTCAGATGATGAATGGAAGCGTTTTGTCGAGACCTACCTCGACAAGCCAAGCGACAACATCGTCGACAAAACCCGCAAAATCCACGACGACTACATCCATGACTTCGTCTTTGACGACGGGCGCATCCAGAACATCTACCTCGTCGATAAGAAGAACATGGCCCGCAACAAGCTGCAGGTGATCAAGCAGTTCGAGCAGGTCGGCACGCACGCTAATCGCTACGACGTGACGATCCTGGTCAACGGTTTGCCATTGGTGCAGATCGAGCTGAAGAAGCGCGGCGTGGCGATCCGGGAGGCCTTCAACCAGATTCACCGCTACAGCAAGGAAAGCTTCAACAGCGAGCATTCCCTGTTCAAGTTTCTGCAGCTCTTCGTGATTTCGAATGGCACCGACACCCGGTATTTCGCCAACACGACCAAGCGTAACAAGAACAGCTTCGACTTCACCATGAACTGGGCGAAGTCCGACAATGAGCTGATCAAAGATCTCAAGGATTTCACCGCAACTTTCCTTCAGAAGCGTACGCTGCTGAACGTTCTGTTGCAGTATTCGGTTTTCGATGTCAGCGACACGTTGCTGATCATGCGTCCTTACCAGATTGCAGCGACTGAGCGCATCCTGTGGAAGATCAAAAGCTCATATGAGGCCAAAAACTGGAGAAAGCCTGAGAGCGGTGGTTTCATTTGGCACACCACAGGCTCCGGCAAAACGCTGACGAGTTTCAAGGCGGCGCGGTTGGCAACCGAGTTGGATTTCATCGACAAAGTCTTCTTCGTCGTGGACCGCAAGGACCTCGACTACCAGACCATGAAGGAATACCAGAGGTTTTCCCCTGATAGTGTCAATGGGTCCGACAGCACGGCCGGGTTGAAGCGCAACTTGGGCAAGGACGATAACAAAATCATCGTCACGACGATTCAAAAGCTGAACAACCTGATGAAGTCAGAGGGTGACCTGTCGGTATATGAACAGCAGGTGGTTTTCATTTTCGATGAATGCCACCGTAGCCAGTTCGGTGAGGCACAGAAGAATCTGAAGAAGAAGTTCAAACGGTTTTACCAGTTTGGCTTCACAGGAACGCCAATCTTTCCTGAGAATGCGCTTGGGGCTGAAACGACCGCGGGCGTGTTTGGGCGCGAGCTACATTCCTATGTAATCACCGATGCCATTCGCGACGAAAAGGTTCTGAAGTTCAAGGTCGACTACAACGATGTGCGTCCCCAGTTTAAAGCCATCGAGACAGAGCAAGATGAAAAGAAGCTCAGCGCGGCCGAAAACAAGCAAGCGCTACTTCATCCAGAACGTATTCGGGAAGTCTCTCAGTATATACTAAACAACTTCCGTCAAAAAACCCACCGGATGCAAGTAGGCAGCAGTGGGTTCAATGCCATGTTTGCTGTCAGCAGTGTGGATGCCGCGAAGCTCTACTATGAGACCTTGAACGCTCTGCAGGCGGGCAGTGAAAAGCCGCTGAAGATCGCGACGATCTTCTCGTTTGCGGCCAACGAACAGCAAGATGCGATCGGTGACATTCAGGACGAGAGCTTCGATGTGTCAGCGATGAATAGCAGCGCGAAGGAGTTTCTGGGCGCCGCAGTCAAAGACTACAATTCCTTTTTCAAAACGAATTATAGTGTCGATAGCAGTGGCTTTCAAAACTACTACCGCGATCTTGCCAGCCGGGTTCGCTCGAAAGAAATCGACTTGCTTATTGTCGTCGGCATGTTCCTTACAGGCTTTGACGCGCCAACGCTTAACACCTTGTTTGTCGACAAAAATCTTCGCTTTCATGGCTTGATGCAAGCGTTTTCCAGAACTAACCGGATTTACGATGCGACCAAAACGTTCGGCAATATCGTGGCGTTCAGGGATCTTGAGCAAGCAACCGTTGATGCGATCACGCTGTTCGGTGACAAGAACACAAAGAACGTCGTGCTTGAGAAGAGCTACGACGAGTACATGAACGGTTTCGTTGATCAAGAAACCGGTACGGCACGGCGCGGGTTCATTGATGTTGTGAAGGAGCTGACCGAGCGTTTTCCAAAGCCTGACGAGATTGTCATAGAAGCAGATAAGAAAGATTTCGCGAAGCTCTTTGGTGAGTATCTGAGAGTTGAGAATGTGCTCAGAAATTACGACGAGTTTTCAGCATTGAAAGCCTATCAGGGGCTAGATTTAGCAGATGCCGCTGCCGTTGAGGAGTTCAAGCAAAAGCACTATTTGCGCAACGAGGACCTACGCGACCTGGAGGCGATAGAACTGCCTTCAGACCGAGCAGTTCAAGACTATAGATCAACATACAACGACATTCGCGATTGGCTGCGCCGGGAAAAGTCTTCGGCTGAGCAAGAACAAGGCAATATCGAGTGGGATGATGTTGTTTTCGAAGTGGATCTTCTGAAATCGCAGGAGATCAACCTCGACTACATCCTCGAGCTCATCTTTGAGAAAAACAAAAAGGTGAAGAGCAAAGGGGATCTGATTGAGGATGCACGCCGCGTCATTCGCGGTAGCCTTGGCAATCGAGCCAAGGAGAGCCTGATCGTGGACTTCATCAACCAGACTGACCTTGATCAGATCGATGACAAGGCCGGTGTGATCGATGCATTTTTCTCTTTTGCCCAAGCAGAGCAACGCAAGGAAGTGGAAGAGCTTATCAGATCGGAAGATCTAAATTCTGATGCAGCAAGGCGCTATATTTCCGCTTCCATAAAACGCGAATTTGCAAGTGAAAACGGTGCCGACCTCAATGCCATACTTCCCAAAATGAGCCCATTAAATCCGCAGTTTCGGACCAAAAAGACGACCGTCTTCGAGAAGATTGCCGCCTTTGTCGAAAAATTCAAAGGTGTTGGTGGGCGGCTCTAGCGCACGTGTCGGCGATGACTAGGAGGGTTTTCGCTTCTACTTGCTATTCGTAGTGGGTCTGTTTAAGCCCCTGCGCGGGCTCCGATGCAAAGCCCTATTGTGGTTTAGAGTGAGCGAAAGTGAGACGAGGGCGCATCGGACTTCCAGTCCACTTTGAGTGGAAAAGCCTCAATTTCTGATCTTGAGTGGTATTTTATGTGGTATAAAATCCAGATAAATTCAATAAGTACAAAAAAGACAAATAGTTAAAGATTTAATGTGGCGGACTTCGTCTCCGCCATTTTGCAATCCGGCATGGATTCTCCCCGTAATACTTTGAACAGAAACGAAACCTCCGGGGTTCGAAACCCCTCAGTCCGGCAGTAGGCCAAGCGGTCTGCAAAGGCCAGTCTGAGCACGAGTCGTTGTAGGTCGAAGCGACCTGTTTCCCAGACTTTCCAAAGGCTTGCGGGAAGCCGGATCGCGAGTTCGAACATTTGCTCGAAGGTTGCTTTCGGCTTGCCTGTTTGCTCCGCCTTTTCGGCTAGCAGTAGCTTTTCCTGTTCGATCTGCCCGATCTTCTTCTCATACGCCTTGATGACTGTGCTGGTGTCCGCCTCCATCAAGCGGGAGAGCAGCGATTCGACCTGCGCATTCAGTTCCTTGATCTTCTGAGCATAGAGCGCCGCGTTTTCGCGGGCGCGGTCCTAGCGATCATTCCAAGCGGCACTGAACATGCGCTTGGCAATTGAGAGTTTCGCAGGTGACGGAGTGATGTCATTGAGCAGAACGGCGAACTCGCCTTCGATCACATCGCGGCGAATGGATTTGCGGTAGGAGGAACAGCCCTTGTGGAAGCACATATAATAAGGATGCTTCTTGCCCGTCTTGCTCTTCGACCAGCAGGAGGTCAGCGGGTGAGGTGCGCAAATCTTTCCCTCTGGCGGTGGTGCTGCATGCCATTGCGGGCAATGTGCTTTTTACCCTCGGGATGGGTGTGTTTTTCTATTCCGGGAATGTCGTCCGGCCCTTCTGAAGCGCGGAGATTCAGGCATAGAAAAAGGGGCGCCTAAAGCGCCCCTTTTATGTGACCGGAAACGGCGTGCCTTAGCTGCGCGGTTTGGAGTTTTCCGGATCGTAAAGCGGCGCGTAGCCGACACCTGCGACCTCGACCGGGTAGGTCTCGTCGAGATAGGTGACGTGGAGCGTCCGACCCACTTCACAATACTCTTTCGGCAGGTAAGCCAGAGCGATGTTCTTGCCCACGCTCGGACCGTAAGCCACCGAAGAGGTGAACGAACGACGGCCAAGCTCGTCGATCAGAACCTCACCGGTTTCCGGGTCCATCACCGGCATGGTGGTGTTCGGGTAGCGCTTCACACCGTTTTTGTCCGTGTGCTCGAGCATCACCAGCGTGCAGAGCATCGCCGGTTGCTGTTCGCGGGCACGGTATTCGAGATGCTTCTCTTTGCCCACGAAGTCCGCCTCTTTCACTTTCGGGCGCGACAGGTCGGCCTCGTAGAGGTTGTACATCGTGTTCAGATCGGCGTTCTGCAGGCGCAGGGATTTCTCCAGACGACGGGAGTTGGCATAGGTTTCAACACCCACGGCCATCACGCCGACACCACGCAGCGCGTCCCAAACGGCCAGACCGTCCTCGTAGCGCATGTGAAGTTCCCAACCCTGTTCCCCCACGTAGGAGATGCGGAAGGCGGAGACTTTCTTGCCTGCGATCTCGATCGTTTTGATCGCCGCGAAGGGGAAGTTCTCGATGTCCAGCATGTCCGGATCGGCGACAACCTTTTTCAGGTTCTCACGCGCATTCGGACCCCAGATGCCGATGGTGGTGAAGTCCTCGGTCGTCTCGGTGATGGTCACGTCGAGACCGCGGTCTTCGGCCATACGCTTCATGTACATGAGATCGCGCGGACCGGCGTCGGCCCCGTTCACGAGGCGGCAACGGTCTTCCATGCGGAACACCGTAAAGTCGGCGCGGACCATGCCCTCGGAATCGAGCATATGGGTGTAAATCCCCTTGCCGATGTTGTTGTCGCCCCCGATTTTCGCGGCGCAGAGGTATTCCATCAGCTCGACATGATCGGGACCCGAAATGTCGGTCATGTGGAAGTGCGACAGGTTGATGATGCCGCAATCGGCGGACATCTCAAGCTGTTCGGCGTTGGAGACGCGCCAGAAGTGACGGTTGTCCCATTCGGCCTCACGCACAGGCACCTGATCGGCGTATTTCTCAAGAAGATGCTCGTTGGCCGCGTAGCCGTGGGCCCGTTCCCAGCCGCCAAGCTCCATGAAGTAGCCACCCAGTTCAACCTCGCGCTCGTAGAAGGGCGACCGACGCACGCCGCGACCGTTGGCGAAGGGCTCGCGCGGGTGAACCGGCGGGTTGTAGATCTTGGCAGCGGTTTCTTCGCAACGGCCCCAGATCCAGTCTTCGGTGAGCTGGTAGTCGCTGAAACGGGCGTAATCGATGCCGTTGTGGTCCACATCGGTGCGGCCTTTGGTCATCCAGTCGGCGATGAGCTTGCCCATGCCGGGGCCGTCTTTGACCCAGATCGCGACGGCATACCACAACCCACGCAGCTTGCGGCTTTCACCCATGGACGGGCCGCCATCGGTGGTGGTTTGCAATAGACCGTTGAAGGAGTGACCTTCGTTAAACCCAAGCTCGGCCAGGATCGGCGTCAGCTCCATGGCTTTTTCAAGCGGCTCGATCACGTCCTCCAAACTCAAATCGCGCATGGACGGACCCATGCGGGCCTCTTCTTTCTCGAGAATGTCGCGCGGGTGAACCATGCGCACGTCTTTCTCGTAGTAGTAGCCCCATTCCATCTGGCCACCCTCGGTGGTGGATGGGTCGCCGGTGTCGCGCATATAGGCGGAGTTGCCCTGATCGCGCAGAAGCGGACGACCAATCTCGAGGCCGGTGCCCGCGAATTCATCATAGGGCCCGAAGAAGGTCAGCGGGTGGTCGACCGGCATCACGGGGAGGTCTTCGCCCGCCATTTCGGCAATCAAACGGCCCCAAAGACCGGCACAGACCACAACGTAATCGGCCATGATCGTGCCACGGTGGGTTTTCACACCGGTGACGCGACCGTTCTCGGTCAAAAGTTCCAGAGCGGGGGTATTGGCGAAAACCTTGAGCTTGCCGGATTTCTCGGCAGCGTCGATCAATTCGCCTGCAACGGCTTGCGAACGCGGCACAACGAGACCGGCATCCGGGTCCCACATGGCGCATTCGATCTCGTCTTCTTCGAGAAGCGGGAATTTCTCTTTGGCTTCGGCCGCCGTGATCATCTTCACGTTGGAGCCAAAGGCACGACCGGAGTCACAGCGGCGCTTCAGCTCGGTCAGACGGTCCTCGTCGCCTTTGCGGCACACTTCGATGCCGCCGATGCGGGAGTAGCGGCCCATCTTCTCGTAGAAATCCATCGAGTACATGGTGCTCCAGGTGCTCAACAGATCGTGGCTGGTGGCAAAGCAAAAGTCCGACGCGTGGCCGGTGGAGCCGATGTCGGTGGGGACGGCGGATTTGTCGATGCCGACAATATCATCCCAGCCGTTTTCGATGAGGTGATGCGCCACGGAGGCGCCGACGATGCCGCCGAGACCGACGATGACGACTTTGGCCCTGTTGGGGAACGAAGACATATCTCTCAATCCTTCTTTTCGAGGTGCTTGTCTGTGGATGGCGCGGGGAGGGCGCGCCGGGATCTACGGGGGAAACGGTCGGCCCCGAAACCGACGACAGCCGCGCGGAGGAAATCTCCCCCCGCGCGGCCAAAATCTGTGCCGTAAGCTATATCACGGCGTGGTGTCATGCACCCAGCTCCGGCACATCATAGTCTTTTCTGCGGTAGGCCGCGATCAGCGTGTTGTGCATGAGCGTCATGATGGTCATCGGCCCGACCCCGCCGGGCACCGGCGTGATGGCGCGGGCGCGGGTCGCGGCGGAGCCGAAATCGACATCGCCCACGAGGTGCTTTTCGCCGTCGCGGATGACGCGGCTGGTGCCCACGTCGATCACGGTGGCGCCCGGCTTGATCCATTCGCCCTTGATCATTTCGGCCTGACCGACAGCGGCCACGACGATATCCGCCTTGCCGACTTTCTCCGGCAGATCCGCCGTGCGCGAATGCGCCATGGTGACGGTGCAGTTCTCAGCCAGAAGAAGCTGTGCCATCGGTTTGCCGACCAAAATCGACCGGCCCACGACAATGGCGTCGAGACCCGACAGAGACCCGAGCTGGTCCTTCAAAAGCATCAGACAGCCTAGCGGTGTGCAAGACACCAGACCGGGAAGGCCGGAAGCCAGATAGCCAGCGCTGAGCGGGTGCAGACCGTCGACATCTTTCGCGGGATCGATGGCTTCGATCACTTGGAGGCTGTCGAGGTGACGGGGCAGGGGCAGTTGCACGAGGATGCCGTCCACGGTCTCGTCGGCATTGAGTTGCGCGACAAGCTCCATGAGGGTTTCTTGCGTCGTGTCTTCGGGCAGCGTGTGCTCAAAGCTCTCCATGCCCAGCTTGCGGGCCATGCGGCCTTTCGAGCGGACATAGATTTCGCTGGCCGGGTCCGACCCCACCAGCACCACGGCCAGACCGGGCGCGCGGCCCGATTTTTCGGTGAAAACGGCGGCTTTTTCGGCGATGCGATCCCCAAGCCCGGCTGCAAAGGCCTTTCCGTCGATGATTTGTGCGGTCATGAACGCACCTCCTTAGAAAAAGCGAAAAGGGGACCGGCTGGACCCCTTCCGGACAGGGAATTACGGCGTGAAGACGACGGTGCGGTGGTCGTTCAACATGACGCGGCCTTCGAGGTGGTATTTCACTGCACGGGCCAAGACGCGGGACTCGATGTCGCGACCGGTGGCCACGAAATCCTCGGCGGACATGGTGTGGGTGACGCGCTCGGTTTCCTGCTCGATGATCGGGCCCTCGTCGAGATCCGGCGTCACATAATGCGCGGTCGCCCCGATGAGTTTCACGCCGCGGTCGTAAGCCTGATGATAGGGCTTCGCGCCTTTGAAGCTTGGCAGGAAGGAGTGGTGGATGTTGATGATCATGCCGAAAAGCTGGGTCGACAGCTCGTTGGAGATCACCTGCATGTAACGGGCGAGGATCACCAGCTCGGCACCGGTTTCCTGAACCAGAGCGGCAAGTTTCTCTTCCTGCTCGGCTTTGTTTTCCTTGTTCACCGGCCAGCAGTGGAACGGGATGCCTTCCTGATCGGCGACTTTGCGGGCGTCTTCGTGGTTCGACACGATGGCCACCACTTCGGCGTCGAGCCAGCCGGTTTTGATCTGGTAGAGAAGGTGCAACATGGCGTGGTCGAATTTCGACACCATGATGATGATCTTCGGCTTGCGGGTCTCGTCCGCGATCTTGAGGTTCAGATTGAACCGATCGACGGAGGGTTTCAGAGCCAGTTCGATGGCATCGCGCTCGATGGTCTCGGGGAAGAGGCAGGACATGCGCAGGAAGAACTTGTTCGTCTTGCGGTCCCAGAACTGGTTGGATTCGGCGATGTTCGCGCCACGCGACGCCATGGCGGTGGTGACGGCGGAGACGATGCCCGGCTGGTCGTCACAGGCGATGCGCAGGGTGTAGGAATTGGAGCTCATTGGATTGGTTCCGTTCATAAATGTCTGATGGGTGAGCGTCAGAGTTGACGCTCAAGCTCAGGCACGATCTCGAAGAGATCGCCAACGATGCCGTAATCGGCGACCTGGAAGATCGGCGCATCCTCATCGGTGTTGATGGCCACGATGATTTTGCTGTCCTTCATCCCGGCAAGGTGCTGGATCGCCCCGGAGATGCCGCAGGCGATGTAGAGATCCGGCGCCACGACTTTGCCGGTCTGACCGACCTGAAGATCGTTGGCGGCATAGCCCGCATCCACGGCCGCACGCGACGCGCCAATGGCGGCGCCGAGTTTGTCGGCCAGGGGCGTGATGACCTCGTTGAACTTCTCGTCGGAGCCGAGCGCACGGCCGCCGGAGACGATGATTTTCGCGGAGTTCAGTTCCGGGCGGTCGCTCTCGGACAGGATGTTCTGCACAAAGCTGGACAGATCGCTGCCCTCAGAGGGCGCATCCACGGAAGAGACGGCGGCGGAGCCACCTTCGCCCGCGGCGGCAAACCCGGCGGTGCGGACGGTCAGGACCTTGGTCGCGTCGGTCGCCTGCACCACTTCGATGGCATTGCCCGCGTAGATCGGACGTTTGAAGGTGTCGGCGGAGACCACTTCGATCACCTCGGAGACCTGCATCACGTCCAGAAGGGCAGCGACGCGCGGCAGCACGTTTTTGCCGGTCGTGGTGGCAGGCGCCAGAATGGTGTCATAGTCGCCCGCGAGCGAGACGATCAGGGCTGCGGAAGCTTCGGCGAGACGCTCGGCCAGCGCATCGCTTTCAGCGACGAGCACCTTGCGCACACCGGCCAGTTTGGCGGCGGCGTCGGCTGCGGCAGAGGCGTCCTTGCCCGCGATCAGGATGTCGACGTCGCCGCCGATTTGAGACGCTGCGGTCAGAGCTTTGGCGGTCTGGTCCGACAGGGTCGCGTTGTCATGTTCTGCAAAAAGAAGAATAGCCATGTGTTCAGGTCCCTACGTTCAGATCACGCCAGCTTCGTTTTTGAGCTTTTCGATCAGCTCGGCGGGGGAGGCGACTTTGATCCCGGCCTCACGCTGTGCGGGCTCTTCGACACGCAACACGTTCAGGCGGTTCTCGACCGTCACGCCGTAATCGGCGGGGGTCTTTTGATCGAGCGGCTTTTTCTTGGCCTTCATGATGTTCGGCAAAGAGGCATAGCGCGGCTCGTTGAGACGCAGATCGGCGGTGACCACGGCGGGGAGTTTGATCTCGATGGCTTGCAAACCGCCGTCCACCTCACGGGTGACTTTCGCGGAGCCGTCGCCAAGGTCAACCTCGGAGGCAAAGGTGCCCTGCGACCAGCCCAAGAGCGCGGAGAGCATCTGGCCGGTCTGGTTGGCGTCGTCGTCGATGGCCTGTTTGCCGAGGATCACGAGACCGGCCTCTTCCTCGGTGGCAACGCCTTTGAGGAGCTTGGCAACGGTCAGCGGCTCGGTGGTGCCGTCAACGGTGATGAGAATGGCACGGTCGGCGCCCATGGCGAGCGCGGTGCGCAGAACGTCTTGCGCCTGTGCGGGGCCTACGGAAACGGCGATGACCTCATCGGCCTTGCCCGCTTCTTTCAGGCGCACGGCTTCTTCGACGGCGATCTCGTCGAAGGGGTTCATGGACATTTTGACGTTGGCGAGTTCGACACCGGAATTGTCCGCTTTGACACGGATTTTCACGTTGTAATCGACCACCCGCTTTACAGGAACGAGTACTTTCATTTTTCCCTCTCTGTCGGCCCGAATGGTGAGGTTTCGGGCGCGGGCCCCGGTGCGAGGCCTTTGCATTATTTCCAAGATAAGGGAGCAAGGTGCCGTAGCGATGCCCCCGGTGGCGTTCCCGGTCCAGCCAGGTTTACCTTCACAAATCCGATGCCGGGCGAGGGATGAAACAGAGAGGCTAAGCGGGGCGCGCGAACGTGCGACGGGCCATGAAAGATGGCGGTTCGTGATCCCTGACCTCTCGGAGTTTTCGTCGGTCTCCCGACTCGCGTCCTCGTCATGACGACCGGATTTCTGATCGTGCTGGGCAATATGACGACTTTTGCGTCGAAAAATAGAATGATTGCGTCAATCGAAGATTATCGCTACGACAGGAAATCTGGGGTTTCCTGTTTGGAGAGACAAAGATGACGACTCCGTCCTCCCGAGAGCCATCTGGCCGCGACTCATCCGCTTTGCCGCGCAGCACCACGTTGCGGGCGCAAAAACCGCGCACGGAGGGGCCGCGCCTGTCGGTGGGCTTTATCCTTGCGCGCCGGTTCACGCTCTGTGCCTTTGCCAATTTCGTCGATGTCCTGCGCTTGGCCGCCGATGAGGGCGACCGCAGTCGGCCGATTCTCTGCGACTGGACCGTCTTGTCGGACACCATGGACCCGGTCGCGTCGAGCAGCGGCATTACGGTGCAGCCCAAGGAACGCCTCGGCGACCCGCGGCGCTTTGACTATATTGTCGTGATCGGCGGTTTGATGGATGAAACGCCCTCTCTGGGCCAGGCCTATCACCGGTTTCTGCAACAGGCGGCGGAGGCGAATATCCCGCTGATCGGGGTCTGCACGGGCGCGTTCTTTTTGCACCAGGCGGGGCTTTTGGATGGCTATCGCTGTTGTGTGAGCTGGTTCCATCACTCTGATTTCCTTGAGCAATTCGAGGGTCTGAACCCTGTCGCGGATCAGATTTTCGTGGTGGACAGAGATCGCCTGACCTGTTCGGGCGGAGCGAGTTCCGCGCATCTCGCGGCCTATCTGGTGGACAAGCATGTGGGCCGCGCGCAGGCCAGCAAGAGCCTGCACATCATGATCATCGACGACGCGTTGCAAGAGGACAAACCGCAGCCCGGCCTGCCGCTCGATCTCAAGACCCAGGACCCGATCGTGCAGCGCGCGCTCTTGTTGATGCAGCAGAATATCGACACGCCGATCACGGTGCAGGACATCGCGCAGCGCATGGGCAACAGCAAACGCCAGGTCGAACGGCACTTCCGTCTGGCGCTCAATACCTCGCCGCAGGCGGCCTTTCTCGACATGCGCCTGAACTTTGCCAAGCATCTCATCGAGAAGTCGCAGAAGTCCATCGCACGGATCGCGGTCGATGCCGGTTTCTGTGATTCTTCGCATCTGAGTCGCATGTTTCGGCGCCGTTATGGCGACACGCCGCAGGCATTTCGCGCCGGACCGACCCAGGAAGATTAATTTCCTGCCTGGAAAATGGTCGCAATCGTTCTTTTTCTGAGCGCGCTTGGCGTAAAAAATGAACATTTGGTGAAACCTGCGGCATATCGCCCAGAGCTTCGACGCAATAATGCTGGGGTAATGACGCAGGGCTACTCCCTGCGCTTCGGCCTTCTCTCAATATTCCCTGAAATTCTTGGCCACGGGCCGCTCCAGAGGGCGGCATACGATGGCTCAACAACAAAAACTCAGGGGAGTTTGGGTCATGGCGGCATCCCGCGACGACGCGTTCGTGTCTTTCGAACATGTACAGAAAAGCTACGACGGTGAGACCCTCGTGGTGAAAGACCTCAATCTGCAATTGGCCAAGGGTGAATTCCTGACCATGCTCGGGCCGTCGGGGTCGGGCAAGACCACCTGCCTGATGATGCTCGCAGGCTTTGAGACCGCCACCCATGGTGAGATCCGCCTCGACGGCAAACCGATCAACCAGGTGCCGCCGCACAAACGGGGCATCGGCATGGTGTTCCAGAACTACGCGCTTTTCCCGCATATGACCGTGGGCGAAAACCTGTCCTTCCCGCTCGAAGTGCGCGGCATGGGCAAGTCCGAGCGCGAGGCGAAAATCAAACGCGCGCTCGATATGGTGCAGATGGGCGCCTTCGCGAACCGTCGTCCGGCGCAGATGTCCGGCGGTCAGCAACAGCGGATCGCTCTGGCGCGCGCATTGGTGTTCGACCCGAAACTCGTGCTGATGGACGAACCTCTGGGCGCGCTCGACAAACAGCTGCGGGAACACATGCAGTTCGAGATCAAACACCTGCACGAAAGCCTCGGCATCACCGTGGTCTATGTGACCCACGATCAGGGCGAAGCGCTCACCATGTCCGACCGCGTCGCGGTGTTCAACGATGGCCGCATCCAGCAACTCGCGCCGCCCGCCGAGCTTTATGAGCGTCCCGACAACAGCTTTGTCGCGGGCTTCATCGGCGAGAACAACAAGCTGCCGGGGGTTGTCGAAGAGCTCAATGGTGAGCGGGCCGTGGTGCGTCTCGAGAATGGCGAGCTGATCGATGCCACCGCCGTGAACGTGAAAGCCAAGGGGGAAAAGACCCTCGTGTCGATCCGCCCCGAACGCGTTGAATTCAAACCCGAACTTATCCCCGAAGGCGCCCATACCATCGACGCTGAGGTGCTCGAAGTCATCTACATGGGTGACATTCTGCGCACCCGGATGCGGGTGGCCGGTCATGACGAATTCGTCGTGAAATGTCGCAACACCATCGACCAGATGCCCCTGACCCCGGGCCAGCGCATCCGCATCGGTTGGAACCCGCTCGATGCGCGCGCGCTCGACATGATCTGAGTTTCTTCGCCCGGGCGTTCAGGGCCGGGGCGAGGCCATAGATGCGAAAGGCACCCCTCCGCATTTCATCCTGATCCAACATGGAGACCAACATGAACAAAAAGACTCTTTTGGCCCTGACCACCGCGCTTGGCGGCCTGGCGCTCCCGGCTCTGGCCGAGGACATCACCATCATGAGCTGGGGCGGGTCCTACGCCGCCGCTGAAAACGAAGCCTACTACAAGCCCTTCACCGCAGAGAGCGGCATCGGTGTCGTCTCCGTGGACGCCGACAACCCGGCGACCCCGGTGAAAGCCCAGGTGGATGCTGGCAACGTCACCACCGACGTCGCTCTGTTCCTCCTCTCCGATGCCGTGCGTCTGTGTGACGAAGGCCAGCTGATGCCGATCGACGCCTCCCTGTTGCCGGACGGCGTCGATGGCACGCCTGCGGAAGAAGACTTCCTCGAAGGCACGCTCAGCGAATGCATGATCCCGAACGATATTTACGCCACCGCCGTGGCGTTTGACGCGTCGCAATATGCCGAAGGTGAGGCCCCGTCCTCCATCGCCGACTTCTTTGACACCGAGAAATTCCCGGGCAAACGCGGCGTGTTGAAGAGCCCGAAAGTGGTTCTGGAAATGGCGCTGATGGCCGATGGCGTGCCGGCCTCCGAGGTTTATGACGTGCTCGACACCGACGAAGGTGTGGATCGCGCGTTTGCGAAACTCGAAAGCATCAAAGACGACGCGATCTACTGGGAAGCCGGGGCACAACCGCCGCAGCTTCTGGCCGATGGTGAAGTCGTGATGACCATGTCCTACAACGGCCGTATCTTCAACGCCGCCGTCAACGAAGGCAAACCCTTCGAAGTGCTCTGGGACGGTCAGGTCTATGAGTGGGAAGGCTATGTGATCCCGGAAGGCGCGCCGAACGCCGAGGCCGCGATGGACTACATCAAATACGCCACCTCGTCCGAGCAATCCGCCAGCTTCTCCGAGCGCATCTCCTACGGCACCCCGCGTAAATCCGCAGCACCGCTGGTGGGCAACGTGCACGGCACCGACATCCCGATGGCGCCGAACCTGCCGACCTACCCGGACAACATGACCAACGCTCTGGCGTCTTCCGCCGAGTTCTGGGTCGACCGCGAAACCGAGCTGGGTGAGCGTTTCAACGCCTGGCTCCTCGCCAACTGATCCTGTCTCAGGATTTGAAAGTGTTGCCGGGGGCTCCCTCCCCTTGTCCCCGGCAGACCGGCGAAAGAGCTTTACCTCTGCTCTTTCGCCGGTCCCCCAAGACCCGAAATTTGACGCGTGTTCTGACACGGCCGTGAGCGCGTTCCCCGCGCAGCTCCGGCGCCAAGATAAAGATAGGAAACAGGATGTCTGACGTCGCCTCTCAGTTGACCACCGCGGACGGGCGCCCGCTCAAGGCCGCGCTGGCCTCGGCCCAGGCCCGGGCCAAACGCCGCGCATTTTTCCTTGTGCTGCCTTTGCTGCTGTTCATTCTGATCAGCTTCGCCGTGCCGATCGGCCAGATGCTGCAACGCTCGGTCTACAACGATCAGTTCTCCAAATCCGTCCCGGCGCTAACCGAGTGGTTTGCCGAGAACCCGAAAGGCACAGCGCCCGATGAGGCCGCCTTTGCGGCGCTGGCCTCCGATCTCGTGCTGATGAAAGAGACGCGGGCGGCGGGCGATGCGGGCACGCGGATCAACTATGTGGTCTCCGGCACGCGCTCGATGTTCACCAAGGCGGCACGTGGCGCGGACAAATTGGAGCCGCCCTATATGGCGGCGATGCTTGAGCTGGACGAAGACTGGGACGACCCGCTGGTCTGGAACGCGATGCGCTCAGCGGCCAGCCCCTGGACGTTTGACTTCTACACCATCGCTTTCGATCTGGAACGCGACGCGGACGGCAAGCTGACCAAGGTCGATGAGAACCAGCGCATCTATTTCCGTTTGTTCATCAAGACCTTCCTGATTGCGGGCGTGATCACCGCGATCTGCCTGGTGCTGGCCTTTCCGATTGCGCATCTCTTGGCGACCCTGCCGATGGCCAAGGCGAACCTCTTGATGATCCTCGTGCTTTTGCCCTTCTGGACCTCGCTCTTGGTGCGGACCACTAGCTGGATCGTGCTGTTGCAAGGCCAGGGCGTGATCAACGACATCTTCGTGGCGCTGGGCATCCTCGGCGACGATGGCCGCCTGCAGATGATCTACAACCAGACCGGGACGATCATTGCCATGGTGCACATCTTGTTGCCCTTCATGGTGCTGCCGCTCTACTCCGTGATGCGCGTTATTCCGGTCAGCTACACCCGAGCCGCACGCTCTCTGGGCGCCACCAGCTGGACCACCTTCCGCCGCATCTACCTGCCGCAGACCATTCCCGGCATCGGTGCGGGCGTGCTCTTGGTCTTCATCCTCGCGGTTGGCTATTACATCACCCCCGCGCTTGTCGGTGGCGCTGACGGCCAGCTGTTCTCCAACATGGTGCAGTTCCACATGACCAAGGCCAACTGGTCCATGGCAGCGGCTCTGGCGACCATGCTTCTGGTGGGCGTCCTGGTGCTCTACTGGCTCTACGATCGCCTGATCGGCATCGACAAACTGAAACTCGGTTAAGGAGAGAGACTGATGGCCCTGCCAACCTACGCCTCCCCGCTCGAACGCGCCTGGCACTACGCCTATCTGGCGATCTGTGTCCTCGTGTTCATCTTCCTGATCGCGCCGATCCTGGTGATCGTGCCGCTCTCGTTCAACGCGGAACCCTATTTCACCTATACCGAGAAGATGCTCAGCTTCGATCCCGAAGGCTACAGCCTGCGCTGGTACGACTCGCTTTTGACCACGGGGATGCAGGCCCATGAGGCGGTGCGCGATGCCGCCTGGTGGTCCGATCTGTGGCACAATGCGGATTGGGTGAAAGCGGCGAAGAACTCCGTGATCATCGGTTTCTGGGCGACGATCCTGTCGACCGTTCTGGGCACTTTGGCGGCCCTCGGACTGGCGCGCCCCGAAATGCCCTGGCGCCGGACGATCATGGCGATCCTGATCAGCCCGATGATCGTGCCGATCATCATCGTCGCAACTGGGATGTTCTTTTTCTATTCCAACCCCTGCGCCATCGTCGGCATGGACTGCGGGCGCCTGACCTCGACCTATACGGGCGTCATTCTGGCCCACGCAGCGCTTGGCATTCCCTTCGTGATCATCACCGTGACGGCGACCATGTCGGGCTTTGACCAGTCGCTGATCCGGGCGTCGGCCAGCCTCGGCGCCAACCCGCGCCGGACGTTCTTCAAAGTGGTGATGCCGCTCATCTTGCCGGGCGTGATCTCCGGCGGTCTCTTCGCCTTTGTCACCTCCTTTGACGAAGTGGTCGCCGTGCTTTTCATCGCGGGCCCCGATCAACAGACCATCCCGCGCGAAATGTGGAGCGGCATCCGCGAACAGATCAGCCCTGCCATTCTGGCCGTGGCGACGATCCTCGTGATCATCTCGATCTCGCTTCTGACCACGGTGGAAATCCTGCGCCGCCGGTCCGAGCGTCTGCGGGGGGTGGCGGCGCATTAAGCTGGCCCATCCGGGCGATCTTGATCGCCAACTGTGTTATACTATAGCTACGCGCCCTTCCGCCTGGACGGGCGCGTTTGCGTTTGTGACGCAGTTGTTCCCCGGTTTCGCCGCATCTCTCCGCGCGCCACAGGGGCTTGCCGCGCTCTTCTGGTCGGACGCATGGACCGTATTTGCGAGGTCCATTTGCGGGCGGGCAGTTCCGGGAGGACGGAGCGGCCTGATCCTGAAACCGCATTGCTATGAAGAAATGGGAGGAAAGTTATGAGTTCCAACAAAGGCGTCGTCTACATGGGCCCCGGCAAGGTCGAGGTCCAATCCATCGCAGATCCGGTGATGGCCGCCCCCGACGGGCGCAAGCTTGAACATGCGGTGATCCTGAAAGTGATCTCCACCAACATCTGTGGTTCCGACCAGCACATGGTCCGGGGTCGCACCACCGCGCCCGAGGGTCTTGTGCTCGGTCACGAAATCACCGGTGAGGTGATCGAAAAAGGCTCCGATGTCGAGATGCTGAACGTCGGCGACATCGTCTCCGTGCCGTTCAACGTCGCCTGTGGCCGTTGCCGCTGCTGTAAAGAACAAGACACCGGCGTTTGTCTCACCGTGAACCCGGAACGTGCTGGCGGCGCCTATGGCTATGTCGACATGGGCGGCTGGGTTGGTGGTCAGGCGCGCTATGTCATGGTGCCCTACGCGGATTTCAACCTGTTGAAATTCCCGGATCGCGATCAGGCGATGGAGAAGATCACCGATCTCACCATGCTCTCCGACATCCTGCCCACCGGCTTCCACGGTGCGGTTCAGGCCGGTGTGGGCGTGGGCTCCGTGGTCTATGTTGCGGGCGCGGGTCCTGTCGGTTTGGCTGCGGCGGCTTCGGCGCAAATCCTTGGCGCCGCCATCGTGATGATCGGCGACTTCAACAAGGAACGTCTCGATCACGCCGCCAAGATGGGCTTTGTTCCGGTCGATCTGAACCAGAGCGACCGTCTGGGCGACATGATCGCCGAGATCACCGGCAGCCCCGAAGTGGACGCCGCCATCGACGCCGTGGGCTTTGAGGCGCGCGGGCATTCGGGCGGTGAACAGCCGGCCATCGTGCTCAACCAGATGATGGACATCACCCGCGTGGCGGGCAGCATCGGCATTCCGGGCCTCTACGTGACCGAAGATCCGGGCGCGACCGATGAAGCCGCTAAGGTGGGCAGCCTGTCGCTGCGGTTCGGGCTCGGCTGGGCCAAGGCGCAGAGCTTCCACACCGGCCAGACCCCGGTTCTCAAATACAACCGTCAGCTCATGCAGGCGATCCTGCACGGCCGTCTGCCGATCGCGGACATCGTGAACGCACAGGTGATCTCGCTTGAGGATGCGGCGAAGGGCTATGAGGCCTTCGACCACGGTGCCGCGAAGAAATTCGTGCTCGACCCGCATGGCATGCTCAAGGCGAGCTGAGCCTGACCCGACCAGAAACAGAAAGGGCGGCCAGAGTTGGCCGCCCTTTTTTTCGTCTCAAACGAAGTGCCCTCAACACTCGGGCAGGTTCACAGCGATCCCCCCGGTGGAGGTCTCTTTGTATTTGAGGTTCATGTCGCGCCCGGTTTCCAACATCACCTGGATACAGTTGTCGAGCGGCATGAAATGCGTGCCGTCGCCGCGCAGCGACAGGGACGCCGCCGACACCGCCTTGATCGCGCCAAGCGCGTTGCGTTCGATACAGGGCACCTGAACCAGACCCGCCGCCGGGTCGCAGGTCATTCCGAGGTGATGCTCAAGCGCGATCTCGGCGGCATTCTCCACCTGTTCGTTGGTGCCGCCCAGCACCGCACAAAGCGCTCCCGCCGCCATCGCCGCAGCCGAGCCGACCTCACCCTGACACCCCACTTCGGCGCCGGAAATCGAGGCGTTGTGCTTGATCAACCCGCCGATGGCGGCGGCGACCAGCAGGAAGTCCTTGAGCTTCGCGTCTGTCGCGCCCTGGCAATGCATCCGGTAGTAGCGCATCACAGCCGGCACGACGCCCGCTGCCCCGTTGGTGGGAGAGGTCACAACCCGGCCACCCGCCGCGTTCTCCTCGTTCACCGCCATGGCGTAGACGCTCATCCAGTCGTTGGCGACATGGGGCGCGGTGATGTTGAGACCCTGTTCGGCCTTGAGCGATTCATGGATGGATTTGGCGCGGCGTTTGACCTTCAACCCGCCGGGCAGGATGCCGTCTTGGGACAGGCCGCGGTCGATGCATTCGTTCATCGTCTCAATCAGACGGTCGAGTTTCGGTTCAAGATCGGCGCCATGCACCTTGCGCTCATTGGCGCGTTTCATCTCGGCAATCGACTTGCCCGCGTCTAGCCCCATGGCGAGCATTTCTTTTGCCGTGCCAAAGGGGTAGGGGAAGTTCAGTGCTTCTTTTTCGTCGTGCAGAGACACACCGGTTTTGGAGGCTTCCAGCTCCTCATCGGTCATGATGAAGCCGCCGCCGACCGAATAATAGGTTTGGGCGTAGTAGATGTTGCCGTCCTTGTCATGGCCGCGCAGGATCATGCCGTTGGCGTGACCCTCAAGCGCCGGACCGTAGTCGAACACGAGATCCACCTTCGGGTTGAAATCCAGCTCCGGCAGACCGTCGAGGGCGATTTTCTTGTCGTCATAGACCGCCTGTTCCATCGCGTCGGCCTGATCGAGATCGAGCGTGTCGGGCAATTGCCCGCAAAGCCCAAGGATCACGGCACGGTCTGTGGCGTGGCCCTTGCCGGTGAACGCCAGCGAGCCGTAGAGCGTGGCCGACAGGCGCGACAGCGGCCCACAGCCCGGATATTTGCCCTTACCAGCGCGCAGATCCTCGATAAAGCGGTGCGCGGCGACCATGGGCCCCATCGTATGCGACGAAGAGGGGCCGATGCCGATTTTGAAAACGTCGAAGACGGAGAGGAACATGGTGGTGCCTTTCGCAAATCGGGGCCTGCGCATAAACGTCAGGCCCCTCAGATCAGAGATCAACTCGGTGTGGTGTGTCGCGGCCCCACACGGGAGGCCGCGACAGGATCAGGCGCCGTAGATCGGGTGATCGGCGCAGAGTTTTTTCACCTCGGCCAGCACTTCGGCCTCGACGGCCGCGTCGCCCTCGGGATTGTTCGACAGGGCGTCGAGGACCTTAAGGATCAGCGAGCCGATCTGTTCGAACTCGGCCTCTTTGAACCCACGCGTGGTGCCCGCAGAGGTGCCGAGACGGATGCCGGAGGTCACGAAGGGCTTTTCCGGATCGTTCGGGATCGAGTTCTTGTTGCAGGTCAGACCAGCGCGTTCGAGCGCGATTTCGGCCACTTTGCCGGTCACGCCTTTGGGGCGCAGATCGACGAGGACCATGTGACAATCGGTGCCACCGGAGACGATGCCCAGACCGCCGACTTTCAACACGTCCGCCAGAGCTTTCGCGTTCTCGATCACTTGGCCGGCGTAGTCGGAGAAGGACGGCTGAAGCGCCTCACCGAAAGCCACGGCTTTCGCGGCGATGACATGCATCAGCGGGCCACCCTGGTTGCCCGGGAAGACGGCGGAGTTCAGTTTCTTCGCGATCGCTTCGTCGTTGGACAGGATCACGCCGCCCCGCGGACCGCGCAGGGTCTTGTGGGTGGTGGAGGTGGTCACATGGGCGTGCGGCACCGGGTTCGGGTATTTGCCGCCCGCGATCAGACCGGCGTAGTGCGCCATGTCGACCATGAGGTAAGCCCCCACTTCGTCGGCGATCTTGCGGAAGCCTTCGAAATCGATGACACGCGGGTAGGCGGAGGCACCGGCGACGATCAGCTTCGGCTTGGTTTCCAGCGCTTTCTCACGCACTTTTTCCATGTCGATCAGGTGGGTGTCGGGGTCGACCTCATAGGAGACGACATCGAACCATTTGCCGGACATGGTCACAGGCGAGCCGTGGGTCAGGTGACCACCGTGGGCCAGCGAGAGACCCATGATGCGGTCGCCCGGCTGCAGAAGCGCCAGAAACACGGCCTGGTTGGCCTGTGCGCCGGAGTGCGGCTGCACGTTGGCGTATTCGGCGCCGAAGAGTTGTTTGAGACGGTCGATGGCCACGGCCTCGACCTTGTCCACGAACTCACAGCCACCGTAGTAGCGCTTGCCGACATACCCTTCGGCGTATTTGTTGGTCAGAACAGAGCCCTGAGCCGCCATCACGTCCGGGGACACGATGTTCTCGGAGGCGATCAGTTCGATCTGGGTCTGCTGACGCTCCAGTTCCTCGCCAATGGCGGAGGCGATGTCGGCGTCTGCGATTTCGTATTTTTGCAGGCGGTCAAACATGCGGGTGATCCTTCAGGTTCAGGCGAGTTCGGCCGCGAGTTCTTTCGCGCCGGTCTCAAGGGTTGTGACAAGGAAGGACGCGAAGCTGTTCCAGACATCCATGCGGAAGCTGGTGTCAGAGTCGCGCCAGAGAGTGACGGTCGCGCCGTCGAAAAGCATGCGGCGGGCCTGGCCCACTTTGATCGAGGCGATGTCACGGGGCGCGCCGATGCTCAAAAGCTCGGCGGCCTGCGGACCCTCGATGGTGAGCGTCACTTCGCGCCCGGTGATGTCGGTCATCGAATGCGGCAGGGAGGGGTAGAGGGCCGCCAAAGCGTCCTCTACTTTTTCGATCTGGCCGAGCGGGACCAGAACGGTCCACTCGTCCGGGCCGAGGCAGGCGGCTTCGATGCCTTCCGCCTTGGCGCGGGTGCCGATCTGGGTCGGAAGCTCGAGGCCGATGGCTTTGCCGACAGCGGCAAGATCACCACCGTTTTCATTGGTCCGGGCGCGCAGAGAGATGCGCCCGATCAGTTGCGAGACGGCCACACGGGCAGCAGCGGTATCCACCACGACCGAGGGGGCCAGAGAAGAGATATGCTTGGACATGTCTGACCTCCGATCAGATTTTCAGGCGGCTGTTTTCGGGATCGTAGAACACGGTCCCGGTGATTTTTGCGGCGATGGTCCGATCCGGCATCGGGATGTAGACCGTTTCGCCCATCTTCGAGTGCCCGCCTTCGATCACGGCCAGAGCGATCGGACGACCGGTCGTGCCCTGATTGTAGGACGAGGTCACGTGACCGCGCATGGTCATCGGGATCGGCTGTTTCGGATCGAACACGATCTGAGCGCCTTCCTCGAGCCAGCTGTTGTCTTCGGTCAGAAGACCCACGAGCTGTTTGCGGTTTTCTGCCACGAGGTCCGGGCGTTTGAGACCGCGCATGCCCACAAAGTCGGCTTTCTTCTTGCCGACGGCCCAATCCATACCCGCGTCCTGCGGGGTGACGGTGCCATCGGTGTCCTGACCGACGATGATGTAGCCTTTTTCGGCGCGCAACACGTGCATGGTCTCGGTGCCGTAGGCGGTGATGTCGTATTTCTGACCCGCCTCCCACAGTTTTTCCCAAAGATCGCGACCGTAAGGTGCTGCCACGTTGATCTCAAAGCCGATCTCACCGGTGAAGCTCACGCGCCACAGACGGGCCGGGTAGCCTGCCACGGTGCAATTCACGCAAGACATATGCGGGAAAGCCTCTTCGGTCAGCTCAATGCCTTCGACGAAGGGCGCGAGCAGTTTGGCGGCGTTCGGACCATTGAGCGCAACAGTGGACCATTGCTCCGTGGTGGAGGTCAGCCAGACGTTGAGATCGGGCCATTCCGTTTGGAGGTAGTCTTCCATCATGTTCAGCACACGCGCTGCGCCACCGGTGGTGGTGGTTACGTGGAACCGGTCTTCCTCGACACGGGCGATCACGCCGTCGTCGCGGATGTAGCCGTCATCGCCCAGCAGAAGACCGTAGCGACATTTGCCCGGCGCCAGTTTCAGGAACGGGTTGGTGTACATGCGGTTGACGAATTCGGCCGCATCCGGCCCGACGACTTCGATCTTGCCCAGCGTGGAAGCGTCGAAGATGCCTACGGAAGCCCGCGTCGCCGCACATTCGCGGGTCACGGCCTGATCCATGGTCTCGCCCGCTTTCGGGAAGTAGCGCGCACGGCGCCACTGGCCCACGGGTTCGAACACAGCACCGTTCTCTTCGGCCCAACCGTCGATCTGCGTTTTGCGCACCACTTCGAAATGCTCACCGCGGTGATAGCCCGCGAAGGCCCCGAAGGTGGTCGGCGTGTAGGGCGGACGGAAGGTCGTCAGACCCACCTGCGGTTGCTTTTTGCCCAGAGCGTCGGCGGCGATGTTGAGGCCGTTGATGTTGGACATCTTGCCTTGGTCGGTCGCCATGCCGTTGGTGGTGTAGCGTTTGACGTGCTCGATGGAGCGCATGCCCTCGCGCACAGCAAGACGCAGGTCTTTCGCGGTCACGTCGTTCTGGAAGTCGACAAAGGCTTTCGCCTTGCCCGGGCTGCGATCCGTCGGCAGTTCGCGCATCATCACGCCGGAGCCGGTGCGGTCGTCCGCCACGGTGTACTCGGTCGCGGTGGCTTCGACGCCCAGTTTGGCCAGAGCCTCGCCCACACGGGTTGCCCCGTCACGCAGAGCCGCCTCGGTGCCCCAAAGGCCACGCGATGCGCCGGTGATCACGCAGTCTTCCGGCGTGTCTTTCGGCAAGAAGGTGGTGAGATCGTCGTCCCAGGTCAGGCTGCCCTTGGTGTGGGAGAACAGGTGCAGGGACGGGGTCCAGCCACCGGACATCAGAAGGGCGTCACATTTGATCCACTGACCAGCGCCGACATTGGTGCCGGAGAGCGGGTTCACGCGCACATTGTTGACGCGCAGACGACCGCCGGTGGCCGTCACAGTGTGCGACAGTTTCACCGGAATGCCACGCGCACGGGCCTCGGCCTGAAGGTCCTGACGGACCTGCGCACGGGTGTCGACGATGGCCTGAACGTAAGCGCCCGCATCCTGAAGATCGAACGCGGCATACCAGGCGCTGTCATGCGAGGTGACGACGACCGGGCTGTTGCCGACCTTGACGCCGTAGCGGTTCAGGTAGGTCTGGGCAGACCCCGCGAGCATCACGCCCGGACGGTCGTTGCCGTGGAACACCAGCGGTTTTTCCAGAGCACCCTGGGCCAGAACGACCTGTTTGGCGCGCACACGCCACATCCGCTCACGCGGGGTGTCGGCCGGAAGCGTCGGCAGGTGGTCGGTCAGTTTCTCGACCAGACCGATCAGGTTCTCGTGGTAATAGGCAATCGCGGTGGTGCGGGTCATCAGCTTGACGCCTGCCGCTTTGAGATCCGCGAGCTCGTCCGAGAGCCAATCCCAGGAGGTCTTGCCTTCGATCTTGGCTTGCGGTTCCGACAGGATCGAGCCGCCCATTTCGGCGTTCTCATCCACCAGCACAACCGACAGACCTTTGCCCGAAGCTTCGCGCGCGGCGGCGATCCCGGCGGGACCGGCGCCCACGATCAACAGATCGCAGTAGAGGTTGCGCGAGGCATAGGTGTCCGGGTCGTGTTCGGTCGGGGAGACACCCAGACCGGCAGCGGCACGGATGAAAGGCTCATAGACCTTGTCCCAGAAAGACCGCGGCCACATGAAGGTTTTATAGTAGAACCCGGCCGAGAACATCATGTAGGCGGCGTCGTTCACGGCGCCCACGTCGAATTTCAGGCTCGGGAATTTGTTCTGCGAGGTGGTCTCCAGACCTTCCCAGATCTCCTGAACGGTGGCGCGGGTGTTCGGCTCGAAACGGCCAGCGCCGCGCCGGGTGCCGATGAGCGCGTTGGGCTCTTCGGAACCGGCCGCGATGGCGCCACGCGGGCGGTGGTATTTGAACGACCGGCCCATCAGGTGGACGCCATGCGACAGAAGCGCGGAGGCGACGGTGTCGCCTTTCACACCGGTGTAGGGTTTGCCGTCAAAGGTGAAAACGATCGGCTTGGAGGCGTCGACGCGCCCTTTGCCACGTACGCGGTAAGTGCTCATTTGTTGTCTTCCTCCAGAAGCGTGGCGAGATCGGGACGCGGCTCACCGGCTTTGTAGGTGGTGTAGAAACGGTCGGTGATGGTGTTGCGGACCGCGTTGAAGAACCGGCCACAGCCGTGGACGTGGCGCCAGCGTTCGAAATGCGGGCCCTTGACGTTTTGCCGCATGAACAGGAACTCGGCCCATTCTTCGTCGGTCTGCTCCGTGGGGCTGACCGGACGGTCGATGTGGGCCTCGCCCGCGTAGGCGAATTCCAGTTCCGGAAGCGTTTCGCCGCAATAAGGACAATGAATCTGGATCATGTCTTTGGTCTCCTTAGTGGGCCACAGCGGCAGCGGCGGCTTCGTCGATCAGGCGGCCGGTGCGGAAGCGGTCCAGCGTGAAGGGCGCGTTGATCGGGTGCGGTTCGTCTTTGGCAACGGTCCAGGCCAGCGTGTGCGCGGCACCCGGGGTGGCTTTGAACCCGCCCGTGCCCCAGCCACAGTTGACATAGAGGTTCTGAACCGGGGTCTTGCCGACGATCGGCGACCGGTCCGGTGTGTTGTCGGTGATCCCGCCCCATTTGCGCAGCATCCGCATGCGGTTGAAGATCGGGAAGACTTCGGAGATGGCCGCAATCGTGTGCTCGATGAGCGGCAGGCCGCCGCGCTGGGAGTAGGACACGTATTGGTCGGTGCCGGAGCCGATGACCAGCTCGCCTTTGTCCGACTGCGAACAATAGGCGTGCACGGCGTTCGACATCACGACGCAGGGGAAGATCGGTTTGATCGGCTCGGACACGAGCGCCTGAAGCGGCATGGATTCGAGCGGCAGACGGACGCCTGCGGTTTCCATGACCATCGAGTTGTGGCCGGAGGCGGAGACGGCGACCTTCTTGGCTTTGATGAAACCCTTGTCGGTGTCGACGCCGGCGACGGAGCCGTCCGGGTTGCGGCGGATGGCGTTCACGGCGCAGTTCTGGATGATGTCCACACCACGTTCGGCGGCCCCACGGGCATAGCCCCAGGCCACGGCATCGTGACGCGCGGTGCCGGCACGTTCCTGAAGCGCACCGCCCATGACGGGGTAACGGGCGTCCGGTGCGATGTTGACCGGCGGGCAGTATTCCTTGCACTCTTCCGGGGTCAGCCAGCGGTTGTCGACGCCGTTCAGACGGTTGGCATGGACGTGACGCTTAAAGCTTTGAACGTCATGCACCGTGTGGGCCAGCATCAAGCAGCCGCGGTTCGAGTACATCACGTTGTAGTTCAGCTCCTGGCTCAGGTTCTGCCAGAGATCCACCGAGTGATTGAAGAGCGCCTGGCTCTCGTCATAGAGGTAGTTCGAGCGAATGATGGTCGTGTTCCGGCCGGTGTTGCCACCGCCGAGCCAACCTTTGTCGATCACGGCGATATTGGTGATGCCGTGTTCTTTGGCCAGATAATAAGCGGCACCAAGCCCGTGGCCGCCAGCACCGACGATGACCACGTCATATTCGGCTTTCGGCTGGCTCTCCGGCCATTGCTCGGTCCAGTTCTTGTGCCCGGTCAGGGCGTTCTTAACAAGGTTAAGTGCATTGAAGCGTGTCATCGTGCAGGCTTTCTCTGTGAGAGAAGGAATTGTGCGATGATCGCGTCTAAACGGGGCGAATAATCGGATATTTGCGCCACGCGTTATGAATGTATGCGTCATCGTCACGTTTTTGTTGCGTTGGCCAGAAAATCTGATCCTTCCGCAGTGGGTCTGTCATCATTTTGCGTATTCTTTGAGCGCGAAATCCCTTTCTATGCTTGATTTCTGGCGCATTTGAGGCGCTGCGCCATCGCGTTCAAGCTTTTTTGCGACCACTTGACGACCCTGGGATGGAATCGCTTTTTCAACTGGAACGCCTGCGCGAAAGCCGGGTTGTGCAACTGCCGCATATGTCCTGTCGCAGGCGCAGCGATTTTCGCTCAGCGCTGACGCAGAATTTCGATTCCGACGTGATCCAGAGCGGCCTGGATCGGCGCCGAGGGTTTGCGCACGGTCACCCGCACGGAACGGATGGCGGCAAACCGGTCGAGCACGTCCTGCGCGATACGTTCCCCCAGCGTTTCGATAAGATCGAACGGCCCGCTGTCACAGGCCTTTTGCGCCAACTGGCACAAAGCATCATAACAGACCGTCAGCCCGTAGTCATCCGCCTGACCGGCAGGCGTCAGGTCGATCTCGCAAGACAGGTCGATGTAGAATCTTTGGCCCAGACGCTTTTCCTCCGGCATGACGCCGTGAAAGCCGTAGAGGCAAAGATTGCTGATGAAAATGCGGTCGGACATGGGGACCTCATGGCAGGCAGGAGACAGGCAGGATGGGAGAGGCGAAGGATAAAAAAGCGCCGCCAGAGGACGAATCTTCCGGCGGCGCAAGGGAAGGGCAGGGGAAAGCCCTTGGAAGTTAGGAGAGCACCGCCTTAGCGAGGCTCGGAGGCCAGACCGCGCCAGATCGCGACACACATGACCAGAAGGACGATGGTGAAGGGAAGGCCGGTCGAGATGACCATGGATTGAAGCGAGCTCAGACCCCCTGCGGAGAGCAGCAGCACGATGGCCACCACGCCTTCGAACAGGCACCAGAACACACGCTGCGGCACCGGCGCGTCGACTTTACCGCCTGCGGCGATGGTGTCGATCACGAGAGAGCCGGAGTCCGACGAGGTCACGAAGAAGACGATGACCAGAATGATCCCGATGAAAGAGGTGATCGCCGTCCAGGGCATGGCGTCCAGCATGGTGAAGAGCTGAAGCGGAAGAGGGGCTTCGGTCACGGCCATGTAGCCATCACGCACAACCTGGTTGATCGCAGCACCGCCGAAGACGGACATCCAGAGCACACAGACCAGCGAGGGGACGAGCAGCACGGAGATGATGAACTCGCGCACGGTCCGACCACGGGAGACGCGGGCGATGAACATGCCGACGAACGGGGACCAGGAGATCCACCAGGCCCAGTAGAAGGAGGTCCAGCCCTGAACGAAATTGACATCGTCACGTGCGACCGGGTTCGACAGTTCCGGCAGGTATTGCAGGTAGGCGCCGAGGAAGCTGAGCACATCCGTTGTCAGCAAAAGCGTCGGACCCGCGATGAGCACAAAGGCCCAGAGCAGGAAGGCCAGGCCCATGTTGATCTCGGACAGAAGTTTCACACCGGCTTCGAGGCCTCGGATCACGGAGAACAGGGCGATCGCGGTGATGCCGCAGATCAGGATCACCTGCGAAGTGTCGCTGATCGGCATGCCGAAGAGCTTGTTGAAGCCGGAGTTGGCTTGGGCAGCACCGAGACCCAGCGACGTGGCGAGACCGAAGAGGGTCGCGAACACGGCGAGGATGTCGATGACGTGACCCGGCCAGCCCCAGACGCGTTCGCCGAAGATCGGGTAGAAGGCGGAGCGGATGGTGAGCGGAAGGCCCTTGTTGTAGGAAAAGAGCGCGAGGCTCAGCGCCACGATGGCATAGATCGCCCAGGGGTGCAGACCCCAGTGGAAGATCGAGGCCGCCATGCCGAGACGCACGGCGTCGCCTTCGTTTCCACCCGCAGCACCCAGCGGTGCCCAGTCGGTGCGCACACCGTCTTCGCCCACGGAAATCCCGCCCAAGGACGACGAGAAGTGGCTGAGAGGTTCAGACACGCCGTAGAACATCAGGCCGATGCCCATACCCGCAGCGAAGAGCATCGCGAACCAGCTGGTGTAGGTAAAGTCCGGTTTGGCCTCGGGGCCGCCGAGGCGAATTTTGCCATAGGGGCTGATGACGATGGCAAGACAGACGATGACGAAAATGTCTGCCGCGCCGAGGAAGAACCAGTCGAACCCTTTCGTCACGAATGAGAACATGGCGCTAAACGTATTGCCGGCCACTTCGGGCATCAGCAGCGTGAAAATCACAAAGGCGATGACGGCGATGGCAGAGACCGGGAACACCGGGTTGTGCAGGTCGAACCCAAACGGGCCGAAGGACCCTTCGATGTTGTCTTGGCCAATATCGTAATCGGTGTCGATGACACTTTCCGGCGGCGCCTCATAGGGCGTCTGGTCCGGATCTTTTTGATCAGTCATGGATATCCCTCCAATGTAAATTTAGCGGATTTCGTCCGTATTCAGGCCTCTTTTCGGGCCTTTAGGTACAGCCATACCCATCGCGCAAAACGCGTTGCCTGCGAGATGTGCATGGCTGAAAAGTGAGGTCTTAGAGTTCGACCTCGACGTCTGTGAGCGGCGTGGAGCAACAGATCAGGATTTTGCCCTGATCGATCTCGCGTTTGCGAATGCCCCCACCGTGCTGCATATCGACTTCACCGGAGATCAGTTTCGATTTACAGGTGCCGCAGATGCCGCGCTGACACGATGACATCGGCAGCAGGCCGGCCTCTTTGGCGGCGGTCAGAATGGTCATGCCGGGGCTGACCTCGACCACATGGCCGGTTTTCGGAAAGCTCACGCGGAAGGTATCGCCGCTGATCTCGGGCGCCGAGCTGGGCTCCTCGATCGTGCCAGCGGTTTCTGCCCCGAAATCAAAGCTTTCTTCGTAATAGTGGTCCATGTTGAACCCGGCCTCGCGCAACATGTCGCGCACGCCTTCCATGAAACGCGCCGGACCGCAGCAGAACACTTTTCGCTCTTTGTAATCCGGGGACATCATGGTGAGCATCTGGATGTTCAGACGACCGACGTAGCCGCTCCAGGCATGGCTGGAGGAGGTGGTGTCGACCGTCAGAGCCAATTTCAACGTCGGGTTTTGCATCGCCAGAAGCTCAAGCTCCTTGCGGAAAATCAGATCCGCAGGGGTCCGGGCCGCATGGACGAAATGCAGGTCGTAGGGTTCCGACAGGTCGCAGGCCGTGCGGGTCATCGACATCAACGGTGTGATGCCGCTCCCGGCGGAGATGAACAAAAGTTTCTCTTCCGCATTGGCGTCGGTGGTGAAATCGCCGGACGGACCAATCACGTTCAGTTCCTTGCCCGGCAACATGTTGTCATGCAGCCAGTTGGAGCCCGGGCCGCCCGGGACGCGTTTGACCGTGATCTCGATCCGATAAGGCCGCGCCGCCGAGGCGGAAATCGTGTAGCTGCGCGTGACCATGCCGTCGACCGGCAGTTCAAAGGTCATGTGCTGACCCGGATAGAACCGGAAGTCGCGCGGTTCGCGCGCAGAGAACACGAAGGTCTTCACGTCATGCGTTTCCTGCCGGACCTGGCGGCAGACGAGCGTGTCGTCTACCTCCGGGTCCCACAGAGGAACGCCAGTTGCTTCGGTCAGCTTTTCGTTGGCCGGTGCAGTCATTCAGCAGCTACCTTTTGGGTTTCAGCTTTGGCGAAATGGTCTTTCAGGCGATCAATGTACCAGGCGGCAAAGGATTCCACATGCGGCTCGGTGTAGGGCGAGTAGGGCCCCGGCTGGTAGCCGGACATTTCCGCGCCCTTTTGTGCCAGAGCGACCAGATCGGCGTCTTGCTGGTTGGTGTAGGTCCAGACCTGGGTGAGGTTGTCGAGGTTGTAATCCTCGCCCTCGATCGCGTCCTTGTGCACCAGCCAGGTGGTGCGCACCATGGTGCGGCCCGGGGAGAGCGGCAGCACGGAGAAGGTCACGATGTGGTCGGACATGAAGTGGTGCCAGGAGTTCGGGTGGGTCCAGAAGCTCAGACCGCCGAGTTTGGCGCCAGTGGTTTCACGGCTGAAGTTGCCGAGAAGTTTCTTACAGGCCACTTTCGTGTCCACGGTGTGGCTTTCGCCTTCCCACATCAGCGGCAGGCGCATGGTGCGGAACCCGGTGACGTCGGAGAGGTGCTGTTCCTCGGAGGAGGGCAGGCCGCAGGCGGTCCAACGGGCGTGGCTTTCTTTGATTTCTTGTTCGTATTTGGCAACGTCGTCGGAGCGGCGCTCGTCCAACTCGTCCGGGGAGAAGCCAAAGCCGAACTCGGAAAGCGGCACGGTCAGCTGCGGGTGGTTGCCTTCGCAGTGGTAGCACTCGCGGTTGTTCTCGAGCGTCAGCTTCCAGTTGCCCTCTTCGATCAGCTCGGACTGGAACGCCACTTTGGTGTTCTTGATGTCATGCGGCGCGATGTAGGGCGACATGATCTCGTCCATCTGATCGATGTCCGCCGGGGCGTCTTTCGCGAGGCAGATGAAGATCAGGCCCGCGATCGAGCGGACGTGGACGGTGCGCAGGTTGTGGCAGGATTTTTTGAAATCCTTGCCCATGTGCTCGGCCAGGATCAGATCGCCATCTTCGTTGTAGGTCCAGCCGTGGTAGCGGCAGACGATGTTGCCGATGGTGGTGGATTTCTCGTTGACGAGCTTGGCGCCGCGGTGACGGCAGACGTTGTGAAAGCCGCGGATCTCTTCGTCGTCGCCACGCAGAAGCAGCACGGAAACCGGGCCGATCTCAACAGTGATACAATCGCCCGGCTCGGGCAATTCCGGCTCGGTCCCCACAAAGATCCAGTGGTTGCCGAAGATCACCTCGATATCGAGGTCGAGCACGTCCTGAGACGTGTAGAACGGCGCTTCCAGGCTTTTGTAAGCTTCGCGACGTGCGACGAGGGCGGGGATGTTAACGGAGTCACGCATGTTGATGTACCTCGGCTACTGCGTGTTGGCGGGGGAAGGGGACCGGATAAAAGGGTGTGCGTTGCGAGGCGGAAAACCGCTGCCTTTCTATCGTACTGCATGCTGGTGCCGTACGAAAGCCCCGCTCTGGCGAGCAGAGGTCTGTCATCCGCGAAAACGCGTATGACCCGCGAGAAGCGCGGGGGTTGGCAAGGGCTGTCGATCGCACCCTAAGTCTCCCTGTTTAATGGCGGCAGGTAACCTGCTCTTTGGGTTTCGCCCTCTAATGTTCGGACGATCTGGTGATCATTTGAAAATGTGTAAAATGCGGGGAGAAGTGGTAAGTCAAACTGCCGGTATTTTTGCGACAGGACCCCTTGAGGACCCAATCTTCTCAGGCTGAGCTGTTTTCTTTATGCCTGAGAAATGAGCGAAGAGACAAGAGGCTGGGCATATGGCAAGAGGTCGCGGCGCGGTGCGCCCCGTGGCCACTGTGCGAAAACAAGCATGCAGAGAATCAAATGCGTCATGTTTCCGTCACGGCGGGGCGCGAGATATGGGAGAAAGGTTTCGGGCCAGATAATCGGCGACGGGTGATCTTTCAGGTCAGATCATCAGGTCAAATCATCAGGCCAGATAAATCCGTATCCGCTTCGACGCGTTGTAGAGGTGACGCGAAGCCGCCTCAGCCGCCGCCTCCTCATCGCCATCTTCGAGCGCTTTGTAGATCGCCTTGTGTTCATCCTGAACCGCGTCCATCAAATCGGCGTGGTTGGTCTTGGTGTTGCTGCGCGCCTGGCGAATGATGTTGCGCGCGCTGGCCTCCAAGTGTTGGCACAGGGAAATGAAATGCGGGTTATGCGTCGCTTCGACGATGGCCTGGTGGAACTGATAGTCCTCTTCGTCGCCCAGCCGGTCGCTGGCGATGGCGTATTCCATGCCAATCAACGCGCGTTTGATCTTTTTCAGATCCTCCGGCGTGCGGCGTTTCGCAGCGATGCGTGTGGCCGCGACCTCGATGGTCACGAGCAATTCCATCGCCTCTTCGAGCCGCCCGAGATCGGAGACGGAAAAGTTCTGAAAGCGAAACGATGTGGTTGGATCGCGTTGGGTCACATAAACGCCGCTGCCCGCGCGGGCGGCGACGAGACCGTCGGACTTGAGCTGTGACAAGGCCTCGCGCACCACGGCGCGGCTGACGGCATATTGCGTGCAAAGGTCGCGCTCCGAGGGGAGCCGATCCCCGACCGACAAGGCGCCAGATGCAATTTTTGCGCTCAGGTCCTGTGCGATCTCATCTGGCAAATGACCGTTGCGTGCCCCGGTGCCATTGCGCGATTGATCATGTGTGAGTCGACTGGATACTGACATTTTTTCCCCTTTGCAGGACCATAATATCTCACTGGTCTGACAGGTTAAAGAAAAAATTATCAATTAAATTCAATATATTAATTTGTAAATTTTGAAAATTCGTGTGGTTTTGTGTGCCTTGAAAAATTGGTCAGTTAGGTTGTTGACTGGTAAGACCATTTCATGCCATCACATGAAAAGCCGAAGGGGTGGAGGATCTCTTCGCAAGTCAAATATGTCAGGGAGGACAGTATGGGATTCCAGAAATTCGCACGCGGTACGGCGGCTATGGCGCTTGTTATGGGGGCCGCGACTGCGGCACAGGCAGAGCCTTTGAAGATCGCTCTCGTGGAGACCCTCTCGGGTCCGCAGGCCTCGACCGGTTTGCTGTATCGCGATGCGGTGAAATATCAGATCGGCAAGATCAATGAGGCGGGCGGCTTCGGCGGTGAGCCGATCGAACTGCTCGAATTCGACAACCAGGGCGGCCCGGTGGGCGCCGCCGACCGTGTCCGCGCCGCGATTTCCGAAGGCGCCGATGTGATCCTTCAGGGCTCGTCTTCCGCCGTGGCCGGTCAGGTGACCGAAGACGTGCGCAAATACAACCTGCGCAACGCAGGCGACGAGGTACTTTACATCAACCTGGGCGGCGAGGCGATGGAGCTGACCGGGTCCAAGTGCCACTACTACCACTTCCGCACCAGCCCGAACGCCGCGATCCGCGTCAACACTCTGCTCGACGGCATGAAAGAAGCCGGTGTGCTGGGCGACAACGTCTATGCGATGAACCAGAACTACTCCTGGGGTGTCGACGTGCAGGACAACACTGTGGCCGCCGCTGATCGTCTCGGCTTTACCGTCGTCGAACAGACCCTGCATGACGTGAACAAGATCCAGGACTTCTCGCCTTATGTGCAGCGCATTCAAGCCGCCGATGCCGATACGGTGATCACCGGCAACTGGTCCAACGACCTTCTGCTTTTGATGAAAGCTGCCAGCGGCGCAGGCCTTGATGTGCGTTTCGGCACGGCCTTCCTCGATCAGCCGGGCAACATCGGCAACGCCGGGGCCGTGGCCGAGGGGCATTTCCTCTCCGCGCCGTTCAATGCCCAAGTGAACCCGGAAGAAACCTCCGCCTTCATGGAGGATTACAAATCCGTCACCGGGCATTATCCAAGCTATGTCGAACCGACGACGGTCTTTGGTCTGATGCTTTTGGGCGAGGCGCTGAAGTCGGTTGAGCCGACTGAGGACGGATTGAACGCTGCCGATCTCGCCGTCGCGCTTGAAAATGCCACCGCCGAGACGCCGATGGGACCGATCTCGATGCGTGCCGATGACCACCAGATCATTCAGCCGATGATCGTACAAGAGGTCAGCAAGGATGCCCAGTATAAGGCCGACGACACCGAATATGGCTTTGTCCCGATCAAGGTCATCTCCGCCGCAGATGCGGAACAGCCGGTGCAGGACAGCTGCAAAATGAAGCGTCCGGGCTAAGCCCTGACACCCCACTTACACACGAAACGCATGTCATGATCGGGGCCGAAAAGCCCCGGTCAGGACGCCGCTCACCCGATGCCTACGGAGGTCAGTGTGGACCAGATACTCTTTGCTTTGCTCAACGGCACCATTTACGGGCTCTTGCTCTTTATGGTTTCCGCCGGTTTGACACTTATCTTCGGGATGATGGGGGTTTTGAACTTTGCCCACGCATCCTTTTACATGCTGGGCGCCTATTTCGCCTATACGCTTCAACCTCTTACGGGATTCTGGCTGGCAATCATCCTCGCTCCGATCCTGGTGATGGGGGTCGGCATTCTGGTCGAACGTTTCATCTTGCGCCATGTGCACGAACACGGCCATGCGCATGAATTGCTTGTGACCTTCGGTCTGTCGGTGGTGATCGCCGAGATGATCAAGATGGTCTACGGCAAATTCGCGGTCGATTACCGCGTGCCGGCCGAGCTGAACTTTGCGGCCTTCTCTTTGTCGGGCATCGACTATCCGTTCTATCGCTTGTTCATGGGCGGCATCGCCGTCGTCATGTTCATCGCGATCTATCTCTTGCTGACGAAAACCCGTGTCGGCATCGTCGTGCGCTCCGCCATTTACCGTCCGCAGATGGTCGAGGCGCTGGGTCACAACGTCCCCATGGTCTTCATGGGCGTCTTTGGCATCGGGGCCGCTCTGGCGGGTCTCGCGGGTGCTGTCGCGGGTGCGTTTTACACCACCAATCCCAACATGGCTCTGGAACTTGGCGTCATGGTGTTCGTGGTCGTCGTGGTCGGGGGGCTTGGCTCCATGGGCGGCGCGATGGCCGCGTCGCTTCTGATCGGCATCACCAACTCGCTCGCGGTCGGAAGCGATTTCCGCATCGCGGATCTTCTGACGTGGATCGGCATGGGCGGGTGGGCCGAGGAGATTGGCGGGCTTTTGACCATGCGCATGTCCAGCCTCGCCGCCACCCTGCCGTTCTTTATCATGCTTCTGGTGCTGGTGCTGCGCCCCTCCGGATTGATGGGCGAGAAGGAATAACTCATGAAATACGCACCTCTACTTCTTTTGGTCACGGTCGCCGTGTTGATCGCCCTGCCGTGGCTGGTCTCCGGCTCCATGCTCAACGCCGCTGTTCAGATGCTGATCGCCGCCCTTTTCGCCATGGCCTTTGGCCTGTTGTGCGGGCAGGCCGGGATGCTGAGCTTTGGCCATGCCGCCTATTTTGGCGTCGGCGCCTTTGCCGCCGTCCATGCGATGAACGCCTTCGGGGGCGAAGGGCTTTTGCCGACGCCGCTTTTGCCGCTGGTCGGGGGCGCGACGGGCCTGGTGAGCGGGCTTCTGGCGGGCTATTTTTCGACCAAGCGCACGGGCGTTTACTTCGCCATGATCACGCTGGCGCTGGCTGAATTGCTGCACGCTCTGGCGCCGCACCTCAAAACCGTCTTTGGCGGCGAGGCGGGCGTGTCCTCCTTCCGTATGCCGGCTTGGGGCATTGGCTTCGGTTCGCTCAATGACGTCTATTTCCTGACGCTGGTCTGGACGCTCGTGAGCATCGGTCTTCTGTATCTCTTCAGCAAAACCCCGCTTGGGCGTTTGGCTCTGGGCCTGCGTGAAAACGCGCATCGTCTGCGTTTTCTGGGCTACAACACCCATGCGCTTGGCACGTTGATCTTCGCCATCTCCGCCATGTTCGCGGGCATTGCAGGGGCGCTTCAGTCGATGAACATCGAAGCCGCAAACTACGTCGTGCTCGAATCCCACATCTCCACGGCCGTGGTGCTCAACAGCTTCATCGGCGGTGTGCGCGTCTTCCTCGGCCCGGCGATCGGCGGCGCGCTGATGACCTTCTTCGGCCATGTCACCTCCGACCTGACCCGTGTCTGGCTTTTGTACCAGGGCATCATCTTCGTGCTCGTCATGATGTTCCTGCCGCGCGGTCTCGTGGGCGAGCTGGTCGAACGCCTCCGCAATCCCAGTGGCGAAGGCTTGGCCCGCACGCTCGGCACGGTGTTGGCGCGTCTTGTGAGCCTCGCGATTGCTGCTTTCGGTGCGGTTTTCCTGATCGAATTCCTGCAACGCGTGCTGTCGCCGGAGTATCGCGCGGGTGTCACCGACGGCACCTGGCCCGACATCGCGCTTTTCTCTTATGACTGGGCGCCGCTCTCCGTAAGCCCTTGGGCCTTTGGCCTCGGCCTCTTCGGCATCGGCATCGCTTTGGTCACCATGGTCAACCGCCGCGTCGCGGCGCGCAAGGAGGCACAGGCATGAGCGATCCTATTCTGTCTTTGCAACATGTTCACAAGTCCTTTGGCGAGGCCCATATCATCCGGGATGCCAATCTCGATGTGATCCCCGGTGAACGCCATGCGGTGATCGGGCCGAACGGGGCGGGCAAGTCGACGCTGTTCCATCTCTGCTCCGGCCAGTTCGCACCCACCGAGGGCAAGATCCTTTTGAACGGCAAGAACATCGCCGGTTTGAAACCGGCGGAGGTCAACCGTCGCGGTCTGGCGCGCTCGTTCCAGATCACCAATATCTTCCCCGGTGTGACGGTCTTCGAGAACTTGCGTCTCGCGGTGATGCGCAAGCACAACCTGCAATTCGTGTTCTGGCGCTCTGCCGCGCGGCTGCGTCTGGTCAACGAGGAGGTCGACGATCTTCTGACCAAAATCCGCCTCACGGACCGCGCCCAGACGCTGGCCAGCCAGCTGTCGTATTCGGAGCAACGCTCGCTTGAGATCGGTATGACTCTGGCCTCCGATCCGCAGGTGATCCTCTTGGACGAACCGATGGCGGGCATGTCGCATGAGGAAACCGATTACACCGCGGGGCTGATCCGCGAGATCACCGAAGGCCGCACGCTTTTGATCGTCGAACATGACATGAGCGTCGTCTTTTCGCTGGCGCATCGCATCAGCGTGCTGGTCTACGGCGAGATCATCGCCACCGGCACGCCCGAGGACATTCGCGGCAATGCCCGCGTGAAAGAAGCCTATCTGGGCGAGGAGGCGGCGTGATGGAGTCTGTGAGCGATACAATCCTCTCCGTCGAGGGGCTGCACGCCCATTACGGCAAAAGTCACATCCTGCACGGCGTCACTTTCGACGTGGCCCGTGGCGAGGTCGTCAGCCTTCTGGGCCGCAACGGCTCAGGGCGCTCGACCACGATGAAATCCATCATGGGGCTGGTGCCGCCGTCTGAGGGCCACGTGCGTCTCGACGGTGTCGATCTGGCCGGTCAGCGCAGCTTTGCGATCTGTCGCCGGGGCATCGGCTATGTCCCGGAAGAGCGTGAGATTTTCCTCAACCTCACCGTCGATGAGAACCTCGAAATGGGGCGCCAAAACGGGCCGGACGGCGCGGCGAAATGGGATGTCGATCAGATGTTCACCTATTTCCCGCGCCTCAAGGAACGCCGCAACACCCGCGCCGGAAGCCTCTCGGGCGGGGAGCAACAGATGCTCACCATGTGCCGCTCGCTCTTGGGCAACCCGCTGGTGATGCTGATCGACGAGCCGACCGAAGGCCTCGCGCCCAAGATCGTGACCGTCGTCGGCGAGGTGATCCAAGACATCAACAAACACGGCGTCTCCGTGGTGCTGGTCGAACAAAAGCTCACCATCGCCATGCAGGTCTCGCATCGGGTCTGTGTCATGGGCCACGGCCAGATCGTTTTTGAGGGCACGCCCGACGAGTTGAACGCCAAGCCGGAGATCACCGACGAATGGCTCGCGGTGTAAAGGAGGAACGCGTGATGACATCTGCGATGAACATGACCGCACCGATGGAAATGGGGCTGACCGTGCGCGATCTGCCCAGGATGCTTGAGTTTTACCAACAGGCCTTCGGCCTTGAGATCGTGGCCGATGTGACCGTCCCCGCCGAGAAAGCGGATGTTGCGGCGCTGAGCCGGGGCGCCTACCGCGTCGTGCGGCTGCAAACGCCTTGGGGCGAACGGATCAAATTGCTCGCGCCAGAGATTGCTCCGGCCGAGCGCCCCGCAGCAACGGACCACATTCTGGACCAGGCCGAGGCGACATATCTGACCTTCATCGTCGACGACCTGCGCGCCGTTGTGGCCCGCGTGGTCGCGGCGGGTGGTGCTTTGATGACGGGTGATGAGCCGGTCGAAGTGCGCCCCGGCACCTTCCTCGCCTTTCTGCGTGACCCGGAGGGGCATATCGTCGAGATCGTCGAATATGCCGACATCACCGAGTATCGCACGGATCTCAACGCGCCCAAGGAGGCCTCGGCATGATGTTCGATTTCACCAACCGCACGCTGGTTTTGACCGGCGCCAATGGCGGCATCGGCCGCGCCGTGGCGGAACTGTTCCACGCGGCAGGCGCCAATCTGGTTCTGGCCGATCTCGACGGCGAGGCTTTGGCGGACTTTGCCGCCACGCTGACCTCTCCGAAAGGTGGCGTGATTGAAACCCTCGCCGTGGACGCCGCCAATCCCGATGACGCCGACCGGATCGTCGCCGCCGCAGCCAAACTGGGCGGCATCGATTTTCTCGTGCCCTCCGCCGGCATCTATATGGCGGAGCCTTTCGCCGAGATGACCGACGATCAATGGCGCCGCACCCTGTCCATCAACCTCGATGGTGTCTTCTATCTCACCCGCCGCGCGGTCGACCATTTGAAAGCCGGATCGTCCATCGTCAACCTTAGCTCGCTCGCCGCCCATCGTGGCGCCAAGACCAACGCGCATTACGGCGCCTCGAAAGGCGCCATCAGCGCCATGACCCGGGCGCTCGCCAATGAGTTGGCGCCGAAAACGCGGGTCAATGTCGTGGCGCCCGGTGTGATCGACACGCCGATGACGCGCGATCTGATCGCGACGCGGGGCGACGACACGCTCAGGCACACGCCGATGGGGCGGACCGGACAGGCGTCCGAGATCGCCACCGTCATCGCGTTCCTGTGCAGCGAGGCGGCAAGCTTTGTGAACGGCGAAACCATTCACGTCAACGGCGGGCTTTATATGAGCTGAGCCAGCGCACCGCGCAGAAATTTAACTGTTTTCAACCCGGCGGCCCGAGGAGGGCGTGTCCGGGATCGGAGGAGAATTATCATGACCATCACGTTCGATTTCACCGGACGCACCGCGCTTGTGACAGGCGCTGCTTCGGGCCTCGGCCTTGCCATGGCGCGCGCTTTTGTGGGCGCGGGCGCCAAGACCGTCCTTTTCGATCTGGACGAGGACGGCGTGCGGGCGGCGGCGGATACGCTGAACGCGGATCACCCCGGACAGGTCACAGCCCTTGCGGGCTCGATCACCGATCCAGCGGCTGTGGAAGCGGCCTGTGAGGCGGCGGTGGTCTTTGGCGGGCGGCTCGATGTGGTGATGAACAACGCGGGCATCTCCTGCAATGCGCCGTCGCTCGATCTCGACGAGTCCACCTGGCGTCGGGGCATCGACGTCAATCTCAACGGTGCGTTTTTTGTCGCTCAGGCCGCCGGTCGCGTCATGGCGGAACAAGGCGGCGGCAGCATCGTCAACACCGCCTCGATGTATGGCGTCGTCGCTGCGCCTGAACGTGCCGCCTATTGCGCCGCCAAGGCGGGGGTCGTGGCGCTCACGAAAGTGCTGGCCATCGAATGGGCCGATCAAAACATCCGCGTCAACGCCATTGCGCCCGGTTACGTGCGCACCGCACTGACAGAAACGCTCGCCGCGCAGGGTCGACTTGATTTGGACGCTCTCAACGCGCGGGTGCCCGCCGGACGTCTCGGCACGCCCGAGGAAATCGCCTCTGCCTCCCTGTTTCTCGCTTCGGACGCCTCCGCCTATGTGACCGGCCAAACGCTGGTCGCCGATGGTGGCTGGTCCTCCTACAGCTATTTGTAAAGGACATCTCTCATGCCGATCTATGACGATCTGACGCCGAAAGCCTTCTGGCGTGACATCAAAGCCTCCAAAGAGGATCGCACCGAGCTGGACCCCACCGTCGGGCGGACGATGCTCAGCCAATTGCACCTCATTCGTGCTTTTGAGGAAAAGGTTCTGGACCTTGCAGGGCAGGGGCTTGTGCACGGGCCTGCGCACTCCGCGATTGGGCAAGAAGGTGGTGCGGTCGGCTCCGCCATGGCGATGCGCGGCTCCGATCAGGTGAACGGGTCGCACCGCGCGCACCATCAGTTCCTCGCCAAGGCGCTGGCCTATGCCGCACCCGAGGGGATCGACCCTGAGAAGAGCTTTGGCGAGGCGCTGCGGCACCTGTCGAAACGCACCCTGTCGGAAATTCTCGGTCTCTCCGAGGGCTTCTGCCAAGGCCGCGGTGGCTCGATGCACCTGCGTTGGGCCGAGAGCGGCAACCTTGGCACCAATGCCATTGTCGGCGGCGGTGTGCCCATGGCGGCGGGCGCGGCCTGGGCGCACAAACAGGCGGGCACGGGCGATGTCGTCTACACCTATTTCGGCGATGGCGCGGTCAATATCGGCTCTGTTCTGGAGACCATGAACATCGCCGCTGCGTGGAAACTGCCGATCTGTTTCTTCATTGAAAACAACCGCTATGCCGTGTCGACCCATGTGGAAGAAGTCACCGCCGAAACGCGGCTTTCGGCGCGCGGTCTGGCCTTTGGCATCCCGGCGCTGAAGGTGGACGGCATGGACGCGCTGTCGGTCTATCTGGCCTCCGAGGAAGCCAACAAGATCATGCGCGCGGGCGAAGGTCCGGTGGTGATCGAGGCCGATGTCTACCGCTATTTCCACCAAAACGGCGCGCTGCCCGGCTCTGCCTTCGGCTATCGCACAAAGGAAGAAGAACAGGAATGGCGAGGCCGCGATCCGCTCGACGCCATGGCGCGCGACCTAATGGAGCGTCAGATCATCGGCGCGCAAGCCATCGAAGACCTGCGCACTCAGGCGCAAGAGATGATGGAAGAGATCGCGGGCGAGCTGATCGAAGAGGTCGATGGCAAACGTCGCATCAAACCGGCGCTCTGGCCCGAAGAGAGCTTCCGTGATTTCGGTCTGCGCGGCGATCTGTCGGAATTCGACGGGGCGCGTTTTGAGGAACAAGACGCGTTTTTCGGCACGCTCAAGGACAACGTGAAATTCATCGACGCCGTGGCCGATGTGATGATGCGCCGGATGGAAACGGACGAGCGTGTCGTCGTCATGGGCGAGGATGTGCACCGTCTCAAAGGCGGCACCAATGGCGCGACCAAAGGCCTGTCGGACAAGTTCCCGGATCGCTGCCTCGGCACGCCGATTGCCGAGAACGCCTTTACGGGGCTCGCCGCAGGCATGGCGGCCGACGGGCGCGTGCGGCCGGTGATCGAATTCATGTACCCGGATTTCATGTGGGTGGCCGCGGATCAGGTGTTTAACCAGATCGGCAAGGCGCGTCACATGTTCGGCGGCGACAATGCCATGCCTTTGGTTTTGCGCACGAAAATTGCGATGGGCACGGGCTATGGCTCGCAGCACTCCATGGACCCGGCGGGGATTTTCGCGACCGCCCCCGGCTGGCGCATCGTCGCCCCCTCGACGCCCTATGACTATGTCGGGCTGATGAACGCGGCGCTTCAGTGCGAGGACCCGGTTCTGGTGATCGAACATGTCGATCTCTACGCGTCTAAAGGCGTCGGGCCGGTGGATGATCTCGACTACATGATCCCGCTGGGCAAAGCCAAAGTCGTCCGCGAAGGCGCGCGCGTCACCGTGCTGACCTATCTCGCCATGGTCGAAAAGACCCGCGAGGTCGTCGAGCGTCTGGGCGTGGATGCCGAGATTATCGACCTGCGCAGCTTGGATCGCGCCGGGCTCGATTGGGAGACCCTCGAGGCCTCCATCGAGAAGACCGGCAATGTGTTGATCGTCGAACAGGGCGCCTCTGGCACGTCTTATGGCGGCTGGCTTGCCGATGAGATTCAGCGCCGCTGTTTCGACTTCCTCGATCAGCCGATCAAACGGGTGCATGGCGCGGAAGCCTCGCCCAGCATTTCCAAAGTGCTTGAAGCGGCGGCTTGCGCGCGTCCGCAAGACATTGAAGCGGGCCTGCGCGAGGTCATGGCCGATCAGGGCCTGCCTCTCGCGGCTGAGGCTGCGGAATAAGGAGAGAATTTATGCCCAAGGAAATCATACTGCCCTCGCTCTCCGCCGGAATGGAAGACGCGGTGATCGCCAATTGGCTCAAGGCCGAAGGCGAGGCCGTGACCGCCGGGGACACATTGGCCGAGGTCGAGACCGACAAGGCGACGATGGAATTCGAGGCCGACGCGGACGGGGTGTTGGGCAAAATCCTCACCCCCGCCGGCGAGCGCGCCGATGTGAATGCGGTGATCGCGGTTCTGTTGCTCGACGGTGAAGACGCCTCTGTGCTGGACGGCTATACGCCGGGTGGGGCGGCGTCTGCGGAAACGGTCGACGCGCCGGTTGAGGCCCCGAAAGCCGAAGCAACCCCGGTGGCGAAATCCTCCGACAAGATCGCGGCCTCGCCGCTCGCCCGCCGGATCGCGGCACAGAAAGGCGTTGATCTGTCGGGGCTTTCCGGCTCTGGCCCGCGCGGTCGCATCGTGCGCATCGACGTGGAACGCGCGGCCGAGGCCGGGGTTGTCGCTCCCGTGGCTGCCCCTGTCGCCAAAGCCGCTGCGCCCAACCTCGCGGGCATCGGCGACTACGAGGAAATCCCCCACACCGGCATGCGCCGCACCATCGCGCGGCGGTTGCTCGAGTCGAAAACCACCGTGCCGCATTTCTACCTTGAGGCCGATTGCGACATCGAGGCGCTCATCGCGCTCCGGGCCCAGATCAACGAGGGCCGCGAAAAGGCAGACCGGATTTCTGTCAATGATTTCATCGTCAAAGCTGTCGCCAACGCGCTGGCCAAAGTGCCTGCCGCCAATGCGATCTGGACCGATGAGGCGGTGTTGCAGCTCAAATCCATCGACATTTCCGTGGCGGTTGCAACCGACGGCGGGCTGATCACGCCGGTACTGCGCAATGCCGCTCAAAAGAGCCTCGGCACGCTGTCGTCGGAGATGAAAGCACTGGCCGCCAAGGCCCGCGAAGGTCGTCTCAAACCGGATGAGTACCAAGGGGGCGGCTTCTCTCTGTCGAACCTTGGGATGTATGGGGTCAAGAACTTTTCCGCGATCATCAACCCGCCGCAGAGCTGTATTCTGGCCGTCGGGGCCGCCGAAAAACGCCCCGTCGGGCGCGGCGATCAGATCGTGCTGGCACCCGTCATGAGCGTGACCCTGTCGGTCGATCACCGCACCGTCGATGGCGCCGTGGGCGCGCAGTGGTTGGCGGCCTTCAAAGCGGGCATCGAAAGCCCGATGAACCTGTTGGTGTAACATGATCACGGGCCACACCAAAACGCTGGCGATCTTCGCCGATCCGGTCACCCATGTGCGCACGCCGCAAGCGCTCAACGCGCGGTTTGAGGCCGAGGGCGTGGACGCCGTTCTGGTCCCGCTCGAAGTGCCGCCCGAGGCATTGGAGCCAATGCTCAAAGGTCTCGCAGGCGCGCGCAATTTCGCCGGCGCCGTGGTCACCGTGCCGCATAAAACCGCTGTGCCTGCGCTCTGCGATGCGCTGAGCGCGCGCGCGGCGGCGGCACAAAGTGTCAATGTCATCCGGCGCAGGCCGGACGGGGCGCTCTACGGCGATATCCTCGATGGCGAAGGCTTTGCACGCGGGTTGGAGCAGGCGGGGGTGACGCTTTTCGGCAAACGCGTGTTCCTCGCGGGCGCAGGCGGCGCGGCCAGTGCCATCGCCTTTGCGCTGGCGGACCGTGGCATTGCCGCGCTGACCGTGGCGAACCGCTCCGTTGAGAAAGCCGAGGCCCTGATCGCGCGGCTGGCCGCGCATTTCCCCGATGTGGGTTTCGCCGCCGCCACGGACCCCGCCGGGCATGACATCGCGATAAACGGCACCTCTTTGGGCCTCAAACCCGAGGATGCTTTGCCCTTCGATCCGGACACACTCGACCCCGGCACCTTGGTCGCCGAGGTCATCATGCAGCCGGAGATCACACCGCTTTTGCACGCCGCCGAGGCGCGCGGGCTCATGATCCATCCGGGGCATCACATGTTGGAGGCGCAGTTGACGGAGATGCTGCGGTTTCTGACGCATGAGGAGGAATGAAAATGAGTTTGAGTTTGCAAGATCTGCGCGACACCGGGCTTTTGCGCGATGCCAATCTGGTTGCCGGAGACTGGATCGAGGCTGACCCGGAGACCGGCCTTGCCGTGCACAACCCTGCCGATGGGTCGCTGATCGGCTATGTCCCGAAACTGGGCCGTGCCGAGGTCGCCCGTGCGATCCAAGCCGCCGAAGAGGCGCAAAGAGGCTGGGCTGCGCGCACCGCGAAAGACCGCTCAAACGTGTTGCGCGCATGGTTCGATCTGATGATCGCGCATCGCGAGACTCTGGCGCAAATTCTGACCTTGGAACAGGGTAAACCGCTCGCGGAAGCCGCGGGTGAGATCACCTATGGCGCGAGCTTTGTCGAATGGTTCGCCGAAGAGGCCCGCCGGGTCTACGGCGAAACCATTCCCGGCCATCAGCCCGACAAACGCATCCTCGTGATGAAGCAACCCATCGGCGTCGTCGCCGCGATCACGCCGTGGAATTTCCCCAACGCGATGATCACCCGCAAGGCGGGGCCTGCTTTTGCCGCCGGTTGTGGCATGGTGTTGAAACCCGCCTCCCAGACGCCTTATTCCGCCATCGCCTTGGCGGTTCTGGCGGAGCGTGCGGGACTGCCCAAAGGCCTCTTCAGCGTCATCACCGGCTCCGCCGCGCAGATCGGTGCGGAGCTGACCGAGAACCCGATTGTGCGCAAATTGACCTTCACCGGCTCGACCGAAATCGGCGCGATGCTCTACGCGCAATCGGCGCCGACGATCAAGAAACTCGGGCTGGAACTGGGCGGCAACGCGCCGTTTATCGTCTTTGACGACGCCGATCTCGACGCCGCTGTCGAAGGCGCTCTGATCGCCAAGTTCCGCAACAATGGCCAGACCTGTGTCTGCGCCAACCGCATCTATGTGCAGGACGGGGTCTATGATGCCTTTGCCGAGAAACTCGCCAAGGCGGTCTCAAACCTGCGCACCGGCAACGGTATGGAGAGCGGCGTCGAGCTTGGCCCGCTGATCGACGAGAGCGCACTTGAAAAAGTGCAAAGCCATGTGACGGACGTGGTGGAGAAAGGCGGCCGCGTGCTTGCGGGCGGCAAACCCCATGCTCTGGGCGGCACCTTCTATGAGCCGACGGTTCTGGCCGATGTGACCTCCGATATGGCGGTCGCGCGTGAGGAAACCTTTGGCCCCGTCGCCCCGCTGTTCCGCTTCACCGACGAAGCCGAGGCGATCCAGGCCGCCAATGACACTGAATTCGGCCTCGCCTCCTATTTCTACGCTCAGGATGTGGCGCGGATTTTCCGGGTCTCGGAGGGGCTGGAATACGGCATGGTCGGGGTCAACACCGGGTTGATCTCCACCGCAGAAGCGCCTTTCGGTGGGGTTAAAATGTCCGGTCTGGGTCGCGAAGGATCACGCCATGGCATCGAAGATTTCCTTGAACTGAAATACGTGTGTTTGGGAGGCATCGCATGAGCGGGACGGATCAAAACTTCGACCTCATCGTGATCGGCGCCGGCCCTGGTGGCTATGTGGCCGCCATTCGTGCGGCGCAGTTGGGGCTTAAGGTCGCCTGTGTCGAGCGCGAGAATCTGGGCGGGATTTGTCTGAACTGGGGCTGCATTCCGACGAAGGCGTTGCTGCGCTCGGCGGAGGTCTATCACCAGATGCACCGCGCCAAGGAATTCGGTCTCTCGGCGGGCGACATCGGCTTTGATCTCGAGGCCATCGTCAAGCGCTCGCGCGGCGTCGCGGCGCAGATGAATGGCGGGATCAAGGGCTTGTTTAAAAAGAACAAAGTCACCGCGATCATGGGCGAGGCGACACTCGCTGGCAAAGGCAAGGTCGAGGTCAAAACCGACAAGGGCACCGAGACGCTCAGCGCCAAAAACATCATCGTCGCCACCGGCGCGCGGGCGCGTGAGCTGCCGGGGCTGGAGGCCGACGGCGATCTGGTCTGGACCTACCGCCACGCTTTGGTGCCGACGCGGATGCCGAAGAAGTTGCTGGTCATCGGCTCGGGCGCCATCGGCATTGAATTCGCGAGCTTTTACAACACTTTGGGCGCCGACACCACGGTCGTCGAAGTGATGGATCGCGTGCTTCCGGTCGAGGACAAAGACATCTCCGCCTTCGCCAAAAAACAGTTCGAAAAGCAAGGGATGAAGATCCTGCAAAAGACCACCGTGAAGAAACTCGACCGGGCAAAAGGCAAAGTGACGGCGCATTTCGAAGCGGGCGGAAAAGTCACCACCGAAGAGTTCGACACGGTGATTTCCGCGGT
>NZ_JAATOT010000005.1 GCF_011806455.1 Celeribacter sp. HF31
CTGAAACTGTGATCGCCAAAAGAGTGCAGGATGGGCCCGTGACTCGGAGCAAGGGGTGGATTCCGGACCTTCGCTGCAAATGCGAAAACTGGCACGTCGACTGCCTATGCGTTTAGCCGAACCACCTTCACAAGGCTTGCTGCAACCACTCACACTCAAATTCTGATAGCGCTGCTTTCGGGTTGTGAATGGCTTCGTACAAACGGTTCCTCAAGGTCGTCTTGGTGTCACCGTCAACGTAGAACGCCTGCGAAATCTGAATTGGTACCCCTTCCTCGTCCAACTCCTTGAGGATTTCCGGCTGAAACCAGCTGCCGATGCTGCCAAGAAACAGACTGTAGTCGGCTTGTGGCGAGGATTGGCGGACAAATAGCTCTACCAATGCAAAGTTCTGCGGCAAACCATACTCGCAAGCCCGCAAAAATTTGAAGATATTGTCTCGGTTTTCCGGTTGGCCCTTGTAGCTCTGATCTTGGTCCAGAAGGAAACTTTTTAGACTTGTTGCCTTTCGAAGTCTGTCGATAAGTGTAGCAAGTTGTCTGGTATTGAACGCTCCAAAAGAGCCGACCTTCTGTTGAGAACAGAATACATCACAGACTTCGAGAATCTCGGGCCATCTTGGCCAGTTTGCCCAAATCAATCTGTCGCTCTCTTCAAGGGAGCGGATTACTTGCTCTTTTATAGCTATGGCTGTTTCCAACCCGATTGAAGACGCCAGTTTAAGTTCGTCGCCCTCAAGACCTAACCTATCCCGGTAGTAACGAAACCGGTCATCTGACCGCTTTGATCTATCCAGTTTGTCGATATGTACGATGTACTCGTCAGGTAGCTCGTCATCCTCTGAAAACAGTGTTGGGCTGACTTCCAGTTCTGTGTGTTCAGGGATATCATTGAAGACCATAACTTGGCCTACGTGATGTTGTCCGAGCCGCCCAGCGCGCCCCTTGATATTTGAGTAGGTGAAGAAGTCATATGAGTCCCGGTTAATCTTTTTATCATAGATCATGACGGTCTTTGCAGCCGTGTTGACGCCCTCAATGAGCGTTGAAGTACAAAGCAGTATGGGCAGTTTACCTTGATTGAAGAGGCGAACCATTTGTGCGGCAATTGCTCGGGGAATGCGGCCATGATGGACGCCAAACCCATAGTAGACTGCCAAAGACAGAAAGTTGTTTTGCCCAATATTGTTTTTCAACCAAACAGCGAAGTCGCTTGTGTCTTCTGCCACGGCCATCTTTGCAGAAAGCTCGATTGCGAGTTTGTTGGCCCGGCCCGGTGACGAAATGAAGACAAGCGCAGGCCAGTTCCTATCCTCGCCAATTTCTTCAATCAGACGTTCGCGTTTGTCCGATACCCCTTGAAGGTCCAAGGTCTCTACTGCGACGGTGGAAAACCGAGTCCTCAGAAACTCAAAGTTCCACCGGGAATCTGGCGCAACTGATATTTTGTCGATATTGGGGCCAAGAAAAAAGAACTGCTTAGACTGCTTGAGCAAACGGTAAACCGCAGCGTTGAGTGTGATGCTGCGCTCGTCACGCCTGTCGGGATCAAGTTTGTAAAACTCGTCAACAACAGTGAGGTCCAAATCTCCCAAATCTTCGCGGTATATTAGTCGTTCTTGGGTCCCTAAGAAAATGGTCGGTTCGTCCGTCGATGTTTCACTCTGATGCATCACAAGCTTGAATTTTTCCGAAAAGCGTTCCCGAAAGCGCCTTCTGAATTCATCGAGTAACGCAATCGTCGGAAGTACAACCGCCACACGACGATAACGTTCCGTCGAGAGTAGGGCGTCGATCAGTAGGCTTTTTCCAAAACTGGTTGGGGCGCTCAAGATTAGATTTCGCCCCGCAAGGAGCGCATCCAGAGCTTTGACCTGTTCACGGTGAAACGTTACCCCGCCCAATTCAGGTGCAGTTACAGCCTCAGCGACAAGCGCGTCTGTCTCGTCCGCAAACTCAGTTTCGATATAGTTCCACAGGCCCGTGGACCGGGCCAGAGAGCTAACCAGTGGCCGATAGCTTAGGAGTTCTTCGTGGTGCCTGTCCAAAAGGTCAGCAAGTCTTGGGACAACCTCAAGCAAGCTTGGATCATCGGCGTCGGTTGACTGAATGGCGAACGACGCTGCTTGCAATACTCGAAAGGTTTCGCGCTTCAAATCGGAACCGGCTAGCGCATTCAGATCATTCCAGTTGATATCCAGAACGGGCATTTCTTACACCTTAATCAATTTGAAGCCCTTTGAGGCGGTCATCGAAGGCTTTGTTGAGCGCATCTTTGTCGGCCAATGGGACGTAAATGAGTTTGAGTCTTATTTTTTCAGCCAGCCCTGACGCCTTCAGTTTATCCCACAAGGCGTACATTTCGTCAGTCACCTCGGCGCTGTAGCCATCGTTTGCCGATACGTGGCTTGAAGTCGCGTCGCTATTTGCAGCAATCAAAACGGGGAAAACTGCACTCCCAATTAGTTCGTCTAGAGAAGCTTCGGCAGACAGAAGTTTCTTGATTTTCGCGCTGTGCGGAATGTCATTGGATACCTGTGGTCCAAGCAACAACTTTTCATTCTTGAGGAAACCCGCCGTGATGTGGCCTTTGATGGATGCGATTGCATCCTTGATAGCGTCGTTCCGGTTTTTGAAAAATTTCGCTTCACCCAGCCAAAGCTCTATACTGTCACCGTTGACGTACCGCACATGAACCAAGTCAAATGCCTTTACCGGATCGTTTGATGCGCTTAGGTAGTTCACCCTAGCAGCGACAGGTATGGTATTGAAATAGGTCCGGCAAACAGCGTGAGCAGCAATCTCGCCTACCTCGCCACGCCGCTCATATTTTCCACTAGTATAAACCCTGGAAGCTGCCTGCTTTAGGCGAACAAATGTGTTGGTATGGTTCGTGTCGCGAAGTTCGTCAGATTTTAAAGCGTAGTCGATAATCCATTCAATCAGATTGTCAGCGAGACCAGAGCAACGCCATTCGGATAGTTCGAAGCCAGCGCAATAGCTCTCCCTGCTTTCATTAGCTTCGGTAAGTCGAGCTAGAATGCAATTGGGGGCAATTTCGTAAGGGTTTGACATTCAACACGCTGCTCTTGGTCTTATAATATAATTAGACTTTGCCATAAGACCTTCGACCCGGCAACTCGCAAGGGTTGCGCGCCCTGCTGTGTTGCACCCCGTTTCAATGATTTTGATGGCTCAGATCAGACAGCTCAACAAAACGACGTCCGTCCATCTCGCAGCGATCGCCTCTGCATTTATCGTTCTAGGAGGAAATAGCAGCGTCCCGAATGTTGCGATGCGGCATTCGAGCATACGTTGAATGTCTGGTTTGGGCCGTCAGCGACCCTGCGCGAGGGGCGACCAGGCGCTTGGCTCTGCGGCACAGCAAAGGTCGGGAACGAGCCCAAAGTGTCGGATGCTGCGGAGCGCACGAACGGCGGCTCTTGCGCGATGATGTCTACCACAGCAAAGTTGCTATGCAGTCTCCTCAAACGCACAGGATTTGGCCATGACAATTGAGCAGCTTCTCATCTTCCTTCCGGCCGCGCTGCTTCTGGGGGCATCGCCAGGAGCTAACAATCTGCTGGCCTTCACTTCGGCAACGAAAGCCGGATGGCTTCGAACTGCCAAAGGCATCTTCGGTCGGCTGGCGGCATGGGCAGTGCTTGTCTTCTTGGTCTCTTTGGGTCTCGACGTATTACTCCGTACGTCCGAGGTTGCCTTCATCGCTCTGAAGTGGATCGGCGTTTCGTATTTACTCTACCTCGCATGGCAATTCTGGACTGCGGATGTGTCCACGGAGATCGAAGTTCCAGAGGTATCGACACTGATGCGTCGGGAGTTTTTGACGCTGATGGGCAACCCCAAGGCCTATCTCTTGCTGACCGCCTTCCTTCCCCAATTCGTGAACGACGGTTCTGCCCTAATGCCGCAGCTCTTCGCGCTTGGTGCGCTTTACCTGCTGGTCGAAGGCGTAGCTGCGCTTTTGTGGGTTTCGGCAGGAACTCTCGTCGGAGCGCATGCCCTCACTCCTCTTCGACGCAAGATCATCAACCGCGCCTCGGCCGGATTGATGGGGACTGCTGCTCTCCTGCTCGCGCGAACCGAAAAGGCAGCATAGCGTCGACAAGCGGATGCTCACATCGTTCGAGTGGACGACAGCTTCGTCCCGCACTGCCGACTTTCAACCACGGATAATGCTGCACGATGCAACCGATGTCCGGTTCGGGGAAGCTGCACCGTAGCGACAGGCGTGCTGGCCAATGGCAGCTGTGGGCCGGGACCAGTCATCCGCTGGACCTGGCGTGAAGGTCAGTTCAGGGCCGTCCGTGAAGACGGCCCATGCTCCTAAATTTCGATAGCTTCGGCGATCGCCAACGCACTTCAAGCTCGACGCCGAGGTACCTGACAGTGCTGTCCATCTTGGTGTGACCCAAAAGAAGCTGGACTGCCCTGAGGTTGCCAGTCTTCTTGTAAATCTGCGTCACCTTCGTGCGCCGCATCGAGTGCGTGCCATAGGCGCTGGCCTCCAGACCGATGGATGTCACCCAGTCACGCACAATTCGCGCGTACTGGCGGGTCGAGATGTGAAGCCTTTCGTGAAAGCGCCCCGGCCAGAGGTATTCGGATCCAATCATTAGCGGCTCCCGCATCCACCGAGCCAACGATGCTCGAGTGCCTTCAGAAATCTCGAAACGCACAGGTTTCTGGGTCTTGCTTTGCAGAACTGACGCGCGTTCTTTGATTTGGCCTGACGCCATGATATCGACCACCTTCATCTTCACCAAGTCGCAGCCGCGTAACTTGCTGTCGATGGCAAGATTGAAGAGGGCCAGATCACGATGGTTTTCGGCTAGCTCCAGCCGCACTCTGATCGCCCAGACATGCTTTGGCTTAAGCGGTCGTTTCTGGCCGACGATCCGGCCTTTGTTCCAGGCTGGGCGCAGCGCGCGGATGGCGGGTAAGTTTGGTGTTTCCATTACGGATCCTCCGATCCGCCGCGCCCTCCCACATCGACAACCCGACGTTGACAAGACATCATATCACATAATGCTGCGATGCATCCGAGGTCCGCAAGGAGCCCATCCTGTGAATTTGATTTCTCGCTGCGTGCGCTCGCAGCGCTACCATTGCGGCAGGCACACAGATATTCGCGCTGCCAGGCGGCGAGAAAACCAGCCATTCACGCAAGGCTAGGTAAGACTTAATTTATGAAACCGCTCAGCTTGGTCTGTTGCGAGGTCTCAAACCTTGTTCAACTTAGTCGAGGATGTCGATTAGTAGGCAGCGGTCACGATTATCTCGACCTTCAGTTCCGAGCGGGCAAGCTTTGCTTCGCCGCAGGCGCGCGCGGGGGCGTGGCCCTCAGGAACCCACGAGTCCCAGACGGCGTTCATCTCGGCGAAATCTGCCATATCGGCGAGCCAGATAACCACCTGCAACATCTTCGCGCGCGATGACCCGGCCTTTTCCAGAAGGGCGTCAACACGCGATAAACAGTCGCGGGCTTGCTCTGCGACGCTGGCCCCATCCCCGACCTGACCGCATAGATACGCGACCCCGTTGTGCTTGACGATCTTGCTCATTCGCGCACTCGTCTCGATCCGTTCAATCATAAAGGCCTCCTATTCAGCCGCGTCTTGTGTAGTTTCGTCCATAGCCGCGAGTTCGCTCAGAGTCACCGGTTTGAGAGGGGGACGGATACGGTAGTAGCCTGTCTCATCCGCAGATTGTCCGTTGGCATCGGCCAGCAGCGCCGTCACCGTCAGCCCGCAATAGCGGCCCTGACAGGGGCCCATGCCCGCACGACCGAAGGCTTTGGTCTGGTTCGGGCCAAGGCACCCGAGTTTTGCATAGCTGCGGATGTCACCGGCGGTCACTTCTTCACAGCGACAAATCACAGTGCTGTCTGCTGGGGTCAAAGCCGCATCAAAGGGGGGATAGGCCGCATCCAGAAACGGGCGGACGGCCAATTCCCCGGCCAGAGCGCGACGCAGTGGAGCGGCCTTGCGATCGCGGTCTTGTGTAGAGAGGCGATTGGTCTCTGCGGCGATCTTCAGGGCTGCCAACTGGCCCGCATATTCGGCAGCCTTTGCGCCGCCAATCCCCGCCCCATCGCCCGCGATAAACACCCCGGCGGCGTCGCTTTCTCCCCATGCGTCAAGCACGGGTGCAAAGGCCGCCTGAGGCGCGTCCCAGATGTGAGAAACACCAAGCGATCGGGCCGCCTGCGTATTGGGCACAACGCCGTGATGCAGAAAGACCGTTTCGCACGGAATCCGCTGCTTGCGGCCATTGTGGGTGAAGGTCACGGCCTCGGCCTTGCCTTCACCTTCAACGGCGATCTGGGTCGCGCCCGTGTAACGGGGCACCTTGGCGCGCTTGATTTCGGCGAGCATCTTCAAGCCTTTCGCCATGTAGGGCCAGCCCCGCAGTGCGCCACCCACATGCCGCAAAGCGCGGATCATATCGCCCAGGGTCTGGGTCTCAATCATCGCGGCAGGGGGCGTGCCCGCGCGCACCATCTGGGCCGCGATCAGGTAAAGCAGAGGACCCGCGCCCACCAGCACGGACCCTCGCGCCGCGACACCGGATTGTTTCAGCAATATCTGCCCCGCCCCGGCAGTCATCACGCCCGGCAGGGTCCAGCCGGGTATCGGCATGGGGCGCTCCAATGCGCCAGTGGCCAGCAGAACGCGATCCGCCTCGACTTGCGCGCCACGCCCTTCGCGCGTGTAGGAAATGCGGAACGCGTCCTCAATGGCCCAGACAACCGCACTGGTGATGTGATCAACGCCACTACGCCGGAGTTCCTCGGTCAGGCGTCTGCCATCGGTGTAATCCGCGCCAAGTATGGTCCCGCGCGCCGGTGACGCCCGATCTACATCGCGGTAAATCTGCCCGCCCGCGCGAGGTTGTTCATCCAGCACTGTAACACTCAGGCCCAGCTCGGCGGCCAGAGCGGCGGCGGCCATGCCAGCGGGGCCTGCGCCGATGATGGCGAGATCACGTTTCATTAGCATGTGCCCCCATTTCCTGAGGTCGCGTGATGGCCATACCTTCGGTCACCTCCAGCATACAGGCTTGGCGGGTCACGCCATCGATCTCGATCAGGCAATCAAAACAGGCCCCCATCATGCAGAACGGCGCGCGCGGCGCGCCCGAGACGGGCGTGTGTCGAAACACTTTGACCCCGGCCGCCAGCAAGGCGGCGGCCAGGTTTGCCCCCTCAGGCAGGCTGAGCGCTGTGCCGTCCCACGTCACGTCGACGCGGGGGGCGCTTTCAAGCTCAAGAAACGGTGAAGCGGGTTTCACTGAACACCTCCAGATCTGGTGCTGCATCGGTGCCTTCTAACCAGTCGGGCAGAAGGCGGGCATGGGCGGCGGCAAGGGTGATTCCGCTGTGACAGGTGACAAGATAAGCGCCCGGCATGTCGGGGCTTTCCTGATAGATCGGCAACCCGTCGGGAGACAGAATGCGCAAGGCCCCCCAGCTGCGCACCAGCTGCGCGCGCGCCAGGGCCGGATAGGCGGCGATGGCTTTGGCAGCAAGGCCTGACAGGCCCGGTTGCGTGACGCGATCATCAAGGCCGACTTCTTCGTTGGTGGCCCCGATCTGGATGCCCCCTTCGTCCACCTGCCGCGCAATCAGCGAGGGGCGGTTGATGAGTTTGGGCAGTTTCTCAGTGATCAGGACCTGACCGCGCTGCGGGCGCACGGGCGCTTTGAAACCCATCTTCGGGCCAAGCTGGGCGGCCCCGAGACCAGCGGACAAGACGACCTTGCCCGATGTGACGGTTGTGCCGTCTGCGCAGGTGATCCGAAAGCCATCCGGCTTTGTCACCTCGGTCACTGTTTTTCCGGTCAACACGCGCCCGCCCATCCGCCGTACATCTGCGGCCAGCGCTACCAGCAGCTTTAGCGGGTTTGCGTGGCCATCCTGATAATGCAGGATCGCGCCGACAACTTTCGGGCCGATATGCGGCTCTTCCTTGCGCAGCGCGTTGTGGCCGAGCACCTCGTAAGGATAGTCGCCGCCGAGCTGTGCTTTTAAAATCTCATATTTGGCAACGGTCTCCTCCAGCGTCTCTTCTGAGAAATGGAAGTCGTAGCCGCCGTTTTGTTCCAGTGGAATGGACTTGCCGGTGTTGCCTGACACCTCTTGTGCAAAATCGGCCCAGATCGCAGCCGATTGTTGCGACCATTGAGCATAGCGCGGTTGGTTCATCCCCTTGGACTGCACCCAGACCAGCCCAAAGTTACCTCGGCTGGCGCGGAATGAGCCGTCGTCGCCGTCCAGAACCGTCACAGTTCGTCCGCGCCGCAGCAACCCCCAGGCAACAGAGAGGCCGACAACTCCGCCTCCGATGATGGCATAATCGGTTTCCATGTGATCCGTTCCGATGGTGGGAAGAGGTGTCAGGGCAGCAGGTGCCGCCCTGACAAAATTTGGCTTAGTTGCCTGCGGCGGCAACCTTATCCAGGATTGCTTGGCCCCATTCGACGCCAACGTCTTCCAGTACTTGCGGCCAGACTTCGGCGCGGGCTTTGGCAGCCATGCCGGCCAGGTCATCCGCGCTCAGCTCGGCAACGGTCGCCCCCAGCTCGTCCACCAGACGCTGTTCGTTCTTGGCCTGATCTGCTTCGGCCACGTCCCAGCGGGTGGCTTCAAACGCGGCGGCTTGTTCTTTCAGCGCGGCCTGATCTTCCTCCGACAGCTCAGCAAGGCTGCCGTTGGAAATGATCATGTACCAGACCTCAAAGTGGGTGTTGGCGGGGATGTAGGTCTTGGTCACATCGCGGAACGAGGCATAGTAGCCTTCGGCCCCCGACCCGATCACGCCATCCACAACACCGGTTTGAACGGCTGTGAAGGCTTCGGAAAACGGGATGGGCGCGGGGATATAGCCCAATGCCTCGCCGGTCAGCTGGAAGCTTTTGATGCCAGGCACGCGCACTTTGATACCGTTTGGTTCGGTCGAGCCGGGATTGGCGTTCTCAACGTTCAGCGAGATACCACCGAAATAGACCGGATAGGCGGCCAGCATGGTGATGTCTTGTTCTGCATAAAGCCCGGCCATCACGTCGCGCACAACACCGCCCGGGCCATAAACCGCGCGGGCCTGATCCCAGTTGCCAGCCAGATAGGGGAACGAGCTGATTTGCATACGACGGTCAGCGGCCGCAGCTGCGGGCTGGGTTGCCATGTCGATTGCGCCCACGCTGATGCGTTCCTGAACGGTGGTGTAATCCCCAAGGGCGGATGCCGGAAACAGGTTGATGTTTACATCACCGCCCGTGGCCTCGGACACCGCTGCGGAAAAGGTGCGCAGTTCCACATCAATCGTGGCGTCTTGCGGGCGCACGTGGCTCATCTTTAGGTCTTGGGCTTGCGCGTAGCTGCCAAGCGCCATGAGGGCGGCAGTCGCAGTGGTTAGGAATGCATGTTTCATTTTAAGTCTCCTTGTTGGGGTGCATTTTTTGTTTGGGTTCGTTTCAGGGAGCTATGTCGTATCCAAAGAAGCGCGGCAGGAAGAGCGACAAATCGGGCCAGAGCGACGTCAGGAAAACCACGGGCACATAGCCAAACAAGATGAGCTTCATGGCCGGCGGGATGACCTTGGTCACCTTCACGTTGCCGATGCGCGCGCCCAGATAAAGGATCGAGGCATAGGGCGGGGTCACACCGCCCATGGCGGTATTGACGCCCATGATCGCGGCAAACTGCACCGGGCTTACGCCGATTGCATTCATCAGGGGCAGCAGCAGCGGTGCAATCAGAATGATCGCAGTCACATCGTTGACGACCATGCCGACGAGAAACAGCATGATGTTGATCAAGATCAGCAGCACGACCTTGTTTTCAGTGATCGAAAAGATGCCCTGAACCAGTTGCTGCGGGATGCTTTCATAGACGAACATCTGGGAGAGGATCATAGAAAAGAGGATCATCATCATGATCGCGCCCACCGCGGTGGCGGCTTCTTTGCCTGCGAGCAAGAAGTTTTCCCAACGCAGGCCTTTGTAAATCAGAAAGCCCACGGGCACCGCATAGATCACGGCAACGGCGGCGGCCTCGGTTGGCGTCATGACGCCACCATAAATGCCGCCAAGAATGATGACAGGCATCAAAAGCGCCGGGAAGGCATGAAAACCGCGCTTCGCGACTTCGCTCGACAATTCCGAGAAGGACGGTTTTTCGTCCAAAATCAGGTTGAACTTGCGCGACATGAAAAGGTTGATCACGGAAAACGATGTCATGATCAGCAGGCCGGGGCCGAGCGTGGCAAGAAAGCAGGCCAAGATCGAGGTATCTGTCACCCAACCATAAACGATCATCGTCACTGAGGGTGGGATCAACAGACCGAGGATCGAGGAGTTGGCAATCAGGGCGGTGGCGTATTCCCGGGGATAGCCGCGCTTTTCCATCTCTGGGATCAAGAGCGGACCAATGGCGGCAATACCTGTCAGACCAGAGCCCGAGATCGCGCCAATCACCGCACAGGACACTGCCGCAACCACCCCCAAGCCTCCGCGCACATGACCAATAAAGGCATTCACGAAGCGCAGAAGTGACGCGGCAATCCCACTTTCCGACATCACGGTTCCAGCAAGAACAAACAGCGGGATCGCGAGAAGCACCGGGTTGCCAAGCTGTTGCACACCCCACAGCATCATCCCCTTCATGGTCACACCGCCCATGAAATACATGACCATCAAGGCAGACCCGAAACAGTAGGGTAGCGGCACACCAAGGGTCAGCGTGATGACCAGCAAGGCAATAGCAAGAAGAGCAATCTCAATCATGCTGGTTCTCCGGATTGAAGGCTGCGGATATGGCGCACCAGATGTGACGCTGTGTAGATCATCATCAGTGCCAGACCGACGACCAACGCTACGTCTGAATAGAATGTCGGGATGTAAAGCGTCGGACTTTCACGCCAGACGCGCCAAGCATATTGGGTGTAGTCCCACGCCCAGGACAGCAGCCAAAGGCCAACGGTTAGGCTGATGAGCTCTCCGATGATGGCGAGGATCGTATGCCCACGATCCGTCTTGATGAAAATCTCGAGGACATTGGCTCGGATGTGAGTATTCTCGCGCGATGCGTTCACTGATCCGAGAATGTAGAGCCAGACGGTCGGATAGGCCATGGTCTCTTCAAGCCCCATGACAGGGACCTGCAATACATAGCGTGTAATGACCTGAACGAACTGACCCAAAGCCACTGATACGATCAGCGCCGTGAGTAGATATTTGGCAAATCTATCCATCTGTCCCCTATCCAGCAAGCGTTAGTGCCTAGGCCATCTGCCCATTTCACTGGACATTCGGCATAATTTCAATTTTATAATATCTCTAACATCATTAACTGAATTTATACCCTATGCACCTGTCTCTCCGACAACTCTCAACCTTTCGCGAAGTCATGCGGTCCGGCTCCATCAGTCAGGCCGCGCGGGCGGTCGGCCGTACCCAACCCGCCGTATCAACAATGGTTCATACCCTCGAAGATCAGCTGGGCTTCGCCCTGTTCTTAAGATCGCACGGCAAACTGACGCCCACACCCGAAGCCTATTTCTTTCTCGAGGAATGCGATGACATCCTTGGCCGTGTTGAACGCACAGAACGCACTTTGGAACGGATCAGCTCATTGCAATCCGGCAAGCTCAAAATCGCCTGCCACCCTGCCGCATCGAGCGTTTTTCTCCCGCGCCTCTTAACCGAGTTCATGAAAGACCGGAACGATCTTGATGTGTCCCTTATCATGCGATCTTCAGACGTAATTGAAGACCTAATCGCATCGCAACAGTACGATCTTGGATTTGCCGAGACGCCACAGCCGCGCGCGTCGATTCGGCAAACAGACTACGATCTGGAATGCGTTTGCGTGTTGCCAAAAGACGATCCTTTGGCGCGGGCAGAGATTATTACGCCGGGTGATCTGGATGGCCGCCCGATGGCCGTTCTTTTCGATGAGCATGGAACAGCCGTTCAAACCGAGGCCGCTTTCCGCTCTGCCGGATGCCACTTCAACAAGCGGATTGAACTTCGTACCTTTCTTCCTGGACTGCAGTTTGTGGCGGCGGGCGTTTGTGTGATGGTCTGCGATATGATCACGGCCTATAGCCATCTGGTACAGGCCCCGGAGAATGAAAGGCTGTCGATCCGGCGCTTCAGCCCGCACATATCGAACAGCATTTCAATCCTGACGCCTGGCTACGCGACGCAATCCATGGCAGGCCAGGCCTTTATAGGCGAACTTCACACCGCGGTAGAGCAGATGCAGGTCGATATCCGCGAGGCATTAAGGTAGTCGCGACTGAGCTGCACAGTTATGCAACTCAAAACGCTATCTGATGTGATGACATCGTGCCAATGTTCAATGTCTGCATTGGCGACATGAACTACATCGCAGCGACAGGAGTGCTGCAAGCGCATAGCGATGCTGCGTCAACGAAGTGCGAAAAACGATCAGCTGGTTTGTCCCGCACTGCGGACCTCGGGGCCCTGGACGATGCTGCGCGGTGCCATGAAGGTCCGGTATGGGGAAGCCGCTCTGCGGCAACGGTGAGCCCGACCAAGGTCGGCTCAGGGCCGGTCGCTTCGGTCGAGCAGGCTGCCGGTGAGCCATGCCTCGCTGCGCCCTAGCCGGACGTCAGCGAAGCGCAGGAAACAGACCCTGCAAAATCGCGAACTATGGTCGTTCTTAAGGACGTGAACCGGCCCATACCGGACCCTCAGCGCCCTGCTAGGATGCTGCAATCGCAGCCCGCATTGCTGCCATTCGCTGCAAACGCGAAGTCAGGAAGAGCCCGAACTCACACTGTGCGGGACGAAGCCGACTTTGCGCCGCGCTGCGTGAGCGTCCGCTCCCGCCGGATCGGAACATTTACGACTGCCCGCTCAGACCCTGACCAAGATCAATCCGCTCGCGATCATGGCCGCTGCGCCCCATCTCCACGGTCCACCGCGCTCGCCGAGGAGGAGCACGCCGATCAGCATGGCCCAGAGCACGCTCGTTTCGCGCAGTGCGGCGACGAGGCCGACCGGCGCTCGCGTGAAGGCCCAGACCGCAACCCAGTAGGAGCCGAGGGACAGGACACCGGCGACGAGCCCCGATCGCCAGGCCGGTCGCAACTTGCCGAAGGCCGCTCGGCCCCGCGCGAGCACTGCGAAGGCGCTCATCGCAATGCCATCCACCACGAACATCCACATCACAAAGCCCGAGGCGGTACCCGAGAGGCGCGCGCCAATAGTGTCGGCCAAAGTATAGGACGCCGTGAAGCCCGTCGTACCGAGCGCCCAGAGGATCGCGGTGCGGTTTGCTCCGATACCGCCGCCCCGCAGCGACATCGAGACCACGCCGAGCCCGATCAGGGCAATCCCGGTGGCACCGACGGTTCCGATCTCCTCACCGAGCGCGAAGACCCCGACCACGGCGACGATCAACGGGGCCGTGCCGCGTGCGATCGGATAGACATAGGAGAGATCGCCATGGGTGTAGGCCTGCACAAGGAAGAGCTTGTAGCCGGTGTGCAGAAGACCGGAGCCAATGACCCAGGGCCAAGCCGCCGCGGCTGGCAGGGGGAAGACCGGGATCAGGGACAGCGCCAGCCCCATCGACACCAGCGCGATCAGCAGCATGGAGGAGAAACGGTCGAGCCCGACCTTCACGATCGCATTCCAGCCCGCATGCATCAGCGCGGCCGCGAGAACGGCGAGGAATGTCAGCGTGTCGAGACCGCCGGCGGTCGCGGGATTCATCTCAGTCGTCCCCACCTTGCCAGAACCAAAGGACACATTCGGCGCGACGCTCCGCTTCGCCGATCCCGATGTCACGCAACGCCTCGGCATCGATACGCGAGAGCTGCGCGCGGGTGTGGGCACGGCGATGCCAGAGTGCGAGGAGCGCCAGGGGTCGGGTGAGGCGAAAGGGCCCGAACTGCGCCGGAGGACGCGGCCTGCCAACGGTTGAGGTGAGCGGAGGGATAGGTGCATGTGACATACGCGCAGGATGTCTGCGACGTGTGGCCTTGACAAACGATGTCTCGGCCGACCTGATGTGAGCTTAAATCACAGTACCGGACCCTTCCCTTGTCGCCCCTGCCGTCGCTCACTGCCCTGCGTACCTTCGAGGCCGCCATTCGCCACGGCCGCATGACCCGAGCGGCCGATGAGCTCGGCGTGACCCATGGAGCCATCAGCCGACAGGTGCGGCTTCTCGAAGAGACATTCGGCACGCAACTGCTGCGGCGGACGCATCAGGGCCTTCTCCCCACCGAGGCGGGTGCCATGCTGGCCGAGCATCTCACCCGCGGCTTTCGCGACATCGAGGCGGGCGTGGCGGCCTTGCGCGACGAGGCGGGCGGCACGCTCGACGTGTCGTGCCTCGGCACCTTCACCATGCGCTGGCTGATCCCGCGGCTCGGGCGGTTCGCCATGGCCCATCCCGGCATCGAGGTGCGACTGATGCAGTCCGACGCCCCCACGGACTTCTCTCGCGGCCGCTACGACGTGGCGATCCGGGTGACGGACCATGCCCTCCCCGAGGACGCGCATGTCACCAGGCTCTTTCCCGAAAGGGTCGGCCCCGTCCTGTCGCCCGGCCTGGCCGAGCGGCTGGACCTGCGGACACCCGCGGACCTCAACCGAGCCCCACGCCTCTGGGCACGCACCCGCCCCGCCGCCTGGGCCGATTGGTGCGACCACGCGGGGCTGGGCCGGCTCGACGGCGGCGCGCCCTATGAGCATTTCTACTTCATGCTGGAGGCCGCCGCGGCCGGCCTCGGCGTCGCCCTCGCCCCCGAGCCCCATGTCGCAGATGACCTCGCCGGAGGCCGCCTCGTCGCGCCCTTCGGGCTCATCCCCTCGGGCCTCGACTACGTCGCCGTCCGGCGCAGAGATGGCCCGCGAAAGGCACGGGTGTTCTGCGATTGGGTCGGAATGGAAGCCGCAGGCTGAAACGCCAGCGGAACTACCGGAGCCGACATTCACGGCACTCGCAGCATCCGGTAGAATGGGCTCAAAGCAGTCAAGCGGCGGCGCGGTTGGCCTTCCGTGTCCGATCGACTCCACTGGTGTCGTTCCGGCCCGGAGTCGACATTCGAGCCGGGCGTGGCGGATGACCGGTTAGCAGCCATTTCCGCCGATCAGCGCGCACCCAGCGCTGGACCCACAAATCTGCCGCCTCCAGTGGCCCTGACATCAGGTAGGTGTGTTTAGATGAGCCGTCACTTTGCTTGGCAATTGTGGCCGCAAAGGAAAGCGTGCCCGTAAGGGCAAGCGCGCTCTCCAAGGAGTTCAGGATCGACGCAGTGGGGTAGGGGACGGAGCGGGACTATTCGGTCAAGGGACTGGCGGAGTGGCTAGGGAGCGATTTGGGATCGAGTGATGCGCGTGTCTCAAGCATGTGTGGCGCGCGGAAACCGAAGGCAAAATGTCGTTCCTACCTCGGTTGGCATAATGTCGACGCGTCCTGCGTGCCTGACCATCACCTTCTCCACGATGGCCAAACCCAATCCGGTCCCTTCGCCGTTCTCCAATTGCGAGAAGCGGCGAAATGCTGTGCCGACTTTGTCCTGTGGAATGCCGACGCCATCATCCTCTACCGTGACCATGACACTCTCTTCATCGGCTGACGTCCCCACGCTGATGGCGGTCATCCCCTCTCCGCCGTGCTTCAGGGCGTTTTCGAGGAGATTGATCAAGGCTTCTCCGACAAGAATCGGGTTGCCGAGGACCGGGAGAGGCTCCTCGGTCGGCGCGAGGGTAAACTCCAAGTCACGTGCAAGGGCCTTGGTGGCGAAGGTGCGGCAGACATCCTCGACAACCGTGTTCAGGTCGAAAGGCTCCGTGGCTGTACTGTTGTCATAGCGAAGCCGCTCCAAGGATAGCAGCTGCTCGGCCAGGCGCGCGGATTTGCGCGCCACGTCGACCAATTGCTCTTCGCACGTCGCACGTTCTGCCGGATCCTGGACACTCGGAAGCGTTTCGGCCAGGGCCAGGATCGCCGCAGCCGGATTGCGCAGCTGATGCGCGGCATCCGAGATAAAGGCCTGGTGCGCCTCGAAGCTGTCCTGCACCTGTCCCAGAAGTCGGTTCAGGGTAGAGACGATGCCAGAGACCTCCTGCGGCACCGGGCGACGGATCGGACCGAGTTCCTCGGGAGAACGCTGTCGGATCGCCGCTTGCAGATCGTTCAGCGGGCGCAGGCCAATCTGCACACCGAACCAGATGATCAGAGCCAGCGCCGCCATCAAACCCGCCATCAACGCGGCGGCGCGAAAGGCCAACGCTTGGGCAAAGGCGCGACGGTCGCTGACTCTCTGCCAGACCGTTACGACCGCGTCGCCCGTCAATGTGCCGATGGTGCGGTTTTCGATCATGCGCAAGACGCGCATTTCTTCGCCGCGATAGTCGGCGAAATAGTAGAACGGCATATTTCGCGCGATGGGCACTTCGGGACGTGGCGGATAGGCGTAGCCCGTCACATAAATACCGCCCGGTCCGGTGACGTGATAAAACAACTCACCGCCCCCGGCATCCGAAATGACCTGCCGGGTGCTGGGCGACAGCGCATCGCCTTCGGAGATCGCCACATCGCGCGAAATCGCCAGGGCGGCGGAGAGGAGTGAGCGATCGAACAGCTCCTCAGACGTCCGTTGTGCCACCTCGAACCGCCACCACCCCAGAAGGATCGAGACCAAAAACAGCGGCGGCAGGATCACGAGGAACAGGCGCAACCGGAGAGATCTGGCTCTCATTGGGCGTCGACCTCAAGCATATACCCCAGCCCGCGCGCGGTCTTGATCCTGAGCCCGAAAGGGTCCAGCCGCTTGCGCAGTCGCGAGACATGCGGCTCGATGGCGCTTTCTTCGGCGTCTGAGCCGGTGCCGTAGACATGGGTGATGAGCTGGGCCTTGGACACAATCCGGCCCCGCCGTTCCAACAGGCATTCCAGCGTCGAGATTTCCTTGCGCGGGATGTCGAGCGGGCGGTCACCCTGCATCAGTTGGCGAGAGGTCCGGTCGAACACCAGCGGCCCAAGTGTGTCGCGTGCCGTGAACTCAAGGTTCTTGCGCCGGGCCATGGCGCGCAGCCGTGCCTCAAGCTCGTCCATGTCGAAGGGTTTCGTCAGGTAATCGTCCGCCCCCGCATCGAGCCCCGCGACCCGCTCCGCCGTTTCGGACCGTGCGGTCAGGAGGATCACCGGCGTGCCGTCGCCCCGTCGCCGCAGGGCGCGCAACACGTCGATCCCATCCATGCCCGGTAGGTTCAGGTCCAGCACCACAAGATCCGCACCCTCCTGTGACAGGAATTCGTTCGCCTCGCGCCCATTGTGCAACAGGTCAACCGCGTGGCCTCGATCCCGCAGACGGACCGCAATTCCCTGGGCCAATGCTTCGTTGTCTTCGATCACCGCAATGCGCATGCTTCAATCTTTGTCATGATGCGCAAGTTTCGCGCAAGGTTGAGTCGGCATGATGCCTCTGTTGGAGGAGGGAATCATTCCCTTTAAATGAGAGTACATGGAACTCCGGGGCTTTGTCCCGGTGCGACAGGTTTACGGGAGGAAACCAATGACTATCAAGCAACTTGCAACCTCGGTTGCGGCAGCCGCACTTCTGGCATCCCCGGCGCTGGCCGAGGTCGACTTTTCTGGCAAAACGATCGAATGGGTGATCCCGTTCTCGGAAACCGGCGGATCGGCGAAATGGGCGAACTTCTTTGCCCCCCTGTTGTCCCAAGAATTGCCCGGCAACCCGACCGTCGTGGTGAAATTCATGCCGGGTGCCGGCTCTACCAAAGGCGCGAACTGGTTTCAGGAACAAGAATACGAAGATGGCACGGTGTTGTTCGGCACCTCTGGCTCGACCCAATTTCCGTACCTTCTGGGCGATCCGCGCGTCCGTTACGAATACTCGGACTGGACCCCGGTCATGGCCTCGGGCACTGGCGGCGTCGCTTACCTGAACCCCACAGACGGCGCGAAATTCGATGGCTCGGCCAATGCGCTGAAGGACATTGATTTCATCTACGGCTCGCAAGGCGCGACGCGTCTCGATCTTGTGCCGCTCTTGGCATGGGAAATGCTTGGCATGAATGTCGAGCCGGTCTTTGGCATCAAGGGCCGCGGTGATGGCCGCCTGATGTTCGAGCGTGGCGAGGCCACCATCGACTACCAGACCTCTTCGGCCTATCTCGGCGCCTCCGCCGAGCTGGTCACGCAGGGCAAAGCTGTGCCGATGATGACATGGGGCGCTTTGGACACCGACGGTAACATCGTGCGGGATCCGACCTTCCCCGAGATTGCGACCTTCAAGGAAGTCTGCGAAGCGACCGAGGGGTGCGAGACTTCGGGCGAGGCGTGGGATGCATGGAAAGCCTTCTTCGTGGCCGGTTTCCCGGTGCAGAAAATCGCCTTCCTGCCCGCAGGCACCCCGGATGACGTGGCACAGACCTTTTCTGATGCGTTTGACGCGGTGCGCAAACGCGACGATTTCGCCACCCTCGCCGCAAAGCAGGTTGGCAAGTATGAGGTCTTCGTCGGCGAAGGCGCGCTGAAGGCCACCAAAACTGGCACAACCGTATCGCCGGAGGCAAAAGCCTACGTGCAGAACTGGTTGCAAGACTCCTACGGCGTGTCGCTGAAATAAGCGACCCCGTGCGGCCCCCGCCGGATCGGCGCGGGGCTGCCCCATACCCCACAACTTCAAATCGAAAGCCGGTGCAATGGATCTATTTGCCACCGCCCTGCCTGCGCTTGGTCAGGCATGGGCCCTCATTCTGCAACCTGATGTCTTGGGACACCTCGTACTCGGCGTGGTGATGGGCCTTGCCGTCGGCGTCTTTCCCGGCCTCGGCGGCATTGCCGGACTTTCGTTGCTCTTACCTTTCATGTTCGGCATGGACCCGATTTTGGGGCTCGCGCTGATGGTCGGCATGGTCGCCGTGGTGCCGACCTCGGACACGTTTGCCTCTGTCCTCATGGGCATTCCCGGGTCGTCCGCGTCACAGGCCACCGTGCTCGACGGCTTCCCCTTGGCCAAGAAAGGCCAAGCGGCTCGCGCGCTCTCTGCGGCGTTCACCTCGTCCCTCTTTGGCGGATTGGTGGGGGCGGCCTTCCTGACGTTGTTCATCGTTGTGGCGCGGCCGCTTGTGCTGGCCTTTGGTCTGCCGGAAATGCTGATGATCTCGGTCCTCGGCCTGTCCATGGTCGCTGTCCTTGCTGGGCGCGTCGCGCTCAAAGGTCTTGCGGCGGCGGGCCTCGGTATGTTGATCGGCACCATCGGTGAGGCCGATGCGGGCGGCTCGCTGCGCATGGCGTCCTATGACATCCCTTACCTGACAGACGGGCTGAAGCTTGTGATCGTCGGTCTCGGCATCTTTGCGGTGCCAGAGATTGTTTCGCTGCTGCGCCAGGACCGTTCCATCGCCAAGGACGCCAAGCTGGGTGCAGGCTGGGGCGAAGGCGTGAAAGACTGGGTCGCCAATAAATGGCTCTCGGTCCGCTGTTCGCTGATCGGCGTCGTTGTCGGCGTGATCCCCGGTCTCGGTGGCTCGGTCGTCGACTGGATCGCCTATGGCCACGCTGTCCAGACCACCAAGGACAAATCGCAATTCGGCAAAGGTGAAATCCGCGGCGTGATCGGGCCGGAAAGCTCCAACAACGCCAAAGAAGGCGGCGGCCTCGTGCCGACCCTGCTGTTCGGCATTCCCGGCTCTGGTTCCATGGCGATCTTCATCGGCGCCATCGCGCTTCTGGGGTCGGGCGACATCGAAGTTGGACCGTCGATGCTGCGCGATAACCTCGACATCACCTATTCGATCGTCTGGTTGTTGGCGCTGGCCAACGTCGTGGGCACCGTGTTGTGCATCGCTGCCTCAGGTGGCATTGCCAAGCTGACAACGATCCGCTTCACCTATCTCGCGCCCTTCCTGTTCATGCTGATCTCCTTCGCGGCGTTTCAGTCTGGGCAGAATTTCGAGGATATTCTTGCGCTCTTCGTGATCGGCCTGATCGGCATCTTCCTGCGCCGTTTCGACTGGTCGCGCCCGGCCTTCCTGATCGGCTTCGTACTGTCCAACCCGGTTGAGAAGTTCTCGAACCAAGCGTTCCAGATCGCATCCTTCCGCTTCCGCAGCTCGTTCTCGGACGGCATGGATTACATCTTCTCGCCCATCGTGATCGTGCTCTTGATCATCACCGTGGTTTCGGTCGTGCTCGGCCTGCGCCAAGCGAAATCCATCATGGCCGAGGGCGACGTTCAGTCCGGCTCCAAGCGTGCACCGATTGTCTTTCTTTTGGTCCTCATGGCCTACGTGGTCACCGCGCTGATCAATGCGAACATGATCCCGGACTACAACATGACGGACAAAATCGTGCCGCTTATCGTCGGTGGCGTCACCGTGACGGCCCTGTTGATCTTGTTGGCGCAGATGATCCTGCGGCCTGAGACCGACACCATCTTTGCAGACAAGGAAATGGCAGGCGAGGATGCCGACGCGCCCTATGGCCTCTGGTCGACGCTGGCGTGGTTTGCGGGCCTGATCGCGGCGACCTATGTGCTTGGCTTCATTCTGGCGCTGACCGGTTTCCTCGTGTCCTTCCTGCGGGTGCGTGCGCAGGCGCCGTGGCTCAAGACGCTGATCCTGACCGCTGCAGGCATCGCACTGATGTGCGTCATGGCCGGTGCGCTGAACCGCGATTTCCCGCCGGGCCTTCTGCAGGGCGTTGTCGATCTGCCCTGGCCCCTGAAATAATCCAACGGAGTGAAGGACATGACACAGACAGGCATTCCCTTCGTCTTTATGCGTGGCGGCACCTCGCGTGGACCGTATTTCAACAGCAAGGACCTGCCGCAGGATCGCGAGACCCTGACCGAAGTTCTGCTTTCCGTCATTGGCTCTGGCCATGCGATCAACATCGACGGCATCGGCGGCGGCGTGGCGGTGACCACCAAGGTCGCCATGCTGTCGCCCTCAGATGATGACTGGGCCGACGTGGATTACTTTTTCGCGCAGGTCTCTGTCGAGGATCGGCTGGTGGATTTCAAACCCACCTGCGGTAATATCCTCTCGGGTGTCGGCCCTGCGGCGGTCGAGATGGGGCTGGTCACGCCCTCCGGCGACGAGACCGAAGTCAAGATCCGCGCTGTCAACACAGGCGCGCGGGTGTTGGCTCGGGTTCAGACGCCGCAGGGGGCGCTACGCTACGACGGGGACACCGCGATTGCGGGCGTGCCGGGAACCGCAGCCCCGATCGCGCTGAGCTTCATGGGCGTTGTGGGATCCTCGACGGGGGCGTTCCTGCCAACCGGCAATCTGCGCGACACGTTTGAGGGGGTCGAGGTCACCTGCATGGATGTCGCCATGCCGATGGTCATCGCCCGCGCCGCCGATTTCGGGCTGACCGGGTATGAAACCGTTCAGGAGCTGGATGACAATCGCGACTTCTTTGCGCGGATGGAGGCCGTCCGACGTCAGGCAGGGGCGGCTATGGGCATGGGGGACGTGTCGCAATCCGTGACGCCGAAATTCGGTCTGCTCGCCCCGGCCCGCGACGGCGGCACCATTGCAACGCGCTATTTCATGCCTTGGACCACGCATCCGTCCATGGCGGTCACGGGCTCGCAATGCCTTGCGTCTTGCGCGTTGACACCGGGGACCGTGGCGGACGGGCTGCTTGAGCGCCCGACCACCAGCCCCGCGAATGTCGTGCTGGAACATGCCTCAGGCACCATCGAGGTGCTGGTGGATTTCGAAATGAACAATCACTTCACGCTGAATTCCGCCGGACTGGTGCGAACAGCGCGCAAACTTGCGGATGGGCTGATCTACGTGCCGTCCGCCGTATGGAAGGGGCACTGACATGCCGATGATGAACCTCCTCGTGGCCTTCAACGGGTCTGACGGCTCGGTGGCTGCGCTGCGTTATGCGGCGTCGATGGCAAGCCGGCTGGGCGCGCATGTCACCGCCATGATGGCCCACACCACCCATGAGGTGATCGACAAACGCTCACGTTGGATTTCGAAAGAAGCCCGCGCTTTGCTCGAAGCTGCCAACACCGGCATCCTGAGCGAGATCGAAGAGCGGTTTGAGGCAGAGCGCAAGGCGCTGGGGCTTACCAATGTGTTGCAACTGAAAGAGGTTTCTGGCCGCGTCGACAAAGTCCTGTCGGAGGCCGCGCGCCACTACGACATGCTGATCGTCGGCTCCCGTTCGGACGACGATGACGAACACGTCACGCTACACCCCGACCGCATCGCACTCCTGTCGGGCCGTCCCGTCATCGTGGTGCCTGCGGGATACGATGCCGGAGCCACGCACAGCCATGCGGCCCTGGCCTGGGACGGCGGGCGCGCTGCTGCGCGGGCGCTCTCGGACAGTCTGCGCCTGCTCGAAGATGATGGTCGCGTCAGCGTGCTCACCGTCGGGCCGCGCAACGCCTGGCCCATCGACGATCTGATGCTGCATCTGTCCCGTCACGGGGTCGAGGCGATCCATGAAAATTGGCCTGAAACGCATCCCGTGGCTGACACTTTGCTTGCGTGGTGCAAGAAACATGACCCCTCGCTCTTGGCGATCGGTGCCTACGAGCATTCGAAGTTTCGAGAGGATTTTTTGGGTGGTGTGACCACCAACATTCTGTCGCGCAGCACCATCCCTGTTCTACTCTCTCACTGAGGCCCCAACCATGAGTGATTACGAAAAACTTGCCCGTGCCCGTCGCGATCTCGAAGAGACGCGCAACGACCTGTCGCAACGTATTGCCGAAGATTCTCCGGACAAGGCGGACCTGATCCTCTTGCACGAACGGGTTTGTCGCGCGATCAAGGCGCTTTCGGGCAACTTCTGAAAGGCCAAGGCATGAAGGTCCATATCCTCGACGACTGGTTCGATACCCTAGGGGAACTGCCATGTTTTCGGCTGCTCGAGGGACATGATGTCACCGTATGGACCGATCATGAACCTGATCCTGCATCGCTGGCCGCGCGGCTTGCCGATGCGGACTGCGTCGTGCTGTTCCGGGAGCGCACCCGCGTCACCCGCGATCTTCTGGAGCGGCTGCCGAACCTGCGGCTGATCTCGCAGCGCGGGGCCTGGCCGCATGTGGATGTGGACGCCTGCACGGACGCGGGCGTTTTGCTCTGTTCGAACAAGGGAGCGGATGGGGCGAATTACGCCGCCGCCGAGCTGACCTTTGCGCTGATCCTTGCCGCCATGCGCCAGCTGCCGCAGCAGATGGCCAGCGTCAAGGCCGGCGCGTGGCAGATGGGTGTCGGCCGCACTCTGCGCGGTCGCACGCTCGGCCTTTATGGCTATGGGCGCATCGGGCGCGTGGTGGCCGATTATGCCCGCGCCTTTGGGATGAATGTTGTCTGGTGGTCCTCGGAGGCGGGGCGCGACCGGGCAGAGGCCAATGGCGAGGTCGTTGCGACGAGCCGCGCGGCCTTTTTTGCCGACAGTGACGTGGTCTCCTTGCATTTGCGGCTGACGCCGGAGACACGCGGGATCGTCACCACAGAGGATTTGGCCTGCATGGGGCCGAAATCCGTTTTGGTGAACACCTCACGCGCGGGTCTGATCGCTCCCGGCGCCCTGTTGGAGGGGCTGAATGCGGGCCGCCCCGGCCTGGCCGCCATCGACGTTTTCGACACCGAGCCGATGAAAGACCCGGCCGATCTGCTTCTGGCGCATCCGAATCTGATCGCCACGCCTCATATCGGTTTCGTGACCGAAGACGAATTCGACAAGCAGTTCTCCGACATCTTTGCACAGGTGAACGCCTACGCCGAAGGCGCGCCGATCCATATGGTCAATCCTTCCGTCTACGGGCAATAAGCCCGGCCATCACCGGCGCACCGACGATCACGATCACGATACGCGTCAGGTGGTGGGTGATGACAAAGCCGAGGTCCGCACCGGTGACGATGGCCAACACTGTCATCTCGGCCTGGCCGCCCGGCGCGAAGGCCAGAAAAGCGGGCACTGGATCGCCCAGCCCGAGTAACGTCACCAACCCGGAAAACCCGGCAGCCAGCACCGCCAGAACCAGCACATATGCGACGCCTGCCGCGACCACGCGGGTCAACTCGCGCCAGGTGACGCCGAGAAAATGGACGCCGATACCGCAGCCGATAAAGAACTGCGCCGTCAGGATCGCCTCTGCGGGCGGGCGGAAATGCACGACACCCGAGAGAGACAAAGCCGCAGTGACAATCATCGGCCCGAGGATCGACGCCCCGAAGAGGCCCAGCCGCTCCCCGCCTTTCCAGCCGATGATAGCGGCGGCGACCATGATCAGCAGTTCGGACCACGGCAGGTCGGCCACGGGCGCACCGATGGGATTGGTCAGAGCGGCACCGTAGAAATGGCTGAGGATAAAAGGCGCGAGTGTCACGATGATCAGTACCCTTGTCGCATGGATCAATGACAGTGCGCGGGGGTTTCCTCCCGCCTCGGTGCCGAAGATCACCATATCCTGAAGCCCGCCGGGCATGGCGGCGTAATAGGCTGTCGGCGCATCGAATCCCCAGAGCTTCCGAAAGAACGGCACGCCGACAAGCGCGATCAAGGCGATGAAGATCGGGATCAGCGCCACCGAAAGCGCCATACGCGGCAGATGCGCCACCACCTCTGGCGTGATCGACGCGCCCACCGCGACCCCAAGGATGGTGCGTGCGGCGACCGAGATCTGCCCGAAGCCTTTCAGTGGCAGATGCGCCAATGCGCCCGCGAGGCAAAAGGTCATGGGGCCGAAGAGGAATGGCAAGGGCAGGCCGAGCGACCAAAACAGTGCTGTGCCCGCAGCCGCGAGTCCGAAGGTCAGCGCACGACGTGCGTGCGGATGAGAAAGATGTTTGCGCAAACCGACCTCCTACACGTCTTGACGTATATTGTGTACACTTGTATCCACTCGGATACAAGATTGAATCAGAGGCTCGACACCCATGGACGACGACAGCGCCCCACAGGGCAACGGTGCGTATCTGCGCCTGCTGACCGAACTGCGCGAAGGGCGGCTCAACCCCGGAGACCGACTGCGTGAAACCGAACTGGCGGAGCGGCTCGGTGTGTCGCGCACCCCCGTTCGGGAGGCCATCCGCCAGCTCGAGGCCGACGGGATCGTCACCCACGTCCCGCGCCAGGGCGCCACGATCCGCAGGCTCGATTACGCCGAGGTCATGGAACTCTACGAGATGCGCGCCGTCCTCGAAGGCACCGCTGCGCGGCTCGCCGCCCGCGCCGCCTCGGACATCGAAATCGAAGAACTTTTCGAGATGAATCAGCAGATGGCCGCATTGGGGAATGCGCCCGAGGCCTTTATCCTGAACCGGCAATTCCACGCGGCCTTGCTGGATGCGGCCAAGAACCGCTTTCTCACCCGGTCCATCCACGCGTTGCAAAAGGCGTTGATGATCCTTGGTCCAACAACCCTGACCGAACCAGACCGCGCCACGAAGGCCGTTGAAGAACATTTCGGCATTCTCGACGCGATCAAGGCGCGCGATGGCACATTGGCGGAAGCCGCCATGCGGGCACATATCGAGGCCGCCCAGCGGGTTCGTGTACGCGACCTGCGCGCCAGCAGCCATAACCCCCCTAGCTACGATGGAGACTTGCTTTGACCTCTCCCGACATCGCCATTATCGGCGGCGGAAACGCGGCGCTTTGCGCGGCCATCACGGCCGCCGAGGCAGGTGCGCGCGTCCTGATCCTCGAGACCGCGCCCAAATCCTATCGCGGCGGCAACTCCCGCCACACCCGCAACTTTCGCTGTATGCACCATGGCCCGCTCGGCCCGCTGGTCGACAGCTACACCGAAGAGGAATACCTTGCCGACCTGATGAAGGTCACCGGCGGCAAGACCGACGAAGGGTTGGCGCGACTGGCCATCCGTACGTCCGAAGAATGCCTGCCGTGGATGGAAGAACACGGCGTCCGCTTTCAGCCGTCGCTCTCGGGGACGCTGTCACTGGCGCGGACGAATGCCTTTTTCCTTGGTGGTGGCAAAAGCCTTGTGAACGCTTATTACCGCACGGCTGAAAAGCTGGGTGTGCAGGTCGAATACGAAGCCGCCGTCACGCATCTGGAACTGGACGAAGATCGCGTCACCCGCATCGACTACACTCAGAACGGTCAGACGCATACGATCGCGCCGAAATCCGTGGTCGTCGCCTCTGGCGGCTTTCAGGCCGATACCGACTGGCTTGCCCGTGCCTGGGGACCGGCGGCAAAGAATTTCCTGATCCGCGGCACGCCCTATAACCGTGGGGTCGTTCTGGCCGATCTTCTGGATCAGGGGATCGAACAGGTCGGCGACCCGACCCAGTGTCACGCCGTCGCCATCGACGGGCGCGCGCCGAAATTCGACGGTGGTATTGTCACGCGACTGGACTGCGTGCCGTTTTCCATCGTGGTGAACAAGGACGCCCAACGGTTCTACGACGAGGGCGAGGACGTTTGGCCCAAGCGCTACGCCATCTGGGGGCGCCTTGTCGCGGCGCAGCCCGATCAGGTGGGATACGTGATCATCGACGCCAAGTCGCTGGAACTGTTCATGCCGTCTGTTTTCCCGCCGATCAAGGCGGACACGCTGGAGGAACTGGCCGACAAGATGGGCTTGCCCGCCGACGCGCTGGTGCAAACCGTGAGTGAGTTCAACGATGCCTGCGGCGATACCTCCAATTTTCACCCGACAGAGCTCGATGGCGTCACCACCACGGGCCTCACCCCGGCCAAGACGAACTGGGCCCGCCCGATCACTGAACCGCCGTTCTATGGCTACTCGCTGCGCACTGGCGTGACGTTTACCTATCTCGGCCTGAAGGTCGACGAGCATGCACAATGCTCCATCGGCAACCGCCCCGTCACAAACCTCTGGGCGGCGGGCGAAACCATGGCCGGGTCGATCCTCGGCCAAGGCTATCTCGCCGGATTCGGCATGACCATTGGAACCGTCTTTGGACGCATCGCAGGCAAGGAGGCCGCGGCCCATGCAAATGCAAACTGATTTTCTGGAAGAGGCCCGCCGTCAGGCCGAGATTTGCAACGCCTGTCGGTATTGCGAGGGCTATTGTTCCGTCTTCCCCGCCCTGCACGCCGAACGCGCGTTCAGCGATGGGGATCTGACGCAACTGGCGAACCTCTGTCACAATTGCCGGGGCTGCTACTACGCTTGCCAATACACCGCGCCGCATGAATTCGACTTGAACCTGCCGCAGGCGCTGGCGAACGTGCGCCAGGACAGCTGGGAAGAGCTTGCCTTTCCCCGCGCCGCAGGGAAGGCGTTTCAGAAAAACGGTGTGCTGATTGCCATCGCGGCCGTCATCGGCTTTGCCCTGTTGTTCTGGGCCGCTCGCGCCCTGAGTTCTGCCGGAGGCGAGGGCTTCTATGCCGTTCTTTCGCACAATGCGATGGTGGCGATCTTCTTGCCGGCTTTCCTGTTCCCGCTGTTCAGTATCGCGGTCAGCTTGCGCCGCTACTGGCGGCACATCGGGGCCGGTCCCTTCCGCCCCGCGCATCTGTTCGAGGCGTTCCGGCAGGCCGCCAATATGAAGGACCTCAAGGGCGGGCACGGCGACGGCTGCAATTTCGAGGATGAGGACCGCTTTACCCACGCCCGGCGCGCGGTGCATCAGGCGATAATGTACGGCTTTCTGTTGTGTTTTGCCTCCACCAGTGTCGCGACCGTGATGCACTACGTGTTCGACATGCCCGCGCCCTATGGGCTTTTGTCGCTGCCCAAATTGCTGGGCGTTTCCGGCGGTCTTTTGCTTGTGGTGGGCTGCATCGAGATGATCCGCCTGAAGCTGCGTTCGGACCGGTCCTTGGGCGCAACTGCCGCCTTTGGCGGAGAGGTGGCCTTTGTCGGATTGCTGGGCTTTGTCGGCTTCAGTGGACTTGCACTCTACGCGCTGGGTCAAACGACGGTCATGCCGACCCTCCTTGCGATCCATCTCGGCGCCGTTCTCGCGTTCTTCCTGCTAACGCCCTTCACCAAAATGGCGCATGGGTTCTACAGGTTGACCGCTCTGACGGCTGAGGCCGGTCGAAAAGGCTGAGGTGACGTCCGACAATTCTCGAGAGCGAAACGTCAGCGTTTCATGCTTTGCGGACATTCGTGATCCTTGCAGCGAATGTCCGGTTTCCGCCGTTGGTGTCGATCGAGCGGGCGCCGGTCTTGGTTCTCGCCCGAATGTCCGCTTCCATGGTGCGGCTTGGGCGCTTTCGCAAGTGCAGAGAATGACCGCAATCTGCCCTTCGTGCAGGCGCTCTGTGTCATGCTGCGCCAGCAACGAAGGTCGCAGAAGGGCTGGGAGCAGCCATTGTTGTTAAGTGTTAAAGAGGTCAGTTCACACTTCTCGTTCGCACGTGAACTAAACCGCAGCCGCAAGGGTGGGTAGGTTGCGACGGTTGTCTGCTCCCGCAACCAAGGTCGAATAATCCACACTCCCCCCCAAAAAACCATATCAACAAGGTCTTGCCTTAAAACCTCAATAAAGAGAAGATCAAGGCAGGTTGGGGCTGTGGAATGGCCTGTTCCAAGGCATCAAGCACAATTCCAGCATGGGCGGACCTCCTGACCCGCCAGCCAACGATGCGCCGGGCAAAATGTATCGACCACGAAAACCACATAGACGCCCCCTTGCCTGGTCGCCACACAGGTGAGGTCTCTGACCCTGAGTATGTTCGGTGCCGGGCCTTGATTTGCCTGTTCACCTTGTCCAGTGGCACGGTTGTTTTTGTCAGGGATCGTCGTTTATGCGGCTTGCCCCGAATGGCGCCCTGCGCGCCCAAATCCTTCATCAACCGGGCTAACTCGCATCGGGCCATATCAAAACCCTCCCGCCGCAGCTGACTGCACCGCTCACGTTCTTCACTTGAAAAGGCTGCGCTCAACATAGTCCGCAGGCAGCCGCCGTTTCTTGCGGCCGAGAAAACGGCTCATTCCCGCGCCTCCCGCATGAATGTAGTCTTGTTCTCTCAGGCGACAGATCTGCCGTTGAAGCCCCAAATTCCACCCCAAAAGCATGACTTTTTCTACGGAGCGTGCATAAAGCGACCAGTGCAGGGCGGAGCCATTCAGGCCGGCGATGACACGGGCACGGGAGACGAGATCAAGCTGCTCCGCGATGGTCATGTTTTCCGGGTACACAATTGTGAAGCCGTGACGCTTGAACATGGTTTCAAGCTCCGCCTCCTCAAGCCCGGCGCGTTGGACATTATTCACAAGTTTGCCGCGGCTGAAATAAATGTCGAGATCAGGCGTCGTCTTGGACAGGGACAGTTGTTTGTCTAACACCTCTGCGACAAAGGGAGCGTATTGGTATTTCTTCACGAAGGCAGGCCGTGGCAGATAGAGATTTTCAATGGCGACGGGAGTGTCGACCAAATGAAACCGCTGGCAGTCGAGCCCGAGAAGGCCCAGGAAATAGGTGATGTAAGACGGCAGAGCGTTGAAGTCTTCGTGCGCACTCAGGGATTGGAAATAGATGGGACGCGGATCGTCGGGCCCCAGCTCATTGCAAATCGTCGCCAGGTTCGGCAGCGTTTCCGTGATGAAATGACCGAAATGGGAAAACCACACGCCGCCGTAGATCGCATCGGAAACATCATAGGCCTCAGTCATCGCGGAAATCCGGCTTTTGGGCACGAGTTGCGTGCTACGACTTGAGCCCAACACATGCCAGCCACGCAAACGCCGACCGTCGTCGTGGTACAGACCGCCATCGACCCAACCGACGCTGTTGCGATCAAAAGGGCGAATGCGGATGTTGTGTTCGATGCGGGGAAATCCGTTGAACTGCTGCGTGTGGGTCATGTTTCGGGCTTTTTAGGCTAAATGTTTTGTCTTGAACGATGCTCAGCCGGAGGTGAGCTCTTTTGCTTCATGGCTGTGGTGCAAGAGAAAGTCGAGTCTACCCCTGAGTGATTTGAAAGACGAAGCGGCGATCCAGATGGAATTTCACGACATATCCGATGCCAAGGCCCAGGATCGCACCGATTTCGCGCGCCATTGTACTGTGCCAGATCGCCCAGGCGCCGGCTTCCATGCCCCAGAAAATGGCCGTGGTGATCAGTCCCATCGCCGTATAGAGCCCGAATTTGCGGCCATGAGCCCGCGCGCCGGTTTCCAGGTCGAAAAAAATCCAACGCTTGTCGAGCAGGTATTTCACCACAAGCCCGATGCCGGTGCCGAAGATCATCGCCACAAACAACCCCTTGGGCCAAACCCCCAAAACCATGCGTTGCGCACCGAGATTGGCAAGTGTCGCCAGAATGGCAAAGCCCGCATAGCGCAGCACCAGCGCAGAGGTCGACAGGTGGGGCGACGTCACAGCGAAGTGCCCGCAAATCCGGCGCCGAGAATGAGCGCGAAACAGATCAGGCTGACCCGGTCCTTGGCGGCGTAGAGCACCGGATCGTCGTTCATTTTGCCACGATGCGTTGTCATCACCATGCGGCTCAGCCAATACAAAAGCACCAGACAGGCGCCCCAGAGATAGCCCGGCTGACTATAGAGCTGCGCGATTTGCGGCGAGCTGATGTAGAGCGCCATGACCAGTACGGAGACATAGCCGGAGGCGAGCGCCATCATGGTCACGATCGGCACGTCATCGACATGGTAGCCGCGCCCATGGGCTTTGAGCTTGCCGGATTTGAGGCCGTCCACCAGCTCCGCCTGACGTTTGACGGCCGCGAGCGAGAAAAAGAAGAAAATCGAAAAGGCCAGAAGCCAGACCGACATCGGGATCGCGGAACTGGTGCCCCCCGCGAGAATGCGAATGGTGTACAGCCCGGCCAGTGCAAAGATGTCGACCACAAGCTGGCGTTTGAGACGCAGCGAATAGGCCATGGTCAGGACATAGTAGGCCACCATCACCTCGAGAAACGGCAGGCCGAGCCAGATCGCCGGGATCAGCCCCGCGAGCAAAAGCGAGACGGCCATGACCGTGCCCCGTGCGATGGGAATCGTCCCCGCCGCAAAGGGGCGCAAGCGTTTGCGCGGATGTGCCCGATCGCCCTTCAGATCCAGCAAGTCATTGAGAACATAGACCGAAGACGCGATCAGACTGAAGGAGACAAAGGCGACGAGCGCTCTGAAAAAGACCATCGCGCTCAGGTCATGCGCGGCCAGCATCGGAAAGAAAATCAGGATGTTTTTCAGCCATTGATGCGGGCGGATGGCCTTGAAATAGGGGGTCAAATCCCGCGCGGGGCGGTCAATGTGCTCGATGGGACCGTCGCAGGTCACCTTGGATTTCAGCTCTGGCTTGGCGTTGACGGTGATCGCGCCGCCCGCCACGGCCCAGATCGCCAAATCCGCCTCGTGATCGCCCATATAGGTGAACCCGCCCGTGCCGTAGTGTGAAACCAGCGTTTCGGCCTTGGCCGGGCCTTTGAGGTTTGCGGTGCCATCCGAACCGATCACATCATCGAACAGGCCGAGATGAGCGGCGATCTGATCGGCAAGCGCCTGATCCGTCGCCGTCACCAACGCGGTGCGCCCGCCGTTTGCCCGCCAGTCTTTCAACCGCGTCAGAACGCGCTCGTCATAGGGCAGGGTGGTGACATCGACATTGGAATTTTGCGCCAAAAGCCGTTTGAGCGCGGCCTTGCCTTTGGGCAGGGTGGCGGCGGCCCGAAATGGCAATTTCCAATCGCCCGCAAAGCCGGACCAGAAACTCTCATACAACATATCGGAACGGAGCAAGGTGCCGTCGAGATCGACGATGAGGGTTTGAGAGTCCTGTTTCAAAACAATTTTCCGATCAGCCACACCACGTGGCCAGAGACTGCAAGCGGCACGTAAGGGTGTCAATGGCCAAGCAGGGAACCGCGCGCATTGACGATGCGGCTGTGGCCTTCACGCCCGCGCGTCACCGTCCGAAATCTTCCGGGGAGCGCGCGGGGGTGGTTCGGCACATTTGCATCACATGGGAGGCGTCGGTCCGAGTGCCAAAACTGCTGATCCGGAGCAACCAGAGAAGAAGATGAAACATTGTTTTTGGTCTCGCTTTATCAGGCAAATCGTTTCGCGCCTGCGACGCAAAACACGGTGAACACGGTGCAGGCGACCATCTGCCAGGCGATGGGTTCGCCCAGCAGGAGCGCGGCCAGCAAAAGGCCGAAGAAGGGCTGCAAAAGCTGCAATTGTCCGACCTGCGAAATGCCGCCAAGTGCCAGGCCGCGATACCAGAACACGAAGCCGAGCATCATACTGAACAGGGCGACATAGCCGAGGCTGATCCAGGCCGGGGTGGAGACCGTGCCGAATGTTGCGGGCCAGGTGATCAGGCTGAGCCCGGCCATCACCGGAAGCGCAATCAAAAGCGCCCAGGAGATCACTTGCCACCCTCCCAGGCGGCGCGACAGGCTTGCACCTTCGGCATAACCGAGACCGCAGATGGCAATCGCGGCCAGCATCAAGAGATCGCCGCGCAGTGAACCGCCCTCGCTCTGCGTCAGGGCAAATCCCGACACGGTCGCCGCGCCTAAAAGCGAAAAGACCCAGAAGGCGGGTTTGGGCCGTTCGCCTCCCCTGATCACGCCGAAGATCGCCGTGGCCAAGGGCAAGAGGCCGATAAAGACGATGGAACGCGCCGCCGTGATGGATTGCAACGCCAGCGCCGTCAAAAGCGGAAAACCGATGACGACGCCCAGAGCGACGAGCCCGAGGGGCATCAGGTCGCGGCTTGCGGGGCGGCTTTGGCGCAGGGCCAAAAGGCACAAGAGCCCCAAAAGAGCGGCGATCACCGCGCGCGCGGAGGTCAGGAACAGCGGTGTGAAATCACTCACAGCCACGCGTGTTGCGGGCAGGGAGCCGCTGAAAATGAGAACGCCCAGGAAGCCGCTGCCCCAGCCTGTCAGTTTGTGATCCATTTGTGTGTCGTCGATCTTTTTCGTGATTTTCTTCTGGGTATGCGCCGGAGGCCGATGTAGACAGAGACAATCCCATACAATTCCACAGAACTGTATGGGAGCCATGAGCGATACAGTTGCACGAAGCAGGCGGAGGCTTGGAATGGCAGGCACGAAAACGGATCATCTGATGCAGGTTCTGCGCGACAGGATTGCCACGCGTGCGCTGGGGCCGGGGGATCGCATGCCCTCGATCCGACGTTTTGCCGGTCAGATGAATGTGTCGCCTTCGACCGTGGTCGAGGCCTATGACCGCCTTGCCGCCGAGGGGGTGATCAGCGCCAAACGCGGCTCCGGGTTTTATGTGTCGAACAGCAACCTGCCGCCGATGAAGCTGACGCAGGCGCGTTCGCCACAGGCGCGCAATGTCGATCCGTTCTGGGTGTCGCGCCAGTCGCTCGATGCGCGCCCCGGTGCGCTCCAACCGGGCTGCGGCTGGTTGCCGGAGGACTGGATGCCTCAGGAGGCCCTGCGCAAGGGGCTGCGCGCGGTGGCAAAAAGCGAGGCGGCGATCCTGACCAATTACGCCTCGGCGCGCGGGTCTATGGTGTTGCGGCGCAGCTTGCTTGGGCGGTTCTCAGAGGAAACGCTGAACGCCTCGCCGGAGCAGCTCATGCTGACGGCCTCGGCCTCTCAGGCGATGGACCTGATCTGCCGCCTGCTGCTGCGGCCCGGCGATACGGTGCTGGTCGACGATCCGGGGTATTTCAATTTTCGGGCGCTGTTGCGTGCCCATCAGGTCAACATCATTGGTATGCCCTACACGCCGCAGGGGCCGGATCTGGCGGCGTTCGAAGCCGCATTGGCGCAGGCGCCACGGCTCTACCTGACCAATTCCGCATTGCACAATCCGACGGGCGCCACGATGTCGCCGCAGGTGGCACATCAGCTTTTGACTCTGGCCGCCGCGCATGAGTTGACCATCGTCGAGGACGACACATTCGTCGATCTCGAACCGGAGCCCTCGCCCCGGCTGGCGGTGCTCGATGGGCTCAATCGGGTGCTCAGGATTGGCGGATTTTCCAAGACGCTTTCGGCCTCGGTGCGCTGCGGCTATATCGCCGGGCGGGCCGATTGGATCGAGGCGCTGGTCGACCTTCAGGTGGCAACGAGTTTTGGTGGGCCAAGCCCGGTGGCGACCGAGTTGCTGGCCCATGTGCTGACCGGCGGCATGTATCGGAAACACCTCGCTGAACTGCATCGCCGTCTGGCGGGCGCGCGCAAATCGGTTGTCGCACAGCTTGCGCCTTTGGGAATTACGCCTTGGGTTCTGCCGCGCGGGGGATTCTATCTCTGGTGCCGCTTCCCCGAAGGCTGTGACACGGGCGAGATCGCGCAACGAGCGATGGCGGAGAATGTGGTGCTGGCCCCCGGCAATGTGTTCAGCCCCTCGCAAACAGCGGCGGGTTTCATGCGGTTCAACGTCACGCAAATGCGCGATCCGCGGGTCTATGAGGTACTCGAGCGCGCCATGTCTGAACAAGCGTGATGCTGTTGTGCCGAGGGACGCGGAAGTAATTTCAACGGAGTGTCCGGCGCAAATCTGATCATCACGCAGGGTGCGGTGAGGGGCAGGCCTGAACTTTCAATCGTCAAGGGATATGTCGCCGGCCGGTTGCTAGTTCTTTCATCGCCGTGATTCCCGGGTGGCGCAGTTTGTAAAATGAATATTTTAAAATGAGCGACCTAGAATGGGAGTCACTTGGAAGACCCATGGCGAGCACACAAGAATTCAATGAAGCAGACGCCTTAACGGCCGCGATGCACGCGTTTCGCAAATACGGCTACGCAGGCGTCTCGATCAAAACGCTGGAGGCCGAGACCGGACTGTCCTCTGGCAGCATTCCCCCAAGCAGTTCGACTATTGCGGAACGGTTGTCACGAGGTTCCTGAACTGGGCTGAGGACAACGGTAAGATCAGCCGCCACTTCTGCCACAAGTTGCCAAAGGTCTATGAGGCGGATCGGGCCGAGATTGTCTGGACACCCGCCGACGTTGATCTCTTTTGCCAAGCTGCCCCCGAATACGCTCGCCGCATACTGATTTGTGCCTGTGAAACGGGGTTACGCCCCGGCGATCTGGCGGGCTCAACCGTGGGCACATTCACGAGACGCGACATGGTCGAAGGTTGCGCGTGCGTACGAACAAGCGCAGCAAGATCGCGACAATTCCAGTATCCCAAAAGCTCGCAGCATTGTTGGATGCGACGCCAAGTGACCGCATGCTGATCCTCGTGGGGGACAAGGGGCAAAAGCTTGATGCGGGGAGCGCTTCAAAAGCGGTGAGCCGATCGCGCAACCGTATCCCAGAACTGGCGCCCGAGACCAAGGGTTTCGATCTTCGGCTCTACGACGCGCGTGGGACGACGGCAACGCGGCTGCTGGAGGCGGGGCTGGGGCTGAACGATATCGCGTCATACATGGGCTGGAGCATCCGCTACGCCAGCCAAGTCATTGAGCATTAAGCGGTGATTTCCGAAGACGAAACTGACCGTGTGAAGCGGGCGCTGGAAGCTGCCCAGAAGGCAAAAAATGGAACAAAACTGTAAACCGACCTGTAAACGGTCGCACTCTCAAGGACGCTATGATGACGCAAGTGCTTGAAAGTAAATGGAGGCGAGTACCGGAATCGAACCGGTGTACACGGATTTGCAATCCGCTGCGTCACCACTCCGCCAACTCGCCTGAATGGTGAGCCGCTGTCTATACCATGCTTGAAACCTGTGCAAGCCGCCTTTTGCCAGTTTCCGCAAGTGCATTGATATGTTGCCCCTGCCGGGGGCTTATGGCAAAACGACCCAAGAGATGCCCATGAACGAAAGAGTTCAGCCTATGCCAGATTTCACCCAGCTCCGCACCACTATGGTCGACACGCAGGTTCGCCCCTCCGATGTGACCAAGTTCCCGATCATCGAAGCCATGCTGACCGTGCCGCGCGAAAATTTCGTGCCGAATGACAAACGCGCAGGCGCCTATGTCGGTGAACATGTCGATCTCGGCAACAGCCGTGTCGTGCTTGATCCGCGGGTTCTGGCGAAGATGCTCGATGTGCTGAATATCGAAAACGATGAGCTGGTGCTCGATCTGGGTTGTGGCATGGGCTACTCCTCTGCCGTCATCGCGCGCATGGCGCAGGCGGTGGTTGCGGTTGAGGAAGATGAGACGCTGGCCAAAGAGGCCGCGAGCGCTCTGACCGCCAACGGATCGGACAATGTCATCCTTGAGACCGGGCCGATTGCCCAAGGTGCTGCGCAGCACGGTCCCTACGATGTTGTGATCCTGCAAGGCGGGGTTGAAGAAATGCCTGATGAAATTCTGTCGCAGGTGAAGGAAAAAGGTCGCATCTGTGCTATTTTCCTAGACGGAGCCCTTGGCATCGTGCGTATAGGGTACAAGATAGATGGCGACATTACATGGCGCATGGCGTTTAATGCCACTGCGCCGGTACTGCCGGGTTTTGTAAAACGTGCGCAATTCGCGCTATAAGATGCGAACGTAGGATCGGCCGGGACGGCCCCGGCGTTCGAGATAACGAAGGGGCATGAGGCCAATGAGCAAGAGCAAAACAATCAGGAATGCGCTGTATGCCGGTGTGGCAGCGCTTGGCATGGGCGCGGTGCCGATGGCATCTTGGGCGGAAACGCTTGGGGATGCTCTGGCGTCGGCTTATAAGAATTCGGGACTTCTGGACCAGAACCGCGCCACCCTGCGCGCGGCGGACGAGGGGGTGGCCTCTGCGCTGTCCGATCTGCGTCCGTCTTTGACGTATAACTATCAGGTCGGCAAAAAACGCGGTTTCGAAACACGCGATGTCTGGTCGGACTGGAGTGACACGCTTTCCTTCATTGCCTCGATGGACATCTACACCTTCGGCCGCAACAAGCTTTCGGTTGATTTGCAAAAAGAGGTCGTGCTGGCGACGCGGGCCTCTTTGGTCAATGTTGAACAGGCCGTTTTGGCCTCTGCCGTCGACGCCTATATGAGCGTGCGCGAAGCCCAAGCCCTGGTCAATCTGCGCCAGAACGCTGTGCGTTTGAACCAACAGAACCTTCGCGCTGCGCAAGACCGGTTCGATGTCGGTGAAATCACCCGCACAGAAGTGGCGCAATTCGAGGCGCAGCTGGCCTCCGTGCGCGCCGATCTGGCCTCTGCGCAGGGCACTCTTTCCGCCGCGCGCGAGACCTACAAGGTCGCCGTGGGGCATTACCCGACGAAGCTGTCGACCCCGCCCAATATCAAATTGCCGGTGCCGTCGCTGGAGGCCGCTGTCTCCACCGCGCGTCAAAGACATCCGGGCATTATTGCCTTGCAACACCAGGCCGCCGCTCAGGACATCGCCGTCGATATCGCCGAGCGCAATATGTTCCCGACCGTGTCCGGCACCGTGACCCAGAGCTATTCCGACAATTTCGACAATGACACCACCTCGATCGGTCTCGGCGTCTCAGGCACGATCTATTCCGGTGGGGCTGTGGCCTCCGGCGTGCGGGGCGCGATTGCCAATCGCGATGCGGCGCGGGCCGAATTGCTGCAAACCACCCGCGAAGTGGAACAGGGCGTGCGCACCAACTGGGCTATGTTGTCTGTGTTCGCGGCCTCTGAAAGCGCGTCGAACTCCTATGTTCAGGCCCAGCGTGTCGCCTATGACGGCGTGCGCGAAGAGGCCGATCTGGGCGCTGCGACCACGCTCGATGTGCTGGATGCCGAACAGGACCTGCTCGATGCACAGGTCTCTGCCATCCAGGCCCGCATCGCGCGCGAAACGCAATCCTACGCGGTGTTGCAGTCTCTGGGCATGCTGACCGTCGAGCAATTGAAACTCAACGTTCCGGTCTACGACCCGGCGGCCTATTACAACGCCGTCAAAAACGCGCCGACCCGCTATGTCAGCCCGCAGGGGGAAAAGCTGGATCGTGTGCTCGAAGGTTTGATGAAAAAATAACAGCCGCAGTCTTCAGCTGGCTGAAAACACCCCCGCATGTCGGTTTTGCGACGTGCGGGGGTTTGCGTTTGAGAGCGGCTTCTATTGTATGTAAAGCGGAAGCTGGCTACCTTCAGAGGTAGTGTAAGGGGAGTCGGGATGTCTGATCCGATGACAAATCTTGATGCGGACGATGTCTTGGCCTCGATCCGCCGTTTGGTGGCAGAGACCCACAGTCATGGTGCTGAGCATAGTGCCGTGCAAGGCGCGGGGCAGGGGACTGCTCCGGCAAGCCCTGTGCAATCGATGCCGAGCATGGAACAGAAGCTCACCACATCCTCCGACGTGAAAGACACAGCCCCCGGGCCGGCTGCGCTGATTTTGACGCCTGATTTTCGGGTGGAAAAACCGACCGCCACGGACGCAAATACTGGCTCCGAAGAGCCCGCAGAGCCGCTCGTGCTGTCGATGGACCAGGCCGTGCATGTTCCTCAGGGGGAGGGCGAGCCGACACCGGGACCGGGCGTGGAAAGCCTGGTTGCCGAAGAGGTGCAATCCGCCGCCCGGCACCCGGCAGACCCTGCGCCTGCGACAGAGGATTGGAGCGCCGAGCTGGACGACACGCCCGATGAGGTCGCAGCGGCCCATGTCGCGCGCCTGTCGCTTGAACAGCGCATTGCCGAGCTGGAAGCCGCGGTCGGTGCGCAAAGAGTTGAATGGGAGCCCGACGGCTCAGAGGACCTTGAGGCAGAAATCCCGCGTGAAATGCCGCGCGCCTTTACGGAACCGGGCGCGCGCGTGTTGCGTTTCGGCCCGGTGGAGACCGTGCCGTTCGAACCCCGTGCGGATGAGACGCCGTCCGAGGACGAGACTGATGACGCCTATGATGCTGACGGAGCTGCGATGACACAGGCTGAAGACCGGGCTAATGACGAGATGAATGAGATCGCCGATGCCGAGGTGATCGAGGAAGCCGCTTTTCAGCCTGCGCATGAGGCGGTTGAGGACACTTCAGTCGAGGCTGCAACGGATATCGAAGACGCTGAGATCGCAGAGGATGAAACGCCCGCGCAAGGTGTCGCGCCCGATCCCGATCCGAGCCTTGAAGAAGAGCTCGCTTTGGCGGGCTACGCCGATGAGGACATCCTCGACGAGGAAGCGCTGCGTGATTTGATCGCTCAGGTGATTCGTGAAGAATTGCAGGGCGAGCTGGGCCAGCGCATCACCCGCAACGTCCGCCGTCTGGTGCGGCGTGAGGTGCAGCGTGCCTTGACGCTGCGCGAGTTTGAGTGATCAAAGCGTCACGCCTTTAACCTGACAGACTGCTTTCGGCGGACCGCGTTAGCTCGCTTTGATCTCTTCGGCCAGGGCGTGAATCCGGTCGAGGTCCAGATGGGCCTCGATGTGATCGGCCAGCGCATCCAGCGTCTGCTCCACCGTGGCGTCGAAATTCATCCCGGTCTCTACTGCGCCAAACCGCGCCAGATAGGCGGCGCGAAACGCATCCGCTGTGAACAGCCCGTGCAAATAGCATCCCATCACTCGCCTGTCCTCTGATGCAGCACCTTCCGGGCGCCCGTCGACTGTCAGCCAAGCGCGGGCCATATCGGGACCTCTTGTGCGCCCGATGTGGATTTCATAGGCGTGCACCTCATGGCCGCTGGCGTGATCGGAGGCCATGACCTCCGCCAGCCTTTTGTCGCCGCCCATCGTGGTCTCGACATTCAAAAGCCCAAGCCCCGGATGGCGCCCTTTCGGCCCTTCGATGCCGTCCGGGTCGTCGATCCATTGGCCAAGCATCTGATAGCCGCCACAAATTCCCAAAACATGGCCACCGCGTCGGACATGGGCGTGCAGGTCGATGTCCCAGCCCTGCGTCCGGAAAAATGCCAGATCGCCCAGCGTCGATTTCGTACCGGGGAGCAGCAAAAGATCGGCGTCGCCGGGCAGGGGCTGGCCCGGATCCACGATCTGCACAGTGACATCGGGTTCAGCGGCGAGCGGGTCGAGGTCGTCGAAATTCGCAATGCGCGAGAGTTTCGGCACGGCGATTTTGATCCGGCCGTTGCCGCGGGAGCTGATCTCCATCACATCTTCGGCGGGCAGGCGATGGGCCTCGGGAAACCACGGCAGAGTGCCAAGATCGGCCCAGCCGGTGCGCTGGGCGATGTCTTTCGAGCCTTCTTCGAACAGCTTCGGATCGCCGCGAAATTTATTGACCGCAAAGCCCCGGATGCGGGCGCGATCCTCTGGTGAGAGCACGGTGTGAGAGCCAACGAGCTGTGCGATCACGCCGCCCCGGTCGATGTCGCCAACCAAGATGACGGGCACATCGGCGGCTTCGGCAAAGCCCATATTGGCGATGTCGCCCCGACGCAGATTGGTCTCCGCCGGGCTGCCCGCGCCTTCGATCACCACGAGATCGGCGGCGGCGGCGAGGCGGTGGAAGCTTTCCAGCGCCTTGGGCATGAGATTGGGCTTTTCCTGACCGTAATCGCGCGCCTTGAGGGTGCCCATGCGTTTGCCCTGCACCACGACCTGCGCACCGCTCTCGCTTTCGGGTTTCAACAGCACCGGGTTCATGTCGGAATGTGGCGACAGGCCACAGGCCCGCGCCTGAAGCGCTTGGGCGCGGCCGATCTCACCGCCATCGGTCGTCACGGCGGCGTTATTCGACATGTTTTGCGGCTTGAAGGGCGCGACTTTGAACCCGCGGCGCGTGAAGGCCCGGCACAGCCCCGCCACCAACATGGATTTACCCACGTTGGAGCCGGTGCCCTGGATCATGATCGCCTTGGCCATCTGCCTCTCCCTTTTGAGCGCATGAGTATTTGAGCTGCCATGAAGAGGGAAGGGGTTAATCCTCGCCGGGGCCACGGCGGCGGATGTCGGGGTAGGGGGTGCCGTCGAGGTGGAAATAGAAATTGTCCTGCGCCGTGTCGGCCATGAGATCGAAGCCGGGGTAGAAGGCGCGTTCGCCCTCTTTGCGGGAGCCGACTTCCAACACGACCACATCGCTGTCCGTGTCGTTGCGCAGGCAATGGCCGACCTCCTCGCCCGCTTTGAAGCCCGCGCAATCGCCTGGCGACAGGCGTTCTTCGGTTTCGCCATAGACCAGTGTTGGGTGGCCCGCGACGATATAGACAAACTCGTCTTCCTGTTCGTGCCAATGGGGCAAGGCCGAGGCACAGCCGGGCGGAAGAGTGGTCAGGTTGACGCCGAATTGTGTAAGCCCGGCCTGATCTCCAAGCGCGCGTTTGATGCGGTCGCGGGTGCCAATGTGATGCGGCGTCGGGTAGAGGGTGCCGATTTTGGGAGTGATCGCGGCGATATCGATTTTCTTGCTCATGGGACTCTCCTTTGAAGGACAGCATGCGCGCAAAAGAAAAGACGCGCCAGCAGCTTGGCGCGTCTTGTTCAAAACATCGGCAATTGCGTATTTTACGCGGCCTCTGCAGCCTCTTGGGCGTGACGACGTTCGCTTTCCTCGCGCGACAGCGCGACGGAGGTCCGAATGCCTTTGGAGACGAATTCCATCAGACCGGAGACGACGCGTTCACACGGGTCGATGCCGGCACAGGACAGAACTTCGCGGCCATCACGAGACCGCGCCCAACGGGCGATCTGTTCCGGGCCATTGCCATATTTTTTATCATCGGCGATCGCATCATCGAGCGCAGCCAAGACGACGGCCGCAAAAAGTTTGCGGGAGCGTTGTCCTTGCTCGTAATTGAAAGCGGTGCCATCCACGAACTCAGCCATGAGTTATCCTTGTATTATTGCTCTTGTCTTTCTGGCGTGCGGGCCCTTATGGCAGGTTTGTAACGATTCGGATACAACGCAAATGCATACCTAGGTTGCGCTGTGTGCATATCCGTTTGCGCGAACATCCTACCCTGACCCGCCGAGACAAAGCGGTACTCCATACTCTTGAGCGCCCGAAAGGCGCACATGCCGTGAGCCTTGTCAGCCAGCGACTGGCCAGATATAGGATGCGCTGAGATATCTTCAACCAAACGCCACGGTTTAGTGACATGCCCAAAATCAACGGTAACGAAATCCGCCCCGGCAATGTGCTGGAACATGACGGGGGCCTTTGGGCCGCTGTGAAAGTCGACCACGTGAAGCCCGGCAAGGGCGGCGCCTTTGCTCAGGTCGAACTGAAAAACCTCCGCGACGGGCGCAAGCTCAACGAGCGCTTCCGCTCTGCGGACAAGGTCGAGCGCGTGCGTCTTGAGCAAAAAGACATGCAGTTCCTCTATGAGAGCGACGGTCTTTTGAACATCATGGACACCGAGACCTACGAACAGGTCACGATCCCGGCCGACATTCTGGGCGAGCGCCGTCCGTTCCTTCAGGACGGTATGACCATCGTCGTGGAATTCTACGAAGAAGAGGCGCTGAACGCGACCTTGCCGCAGAAAGTCGTCTGCAAGATCGTCGAGACCGAGCCGGTCGTCAAAGGTCAGACCGCTGCGAACTCCTTCAAACCCGCGACGCTCGACAACGGCGTGCGCGTCATGGTGCCGCCTTTCGTGGGCACCGATGAGGACATCGTGGTGAACACCGAGACCATGGAATATTCGGAGCGCGCGTAACGCTCGGCCCATTCGCTAAAAGTAAAAAGCCGCTCTTTTCGGGCGGCTTTTTTTCGTTTCCAGAAGGCGAGATTTATCCCGCCCGCAGGCCAAGAATTTTGCGCGCCTGTGCAGGTGTCGCGATGGGGCGGTTGTGGCGCTGGGCGGCCAGAACCGCGAGTTCCACCAAGGCGGCATTCGAGGGCGCCAAGGTGGTTTTGTCGAGGCGGATGTTGTCCTCAAGCCCGGTGCGCAGATGACCACCGGCGGCTGCGGCCCATTCGTTGACTTCGAGCTGATGCCGCCCGATGCCCGCCGCGCACCACGGAATATCCGCGCCGAACAGCTCATGCACCGTGTCGACATAAATGTCGAACACGCGTTTCACCGCAGGCATGGCGTTTTTCACCCCCATGACGAATTGCACATAGGGCCGCGCGCCGATTTGAGCGTGTTCCATCATGTCGTGGGCTTTGTAGATATGCGACAGATCGAAGGCCTCGATCTCCGGTTTGACGCCGTAGAGTTTCATCTCGGAGGCCAGCCAATCGACGAGATCCGGCGGATTCTCATAGACGCGGGTCGGAAAATTGTTCGAGCCCACGGACAGCGAGGCCATCGGCGGACGCAGGGACAACATGCACCCCCGCGTCTTGCCCGCGCCCGAACGCCCACCGGTCGAAAGCTGAACGATCATGCCGGGGCAATGGGTTTGGATCCCTTCCATCAGGCGTCGAAAGCGTTCCGGATCAGAGATCGGTTTGCCTTCGTCGTCACGGACATGACAATGGGCAATTGAAGCCCCCGCCTCATAGGCTTCATGGGTGCTCTCGATCTGTTCGTCGATGGTGATCGGCACGGCCGGATTGTCGGCCTTGGTCGGCAATGAGCCGGTGATCGCCACACAAATAATACAGGGTTTGCCCGCGACATCGCTCATGGTCGCCTTTTCCTTTCAATCGGACTGCCGTTACGGCGTACAAATTGCCTCCCGTAGGCGGGCCCATCATGGCGTCACCTGTGCGGATTGAACAGAAAAGAGTTTGCGATTTTGTTAAAGCGTGATGAGCGCGTCACCGGCCTTGAGGGGACCCTTGGCGCGATCAAAGCGAAGATAGGCAATGGCGCGCCCGCCGGATTGGGTAAAAAGCGCACCTGCGGTTTTGCCGTCCTCGGTCATAATCTCGGTGCCGACAGGTGCCGCGCCGTCGATTTCAACGGTTTTCAACCCTTTGCGCAGCTCGGTCTTATGATGCATCCGGGCGGTGACTTCCTGGCCGACATAACAGCCTTTCTTGAAATTGACGCCGTTCAGATGCGCGAAACCTGCTTCCAAGATGAAGGTGTCCGGTGTGAGCTCGACACCGAATTCCGGCACACAATGGGCCACGCGGATCGCATCCCAATCGACGTCCTCCGAGGGACGTCCATCATAGGCGCGCCAGCCCATCTCAAACGTGCGGGGGTCTTGGAAAGCGCCTTCGGGCGCCTCGCCCAGGCCCCGAGACACCCCACGATCAGTGGGTGTCAGTGTGACTTTCGAGCGCAATTTATACATGGTGAGCCGCTTCATCAGGCTCTCTTCCTCAGAGGCCGGGATGTCCATCAACACCACATCGCCTTCAGGGACGAGGAAGAAATCGACGAGGAATTTGCCCTGCGGCGTCAAAAGCGCGGCATAGACGGCGCCGGTCACGAGGCCTTTGACATCATTGGTGATCAGCCCTTGCAGGAAGTGCAACCGGTCCTCGCCCGAGACTTCGATCACTTTGCGCGCGTGGTCAGTCATGTGAACCCTTTCCCCTTTTGTTGCCCTTCATATAGGAAGGGGAGAAGCCAAGAGAAGCTGCAAACCTGTTGAGGGGCCTATGCGCGCACCGATTTCTGTCATTATCCCGACGCTGAACGCGACGCCAAAGCTGCGGGAGACGATGCTGTCCCTGATGGAGGGGCTGGATGCCGGGCTGGTGCGTGAGTTGATCCTGACGGATGGCGGCTCCACCGATGGGGTGGAGAAAATGGCGGATTTCGTTGGCGCCGAACTGGTGAACGGTGCGCCCGGACGTGGCGCACAGCTCAAGCGTGGAGCCGAGGCGGCCCAAGGCGATTGGTTGCTGTTTCTCCATGCCGACACTTGGATGCCGGAGGGCTGGGCCGAGGCGACCGTGCAGCATCTCGCGAAATCCTATGATCGCGCGCTGGTCTACCGGCTGTCGTTTCGCGACGCCCAAGGCATGGGACCGAAAGTCACCGCAGGCTGGGCCAACCTGCGCACGAAACTGTTCGATCTGCCCTATGGCGATCAGGCGCTGTTGATCTCGCGTGAGCTCTACGACGAGATCGGCGGTTTTGCCGAGCTGCCCCTGATGGAAGACGTCGACATCGCCCGCCGCCTCAAAGGCAGGATCGAACTCAGTCCTTTGTGCGTCCAAACAGACCCATCACGTTACCAAACATCCGGCTGGTGGCGGCAAGGAGCCCGGAACCTTTGGCGTCTTCTGCGCTATCGGTGCGGGGCCGCCCCAGAGCGCCTCGCACGGGGCTACCGTCCATAACAGTGCGCCCGTCGGCGTATTGCAGACGATAGAGATCGGCATAAAGCCCGCCACGCGCGAGCAATTCGTCGTGCGTACCCTCGTCCACCACGCGGCCCTTGTCCATCACAACGATCTTGTCCGCGTTACGAATGGTCGAGAGACGATGCGCGATCACCAAAGTGGTGCGGCCTTTCGACAGCTCTTCGAGCGCGTTCTGCACGATCTTCTCGGATTGCGCATCCAGCGCCGAAGTGGCCTCGTCCAAAAGCAACACCGGCCGGTCGCGCAACACGGCGCGGGCGATGGCGACACGCTGACGCTGGCCGCCCGACAGACCCGATCCGCGCGGGCCGACAGGGGTATCGAGGCCCTGATCCAGACGGCTGGCGAAGTCCTCGACATGGGCGGCTTTGAGCGCGGCAGTGAGCTTGGCCGCGTTGGCCTCGCTGCCCATGAGCACATTATCCCGCAGGCTTTCGTCGAACAAAAGCGCATCCTGCGACACCACAGAATAGAGCCCGCGCAAGTCTGTCAGGTCCAGTTTCGTGGTCGGGACGCCGCCAATGCTGATCTGACCTTTGACCGGGTCCGCGAGGCGGGTCATCAGGTGAAACAGTGTTGATTTGCCGGCGCCGGACGCACCGACAAGCGCGGTGGTCTTGCCCGCCTGCGCCGTAAACGTCGTGCCGCGCAGCACCGGCGAGTCGGCATAGGCGAATTCGACATTCTCAAACCGAATGTCCGCGGCCGTTGGTTTGACGGGCAGGGCGATAGGTTTGGCGGGGCTGGTGATGCCCGGGCGCTCGGCAAAGATGGCATAAAGCCGTTCGAGCGAGGCCCGTGCGGCCTGCCAGGCGCCCGACACGTTGCCGAGACGCCGCAAGGGTTCAAAGACCAAGGCCATGGCGGTGAAAAACGACATGAATTCGCCGACCGTCTTGGTGCCGTCGATGATCTGTTGCCCGCCGTAAAGCAGCACCCCGAAAAAGCCCATTCCCGCGACCAGATCCATCAGTGCGGGAATGCCCGCCTGACCGGCGTCGGATTTGATCTGGGCGCCGACGAGATGGGACATTTCATCTTCGAACCGGCTGGCTTCGCGGCGCTCGGTGCCTGAAAGTTTGATCGTGGTGGCGCCATGGAAAATCTCGTCCAGACGGGTGGAGACACGGGCAGAGGCCTCGCGCGCGCGCCGTGTTGTGCGTCGCACGAGGTTTTGCAGCACAGTGATCGGCACCGCCAACAAGGGCGCGCCCGCAACGGCAATCAACGTCCAGCGCCAATCGGCCGCGATGGCCACAGCCAGAAGCGAGATCAGCGAAATCAAATCGCGGGCGGCGACGGACAGGACCGTGCTCCAGATCGTGGCGGCGGCGGTGCTGTCGCCGCGGGTGCGTTCGATCAAGGTGCCCGGTGGGTTGTCCTGAAAGAACCGCCCGTCGAGGGTCAGCATATGGCCGACGAGATCGCCCTGAATCTTGGCCGAGATTTGCTGGCCGATCCGTGACATCAGAACCCGTTGCCCGAAAGAGGCGAGCGCGCGGAAGGAAAACACACCAAAGACCGCAAGCGCGACCCAGGTGAGCGCGTCGGATTGACCCGCGACCAGCACCTTGTCGAACATCGGTTTGATCAGATAGGACAGCGCGCCCAGCATCGCGCCTTCGATCGCCATCAGGATCAGCGCGAGAAGGATAAAACCCAGATGCGCCTTGAGATAATCGCGCCAGAGCCAGCGGATCAGAACCCGCGACTCCGTTTCCGGGATGTGCTGCAACCCGCGCCTTTTGGTGGGCGTGTCGCTGGACGATTCGCGCGCGGGGAGAGGCGTTTTCTCTGTCATGGGAAGGACCGCAACGTTTTGAACGTGCGGGCTTTTTCCTGGTCGTAGCGGGTCAGGAACCACTCGCGGATCGGGATCGGGCCGTTTGTCTCCACGTCTTTTTCATAGAGGCGCAGGATGTAATCGAGAATGCCGGTTTTCGTGCTTTTGAGATGCATGAACCGCCAGGACAGCATTTTCTTGGCATCCTGGATCGACGCGCCTTCGTAATGCAAAAGATAGAGTGCGGATGCCAGCCCGGCGCGATCCGCCCCCGATTTGCAATGGATCAGAAAGGGTTTTTCGAGCGAAGCCATGAGGTCGATCAACTCGACATATTCCGCCCCGCTGAGCGCCCCGCGTGCGGCCGCCTTGTTCGTGGTCACAAGCGTAATGCCATGCTTTTCGCAGGCTTGTCGTTCCAACAGGTTAAAGGACACATCCCGTGTGCCTCTGAGCGACAGGATCGTCTTGATCCCCATCTCGGCATAAAGTGCGATCCGTTTCGGAGAGGGTTGGTTCGACCGCCAGACGCCTGGCGCGATCTCATAGAGATTGGTCCAAAGCCCGCGCAGGAACGCATGATCGAACAGGTGGAAATGCCACATCGCCAGGCGCCGGGTGCGCGGGGTCGAGACGTCATTGCCGAACTGGCCGACCTCAGCGCGTTCAAGCCTCTTGAACCCTTTTTTCAGCGTCTTGAACATCTGGTCCATTCCCAAGAAAGATCGCGTCTCTTTAGCCGTCTTTGCGCATCGGAGCAAGCGAGGCAGGTCAGGTGACATCTGTGCAAGGCCGATGTGCCATCAGATGCAATTGACGTAGACGCGATGCGGCGTTAGTCGAAAGAGCTTCACAGATTTTCGAGGGTTCTCATGTCGCTTGCCAACGGTCGTCATTATCTTGCCATTCCGGGTCCCTCCGTGATCCCCGATCCCGTGTTGCAGGCGATGCATCGCCCCGCGCCGAACATCTACACCGGCGAATTGGTCGAGCTGACCCACGGTCTGATCCCCGATCTCAAGACCATTGCCGGGACCTCTGGCGATGTGGCGCTTTATATCACCAATGGTCATGGCCTTTGGGAAGCCTCTCTCACCAACATGATCTCGCGCGGGGACAAGGTTCTGGTCTGTGTGACCGGCAATTTTGGCCACGGCTGGGCCGATGTTGCGGCGCGTCTGGGCGCCAATGTGGAAATTCTCGACTTCGGCAAACAGGCCCCGGTTGATCCGGCCCGCCTCGAAGCGGCTTTGAAGGCTGACACCGCACATGAGATCAAAGTGGTGCTCGCCACCCATGTCGACACAGCCACCTCTGTGCGCAACGACATCGCGTCGATCCGCAAGGCCATCGACGCCGCCGGGCACCCTGCGGTTTTCGGGGTCGATTCCATTGCGTCCCTCGGCTGTGACCGGTTCGAAATGGACGCCTGGGGTGTCGATGTGATGATTGCCGCCTCGCAAAAGGGGCTGATGACGCCTCCGGGCATGGGCTTTGTCTGGTTCTCGGAAAAGGCCCGTCAGGAGGGGATGGGCAATGATCTGCGCACGCCCTACTGGGACTGGGAAACGCGTGCCAAGCCGGTGCATCTATACGAATATTTCGATGGCACGCCGCCGACGCATCATCTCTATGGCCTGCGTCAGGCGGTTTCGATGATCCTGGACGAAGGTCTGGAAAACGTCTGGGCCCGGCACGAAACGCTGGCGCGGGCCTATTGGGCCGCCTTTGATGCATGGGGCCAGGGCGGCGCTTTGCGTCTCAACATTGCCGATCCCGCCTATCGCTCGCATGCGGTGTCGACGCTCAGCCTCGGCGCCGGGGACGGCACGCGGCTGCGCACATGGTTGACCGAGCATCTGGGCATCACCTTGGGGATTTCCCTGGGCTTTGGTGGCATCGGGTCGCCCGAGGCTGACGGCTATTTCCGCATCGGTCACATGGGCCACATCAACGCGCATATGGTGCTGGGCATCATTGGGGCGATGGAAACAGGGTTTACGGCGCTGGATATTCCGCATGGCGAAGGCGGCTCTGTCGCAGCGGCCAAGCTCTTGGCCAGCCGAGTGTAATGAGGTGGCCTTCGGGCCCCTTTTTCTTCTCGTGTGACCTGCCCTTCCAGCATGTGAGGCGCAGGGCTTCGACCTCTCTCCCATGCGTTAACCTTAATCAGATTAATCTTAATGCGAGCTGAGGGGGCGTGGTGCAAAGCGTCGGCCGTTACCCCAGATCCGCAAGCGCCAGAGGCAGGCGCTCCGCGAAAATCTCGATCTCTGCCGGCAGCCCGACAGAGACGCGGATGCAGCGATCCAGCGGAGCTACACCGGGCATGCGGACAAAGACACCGTGGCTGTCCAGCGCCTTTACAAGCGCCCGCGCATGGTCGCCATCGCGCCCACAATCCATCGTGACGAAATTCGTGGCCGACGGAAGCGGGGTCAAACCCACAGAATGTGCGATTTGTGCAAGTCTTTCGCGGCCTTGTGTAACCTTTTCGATGGTCTCGGACAGATACTCCTGATCCGCAAACGCCGCCAAAGCCCCCGTCTGTGCCACGCGGTTGACGCCAAAATGGTTGCGAATTTTGTCAAAGCTCATGGCCACATCGCGATGCGCGATACCATAGCCGACACGGGCGCCCGCCATACCATAAGCCTTTGAAAAGGTGCGGAAGCGGATGACGCGGGCATTCGAAGTGTCGAGCGCGGGGCGCGTGTTCTGCGGGGCGAATTCGGTATAGGCCTCGTCCAAAATCAGCAGACAGCCTTCCGGCACAGCGTCAATCATGGCCTGCACGGTTTCTGCCGAATGCACCGATCCCATCGGATTGTTCGGATTGGACAAGTAAACCAGTTTGGCGCCGACCTCTTTGGCCTTGGCGATCAACGCCTCGGGATCCTCATAATAGCCCTTATAGGGCACAGTATGCAGCACCCCGCCAAAGCCCGCGACATGGTAGTTGAACGTCGGATAAGACCCCGCCGAGGTGACCACCGCATCGCCCGGACCGACATAGAGCCGGACCAGATTGCCCAGAAGGCCGTCGATGCCTTCGCCCACGGTGATCTCATCTGCGTCTAGGCTATGGTGCGCAGCCAAAGCCAGTCGCAAATTGCGATTTTCCGGTTCGCCATATTTCCAGACCCCGCTCAGACTGTCGGCCATCGCCTCCAAGGCCTTCGGAGAGGGTCCAAAGGACAGCTCATTTGCGCCCAGACGGACGTCAAAGGCGGCACCACGCAGCTCTTCCATCCGCTCGGGCGCGACGAAAGGCACGGTGGCAGGCAGGGATTGAGCGAGCGGGGTTTGGCGCGTGTCTGTCATGCCGGCTTTCCTGCCCCAAAGCGCGGGGGCGCGCAAGCGCCGCAACGTCAGACATGACGGATTTGCGCGTGTTGATAATGTGGGCGCAGGAGGACCCGCCATGACCGTCACGCTCGAGATCAAAGACCACATCGCCCATCTGACCCTCAACCGTCCCGACAAGATGAATGCGGTGACGGAAGAGATGATCGCCGATCTTCTGGCACGCGTGGCGGAGATTGCCGCCTCAAATGCCCGTGTCGTTTTGCTCTCGGGCGCGGGTAAGGCCTTTTGCGCAGGCCTTGATACCTCGAACTTCCAACGCTTTCTGTCCGAGGATTTGGACCAACTCGTGATGGAGCGCACCCACGGGGATTGCAACGCGTTCCAAGCCTTTTCTCTGGCGCTTTACGACCTGCCGATCCCGGTGATCGCGGCGATCCACGGCCCCTGTTTCGGCGCTGGCATGCAGCTGGCTATCGCCGCCGACATCCGCATCGCAAGCTCAGAAGCCCAACTGTCGATCATGGAGATGAAATGGGGACTGATCCCCGACATGGGAGGCATGATGCTCTTCCCGCGCGTGCTGAGATCAGATGTGCTGCGGGCTCTGACATATACCAATGACATTGTTCCTGCTGACCGGGCGGTCGAGCTGGGGCTCGTCACCGAAGTGGCCGAAGATGCGCACACGCGCGCCTTGGAGATGGCCACCACCATTGCAAGCAAAAGCCCGTCGGCGATGCGCGCCGCCAAGCGGTTGATCGGCGTGGCAGAGACCTCGCAGGATCGCGCGCATATCCTCATGGAGGAAAGCCGCGAACAGCGGGCGCTGATCGGCACGAAAGACCAGATGGAAAGCGTCATGGCACAAATGCAGGGCCGCGCGGCTCATTATGACTGAGCCTGTGTTTCCTTTGTTGCTCTAAAGCGTTTTTCAAAAAACTTGAGGCACTCAATTTTTGAAAAACGCAGCAAGATCAATTCAGTGTCGCAACGTTTTTCGCTCAATCTGATTCAGATTAAACGAAAAACGCTTTAAATACTCAAAAGGCCCGCCGGTGTGGCGAGCCTTTCATGAGTATTTTCAACTGCAATGAAGATCAGGCAATCTCGGAGAGGCGCGCGAGTGCGGCCTTGAGTTTGCCCTCTTCTTCTTCGCGGGCGCTGAGGTTTTCCTGTGCTTCGGCGACGACCTCTTCGGGTGCGCTTTCGACGAATTTCGGGTTGTTCAACCGACCGCGCAACCCGCCCAGTTCCTTGGCCAATTTGCCCAGAGCTTTTTCCAGCCGCGCCTTTTCCTCAGCGATGTCGATCACGCCTTCGAGGGGCAGGGCGAAGGTGCCGCCCGCGACAGAAATCGTGATCGCGCCTTTCGGCATTGGGCCTTCGTAGAGGCTGTCGAGGCGCGCGAGTTTCATGATCATCGCTTCGTTGTTGGCCCAGGCGGTTTTGCCCGCCTCGTTCAGTTCGACCTGCACCATCGGGATTTTGAGACCCGCAGGCACATGCACCTCGGCGCGCGAGGACCGGATGGATTCGATCAGATCGATCACCCAGTTCATCTCCGCATCGGCCTCCGCATCGATCAGATCGGAGGACAGCTCCGGCCAATCGGTCAGCGCCAGCATCCCGCGACCCGGTTTGACCGTGCCCCAGAGCTCTTCGGTGATGAAGGGCATGATCGGGTGCAACATGATCAAAGCCTGGTCGAGGACCCAGCCCATGGTTTGACGGGTTTCGGCTTTGGTCGCCTCATCGCCGTCGTAGAACAGCGGTTTCGACAGTTCGACATACCAGTCGCAGAGCTTGCCCCAGACGAAGGCATAGAGCGCGTTTGCAGCGTCGTTGAACCGGTATTCTTCGAAGGCGGTGTTGACCTCAGAGAGCACCTTGGCGGTTTCACCGATGATCCATTTGTTCACCGTCGCGCTGGGCGTCGGTGTGAGGCCCGGCTCATAGGCCTCGAAGACCTCGTTCATCTCGGCAAAACGCGCGGCGTTCCAGATCTTTGTGGTGAAGTTCCGATAGCCTTTGATGCGGTCCACGGAGAGTTTGAGCACACCGCCGATGGAGGCCATGGAGGCATTGGTAAAGCGCAGCGCATCGGCGCCGTATTCGTCGATGATCTCCAGCGGGTCGATGACGTTGCCGGTGGTTTTCGACATCTTCTTGCCCTTCTCGTCGCGGACGAGCTGGTGCAGGTAGATGGTGTGGAACGGCACTTCGTTCACCACGGCAAGCTGCATCATCATCATCCGGGCGACCCAGAAGAACAGGATGTCAAAGCCGGTGACCAAGACATCGGTCGGGAAGTATTTCGACGTGCTCTCGTCCCAGTTCGGCCAGCCGAGCGTGCCGATGGGCCAGAGGCCGGAGGAGAACCAGGTGTCGAGCACGTCCGCATCGCGCCAGACCGGGTAGACCAGTTTGGTCGGGTCCTGGGTGACGTTATACTGCGCGAGACCCTCGGCGAAGGCTTCGATGCCTTCCTGACGATCCGCGACCTCGATGACGCGGCAATGGTTCAGCGGCGTCGGCAGACTGTCCATATCGGCGAAGAATTTCGCGTGCACGGCGTCGAAATCGGAGGCGCAGTGGTGGACGGAACCGGCGTGCAACATGCCGCCCTCTGTCAGAAGGCGCATGAGTTCGACCTCATCCAGCGCGCCGTCGCCTTCGTCATCCTTGAAGTTCGGCGCGGAGAGATCGAGCCCGTACCAGACCGGGATTTGATGCCCCCACCAGAGCTGACGCGAAATGCACCAGGGTTCGATGTTCTCCAACCAATGGTAATAGGTCTTCTCACCGCTTTCCGGCATGATTTTGGTCTTGCCAGAGCGGACAGCGTCCAGAGCGGGACCCACGACTTTTTCGGCGTCCACATACCATTGGTCGGTCAGCATCGGTTCGATCACGACCTTGGAGCGGTCGCCAAAGGGCTGCATGATCGGTTTGTCTTCGACGTAGGGGACGGTCTCGGTGACCTCGGACTCAGTGCCGTCTTCGTCTTTGACCTTTTTCGTGATGGTCGTCATCACGGCGAGACCTTCGTCGCTGATCTCTTCGACCACGGCCTTACGCGCCTCGAAACGGTCAAGACCGCGCAGATGATCCGGAACGAGGTTGATCGTGTCGACTTCGGCCTCGGTAAACGGTTTGCCCGCGAGGATTTCAGCCGCCAAAACAGCGCTGTCCTCATAGGACAACCCATCCGCGCGCATCGCGCCTTTGGTGTCCATCAGGCGATACATCGGCAAGCCGCCGCGTTTCGCCACCTGATAGTCGTTGAAATCATGCGCGCCGGTGATCTTCACAGCCCCCGAGCCAAAATTCATATCCGGGTAGTCGTCGGTGATGATCGGGATCAGACGACGGTGCTCTTTCGGCCCGACCGGGATTTCACAGAGCTTGCCGACGATGGGCGCGTAACGTGCGTCATCCGGGTGCACGGCCACCGCACCATCGCCCAGCATGGTCTCGGGCCGCGTCGTGGCGATGGAGATGTAGTCGCGCTCCTCGGAGAACACGACACTGCCGTCCTCGTCCTTCTCGACATAGGTGTAGGTTTCGCCGCCCGCGAGCGGGTATTTGAAGTGCCACATGTGACCGGCGACTTCGATGTTCTCAACCTCGAGATCGGAAATCGCGGTTTCGAAATGCGGGTCCCAGTTCACAAGCCGTTTGCCGCGATAAATCAAACCCTTGTCGTACATGTCGACAAAAACCTTGATCACCGCATCATGGAAATTCGGGCTGTTTTCATGGCCGATGCGCGGGTCCCCCGGCGCGCCGGCCATAGTGAAGGCATTGCGCGACCAGTCACAGCTAGAGCCGAGGCGTTTGAGCTGGTTGATGATCGTGGCACCGTATTTGCCCTTCCACTCCCAGACCTTCTCGATGAAAGCCTCGCGGCCCAATTCGGCGCGCGACGGCTGGCCGGTTTTGGCAAGCTCTTTTTCGACCATCAACTGTGTCGCGATGCCCGCATGGTCCTGACCCGGCTGCCACAAAGTGTCAAAGCCGCGCATCCGGTGCCAGCGCACGAGGATGTCCTGAATGGTGTTGTTGAACGCATGGCCGACGTGCAGCGCGCCCGTCACATTTGGCGGCGGGATCATGATGGTAAAGGTTTCGTCGCGGCTCTTGTTGGCCCCGGCCTTGAAGGCGCCTGCCTTTTCCCATTCCGCATAGATGCGGGCTTCCGCCTCATGTGCGTCGAATGTCTTTTCCATCGCCATCTTATGTCTCGCTCAGTCGGATTTCGTTCGGTTCTTTTCGTCTCGCGATGTTTAGCCTGTGCGACAGTGAAGGAAAAGGGCGAAAGACCGCGCGCGCTTTGGCGGAAAGGTCTCGCGAAGGCTTGAAATTTGACCTGATGTTAACGGCTGTCGTGCAAACAACTCCTCGGAAGAAGAGAGGAGAGCCCCATGAGCGGGACGCCATCGCGTTTAGAGAGACTGGCCGACCGGATGAGCCGCAGTGCCTGGCACAATGGCGTGGCGCTTTCGCTCTATGATCGCGAGACCGGGCGGGAAACCCATGTCGGCGGCGGCGCTTTGGACAAACGCACGCCCTATTTCGCGACAGGCGTGACCAAACTTTATGTGACCGCGATCCTGTTGCAGCTCCTTGAAGAAAAGAAAATCGACCTCGATGCGCCGTTCCTGCACTACATCGGGGACCGGGCCCCGTTTCAGGACCTGCATGTCAAAGAGGGCGTGGATCGCACCGATCAGATCACTTTGCGACACCTGATGTCGCACACCTCCGGCTTCGGTGACCATTTTCTTCTGAAATATCAGGCGCGCACGCTCAAGCATCAGGTTGCGGAGGGTGTCGACAGTTCCTGGACCTTCGAGGATGTTTTGCAACGCACCCGCTCCCACGGTGCCATTTTCGCGCCGGGCGTTGACAGGCGCGCGCGCTACACCGACACGAATTTTCATATCCTCGGTCGTGTGATCGAAGAGATCGAGGGCATAAGTTTTGCCCGCGCCGTGGACACCCGGATTGCGGAGCGGCTCGGGCTGCGCGCGACCTATGTTTACTGCGACCCATCGGATCGCCACCCGGTCGATCCGATGTCGCGGAGCCGCGAAATCAATGTGCCGCGCACTCTGGCGTCGTTTCAGGCCGATGGCGGCATCGTGACGACCTCGCGCGAGTCCATGGTCTTCGCGCGCGGTTTTTTCGAGGGGTATCTTTTCGACAAACGGGTCCTGCCGCGGCTTTATAGCTGGCGGCCCATCGTGTTTCCGGCGGACTACGGCGCGGGGTTGATGCACATGCAGGTGCCCTGGTGGATGACGGTGCCCTATCGGCTGCGGTATTGTCTTTTGGACCTGTTCCGCGCGCCGCCGCGTCTGATCGGCCACATCGGACGGGGCTCCGTCTGCTTCTATGCCCCCGATGAGGGGGTCTATGTGGCGGGGACGGTCAATCAGCTCAACGATCCGGCACGCGGGCTGGTGTTTGCCATGCGCGGCATCGAAGAGGTCGCCGGGCGCCTGCGTCCGCAACAGATGCGGGCCGCGCGCGTGCATCCGATGCAAGGCACGCCCACGAGCTCGCGCCACTGAGGCGCGCGAAGGTGCTCAAAGAACGGGATCAAATGGATCGGTCGAATTTCACCGAGAGGTGGATGAGGCTTTCGATGTCCTGCACGCCGGTGATGCCGTTGATTTGATCGAGAGTCTGGTCGATCTCTTCCGTCGTCTCGCAGGCAATCTGCGCGATCAGATCGACACGCCCGGTCGAGGTCGCGACCATCTCCACCTCCGGCAGCGCCTTCAGTTTTGTCACCACAGAGGCCGAGGTGCGGGGTTCGACCTGGATGAGCACGGTGGCCTTGATCCGCCGTGCCAGTGCCACATCGCCCAGTTTGATCGTATAGCCTGCGATGATGCCGGTGGTCTCCAACCGCTCCAGACGCGCCTGCACGGTCGAGCGCGCGACTTTGAACCGGCGCGCAAGACGCGACACGGAGGTCGAGGAATCGGCGGCCAGCGCCATCAGAATCTTGTTGTCGAGATCGTCCACAATCGTCCCTCAAAGTTCACGGCATGGGCCGGAAAGGCCGTAAAATCTATGCCATGTCAATTTGACCGATAATTTCGTCAAAATGATCGGCATTTCGCATGATTTTACCCTTTCGAACGGCAAAATCAACACGCATATAGCGGTCATTGATTTACAGGATCAAAGGGCGGTCGAGACCCCCGGGAGGACCCGGGCGACCCGCACCTGGCCTGGTTCGGATAACCGCGTAAGCGCAATCCCAACCGGACTATTCCCGGGCAAGATGTGGCTGCGCTCTGTTGGTAAAGGACGACACCAATGGGGCTCTCAAAGACCATCTGGGCAACGCCCAGCGAATTCCTGCGCACGCATGCTCCCGAGCATCCCGTGCTGTTCTTCTCTCCCTCGATCCTGCAAGCGACCGCGCGTCGTTTTCTCAAGGGGTTTCCGGGGCTTGTGACCTATGCGGTCAAATCCAACCCAGATGAAGGTGTGCTCGCCAACCTCGTCGCTGCAGGTGTCAAAGGGTTCGACGTGGCCTCGCCTGTCGAGATGGACACGATTGCCCGCATCGCGCCGGGTGCTGCCATGCATTACAACAACCCGGTTCGCTCGCGCACCGAGATTCTGCACGCCGTCAAAATGGGCGTGAAATCCTACTCCGTGGACAGCCACTCCGAGCTTGTGAAGCTTGGCGAATTGGTGCCCGCCGACGGTGTCGAGATTTCCGTGCGTTTCAAATTGCCGGTCGAGGGGGCTGCTTATAACTTCGGCGCCAAATTCGGCGCGACCGTTGAGTCTGCTGTCGAACTTTTGACGCTCGCGTCGCAGCTCGGCTTCACGCCGTCCTTGACCTTTCACCCGGGCACCCAGTGCACCGATCCGCACGCCTGGGACAAATACATCCGTGCCGCCGCCGAGATCGCACGCATGGCCGACGTCAAAATCGCGCGTCTGAACGTGGGTGGCGGCTTCCCGTCACACCGTTTGAACGAAGTTGTGCCGCAGCTTGAGCCGACCTTCGAGCTCATCGGTCGTGTGGCGCGAGAGGCCTTTGGCGACGACATGCCGGCGCTCGTCTGTGAGCCGGGTCGTGGTCTTGTGGCCGAAAGCTATAGCCTCGTGACACGCGTCAAGGCGATCCGTGACGACGCCCATGTGTTCCTGAACGATGGCGTCTACGGTGGTCTGTCCGAGCTGCACCTCGTCGGTGTCATCGACCGCATCGGCGTGTTCGGCCCGCAAGGCGTCAAACGCGAGGGCGAGACCGTGAACCGCACGGTGTTTGGCCCGACCTGCGACAGCCTCGACAAACTGCCGTCCGAGCTGGCGTTCCCTGTGACGATGGAAGAGGAAGATCACGTGATCTTCTACGGCCTCGGCGCCTACTCCTTGGCGACCGCGACGAAGTTCAACGGCTTCGGTCAGATCACCGTGGAAACCGTGCACCGTCACCTGTGATTGGCACTTGTGATCCATCAGGTGCGTGCGCCCCTCTGAGATACGCCTGAGAGTCGTTCCTCATGCGAAACCCCTCCTTGGACTTCGGGCCCGAAAATCGGGCCGGAAAACCGGGGAGGGGATTTTTTGCGATTCTATGCTAACTCTCCAGAATGGAAGAGAGAAAAAGCCTCATCGGCCGTCTCGGCCCTCTGTTCAAATTCCGCAAACGCATCCGCACCTCCGGTGGGCATCATGCGCGCGGGCCGCTGAGCCATGTGATCCTGATGGATGGCACCTTGTCGTCCTTGCAGCCCGGTTTGGAGACCAACGCGGGGCTGGCCTATAAGCTCTGCTCCGAGGCGGCGCAGGGGGCGAATATGCTGGTGCGCTATGAAGCTGGCATCCAGTGGCTCGATTGGCGCGATACGCGCGATGTGATCGAAGGCCGCGGCATCAATCGGCAAATCCGGCGCGTTTATGGCGCGCTCGCGTCACGCTATCGGCCCGGCGACAAGATTTACCTCTTCGGCTATTCGCGCGGCGCCTATGCCGTGCGCTCGCTGTCGGGCTTCATCGACATGATCGGGCTCTTGCGCGCCGAAGAGGCGACCGAGCGCAACATCCGTGACGCCTACCGGCACTATCAAATGGCGCCCCACGCCCGCGCGGCGCAGGCGTTCAAAAAGGCGCATTGTCACGACAAAGTGGAGATCGAATTTCTGGGCGTCTGGGACACGGTGGCGGCATTGGGGCTGCATATGCCTTTGGTGTGGCGCTATTCTTCGGTGTTTCACGAGTTTCATACCCAAGAACCCGCGCGCTGTGTCAAAGCGGTCTATCACGCGTTGGCCTATCATGAACGCCGCCGCGCCTATGCGCCGGTCTTGTTCGACAGCCCCTCTGATCCGCCTGTGTTCAATGGGCGCAAACAGGTGTTGCAGCAGATGTGGTTCCCCGGCACCCATGGCGATGTCGGTGGGCAATTGTCGGGCTATAACCCGGAGCGGCGGCTCTCGAATGCGGCGCTGGTCTGGATGCTCGACAAGGCGGAGCAGGCGGGGCTGGAGCTGCCGAATGGGTGGCGGATGCGCTATCTCGCGGACCCGCATGGGCCGTCGATCGGGCTCAATCGCGGTTGGGGCAAGTTCTTTTGGCTGCGCGCACGGCGCGGGGTGGGGCAGGACCCGTCAGAGATCCTGCACCCTGCGTTGAAGTCTTAGATCACACCCAGATTGGCGCAGACCGCCTTGGTCAGGGTCGGCCGGTTCAGTGTATAGAAATGCAAATCCTCAATGCCTTCCGCCAGAAGCTTTTCGCAAAGCTTGGTGCACAGATCGATGGAGAGCTGGTGGTGGTCCGTTGAATGCTCAAAGGCCGCCTCATAGCTGATCGGGATCGGCGTGCCGCAGGAGGCGGCAAACCTCTGGATGCCTTTCCAGCTGGTGATCGGCAGGATGCCGGGGATCAACTGACCGGTGATGCCCGCGCGGTCGCAACGGTCGCGGAAGCGGAAAAAGTTTTCCGGCTCAAAGAAGAATTGCGTGATGGCGGAATCGGCACCCGCCTCGAATTTCTGTTTCAGCCAGGAGACATCCGCATTCTCGTCAGCGGCTTCGGGATGCGGGTCCGGGTAGGCGCCGACGCGGATTTTGAAATCGCCGGTCTCTTTCAGCGCGGTAATCAGCTCGACCGAATTGGCAAAACCGCCCTCGGCGGGGGTGAATTTGCCCGCGCCTTTCGGCGGATCGCCCCGCAGGGCGACGATTTCATTCACGCCAGCATCTTTGTAACTCTTTGCAATCGCGAGCGTTTCTTCCTTCGTGGCGTTCACGCAGGTCAAATGCGCGGCGACGTTCCAGCCGTATTCTTTGTGCAGCAAAGAGACCGCGTCATGGGTCAACTCGCGCGTCGTGCCGCCCGCGCCATAGGTCACGGAAACGAAGGTCGGGTCCATGCCCTGAAACGCCTCGACGGTTTCGAACAGGCTGAAACAGGCCTGAATATTCTTCGGCGGGAAGAATTCGAAAGAGATATTGGGCGCTTTGGTCATGATTTTTTCCTTGGTCTTTTGTCGCCTTGTGTCATGCCTCGGCATGTGAGACAAATTCATAATTCTCAAGAACAACATGAGCGTTACTCAAGATGCATCTCGAATTTCGCCATCTGCGGACGATCAAGGCCATCTATCAGGAGGGCGGTTTGGCGCGCGCCGCCGAGCGGCTCAACATCACGCAATCTGCGCTGAGCCACCAGGTCAAGGGGCTGGAGGATCAGGCGGGGGTGGAATTGTTCGTGCGCCGCTCGAAACCGCTCAAGCTCTCGGCGGCGGGGATGCGGCTATTGGCCTTGGCCGAAGATGTGTTGCCCAAGGTCGAAGCGCTCGAAGACGAGTTTCGCGGCATCGAGGCAGGCACCTTGGGGCGGCTTCACATCGCGATGGAATGCCACGCCTGTTTCGACTGGCTCTTTCCGGTGCTGCATCAATTCCGCGAGGCCTGGCCCGAGGTCGATATCGACATCCGTCAACGCCTCGCCTTCGGAGCGCTGCCGGCGCTGGAGCGCGAGGAGGTGGATTTCGTCATCTCGTCGGACCCGGAGAACATCCACGGCATCACCTTTGTGCCGCTGTTCGATTACGCGCCGATGTGTGCCATGTCGTCGAAATCGCCGCTGACGCAGAAAGCCTATGTCGAGGCAGAGGATTTCCGCGATCAGACCCTGATCACCTATCCAATGGACCGCACGCGGCTCGATGTGTTCAAGGATTTGCTGATCCCGGCGGGGGTCGAGCCGTTGCAACAGCGTAAGGTCGAGCTGACGGATGTCATCCTGATGCTCGTGGCCGCTGGGCGCGGCGTGGCGGTGTTGCCCGATTGGGTGATGCGCGACATTCGCAACATGCCGGATTACGCCGTGCGCCCGCTGACCGCCAAAGGGGTCAAGCGCACGATGTATGCCGCCGTGCGCGACACCGATCTGGAAAAACCCTATATGACCGATGTGCTGCGCATCGCGAAGGCCGAGGCGATGAAACTCAGAGGCGCTTAATCAGCGTTTCAGCATCGTCTCAAAGGTGCCGAAAATCATGCGTTTGCCGTCAAAGGGCATGTCCGCGCCCATCTCAGCGAAACGCGGGTCGGTTTCCATCGCTTTCATACAGGCCATGGCTTTCGCCTCATCGGGCCATTCGATGAAGGACACGACGACGGTCTCATCCTCCTTCAGTTGAACTGCCAGGGGCAGGGAGGTCACCTCACCCGGCGGCACCATGCTGCCCCAGCCTTCGAACAGTTGCAGCGCACCGTATTCCATGAACAGCGGCGCCATGGTTTCGGCCACGGATTTATATTGGTCGCGATGGGCCGTGGGCACGGGGATGACCGCGATCTGGAAATAGGACATGGTGAAACTCCGAGGGATAGCTCTTTAAGTGCGAAGGGTCACGATAACATGGTTTCGCGACGTTTGATTGATTTCTTTGCCCGCAAACCCTTGGCAGACAGGGTTTGGCGGCGTATACGCCCCGTCTGAACATCTTACCCATCTACGCCCCGGAGCGACCCATGCAAGGCAGTGCCAATCTCAACGTCATGATCAAAGCTGCGCGCGCCGCAGGCCGTTCGCTGGTGAAAGACTTCCGCGAGGTCGAGAACCTTCAGGTGTCTTCGAAAGGTGCTGGCGACTTTGTGTCCAAGGCCGACATCCGCGCCGAAGAGATCATCCGCGATATGCTGATGGAAGCGCGCCCCAACTACGGTTGGACCGGCGAAGAGAGCAAATCCGTCGAGGGCAAGGACCCGACGCGCCGCTGGATCGTCGATCCGCTCGATGGCACGACGAACTTCCTGCACGGCCTGCCGCATTGGGCGGTGTCCATTGCGTTGGAGCATAAGGGCGAGATCGTTTCCGGTGTGGTCTTCGATCCGGCCAAGGGCGAGCTGTTCTGGGCCGAAAAAGGCAATGGCGCCTGGATGAACGACACGCGCATTCGTGTGTCCGGTCGCACCAAGATGATCGAGTCGATCTTTGCCACCGGCCTGCCGTTTGGCGGTCGTGCCGACCTGCCGGAGACGCTGCGCGATCTGGCGCGGCTTTTGCCCGCCACCGCCGGTGTGCGCCGCTGGGGCTCTGCCGCGCTCGATCTCGCTTATGTGGCGGCGGGGCGCTACGACGGGTTCTGGGAACGCCGCCTCAATGCCTGGGATATGGCCGCGGGCGTGCTTTTGGTGAAAGAGGCCGGCGGTTTCGTCGAGGCGCTTCACCCGGAGGACAATCCGGTCGACAGCGGCGAAGTGATCTGTGGCAACGAGGGGCTGTTCGAGCGTTTCGCGAATGTGATCCGTTCCGCCTGAGACGCCTCTGACGGGCTGACAAACATCTCATGAGACGCGCCGCCTTCGGGCGGCGTTTTCTGTCCTCACCTTTCATTTGTACGCATTTCGCCTCAGTTTCGGCGCTTTTGGCGCAGATAGATGAAGCTGTTATCGGAGGGATGTAATGTGATGGACGCGATGAAAATCTCTTGGCGCAAGTTTCGGACCGCAGAGGACGGCGCGGTGACGGTGGATTGGGTCGTGCTCACCTCTGCCGCTGTGGGTCTTTGTATCGCATTGCTGAATGTGATTTGGGGCGGCGCCTATTCCATGACGACGAATGTGACCACGGAAATCGAAAACCTCGATGTCGAGCGTTACATCAGCGGCATGGATGGCGGCTGAAACACCCCTCTTTTTCTGATCTCTCAAGACCAGTCACCGGCGTCTGCGGACGACCGGAACCGAGCTTTCTGTAAAGCGATAGCGGGCTTCGGCATGGCTCGGATGACCGCGCGTGCGTGACCAAAATGCCGTGCCACCCAGCCGTGTCCACATCGGGTAGGTGACGACCACTCCGGCGATGAAGCCGCCGATATGCGCCAGATGCGCGACGCCACCTGCGCCGGTCGATCCCATTTCCGCGAAAATCTGCAAGCCGAACCAAAGCCCCAGCATGATCCAGGCGGGCATCGGGAAGACTTTGAAAAAGATGATGAAAATGAACAGGACATCGACGCGCGCCTTGGGGAACAACAAAAGGTAGCCGCCCATGACGCCTGCGATCGCGCCCGAAGCACCCACCATGGGCACGCGCGAGCCGGGATCGGCCAGATATTGCGCGAGACCCGCCGCGATGCCGCAGATCAGGTAGAACCCGAGATAGCGCAGATGTCCCATCTCATCTTCGAGATTGTCGCCAAAAATCCACAAAAACAACATGTTACCCGCGATATGCAGGATGCCGCCATGCATGAACATGGAGGTGAAAAACGTATAATAGCCGTCGCCATGGCTGATCCGCGCGGGCAAGAGCGCCCAGTCCGAATAGATCTGCAACAGCGCGCGCTCGTGGCCGTAGCTGGGCAGCATGGCCATGAACACCGCGATGTTCACCGCGATCAACGCATAGGTGACAAAAGCGGGGCGGCGGGACGGGTTATGATCGCGGATCGGGAACATATCGCCAATGTGGGCGTCTGTGGCGAGAGGTCAAGTGAAACTCTATGCCGCATCTGCAAAGGCACGGCAAGGTGATGTTTTTCGAGTTCGGCAAACGCCCGCCCGCTTTGCCGCGCATCAAGGCAAGATCGCGCCAAATGTCCGCGCATTGCCACATTTTCGCCGCACTGAGGACGCTGGCCCTTTATAGCCTTGCAAAAAACGACGAGGCTTCGATGCGCAATCTCTTCATATTGGCGGCTCTTGTGCTCATGCCCACAGGTGTTTTCGCGGATAAGGCCGGGGTCGGTGCTTGGGAAAACTCCAGCAATTCCATGTTGCGCTGGATCGAAGAGGCGCCTGCGCTCGACTGGTATTACACGTGGCGCCCGACGCAGATGTGGACACAAAGCCGGTCGCGGCGCTCGGTCGAATTCGTGCCGATGATCCGCGACGCCTCTGATGTGACCAAGAAAATCGTCTCCGACCTGCCGGTGCGGGCGCTCTTGGCCTTCAATGAACCGGATTCGCGCAAAAGCGAGGGCAGCAATCTCTCCGTCGAACAGGCTGTCGCGCTGTGGCCGAAACTCGAAGCCCGCGGTCTGCGCCTTGGTAGCCCGGCGGTGACCCAAGGCCAGACGCTCGGGAAATCCTCGTGGCAGGGGCGGTTCATGGCCCAGGCCGAGGCCAAAGGCCTGCGCGTCGATTTCATGGCGGTGCATTACTATTCGACCAATGGCAATGTGAAAGACTTTGAAAACTGGCTGCGCAGGGTGCACGCCGAATACAAACGCCCGATCTGGGTCACGGAATTTGCCTTTATCGATTGGCAAAACGTGCGTGGGGTCAGTTACGCCCAAAACGCCGCCTTTGCTGAATCCGCGATTTTGATGATGGAACGTCTGCCCTTCGTCGAGCGCCACGCCTGGTTCGCGGCCAATCCTTATCCTTATGGTGGGGCCAAACCGCAGATCAATTTGGTCTCCAACACCTTACAGCCGACCCCCGTCGGCGTGGCCTTTGACCGCACGCTGAGCCGCCTAGGTGCGCGGCGCGTGGCGCAGAACAGCGAGTGAGCCCGACGCGGCAGTCTGGATGGAAATCGACTTGTAACCCGCGTGACATCCTGTAACTGTCTGCTCCGACATGTTTCCTGCTGCGTCCTGGGCGCATCGGATGAGAAACAGGCCCGCGTGGTGGAATGGTAGACACAGAGGACTTAAAATCCTTAGGCCGTAACTGGCCGTGCCGGTTCGAGTCCGGCCGCGGGTACCAAAGGCTCTCAGAGAAGATAGCGAATGTCTAAAAATATGCCGCAGCCGGTGGTCGGCCTCACCGGTGGCGGAGCTTGAATTCCGCCTTGCTGAGGGCCGCCAGCCACCAGTGCCGTTTCACATCCTTATAGACAAAGGGTCGGCGCACTTTCGGGTCAACGGTGCTCAGGAAATCTTCTGCGATGGGCCAGATTGACAGATCGCGCGTTGTCAGGCGCTGACATGCGTCGGGCGTCATCGGAACAAAGCGTTTCGGCTCGGTGCCGACAACTCGACGGGCCAGCCGGGCGGCGAGGGTTTGTTGCCTGTGGCGATAGACCGGCACTTCGGGGACATGAAACACGAAGGGCGCGGCAAGATGCGGCATGGAGGAAAACGTCCGGCGCGCTTGCAGGACATTTCCATGCTCTGAGGGCTGCATTTGCCACTGCGCCGCGCGCAGGCGGTCCACATGCCAAAGCGAAATGTCGAAATAGGCGATCCGCTCCGCGTACCCCGTCTGGTCGGGAGAGAACGGCGTGTCATAGAGCCGGTCCGGGCTTGGCGCGAGCAGACGTTTGTAGCGCTTTATCCGGGCGCCGCGCAGGAAGGTCACGGCGAGAAACGCGCGGCTCTGATCGGCGGCAAAAGCGGCGTCGATGGCGTCAAGATCGCTTTGATCCAGCGGGCGCACCACCTGCGTGTCGTCTTGCAGCATGAGCAGATAGGGCCGCTCTGCCGTGTCCAGCGCGTGTTGCATATTCGGATAGAGGCCGCCGTGACGGCTGTCGCCGCTGTCCGTCGTGGGCTGGACGAGCATTTCGGGCGGCAGGGTCTTGAGAAAGGCGACGAGCTCCGGGTCGTCTGAATTGTCGTCGAAAACCCGGATGCGCGCCCCTGGCAGGTTTTGCTGCGCAGAGGCGAGGCAGTTTTTCAGATAGGCCGGACGATTGTAGGAAAAAATCGCCACATCCATGTCGTCAAACGTCATCCGCTGTCCTTTCACATATCGAACAAACGGGCTTTCTCTGTCAGCTCCGGGTGCCAGCGAATTTCTCTTGCCAGTCTTCGCGCTGCTCGTCGGCGATCTTGGCGAACAGATTGTCCGGCACGGTGAAGCCATGGCCCGGTTTCAACGCGTCGAGTGCGCCCGCCACATCTTCCGGCCAATCGAGATCCGGCAGGGCCAGAGCGGTTTGCAGCTTGCCCGCCGTATCCGGGATGAAGGGCGCGGAGAGGCGCGCGTAAAGACCGATCAGGTTGAGGCCCAGACGCACCTGCGCCGCCGCCTTCTCCGGGTCTTCCTTGAAGGTGGACCACGGCGCCACGGATTGCAGGTACTCGTTGCCCGCGACCCAGATGGCACGCAGAGCATTGGCGCCCTTGCGCACGTCGATGGCGTCCATATGGCTTTGATATTCGGCGACTTTTGCGGTCAAATCCGCGATGAGCGCCTGTTCCTGTTCGCCGTATTCGCCGCCTTCGGGCACGGCCTCGGAGAATTTCGAACGGCAGAATTTGGTGATGCGGGAGACGAAGTTGCCCAACACGTCCGCGAGGTCTTTGTTCACGGATTGCTGGAAGTTTTCCCACGTGAACTCGGAATCTGAGCTTTCCGGGGCGTGCGACAGAAGCCACCAGCGCCAGTAGTCCGCCGGCAGGATCGAAAGCGCTTGATCCATGAAGACGCCACGCCCGCGCGAGGTGGAGAATTGCCCGCCGTCATAGTTCAGATAGTTGAAGCTCTTGATGTAATCGACCATCTTCCACGGCTCGCCCGCACCCAGCATGGTGACCGGGAAGGAGAGGGTGTGGAAGGGCACGTTGTCCTTGCCCATGAATTGCACATATCGAACATCGTCCGCGCCTTTGTCCGTGCGCCACCAACGCTCCCATGCTTCATCGTCCAGCCCCTGTTTTGCGGCCCATTCGGCGCCACAGGCGATGTATTCGATGGGGGCGTCGAACCAGACATAGAACACCTTGCCGTCCATGCCCTCCCAAGGCGCGCCCTCGAATTGTACCGGCACGCCCCAGCTCAGGTCCCGGGTGATGCCCCGGTCTTGCAACCCGTCGCCGTCGTTGAGCCATTTCTTGGCAATCGAGGTGGTCAAAACCGGCCAGTCCGCCTTGCTGTCGATCCACGCGTTGAGCGCATCGCGCATGTTTGATTGCTTTAGGTAAAGATGTTTGGTGACGCGCTGTTCCAGATCGGTCGCGCCCGAGATCGTTGAATGCGGCTCGATGAGATCGGTCGGGTCGAGTTGTTTCGTGCAATTGTCGCACTGATCGCCCCGCGCGGAATCGTAACCGCAGTTCGGGCAGGTGCCCTCGATATAGCGGTCCGGCAGGAAGCGCCCGTCGGTTTCCGAATAAATCTGTGTCTCTTCCACGACTTCGATCAGACCGGCCTCGTAAAGCTTGGTCGCGAGGTGCTGGGTCAACGCATGGTTCGGCTGCGACGAGGAGCGCCCGAAATGGTCAAAGGACAGGCGGAACCCGGCGGCAATCTCGGCCTGAATGTCATGCAGCTCGGTGCAATATTCCGCGACCGGCTTGCCCGCCTTTTGCGCCGCAATCTCGGCGGGGGTGCCATGTTCGTCGGTGGCGCAGAGAAACAAAACCTCATCGCCGCGCGCCCGACGGTAGCGGGCATAGAGATCGGCGGGCAACTGCGAGCCGACGAGATTGCCGAGGTGCTTGATGCCGTTGATATAGGGCAGGGCGGAGGTGATGAGCGTGCGTGCCATGAGGAGAGTGGTCCGGTCGATTGCATATGTCTTGAGGCTTTCCTATCGCGCTTATGGGCAAAGGGCCAGAGGGCATAGGGTTTCCTGACCGACTGAGGCCCCGGCTGTGCGGAAAAACCTGTGCCATCGGGGTTGCTCTACGGCGCGGCAAAGCTAATTTAGGCGCAACTCACAAAGAGACAGGATCCTTTCATGAAAATGCGCAAAATTGGTCGCAGTGACCTCTTGGTGTCTGAGATTTGCCTCGGCTCCATGACCTGGGGCAGCCAAAACACCGAAGCCGAAGGTCACGCCCAAATCGATCGCGCCAAAGAGGTTGGCGTCAATTTCATCGACACCGCCGAAATGTACCCGGTGAACCCGGTGCGCAAAGAGACGGCGGGCGATACCGAAGAGATCATCGGACAATATTTCGCGGCACGTGGCGGGCGCGAGGATTGGGTGATCGCGTCGAAAATCGCGGGGCCGGGGAACATCAACGAAGAGGGCATTCTGGCCTCGAACCTTGAGGCGCGGCTGGACGCGAGTCTCAAGCGGTTGAAGACCGATTATGTCGATCTTTTTCAATTCCATTGGCCCAATCGTGGCTCCTATGCCTTCCGCCAGAACTGGCATTTCAACCCGGCGAAACAGCCCTCGAAGGCCGAGATCGAGGACAACATGCGCGGCGTGCTCGACGAGATGGCGCGGTTGCAAAAGGCAGGCAAGGTGCGCGAATTCGGCACCTCGAACGAAAGCGCCTGGGGTATGGCCATGTGGCTCAAGCTGGCCGATGAGATGGGCGCACCGCGGATGCAGTCGATCCAGAATGAATATTCCATGATGTGCCGTCTCTATGACACCGATCTGGCGGAGCTGGCGGTGCATGAGGATGTCACGCTTTTGGCCTATTCGCCGCTTGCCGCCGGGCTTTTGACCGGCAAATACGAGGGCGGCACGGTGGTGCCGAAAGGCTCGCGCCTGGACCTCAACGGCGATCTCGGGGGGCGCGTCGCCGAACGCACATGGCCCGCCGAACGGGCCTATGTGGCGCTGGCGGCGCAGAATGGGGTCGATCCGACGACGATGGCGGTGGCCTGGACGCTGACGCGACCCTTTGACTGTATGCCGATCATCGGCGCGACATCTGTCGATCAGTTGGAAAAATCTCTCGACGCCCGCGATGTGACCTTGTCCGAAGATCTGTTGAAAGAGATCGAAAAGCTGCACAAACTGCATGCGATGCCGTTCTGAGGAGCTTTCGTGATGCGCCGAGTTTTGTGTGGCCTTTTGGTCTGTGTGAGCCTTGCGGCCTGTCAGGGCGAGGAAACTGAGACCTCTCCCGGCTATGGGCTTGAGGGCTTCGATCCGACTGCGGTCGAAACCCAGAAGACGGCTTGCGAAGCGCGAGGAGGCACGTTTCAGCCCGGCGGGCTTGGCGGCTTCATGACCTGTTTCGAGACGCCGAAAGATGCGGGGCAAAGGTGCACCAAGTCGACGGATTGCTCGACGGGGGCCTGTCTTGCCCGCTCGCAAAGCTGTGCGCCGATCTCGCCGCTTTTCGGATGTAACGAGATGCTGGACGCCGAAGGGCGTCGGGTGAGCCTATGCGTGGATTGATCGCGGCTTTGTCTTTGGCCCTCGTGTCGGGCTGCATGGCGCCAGAGGCCTCGGGGCCTGTCACGCGCGATGCGGGGGCCTCGATGTCCTCTATCGCGGCGCTCGATCCGGTGCGGTTTTCCGGGCGCTGGTATGAGGTTGCGGCCTTCGTGCCGGAGGGCAAATCCTGTGTCATCGGGGCGGTGACCTTTACCGCGCAGAAATCTGGCGACCTGATGGTGACCGAAGGCCCCTGTGCCGATGGCCAACCCAAGAGCGGCTTGGCGCGCAAAGTGGGGCCGGGGCGCTATGCCTTCAAAGGTGACGAGATCTGGGTGCTTTGGGTCGATGCGGAATACCACACGGCGGTGATCGGCTCCCCGTCCGGCCCTGCGCATGTGTTGTCGCGGGACCTGAGCCTGCCGCCGGATCGCAAACTGGCGGTCGAGGGTATCCTTGAGTGGAATGGCTATGACGTTGGGCTCTTGCGTCCGGCGCGGCGTCGCTAAACGCCGGGTAAGCCCATAAGATATGAGCGGAAATCCCCTCTTCACGAATGCTGATGGGGGGATGCATAAATTTTGACTAGGCGGTTTGAAAAATCCCGCCTATAGGCCGTGCCATGACGATGGAACGCACATATCTTGAGCACGCCAAACAGGTTCTCGTGCTGGGGCTGCCTTTGGCGGGCAGTCAGATCGCGCAATTCGCGGTCCATATGACCGATGTGATCATGATGGGCTGGTACGGGCTCGATGAGCTGGCCGCCCTCGTTCTGGCCTCCGGATTCTGGTTCATCCTCTTTATTCTACTGGCGGGCTTTGCCTTTGCGGTGATGCCTCTGGTCGCCACCGCCTCAGGGCAGGGCGACAGCACAACGGTGCGCCGTGCGACGCGGATGGCGATTTGGCTGTCGGTGATGGCCGCCGTGCTGATCTATCCGATCTTTGGCTTTTCAGACGACATTCTCGTGGCGCTTGGCCAACAGCCGCATATCGCCGCCCAGGCACGTCCCTATCTGGCCGTCGCCGGGATCGAGATGATCCCCGCGTTGATCGTCGCCGTCTTCCGAAGCTATTTCTCCGCGCTCGAACGCACCCGCGTGGTGCTTTTCGCGGTGATCGGCGCGGTGGTCCTGAACGCGGGTCTGAACTACCTGCTGATTTTCGGCAATTTCGGGGCGCCGGAGCTGGGCGTTCTCGGATCGGCCATTGCGTCGCTGATTGTCAGTTCCGTCATGCTTGGGGTGCTTGCGCTCTACGCTGTCCGCGCCACGCCGGAGAACGATCTGTTCCGCAATCCGTTCAAGCCCGATTGGGCGATGTTCGCCACCGTGTTCAAAATGGGGGTGCCGATTGGCATCACATCTTTGGCCGAAGTGGGCCTGTTCAATGCCGCAGCGCTCATGATGGGCTGGATCGGCACGGCGACACTCGCGGCCCACGGGATCGCGCTTCAACTGGCGGCGATTGCCTTCATGACCCAGATCGGTCTGTCACAAGCGGCCACGATCCGGGTGGGCAATGCCCTGGGGCGGGGCGATGAGGCGGATCTGCGCAAGGGGGCGTTCGTCGCCGTCGCCCTGTCTGTCGGCATGGCTGCGATATCCTCGACCATCTTTCTGCTGTTCTCCGAACCGCTGCTTGGCCTGTTCATTGCCCCCGACGAGCCGGCGCGCGATCAGGTGATCGCCATTGGGGTGACGCTCATGATGTTCGCGGCGCTGATGCAATTTTCCGATGGCGGGCAGGTGATGTCCCTGTCCCTGCTGCGCGGGCTGCATGACACCGGCGTTCCGATGTGGCTTGCGGCTGTCAGCTATTGGATCCTTGGCCTTCCCGCCTCCTACTTGTTCGGCTTTGTGCTCGACTGGGGGGCGACCGGGGTGTGGATGGGATTTGTTTTCGGGCTCACCACCGCCTGGGTGACGATGAGCTATCGGTTCTGGGCAAAGAAATCCCATATTTCGCGGGCGCGCTGAGGTCTCAGTCCTTCCCCAGCAAACGGTCGGCTTTCTTGCGCACAAGAACGGTGCGCAGGTCGTGCATCGCCAGCAAAAGCGCGTCTGTGACATTGTCCAGCTGCTCGTCCGTGGCCCGCGTCTGCGCCCAATGCGTCGTCAGGTTCAGGTAATCCACAGCGCGGTGGATGTCGTCGATGTCGCGCTGGGCGAGCAAAGCCACGCGTTCGGCCATCCAGTCTTCGATGACTTTCAAATCTCCGGGCGTCAACTCGCGCCCGCCATGCGGTTTGATGTCCCCGTTTTTGACGTTCACCACCGCGATTTGATCCATCTCGATCCGACGCTGCCGGTTTTCCGTGTCCACGCGGAACACGAAGGCGCCGTTCTCACGGACACGGAAGTAATATTCGGGAAGATCGACGCTCATGCGGTAAGGTCCGTTTCATCCAGAACGCGCCAGAGCGAGCCGTCCTCATCGACGAGGGCGAACATGCGCGGGGCGTTGTCGAGTTTGAAAATCTCGGTGAGGCGTGGCGTGGCAGTCTGATCCTTGGGCAGACCGACCTTGGAAAATTGCGCGTGCAGCGTTTCGATCGTGTCTGAGCGCAGGCAGGCGGAGAACCAGCTGGTTTTCGGGTCCAGCTCCAGGTGCGGAAAGAACTCCACCTGCGTGTCGCCAAAGCCCATGATCATCCAGCCCTCAGTCCTGAACCGCGTCTCAAAGCCGAGGCGGGTGTAGAACGCCTCGGTCTTGTCGAAATCGCGCGAAGGCAAGTTGGCCGTGATCACCTCGGTCATGTCAGCCCTTTGCAAAAGGCCTGAATGCGGGTGCAGGCTTCCTTGAGGGCCTCGTCCGAGGTCGCATAGGAGACGCGGAAGTTCGGCGACAGGCCAAAGGCCGCGCCGAAGACCACGGCCACGCCGTTTTCTTCCAAGAGAGCCGTGGCGAACTCTTCGTCATTCTCGATTTTTGCACCACCTGCGGAGGTCTTGCCGAGACAGCCGGAGATGTCCGGGTAGACGTAAAACGCCCCTTCGGGCGTCGGGCAGGTGATGCCCTCTGCAGCGTTCAGCATCTCGACCACCAGATTGCGGCGACGCACGAAGGCTTCGTTGTTCAACGCGATGAAATCCTGTGGGCCGTTCAGGGCCTCGACAGTGGCATATTGCGAGATCGAACAGGGGTTCGAGGTCGATTGCGACTGCACCTTGCGCATCGCGGCGATCAACTCGACGGGACCTGCCGCATAGCCGATCCGCCAGCCGGTCATCGCATAGGCTTTGGACACGCCGTTCACGGTGAGCGTGCGTTCATAGAGACCCGGCTCGATCTCAGCCGGGGTGCAGAATTCGAAACCGTCAAAAGCGAGGTGTTCATACATATCGTCCGACATCACCCAGACATGCGGGTGTTTCATCAAGACCTCTGTCAGCGCCTTCAACTCCGCTTTCGAATAGCCGGCGCCCGTCGGGTTGGACGGCGAGTTGAAGATGAACCATTTGGTCTTCGGCGTGATGGCGGCGTCAAGCTGCTCCGCCGTGATCTTGAAGGCATTCTCCAGCTTGCCTTCGATCGCCACCGGCGTGCCACCCGCAAGCAAAACCATATCCGGGTAGGACACCCAATAGGGCGCCGGGATGATGACCTCATCGCCGGGGTTCAGCGTCGCCACCAGCGCGTTGAACAGCACCTGTTTGCCGCCGCCCGAGACGGAGACCTGCGCGGGCGTGTAATCGAGATTGTTGTCGCGTTTGAACTTGGCACAGATCGCGGCTTTCAGTTCCGGCACGCCGTCGACAGCGGTGTATTTCGTCTTGCCCTCTTCGATGGCGCGGATGCCCGCGGCCTTGATGTTGGCGGGCGTGTCGAAATCCGGCTCGCCTGCGCCCAGCCCGATCACATCCTTGCCCGCGTCTTTCAACTCGCGCGCCTTATTGGTGACGGCGATGGTGGGGGAGGGTTTCACACGGGAGAGAGTCTCGGAAAGAAAGGGCATGGCATGAGTCCATTTGCGTTAGATCGTCGTAGTGATAACGTCAAAAACCGTCCCGCGCCAAGACGTCCCTTGCGATAATCGGGCGATGGGTGCAAAAAGCCCCTTGATCCCCCATGATCCGAAGGAGCCCGCCATGACCGAGACCATCGACATTCGCCGCAAGCGTCTGAAAATCCGTGCCTGGCGGCGTGGGATCAAGGAAATGGATCTGTTGATTGGCGGCTATGCCGATGCGCATCTCGCCTCGATGGATGAGGCGCAGCTCGATGAGTTCGAACAGCTGATGGATGAGCACGATCAGGATCTCTTGTCCTATGCGACGGGGCTGAAACCCGTTCCGACGCATTTGAAGCCGATGCTCGACAAGCTGATCGCCGATGCGGATCACGCGTCCTGGGGCGTGAAGGGCTGAGACGCCTTTAAAGGTTACCAAACCCTTGCCAAAGCGCGCGCTCTGGTCAGGCAATTTTTCGATCAATTTGCCTCGATTGCAAAAATCTCATTTGTTTAACTGAATTTTGGGAAATTGCGGTCAATTTGCTCTCTGATACAGCCATTGGCGGAGTGACAGATGAGCATGCATTCAGTATTTGTAAAACCGAGCGAGACGCCCTTCATGTCTCAATATCTTGAGGCATTGTCCCTTGTGGAGCGACTTCATCGTCTGCTTCTCGATGTGATCAAGGATGAATTCGAACGGGTCGGCATTCTCGAAATCAACGCGGTTCAGGCGCTTTTGCTGTTCAACGTGGGTGAGAATGAGGTGACGGCGGGCGAACTGAAATCCCGCGGCTATTATCAGGGCTCGAATGTGTCCTATAATCTCAAGAAGCTCGTCGATATGGGCTATATGCACCATCAGCGTTGCGAGATTGACCGTCGCTCCGTGCGCGTCAAGCTGACCGATAAGGGCAACCATGTGCGCGTCACCGTCGCCGAATTGTTCTCCCGTCATGCCGAGGGGCTTCAGGGCAAAGGTGTGATTTCCTCCGAGGGGATCGAGGACATCAATACCGCGCTGCGCCGGGTTGAGCGCTATTGGGCGGATCAGATTCGCTACATTTACTAAGATATTTACCTGGCTTCGCGATGAAAAACGCCTCCCGGATGCGGGAGGCGTTTCGCTTTTGATGCTGCGGCCAGTTTCACCAGTGCCCGGTGTTTTCCATCGAGGCCCAAGGCTCTGCGGGGGCAAGGCTTTCGCCTTTTTGCAACAGCTCAATCGAGACATTGTCCGGCGAGCGCACGAACGCCATATGCCCGTCGCGCGGCGGGCGGTTGATCACCACGCCAGCGTCCATCAGCTTTTGGCAGAGTGCGTAGATATCCTCGACCTCATAGGCCAGATGCCCGAAATGCCGACTGTCCGACGGTAGCCCCTCGTCGCCGTCCCAGTTGTAGGTCAGTTCGACCGGACATTCCGGCTGGCCCTCGGGTGCCATGAAAACCAGCGAAAACCGCCCGCCTTCATGGTCGATGCGTTTGGTTTCCTTGAGCCCCAAAAGCTCGAAAAACGCTATGGTTTTCTCCAGATCCTTCACCCGGACCATCGTGTGCAGATAGCGCATGCGGCTTCCTCCTGTCTGTCTCTGACCTGAACTCTAGCCCTTTGCGGGATGAAATCCAGCTCAGACGGATATGTCTCTTTGCGAATCCCTGTCGCCTCTTTGTATAAGGGGAGGAACCACTATATCTTGGGGATCGAAGCGTGCAGCAATACCACGACCAGCTCAAAACCATTCTGGCCCATGGGGTCGACACCACCGACCGGACGGGCACGGGGACGCGCTCCTATTTCGGGCTTCAGGCGCGGTACGATCTGGCCGATGGCTTTCCGATGGTGACCACGAAAAAGCTGCATCTGCGCTCGATCATCCATGAATTGCTGTGGTTTCTTTCCGGCGACACCAATATTCGCTACCTGAAAGAGAATGGTGTGTCGATCTGGGACGAATGGGCCGATGAGAACGGCGATCTCGGGCCGGTTTACGGTGCGCAATGGCGCAAATGGCCGGGGCATGAGCGTGGGCCGATTGATCAGATCGAAAATCTTCTGGCCGCAATCAAAAATGCCCCCGATTCCCGCCGGTTGATCGTCTCCGCCTGGAACCCGGCGGAGGTGGACAATATGGCGCTGCCGCCGTGCCACACGCTGTGGCAGGTGAAAATTCTCGGCGGTAAGCTGCATCTCCAGCTCTACCAACGCTCCGCCGATATGTTCCTCGGCGTGCCGTTCAACATTGCCTCCTACGCGCTTTTGCTTGCCATGCTGGCGCAGGTCACGGGCTATGAGCCGGGCACTTTCGTGCATTCCATCGGCGATGCGCATATTTACACCAACCACATGGAGCAGGTGGAGCTGCAACTCTCGCGGACGCCCAAGGCGTTGCCGAAGCTGCGTCTCAATCCCGATGTAAAGAGCCTCTTTGATTTCAAATATGAGGACATCGAGATTCTCGACTACGACCCCGACCCGGCGATCAAAGCGCCGGTGGCCGTGTAAGGAGCGCCGCAGATGATCACACTTATCGCCGCCCGCGACCGCAACGGGGCCATTGGCAAGGACAACACCATTCCTTGGGAGGCGCCCGAGGATATGAAATTCTTCATGCGCGAAACCATGGGGGGCGCGGTGATCATGGGGCGGCACACCTGGGACAGTTTGCCGTTCAAGCCCTTGAAAAATCGCCTCAATATCGTGGTGTCTTCGCAAGGTGTCGATCACGATCATGTCTTTGCGACGGTCGAAGAGGCAATCGCTTTTGCGAGCTCCGAAGGTCGTGCGCGCCTTTACGCCATGGGCGGTTTCGGGATTTACAAGGCGATGCTGCCGCTGGCCGACCGGCTCGTGATCACAGAGGTGGACACGGAGGTCGAAGGGGCGGACACATGGTTCCCTGAATTCGATTCCGCAGAGTGGCGCGAGGTCTCCCGCATGGTGCTACGGACAGAGGCGCCGCGCTGCGAGGTTGTGGAATGGGTGCGGTGAATACCTCAAATCGGGCGTGATTGTTTGCGGTTTGTGAGCAATGGTCGGAGGACGCCACCCAAGCCTTGCCGCAGATCGCCCCCTGAGCTAACCTTCTCCCAAGTATTTCAGGAGTTTGAGCCATGTTGAAGACCGCCATCACAGCCCTCATCGTGACCTTGGGTGCAAGCCCGGTTTTGGCCGCGGAGACGCAGCCCTATGATCCCTCGGTCAAACTCTTTGCCTATGAAAAACAAGTGGATAACTTCTGCCCGGCGGGGACACAGCCGATCCGCTACAATGGTGTGATCTGTTGCGGGACGCCGAATGCGACCGGCTATGGCGATGCGCCCGTGGTGCGGCGCAGTTCCACTCCGACCGTGGCGAACACGACCGATCCGAAATCGCCGAATTACCAGCCTGACAGCATTTCCATGTCCGGGAGCTAAACCGGCCCTGCATTTGTGCAGAGTTTTCTTAGGGTGAATGTCATCTCTGTGTTACATTGGGTGCATGAGCATCCGAAACACAGTTCTATTGAGCGGCATGGGCGCAGTTTTGGCGCTGGTTGGCCTGCGCGCCGAGGCGCAAAGCCTGATCGGAGAGGTGCTCTGCGGTCCGCAACAGGAGATCCATGCCAAGCTCGCCCGCCAATTCGGCGCGGTCAAAACCGGCACGGGCCTGCGTGGCCCCGAGGCGGTGATGGAGATTTGGACCAACCCAAAATCCGGCGACTGGACGCTTGTGCAGACCTATGTCGAGGGGCGGAGCTGCATCGTCGCCATGGGTGAATATTGGGAAGATCTCGCACCGACAGAGGCCCCGGAGACGGCGGGCTGAGCCTCAGTCTTCGGCAATTTCCGACAGGATAAACCCGGCCACGGCTTGCCCCAGAGCCTCATGGGCCGCAGCATCGAAATGCACGCCGTCCAGATCGGAGACAGAAATCACCTCATTGGCGTCGAAGACGGCGACATCGCGGGCGTCGGCCTCGGCACGCATGGCGTCCTGAACCGCCTGGGCTTTGTCCGCCGCGCCGACATAGGTCTCGGCCAAACAGCCCGCCGCATGGGGCCGGGGCGGCAGGATGAGGAAGGGTTCGAACCCGCCGTGACGGGCCTGCATCTCTTCCGACAATGCGACGTCGAGGTGAAAGCCACAGGCGGCGGCGATGTCTTCGGGCGCGGCCTCGAAATGCGCCTTGAGATCGTTGGTGCCCAGCATGATCGTCATCGCGTCAATTGGCCCGTGGCTTTCAAGCGCGGTGAACAGCCCGATCCGCCCGTCCATATGCGGCCCCATTTCGGGATCGGGAAAAGCAAAAGTACGCCCCGGCAGACCCTCTTCGACCACATTCCAACCCAACACGTCGGCCATCACCACAGGCCAGCGGCGGGTGAGGCGTGGAAGATCGGTGGGGCGGGTGCGCATCGGCTGAACGCCGTGGGTGTTGCTGTCGCCGAAGGTCAGGATCAAAGGCATCGGGGTCTCCCAAAAGAAAAGCGGCCCCGAGACTGCGCCCGGAACCGCCGACTTTCAAGATCGAAAAGCTTTAAAGCGCGACAAGTTCAGAGGCGGATGCGCGTCCGTCGCGGCCTTCACGAAGTTCGTAGCCGATCTTCATGTTGTCTGCGAGGCCGGTCATGCCAGCGCGTTCGACCGCAGAAATGTGCACGAACACATCCTTGCCGCCGTCGTCAGGTGCAATAAAGCCGTAGCCTTTGGTGGTGTTGAACCATTTCACGGTGCCAGTGGGCATATCCCCGTATCTCCTTATCGTTTCATCCGCCGCAACGTGCGACGGGCCGGTGCAGCCAGGTCTTCCAAGTCTTCCTGCTGCCCCGTAAGGAGCGGTCGTTCGAAAGTCAGCAGTCACGCTTTCGAGTGTGCAACACATCCGTATAAAGGCAAGCGACAAAATCGTAACACATGGCCAAGTGCCGAAATTTGGGCAAAATGCCACCAAAATTGCCATTGAGGAGAGCGAAATGACCGTGATTTATGGGATAAAGACCTGTGACACCTGCCGAAAAGCGGTGAAAGCGCTGGGGGTGGAGTTGACCGATATACGCACAGAATCCCTGTCCAAAGAGCAGCTTGAGCGATTCTATGCCCAGTTTGGCGAGGCTTTGGTCAACACGCGCTCGACCACATGGCGCGGGCTGTCGGAAGAAGAACGGGCGCGTCCACCGCTCGATCTTTTGGCGGATCATCCGACGCTCATGAAACGTCCGGTGATCGAGAAAGACGGTGAGCTCTATCTCGGCTGGGGCAAGGATGTGCAGGCGGCACTTCTTTAACCTGCCCGCAAGAACGCCTATGTGACAGCGACAAGAGAAGGAGAGCGGTGATGCGCAACGCGGCGCTGGTGCTTGGGGTTTTGGGTGGCGTGCTCGCCATGTTTGTCGGCTTTTTCAGCTTTGGCTACACCGAGGCGATTGATCGTTGGGGCGAGGTCGAGGGGCTGTTCGAACAGGTGGCGAATGTCGATCTGATCCGGGCGGCGAGCTTTCTGGCCCCGCTCCTCGCCATCGCAGGCGGCGCCATGGCCCACGCCCGCGCCCTTTGGGGTGGGCTGTTGATGTGGGCGGCGGCAGGCCTGATCTACGTCGGCTTTGGCTTCAACGTCTTTACCATGTTCCCCTTGGGCTTCTGCGTCCTGGGCGGTTTTCTGGCACTGGCGGCGGGCAAACCGGACGAGGCCAAGGCGCATTTTTAACTGGGATTCAGGCGATTGAAAATCACCCGATCCAATGAGGCCCAACCTCCACCAAGTCCGACAAGCGTGAGCAGGACCATCCCCCAAAGCGCGCGTTGGTCAAAGATCAGCGCATCGGAATGCCGATCGAACAGCGCGCCAATGGTCGCCATGTCGAGACCATGCCCGATCACATCGGTGAGGCTTTGCACGAGGACAAAGCCGATCATGCCCAGAGCGGCGAGCCGTGTTGCGAGACCTAGAACAATCAGCAGGGGCAAGAGGAATTCGGCGTAGGTTCCCGCCATGATCACCAGCCATTCAAATGAACCAAAGCCAGAGATGTCATAGCCTGCGGCTTCCATTTTGCGGGGAAAAATCTGGGCATAGGCGTTGAAGGACGGCGTGAACGGCCCCTCCAGTTTGGTCAGAGCCGAGGCCCAGAAATAGCGCAAGAGCACGGCGGAAAAGGTGAAACGCGCCAGCAGGGGCAGGGCGTTTATGGCCGCTGCGTTGGTTTGGGCCAGCTTGGTCGAGAGCATATCGTTACACATCGTGATCCCTCTCCAGAATGTCGATGATGGCGCCGCCTTTCAAAAGCGTGCCGAGAAATTGCGAAAGGTCGAGATCCGAGGGCGCAAGTTCGGCGGCATTCGCGAGCGCCATACCGTCCCGCAAGGCGTCAAGCACGGCACAGGTGCCAGGCGGAAAGGCGGTGGCGACGGGGTCGAAACCCGGACGTGTGATCAGTACGTCCTCCGCCCCGCCCGACGGTCGGTCGCCGTCCAGGGCAAATCGGCGCAGTTTGGTGACCGGATAGGCGCTTGCGAGCCAGATGACGGTCGGCGCGAGCACCACTTGGCGGGTGAACAACAAGGGATCGGAGAACTCCGCCGCAGGCACAGGGCGCGTGTCTGCGGCGTGATAACTTTGGCGCAGCGCATATTCGAGACGTGCCACATCGCCGAGATAGGGCAGGCGGGAGGCCGGGGCAAAGCTGTCGATAAACGCCGCAAAATCAGCCCCATAGAGAGGCAGGATTGGCGTTTTGGGGGGGTGCGCGCGGACGTAGTCTCCCGTCATCGCGTCGAAAAACGCGTCTCCGACGAGGGATTTCACCGCCGGATAGGAGGCGGCGATGGCCTCTTTGAGGCCCACGATGATGTTGTTGCGATAGACGTCGAAGCGCCGCTTGGCTGGGGTGCCCGACGGGGTGATGAGACCCGCCGGGATCGGGGCCTCGGGCGCAAGTGCGGCTTTGATGAAGTCCTGCTGTTTCATACCAGCACCTGTTCGAGACGGAGCGCAGCACGGGCGACCTCAGAGGCCAGAACCTCCCACTCGGGCACATCCGTGTCCCATTCGATGAGCGTCGGCTTCGGCCCGCCAGTGGCCAGAGCGTAGGTGTAAAGATGCCAGACCGGATCGGCGACCTCGCGACCGTGGCTGTCGATCAACAGCGGTGCGCCGTCTTCGTCCTGATCCTCATCGTGACCGCCAAGGTGGATTTCCCCCACGGCCTCATGCGGGAAGGCATCGATATAGTCATAGGCGTCGATCCGCAGGTTGTTGGCGGAGACGAAAACATTGTTCACATCAAGCAAAAGCCCGCAACCGGTGCGCTTGACGACAGCGCGCAGGAACTCGACCTCGCCATAAGTGCTTTCGGCGAAAGCCAGATAGGAGGACGGGTTTTCCAAGAGCATCTGTCGTCCGAGAGTGCTTTGCACCTCGTCAATGTGGTCGCACACACGGGCGAGGGTTTTGGCGGTATAGGGGAGGGGCAGAAGGTCGTTGAAATAACCTGTGTCGTGCGTCGACCAGGCGAGATGTTCGGAGAAGGAGGCGGGGTTGATCTCGTCGATGAGATGGCTCAGCCGCACGAGGTGATCCGGATCAAGGCGGCCCTCGCCGCCAATTGAAAGCCCCACGCCATGCACGGAAATGGGAAAGCGATCCGACAGCGCGCGCAGCTGTGCCATCGGACGTCCGCCCGCGGCGCCTTTTTCGCCCATGTAGTTTTCTGCATGGATTTCGAACCATTTCACCGGGTGATCCCCCTCGGAAATGTTCGAAAAGTGCTTGGATTTATATCCCACGCCGACGCCCATCGGCAGCTGATTTGTCTGGTCCAACATCGAAGCCTCCTGCAAAATCGGGAAAAATGACCCGGCGCATGTGGTCCGTCACGCGCCGGGCCAAACCGGTTAGCTGTCCATCGGCAGGTCGCGCTCAAGCGCTTCGAGCGAGCCCATGCGTTCTGTGCCGTCCATCATGGCCGGAAGCTCGATGTCGGCGCAGGTGCCGGCGGGCACCAGCGTCCAGGCGTTGCCTTGGTAGTCGACTTTCGAGGTGCCGGCACAGGTCGTGCCCGGACCTGCCGCGCAGCCGTTTTCACCGGCCAGCGCCACGCCGTAGCATTTTTCCTGCTCTTGGGCAGAGGCGGCGTTCGCGATGGAGAGGGCGGCGGTCATTGCGCCAAGAAGGGCGAGGGTTTTCGATTGAGTGCTCATTGGGTGTGTCTCCCGTTAGGTTCATGCGTTTCCGCCGTCAGTGGCGGTGAACACAGATTGGCCCACCGGGGCGGTCACAGGCCATTCACGGGGACGTCACCTGACGCGTGTGTCAGGGGGTGAAACAAACGGATTTGTGATTTGATCCGGCGGCGAAACTGGTCCGCGAGGTCCACATTCAATGTCTGGAATTTTTGTGAGGTATCTATTTTGAGCGTATACTCAAGTATTTGTCGGCCAAAATCCGCCGATCTGCACCTGTAACAATTCTCACGCAAAAAGCGATATCGCGTGTGCCGCAATGCAAAAGGCCCCCGAAGCGGGGGCCTTTTCGTTTCAGATATGTCTGAATTATTTCAAGTCCGGCGCGAGTGCGGCGTCTTTCAGCTCAGCCACGATGTCCGCAAGTGACATCATCGCGGTCTGTTTTTCGCCCAAACGGCGCACGGAGACGGTCTTATCGTCGACCTCGCGGGCACCGACGGCCAGAATCACCGGCACTTTGGCGAGGCTGTGTTCGCGGACCTTGTAGTTGATCTTCTCGTTTCGCGTGTCGGCCTCGGCCCGCACACCGGCGGCTTTGAGAGCGGCCACGACCTCGGCGGCGTAGTCATCCGCCTCGGAGACGATGGTGGTCACAACGACCTGACGGGGCGCGAGCCAGAAGGGCAGTTTGCCCGCGTGCTCTTCGATCAGAATGCCGATGAAGCGCTCGAAAGAGCCCACAACCGCGCGGTGCAGCATGATCGGGCGGTGTTTCGCCCCGTCCTGACCGATATAGCTGGCGTCCAGTCGCTCCGGCAGGTTCGGGTCAACCTGAAGCGTGCCACATTGCCATTCGCGGCCGATGGCGTCGGTCAGCACGAACTCAAGCTTCGGCCCGTAAAACGCCCCTTCGCCCTCCTGAATCTCATAGTCGTAACCGGCGGCTTTACAGGCGTTGCCGAGAGATTCTTCGGAGTGATCCCAGCTTTCTTCGGACCCGATGCGTTTTTCGGGACGGGTCGAAAGCTTGATCGACCAGTCGTTGAACCCGAGATCGGCGTAGATTTTCGCGAGGAACTCGATGAACTTCTTGGTCTCCGCTTCGATGTGCTTTTCTTCGCAGAAGATATGCGCGTCGTCCTGCGTGAAGCCGCGCACCCGCATGATGCCGTGCAGCGCGCCCGAGGGTTCATAGCGGTTGCACGAGCCAAATTCGGCCATGCGCAGCGGCAGGTCGCGGTAGGATTTCAAACCCTGATTGAACACCTGCACGTGACAGGGGCAGTTCATCGGTTTCAGCGCGTTGACAGTCTTCTCGCGGGCATGATCCTCGTCCACTTCGACGATGAACATGTTTTCCTGATAGTTGTCCCAATGCCCCGAAGCTTCCCAGAGTTTGCGGTTCACCACCTGCGGCGTGTTCACCTCGACATAGCCGTCACGCTCTTGTTGGCGACGCATGTAATCTTGCAACGTGGTGTAGATTTTCCAGCCGTTCGGATGCCAGAAAATCTGACCCGGCGCCTCTTCCTGCATGTGAAAGAGGTCCATCTCTTTGCCCAGCTTGCGGTGATCGCGCTTGGCGGCCTCTTCCATCATCAATTCCCAGGCCTTCAGATCCTTGCGGTTCTTGAAAGCCACGCCATAGATGCGCTGCAACATCGGACGCGAGCTGTCGCCCAACCAATAGGCCCCGGCCACATGGGTCAGTTTGAAGGCATCCGCAGGCACTTGCCCGGTGTGTTGCAAATGCGGACCGCGGCAGAGATCCTGCCAGTCGCCATGCCAGTACATCCGCAAATCCTCGCCTTCGGGAATGCGGTTCACAAGCTCGATCTTAAAAGGCTCACCCTTTGCGTTGTAATAGTCAATCGCCTCGTCACGGCCCCACACTTCGGTCTTCACCGGCTCACGGGCGTTGATGATGTCCTTCATCTTCGCTTCGATCTGACCAAGGTCCTCGGGCGTGAACGGCTCTTCGCGGTCGAAGTCATAGAACCAGCCATTGTCGCGCACCGGGCCGATGGTCACTTTGACGTCGGGCCAAAGTTCCTGCACCGCGCGCGCCATGATATGCGCAAGGTCATGCCGGATCAGTTCGAGCGCCGGCGCATCGTCTTGCATGGTGTGAATGGCGATTTGGGCGTCCGCGTTGATCGGCCACTGGAGGTCCCAGTGCTGACCGTTGACGGACGCGGAGATCGCTTTCTTCGCAAGGCTGTTGGAAATGCTTGCGGCCACATCGGCAGGGGTCACGCCAGCATGAAACTCGCGCGAATTGCCATCGGGGAATGTGAGAGAAATCGGTGCCATATCTTTAGGCTCTCCTCGTCGGTTTGGCGCCTACCAAGCGCCCGGTTGCGGGTATATGTGTTTGCCCTATGTCTTCTTTTGAATGTGTAAAGTCAATGTGAAAGGTTTCCCATATGTCTCTTTCCGAGCGTCTGTTTCGGACCCTGTCCGGTTCGAAAGACGCGCAAGGCACGGCCGAGGGTCTGAGCGATCAGGCAACGCGGGCCGAACCCACAAATTTCCTGCGCCATGTCGGTGCTTTGTCGATGACCAAATCTGCCGATGGGCTGTTCGATCCCAAATTGGTCCTGTCCTGGCTGATGTCGCATCTGGGCGCGCCGGCCGCGCTCATCGGGCTTTTGGTGCCGATCCGCGAGGCAGGTGCGCTTTTGCCGCAGCTTTTCACCGCGCCGCGCGTTCACCGTATGGCACAACGCAAATGGGCCTGGGCCTTGGCCGGTCTGGGGCAGGGGATTGCCGCCGCCGCTCTCGTGCTCATCGGGTTGACTTTGACCGGCTGGGCCGCGGGCGTTGCGGCCTGTGTCGCCGTCGCCTTTCTGGCCGTGTCGCGCTCGGTGGCCTCGGTCAGCTACAAAGACATCTTGGGCAAGACCATCGCCAAGACCCGACGCGGTGCGGTTACCGGCACCGCAAGTTCCGTGTCCTCCGTGGCGGTTGTGGCCTTCGCGCTTTTGCTGATCTTTGCGCCTGTGGACCGTTACGCTCTGGTGATCGGCGCACTTGCGGCGGCTGCCGTGCTTTGGGGGCTGGCCTTCGCAATCTTCTCCACTCTGCGTGAGGAAAAGGACCCCGGCGAGGGCCGCGAAAAGGTTCTGGCCCAGCTCAAACTTCTCAAACACAAGCCCATGCTGCGCCGCTTTATCTATGCCCGGGGGCTTTTGACCGGCACGGCACTCGCCCCGCCTTATCTGATCGTCTTAGGCGCACAGGCGGGCAATGGCACGTTTGAGGCCTTGGGCGCTTCCGTTCTGGCCTCCGCGCTCGCGTCTTTCTTGTCGTCCTACGTCTGGGGGCGGCTCGCGGATCGCTCGTCGAAAACTGTGCTGGCACTCTCGGGCCTCTTCGGCGCCGCCGCCCTCGTGTTGGGTGTCACGCTTGATCTCATGGGGCTCTCCGCGACCTCTTGGGCCATCCCATTGTCGCTCTTTCTCTTGATGATTTGCTATCACGGCGTGCGTCAGGGCCGCTCCACCTACCTTGTCGATCTCGCCCCCGAAGATCAGCGCACCGCCTATACCGCCGTTGCCAACACGGTGATCGGCGTGATTTTGCTGGGATCGGGTGTGATCGGCGCCGTGGCTTCTGCCCTCGGTCCGCATGCGGCGCTTTTGAGTTTCGCAGGGTTGGCACTGGCGGGAGCTGTTGTTGCGTTTCGTCTTGAAGAGGTCGAGGAGGGCTTTTCGCTTTTCGCCATGGAAAAAGACTAACGCGCGATTGATTGCAAACCCTCGGCAGGACCGATAGCACTCATCTCAAAAGGGAGCCAAACATGACCGATTATCTCGACACCCCCTCCGGCCGCCGCATTGCCTACAATCGTCTTGAGGGCGAGGGCACCGGCGTTGTGTTCCTTGGCGGGTTCATGTCGGATATGGCGGGGACGAAAGCCGTGGCGCTCGAACAATGGGCGGCGGCACAGGGCCGGCCTTTCCTTCGGTTCGATTACTCGGGGCATGGAGAAAGCGCCGGAGAGTTCCGTGACGGCTGTATCGGCGATTGGGCGGAGGATGCGCAGGCGGTGATCGAAGCGCTCACGGATGGCCCGCAGGTGCTTGTCGGCTCCTCCATGGGCGGTTGGATTTCGCTTTTGATGTGCAAACGCATTCATCCGCGTGTCGGCGGCCTTGTGACCATTGCTGCCGCGCCTGACTTTACCGAAGACGGCTTTTGGGCCGGCTTCGATGAGACACAGCGCAAGGCGCTCATCGACGAGGGCGTCGTCATGGTGCCCTCCGATTATGCCGACCCTTATCCGATCACCCGGCGCCTCATCGAGGACGGGCGCGACCATCTGATCCTGCGCAGCCCCTTGGCGCTGCCCTTCCCGGTGCGCTTCCTTCAGGGCACGGCGGACACCTCCGTGTCGGTCGAGACCGCGATGCAGCTCTTCGATCATGCGGTGGGCGATGATATACGCCTCACTCTGGTCAAAGGGGCGGATCATTCCTTCTCCACCGTCGAGTGCCTCAAGATCATCGAGGCGGCGATCTTTGATGTGCTGGCCGGAGTTTGAACGGATAAGTGATCTCACGAGCGCTTGACCCTCTGTCCTGCGGCATGTGAGAAAAATGCAAGTTTTCCTGTGGATTGACTGATGACCGAGAGCCTCGTTCTGCTGCCCGGATTTCTGGCCGATGGCCGGGTGTTCGCCGATCAGATCAATGATCTGAGCCGTCACCATGCCGTGATGGTCGCGCCTTTGCTGGGCGAGAGCCTCACCGAGATGGCCGATGCGGTGCTGGCCGTCGCGCCGCCGAAATTCGCGGTGGCGGGGCATGATCTGGGCGCCTCTGTCGCGACCGAAATCCTGCGCCGCGCGCCCGGACGGGTGAGCCGCATCGCGCTGATCTCCGGCTCTGCGCAGGCGGAGCCGCCCAATGCCGCCGCCGCCCGCGAGCCGCGGATGATCAAGGCCAAGACGGGCCGCTTTGGCGAGGTTTTGTGGGAAGAACTGCCCACGACCGCGCTTTTCGAGACGCCCCATCGCAACGCCATTCGTGACCATTGGCTCGATATGGCGATGGAGGCGGGGCTTGAGACCTATTTGCGCCAATCGCGCATTCTGCAACGTCGCCCGGATCACCAAAACGTCCTGCGGCGCGCCCGCATTCCGGCGCTGGTGATCGGCGGCGCCTCGGACACGATCTGTCCGCCAAGGCGTCAGGATTTCATCGCCCAGCTCATGCCGCGCGCGGATCTTGTCCTGATCGAGCGGGCCGGCCATCTGCCGATGCTGGAAGCGCCGCAAACCGTGTCGCGCGCGCTCAAGGCATGGCTCGAAGCCGAAGCACCCTTCGTGCTGCGGTGAGTGTTTCGAGGCTGATCTTTTTCTTGGTGAAAATACTCAAAGAAACGGCGCCTCTCGGGCGCCGTCTTTTTCAACCCGCTTTCGCTTCGGTATCTTTCCCGGCCACAACCCGCGGCCCCGAGTTGGCGTCGATGAAGTCGAGCACCAGAGGCCGGATGTTGTTGCGCCAGCTTTTGCCCGCGAAAATCCCGTAATGCCCGGCGCCGGGTTCGAGATGCGCGGCCTTCTTGCTGTCCGGCAGGCCGGTGCAGAGATCCAGCGCGGCGACACATTGGCCCGGCGCGGAGATGTCGTCATTCTCGCCCTCAACGGTTTTCACCGCCACGTCGGTGATCTTGCCGATATCAACTTTTTTGCCAGCGACGGTGAATTCGTTCTTCGCGATCTCGAGGCCCTTGAAGATGCGTTCAACAGTCGAGAGGTAGAATTCGCCGGTCATATCCATAACGGCGAGATATTCGTCATAGAATTTGTTGTGGCGGTCATGTTCGCCCGCCTCGCCCTTGGCAACGCGCGAGATTTGATCGGCGAAGGCCTGGGAGTGGTTGTCCATGTTCATCGCGATGAAGGAGCTGAGCTGCAACAGGCCAGGGTAGACCTTGCGGCCCACGCCTTTGTATTTGTAGCCGACACGCTGGATCATCGAATTTTCAAGCTGGCCCATGGTGACGCGGTTGCCGAAATCCGTGACTTCCGTGGGCGTCGCGTCCGGGTCGATCGGGCCACCGATGAGCGTCAGGGATCGTGGCTGGGCCTTCGGGTCTTCTTCGGCGAGGTAGGCGGTGGCAGCAAGCGTCAGAGGCGCCGGTTGGCAGACGGCGATCACATGGGTGTTCGGGCCCAGATGTTTCATGAAGTCGACGAGGTAGAGGGTATAATCCTCGACATCGAATTTGCCCTCAGACACGGGGATGTCACGGGCGTTGTGCCAGTCGGTGATATAGACCTCGCAGTCCGGTAAAAGCGAAATGACGGTCGAGCGCAAAAGCGTGGCGTAGTGGCCGGACATCGGTGCGACCAAAAGCACGCGGCGCTTCATCTCGTCCCGGCCCTGCACGTTGAAATGGATCAGATCGCCAAAGGGTTTCGCAACCTCGATGTCGATGTCGACAAGGTGGTCACGCCCGTCTTCGCCGACAACGGTGTCGATGCCCCAGTCGGGTTTGGTGACCATGCGCGAAAAGGCGCGCTCCGTCACCTGACCCCAGGCGGCGAGCCATTGAATGCCGGGGTTGGGCATCATCGCCATCGCCGGGTAGGAGCCAAAGGCCTGAGCCGAGGCGCCCAGCCATTGGTTCGTGTTGCGGATCGTTTCCATCAGATCGTAGGTAGCCATAAAGCGCATGTGGGCCTCCTGTGTGTGCCGGTGACAGGCCTGACCTCTGAGGTAGAGCGTCGCAATCTGCGGCTTCGTCTTCCCACAGGACAAGTCTGTCGCTATCGTAACTGATATAGTCTTACAGCATTTTACGATGCTGCAAGTGCAAAAAATTGGGGAGGTTGCGCAATGGCTCGGGATGGAGAGGTCAAAACGCAGGAAAAACAACAGGATTTGGACAAGCTCAACGAGAATATTGTCAAAATCGAAGAGCTTTCCGCGCGTCTTGTTGCTGCGCTGGCACAGAAAAAGCCGATTCCTCCCTCGCTTCAGGGGCCCAGTCAGGAGTTGTTTCTCAAGGCCGCCAGCGCCTATATGGCCGAAATGATGAACAACCCGGCCCGGGTGATCGAGCATCAGGTGAGCCATTGGGGCAAGACGCTCAAGCATTACGTCGACGCCCAGCAGAGGCTCAGCCACGGCGACCTGACGCCACCGCCCGACGAGACGCCGAAAGACCGCCGGTTTCAGAACCCTCTGTGGCAGAGCAATCCCTATTTCAACTTTCTCAAACAGCAATACATGCTCAACGCCGAGGCGATGGAAAACGCCGTCACCGATCTCGAAGGGATGGACGCACGGGATCGCCGGCGGGTGGATTATTTCACCCGGCAGATCATCGACATGATGTCGCCGACGAATTTCCTCGCGACCAACCCGGACGCTTTGCAGCACGCATTGGAGACCGATGGCGAGAGCCTTGTGAAGGGCCTTGAGAACCTCGTGCGCGATCTGGAGGATCACCATGGCGAGATGATCGTGAATCTCGCCGATAAGGAAGCGTTCGAGGTGGGCCGGAATATCGGCACGTCCAAAGGCTCGGTGGTGTTTCGCAACCGCATGTTCGAGCTGATCCAATATGCGCCCCTGACCGAAGAGGTGCATAAGACGCCGCTTTTGATCTTTCCGCCCTGGATCAACAAATTCTACATTCTCGACCTGCGCGAACAGAACTCGCTGATCAAATGGATCACGGAACAGGGCTACACTGTTTTCGTCGTCTCCTGGGTCAACCCGAATGAGGGCTATGCCGATGTGCGCATGGATGATTATGTCGAGGAGGGGTTCCTGACCGCCATCGAGCAGGTCAAAAAGATCACGTCGGAGCCGAAGATCAACGTGATCGGCTATTGCATCGCGGGCACGACCCTGTCGATCACGCTGGGGTTGATGAAACAACGCGGCGATACGTCGGTGAAATCTGCGACCTTCTTTACGACGCTGACGGATTTCTCCGATCAGGGCGAGGTGGGCGTCTTCCTCGATGACGATTTCGTCGATGGGATCGAGGCGGAGGCCAAACGCACCGGCCTGATGAAATCGCTCTACATGAATCGGACCTTCTCTTATCTGCGCTCCAACGACCTGATCTATCAGCCCGCCATTCGCAGCTATATGATGGGGGAGGCGCCGCCCGCCTTCGATCTGTTGTATTGGAACGGCGACGCGACCAACCTTCCGGGCAAGATGGCGGTGCAATATCTGCGGGGCCTGTGTCAGCGCGATGAACTGGCCACCTCGGGCTTTTCGATTTGCGGCACCACGGTGCATCTCTCGGACGTCACCGTGCCGCTCTGCGCCATCGGTTGCGAGACCGATCACATTGCCGCCTGGGACAGTTCCTACAATGGCATTCGCCAGATGGGCTCGAAGAACAAGACCTTTATCCTGTCCGAGAGCGGCCACATCGCCGGGATCGTCAATCCGCCGTCGAAAAAGAAATATGGCCATTACACCAACACGGACCTGAGCTTGTCTCCGCAAGAGTGGAAGGCCGGGGCGCAGTTCCATCAAGGCTCCTGGTGGCCGCGTTGGGAGAAATGGCTGCACGCGCGGTCCGGCAAGATGGTCCCTGCGCGTCAGCCCGGCGATTCGGGGGCGGAGATCCTCGGTCCGGCGCCCGGGAATTACGTCAAATCCCAAGCGACGCCCTGACATCTCTGACGTACGTCAGAGCAAATGCCTGAAATCTCGATATTTTCTGTCTTTTGCCGCAGTGCAGCATAAATCGCTTGATTTTCTGCACTGCGGCATGCATATTGTTTGTGCAAACGCGAACTGAACAGGCGTTCAGAAGCGCAGACCAAAGCGAAAACCCGTGCCAGACCGGTAGGGGCCGATTTCGCAAAATGCCAGAAGGACTACGAGATATGGCCAAGACCGACGATTTTTCGAAGATGATGAAAGACATGATGGGCTCTTTCCCGATTGACATGTCTGCGATGCAGGAGAGCTTCAAAACCCAAGCCTCCCTCGCAGAGAAAATGTCCAAAGTGGCGATCGAAGCCGCCGAGAAATCCTCCGAGATTTCCTCGAAATGGACCAAGGAAACCCTGACCAAAGTCTCCGAAATCACCACCGTGAAAGAAGAGCCGACCGATTACACCAAGGCGATGACCGATTTCGCCTCCGCCCAAGCCGAAATGGCCGCCGAAAACATGGCCGCCTTCGCCGAAGTGGCCAAGAAAGTTCAGATGGAAACCGTCGAACTGATGCTGGCCGCTGGCAAAGACATGGGCGAAGACATGACCGCCGCTGCCAAAAAAGCGACGGATGAAATGACCAAAGCCGCGAAAAAAGCGACGGCGAAGTAAGCGTTAGACGTCAGTACGAGTAACCTCTCCGCATTTTTTCCTCCTCCCTGAAAATGTGGATCGCGAAACGGGCCTCTCTTCTCAGAGGCCCGTTTTTTTGTGTCGACAGCCAGGCGGCCCAGGACTTGGTTGCGTTAACATTTCTGGCCGGATTTCTTTTGCTTTTGCAGCATCGCTCGCTTAGGCTCGTTTCATTGCCAATAAAGGGAGGGGAGCCCAATATGGCCACAGATAAAAAACCTGCGGATACCTCTGCGCCGCTGCTGATCAAACGCTACGCGTCCCGGCGGCTTTATAACACGGAAACATCGGATTACGTGACGCTCGAAGACATCGCGGGATTTATCCGCGAGGGGCGTGACGTTCAGATCGTCGACCTGAAATCCGGTGATGACCTGACCCGTCAATATCTTTTGCAAATCATCGCGGAACACGAAAGCCGCGGCGAAAATGTGCTGCCTTTGGGCGTTCTGACCGATCTGGTGCGCAGCTATACGACCGACATCCAATCCGTCGTGCCGCAGTTTCTGGCGCAAAGCTTTGACATGCTGCGTCAGGGCCAGGAGCAGATGATGCAAAATTTCGGAACGCAAATCCCGGGCTTCGAGGCGCTTCAGGCGCAGCAGGAAGCTTTCATCAAGGCGATGACCGGCGGCATGGCGAGTGGTATGGGCCAAAATTGGTCCGGACCGAGCGCTGAGCCGGAGGAGACCAAGGAAGACCTGAGCGAGATCAAGAAACAGCTCGCTGATCTTCAGGACAAGCTGTCGAAGATGAAATAAGCGTCCCGCTTTGACACTCATGCAAACCCTGATCCCAAGGATCAGGGTTTTCTTTTTTCTGTGAGCTTTTTTGAGTATTTAGGGCAGCAAAGGAAACGGGAGGTCGTTGGGATGAGTGACAAGGTTGGGCGGTTGACCCTTTGGGGGGTGGAGGTGTTTCTTGCTGTGGCCGAAGAAGGTTCGGTCTCCGCCGCCGCCAAACGCCTTGCTGCGTCGCCCTCTGCCGTGTCGCAGCAAATCTCTAACTTGGAAACCGCTCTGGGCACCGAGTTGATCAACCGGCGCGAACGCCCGATGAGCCTGACGCCCGCAGGGCGCGTGTTGCGTCGCCGGGCGCAAAGCATTCTTTTGGAAGCGGCCCGTGCGCGTTCTGAGATTGCCGGGCTGGATCTCAGCCATCTGGGGCACTTGCGGTTGGGGATGGTCGAGGATTTCGAGGCCTCCGTGACGCCGATGATGATCACGCAGATGGCGGATCACCTGACGGAGACGCGGTTTGAATTGGAGACCGGGCCGTCGCATCGCTTGCTGGATCGGTTGGAAAACCGCGCGCTCGATGTGATCGTGGCGGCTGAGCTGGGCGAGAGTGCGGAGTGGTTCGAGCGGCATCCCTTGTTGCAGGACCCCTTTGTGGCTGTGGTGCCGAAAGGCCAGCATGATGCGCCGGGCCAACTGCCGCTGATCCAATACACGCGGCGCCATGTGATGGGGCGGATGTTGGCGGAGCATCTGAGCAGCGAGGGGATGACGCTGACGCATCGGTTCGAACTGGACAGCTACCGCGCGATTTTGGCGATGGTGGCAGGCGGTTCGGGCTGGACGGTTCTGTCGTCTTTGGGCGTGTTGAACGCCGGGCGCTATGCCGATGAGATCGAGGCCATTCCCTTGCCGGTCGCCCCCTTGTCACGGAAAATTTCGCTCACGGTGCGGCGCGACGGTATGTCGGAAATGGCGACCGAAATTGCCCAACAACTGGGGCCTTTGTTGCAAGAGCAGGTCGTCGATCCGGTGGTGGCGCAATATCCGTGGCTGGGCGGCTATCTCAAGCTGTTGTAACGCAAAACGCCTCCCCGTGCGGGGAGGCGTTTCGAAGTCATGTGGGGCCGGTTTACTCGGCGGCGACTTTCACCGCTTTGACCTCGGCTGCGGCGGAGATCAGGGCGTCGGCGATGAAATCGCAATCCTCTTCGGTCAAACGCGCAGGCAGGCGGGTGTCGCAGGCCTTGGACAGCATCTCGCGGGTTTTCGGCAGCTCGGGCGTCTCGCCCAGGAATTGCCAGTTCCAGAAGGCCCGCGCGTTGTCGGTCGAAAGACCGAAGACCTGCACCGACACACCACGCGCTTTCGCGGCATTCTGAAAGGCAATGGCGTCTTCGCGGCTGAAATCAACGAGATTGAATTGCAGGCTGTCGGGTGCGCGGACCTCTTTGTCGAGCTTGGCGGGCACGGTCAGGAAGGGCGAGCTTTCCAGACGCGCGGCGGTGTAATCGTGGTTGCGACGACCGTCGGCCACACGACGCGGCACCTCGCCCAACTGCGGGCGCACGAGGGTTGCGGACATGTTCGACAGGCGCGTGTTGTAGAGCGGCAGCTGGTTCTGCCATTTGGCAAAGGCCTCGGCCAGCGCATTGTCGCGTTGCGGATTGTGTTTGCCCCAATTGTGCTCATAGGCGCCGGACATGATGACGGCGCGGGCCATGACCTCGGGATCATTGGTGATCATGATGCCACCTTCGCCCGCGTTCAAAAGCTTATAGGACTGGAAGGAGAAACAGCCGATCTTGCCGATGGTGCCGATATTCTGCCCGTCCCAGACGGTGCCGAGGGAGTGCGCGGCGTCTTCGATCAGCGGAATGTTCTTCGCGTCACAGGCGGCTTTGATCGCATCCATATCGGAGGTGTGACCCCGCATGTGGGAGATCATCACGGCATCGGCGTCTTCGATCTTGGCGTGGAAATCGTCGAGGTCGATGCGGTAGTTGTCGCCGCATTCCACGAGCACCGGTTTGCAATCCGCGTGCACGATGGAGGAGGGCACAGCGGCAAAGGTGAAGGCGGGGATCAGGACCTTGGCGTCGCGCGGCAGGTTCAGAGCCTTCAGGGACAGGAACAAAGCGGCGGAGCAGGAGGCCACGGCGAGGGCATATTTCGCGCCCAGCATCTCGGCGAACTCCTGTTCCAAGAGCGTCACGGGGGCGTCTTTCGCAGCCGTGTAGCGGAACAGATCGCCGGACTTCAGCAGCTGTTCGACGATTGCGCGCGCCTCTTCCGGGATCGGTTCGGCGTCGTAGACATTGGGCCCGAGACTCATATTTTCACCTTTTTGGAATTCTTCTTTCGGATTTACTGTAAGTGTTCGGCGGCGAAAAATCTAGTGCTGCGCGTCTGGGGTGGCGGAATTTCGCAAAAATTTCACATGCTGCGGTGCGGTGCGAATGGCCATGAAAAAGGGGCCCGAAGGCCCCTGATTTTGAACGCGATGTCCTCAGACATTGAGCAAAAGATGCTCGCGCTCCCACGGGCTGATGACCTGAAGATAGGCATCGTTTTCCGCGCGTTTGACCTGAAGGTAGACGCGGACGAAATCCGGGCCCAAGACATCCTGCATCTGCGTGGAGCTTTCCAAAAGGTCGAGCGCGCGCGACAGCGTATCCGGGATGCCATCGGCGGAGGCGTAAGCGTCACCGATATATTCCGCACGCGGCTCGCGGCGCTCAATGAGGCCGAGATAGCCACAGGCCAGAGAGGCCGCGATCGACAGATAAGGGTTCACATCCATGCCCGGCAGACGGTTCTCGATCCGACGTGCCTCGGGGCCAGAGATCGGCACACGCAGCCCCGTGGTGCGGTTGTCACGGCCCCATTCGAGGTTAATGGGCGCGGCGAAATCGCGGACGTAACGGCGATAGCTGTTCACATAGGGCGCATGCATGGCGATGGCGGAAGGCGTGTGGTTTTGCAGCCCCGCGATGAAATGCATGAAGGCCTCGGATTCGGAGCCATCCGGGTTGGAGAAGATATTTTCGCCCGTGTTGATGTCCACCACCGAATGGTGGATGTGCATCGCCGAGCCCGGCTCGTCCTGAATGGGTTTCGCCATGAAGGTCGCGAAACAATCGTGACGCAGGGCGGCCTCGCGAATGAGCCGTTTGAAATAGAACATCTCATCGGCCAGTTTGACCGGATCGCCGTGCCGCAGGTTCATCTCGATCTGACCGGCGCCGCCTTCCTGGAGGATGCCGTCGATCTCGAGGCCCTGCGCCTCGGCAAAGTCGTAGATGTCATCAATAATGGGCCCGTATTCGTCCACCGCCGACATGGAATAGGCCTGCCGCTGGGCCGCGCGCCGACCCGTGCGGCCAATCGGCGGTTCGACCGGTTGGTTCGGGTCGACGTTGCGGGCGACGAGAAAGAATTCCATCTCTGGTGCGACAATCGGGTCCCAGCCCTGATCGTGGTAAAGCTGAACCACACGTTTCAACACGTTGCGCGGGGCCGTGGGCACCATTTCACCCTGTTGATCCAGCACATCGTGGATGACCTGAAGCGTCAGATCCCCGGTCCAGGGCGCGGCTGTGGCGGTCTCAAAGTCCGGGACCAGCACCATGTCCGGCTCGGTGAAAGGCGCCTCGGCGTCATCGACCCAATCGCCGTTGATGGTCTGAAGGAAGATCGAATTCGGCAGGTAGAAATGCGACTGTTTGGCGAATTTCGCGGCGGGCATGGCCTTGCCGCGGGCGATGCCGGACAGATCGGCCACGATGCATTCCACCTCATCGAGCCTGCGCCCGTCGAGATACTCCAAAGCGGCTTCGGGCAGTTGGTCGAGAAACTCCATCAGATCAGGGCCTCCCGCCCGTGTTCGAGAAACGCCGCCATGAGACCCGCGAAGCGTTTGTCATCGGTCGGTTTGTCGTTTTCATCTTTGGCCCGCGCGATCAGATCGGCGGGGTAGGCGGGATCATTCGCGCGTGCCTTGAGGTAGTCCGCGATGATCGCCGGGCGCAGTTCCGGGTGCGGTTGAATGGTCAGGATGCTGTCATCATAGACCAGAGCCGCGTTGGTGCAAAAGTCATTGCCGCCCAGCACTTCGGCTCCTTCGGGCAGGCGCGTGACCTGATCTTGATGCCAGGCGTTGAGGTGAATGGGCCCCAAAGGCGGGATGTCATAGATCTGCCGCCCGACGGCCCAGCCGCCTTCGTATTTCTCGACCGTGCCGCCGAGAGCCTGGGCGATGATCTGATGGCCGAAGCAGATGCCCAACATCCGGCGGCCAGAGGCATGGATGTCGCGGATCAACTCTTCGAGCGGTGTGATGAAAGGGTGATCCTCATAGGCGCCGTGTTTCGAGCCGGTCAAAAGCCAGGCGTCGGCGTCCTCGGGGCCTTTCGGAAAGTCCATATGTTCGACGTCCCAATATTCGTAGGAAAAATCCGGGCGATCAAACAGACGTTTGAACATCAATGGAAAATCCCCGTGTATTTGCGCGACGGGGTCAGGCGCGTGTCCGCATTGCAGAATGCCGAGTTTCATAAGTCACCAAAAGCGTTGGAATGGCCCGACGCTAGCGCTTCGCTGCTGGCCCGACAAGGGGGCATGCAGCGAAACGCGGGAATTTGATCAAATATCTGAAAGCCCGCTTAAACCGTGTCCAGATAAAGCTCGACCTGCTCCTCTGGAGTCAGCTCGGCCCAGTCCCGAAGCTCCTGACGTTTGGTCAGGGTCAGGTTGCGGACCAGTTCCTCGGGGAAGATGCGTTTCATCAACGGCGAGGCGGCAAAGGTGTCGATCGCGGTGCCCCACTCGCCGGGCATCTCCGGCAGACCTTGGGCATAGGCATTGCCGGTGATCGCAGGGGGCGCTGTCATTTCGTCCTCCATGCCGATGAGCGCGGCACCCAGAATGGCGGCGATCATCAGATGCGGGTTCACGTCACCGCCCGAGACACGATGCTCGATGCGGCGCGCTTTGTGCGACCCGCCCGGCACGCGCACGGCGGCCGTGCGGTTGTCATAGCCCCAACAAATCCGCGTCGGCGCATGGGCGCCGGGCACGAGACGGTCGTAGGAATTGCCATGCGGCGCAAAGAGGATGGTCGAGTCTGGAATGGCTGAAAGGCACCCGGCGATGGCGTGGCGCATCATGTCGGTGCCCGCCGTCGAGCCATCGTCAAAAATGTTGTCGCCGTTCTCATCGAGCATCGAGAAATGGGTATGCATGCCGTTGCCGGCGTATTCGTCATAGGGTTTCGCCATGAAAGAGGCGGCAAACCCGTGTTTGCGGGCCAGACCTTTGACCATCAGCTTGAAGAGCCAGGCATCGTCAGCGGCTTTCAACGCGTCGGGGGAATGGGCGAGGTTGATCTCGAACTGGCCAAGGCCCGCCTCGGAAATCGCGGTGTCCGCCGGAATGTCCATCGCTTCGCAGGCTTCGAACAGTTCCGAGAAAAAGATGTCGAAGGCATCGAGCGCGCGCAGCGCCAGCGTTTCCGCCCCCGGACGACGTTTGCCGGAGCGCGGCGAGCGGGGCACGCGGAGCTGACGCGAGCTGTCGTCGATCAGGTAGAATTCCAGCTCGGTCGCCACCACCGGGGTGAGACCCCTTGCCTTGTAGCGCTCCAGCACGCGGGCCAGAGCTTGGCGCGGATCGCCGTCAAAGGGGCTGCCATCTTCGCGGAACATCCACATCGGCAAAAGCGCGGTCGGCGCGCCCTGAAGCCAAGGCAGCGGCAGAAAGCCGCGTTCGGTCGGCAAAAGCACCCCGTCCTGATCGCCGCTCTCGAAGACCAGAGGGCTGTCCTCAATGTCCTCGCCCCAGATGTCGAGGTTCAGAACCGACAGTGGAAACCGCGTGCCTTCGGTTTCGACCTTATCGGCAAACCGCGCCGACATGCGTTTGCCTCGGGCCTGACCGTTGAGGTCGGCGGCCGCGATGCGAATGGTTTTGACATGGGGGTTCTGGGCGAGCCAGCCGTGAGGGGAGATCATATCTGCACACTATCTGAAAATTTGCGACATAAGCCGGGGGCGCTTTATACGGCCCTGCGGCAGGTGGCGGTTCAGCCGTTTTCCGATCAGGCCGAAGATCGTGATGATGCAGAGCGTCACCAAGACGAAATACCCCGCGAGGATCGGATAAGGGATGAAGGGGTTAAAGGTCTTGTCGGCAAAATAGGAGGCGTAATAAAGCGCGTCGCCTTTTTGCTGCAAGGCCGGGAAGCCGGAGAAGAACACCAGCGTGGTCGAATGAAAGATAAAGATCGCCTCATTGGTATAGGCGGGCCAGGCGAGCCGCAGCATGGTCGGCCAGACAATGCGGCGAAAGCGCGGCCAGCCGGAGAATCCATAGGCATCGGCGCTTTCCAGATCGCCTTTCGGCACGGCCATGAGCGCGCCAAAGAAGATCTCGGCGGAATAGGCGGTGGTGTTGAGCCAGAGGACAATCGCGGCGCCGAGCCAGGCGTCCGTCAGGTTGCCAAACAGCGGGAAGGCCTGTTTGAGGCTCAGGAACAGGAAGTAGCCAAAGAAGAACTGGATGAACAAGGGCGAGCCGCGGAACACGAAGATGAACCATTCGGCGGGTTTGCGGATGGCTTTGTTCGAGGAGGCTTTCGCGAGCGCAATCGCCTGCGCTGAGAAAAAGCCGAAGAGGATTGCCAAAAGGCCGAAATAGATGTTCCACAACATGCCCGAGCCGATCAGCGTCACCTGATCGCAAAGCGTGATGTCGGTGGTCGGCAAGCGGCGTTCGCCAAAGCCCAAAGAGCGGAAGGCGTAGCTTGCGATGGTCTCTGAACAGCTCATGCGCCCGCTCCCGCTTTGCGCATGGCCTCGCCTGCGGCGGTGGCCTGACCGTGGGAGAGCTTGCGGGTGATGCGGCTCAGGACCACTTCGGAGACTTTGGTGAACAGCAGGTAGAACACCAGTAGCCCAAAGAAATAATACATCCGCCAGTCGCCATGCGGGTAGTCGGTGAAGCGCGCGGTCTTGGTCCCGCCCAGTTCCTTGGCCCAATAGACCACATCCTCGACCCCCAAGAGGAACAGCAAAGGCGTGGCCTTGATCAGCACCATCCAGAGATTCGACAGACCGGGCAGGGCATAGGTCCACATCTGCGGCACCATGATGCGCCAAAAGGTCTGGCGTTTGGTCATGCCGTAGGCTTCGGCGGTCTCGATCTGGCCATGCGGCACCGCCTTAAACGCGCCTGCGACGACATTGCCGGCAAAGGCGCCAAAGACGATGGCAAAGGTCAGAACCGCCAGCGCAAAACCGTAAATCTGGTGATAGATCTCGGGCGCGGAATTCTGCGGCAGCTTGGCGGCGGCGCAGACGATGAAATCATTGCCCTGACGGATTGGCTGATCCCAATCGGGGCAGAGCACCTGATGGCGCATCCACTCCAGACCCTGATCGAGGGCGATGACGAAAAACAGGAAAAACGCGATGTCCGGCACGCCGCGCACGATGGCCATGTAGATATTCGACAGCCATTTCACCGGAAAAAACGCCGAGCGCGATCCGGCGGCTGCGGCAAAACCGAACCCCAGCGCCAAAGGGGCCGTGACCGCCAAAAGCAAAAGCACCGTCCCGAAGGAGGTGTAGAAAGCCATGTGCTTTCCGGTCGTCATATAACAGCTCAGCCAAGCGAGGCGATCGAGCGTGTCAGGATCGGCGCAATAGGAAAAGATGGGACACCTGTGGGTCAGGAGCGGCGGGGCGCGAGGGCCCCGCCACGAGATTCATTATTCGAACGTCGGGCTGTCTTCGAGCCATTCGGAGATCAGCGGGTTGAGCGTGCCGTCGTCTTTCATGGACTGGATCGCCGCGTCGAATTTCGCGCGCAGTTCCGGGTCGGATTTGCGGAAGGCCATGCCGATGCCGCCACCCAGGGGCACGTCGTCGCCCACGAACATCACTTCGCCTTCGCTGACCACGGGCACGAGCGTGTCCTTGTCGGCCAGAACCGCGTCGGCTTCGCCGGAGAGCACGGCGGCCACGGCATCTTCGAAGCTCGGGAATTCCAGAAGCGTCGCGCCGGTTTCGACCACATGGGCGGATTGGATGGTGGAGGCCTGCGCCGCCACGATGCCGCCTTCGAGGTCAACGCCTTCGGACATGGCCGCATAGGCGGAGGCCGACGGCGGGGTGTAGTTTTGCGAGAAGTCGACTTTTTCCTTGCGCTCGTCGGTGATCGACATGCCGGCGATGATGGCGTCGTAGTTGCCGGACAGGAGGTTCGGAATGATCGAATCCCAGTCGTTTGTCACCCATTCGCAGGTCAGTTCGGCGCGGGCGCAAAGCTCGTCACCCAACACGCGCTCGAAACCGGCCACTTCGCCGTTGTCGTCGATGTAGTTGTACGGAGGGTAGGCGCCCTCGGTGCCCAGACGCACGGTTTCGGCGGAGGCAGCACCCGCCAAAAGGGCGAGGGCGGCAGCGGAAAGAAGGATGTTCTTCATGTGAAATCTCCCATTGGTAGCGCTTATGGTTAGGCCGGAACAGTCGCGCTGAGGAACTGTTTGAGCCGTTCGGATTTGGGCGCACCGAAGAGGTCGGACGGGTGGCCCTCCTCCTCGATCAGCCCCTTGTGAAGGAACACGACATGGTCGGAAATATCCGCGGCCATGCGCATGTCGTGGGTTACGATGATCATCGTGCGGCCTTCTTCGGCCAGCGCCTTGATCACCTTGATCACCTCTTGTTCGAGCTCTGGATCGAGCGCGGAGGTGGGTTCGTCGAACAACAATGCCTGCGGCTCCATGCAAAGCGCGCGGGCGATGGCGGCGCGTTGCTGCTGGCCGCCCGACATCTGCGCCGGGTAGACATCGCATTTGTCGCCGATGCCGACCTTGTCGAGATACATCCGGGCCTTTTCCTCGACCTCCTTGCGGTCGCGTCCCATCACCGTGATCGGCGCTTCCATGACGTTTTGCAGGATGGTCATATGGGCCCAGAGATTGAACTGCTGGAACACCATCGACAGGTTGGTGCGGATGCGGGTGACCTGTTTGCGATCGCTGGGGCGGCGGTGCAGACCTTCGCCTGTCCAACTGATGGGTTCGCCATTGAACAGAATTTCGCCCTTCTGGCTGTCCTCCAACAGGTTGGCGCAGCGCAGAAGCGTGGATTTCCCGGATCCCGACGAGCCGATGAGCGAAGTCACATGGCCGCGCGGTGCGGTCATGGAGACGCCTTTCAACACCTCAAGCTCTCCGTAGGATTTGTGCAAATCACGGATTTCGATGACGGGCAGTGCGGAATTTGAATCTTTGGTCAGCATTGCCAAGAGTTAGGGCTAATCTTTCAGCAGATGCAACTATGAACGGCAGTTTGCCGCTGCGTCCCGCCGGGTTTTTGATCAAATCGGAGGCGCACGCCTAGGGCTTAGGCGGGGTTGGGGGCAAACACTTTCGTTTGTCGCGCTCAGGTTGTTCTTTGCCAAAGATGGAGGCGGAGGACGATTCTCGCCTCAGTGGTTGGTTTCAGCGGTTGGCTTCAACCCGTTGCCGCGCCAAAGCGCTGTCCTGATCCTTGACGCCCAAAAGGTTGGCGACCAGACGCAGCAAAGCGTCCTCATCCTCATCGCGCACACCGTCGGCCAGAACCACGGACCAAAGCCCTTCGATCACGCCGATACGCTCCTCCAAAGGCACGGCCTCTTTCAACGCGCGGGTGAAACGCACCGTGTCGGGCGCCTCGGCTTCCAATTGTTCGGCTTCGGCACGCAGGTTCGCGGCCTCAAACGGCCCAAGCTCATAGCGCGTCATCAACAGCTTTTCGATCCGCTGCGCCTCTTCGGGGGCATAGACGCCATCCGAGCGCGCCACACGCACCAAAAGCGCTGCCATCGCACGGCACGCGTCATTGTTTTTCAAAGGCGCAGGCGCCGGTTGCAGCAGGGTTTTGAGAAAATCGCCAAACATAAGAAAGGATATAGGGCAGGGCGCGGGTTTGGGGAAGCCTTCTCAGGCATCACGATTTTGCGCGTGGGCGCGCGACGTCACCAGAAGGGTGTCCAAAACGGCGGCCACGAGGACCTCCGGGCGATCCTCTTGCATCAGATGGCCTGAGGTCGGGACAGACACAAGCGGACGGCCGGAGATCAAGGCGGCCAGTGCCTCGCCCTTTTCATGTGGGATCCATGCATCTTCTTGTCCCCAAAGCACGGTGACGGGACAGTCCATTTTTGCATAACGGCCCTCGATCTCATCGGTGTGGCGCTGATCCATCTGGGCAATTTGCCGGTAAAAGGCCGGTTGCCCAACCGGACCGAGCCAAGGCGCGCTGTAGAGGGTCAATGCCTCTTCGGACAGCGGGAGATGCGCGGCGGTTTGTAGATAGGCCCGTAACAGGGCGCTGTGCATATAGTCGGGCATCGTGGCAAAGGCGGCCTCGTGCTGGCGGACATGCTGCACGAAGGGCGAGCCCCAGGGCGCCAGCGCGACGGCATCGAAAATCGTCAGCGAGGCATAGCGCAATCCGTTGAGGTAATAGCCACGCAAAGCGGTGGCGCCGCCGAAATCATGGGCCAACACATCCGGGCGGGTGTCGCCCCATTCTGGTCCCCAATGGGAAAACAGAGCGGCCAGTATCCGGTTTTGCACGGCAAGCGATACATCCTGGCCCTCACGTTTTTCGGACAGGCCGTAGCCTGCCATATCGTGGTAATAGACGGTTCTGTGCGGGGCCAGATGTGGCACGATCCGGCGCCAGACCTGCGCGGAGAACGGCGTGCCGTGCAGCGCCACAAGCGGTGGGCCATTGCCGAGTTTTCCCCAGCGGATGGCGTGGCCTTCGATCAGCTCTGTGTGCGGCAGCTCCAGCATGACGTCATACCATATTGTCACTTAGCTAATTAACTATATGATGGTGCCTATGAACAGATCAACCCAAATCGAAATCCGGATCAAAGCGATGGCCAGTACGCAGCGTCTCAAGGTCCTGCATCTGCTGGCAGACCCCGCGCGGCATTTCGGGCATCAATGGTCGGCTGACCCGGTGGAGTTTGGTGTCTGCATGACAATGATCGCCGAGGCGCTGGGCGTCTCACAGCCGACAGCGAGCCGTCATCTGGACCTCTTGCGCCAGGCCGGGTTCATCACGGTGCAAAAGCACTTGAAATGGTCCTATTGCAAGCGCAACGAAACTGCGATTCGGGACTATCTGGCCTGGCTGGGTCAGGAGCTTGACGTCACGCCCGCTCAGACAGCGGGCTGACGTCTTGGCCTTTGAGGGGCTTACAGAAAGTTAGTATTTCCGCGGCACGTAAAGCTCCGGCGGCAGCACGGCGCGTTCGTAGTCTTTCTTGTAGATCCGCTCCGGCAGATGCACCTCCTCATGTTCGATTTCGTGATAATCGAACATCGACAACAGGTGGTCGATGCAATTCAGCCGCGCGCGTTTCTTGTCATTGCCTTCGACGATATACCACGGCGCCTCGGGGATGTTGGTGCGGAAGAAGGTGTCTTCCTTCGCCTTGGTGTAATCCTCCCAACGGATGCGCGATTGCAGGTCCATCGGCGAGAGTTTCCACTGTTTCATCGGGTCGTGAATGCGCATGAGAAAGCGCATCTGTTGCTCTTCGTCGGTGATCGAGAACCAGTATTTCACCACCTTGATGCCGGAGCGCACCAGCATGCGTTCAAACTCGGGAACGTCCTGGAAAAACTGTTCGACCTGATCCTCATCGGCAAAGCCCATGACGCGCTCGACGCCCGAGCGGTTGTACCACGAACGGTCAAACAGCACCATTTCGCCCGCCGCCGGCAGGTGCGGCACGTAGCGTTGGAAATACCATTGCGATTTTTCCCGGTCCGAGGGCGCGGGAAGCGCCACGACGCGCACGACACGCGGGTTGAGACGCTGGGTGATGCGTTTGATCACGCCGCCTTTGCCCGCAGAATCACGGCCTTCGAACAGCACGACGATCTTTTGCCCGGTCTGTTCGACCCAATCGTGCAGCTTGATCAACTCCGCCTGAAGCCGCAACAATTCGCGGAAATAGACCGAGCGTTCGAGCATGTCGGGATGCTCTTTCTGGTAAATCTTCTTGATCTCACGCGACAGGATGGAGTCCTCAAGCTCAATCTCCCATTCCTCGTCCAGCGTGTCCGCGAGTTCCGCTTCCAGCCAGTCCTGGGCTTCCTTGTCAAAGCTCATGATGTGCTCCTGTCTCCCGTCTTGAAATCCGCCAGTGGCGGCGCAAAATATTGCCGCCTTTAATCACTCTTATATGACGGTTTCTTAATGGAAAAGGATCGGCAGCAGAGAGGCGACCAAAAGAGCGGCCATTGTCCAGTTAAACGCCACCAAACGGCGCGGATTGGTCAAAATCCGACGCATTTCCTGACCGAGCCAGGCCCAGATCGTGATCGCGGGCACGTTCATGAACATGAACCCGATGGCGACGATCCCCGCCGCACTCCACGTGGTGTCCTGCGCGTAATTGGTCTGCGCGCCGATCGCCATGATCCAGGCTTTCGGATTGACCCATTGAAAGGCGGCGGCTTGCAAGAGTGTCATCGGTTTGCCGTCCGCTTCGCCCTCTTTCGGCGCGGAGGCATGCGCGATTTTCCACGCGAGCCAAAGCATGTAGAGCACCGCGACCACCAACATGACCTGACGGAGCAGCGGAAAGGTTTCAAAAGCTTCGGCCAGACCCAGCCCGACGATGAAGACCATCGAGGTGAACCCGAGCGTGATCCCCAACATATGTGGCAGCGTGCGGTTCAGCCCAAAATTGGCGCCCGAGGCCAGAAGCATCAGGTTGTTGGGCCCCGGCGTGACCGAGGTGACGAAGGCAAAGGCCAAAAGGGCGAGGAAGAGTGTCGTATCCATTGCGGTGAGATTAATCTTTCTCTTTTGCAATGGGCGTGCAAAGATCTCGTGTGAGTGAAGAAATTTTGCAAGACATCACGGTTATGGATCAAATCGACGAAAAGATATTGCGCGAACTGGCGCGGGACGGGCGGTTGAGCAATCTCGATTTGGCGGACCGTATTGGTCTGTCGCCTTCCGCCACCTCGCGCCGGGTGAGCGAATTGGAACGTCTGGGCGTGATCCGGGGCTACCGGGCGGTGATTGACCGCGATCAGGTCGGGCAGGGGTTTCTGGCCTATATCGCCGTCGGTCTGTCGGAGCACAACAAGGCCTCGCAAAAGGGCTTTGAGGCGGCGATGGAGACCGCTTTCGAGGTCAAGGAATGCCACAATATTGCGGGGGCGTTTGAATACCTGCTGCGCGTCGAGGCGGCCGATCTGACTGCCTACAAACGCTTTCACACCGAGGTCTTGGGCACCGTGCCGAATGTCGCCTCGATCACCTCCTATATCGTGATGGAAAGCCCGAAGGACCTGCGTGGATGATCTTTGGCTTTTGAGTATTTACGACTGCAATGAAGGCGACAGGCGTGTTAGGTCAGGGGCAACAGGAGGCCTCCCCATGTACCGACCGAACAATTCCGCCATCGACGATCCCGCTATGCTGCGCCATGTGATGGCGGAGATCGGCTTTGCCGCGCTTGTCACGCCGCATGACGAGGGCATCGAAATTTCGCATGTGCCTGTGGTGGTGCGCGAAGAGGCCGGCGAGACCGTCATCGAGACTCATCTGGCGCGGGCCAATCCCCATTGGAAATTGGCCGGCACCGGGTCGGTTTTGATCTTTCAGGGGCCGCAGGCCTATGTCTCGCCGTCGTTTTATCCGTCGAAACAGGTGGATGGCAAAGTCGTGCCGACCTGGGCCTATATCGTGGTGCATGCGCATGGGACGTTTGAGGCCTTTAATGACACGGAGGGCCTTGGCGCGCATCTTGACGCCCTGACCCACCAGCATGAGGCGGGGCGTGCAAAGCCCTGGGCCGTCTCGGACGCGCCCGTGCCCTATGTGGCGGCGTTGAAACGTGGCATCGTAGGGCTGCGGCTCCGGCCTTCGCGGCTTGAGGGCAAATGGAAGGTCAACCAGCACAAGAGCGTGGAGGATCGTCAGGGCACCTATCAGGGGCTGATGCAATCGGGCGAGCAGGGCGTCGATCTGGCGCAGGCTTTGGCGAGCTTTTCGGCGGGGACTGCATCCGAGTGATCCGTCGTCGCTGCGGATTTTTGTCGCGGCCGCAAAAGAATGTCGGAACATATGCGTGAAATCAATTTTATCGCAATCATCCCCGGCTAAGGTGAAACCACATCGTCACGTCAAAGCGAAAGGTGCAGACCATGCTTCAGGATAAGAAAAGCGATCTCGACTCGGAGAAACAGAAGAAAACCCTGAGCCGTTTGGTGAAGAAGCTCAGCGAGGAGCATCCTGAGCTCTATTATCAACCGACAGCTGAGATTGCGGGTCTTGTGATGGAGGTCATCGAGGAGGGCAAAAGCCTCAACGGTGAAGAAAGGCATTTGATGCAACGCCTGTCCTTGCGTGACATTGAGGTGCTGCTGAGCCTGCATTGAAGACGAAAAAGGCGCCCCGAAGGACGCCTTTTCTGGTCTCATGCGGTCGGGCGCGTGATCACACCAGCCGCGAGTTCTCTTTCGCGGCCCGGATGAAGTCGCGGAACAGAGGCGCCGGGGCGAAGGGTTTCGATTTGAGCTCCGGGTGATATTGCACGCCGATGTACCAGGGGTGATCCTTCGCCTCGACGATTTCTGGCAGACGCCCGTCCGGCGACATGCCGGAGAAGATCAGGCCACAGTTTTCCAACTGTTCACGGTATTTCGTGTCCACCTCATAGCGGTGACGATGACGTTCCTCGATCTTTGTCGAGCCGTAAATCTCGGCGACTTTCGAGCCCTCTTTGAGCGAGGCCGTGTAGGCGCCCAGACGCATGGTGCCGCCCTTGTCGTCATCGGCCTTGCGCTGCACGGTGTGGTTGCCCTGCACCCATTCCTTGAGGTGGTAAACCACAGGTTCGAAACGCTTTTTCCCCGCTTCGTGGTCGAATTCTTCGGAGCCCGCGGTGGTGATCCCCGCCAGGTTCCGCGCCGCTTCGATCACCGCCATTTGCATGCCGAGGCAGATGCCGAGATAGGGCACCTTGCGTTCGCGGGCGAATTGCGCCGCCTTGATCTTGCCTTCCGTGCCGCGCTCGCCAAAGCCGCCGGGGACCAGGATGGCGTCGAAGCCTTCGAGATAGGGCGCGGGGTCTTCGTGCTCGAAGGTTTCCGCATCGACCCATTCGACCTTGACCTTCACCCGGTTGGCCATGCCGCCATGGGTGAGGGCTTCGCTCACGGATTTATAAGCGTCTTCAAGCTGGACATATTTGCCGACGATGGCGACTTTGACCTCGCCTTCCGGATTGAAAATCCGGTCGGCCACATCGTGCCAGGTCGAAAGATCGGGCTTTGGCGCAGGCGCGATGTTGAAGGCATCCAGCACCGCCTGATCGAGACCTTCGCGGTGGTACGCAAGCGGCGCCTCGTAGATGGATTTCAGATCGGGCGCGGCAATGACGTCCTCTTTGCGGACGTTACAGAACAGCGCGATCTTTTCGCGTTCTTTCTCCGGGATCGGATGTTCGGAGCGGCAGACAAGCACGTTCGGCTGGAGGCCAATGGTGCGCAATTCTTTCACGGAGTGCTGCGTCGGTTTGGTCTTCAACTCTCCGGAGGCCGCGATGTAGGGCAAGAGCGTCAGGTGCATAAAGATACACTGGCCGCGCGGGCGGTCCTGGGCGAATTGGCGGATGGCCTCAAAGAAGGGCAGGCCCTCAATGTCGCCCACCGTGCCGCCGATCTCGCAGAGCATGAAATCGACCTCATCATCGCCCACGGCGAGGAAGTCTTTGATCTCGTTGGTGACATGCGGGATCACCTGAATCGTCTTGCCGAGGTAATCGCCGCGACGCTCTTTTTCCAAAACGTTGGTGTAGATGCGCCCCGAGGAGACGGAATCGGTCATGCGCGCCGAAACGCCTGTGAACCGCTCGTAGTGGCCCAAATCGAGATCGGTCTCCGCGCCATCGTCGGTGACGAAAACCTCGCCATGCTCGAACGGGCTCATCGTGCCGGGGTCGACGTTCAGATAGGGGTCCAGCTTGCGCAACCGCACCGAATAGCCACGGGCCTGCAACAAAGCGCCCAGAGCGGCAGAGGCGAGGCCTTTGCCAAGAGAAGAAACCACACCGCCGGTGATGAATACGTAGCGTGCCATGGGCTGGAGATGCTCCCGTGATAGTCCGAATTTTTTGGTCTTAACGTTGCTCCAATGACCATTTGCGCCGATCTTTCGACCGGCTGGCCTCTGCTCAAAACAACGGTGTTCACGGGATTTAAGAAGTAACAGATTCGGTCATCCCGCGCAACCAAACCGCAACATGTTGAGGGGAATTTCCCCTCAACTCTCAAGGTCTTGTTAATCTTTAGGAAAGATCAGTCGGCGCGGGGCGGGGCCAGCGGCGCGTCAGAGGACGACGGCGGCAACAGATCGTTGCCGGAGGGCAGCGCGGGCGCATCCGTCGTGGCCGGCGCCGCATCGTCGATCACAACCCCATCCATCACCGAAGAGCTTGCGGCTTCCTGGCGGGCCAGAACCGTCAGCGTGACAGAGGTGATGATGAACCCAATTGCGAAGATCCAGGTCAGCTTGGCCAAGGCCGTCGCCGCCGCACGGCCGGTCATGACGTCGCCGCCACCGCCCATGCCAAGACCGCCACCTTCGGATCGCTGCAAAAGCACAATGCCAATGAGGCAGAGCGCGAGGATCAGGTGGATGACGAGGATGACATTTTCCATGGATCAGGCCTTTGGGGTCGTTCGATGGGGCTACTTAAGGGGTCTCATGCCATCGCGCAACCCCGAATGGAGGGGCAAAGCCGCGTGGGCTTGTCTTTCCCGCGATCCATGACATTTTGAGCGCATGAGTGCCCCTTTTTCGATCCGCCCCGCCACCATTGAAGATGCCCTGCCGATTGCCAAGGCGCAGGTCGCCGTCTGGCGTTCCGCTTATCGCGACATTCTGCCGGGGGCGTTGATGGATCGAATGACGGTCCCGGATCGTGAAAAGGGCTGGCGGCGCATCCTTGAGGCCTACGAGGCCTCCGGGCGTGGCGCGGTTATTGTCGCCGAGCAAGAGGGTAAGGTCGTGGGGTTTCTGTCCTGTGGAGATCAGCGCGACGATGCGCTTTCGGATCGGTTTTCCGGCGAGATTTCCGCGATTTATGTGGAGGCCTCGCGGCAGGGGATCGGCACGCGGTTGATGGCGGCTGGCGCACAGGCGCTTTTGGACATGGGACATGAGGCCGCCGCACTTTGGGTGCTCTCAGACAATGCGGTTGCGCGCGCTTTTTATGAGAGCTTGCAGGGGGCGCAGGTGTCTGAACGTTTGGCTGAGGATGGCCCAGAGAACAACCTGAGTGAGGTGGCTTATGGCTGGTCGGATGTGGCGGAGCTGGCGCGCGCATAACCCGCCTCGATCTCCAACAGCCTCTGTTTGCGCCAAAGCCCACCGCCATAGCCGGTCAAAGCCCCATCCGCGCCGATCACCCTGTGACAGGGAATGAGAATCGCGATCTGGTTGGCGCCATTGGCGCGGGCGACAGCGCGCGAGGCCGAGGGTCGGGCGATGTCTTGCGCCAGTTGGCCATAGCTGCGGGTCTCGCCGGCAGGGATGGCCCGCAGGGCATCCCAGACTTGGGCGTAAAACGCGCTGCCATGATAGGTGAGCGGCACGGTGAACGCGGAGCGTCTGCCAGCGAAGAACTCGGTCAACTCCTGCGCCAATTGGTCATGCACAGGCGTGTGCCCGAACCCGAGCCGCCCCTTCGCGCCCTCCGCCAATTTGCGCAACTCGGTCGGCAGTGCCTTACGATCCATAAATTCCAAAAGATGCAAAGACTGCACATCCGCCACCGCGATCATCGGCCCCAGGGCCGTGTCGATCCAGTCGATGGACAAGAGCGGATCGGAAGACAGCGCGCCACTCAAGTTACTGGGCGCGATCCCCAAAAGCGCCCCCACACGGGCACGAAAGGCCGAGGGCGACGAGAAGCCGGCTTCAAGTCCGGCCTCCAAAACCGTCCCACCATCGCCCATCACCTCGAACCCGCGTCGGAGCCGCTCAAGCCGTGCCAACTCCAGAAAGCTCATGCCGAAATGGCGTTTGAACGCCCGGCGCACCGTGCCGCGGTCATAGCCCAACTCGATCAGATCCGCCTCGCGCCAGCGGTGATCGGGGCGGGCGTTCAAAGCGGTGAGCAACTCTTCGATCACCGGCTCCGCATCGGTGGCGGCTTTCAAAGGCTGACAGCGTTTACAGGGGCGAAACCCGGCCTCGATACAGGCGCCGAGACTGTCGAACCAGCGGCAATTTTCCGCCTTCGGTTTACGTGCCGGGCAGGTGAGGCGACAAAATACGCCGGTGGAGGTGACGCCCACCCAGGCGCGGCCCTCAAAGCTTGGGTCACGCGCCAAAAGCGCCGTATAGAGCGTGTCACTGTCGGGCAGTTTGAAATCGGGAAGGTCGAAGAGCGTCATGCGGCAAATCCTAACGCATCAAAGCACCTCTGTCCGCCGGGAAAGCGGCGTCTATTTTTCTTTAGGAGAGCCAGTCGGAAAATCGCGTTTGATTTAATGGTTTCATCGGCCCGTATGGATCGCTATACAGCGACGGGTTTTCATCCGATCATAAGGACTCACTATGGCTAACGTCGTCGTTGTCGGCGCCCAATGGGGTGACGAGGGAAAAGGCAAGATCGTGGACTGGCTCTCCGAGCGCGCAGATGTGATCGCGCGCTTTCAGGGCGGTCATAACGCGGGCCACACGCTCGTCATCGACGGCAAGGTCTACAAGCTGAACGCACTGCCCTCGGGCGTGGTGCGCGGCGGCAAGCTGTCGGTCATCGGCAACGGGGTCGTGCTCGATCCCTGGCATCTCGTCAAAGAGATCGCCTCGATCCGTGAGCAGGGCGTCGAAATCACGCCGGAGACCTTGATGATTGCGGAAAACACGCCGCTCATCCTGCCGATCCACGGCGAACTGGACCGCGCCCGCGAAGAGGCTGCGTCGAAAGGCACGAAGATTGGCACCACCGGTCGCGGCATCGGCCCGGCCTATGAGGACAAAGTGGGCCGTCGCTCCGTCCGCGTCGCCGATCTGGCCGATGAAGAGACCCTGATCGCCCGCGTTGACCGTGCGCTTCAGCACCACGATCCGCTGCGCAAGGGTCTCGGTATTGAGCCGGTGGACCGCGAGCGTTTGATCAATGATCTCAAAGAGATCGCCAAGGAAATCCTGCCCTACGCAGCGCCCGTTTGGAAAGTGCTCAACGAGAAACGCAAAGAGGGCAAACGCATCCTCTTCGAAGGTGCGCAAGGCGCGCTTTTGGACATCGATTTCGGCACCTATCCCTTCGTGACCTCGTCGAACGTGATCGCCGGTCAGGCCGCCACCGGCGTGGGGCTTGGCCCGAATGCGATCAACTATGTGCTCGGCATCGTCAAAGCCTACACCACCCGCGTGGGCGAAGGCCCGTTCCCGACCGAGCTGAAAGACGCAGATGGTCAGCGTCTGGGCGAGCGTGGGCATGAGTTCGGCACAGTGACGGGCCGTCAGCGCCGCTGTGGCTGGTTCGATGCCGCTCTGGTGCGCCAGACCTGTGCGACCTCGGGTGTGACCGGAATTTCCTTCACCAAACTCGACGTTCTCGACGGTTTCGAGACGCTGAAAATCTGCGTCGGCTATGAGCTGGACGGCAAGACGCTCGATTATCTCCCGACCGCCGCCGAAGAGCAGGCGCGTTGCACGCCGATCTACGAGGAAATGCCGGGCTGGTTCGAGTCGACCGAAGGCGCGCGGTCTTGGAACGATCTGCCGGCCAATGCGGTGAAATACGTCCGCCGCGTCGAAGAGCTGATCGAATGCCCGGTGGCACTTTTGTCCACCAGCCCCGAGCGCGACGACACGATCCTCGTAACCGATCCTTTCGTGGATTGATCCGATGGCGCTGAGCTACAAGGCCCGGCGCCGTCTGGCGCTTTTGGTTCTGGTGCTGGGGCTGCCGGGGTACATCGTGCTGGCGGTCACGCTCGTGAACCTCTTCGAGCGCCCTTCGATCTCGGTCGAGTTCGGCATCTATGTCGGGCTTGGTGTGCTCTGGGCCTTTCCGCTCAAGGCGATCTTCAAAGGCATCGGTCAGGCCGATCCGGACGCGCCGCCACAGGACGATCACACCGAGTAATGCAAAAAGGCCGCCCCAAAGGACGGCCTTTTTCTTTTATCTTTGTCGCGATCAGCGCGGTTTGAACCGGGTGCTCTCAGCGACCGCGAATTGACCCCGGCTCAGCTTGCGGATCTTGCCCTGACGCAGCAGTTGACCGAAGGAGCGCAGGCGCTCCTCGACCGGCATGTCGGCGGGCATCGCCTCTTGCGCCAGATGCATGATCTGCGGGCGCGTCACGGTTTCGCGGCCCTGCACGAAATTGGAAAACGCCGTGGCGGCTTCCAACAGTTCCGGCAGGCTTTCGGCGCCAAGAGATTCAGCAAATTCGGCAAAGCTCACGCCGGTCTCAGGGGCCTCGGAGGCGATGGCATCGGTCTCGTCAAAGCGCTCCGTCTCCTGCACGGCCAAAGCGGTGCGCGACACCCGGCGCGGACGCACGGGCGTGATGTTGGCGCCGCCGGGAACCTCGGTCGGCGTGTCGATGCGCTGCTCAGACACCAGCATCAGCGGCGGCAATTGCCGACGGGTCTGATGCGTGCCTTCCGGGCGGCTCGGGCGGACGACGCGGGCCAAATCTTCTTTGTAATCCTGGGCCTCGTCTTCCTCGATGGTGTCGCCCTTGTCGGCTTTCTCGGCGCGGATGGCGCCGACAGCGGCCTTGAGATGCTGGATCGCGTTGCGGCGGCGGGTGTTTTCCCCCTTGGCCATTTCGCGGTCCGTTTCGTCCATCAGGCGCGACATGGAGGCGTCGGAGGCGTCGAACACATTTGCGGTGTCGGCGCTGTCGTCATCGCCCTCTTCGTCGCTGTCGGAGAACAGCGCAGTGTCTTCCTCGACCTCTTCGGTCTCGTCCGTTTCCGCGCCGATGGCGGCGACTTCGGCCAGCTCGCGCATCAGATCGTCTTCGTCCTCGGCGTCGAGTGTGGAGGAGCCCAGTTCGCGGCGCAGTTTGGCGGCGAGATCGTCATCTGCTTCGGCGGTCTCTTCGCTGTCCGCTTCAACCTCGGCTTGCGCCTCGAAATCGGCGCGACGCATTTTCACGACGCGGGCGCGCACGCGGCGCAGCGGGTCGTTGGCGGTCTCTTCCTCTTCTGCGGCGTCCTCTGCCGGGCGGGTGGCCTCGGCAATATCGGCGGCCAGGTTCGGGTCCATCTCATGCAACTCGGTGTCGGCATCCTGGACGGGCGTCTCTTCCTCTGCGGTCTCTTCGGTCAGGGAGGACAGCACATTGCCGAGGGTTTCGTCCTCATCGGCGATTGCCTCATCCGCCTGCTTTTCGATCTCTTCGAGAGCGACGGTTTCGGCTTCTTCAGTTTCAATTTCGGTGGTCTCGATTTCGAGAGTTTCAACTTCGAGAGTTTCAACTTCGAGGGGCTCGACTTCAGCGGTCTCGTCCTGATCTTCCGCGGCGATTTCGGCATTCATTTCGGCGAGGATGGCCGCGGCCTCTTGAAACGGAGCGGCTGTGCTGGACACTTCTTCGGCTTCGGCTTCGGCTTCGGCTTCGGCTTCGATCTCGTTTTCTTCCGGCGCGATCTCATCGACCGTTTCTTCGATCTCGGGCGCGTCTGCGACCTCAAGGACCTCTTCCTCAATCGCTTCAACGGAGACCTCTTCAAGAGCCACCTCGACGGGCGCCTCCGCGATGATCTCGTCTTCAACGATGTCTTCGATCTGCTCTTCGACAGCGTCTTCCACGATGTCCTGCGCAGGCTCCTGAGCCAGCGGCGCGCCGAAATTCATGGCTTCGTTCTGATCCTCGACGAAATCGGCTTGATTGCGCTGAGCGACGGCGGCGCGGATGCGTTCGAGTTTGTCGGCAATCGAGCTGCCCGCAGCCAGTGCAGGCGCGGCAGAAGGTGTGACAGCGGGGCGCGGGGCAGGCTGAGCAGCGACCGCTTTCACATCTTCTTCGGGGGCTTTCTCGACAACTTCCGGTGCAACCTCTTCGGTGACAGGCTCTTCGGTGACAGGGGCCTCAACGGCGGCAGGCGCCGGAGTCTCTGCGACAGGTGCGGTTTTGGGCGCGGCTTGAGGGGCCACGGGGGCCGCAGGGGCCGGGGCGGTGTTCGCCTCGTCTTGGGCCTCACCCATCTGGCGCAGCACAAGACCGCCCTCTTGCACACGGGCCTCAACCCGGCGCTGGATTTCCTTTTCCGCGATGGAACTCAACATCTGCGGATCCGGCGTCGGAGGCTCTGCCCCGAAATACCGGTCATCGGCTGCAAGATCGCGGAAATACTCCGCGATGGACCGCATCGTGTTGAAGGGATCGTCGAATCCCTCCAGCGTACAGGAGAATGTCCCATAGGATACGGTCAGAATTTTACTGTCACTTACCATGCCTAAACTCGCTTTCTGACTTGCTCAGCAGCTCCTTGTTTACCATGAATTGGTTCCGAAATCGGAACAGAACAAGGAAATGGTCGTGATCTTTTCCTGTCCAAAATGTGGCGAAAAGGTTAACCGTTTCTTATGAAAAATATAGAACCCGTTCTAATCACTGAGAAAAACGTCACTTTGCTGGGCGGTGGTACAATTTGTGGCACTTTGCTGAAAGAGACGCTTGTTCACGCGCCGTGTCTTGTGGCGGCGGACGGAGCGGCGGGGCAGGCGCTGGCGCTGGGGCATCGCCCTGACCGAGTCATCGGCGATTTCGACAGTCTGACAGATGAGATGCGCGCGGAGATTCCCGAAGAAAGCCTGATCCATGTGCCGGAACAGGACAGCACGGATTTCGAGAAATGCCTGACGCGGGTGGAGGCGCCGATGATCTTTGGCGTGGGCTTTACCGGCGCGCGGATCGATCATGAGTTGGCGGTCTATGCGACATTGACGCGCTTTCCGAACAAACGCTGCGTGATTTTGGGGGCGGAAGACGTGTGTTTCATGGCGCCGCCTGATCTGATGTTGCCGACAGAGCCGGGGCTGCGCGTGTCGCTCTTTCCAATGGCGCGGGTGGCGGGGCGCTCGGAGGGGCTGCGCTGGCCCATCGAAGGTCTGGATTTCGCGCCGGATCGCCGTGTCGGCACCTCGAACGAGGCGGTGGCGACAGAGGTGCGGCTGGAGTTCGATCAGCCGGGGATGATGGTGATCCTGCCGCGTGAAAGCTGCGATGGTGAACTGGTGGCGCGGCTGATCGCGGCGCCAAAATGGTCGCTTTAAAAGGCGGTGGGATCGCCGGGGACGGCGGGTTTTTGCAGGTTCACCCGCTCGCGGTGGATCAGGTAAAGCCCTGAGGCGACAATCACCGCGATGCCGAGCCAGACCATGGGCGTCGGAAAGTCGCCAAAGATCAACAACCCCGCGAGCGTCGAGAACGCCAGCTCCAGATAGGCCAGAGGCGCGATGGTGGCCGAGGGCGCGAGGGTGAGCGCGAGCGTCAGCCCCTGATGCGAGAGCGTGGCCGCAATGCCGACGCCGATGAGCCAAAGCCAGAAAATGCCCTGCGGCATTACCGGGTCGAGCGGACCGCCGGAGCCGTCGAAAATGAGGAGCAAAGGCAGGGCGACGATGAGGGCGGCGAGCGCCGTGGTGCTTTGCAGTGCGACCGGGTGATACTGGCGCAGGGCCCGCGTCACCAGCATGTAGCAGGCGAAAAAGAACCCGGCCGCGAGCGGCAAAAGTGCGGCCGAGCCGAAATTCAACAGACCGGGGCGCACCACGATCAACACGCCGACAAAGCCGACCAATGCGGCGAGGATGCGACGCGGACCGACCTCTTCGCCAAAGAGCATCCAGCCGAGGAGGAGAATGATGAAAGGCTCGACAAAGGTGATCGCCAGCGCATCGGCCAAGGGCATGATCGAGACGGCCCAGACAAAGGCGAAAGTCGCCGCCAGCGTGAAAAGCCCACGCAGAAAGATCAGCGCGGCATCGCGCGCCGAGTGCAACAGCGGCAAGCGCATCATCAAGGCGATGGGCAACAACAAAGCGCCCTGCACCAGAAACCGCGCGGCGGTGATCTGGCCGACCGCATGTTCTGCGGCTGCGAGCTTGGCAAAGACGTCGATCACCGGCGCGACGGCGCAGTAGACGAGCATCATCGCCATGCCCAGAAGCGGGCGGTCTTGTTTGGGGCTGGAGGCGGTCTGTGTCATGCGCTCATTTGCGATGCGCACTGTCTGAGATGCAAGCCTTGTGGCTGTGCATCGCTGGTTTTGCGGTGAGAGAGAGCGCTCAGCTCACGCGTCAGGTCGGGTTAGAATATAAAGCGCCCCGATGCCGATCAGCACGGCCTGAAGCCCGAGATAGAGCGGAGGGACCCGCAGGAGCAGAGTAGGGATGAAGCTCGACATCATCATCGTGATCGACAGCAGTTTGATCCGCCGCGGGATGGCGCCGGTCTCTTCCCAGTTTTGGATACTTGGGCCGAACCGGGCGTTGTCGAGCAACATTTGACGTAGGCGCGGCGAGCCTTTGGTGAAAAAAAACGCGGCCAGGATGAGAAAAATCGTGGTCGGCATCACGGGCAAGAACACACCGATTACCCCCAGCGCCACACAAAGCGCGCCAAGCGTCAGATGTATGTATTTCACGATCCGGTCCGTCATGGGGAGAGCCTGACATAGGTGTCTTTCGAAATCATCTACGCCAGTTGTCGCGGCTGTCCAGTTTTCATCCGAAATTGGTCGCAAGGTGGCTTGATTTTATCTGTCAAAACAGCCCGCAGGGGCCTATAACGGGGGCCGATAAGCGGCAAGATACCGCCACGTCCTCAGTGATTGAAGCCAACCGGAGCCACACCATGTCCGACACGCTGTCGCCCATCGACACCGCCAAATTCGTCGCCGCGAAAAAGGCGGTGGATTATGTCGAGGACGGCATGAAGATCGGGCTGGGCACGGGATCGACCGCCGCCTGGATGGTGCGCTGTCTGGGCGAGATGGTGCGCGAAGAGGGGCTCAATATCGTCGGCGTTCCCACGTCGTCGCGCACGGCGGAACTGGCGCGGCAACAGGGGATCAAGGTGATCTCTCTCGACGAGGCGAAATGGCTCGACCTGACGATTGACGGCGCCGATGAATTCGACGGCGAGCTGAACCTGATCAAGGGCGGCGGTGGTGCACTTTTGCAGGAAAAGATCGTCGCGACGGCCTCGGATCAGATGATCGTGATCTCGGATGTCTCGAAACAGGTCGATATGCTGGGGGCCTTCCCGCTGCCGGTCGAGGTGATCCCCTTTGGCTGGCAGACGACGAAGGCGCTGGTCGAGGAAACGCTGGTCTCGATGGATGTGTTGGGCCAGCAATCGACGCTCAGGATGAATGGCGAGGCGGCCTATGTCACCGATGAGGGCAACCACATCATCGACCTGCATCTGCAACGCATCGGCAACGCGCGGCAGCTTGCGCTGGTGCTCAACCAAATCCCAGGCGTGGTGGAAAACGGGCTGTTCATCGACATTTGTGACAAGGTGATCATCGGCCATGGCGACGGTCGGGTGACGACGCGTGACATCATCTCCGGCGAGGAGAGCGAGGATCACGTAGAGTTCGAAGAGAGCGAAAACATTTTCGCGGATCTCGACTGAACCTAATGTTGCTGTGATTTTGCAAGGACCCCGTGCAGTCTGCGCGGGGTTTTCCTTTGCGGGCAAACCTCCTACATCTGTGTCAACTTTAGAATTCTTCCAAAAAGGCGGGACTGATGGATTTCGACTATGATCTCTTTGTGATCGGCGGTGGCTCTGGCGGCGTGCGCGCGGCGCGGTTGACGGCGGCGGACGGCCATAAGGTGGCGATGGCGGAGGAATTCCGCATGGGCGGGACCTGTGTCATTCGCGGCTGTGTGCCGAAGAAACTCATGGTCTTCGCCTCGCAATATTCCGGTCATGCAGAAGACGGCAAGACATACGGTTGGGACATACGCATCGGTCAATTCGACTGGCCGCAGTTTCAAGGCAAGTTGAAGGACGAACTGTCGCGTCTCGAAGGCATCTACACCAAGAACGCCGGCAACGCAGGCGTCGAGATTCTGCACCAGCGCGCCACCGTCAAGGACCCGCACACCGTTGTGCTGGCCGATGGGACGGAGAAGACCGCGAAACACATCCTGATCGCCGTGGGCGGCACGCCCTTTGTGCCGGACACTGTGCCGGGGATCGAACTGGCGATCACCTCCAACGAGATTTTCGACATTCCCGAGCTGCCGAAGCGCATCCTGATCGTCGGCGGCGGCTATATCGCTTGCGAATTCGCCTGCATTTTCAAAGGTCTTGGCTCCGAGGTGACGCAATATTATCGCGGTGCGCAAATCCTGCGTGGTTTTGACGACGAGGCACGCGGCCACATTGCGGAGCTGATCGACGAGCAGGGCATCAACCTGCATGTCGGCACCGATGTCGAGCGGCTTGAAAAGCGCGACGATGGCATTTGGGTCAAGGCGACGGATGGCCGCGAAGGCACTTTTGACGTGGTGCTTTACGCGACGGGCCGCAAACCGGCGACGGCGGGGCTTGGCCTCGAAGAGGCGGGTGTCGAGATGGGCCGCTATGGCGAGGTCAAGGTGGATGACTATTCCCAGACCAACATCCCCTCGATCTTTGCCGTGGGCGATGTGACCGACCGCATCCAATTGACGCCGGTGGCGATCCGCGAGGCGGTGGCCTTTCATGAGACCGTGTTCAAGGGCAATCCGATGAAGCCCGACCACTCCAACGTGCCCTCCGCGATCTTCACCCAGCCGGAATATGGCGCCGTGGGTCTGACCGAAGAGCAAGCCCGCGAAGAGGGCCCCATTGAGGTCTATTCCGCCGCCTTCCGCCCGATGCAGAATGCCTTCATCGAGAAAAACCACCGGGTGATGTTCAAGCTGATCGTCTGCGCGGACACGCGTAAAGTGCTTGGCTGTCATATCATCGCGCCGCAAGCGGGCGAGATGATCCAACTCGCGGGTGTGGCGGTGAAAATGGGCGCCACGAAAGAGGATTTCGACGCCACCGTGGCGGTGCACCCGACCATGGCCGAAGAGATCGTCCTGATGAAAGAGCCGATCCGCATCCATAAGTGAAGACTTGCCGGGATTTAAACGGGCTGCGACACCGTCGCCCCCTTGAAACCCGGCCCTAGAACGAACAGGTTACAGGGGAGCCTTGGCCCGACAGAAATCCAGACAGGATTTTTCTGCCGGGCCAGACCCATACGAGAGAGGACTTGACCTTAATGGCCAGCAACAATGGCGGACCTTGGGGCGGCGGCGGTGGCAATCGCCCGACCGGAGGAGATGACCGAAACGGGCGTGGCGGTGACAACCGTGGCAACAACGGCAATCGCCGCCCGGGCGAGCAGCCGCAAATCCCCGAAATCGACGAAATGCTCAACAAGGGCAACGAGTACCTGAAGGTGCTGATGGGCGGCAAAGGTGGCGGCAATGGCCGCTCCGGCGGTTCTGGCGGTGGCGAAGGTCCGGGCGTGTCCAAGGGCATGATCGGCCTTGCTGTGCTGGGTGCCATCGGTCTTTGGGCCTTTTCCTCTTTCTATACGGTTCAACCGCAAGAAAACGGTGTCGAACTGTTCCTCGGCGAGTATCACCGCACCACGGGTGAAGGTCTGCGGTTTGCGCCTTGGCCTGTTGTGACCCATGAGAAAGTTTTGACCACCGCACGCCGGACCGAGACCATCGGCAAAGGCAGCGGTGCGGACAGCGGTCTCATGCTGACCACGGACGAGAATATTGTGGACATCGACTTCAGCGTCGTCTGGACGGTGAAAGATCCGCAGAAATATCTGTTCAACCTCGCCGATCCGCGCGGCACCATTCAGGCTGTGTCCGAATCCTCGATGCGTGAGATCATCGCGGCCTCCAGGCTGGCGCCGATTCTCAACAGGGATCGTGCGCAGATCGGTATCGACGCGAAAGACCTGATCCAATCGACCCTAGACGGGCTCGATTCCGGGATCGCCATTCAGCTGGTCAACCTCGACAAAGCCGACCCGCCTGCCGAAGTGATCGACTCCTTCCGCGACGTGCAGGCCGCCGAGCAGGAACGCGACCGTTTGCAACGTCAGGCGGATGCTTATGCCAACACGGTTGTGGCTGGCGCGCGCGGGACCGCGGCTCAGATCCTGGAAGAAGCCGAAGCTTACCGCTCGCAGGTCGTCAACGACGCCGAAGGCAAGGCCTCACGCTTTTCCGCCGTTTTGGCCGAATATCAAAACGCGCCCGATGTGACGCGCAAACGTCTCTATCTTGAGGCGATCGAAGAGGTCTACGGCGGCATGGACAAGATCATCCTCGACGACACCACCGGAAACGGGCAGGGCGTCGTGCCCTATCTGCCGCTCAATGAACTGCGCCGCAGCACCACCGATGAGGGAGCGAACTGATGAAGAAACTTCCCATTCTTTTCGGCCTGGTCTTTGTCGCGATTGTGCTGGTGATGTCCTCGCTTTTCATCGTGGACGAACGCCAAAAGGCGCTCGTGCTGCAGTTCGGTCAGATCAAGGCTGTGAAGGAAGAGCCGGGTCTCGGCTTTAAAATTCCCTTCATCCAGAATGTCGAATATTTCGACGACCGTATCCTCTCGCTCGACACGGCCGCCATCGAGGTCACGCCTTCTGATGACCGTCGTCTTGTTGTGGACGCCTTCGCGCGATTCCGCATCAGCGATGTCGAGGCCTTCAAACGGAATATGCCGCTGGGTATGTCTCAGGCGCGTCAGGAACTTCAGGGCATTTTGCTCGACCGTATCCGGGTTGTGCTCGGTGAAGATGGGGTGACGTCCAACACAATCCTGTCTTCCGATCGCGCCGCTCTGATGCAGAAGATCACCGTACAGTCCCGAGCACGTGCGCAGGGCTTCGGGATCGAAGTGATCGACGTGCGTCTTAAACAAACCAACCTGCCGGAGCAGAACCTTGACGCGACCTTTGCGCGGATGAGCGCAGAACGGGCCCGTGAGGCTGCCGACGAACGTGCGCGCGGTCAAGAGGCGGCACAACGTGTGCGGGCGCAGGCTGACCGGACTGTGGTCGAGCTTGAATCCGACGCGCGTCGTCAGGCGGAGATCACCCGCGGTGAAGCGGATGCGGCGAAGAACAAAATCTACGCCGACGCTTACGGTGCGGACCCGGAGTTCTTTGAGTTCTACCGCTCTCTCGACGCCTATCGTCAGGGCCTCAAGGGCTCGAACACGACGATGGTCCTGTCGCCCGACAGCGAGTTCTTCGATTATCTGAAGTCCGACGTCGGACGCTAAGTCTCGCGTGACAAGTCATTGAAAAGGGGCCTGTTTCGGGCCCCTTTTTCTTTTGGTCTCGCTCGGCTCGTCCTGTTTTCAGGTCTCTTTCCCGCGCATGAACCTTAATCAGATTAACCTTACTGCCGGCATTTGGGGCTGGCGCTTGAGGGCTGCGCAGACGGTTGCCCCCTACAAGATCGCGTGAGATGACGGCCCTGCGCCGGAATTCCCCTCGAAATCGCCGCCTTTCTCCTTGTCACACCCCGCTCACATGCTGTTGACTGAACGCGACCGACATTGAGTTGTGTTGCTCAACCCCTATTTGTACCCCTGAGGACAGTCGCCCGCGCCGAGAGGGAAGCGAGATGCTTCGACAGGCGCATCATACGGAGGATATTAGACCTATGACACAGGCCGTGACACAGGCTCGCGCCGTCACTTTCACCCCTCAGGACACGCGCGTTGGTTTGCGCATGATGGTTCTGGCGCTGATGGGCGCTCTCGCGATCATGTTCCAAACCATCGCGGCAGAGGCGCGTGGCGCGCCGGAAAGTTTCGCCGATCTCGCGGAAAAAGTCAGCCCCGCCGTGGTCAACATCACCACGACCACCGTGGTTGAGGCCTCCACCAATCAACAACCCATCGTGCCCGAAGGGTCGCCTTTTGAGGATTTCTTCCGCGATTTCATGGATCGCAATGGCCCCGGCGGTCAGGCCCCGCGCCGTTCGCAAGCTCTGGGCTCCGGCTTCGTCATCTCTGAAGACGGCTATATCGTCACCAACAACCACGTGATCGAAGGCGCCGATGAGATCGAGATCGAGTTCTTCGAAGGCTTCACCTTGCCCGCGAAACTCGTGGGCACCGACCCGAAAACCGACATCGCCGTGTTGAAGGTCGACAGCGACAAGCCGTTGGCTTACGTGCCCTTCGGGGACAGCGATGTCGCCCGCGTCGGCGATTGGGTCATGGCGATGGGCAACCCGCTGGGTCAGGGCTTTTCCGTCTCCGCCGGCATCGTGTCGCAACGTGGTCGCGCTCTGTCGGGCGCTTATGACGATTACATCCAGACCGACGCCGCCATCAACCGCGGCAACTCCGGCGGTCCGCTCTTTAACATGGACGGTCAGGTGATCGGCGTGAACACCGCGATCCTGTCGCCCAACGGCGGTTCTATCGGCATCGGTTTCTCGATGGCCTCGAATGTGGTGACCAAAGTGGTCGATCAGCTCAAGGAATTCGGCGAAACCCGTCGCGGTTGGTTGGGTGTGCGCATCCAGCGTGTGACCGATGATGTGGCCGAAGCCATGGGTCTCGAAGAGGTTAAGGGCGCTCTGGTCACCGATGTGCCGGACGGCCCCTCGAAAGAGGCGGGCATCGAGAGCGGCGACGTGATCCTGTCCTTTGACGGCAAAGATGTCGAAGACGACCGCGCCCTCGTGCGCACCGTCGGTGAGACCGAGGTGGGCAAGGCCGTGCGCGTCGTGGTGTTCCGCGATGGCAAGACCAAGACGCTGATGGTCACTCTGGGCCGTCGTGAAGAGGCCGAAAACGTGGCTTTCCCGGTCGAGGGCGAAGGCATGACCCCGCAAGCGCCGGAAACGGTTCAGATGCTGGGTCTGACGCTTCAGCCTCTGGATGACACGTTGCGCGAAGAACTGGGCGTCTCTGCCGGGACCACCGGTCTGGCCGTGGTCGAGGTGGATGAGACCTCCGAGGCCTTCACCAAAGGTCTGCGGGCGGGCGACGTGATCACCGAAGCCGGTCAGCAAAAGCTCGCAAGCCTCTCCGATCTGGAGGCCCGTGTCACCGAGGCGCAAGAGGCCGGTCGCAAAACCGTCCTGTTTCTGGTGCGTCGCGCTGGCGAGCCGCGCTTTGTGGCCTTGGGTGTTGGCGAGTAACACCAACGTTGAATATATGCGAAAGGCGGCTCCTCGGGGCCGCCTTTTTCGTTTAAGCTCGAGGAGAGCTCCGCAGCTACTCTTCGCGCGCCACTTCCTTGAGCCCCAACTGCCGCGCGGCGGCCAGAGACAGCACTTCGCTGTCCACCCCCTGTTCCAGCTGATAGGCCCGGATCGCGCGCCGGGTGGCGTGGTCCATACGGCCATGGGCCTGCCCCTGATAATAGCCACGCGCGGCAAGGGCACGCTGCACCGAGGCGATGAACTCCGGGGTCCAATCCTCGCGGCACAACGTTTCGAACCACAACTCCTTGCGCTCGCGGACGATGTCCTGACGGGTTTCTGTGCGATACACGGCCGGGTAGGTCACGGCACCCGAGGCGTCGATCTGTGGCGGTTGCACCAGCACCTGTTCGGTGACGGTTTCGATGATCGCGGGGGTCACATGGCGGGCGTAACAGGCATTGGGATCGGCGCCGGGAGGCGCGCCGGGCGTTTCCGAAGCGCGCAGAATCTCGTCATCTGTCGTGGCCATCTGGCAAGCGACCAAAAGGGCTGTGGCCAGTAAAACCGCGATCGGCCTAAATGAATGTCGCTCTGTCATCTGCTCGCCTGTTGAGTTTGCCCGTTGCGGGGTGTTTTCCCCATGTTACCCCGATCTTATGAATTTCCAAAGGTCGAATAAGACGCAGGTGCGAGCACGGAATTTGCCTAAAAACTGGACAGTCGCCGGGGATATCCCTGTGACCGGAGCTGGACTTGTGGTCGCGACGGAATGACCCTTTTCTCGCGCCCCCTGTCGCGCTAAAGCAGGTGTCGAAAAACGTCCCCATGGCCACATCGGTCCCATCGGGGCAGGTCGGACGAGAACAGGCTTTCAGCCCCAAGTGAAAGCAGCGGAAAGGAATGAGCCCATGGTCAAAATCACCTATGTCGAATTCGGCGGTACCGAACACGTTGTGGATGTCCCCGTGGGGCGCACCGTGATGGAGGGCGCGCGCGACAATGGCATTCCGGGCATCGACGCCGATTGTGGCGGGGCCTGCGCCTGTTCCACCTGCCACGTCTATGTGGCGCCCGAGTGGGTCGAAAAGCTCCCCGAACGTGACGACATGGAAGAAGACATGCTCGATTTCGCCTTCGAGCCGGATCCCGTGCGTTCGCGCCTGACCTGTCAGATCAAGGTGACCGAGGCCCTCGAAGGCCTTCTGGTCAATATGCCTGAAAAGCAGATCTGATGCTGAAACTGGCCGCTTTGCTCGCCTTGGCGGCCAGTCTTTTCGCTGCCCCGCTGGCCGCCGCCACAATCAGCGGCGCGCATTATGCGGAGCCCACTGAGGTTTACGGCCACGGGGCCGTTGCGAATGGCGAATATGGCCGTCTGGTCGTGACATTGGACGACGGCACAACGCGCGAGGCCTCTTTCAAGAAAAGCGTGTTCGAAGACACCGCGCCCCGGCTTCACGATTTCAACGGCGACGGCGCGCCGGAGGTGGTGACGGTCGTCAGCGGCTTTGTCACCGGCGCTTGGGTACAAGTCTGGTTCCTCGACGATCAAGCCCGCCTGATTCCGGCCAAGGCCAGCGCGCCCATCGGCCAACGCCACCGCTGGCTCGCCATCGCGGGCATTGCCGATTTCGATGGCGATGGGGTGGAGGAGATCGCCTATGTCGATCGTCCGCATCTGACAAAAGAGCTGGTACTCCTGCAGGTTGACCTGGCGCGTGAAGGCATGTTGGTGCCTTTGGCACGACGTTCCGGTCTGACCAATCATCATCTCGGCGCAGCGGAGATCGAAGGGGGTGTACGAGACTGCCCTGATGACGCACCGGTGATCCTGACGGCGGATGCGGATTGGACACAAGTTGTCGAGACGCGCTGGCAAGATGGCGAATTGGTTTCAACGACCCTTGGGACTTACGAGGGCCCTGCGTCTTTCACGCCGTTCCTCACCTGCCCGTAAAAGGGGCGCTGCCCCTCTGGCCTTTCAGGCCAGTCACCCCGGGATACTTTAAGCCTTTTGCAATTGCTCTGCGTCTCCGATCAATTGCAAAAGGCTCGCAACATACAGATGTTGCACAGCGCTTCCCGGAAATCCGTGACACAGATATTTCGCAAAACGCTTTCAGGCGAAAGAAGCACGCGTCCCCATCCATGCTGAAGCCTTGGCGTATCCCGCTGTCCCCTGAGCAAACTCACGAGGACAGGGGGCTTCTTCCGTCACGGTCATCGGCGTCCCCGCCTGTACCGCGCTTGCAGCATGGCGGGTTACGGTTAATGGCCGGTGGATTGCGCTTCTTTTGTCTGGAAATATCCCGGGGGTGCGGGGGGCTGGCCCCCGCAAAAAGTGGGCGTGGGGGCTGGCCCCACAAATAGAGCGTATGGGGGCTGGCCCGCAAAAGGTGAGTGTGGGGAGAGCAGCCCCAAGTCAGCGTCATTTCAAAAGAAACACGGCAATAGAAAAGGCGCGCCGTTCGAGCGCGCCTCTATTCTGTCGCGACAGCCGCAACCGGGCTTTTACACCGAAGTTTCGAACCGTGAGGGGTTCAAACCGGATGGCCATTCGAGCCTTTGGTGCCTTTCGCAACGTGGTTATGCCATGGGTAAGGTTAACACGGGCTTAACCGAAACCTGCGTCCCCAGATTTATTTCGCCTGAATTATTTCAGCGCCCGCCAGCCGATATCGGACCGGTTGAAGCCCTCGGGCCAATCAATCTGAGCAATCATCGCATAGGCGCGGTCGCGCGCATCCTGTAGGCTGTCGCCCCGCGCCGTCACGTTGAGTACCCGCCCGCCGGTCGCGACGATCTGGCCGTCTTTCTCGGCGGTACCCGCGTGGAACACCATGTTCATGCTGTCCTCGGGCAACGCGTCCAAGCCCTTGATCACAGAGCCTTTCTCGTAGGCCCCCGGATAGCCCTTCGCCGCCATCACAACGGTCATCGCGTGATCGTCGGCCCAGTTCACCTTGGCCTGATCCAGCGTGCCCTCAGCGGTCGCAAGCATCAGATCCAAAGCCTGCGCGCCCAGACGTATCATCAGCACCTGACATTCCGGGTCGCCGAAACGACAGTTGTATTCGACAAGGCGCGGCTGGCCGTCCTTGATCATGAACCCGGCATAGAGCACGCCCTGATAGGGCATGCCGCGTTTCGCCATTTCCTTGACGGTCGGTTTGACGATCTCGTCCATGGCCTTTTGAATGACGCTGTCGGTCATCACCGGCGCGGGCGAATAGGCGCCCATACCGCCGGTGTTCAGTCCCGTGTCCCCGTCGCCAACGCGCTTGTGATCCTGCGCCGTGCCGATGGGCAGGACGTTTTCGCCGTCGCACAGAATGAACCAGGAGGCCTCTTCGCCCTCCATGAATTCCTCGATCACGACCTCCGCGCCCGCACCGCCAAAAGCGCCGCCGAACATGTCGTCGATGGCCTCCAAAGCGGTCGCCTCGTCCATGGCGACGATCACGCCTTTGCCGGCCGCCAGACCGTCGGCCTTCACCACGATGGGGGCGCCTTGTGTGCGGATATAGGCCTTGGCCTTTTCCGCATCATCGAACCGGGCGTAACCTGCGGTCGGCGCACCGGAGGCGTCGCAAATCTCTTTGGTGAAGCCTTTCGAGGCTTCAAGTTGCGCAGCCGCTTTAGAGGGGCCAAAGGTCAGCACGCCAGATGCGCGCAGATCGTCGGCGACACCGGCGGCGAGCGGCGCTTCCGGGCCGATCACGACGAAATCAATCGCATTTTCCTCAACAAAAGACACTACAGCCGGGCCGTCGTTGATGTCGAAAGACGCGCATTCCGCAATCGCAGCAATGCCCGCATTGCCCGGCGCCACGATCAGCTTGTCGCATTTCGGGTTTTGCATCACCGCCCAGGCCAACGCATGTTCGCGCCCGCCGCTGCCGAGGATCAGAATGTTCATCAACGCTCTCCGCTTCACCTTTGCTTGCGCGCGTTCTAAGGTCACCGAGAGTTTGACACAAGCACGAGCAGCCCCCGGAGGCCCAACATGTCCGATCTTTTCGAGGACGACAGCCCCAAAACCTCTAACGCCCCGGAATTTTCCGTCTCCGAACTCTCCGGCGCGGTGAAGGCGATGATCGAGGGCGAGTTCGGCTATGTGCGGGTGCGCGCCGAGGTGGGGCGCGTGTCGCGTCCGCGCTCGGGGCATTTGTATTTCGATCTGAAAGACGAAAAAGCGGTCATCAATGCGGTGAGTTGGAAGGGTCAGGTCGCGCGGATGGAGGTGCAGCCCGAAGAGGGGATGGAGGTCATCGCCACGGGGCGGATGACGACGTTCCCCGGCGGCTCGCGCTATCAGATCATCGTCGACAATGTCGAACCTGCGGGTGCGGGCGCGCTCATGGCCATGTTGGAAAAGCGCAAGAAAGCGCTGGCCGCCGAGGGGCTGTTCGATGCCTCTCGTAAAAAGCCGTTGCCTTGGTTGCCGGAGGTGATCGGCGTGGTGACCTCGCCCTCGGGCGCCGTCATCCGCGATATTTTGCACCGTCTGAGCGACCGTTTCCCGCGTCATGTGTTGATCTGGCCGGTGGCGGTTCAAGGTCAGAAATCAGCCGCAGAAGTTGCGGCGGGCATTCGCGGGTTTAACGCTTTGCCCGCAGACGGTGCGATCCCGCGGCCTGATCTCATTATCGTCGCGCGGGGCGGGGGATCGGTCGAGGACCTCTGGGGGTTTAACGAAGAAATCGTGGTGCGTGCGGCGGCAGACTCCGCGATCCCGCTGATCTCCGCTGTCGGGCACGAGACCGACACGACGCTGATTGATTTCGCCTCCGACAAACGCGCGCCGACACCGACCGCCGCCGCAGAGCTGGCCGTGCCGGTGCGGCGCGAATTGTGGGTCACTATTCAGGAATTGCGTGCCCGGATAGAGCGGGCTTTGACCGGTGGTGTCGAGTTGCGCCGTCAGCGGTTGCGCGATCTGGGCCGCGCCTTGCCGCAGAAAGACCGCCTGCTCGATGGGCCGCGTCAGCGTGTCGATCAGATCGACCTGCGTTTGACGCAGGCGCTGATCAACGGGGTGCGCAACCGGCGGCTGGCGCTGTCTGAGGCGGCAACGGTGCTGCGGCCTTCGATCTTGCAGGGGAGGATCACGGCGCATAAGGATCGCCTGTCCACATTGTCCTTGCGGCTTGCGCCCGCTTTGGCGCGCGGTGCGGGACAACACCGGCGCGATCTCGACCGTTTGTCGGCACGTCTGTCGCCTATGACCGTCTCGCGTACGACCGTGCAGGCACGCCGCGATTTCACGCAGCTCTCTGACCGGTTCGCCCGTGCCGCGCAAGGCCAGACCCATCGCTGGCGCGCGGCTTTGGATCAGCGCGCGGGGATGTTGTCGGCTCTGTCCTATCAAGAGACGTTGAAGCGCGGCTATGCCGTGGTGCGCGATGCCGAGGGCGGTGTTGTGACCTCGTCGAAGGACGCGGCACGGATGCATGAGGTGCAATTTTCCGATGGGCGGGTGCAGATCGGTGGCGGCGTGGCGTCGAAGCCTGCCAAGCCCCCCGCGAAACACGCCACCAAACCCAAAGCCAAGAAAGAGCCGGGATCGGGCAGCGGGCCTGCTCAGGGCAGTTTATTCTGAGGCCTTGCGCCGTGATACGCGCTGCGGTCCCGGCGCAAGGTGTGGCTTGCACGCAGTGATCGCGCCTCTTTCCCCTCTGGCGTTAACCTTAATCTTATTAACCTTAATATCGGTTAAGGTTAATGCGGAGGGGATATGACGCGAGGCACGCCGGGGCGAAAAGGCGGAATGTCGACCTATGTTCTACGGGATGGGGCGCGGGCTTAGACCCCGACCTGAGGCCCCATACAGGCCAAGGGCCCCTCGGAGGCCCAGGCCTCATAAAGCTCGGTGCCGCTGTCGCCTTGGAACACGGCCTTGAGCTTGTCGCTTTCGACGAAAAACTGCCAGCATTGCGGCGCAAGGCCGTCTTCGTAGATGAAGCAAATGTCCTTTTCGCGTTCGTACCAAATGCCCTCTTTGCAGGTGTCCTGATCAAAGGCCCACCGCACGCGATTTCCCGGCAGATATTCCTCCGCACCATAGGGCTGACCGTCCTCGGCAAAGGTCAGGGTCTTGCCCGTTGCATAGGCGTCGAATTCGTCGCCGGTCAGGGGATCGGCGTTTGCGACCGTGGCGCTCAAGAGCGTAAAGGCGAGGGGGAGGAGGCAGGTCTTCATCATTTGGCAACCATGACACAAGGCGCCGAGTCGCTCCACTCACATTCTTAACAGCTGGTTAAAGCGTTTTTCGTTTCATCTGAATCAGATTGAGCGAAAAACGTTGCCACACTGAATTGATATTGCTGCGTTTCTCAAAAATTGAGTACCTCAAGTTTTTTGAGAAACGCTTTAACCGGGCTCTTGTGTTCCTGTGGCGGCATGCAGGCGCGCGACGCGCGGGTCCATGACTTTACGCCACAAGGGGGGGATCAGGGCGAGCGTGGCCATGGCGGGAAGTGAGCGCGGCAATTGCGGCATGTCCTGTGTCAATTCCAGCGCTGGGTAAGGTTTCATCGGATGGGCGTGATGGTCCGAATGACGCGGGGCGTTGAGCATGAGAAAAGACGTGAACCATTGTGGGCTGTTCCAGCTATGCTCTGCACCGACGGGTTCGAATTTTCCGGGAGAGATTTCACGACGACGGAGCCCGTAATGCTGCACGTAATCCGACAGCATGAGCTGAGAGGAGGCATAGCCTGCGAGCAGCATGTATTTGAAAATGCCTGTGAAACCGCCGATGACATAGGCCAGCGCGAGACAGGCGACCGCGCCCCCGACATAGAGGACATAGGGGTGCAGATCGGTCGATCCGGTGCGTTTGCGCAGGACGTTTTCCGCACGCAGACCGGCCCGGAACGATCCAAACCAAGCACGCGGCAGGAACCGGTAATAGCTCATGCCGAGCGGGGCGGAGTTGGGGTCTCGGGCGGTGGCCGCGTAACGGTGATGCACACGGACGTGCGCGGTCGCATGATGGCCGAACAGCAGCGTGATATAGACCCAAGTGCCCAGGCGGCGCAGCGTTCGGTCGGAGCGATGCACCAGCTCATGCGCATTGGAATTCGACACCTGTCCAAAGAACAACCCCATGCCGAGAAACACGAAAAGCCTTTCCCAAAATGCGAGTTGTCCATTGGAAAGCGCCCAGACCGCGAGCGGCAAAAGTGCAAAATGCGAAAGCGCCAGAACAGTCGAGAGGGCGTTGGCGTCGGGGAATTCAGCCTCCGGAGTTTCAGGTGAGCGGGCAAGGTCGACGAGTTGATCGAGCGAATAGGCCAGCGCGGTCATGTAGAGAAACCCGGCCACGGCCCAAAGCCCGCCAAACAGCGCGCCCAAGGCCAAAAACGCCACGGGCGCCAGCGTTGTGACCGCGAAAAAGCGAATGATGTGAGTGGTTTTCTGCGCCATCGTCTGTGTCATGGACGTCCCTATAAATCTGTGCTGACTATAGGCATGAGCCTGCGGTCTGCAAAAGCGAAACCTGCGGCTGAGAGGGGGGGAGGCATGATTTTGAACACAATTTTATGGGGCTTGGCGGGGGCGAGCGCATTGGCCTACCTGCCTTTGACCGGAGGCGTGCCAGCGCTTTGGCGCAGCGCGATCAAGACCATGCCTTTAAGCCTCTTTGCAGTTTTGGCGTTAATCCATGGCGGGTCATCTTGGTTAATCTTCGGACTGATTTTATCGGCGCTGGGGGATTTGGCCCTGTCGCGTGAGGGCGAACGTTACTTTTTGATCGGCCTCATCAGCTTCGCGCTGGCGCATCTCTGCTACGTTTTCCTGTTTTGGGCTGAGGTCGACGTCCTCTTTTGGCCCGGCGTTGTCCTCCTTACCGGTCTGGCGCTCTCGACGGAAGTTTGGCTGGCGCCATATACAGGGGCCTTGCGCGCACCGGTGCGGGTCTATGTCCTGCTCATTTCGGGGATGACGGTGCTGGCGCTGAGCTTGCCCGAGACCTGGCGCCTGGCGAGCCTCGGCGCGGTGTTGTTCCTGCTCTCCGATCTCACCCTCGCGATCCAACTCTTTCGCATGCGCCCAGGAACGCGGGCGGCGCGATCCGCGGGCTATCTGCTCTGGACGCTCTATATTTGCGGGCAGGGCGCGATCCTTTTGGCCTTTGTGCCGCGCGTTTGGGGGCTTTCATAAAGGGCCAAGACCCATTAAGTGACGACAGGAACGGAGGCCCCATGTCGCTTTTTTCGAAACTGAAATCCCGTCTGATGAAAACCTCGTCGAAGCTCGACGAAGGGTTGGAAGCCATTGTCGAGGACGGTGGCGAGGAAAGCAGCGTCGAGGAAGCCTATGTCGAAGAGGTCGCGGCAGAGCCGGAGCTGCCCGTTGCGCCCGATGTGACGCCGGAGCCTTTGCCGGAGCCTACCCCCGAGCCGCAGCCGATCCCTGAGTCGACGCCGGAGCCAGCCCCCGCGCCTTTGCCCGAAGAGCTGCCGACGGATGTGCCTCAAGAACTGCCGCAGGACTTGCCAAAGGATGTGCCGGACACGCCGTCGCCGGATGTGACGCCGCCCTCCGACGTCGCGCCGCTTGAGATGCCTGTGCAGGTGCCGGCTGAAGTTCCGGTAGAGATGCCGGTTGAAATCCCGGTTGAAACCGTGATCGAAGCCCCAGTTCAAACTCCCACCCAAACTCGGGCCGAAACCGTCAAACCGGGCTTTTTGGGCCGCCTTCTGGGCCGCAAGGAAACCAAGACCGTTGTCCGCCGCGCGCTGGATGACGATATGCTGGAGCAGCTCGAAGAGCTGTTGATCACCGCCGATATGGGGGTCGAGACCTCCATGCGGGTGACCGCCGCCATGGCCGAGGGGCGTTATGGCAAGAAGCTTTCGGTCGAAGAGATCAAACGCCTGATGGCCCAAGAGGTCGCGCGCATCATGGAGCCGGTGGCGAAACCGATGCCGCTCTACACAAAGACGCCGCAGGTCGTGCTGGTTGTCGGTGTGAACGGTTCGGGCAAGACCACCACCATCGGCAAACTCGCGAGCCAATTCCGGGCCGCTGGAAAATCGGTGGTGATCGCGGCGGGGGATACCTTCCGCGCGGCGGCTGTTGAGCAATTGCAGGTCTGGGGCGAGCGCGCCGGTGTGCCGGTCCTGACCGCGCCTGAGGGCTCCGATCCGGCAAGTTTGGCCTTTGATGCGATGACCAAGGCGCAGGAGACCGGCGCCGATCTGTTGATGATCGACACGGCGGGCCGGTTGCAAAACCGCGCCGACCTGATGGAAGAACTGGCCAAGATCGTCCGCGTGATCCGCAAAAAGGACGAGACCGCGCCGCACAACACTTTGCTTGTACTCGACGCGACGACAGGGCAAAACGCGGTTTCTCAGGTTGAGATTTTCCAAAAGATCGCGGATGTCTCCGGCCTTGTGATGACGAAACTCGATGGGACCGCCAAGGGTGGGGTTCTGGTCAGTCTGGCCGATAAATTCGGCCTTCCGATCCACGCGATTGGCGTGGGCGAACAGATTGACGATCTCGCCCCTTTCGATCCCGAAGAATTTGCCGCGGCCCTGACGGGTCTGGAGGTTTGATGCTCGAAATTCTGCACGCCATTGGTCCCCAGAGCTGGGTCTCTGCGGGGAACCCGCTGGAACGACGCGAGGCGATTCAGGAGCTATTTTTCGATCACCCGGTCTGCCCGGACGACACGGCGGAGGATTGGCCCGAAGACCGCGAGCTTTACGCTGAAATGGTCGTGGTCAAGGGGGAGAGCCTGGTGGGCACGGCCATGTTGGTGGTGGACCCTGACCGCGAAGACCGCCCGGCCCGCATCTGGGGCATGGGGGTTTTGCCGGAGTTTCGCACCGATTTCGTGATCCGCACGCTGGAAGAAGCGCTGATCACGGCGGGCTATCTGGACCCGGCATACCCGTTTATCGAGGCGACCGACGGGATGCTGGTGCCGAATCCCTATTCCGACATGCCGGGGCTTTCGCGGTCCGATCCGCGCGCGGCGTAAAGGCTTGCTCAGTCGCTGTGCAGTTTCAGGCTCTGGACCTTTGTCGGAGCGAGAGATAGCAGGGACGCATGAGCGATTTCATCCTTTCCCTTGAGGGCACGGAAACGGGCCACCACGCGGCGCTGATCCTGGCGCTGATGGCGGCGTTTTTGCATGCACTTTTTGGCGCGCTGCAAAAAGGGCGGCACGATCCGTGGCTGTCGCGCGGAGCGATGGATTTCTTTTACGGCATCATGGCGGCACCTTTTGCATTGTTCGTTGTGCCTTGGCCGGAACCGCATATGTGGTTGATTTTCCTCGGCATGTTCGTGATCCACATGGGCTATAAAATCGCCCAGGGCTACACTTACACCAAGGGCGCCTATACGGTCGTCTACCCGGTGGTGCGCGGCTCGGGGCCGCTTTTTGCGGTGGTCGCTGCCGGGTTCGTCTTTGGCGAACATTTCACCTTGGTGCAGTGGCTCGGCGTTTTGGTGCTGATCTCCGGCATCTTCGGGCTGGCGCTTTACAATTTGCGGACCATCACGGTCGGGCGCGACACCATGGTGCCCGCCTTGATGCTCGCGGTGCTGACGGGCGCTTTCGTCGCACTTTACACGACCTATGACGCCTACGGCATCCGCTCCACCGCAGATCCGTTCACATTCTTGGCGTGGTTCTTTTTCCTCGACGGTTTGGTGATGCCCGTGGTGGCGTTTCTGCGCTACCGGAATATGGAGTTCAAACCCGCACTCGGGCCGCTCGCGGTCAAAGGGTTCTTTGGTGGCATCGTCGCCTATTTCTCCTTTGGCTGTATCATGTTGGCGACCCGTCTCGATAATGTCGGCGAGGCGGCTGTGTTGCGGGAAACCTCCACTGTCTTTGCCGCTTTGATCGGATGGATCGTGTTGGGCGAAAAGGTGGGGCCGAGAAGATTGTCCCTCATGGCCTTGATTGCCTTGGGTGCGGTCATAGTTGAGATGGGTGGATAAGGAGCGCGCATGTCGGAAGAAAAACAGATCAAGCCCTGGGTGAAACCGGTTCTCGAAATGGGGCCGATCCTGGCGTTTTTCGCGGGCTATATCGCGCTGCGCGATCACGTGTTCACCATCGCGGGCACGGAGTATTCCGGGTTTATCGTGATGACGGCGGTGTTCATCCCGCTTTTGGCGCTCTCGACCCTGATCCTGTGGCGTCTGACCGGCAAGTTGTCAGCGATGCAGATCATGACGCTGGTGCTGGTCGTCGTCTTCGGGGGGCTGACGATCTGGCTCAACGACGAACGGTTTTTCAAGATGAAGCCGACGATGATTTACATCATGTTCGGGGCCATTCTGGGCGTTGGGCTTTTGCGCTCGAAAAGCTATCTTTCGCTGGTTTTGGGCGAGGTGATGCCTTTGGATGCGGACGGCTGGCGCAAGCTTGAGTTCCGCATGATGCTGTTTTTCTTCGGTCTGGCCGTCGCCAACGAGGCGATCTGGCGCACGATGACGACCGACACTTGGGTGAAGTTCAAGACCTTTGGCCTGCCGATCGCGATGCTGGCGTTTTTCATGGCGCAAAGCGGGTTGATGGCGCGGCACTCGACCGAAGACGACACGAAAAAGGCCGACACGAAAGAGGCGGACAAGGACGCGGCGGAGTAACCGCTACGTCCCGGTGATCGTGTAGGGAAGATAGGCAATCGCCAAGGCTGCGGAGCCGGTGAGGCTCAGCCCTTCGATCAGAATATCCTGTCCGGGCGCGCCGCCGACGATGCGATCGACAAAGCTGCGCGACGCGATCATCGACAAAAGCTCCGGCGACCTCATCAGGCTTGAGTGCCCCAGAGGGCCGGGGCGGGGCGCGACGGTCGTGTCCACAACCAAAACGCCAAGTCGCCGCAATTCCTCGATATTCTCCGCCTCTCCCACGCGGGGATGGCCGCCTGTGAGCACGGATGACAGTTTCAACGCCCGATCCCGGCGGGAGGCAAAGACCGCCAGCTCGACGTCATAGGGGCGCAGATCTTTGACCTGGGTGCGGAACAGGTCGATGTCGATGTCGGCCTGCACCAGAACCACGCCGTTCAGGCGGTCCAGCGTTTCGCGGTCGCCTTCGAGCGCCAGACGTTTGAGAGCCTCCATCGTCAAAAGTCCGCCCATGGAATGCGCCAGAATGGTGATCTGTTCGGCCTGACTTTGGGCCAGATCGCGCAGGGTCTGGGCCAGCGCCTTGCGGGCAAACAAAACGGAATCGCGGTCGTAGGCGTAGCGCGAAACCCGCCCCGCAGAGGGCCAGGAAAACAGCACCATCGGCTGATCCAGTTGGAAATCCGTCGCAATCTGCGCGGCGCGGAACACGGCGCCGGGGTAGGAGACATTATAGCCATGGACGAACAAAACAACGCCGCGCTCGCCCTTGGGCTGGGCGCGGACGCGTTGGTTCAGGGCGTGGCGAAAGTCGGGTTCCGTGTCGAACCGCCGGCTGTCTGCGACGAAAAACTGTTTCTCCGGGTCGAGAGGTGTGCGGGGGAAGGAAAACTCGCCGGGATTGCGATCCCTCGGCACCGAGATTTGGTAATCGCAAAAGAAACGTGTGTCCGAGCGTGCGGCTTCAAAGACCTGCTGCGGATCTTGTGACACGGCGCGGTTGGTGACGACCAGAAGATCGCGTGCGTTCGTGGCCTTTATGTCCGGCGCGACATTCATCAAGGGCACGGAACAGGCGCTGAGACACAGCGCGCTGCCGCCCAGGATCATCTCCCGCCGGGTGAGGATCACTTTTGTGCTCCGCCTTGCCCAAAGAGAATCTTTTGCGCCTCCTTGTCCTGCGCCGCATCTGTGCGTTTCTCGGCGGCCAAGGCCCGTCCACGCTGCACCGCCGGGCGCGAGGCGATCCGCGCGATCCAGCGGGCCAGATGCGGTTTGTCGTCGAGGCTCTGTTCCTGTTTTTCCCACAGGGACGCCCAGGGCCAGATCGCCATATCGGCGATGGAATAGAAATCCCCCGCGACGAATTCTTCCTCCGCCAACCGCCGGTCGAGCACGCCATACAAACGCGCCACCTCATTGCGATAGCGGTTCTTGGCATAGGGCAGGTCGTTCGGCGGCTCCATATTGGGCGCGTAGCTCAGAAAATGATGCGCCTGTCCGGCCATGGGACCAAGCCCGCCCATCTGCCACATCAGCCATTGATCGACGGCAACATGATCCCGCTCGCCACCGCCGTAGAACTGGCCGGATTTGCGCGCGAGATATTGCAGGATCGCGCCCGATTCAAAGATCGAAATCGGCCGCCCGCCGGGCCCTTCGGGATCGACGATGGCGGGCATGCGGTTGTTGGGCGCGATTTTGAGAAACTCGGGCGCGAACTGTTCGCCCGCGCCGATGTTCACCAATTTGACCTCATAGGGCAGGTCCATTTCTTCAAGTGCGATGGAGATTTTCCAGCCATTGGGCGTGGGCCAGTAGTGGAGCGTGATGGGGGTGTCGATCATATGCCTTGTCCGTGCTGTCGTCACTCCCCGGTGATCCGGGGATGTTTCCCTCAGGATGACGCTTTGCGCGAAAAGGACAAGGGCGAAGCGAAGGGACGGCGCGGCAAAAGATGCGAAAACCGGGGCGCATGGGTGGCCGGAAGCGCCTCTTGTAACAATCCCATCGGCAGACGTTCGGGATGACGCAGCGCCGTGCGGTAAAACGCGAACACGCCCGCGCGCAGATAGGGCGACCAGTGACAGATTTTCTTGTCCGCTGCGGGAATGTCATAGCCGAGACGCGCCAAGGCTGCGCGGGTTGCGGTGTCGTCGATTTGAATGTCGCACCAACCGCGAGGGGTTTGCCCCAACCCTGCGCCCAGAGAGCGAGACGGCGCATGATCGGGGACCAGCGCCATCTCGAAAAGCGCGTCGAAGAGATCATTTTCTCGTGAGGTTACGTTCAACACCTCCGCCGTGCGCCCGGCGGCACTGTCGAGGGCGTGTTCGGCGGTCGAACGGAACTCGGCGGCAGAGAGGAGAATCGCACGGCGCACCGCGCCTTCAGGCAGATGCGGCAAGGCGGAGAGGATCACGCGCGCGCCCAAAGAGTGACCCATCACATGAACAGGACGGTCGAGTTTCCAGATCAGCCGGGCCAAAGCCTCGCCGGTGGCGCGGGCTTCCGCGTAGGCCTGCCAGATCGAGCCGCGCGCCTGCCAGCCGAGCGCAATGCAAAGCCCCTCATCGGAGCGCCCGCTGCCAAAGCCAAGTCCGCGCGGCCAGCTCAGCGCCTTGCGACAGGTCAGGCCGGGATCGAGCGAGAGGATATGGTCATGCGGGTCGTGCTCTGGCACAAGCGGCGAGAATTTGTAGCCGTGGACACAGATGACAATCGGCGCGCCCGTGGGCGTCTTCGCCAGAGCCTCGCGCAGGACCAGCGACGTGCCAGCGGGCAAAAAGGACCCATCTGTGTTGATCTTCAAAAGGGGCATCTGCGCCACCCTCTGTTGCCTCACCCAAGTGTCTTCCCTGCCTGTGATATGCGCGAGAAGTGTCACGATGCTGCGACAGGGCGGTGAATCTTTGTTAACGAGGGCGGGCGCATCGGTCATGCGCTTGACAGGATGTCGCAGGATTTGTACCCCGCCAGATACAAGGCGACGTGGCGATTTGTTCTCCGGATTGCGGGCCACGCTAAAAACACCGCTAAAGAGGTCAGGACGAGACGCCGGGTTGGTCAGAACCCTCCGCGCCCCAGCCCTTGATCGAATGGGGATAATGGCGAAAGGGATCATGATGACCAAAAAGAACGCGACTGGGAAAGCCTGGAAAACCCAAACCAAACTCATCCACGACGGCGTGCGTCGCTCGCAATACGGCGAGGTCTCCGAGGCCTTGTTCCTGACGCAGGGCTTTGTCTACGACACCGCCGAGGCCGCAGAAGCGCGGTTCGTCAACCAAGGCGAGGACGAGTTCATCTACGCCCGCTACGGCAACCCGACGACTCGTATGTTCGAGGATCGGATGGCGGCGATTGAGGGCTGTGAAGACGCGTTCGCGACCGCCTCGGGCATGGCCGCCGTGGCGGGTGCTTTGATGTCGATCCTCAAAGCGGGCGATCATCTGGTGTCCTCGAAGGCACTGTTCGGGTCGTGTCTTTACATCGTCACCGAAGTGCTGCCAAAATTCGGCGTCGAGACCACGCTGGTCGATGGCACGAATCTGGACGAGTGGAAGGCCGCGATCCGCCCCGACACCAAAGCCGTGTTCTGCGAGAGCATTTCCAACCCGACGCTGGAGGTGATCGACCTCAAAGCCGTCTCCGAGCTGGCTCATGCCGTCGGTGCGCTGGTCGTGGTGGACAACGCCATGTGCACACCGATTTTCTCCTACGCGAAAGAGGCTGGCGCCGATCTGATCATCTACTCCACGACCAAACATGTGGACGGGCAGGGGCGCTGTCTCGGCGGCATCATCGCGGGCGACCGCGCGCTGATCCGGGGTCCGGTAGAGATGTATGTCAAACACACCGGCGGGGCGATTTCGCCCTTCAACGCCTGGATTCAGCTCAAATCTTTGGACACGCTCGACCTGCGCGTGCGGCGTCAGGCGGAGACGGCGATGAAGCTTTGCGAGGCTTTGGACGGTCATCCGGCGCTCAATTCCGTGCGCTACCCGTCCTACAAGTCGCATCCGCAATATGAGCTGGCCAAAACGCAATCCGAGGCCGCAGGCACGGTGATCACCGTTGATCTCAAGGGCGGCAAGGAGGCGGCGTTCAAATTTCTCAACGCTCTGGACGTTTTCACGCTGTCGAACAATTTCGCCGATGCGAAATCCATCGCGACGCACCCCTGCACGACGACTCACAAGAACGTGCCGGTCGAAAAGCGCCCGGAATTGGGGCTGACCGATGGTCTCGTGCGGCTCTCGATGGGGCTTGAGGATGGTGAGGACATCATCGCGGATATTTTGAACGCGCTCGAAGCGGTTTGATCCAAACGCGCGTCCCCTTCGTAGTGGTAATATCTGTGAAACCTCTTATATGAGGCGCAGCGTTGAAGGGATTTTCGATGAACATGCATCCGAGCGATCTTGAGAAGAAGGACCGGGCGGCCGCCGAGGCCGCTCTTGCGACCCTGAGAGACTGGGCCGCTCAGGCGACGCCGACCGAAGTGGCCGAGCTTGACCCGGCCATCGCGCGGCTTTTGCCCGAGGCCAATGATTTCGCCAATTACCCGGCGCTGCGCCGCGCTTACCCGGAAGATTTCGAGGTGGACGAGGCCTATAAAGAGGGGCTTCCCGATCTGCAAAACGGGCCGGAAAGCCTGATCAAGGGCGCCAAGCGGCAAATCCAGCATGTCGGCATTTCGAACTTCCGTCTGCCGATCCGGTTCCGCACCCGTGATAACGGAGATTTGACGCTCGAGACCTCCGTCACTGGCACCGTGTCCTTGGAGGCGGAGAAAAAGGGCATCAACATGTCCCGGATCATGCGTTCGTTTTACAAACACGCTGAGCGCAGTTTTTCTTTCGACGTGATCCAGGCGGCGCTGCGCGACTATCAAAGCGATCTCGACAGTTTCGATGCGCGCATCCAGATGCGGTTTTCCTTCCCGGTGAAACGGCCGTCTTTGCGCTCGGGCCTTGAGGGCTACCAGTATTACGACATCGCGCTGGAACTCGTTGAAGTCGCCGGTAAAATGACAGAAATCATGCATTTGGACTATGTGTATAGCTCCACTTGCCCCTGTTCTCTTGAACTTTCCGAACATGCGCGCCGCACACGGCATCAACTCGCGACGCCGCATTCGCAACGCTCCGTGGCGCGGATTTCGGTCGAGGTGAAGAACCAGCAGGACACGCTTTGGTTCGAAGATCTGATCGATCTGTGCCGCCAAGCCGTGCCGACCGAGACGCAGGTGATGGTGAAACGCGAGGACGAACAGGCCTTCGCTGAACTGAACGCCGCAAACCCGATTTTCGTCGAAGACGCGGCGCGTTTGTTCTCCGAAGTCTTGGAAAACGATCCGCGCATCGGCGACTTCCGCGTGGTCGCCTCGCATCAGGAAAGCCTGCATTCGCATGATGCCGTGTCGGTCCTGACCGAGGGGGAGACCTTTGCCGCGCAAAGCCTCGATCCGAAACTGTTTTCGACGCTGTTCCACGTCGGATAAGCGCTGGAGACCATCTAAACACTGGACCTGTCGCCGACGCTTGGGTTAGGTGACGTCATGGTTTTTGCGACGCTGCGCCTTTTCCTGTTTCTCGCGCTCATGCTCGGGATTGTGGGGCCGAAATCTTCGGCCCTCTTGGCGCAGCTTGGCCTCATTCATACACAGGTGATTGTGATCTGTACCGGCGATGGGCTTCAGACCATCACGCTGGATGCCGATGGCAATCCTATCGAGCACGAAGACGCCAAATCGCAACCCTGTCCGCTCTGCCATGTCACCTCGACAGTGGTGGGCATGACCTTGGACAATCCCTATCCGGCCACGCATCGGCTGGCCGATTATCCGAAACCCGATGAGGTTTCGGGCCGCGGCGCCCCCTATGTGCACCGCTTTGCGCGGGCACCGCCTGCGTCTCTGATCCTTTCCTGAGACATCTGAAAACCAATACCGACCTGATCCGGGCCGCGCCGAAGGCGCGCCTGTCAGGCCATGAAAGGACGTGAGACCATGGTCGCACTCGATCAATCTCCTGCACAAGAGATGCAGGACGCTGCGGGCAATGCCGCAAAATTCTACCGCGCCGCATGGCGCTGGCATTTCTATGCCGGGCTTTATGTCATTCCGTTTTTCATCATGCTGGCGCTCACCGGCATGTTGATGATGTGGATTTCTTTTCTCGATGGAAGAGATGGCGAAAAAACCGCAGTCACGCCGCTTGAGGCACCTCTGGCCGTGTCAGTTCAGGCGCAAGCGGCGCTCTCGGAGTTTCCCGATGGAGAACTGATCCAATATGTTGCGCCCCGCGCCGACAACCTGGCCGCCCTGTTTCGTGTCAACACAGAAGCCGGAGCAATGATGGTGGTGGTCGATCCCTATACCGCCGAGGTGATCGAAACCTTTCCACGACGCTCCGGTCTCTATGATCTGCTGGACAATACACATGGTGAGTTGCTGATCGGTGTGACCGGGGACCGTATGGTCGAGATCGCCGCCTCCCTTGGGGTGATCCTTTTGGTCACGGGCCTCTATCTTTGGTGGCCGCGAGAGACACGTCTGCGCGACGCCTTGCTGCCACGCCTGCGCGCGCGGGGCAGGGCGCTTTGGAAGAATTTGCATTCGGTGGTCGGGATATGGATCTCTGTCATTCTGCTGTTCTTCCTCATTTCGGGCCTGTCATGGGCCGGTGTCTGGGGCGAGAAAATGGTGCAGGCCTGGTCGAGCTTTCCGGCCGAAAAATGGGGCGCGCCGCTTTCGGATGTTCCGCATGGCGCGATGAATGACGGTCCCAAAGAGGTGCCATGGGCTCTTGAACAAACGCTCATGCCTGCGTCCGGCTCGTTGTTTGGCGAGGAAGGGCTAAAACCCGGCGTACCGGTGAGCCTGGATACGATGGATGCTTTGGCGCGTGAGATTGGCTTTGATGCCCGGTATCAGATGAACTTGCCGATGGGGGAGACAGGCGTGTTTACCTTGTCTCGCGACAGTATGAACACGGATAGTCTTGATCCGATGTCGGACCGCACGGTCCATATTGATCGTTACAGCGGTAAAATCCTCGCGGATGTCCGATATGAGGACTATTCTCTTATGGGCAAGGCGATGGCCGTGGGCATCGCCCTTCACATGGGGACGGTGGGGCTTTGGGTGATTTTGCTCAACACAGTCTACTGTCTTTCGGTGATTTTCCTCTGCGTCTCGGGCGCCGTGATGTGGTGGAAACGGCGTCCCGCGGGTAGCCTGCGCATCGCGCCGCCGCCCTTGCCGAAAAACATGCCGCTCTGGAAAGGGGCCGTGTCCATCGGTCTTGTGCTTTGTTTCGCCTTTCCAATGGCGGGGCTGACATTGCTGGTGGTTTTGCTGCTGGACTGGCTGGTGATCAGCCGCATTCCGGCGTTGAAGCGGGCATTTTTGTGATCTGAGCCAAGGTATGGCCGGGCGGAAGACGTCCGGCCATCTCCGCGATCTGCTGTCTTTTATGCGCTTGACTTGCGGGCGCGGCCCCGCCAAGCCTTGCCCTCATGACGGACCTGAGACCTGTTGGATATGTGATCGGCACGCTTGTCGCCCTTTTGGGGCTGACGATGGCGATTCCGATGGCGGTGGACCTGCTCATGGGCTCGGGCGAATGGCATGTGTTCTTTCGTGCGGGCGTCATCACCTTCGTGATCGGTGCGGCTTTGACGCTCTCGACCCAGAACGGCCAGCAACAGGGTCTCTCGATCCAGCAGATGTTCCTTTTGACGACGCTCATTTGGCTCATCCTGCCCTTATTTGGCGGGCTTCCGTTCATTTTGGGCGCGACCGAGGCCAACCTGACAGATGCGTTTTTCGAGGCGATGTCGGGCATGACCACCACCGGCTCGACGGTCTTCTCGGGCCTCGATGATCTGCCCGAGGGTATCCTCTTGTGGCGCTCCATGTTGCAATGGTTCGGCGGCGTCGGGATCATTGTGGTCGCCATGGTGTTCCTGCCCGAACTGAAAGTGGGCGGCATGCAGGTGTTTCGCTCCGAAGCCTTTGATACCGATGGCAAAGTCCTGCCGCGCGCCGGTGAGATTGCCTCACGCATCTCGGTCATCTACGTGGCGCTGACCTTCCTGTGTTTTCTGGGCTATGTGCTGGTCGGCATGTCCGTGTTCGATGCGCTGAACCATGCGCTGACGACGCTCTCGACCGGCGGGTTTTCGACCCGCGATGCCTCTTTCGGCGCCTTCCAGGGTCCGGCGGAATATGTCTCGTCGTTTTTCATGATCCTCGCCTCGCTGCCCTTCGTGCGCTACGTCCAGCTTATCGCCGGCACTGCCAAGCCCCTGTGGCGCGACACGCAAATCCACGCCTATCTGATCATCATTTTCGGCCTGACCATCGCCTTTGCGGTCTACCGCCTTTTGGTCAACGCCGATCATTTCGAACATTCCTTCCGCGAAGGCCTGTTCAACGTCACCTCGATCATTTCCGGCACGGGCTATGCCTCGACCGACTACCAGCTTTGGGGTGCTTTCCCGGCGGTGGCGTTTTTCTTCATCGGCCTGATCGGCGGCTGCGCAGGCTCGACGGCCTGTTCCGTGAAAGTGTTCCGCTATCAGCTTTTGTGGGCCTCGATGCGGGCGCAAATCCGCAAAATCCATAGCCCCAACGGCGTCTTCACGCCGCGCTATCAAGGTCACCGGGTGACCGAAGACGTGCTCTCCTCTGTGATGGCATTCTTCTCGTTTTTCATCGTGACACTGGGCATCACGGCGGTGTTGTTGGCGGCCACGGGGCTTGATTTCATCACCGCCATCTCCGGTGCGGCCACCGCCTTGGCCTGTGTGGGACCGGGGCTGGGCGACATCATCGGGCCGTCCGGCAATTTCGCGACGATCAACGATCCGGCGAAATGGATTTTGGCGATCGCCATGCTGATCGGGCGGCTCGAAGTCATGTCGGTCTTCGCGTTGTTCACCATCCGGTTCTGGCGGGGGTGACGCATGGCGGAAGACATGGCGGAAGACATTGCGGAAGAGAATGAGCACGTCCTGAGCTATTACCGCGTCCGCCAGGCGCTTGGCCTCGTGGCGTTGATCCTGCCGTTTCTCTTGATTGGCGGCGGCTTGCCCCTCGACGATCACCTGCGCGATTCCGTGTCGAACTATTTCTTTTCGCCGCTCAGAGAGGCCTTTGTCGGATCGCTTTTCGCCATCGGCGTGTTTCTGATTTCCTACAAAGGCTATCCGCGCCGTCGGGGCGAGACCTTTTCGGATCAGGTTCTGTCCAGCGTGGCGGGCGTTTCCGCCCTCTTGGTGGCGGTGTTTCCGTCTTTGGACGATTGTGTCGTGGTGAAAGCGACCGAGCGTGCAGACTGCACCTTGCCAGAGATCACCGTGACGCAAAGGCTCGTCGGCGTCGATCTCTCGGCCTGGGTGCATAACCTCTCGGCGGTGGTGTTTTTCCTCTGCCTCGTGGTGTTCTGCCTTGTGCAATTCCCCAAAACCCAAAGCCGCGTGCGGCCCTATATCTACAAGGCCTGCGGGTATGGCATCCTCGTGGCGCTGGCGGTGATCACCGGGTCTTTCGTCTATGCGCGCTGGGGCGGGGGACAGGCGTTTGTCGACCGCCACAACATCGTCTTTTGGGGCGAGGCCGTGGGCATCTGGATTTTCGCGCTGGCGTGGCTGACCAAGGGCAAGGCGGATCAGGCGGCTTTGGCCTTGTTTCGGGCGTGATGCCAAAGAAAAACCCCGCCTGAGCGGGGTTTTGCATGTTTTCGGCTCTGAAAAATCAGATCAGTTCCAGCAGCTCACCAGAACCGTCATATCACGACCGATGGTTGCCGGGTCGGTGGTCTCATTGGAGTCTTCGGAGGCGGACATGGTCACACCGTTTTCAGAGAGGAACCCGGCAATCTTTTCCATGTCATAGGCAAATGCCACATCTTCGGGCAGGCTGCGGCCTTGCGCCTCGGGGATGGCCGACGACGGCGCGAGCATGCCGATCACGGCGCCTGCGCTGTTCAAAAGCGGACCGCCTGCCTCGCCCGGAAGCGTGGTCATCGCGAGGCGCAGGACGTCTTCTTCGCCAGACAGGCCTTTGTGCTCGGCCATCAGACCATAGTTCAGTGTCGGTGCGCCAAGGCGGCCTTCGTAGGCAAAGCCGGAGACGGAAACCTCGGATTGCAGACGCGGCAGTTGGCTGTCGAACCGGGCGATCTCGAGCGGGGCAAGCGCCTCGGAAGGGGTCAAAAGCGCCATGCCATCCGCCGTCGCGGTGACCGTGGCGTCATAGGTCTCGTCGAGTGTGATCTTGGCGCAGCTGGCGACCAGATCGGCCTCGGTCAAGACAGTGCCTTTGTCGTCGACATAGAACCCGCTGCCGGCCTTTTCCGGGCGGCGGATGTCGAGACCGGCCATCAGGTCGATGTCTTGTTCCGCGCCGTCGCCGTAAGCATCCGGCAACACGCCGTCGGTGGGCGCGAAGGACGCCTGCATGGCCTCCAAAGCCATCTGGTGACGTTTTTCGTCCGTGGTGTTGCCGGGCGTGGGCCAGATCAGGGTCCAGCCTTTGACCACGCCATTCACCAGTTTGGCTTCGGTGTGGGAGGTGATCTGCGCATTGGTGCCGGTGAGGCTAAAGCCGTTCTGATCGCGCGACCGCGGGCCCTCCATCGGCACGATTTCAAGCGTCTGCATGATCTCGTAGAGACCGCCCAAAGTGGCCGCATCGCCGGTTTGCGAGATCAGAAGCACCTGTGCTTCCGAGCCATCCTTGGCGGCATATTTCGCAAAAGGCGGGGTGTATTCGGAGAACTCCACCACACCCGTCGGCAGGGTGATCGCGATGCCTGCGACATCATCCACGACAGGGCGCAGGCCAAGGCTGTTCACCACGTCCTGATAGGCGGCCAGAACTTCTGCGCGTTGGCGGGTGGTCAGAACGCCGGTGGGTTCATAGCCCTGCATCGACTGCCATTCGGCCATGGCGTTGCGGGTGCCGGGGCCAAAAGCGCCGTCGATCCCGGAATTATACACACCCGCGAAATGCAGCGCGGTTTGCAGCGCCTCACGCGCCGGGCGGTCAAGCGCGCGCTCGGAGGCACGGGCCTCTGCCGGGGTCTCGTCCAGATCGACCGGCTCCATCGCGGTCTCGATCACCTGTTCGGCGACGGCGTTGGTCGCTGGGGCGTCCGAGGCTTGCGCGGCTTCAACGGGTGCGAGCGTGGAGACATTCACACCAACCGGCCAAAAGGCATCCTGAAAGCGGGTGCCGTCGGTCAGGTAGCTGTCGCCGGGAATGCGGCCCTGGGCACGCAGCGCCAGACGGGCGGCTTCTGCCTCGGCCTCTGTGGCGTAGGGGCCAAGCGCGATGGCGTGCCAGCGGCCCGGCAGGTTGAAGCCCACGACATTAGGCAATCCATTGGCATAGCCTTGGGCGGCTTCGGTGGCCTGTGTCAGAGAGGGCTGTGCCTCGATCTGAATCCATTGTTCCGCCGAGAGAGCTGTGGTGAGAAACAGCGAAGCGGCAACGCCCAGAGGCGCAACAGCGAAAAACCTAGTCATGAAAACCCTTACTTTTTGTCGAACGGACCATAGGGTGCCCCATAGCCCTCGTTCGTCGTCTTTTCTTCGGGCGCTAAGAAAACAGGTTTGGAGCCGAGGTCAATATCCGGGCGCTGCCCAAGCGTCATAAATGGAAGAGATGTGATCGAAATATAGCGGATTGCAGGCATTCCGTGGCGAAGCACCGGGATTGGAGTGGGTTTGGGGAGGGATTGGGCGATGGGCGACATTGACGCCCCCGCCGGGCTTGCCTATTGAAGAGCCGCGTTCGATGCGTGGCAACACGCGCCTCAAAAACCTCTGACGAAAGACGTCCCATGTCCGAGACTGTAGACAAACCGCGTTCCTTTCAGGAAATCATCCTGAGGCTTCAGGCCTATTGGGCCGGCAAAGGCTGTGCCGTGTTGCAGCCCTATGACATGGAAGTGGGCGCGGGAACCTTTCACCCGGCGACGACTTTGCGGTCCTTGGGGTCGAACTCTTGGGCTGCGGCCTATGTTCAGCCTTCGCGCCGTCCGACCGATGGGCGTTATGGCGAGAACCCGAACCGGCTGCAGCATTACTACCAGTATCAGGTGCTGATCAAACCATCGCCGCCGGATTTGCAGGATCTCTATCTCGGCTCTTTGAAAGCCATCGGCATCGACACCGAGCTGCATGACATTCGTTTCGTTGAGGACGATTGGGAAAGCCCCACTTTGGGCGCCTGGGGTCTCGGTTGGGAGGTCTGGTGCGACGGCATGGAAGTGTCACAGTTTACCTATTTCCAACAGGTCGGCGGCCACGATTGCCATCCCGTGTCTGGCGAGCTGACCTACGGGTTGGAGCGTCTGGCGATGTATGTTCTGGGCGTCGATCACGTCATGGATATGCCCTACAACGACCCGCAGGCGCCGATCGCGCTCAGCTATGGCGATGTGTTCAAACAGACCGAGGAAGAATATTCCCGGCACAATTTCGACGTCGCCAACACCGAAAAACTCCTGTCGGATTTCGTCAACGCCGAGAAAGAATGCCACGCCATTCTCTCGGTCGAACACATGGACCCCAAGACCGGCAAACGCATCATCATGGCGCATCCGGCCTATGATCAATGCATCAAGGCCTCGCATATCTTCAACCTGCTGGACGCGCGCGGCGTGATCTCCGTCACCGAGCGTCAGGCCTATATCGGGCGTGTCCGCGCGCTGGCCAAGGCCTGTGCCGATGCCTTCGTTCTGACCGAGGCGGGCGGCTGGAAAGCAGAGACTGAGTCCGCATGAATGGCAAACTGGTCGCAGGTGGTATCGTGATCTCCGCACTCGTCTTCGGCGCTGGCCTCTATTATTCGCAGGTCTACGCCTATTACAAACCGATCCCGGCCAATGCGCCGGCGGCCTCGGTCACTGTGACCACCTTCGAAGGCCTGTCCGAAGACATCCTGGCCGAGAATTTCACCGGCATCGACGCCGACACCTCGCCGATCAAGTTTCGCGCCTGTTTTACCACGCCCCTCTCCCTGCCGATGATGACGGAAACCTTTCAGCCCTATGAGGACGCCGCCCCTCTGGTGGCACAGAAATGGTTCGACTGTTTCGACGCAGGCGCGATTGGCGCCGACCTCGAGGCGGGCCGGGCCGTCGCCTTCTTGGGCGCAGAGAATTCTCCCTATGGCATCGACCGTGTGGTCGCCATCTACCCCGATGGCCGCGGCTTTGCCTGGAACCAGATCAACCGCTGTGGCGACGCCGTGTTCGACGGCGATCCCACACCCGTGGGCTGTCCGCCCCCTCCTGAAGGAAACTGACTATGGCTGACTTGCTGATCGAGCTCTTCTCCGAAGAAATCCCCGCGCGCATGCAAAAACGTGCCGCCGAGGATCTGAAATCTCTGGTGACGAACGGTCTGGTCGACGCCGGTTTGACCTATGCCTCCGCGGGCGCCTTCGCCACGCCGCGCCGTCTGGCCCTGTCCATCGAAGGGCTTCTGGACGCCTCCCCGACCACGGTCGAAGAACGCAAAGGCCCGCGTGTCGATGCGCCCGAAAAAGCGCTCGAAGGGTTCCTGCGTGGTGCCGGTGTCACGAAGGACGAGCTGGAGATTCGCGACGAGAAAAAGGGTCAGGTCTATTTCGCCAAGATCACCAAGCCGGGGCGTCCGGCGGCCGAGATCGTGGCCGAGGTGCTTGAGGCCACCGTGCGCAATTTCCCCTGGCCGAAATCCATGCGCTGGGGCGCGGGCAGCCTCAAATGGGTGCGTCCGCTGCATTCCATCGTCTGCCTGATGACCCGCGAAGACGGCGCAGAAGTTGTGCCCCTCGACATCGACGGCATCACCTCCGGCAACACGGTCTGGGGGCATCGTTTCATGTCCTCGGGCAGCTTTAAAGTGACGTCTTTTGATGATTACGCGACCAAGCTGAAACAGAATTTCGTGGTGCTCGATGGCGCGGAACGTGCCGATCACATCTGGCACGACGCCACCAACCAAGCCTTCGCGCAGGGTCTCGAAGTCGTTGAGGACAAAGGTCTTTTGGCGGAGGTTGCGGGGCTGGTCGAATGGCCGGTCGTGCTTATGGGCGAGATCGGTGCCGATTTCCTGGACCTGCCGCCCGAGGTGTTGCAAACCTCGATGAAGGAACATCAAAAATTCTTCTCCGTGCGCAATCCCAAAACGGGCCGCATCGAGAAATTCGTCACCGTCGCCAACCGCGAGACCAAGGACAACGGCGCGACCATCCTCGCGGGCAACCAAAAGGTGCTTTCCGCCCGTCTGTCGGATGCGAAATTCTTCTGGGAAAACGACGTGCGCACCGTCGAGCGTGACGGTATGGAGGCGATGTCTGCGCCGCTTGCCAACGTCACCTTCCACAACAAACTCGGCTCAGAGGCGGCCCGCATCGCGCGCATCGCGACGCTGGCCGAAGAGATCGCGCCTATTGTGGGGGCAGACCCCGCTGAGGCTGCCACGGCTGCGAAAGTGGCCAAAGCCGATCTCAGCTCTGAGATGGTCTACGAATTCCCCGAACTGCAAGGCATCATGGGCCGCTACTATTCCCAAAAAGCCGGGCTTCCCGATGTCGTGGCTGACGCCTGCCGCGACCACTATTCGCCGCTTGGCCCAAGTGACGAGGTGCCGAGCGAACCAGTGTCTGTCGCGGTTGCAATGGCTGACAAACTCGACAAACTGACCGGCTTCTGGGCCATCGACGAGAAGCCCACCGGCTCGAAAGACCCCTTTGCATTGCGTCGCGCAGCCCTCGGTGTGATCCGTTTGCTGATCACCAATGATGTGCGTCTGCACCTCGACCGGTTCATCGACAGCCAGCTTTTGCTGCACAAAATTGCCGAAGCCGATGAGAATGACGGCGTGATCGACACGCTGAAAGAAATCCTCGACGAGATCGCGGAACACGGCGTCTTCGGTGCGGCTTTCGATGCGATCTCCGACAAGCTTTCGGACGCGCAAAAAGACGCAGTCAACCAGGCGGCGGGCAATGTTCCTGACACCTCCGAAGATCTTTTGTCCTTCTTCCACGACCGTCTCAAAGTTTTCCTCAAAGACGAAGGCATCCGTCACGACGTGATCGACGCCTGTCTCGCGATGGAGGGCAATGACGACATCACGCTTCTGGTTAAGCGCGCCCGTGCTTTGCAGGCGATGCTCGATACCGAAGATGGCACCAACCTCATTCAGGGCTTCAAACGTGCCAACAACATCCTCAGCCAAGCCGAGGAAAAGGACGGTGTCGAATATAGCTTTGGTCCCGATCTGAAATTCGCCGAAGTCGCGGAAGAGAAAGCCCTTTTTGCCGCGCTCGATGCGGCGGAAGAGGCAATCAAACCGGCGATGAAAGCCGAAGATTTCACGGCCGCCATGTCCGCCATGGCCGCGATGCGCCCGGAAGTTGATGCGTTTTTCGAAGCGGTTCAGGTCAATGCCGACAACGACATCGTGCGTCGCAATCGTCTGAACCTTTTGGGCCGCATTCGTGACATCTGTCTCTCGGTCGCGGACCTCACCCGGATCGAAAGCTGACCTGAGACCGGTGCTGTGTTAACTTAGCGGCAACGGTTTTGACGAAATCTCTGTGCCGTTACGGTTAACGGTTGCGCTCACGCCGCCTTGAGGCGTAGCGTGCCGCAACAGGGAGGTGCCGCAGTGCAGCAAGAGAGCGATAGTCTCGGGTTCACCCGCATCCGCCGCGTCGCACCGATCGCGGTCGAAACCCATGGCGGACGGGCAAAATGCCTGCAACGCCTGATCCGTCTTGACCTGCCTGTGCCGGAAACCGTCGCCCTGTCGTTCGATGCGGTGCATCGCCTCGCCGAAGGTCAGAGGTTCGACAAAAAAGCTCTGTTGCGCGTGTTCGGCGATACGCCTTTGCTCTCGGTCCGGCCCTCGTCCGAGGACCCCGATTGGGGCGGCCCCGGCGCCATTCTCAACATCGGCATGAACGACGCGCGCCACGCGGAACTGACGCAGACCCATGGCTCTGAGGCGGCAGACACGCTGTATCTTCGATTTGTGCAATCTTTCGCGGTGCATGTCGAACGTCTCGACCCGGAATTGTTCGAATTTGACACGTCTATGCCTGTGGCGGAGGCGCTGAAAACGGCGCTTGAGGCGCATGAAGATGAAACCGGCGAGCCGTTTCCCCAAGATCCTGCTGAGCAATTAGGTCAGGTTCTGCGCTCCATGGCGCGCGCCTGGGAGGGCACGACGGCGCGGCTTTTGCGTCAGGCCAAAGGCGCGCCTGCGGACGCCGGGCTCGGGTTGATCGTGCAGGCCATGTCCTTGGGGCTGGGGCCGGGCGAAAGCGGGGCAGGGGTGATGCAGCTGGTGGATTCGAACACCGGCGCGCCGCTGATCAAGGGCCGTTACAAACGCCAATCGCAAGGCCGCGAAGCCATCAATAATGGCGAATTCGACGCCGATGAAATGCTCTATCTGACCCGCGACAAGCGGGGGCTGTCTCTTGAGGAGGCGCAGCCGGAGCTGTTCGACCGCCTCGTGGACATGTCAAAACTTTGCCGCGTGCGCCTGCGCGAAGAGATGCAGGTCGAGTTCACCATCGAGAACGGCAAGCTTTCGGTGCTGGATGCCGTGCGGGTGCAACGCAGCTCTCGGGCCGCGCTGCGCATCGCGGTGCAATTGGCCGAGGATGGCATCATCCCGCGCGAAGAGGCGATCACCCGCGTGCCCGCGCGGTCCCTGACCGAGCTGTTGCACCAACAGGTTGATCCCAAAGGGAAACGTGACGTCGTGGCGAAGGGCATCGCCGCCTCGCCGGGTGGCGCAGTCGGGCGGATCGTGTTCAATTCCAGCGTGGCGCAGAGCTATGAGTCGCGCGGTGAGCCTTGCATCCTTGTGCGCCGCGAGACCACGCCCGAGGACATTCGCGGCATGCATTCCTCCGTCGGCATTCTGACCGAACGCGGCGGGGTGACCTCGCATGCGGCGGTGATCGCGCGCGGCATGGGGGTGCCCTGTGTGGTCGGCGCCTCGATGCGGATCAACGGTCGAGACCGCACGCTGACGCTGTCTGATGGTCGCACGCTTGCTGAGGGCGATCTTTTGACGCTTGATGGGTCTGCGGGCGAGGCGCTTATGGGCGCGGTCAAAATGATGCCTCCGGTGAAGGATCACTGGTATCTGCAACTGATGGAATGGGCCGATGCGATCCGTGACATCGGGGTGCGCGCCAATGCCGACACGCCCGCAGATGCCGCCATGGCGCGGGACTTCAAGGCGCAGGGCATCGGGTTGTGCCGCACCGAACATATGTTCTTTGAAGGCGATCGTCTGACCGTGATGCGCGAGATGATTTTCGCCGCCCGCCACGAAGATCGGGCGGAAGCGATTGCGCGCCTTCTGCCAATGCAGCGCTCTGACTTTATTGAGCTTTTCCGGATCATGGAGGGCCTCCCGGTCTGTATCCGCCTGTTCGATCCGCCGCTTCATGAATTCTTGCCCTCGGACCGCGAAGGCGCGAAAGAACTGGCCGAGGCACTCGATCTGCCGCTCTCTGATGTGACGCGTCGGATCGAATGGCTGTCGGAATTCAACCCGATGCTGGGGATGCGCGGCGTTCGGCTTGGCATCACCTTCCCCGAGATTTACGAAATGCAGGCCCGCGCGATTTTCGAAGCGACGATCGAGGCCTCGAAACACGGCGCGCCGGTGGTGCCCGAGATCATGATCCCGCTGGTTTCGGCCAAACGCGAAGTGGAGCTGGTCAAAACCCAGATCGACGGCGTGGCGGCAGCGGTGCGCAATGAGACGGGGGCGGAGTTCACCTATCGCTTGGGCGTGATGGTCGAAACGCCGCGCGCCGCACTGCGCGCCGGTGACATCGCGCAGAGCGCATCCTTCCTCTCATTTGGCACGAACGACCTGACCCAAATGGCCTATGGTCTGTCGCGCGACGACGCGGGTCGATTCATGAACTCTTATGTTCAGCAAGGTGTCTTCCCGGAAGATCCATTTCACATGCTCGATTTCGAGGGCGTCGGAGAACTGTTGAAAATCGGTGCCGAACGGGGCCGCCAAGCGAGACCAGAACTGACGGTTGCTGTGTGTGGTGAACATGGCGGTAACCCCGAATCTATCGCCTTTTGCCGGGCCGCAGGATTCGATTACGTGTCCTGTTCGCCCTTCCGCGTGCCTGTGGCGCGCCTTGCGGCTGCGCAGCTTGTCGCCTACGATGCAAAATAGTCACATCACTCCATCAAGGTGCTGAAAATAAAGGCGTAGACGGTCTTTTTCTTCGGCGTTTCAGGCCGGGGTGACACTTCTTTCTTGACTGTCTGGTAAGGCCTTCGGCGCCCCGGGGTGGACCTTTTGGGACATTTGACCTATCCCCCGGCTCGAAAAACACCCGTGAGGCCCCTTTGTTTTGGGGCGCAATGGAGGGGCAACCCTATGACAATCCCAGCTAAGCTCAAGGCGCTCGCGCTTGTGGTCACGCTCGGCATATCGACACTTCCGGGCCAGTCCCGTGCCGAGGTGACGGTGAGCCACTCGAACGATCCGAACCCGGTGCTCGGGCTCGAGTTGAACGCGCTGTTGAACCAGGAGCGTGACGGCCTTGAAAACGTCGATGCGGATGCGATCGAACGTCTTTTGGCGAGCTTCAAACCCAAGTCCACGACACCGACAATTTCCTACACCAAGGACTTTCTCGCCAGCCAACCTACCGCCCAAGGTGGTGAGCAATGGCAGTGCCTCGCGGAGGCGCTTTATTTCGAAGCCCGCGGCGAAAGCGTCAAAGGCCAGTTCGCGGTGGCCGAGGTGATCCTCAATCGTGTCTCCTCCCCCGCCTTCCCGAACACGGTCTGTGGCGTGGTGCATCAGGGCACGGGCCGCAAATACCAGTGTCAGTTCACCTACACCTGCGACGGGCATGCCGATGTCGTGCGGGAAAAAGGCGCATGGGATCAGGTCGCCAAAGTGGCCAAGCTGATGATCGACGGCGCGCCGCGCACGCTGACGCAGGGCGCGACCCACTATCACACCCGTGCCGTCAACCCGCGTTGGGCGCGGGCTTTCGCGAAAACGGCACAGATTGGCGTGCACATGTTCTACCGGATGCCACAGGCCTAACGCCTCCGATCACGGAATTGTTTCAGGCCCCGCCGGGAAAACGGCGGGGTTTTGCCATTTCAGCGGTCGGCCTGTGCGACGGGCGATTGGGTCTTGGCCCATCGCCGCCAAAGCTGTAGCAAAGGCCAAACTTGCAAAAGGGACCGTCAATGTCCGAGATCAGACAGGCTTTTGAGCACCCCGAAGCGCGCGCGCTGGCGACCTCTGACGCCGCACCGCTCGACCGGATTTCGCTTCGCGACCATGTGGTCGATGTCGAAATCGGCGCGTTTCAGGCCGAGCGCGGCGTGCGCCAGCGGGTGTCCTTCAATATCGTCGTGGAACTGACGCCGGTCACCGGTCCGATTGACGACGATGTTGATCGCATCCTGTCCTATGACCGGTTGACCGAGGCGATCCATATCGAGTTGGAGGCCGAGCGTCTCAATCTGCTTGAAACCCTCGCCGAGCGGATCGCAGAGCGCATTCTGGCCGAGCCGCGCGCCTATCGCGTCTTTGTGCGGGTCGAAAAGCTCGACCGTGGCCCCGGCGCGCTTGGCGTCGAGATCGTGCGCAGCGTCGATCAAGTCGGGCATGCGGAGGCGATGGAAGCTCCCGTGCCGCATCCGCTGATTGTGCATCTGGGATCGGAGGCTTTGGCCAGTGCGCAGCTCACCGCCTGGATCGACGCATTGGAGGCCGATCCGCGACCTGTCATTCTGACCGTTGGCCTGCCCTCTGGCGACTGGCCCGAGGCGGGGCATCAGGCGGCGCAGCGGCGGATCGATCTTTTGGCGATTGAGCAAAACGCCTGGGTTCTGGCCGGGCGTGATGCCCGCTGTGTTGTGCGCGCGACGCGGACTGAGTTGGACTGGGCGATGAAACAGGGGCAAATCTCCGTCTGGGCACCGTCGAAAATGGTGCTCGACGCGGTGCATGGGCCGAAAGGCGACATCGCCGAAATGGTGGCTTGGCTGGCGCAGGAACTCTCCGCAACCAAGGTGTTGAGCCTCGGCGCGGTGGAGATCGAGGGTGCCGAGCGCCGCGATGCGGATGCTGCGGTGGAGCTGTCCTGAAATGAGCCAGCCGTTCTATGACCGTCCGATCCCGAGCTGCGATCCGGCCCGGCCCGAGGGCGCGTTGACGCTGGCAGGTGGCTGGTGCTGGTTCACCCATGTCGAACGCCTGCGTCGTGACGCGCCGCCTGAGATTTTGCCGGTCTCCGCGCTCTCTGATGAGGCCCGCACGCGGTTGACTGCCGCCCGTGCTCCAATGGCGGGGCTCGCTCTCAATACGCCTTCGGTGATGAGCATTCTCAACGTCACGCCGGACAGTTTCTCCGATGGCGGCAAATTCGACCGTCCCGAGGCGGCTCTGGCCGAGGTACAACAGATGATCGCGGCAGGGGTCGAGATCATCGACATCGGCGGCGAAAGCACCCGTCCGGGCGCGGATTACATCGCGGTCGACGAAGAGATCACCCGCACTGCGCCGGTGATTGCGGCGATCCGTGAGATCAGCGCCGTGCCGATCTCCATCGACACACGGAAAGCCCCTGTGGCCGACGCCGCGCTCAAGGCGGGGGCGAGTCTTGTGAATGATGTCTACGCCTTCACTCATGACCCCGATCTGGCGCGTGTGAGCGCAGAGGCCGGCGCGCCGGTCTGTCTGATGCATGCGCAGGGCGATCCTGAGGGGATGCAGGACGATCCGCAATACGACAACGTGCTGCTCGATGTGTATGACTTCCTCGAAGAGCGCATCAAAGTGGCCGAGGCGGCGGGCATTTTGCGCACGCAGATCCTTGTCGATCCCGGCATCGGCTTTGGTAAGACGATTAAGCATAATCTGGCGCTTCTGGAGCGGATTTCGCTGTTCCACGCTTTGGGCTGCGGCATCCTTTTGGGCGTGTCGCGCAAAGGCTTTATCGGCAAGATCGGCAAGGCCCCCGTGGCCCAGGACCGCGCTCCGGGCACGCTGGCGGTGACCATGGCAGCGCTTGGGCAGGGTGTGCAAATCCACCGGGTGCATGATTTTAAAGAGGCAAAACAGGCGCTTGCGCTTTGGCGGGCGGTGACAAATCTGGGGAGAGACAGCCATGACGCGTAAATTCTTTGGCACGGACGGGGTGCGCGGGCGCGCCAACAGCCATCCGATGACCGCCGAAATGGCGTTGAAACTCGGGGCCGCCGCCGGGCGCTATTTCCGGCGTGACGGATCGCGCGAGCACCGTGTGGTGATTGGCAAGGACACGCGGCTGTCGGGCTATATGTTCGAAACTGCGATGACGGCGGGATTTACTTCGACCGGGATGAACGTGTTTCTTCTGGGGCCGGTGCCCACGCCGGCTGTGGGCATGCTCACGACCTCAATGCGCGCCGATGTCGGCGTGATGATTTCTGCCTCACACAACCCCGCCGAGGACAATGGCATCAAGTTTTTCGGCCCCGACGGGTTCAAACTGTCGGATGAGGCGGAGAGCGAGATCGAGCGGCTGATGGAAGAGGGTGTCGAGCCCGCGCAGGCGCAAAACATCGGTCGGGCAAAACGCATCGACGACGGGCGGTTCCGCTACAATGAGCGGGTGAAATCGACCCTGCCGCGGGGGATGAATTTCCAGGGGCTGAAAGTGGTGATCGACTGCGCCAATGGCGCGGCCTATCGCACGGCGCCGGAGGTGCTTTGGGAGCTGGGCGCAGAGGTGATCCCGGTGGGCACGGCGCCCAGCGGCAAGAATATCAACGATCATTGCGGCTCGACCTATGTCCAGACCGCCGCCGAGGCCGTGGTGGCCCATGGCGCGGATGTCGGCATCTGTCTCGATGGCGATGCGGATCGGGTGATGATCCTCGATGAAACAGGCCGCGTGGCCGATGGCGATCAGCTCATGGGCTTGATGGCCAAGGCCTGGTCCGATCAGGGGCGTCTGTCTGGCGGGGCTTTGGTCGCGACCGTGATGTCGAATCTGGGGTTGGAACGTTTTTTGGAGGCCGAAGGCCTGCGGTTGGAACGCACCGCCGTGGGCGATCGCTATGTGGTCGAACGGATGCGGGCCGGGGGCTTTAACCTTGGCGGCGAACAATCCGGCCATATCGTGATGAGCGACTATGCGACCACGGGCGACGGACTTTTGGCGGGGCTTCAGTTCCTCGCCGCCATGGTCGAGACGGGCAAGAAGGCGTCTGAGTTGACACAGGTGTTTGAGCCGGTGCCGCAGCTTTTGCAGAATGTGCGCTATGGCACCGGGCAAAAGCCGCTGGAGGACGCGGGTGTCAAAGCGGCGATTGCGGCGGCCGAAGCCAAGCTGAACGGCAACGGGCGGCTTTTGATCCGAAAATCCGGCACCGAACCGCTGATCCGGGTCATGGCCGAAAGCGTGAATGAGAGCGTTTTGAACGCGGCGGTCGAGGATGTCGTGGCGGCGGTGAAGGCCGCGACGCAGTAAATCTCGTAGATGTTCGAAAAAGACAAGAAAGGCGGCTCTATGGGCCACCTTTCTTATTTGTGACAAGGATTCTGTACGTTTAACGGCCCAGCGGGATGATGAAGCCGGTCGAGATGACGCCATAGACATCGTCGTCATAGCCCGTCGCGGCGTTGAGGAAGAGGGATTTGTACGTGAGCTGCACAGAAGGCGCAAAGCCGGTGTAGCCGTCGCCAAAGGAGTGGATATAGGCGCCGACGATCCCAGCCTGTGCGTGGTCCCCAATGTCCCACATTTTGGCCGCCGACAGATGTGCGGAGGTGTTCGACCGGCTGTCGCGATAGGCGCCCAACGTGTAGTTCAGCCCATAGGCGCGCTCAGCCCATGTGAACATCAGCCCCGGATTGAATTCGTTGAAATCGTCGCCATCGTCCTCGCCCCAGTCACCATAATGATGCGAGGCCAGCGGAAGGACGGCATAATCGGGGGCCAGACCGTCCGCAAAGGCGGGCGTGGCGGTCAGGAAGAAGGCGGAAAGAAGGGTTTTGATCTGCATCTGTCTCATGAATTTTGCGCGTTTCACGGGAGGATGCGCGGAATCCGGTGCTGAATTAAGGCCCTGTCAGGGCAATTGCGAGATCAGGAACCTCCGGTGAAGGGCGTGTAGGCCAGGGACATGCCCGCATTCATCAGGGTCCAGATCACGCCAGCGATTTTCCAGCCGAGGCCGGCGTTGCCCTTGGGCTTGGCGAGCCAAACGGCGCGGGCGACGAACAACAGGTAGATCCCGAAGAGGATGAAGACGACCGGGATCAAGCCGTAAAGCGGCGGAATCGCCAGCAAAAGGACGTAAACCGGGATGAAAAACAGCGCGGCCAGGTAATTCCCGGCCCAGAATGTATCGCCCATGCCCTCGCGTCCAGCCAGCAGGCTTTTCCAGAAGCCAAGGGTGAACATCCGCGCGCGTTCGGCTTCGATCTCGCTCTCGTTGTCGGGGGTCAGATCGGCGGGGATGTGGTCGTCATGCTCGGAGGTGTTCGTTGGCTCGGTCATCATGGACTCCTTTGGCCCCATCTGTTCACGATTGCCCAGCCTCTGCAAGTCAGGCCCGTGCGAAAATACGGCGTATGGCGGGCCATTGTGAAATCATTACACCACCCAAGATCAACGCCAGCGCGAGGATCAGGGCTGGCGGCAAAGGCTCGCGCAGCACCCAGGCGCCCAACACCACCGACCAGACCGGGACCTGGTAATTCACCAGCGTCATGAAGGTCGGCCCGGCGGAGCGGATCACCAAGACACGCAATTGGTTCATCGCGGCGGTGGAGACCACGCCGAGGAAGATCACGGCGACAAAGGCCTTGAGCGGCGGTACACTCGGCGCCCCTTCGGCAAGCACGGAAAACGGCAGGGTGATCAGCGCGCCGGTGGCCATCATGATCGTCGTCAGTGCGGTGGGGTTGATCGGCGGAAGGCGCCGGACCGTGATCGAATTGAGCGCGTAACAGAAGGCCACCGTGAGACAGGCAAGGCGACCCCAAAGCTCGAGGTCCGCGCCGGAGCTGTGCAGCGCGTCTTGCCCGACCAGAAGGAAAACGCCAATGAAACCAAGGGTCACGCCGATAATGGCCCTGAGGCTCAGACGCTCCCCCGCCACCATGAAATGCGCCATGGGCAAGACAACCAAGGGCACGGCGGCCATGGAGGTTCCAGCAAAGCCTGAGGTGACATATTGCTGGCCCCAGTTGAGCAACAGGAACGGAATGGCGGAGGAGACCGCACCCGCCCAAATCAACGCGACGGGATGCGGTTTGTTGTCGGGATCGCTGCCGATCTTGAACCCGTCCGCGCCCCAAAAGGCGGCCATGACGATGGCGGCGATGGTAAGGCGGAAGGTGGCGAGCCAAAAGGGCGTCACGCCGGTGAGCGCAATCTCGATCACCATGAAGGTCGAGCCCCAGACAAAGCCCAGGATGCCGACCATGATCCAGGAGGCGGGTGTGATCTCGGGCAGGGGAGCAGCCCGGGGTCGAGACTGAGGGCGAGACTGAGGGCGGGGCATGGGCATGTCCGTGGGAAAAGCTAACGCCGCCTCTTATCCCATATCGCGCCGGAAGGTCACGCCAAATTCCGGGGTCAGGTCGGTTTGGCAGTGGTCTGAAACTTCGGGCGGAACAGCTGTCGCGTGATCCAGCGCGGTGTTGCGAACAGCCAGCGGGGGCCGAATTTCGCGTTGATCAGAGAAAGCGTAATCGTCACCACAGAGGCAAGGCCCGCGATGACGATGAGGGTGACGAGCGGCGATAGGGAAAGGCCCGTGCTTGCCACGCCCGCGAAGATCAGCGCGACAAAGAATTCGTGGATCAGATAGACCTGCAATGAGAGCGCGCCGACAATGGCAAGTCCATGTCCCACAAAGGGAATTTCTGCGATCAGACGTGTGGCGCTGATGTAGCCGAGGGTGAGGGCAAAGGCCAAAAGGTAGCTTTTGAGCGGGAAATTCGGCCCGGTGAGGACAAGGATCAGGCCTGTCAGACCGAGACCCGCAATGAGCGGCAGGACTGCGCGGGACGGCCGAGAGAAATAGGTGAGAACCGGACGGCTGAGCCAGACGCCCAGCATGAAATAGGACACCGCATGATGCAGTAGATTGTAGAGCAGGAATTCGAAGGAGCCTGTGGTCGCGGGGCTGTCGTGCCAATACGACAGGGCGACCATGAGGGCGAGGGTGGCCAGCACCTGTAGCGGCAGGGCCAGCGCGACGATCAGGCGCGCGAAGACGGACATGATCAGAATGGCCCAGACGAACCAAAGGATGCCGTAGGGCGGAAAGAAAATGCCCAGGCCTTGGCGCATTGTAGAGGCATCTGACGTTAGTCCCCAGGGATAGAGATCGAGACCCAGGGCCTCCGCCGTCCAAGACAGCAGGGACCAGACAAGAATGAGCCAGGCGCAGAACAGAACGCGGCTTTCCAGTGTGACGGCCCAAGGTTTGGACAGTTTCGAGCGGTAGAACAGGCCGGAGCAAAAGAGAAAAGCGGGCATCCAGAAATGATCGCCGATCCAGTCGAGCCAGAACAGGCGGCCCGGGATGTCGGTGATCTGGCTGCTGGCTTGCAGGCTATGGTGGAAAATCACCATGAGAATGGTCAGTCCGCGAATGGTGTCGACCCAGATTTCGCGCTCTTTGCCACCCCGATGTGTCGTCATCATTATACCCATGCCACTACGGATCACCACTGAGGTGAGGCTAAGCCGCTTCGGTTGACATCTCTGTGAAAAGCGGCGGGCTGGGCGTCATTTTTCGCGTATCTGCTTAAGGATTGCACGGAAAATCGGGCGTTTGCGGTTTTTGAGATCGCTTGCGGGAGAAGGGCTATTCCGCGTCATAGGGGGAACGCGCAGGCGCGCCGTCCAATGTCGTGTAGCCGCGGCTGCTGACCTTTGCGGTGCCGGGCATGCGGGTAAAGCGCAGAATGCGGTCGTGGTCGGGATAGGTCACCGTGTCGCCGGTCGACCGCGTGCCGATCACCAGATAGCGGGCCTCGCAGGCGCCGGTGTTTGCGACACAATGGCCAAGAGGGGTTCCCGCCTTGAAGGTCGCGGCCTCTCCGGGGCGAAGTTCGTAGCTGTCATCCCCCTCCGTCACGGTCACCGCGCCTGCGATCATATAGACCATTTCATCTTCCTCCTGATGCCAGTGTTTCAGTGCGGAACTGGACCCCGGCGGCAGGATTTCGAGGAAGGCGCCAAACTGCGTCAACCCGCCAATGTCGCTGAACAACAGCGCCTCATAGGGGCCGCACATATTCGTGCCTTTGTCTTTTGTGGCGGTGTCCGGTGTGACTTTAGGCATGACGGCCTCCTGTCGGAAAGCGGTGTGCAAAGAAAAAGCCCCGACGCAGAAACGCCGGGGCCAATCGTCTTGGATCAAAGAACGCTTAGTTGCGCGATTTGTCCACCATTTTACCGGCGGTGATCCACGGCATCATGCCGCGCAGTTTGTTGCCGGTTTCTTCGATGAGGTGCTCGTCGTTGGCGCGACGGGACGCTTTGAGCGTCGGCTGGCCCACGGAGTTCTCCAGCATGAAGTCGCGCACGAATTTGCCCTGTTGGATGTCGGTGAGGACGTCTTTCATGGCTTTCTTGGTCTGCTCGTAGGGCAGGATGCGCGGGCCGGTGACGTACTGGCCGTACTCAGCGGTGTTGGAGATGGAGTAATCCATGTTCGCGATGCCGCCTTCGTAGATCAGGTCCACGATGAGTTTCACTTCGTGCAGACACTCGAAATAGGCCATTTCCGGCGCGTAGCCAGCTTCGACCAGGGTTTCGAACCCGCAGCGGATCAGCTCGACGAGACCGCCGCAGAGCACGGCCTGTTCGCCGAAGAGGTCGGTTTCGCATTCTTCACGGAAGTTGGTCTCGATGATGCCGGAGCGGCCGCCACCGATGGCGGAGCAATAGGACAGACCGATTTCAAGCGCTTTGCCGGTGGCGTCGGTGTCCACAGCCACAAGGCAGGGCACGCCGCCGCCTTTGGTGTATTCGCCGCGCACGGTGTGACCCGGGCCTTTCGGCGCCATCATGATCACGTCGACGCCTTCTTTCGGCTCAATCAGGCCGAAGTGGACGTTCAACCCGTGGGCAAACGCAATCGCTGCGCCCGGCTTGAGGTTGTCGTGGACGTATTTCTTGTAGGTCTCGGCCTGAAGTTCGTCGGGCATGGTGAACATGATCACGTCACACCAGGCGGCAGCTTCGGCGATGCCCATGACCTTGAGGCCTTCGGCTTCGGCTTTTTTGGCGGACGGGGAGCCTTCGCGCAGAGCCACGACCACGTTTTTCGCACCCGAGTCACGCAGGTTCAGCGCGTGGGCGTGACCTTGCGAGCCGTAGCCCAGAATGGCAACTTTGGCTTCTTTGATGATGTTCACATCGCAATCGCGATCGTAATAAACGCGCATGTTCGGCGCTCCTTTGTTGTCTTGTCTTCAGGCATGGGCGCGGGATGAAATCCTGATCCTAATGTCTGTGGAGGTTATCGCGCATAGAACATGCTTTTTCGTGACAAAGTTTGACCTATTTTGCATTTTGTGAGATGAAATCATGCGTCAAAATTTTAAAATATGAAAATATCATGCAAGTCGATGACACGGACCGCAGAATCCTGCGTCAAATTCAGGCCGAACCCGAAGCGCAGGCCGCCGATCTGGCCGAACGCGCGGGCGTGACGCCGGCCACATTCGCGCGCCGTCTGGAGCGGATGCGTGAGAACGGTGTGGTGAAATCCATCCGCGAAGAGGTCGATTGGCGGGCCATGGGGTATGGCGTTGAGGTCAGCCTTCGGATCACGCTCGACAAGACCGAACCGCGCGCCTTTGACGAATTCATCCAGGCCGCGCGCGAGGTGCCGGAGGTGATTTCAATCGGGACGTTTCTGGGCCGGGTGGACGCGCGGCTTTTGGTCATCGCGCGCGACATGGCGGAGTATCAGCGGGTCTACCGCGAGAAAATCCTGACCCTGCCGCATATGACCGACATCGAGGCGCTGATGCAGGTGGCGACGATCAAAGACAGCCAGTCGGTGCCGTTATGATCGAGCTTGACGACAGCGACCGCCACCTCATCCGTGCGCTGTGCGAGGATGCCACGCAATCGGCGGGGGCTTTGGGCCGCGAGTTGGGCCTGAGCCAACCGGCGACGTGGCGGCGGATCAAACGTCTGCGTGAAGCGGGCGTGTTCGGGCCTCGTCGGGTGGATTTGAACCTTGAGGCGCTGGGCTTTGGCGTGACCGTGTTCTTGGGCGTCAAGCTCGCCACCAAGGGCCGCGTCAGTTTGGACGATTTCGAACGTGCCGTGCGCGCGATCCCTGAGGTGCAGACGGTGCAGCACGTCTTGGGCCTGTTCGATTATCGCCTCCGCGTGGTGGCGCAGGATCTGCCGGATTTTGAACGCGTGCTCCGTCGGCGGATCATGACGCTGCCTGGGGTAGGCAATGTCGAGGCCAATGTGGTCTTGTCCGAGGAGCGCCGGCCCGGCCCGCTGTGACGCGGCTTCTTGCGCGGGTCACACTCATGGTATGCCAATGTTATCGGCCGGGCGACGAAATCCGCCTGTGATTGCGTTATACATGACCATGTTCATCGACGGAGACACGCCGATGCCACAACACGATGACCATGCCGACCACGGATTCTGCCGCTGCCGGGCTTCCGGTCACGGCACTCAACTGTGTTGCCATGCTGCGTGAAACCGCCGGGCCGTTTCCGGCGGATGGCACCAATCGTCGGGCAGGGCGGATTGGCGACATCTACCAATCGGACCAAGGGCGTTACGCGCAATCCATTCGCAATCTCGCGGGTATCCCGCTGTCTCGCTGGGCGCGCGACGATCCCCATCGCTTTGTAAGTCATTGAGCACAATGAAAAAGGGCGCCGTTCTTGGCGCCCTTTTGCTATATCATTCCGCCGGGGTTTCACGCGGCGGGAGTTGAGCGTAACCCGTCACCATCGGTGTCACCAGGTTCTCGCCCTTGCGCTTCTTATACCAGAAAATCGCGCCGATATGGCCGATCACCATCAACAGCAACAAAAACGACAGCGGCTCGTGATAGGACAGCGCCTTGCGCGCCACATCGCTCGACACATATTGCGCCAGAGGGCCGACGTTGATGTAATCTTCCGGGTCGGCCAAAAGCCCGCTCGTCACCTGCATCGCCAAGACGATCAACACGCCGACGACGAAAATCGCCCCCACCGGGTTGTGGCCATAGGAGCGCGATGGCTTGGAGGACGGCAGCGTCCGGGCATAGGCTAAAACCTTACCCGGACCTTTGACGAAAGTGGCGAAACGCGCGGTGGTAAAGCCGACAAAGCCCCAGATCACCCGCAGCACGACGATCACGGCCACGGCATAGCCTGCGTAGAAATGCAGCGTCATCTGCGCCGGGCCGAATTTGCCAAGCCCGAAGGCGGTGAAAAACGCAATCACCAGCGCCCAGTGCAGCACACGCACCACCGGGTCCCAGAGATAGGTCTTTTCAAGCTGTTCCGTCATGTCTCGCCCCGGCCTGATCAGAAATCAGCAGCGCGGTAGTCGTCGTGGCAGGCCTTGCAGGTGCCGCCCACTTTGCCGACCGCCGGACGCAGCGCGTCAAGGCCGTTGCCTGCCGCCTCGTTCAACTCGACCACGGCCTGGTAAAAGGCCATGCCTTTTTCCTGAACGCCTGCCATATCTTCCCAGATCGCGGGTTTGGCGCGGGTCTCGCCCGGCAGGTCTTCGTTCGAGGTGCCCGGCGCGAAGTAATCGGCGGTGTGGAGGCTTGCGAGCGTCATGATGTCGCCTGCGGATTGGCTGGCGGCCTCTGCGTCATAGTCGATTTTGCCCTGAGCCATGCCGCCGAGCGTCGCCATTTCAAAGCCCACGAGCGTGTAGAAGGCACGGCGCGCCTTGGCCACGTCGGAGGGGGATTGAGCAAAAGCGCCGGTGGCAGCCGTGGTGGCCGCAGTGGCCGCGATCACGGTGGAAAGGATGAGTTTACGCATTGGATAGGGGTTCCCTGTCTGGTCACTAAAAATAAAGGCGTGTCGCCCGCGCGATAAAAACGATGATGACATAAGTTTCACGAAATTGAATGTGACAATCTAACACTGGCGCTGCCGCAAGCTGCGGAAACGGTTCAACTTTCTGTTATGGCATACGTGGTGTTTGCGCAAACGGAGGGTGTTTGCGCAAACAACCTGTGAGAGAATCGCGAGGCCGGCCGCTTTAGGCGGAGAGAATCCGCGTGACCATCTCCGTGGTGTCCCGCGACAGATTCGGGGTGGCCAGAATGCGCTCCAATTCCGCGCGGATCATCGCTTGACGGTCGGCGTCATAGCGGGTCCAGGTCTCGAACGCCCCGCTCATCCGCGCGGTGGTTTGCGGGTTGAGCGCATCGAGCGCGATGAGATGATCCGCCAAGAGCCGGTAGGCCGCGCCACTGGCATGATGGAACCCTGCGTGGTTCGCCGTCAGAGCGCCGAAGACCGCACGGAAGCGGTTCGGGTTTCGGTTGGTAAACGCCGGATGTTGGCTCAGCGCCTCGGCCAGTTCTGCGGCTTTGTCGGGCGCCGCGAAGGAGACCTGCATCATGAACCATTTGTCCATCACGAGACGGTCGTCTTTCCATTGCGCCTCAAAGGCTTGCAGCTCGTCCGCGCCAAGACCTGCGGCGAGCAGGGCCTGAAGGCTGCCCGCTTGTTCGGTCATATTGTCTGCGCGTTTGTACAAGGCTTTGGCCGTCACGCCGCTGTCTTGCAGGCTCAAAAGCCCCAGCACAGCAAGGCGCAGGCTGCGTTTGCCGGAGCCTTCGGCATCCGGGACGAAAGCGCCTGTTTCGTTTTCCTTGTAGAGCGCGGGCAGCACGTCGTGCAGGTGGTCGGCCAGGAGATGACGCAGCTTTTCGCGGGCGTCATAGATGCGCTGCGGATCTGGCACGACACCGGCATCGACCAGCGATTGCGCCAGATCGTCCTGCGACGGCAGGCCCAGAGACAGGGTGCGGAAGGCCGGGTCGAGAGTGTCGTCCGCCAGCACCGATTTGATTGCATCGAGATAGGCAAAGCTCGGCTTCGTGTCCTTGACGATCATCGAAATGAGCGTGTCCTTGGCAAGCGCCCGGCCCATTTCCCATTTCTGGAACGGGTCGGTGTCATGCGCCAAAAGGAAAGCGCGGGTGTCGTTGTCGATTTCACGCTCCAAAATCACGGGCGCGGAGAAATCGCGCAGCACGGAGGCGACGGGGCGCGCGCCCAAGCCCTCAAAGGTGAAGCTCTGCGTGGCTTCGGTCATCTCCAACACGGTGGTCGGCACCACCTCATCGCCATTCGGGCCGATGAGGCCGGTGGCGATGGGGATGACTTGCGGTTTTTTCTCGCTTTGACCCGGCGTGGGGGGCGTCGTCTGGGTGAAGGTCAGCGTCAACGTGCCGTCCTCCCAGTTCTCGCTCATCTTCAGGCGCGGTGTGCCAGCCTGAGAATACCATTGTTTGAATTGTGCAAGATTACGACCTGCGACCTCTTCGAAGGAGGCCAGCCAATCCTCGATGGTGACGGCCTCGCCGTCGTGACGTTCGAAATAGAGATCGCAGCCTTTGCGGTAGGCCTCATCGCCGATGAGACGGCGCAGCATGCCGATGATCTCGGCGCCTTTTTCATAGACAGTCGCGGTGTAGAAATTGTTGATCTCGACGAAGCTTTCGGGCCGAACCGGATGCGCCAGCGGGCCGTTGTCCTCGCGGAACTGGCGGGCGCGCAATGTGAGAACTTCTTCAATTCTTTTAACGGCATGGCTGCGCATATCGCCGGAGAACATCTGATCGCGGTAGACCGTCAGACCCTCTTTCAGGCACAGCTGAAACCAGTCGCGGCAGGTGATGCGGTTGCCGGTCCAATTGTGGAAATACTCATGCGCGATGATGCCTTCGATCCGTTCGAAATTGGCATCCGTCGAGGTCTCTTTCGAGGCCAGCACACAAGACGAGTTGAAAATGTTCAGCCCCTTGTTCTCCATCGCGCCCATGTTGAAGTCGTCCACGGCCACAATGTTGAAAATGTCCAAGTCGTATTCACGGCCGTAGGTGTCCTCGTCCCACTTCATCGAGTCCTTGAGCGCCTGCATCCCGAAGGCACATTTGCCCTCGTCGCCGGGGCGGACCCAGATGTTCAGTTCGACCTTTTTGCCGGATTTCGTGGTGAAGGCGCCCGGGTGATTGACCAAATCGCCGGCCACCAAAGCAAAGAGATAGGAGGGTTTCGGCCAGGGATCGTGCCAGACGGCAAAGCCTTCGCCGCGCTCGACCGGGTTGCCGTTGGACAAAAGCACCGGCAAATCGCCCTCGACGCGCACGGTAAAGGTCGCCATCACATCGGGACGATCGGGGTAATAGGTGATCTTGCGAAAACCTTCGGCCTCACATTGCGTGCAATACATGCCGTTCGACATATAGAGCCCCTCAAGCGCGGTGTTGGTCTCCGGCGAAATCTCCACCTCCGCCTCCCAGACAAAGGGCGCGTCGGGTGCGTCCACCTCAATGCCGCCCGCGACCTCGCGGGGCGTGACAGACGCGCCGTCAATGGCGGCAGAGATCAGGCGCAGCTCTTCGCCATGCAGGAAAAACCGTTTGCCTTCGGAGGCCTCGGGGGAGGTCACCGGGGAGGACTCAGGCGCCTTCGGGTTCGGCGAAAACACAATCTTCGAGCGCACCCGCGTCGCGGTCGGGTGCAGTTTGAAGGTCAATTCGACGCTGTCGATCGTGTAATCAAACGGTTTGTAATCCTTGAGGAAAATTGTTTGAGGCGCGGCGTTGTTCATCGCGGGAGCTTTCATGATGGGAACTTGGTGTCTGGGTCGGAGGTTAGTTTGGTGAGCGGAGAGCTGCAACTCTCGCTCTCGCAAACTCCGGGCCTCTGAGCCCGAATGACCAGATGAAAGGAGATTGTCATGTCTGCACCTGAGACAAATGTCGACACACAAAAGAAACGTCATAAGTTTCCCCTCATTGGCATTGCGCTTGCTGTGGCGGTCGGCGCGCTGATGATTTTTGGTGTGACGAACCTGGCCTTTGACGATGACTCGGTGGAGACAACGCCGGTGGTCACAGAGGGTGATCTTCCGGCCGCCGCGGAGTGAGGACACCCGAGCCGGACAAACCCAGTCGGTGCAATTTTGTTCCGATGGGAAACGCGCTAATGTCGGGGACCATCCAAAAGCAGAAGTGATTCCCCATGAGCGCCACAGAAAAATCCGGCCTGAAGGTCGCCACAGACCTTGCCCAATTCATCGAATCAGAGGCGTTGCCGGGCACGGGCGTGACAGCAGAGACGTTCTGGGACGGTCTTGCGGGTATGGTGCGTGAATTCGGGCCAAAGAACCGTGCGCTACTGGCGAAACGCGAAGAGATTCAGGCGAAGATCGACGACTGGCATCTGGCCCGCAAAGGGCAGGATTTTGAGGCCGCAGAATACACGGCGTTTCTGAAAGAGATCGGCTATCTCGTCCCAGAAGGCCCGGATTTCCAGATCGAAACCAGCAAGATCGACCCGGAATTCGCCTCCAAGCCGGGGCCGCAGCTCGTGGTGCCGATCACCAATGCGCGCTACGCGCTGAATGCCGCGAACGCCCGCTGGGGCTCGCTTTACGATGCGCTTTACGGCACCGATGCGCTGGGCGATTTGCCATCTGGCAAGGGCTATGATGCCGACCGTGGCGCGCGGGTGATTGCCTGGGCCAAGGCGCATCTGGACGCGGTTGCGCCGCTCGCGGGGGGCTCTTGGGCCGATGTGACCAAGCTTACCGTGACCAACGGGATGTTGCTGGTCGATGGCGCGATGGGCGAGACCGGCCTGGCCGATCCGGCGCAATTCAAAGGCCATGCGCGCACGGGCGACTGGCAGATGATCCTTCTGGAGCGTCACGGGCTGGGCCTCGAATTGGCGATCAACCGCGACCATTATATCGGCAAGGACGACCCGATGGGGCTTGCGGGCGTGAACGTCGAGGCTGCGATTTCCGCGATCATGGATTGCGAAGATTCGGTGGCGGCCGTCGATGCCGAGGAAAAGGTTGGCGCCTATCGCAACTGGCTCGGCCTGATGAAGGGCGATTTGACCGAAGAGGTCACCAAGGGCGGGGAGACCTTTACCCGCGCGCTCTATCCCGACTTCACCTATACCGCGCCCGACGGCACCGCGTTCGATGTGAAATGCCGCGCGCTGATGCTGGTGCGCAATGTCGGGCACCTGATGACCAACCCGGCGATCCTCGACGAAGAGGGATTGGAGATCGGCGAGGGGATCATGGACGCGCTCGTGACCACGATGATCGCCATGCACGACCTGCAAAAAACCACCGGCCCGCGCAACTCGCGCGAAGGCTCCGTCTATGTCGTGAAGCCGAAGATGCACGGGCCGGAAGAGGTGGCTTTCGCGGATGAAATTTTCACCCGTGTCGAAGAGATTTTGGGCCTTGAACCCAACACCGTGAAGCTTGGCATCATGGATGAAGAGCGCCGCACGAGCGTGAACCTCAAGGAATGCATCCGCGCCGCGAAACACCGCGTCGCCTTTATCAACACCGGCTTTTTGGACCGGACCGGAGACGAGATTCACACCTCGATGGAAGCCGGGCCGATGATCCGCAAAGGCGAGATGAAGGATCAGCCGTGGATCAAATCTTATGAGGAGCGCAACGTCGATATTGGTCTCGCTTGTGGTCTCAAGGGGCGCGCGCAGATCGGCAAGGGCATGTGGGCCATGCCGGACCTGATGCATGCGATGCTTGAGGCGAAAATCGGCCATCCGAAGGCGGGCGCGACCTGTGCCTGGGTGCCGTCGCCCACTGCGGCGACGCTGCACGCGACGCATTATCACAAGGTCGATGTCTTCGCCGTTCAAGATGAGATCGCCAAAGGCGGGGCACGCGGCTCGCTCGATGATCTTTTGACCATTCCGGTCGCCAAAGGCGTCAACTGGTCCGACGATGAAATCACCGCCGAGATTGAGAACAATGCCCAAGGCATCCTCGGATATGTGGTGCGTTGGATCGACCAAGGCGTCGGCTGTTCGAAAGTGCCGGACATCCATGATGTGGGCCTGATGGAAGACCGCGCCACCTGTCGGATTTCGTCTCAGGGCCTCGCCAACTGGCTGCACCATGGCGTTGTTTCCGAGGCGCAAGTCATGGAGGCGATGAAGAAAATGGCCGCCGTTGTGGACCGTCAGAACGCGGATGATCCGCTCTACACCCCGATGGCGCCGACGTTTGACGGCGTCGCCTTCAAAGCCGCCTGCGATCTGGTGTTCAAGGGCCGGGTGCAGCCCTCGGGCTACACCGAGCCGGTGCTCCACGCACGGCGGCTGGAACTTAAGGCGCAGGGCTAACCCTTGGCGTCGATGTCACTGGAGCAAGCTCAGACCCTCATCGGAGAGGCGATGGCCTAGGGGCAGGCGCAGGGCTGGAACCCCTTGAGCGTCCGTGGTGCTGGATTCAGGCGGCCATGTTCAGGCCTTCGCCCGCGCCGATGCCGCGCGGGTGGGCATCAACGCGGCGGGTCTGGCTGCGCGCGCCTGAGGGATTCTGCATATGATCAAAAAACGGGCCAATCAGCCCCGCGCGCAACACGTGCACAACCGTTGTGCTTTCACCAACGGTGCTCCGGGCAGCTCCCCCCTTTTTTCTTGTCTCAAAGCGCCTATTGTAATGCCAAAAGGGGAGTAGAATATGACACGACCAGTCGTTGGCATCATCGGCAACACGGATCTGTTGAACGGGAGCTACCCGGCCTATACGGGTGGGAGGATGAATGCCGAGGCCGTGGCGGAAGTGTCGAACTGCATGCCGCTCCTGATCCCGCCGCATCCGAATTTCGTCTCTGTGGCGGAGTTGATGGAGGCCTGTGACGGCTTTCTCTTCACCGGCGGGCGCCCGAATGTGCACCCCGAGGAATATGGCGAACAAGAGACCGAGGCGCATGGCGATTTCGACCGTTGTCGCGATGCCGTGGCGCTGCCGCTCATTCGCGCCTGTGTCGAGGTGGGCCAGCCGATCCTCGGCATCTGCCGTGGGTTTCAAGAGGTCAACGTCGCCATGGGCGGCACGCTTTATCCGGAAATTCGCGACCTGCCGGGGCGGATGAACCACCGCATGCCGCCGGATGGGACGCTCGAGGAAAAATTCGCCCTGCGCCACCCGGTACGCCTGTCGGAAGAGGGCGTGTTCCACAAGCTTTTGGGCGCCGATGAGGTGATGACCAACACGCTACACGGGCAGGGGATCAAGAAACCCGGCGCCCGCATCGTGGTGGACGGTTATGCGCCCGACGGCACGCCGGAGGCGATCTATGTGAAGGACGCGCCGGGGTTCACCCTGTCGGTGCAATGGCACCCTGAGTATCGCGCCAGCGAGGACCCGGTGTCTCGGCCGCTGTTCGAGGCCTTCGGTCAGGCGGTCTATCAATTCGCCGAAGCGCGGCGTGGCAAGGTGAGCGAAGTGGCGTGACATCGCACTTCGCGGGCCTCTCGCGTGATCGCCCAACGATTTAGCTGAAAATGCCGCCGAAGATGTCGCCGATATTGTCGAGAATTGCCACGATGATGATGACGCCGGTGATGAGAAGGGCAACCCACCAGAAAAACTGAAAGACGATTGCCATGATGCCAAGCGTCCCGGCGTAGACCGCATAGCGCCAGTTTTCTCCTTTCACGCCGGAAACAACGCCGAGGATGACAGCGAGCGCGCCAAGCGCCGGTCCGATCATCGCCAATATCGCTTGCCATTGTGTCCCGGCCGGGACCGGTTCAGGCTCTGGACCGGCCAATCCGAAAAATCCCCGCCATGCGGCGCGGCGCATCTCGCCAGCGATTTCGCCGATCTGTGTGCCGACGGAGGGTTTCGGGTCCATCATGGGCAGGCCGATGCCGATGAAGACGATCAAAAGCCCCAGCGCTGCGGCGACAAGCGCCCAGAAGCCGACATGACGAAAGGGGCTCGGGGCAAGGGGAGTGGGGGTCTGGGGTGTCATCGTAGCATCCAATACGCGCGAAACTCTGTCATGTGATCCGAAGCTGCTCTGTCATGAGCGCCGTTTACCAAGGATTTATTGCGTAAAAATTTGTTTTTTCTTGGGCTTGTTTGGAATGTTTTGTGGAAAGTGCTTCTCCGAAACTGTCCTTTCCGGGCCCAAGCCGCCCATTTGGGAAAAGGCAATGGCTCCGCGATCTTCGCCAGGACAATCGAATGAAATCATTGGAGATACGGATCATTAAAGCGGAGCGCGCGTTTCGACTTTATCTGGTAAATCAGGTTAAACTCGAAACGCTTTAAGATCGACCTTTCTGGAAAAACCGCCATCGTGACCGGCTCGACCGGTTCGACCGGCGGCATCGGGCTTGCCATTGCCCAAGGGCTTGCGGAGGCCGGGGCCGACGCGCAGCGAAGGCGCGGTGTCGATGATCAAGGGCATGGCCGATGATGGCGGTGCTCATGGTCGAAGGCGGGATGGTCGACAGCATTGCCTGATCCCAAAGCGCGACCTGATCCCTCTGGCCCAAACAACAAAAGGCGCCCCGAAGGGCGCCTTTTTCTTGAGCATTTCAATCCGTTAGAAATGCGCGTCGATGTCGACGGCGCCGATCAGCTTGTGATTGACGAACTCTTTGAGACCGAGGCCCAAAAGCTCGCGGCCATAACCGGAACGGCGGATGCCGCCAAAGGGCAGGTCGGCCTCAACCTTGGTCGGGTGGTTCACAAAGACCATGCCGGTGGAGATTTTCGCCGCCACCTCAAGCCCGTGTTTGACGTCTTGGGTAAACACCGAGCCACCGAGCCCGAAGGGGCTGTCATTGGCGATGCGGATCGCGTCTTCCTCGTCTTTGGCACGGAAGATCATCGACACAGGGCCGAAGAATTCCCAATAGCGCGCCGGGTTGTCCTCGCCCATTTCCGTGAGAATGGTCGGCTGCACGAAGGCGCCCTGGTTCGGCACAGGTGCACCGATTTCCTCGGCTTTGGCGCCAAGTTCCACGGCTTTCGCGATCTGTGCTTTGACGTCGTCCGCGGCTTTTTGCGACGAGAGCGGCGCCAGCGTGGTGTTCGGGTCCATCGGGTCGCCCGCGACCAACGCGGCCACGCCTTTGCGGTAGCCTTCCATGAATTCATCATAGACCTTGTCGACCACGATCATCCGTTTCGAGGACACACAGACCTGACCGCCGTTCCAATGCCGCCCCATGACGGCCCAGTCGATGGTTTTCGGCATGTCGGCGTCTTCGAGCACCACAAAGGCATCGGCCCCGCCCAGCTCCATGGTGGATTTCTTGAGCGCCTTGCCAGCCTGCGCGGCGACAACGGAGCCTGCGGCCTCAGAGCCGGTGAGCGCCACGCCATGCACGCGCGGATCGTTGATGATCATCTCGATCTGGTCGCGGGTTGCATAGAGATTGGTGAAGGCGCCCGTCATCAGACCGGCCTCTTCCATGAGTTTGGCAAACGCGGCGGCACTTTGCGGCACGTTGGAGGCGTGTTTCAGGATCAACACATTGCCGGCGGAAAGCTGCGGCGCGAGGATGCGGGCGATTTGATAATAGGGGAAGTTCCACGGCTCAATCGCCAAAAGAATGCCCAGAGGCTCGTGCACCAGGGTGTTTTCGCCCTCCTCCGGGTCGAGCACCGGCAGCTTTTCGGGCTTCAATAGCTCTTCGGCATGGCGGACATAATATTCAAAGATTTTCGCGGAAAGCTCGACTTCGAGCTTCGCTTCGGACAAAAGTTTGCCCATTTCCAAGGTCAGGATTTCGGCGAATTTATCGCTGTCACGGCGCAGAATGTCAGCGGCGTTTTGCAGCACGCGGGCGCGTTCGGCAAACGAGGTTTCTTTCCATTTCAGAAAGGCCGCCTGGGCGCTGTCGAGCGTGCTTCGGACTTCGTCATCCGTGGCGTCGGGGAAGGTGGCAAGGGTTTCTGCGGTGAACGGGTTGATCGTTGCATAGGTCATGATCGTCTCCTTTTCATGAGGCGCGTGGATCGGAGGGCGATCCGGGAGGCGTCCTGACGGGCGGAGATCATCGTCTCTCAAGACCATTGTCTCTCACTGGCGTGGCGTCTCTCCCTGCGCGGCCTTGAGGCCTTGGGCCTCGCGGGCCCATGACGTGAAGATAGGTTTGCGATCAAAGATTTACATCCCTTGAGACCGGCGCGATTGCTCACATCCGGTCACAGTTTTTTCACCAGCTTTTCTGCATGCGAAAGTTTTCGATCGCGACGCCCTCGCGGATCACGCTTTGCCGCGCCACCACCTGCCAGCCGCGTTTTTCAAAGAACCGCCGCGCGAGGTGGCTGGCTTCCGTGTCCATATGCGTGAGACCCAGACGGCGCGCTTCCGCCTCGCAGGCGTCATAGAGCCGCGCGGCGGTGCCTTTGCCCATCTCTTCGAGCGCAACATAAGCAAAGTCGATGTGGCCGTCGTGGCCCATGGTGAAAAAACCGCGAATCTTGCCCCAACGCGTGGCGCAGATCGCAAAGCCGCTGGTCAGGCGTTCCGGCCAGCTCTCGGGGGCCTGGCCGCCTACGGGCGCCCAGGCCGCGCGCTGCTCAGGCCCATAGAACGCTCCCGTGCCGCCGTGAACGGTGCGGTGAAAGAGCGCATAGCAGGCATCTGCATCTTTTGGGGTCAAAGGGCGAAGTAACATGCGCGACCTTCTAGCGGCTGTCGCAAACCGGGGCTAGGCTGAAGCCATGAAAAGACTCGATTATCCACCGATCTGGCTTTTGGGCTTCATGGGGCTCGCTTGGGCGCTCAACTGGGCTTTGACGAAAGTCGGGCTTGGCTTTGAGGCGCCATACGCGCTCAAACTCTTGGGCGGGGTGCTGATCGCCGTGGGGCTTTTGCTTATGGCGCTGGCGGTCTTTGCCATGCTGCGGCATCGCACCACCGTGGTGCCGCATCGGGTGCCCTCCGACATCGTGACGGATGGCGTTTACAGATTGACTAGAAACCCGATTTATCTGGGCGACGCCTTTACACTCGTGGGCTTTGCTCTACTGTTCGCCCATCCGGCAGGCGTGCTTTTGACCCCCATCTTCATGGCGGTGATCCAAAGGCGTTTCATTGCCGAGGAAGAAACATGGCTCAGGACGAAATTCTCGCAGGAGTTTCAAACCTGGGCAGAACAAACGCGGCGTTGGCTGTGACTTTACGTCCTACTTTTGGCGATGTTTGCGCAATAATGTTGCGCTGCGCCGCTGCAATTGGGTAAGGAAGAGGTCAACGAAGGACTATGACTGGGGAAAAGAGGATCAACACGTGAAATTCGGTGTTCCTAAGGAAGTCTTTGAGGGGGAAGCGCGTGTCGCGCTGACGCCTGAAAGCGCCAAGCAATTACAAAAGCTTGGGTATGACTGTGCCATCGAGACCGGAGCGGGTGCGCTCGCCGGGTTCTCGGATAAGGATTACGAAGAGGCAGGCGTCGAGATCGTCAAGACCGCGCCTGCTTTGTGGAAGGAATGCGACATCGTCGCAAAGGTCCGCCAGCCCAACGAGACGGAAATGAAACGTCTCAAAAAGGGCCAGACCTTGATCTCCTTCTTCAATCCGGGCGGCAATGAGGCCGGCATGGAGGCCGCAAAGGCCAAAGGCGCCAATGTCATCGCCATGGAAATGGTGCCGCGCATCTCGCGTGCGCAGAAGATGGACGCGCTCTCAAGCATGGCCAACATCGCGGGCTACCGGGCCGTGATCGAGGCGGGCAACAATTTCGGCCGCTTCTTCACCGGTCAGATCACCGCGGCGGGTAAAGTTCCGCCCGCAAAGGTTCTGGTCGTGGGCGCCGGTGTGGCGGGTCTGGCCGCCATCGGCACCTCGACCTCTCTGGGCGCTGTGACCTACGCCTTCGACGTGCGGCCCGAAGTGGCCGAACAGGTCGAGAGCATGGGCGCAGAGTTCGTCTATCTCGACTTCGAAGAAGAGCAACAGGACGGTGCGGCCACGGGTGGGTACGCCTCCGTGTCCTCCCCTGAGTTCCGCGAAGCGCAGCTTGCCAAATTCCGCGAGCTGGCGCCGGAGATGGACATCGTCATCACCACGGCGCTCATTCCGAACCGCGAGGCGCCGGAGCTTTGGACCAAAGACATGGTCGAGGCGATGAAGCCGGGTTCCGTGATCGTCGACCTGGCCGCAGAAAAAGGCGGCAACTGCAAGTTGACCGTCAAGGACGAGAAAATCGTCACCGACAACGGCGTGACCATCATCGGCTACACCGATTTCCCGTCCCGGATGGCCACACAGGCCTCGACGCTTTACGCCACCAACATCCGTCACATGATGACCGACCTGACCCCTGAGAAAGACGGTCAGATCAATCACAACATGGAAGACGACGTGATCCGTGGCGCGACCGTGACCTATGAGGGCGAGATCACCTTCCCGCCGCCGCCGCCGAAAGTGGCCGCGATCGCCGCGAAGCCGAAAGAAAAGGTCAAGGAAAAGACCCCCGAGGAGAAACGCGCCGAAGAGGTCGCCGCCTTCAAAGCGCAGACCAAACAACAGGTGACGCTGATCGCCGTGGGCGCCGTGCTTTTGCTTGGCGTGGGGCTCGTAGCTCCCGCAAGCTTCATGCAGCACTTCATCGTTTTCGTGCTCTCCGTCTTCATCGGCTTCCAGGTGATCTGGAACGTCAGCCACGCGCTGCACACGCCCTTGATGGCCGTGACCAACGCGATCTCCTCCATCATCATTTTGGGCGCTCTGCTGCAAATCGGCTCGGGCAACTGGTTGGTGATCCTCTTGGCCGCGCTCTCTGTCTTTATGGCGGGGATCAACATTTTCGGCGGCTTCCTCGTGACACGGCGCATGCTCGCCATGTTCCAGAAATCGTAAAGGAGAAGAGGCAATGGATTTCGGATTTACGACGGCGGCCTATGTGGTCGCGGCGGTTCTCTTCATCCTCTCCCTGGGCGGTTTGTCGGGGCAGGAAAGCGCCAAGCGCGCGGTGTGGTACGGCATTGCCGGCATGGCTTTGGCGGTGTTTGCAACGCTCATCGGGCCGGGCGCGGGGCTTTGGCTTCTGTCGCTCATCCTGATCGCGGCGGGCGGGATCATCGGCTGGTATGTCGCAAATAAGGTCGAGATGACCGAGATGCCGCAGCTGGTCGCGGCGATGCATTCGCTCGTTGGTCTGGCGGCCGTTTTTGTCGGCTTCAACGCGCATTTCGTGATGCATCATGTGGCGGGTCTGCATGGTGGTGAAGAGCTTGGGACGTTCGCAGCACTTGTGGCGCATAAGTCGCCGGTTGAGCTGAACATTCTCAAGGTCGAGCTGTTCCTCGGCATCTTCATCGGGGCGGTGACCTTCACCGGTTCCGTGATCGCCTATGGCAAACTCGCGGGCAAAGTCTCTTCGGCGGCGAAAAAGCTTCCGGGCGGGCATATGCTGAACGCGGGTGCGGCTGCGCTCTCGCTGATCTGTCTGATCTGGTACTTCAACACCGGCGGGCTCTTCCCGGTCATCCTGATGACGCTGGCGGCCCTCTTCATTGGCTACCATCTGATCATGGGCATCGGCGGCGCTGACATGCCGGTCGTGGTCTCCATGCTCAACTCCTACTCGGGCTGGGCGGCTGCTGCGATTGGTTTCTCGCTGTCGAACGATCTTTTGATCGTGGTCGGCGCGCTGGTCGGCTCCTCGGGTGCGATCCTCTCCTACATCATGTGTAAGGCGATGAACCGCTCGTTCATCTCCGTGATCCTCGGCGGCTTCGGCGGCACGGCGGGTCCGGCGATGGAGGTCGAGGGCGAACAAGTCGCGATCGACGCCGACGGCGTGGCCAATGCACTCAATGAGGCCGACTCTGTGATCATCGTGCCGGGCTACGGCATGGCGGTGGCGCAGGCGCAAGGTGCCGTGTCCGAGCTGACCAACAAGCTGCGCGCCAAGGGCAAGAACGTCCGCTTCGCGATCCACCCGGTCGCAGGCCGCCTGCCGGGGCACATGAACGTGCTCCTGGCCGAAGCCAAGGTGCCCTACGACATCGTGATGGAAATGGACGAGATCAACGACGACTTCCCGGACACCGACGTGGTGATCGTGATCGGTTCGAACGACATCGTGAACCCCGCCGCGCAAGAAGACCCGAACTCGCCGATTGCCGGCATGCCGGTCCTCGAGGTGTGGAAGGCGAAACAGGTGTTCGTCTCGAAACGCGGTCAGGGCACGGGCTACTCGGGCATCGAGAACCCGCTGTTCTACAAAGAGAACACCCGGATGTTCTATGGCGATGCGAAAGCCTCCATGAACGCGCTTCTGCCGAAGATCGACTGATCTTCATTGCAGGATCAATACTCAGGAAGGGCGGTCTTCGGACCGCCCTTTTTGTTTGAGTATTTTGGCCAGCAAAGGAAACGCGCAGGAAATGAGGGGAAATAAGCGCTTGAGCTGGAGTACACTCCAGCTCGTAAGCTGCAAGCGACTCATGAGGTTCAGGAGGGTCAGAATGAAGATTTCCACCGTCGCGGAGCACACGGGCCTGAGCATCGACACGCTCAGGTTCTACGAGAAGATCGGGTTGATCGACCCGCCGCCGCGGGATGCGGGCGGGCGGCGCGATTATCCGGACGACGTGATCGGTTGGATCGGATTTCTGGGCCAGCTCAACGCCACCGGAATGCCGCAGGCGGATCGCATCCGCTATGCGGAGCTGCGTCGTCTTGGGGCGTCCACCTACACCGAGCGGCGCGAGATGTTGCAGGCGCATCGCGAGGTGATCCGGCAGAAGCTCAAGCAGATGCAGGAGACACTCGCCCTCATGGACCGCAAAGTCGCACTTTATGAACAGCTTGAAGAAGAGGAGCGCAGCCATGTCTGACGCATTGCAAAAAGGCCGCGATCTTGTCGCGCAGTTGAACCCGGGGCTCGAAGAGGCGCTGGCCGATAAATACGACGATATGATCCCGCAGATGGCGGAGACGCTGATCGAATGGGCCTACGGGCGGCACTATGCGCGCGAAGCCGTCGATCTCAAAACACGTCAGCTCTGCACCATCGCGGCGCTCACCGCTTTGGGTGGGCAAACCGGGCCGCAGCTTAAGGTCAATATCGCACACACGCTGGCGGCGGGCGCGACACAGCAGGAGATCACAGAGATTATCTGGCAAATGGCGGTTTATGGTGGCATGCCGGCGGCGATCAACGGGCTGAACGCGGCGCGCGAAGTGTTCGAGGCGGCCTGAAACGGGCTTGGTCCCGTCCTGCACAGCGGGGTTGCAGGGCCGTATGCAGGACGGTGGCTTTTCATCGTCCTGCTCCAAGGGCATGCTGTGTGGGAACAGGAGATCCCCATGCAGCACACCCGTCCCGAAGACATCCAGACCGACCTGGCTTTCATCGAAAAAATGACCGCCATCCGGCGGGATATCCACGCCCATCCCGAAACCGCTTATGAGGAGGTGCGGACCTCGGCTTTGGTCGCGGATTTTCTGGAGGGCTTGGGTCTGGAGGTGCACCGTGGGCTGGGCAAGACGGGCGTGGTCGGCACGTTGAAAGGCGCGCGTCCAGGGCAGAAATCCATCGCATTGCGCGCCGATATGGATGCGCTTCATATCACCGAGGACACCGGCGTGCCTTATAGCTCCACGGTGCCCGGCAAGATGCATGCTTGCGGTCATGACGGCCACACCACCATGCTTTTGGGCGCGGCGGAGAAACTCGCCGCCAACCCGGATTTCGCAGGCACTGTGTATTTCGTGTTCCAACCCGCCGAAGAGGGCGGCGGCGGGGCCGATGCGATGATTAAGGACGGCTTGTTCGATCTGTTTCCAACGGATGCGATCTACGGCGTGCACAACGATCCGATGCAGCCTCTGGGCCAGTTGACCACGCGGGTCGGGCCCTACACGTCCGCCTCCGACACGTGGGAGGTGGTGTTCGAGGGCACGGGTGGCCATGGCGCCTCGCCGGAAAGCGGCACCGATCCGACCGTCGCCGGCGGGCAATTCATGGCGAGCCTCGGCAATGTCGTCTCGCGCAAAGTGGCGCTCACGGATTGGGCCGTGGTTTCAATTGGTTATGTCACGGGCGGCGAGCGGCAAAGCCCGAACATCATCCCGGCCAAGGTCACGGTCGCAGGCACGGCGCGGAGCTATACGGCGGAGGTGCGCGACACATTGCAGCGCGAGATCACCCGGCTCGCGGAGGGCTGTGCTCTGGCGGGCGATGTCGCCGCGCATGTGTTTTATGAGCGGGGCTATCCGCCGCTGTTGAACACTGCGGATGAGGTTGCCGTCACGGGCCGCGCGCATATCGCCGCCGTGGGCGACGCCCTGACAGTGACGGAGGCGCCCGCCATCGGCGCCAGCGAGGATTTCGCCTATTACCTTGAGAAAATCCCAGGCGCTTATGTGTCGATCGGCAATGGCGACGGGCCGGGATCGGCCTTTGTCCACACGCCGAAATTCAATTTCAACGACGATCTGATCCCCATCGGCGTGGCGTTCTGGATGAATGTCGTGGCCGAAGAATTGGGCTGATACGGGTCAGTCGTCCGTGTCATCGGTCTTGTGCCGCTCGGCCAGACAGATGCCGACGGTCTGACAGGCCTTTTCCAACTCACTGTCGGAGAGATGACGCGCCTGCTCAAAATGGGCCCCGGCCACGGCGGCAAAAGACAGGCTGACCCGGCGCATATTGGCGCCGGCGAAATCCGCGGCAGACAGATCCGCCGATTTGAAATCCGCGCCCTTGAGATTGGCATCTTCGAAACTGGCTCCGGTGAGTTGTGCCCCTTCGAAATCTACCCCGCGCAAGTCGGCCTCTTCGAAACTGAAACCGCGCAGATCGAGCCCCTTGAGCTCTGCACCACGCAGATCCTGGTTTTCGAGATCGGGCCGGGTGATCGCAAGCGCGTCGAGATCGGAGAGAAACTGCAACACCCGTGCGGCTCTCGGGCCGGTCACCTGGGTCATCACCGCGCCGGTTTGGGCGCGCGCGATGGCATGTGTGCCCGGGTCGCTCAAATCCATTTGGGAAATCCGGTCGAGATAGGTCTGGAACGCCGCTTCTTCCGCCCGGAGCGCGGCAAGCTCCAACTGCACAAAGCCCAACAAGAGCGAGCCAAAACCGAGATAGGCGGGGATCGTGAGGATGCCCATCCAGTCCCAAAGCGTGCGCCCCTCGAACCCCGTCCAACGGGGTTTGCGCCAGAGCCACAGGGCCACGAGCGTGAGGACAACCGTGCCGATTGCGCCGAACAGACTATAGAGGATTGTGACCATGGATCTTTCGCTTGGTTTTTCCCAGTTTAGGGCTTTGGCTCTGATGGGACAGGGAAAAATCCGCATTTGGGGCTTTAAAAGGGGCATCTGCGACGAAAGTATACCATGGCATTCCTTTAAGTCTTTGAAATGGAATGAAAATATTATTTGCTTTGAAGGGCGCGCGCAGGCTATAGGCGTAAAACAACGTTGAATAAGAGACGCATATGGCCCCTTTGCAAGACCACCCGCGCCGCTATGAGCTGGCCAATGAACTGCACGCCCGTCCTTTCCCGGAGGTGAGCACCAATGCGCGTGCCGCCTATCTGGCGATCCGGGCGGCAGGCGATGCGGCGCGCCGGGACCACAATCTGGACCGGGCGCATCTTTTGGCGCTTTTGGACCGTTACGGCGCGCCGCATCCGGCGCCGGGGGCAACGCATTACATCGGGCCTTTGGGCAAATATCGTCTGAAATGGGAAAGCCATACGGAATTCGTGACCTATACGATTTTCGCCGATGGCGTGGCGGACCGGGCCTTTGACAAAGGCACCTTCGATCTCTTCCCGGAAGACTGGCTGAATGAGGCGCCGGGGCAGCGGATCACCTCCGCGCTCATCCGGGTGGAAACCGTGGAAACGGAGGCGCAAATCGTCGAGCGGATCGACAGCTGGTTCGAGCGGGAAAGCCTCGCCGTGGCCCATGTCCTCGACGGGGCGCTGACGGTCGCGGGGGATTTTCGCATCGATGAGGCCGGGCATATGCGCTTTGCTATTTTCCCGGAACCGGATTGTGGTCGCCGCCGGATCGGGCGGGTGCTGCAGCGGCTTTGCGAGATCGAGACCTATAAGGCGATGTCGATGCTGGGCCTCGTGCAGGCGCGCAAAGTGGTGCGGGAGCTTGCGGATATTGAACAGGAACTGGCGGAGCTGATGGCGACGCTGACCTCGAAAACTGAGACTTCTACGGAAGAGGTGCTCGACGATATTCTCGGCCTCTCGACCCGGATCGAGGGCATCGTGACGCGGACGAATTTCCGCTTTGGCGCGACCGGGGCCTATGAGGCGATTGTCACTCAAAGGATCGACGTGCTGCGCGAAAGCCGATTCATGGCGCGGCAATTGTTTGGCGAGTTCATGATGCGGCGCTATGATCCGGCGATGCGCACGGTGCAGGCGGCCAAGTCACAGCTTGAAAGCCTCGCCGAGCGGACCGCGCGGGCGGCGAACCTGTTGCGCACAAAGGTCGATGTCGGACGTCAGGCGCAAAACCAGGCGCTTTTGGAAAGTATGGACAAACGCGCCGATTTGCAATTGCGCTTGCAGGAGACCGTGGAGGGGCTGTCGGTGGTGGCGATCAGCTATTACGCCGTGAGCCTCGTGGGCTATCTGGTTTACCCATTCCTCGAACCGCTGCACCTGTCGAAAGGGCTGGCTCTGGCGCTGGTCACTCCGCTGGTTGTGCTTGCGGTCTGGCTTGGCCTGCGGGGGATAAAGAAGCACCATCTCGGATGAGCCGGGCGGCGCTCACGCCCCCCAGAGCAATCGAGACAAGCGCGAGGATGGCGGCCAGAGACAGGCTCGGCACACCCGCAAGGCCCGCACCCACGGTGCAGCCGCCAGCCAACACACCGCCCACACCCATCAAGGCCGCACCGGCCATGTAACGCCCGGTTTGACGGGGGCTCTCGAAACTCTGCCACCGGAAGCGGTCAGACAACAGCGACGAGACGAGAGCCCCCAAAATGACACCACCGATAAGGCCGGTGCCAAATCCCGCAGGGATAGAAGACGCCGCGACGGACCAGAACAGGGTCTCGGCGGCGGGCGAGGTGAATGACAGGCTTTCCATCGCGATCGGGTCGAATTCGTCGAAGAGGACAAAACCCGTGCCGATCCATGCGGCGGGCACCAGAAGGCCGATCAAGGCGCCGAGAACGAGATCGCGTTTGGACGTGGCGAGACGCCACGCGGCGATACCCGCAGCCCCGACGATGAGCAAAGTCCAGATCAGCGCAGAGCCGGGCAGGGCGGCCGTGTCCAGCGACAGCGTGACCCCACCCAATGTGGTGCGCAGCGGGGCCAGCACGCCTTTGAGCGTGGCGTGGGCCACGACGGCGAAGACCACGAGCACGAGGGCCGCACGCAGGTTGCCGGAACCGGACAGAACAGTGAGACGCGAGACGCAGCCTCGGGTCAACACCATGCCGACGCCGAACATCACCCCGCCGATCACAATGGCAAGCCAAGGCAGATCGGGCGTCAGGAAACGGTGGTCGGCGAAGGAAATCAGGCCCTGCGCGACGGCGAGTTGCGTGCCGAGGACGGCGGTGGCGAGACCTGCGAGCCACACGCCCGCCGCGGCGCCACGTTCGCCCTTTGCCCCGGCGACGGAGCGACGGAAACAAAAGCGCGACACTTCGGCCAGTGCGCCGAAAAGCACACCGATCACAAGGCCAAGGATCACCGCCGCTTGGCGCGGGGACAGGTCCAGTCCGAGAGATTCATACATGTCGCGTCCTTCCATATGTGCGGGCCAAAATTGGCTGCGAGAGGAAATTTGTTCCTCATATGCGTGAAAAGAGATGCGTGGCAATCTTATAGGGTTGCTGTTGCGACGTAGGTATTGGGAAAATGTTCCGATCCTGTCGGTAGGGCGAAACAGGTGTTCGCGCGCTTTGACAAAGCATGGAACCAAAGAAAAACGCGCCGGGGGAGCGGCGCGCTTTTTGTTTTTATTTGGCTGTTCCGGCTCACCGCCCGCGAATACGCGGATCGAGCGCATCGCGCAGCCCGTCGCCGATGTAATTGACCGCGAGAACGGTCAAAGAGATCGCCAAACCGGGCCAGATGACGCGTTCGGGATATTGTTGAATGAAATCCTTCGAATCGTAGAGCAGGCGACCCCAGGTCGGGTAATCCGGCGGGAAACCGAGGCCCAGAAACGACAGAGCGGATTCCGTGATGATCGCATTGGCGATGCCAAGCGTCGCGGACACCATGATCGGCGACATGATATTCGGAAGGATATGGCGCGTGACGATCCGGTCGGACGGCGTGCCGATGGAACGGGCGGCCAGGACATATTCGCGTTCCTTCAATGCCAAGACATCGCCGCGCACGATCCGGGCGGTCTGCATCCAACTGGTGATGCCGATGACGAAAACGATCAGGATGAAAATCCCGGTCTCGAGGCCAAAGACCGACCGCAAAGGATCGCGGAACAGCATGATGATCACCAGAAGAAGCGGCAACAGCGGCAGGGCCAGAAACAAATCGGTGAGGCGCATCAAGATGCCGTCGAGTTTCTTCCAATAGCCCGCGAGGACGCCCACGAAGGTGCCCAAAACCAGGGACAGGAACATGGCGGTGAGGCCGACAGAGATCGAGACCTGCCCGCCCTGCAACATACGCGCAAGCACATCGCGGCCCAACTGGTCGGCGCCAAAGGGATGCGCCAGAGACGGGCCTTGGTTGCGGGCGCGGATGTCGATGTGGCCGGGGTCGATGGTCCAGAGGAACGGGCCGAGATAGACGGCCAGCACGATGAAGACGAAAAAGATCAGCCCGGCCATGGCACCCTTGTGGGTCTTGAACTGATCCCAGACGTCCCACCACTGGTTGCGGGGTTTCTCATCGGGGGCGGGAATGGTCGCTGTGTCAGTCATGGTCAGCTTCCTTTAATCGTAGCGGATGCGCGGATCGAGCATGCCGTAGATGATGTCCGCAATGAGGTTGAAGAGCACGATGAGCACCGCGAAGATAAACGTCAGGGTCTGCACCATCGGCGCGTCGGAGGCGTAGATCGCGGTGATCAGCATCTGGCCGAGACCGTTCACTTGGAACACCTGCTCGGTGATGATGGCGCCGCCAAAGATATTCGGCACACCCAAGGCAATCACGGTCACCACCGGGATCATCGAGTTGCGCAACACATGCATGAGCACGACAACGCGCTCGGACAGGCCCTTGGCCCGCGCGGTGCGGACGTAATCCTGATTGAGATTGTCGAGCATGGAAGCGCGCATGAAGCGGCTGACTTGGGCGGCGTTATAGAGTGTCAGGACGAAGACGGGCATCGCCATTTGGCGGACTTGGAACCAGAACGACGGCCAGTCGGTGATCTCATGGGTGGTGTCGTAGATCGACGGGAACCAACCCAGCGTCACCGAGAAGATGACGATCAAAAGCACGCCGGAGAAGAACGTCGGGATCGAAAACCCGACCATCGAGACAAAGGTGCCGAGCTGGTCGAACCAGCTGTACTGGCGATAGGCGGAGATGATCCCGATGGGCACGGCGATCAGCGTCGCGAAGATGTAGGACAGGCCAACGACCCAAAGCGTCTGGGGCATGCGTTCGGCGACGACGGACATCACCGGGGAACGGGATTGGAAGGAGATAATCCGTTGTTTCCCCTCGGCAAAATCGGTGCCGAAGATATGGTCAAAGGCGACCTGCGGCTCGACCACGAAGAACTGGTAAAGCCAGTTCAGAAACCGGATGTGGACGGGTTCGCCAAGGCCCAGAGCCTCGCGCATTTTCTCTTTCACCTCGGGCGGCACGGTGAGCGGGATCGAGGCCATCGGATCGCCGGGGGCCAGATCGAGCAGCAGGAAGATCACCAAGGAGATGAACAGCAGCGTCGGCACGGCGAGAACCAGGCGACGGATCGTGAAATGAAGCATGAAGGCGGCCTTGCGGTCTTATGTCATTGAAGCGGGCGCCCCGGAAACCGGAGCGCCCCACAAGAGATCACTCTTTGATGCGATACCAGTCGGCCGCATTCCAGAGCTCGGAATCCCAAGTGTTCAGGATGACACCGCCCAGCGAATTCGCGTGGGCCGAGAGGCGGCCACGGTCGACGAGCGGGATGATGACATATTCCTGCATCAGCATGTCGTTCATGGCCTTCGCCATTTCCGCACGCTCGTTGATGTCACCGGTCTTGGCCATTTCGGCCACAAGCGCGTCATACTCTTCGGAGCAGAAACGCGGCATGTTGTTGCCCTGCCACTGAGTTTCCGGGCGCGGCGCCTGTTTGCATTCCCAGTTGGCCATATAGGCTTCGGGGTCGGTGCCGTCGAAGTTGTTGGCGTACATCTCCACGTCCGCGTAGAACTTCTGGAACGTGTCGGGCGAGCCCGCATCGCCGCCGAAGAACACGGAGGCGTCGATGTTGCGCAGCTCGGTTTCGACACCGATTTCTTCCCACCACTGTTTGATGATGGCCTGGAAATCCTGACGGATCGCGTTGGTCGAAGATTGGAACAGGAGCGACAGTTTCACACCGTCCTTCTCGCGGATGCCATCGCCATCGCTGTCGACCCAACCGGCCTCTTCGAGCACGGCTTTCGCGCCTTCGATGTCCTGCGTCAGACAGGCGTCGTTGGCGGTGGATTTGTAGATCTCCGGCGCCGGCAGCACGTTACAGGTCGGACGCCCCGCATCGCCATAACCGATCTCGGTCAAAAGCGCGCGGTCGATGGCCATGGAGAGCGCTTTGCGCACGGCGATGTCCGAGAGGAACGGGTGCGGATGTGCGGCCGTGGCGCGTTCGTCGCCGAGAGCCGGATCCGGGTCGGTCAGGTTGACCATGATCCGTTCGACAAGTGTGCCGAAGGAGTTCACGAGCTGGCCCTGACCCTTGGCGAGCATGGCCTCCAAAAGATCGGGCGCAACTTGCGTGTTCCAGGCGTAATCGAATTCGCCGGTCTCAAGCACCGCCCGCGCTGCGGATTGCGCGTCACCGCCGCCCTTGAGCGTTGCGGTCGCAAAGGCCGGTTTCATCGGATCGCGGTAATTCGTGTTGGCGGAGAGGGAGACCACGTCGTTGGTCTTGAACTCATCGACCACAAACGGGCCGGTGCCGATGGGGGCAAAGTTCTGATCGGTACAGGACGCCATGGCTTCGCCGGTACAATCCGCGAATTGGGCCTTTTGCACGATCGGCGCCTGTGCGCCCACGAAAGGACCGTAGGGGAAGGGCTTCGGCACGCCGAAGGTCACAATCACGGTCAGATCGTCCGGGGTCTCGACGGAGACAACGTCATTGTATTTCTCGGATTGGGAACAACCGCCACCTTCAGAAGTACAATATTCCCAGGTGAATTTCACATCTTCGGAGGTGAACGGCGTGCCGTCCGACCACATAAGACCGTCCTTGAGTTTCCAGGTGATGGTCATCAGGTCTTCGGAAACGCCACCGTTTTCGACGGTCGGAACGGATTCGGCCAGGAACGGCACCATCGCGCCGGTTTCATCGTAACGCGCCAGCGGTTCCAGCACGAGAGACGCGGATTCGAGCTCTTTGGTGCCGCCCGACAGATAGGGGTTCATCGTCGACGGGGCTTGGTAATAGATGATGTTGACATGGCCGTCGGCTCCGCGTTCGGCGAAGGCGGCGGGCGCCATAGACAATGCGGCGACGGTGCCCAGAACAGTGCCCATCAGGGCAGTCTTGAGTTTCATTATAACAACCTCTCCTTGTTGAACCGGCTTCGGGCCTCTGCCTGAACTTCATTGTTTCAGGGCTTGGACCAGTGCGTGAACCGCACATTTTAAGGTTTCCCGCCGGACGTGTCTTAACTCATTCCTCTTTATCGAACCTGACGCAACCTGTGCGAGTGGACTTGCTGAGGGCAAGGCGACTCGCCGGGCTGCGCGGCTATAAATTTATCGAATGATAAAAACTTAGGCGAAGCAAGGCGGTTTCTCTGAGAAAATTGGCAGACCGCCCATATCGTTACGTTATCCTTGCATGCGGTTTCAGCGAATGCTCGTATTTCAGACAAACCGATTTGACAGTTCCAGCGCGGCAGGCATAGCGTCGAGGAAAAGGTCCTCATGACAGATCCATGGGGACGGTTCTTGCCGCTTTTGAGCCGCACGAGGACCGATCTCAATTCACCATGACCCGAAAGGCGATCCATGCTCGATACCACTCCCGATACGCAACAAGACACGCCTGAAGCCCGTGCCCTGATCGACGTGTCGCATCTCAGGGTCGAATTCCCGACCCGGGGCGGGACGGTTGTGGGGGTCAAGGACGTGTCCTTCACCATCGCGCCGGGGGAGACGCTCTGCGTGGTCGGAGAATCGGGTTCGGGCAAATCCGTGTCTTCTCTGGCGATCATGCGGCTCATCGAATTCGGCGGCGGCAAGATCGCCGAGGGCGACATCAAGCTGCGCAAGGGCGAGCAGATCATCGACCTGACAGCGATGAACCCGGAAAAAATGCGGGCGCTCCGCGGTAATGACATCGGCATGATCTTTCAGGAGCCGATGACTTCGCTCAATCCGGTGTTCACCATCGAACGCCAGCTTTGCGAGGGGCTGCGGGTTCATAAGGGCATGACCAAAGATCAGGCCCGCGCGCGCGCCATCGAGTTGATGAAAGACGTGCGCATTCCCGAACCGGAACGCCGTCTGAGCCAGTACCCGCACGAGCTGTCCGGCGGTATGCGCCAGCGCGTGATGATCGCCATGGCGATGGCCTGTGAGCCGAAACTGCTGATCTGCGACGAACCCACGACGGCGCTCGATGTGACGATTCAGGCGGAGATTCTGGCGCTCATCGACCGGCTGAAACGCGAACATGGCACCGCCGTTCTGTTCATCACCCATGACATGGCGGTGGTGGCGCAAATGGCCGACCGCGTTTTGGTGATGTTCCGTGGCGACGTGGTCGAAGAGGGCCGTGTCGAAGAGATTTTCGAGACCCCGAAAGAGGAATACACCAAGGCGCTTCTGGCCGCCGTGCCGAAACTGGGCGAGATGACCGGCAAGCCCGCGCCCGAACCGATGCGTCTGATCGGTGTGCCGCAGGGCGAGATCAAACCCGTGCCCTACGCGCCCGAAGGCAGCGCGCCTGTGTTAGAGGTCAAGAACCTCGTCACGCGCTTCCCCGTGAAGGCGGGGTTGTTGCGCAAGACGGTCGCCAATGTGCATGCCGTCGAGGATGTGTCTTTCTCGATCAAGCCGGGAGAAACCCTGTCTCTGGTGGGCGAAAGCGGTTGTGGCAAATCGACCTGCGGGCGCTCTGTGCTGCGCCTGGTGGAGCCGCAAGCGGGGTCAATCCTTTTGGACGGCAAAGAGGTGCTCGACCAAGGTCCGGGCGATCTGCGCCGCTTGCGTCAGGACATGCAGATGATCTTTCAGGATCCTTTCGCGTCGCTGAACCCGCAGGTGCGCCTTGTGGATCAGGTGGCCGAACCGCTGCGCAATTATGGCCTCGCCCATGGCTCCGAGGTGACCGACCGCGTCGCCAATCTGTTCGACCGGGTCGAGCTGCCGCGCTCTTTCATGAAACGCTATCCGCACGAACTTTCGGGCGGGCAACGCCAACGGATCGCCATCGCCCGCGCGCTTTCGATCAACCCGAAGCTGGTGATCGCCGACGAAGCCGTCTCTGCGCTCGATGTGTCGGTGCAGGCGCAGGTGGTGAACCTGTTGATGGAGCTTCAGGCCGAGTTGGGCATCGCCATGCTCTTCATCAGCCACGACATGGCCGTGGTCGAACGCGTCAGCCACCACACGGCGGTGATGTATCTGGGCCGCATCGTAGAGATTGGCCCACGTCAGGCCGTGTTCGAGAACCCGCAGCACGACTATACGAAATCGCTTATGCTGGCCGTGCCGATCGCCGATCCGCGCAACAAGAAGATCAGTTCGAACCTCTCGTTCAAACCGATCCCCTCGCCGATCTTCCCGGCGGATCACACGCCCGCCAAATCCACCTACCGCGAAGTGGCGAAAGACCACTTCGTCTTGGAGCCCATCGAGGGCTTTACCTATTGAACGTCACCGCGTTCCGACCTGACCAGAAAAGAGACTGACATGCCCATCAAGAACCGCCTTGCCGAATTGTTGCCGGAAATCACCGCATGGCGTCGCGATATTCACGAAAACCCCGAGCTGATGTTCGAGCTGCCGCGCACCTCGAAAAAAGTCGCGGACCTGCTGCGCGAGTTTGGCTGTGACGAGGTGGTCGAAGGCATGGCCAAGACCGGCGTTGTGGGCGTGATCAAAGGCAAATCGGATAGCAAAGGCCGCACCATTGGCTTGCGCGCCGATATGGACGCGCTGCCGATCCTGGAGGAAACCGGGTCGGAATTTGCCTCGAAAAACCCGGGCGTGATGCATGCCTGCGGCCATGACGGCCACACTGCGATGCTCTTGGGGGCGGCGAAATATCTCTGCGAGACCCGCAATTTCGACGGCACGGCGGTGGTGATTTTCCAACCCGCCGAAGAGGGCGGCGGCGGAGGTCGTGTGATGTGCGAAGAGGGGTTGATGGAGCGCTTTGGCATCGACGAGGTCTACGGCATGCACAATTGGCCGAACCTGCCGACGGGCACTTTCGCGATCCGTCCTGGCCCGTTCTTTGCCGCCGCCGACGAGTTCGACATCGTGGTGCGTGGCAAGGGCGGACATGCCGCCAAACCGCATGAGGCCGTCGACAGCACGGTGACCGCCGCGCATCTCGTGCTTGCTCTGCAATCCATCGCCTCGCGCAATGTGGACCCGACGAAACAGGTGGTCGTCTCTGTCTGTACGGTGGAGAGCTCGTCCAAGGCGCATAACGTCCTGCCGGCGACCGTGTCTTTGAAAGGCACGGTGCGGACGCTTGACGGAGAGGTCCGCGATCAGGCGCAGGAGCGTCTTGAGGCAATCTGTGCCGGGGTGGGGGCCACCTATGGGGCTGAGATCGAGGTCGATTACCATCGCGGCTACCCGGTCATGGTGAACCACGATCAGGAAACCGAATACGCCATCGAGGCGGCCACGAAGGTGGCTGGCGGGTGCGAAGAATACCCGCTCGTCATGGGCGGCGAAGATTTCGCTTACATGTTAGAGGAACGCCCCGGCGCCTATATCATCGTCGGCAACGGCCCCGGCGCGCCGGTGCATCACCCGAAATACATGTTCAACGACGAGGCCCTGCCTGCGGGCTGTTCGTGGTATGCTGAAATGGTGGAAAGCCGTCTGCCTGCGGCGTGACCCTGAGTATTTCCGGCACAAAGGAAACCAAAAAGGAGCGCTCCCAGTTGGGGGCGCTTTTTTATGAGGCGCGAAGGGGCTTCATCCGCCGGTATGACTCATATGCCGCGAGACCTGACCGTCGGGTTTTTGCCGTGAATAGTCGAAATCATGGCCTTTGGGTTTGCGCAGAATGGCCGCTTCGATGGCATGGATCAGCGGCGTATCGTCGTCGGGAGACGCGCGCAGGACGTCGCGGAGCGAGGCATTGTCTTCCTGGCCCAAACACATGAACAGCTCTCCCGTACAGGTCATCCGCACGCGGTTGCAGCTTTCACAGAACTCATGCGAGAGCGGCGTGATGAAGCCGATCTTTTGCCCGGTCTCCTCAACGCGGACATAGCGTGCTGGCCCGCCCGTGCTTTCCGGCAGATCGGTGAGGGTAAAGCGCTCCGCCAAGGTGCTGCGCATGTCCTTGAGCGACCAATATTGCCCGACGCGGTCCTCGTTGCCGATGTCGCCCATCGGCATGACCTCGATAAAGGTCTGGTCCATATCCTCGCGCGCGCACCAGTCGATCAGCGTGAACAATTCGTCCTCGTTGAAGCCTTTGAGCGCGACCGTGTTGATCTTGACCCGGAGCCCTGCGTTGCGCGCTGCCTCGATGCCGCGTAGGACCTGATCGAGGCGGCCCCAACGGGTCACGCGTTGGAATTTCGCCGCATCCAGCGTGTCGAGCGAGACGTTGATCCGGCGCACGCCAGCCGCATAGAGATCGCCGGCAAAGCGCTCCAGTTGCGAGCCGTTTGTCGTCAGGGTCAGTTCACGCAAAGCGCCGCTTTCGAGGTGACGCGACATGGCGTTGAAAAACGTCATGATCCCGCGCCGCACCAAAGGTTCACCGCCGGTGATCCGCAGCTTCTCGACGCCGAGCCCGATGAAGGTAGAGCACATGCGGTCCAGCTCTTCGAGCGTCAGCAATTCCTTTTTCGGCAGGAACGTCATGTTTTCCGACATGCAATAGACACAGCGAAAATCGCAGCGATCCGTGACCGACACACGCAGGTAGGTGATCGGACGGGCGAAAGGGTCGATGAGGCGGGGTGCGTTGGACATGACCGGTAATCTAGGGCGCGGGGGGCGGGCTGCCAAGCGATTTAGTCAGACTTTGTGCGCGATTGGACCACGCGCCGCACCATGCCGGCGCGTTTGCGATCATGTTTGCCGAGGCTCTTGAGCCAGCTGTCGGCCATGCGCGACACATCCTTGTCCGGGTCCTGCAACGCATAGGTCAGCCAATAGAGCACATCGTCGATGGCGTTCACCTCGTCCTCCGTCGGATGGGCGAGTTTCGCCAGGGGCAGGGACAGTCCCAAAGCCGCACGACGATCCAGCGCGCGTTCGGATTTGGCCAGCTCATGCACCACGGCCATGCGCGACAGATCGACAGAAATGCGACGCGCCCCGGCGCCCGCAAGCGCATCCAATTCGGCCCAGGTGTCGGCTTCAGAAATCCAAACACAGATCTGATCCCAGATGGCGGCATCGTCGGCAATGCGCGCCTGTGTCAAAAGTTTCGCGGCCATCAGTCGGGCCTCGAATACCGGCTGTTCCCAGAGCGCGCGTGCCAGATCGAGACGTTCGGGAAAGCTCACGTCCTGACGCCATTCGCGCGCAAAATTCTCCAGCACTTGGGGCGGAACCCCGAGAGCCTCCGAACGGCCAGCGCGGCTGCTGAGCGCAGACGCCTTTTCCGGGTCGGCGGAGAGCCGCAGGGTTTCCAGGACCGTTTCGGGAGTGATCGACATCTTTTTGCCCTTTTGATGAGGTATCGCTTGATCAGCCAAAACCACAAGAGAGCCAAAGGGACAATGAAAAACCTTATCAAACTGCTGTTGACTGCCTCCGCTTTTGCCTACGCGATGCCCATCGTGACGGCCGATTTCGCTGGTTTGAGTGGCGCAGAAGCGCGCAATGCGAATGCCAATGGCGGCAATTCCGGCAACTCCGGCGGACATGGAAATTCGGGGAATCGCGGCAATTCCGGCAATCGGGATCAGTCGACGGGCGGCACCCATGGGAATGCCGGCACTGCGGGAAATCCAAGAGGCAAACCGCTGGCTTCCGCGCTCAAGTCCCTGAATTCCCTGCGGCGCAACCCGAATGGCATCATGAATTCCTCGGACCCGAAAATGGTGCCGATCAAGGCGTATCTCAACGCCGTGGCCGAGTATGAGACCGCCGAGGATGCCTTGAATGCGGCCAGTGCGGCCTATGCGGACAGCTATGCCGATCTCGCGGCCGCCGCGGCGGCGCTGGGCCTGTCGTCCGATCCGGCGAGCTGGGGGGCTGAGATTGACCAGTTGAATGCCGATCTTGCCGCGAATCCAGTGGCGGAAGGTGAGCCCGGCTACCAGGACTATCTCGATCAACTGGCCGCTGTAGAGCAGGCACAGGCGGATTACGACCAGGCTTTGGCGGACAAGGCCGTGCTCGATGCGGCGGTAGAAGATGTGGCGGATGCAGAAGGCGCGATTTCAGACGAGGCTCTGATCGACGCGATCGTGGCGGCTCAGAATGCCACCGGCAATGGGCCGATCACGGCGGATGATGTGACGCCGGAGATGCTGGATTACGCCAAATCCAAACTCGGGGTCTGAGCCTTTCCCCCCGAGTCAGAGACCCACGTCGAAGCCGCCCCGCATTTGGGGCGGCTTCTTTTTGAGCGTTATTCGACCGTCACCGATTTCGCCAGATTGCGCGGCTGGTCGACATCCGTGCCCTTGGCGACCGCGGTGTGATAGGCGATGAGCTGGGCCGGGATGGCGTAAAGAAGGGGCGCGAAAAAGTCCGGCACTTCGGGCATTTGCACCGCTTGCCAGACCCCGTCGGAGGCCACTTCGAGGCCCTTTTTGTCCGACACCAAAAGCACCTTGCCGCCGCGCGCCATGACCTCTTGCATGTTCGACACGGTCTTGTCGAACAGCGCGTCATGCGGCGCGAAAACGATCACGGGCGTGTGGCTGTCGATGAGCGCGATGGGTCCGTGTTTCAATTCGCCCGATGCATAACCTTCGGCATGTATATAGCTGATTTCCTTGAGTTTAAGGGCGCCCTCAAGGGCCAGGGGATACATCGGGCCACGGCCCAGGAACAGCACGTCCTTGGCCTCGGACAGCTCGTTGGAGACGGCGTTGAGATGTTCGTCCAGATCGAGCGCACGGGTCAAAAGCCCCGGCAGGGTGCGCAGCTCTGAGAGGCGTTTGGCCAGCGTCGCATCGTCGATCTGACCGCGTTGATGGGCGGCCTCCAGCGCCAAAAGTGCGAGCACCGTGAGCTGACAGGAGAAGGCCTTGGTCGAGGCCACGCCGACCTCGACACCCGCCAAAATCGGCAGGGCGATGTCGCTTTCGCGCGCGATGGAGCTTTCCGCGACGTTGACGACAGAGACGATCTTGTCGGCCTTGCCGGACATGTATCGCAGCGCCGCCAAAGTGTCGGCGGTCTCGCCCGATTGGCTGACGAAAATCGCCAATGTCCGGGGGGCGACGGGCGGCTCGCGGTATCGGAACTCGGAGGCCACGTCGATCTCGACCGGAATGCGCGCCACCTGTTCGAGCCAGTATTTCGCCGTGTAACAGGCGTAATAGGCCGTGCCGCAGGCGACCATGATGATCCGGTCAAAGGCGGTGAAATCGAGGCCCGGATCGGGCAACACGATGCCGGTGTCATCGGCGTTGAGGTAATAGGCGAGTGCTTCGGAAATCACCGTCGGCTGTTCAGCGATTTCTTTCGCCATGAAGTGTTTGTGCCCGGCTTTTTCAATGCGGGCGGCGTTCAAGGCGATGGTACGCCGCGCACGTTGCACCTGCGCGCCGGTCTCATCGAAAATCTCGAGGCTCTCGCGGGTGATCACCGCCCGGTCGCCTTCGTCGAGATAGGTGACCTGATCGGTCATGGGCGCAAGCGCGATGGCGTCGGAGCCGACGAACATCTCGCCCTTGCCGTGCCCGATGGCCAGCGGCGAGCCCTTGCGCGCGGCGACCAAAAGGTCCTCTTCGCCGTCGAACAGGAAACAGAGCGCAAACGCGCCTTCGAGCGTGTTGATGGTGGCCATGGCGGCCTCCACAGGCGTTTTGCCGGCATCCATGAAGCTCTGGCAGAGAAGGACGACGGTTTCCGTGTCCGTCTGGGTCACGAAGTTATAGCCTTTTTGGCCAAGCTCTTCGCGCAGCTCACGGAAATTCTCGATGATGCCGTTGTGGACAACGGCGACGGGACCGGCCTTGTGCGGGTGGGCGTTGACCACGGAGGGCGCGCCGTGCGTGGCCCAGCGGGTGTGACCTATGCCGGATTTGCCCGCGAGCGGCTCATGCACCAACAAATCGGACAGGTTCACCAACTTGCCGACCGCACGCCGACGGTCCAGCTTGCCCTTCGACACGGTGGCGATCCCGGCGCTGTCATAGCCGCGATATTCCAGCCGTTTGAGCGCCTCAACGAGGATCGGCGCCGCTTCGTGATTTCCCAAAACCCCTACAATACCGCACATTTTACTGCCCTTTTTGCTTTTTGGCCTTCAAAGACTTTAACTTTTCGAACATTCGCACCGCGAGCATCGGTTTGTTCACCTGTTTCGCCCGCGCGATCGCCAAAGCCCCCGGCTCGATGTCGGAGGTGATCACAGAGCCGCTCGCGGTCATGGCTTCGTCACCCACCGTCACGGGCGCGACCAGCATGGTGTTCGACCCGATGAACGCATTGCGGCCAACGATGGTGCGATGTTTGAACACGCCGTCATAGTTACAGGTGATCGTGCCCGCGCCCACATTGGTGCCGTCGCCAATGTCGGCATCGCCAATGTAACTCAGGTGGTTCACCTTGGTGCCTTCGCCGATCTGGGCGTTTTTCACTTCGACGAAATTGCCGATATGCGCGTTGTTCGCCAGCTCCGCACCGGGGCGCAGGCGGGCGAAGGGACCGACGGTCGAGCCCATCGAGACATGGCAGCCCTCGAAGTGGCTGAACGCGCGGATGCGTGTCAGGGACTCCACGGTCACACCGGGACCAAAGATGACGTTGGGCTCCACCACCGTGTCGCGTCCGATATAGGTGTCGAGTGAGAAGAACACCGTCTCAGGCGCCATCAAAGTGACGCCATTTTCAAGCGCGTCTGCTCGTTTCATGGTCTGGAAAATGCCTTCGGCACGGGCCAGTTCCGCACGGGTGTTGACGCCCAGCGTTTCGGATTCGTCACAGGCGACAGCGGTCGCCGTTTTGCCGGTCTTCCAAGCAATTTCAACGATATCCGGCAGGTAATATTCCCCCGCTGCATTGTCGTTTCCGACCTGTTCGAGCAACTCGAAGAGCACGGTGGCGTCGGCGGCCACGAGGCCCGAGTTACAAAACGTAATCGCGCGCTCGGCCTCGGTCGCGTCCTTGAACTCGACAATGCGGGTGAGCGTGTCGCCCTCCATCACCAGCCGCCCGTAACGCGCCGGATCTTTGGCCTCAAATCCCAGCACGACCACATCGGCGGACTTGCGCGCCTCTGCCATGCGCAGGATCGTGTCCTCGGAAATGAAGGGCGTATCGCCGAAGAGCACGATGGCGTCGCCCTCGAAGCCCTCAAGCGCCGCTTTCGCCTGCAACACTGCGTGCGCTGTGCCGAGTTGGTCTTCCTGGCGGGCAATTACGATGTCTTCGTCGATCTTTGCGGCCTCCGTGGCCACCTGATCGCCGCCATGACCCACGACCAAGACCGTGCGTTCCGGGTTCAAAGCCGCGCCCGAGGCGAGCGCATGCGCGAACATCGGCGCGTTGCCGATCGGGTGGAGGACCTTGGGCAGGTCGGAGTTCATCCGTGTGCCTTGCCCGGCGGCCAAGAGAATGAGGGCTGTTGCCATGGTGTTCGTCCCGATCTGCTCTTTTCTTTATCTGTTTGCCGTTTTACCCATGATGCACCAAGCCGCAAGGGTTGTGGCATCACAGTTTCTGACGCGAGATTACAGTTGTGGGCGGGGAGCCGCCCAGAACCGGCGCGATTGGGGCCGCAGGAGGCCAAAACACTATGAAAACCGTTATTTTCGATCTCGACGGGACGCTCGCGGACACTTCCGCCGATTTGATCGCCGCGGCCAATGCCTGTTTCCGGGGCCTGGGATACGGCGATGTGTTGGACGCGCAAGCGGACGCCCATACGGCCTTTCGCGGCGGGCGGGCGATGCTGACGCTCGGGTTTTCTCGGGTGAAACCGGGGTTTTCCGAGGATGATGTGATGACGCAATATCCGGTGTTGCTGGAGGCTTATGCCGAGGACATCGACACCCACACGCGGCTTTACGAGGGCGCGGTGGAGGCCATCGAGGCGCTGCGCAGCGGGGGCTATGCGGTGGGCGTTTGCACCAACAAGCCCGAAGATTTGGCGGATCGGTTGCTCACGCGGTTGGGCGTGCGCGACCTGTTCGGATCTATGATCGGGGCGAAGACGGTCGGTGTCTCGAAACCCGATCCGAAGCCCTATCTGGCCGCCGTCGAAGAGGCTGGCGGCGTGCTGACGCAGTCCTTCCTCGTGGGCGATACCGAAACGGATCGTTCGACCGCCAAGGCGGCGGGGGTGCCCTGTGCCTTGGTGACCTTCGGACCCGATGGCGATGGGGTGAAACGGTTGGAGCCGGAGGCGTTGCTAACGCATTACAATGACTTGGGTCGTTTGACGCGGGAGTTGATCGGATGAGCGACGAGGTTTTTAGAGGCAATTTCACCCAACAGGAACCGATCCCGGAAGAGGCCATCGCGGCCGCTGTTGCGGTGATGCGTTCGGGACGGCTGCACCGCTACAACACCGCGCCGGGGGAGGCGGGGGAGGTTGCCCTGCTTGAAGAGGAGTTTGCGGCTTACACGGGGGCGAAATATTGTCTTGCCGTGGCCTCGGGCGGTTATGCTCTGGGGTGCGCCTTGCGTGCGCTGGAGGTCCAGCCCGGTGCGCCGGTTTTGACCAACGCCTTCACGCTCGCGCCTGTGCCCGGCGCGATTGCGAGCGTGGGCGCCAAGCCCGTGTTTGTCGGCGTGACCGAGGGGCTGGTGATTGATCTCGATGATCTTCAGGTGAAGATCGCTGAGACGGGCGCCAAGGTTTTGATGCTGTCCCACATGCGCGGTCATATCGTCGATATGGATGCGCTGATGTACATCTGTAACGGCGCGGGCGTGGCGGTCATTGAGGATTGCGCGCATACCATGGGCGCGCATTGGGACGGGGTGCCGTCGGGCCGGCATGGCGTGGTCGGTTGCTATTCGACGCAGACCTATAAACATATCAATTCGGGCGAAGGCGGGTTCCTGATCACCGATGATGACGAGATCGCCGCGCGGGCCATCATGTTGTCGGGATCGTACATGTTATATGGCAAGCACCTGGCCGGTCCTAGCCCGGATGTGTTCGAAAAGGTCAAATATACCACGCCGAATGTCTCGGGTCGGATGGACCATCTCAGGGCCGCGATCCTGCGGGTGCAGCTGCGGAGCCTGGAGGCGCAGGTCGAAAACTGGAACGCGCGCTATCGTGTGGTCGAGGAGGGGCTGCGGGACACGCCGGGTCTGACGTTGATCGACCGACCGCAACAGGAACATTACGTCGGCTCGTCGTTTCAATTCCTGCTGATGGATTGGGCCGACGCCAAGATCGAAGCGCTGGTCGCCGCCTGTCTCAAACGCGGGGCCGAGCTGAAATGGTTCGGCGCGCCGGAGCCGACGGCCTTTACCTCGCGTTACGAGAGCTGGCGCTACGCCGAGCCGCAGAGCCTGCCGGACAGCGACCGGGTGCTGCGCGCGATCATGGATATGCGCCTGCCGCTGACTTTCAGTCTTGAGGATTGCGCGATGCTGGCGCGGATCATTCGCGATGAGGTGCAGAACCTGTAACGCCGCGCCTACCCTTAATTTTAAAAGGATTTTTTGACATGACATGGGCGTTGATTGAACCCGGATTTGGTGGCGATTATTGGCCGGAAGTGGAAATGAAGGCCTATGACGAGGTTTTGGCGGACTATTGGCGTAATGAGATTTCTGACGAGGACAAAAAAGAGCGCTTTCAAGCGATCTCAACATATGAGCATTTTGTCGCTTTGAAGTTTTCAAAAGAGATCGGGACCAGCCCGTTTGGACGCGTGTTGACCCCGCTTTTGGAGCATGAAGCGCCGACTGTTGTCGAGGCGCAGAAGAGCTACAAGAACCTGGCCTCAATGATCCGCATTGGTCATTGGGCGGTGGATGAAGCGCTTAAGGCGATCATCGAAGAGATTGAGCCGGGCGTGCATCAGTTCTGGCCGGTGACCATCACCATGCCGCGGGGCAAGACCTATCCCAAAGAATATTATGTCATGGTGATTGGCACATTCCTCGACAGTTTTCGGCCCGAGGCCTGTGCTGAGGGGCTTGTGACGCGAACTGTCAAAAACGAGCACTTCCACTTTAACGAGATCAAGCTTGCGATGAAAAAGGCAGATTATGCCGGTTTGGCGTTTTCCAAAGCTGCGATTGGAGATCACCATTTATGGCGGGAAAGGACCCTGCGTAGCTGGCCGGAATTTATGATGTCCGACAAGCTGAAAGAGGCGATTGATGCCGCCGGTCTGCGGATGCCCAAGCTTTATCCGGTGAAAGATGTGTGAGGGCTGGGGGGCCCCGAACTCTGCACAACTGGCAGCTTTCCGACTAAAAAACTAAGGAAAAACCTCTCGAATCGTGCGACTGTTGAAATTTCCGCCGCAGCGCCGCAAAATCGGATGGACGGATCAAAAAAACTTGCCACCCCCCTTGAAACATGGGGCTTTCTCACGCTGGCGTTGGTTGACCATAGTGTCGCAGGGGGCTAAACCACGACAAGCTAGCAAAGCAGCGCGCCTGCGATCGCCTGACATCCGTCCCGCGAAGAAGCGCGCCTATCAAGGAGCCGCTCGTGGAAGTCTTGCTTCGGGAATATCTCCCTATCGTCATTTTCCTCGGCCTCGCCATCGTGCTGGGTCTTGTGTTCATCTTCGCAGCTCTCATCCTCGCCGTTCGCAATCCCGACCCTGAGAAAGTGTCGGCCTATGAGTGCGGATTCAACGCATTCGACGACGCGCGGATGAAATTCGACGTGCGGTTCTACCTCGTGTCGATCCTGTTCATCATTTTCGATCTCGAAATCGCTTTCCTGTTTCCCTGGGCCGTCGCGTTCAAGGACATCGGGATCGTGGGCTTCTGGTCGATGATGGTGTTCCTCGCTGTGCTGACCGTGGGCTTTGCCTATGAATGGAAGAAAGGGGCGCTGGAATGGGCGTGACGACCGGAGCCAACACCGCAGGTGTGGACAAGGAGCATTCCACGCAGGTTCTCAACAAGGAACTGCAGGACAAGGGCTTTTTGCTGACCTCCACGGAAGACATCATCAACTGGGCGCGCACCGGGTCGCTGCACTGGATGACCTTTGGTCTCGCCTGCTGCGCTGTCGAGATGATGCATACGTCGATGCCGCGTTACGACCTTGAGCGGTACGGTACGGCCCCGCGCGCCTCTCCGCGCCAGTCCGACCTGATGATCGTCGCGGGCACGCTGACCAATAAAATGGCGCCGGCGCTGCGCAAGGTTTACGACCAGATGCCGGAGCCGCGTTACGTGATCTCCATGGGGTCCTGCGCCAACGGTGGTGGCTATTATCACTACAGCTATTCGGTGGTGCGCGGCTGTGACCGCATCGTGCCTGTGGACGTCTATGTCCCCGGCTGCCCGCCGACCGCAGAGGCGCTGATGTACGGCATTCTGCAGCTGCAACGCAAAATCCGCCGCACCGGCACGATCGCCCGCTAAGGAGAGCATGAGATGAGCGAAGCCCTCCAAGAACTTGCTGCGCATATCGAGATCAAGCGTCCGAACGATGTGTTGAAAACCGAGGTGGCTTACGGTGAGCTGACCGTCACGGTCACCTCCGCAGGCATCGTCGATTTCGTCGAGTTTCTGAAGACCGACAGCACCTGTAAATTCTCCTCTCTGGTGGACATCACGGCGGTCGATCATCCGAGCCGCGATCAGCGGTTCGATGTGGTCTATCACTTCCTGTCGATGTACCAGAACCAGCGTATCCGCGTCATTGCGTCGGTGCGCGAAGAGGAAACCATCCCGTCGATCATCGCCGTCCACCCCTCCGCGGGCTGGTTCGAACGTGAGACTTTCGACATGTTCGGGATCATTTTCTCCGGTCACCCGGACCTGCGGCGCCTGCTGACGGATTACGGTTTCCGTGGCTACCCGCTGCGCAAGGATTTCCCGGCGACGGGCTACACCGAAGTGCGCTATGACGAAGAGCTGAAGCGCGTCGTCTACGAGCCGGTGAGCCTGGTGCAGGAATACCGCCAGTTCGATAACCTTTCCCCGTGGGAAGGCGCGAAATACATCCTTCCCGGCGACGAGAAGGGAGCCTGATGTGAGCGGCGATCCGGCCATCATGATCTGCGTTGGCGCGACCAAAGCGGGCACCAGCTCGCTTTATCGCTATTTGCACGATCACCCGGATTGCCACCTGCGCTCGATCAAGGAATTGCATTATTTCGACACGGTCGAGAACAACGACTACGCGTTTCAATTCGACGTTTTCTCGCGGCTGCGCGCGGATTTGGTCCGGCGCCAGGACATTGCGCGGAGCAACGCCAATCTTTGGAAAGTCACCAATCTCGAACGCCAGATCATGGATGTCGATGAAATGGTGCGCATTCTGGAGCTGGGCGAAGAGGGGGTCTCGGACTATCTCTTCTACCTGCTGGACGGGATTGGCGACAAGAAGCTCGCGGGCGACATAACGCCGGGCTACGGGTTGCTCTCCGAGGACCGGCTGCGCGACATGGCACATATGGCGCCGGACGTGCGGTTCGTGTTCATGATGCGCGATCCGGTGGACCGGCTCTGGTCGCATGTGCGGATGCAGGCCTCGCGCCAGCGCCGCCCCGGCGAAGAGGTCGCGGTCAAGGCCAAGCGGATCATGAATCGTGTGGTCAATCGCGATCTGGAAAAACACATTGCGCCGCGTGGCGACTACGAAGGCATCGTGGAAAAGCTCAAACGCGCGGTGCCCGAAGACAAGCTTTTGGTGGGCTTCACCGAGGATCTTTTGACGGGCGAAGGGCTTCAGAGCCTCTGCGCCTTTCTGGGGATCGCGGCCAAGCCCGTGGAAAAAGAACCGCACTCCCATAAGGGCGTGAAACTGCAACTGAGTGACAAGCAACGGCATGAGGCGGCGCGCTTTCTGGCCCCGCAGTATGCCTATGTGGAAAAGACCTTTGGCGAGCTGCCCGCGCGGTGGCAAGCGAATATGGCGAGGATCTGAATGATGGACGGCGACATCCGGCAAAACACCTATGACGATGGGTCGCATGACGCGACGGACGGTGAACAGAAGATCCGGAATTTCAACATCAACTTCGGGCCCCAGCACCCTGCGGCCCACGGTGTGTTGCGGATGGTTCTGGAGCTGGACGGCGAGATCGTGGAACGGGCCGACCCGCATATCGGGCTGTTGCACCGCGGCACCGAAAAGCTGATGGAAAACCGCACCTATCTGCAAAACCTGCCGTATCTCGACCGCCTCGATTACGTGGCGCCGATGAACCAGGAACATGCCTGGTGTCTGGCGATCGAACGTCTGGCCGGTGTCGAAGTGCCGCGCCGCGCGTCTTTGATCCGCGTGCTCTATTCCGAGATCGGCCGTGTGCTGAACCACCTCCTGAACGTCACCACCGGCGCGATGGACGTGGGCGCTTTGACGCCGCCGCTTTGGGGCTTTGAAGAGCGTGAAAAGCTCATGATCTTCTACGAGCGCGCTTGCGGTGCCCGTCTGCACTCCGCCTATTTCCGCCCGGGTGGCGTCCATCAGGACCTGCCGCCGGAGCTGATAGACGATATCGAGGCCTGGGCCGACGCTTTCCCGAAGGTTCTCGACGACATTCACTACCTGATTTCCGACAACCGCATCTTCAAACAGCGGACTGTCGACATCGGTCTGATCACCGAACAGGAAGCGCTCGACTGGGGCTTCTCCGGCGTGATGGTGCGGGGCTCCGGCATGGCCTGGGACCTGCGTCGCAGCCAGCCTTATGAGTGCTACGACGAGTTCGATTTCCAGATCCCCGTCGGCACCAATGGCGACTGCTACGACCGCTACATGGTGCGGATGCAGGAGATGACCGAGGCGACGAAGATCATCAAACAATGTGTGGCCAAGCTGCGTGAACCGGAAAATCAGGGCGATGTTCTGGCCCGTGGCAAACTCACACCGCCGAAGCGCAAGGATATGAAGACCTCGATGGAGGCGCTTATCCACCACTTCAAACTCTACACCGAAGGGTTCAAACTGCCCGAGGGTGAGGTCTACGCCGCAGTCGAAGCGCCGAAGGGCGAGTTTGGCGTCTACCTCAATTCGGACGGCTCGAACAAACCCTACCGCGCGAAACTGCGCGCGCCGGGCTACCTTCACTTGCAGGCGATGGATCACATGGCGAAAGGTCACCAGCTGGCCGACGTCTCCGCCCTCATCGCCACCATGGACATCGTTTTCGGGGAGGTCGACCGTTGACGACCATCACGATCTCTCGGTCAGGTGTTGCTGCGGGTATCATGCTGTGCATGTTGGCGGGCTGTGTAGAGGATACCTCTGTGCCCCGTGAAACATATACTCTGAACCGAGCGGTTCCTCAGCCTGCCGCCGGGACAATACCTGAGCGTGAGCCTTGGCAATTGTGCAAGTTACCAGAGGACCTCTGTCGGAAGGCGGTTGCGCTACGGTACGAGAACAATGTTGCTCCCGAGGGAACGCGTGAGCTTGTAGTGGCGCTGGAAGAGGCGAACATAGAAGCCTACAAGACCTGTGAACGGCCCATGAATATGTCACGTGTGAATGCATCTCCGAAAGGTGGCATGAAGCTCGTGCATACTGGCTTCAGCCAAGGAGCCACAGGGATTTCGATTGCTTTTGCTAATGAAACAGATTGCGCTGGGCCACGCCCCGGTGGAACTTTTGGAATAAGGTAAGGACGTTCTATGCTACGCCGTCTCTATCACGAACAACCCGCCTCTTTCGAATTCACGCCCGCGAACCTCGCCTGGGCTGAGGGGCAGATCGCGAAATATCCCGAAGGGCGTCAGCAATCGGCGGTTATCCCGCTGTTGTGGCGCGCGCAAGAGCAAGAGGGCTGGCTCACCAAACCGGCCATCGAATATATCGCCGACATGCTGGGCATGGCCGATATTCGCGTGCTTGAGGTCGCGACCTTCTACTTCATGTTCCAACTGCAACCTGTTGGGTCTGTTGCGCATATTCAGGTTTGCGGCACAACGACCTGCATGATTTGCGGCTCGGGCGACATCATTTCGGTCTGCAAAGAGAAAATCGCGCCGACGCAGCACACGCTGTCGGCGGATGGCAAGTTTTCCTGGGAAGAGGTCGAGTGCCTTGGTGCTTGCGCCAACGCGCCGATGGCTCAGATCGGCAAGGACTATTACGAAGACCTCACGGCTGAGAATTTCTCCAAGCTTCTGGACGATATGGCCGCAGGCACTGTGCCGGTGCCGGGCTCGCAACAGGGGCGCTATTCGTCGGAGCCCGCCGGTGGGCCGAATGTGCTGGCCGACTACAAAGGCACGGGCGCGCAGTATAATGGCTCCGTGCAGATCGCCATGGACGTCGGTGACACGCTCAAGCGCATCGACGGCACCGAAGTGCCGCTTTTGACGCCTTGGATTTCCAAAGGCGCGGGGCATGGTGGCGCGGGCAAATCCGTGCCGAAACCGGCGCCGACGCCGAAATCCGCCGTGCAACAGGCGGCAGAAAAGAAAGCCTCGGACAAGCTCGAAGCCAAACCTGCGGCGAACACGCCCGCGTCGGACACCGGCGTGACCAAACAGCAAGCTGATGCCAAATCCAAGGCCCAGCCGGTCTCCAAAGCCGAACCCGTCGAAGGTGAGGTCGCGGAGAAGAAACCGCGCACCATGAAAGCGCCGCGCAAAGCGGGTGCCGATGATCTGAAAAAGCTCAAAGGCGTGGGTCCGAAGCTTGAGCAGACGCTCAACGAGCTGGGCTTTTGGCATTTCGATCAGGTGGCGAAATGGACGGCGGAAGAGATCGCCTGGGTCGATGCGCGGCTGAAGTTCAAAGGCCGGATCCAACGCGATGGCTGGATTGACCAGGCCAAAATCCTCGCCGAAGGCGGAGAGACCGAATTTTCGAAACGTGCGAAATACTGAGACGAAAAGCTCGAGAGGCCAAAGAAATCGGCCCGAATGAGTGATCAACAGGGATATTTCAGGAGTACCACATGACGGACGCACAGCAGGGCAAAACGCCCAAGATCGGATTGATCGCCGCGATTTGCGGTGTGATCGCCTTTTTGGCACTGATGTGGATCGCGGGCTATTCGACGGCGGCCTCGGTGATCGTTGGTGTTCTCGTGGCGCTTTTGGTCGCGATCCTGCTGTGGATCGGTTGGTACGAAGAGGCGACGGAGGCAAATGTTGGCCACCCCGAAGCCGATGTCAGCGCCTCTGGCCTGATGGCAACTTCGGGCATTGGCGATGAGCCGGTGTCGGCGGCGGATGAGATTGCGATTGAGCCGCACGCAGCGGACACCCGCGAGGTGCGCTCGAAAGCTGCGGCGGCGACGCCGGAGGCCCATCCGGTCGATGACGCACCGGTCGAGCCGGTTGCGGAACCGGTCGAAGAGGTCGAAGAAAAAACGGAGGCCGCCCCGGTTGCTTTCGCGTCTGTCCCGGACGCCGCGGTCGCGGCAGTGCCCGACGATCTGAAGTCGATCAAAGGCGTCGGGCCGAAAATCGAAGTGCAGCTGCACGCGCGGGGGATCACCACCTTTGCACAGGTGGCGGCGCTGAGCGCAGATGAGATCGAAGCCCTGGGCGCGGCCCTCAAAGGCACCTCGGCGGCGCAGCTGACGAAATGGGCCGAACAGGCCAAAATCCTCGCCGCGGGCGGGGACACGGAATTCTCGAAACGCGTCAAGGATGGCGATGTTTACTGAGGAGTAAGGAAATGGTGCCTGACAAGGACCAGCATTTGGCGAAAAAGGCGCGCATGGTCGCCGTCGTGATCGCCGTGACGATGTTGGTCTGGTTGGGGGCTCAATGGTTGGGTGGGAAACTCGGATTGCCGTCGCGCTACGCGTTTCTCCTCGATCTTGCCGCTTTGGCCGGGTTCGTCTGGTCGTTTGTGGTGATGTATCAGATTTGGCGTGACACGCGCCGGAAAGACTGAAGGGACAAGAGCGATGCTCAAGGATCAGGATCGGATCTTTACCAACCTCTACGGCATGAATGACCGTAGCCTTGCGGGCGCCAAAAAGCGCGGGCATTGGGATGGCACGGCGGGCATTCTCGCCAATGGACGCGACTGGATCATCGACCAGATGAAGGCTTCGGGCCTGCGTGGTCGTGGTGGCGCGGGCTTCCCGACGGGTCTCAAATGGTCCTTCATGCCGAAAGAAAGCGATGGTCGCCCGGCGTACCTCGTGATCAACGCCGACGAATCCGAGCCCGCGACCTGTAAGGACCGCGAAATCATGCGCCACGACCCGCACACGCTGGTCGAAGGCGCGCTGATTGCCGGCTTCGCGATGAACGCGGTGGCCGCCTATATCTACATTCGCGGCGAATATATCCGCGAGAAAGAGGCGCTTCAGGCCGCGATCGACGAGGCATATGACGCCGGTCTCATTGGCCGCAACGCCTGCAAATCCGGCTATGATTTCGACATCTACCTGCACCATGGGGCAGGGGCCTATATCTGTGGCGAGGAAACCGCCCTCATCGAGTCTCTCGAAGGCAAAAAGGGCATGCCCCGGATGAAACCGCCCTTCCCGGCGGGCGCAGGTCTTTACGGTTGCCCGACCACGGTGAACAACGTCGAATCCATCGCCGTCGTGCCGACGATCCTGCGGCGCGGTGCGGAATGGTTCGCCTCCTTTGGCCGCCCGAACAACGCGGGCACCAAACTCATGGCGCTGACCGGCCACGTCAACACGCCCTGCGTGTTCGAGGAAGAAATGTCGATGTCCGTGCGCGAGATCATCGAGAAACACGGCGGCGGCATTCGTGGCGGCTGGGACAATCTGAAAGCCATCATTCCGGGCGGGGCGTCCTGTCCTGTTCTGCCGAAAGAAGCGCTGGAAGACGCGATTTTCGACTTCGACTGGATGCGGGAGAACAAGTCTTCCTTTGGCACCGGCTGTATGATCGTGATGGACAATTCCGTCGATGTCGTCAAAGCGGTCTGGCGTCTGTCGGCGTTTTTCAAACACGAAAGCTGCGGTCAATGTACGCCGTGCCGCGAAGGCACCGGCTGGATGATGCGCGTGATGGACCGTCTGGTGACGGGTGACGCGGAAATCGAAGAGATCGACATGTTGCTCGATGTGACGAAACAGGTCGAAGGCCATACCATCTGTGCGCTGGGGGATGCGGCGGCTTGGCCGATCCAGGGTCTGATCCGTCACTTCCGCGATGACATCGAAGAGCGCATCAAAATCAAGAAAACCGGTCGCCTCTCTGCGGCGTTTGCGGCGGAGTGAGAATGTGGCGTTTGGTCGGATTAAAATGTCCTTGTTGCGGTCACGTTCCGTATTTCGCATTCGCGAAATGCCGGGTCTGTGGCTATGCGACACTGTCATTCTCGTCCGATCCAAAGCGTTGGATGCTCTTTCTTGGAATCGTGGTTCTGTTTCTTGTGGCCATGGGGCTATTTTCAGGGAGGGATTTTTAGATGTTCCTTGCTGAACTCAACATCGGGCGGCTTGTGGCCGAACCCGGGGATGCGCGCGTGGCCGAGTTCATGGGCGCGCTCGACAAGATCAACGGCCTGGGCAAACGCATGCCGGGGTTCGTGTGGATGGCCGAGGGCTCGGGCGAGCCGGGAACAGGCAATACCGAAAACAACATCGGTGACGATCCGAAATTCGTCGCCAATCTCACCGTGTGGGAAGACGTTGAAAGCCTTGAGCATTTCGTTTTCAACACGGTGCACAAGAAATTCTACGACCGTCGCGCGGAGTGGTTCGAGCTGATGGCCGACCAGCATTTCGTGATGTGGTACGTGGAACCCGGGCACAAGCCCACCTTGGACGAGGCGCTCGAACGTCTTGCCTATAAAGAAAAACATGGGGACAGCGATCAGGCCTTTGGCTGGTCGTACATCAAAGAGGCCAAGCTTTTCCGCGAGAAAAGCTGTCGGCCCGTTGCTGCGGAGTAGTCCCATGACATTGACCAAACATATCGCCCCCCCAATTGCCCTCGCTCTTGCCTTGACCGCCGGTGCTGCCGCTGCGGCGGAGCTGCCGCCACTGCGCGAGGTGCAAGAGATCGACCGGAACATGCTCTGGGCTGGCCTTGCCGTCGAAGTGTCGGACGAATGCCCGACCATCGAGGTGCGCAAGCTCAAAGGTGTTTCCTTCCTCTGGGGCCTGAAAAACAAGGCGTCCTCGATGGGCTACACGGATGACGAAATCCGCGCCTATGTCGAAAGCGACGATGAAGAAGCCCGCATTCGCCGTCTCGGCGAGGCCTATGTGCGGCAAGCCGGGTTCGATCCGAAAACCCCCGAAGGTCTCTGTGCCTTTGGCGAGGCGGAGATTGCACGCGGGTCGATCATCGGCTCTTTCCTGAGGAGCACGAAATGATCCGCACCACGACATATGCGGCGCTGCTCGCGCTGATGGCCACGCCGGTACTCGCGCAGGACATTACGACAGACGAAGAAATCAGCGCCGTGCTCGTCGACAATATGATTGTCACGGAACTGACGACGATTTGCCCCAAACTGGCGCCGCGCCCGGCACGCGTGAACAAACAGGCGCAAGAGATGATGGGCGTGATCACGACCAAGGGCTATGGGCCAGAAGACATTCAATCGCTGCAAGACCCGGCGTTTCTCGCCACGCTTGCTGCGAAATCGGAAAGCTTCTTTGCCGCCAACGGCATTGAAAAACGGGATACGGAGGCGATGTGCGCCTTCGGCAAAGCGCAGATTGCGAAGCGGACGCCGCTTGGCAAGCTCATGAAGAACAGGTGATGCAGAATGGCAGATAAGCGCAAAATCATCATTGACGGGACCGAGATCGAAGTCGATCCGGCCATGACGATCCTCCAGGCCTGTGAAGTGGCCGGGATCGAAGTGCCGCGGTTCTGCTATCACGAACGGCTGTCCATCGCGGGCAACTGCCGCATGTGTCTGGTCGAGGTCGTGGGCGGCCCGCCGAAACCGGCGGCGTCTTGCGCGATGCAGGTGAAAGACATGCGCCCGGGGCCGGAAGGCCAGCCACCGGTGGTGAAAACCAATTCGCCGATGGTGAAAAAGGCGCGCGAGGGGGTGATGGAGTTTCTCCTGATCAACCACCCGCTCGATTGCCCGATCTGTGACCAGGGCGGCGAATGCGACCTGCAAGACCAGGCCATGGCTTACGGCGTCGATTTTTCGCGCTACCGCGAACCGAAGCGGGCCTCTGAGGAGTTGAACCTCGGGCCGCTCGTCGGCACCGCGATGACGCGCTGTATTTCCTGCACCCGCTGCGTGCGCTTCACGACCGAGGTCGCGGGCATCACCCAGATGGGCCAGACGGGCCGTGGCGAAGACAGCGAAATCACCAGCTATCTCAACGAAACGCTGGCCTCCAACCTTCAGGGCAACATCATCGATCTTTGCCCGGTCGGTGCGCTGACCTCGAAACCCTATGCCTTCACCGCCCGTCCGTGGGAGCTGACCAAGACCGAAACCATCGACGTGATGGACGCGCTCGGGTCCAATATTCGCGTCGACACCAAAGGCCGCGAAGTGATGCGCATCCTTCCGCGCAACCATGACGAGGTGAACGAAGAGTGGATTTCCGACAAGACCCGCTTCATCTGGGACGGTCTGAAACGCCAGCGCATCGACACGCCCTACATCCGCAAGAACGGCAAGCTGACCAAGGCCACTTGGGCCGAGGCGCTCTCTGCGGCCGCGACTGCGATGAAGGGCAAGAAAGTTGCCGGTCTTGTCGGCGATCTCGCCCCCGTCGAGGCGATCTATGCTTTGAAAGGTCTGGTCGAAGGTCTGGGCGGCCATGTCGAGTGCCGTGTGGATGGCGCGAAACTGCCCGCCGGCAACCGCGGCGTTTACGCGGGCACCGCGACCATCGCCGACATTGACGACGCGAAATACATTCAGTTGATCGGCTCCAACCCGCGCGAGGAAGCGCCGGTGCTGAACGCCCGTATCCGCAAGGCTTGGGCCAAGGGCGCCAAAGTCGGTCTCGTCGGCCAAGCCGTTGATCTGACCTACGATTACGCGCATGTCGGCACCGACCGCGCGGCGCTCGAAAGCCTTCTGGGCCACAACTATGGCGATGTGCTGGATCAGCCGTCGCTGGTGATTGTCGGCGCCGGTGCGATCAACGAAGCCGATGGCGAAGCGGTTCTGGCGACAGCTCAGAAACTGTGCGAGGCCACTGGCTCGAAACTCATGGTGCTCCACACCGCCGCATCCCGCGTGGGGGCGATGGATGTGAATGCCGTGACCGAAGGTGGGCTTGACGCCGCGACGAATGGGGCAGAGGTGATCTACAACCTCGGCGCCGATGAGGTCGAAATTGCCGACGGTCCTTTCGTGATCTACCAGGGGTCGCACGGCGATCTGGGCGCGCACCGCGCCGATGTGATCCTGCCCGGCGCTGCCTATACCGAAGAAAACGGTCTTTTCGTGAACCTCGAAGGGCGTCCGCAACTGGCACTCCGTGCGGCTTTCCCGCCGGGCGAGGCGAAAGAGAACTGGGCGATCCTGCGTGCCCTCTCTGCTGAACTGGACGCGACGCTGCCCTACGACTCGCTCGCGCAACTGCGCAACGCTTTGATCAATGACGTGCCGCATCTGGCGCAGATCGACGGGGTGCCCGAGAACGACGTGGTCGCATTGCCGGAGAAATCGCTGGGCAAGGCCTCTTTCCGAAACGCGGTCAAGGATTTCTACCTGACGAACCCGATCGCGCGCGCCTCCGTTTTGATGGCCGAGCTCTCCGCCATGGCGAAAGCCCGCGCCGAGACGCCGGTGGCCGCCGAGTGATGGCGCTGAGCGGGGCACATATGGCCGCTCTCGGGCTGGTGGCGGTGGGTTTGTCCGGCTGTGACAAGACCTGCTGCGCCGCGTCCGAGGCGGATGTGTCGCGCGCGGCGGCCTCCGAGTATCTCGGGGTCGAGACCCGTCTTTTGGACGGCGATCTGGTGAATTTTCTCGTCTCCGCCAAGGGAGATGGGGCGAAAACGAACGTGGTGGCCTATGCCGATTGTGCGGCCGCCCAATATGCGCTGATCCGGGGTTTCGGGTTTGCGCGACATGTGCGGACAAATGTCGCACAAGAGGCTGGAATTTGGCGCGCGGATGCTGTTTACACCATCTCGCCAGCGCTCCCCGAAGGTTTGCGCAAGCTCGACGCAGAAGTCGTCGTCGCAAACTGTCGGGACAACGGAATACCGACGGTGTGAAAGGCTGAAAAATGGTCGAATTTTTCACGACAACTAATCTGGGGATCTTCCTGCTCACCCTTGGGCAGATTTTGTTGGTCCTCGTGCCACTCTTCGTGGCGCTCGCCTTCCTGATGTATGGCGACCGGAAAATCTGGGCGGCTGTCCAGATGCGCAAAGGCCCCAACATCGTTGGCATTTTCGGCCTCTTGCAGTCCTTCGCGGACTTTATCAAATACCTTGTGAAAGAGGTGGTTGTGCCGGCAGGGGCGGATAAATTCGTCTTTTACCTCGCGCCGATGATCACCTTTATCACGGCTGCTATCGCCTGGGCGGTGATCCCATGGAACGATGGCTGGGTGATCTCCGACATCAACATCGCGATCCTCTATATCTTCGCTGTCTCGTCCCTTGAGGTCTACGGCGTGATCATGGGCGGTTGGGCGTCGAACTCGAAATATCCTTTCCTCGGTTCGCTCCGTTCCGCAGCCCAGATGATTTCCTACGAGGTTTCGATCGGCCTCATCATCATCGGCGTGGTTCTGTCCTCGGGCTCCATGAACTTTGGCGACATCGTCGCAGCGCAAGACGGCAAGGGCATCTTTAGCTGGTACTGGCTGCCGCATTTCCCGATGGTCTTCCTGTTCTTTGTGTCTGCCTTGGCGGAAACCAACCGCCCGCCGTTCGATTTGCCCGAGGCAGAATCGGAACTCGTGGCCGGTTACCAAGTGGAATATTCCTCGACGCCGTTCCTTCTCTTCATGATGGGCGAGCTGATGGCCGTCGTTTTGATGTGCGCGCTGGTGTCGATCCTGTTCTTCGGCGGCTGGAACTCCCCGGTCGAATTCCTGCCCGACGGCATCCTGTGGCTGATCCTCAAGATGCTGATCGCGTTCTTCGTCTTCTCGATGGTGAAAGCCATCGTGCCGCGTTACCGCTACGACCAGTTGATGCGCATCGGTTGGAAAGTCTTCCTGCCGCTGTCGCTGGGCTGGGTCGTTTTGGTCGCGTTCTTTGCTCAATACGGTGCGTTCTGGGGAACCTATGCGCGCTGGACCGTTGGAGGCTAACTGATGGCTCTCGATTACACCCGCGCCGCCAAGTATTTCCTGATGATGGACATCTGGGCCGGCTTTAAAATCGGTCTGCGGTATTTCTTCGCGCCCAAGGCGACGATCAACTACCCGCATGAAAAAGGGCCTCTGTCCCCGCGTTTCCGGGGCGAGCACGCGCTGCGTCGTTACCCGAACGGCGAGGAACGCTGCATTGCCTGTAAGCTTTGCGAAGCGATCTGCCCGGCGCAGGCCATCACCATTGATGCCGAACCGCGGATCGACGGCTCGCGCCGCACCACGCGCTACGACATCGACATGACGAAATGCATCTACTGTGGCTTCTGTCAGGAAGCCTGTCCGGTGGACGCCATCGTCGAAGGCCCGAATTTCGAATTCTCCACCGAAACCCGCGAAGAGCTGTTCTACGACAAGGAGAAACTCCTTGCGAATGGCGAAATGTGGGAGGCGGAGATCGCCCGCAACCTCGAATTGGATGCACCGTACCGATGAGTGATTTCACCAAGCTTTTCGAACAGATGATGGAGCAGAGCCACAAAATGGCCTCTGCTTGGAATCCGGCGATGGAGACCTTTCAGGTGCCGGCGTTCGACAAGCTTTGGCCGACCATGTCCAAGGATTGGATGGAGATGGTCTGGGGGACGACCTTCAACAAGGACGGGCTCGATGCGAAAACACGTCTTCTCGTGGTGGTCGCCGGGCTGACCGTGCTTGGCGCGCAGGCCGAAGCCCCGTTCAAACTCACCGTGCGCCATGCTCTTGAGGCAGGTGCCACCGAGAAAGAGATCGCGGAAGTGATTTATCAGATGTCGATGATGGGCGGTGTGCCCGCCATGACGAAGGCACTTGAGCTGGCTCAGGCCGTCTTCAACGAAAAGCAGGAGGGCAGTGAATGACTGTCGCAGATTACGCATTTTACCTTTTCGCCATCGTGATGCTGGTGGCCGGGGTGTTCACGGTTGTGTCGCGCAACCCGGTGCACTCCGTGCTCTGGCTGATCGTCACCTTCCTGACCGCCTCCGGGCTGTTCGTCCTGTTGGGCGCGGAATTCGTCGCGATGCTTTTGGTCATCGTCTACGTCGGCGCGGTGATGGTGCTGTTCCTCTTCGTCGTCATGATGCTCGACGTCGATTTCGCGGAGCTCAAGGCGGGCATGGCGAAATACCTGCCCTTTGCGCTTTTGATCGGTGTGGTGCTGTTGCTTCAGATGGGCTTTGCCTTTGGCGACTGGCACTCGGCTGAGGGCGCCGAGGCGCTGCGCCGCTCCGTGACGCCGGATGCCGCCGAGGTGCACAACACCGCCGCTCTGGGCCAGCTCATGTATGACGATTACCTGATGCTCTTCCAACTGGCGGGTCTGATCCTTTTGGTCGCCATGATCGGGGCCATCGTCCTGACGCTGCGCCACCGCTCTGACGTCAAGCGCCAGAACGTGCTGAAACAGATGTATCGCAAGCCCGAAGAGTCTTTCGAAATGAAAGACATCAAACCGGGGCAGGGGCTTTAAGCCTGACGTGAATGACCGGGGCGAGGTCTTCCCGCGCCCCGAGGACAAAGGCCGCAAAAGCGGCGAGAGAGAAAGAACTGAGGGACGACATGGTCGGACTTGAACATTACCTGACAGTGGCCGCGGCGCTGTTTGTCATCGGCATCTTCGGGCTCTTTTTGAACCGGAAGAACATCATCATCATCCTGATGTCGATCGAGATGATCCTGCTGTCGGTCAATATCAACCTTGTCGCCTTCTCCTCCTTCCTGGGGGATCTTACGGGACAGATTTTCACGATGCTTGTGCTGACCGTGGCCGCCGCCGAGGCCGCCATCGGGTTGGCCATCCTCGTGAGCTTCTTCCGCAACCGCGGCACGATCGACGTCGAAGACGTCAACGTGATGAAAGGGTAAGGGCAAATGGAAACGATCATCCTCTTCGCGCCGCTGGTCGGTGCCCTCGTCGGCGGCTTTGGCTGGCGTGTGATCGGCGAGAAGCCCGCGCAATATTTGACCACGGGTCTTTTGTTTCTGGCCGCCATTCTGTCGTGGATCGTGTTCCTCACTTTTGATGGCACGACCGAGCATGTGACGATCCTGCGCTGGATCGAAAGCGGGTCTCTGTCCGTCGATTGGGGCATCCGTGTGGACCGTTTGACGACGATCATGCTGATCGTGGTGAACACGGTTTCTGCGCTCGTGCACCTCTACTCTCTGGGCTACATGGCGCATGACGAGAACTTCGGCGACGACGAGCCCTACCGCGCGCGCTTCTTTGCCTATCTCTCTCTCTTCACCTTCACCATGTTGATGCTGGTGACCTCCGACAACCTGATCCAGATGTTCTTTGGCTGGGAAGGCGTGGGTCTGGCCTCCTATCTGCTGATCGGGTTCTACATCAAGAAACCTTCCGCCGGTGCCGCTTCGATGAAGGCCTTCATCGTCAACCGTGTCGGTGACTTCGGCTTTATCCTCGGCATGGCCGGTCTGTTCCTTTTGACCGACAGCGTGCGCTTTGACGATGTGTTTGCCGCAGGCCCGATGCTGGCGGATACCTCGCTGCATTTCCTCTGGACCGAATGGAACGCCGCCAACCTTCTGGCTTTCCTTTTGTTCGTCGGTGCGATGGGCAAATCGGCGCAGCTTTTCCTGCACACCTGGTTGCCGGACGCGATGGAAGGCCCGACGCCTGTGTCGGCGCTCATCCACGCCGCGACCATGGTGACTGCGGGCGTCTTCCTCGTCTGCCGCATGTCGCCGATCTTTGAATATGCGCCGCAGACCCAGATGTTTGTCATCTACATTGGTGCGACCACGGCGTTTTTCGCCGCCACCGTCGGTCTGGTGCAAAACGATATCAAACGCGTGATCGCCTATTCGACCTGTTCGCAGCTCGGCTACATGTTCGTGGCCGCAGGCGCGGGCGCTTACGGCCCGGCGATGTTCCACCTTTTGACGCACGCCTTCTTCAAAGCCATGCTCTTTTTGGGCGCGGGCTCGGTCATCACCGCGATGCACCACGAACAGGACATGCGCAACTACGGGAACTTGCGTAAAAAGATCCCCTTCACCTTCTGGATGATGATCATCGGCACGCTGGCGATCACCGGCGTTGGCATCCCGCTCACGCATTTCGGGTTTGCGGGCTTCCTGTCGAAAGACGCAATCGTCGAGAGTGCCTATGCCTCCGGTGTCGGCTATGCCTTCTGGATGCTGGTCATCGCGGCGCTGTTCACGTCCTTCTATTCGTGGCGCCTGATTTTCATGACCTTCTTCGGCAAGGCGCGCGGCGATCATCATGCGCATGATCATGCGCACGAAAGCCCGCTTGTCATGCTGGTGCCGATCGGGACGCTGTCCTTGGGTGCGATCTTTGGCGGCATGATCTGGTACAACAGCTTCTTCGGCGATCATGATAAATTTACTGAGTTTTTCGCCCTGCCGCATCACGCGGAGGTCGAGATGGCTGAGGGTCATGGTGAGGGTTCGGGCGAAGCTGCTGCGGACACCCATGCGGTGGCGGCTGATACCGTCGCTGAGACCGCCACTGACACCCACGGCGAAGAGGCTACGCACGGCATGGCTCCGCAAGGCGCGATCTTCCTCGCCGCTGACAACACCGTTCTGGACGACGCCCACCACGCGCCGACATGGGTCAAGGTGTCGCCCTTCATCGCCATGGTGCTTGGCTTCCTGATCGCCCTTTGGTTCTACATCTGGAAACCGGAAACGCCCGCGAAACTGGCGAAAAGCCAGCCCGTCGCCTATCAGTTTCTGCTGAACAAATGGTATTTCGACGAGCTCTATAACGCGATCTTCGTGCGTCCCGTTCTGGCCCTTGGCCGCTTCCTCTGGAAACGCGGCGACGAAGGCACCATTGATGGCGGGATCAACGGTCTTGCGCTTGGCATCGTGCCCTTCTTCACCCGCCTTGCTGGCCGGGCGCAGTCGGGCTTCATCTTCACTTACGCTTTTAGCATGGTTCTGGGGATTGTGATCTTGGTAACCTGGATGTCGATCGGCGGGGGGGCACACTGATGGATAACGTGCTTTCTATCGTCACCTTCCTTCCGACAATGGCCGCCCTCGTGCTCGCGCTGATCCTGCGCGGCGAGGATGCGGTGGCTCAACTCAACGCAAAACGTGTGGCGCTCTTGGCGACCGTGGTCACCTTTGTGATCTCGCTCTTCATCCTCTTTGGCTTTGATGCCGACAACACCGGGTTCCAGATGGTCGAAGAGGCCGACTGGATCATGGGGCTCAAGTACAAGATGGGCGTCGATGGCATTTCGGTGCTCTTCGTGATGCTCACCACCGCGCTCATGCCGCTGGTGATCTGGTCCGCATGGGATGTGAAAACCCGCGTCAAGGAATACATGATCGCTTTCCTCCTGTTGGAAACGCTCATGCTCGGCGTGTTCTGTGCGCTCGATCTGATGCTCTTCTACCTCTTCTTCGAGGCAGGCCTCATTCCGATGTTCCTGATCATCGGCATCTGGGGCGGCAAGAACCGCATCTACGCCGCGTTCAAGTTCTTCCTCTACACCTTCCTGGGCTCCGTCCTGATGCTCGTCGCCATGGTCGCCATGTATATCGACGCGGGCACCACCGACATCGTGCAGCTCATGGCACATGACTTCTCGTCCGAGACCATTCAGGTGCTGGGCTTCAACATCATCGGCGGGTTCCAGACCTTGGCCTTCCTCGCCTTCTTCGCCTCTTTCGCGGTGAAGATGCCGATGTGGCCGGTGCACACTTGGTTGCCCGACGCCCACGTTCAGGCGCCGACCGCCGGTTCTGTGGTTCTGGCTGCGATTTTGCTGAAAATGGGCGGCTACGGCTTCCTGCGCTTCTCGCTTCCGATGTTCCCGGTGGCCTCCGCCAACCTCGCCGATTTCATCATGGTGCTGTCGGTCATCGCCATTGTCTACGCGTCGCTCGTCGCCCTGGTGCAGAGCGATATGAAAAAGCTGATCGCCTACTCCTCGGTCGCCCACATGGGCTACGTCACGGCGGGTATCTTTACCTTCAATCAACAGGGTCTCGATGGCGCGATCTTCCAGATGATCTCCCACGGGTTCGTCTCCGGCGCGCTCTTCCTTTGTGTGGGCGTGATCTACGACCGGATGCACACCCGTGAGATCGACGCCTTCGGCGGCCTCGTGAACAAGATGCCGGCCTACGCGCTCGTCTTCATGTTCTTCACCATGGCGAACATCGGCCTTCCGGGCACCTCCGGCTTCATCGGAGAATTCCTGACGATCCTCGGTATGTTCCAGGCCAACACCTGGATCGCTCTGGTCGCCGCCTCCGGTGTGATCTTCTCCGCCTGTTACGCGCTGTGGCTCTACCGCCGCGTCGTTCTGGGCGATCTGATCAAGGAAAGCCTCAAGACGATCAAGGACATGACCCCGCGCGAGAAATGGATCTTTGCACCGCTCGTGGCGATGACGCTCCTCTTGGGGGTCTACCCGGCGCTGGTGCTCGATCTGATCGGACCGTCTGTGACCGCGCTTCTCGACAACTATCACGCTGCTCTGCCGATGATGGCAGACGTCGCCACCCACTAAAGGACACCGGGATATGACCTCTACTGACTTTTCCATCGTCCTGCCGGAAGTTCTCCTGGCCATCTACGGCATGGCGGCGCTCCTGTTCGCCGTCTACACCGGCAAGGACAAACTCGCGGCTCTGATCACCTGGGTGACCGCCGCGGTCTTCGTCATCATCGCGCTGATGATCGGCCTGGGCGGCGAGGGCTCTCGTGTCGCGTTCGGCGGCATGTTCATCGACGATGCGTTTTCGCGCTTCGGCAAAGTGGGCGTGCTTCTCGCGGGTGCTGCCGTGCTCGTGATGTCTTATGACTTCCTGGACAAACGCGGCTTCGCCAAATTCGAATACCCGATCCTCGTGCTGTTCTCGACGATCGGCATGATGGTCATGGTGTCTGCGGGCGACCTGATGGCGCTCTATCTCGGCCTCGAACTGATGTCCCTGGCGCTCTACGTCATCGCCTCCTTCCGTCGCGACAGTGTGAAATCCACCGAAGCGGGCCTCAAGTATTTCGTGCTTGGCTCCCTGTCCTCTGGCTTGCTGCTCTATGGCTCGTCCTTGGTCTACGGCTTCTCCGGCACCACCTCTTTCGCGGGCATCATCTCCGTCGTGCAAGATGACGTGCCTGTGGGCGTGCTCTTTGGCCTGGTCTTCGTGATGACCGGCCTCGCGTTCAAGGTCTCCGCCGTGCCGTTCCACATGTGGACCCCGGACGTCTACGAAGGCGCACCGACGCCGACCACCGCCTTCTTTGCCACCGCGCCGAAACTTGCCGCCATGGGCCTCTTCGCCCGCGTGCTGCATGACGCCTTCGGCGGCATCGTCGGCGACTGGCAACAGGTTCTGGCCGTCATCGCCGTGGCCTCCATGTTCTTGGGCGCCATCGCCGGGATCGGTCAGAAGAACATCAAACGTCTGATGGCCTATTCCTCGATCTCCCACATGGGGTTCGCGCTCATGGGCTTGGCGGCTGGCAATGCCGAGGGCGTGCAATCCGCGATGATCTACATGGCGATCTATGTGACGATGAACATCGGCACCTTCGCCTTCATCATGACGATGGAGCGGGACGGCAAACCTGTCACCGACATCTCCGCGCTGAACCTCTACTGGCGCAATTCTCCGACGAAAGCGCTGGCCCTTTTGGTCCTGATGTTCTCGCTCGCGGGTGTGCCGCCGATGCTCGGTTTCTTCGGGAAGCTGGCGGTGCTTCAGGCCGCTTGGGGCGCAGGTCTCGTCTATCTCGCCGTCTTCGGTGTGATCGCCTCCGTGATCGGCGCGTTCTACTACCTGCGCATCGTCTACTACATGTACTTCGGCGCCGAGACCGAGCCGCTCGACAAGGTGTCGAGCCCCGTGACCTTCGCGCTTCTGACCCTCTCCGCTCTGATCATGCTTGTCGGCATCGTCAACATGTTCGGCGTCGAGGGTATGGCGGCGCTTGCGGCGGATGCGCTGGTCAAGTGAGCCCCGCTGCTGCACGTCATACATGGCCCGCAGGCGTAGGACGTACCGTCCTCGCATCTGTGGACAGCACCATGTCGGAGGCCGCGCGTGTCGCGGCCTCTTCCACATTTCCGCAATGGATCATGGCCCAGACCCAGACGGCGGCGCACGGTCGTCGCGGGCGCCCTTGGACCATGCCGGAGGGCAATTTCGCCGCGACCCTGTTGATGTTCCCGCAGGAACGTCCCGAACTCGTCGCGCTGCGCAGTTTCGTGGCCTCTCTGGCGCTCTATGACGCCTTCGTGTCCGTGACCGGCCGCTCCGATCCGTTTTCGCTCAAATGGCCCAACGACGTGCTGTTGAACGGTGGCAAGGTCGCGGGCATCCTGTTGGAGCGCGGCGCCTCGCATCTGGCCATCGGCATCGGCATCAACCTCGCCGAAGCGCCGCCTCTGTCCATGGTGGAAGAGGGCGCAACACCGCCCGTGTCCCTGGCGCATGAGACCGGTGCCTTGGTGGCGCCTGAGGAATTCCTCGACCTGCTCGCACCCGCCTACGCCCATTGGGAGGCGCAATTCACCACCTACGGTTTTGCCCCGATCCGCGAGGCCTGGTTGGCGCGTGCGGCGCGTCTAGGCAGTGAAATTCGCGCGCGGACGATGCGCGAGACCCATCACGGCACGTTTGAGACCGTAGATGCCTTTGGCAATCTCGTGCTGGCCACCTCCAAGGGCAAGCTCACCATCCCAGCCGCAGAGGTCTATTTCTGATGCTTCTCTGTATCGACACCGGCAACACCAACACCGTCTTTTCCATCTGGAACGGAAGCGCGTTCATCGCCACATGGCGCACCTCGACCGAGCACCAGCGCACGGCGGATCAGTATTACGTCTGGCTCTCGACGCTGATGAATTTCCAAAAGATCGAGGCGGACATCACCGAGGTGATCATCTCCTCGACCGTGCCGCGTGTGGTGTTCAACCTGCGGGTTCTGGCGAACCGCTATTTCAACTGTCGGCCGCTTGTGGTCGGCAAGCCGGAATGCCTCTTGCCGCATATGCCGCGTGTCGACGAGGGCACCACTGTCGGTCCCGACCGTCTTGTGAACTCCGCAGGCGCCTTTGATCGCTTTGGTGGCGATCTCATCGTGGTGGATTTCGGTACGGCGACCACCTTCGACGTGGTGGCGGAGGACGGGGCTTATGTCGGCGGCGTGATTTCCCCCGGTGTGAACACCTCGCTCGAAAGCCTCCACCTCAAAGCCGCCGCTTTGCCGCATGTCGATGTCACCATGCCCGAGAAGGTCATCGGCACCAACACGGTCGCCTGTATGCAATCGGGGGTGTTTTGGGGCTATATTGGTCTCGTGCGTGAGACATGTAACCGCATCAAGGCCGAATATGGCCGTCCGATGCAGGTGATTTCGACCGGAGGCCTTGCGCCGCTCTTCGATCAGGGTCACAAACTCTTTGACCATTTCGATGAATTTCTGACCATTCACGGCCTCGTCGTGATCCATAATTATAATAAGGACATGGGTAACCTATGAGCGACCGTCTTCTCTATCTTCCTCTGGGGGGCGCCGGCGAGATCGGCATGAACTGCTATGTCTATGGCTACGGGCCTGCGGATCAGGAACGTTTCATCGTCGTCGATCTGGGCGTCACCTTCCCCTCGATGGATGGCACGCCGGGCGTCGATCTGATCTTCGCCGATGTCGCCTGGCTCGAGGAGCGCAAGGACCGCATCGACGGCATTTTCATCACCCACGCGCACGAAGATCACGTCGGTGCCGTCGGCCACCTCTGGCCGCGTCTGGACGCGCCGATCTATGCCCGCGCGTTTACCGCCCATCTGGCGCGTTTGAAATTCGAAGAGCACGGCCATGACGAGTTGCAGATCAAAACCGTCTCCGCCTGGCCCGAACAGATCACTGTCGGCCCCTTCACCGTGGGCTTCGTGCCGATCTCCCACTCGATCCCGGAATCCTCCGCCCTTGTGATCGACAGCCCGGCGGGCCGCGTGATCCACACCGGCGACTTCAAGACGGATGAAAACCCGGTGGTGGGCGAGCCGTTCGACCGGGCCCTGTTCGAAGAGATTTCCAAGAACGGCGTCAAAGCGCTGGTCTGCGATTCCACCAATGTCTTCTCGCCCAATCCGGGCCGCTCTGAATCCGAAGTGATCGGCCCGCTGACCGAGCTTATTTCCTCGCTCGACGGCATGGTGGCGGCGACCACATTTGCCTCGAACATCGCGCGGGTGAAAACCCTGGCCGAAGCCGGCTCGAAAGCCGGGCGTTCCGTCGTCCTTCTGGGCCGCGCCATGCGCCGGATGATCACGGCGGCGATCGAGACCGGCATCATCTCCGATTTTCCGAAAACCGTGTCGCCGGAAAACGCCGCCGATATTCCGCATGAGAACCTCATGCTGCTCACGACCGGGTCGCAGGGCGAACATCGTGCGGCCACCGCACAGCTTTCCCGCGGCAAATACCTTGGCCTCAAGATGGCCGAGGGGGATACGATGATTTTCTCCTCGAAAACCATCCCCGGCAATGAGGTCTCCGTCGGTCGCATCCTCAATGCGTTCTCGGAAATGGGCGTCGAGACGATCTCTGGCCGTGATGAGATTCACGTCTCTGGTCACGCCAACCGCCCCGATCTGGCGCTGATGCATGAGATCGTCAAACCGCAGGTCGTGATCCCGATGCATGGCGAACACCGCCACCTGCGCGAACATGCGAAACTGGCCGACTCCAATGGTTTCCAATCCATCGTGGCGCCGAACGGTGTCGGCGTGGATCTCTCCGGCAATGCCCCACGCGTGGTCGACTATATCGAAACCGGCCGCACCTATCTCGATGGCTCGATCCAGATCGGCGCGCTCGATGGCATCGTGCGCGACCGTATCCGCATGGCCTTGAACGGCCTCGTCGTGGCCACGGTGATCATCGAAGATGACGAGCCGCTGGGCGATTGCTGGTGCGAGCTGCGCGGTCTGCCGGAAACCGGCCTGTCGCGCGCGCCTCTCAATGAGGTGCTCGAAGAGGATGTGAACCAGTTCCTGATGCGCGCCAAGCCCAAGACCCTGTCCGATGACGACAAGCTCGAAGAGGAAATGCGCCGCATCATCCGCCGCACGACCCAAGAAGAAGTCGGCAAAAAGCCCGAGGTCCAGATCATCATCTCGCGCCTGTCGAGCTGATCTGAGCGCCTTAAGGCAGCGTCACTGTCTTCATCTTTCTTCGGCGTTAAGGTTAATCTGATTAAGGTTAACGCCGAGGAGAGAGCTTAACAGGCCGCCGTTTCCTTTGCTGCCACAAATACTCAAAAGAAAACCCGCGCTCTCAGGCGCGGGTTTTTCAATTCTGGGTCTGGCTTGAGGTTTATCCCGCCTGACGCTCGTCAAAGCTCAGCGCAATGAAAGAGGGAAGGTGGTCGCCAAGGCCCACGACCTTGTCATCCTCTTTGCGGCCACGGCCACGACGATGTTGCGGTTTCTGGTCTGAGCTGTGGTCGGATTTGGGCTCCGGCTTAGGCTCCGATTTCGGCGGCGTGGTGCTGCGATCCTGTTGAGCCTCTTCCGCTTGATCCGCGGTTTTGACCTCATCCGATTTGTCCGACCGACGACGGCGCGAGCGGGTGCGTTTCGGCTTGTCAGACGTTGCTTCGTCGCTCGCCGGGGCCTCTTCCGTAACGGTCCCAAGCGGGTTCTCCAAACGCGGAATTTCCTTGGCGATCAGGGCTTCGACATCGGCGAAATTCTTTTCATCGCGCGGCTCGCAGATCATGATTGCCTTACCGTCACGTCCGGCGCGGCCCGTGCGGCCGATGCGGTGCACATAGTCCTCGGCATGGCCCGGCACGTCGAAGTTGAACACATGGGTGACAGAGGACACATCAAGCCCGCGCGCCGCCACGTCAGAGGCCACGAGGATCTTGATCTCGCCATTGCGGAATTTCTCCAGTGTGGCGTTCCGTTGGCTCTGGTCCAGATCGCCATGGATCGGCGAGGCCTGATACCCGTATTTGTTCAAGGACTTGGAAACGATGTCCACATCCGTCTTGCGGTTGCAGAAGATGATGCCGTTTTGCAGCTTGTCGCCCTCGGCGTCGATCAGCGCGCGCAGAAGTTTGCGTTTTTCACTGGCCGCACGATCGCGGCGCGAGCCTTTGAACATCACCACGCTTTGCGCGATGTTCTCGCCCGACGTCGCCTGACGCGCCACTTCGATGCGGGCAGGCGCCGAGAGGAAAGTGTTGGTGATCCGCTCGATCTCCGGTGCCATGGTGGCGGAGAAGAACAGCGTCTGGCGGGTGAACGGCGTCAGGCCGAAGATGCGTTCGATGTCGGGAATGAACCCCATATCGAGCATCCGGTCGGCCTCGTCCACCACCATGACTTTCACGTCCGACAGGATCAGCTTGCCACGCTCGAAATGGTCGAGCAAACGCCCGGGCGTCGCGATCAGCACATCGACACCCTTGTCGATCAGAGCGTCTTGCTCCTTGAAGCTCACGCCACCGATCAACAGCGCCTTCGTCAGCTTCATGTATTTGGTGTATTGATCGAAATTCTCGGCCACCTGAGCCGCCAGCTCACGCGTCGGGCAGAGCACGAGAGAGCGCGGCATCCGTGCACGTGCACGACCACGGGCCAGGTTGGTGATCATCGGCAGAACGAAAGAGGCGGTTTTGCCTGTCCCGGTCTGGGCGATGCCCAAAACGTCTTTGCCTTCGAGCGCGGGCGGAATGGCGCCGGCCTGAATGGGGGTCGGGCTCTCGTAACCCGCATCTTCAACGGCTTTGAGAACTTTGGGGGCGAGATTGAGATCGGTGAACTTGGTCAAATTGTGCCTTTCGCGATGTTGCGGCTGTGAAGTGGCCGCAAAACCCCGCGCGGCCCGCCCGGCCATATTGCCGAGGCGTCTTTGGCCGCCCTCATACGCTTCAATCACGAAAAGGTCAAGGAATGCTGCATTTACGGGGGTAAAGCGTTTTTCTTTCTATCGGAGGCAGGAAAAACAAAAACGCAGTGCAACATTTAAACCTTGTGAGCGCCGCACACTAAATCTGTGCTCAGATTCAATGCGAAACGCATTAAAGCCCGTCAAGGAACCTTTCGGCAGGCCATTTCGTTACCAAAGACACCCACATCACCGTCTCAGGAAAAGGAGCCGCGATATGATCAAGAAATACGGGACCGCCGAATGGCATGGAGGTTTGAAAGAAGGCAAGGGGATGATTTCGACCCAGAGCGGGGCGCTCTCCGATCAACCCTATGGTTTCAACACGCGGTTCGAGGATAAGCCGGGCACCAATCCGGAGGAGTTGATCGGCGCCGCGCATGCCGGATGTTTCTCGATGGCGCTCTCCAATATCTTGGGCGAGGACAGCATCGTGCCAGATAAAATCGAGACGCGTTCGACCATTTTTCTCTCGATGGAGGACGGCCCGAAAGTTGTCCGCGCCCATCTTGATGTAAAGCTCTCGGCTCAGGCGGATGAGGCCGCGCTCAAGGCTGCGGCCGAGAAGGCCGAAAAGGGGTGCCCGATCTCGCAACTGCTGGATTGCGAAATCACCATGGATTTGGACATTCTCTGATGTTCGACGATAAAACGCCGCCTCTATTGGGGCGGCGTTTTGGTAATATTGTTAATGGATTGAAGGGCTTCAAGAGCCGGTAATGACGGCATTTTCAAGCACGGCCGCCTGCCAGGTTTCCGGGTCCAGAACCGGCATCATATCGCCCTTGATGGTCACGCGCGCTCCTTCTTCGAGACCCTGGATCGGGCTATTCAGGCTCACCTGCACGGAGGCGCCATGTTCGCCGCTGCCGCAGAACGGGCAAAGCCCCATGTCGGAGACAAGGATCAGTTCGAGGATGTCCTCGCCCGGTGTCAGAGGTACGGCATAGCCCGTCAATTCCATGCCCTTCACGCCGTTTTTCAACCGCTCGGGAAAGCCCTTTTTGACCTCATAGGTGGTTTCCGTGACCACCTCGTCAATCGTGATGCCTTTCAAAAGATCCCAGCCGGGCGCCTCCGCGAAAACGGGGAAAGCAGTGGCGGACAGGCCTGCGGTCATGCTGGCAGTCAAGGCGAGGCGGCTGACGGACATGGGATCTCCATTCGTTGCAGAATTTGGTGCAATATGTTTAATCTTTCCGGCATCATAACGACTTGTGCCGGGTTGGCATCCTTAAATTTCCACATTGGCAAAATTTTGCTTTGCGCGTCTGACAGGCCCTATTTCACAGACCAAAAATCAAAAGCAAGATGCCGGGCAGCAACAACAAAAGTGCCGCGATAATCCACACACCATCTCGACCGGTCAACCCAATGCCAAGCGCGATGAGCGGAAGCGCGAGGGCGATGGGCAGTCCGGGAATGAAGCCGACAAGGATCATGCCGAGGCCGCAAAGCGCCGTCAGAACCGCGAAAATCCGCGCGGGGCCGCGACCGGTGACAAGCCCTGTCAGGCGTTCATGCACGAAAGGCGCGAGTTTGGCGGCAAAGGCTTGGGCTTTGTGACTGCCGCTGCGCAGTGTGTCGGCGGAGACCGTGCGATCCCGCAGCCAGCGCGGCACCCAAAGCCCGCGTTTGCCCCGAAGCGTTTGCGCTGACAAGAGGATCAAAAGGCCCCCCGCAATGGCGGGCAGGCCGGGGATCGAGCCGACAAAGGTCACAAGCATGCCGGTGAGCACGTAAAACGGCCCCACGCCACGCGATTCCATGGTTTTCACCAGCTTGCCGATGGACAGCTTTTGCTGCGTCTCGGTGAGGCTGTCGAGATCGCCAAACATCTCTGTCAGGTGATCCTCGTTCTCCGAATTTCCGTCGTCACTCATGCCCGAACCCTGCGTTCCCTCATGAAGAGGACGCATGACAGCCTAAAAGGTTCCAAAGCGGAGCCTTTTGAGATCAGACCATCATCTCTTTCGTGGCCGACAGCGTGAGCTCAGGATAATCGCGCTCGATGCGGTCGATGTCCCATTGCAGACGCGTCAGAAACACCGGATCGCCATCGTGATCGTAGGAAATATGCTGTTTGTTCGCGTTGATAAACTTGTCCAATTCCAACTTCGGACCGGTCACCCAGCGCGCAGAAGTGAATTGAGATGCATCAAATCGAACAGGCAGCCCGTATTCCAACTCGATCCGGCTGGCCAGCACTTCGAACTGAAGCGCGCCGACCACGCCGACGATAAACCCGGAGCCGATGGCTGGTTTGAACACCTTGGCCGCACCTTCTTCGGCGAATTGCATCAGCGCCTTTTCGAGGTGTTTCGCTTTCATCGGATCGCCCGCGCGCACGCCTTGCAAAAGCTCAGGCGCGAAAGACGGGATGCCGGTCACGCGGATGTCCTCGCCCTCGGTCAACGTGTCGCCGATGCGCAGCTGGCCATGGTTCGGAATGCCGATGATGTCGCCGGCCCAGGCCTCTTCGGCCAACTCCCGGTCAGAGGCCAGAAACAGCACCGGGTTCGAGATCGCCATCGGTTTTTTCGAGCGCACATGGGTGAGTTTCATGCCACGTTTGAAATGCCCCGCGGCCAGACGGACAAAAGCCACGCGGTCGCGGTGTTTTGGGTCCATATTGGCCTGCACCTTGAACACATAGCCCATGACCTTGGTCTCTTCGGGGCTGATGTCGCGCGGCGAAGCCTTTTGCGGCTGCGGCACGGGGCCGTATTTGGCGATGCCGTCCATCAGCTCTTGCACACCAAAAGAGTTGATCGCGGAGCCGAACCAAATCGGCGTCAGCGTCCCGTCAAGAAACGCCTGACGATCAAACGGCGGCAACAACTCACGCGCCATCTCCAGCTCTTCCTTGAGCTGTTCCAGCAGGTGCTCTGGCACATGCTCGGCCAGCTTCGGATCGTCCAGACCCGCAATCTTGATGCTCTCCGCCACCTTGTTGCGGTCGGCACGGTCCATCAGTTCGAGGCGGTCATTGAGCACGTCATAACAGCCCAAAAAATCCCGCCCGACGCCAATCGGCCAAGAGGCCGGCGTCACGTCAATTGCGAGATTCTCTTGAATTTCATCAATGATCTCAAGCGTATCGCGGCTCTCGCGGTCCATCTTGTTACAAAACGTCAGGATCGGCAGATCGCGCATCCGGCAGACTTCAAAGAGTTTCTGCGTCTGGCTTTCCACGCCCTTCGCGCCGTCGATCACCATGATCGCCGCATCCACCGCTGTGAGCGTGCGGTAGGTGTCCTCGGAAAAATCCGAGTGGCCGGGCGTGTCGACAAGGTTGAACCGATAGCCCGAAAAATCGAAGGACATCGCAGAGGCCGACACGGAAATCCCGCGGTCCTTTTCCATTTGCATGAAGTCCGACCGCGTCCGCCGCGCTTCGCCTTTCGCGCGCACCTGACCGGCCATCTGAATCGCGCCCCCATAAAGCAGGAACTTCTCCGTCAACGTCGTCTTACCGGCGTCCGGGTGCGAGATGATGGCGAAGGTCCGGCGACGGGCAATCTCCGGCGGCAATTCGGGGGCGTTATGGCTACGATCCAACATGCGCGTTCATATACGCGTGGGCGTCATTCCCGGCAATGGGCAAACACACATGACTCAGAACCTGCGCGATGTGCGGCGCCATGTTTCCTTTGCTGCCAGAAATACTCAATTCCCCGAGGCGGACCGCAACACCTCCGCCGCCACGGAGGGCTCCAACATCCCGTCGCGCAGCTCAAACGCCCGGGGCGTCTCGGGGAATGTGTGACCGGGCGAGAGTTTTGCCTGAATATCCGCCGGGAGGAACGGCTTTACCCGCCCGTCCACGAACATGCTTTCGGCGGCGATGCCCTCGGCGTAGATGATCTCGTGGCTGTCGAAAAGCACCTGAAAATAATCCACGAAACCGCCTTCGCTCTGAATGACATTCTGGCCGTTCACCAACAGCTTGGCCTTGACCAGAACCTCGGCGCGTCCGGCGCGCACGGCATCGCGGCGTTGGTAGATGAAAATCCGGTGATGCGGCGAGACGACGAGATCGTGGGCGTTGTTCAAAGCGCCCTTTTTGATCACGATCGGGGCAAAGGCCCCGGTCGCGCGCACGGTTTGCGCGCCGATCCAGCGCACTTGTTGCGGGCCGTGATCGCGGGTCAGAACCCGATCGCCGACGGCCAGCTCTTCGATAGGTTTTTGCATGCCGTTGGCCAGCGTGATCCGCGTGCCGCGGGTGAAAGCGACACAGGCCACATCCGACAATCGGGTGCGCGCCGTGTCTTCGTCAACCTTGACCAGCGCATATTCGAGATCCGGCTTGAGCGGCGCGAAGGGCAGGAAAAACGTCTCTTCGATCAAGCCGTTCGCGTCGGTTTCCACGATCACAAGCACTTCGACCGTACCGCCCGACGCGGCCATGAAGGTCGCGACGCAATCGAGGTGCAGCGCATGAGAAACGCGGCCAAGTTCTGAGCCTTCTGCGACGCTCAGCATCTCGTTTTCGACCATGATAGACAGGCGGCTGCGAACCGCCTCTTGGCGCAGTTGATAGTTGTCGGCCAGTTCCATTTCGGACGCGTGCGACAGACCGTCTCCGAGGTTCACGCCATTGGTGACGCGAAAATCTCGACCGCAATAGACCGCAAGGCTTTGCAGCGGCAGGCCGGTTTGACCATCCGCTTGCCGGGACATGGAAATGCCGTTCCCCTTCGTCGTCATTCTGCGCTCCGACCCCCCGTTACGCTTGATTTACCACCCCTGTGCCGACGCTTTGGCGTTGGACTCGTTCTCAGCGATCTCAAGGGCATAAATATGCAGGACCTCACGTCCAATGTACAGAGAGACAGCCCAGAAGCACGCATCACCGGGTCTTGATCTTTAACATTTCTAATCTCTCCCGAAACAATGGCATGATTTGGGCGGGACTGGTGTAATTTTTGGCAAAGCGGTGAGAGGGGCCGAGCGGGGCAGACCTCTCACGCAAGGAGGAAGAAGACGAGGCTGGTCCTTGAAAAACAGGGCGGCTACAAACGTCCCCAAAGACAGATCGCGACAGCACGAAGGAGACGGGAATGGATCTTGGCATCGAAGGCAAAAAGGCGCTGGTGTGCGCGTCCTCCAAAGGGCTGGGCCTCGGCTGCGCCCGCGCGCTGGCAGAGGCAGGTGTCGATCTGGTGATGAACGCGCGGGGGGCCGAATTGCTCGAGGCCGAGGCCCAGAGGATTCGCGATGCCTTCGGCGTCAAAGTCGTCACGGTGGCTGCCGATGTGACCACCGAAGAGGGCCGCGCCGCCATCCTCAAAGAGGCAGAGGGCGCCGATATTCTGGTGAACAACGCAGGCGGCCCGCCCGCCGGCATGTGGACCGATTGGGAGCGCGACGACTTTATCAGTGCGCTCGATTCGAACATGCTGGCCCCCATTGCGCTGATCAAGGCGCTGGTGCCGGGCATGATAGATCGCGGCTGGGGCCGGGTGGTCAACATCACCTCCGTTGCGGTGAAATCGCCGCTGGGTCAATTGGGTCTCTCGAATTCGGCGCGTGCGGGGCTGACGGGCTATGTCGCGGGCACCTCGCGTCAAATCGCGGCCTCCGGCGTTGTGATGAACAACCTTTTGCCCGGTTTCCACGCCACGGATCGCATGACCGGCATGGACAAGACGCTCGCCGACAGCCGCGGCACCGCGCCCGAAGAAATCACCGCCGAGCGCGCCAAATCGGTGCCCGCCGGGCGCTATGGCACCATCGAGGAATTCGGCGCCACCTGTGCCTTCATGTGTTCGCAATATGCGGGCTTTATGGTCGGCCAGAACGTGCTTTTGGATGGCGGCCAATTCAATTCGACTTTCTGAGACGAAATAGGGGAGAGGGCCATGAGCCACGCGGATGTTCAGGACTATTACGGCAAGGTGTTGCGGGGCTCTGAAGACCTGAAAACCAACGCCTGTTGCTCGCCCGATGATCTTTCGGCGGAGTTGAAATCCGCGCTGTCCAACATCCACGACGAGGTGCTGAGCCGCTATTACGGCTGTGGGTTGATCGCGCCGGATGTGTTGGAGGGTGCGCGGGTTTTGGACCTTGGCTCAGGGTCTGGCCGCGATGTCTATGCTCTGGCGCAATTCGTGGGCGAAAATGGCTTTGTCGTCGGCGTCGATATGACCGAGGAACAACTCGTCGTTGCCCGCCGTCATCAGGATTGGCACGCCGACCGCTTCGGCTATGCGCAGTCCAATGTCGCGTTTCATCAGGGGTACATCGAAAAGCTCGATGAGCTGCCGCTGGAAGACGCCAGCTTCGATGTGATCGTGTCCAACTGTGTGCTCAATCTGGCGATGGACAAGCCCGTCGTGCTGCGTGAGGCCTATCGTCTCTTGAAACCAGGCGGAGAGATGTATTTCTCCGATGTCTACGCCGACCGGCGGGTGCCGGAGGCGCTCAGGGCCGATCCGGTGCTCTATGGCGAATGCCTCTCCGGTGCGCTTTATTGGAATGATTTCGAATATATGGCCCGTGCGGCGGGGTTCGCCGATCCGCGTCTGGTGACCCACCGCGCGTTGACGGTCGAGAACCCGGAGCTGGAGGCCAAAGTCGCACCGATCAAGTTTATTTCCGCCACCTATCGCCTGTTCAAACTCGATCTCGAACCGGAATGCGAAGACTACGGTCAGGCGGTGATCTACAAAGGCACCGTCCCCGGCGCGCCGCATGAATTCGTGTTGGACGGTGGTCATGTGATCGAGACCGGCCGGGTTTTCCCGGTCTGTGGCAACACGTTCAAAATGCTGGCCGACACACGCTTTGCACCGCATTTTGAGTTTATTGGCGATTTTTCCACCCATTACGGCATTTTCGCAGGCTGCGGCGGGACCAGCCCCTTTGATAGCCTGTCGGACAGCGGCGCGCCCGCATCCTCCGGTGGCTGTTGCTAAGGCGGCGCTTGCCTGTTAGGGAAGTTGAGAATTTTCGTCAGACAAAGCTCCCGCCCGTGACCGACCCGCGCCTGGAAATCCGCAACATTCGCCGCCGCTTTCAGGGCCGCGATGTGGTGTCCGATGTCTCGCTCAAGGTGATGCCGGGGCAGGTGACCTGTCTTTTGGGGCCGTCGGGCTGTGGCAAATCCACGACTTTGCGCATCATCGCGGGCGTCGATATGCAGGACGCAGGCGAGATTTATGTCGATGGGCAACTGGTCTGCGACACCGTATTTCGGGTCCCGCCAGAACAACGGTCCATCGGTTTGATGTTCCAGGATTTTGCGCTTTTCCCACATTTGAGCGTCTCGGAGAACGTGAGCTTTGGCTTAAAAGGCCACAAATCCGACAAACGCGCGCGTGTCGAGGAACTGCTGGACAAGGTCGAGCTTCTGTCCGCCATCGACAAATTCCCGCATGAATTGTCAGGTGGCGAACAACAGCGGATCGCGCTCGCCCGCGCCTTGGCACCGCGACCGTCGATCATGTTGATGGATGAGCCCTTTTCCGGTCTGGATGAACGTCTCAAGGACGACATTCGCGACAGCACTTTGGATGTGTTGAAATCCGAAAACACTGCCGTTTTGCTCGTCACCCATGAGCCACACGAGGCCATGCGCATGGCCGATGAGATCGCGCTGATGCGCGACGGCAAAATCGTGCAACAAGGCGCGCCCTACAACATTTACAACGCTCCCGTGGACCGTAAGGCGGCGGCGTTTTTCAGCGATATCAATGTGATCCGGGGCACGGTGCAGAAGCTTGCCGTGACCACGGCTTTCGGCGAATTCCTCTGTCCCGGTCAGCCCGATGATGCCGAGGTCGAGATTGTCATCCGCCCGCAACACCTGCGCATCGATTTTGATCGCGAAGGTCGCGGCCCCAATCCGACGCCGCAATACGGCACGCCCGCACGCGCGGTGGTGCAGCGGGCGCGGTTCATGGGGCGCGAAAGCCTTGTGGAGTTCAAAATGGAGTTCGACGGATCGGTTTTGAAAGCCACGGTGCCCTCGGTGTTCCTGCCGAAGCCAGGGACCGCCATGTGGCTGATGATGCGTCGGGATCGCTGTTTCGTGTTCCCCACAAAAGCCGCCTAAGTCTTTCCTGCGAAAGGTTTATTGGAAAGGTTTATTGGCCTTTTGATAGGCGATGAACTCGGTCAGCGTCTTGCCCGGTTCGTCTTTGAACTGCGCGCCTGTGTCGATCACAGTCTCGATGCGGTCGACTCGAAATGTCCGAAATCCTGCGCGTTTCTCGCACCAGGCGCTCATGGTCCAAACCCGCCCCCAATAGTCCAGTTGCAAAGGCCGTACGAGCCGTGTGGAGCTCTCTCCCGTGAGCGAAAGATAGGTGATGCGGAGCACTTTGCGGTCGCGCACGGCCTGGCGCAAAAGCGGCATATGCCGAAATCCTGCGCGGGCGTCGGCGAAAGCGAAAGGATGCACCGCATGGCCCCAACCGGCGGCGGGCGGGCCGGTGTTTTCCGGCAGAACCGCGTCAATCTTCGCGGCCAAACTTTGCGCGTTTTCAGAGAGTTCCGGGTCCGTCGCCTCGCCCAAAATGGCCACCGCGAGATGCAGCGCTTCCAATTCGCCCATGGTCAGGTTCATCGGCGGCAAGGTGATCGGCGCGGTGATCATATAGCCGACGCCCCGCTCGCCCTCGACCGGCACGCCGGAAGCCTTGAGTGTCGCCATATCGCGCCAGATCGTGCGCTCGGAGACCTCGACACGCTCGGCCAAATCGCGGGCTTTGTGCAGCTTGCCGTCACGCAGAATCTGGATGAGATCGAACAGGCGGTCGCTGCGCCGGATGCCGGTTTGTTTGCGACCGCCTGCCATGACTTATGCCACCATATCCGTCACGTTGCGATGGAGTGCGACCTGTGCGTGGGCCATTTTCACGCTCTCGCGGGAGACCAGAGCCATGAAGGCCTGCGCCTCGGGCGCGGCCATAAAGCCCGCATCGGCGGATTTGGCCGCCGCCTCATTGGCCCAGACGTAATCCTCGCGCCAAAGGCCGGTCTCATCACAAGACAGCGTGCGGGCGCAAAGCCCCTCGCACCGGTCGAGGTACCCATCGAGGCCACGGGCCACGGTCATGAACTCTGCGTCGCTGACGCCGTCGTTCAGGCGAAATGTAACAGTTTCAAGGATTTGAATGTCAGTCATCGTTTCTCTCCGATTCGGTTTCGATGATCTGAGAATGAGGCTCTTCAACTGACATAAACCTGTCAGTTGAAGATTTCCAGCCCGCCAACCCGCGCCAATGTTGTGCAACGGGGCCGCAGGCGCGATTTTGCGCTTTTCCTCCCCGAACGAGCGCCCTAATCCTAATCTCCGAGAGTTGTGATGGGCCCGATGCGTGCCCCGTGAAAAATGGAGAGACACATGCTCAACAACATCGGCCTTCCGGGCCTCCTGCTCATCGCCGTCGTGGTTCTGGTTCTCTTTGGCCGCGGCAAGATTTCCGGTCTCATGGGCGAGGTCGGCAAAGGCATCACGTCGTTTAAAAAAGGCGTGGCCGAGGGCACCAAAGAGATCGAAGACGAAGCTGCCGAAGTCGCCAAGGACGTCACCCCCGAGGAGGAGAAAGACAAGGTCTGAGACCTGTTTTTCTCGATTGGGTTGGGGGCTTTGGCCCCTCAGACGTGGCATTTAGACAAGGCGGTGCGAGATGTTTGACATCGGCATGTCAGAACTGTTGATCATCGGGGTCGTGGCGTTGATCGTCGTCGGCCCCAAAGATTTGCCGGGGATGTTCCGCACGCTCGGGCGGTTCACGGCGCGGGCGAAATCCATGGCGCGCGAGTTCTCCCGCGCGATGGAAGCGGCGGCGGACGAGAGCGGTATGAAAGAGGCGTCCGAGGCTTTGAAGGGGGCTGCGAACCCGAAGAAATTCGGTCTCGATAAGCTCAACGAAGCGGCGGACACCTTCGAGAAGTGGGACCCGATGAAGGCCGCTGACGGCAAGGCGGCCCCGAAAACGGACAAGTTGCAAAAAGACGAGTTGAGCCCGGAACGTGCCGAGGCGGCCAAGAAAATTTCGGATGCGGCAGCGAAAAAGGCGACCGAGCGGCTCCAGGCCGAATTGGATGCCGAGGCGTCGGACAAGGCGACTGAGAAGAAGGGCGGCGACGCATGAGCGACAGCGATATCGAAGACAGCAGCGCGCCCTTGATCGAGCATTTGGCGGAGCTGCGCACACGGATCATTCGCGCGGTGCTGGCCTTTGTCGTTGGCATGGTGATCTGCTTTGCGGTTGCCGGTCCGATCCTCGATTTCCTCCTGGTGCCGATCGAAAAGAGCATGCGCGCCTTGGGCAACCCGAACCCGGTGATGCAATACACCGCGCCGCAGGAATATTTCTTCACGCTCATTCGCATCTCCATGGTCGGCGGTCTGGCGATTTCCTTCCCGGTGATCGCCTATCAGCTCTGGCGTTTCGTCGCGCCGGGGCTTTACCGCAATGAAAAGAATGCGTTTTTGCCCTTCCTGATCGCCTCTCCGGTGCTCTTCCTGATGGGCGCGGCCTTCGCGCAATATGTGGTTGTGCCGCTGGCGATGACCTTTTTCCTTGGTTTCGCCGATCTGCCGTCATTCGTGGGCGCGCTGGTCACCAACGGCGGTGACGTGGCGGCGGCCTCGACCGACACGGGCATCGACATCGTCTTCAACGGCAAGGTCAACGAAAGCCTTGATATCACGTTGAAAATGATCGTGGCCTTCGGGCTGTGTTTCCAACTTCCTGTGCTTTTGACCCTGATGGGCAAGGCTGGTCTTGCGACGGCGCGCGGCCTGCGGGCGACCCGGAAATACGCCGTCGTGGGCATCCTGACCGTCGCCGCCTTGGTGACGCCGCCGGATGTGACGACCCAGCTGATCCTCTTCGTTGTGGTTTACGGCCTCTACGAAGTCTCGATCTTCCTCGTCGCGCGTGTCGAAAAGAAACGCACCGAAGAGCTGCGCGCCGCTGGCGTGTTGGACGAGGACGAAGACCTGTTTGCCGAGTTCGACGAAGATGACAAGTAAGACCCTGAAACGCATTGCCGAGGCCCTCGAACGCATGGCCCCGGCGCCTCTGGCCGCGCCCGATTTCGATCACGCAGACGCCTATGTCTGGCACACGGAACCCGATGCGTTGCAGCCGGTCAAAACGGTCTCGCGGGTCGATATTTCGCTCCTCGTCGGGGTGGATCGCTCTCGGGACACGCTTCTGGAAAACACTCTGCAATTCGCCCGTGGCTTGCCGGCCAACAACGCGCTCCTGTGGGGCGCGCGCGGGATGGGGAAATCCTCTCTGGTCAAATCCGTCCATGCGGCGGTGAATGCCGAAGGCCTGCCGCTCAAGATCGTCGAGATGCAGCGCGAAGACCTGCCCACTGTGGCGCGTCTTTTGAACCTCTTGCGCAGCTCCGAGCATCGCTTTCTGCTGTTCTGCGACGACCTGTCGTTCAGCCATGACGACCAGCATTACAAATCGCTCAAAGCGGTGCTCGACGGCGGTATCGAAGGCCGCCCGGACAATGTGCTGTTCTACGCCACCTCCAATCGCCGTCACCTGATGCCGCGCGATATGATCGAGAACGAGCGCAGCTCCGCGATCAACCCGTCGGAGGCGACCGAGGAAAAGGTTTCTCTGTCGGACCGCTTCGGGCTTTGGCTTGGTTTTCACCCCTGTTCTCAGGACGAATATCTCGAGATGATCCGAGGCTATTGTCGGGAATATGGCGTCGAAGTCGAGGAAGAGACGCTCCGCGCCGAGGCCATCGAATGGCAAGCGACGCGTGGGTCTCGTTCAGGCCGTGTGGCCTGGCAGTTCTTTACCGATCTGGCGGGGCGTCAGGGCGTCAAGCTGGGCTGAGCCTACGGTTCTAAATAGCGAAAACGGGAAGGCCAAACCTCCCCGTTTCCTTTGCTGTTACAAATACTCAAATCCCGTCAGTTCAGATAAGGCGTCGGGTCGACCGTCTGGGTGCCTTTGAACACCATGAACTGCAAGGCGTTGAATTCGTTGGCGGTCACCTTGGCGATGGTCTGGCCACGTTTCACGCTGTCGCCTTTCTTCACCGCAATGTCGTCGATAAAGCTATAGGCCGTCTGCAAGCCGCCGCCGTGATCCACGACCATGATTTTCACGCCATCGGCATTGGTGGAGATCAGCTTCACCGTACCGTCTTTCGCGGCTTTCACCGGCGTGCCGGAGGTGGCGGCGAAGAGGATGAATTTCGATTTCGTCTTGTCGTAATCGCGGATGATTGCGCCCGAGACGGGTTTGGCCATTTCCGAGGTGGTCGAAGTTTGCGTCGCGCCGAGATCCGCCGCCGGTTTGGTCGTCGCGGGTGCGGGTTTGGCGGCATCCGGGTCGGGCAGGGGCTCGGAGGCCGAGGGCGGTGTGGGCGTCGGCGTGCCTTGGCCCGGCTGTGTCTCGGACGCTTGCACGGTCACTTCGGAGGCTTTCACCGGGATCAGCAGATAACGGCCTTCCTCGACGGAGAGATCGGAATCGAGGCCGTTCCAATCCGCCAGAGCGCGCACGGAGATGCCGTAGGTGCGGGCGATGGAATAGGCGGTTTCGCCGCGTTTGACCTGGTGGCGCACCGGCTCCATGCCCTCGATCGGGTCGGAGGCTTTGGCCTGCGTCATCGTGGTGGTGGTCGTCTGGCCGCTTCCAGCGTTGCTCAGCCCCTCTTCGGCGAGCGCCGTGATGTCGATCCGCTCGCCCGAGGCGATGGTGCCTGCGCGGGTGGCGGCGGAGGTGCCGTCTATGCGGCGCGGGAGCGCGATCACCTCGCCTTCGCGCAGGGTGACGTCATCGGTGATGCCATTGTAGCGCGCCAACTCGTTCACAGACAGGCCGGTGCGGTTCGCGACATCGGCGATGGTGTCACCCCGTTTGGCGACGGCGACCTGATAATTCGGATAAGAGATGATGCCCTGCGCGTTCGGCGTCGGTTTCGAAATGGTTTTGGCTTCCGAGGCCGCAGGTGCCGTGGAAAACGCATCGGTCATGCCACGCAGATCGAAATCGATCGGCTTGTCACAGGCGTTCAGCGCCAAAACGGCACAGCCCATCATCGCAAGTCCGGCACGGCGGGTCTCAAACGTCGAAAAAATCGTCATCTCACTCTGTCCTCAATGGCGGGGGATATCCCCTTCGGTCCCTCTCTGACGGAGGTGTCTAAAACTCGGTCACTCCTGACCCATCCCCTCGACGAGGGGCACGAAACGCACGGCGCGCAGTTCTTCGTAATCGAAACCGTCCTCGAGCCGCGTCACCTTGATCAGGCTTTGCACGGCGTCGGACTGACCGACCGGCAAGACCATGATACCGCCAGTTTTCAACTGCGCCAAGAGGGGCCCGGGAGGGTCCTCTGCCGCGGCGGTCACAAGAATGCGATCAAAAGGCGCCTGATCGGGCAGGCCGAATGAGCCATCGGCAGACATCGAGGTGATGTTGACGATGCCCAGACGGTCAAAGACGGCCTGCGCCTCGCGCACCAGACGGGCATAGCGATCCACCGTGTAGACCCGGCGGGCAAGCTGGCTCAGCACGGCGGCCTGATAGCCCGAGCCTGTGCCGACCTCGAGCACCTTGTCGCGCGGTTGCACATCGAGCGCCTGGGTCATCAGCCCCACCACGGAGGGTTGCGAAATGGTCTGGCCGCAGGCGATGGGCAGCGGCATGTCCTCATAGGCGCGCTCGGCGAACAGGCCTTTGACGAAATCGCCCCGGTCGATCTTTTCCATGGCCTGAAGCGTGCGCTGATCCGTCACGCCCTTGGAACGGAGCGTGAAGAGATATTGCATTTTGGCTTCAGGGGTCATGGCCATCAGAGCGCACGCTCCAGATCTTTGATCATGTCATGCGCAGTCAGGTCGGCGCGCATCGGCGTCACTGAAATATGGCCTTCGAGATTGGCGGTCACGTCGGTGTCAGGACCGGTGTCGACGGATTGCTCGGAGCCGCGCACCCACAGGAATCGCCGCCCGGTGGGGGAAACCTGGCCCTCCATCACAAAGCCCGGGGTTTTGCGACGGCCTTGGCGCGCGACCGTGATGTCTTTCACGTCAGAGGCCGGGATCGGTGGGAAATTTACATTATAAAACAGGCGGTAAACGTCGTCTTCGCCCCAAGGAGCCTTGTCCAGAAGATGCCGGATCACGCGGGCGCCGTGTTGGGCCGCGGCCTCGAACGGGTCTTCGGCCTCATAGTTGTGCGGGCCGAGGAATTGCGACAGGGCGATGGCTTTCACACCCTGCAACGCGGCCTCCATGGCACCGCCGATGGTGCCCGAGTACATCACGTTTTCGCCCGCATTGTTGCCACGATTGACGCCGGAGAGCACCAGATCGGGACGCGCGGGCAGGATGTCGTGCAGGCCTGCCAAGACGCAATCCGCAGGCGAGCCCTCGGCGGCCCAGCGACGCGGGCCAAGCTCGGAAATCATCGTGGGGCTGGCGTAGGAAATGCAATGGCCGACGCCGGATTGCTCAAACGCCGGTGCGACGACCCAGACCTCGCCCTCGGGACCGGCAATTTCAGCCGCGATGGCCTCTAAGGTTTTCAGACCCGGCGCGTTGATGCCGTCGTCATTGGTGATCAGGATGCGCATGGGCTCGCTTTCTCTTGTGTTGCCTATGTCCTTAAAGCAGGCTGGGAATCGCGGCAAGTCGCCCGCCTGATCTGAGAGGAAAAACCTATGGGAAAACCTGTTTTGGACGCCGTTGCGGTCACGGCAACCGATATGGAGCGGGCGATGGCGTTCTATACGCTCTTGGGCTTCGACTTTGAGGGCGGCTTTATGACCGAGGATCACGTCGAACCGGTGCGGGCGCCCGGAGAGCCGCGTTTGATGATCGATCATGCCAGCCTGATGGAAAAACTGACGGGCGAAGCGCCGCGCGCGCCGAACCATTCCTGCTTTGCGCTCTTGTGCGACAATCCGGCGGAGGTGGATGCCATAGCCAAGATGGTCGAAGAGGCAGGATTTGCGGTGCTCACCCAGCCTTGGGATGCGTTTTGGGGGCAACGATATGCGACCGTGGCGGACCCGGATGGCTACCGGGTAGACCTGTTTGCGCCTCTGTGAGGACGGGCTTTGAGTCCAGAGAGGACATTGGCCACGAGGGTGTGCGCCTGACCGCCGGGACAGTCTGGCGCACGCCTGGCGCCTTCGGCTTGTTTTCGGGCGGTGGCGCTTCGTTCAAACGACAGCTTTGTCCGCAAAGCGGACAATGCGTCGCCGCTAGCAGAGGGCTTTAGAGCAGCCCCGCCTCTTTCAACAGCCGCGGGGCCTCGTCGCGCGGATGCGTCAGCGTCGCTTTGTCCTCACCCGGAAAGAACCGTGCGCGGGTGGCGGTGGGCATGGGGTTGGGCGATAGGATGTGGACGCGGGGGGCTTTGCTCATCGCGGAGGTCTCCGCCTGCCAGCTTTTCGCCATGGCGATCTGCGCGGCTTTTGAGGCACCATAGGCGCCAAAGAATTTCTCGCCCGCGTGGTTGTCCTCGAAAAACAGCGCCTCACCCGGCGCGTCGCCCATGGTCAAGAGCGGCGAGATCATCGGGATCAGCTTGCCGGTCGCGATGACATTGGTGGTCATCGTGCGGTCGAAATCTTTCGGGTCCATGTGATCGGCGGGGGACAAAAGTTGAGCGTAAACAGCGGTATGCGCCCAGAGGTCCAAGTGGCCCCAACGGTCGTAAATGCCGCGACAGAGATGCGCCATGGCGTCCGGGTTGGTGACATCCATCGGCGCCAGGGTGGCCTGACCGCCCTTGGCCTTGATCCGGTCGTCGAGCTCTTCGAGCGCGCCTGTGGTCTTGGCGACGGCGACGATGTGATAGTCGGGCGCCAGAGCCTCGGCGAGGAAAAAGCCAAGGCCGCGCGAGGCGCCGGTGATGAGGGCGATTTTTGGGATCTCTGTCATGGGATTTGTGTGGCGGTTGCCCGGCGCGGCGTCAAGAGGATTTGAGCGCGCTGCGCTCAAGCGTCCCGGTGGCTTCGTAAAGATCAATCAACTGATCGAGGGAGATGTCTTTCGCCTCGGCGCTGATCGCTTCGGGACGCGCGGTGCCGTCGCCGAACCCGAGCGTCACCTGACTGCCCTGAACTGCCAGAGGCGAGAGATCGTTGGCCAGTGTTGCAGGCGTCGAGTCGGGGACAGCGCCGCCGTCCAAAAGGTCGAGATAGGCATAGAACACCGCGTGCGGCACCTCGACCCAAAGCGCCACCATCAGCGCCTCGTCCGAGCCGCGCAGCGGCAGGGAAAGCGTGGCGCGCAGGAACCGCCGATCTTTGAGACGGCACAGCTCAGAGGCCAGTTGGTCGTCGCCCGCTTTGACAAAGGGGGCCTCGCCACGCGCTTCATGCGGCCAGTCGGAGGGGTGATCGAAGCCGATGTCGATCAGCCCGCCGAACGGGCCGTCCGGGTCCATGAGCGCGCGCCAGCGCGGGTCGAGATCAAGCAGGGAGGCCAAGGTTCAGCACGCGAGCGAGGAGGTGGCTTTTTCGACGCCTTTGTCTTTCATCTTCTCGCTGACACGCGAGGAGGTCTCCAAAGAGGCGAGGTATTCCGGTGAGACGCCCGTGACATATTCGCCGTTGAAACAGGAGCAATCAAAGGCCTCGATCTCCGGGTTGCCCTCTTTGGCGGCCCAGATGAGGTCTTCGAGCTTTTGATAGATCAGACCGTCGGCGTTGAGATAGTCACAGATTTCCTCAACGCTGCGGTTGTTGGCGACCAGCTCTTCTTTCGTGGGCATGTCGATGCCGTAGACATTGGCGTATTTCACCGGCGGGGAGGCCGAGGCGATGTAGACCTTCTTGGCGCCGGCTTCGCGACACATCTGGACGATCTTCTTGATCGTATTGCCGCGCACGATGCTGTCGTCGACCAAAAGGATATTGCGCCCCTTCATCTCCAATTCCATCGCGTTCAACTTGCGACGCACGGACTTTTGACGCTCGCTCTGGCCCGGCATGATGAAGGTCCGGCCCACATAGCGGTTTTTCACCAGACCCTCGCGGTAGCGAATGCCGGTGATGTTGGAGACCTCAAGCGCCGCAGGACGTGCGCTGTCCGGCACCGGGATGATCGCGTCGATCTCGAACCCGCTGTCGAGGATTTGCTGTGCCAGCGTCTGACCCATGCGGAGCTGGGTTTTGTAGACGGAGATGCCGTCGAGCATGCTGTCGGGACGGGCGAGATAGACATATTCGAAAATACAGGGCGTCAGCTTGCCCTCAACACATTGGCGTTTGTGCATATTGCCGTCGAGGTCGATCAGGATCGCCTCGCCCGGGGCCATGTCGCGGATTTTCTCGAAGCCGTTGATGCCAAAGGCCACGTCCTCAGACGCAAAGGAATATTCATCGCCTGCGTCGGTTTCGCGTTTTGCGACAGAGAGCGGGCGGATGCCATGCGGATCGCGGAAGGCCAAAAGGCCGACGCCCGCGATCAGACAGATCACGGAATAGGCGCCCTGCACCCGCTCCATGGTCATTTTTACACCAGCCAGAATGTTGCGCACCGGATCGTCGGTGCCGTTCACCTTGATGGCGTCAGAGACCTTGTCTGCCAGCACGTTCAACAGGATTTCACTGTCGGAGGTGGTGCGCAGATGGCGGGAATACTTGCCGACCACCTTGGCGCGCTGCTCTTCGGTGTTGGTGATATTGCCGTTGTGCACGAGGTAGATGCCGTAGGGCGCATTGACGAAGAACGGTTGGGCCTCTGCGGCCGAAAGCGAGCCCGCGGTGGGGTAGCGCACATGGCCAAGCCCGAGACGGCCCAGAAGGTTCGGCGCATCCTGCGGACCGAACACGTCTTTCACAAGGCCGGAGCCTTTGCGTTCGCGGAAAAACTCGCCGTCATAGGTCACAATGCCCGAGGCGTCCTGACCCCGATGCTGAAGCATCAAAAGCCCGTCGTAGAGCTCCGCAAAGACATCGTTCGTCCGGCTCGCGATCCCAAAAATCCCGCACATATCAGTCGCTCCAATTCGTCGTCGCTGCGATCTCTGCCGTCATGGTCAGAGAGGCCAATGGGGCTGGGCCCCGGTCATGGTGAGTTGAGAAGCTCTCAGTCGAGAGGGTGCACCTGTTCCGACGCAATCCAATACGCCAAGCTCAAAGGTATAGGTCTGGGGCGAAAGGCGCATCCAGCCGGGCTCCGAATCCTGTCACGGGTGTCTTGCCCTTCCTTTAAGGCCTATCAAAGCCAGTGTCACGAAAGGATCACATAAAGCGTTTCTTAAAAATTGCAGGGGCGCGTTGATCGTGGTGGCGCAACGAAAAAGGCGACCCGAAAGGCCGCCTTTGCAAGTCTATGATGCCGCGCTTACTGCGTGCAGGTGGAGACCAGCGCCTCATAGCGCTGCGTGATCCAATCCGGCGCATCGTCCGGCAGGCTCTCGTCGATCTTGTCTTGGGAACGGGCAAAGACCTTGGCCGTGCGGGAGTTTTCCAGCACCTCGATGGGATCGCCGGTGGAGACGCGGTCCACCACGACCAGAGCGATGGCGACCAGAACGATGCCTCTGAGCACGCCGAACAGGAACCCAAGCCCCTGATCGATGCCGCCCAGTGCAGAGCGTTGCACAGCGGAAGAAAACAGCGGCGTGAAGACCGAGACAACGATGAGCGCCAGTGCGAAGACCGCGAAGAACCCGGTGATCACCGACAATTCGCAAGAGCCCGCGATGTAATCGCCTAAGTACGGCACTTCTTTCACCAGCGGCACGGCTTTCGGCGCAAACATATAGCCCAGAATCGCCGCCACGATCCAACCGGCGATCGCCATGCCCTCGCGCACAAATCCGCGGCTATAGGCAAGAATGGCAGAGACAATGATGACCAGCGCCACGATGCCGTCGATAATAGTAAAGCCGTCCATGGCACGTCCTTCGTCAAAACTCACTTGCCGTTCCGTCAGGAAAGGCTCGCCGGTGAAGAACCAAGTTTTGAGAATTTGTTCAACCTTTTTCCCGCCTTTTTCGCCGAGTTGCGGTAAAAAAGCTGGCATGTGGCGAGGTGAACCGCGTTTGCTCTGCTCCAGAGTGTGGTTTTGCCCGGCGCCTCACCCCGCACCAAAGACCTCGCCGACAAAGCCCACGAGATCGCTCATCAAGCGCATTTCCATACCGCTTTTCTCACCTGCTTTCGATTGCGCAGGCGCGATGGCGGAGGCAAAGCCAAGCTTCTTGGCCTCTTTCAGCCGGTTCTCTGTCTGCCCGACCGGCCGCAAACTGCCGGACAGCGACAACTCGCCGAAAACGACGCAGTCTTTCGGCAAAGCCGCATCCTCGCGCGCCGACAAAAGCGCTGCCGCCACGGCCAGATCGGCGGCGGGTTCGGACACTTTCATCCCGCCCGCGACGTTGAGATAGACATCCAACCCCGCGAAGGGAATGCCACAGCGCGCTTCCAACACGGCAAGGATCATTGCCAGACGAGAGCCGTCCCAGCCCACCACCGTCCGCCGCGCTTGCGCGTGGGGCGAGGGGGCGACAAGGGCCTGAAATTCCACCAAAACCGGACGGGTGCCTTCGATGCCCGCAAAGACCACCGATCCCGGCGCCGGCTGATCGCGTTCGGACAGAAACAGCGCCGAAGGATTCGTCACCTCGGACAATCCATCGCCGGTCATCTCGAAGACACCGATCTCATGCGCCGGACCGAAACGGTTCTTCACCGCGCGCAAGAGCCGGAACTGATGCCCGCGCTCGCCCTCGAAATAGAGCACCGTGTCGACCATATGCTCGACCACACGCGGCCCGGCCAACTGACCCTCCTTGGTCACATGGCCCACAAGCACCACGGAAACGCCGCGCGTCTTGGCGAATGTGGTCAATTCATGCGCCGCCGCGCGCACCTGAGACACAGAGCCGGGCGCGCTTTCGACATTGTCGGCCCACATGGTCTGGATCGAGTCGATGATCACCAGATCCGGCTCTTCCTTCTCCAGTGTCGTCAAAATATCGCGCAGATTGGTTTCGGCACCCAGTTGCACATTGGCCTCAGCCAGCCCCAGACGTTGCGCGCGCATGCGCACCTGCGCGCTGGCTTCCTCGCCGGAAATATAGATGACCTTGAGCCCCGCGCCCGCAAATCGCGCTGCCGCCTGCAACAAAAGCGTCGATTTGCCGATCCCTGGATCGCCGCCGACCAAGATGGCCGAGGCGGGCACAAGACCCCCGCCCAACACCCGGTCAAACTCTTCCATCCCCGAAGAGGTGCGCGGCGGGGGGCTTTCCTTGGTCGAGAGTTTTGAGAGCGGAATTTCCTTGCCCCGCATCCCGCCCAGCGTCTTTTTCGTGGGCCCCGCCGCGGAGAGCGGCTTTTCCTCGACAATCGTGTTCCACTCGCCACAGCCATCACAGCGCCCCGACCATTTGGTCGTCACCGCCCCGCAATTGGAGCACACGAAATTCTTCTGCGCCTTGGCCATTCTGCTGCCTTTAAATTGTTCTTGCTTCGTTCTAATCCGCCGTGCGCGTCTTCCGCAAGCACTCAGGTCTTTTTCTTGGTAAAAATACTCAAGCCGAGGCTCACAAGCACGCAGAGCGTAAACAGATAAAGCCCCCAGCCCACTTCAAGCCGTCCCACCCCGATGCCTTTCGCGACCGTGATATAGATCGCGATCAGGAACACATCCGCCATGGCCAACCGCCCAAGGTGATAGAGCCAGGGCTTCACACGCTCTGACAGGTTGTCAGACAGGCGGCCGGACAGCAGGCCCTCCATCGCTAAAACTTTCCCAATCGGGGCCAAAATCGCGAAAAACACCACGACAAGCGCCAAAAACTTGTCCTTTTCCCACAATGCGCCGATCCCAGAGAGAACCGAGATTTCCGACAGGGCAAACAGCGGCAACAGCCCCGCCTTCAACAAAGGCGCGGCCCAGGCGATGGGAAAGAGGATCAAAAGCGACAGGTTGAGAAGGCGCAGCTTGCTCATCGCAGTGTTTCAATCGGCCCCTCGGCGGAGCCGGTGATGAACTGTTTGAGATAGGGATCATCCGCGCTGTCCATCTCGGCCACGGGGCCAAACCAGCGGATTTTGCCCCGGTGCAGCATCGCCACCTTGTCGGCAATCGCACGCACGGAGGTCATGTCATGGGTGATCGTCACGGCGGTCGCGCCCATCTCGACGACGATTTCGCGGATCAATTCGTTGATCACTCCCGCCATGATCGGGTCGAGGCCGGTGGTGGGTTCGTCAAAGAAAATGATCTCAGGATCGGCGGCGATGGCACGCGCCAGCCCCACGCGTTTCTGCATCCCGCCCGAGAGTTCGGCGGGGAAGAGATCGGCCACATCGGGCCCAAGCCCCACGCGGCGCAGCTTTTCGATAGCGATCTCGCGCGCTTCCGCTTTCGGACGCTTGAGCGACCCACGCAAGAGGCGAAAGGCCACGTTTTGCCAGACCGGAAGACTGTCAAACAGCGCAGCCCCTTGGAACAACATGCCGAACCGGGCGAGGAACGCATCGCGGTCGCCGGTCGCAGTGATGTCTTCGCCACCCACTTTGATCGTGCCTTGATCCGGCGTGATAAGCCCGAGAATGCATTTCAGCGTCACCGATTTCCCGGTGCCCGAGCCGCCGATGATCACACAGCTTTCGCCGCGCGCGACATTCAGATCGACGCCACGCAAAATCTCTTTGGACCCAAAGGCTTTATGGACATTCTCTAGGCTGATCATGTGCTGAAAAACGCCTGTGTCAAAAGGAAGTTGGCCGCGAGGATCAAGACGGCTGCGGCCACCACGGAGGATTTCGTCGCACGCCCCACGCCCTGTGCGCCCCGGCCCGAGTTCATGCCGAAATAACACCCCATCAGCGTCGCGATCACGCCAAAGGCCGCGCCCTTGACGAGCGAGGAAATGATGTCAGAGGCCTCGAGAAAGTCGACGGTGTTCTTGAGGTAGGTCGCGGGGTTGAACCCCAGAGATTGCGTCGAGACGAACCAACCGCCGAAGACGCCAATCGTGTCGCCCACGGCCACGAGCAAAGGCACGGTGACGAGACCGGCAAAGACGCGTGGCGCGGTGAGATATTTCATCGGATCGGTCGAGAGTGTGACCAATGCGTCGATCTGCTCCGTGACCTTCATCGTGGCAATCTCGGCGGCAATCGACGAGGTCACGCGCGCGGCCATCATCAGGCCGACCATGACGGGGCCCAGCTCGCGCACGACCCCCAAGGCGACGATCTGCGGCACGACCTGTTCGGCGGAGAAGCGCGAGCCACCGGCATAGATTTGCAACGCCAAAGCGCCGCCGGTGAAAATCGCGGTCAGCCCCACAACGGGGAGCGACAGATAGCCCACCGTCATCAAAGAATGCAGGAATTCGCGGCCGTAAAAAGGCGGCGTGATGATGTGGCGAAAGGCCGAAAGCGCAAACAAGGCCACCCGCCCGACGCTGGCCAAAGCGGCCAAAACCGCCGCGCCAAGAGCGGCCAGAGGGCGGGTCAAAATCGCCGTCATCCGATGTAGCGGCGCTGATACCGCGCCCCCAGAGAGGTCAGGATTTCATAGCCGATGGTCTGGCCAATGGTGGCCAAATCGTCCGGCGTTTGATGGGCACACAAGAGATCAAGCGCGCGCGGCACATGATCGAGATGGGTGATGTCCACGGTGATCAGGTCCATCGAGACACGGCCCACGAGCGGGCAGGGGGTCGCGCCGTCGAACAACACTGCCTTGTTGGAAAACAGCCGCGTGATGCCGTCGGCATAGCCCGCCGAAACGGTGGCGATGCGTGACGGCACGTCGGCGGTCCAGCTGTTCGAATAGCCGACGGTTTCGCCGGGCATGACATCGCGGGTCTGGATCACCGGGCATTCGAGTTTCACGACCGGTTTGCCGTCCTCATAGGGAAAGCCGCCATAAAGCCCGATGCCGGGGCGGACCAGATCGAAATGGTAGTCGGGGCCCAGTAACAATCCGCCGGTCGCGGAGAGCGCACGGGGCACTTTGACCCCATCGGTCATCGCGCGAAAGGCCGCCAGTTGTTGTGCATTCATCGGGTGATCCGGTTCGTCGGAACAGGCGAGGTGGCTCATGATCAGGGCGGGATTCGCCTTTATGACCAATGCTTTGACCGCATCCCATTCGGCAGGCTCAAGGCCCAGACGGTTCATGCCGGTGTCAAGCTGAATGCCAAAAGGCGCGCCGGGCAGGGCCTCGAAATGGCGGGTGATCTGGTCGAGAGAATTGAGCATCGGCACCAGATTCATGTCGCAGATCATATCCGTGTCGCCCGCCATGTGGCCAGAGAAAACGCCGATCCAGGGCGTCGGCCCCACGGCTTGGCGCAGGGTCACGCCTTCTTCGGCGGCGGCGACGAAAAACTTTTTGACGCCGGCTTTCATCAAGGCGCGCGCGGCTTTGGCGACACCCAACCCATAGGCGTCGGCCTTCAAGACAGCGGCGGTTTCCACCGCGTCAGAGGAGAGCTTGTCGAGGGCGCGCCAATTGTCGGCCAGTGCCCCGAGATCGATTTGTAGAACTGAAGTACCCATGTCGATGTATTTGACGGTGCGCGCCGGGAGTCGCAAGACGAAAGGACGCGCGCCTGACCCTTTAGACGTTATTCGTAATCGTAATTGTTGTAGCGGTCGGCGGCGAGGTTGCCAAAGCGGGTGAACTCCGCCTCAAAACTCAACTCGACCGTGCCGATCGGACCGTGACGCTGTTTGCCGAGGATGACCTCGGCCTTGGCGTGCAGGCGCTCCATGTCGGCCATCCACTTTTCCATCGCCTCGAGGTTGTCGTCATCCGGCTTTTCACGCTCTTTGTAATATTCGCCACGGTACACGAACATCACCACGTCGGCGTCCTGCTCGATGGAGCCGGATTCGCGCAAATCCGAGAGCTGCGGGCGTTTGTCGTCGCGGGACTCCACCGTCCGCGAGAGCTGCGACAGCGCGATCACCGGGATGTTCAACTCTTTCGCGATGGCTTTGAGCCCCATGGAAATTTCGCCGATTTCCTGCACCCGGTTGCCTTCGGTCCGGGACGTGCCGCGCACAAGCTGCAGGTAGTCGACGATCAAAAGATCGAGCCCATGGGTCCGCTGCAAGCGCCGAGCACGGGCCGCAAGCTGCGAGATCGGGATCGAGGGCGTGTCGTCGATATAAAGCGGACAGCTTTCCAGCGTCTTGGCGGCATCGACGAAGCGACGGAATTCGTCCTCGGTCATGTCACCTTGGCGGATCTTGTGCGAGGAAATCTCGGAGGCCTCGGCCAGAATACGCGCCGCCAATTGTTCGGCGCTCATTTCGAGCGAGTAAAATCCCACGACACCGCCCTCGACGGCGCCTTGGCGCCCGTCGGGGAGCTGGCCCTTTTTGTAGGATTTCGCAATGTTGAAGGCGATGTTGGTCGCAAGCGAGGTTTTCCCCATCGAGGGACGCCCCGCAAGAATGATCAAGTCGGAGGGGTGCAGGCCCCCCATTTTCTTATCGAGATCAATGAGTTTCGTTTCAATCCCCGCCATGCCGCCGCCGCGCTCATAGGCGGCGTTGGCGTTCAGCACGGCCTGGGTGACGGCGGAGAGAAACGACGTGAACCCCGTTTCTCCCTTGCCCTGTTCGGCGAGGCCGTAGAGGCGCTGTTCGGCGGCGACGATCTGTTCGCTCGGGTCCCGGGTGTCCGACCCCGATGAGGCCGCGCCCGCGATTTCATTGCCCAGCTCGATGAGCTGGCGGCGCAGGAACAGGTCATAAATCAGCTGCGCGTAGTCGCGCACCGCGTAGGTCGAGATCGCCGAGGCGGCGAGACGTGCGAGATAGGCCGTGCCGCCCAGCTCCTGGAGGCCGACATGGTCCTCCATATAGGCCTTGAGCGTCACCGGCGAGGCCAGCATGTTTTTCGAAATCCGCTCGGCGGCTTTTTCGAAAATATCCTTGTGGACCGGGTCATAGAAATGATCCGGCGCGATGATCGACACGATCTTGTCGAAGACATCGTTGTTGGTCAGAAGCGCACCAAGAAGCTGTTGTTCCGCCTCGATATTATGCGGCACGGCGCCCGCGTAAGAGGTGATCACAGAGGTGCCATTGCCGCCAGTCTCCGTGCCCGATGCGGCATCGGCACCGGTGGATTTCTCCCCGCGGTGGCTGTCGAGTTTGGCGATTTCACTCATGTTTTCTGCCCTCTTTTTATGATCCGCGAGTCGCGTGTTGCTCTCGGATTTGAGTGTCTTAAACCACCCGGGCAGGGCACCGCAAAATGTATATTTTGTGGATAACTCTGCGGGTCGGGCTAAGCCTGCGCGATGCAAAGAAAAACGCCGCCCGCTGGGGCGACGTTGAAATTTTGAGCAGGGGCTGAGGCACGGGAGGCGCTCAGTCTTTCTTATGCTTTTCCTGCCAGGCGCGCGGTGCGCCGAGGAAATGTTCGACTTCGGCCAACGTGCTGGCGTCGAAGATTTTCTGTTTCTTCGCCTCGGCCAGAACGTCCCACCAGGTGCACAGGCTGATGAGCTTTACCCCGTGATCGCCCAGCGTCTTTTCCGTCTCCGGGAAGATGCCGTAGTAGAAAATCACCGCCGTCCAGCCACAGCTCGCGCCCGTCTCACGGATCGCATCGACGAAGGACAGTTTCGAGCCGCCGTCGGTGGTCAGATCCTCGACCAACAACACGCGTTCGCCCTCAGACATAGCGCCTTCGATCCGGGCGTTCCGGCCGTAGCCCTTCGGTTTCTTCCGAACATAGCTCATCGGCAGGCCAAGACGTTCGGCCACCATGGCGGCGAACGGAATGCCTGCGGTTTCGCCACCGGCGATGTTGTCAAAGGCCTCGAAGCCAGCCTGACGCATGATCTGCACCGCCATGAAATCCATCAGCGTCGAACGAATGCGCGGATAGGAAATCAGCTTGCGACAATCGATATAGGTCGGCGAGGGCAGGCCGGAGGCGAGGATATACGGGTCCTCGGGGCGGAAATTCACCGCACCGATTTCCAACAGCATGCGCGCCGTCAGACGGGCGATTTCGGTCTCATCGGGGAAGGACGAAGGGATCATGGTCAGCCTCTCTTAAGCCAGAACTACGCTTCCACGCTCCAGTGGAGCGGCATTTGCGGGTCGAACACCGTCACCGGCCCGTTGGCCGTGTCGATTTTCGCGGGATATTGCACCGGCGTGCCTTTGCGCAGCGTGATCGTCGCCTCGTTGAGCGGCAGCCCGTAGAAATTCGGCCCGTTCATCGAGGTGAAGGCCTCAAGCTTGTCCAGCGCGCCCTCGGCCTCGAAGACCTCGGCGAGGATCGACATGGTGTTCGTCGCGGTGAAACAGCCGGCACAGCCGCAGGCGCTTTCCTTGTCGCCATCGAGGTGCGGCGCGCTGTCGGTGCCCAGAAAATAGCTCGGATCGCCCGAGGTCGCGGCCTCTACCAAAGCCAGACGGTGGGTCTCGCGTTTCGCCACCGGCAGGCAGTAGTAATGCGGCTTGATCCCGCCCACGAGGATGTGGTTGCGGTTGATCACCAGATGGTGCGTCGTGATCGTCGCGCCAAGGTTTTTGCCGCCTTCGCGGGCATACTCCGCGCCCTCTTTCGTTGTGATATGTTCCATCACGACCTTGAGGCCGGGGGTCGAGGTGCGGATCGGGTCCAGCACCGTGTCGATGAAGACTTTCTCGCGGTCGAAAATATCGACATCGCCATGCACCACTTCGCCATGAACGCAAAGCGGCAGGCCAATTTCGGCCATTTTTTCCAACACTGGCCGCACTTTATCGAAATGCGTGACCCCCGAGGCGGAGTTGGTCGTGGCCCCCGCCGGATAGAGTTTCACGGCTTTCACCAAACCCGAGGCATGGGCCAGAGCCACATCGTCCGGGTCGGTTTGCTCGGTGAGATAGAGCGTCATCAGCGGGTCGAACTGGCCCTTGCGCGGGTTCGCCTTGAGGATGCGTTCGCGGTAGGCGCTTGCGTCATCCATGGTGACCACCGGCGGCACGAGGTTCGGCATCACGATGGCGCGGGCGAAATGGCGCGTGGTTTCGGGCAGGACGGCCTCCAACATCGCGCCATCGCGCAGATGCAGGTGCCAGTCGTCGGGGCGGCGGATGGTGAGAGTCTCGGTCATGCGCTTGGATTACCTCTTTCCGGGCCAAAGCGCCAGAGAGAGCAAGGGGCTGGTGTGCGCTTATTTTTTGAGCGAATGGTTGGTTTTTGGGAGCTTCCCCGTGAGAAGCGCCGGATGTAGGATTGAAGCCAGTCGCCGGGTGCCGCTAGTCTCAGGACGACTTGGAGGATCCGAATGCTGGACACGCGGCGCACAGATGAGAGTTTGCAGGCGGCTGCGATGCCGGTCGCGCAGCCTGCGATGCAGCGGGTGCGGGGCCGTGCGCATGTGGTGATGGGGCCGAAAGGCCTGCGGGATTTGCATCAATCCGGCTCCGCCAAAGCGATGATGCCAAAGGTGCATTCCGCTGTGCCCGAAGTGGTTTTTCTCAATACATCCGGTGGCTTGACCGCAGGGGACCGGTTGGACTACCGGCTTGAGGTCGAAAGCGATGGGCGTCTCATCGGCACCACGCAAACCGCCGAGCGGGCCTATGCTTCCCTCAAAGGCGGCGCCGATGCCGAGGTGACCGTGTCCTTGGTCGCGGGGGCCGGGGCGTCTTTGGAGTGGTTGCCGCAGGAAACCATTCTGTTCGAAAAATCGCGCCTGTCGCGCCGAACATCTGCCGAGATCGCCGGCAATGCGCGGTTTCTCTTTGTCGAGAGCCTTGTCTTGGGCCGCGCCGCCATGGGCGAGGTGATCGAGACGCTGCATCTGACGGATCGCCGCGACATTCGCCGCGCCGGGCGGCTGGAATTCCTTGAGCCATTGGAAATCGACGCGGGGCTTTTGGCGATCCGCGATCACGCCGCCACCCTTGGCGGCGCGCGGGCCATTGCCACCATCGGGCTCTTCGATCAAGGTGCAGAGGCGCAGGCCGAACTTATAAAGCAGATCACCCAAGACGGCGTGACGGCGGGGGTCTCCGGCTGGAACGGCAAGCTTGTGATCCGGGCGATGGCCGGGGATGGCTATCCATTGCGCCGCTACGTGGCGCAGGTTGTGAAGACGATCAGACAGGCGGATCTGCCGCGGGTCTGGCAAATGTGAATGAGGGACGACGATGAACCTGACGCCCAGGGAAAAGGACAAGCTTTTGGTTTCGCTCGCCGCCATGGTGGCGCGGGGCCGGTTGGAGCGGGGGGTGAAACTGAACCACCCGGAGGCGATTGCGCTGATCACCGATTTCGTGGTCGAGGGCGCGCGGGACGGCAAGATGGTGTCCGAGCTGATGCAAACGGCGGCGCATGTGGTGACGAAAGACATGTGCATGGACGGCATCGCCGAGATGATCCACGAGGTGCAGGTCGAGGCGACTTTCCCCGATGGCACCAAGCTTGTCACCGTTCACCATCCGATCCGGTAAGATCGGAGATGAGTATTTTGACCAAGAAAAAGTCAGGAGCCTGAGATGATTCCCGGAGAGTACTTTATTCAAGAGGGCGAGATCGAATTGAACGCAGGCGCCGAGGTGACGACGCTGACCGTGTCCAACACCGGCGACCGTCCGGTGCAGGTCGGCTCGCATTATCATTTCTACGAGACCAACGTGGGGCTCGACTTCGACCGTGAAGCGGCAAAGGGCAAACGGCTCGACATCGCCGCCGGGACAGCGGTGCGGTTTGAGCCGGGGCAGACGCGCGAAGTTGACCTTGTGCCTTTGTCGGGCGCGCGTGAGGTTTACGGCTTCAATCAGAAAGTGATGGGTCAGCTTTGATCCGCAAGGCTTTCATATCCCTCGTCTTTGTGCTGCCTTTTGGGGTGTCGGCGCAGGCGCTCGATTGCGACGATGCGATGACGCAATCCGCCATGAATGCCTGTGCGCATGAGGCTTGGGTGAAGGCCGATGAGGACCTGAACGACACCTATGCTTGGGCCATGGATCGGGCGAACAGCATGAGCGACGCGACAGCAGAGGCGCTGCGCACCGCGCAACGCGCGTGGATTCCGTATCGTGACGCGGCCTGCGAGGCCGAAGGCATCCTGTTCGAGGGCGGTTCGATCCAGCCGCTGATCGTCTACACCTGTTTGGAACATTTGACGCGCCAGCGCACGGAAGAGATGCGCGCCGTCTACGAGATGAATTGAGAGGGATAAACCATGCCTGCAAAGATTTCCCGCGCGACCTATGCCGATATGTTCGGGCCGACCACCGGCGACAGGGTGCGTCTGGCGGACACCGATCTGATCATCGAGGTCGAGCGCGACCTGACCTCCGAGCTGGCCGGGGCGGGCCGCAACGCGCCGCTTTATGGCGAAGAGGTCAAATTCGGCGGCGGCAAGGTGATCCGAGATGGCATGGGCCAGTCGCAGAAAAGCCGCGCCGAGGGTGCGGTCGACACGGTGATCACCAACGCTCTGATCTTGGACGTGACCGGCATCTACAAGGCCGACATCGGGCTCAAGGACGGGCGGATCGCAGGCATCGGCAAGGCGGGTAATCCCGACACGCAGCCGGGCGTGGACATCATTGTCGGGCCGGGGACCGAAGCGATTGCGGGCGAGGGCCGGATCATCACGGCGGGCGGTTTTGACAGCCACATCCACTTTATCTGCCCGCAACAGATTGAAGATGCTCTACATTCTGGCCTGACCACGATGCTGGGCGGTGGCACGGGGCCGGCGCATGGCACGCTTGCGACCACCTGTACGCCGGGGCCCTGGCACATCGGGCGGATGTTGCAGGCGCTGGACGGTGTGCCGATGAACATCGCGCTCGCAGGCAAAGGCAACGCCAGCCAACCGCAGGCTCTGGTCGAGATGATCAAAGCGGGCGCCGCCGCGATGAAGCTGCACGAGGATTGGGGCACGACGCCGGGGGCGATCGATTGTTGTCTCTCTGTCGCCGATGACATGGACGTTCAGGTGATGATCCACACGGATACGCTGAACGAGAGCGGCTTTGTGGAGAACACGCTGGCCGCCATCAAAGGCCGCACGATCCACGCCTATCACACCGAAGGTGCGGGCGGCGGTCACGCGCCGGACATCATCAAGGTGGTCGGACATGAGAACATTCTGCCGTCCTCGACCAACCCGACGCGGCCCTTTACTCAGAACACGCTCGAAGAGCACCTCGACATGTTGATGGTCTGTCACCACCTCGACAAATCTATCCCCGAGGACGTGGCCTTTGCCGAAAGCCGCATTCGCAAGGAAACCATCGCCGCCGAGGACATCCTGCATGACATGGGGGCGTTTTCGGTCATCTCGTCGGACAGTCAGGCCATGGGCCGTGTGGGCGAGGTGATCATCCGCACCTGGCAGACCGCCGATAAGATGAAGAAACAGCGTGGGCGTCTGTCGGATGAGACCGGCGACAATGACAATATGCGGGTTAAGCGCTATGTCGCGAAATACACGATCAACCCGGCGATTGCGCATGGCATGAGCCAGCATATCGGCTCCATCGAAGTGGGCAAACGCGCCGATCTGGTGATCTGGTCGCCGGCGTTTTTCGGAGTGAAACCTGAGATGGTTTTGCTGGGCGGCTCGATTGCCGTGGCGCAGATGGGCGATCCGAATGCCTCGATCCCGACGCCGCAGCCGGTCTATAGCCGTCCGATGTTTGCCTCCATGGGCCGTGCGGTTGAGCACTCCGCCGTGCTCTTTGTCAGCCAGGCCGCGCAGGCCGAGGGCGTGGGCAAGGCGCTTGGCCTCGCCAAAACGACGGTCGCGGTGGAGAACACCCGCACGATCGGCAAATCCTCGATGGTGATGAACGATGCTACGCCGGAGATCGAGGTGAATCCCGAGACCTATGAGGTGCGGGCGAATGGCGAATTGCTGACCTGTGAGCCTGCCACAGAGCTTCCGATGGCGCAACGCTACTTCTTGTTCTGATGGTTCTGCGAGCAGATGTCCTGCAGGGTGCGGCTTTTGGCGGCGTCTTGCGGTCTTTGGTGTGAGTGCGTCGGGTGTTGCATTGTTTGTTCATCCCTTTGGTCTATCCTGACATCATAGGGAGGAAACCGTCTATCAGAGAGGTTTCCAGATATGCAGAACGTCGCCAATATCGCGATTCTCACGCCAAGCCTCAGAGCGCGGCTCGATCTGTTCTTCGCCACATTGGGGCAAGGCGTGAACGCCTATGCCGTCCGGCGCAAACGCTTGGGAGAGCTAGCGCGCCTCGACGCGATGAGCGATGCCGAGTTGCTCAAACTCGGGATCACCCGCGACCGCATTCCGCATTACGTCTTTCGCGACCTGTTTTCCGTCTAGCGGGCGCTGTTGCGCGGCGATCAGGATCGGCGCGTCGGACGTTCCGGGATGTTCCGCGGTCAAAGCTGCTCGAGGACCTGAAACTCTTCAGGTGCGTCGAGCATGATCACGGCGTCGCTTTCATCGCGGTCCTCGATGCGGATCGAAGTGACATGTTTGGTCGCGTAGTAGCGGTCATCATTCAGAATATGCTGCGGCAATTTGGAGATGTCGAAGACCTGATAGGAGGTGCGAGACACCACAACGTCCCAGCTGTATCCGGGAAAGCGCCCAGTGTCGTTGCCCTCGATGAAGCGGGCTTCGAGGGCCGCCTCGCGGGCGCGCAATTCGGCGATTTTCGCGCGGAGCCTGGCAAGCTCGTCAACGGGCGAGCGGGTCATATACATAGTATCTCTCCTTCTGGATCGAGTGAGCCTCAATCATGGGCTTTAACGAGGGCTTTGAGGGCATATGTGCCCAGGGGTCAGGTTTCGCCTCCGACGGCGATGCGACGGGAGGCAAAGGCGGTGGCCGGCATGATATCGCTGTCCTCGAAACCAGCGGAGGCCGAGGCCAGTGGGGCCTGTGCGACTGGGGCCTGTGCGACATCTGCGGGCAGATCGGCAAGCTGGTCCGCCTGGGCTTCAAGCGCTTGTGCGGCGTCCACGGCGTCCGGCAGGGTTACGGGCGCGAGTGTGTCTTCGGGTTCAGGGGTCATTTGCGCCAAATCTTCATCGTTCAAACCGACGAGAGGTTGCAAATGGGCATGTTCGGTCGGGCGCAAATCCTTAGGGGTTTCGCCTTCTTCGGCGCCATGGGCGTCGATCAGCGGAATTTCGGACGCCATGACCGTGTCCTGTGAGGTGGACGCTTTGAGGCCGAAAGGATCATCTGCACTGACGAAGACCTCGGGGGCCACGTCTGTTTCAGGCGTGGTGAAATCGACTGTTGTGGTGTCGTCGGGCGCGGCCAAAACCGGCTCTTCGAGGTCGTACATCTCTGCGAGAGGATCATCCTGTTCTTCGAGCGGTACGCCGATGGTGCGCATCTCCACAGGGGCGCTTTCAGTGGCGCCAGCAGGAGGCAGCTCGACCGGCGCTTGCTCTGTGATCTCCAACGAGATGTCGTCACCCGCAAAGGCTTCTTCGTGGTTCGGACCGCCGAAAGCCTGCGTCTCATCCGTCTCATCCGCCACGACGTCTCCGACGGAAACGTCCATGGACGGCAGAGGGGCTTCTTCCATATCGACGGCCTCAACCGCCTCTTCTGATACATCGACGCCCGCAGAAACTTCGGTGTCTTCGGTTGTCGCCTCAACCTCTTGGGGAGGTTGGAATTCAGACTCTTCCAGCATCGACACAGGCTGCGGCGCGTCTTCAACTGTCAAATTGACCTCTTCCAAAGCCTCGCAATCGGGCTCATGCAGGACAACAGTTTCGGACATTGCCGCCTGCGCCACAGCGGGTCGTGGCCAGAGCAGCACCACGGTTTCTTCTTCGGAGGCAAAAAAATGCGGATCGCTCAGAATCGCATGCGGCAGCTTGGCGGGATCGACCCGCGTCGGTGTCCGGGTTTCGATCACGGCGACACGGGTGGCACCAAAAACCTTTTCCCCACCGTTTTCGGTCGCAAAGCTGCGGATTTCATCGCAAAGTTCGGCCTCAAGATCGCGCAGACGCGCCATTTGCGCGCGCAACTCAAAGAGCGCATCGACAGCATCGAGGGGTGTGTGATCATGCATGGACGTCATGGGCAAGGTCTCCTTGCCTTACATTTGGGGGCGAGTCGGTTAAGAAAGTCCCAATTCCTGACAGGAGGACGAAAATGAGCAAAAAAGCCTATGAGATTTGCAAGGGCTGCGGGGCGGAGGCCGAGGATTTCGTGGCGCTGACTTACGATCAGCGGCTGCTGCGTCGCAAGAAATTGACCACTATTGCGGGCGCGGCGGTCTTTGTCGATTTGCCGCAGACCGTGTCCATTGCCGAGGGTGACGGGTTTACCTGCGAAGACCGCACGGTGATCGGGGTGCGGGCCGCAGAGGAAGAGCTTTATGCCATCACGGGCGAGACGGTGACGCGCTATGCCTGGCACATCGGCAACCGGCACACGCCCTGTGAAATCGCGTCGGATCGGTTGGTCATTCAACGCGATCCGGTGCTCAAGGCGATGCTGGAACAATTGGGCGCAGAGGTCACCGAGATCATGGCGCCCTTCAGTCCCGAAGGCGGGGCCTATGGGCATGGTCGCACGATGGGGCATGATCATGGGGGACATGATCACGGGGGCCACGATCATGGACATACGCATGAGCCTGGGCACAGCCATGACCACGACCATGGTCACAGCCACACGCATGATCATTCCCATGACCACGACCACTCCCATGACCACGGGCATTCTCACCACCACCATCACCATGACTGACCCGCACGCGCTTCTGACCCTGACCCAATGGCTCTCGCCCTCCTTTCCCTTGGGCGCCTTTGCCTATTCGCATGGGCTGGAACTGGCGATCTCCGACGGCCATGTCCGCGATGCGGCGGGGCTGAAAGACTGGCTTCGTGTGATCCTCACGCGCGGCGGTGGGCATGTGGATGCCTGCCTTCTGGCGCTGGTCCTTCGAGGCGCCGATGCGCAAGAGATGGGCGATCTGGCGGAGGCTCTGGCGGGCTCGAAAGAGCGCTGGGCGGAGACCTTTGAACAGGGGCAGGCCTTTGTCACGACCGTGACCCAGATGGGCGGTCCCGCACGACCCGCGCGGGCTTTGCCGGTCGCGGTGGGCGAGGCGGCGCGGGATCTGGACCTGCCCTCCAAAACCGTGATTGCGCTTTATCTTCATAGCTTTACCTCGAACCTTGTGTCGGCTGGCGTGCGGTTCATCCCGCTCGGCCAAGCGGCGGGGCAGACCGTGCTGTCACAGCTACATACAGAGATCGAGCAGGTGGCCGAGGCAGCCCTGGCCGCCACGCCCGACAGCCTCACCACCGGCGCCTTTGCCGCCGATTTGAACGCGGCGCGCCATGAGGATATGGACGTCAGAATATTCAAGACCTGAGCAAAGCGTTTCTCAAAAAACTTGAGGCACTCAATTTTTGAGAAATGCTGCAATATCAATTCAGTGTGGCAACGTTTTTCGCTCAATCTGATTCAGATTAAACGAAAAACGCTTTAGACAGGAGACGAGACATGGCATCACCAAACGGACCTTTGCGGGTGGGGATCGGTGGCCCGGTGGGCGCCGGGAAAACCACGCTGACGGGGGTGCTGGCCAAGGCGCTCTCTGAGCAATACTCCATCGCGGTCATCACCAATGACATCTACACGCGCGAGGATGCCGAGGCCCTCATGCGCCAGCAAATCCTGCCGATGGAGCGCATTCGCGGCGTTGAAACCGGCGGCTGTCCGCATACCGCGATCCGCGAAGATGCCTCGATCAACCTTGCGGCTGTGGCCGATCTGTCCGAAAAATTTCCCGATCTCGATGTGATCCTGATCGAGTCCGGTGGCGACAATCTGGCCGCGACCTTTTCGCCGGAATTGGCCGATCTGACGATCTATGTGATCGATACGGCGGCCGGTCAGGACATTCCGCGCAAACGGGGCCCCGGTGTGACGCGCTCGGATATGTTGGTGGTCAATAAAGTCGATCTGGCGCCCCATGTGGGGGTTGATCCGGAGCTTTTGGAAGCGGACACCAAACGCGCGCGTGGCAGCAATGCCTATGTCATGGCGGCGCTGCGCCACGGCAAGGGGGTCGAAGAGGTCGTGCGCTTTGTCGAGGAAGAGGGCGGGCTCGCCTGAGCCCCACCCTCTTATTTCAAACGGTCTTTCAAGCCGTCTCGTTTTTGGCCTTCGCCGCCGGTTGCGCCGGGGGCAGGGCCTTGCCCTCACCTTCGAGCACTTCCATAGCCAGATCGTAAGCCCGGCGGAAGCGCGGGGCGTTGCGGCGCTGGCGCAGCACGTAACGACAGAAGAGCGCGGTTTGATAGGGCCGTGAACTGGGGGCCAGTTCTGCCAACAGACGACGCTGATACCCCATGTGAGACCGCCGTTTGCGCAGGGCCTGAGTGATCACGCGCTGGGTCAGACGGCTCTGTATCGCCGCCTCGAGGATCGGCGCCAGCGCGTCGATCTCCATGATCTCATATTCCGGGTCGATGCCGAACAGGCGGCAGGGCACGCGGGTGATATGCGGCGCGTTGAACAGGGCGGCATGCATGGCGTCGGCTTCGACTTTGGGGTCGTAGAGCACATAGGCCTTTTCCGCGCCTTCCAGCATGTCGGGGGCGAACCCGTAGCGGGTGGTGAAATCCATGCGCCGGGTTTTCGGGAAACGCGCGTCCCAGGACGCCAGACGCCCGTTCAACGTGGCCTGCGGCGCAACGGCGATCACGGTGGCGCCGGGGGCCACGACGGAATAGGCGGCGGCGGCATAGCCACAGGCGCCCGCGCCGTAGAACACCACCTGGTCGAAATCTTCGAAAAAGCCTTCGTCCACGAGGCGGTCGAAATAGCGGTAGATGTGTTTGGAGCGGAACCAGTCGCCGGTCTCGTCGGGGCCGTGGGAGATCAGCGTCAAAGACGACCAGCCGTGCTCGCCCGCCAAAGACATGCCGATGGGATAGCCTTTTTCGGTGCGCTCCGTGGTGCGCTCATAGCTTTCGAAAGTGACGAGCAGCCGGGGTTTTTCGTCGAGAAAGGCCACGCTGTGATGCTCGCCCAGCGGTTCGTAATAGCCAAGCTCTTCGCTTAAGCCTTCGATCGCTTCGCGCCATTCATCGCGCGGGAAATCGGAAATATCCTCGATCCCTTTCATGGATTTTTGCAGCTCGGTCTCCTGCTCACTCATCTGACATCTCCCCTCACTCATTGTGCGTCACGCGCCGACACCGGTCCTTTGGTCTTGCACGCTTGTTGTCGCCCGTGCTGAGACCAAAAAGGCGTAAAATGGTTAATCACTTGTTATCCAAATAGGGCTTTTGCGCGGCGGGCAAAAGGATTTCCAGCTTTTCTTTTGTCACTGTCCTCGGAGGGGAAACGATGCGCGTATCTTCGCCGGTTTGATGTGAATTGCCCTAGGAATTCGCAAAATGAAACGGGCCGAAAGGGCCCGTTTGACGGGCAAGACGCCTGCCCCGAGTCGGGATGTCCACGGGCCGTGCAGTCAGCCGAGAATGATCCCGATGGTGACGGCGCCCAAGCCCATGGCGGAGATGAGAAGGGCAACGAGATTGAGCGCCACGACCTTTTGCAGACGTGCGCGGATGTCTTCATCCGTGCCGCCGGCTTTCTTGGCCTTCAGCGCGGCCATGATGCAATAGCCCAAGAGAGCCACCCCCGCCAAAGTCAGCGCCACACCGCCCCAGATCAATGCATCCATCCTCAGTCCCTCGCTTTTCATTTCGCCCTGCTTGATACAGAACTGGCCCGCGCAAGCAAGCATTTGCGCGCTTGAATGGCTTTCCTCGAGGCCAAGTCATTGAAAAAGGGGCCGGGGTTTGGAATGAGTAACGGACGCATGACCCCAACAGGCCCAAAATGACCGTCGATCAGATGAACCAGCTTTCGACTTCGCAGGACGGCGGACCAGAGATTTTGCCTTTGGGACGGGACGGCTGGCTGGTGCGCTTTGCCTTGACGCCCGCGCCTTGGGCGATGGCGGCGGTGCAAAAACTGTATGCTTTGGGCGCGGCTTCTGCGCTTTCGGGCGTGACGCGCGTGGCGCCGAGCCTGACCTCTGTGCTGTTTTCCTATGATCCCGATGGCACCGACCGTGCGGTCCTGCGGGCACAGATCGCGCGGCTTCTGGAAGGCGAAGACTGGCATCACGCCACGCCTGAACCCGCCACGCGGGTCTGGCAGGTGCCGGTGAGTTTTGGCGGGGATCACGGCCCCGATCTGGCGGAGGTGGTGGTGATGACGGGGCAGAGCCCCGCGCAGGTGATCGGTGAGATCGTCCAGACGCCGCTCAGGGTTCTGGCCATCGGCTTTGCCCCCGGTCAGCCCTATCTCGGCCTCTTGCCCGAAGCCTTCGATCTGCCGCGTATGACATCGCTTAACCCGCAGGTGCCGCAGGGCGCGATTGCTTTGGCCGTGCGCCAGCTCGTGCTCTTTGCCAATGCCTCGCCGACCGGCTGGCGTCAGGTCGCGCGCACGGCGTTTCGGGTGTTTCGACCCGACAGCGACACGCCCCTGCCGCTTTGCGCCGGCGATGAAATTCGGCTGGTCCCGGTGTCTGGGGCGGAGATGGACGGGCTTTTGGCCTCTGGCGACCCGACCGGCGGTGCCAAGCTGGAGCTGCGGTCATGAGTGCGGTGATCGTCCACAAAGCGGGGCCGGGTCTGAGCGTGCAAGATCTCGGGCGCCCCGGCATGACCCATCTCGGCCTGTCGCGTGGTGGCGCGGCCGATCCGGTGGCCCTTTATGAGGCGGCGGCGTTGTTGTCGCAAAGCATCCCGCAAGCCGCTGTAGAGATGGCCGGGATGGGCGGTACGTTTGAGGTCACAAAACCCACGCGCATTGCACTCACGGGTGCGCCGATGCGGGCCAAAGTTGGCACGCAGGCGCTGCGTTGGAACGCCACGCATCTCTTGTCTCCCGGAGAGCGTCTGACCATCGGGGCGGCGGAGCGCGGCAGCTATGGCTATCTGAGTTTTGCGGGCGGCATCGAGACGCCGGACATCCTGTCGAGCCGGTCGATCCATGTGACGGCGGGTCTTGGCGCGGCGCTCAAAGACGGCACGCACTTGCCTTTGGGGGTGGACGCTGACCCCGCCGCCGCCGCCGTCGGTCTTCCGCTCGACACACGCTTTTCTGGCGGTGACATTCGCTACATAGCCGGGCCACAAACGGCGCTCTTCGCGCCAGAAGTGCTGGCCGCATTCGAGGCCACGCGGTTCATACGCTCCGCCACCGCCAACCGCCAAGGTGTGCGGCTCGAGGCCCAAGCGCGGTTTCCGTCGCAGGCGCCTTCCGGGCTGGCCTCCGATTTCATCCTTGAGGGCGATCTTCAGATGACCGGCGACGGCTTGCCCTATGTGCTCTTGTGCGAATGCCAGACCATCGGCGGCTATCCCCGGATCGGGACGGTGATTGCGGCGGACCTGCCCGTGGTGGCGCAAGCGGGGCAGGGGGCGGAGCTGCGGTTTCGGCAGATCACCTTGGACGAGGCCGATCGGATCGCCACCGCATATGACGCGCGGCTCAAGGCGTTGCGAGCGTTAGTTCAGCCGCTCATTCGCGATCCGGCCTTGATCCACGATCTTTTGAGCTATCAACTGATCAGCGGCGTGACAGCCGGTGACGAATTGGAAGGATAACCCATGCTGAAAGCCGATCTGAATTCCGACATTGGCGAGGGCTTTGGCGATTGGACCAAGGGCGACGATGCCGCGCTGATGCAGGTGATCACCTCGGCCAATGTCGCCTGTGGCTTTCACGCGGGTGACCCGGATGTCATGGCGCGCACCATGAAACTGGCGGTCGAGAACGGCGTCGGCATCGGCGCGCATCCGGGCTTTGCCGATCTCAAAGGCTTCGGGCGGAGACGTCTGCCTTTGAGCCATGAGGAGATCGCCAATCTCGTGAGCTACCAACTGGGCGCGGCGCAGGCGATGGCGCGGGCGGCGGGCGGTCAGGTGCGGCATCTGAAACTGCACGGGGCGCTGGCGAATATGGCCTCTGAGGATCCAGACCTCGCGCGGGTCTGTTTCGCGGCGGCGTTGAAGGTCCAGCCCGACATCGTGATCATGGTGCTCGCGGCCACCGCGATGGAACAGGCCGCGCGCGATCTGAACTGCGCCTGGGCGGGGGAGATTTTCGCGGATCGCGCCTATAATGATGACGCCACTTTGGTGGATCGTCGCCAACCGGGGGCAGTGCTGCATGATCCGCACGTGATCTCCGCGCGCATTTTGGCGATGCTCAAGGCTGGCGCGATCATCACGGAAAGCGGCAAACATATTCCCTGCAAGATCGACACGATTTGCGTGCACGGCGACACCGAGGGCGCGCTGGCGATGACAACGGCGCTCAAGGCCGGGTTGCAGGCGGCGGGCGTCGAGATCGCCAGGCTTTGACCCGCATGCCGCATCAGCGAAAACCATCGCATTCGATGGGTCCGAGGCTTGCCATGGCATCGCCTGCCGGGTAGGGATCAGGGCTTGAGAAGAACAAGAATATCCCACTACCCCTGAGGAAGGTTTCCCCATGATGGACGACGATATCTCCCCCGACCACGCGTCTGGCCCCGACGCCTCCTACCGCGTGACCGCCGACGAGCTGCGCCAGTTCGTGGAGCGCTTCGAGCGGCTGGAACTTGAGAAAAAAGACATCGCGGATCAGCAAAAAGAGGTGATGGCCGAGGCGAAAGGCCGTGGCTACGACACCAAAGCGATGCGCAAACTCATCGCGCTGCGCAAGAAAAGTGCCGATGAGATCGCCGAGGAAGAGGCGATTTTGGACATGTACAAGGAAGCTCTGGGCATGCGCTGAGGCGCCTGTTTTTGAGTTTTCCGGATGAGCCGTCGCACCCGTCATCGCCTTGCTTTGTCTGCCCTGGCGCTCGCTTTGGGCTTTGGTCTTGGGTTGATGTTTTTGGGGCTGTCGCCGGTTCTGGCGGGGGTCTGCCCCGGCTGTTTCGGGTTCAAGAAAGTGGCGCCGCAGGTCTATTCCGAACTGCGGGGCCCGACCACCTCGAAAGAGATGCTGCGCCGACTGGCTTTGGCAGAGGAACGCGTCGAGGCCGTGTTCGGTCCGCAGACACGCCCGCGCATTCTGATTTGCTTCACAGCGACCTGCAACAACGTCATGGGCGGCATGACGGCGCGGGCGATGACCTATGGCAATCATCTGTTCTATCTGACGCCGCAGGGGCATGACACGGAGATCATCGCCCATGAGCTGACCCATGTGGCGTTACACCGTCAGATCGGGCTCAGCGCCCAGCGGCAGTTCCCGGCCTGGCTCGATGAGGGCATTGCCACCTATGTGTCCCGCGATCCGCGGTTCGATCTCAATCCCGACACCTGCGATCCGGGGGCAGGGGCGCTCCCCCTGAATGCCCACGACTGGCGCCATTCCGAGGCCGCCCGCAACGCCAGCGCCTATGCCGAGGCCGGCTGCCGCGTGGCGCAATGGGCCAAGGCGCATCCGGTGAGCGGGATCGAGGGGCTGATTGCGGGGGCTTTGGAGTGAGGGATGTCGTCCTCACGGCGCGATAAACCGCACGCCCTCCATCTCTTCGATCTTTTCCAAGTCCGTTTCATAGACCTCGGTCAGCCGCTCGATCAGGGCATCGTCCCAGCCGGGCAGGTCGATCTCTTCCTCCAGCGCGTCTTCGTCGACATATTTGTCGAGAAACGCCTGTAGAATGCGGCGGCGTTGTTCTTCGGTCTGGGGGCGGTGGGTGTGCAGATAGGTGCGCAGCCGTTTCATGCCCTCGCGCTTCATGATCGTCGCCAAAATGTCGAGCCCGCCGGACATCGGCACCATCGGGCCGACCCCGGTCATATCGCGCATCACCTGCGACCATGTCAGCGGCGTGTCCTCATAGGCGAAACAGGTGAGGCGCGCGTCGGGGCAGACCGCGCGGATGCGGGCCAAAAGGTCGGACCAGCGCAAAGCCTCAAGCTCGACGCCATTGAGAAACCCCTCGAAACTCACGTTTGATCCGCAAAAGGAAAAGGCCTCCGGCACGAAAGTCGCCGGGTTGCGAATGCCGATGAAGAATTCGACCTCGTGATCGGCAAAGACATTGCGCAGCCACGGCAGTTTGAAATTCGCCTTCTCGTAAAACCCGCCCTTCTCGAAGATGAAGGAATGCATGCAGATCACGTCTTCGTAGCTCAAGACCATGCGGGCGCAGTCGTCGATGTCGAGCATATGATCGAGCAGCATTTCCTGCGTCTCGGGCGTGGCGCGTTCGCTTTTCACCTTTTTCATGATCTGCGGAAGCAAATCGCGATAATAGGCCAGGGGCGGCACCGCGACGCCCTGTTCGGCCAGCACGGCCTTGTTTTTCAAAAGCCCGCGCATGAGCTGCGCGCCATTGGTGCAATGGGCGCCGATATGCATTGAGATGATCATGGTCGGGTCTTTCTCTGGCCTGGCGACGAACTGGCAGCGGTCTGTTGGTCTCTTATGCTCTTCTTATGCCTCTGTGAGACAAGAAGGTTAAGGGGGTTTTACCATATGTGCTTTTGGCCACAGGGCAAGCGCGCTGTGGGATCCGGGGCGTGCGGGTTTCTCTTCACCTCGCCTGCAAAAGCCTCTATGTCGAAAGAATGACCGACCAAATCGCTCAGACACCGGCCTGTGAGGCCACAGGCCGCGCGCGCCGCCACGGGCGATTGGCCCGTGTGTCGCGGCTGTCGCCTTGGTCCGCAGGGGCGTTTGTGATCGCGGGTCTCGTGTTGATGCCGTTGATCGCCGTGGTCTGGATCGCCTTTCACCCAAGCGAAAATATCTGGCCGCATCTCATGGCCACCACCTTGCCGCGCTATATGAAGACCACCGCTTTTCTGGCCTTTGGTGTTGCGGGGCTGGCGGCCTGTGTTGGCACCGGATCGGCCTGGCTCGTGACCATGTATCGCTTTCCCTTGTCGAAAGCACTGGAGTGGCTGTTGCTTTTGCCCTTGGCGATCCCGGCCTATGTCGGCGCCTATGCTTTGGTCGATTTTTTGGAATACGCGGGGCCGGTGCAGGGCGGCTTGCGACAGATTTTCGGCTGGCAGAGCGCGCGCGACTATTGGTTCCCGGAAATCCGCTCTCTGGGGTCGGCCATCGTCGTTCTGGCCGCCGCTCTGACGCCCTATGTCTTTCTTTTGACCCGCGCCGCCTTTCGCGAACAATCCGGCTCCGTCTATGAGACCGCCCGCGCGCTGGGCGCCGGACCTTTCGAGCGGTTTTGGCGCGTCGGCCTGCCGCTCGCGCGTCCTGCGATTGCCGCGGGCACCGCGATCGTGATGATGGAGAGCGTGTCGGATTACGGCACCGTCTCCTATTTCGCGGTCCAGACCCTCACCACCGGCATTTTCTCCACCTGGCTCGAAGGCGGCAATGCCGGCGGCGCGGCCCAGATCGCCTCCGTTGTTCTGGTCGTGGTGTTCTTGCTGGTGGCCTTCGAGAAAGCCTCGCGCGGCCGCGCGCGGTTTCACCAGAGCGCGCGTCAGACCCGACCGATCGCGCCCATTCGCCTCAGCGGCTGGCAAGGGCTTTTGGCGCTGGCTTTGTGCGCGGTGCCCTTCTTCGTGGGCTTTGTCCTGCCGGTCTCCGTCATCTCGTACCACGCCTTGGGAGAACCGGAGCAATGGGCCGTTCCCGGTCTGATCACGGCGTTGAAAAACACACTCACCGTGGCCGGGATCGCGGCGATTGTCACGGTTCTGGCGGCGCTCTTTATGGTCTACGGCGTGCGCCTGACGGGCCGCAAGCTGCCGCGTCTGATCCTGCCCTTCACCACCCTGGGCTATGCTGCGCCGGGCGCCGTTTTGGGCCTCGGCATCCTGTTTCCTCTGGCCGGTCTCGATCATGTTCTGGCCGATGCCATCGCGGCGCTGACAGGCACCGACCCGGGCCTTTTGCTCACCGGCTCAGCCTTCGCCATCATCCTTGCTTACGTGGTCCGCTTCTTCGCCATCGCCCAGGGCGCGACGGACGCCGCCTTAGGCCGCGTCTCACCGTCGCTGCCCATGGCGGCGCGCTCCTTGGGGCAAAGCCTGGGCGGCACGCTGCGCCGGGTCTATGTTCCCTTGATCCGCGGCTCCGTCGGCACAGCACTTTTGCTGGTCTTCGTCGATTGCGTCAAGGAACTCCCCGCAACCCTGCTGCTGCGGCCCTTCAACTACAACACCCTGGCGACGCGGGTCTACGACAAGGCCTCGCTCGAACAACTCGAACAGGCCTCTCCTGCGGCGCTTCTGGTGATCGGCGTCGGCCTCGTGGCCGTGGTCCTCATGGCCCGCTCCGAGAATGCGGCGGATCTGAGCTGAACGGGCACGAATACGGCCATCGAACCTGCGCCGGATTTGCTTTTCCATCATCACAAACCTCTTGCGCAGACGACCCTCACCGCGTAAATGACGCTCCGAGTGCCCCTATAGCTCAGCTGGTAGAGCAACTGATTTGTAATCAGTAGGTCCGCGGTTCGAGTCCGTGTGGGGGCACCAATTGCAAGCCTAAAATCGCAAGTATAGTTGAATTTCTCAGGAAATAGCGTTTTTACGGCTCGAAACTGCCACACAATTTGCCACACGTAAGCGGGTTGCCCGCCTCATAGAGCGCGATTTTTCGTAACTCGATTAAGCATGGATTTGTAGGCCGCACACGCATAGCTGGCGCCTATCAAACCAGGCAATTTTGGCGATTTTTATTTGAACCAACCTCCTTCCCATCAGTTGAAGGAGGTTTCATTGAACGGGCAAACGCAACGCTTGGAGAAAGCCATGGCAACCATGCTTCGGATTATTCGTGATCGACCAGATCGTCGAAAATATATGCCCATAGTGCAGCGTCTTGAACGGGCTATTACATCAAGTAAGAATGATGACGCGGAGTTCGAGCGGATTATGGGCATGGCCGCAGAGCTTAAAGGTTGAGTGATTGAGAAGTTTTACTCAAGGAATACCCCGACATAAGGAGAATGAATTTTCTTTCATTCCTTCTCTTGATTTGGTTTCTGTATGCTGAGCCGTTGGCCGACGGTTGGCGATCTTTTTTCATATCGGCTATGTTGTCTATTGAAACTGTGACATCAAAGCTTTGATGAGCAATGCGAATTTGAGGTAATCAAGTGATCCAAGTATTCAGCACCGACCAAGACAATGTCATCAGCAGTGTTGTCGCAATAGGCAAGGCGAATTACGAGTTTGCTCTCGAGCGCTTGCATCCACTTCTTAATCGTTTTGGTGAGCAGCGTAAGCTTCAATCGAAGAGCTTCTACTCAAGACTAAAAGCTGACATTGTGTCAGGCTGTATCATGCCGCCTATTACTCTTGCTTTCGTGAGTGAAGACTCTTCTCACAATTTAACGGCAGATGATGCCCAAACTTTCATAAACAACCACATTGATGATGGTTACATTCTTGATGGTATGCAGCGCCTAAACACTCTTCAGGATGCATCCAAGGAAGATGGATTTGATCCTCTGCGCCCGATCCATATCAACATTATCATCGCGAAAAAATATGATCTGCTTCTTTATAGAATGATCACTCTCAATAATGGTCAGAAACCGATGACAGCACGTCACCAAATTGAGATGTTGACCCGCGGAGCGATCGATCTCTCTAACGTGGATTTGCCAATTGTCACTGAGAAAGAAACGGAAGAAGCAAAAGTCATTGGGGCCTTCAAAAAGTCTGATATTGTTGAGGCTTACACAGCCTACTTGACCGACAATGTTAACAACCAGAACAAAAAAATTATCGAAACTAAACTGAATGAAATTTTGGTTGGCAGAGTTATGGAGACGAACCTGAGTGATCAAGATGTTAGTTTCTCGGAAATTCTCGCTGAAGTTGGCAGATTAGTCGTCGAGCCCGGCACGAAGACTTGGCTGAGACTTGGGAATAATCTTATAGGTTTTACCGTTGGAGCCAAAAAATCCATTGAGGTTCTTCGAAACATTACCCCCGTGGCCTTTGCTGAAGTCGTCAAGAGATTTGATCAGGCATTCGATGCCATAAACCCGTCGAAAGTTAATGTCGGAAAGGTCAGACGTGAACTTTCAGCATTTTACATTGGGCAACTTGGCGAGTTTGTAGACGCGTCGGTTGAGGATATCGAAACCGCTTTTTTTGAAAAGACTATGTCTGAATAATAGATGGCACCAACTTTTAGATTAAATGATCCGCTGCTGCCGGGTCGAGTCCAGCGACCTTTTAGCGTGCGAAATGATGGTGTGCCTGCATTTGAGTGCCTTCGCTTACTGTGCGGATCAATGGATGTTACACATCAAGATTCAGGCGCAAAAGCGAAGTTTCGATACTGCCATCTCTCACAAGAAACGAGACGGCCCTCGAAGAGGACTATCGATAGTATCGTTGATCTCGTGTTTGACGGCGATTTGGAAACAAGCGACGTAAAGACATACTTGAATAAAGCAGCTACTGCGAACAGAGCTTTTTGGGAAGAATTGCGTGCTGAAATTTCCTTTTGTCTCTATGCCAGAAAGAAGAAAAGTTCTGTCGAAGCATTCTTGCATCTGTATCGAATTTTAGAGCTCGTCTCGGTAGCTTTGCCCCTAATTTACACATCTAAATTTTCTGATTTTCGTCAGGCTGTTTCGTTTATCAAGTCACTTAATAAAAACGACAGAGATCAGGATTTGGCGATTTTACGGTATTTTTCTGAGGAAATAGCTAAAAGCGGTGAGCTTTCAAATCTAACTATTGATTACGAATTTTCTGAGTTGGGCGAACAGGCGCGAAGTCATTTAAGAACTCAGCTGGATAACTTAGTTCTTTCGGATAATAAGATTTCCCATTCTGGCTTCGCTAATCCGAACGATGGTGTGTCCTTGGAGTTTAAGTCTGTCCCCAGCTTTATGGTATCTTGTCGAAATCGCTTGTTTCATAATGCGCTCTCTGGCGAAAATTTTAAGATTGATAGTATTCGGGGGCCAGGTTCTCTGTGTTCGATCTTGGTTGACCCTGGGTTATATTGGTTCAGCCTATTGCTGTCTGAGATTTTAAAAGCCGAGGCGGCTCGCTACGTCTAAAACCGGGGATCTAAATCTATGTCGTTTGTTTTGTGGCCTTTGCCGAGATGCGGCGATCTGGCACTATTGGCGTGAAGATTTTGCTTTACCGACCGAACTCCAAACGTTGAATAATTTAGGCGCATTTTCAATATGTCGCGCAACATTATCAGCTCAAGAAAAATGCGCCGAATAGGCTTCCTACTGCGAAGGCTGCTGCAATTATTGGCCAGCTGGGCGCAAGGGACATTGGAGATTGTGTGGGGTGTTCTTCTCGGTTGCTTTCCTGCCTCTGTAGAGCCGCTCCGATTTGGTGCAATGCATGCTTGACTGCCTTGATCTCGGAGGAATGGCGGTTCTGTGTGCTTAGAAGCTGTGCCACGCCGCTGATCGTTCGCTCTGTGTTTCTCGAAGCCGCTGTGGCGGCCATTTCCGTTGCCTCCATCGCAGCTTGCCAATCTATCGGTTCGTTCTTGTGCATTGAGTGCCTCCTTGCTGGCGTTGATTTCTTTGATGATTTCGTTTGCTTCAGTACGGGAATGGCCTTGATCAATGTTGTGCCATGCTGCCTTGGGCTGAATAGTATGCTTTGCTGAAAGAGTGGCCCTGCTTCCGGGGCCTTCATGTATTGTCGGAATCTTATCTATGCCGCGTTCGAGAAAGGAACGATGGTCAATCATTGATGAAGGCGGGTACCCCCAAGCAGTCATTAGTCGATTGTGAACAGTCGCCCAGTCCCGAGCGGCATTCTCAACGGCTGATTTACGAGCCATGCCGATAATGCTTTTAGGTCGTCCTCGGCCGCCAGTTTTGATGTACTTGTCGAACAAAACGACGTGAGCGTGCGGGTTCTTGGCGTCGTTGTCGGTTTGGTCATGAATGGCCGCAATAAATCCGGCCTGCTTCTTAGTCATATGCTCGCAGAAAGCTCTTGTGAGGGCTTCTCTCTGCTGTTGTGAGGCCTCCCCGTGGGCAAAGCGATGATGAAGCGCTCACAGACGCGTCCTTTGCGCTTCTCAGCGTCATTCTCCACCTGCTTTGCGATCTTCGGAAGGGGAGAGTTGGGAAGACGATCTTGAATCACGATGCGCGCCGCGCTTGAGCGTGTGATGTATCGAAGATGAGCCGCAGTTTGCCCGTGTTTTGCGCGCCGAGTGTCGCGCGTTACTTTTGGGGAGAATGTCTTGGTGCTGTGCCGAAATGAAAAGAGTGCCATCGCTGTTTTTGAGCGCTGGGACAAAATTACTATTTTGTCCGTTGTGCGCATTAAAGTTTAAACAGAGATAGGAAATCGATTTGGCGAACCCAAAAGTTGAGAAGTCACTTGATACTTTAGCAATTCTCATATCCAGCCATTGTAGAAAATGGCGATTGGCAGATATTGAGTTCGAACAACTTTCAGCCGCTCAGAGGCGGGCCGCGATTACGGCCACGCTTGATTATTTCGAACATGTTTTAGAGCGTATGCTGCCCCCCTTAGTGGAAAGCGGCAGCTCTTCGGGAGAGGGCGCCACGGACACATTTCCGCAGCGCTCACGCTTTGACGATCACTCTGTCTTTTGAGTGTCTGTCGCGGCAGTCTTGGAGAGGCGATACATCTTGTTTCGCGTTTCAACCTCTCCAGATTTCACCATTGAATCCAGTGCTTTTTTGGTTTGCTTGCGCATCGATTCACTGTTTTCGCGCACCGCGTTAAAGGCATCGCCGGTCAAAGCCTGAACGCTCTTTGGGTCAAGCCAAGAACCTGCTTCGTGCTTGTCATGTTGACTGAGAACCCGAAGGATATCGTCCTTTCTAAGGTCTGCAACAGATTGAACTGGCTGCGGACGTCGATTGCTGTTCGCGACTTGTGAAACAGTTGTTTGCTGTTTCTTGAAGGGAACTGCTTTTGGGACCGTCACTTTGTCTTCTTCGGAGTCGAAGCCTATTTGAAAGCTCTCGATCTCGAAGGTGATCGGGGCTTGGAGTTCATTGTTTTTTTGTTTCGTCGGTGTCAGTTGGACGATTTTTTGTGCCGCGTCACCTTTCGCCTTTTTGAGCAAAAATTCGTCGTCTGTGTTGCCTTTGATGGCACCGGAGCCTCGACCACGAGACTGGTCACCAAGCGGGGTATGATGAAGAAAGAGGACGTAACTCTCTGAGAGTTCGGCAATGCGGTGTGCGTTGGAAATGATTTTCCCCATTTGGTTAGAGGAATTCTCATCTGCTTCGCCAATCGCCAAGTTCGTTGTGTCGACGATGACGATTGATCGTTCGGTTTGAGCTTTGACTTTTCGTGCTTTGATGTCCTGAATAATGCCATCAATATGATCGGCGTTGCCCATGTCAGGGACACGCTTGACGATATCAAAGGGAACGGAAGTCGCGTTGTAGTCTTTCAGGTATGGATAAGCACGTTTCTGAACTCCATTGGGGTCCTCAGGTGCCAAATAGTAAACATATGAGCGTCGGACCTTGAGACCTGCAAACTCGTGGCCGAGAGCCAAATGTGCACATAGTGCCGCGACGATTGCGGTTTTGCCCTGAGCCGGCGGAGCAATCAAAAAGCCGACCTGCCCCGGATTGAACCAGTGTTTGATCAGGTAATCTTGCTCGAGTTGCTCAATGGGTCCAGCCGCCGGAATTTCATCGCCGCCTGCAAAGCCTTCTTGTGAATTGGGTTGTTCTTGAAACATATCCTGCTTTCTTCTTTTTCGATTCAGCACCGTGCTGTCTCGTGAACGGGACATGTTGTCGTTTCGGAAAACGCAAAATAAAAAGTTTGAAGAAAATTCCAGACAGACGCACAGACCAGCGCCTCCTTGTAGGAGGCTTTGGCTGGTCTGTGCGTCTGTCTGGAATGGGGACGTTTCAAGTTTACGAAACCCGGAAGCCTTGTTCTTCAGCGAGACGATCAATCTCCGCTCGAAGTGTTTGAATCGAACGGGGTGACCAACTTGCGGTTGGGAACGCCACCATCTCTTGATACAGCGCCCGCAATTCCAAGTCTGGCATCGAACCATAAACGGGACGGCCTCTGACGGCCCCCACAGAGTGTCCCATCAAATACGCACGTTCCTCATTCGTCATTTTTGCTTTGGTCATTCGGTCTTCGAAAGTATGGCGTGTGCAGCTCAAGGTGTATTTTCCTGCCATGCCGTCTGCGACTTCAGGAAACAACTTTCTGTCCTTCAGGTAGTTGTTGACGGTTCCGGGGTAGGTCTTCTTCCCGCGATATCGGTCAAAGCCCTTGGGGTGTCTTTTCATCGCTTCAAGCGCAGCGCCGTGGAGCATAACTGGCCGTTTTGAGGCGGCATTCTTGATCTGTCGTTTGTATTTTCCTGAGCTTTCGGGAGCCAACTGGATATGAGGAAACTCGTGGTCGAGATGGATAGCATCCGGTGGTAAATCGAAAATCTCGGATTGGCGGCACCCGCATTCAGCCGAGATCGTGGCGATGTCGCGTGCCTGCTCGTTCAGTCCTTCAAGCCCGTTTTGGTCGATCAAGTGATGTTTTATCCAAGTCACTGGCAATGACAATTTCTTGGGCGTGTTATCCTCGGATGCCGTTTTCTCAATTTTGAGCTCTTTAAACGGATTTTTTCTCTCGCTGTTAGGCATATCAAAGCGATTGTAGAAAGCGTCTACAAGTTGACGTGCGAACCTTAGTCGTTTGTCGGCGTGGTTTGTTGAGATTTCACCACTATCGCGTCGAGTAAGCCAATGGCGCTTATATTTCATCGCGTCTTGTTCCGTAATTTCGAGCACAGGTTTATCGCCGACGATTTCGCAGAAGGATTTGGCGGCGTGCTTGTATTTGTTCCTCCATTCGTCCAGTTGCCGTCCGTTTTTGCCGGCAAGGTTGGCTTTGTTGGTTTCTTCGATGATGGAGACCATCTCGGAGAAATTCACGGGCGGATAGTCGAGGGCTCCGAGAACAGCCGGAACCATTGCAGATTGAGTGTCCGTCTTTTCAAGTGCTTCAATTCGGGCGAGAAGCTTTTCAATTGGATCGGCCAAGAGTTCTTTTTGAGGGCGATAAGGTACGCCAATCTCGCGCAGCATTTCCAACGCAGCATCGAACGTTTCCGGGGTGGTTTCGCCGCGAGCTTCTTTGAGGCGGAAGTCCCAATCGGCGAGCAACGATCTCTGCGCTACAGCAAGATTTGCCTTCGCTTCGATGATGTCACGCGTTTTTAGGGACCGGTTGATCTCTTTGCGTTTCTCTACGGCTGCATAACGTGCTGGAACGCGCCAGCGCATGTAATAGACCTTGCCTCTCCGTTCGATGCCCTCAATACATTTGTCTTCGACTGCGATCATTTCTGCCCCACACTCTGCCACACAAAAGTGGATTTCCTGACATGCCGCTTTTCAGCGAAAAACGACGATTTCCTCAGGGAATGTTGGGTTCTTTGAGATTTTCAAAAATCGTAGTTTGATGCCCATGAGAGCGTGTGGGGGCACCATTTTTATAAATTAAATCAAGGCATTGCGCGATTTTACTGCGTTCGCGTTTGTTCCGTTTTGAAAAATGGAAGCAATACGGAAGCACGCGGAGGGGAGAATCTGTGTGTGGCTGGGGGGCAACGCGGGGCCTTATTCGCTTTTTGTCGCGGCGGTGAGTTTTTTGAGCACGACGCGGCGACCAACATCGGCGCTCTGTTTCCAAGCGACTTGCACTTCTCTAAGGCGTTTTTCATTTTGTGTATTGGTAGGGCCATGAACAATCGCGGAGCGAACACCGTAAAGATGTTTGACAATGGTTCTTAAGCTCTCTTTTTCGCTCTCGGTTTCGCAAAGTTCGATCTCCCGTTCCAAACAGACCCCATGAAACAATGCAATGACTTTACCTTGGAGCAGGCTGGAATTGAGCTGTTGTTCAACAATCGTAGCTTGCAGCAGAGAATTTAGCTGTGCGATTGAGGCTTTGAATTGGTCTGCCTTGTAGTACACCGCATCTTGGCAAGGGGACCCGCTGCGCGTCCCCGTTGCATCCCTCCGGCCATGTCTCAGCTTGGGTATCGAACCCACCAGAGCCAACAGAACCTATCGCCGTTCAATCACTCGCGGGAGACTTCGCTCTCCCTGCACCCATCGATCAAAGAGCGTTCCTGCCCGTTTGAAATCCTGACCAACCTTCCGCAGTTTGGATGCCGTCACCTTGTCGAAGGTGAATCACGATCCGGGGGCTTATCGCCGCCCCCTCGAAACCCAGCTCGTTAGACGTGGAGACTACCTCTCCACCAACACCGAACCATGGAAATCACCGAGCATTCCGATTGCGCCCCGTGCCAGCTTCATGCACAATGGCTATAATGTCCATTTTGGATCAAATCTGCATGAAGACGCTGTCCGCCCGTGACGCCAAAAACCGCTTCGGTTATCTGATAGATACCGCAAGGCAGGAGCCTGTTTCCGTAGAAAAGCACGGCAGGCCTGTCGTTGTGGTGCTCAGCGTCGAAGACTATGAACGCTTGGCAAGCAGTGCATCTGGGACTGTTACCGGGGAGCCGGAATGACCAGAAAGGCTGCCTATCCACTGATTGACGTCTTTGCGGGGCCGGGCGGCCTTGGAGAAGGTTTTTCGTCTCTTGTACGCGGGAAGCATGATGCCTGCTTTCGAAGCGCAGTTTCGATTGAACAGGACGAGTTCGCTCACCGGACACTTCTACTGCGGCACTTCCTGAAGACTATTACCGGTATCTCAAAGGCGAAATCACCCTTGATGAGTTGTACCAGATGCACCCGGATGAGAAGGCGCATGCCGACCGGTCGGCGATCCGGATTTCGCTTGGTGCCGCAAACCATGACCGCGTCCGAAAACTGATTGCCAGGAGACTTCGGGATCAGAAGAAGTGGGCGCTTGTCGGTGGGCCTCCTTGTCAGGCCTATTCTCTCGTCGGCAGATCGAGAATGATGGGTGATCCAAAGTTCGAGAAAGATGAGCGGCATTTTCTGTACAAAGAGTATCTCCGCATCATCATTGACCACGCTCCGCCTGTTTTCGTCATGGAAAACGTTAATGGGCTGCTCTCGGCTCGCGTGAATGGCGAACTGGTTATCAACCGGATTACAGCCGATCTCGCATCGCCAAAAGACGCGCTTGGCATGTCTTCCAACGGGCTTGGGTACAGGCTTTATTCGCTCTCAGAAGAAGACCTGCCCGGCGATGAACCTGATCCCCGTATGTTCCTAGTACGAGCAGAAGAGTACGGTGTTCCGCAGGCAAGGCATCGGATGTTCATTGTCGGCATCAGAAATGACATCAATGTGCGCCCCGGACGATTGAAGCCTCATCACGCGCCCACATTAAAACAGACGATTGGCAATCTGCCCAAGACCCGAAGCGGCATATCAAGAGGAAGAGACAGTTACGAAAGATGGTGGGCGGAAATATCTGGGATCGATCATGTAGCCATTCGCAGGGAACTGAATGGCCATGCTTACGCAAATAATCTGATGGACTTGATGGGGATCGATCTAACACGGCCCTTGAAAGCGCTGGAGAAGTCCTCAATCAGATATCCTCCTCGTCCGAATTTTCCCCATGATGCGCTTGACAGCATTTACGACTCTGAGCTCGCGGTTCTGGATAGCCATGAAACGCGCTCTCATATGCCTTCTGATCTACGGCGCTATGCTTTTGCGGCCTCTTTTGCATCTGTTACCGGAAAGAGTCCGAAGCTCGCGGATTTTCCACGCAGCCTGCTTCCAGATCATGCCAATGTCGAAGACCGAAGGGCCGGAAAGATGTTCTCGGATCGTTTCCGTGTGCAGCTTCCGGGGCAGCCTTCAACGACCGTCACTTCGCACATCTCCAAAGATGGCCATTACTTCATTCACTACGATCCAAAGCAATGCCGAAGACTGACAGTCAGAGAAGCAGCCCGTCTTCAGACGTTACCCGAAAATTACCGCTTCGAGGGGTCAAGAACCTCTCAGTATCATCAGGTCGGAAACGCTGTTCCGCCCTACCTAGCACGTCAAATCGCAAGCATCGTAGCGGAGGTGCTTGACCGGGCTGGAGAGATCACGTGATGGTTGACAGAATTTCTCCAGAGCATCGAAGTTGGAATATGCCGCGTATTCGGGGAAAAGACACTAAACCTGAAATGGTCTTGAGGTCACTCTTGCATCGCGCTGGTTTCCGCTTCCGGCTGCATGACAAGAGATTTCCTGGAAAACCGGACCTTCTTCTGCCAAAGCACCAAACGGCTATCTTTGTAAATGGCTGTTACTGGCATCGCCACGAAGGGTGCCGAAAGGCGACGACACCCAAAACAAATGCGGCTTTCTGGAAGAAGAAATTCTAAGATACCGTTGCGCGCGATGCGCGAAAAACTTCACAAATTATTGCGAAGGGCTGGCGCGTCATCACTATCTGGGAATGTGAGATTGAGGGCGACCCTGCGGGAATTGTCGATAGCCTGCGTGCGCAGCTGAAAGGGGGTAGTAATGGTTAGAGAACACCATCTGCCCTCAGTGCTTTTTCCCTGTCCGCATCAATGCGCGATCTTGGCTATTCGCTTGAAACCGCGATTGCAGATCTCGTTGATAACAGCATTTCGGCGGATGCAACCAAGGTCGATATATTTTGCGACCTAACCCAACAACACCCAACCCTTGGTATTATTGATAATGGTCACGGGATGGACGAAGCAGGCATTGTTGACGCCCTGCGCCACGGCTCAAAAAAATCCGTCGGAACCTCGTTCACCGAAGGTCCTTGGACGTTTTGGCCTTGGACTCAAGACTGCCTCCTTCTCCCAATGTGAGAGGCTAACTGTCATTAGTAACGATGGTGGTGGGCCCCACGCAGCGGAATGGAACCTCGAAACTGTTCACAAGAAGGATGATTAACTGATCGCCATCCTTGAACTCGAAGAGATCGCAGAAATTCCTTTCCAGGAGCTGATCACGGGCAATGGAACAGCGGTGGTTTGGCGCAACCTTGATCGATTGTTTGAAGATGAAATAGGAGCCAAGCGCGATGAGATCGTCAATGAGAAGCTCGATGTTGTCGACAAACACCTGTCGCTAATGTTTCACCGGTTTCTTAGTGGCGAAGTGCGTGGTCGGAAGGAACTTTCACTTTCCCTCAATGGTCATCCGATAGAGCCGTTCGATCCGTTTTGCCGGAAGAATTCAGCTACACAGATGCTGCCGGAAGAAGTTGTCCGAATTGACGGTGTAGCAGTTCACATGCAGCCCTACATTCTGCCCCACCACAGTAAACTAAGCGCAAAGGAGTACGACTTCTATCAGAACCGTAGCGACTTCATCTCCAACCAGGGAGCTTATGTGTACCGCGGGGGACGGCTTATGGCCTGGGGCGACTGGTTCCGACTTATTCCCAAGGGTGAAGCCACAAAGCTGGCCCGCGTACAGATTGACTTCCCCAATAGTCTCGATGAGATGTGGACCATCGACATTAAGAAGTCGCGAGCAAGCCCTCCAGCTCCCGTTAGAGCCCGGCTGCGCCAGATAATTGATAAGATCACGACTCGCAGCACAACCGTGCATCGCGGCAGAGGGAAGAAGCTTTTCGATGAGATTAAGGCGCCAGTCTGGGAACGATATGCTGACCTAGGAAGCATCCGATATGCATTGAACCAGGAACACCTACTTATCGAAGCGCTTAGCTCCGAACTGAGTGATGAGAATTGTCGCCGCCTCACGACACTCATCGAAGCAATTTCGTCGTCGCTCCCAGTAGAGATGATTTATTCGGATTTTTCGACCCATCCGCGTGACATCCGTCAAAAGGGTGCCTCGCAAGAAGAGATCAATGAGCGTCTCAGCGCTCTGAAGAAATGCCTTTTTGGGGATGGCGCAGTTAACGTTGAGAGCTTCAGAGAAGTTATGCACTCAACACGGTTCTTCGTGGGCTTTGAAGATGCTGCCGAAGAATACATTATGAAAGAGCTGAAGAAATGAATTTTAACAAGTTAGAGAGTCAGAAGAACTTCACGAGTGCGCTTATTTCGGCGCTATCCCTACTGCCGGAAACGCCAACGCGTGAAGAGGTTGGTGAGCGAGCAAAGCAGCTCGCGGCTGCATTCGGATATGATGGTCCGCTTGAAACTGTCATTGAAGATGCTCTCATTGCGGTGGATTCGCGCATGGGTGCTGGCGTTTCCCTTGTCGATGTTGAAGCCGATCATGACGATGAATGGGTATATAAGCGTGAGAATATCACTTGGACGTATTCTGATGCCTACGAGCAATATCTAAAAAAGAACAGATGCACCCCACGGTAGTGCGCTCACTAAGTGATGTCGGAACCAAAATACTCGGCCACTTGCAGGCCCCAGAAAGCCAAGGCAAGTGGGACCGTCGTGGCCTCGTTATCGGACACGTACAATCGGGCAAGACCGCAAACTACATGGGTGTAATCGCCAAGGCGGCTGACGCCGGGTATAAGTTCATAATCGTCATTGCGGGTATTCATAACAATCTAAGAAAACAGACCCAAGAACGTATCGACGAAGGATTTGTTGGGCGCTCCAGCGACCCGGAAGATCGTAAGAGGGTTGGCGTCGGTCTGACCCACGACTATCCGCATCCTGCCACGCTAACAAACATTAATGATGACTTCAGTAAGAAGACCGCCAACCAGAGTGGATGGAAGATCAACGATCTGAATAAGCCAACTGTGCTGGTCATCAAGAAGAACGTCAGCACCCTGAAAGCCCTACACGTGTGGCTTAAGGAAAAGAACGCTCAGGCTAATGGTGTAATTGCCGATGTTCCGATGCTAATGATCGACGATGAGGCCGACAATACGTCTATCAATACCAACAAGCCTGAACTCGATCCCACAAAAACAAACGCAATGCTGCGAAAGATCCTCGGTCTCTTCGCTAAGTCCTGCTACGTAGGCTACACTGCCACTCCGTTTGTAAACATCTTCATCAATCCTGATTCATACGATGAGGAAGCCTATGAGGAGTTGTTCCCACGCGACTTCATTGTCAGTCTTGATTCTCCCAACACTTACTTTGGACCGGATAAAGTTTTTCTTGATGATTCCAGTAGCGCAAGGATTGTAAGGCCGATTTGGGACAGTGAAGACTACCTTCCTTTTTCTCAAAAGAAGGATGATCCAGTTCCAGAGCTTCCGCCCAGTCTTTATAAGGCAATTGATCAGTTCATTGTGGCAAGGGCCATTCGGAATCTGAGGGGGCAGGTTAACAAGCACTGCTCGATGATGATCAACATCTCCCGGTTTGTGGTGACGCAGAACACCGTACGCAGCTTCGTCAGCCTTTACAAAGAGAAGCTTCGAGAGGCCGTGAAAGCAAATTATGCGATGCCGTATTCGATATCGCAAAAGAATGAGATCATGTCTTCTTTGAAGTCGTGTCTTGAGAGAGAGTTCTCTGACTGCGGGTTTACATGGCCCGAGATAAAAATTGCCCTGAACGGCGTCTTCGACAATCTTCGCATCTTCGTGGTGCACAGTAAGTCCGACGAAGCACTCGACTACAAGAAGTACGAGCGTGACGGGAACAGCCTTACCGCCATCACGATTGGCGGTTGAGTCTCTCTCGTGGCCTGACCATCGAAGGTCTTACTGTGAGCTACATGTACCGCAACACGCGCATGTACGACACGCTCATGCAGATGGGACGTTGGTTTGGCTACAGACCTAATTTTGAAGATGTTTGCCGAGTCCGTTTGTCTCCGGATTCTATCAACTGGTACGGACACATCGCGGAAGCATCAGAAGAACTGCGACAACAGATCAAGAGAATGCGACGCGACAGGATGAGCCCAAGGCAGTTTGGCCTGTATGTGAAAGCTCACCCGGACCGGCTCCTTATCACCGCCGCCAACAAGATGAGGGCCGGTGAGAGAATTGTTGTAGATCAGAATTGCAGCGGGCGAATTGTTGAGAGCTACCTTCTGCCATTCGACAAAAAGGTCAATGAAGATAATGAGGCCTTGATTGCTGAGTACTGGAAAGAAAATTTTGGTTGCGCCGCATTGGAAGAGACTGGAAAGGGCTGGCTTGCCAGAGATGCAAAGCTTTCGGAGATAGAGGAGTTTCTCACGAAGTTTCGCAGTCACCCTGACTTTGCTGATCGCAAGGGGGCGGCGCTGAGTTACCTCCGTGCTCTTTCAGACAGATACGATGCCGGGGATGTTCTGCTTATCTCGGTTTCGGCCAAGGGAGAGGATGCGGACAACCACCTAATCGGAACGCAGTAACGAACCAGTGCCCATCGTGATGGTGATGCATGGCGAACGAGCAAGGATCGCGTTGCCAGCCGTGGCGACGAAAAACTAGGACTGTCCGAGCCACAGAAGGATGAAGCAACGGCGCTAGCAAGGGAGGACGGCGAGGACAAAAAGCCATCTGACTTCCATTTCCGCTCAGTGCGCAAGAAGCCGTTGTTGATGGTCCATGTTCTTGGGCCGGTTGGTAAGGATATCGATGCTCGCGTTCCAGCGTTCGGCCTCAGTTTCCCGCCAGGCCACTATAACACGGAAGTTAAAGTCGTTGCGATCCAGATCTGGATCGAACGGATGCAGGGTGGGTCGTTCGATACTCCTGACGAAGAGGATGACTACGATGAGTAGTAAAGCACCATGGGACGAAATGAAGACCCCCGGACAGCGATTATACTGTCAGATATGTAAGCAACCCGGGTGATGTTACGCTATGTTGGGGTAAAGACGTTCAGGGACAGTGCCTTTTTATAGTTCGATTGGAGGGTGATCACACTGTGCAGTTCCGGAAGAATGCAACCACAGTTAACGGTATTGAAGTCGATCTGCGGCAGTTGCCGGAACCCGGTAAACAGGGTTTGATTCTAACGCTCGAAAAGCATGTGGACCGCGATCTTTTCCATGGTCTGTGCCAGACGCTCATCGGAAACCTCAATGGGATCATTGATCCTGCCGCCGCGTTAGGTGTCGCGCTGATTCACATCAAGCGCTGGAAGGCGTTCCTTGTGGGTAAACGAACGCGCGTCCTATCGACGGAAGAAGTGCGGGGTCTTTTTGCTGAGTTGAACTTTCTTCGTCTTCTTAAGAAAAAACATCTAAGCGATGTTCAAGCAGTTGAAGCATGGTGTGGGCCTGATCGCATACATCAAGACTTCATTTTTGGCGATACCGCTGTCGAAGTAAAATCCATCAGTGGCCGGGACCGAAGCATAGTACGCGTCTCCTCAGAAGATCAGCTAGAGACCGTTTCCGAACACCTCTTTCTCAACGTTTACCGCTTGACAGAGGCTCCTGACGGAACGCCCGCCCAATCACTTAACGAACTTGTTTCAGCAATAGGGCACGAGTTGAGTGACGCCGATGCAATTGAAGACTATTGGAGGAAACTGGCAACCTATGGATACGTGGAGATGAGGGAGTACGATAATCCAACGTTTCTCGTGAGTGGTTCAGTTGCCTACCGCGTATCTGATGGTTTTCCCCGAATCGTCAGATCAGCACTGCCAGACGGCGTTGTGGACGTGAAATACAAGCTTCAACTTGAAAAGATTGCGCCATTCGAGTGCAGTCAGAGCGACATCTGGGGGAGTTAATGGAACAAACAATCCCCGCATTTTTTCACGACTTTCGCCAAGAGCTCATGGCGGGAGCTGAGGCGAACGGCGCATTTCAGCTTTCAGAATTCATGGAAGCTTTCTCAATCGAGCTTATCGAAACAGGCTTTATCGAGGGCTTTGAACTCTGCCATTACAGGGCCCAGAGAGGCATGCGCATCGATGGTTACTGGTTCAATGATGAGGGCGCGCTTGATCTATTCATCGCAGACTTTGACAGTCGGGACGAGCTTCAGTCGCTGACACAGACAGATGTGAACGCCGCGTTCAAACGTGTGGAAAGGTTCTTTGAATCAAGTCTTTCAAAAAAGCTCTTTAGTGATCTTGATGAAACCACCCCAGAATACGGACTATCCCGACAAATAGCAGATCGTAAGGCTCTCATTCGCAAGGTCAACTTCTTCCTAGTATCCGAGCGCGCGCTGAGCGACCGCATGCAAAGCATTGATGGGCGGCATGTCTGCGATATCGAAGCGACTTATCATGTTTGGGACATCTCGCGTCTGCAACGGCAGCGCAGCTCCCGTGGTCATAAGGAAGCGTTGGATATCGACTTTGAGGAAGAGTTCGGGAGTGGATTGAACAGCCTCCCGGCGCATCTGGGTTCCGATGCCTATCAGTCATACCTCGTAGTCATGCCTGGAGAGGTGCTGGCTGCCATGTACGGAAAGCACGGAGCGCGGCTCCTTGAACAAAACGTTCGCTCCTTCCTCCAAGCGCGCGGGAAAGTGAACAAGGGCATCCGCACCACCATTTTGAACGAGCCAGGAATGTTCTTCGCGTACAACAATGGTATCACGGCCACATCTCGGGAAGTGGAGGTGGAACAGGGCGAAGATGGACTGAAAATCGTTCGCATCAAGGACCTTCAAATCGTGAACGGCGGGCAGACTACAGTCTCGCTTTTTCACACCAAAAGACGCGATAAGGCAGCGTTAGATGGCGTGTTCGTTCAGATGAAGCTTTCGGTCATCAACCCCGAAGACAGTGAAATCGTTGTTCCGAGGATTTCGGAATACGCCAATACTCAGAACCGCGTGAACGCCGCCGATTTCTTCTCAAATCATCCTTTCCATGTTCGGATGGAGGAATTCTCACGACGCATATGGGCACCGGCTCACAGTGGTGCTCAACGAGAAACAAAGTGGTTCTATGAACGTGCCAGAGGGCAATACGCCGACGCACAGTCAAAACTGACTCCGGGTGAGCAGAAGCGCTTCAAGGCTGAGTACCCAAAGCCGCAGATGTTCACGAAAACTGACATCGCAAAATTTGAGAATGTCTGGGACGATCATCCCAAGTGGGTTAATCTCGGGGCGCAAAAAACTTTGCGCGCTATGCTGCACGGATAGGTAAGGCATGGACTAAGAACCAAGACGGTTTCAATGAGCTATACTTCCGGCGCTCTATCGCTCGTGCAATCATTTTCCGATGGGCTGAGAAGATGGTCTCTGGAGAGACTTGGTACAACGGCGGCTACCGAGCCAATATAGTGGCCTACGCCATTGCAGCGATCAACGAACTCTCCAAACGAGCAGACAAGGTTATCGACTTTCAGAGATGTTGGACCAATCAAGAGGTGTATGAAGAACTTGCAGAAGCTCTGCGTCAGGCAGCAAAGTTCGTGAACGACGATATCTCGCAACCGCCTCAGGGAATTTCAAACATATCCGAATGGTGTAAGAAGGACTCCTGCTGGGAACGACTCGCCGGGAAGATCGACCGGCTAGAAACTGACATCAGCCTGAACTTCTTCAAAACCTTGGTTGAAATCGATGAGCAGAAGGCGGAACAAAAGCAGGCAAAGAAAGCGCAGAAGATTGATGATGGAATAGACGCACAAAGACAGGTTCTTGAAGTTCCTGCGCAAAAGTGGAGTCAAATCCGTCATATTGGAACTGAAAGGGGATTTCTAACTGAGAAAGAGGTCGGCATAATTAAGGTTGCGGAGCAAATCCCCCAAAAAATTCCAACCGAGAAACAAAGCGAAATATTGGTGGGCGTACTTGGTAAAGCTCATGCCGAAGGTATTTTGTAAGCGTCATTTAAGACTTTCTGACCTCGCTCGTGCCGACTTTAAATCAGGGAGCTGAACAAAAAAACATTTTTATAGAACACGTTAGAGCTTAGGGCGGTGCCCTCGGCGCGGTTCAAGCAAAACAGATCGAAGAGATTCTGTCGTTGTCGGTTCCCCCTGAAGGTTTCCCCCAATAGCGACATAATCTTTCGCCGGTTTTTCCTATCCCTTGCACACCCCCAGTTCGCCACGGAGCAAGGGTTGCATGCGCATCCCCTTATCAAGGAAAGGAAAACCCCCTATGGAACACACACATGATATTATCTGCGGCGATGCCGCAAGGATCTTGGCGAACGCGATGTTGTATGACCGACCAGCCCCTCAACCTGCCGCAGCTTCGTTACACTCTCTTCTGGCTTGTGCCGCTTCGTAGCCATCTTGGCCCTCCGTTTTCCTCAACATTACGGTGGACCACTTCTGTGGGGGAGGACCAAGCCACCCGGACGGAAAACGAAACGGGGGGCGACAGGATGGACCGTTTCCCTCCCGTCCCGGCTGAGGTAAAAGGGCCTATGAGCATGTCTTTTTCTTCTGTGACCGATGTCTTGTCGTCAGGTTTCGACACGGTCATCGACGTGCGTGCGCCCTCGGAATTTGCCGAGGATCATATTCCCGGCGCGATCAATCTGCCGGTGCTGGATGACGCCGAACGCGCGCGTGTCGGCACGATTTACACGCAGCAATCGCCCTTTCTGGCGCGCAAACTCGGCGCCGCTCTGGTGGCGCGCAATGCCGCCGCGCATATCGAGGGGCCATTGGCCGAGAAAGAAGGCGGCTGGCGGCCCTTGGTCTATTGTTGGCGGGGCGGGCAGAGGTCGAATTCCTTCGCGATCATCCTGCGTCAGATCGGCTGGCGGGTGGAGGTTCTGGACGGCGGATATAAGGCGTGGCGACGGCTGGTGATCGGCATGTTGCATGACACGCCTTTGCCGCATCGTCTCGTGTTGATCGACGGCAACACCGGCACGGCCAAGACCGATCTCTTGCACAGGGTGCGGGCGCTGGGCGGGCAGGTGCTCGATCTCGAAGGTCTGGCCAATCATCGTGGTTCGATTTTCGGGCCGATGGGCGGTCAACCGGCGCAGAGGGGATTCGAAAGCCGGTTGGCGGAGGCGCTCAGTCGCCTCGATCCCGCGCGGCCCGTGTTGGTCGAGGCGGAAAGTTCGCGCATCGGCGAGGTGACACTCCCGGCGCGGCTCTGGCGCGCGATGTGCGCGGCGCCCCGGATTGACGTGACGGCCTCTCTGCCTGCGCGGGCGCGCTATCTGGCGGAGGCCTATGCCGATCTGACCGAGGATGTGCCAAAGATGCAGGCACGTCTGGATCAGCTGGTCCCACTTCAGGGCCATGAGCGCGTCAAGACTTGGTGCGAGATGGCCGAAGAAGGGGCGTTTGCGGCGTTGGCCGAGGCGCTGATGGGGCAGCATTACGACCCGCGTTACGAGAAATCCCGCGCCCGCCATGCGTCTGATGTGATTGCAGAGTTCGACCTTGGCGATCTGAGTGTCGGCGCCCGAGACGCAGCGGCAGCGCGGATCGTGAGCCTTTTGAACGCGCGCTGAACTTAAGGCTCGACGACCAAGCGCGGCGGGCCTTCGGTGATCTCCCCGATGATGGCTGCCTCATAGCCTGCCTCACAGAGCGCCGTCAGACATTTTTCCGCGCGCATTGGTGAGACGGAGGCCAAAAGCCCGCCCGCCGTTTGCGGGTCGAACAACAGGTCCGTTTCTGGCGTTTCCGGCCCCTCGTATTCGGCGGCATAGGCGCGATTGGCCGGAAAAATCGTCGAGCGCAGGCCGGTCTCGGCCAAAGACAAAGCGCCGGGCAAGACGGGCACATCGCGCAGTCGTATCACGGCTCCCACCTCGGAGGCGCGGCAAATTCCCAAGAGATGCCCGGCCAATCCGAAGCCCGTGACATCGGTCATCGCATGGGCAGTGCTCAAAATCCGCGCCGCCTCACCGGAGCTTTGCACCATAGACCCGTAAGCGCGTTCCAGATCGCGCCCGTTCGCCGTCATCTCCATCTCGCCCGCCAGCATCACGCCGGTGCCGATGGGTTTCGTGAGCAAAATCCGATCCCCGGCGCGGGCACCCTTGAGTGTGATCGGCTGATCCAACAGCCCGGTGACCGTAAACCCTATGGCCAGCTCCGCCCCCATCGCAGTATGCCCGCCGATGATCTCCGCGCCCTCCGCCTCGAACACGTCGCGGGCGGTCTCCATGATCTCTGTGAGCCAGCTTTCCTGCAAACTCTCGCTCATTTTCGGCAAGGTCACGGTGGCGAGCGCGGCCTGAGGTGCCGCGCCCATCGCCCAGATGTCGCCTAACGCGTGCGTGGCGGTGATCCTTGTCATCAACACCGGGTCTTCGACAAAGGCGCGCAGGTGATCGACGGAGGCCACCTGCCATGTGTCGCCATGGGTCAAAAGCGCCGCGTCATCGCCCGCGAGATGCAGCACATCGCGCCGCTCCGGCCCCGGATGCGCGCTCAGAACCCGGTGAAGAATATCGCCCCCGACCTTGGCGCCACAGGCCCCGCACATCGGTTTCTTGCCCTCGACCTCCTCACGCAGCCCCTCGGCCACGGTGTCGGGCAGGGGTGGTGGTGTCATGGCAGGCAAGTCTTTGAGTTTGCGCATGAAGGCCCGGTCGATCCGGTCTTTCCAACGCCACATCAAAGGGCCTTTGAGGCGCAGGCCCGATTTGTCCGCGAGCGCCGCTTTGCCGCCCAGAGAGATCAGTTTGAGGTAATCCTGTTGCGGATGATAGGCGCGCAGCTTTGCCGAGGTGCCCTGGCTCAATGTCCGGCGCAGGTTGTCGAACAACACAGGCGCTTCGCGCACGGCGTAGACCCCGGCCTTGGGGCGTGGGTCATGGGACAGATGCGCGCAATCCCCGGCGGCAAAAATACGCGGGTCGGAGCTTTGCAGGGTCTCGCCGACGGTGATGAACCCGTCGGTCAGATCGAGCCCAGTGTCTTTCAGCCAGTCATAGGGCCGTGCGCCCGCCGCGCCCAAAGTGAAGCGCGACGACAGAGTGGTGCCGTCGGCAAAAAGCACCTCATTGGCGCGGACTTCGACAACCTGCGACTGTGGGCGCAGTTTGACACCTGCCTCTGCCAGCGCGCTTAGTACCGCATCACGCGTGGCGGCGCGCATCTCGGCGAGGATGTCGCCATGATCTATGAGCCAGACCTGCGTGTTCGGGATCGTGTTGAGGCTCTGCGCCATGGCCATGGCCAGTTCGGCGCCGGCGACCCCGCCGCCGATCACGGCGACTTCGGGCGCGACCTCTCCGGCCAAGGCCTCTTTGCGAAACTGGTCCCAGCGGCTGGCAAAGGCTTCGAGCGGTTTGGCGGGAATGCCGTGCTCCGTGAAGCCCGGCAAATCTGGCATGGCGGAGGTGATACCGATGTCGATGGAGGCGATGTCATATCGGATCGGGGGGCGGCCTTCGACATGGATCAGCCGCGCGTCGCGGTCGATCCCCGTGGCCCGGCCCAAGACGGCCCGCGCGCCCGCAAAGCGCGCCAACCGCAGGAGATCAAGCTCTAAGTCTTCACGTGCATAATGCCCCGCCACAAACCCCGGCAGCATCCCGGAATATGCGGCCACGGCACCCGGGTTGATCACCGTCACCCGCACGCCGGGCAGGGGGCGCATACCCCAGCGTTTCAGGATCAGCGCATGGCTGTGCCCTCCGCCGATCAGGACGAGCTCTCGGGTCAGGGGAAAGTCGTGCATGTCGCATCCAGTCTTCGCGAGGGCAGGCAAGAGGGTTAGGCAAAACCTGACGCGAAGTCCGCCAGTTGGCAAGGGTGCTGGACGCCGCATGCTGCACATGCCAAGATTGCGACCATGTTACGCACATCCTCCCCGTTTGAAGCGATGCGTGCCCAAGCGCGTCAGATTTTCCTCGAAGGCGTCGAGGCTGCCGATCCGGCCCATGCGGTCGAGGCGGCCTTGAAAGGGCGTGAGTTCACCGATCCTCTGATCATCGCCGTCGGCAAGGCCGCGCGCACCATGGCAGAGGCGGCGATGAAACATGTGCCCGCTGAGACCGTGATCGTCGTCACCAATTACGAGAATGCCAAACCTTTGGAGGGCGCCGAAGTCCGCGCCGCGGGTCACCCTGTGCCCGATGCCGAAGGGGCGCGCGCAGCCCTCCGTGTCGAAGAGGTGCTGTCCCATGCCAAGGGCGATGTGATCGCGTTGATCTCCGGCGGTGGCTCGGCGCTTTTGCCCGCGCCTGTGGTGGGCGTGTCCTTGGAGGACAAGGCAGAGGTCAACCGGCTTTTGCTCGCCTCGGGCGCCGACATCGTGACGATGAACCTCGTGCGTCAACAGCTTTCGCGGCTCAAAGGCGGCGGGTTGTTGCGAGCGGCCGCACCCGCGAAAGTCACGGCTCTGCTGCTCTCCGACGTGGTCTCTGACGATCTGCGCGCGATTGCCTCCGGGCCGACCGTGTCGCCCATCGGCACCCGCGAAGAGGCCGCGAAAGTTCTGCAAGACCTCGGGCTTTGGGAAAAACTGCCGCATTCCGTGTCCGCCTATCTGGCGCGCCCGCAGGCCGATCTGGGCGCGTTGCCCGAGAGCGAGGTCGAACTCATCGGCTCGAACAAAATCTCTGTCGCGGCCATGGCCCATGCGGCGGGGCCGGGGGCGCAGGTCGACAAAACGCCGCTAGAGGGCGATGTGGCCGAGGCCGCGCAGCTCATCGTGGAGCGCGCCCTGACAGGCGGCGCGGGCACCTATCTGTTCGGCGGCGAAACCACAGTGAAACTCGTGGGCGACGGCATGGGCGGGCGCAATCAGGAGCTCGCGCTGCGTGTTGCGATGCTGGCCGAAGAGGCGGGGCTCACGGAGTTCGTGTTCCTCTCGGGCGGCACCGACGGGCGCGACGGGCCGACGGATGCGGCGGGCGGTCTGGTCGATCCCGGCACGCTGGACCGGATGCGCGCGGTGGGGCTCGATCCCAATGAGGTGCTCAAGCGCAACGACAGCTATCACGGGCTTCAGGCCGCCGGGGATTTGCTCCAGATCGGCGCGACGGGCACGAATGTGGCGGACCTTCAGGTCTTGATCCGCAGGTGAGCTCTGTCTCTGGGGCCTGTTTCCTTTGCTGCGAAAAATACTCAATTTCACCGCATGAATTCAACGCGCGAATGAAAAGCCGTAGATCAGCTGACGCAGGCCTAGGGCGGCGCCCGCGATGATCGCGGCGATGGTCACCGGCGCCGAATAGGCCAGCACGGAAAAGGCCGACAGCCCCTGTCCGACCGTGCAGCCAAAGGCCACCACGGCGCCCACGCCCATGAGGGCCGCGCCCATGATCTGGCGTTTCAATTCGCGGGGGTCTTCGCAGGCTTCCCAACGGAAATGCCCTTTGATCAGCGAGCCGATGGCAGCGCCCGCAAGCACGCCGATGACTGAGCCTGTGCCAAATCCCGGTGAGGTGGCCGAGGAGGTCATGAGGTAGAAAAGCGTGTCGCCGATGGGCGCCGCGAAAGTGTGCGAGACGACTTGCGTGGCCTCGAATGTGGCGTTCGAAAGCCATGCCGTGCCCGCCCATCCTGAGGTGACGGCGAGACCGACGGCCACGCCCCAAAGGATGAGTTTGCGTTCCCCGCGAAAGGCGCGGGACGACAGCGCCAGGGCCAGAAAGAGCACACCGAAGCCGAGGCCCGTGGCGACGATGGGCAGGCCGAGGCTTTGGCCCAAACCATGCGCCAGACCGGGCAGGGGGCCTTCGGCGGGACGCGGCGGGAAGAGTGTGACACGCAGCGCCGCCAGTGGGCCGTTCAGTGTGATGTAGGAGGTGAGGCCCAGCACCAGTACGATGACGAAATTGCGCAGATCGCCGCCGCCCAGACGCGCCAGCGCGCCAAAGCCACAATTGCCCGCCAGCGCCATGCCGTAGCCGAACACCAGCCCGCCGAAGATCGAGGCCAAGGGCGACCAGGCGAGCGCGAGATAAGGGGTTTGGGCCGGATCGAAAAGGCCCAGGCCCATGAGGCTGAAACTGCCAATGAGGGCCACGCCCAAGGCGATCCCCCATTGCCGGGCGCGCAAATCAGAGCCCTGATAGAGCGCGTCTTCGATGGCGCCCATGGAGCAAAACCGTCCCAGACGGGCGGCCAGTCCCAGGACCAGCCCACCCAAAAGACCCATCAGGGCCGCAAGCAGCCCCGGTGCAACTGTGTCGAGCATAACTCCTCCCCTGATGCCCGGCGCGTCTCTGTTTCGGGGGTCAGGCCTTTTTCGGGCCGCCGTCCACCGAACAGAACATATCGTAGATCACTTCGAGGATGCGCTTCGGGCGGTCATCCGTCAAAGAGTAGTAGATCGCCTTGCCTTCGCGGCGCGGGGTCACGAGGCCCTCAAGGCGCAGCCGGGCGAGCTGTTGGCTCACCGCGGCCTGACGCGCGGACAGAAGGTCTTCGAGTTCCGTGACGGATTTCTCGCCGGTCACCAGATGACACAGGATCATCAGCCGCCCCTCATGCGAGAGGGCTTTCAAAAGCTGCGACGCATCGCAGGCGCTTGACATCATCACATCCATGTCCTCTTCGGACATGTTTTCGGTGATGATCGGTAAAGGCGAATTCACTTTGTCCACCCCATCTTCCTCAAAGATATGATTAAGTCTCTAAAAGGCGATCTGATCCATGATGGCGTCGATGCCCGCCTGCGCGCAGTCGGCATCGAGGTCCGGTCCGGGAGCGCCTGAGACTCCGATGCCTGCTACTATAGAGCCTGACGCCTCGATCACAAGACCGCCGCCAAGGGCCAGAGGTTCGCTCAGCTCACGGATGCCTGCCATCATCTCACCCGGCGCGGTCAATTCGCCCAAGGACAGCGTGTCGGTGCGAAACGAGACGGCGGTCCAGGCCTTGCGCCGTGCGGTCTCGAAGACGTGTAGCCCGGCGAAGCGGTCGCGTACGTAGACCTGCGGGATGCCAAAGCGGTCGACCACCATGACGCCGACCTGATAGCCCGCCTCGCGGCAGCTTTCCATCGCGGCGATGGCGGCGGTCTGGGCCACTTCGGGTTTCAGCACCTGAAAGGTGACGAAGGCGTCGTCGTCTTGCGCAAGCGCTGGCGTGGCCAAGGCCGCGGCCCCCATAGTGGCGCTTAGCGCCATGATTTTAAACAGTTTCATTCTTTCCTCCCTTGAATGTCCCTTATGTCTTTTCACTCGCCCGGCTGGACCTCCTGCGCCGGATCGCCCGTCGTGATCTCCTCGAAATCCGAATGATCGCGCAGCACCATGGTGAGCATGGTCCAGAACAATTCATCACCCGCGTAGCCCTCGATCCGGCCCTGTTCCTTCCCGTCCTCCACGAGGATGAAGGTGGGCGTAAAGATCACCGGGCCTTTGAATGTGAGGTCCTCTGGCTGGGGCGCGCGCAGGTCCACCCGGCGCAGCGGCGCATAGGCGCCTTCCGGCGTTTTCGGGTAAATCTCCGCGATCTCCGCGTTCCAGCGGGCGCAATAGGCACAGCCGTCCTGCTCCACCATCACCAGTTCCATTTCTGGTTCATTGGCGAAGGCGGGGAGAATCAGGGCGAAAAGGGTGGCCAGAGTGACCAGGATTCGTGTCAACATATCTCTACCGATTGACGGGTGCGACATAATCTACATAATTTGAATATATGAATGACACAAGCTTTGAGGCAATCACCAGGTGGTGACAGGCGCAAAGCTTGCGGGGAAGAGGAGCCCCGCCCGGGGGCGCATGGGCGCACAAACCGGGGGTCGGCCCGAGAGATCGGTTTGGGAGGACCATATGCTGGACGTGAATTTTATTTCTGCCCTTTTGGGCGGGCTGGTGGTGTTTTTCTCCCCCTGCATCCTGCCCATCGTGCCGTTTTACCTGTCCTATATGGCGGGCACCTCGATGGCGGACATCAATGCCGAGGGCGAATTGGCGCCGGGGGCGCGCAAACGCGCGATCCTGTCGTCGGTGATGTTCTCTTTGGGGATCATCACGGTCTTTGTCCTTCTGGGCGCGGCGGCGTTTTCGCTGTCTCAGGCGTTTCGCAGCCATCAGGACATCTTTCGCATCGCCTCGGCCGCCATCGTCTTTGTCATGGGGCTGCATTTTCTGGGCGTCATCCGCATCGGCTTTCTCAATCGTCAGTTCCAGATGCAGGCGGGTGACACGCGCAATATGACGGTCTGGTCGTCCTATATCGTCGGGCTGGCCTTTGCTGCCGGATGGACGCCTTGCGTCGGCGGCGTTTTGGTCGGCGTGGTGATGATGGCGTCCAACGAGGCGACGGCGATGCGGGGGCTGATCATGATGGTGGTCTTCGGCATCGGCATGACCGCGCCTTTCGTGGTGGCTGCCGTCTTTATCAAACCCTTCCTCAAATTTGCGGCCAAATTCCGCCGCCATTTGCCGAAGGTCGAAAAGGTGATGGGGCTTTTCCTCATCCTCTTCGCGATCTTGATCGTCACCAATTCGGTGAATGTGATCGCGGCGTGGATGTTGGAAACCTTCCCCTCTTTCGCGAACATCGGATCAAACGGGAGCCTGTAAAAATGTTTAAAATCGCACGACGCACTCTGATTTCTCTGGGTCTTTCTTTGGGCCTTGCGGCCTTTGCCTTTCCCGCGCTGGCGGTGGAAATGGGCGATGACGGGCTGCACAAGACCGCGTGGCAGCGCGACACCTTCAAGGACCTGCGCGAGGATTTGGCCGAAGCCAATGCGGAAGGGAAGCGTCTCTTGGTGATGGTGGAGCAGCGCGGCTGTATCTATTGCAAGAAAATGCACGAAGAGGTCTATCCCGACCCGGAGATCACGAAGATGATCGAGGACAATTTCTTTGTCATCCAGATCAACATGTTCGGCGATGTCGAGGTGACGGATTTCGATGGCGAGACCCTGCCGGAAAAGGACATGGTGCAGAAATGGGGCGCGTTGTTCACGCCGACGAATCTCTATTTCCCCGAAGAGGTGGCCGAAGGTGTCTCCGCAAAGGACGCGGCGGTGGCCACGGTGCCCGGCGCCTTTGGAAAGTTGACCACCTACAATATGATGCAATGGGTTTTGGATCATGGCTATGAAGGCGATGAGCCTTTTCAGAAATACCATGCGCGTCAAGTGGTTAGGCAACAAGAAGAGGGCGTGCTAAACGTCAGCGAATGATTTATGTTAGCGTGCAAAGGGTGCTGCAGTGCAGAATAATTCAATTATTTGAATTTGTCTCTTGCCCTGCGACAGAATGGCACGCTACGGTATGCAAAACAAACAACGCAGATATGCGGAAATATAAGCACAGTCTTTTAGGGAGGAGACATGAAACGTATCGCAACCTGTCTTGTTGCGCTCGGTCTGAGCACCGGTGCAGCATTGGCCGAAACGGCCCCCGGCGACGTTCAGTTCGACGACTACGGCGCGATTGAGGCCTCTCTGACCGGCACGCCGGGCAACGCGGAAGAAGGGCGCAAGATCCTGACCACGAAATCCATGGGCAACTGTGTCTCGTGTCATGCCGCCGACGCCTATGCCGATGTGCCGTTCCACGGCGAAGTCGGCCCCTGGCTCGATGGCGCGGGCTCGCGCTGGAGCGCTGCCGAACTGCGTGGCCTCGTGGTCAACGCCAAGATGACCTTCGAGGGCACTGTGATGCCGGCCTTTTACAAGGTCGACGGTTTCACCCGTCCGGGTGATGCCTACACGGGCAAGGCCGCGCCGGCCGATCTGCCGCCGATCCTCTCGGCCCAGCAGGTCGAGGACGTGGTCGCCTATCTGATGACGCTGACGGACGAGTGATCTTCCGTCGGATCCTGACACTTAGAACTTAGGAGCAAACCATGAATCTCACACGACGTGACGCTCTGGCTCTGGGCCTCGGTGCGACCGCGGCGGCGCTTTTGCCGCTGAGTGCGACCGCCGCTGCCGAAGACGCCATCGCCGCATTCACCGGGGGTGCCGAAGCGGGCGCGGGCGATCTGACCCTGACCGCACCGGAAATCGCCGAAAACGGCAACACCGTGCCGATCGCGGTCGATGCGCCGGGCGCCACCGCCATCGCGGTGTTCGCCACCGGCAACCCGACCCCGGAAGTGGTGGTGTTCAACTTCGGCCCGCTGGCAGGCAGCCAGGCGGCCTCCACCCGCATCCGTCTCGCTGGCACGCAAGACGTTGTGGCGGTTGCGAAAATGGCCGATGGCTCTTTCGTGCAGACCTCCGCGACGGTCAAGGTGACCATCGGCGGCTGCGGCGGCTAAAGCGTATTTTCAGGAGATAAAACAATGGCATCTGGTGTCAAACCCCGCGTGAAAGTCCCTAAATCGGCCTCTGCCGGTGAGGTGATCACGATCAAAACCCTGATTTCCCACCCGATGGAATCCGGCCAGCGCAAGGACAGCGACGGCAACGTCATTCCGCGCTCGATCATCAACCGTTTCACCTGTGAGTTTAACGGTGAAAGCGTGGTCGACGTGACCTTGGAACCGTCGATTTCGACCAACCCTTACCTCGAATTCGATGCGACCGTGCCTGAGGCCGGGGAATTCAAATTCACCTGGTATGACGACGATGGCTCCGTCTACGAGGAAGCCAAAGAGATCGCGATTGCCTGACCGGCGATCAGACCGGCTTTGCCGCACCAAGGTTGTGCGCGCCCGGGGAGGGGCGCGCACATTATCCCAGGGAGGAGAAACGCATGAAAATCAATAAAATGCTCAGCACGGCCGCGGCTCTGGCGTCGACTGTCACGGTGTTTGCCTCGGTGTTCGCACTGCCTGCCTTCGCCGATGAAGACGCAGAGCTTGTCATCAATGGCGAGATCGAGATCGTGACCAAGACGGCCGCCCCCGCGCATCTCGACGGTCATCTGAGCGAGATCATGTCCGGCTGGCGCTTCCGTTCGGATGACACGCAGGCGATGGAGATGGATGATTTCGACAACCCGGGGATGCTGGGCGCCGAAGCCGGGTTCGATCAGTTCGAAACCGTGATGGGGTCCGAGGGCAAATCCTGCATGGATTGCCACGACGGCGTCGAAAGCCTCGCCAATGTGCGTCCGACCTATCCGAAATGGAACGACGACAAGGAACAGGTCTACACCATCCAGATGCAGATCAATGACTGTCTGACCGAACAGATGGGCGCCGATGCGCAGAAATACGACAGCGGGATGATGTTGAACTTCGAGGCGGCTTTGGCGTCGGTTTCGCGTGGCATGCCGATGAATGTCGCCATCGACGGCCCGGCCCAGTCGACCTGGGAACAGGGCAAGGAGATGTATTACACTCGCTACGGTCAGCTCGATCTGTCCTGTGCCAACTGCCATGAGCAGAACTACGGCAACATGATCCGTGCCGACCATCTGAGCCAAGGTCAGACCAATGGTTTCCCGACCTATCGTCTGAAAAACGCCAAGCTCAACGGCGCACACAGCCGGTTCAAAGGGTGTATCCGGGACACTCGCGCGGAGACCTTCAACGCAGGGTCGCCGGAATTCGTGGCCCTTGAGCTTTACGTGGCGTCCCGTGGCAACGGCCTCTCGGTCGAAGGCCCCTCTGTCCGCAACTGATCTTTGACAGGGCCCCGCTTTGTGATGAGCGGGGCTTTGTTTCTCTCGATATATTCAAATTTGCGCATGAAACCTTGGGAAATGCTCAGGTTTTCTGCGTCCGACAACGGAGTTTGAGCATGATCTCACGTCGTGATTTCCTTCAGGTGTCCATGGCCGCCTCGGCCATGGTGGGCGCCTCCGGCTTTGGCAACTGGGCGCGTCTCGCCGCGCAACAGGCGTTGACGCAGGACCAGCTTTTGGAGTTCGACACTTTCGGCAACGTCTCCCTGATCCATGTCACCGACATTCATGCGCAATTGAAACCGATCTATTTCCGCGAGCCGGAGATCAACATTGGCGTGGGCGGGAACAAGGGCGCGGTGCCGCATGTCACGGGGGCGGATTTCCGCAAACTCTATGGCATCGAGGACAATTCTCCTTCGGCTTACGCGCTGACGTACAATGATTTTTCCGCTTTGGGCAAAGCCTATGGCAAGGTCGGGGGGCTTGATCGTGTGGCCACGGTGATCAATTCGATCCGCGCGGCACGACCGGACGCGTTGTTGCTCGATGGCGGCGACACCTGGCACGGTTCCTACACCTGCTACCACACGCAGGGCCAGGATATGGTCAATGTGATGAACGCGCTCAAGCCCGATGCAATGACCTTCCACTGGGAGTTCACGCTGGGCTCCGATCGTGTGCGCGAAGTGGTGGCCGATCTGCCCTTTGCGGCTCTGGGCGCCAATATTTTCGACGCTGAATGGGACGAACCTGCGGAAGATTTTGCGCCTTATAAGTTCTTTGAGCGTGGCGGCGTGAAGATCGCTGTCATCGGCCAGGCCTTCCCCTATATGCCCATCGCCAACCCCGGCTGGATGTTCCCGGAATACTCCTTCGGCATTCGCACCGAGCGGATGCAGGAAGTGGTCGACGAGGTGCGTGGCATGGGCGCGGAGCTGGTCGTTTTGCTGTCCCACAACGGCTTTGACGTGGACAAGAAGATGGCGAGCCTCGTGAGTGGCATCGACGTCGTTCTGTCAGGTCACACCCATGATGCGCTGCCGGAGCCGGTTCTCGTCGGCGAGACGATCATCATCGCGTCGGGGTCCAACGGCAAATTCGTCTCCCGCGTCGATCTGGACGTGCGCGACGGGCGGATGATGGGCTTTCGGCATAAACTCATCCCGATCTTCTCCGACGTGATCGAGCCGGACAAGGAGGTCTCGGCGCTGATCAACGAACAACGCGCGCCCTACGAGGAGGCGATGGGCGAGGTGATCGGCCAGACCGACAGCCTCTTGTATCGTCGCGGCAATTTCAACGGCACCTGGGACGATCTGATCTGTGACGCGCTTTTGAGCGAGCGTGAGGCGGACATTGCGATGTCGCCGGGCGTGCGTTGGGGGCCGAGCCTTTTGCCGGGGGATAATATCACCCGCGAGGACATCTGGAACGCCACCTCGATGACCTATGGCAAGGCCTATCGCAGCGAGATGACCGGCGAGTTCATCCATACGATCATGGAAGACGTGGCCGACAACATCTTCAATCCCGATCCCTATTACCAGCAGGGTGGCGACATGGTGCGGATGGGCGGTCTTGGCTACCGGATCGACATCACCAAGCCGCAGGGCGAACGGATTTCGGAGCTGACGCTGTTGAAAACCGGCGAGAAACTCGATCCGGCGAAGAACTACGTCGTGGCGGGCTGGGCCTCTGTGAATGAGGGCACCGAAGGGCCGCAGATCTGGGATGTGGTCGAGGATCACATCCGCAAACAGGGCACCGTGACGGTCGCGCCGAATACCTCGGTCGAGGTCATCGGCGCCTGAAAACGGGCCAGAACCAGAGCAAAATCATAAACGCACATCACGAGGGAGACACAACATGAGTGAGACCCAGAACGGTCAAAGTCGCCGCGCGTTTCTACGCGGTGCCGCGGCCACAGGCGTAGGTCTGGCTGCGAGCCAAGCCGCAGCCGAAGGTCCCGATCCGCTGATCACGGAAAAGCAGGATTGGGCGATGAGCCTCGGCGAAGGGGTTGATGAAACGCCCTATGGGCTGCCGATCAAATATGAGAGCGACGTCATTCGCCGCAATGTGCCGTGGCTGACCGCCGATCCGATCTCTTCGATCAACTTCACGCCGATCCATGCGCTCGACGGCACGATCACGCCGCAGGGCTGTGCCTTTGAACGGCACCACTCCGGCGCGATTGAGCTGAAAAAAGAAGACTACCGCCTGATGATCAACGGCTTGGTCGATACGCCGCTGGTCTTTACCTATGAGGATCTCGAACGCTTCCCGCGGGTCAATAAGACCTTCTTCCTCGAATGTGCGGCCAACACCGGCATGGAATGGGCGGGCGCGCAATTGAACGGCTCGCAATTCACCCATGGCATGATCCATAACATGGAATACACCGGCGTCACGTTGCGCACTCTGTTGGAAGAGGCGGGGCTCGACGCGGCGGGCGATCTTGCGGACAAATGGGTCTATGTCGAGGGCGCGGATGCCTCCTCGAACGGGCGGTCGATTCCGATGGAAAAGGCGCTCGACGATTGCATGATCGCGTTTAAGGCCAATGGCGAGGCGCTGCGCATGGAGCATGGCTATCCGGTGCGTCTGGTCGTGCCCGGTTGGGAAGGCAACATGTGGGTCAAATGGCTGCGCCGCATTGAAGTCACCGAGCAAGCCATTGAATCCCGTGAAGAAACCTCGAAATACACCGACACTCTGGCGGATGGGACCTCGCGCAAATGGACCTGGGTCATGGATGCGAAATCCGTGGTGACCTCGCCCAGCCCGCAGATGCCGATCAAACATGGCAAGGGGCCTTTGGTGATCACAGGTCTCGCGTGGTCGGGGCGCGGTGCTATTACGGGCGTCGATGTGTCGAAAGACGGCGGCAAGACTTGGGAGAAGGCGCGTCTGGCCAATCCGGGCGAACCGATGGCGCTGACGCGGTTCTATCTTGATACCACTTGGGACGGTGAGGAAATGCTCCTGCAAAGCCGTGCCCATGACGACACGGGCTATGTTCAGCCGACCAAAGCGCAGCTCAGAGAGGTGCGCGGCGAGAACTCCGTCTATCACAACAACTGTATCCAAACCTGGCATGTCAAATCGAACGGGGAGGCGGAAAATGTCGAAGTTTCTTCCTAAACTGATCCTCACCACCGCACTTTCTGCAACGTTGGCGATGCCGGCTTTCGCCGAGAAACTCGGCCTCGGTCGCGCGGCTCTGCCCGAAGAAATCGCCGCGTGGAACCATGACATTTCGCCCAATGGCGACGGGCTTCCGATTGGCTCAGGTTCGGTCGAAGATGGCGAGATGATCTTCTCCGAGAACTGCGCCGTCTGTCACGGTGAATTCGCGGAAGGTGTTGATAACTGGCCCAAATTGGCGGGCGGTGACGGGACGCTGGCCGACAAGGACCCGCTGAAAACCGTTGGCTCTTACTGGCCTTATCTGTCCACTGTCTATGACTATGTCCGTCGCTCGATGCCCTTCGGCGCGGCGCAGACCATGTCGGACGACGATGTTTATGCGATCACGGCCTATATCCTCTATTCGAACTACATCGTGGAGGATGATTTCGTGCTCTCGAACGAGAACTTCCTCGAGGTCGAGATGCCGAATGCCGAAGGCTTCATCACCGATGATCGCGCGGAGACGGAATACACGATCTTCACCGAGGAAAACGCCTGTTACGAGAACTGCAAGGAGACGGTCGAGATCACCAAACGCGCGACCGTTCTGGATGTGACGCCGGAGGAGGAGACGAGGGAAGCCGCAGCAGAGCCTGTCGCTGAGGAGACGGTTCAGGTCGCGATGGCGGAAGAAACACCTGCGGAAGCGGCGCCGGTCGAAGAGGCCCCCGTTGAACTGGCTGCGGCCGAGATTGACGAGGCCTTGGCCGCCGAGGGTGAAAAGGTCTTTCGCAAGTGCAAAGCCTGTCACCAGGTGGGCGAGGGCGCCAAGAACCGCACCGGTCCGGTCCTCAACGGCGTGCTCGGCGCCACCATCGGCCATGTGGAAGATTTCAAATATTCCAATGACTTCATGGACGCGCGTGAGGAAGGTTTCACCTGGACCGAAGAGAACCTGACCGCTTATCTGCACCGGCCCAAGGCGATGTTCCCGAAGACCAAAATGTCTTTTGCCGGGCTGAAAAGCGACGACGACATCGCGGCGGTGATCGAATACCTGAAGGCCACGACACAATAAGGGCGAACCAGATCGTGAGAGGGCGGCTATCGGGCCGCCCTTTTTTCATGATACGCTCAAAGACAGGGAGGATGTTCACAATGAAAACAGTGTTCAAAATAGCCACGCTGGCCTTGGTCCTCGCGACCCCCGCTTGGGCGAATGATCTCGCAAGCGACCAAGCGATCACTTATGAGTATGACGGCACATTCGACGACGCGACCTTCGCGGTCGAGGATGCCATCGTTTCCAAAGGTCTGGTGATCGACTATCGCTCGCACACCGGCGAGATGTTGGAGCGCACAAAAGCGGATGTCGGCTCCGAGGTGACGATTTTCGACGCGGCGGATGTGTTCCTGTTCTGCTCGGCGGTCGTCTCGCGGCAAGTGATGGAGGCCGATCCCGGCAATATCGTGCATTGCCCCTATTCGATCTACGTCGCGGATCGTGAGGGCAAGGTCACCATCGGCTTTCGCGATTATCCAGACGGTCCGATGCAGGCGGTCGAAGATTTGCTGACAGAGATTGTCGAAGAGGCCACGAGCTTCTAAATAAACCCCTTAAGCCGAAAGGGGTAGAGGATGGATTGGATCGACCGGTTTGCGGGGCTCTCGACACTGGAACCCAAGGTGCGGGCGCGCCTTGTGACGCAATCGCAGATCGTTCATCTGCCCGCCGGGACCCTGTTGTTCGGCCCCGGCAAACGCCCAGAGAATCTGTTGATGCTCATCGAAGGCACGGTGCGGGTGCAACAGACCACCGAAGCGGGGCGCGAGATCGTGCTTTACCGCGTGCATGCGGGGGAAAGCTGTGTGATGACCACGGCTTGTCTGCTGGCCTATGAAGACTATAGCGCCGAGGGCATTGCTGAGACGGAGGTTGACGCCGTCGCCATCCCGCGTCGGGTGTTCGACGATCTGGTCGCCACCTCGCAGAGTTTCCGCAATTTCGTGTTTTCCGCCTATTCGCGCCGGATCACCGATCTGTTCCATGTGATCGAAGAGATTGCGTTTCAAAAGATCGATATTCGGCTGGCGCAGAAGCTGTTGGAGCTGACGAACGGCGGACCGGTTCTCAGGGCAACTCATGCGCAACTGGCCGCAGAACTGGGCTCTGCGCGTGAGGTGATCTCGCGTCAGTTGCAGGAATTCCAACGCCGCGGATGGGTTCAAACCGCCCGCGGCGAGGTCAAGCTGACGGATCGCGAGGCGCTGGACGCGCTCGCGCATTCCGCCTGATTATTTCGTCTTGCAGGTGTTGATCCCGAGGATCGAGTACAGCACGCAGCTTTGCATCAGCCCGGTGGCCAGCGGGATGATCCCCAAGAGGTACAGCCAGCGCATGGACGCATCGGCGTTCAGGAAGAAGCCGAGGATAAGCGCAAGGCCGACAACGATGCGCAGGATGCGGTCGATGCCGCCGACATTTTTTTTGAGCATGAAACTCTCCATTGGTTAACCACTGGTAAGCTACTGCCCCGCGCGCCCGCCTGTCTGTAACAAACTCACATCCAGCATATAGGTTGAACGCTTTTTCTCTGGCCGACGAAAACGAGCCAAATGTTCGATTTATACAAAAACAAAGCGGGGCCTCGCATGAGACCCCGCCAAATGGTTCGAAAAGGGAGGATTTAGTCCATCGCTTTGAAGTTCAGAGCGACCCCGTCCTTGATGCCGGAGAACCAGCGGGCGGTGACTTTTTTCGTCTTGGTGTAGAATTTGAACGCATCCGGGCCGTATTGGTCGAGATCGCCAAAAGCGGATTTTTTCCAGCCGCCGAAGGAGAAGTAGGACAGCGGCACAGGGATCGGGAAGTTGATGCCCACCATGCCGACATCGACACGGGCGGCAAAGTCCCGCGCGGTGTCGCCATCGGCGGTGTAGATCGCGGTGCCGTTGCCATATTGGTTGTCGAGAATGAGGTTAAGCGCATCTTCATAGCTGTCCATCCGCACGGTGGAAAGCACCGGGCCAAAGACCTCTTCTTTGTAGATGTCCATCTCCGGGGTGACGTTGTCAAAGAGCGTCGGGCCGACGAAATAGCCGTTCTCATAGCCCTGGATTTTCATGCCACGTCCATCGGTCAACAGCGTCGCGCCCTGGTCCACACCGGAGGTGATGAGCCCCTCAATGCGCTCTTTGGCCTGTGCGGTGATCACCGGACCGTAGTCCGTGTCGTCACCGGCGGTGTAGGGGGCCACTTTGAGCTTTTCGATCTTCGGCACCAGCTTTTCGATCAGACGATCTGCGGTCTCTTTGCCCACGGGCACGGCGACGGACACAGCCATGCAGCGTTCGCCAGCGGCGCCAAACCCGGCCCCGACCAGCGCGTCGGCGGCCTTATCGAGATCGGCGTCGGGCATGATGATCATGTGGTTCTTCGCCCCACCGAAACATTGCGCGCGCTTGCCGTTCGTGGCCGCACGACCATAGATATATTGCGCGATGGGCGTGGAGCCGACAAAGCCCACGGCTTGAATGGTCTCATTGTCGAGGATCGCGTCGACCGCCTCTTTGTCGCCATGGACGACCTGCAAAACGCCATCCGGCAGACCGGCCTGTTGGAACAGCTCGGCGAGCATCAGGGATGTCATCGGCGTGCGCTCGGACGGCTTCAGGATCATCGCGTTGCCGGAGGCAATCGCAGGCGCCATTTTCCAAAGCGGGATCATCGCCGGGAAGTTGAAGGGCGTGATGCCTGCGACAACGCCAAGCGGCTGGCGGATGGAATAAAGGTCAATGCCCGGACCCGCATCACCGACGAATTCGCCTTTGAGCAAAGCCGGCGCGCCCATGCAGACCTCGACCACTTCGAGGCCACGTTGCACATCGCCTTTGGCATCGGGGATCGTCTTGCCGTGCTCGCGCGACAGGCACTCGGCCAAGGCGTCCATGTTCTCGTTGATCAACTGACCGAATTTCATGAACACACGGGCGCGGCGCTGCGGGTTCACCTTGGCCCATTCTTTTTGGGCGACAGCGGCTTTCTCGACCGCATCGGCCAGCTCGGCGGGTGTGGCGAGCGGCACTTTGGCGATGACTTCGCCGGTGGCCGGGTTGCGCACTTCGGAGAAACGGCCGGATGTGCCAGCGACATAGGCGCCGTTGATGAAATGTTTGAGCTCTTGCATGGAAACCTCCTGATCGTTGAGGGCAAGTTTAACTTTGCGTTTTTGTCTCTAAAAGAGAGAAGATTTCAAAAACATTTTGCATTTTCGCAATGATGGAGCTTTGTTGAACTGCAATTGCGCAGGGTGCGGATCACATCAAAAACGGACGAGGCGAAGGCGATGAATTGGGATGATTTGCGGGTGTTTCTGGCGGTGGCGCGCACGGAAAGCCTGTCGGGGGCTGGGCGACAATTAAAGATCGACCCGGCCACGGTGGGGCGGCGCATCGCGCGGCTCGAAGAGGGGCTGGGCGCGCCCCTGTTTGCGAAATCCCCGCAGGGCTATGAGCTGACGCGGGATGGCGGGCGGCTTTTGGCCCATGCGGAGGCGGCGGAACAGGCGGTGTCCCTGGGGCTCGATGACCTGACCGGTGATGGCGACGAACAGCTCAAGGGCGCGATCCGAATCGGTGCGCCGGATGGCTGTGCAAACTATGTGCTGCCGCGCGTCGTGGCGCGAATCGCCGAGGAGCACCCGGAGCTTGAGGTGCAGATCATCGCGCAGCCGCGGCTTTTCAGCCTGTCGAAACGCGAGGTCGATCTTTATGTCAGCGTGTCTCCACCAACCTCGGGGCGTTTGCTGGTGCAGAAGATCACGGACTATCACCTCTCGCTTGCGGGCATGCGCTGGTATCTGCGCCAGCACGAGGACATCGTGACGCGAGAGGATCTGAAACGGCACAAATTGGTCGGCTATGTGCCCGATCTGATTTTCGACAAGGAACTCGACTATCTTGAGGAAATCGGCGCCAGCGAGGCCGATTATACGTCGAATTCCGTCTCTGTGCAGCTCAACATGATCCGCGCGGGGCTGGGCGTAGGGGTCGTGCACGACTTTTGCCTGCCCTATGTGAACCGCATGGTGCGGGTGCTGCCCGACGAAGTGCGGCTCAAACGCGCCTTCTATCTGGTGCGCCACGCAGATGACCGCAAAGTCGAACGCCTGTCGCGGTTTTCCGAGGTTTTGTGCCAAAGCATGCGTGAGGTGGTCGAACAACTTGAACGCGAAGCTTGACAGAGTGTCGCAGGCAGTGAACGCTAACATCAGGGAGACACAGGAAAAACGCGCGCGAGCGCATCAGATATTTTAGGGAGGACACATGATCGTAGGTCAGATTCTGAAAGCGAAAGATATTGACGAGACCATCACCATTCGGCCGGACATGACGGTGGGCGAGGCGGCGAAGCTTTTGTCGAGCCGCAAGATCGGCGCGGTGATCGTCGCGACGGATCCGAAGCATCCGGAGGGCATCTTGTCCGAACGCGACATCGTGCGCGAGCTGGGCAAGACCGGCAGCGAGGTTTTGGCCCATAAGGTGTCGGATTTCATGACGCGGAAACTTGTGTCCTGCCGCCCCGACGATACGGCGCTGGCCGTGTTGGAGCGGATGAGCACCGGCCGGTTCCGCCACATGCCGGTGATGAGCGATGGCGAAATGATCGGCCTCGTGTCCATCGGCGATGTGGTCAAGGCGCGGCTTGAACAGTTGGCGATGGAGAACAAATCGCTCGAAGGCATGATCATGGGGCATTAAGGCCCTGAGTGTCATGAGAATTGCCTGGGTTGCAAAGAAATTTTGACATGTAACGGGGCGTTCGCGCCCCAATACGCCCCAAGCCTCTTGATTTCGCACCTGCAATATTGTTGCGTGCGCAGAAGGAAGAGGAGGAGACCACCCCATGCGTATCGGTTTGTACCCCGGCACATTCGACCCGGTGACCCACGGCCATGGCGACATCATTCGCCGGGCCTGTGCCCTCGTGGATCGTTTGGTGATCGGCGTGGCGATCAACCGCGACAAGGGGCCTTTGTTCAGCCTCGAAGAACGCGTCGAGATGTTGACCGAGTACACGGCGGAGCTTTCTGCGGACACCGGCTGTGAGATCGTTGTGCACCCCTTCGAGAACCTTTTGATCCAATGCGCGCGCGATGTGAATGCAAAGGTCATCATTCGCGGCCTGCGCGCCGTGGCTGATTTCGAGTATGAATATCAGATGGTTGGCATGAACCGGGCGCTTGATAGCAAGATCGAGACGGTGTTCCTCATGGCCGATGCCCGGCATCAGGCGATTGCCTCGAAACTGGTGAAGGAGATCGCGCGTCTCGATGGCGACATCTCGAAATTCGTCGCCCCCGAGGTCGAAGCGCGGCTTTTGGCCAAGTTCAAAGCCTGAAGTTATCAAACGCAAGACATGGAAACGCCCCGCAGGAGGAGGACTGCGGGGCGTTTTTCGTGCGTGATGTCTATGTCTTATCCGTAGATCGCGTCATGCGCCATCTGGCGGGCACGGTTTGCGTCGATGTTCAGGTCGGCTTTGACCTTATCGGAAAGGCCGTCGAGTTCGGCGAGGGTGCGGCGATAGGCGGCCCGTTTGCGGGCGGCGGAGGCGAGGGAGGTGAGCGTTTTCATAATGCCGATCCTTTGGGTCCAGTTTTCGTTTTCTGACCCTTATATGCGCCCGAAATAGCGCTAACACCAATGCCGGTTCGCCAAAATCGCTATGCGTTATGCGCATGGGTTTTAGGTAAGATGCATGTCTTCTGAAGCAGAAATTTGGTCAAAACGCCGGGATCACCCCGATTGCAACAAAGCCGTTGAGCACCGCATCCACGGCAACGGCGGCCAGCACCATGCCCATCACACGCGATACGATGGCCGCACCCGTATCGCCGATAACGCGCAGGATCGGTTGGGCCGCCATGAGGATCACGAGGGTGATCAAAAGCACGACGACCATGATCGTGGCCGTCATTGCCTGATGGGCGACGGAAAAGCGGTCGTTATCTGTGAGCATGACCACGGCGAGCATCGCACCGGGGGAGGCGATGGAGGGCATGGCGAGCGGAAAGACGGAGACGCGACGGGCCTGGACCTGTTGGTCGCTGCGGGGCTTTTCGACTTGAGCGGTTTCATGAGACGGTTTGCCGTCGCCGAAGATCATCGTGAGCGCGAAGAGGAACAGAACCAATCCGCCTGCGATCTGGAAAGACGGCAGGCCGAGGCCCAGAGCGTCCAGAACCACCTGACCCAACAAGATGAAGGCCAGGAGAATCACGAAGGCGATCACCACCGCGCGCGCGGCGGCCATACGCGCCAGACGCGGCGCGAGACCGGCGGTGGCGGCGATGAAGACGGGCAGGGTGCCAATCGGGTCGATGACAACCCAAAGCGTGATGAATTCGCTGAGAATGGTGGAAAAGCTGGGCATATAAGACTCGCGGATGTTTGTCCCTCACATAGCATTGCCCAGACCCCGAACAACAAGAAAACGCCCCGGATCACTCCGGGGCGTCTCCTTCTCCCGTTCGCGCGGGATAACTTATGCGTTTTTAGAGGAACTTGCTCATGGCGACCGCGGTGTCGGCCATACGGTTCGAGAAGCCCCATTCGTTGTCATACCAGGTCAGAATGCGGCACATGGTGCCTTCCATGACCTTGGTCTGATCTGTGTGGAAGATCGAGCTGTGCGGATCGTGGTTGAAATCCGAGGACACCAGTTTGCGGTCGGTGAAGCCGAGGATGCCTTTGAGCGGACCGTTTGCGGCAGCACGGATTTTGTCGTTGATCTCTTCGACAGAGGTCTCGCGGGCGGCCTCGAAGGTCAGGTCGACGACCGACACATTCGGGGTCGGCACGCGGATCGCCACGCCGTCGAGCTTGCCAGCCAATTCCGGCAGCACCAGTCCCACGGCTTTCGCAGCACCCGTAGAGGTCGGGATCATCGACAGGGCGGCGGCGCGGGCGCGATACAGGTCTTTGTGCATCGTGTCGAGCGTCGGCTGGTCGCCGGTGTAGCTGTGGATCGTGGTCATGAAGCCTTTGACGATGCCGATCTCGTCGTTCAGCACTTTGACGACCGGCGAGAGGCAGTTCGTGGTGCAGGACGCGTTGGAGACCACGAGGTCTTCGGCGGTCAGCACGTCGTCGTTCACACCGTAAACCACGGTCTTGTCAGCGCCTGCGGAAGGCGCAGAAACCAGCACGCGGGAGGCGCCGTTCTCGAGGTGGATCGCGGCTTTGTCGCGGGCGGTGAAGATGCCGGTGCATTCCATCACCACGTCGATATGCGACCACGGCAGTTCGGCCGGGTTGCGGATCGCGGTCACGGCAATCGGGCCACGGCCCACGTCGATGGTGTCTTCGGTAAATTTGACCTCGACCGGGAAACGGCCATGGACAGAATCGAACTGCAACAGGTGGGCGTTGGTTTCCACCGGACCCAGATCGTTGATCGCCACCACCTCGACATCGGTCCGACCCGATTCGATGATGGCGCGCAACACGTTACGCCCGATACGCCCAAATCCATTGATTGCAACTTTCACGGCCATGTCAGCACCTCCTTGACGCGATGGCTATTGAGAGAACGGGGAGGGTGTTCTCTCTCTCATAATCTCCAAGGGCCGATTATGGGCCCTCAGATGGACATCTGCTCCACACTGTTAGCGCTATCCGTGCGGAAGCGCCATGGGAAACCTAGAACTTTAGCGCCAGAACGCCAGCCAATGGATCAACCGCAGGATTTCGCGGGCCAAGAAGAGCGATGCCGCACCTCCATTGAGCCCTAAATCAAGGCCGAGCGCGATCAAGATCAAGATGGCAAGCCCGACGGCGATTGAGTTGGTCATGTTCTACGCTTTTGTCTGTCTTGCAGGCACAATGCGTCAGAGGTGTGAAGAAAAAAAGGGGGCAGATCAAAAAAAGCGGAAAAGGGCCCAAAGGTTGCCCTTTGGACCTCAAAGTGGTGTTCAAAAAAGAGACAGGACGGAGGCTCCTCTTCCTCCGCCCCGTATTGGGCCAGCGCTTAAGACAGGCGGCCCATTGCGGCGGCAACATCGGCCATACGTGCCGAGAAGCCCCATTCGTTGTCGTACCAGGCGAGCACGCGCACAGTGCGGCCGACGACCTTGGTCTGATCGGGCGCAAAGATCGACGACTCGGTGGTGTGGTTGAAGTCGATGGAGACCTTCGGCTCCGGGTCATAGCCCAGAACGGCGCCCATGTGACCGGCGGCGGCTTCGCGCACGACCTCGTTCACGTCCTCGACGGTGACGTCTTTGGAGGCCTGGAAGGTCAGATCGACACAGGAGACGTTCGGCGTCGGCACGCGAATCGAGGTGCCGTCCAATTTGCCTTTGAGTTCCGGCAGCACGAGCCCCAGCGCTTTGGCGGCGCCCGTCGAGGTCGGGATCATCGCCATGGAGGCGGCGCGGGCGCGATAGAGGTCCTTGTGGCGGCGGTCATGGGTGGACTGGTCGCCGGTGTAGGAGTGGATCGTGGTCATGATGCCGCTCTCGATGCCGATGCCATCGTTCAGCACTTTCGCCAGCGGCGCGAGGCAGTTGGTGGTGCAGGACCCGTTGGAGATGATTTTGTCTTCGGCCAGAATATCGCGGTGGTTCACGCCAAAGACCACGGTGCGCGCCACATTGGTCGCAGGTGCGGAAATCAGCACTTTTTTGGCACCATTGCGCAGGTGCACGGCGGATTTTTCACCATCGTTGAACTTGCCGGAGCATTCGAGCACGACATCGACGCCTTCCCAATCCAGCTCTTCGGGATTGTAGGTGGACATCACCTCGATCGGGCCCTGACCCAGATCCATGGTGTTGCCGGCGACTTTGACGGAGCCGTTGAAGCGGCCATGGACCGAGTCGTATTTCAAAAGGTGCGCGTTGGTCTCGATGGGGCCGGTGGCGTTGATCTTGACCACTTCCACTTCGTTGAGCCCGGCTTCGGAAATATGCGCGAGAGTACAGCGTCCGATGCGGCCAAAGCCATTGATCCCGAGTTTGATGGTCATGATGAATCTCCAAGCTGATCTGTTTGGCGTGGGTCTTTGGGGCCGGTATACAAAGGTGTGCTGTGCTGGAAAAGCATTTAACGCCAACATGTTGGCGCAAACATATTCGTTATCGCAAACATTGAGCATAAACCTGTGCGGCTGTTTGAACCTTGGGCGAGGGGCCAGCCCCTCGCGCTCCCCGGGATATTTCAGGACAAAAGAAGGTGCAGCCGTTGGCGCCGGGCGCGCGACTCTATTTGCGCGTCGGTGCGGAGCGCCTGTGCGAAGGCTGTGCGAAGGCTGTGAGAAAGGTCCGCGCTTCAGTGCGGGTGTCAGGCATGTCAGAGAACGCCGCGACCTCTTCCGGGGACTGGCCAGTCGAGTGCATTCTTGAACCGGCCGGGCAGTGCGCGGGCATATTCCAGGACGCAGAGGATGAGACCGTCGGCGCGCGCGATGAGATCGGCAAAGGCGGCGACAGACGCCGAGCGGGGATGTTCAAGGTCGGGCGAAAACACCGGAAGCGCGGCGATGCGGTCAAAGACCGTGATGAAGATCCCATGAGGGGCGACATCGGCGAGGCTACAAAGCAGGGCGGTGTTGGTGGAGGCGCGGCGGGCGCTGCCGGAGAGGGCGAGGATGTTCATGCGCACAGATCACGACAGCGGCCTGTCTGGGTCAAGATCATCTGGGAAAGCCGCCATAAGAAAAGGAAAAAGCCCGCGCTGAGGCGGGCTTTTAATGTCTTTGTCCTTCGGATGTGGCCGGAGGAGGGTCTTTAGCGTTAGCCCAAGAGTGCTTTGACCTGAGCCACCACGTTCTCGGCGGTGATGCCGAATTTCTCGTAGAGCTCGTCTGCGGGCGCGGAGGCGCCAAAGCGGGTCATGCCGACAAAGGCCTGTTTCGCTTCGCGGCCCCGCTCGCCCAAGAGCCAGCGGTCCCAGCCGCCGTCCCGCACAGCGGCCTCGACGCCAACGCGCACCGGACCTGCGGGCAGGACCTTGCGACGGTAGGCTTCGTCTTGCTCGGCGAACAGTTCCATACAGGGCATGGAGACCACGCGGGTGCCGATGCCATTGTCCTGAAGGAGTTTGCGGGCTTCCATGGCGATGGCCACTTCGGAGCCGGTGGCGATCAGGATCGCCTCACGCTTGCCCTCGGCTTCGGCCAGCACGTAAGCGCCTTTGGACACGAGGTTGGTGTTTTTATGCTCGGTGCGCAGCGTCGGCACGCCCTGACGGGTCAACACGAGGACGGAGGGCGTTTTCTGCGAAGTGAGCGCGATTTCCCAAGCCTCGGCGGTCTCGACCGTGTCACAGGGACGGATCGTCAGCGTGTTCGGCGTCGCACGGCAGATGGCGAGATGCTCGACCGGCTGGTGAGTCGGGCCGTCTTCGCCCAGACCGATGGAATCGTGGGTCATCACATAGGTCACCGGGATCTGCATCAGAGCCGAGAGACGCATCGCCGGGCGGGCGTAATCGGTGAAGCAGAAGAAGGTGCCGGAGTAGGGACGAATCCCGCCGTGAAGCGCCATGCCGTTCATCGCGGCGGCCATGCCGTGTTCGCGGATGCCGTAATAGACGTAGCGGCCCTTGCGGTTGGTCTCGTCAAAGACACCCATGTCGCCGGTCAACGTGTTGTTCGAGCCGGTGAGGTCGGCGGAGCCGCCAATGGTCTCGGGCATGATCGGGTTGATCACTTCGAGCACTTTTTGCGAGGACGACCGCGTGGCCAGCTTCGGCTGCTCTTCGGAGATCTGTTTCTTGAACGCTTTGATCGTGGCGGAGAGTTTCTTCGGGGCCTCGCCTGCGAAGACGCGGTTGAACTCGGCCTGACGGCGCTCGGATTGCTCTTCGAAACGGGCTTCCCAGGCGACGCGGTCTTCGCGACCGCGTGCGCCGATCTCTTCCCACTGCGATTTAACGTCTTCGGCAACCTGATAGGCGCCCCAGTTGACACCATAGGCGGCTTTGGCGGCGGCCAGTTGGTCGGCGTCGGTCAATGCGCCGTGGCCTTTGGACGTGTCCTGTGCGGCGTGACCCAGAGCGATGTGGGTTTTGCAGGCGATCATCGACGGTTTCTTGGACTTCTTCGCGGCCTCGATGGCGGCGTCGATCTGGTCCGGGTCATGACCGTCAATGGATTGAACATGCCAGCCGGAGGCTTTGAAGCGCGCGACCTGATCGGTGCGGTCGGCGATGTCCACGGTGCCGTCGATGGTGATGTTGTTGTTGTCCCAGAAGACGATCAGCTTGCCGAGTTTCTGACGACCGGCGAGGGCAATGGCTTCTTGCGACACACCTTCCATGAGACAGCCGTCGCCGGCCATCACATAGGTGTGGTGGTTCTGGAGCTTGGACCCGAAACGGGCGCGCAAGGATTCCTCGGCCATGGCGAAACCAACGGCGTTGGAGATGCCCTGACCCAGCGGACCGGTGGTGGTTTCGACGCCATCCAGCAGGAAGTTCTCCGGGTGACCGGCGGTTTTCGCGCCCATCTGGCGGAAATTCTTGATCTGCTCGAGCGGCATCTCTTTGTAGCCGGTCAAATAGAGCAGGGAGTAGATCAGCATGGAGCCGTGGCCCGCCGACAGGATAAAGCGGTCACGATCCGGCCAGAGCGGTGCGGCGGCATCGAATTTCAGGTGCTTTTCAAACAGCACGGTGGCCACATCGGCCATGCCCATCGGCATGCCGGAGTGACCGGAATTGGCACCGGCGACGGCATCGAGCGTCAGGGTGCGGATGGCGGCGGCACGCATCCAGTGATCGGGGTGCGCCTCGCGCAGGGTTGCGATGTCCACGGGCGGATCTCCTCATAGCTCCGATATGAGGCCGAAATCGGTGCGGAACGCCACGATGTCTGGCCTTTCGGGCCTCCTGATAACGATACTGGCCCAAAGTGCAAGCCGCGAGGCGGCATGATTGGCCCCCCGCGACCCTATGGAAGCAGTACGAAACAGGTGGTGCGGGCGGTTTTGGCCGGTTTCGCCTTCGCATATTGGTAAATCCTGCCCTTTAGGCTAGGCTCTCGAATCAAGAGAAAACAGATGTGCCCGCGGATGAGCTTTTTGCGCTTCGCCCTTGAGGACAAAGGAAGTTTCGAGTTTCCTGTTCCGAAGATGGGGCCGCATGAAGGGAAAGGCGGGGCATCGTGACAAAGACTGAGCAGAGTGTGAGTAGACGTCCATGAGCGAGATTTCCGATTTCGAAGCCCGGATCACGGCGGCGCTGGAGCGGATCGGGCGCGCGGTGGCTGTGGCCGAAGAGCGTGCCGAGGCGGCCACAGAAGCGGCCAGTGACGCCCCCGTTGGAGGAATCGCCAGCGAAGAGGCGGAGGCCGAGATTGCCCGCCTGCACGATGCACTTGAGGAAGAGAAATCGGCCAACAGTCAGCTCGAAGAGCGCGTGAAGGCGATTCACGACCGTCAGGAAAGCCATGTCGCGGCACTTGAGGAAGAGGTTGAAACCCTGCGTCGTCAGTTGATGGATCATGACCGCGAGATGCAAAAGCTGCGTCACGTGAACACCCAGCTGCGCAACAACAACGCGGCGCTCAGGGCGGCCAATGCCGAAGGTGTCGGGGACGCCGGTCTGATCGATGCGGGGCTTCATGCAGAGGTGGAAGCGCTGCGTGTGGCGCGCGAATCCGATGTCACGGAACTGGATGCGATCCTGACCGAGCTGCGCGCGGTGGTGTCGCGCCATGGGGCCGACGAGGTGACTGATGCGGGGCCAGAGCGATCCCCGCGTGGGGAGTATTAAGAGATGCCTGAAGTGAAAATCTCCATTGGCGGACGTGATTTCGATGTGGCTTGTCAGGTCGGCGAAGAACATTTCCTGAAATCCGCCGCCGAGCTTTTGGACAATGAGGCCTCTGTGCTGTCCAGCCAGATCGGGCGTCTGCCTGCGGAGCGGATGCTGTTGATGGCGGGCTTGATGCTTGCGGATAAGACGGCGGGCATGGAAGAGCAGATGCGCAGCCTTGAGACCAAACTCGGCGCGCAGGAAGCGTTGATCGAGGAAATGCGCGCGCGGCCCGAGCCCGAGCCGCAAAAGGTCGAGGTGCCTGTGGTGCCCAATGAGGTGATGGACACGCTGGCCGAAATGGCGGCACGGACCGAGGCCATGGCGGCGGCGTTTGAGGAGCGTCTGGGCGTGACGGACAGCTTCGAGGCCTGATGCCCTCAGATCCCCTCATGATGTGAGGTCATGAGGGGCTCGGCGGGTCAATTCCCGGGGACGGCTACGTCATCGGCATGCGGAGACATCGTCCACGACAGCATCTTTCAGGATGAAATATCCGTTTTCTGCGGCCACCAAAATTGCGTCGCGGTCCGGCAAATAGGCCGCATCTGACCATGGAAAATATTTTGAAACCTTGATCTGGGCGCCGATGATGCGAAGTTCATCGCCGGACGAGATGTCAAACGCTTGGATTTGTTCGTCGCCAATTGAAACATAGGCGTCAGAATTGGGCAGATAGATCGCAACGGAGCGATTATGTCGAAGCTTTGTTTGCCCGGGCCCCGGAACCTCTGTGGTGAATTGCGTTTTGAAACCAGAGAGCCCCATGAGCCGGTCAGGGTCCACGCCGTCAAGGTCAGGATCAGACATCTGATCGAAATCGGTATAGACGTTTCGAAAATCCTGCTCGCGGGCCGGACCCCAGACGCCGCCACGCTCTTCGAGGCGAATGATGAACCGCCCTTTGAAGGGGCCCAAGGCCTCCTGCATGTCGATCAACAAACGATAGGGGTATGTCAGCAGCACCACGTCTTTCACAAAGACCCATGGTTCGGGCGCAAATGCCCCGAGATCATGGACATGTTGCGTGGCGTCGATCAGATAAACCCGGTTTTCCTCTTCTGTGGCCAAAAAGGTAATGTTGATCTCGGGAATGTCGAGGATGGTGGAGATCCTGTCATGATGTTTTGGGGACTGACGCATCACATCCACCGCACGCATCTCATGATCCTCAATCGCAAAGATCTCGTTTCTGATGTCGCGCGCGAGCAAAAGCGCATTCATTGGGGATGACCAGCCTGCTTTGCGAATGTTGCGCCCTTCATCAATCAAATTTTTGATCTGCATCTGCCGGGTAAACTCCCCGGTTTCCGGGTCTTGTCGCCAGAATTCCTTTTGGTCTCTGACCCCGAATATGCCGATGAGCTCTCCCGAGCCGGTCGGATAGACCCAGGTCAGCTGCCCTGGGGAGGGGCGGGGGGCCTTGAGCGGGATGAACTGGTTGTGACGGATGAACCCGGTCACGATGTTCTTTTTCTCCGGGTCACCAAGAGCAAAAATGTCATTTTCAGCGAGGTCAGATTGTACAACCGTATTGAGCCTGAATGGAGGGGCTGGCGGGGCGGTCTGGAAGGCGACCGGGGCCACGCAGAGGGCTTTTACGGCTGTGTTGGCAAAGCCGGGTATGGGCGCGAGGGCGGCGAGAATGGCAAGTAGGTGAAAGTGTTGCATGGATGTGCCTGGTCTCCAAAATCGGACTGCCCGGACAGCGAAAAGATCACCGCGAAAATAAGCCAATCCATTGAATAAAGCGTTTCGAGTTTAACTGTGATTGATCACAGAAAGTCGAAACGCGCGCTGCATTTGAGCGTTGCACAGCGTTTCTGTTCAAACCTTGCTTCAGGTTTAAGCAGAAACGCTTCAGCCACCAAATCAGATTTCAAAAATAAAACACCCGCCAAGATATGTCTCGGCAGGTGGTCATCAATATACATGTCAAACCGGGCCCTGTCAGCCCGCTTTGAGGCGCTTGATCCAAATGGGATCAGACGTTCGCGGCGCGAATCTGATCGGCTTTTTCGGTGTCGAAGGCCACGCCCTTGTCTGCCAGCATCTGGTCCAGCTCGCCCGAGAGGGTCATCTCGATCACGATGTCACAGCCGCCGACGAATTCGCCTTTGACATAAAGCTGCGGGATGGTCGGCCAGTCGGAGAAGTCTTTGATGCCCTGACGAATGTCCTGATCGGCCAGCACGTTCACGTCGAGATACTCACCCCCCATGAAATTCAGGATGCCCGCCACTTTCGACGAGAATCCGCATTGCGGCATCTGCGAGGTGCCTTTCATGAAAAGCACGACATCATTGTCGTCGACGGTTTTCTGGATGGTTTCCTGAGCGGACATGGGCGTTTTCCTTTCGGGTGTCGGCGCGGTCTGGGCCGACATGAGATTAGGGCTTCGGCGCGGATTGGCCAGTAAGCGGGGTTTACTCGGGGGCGCGGGTGGTCAGGGCCAGCGCGTGCAACTCGCCGCTGGCGAGCTTTTCTTTCAGCGTCGCATTCACGGCGCGTTGTTGCTGCACCCGGTTCATGCCTTTGAACGAAGCGTCGATCACTTCGGCGGCGAAATGCTGACCGTCATCTCCCTGAACGATGATCTGGGCGTCGGGAAAGCCTGCGCGGATCAGGTGTTCGATATCGGTGGCGGTGATGGCCATGTAGGGCGCTCCTTGGTTGGTCGTCGGAATGAAATGTAAGGCGTGCCGCGCGGGCCTGCAAGCGTTCAGGCGCGGCTCTGTTGTGCAAGGTCGCTCAGGAACTGCTCGTAGTCTGACGCGAGCGTGGGGGTGTCGGCCCAAAGGCGGGCGCATTTGCGCAAGAGACGCTGGCGCTCGATCTCCAGGGCGTCGGTCAGGTCGAGGCTTTCGGCCTCAATCAACTGTTTCATGCGTTCGTGCAGCGGTTTGAGCCGCTCGAAATCCCGGATCATTGCGGGCAAAAGTGTCGGGTCGAGGCGCCAGCTTTCGCCGTTGAAGCGCAGCTGCGTGACGCGTTGCCCGGCACCTGCGCAGTCATAAAGCACACAGCCGCGATTGCCGATCTCGTCGAGCTGGTCGTGGCACGAACAGAGATGCCCGTCGAGATTGCGGCAGGGCGTACCGGCCGGTTTGTCGAAGGAAAACAGATCGCCCTTGTCAAGCGTCAGCCCGACACAGCAGAGCGCGGCACATTGGGAGCAGTCGGAGGTGAGATCTGGGAGGGCGGTCATGGAAACTTCTTAACGTAAAAGGCCCGCCAGATCAGCGGGCCTTTGAGTGAGTATTTCTGCAGCAGAGGAAACTTAACCGAAAATCTCTCCGAAAGTGCCGCGATAGAGGGCGGACAGTTCGGAGAGCGACGCGCTGGAGGTGCCGAAGCTGACCGTGTCGCCGGTGAATTTCCCGACGGTGGCCAGCGGCACACCGGCTTGGGCAGCGGCGGCCATGAGGGCTTCGGCTTGGTCGAAGGAACAGGCGACGAGGTAGCGGGCCTGATCTTCGCCAAAGAGCGTCGCGGTGTCGCCCGCATCGAGATGCACGCCGACGCCAGCCTCTTCGGCCATTTCAAAGGCGGCAAGCGCGAGGCCGCCGTCGGAGAGGTCGGTCACGGCGTTGAAGAGCGCCCCGTTGGCGCGGATGAACTCGCCGTTGCGTTTCTCGGCGGCCAGATCCACATGTGGGGCGTCACCGTCCTGGCGGTTGAAGACCTCATAGAGCAGGGCGGATTGGCCCAGAAGGCCCTGCGTTTCACCGATGAGAACAGCGACGTCGCCGTCCTGCGCCAGACCGGAGATCAGATCATCCTCAGAGGCGATGAGCCCCACGGCGCCGATGGTGGGCGTCGGCAGGATGCCGATCCCGTCGGTCTCGTTGTAAAGCGACACGTTGCCCGACACGATCGGCATGTCGAGGAAGGCGACGGCCTGACCGACTCCGTCCAATGCGCCGACGAATTGGCCCATGATTTCTGGCTTTTCGGGGTTGCCGAAGTTCAGGTTGTCGGTGGTCGCGAGAGGTTTCGCGCCGACAGCGGAAAGGTTGCGGTAGGCTTCGGCGACGGCTTGTTTGCCGCCCTCGACGGGGTTCGCCTTGACGTAGCGCGGGGTCACGTCGGAGGTGAAGGCGAGCATTTTACCGGTGTCATGCACGCGGATCACGCCCGCGCCGAGGCCCGGTTTGCGCACGGTGTCGGCCATGACCTGGGTGTCATATTGCTCAAAGACCCAGGCTTTGGACGCGTAGTTCGGCGAGGCGAGCAGGCCTTTGAGACCGTCGATGCCGTCGATCTGGGGCACGTCGGCGACCTGTTCGGCGGCCGGCGTCGGGACCCAGGGACGGTCGTATTCCGGCGCGGAGGAGGCCAGCGTCGAGAGCGGCAGGTCACCCATGCAGGTGCCGTTGTGCATGATGAGAAAGCGGTCCTCGGAGATGGTTTCGCCGACGATGGCGAAATCCAGATCCCATTTCTCGAAAACGGCGCGGGCTTCGGCCTCTTTTTCGGGTTTCAAGACCATGAGCATGCGTTCCTGAGACTCGGAGAGCATCATCTCGTAAGCGGTCATGTTTTCTTCGCGCTGGGGCACGTTTTCGAGGTCAAGCCGGATGCCAAGCCCGCCCTTGTCGCCCATTTCGACCGCAGAACAGGTCAGGCCCGCAGCGCCCATGTCCTGGATCGAGATCACGGCGCCGGTGGCCATGAGTTCCAGCGTGGCTTCCATCAGGCATTTCTCGGTGAACGGATCGCCGACCTGAACGGTGGGGCGTTTGTCCTCGATGGTATCGTCGAATTCCGCCGAGGCCATGGTCGCGCCGCCGACGCCATCGCGGCCGGTTTTTGCGCCCAAGTAGACGACAGGCATGCCGACGCCGGAGGCCGCCGAGTAGAAGATCTTGTCGGTGTCTGCCAGACCCGCCGCGAAAGCGTTCACAAGGCAGTTGCCATTGTAAGCCTCATGGAAGCGGACTTCGCCGCCCACGGTCGGAACGCCGAAACAGTTGCCGTAGCCGCCGACGCCTTCGACGACGCCGTGGACGAGCTGTTTGGTTTTCTTGTGATCTTTGACGCCGAAGGAGAGCGAATTCATCGCCGCAATAGGCCGCGCGCCCATGGTGAAGACGTCACGCAGGATGCCGCCCACGCCGGTCGCGGCCCCCTGATAGGGCTCGATGTAGGAGGGGTGGTTGTGGCTTTCCATTTTGAAGACCACACATTGCCCGTCGCCGATGTCGACGATGCCCGCGTTTTCACCCGGGCCACAGATGACTTGCGGACCGGAGGTCGGCAGGCCGCGCAGGTGTTTTTTCGAAGACTTGTAAGAGCAGTGCTCGTTCCACATCGCAGAAAAGATGCCAAGCTCCGTGAACGTCGGCTCCCGGTTCAGAATGCGCAGGATCTCGGCGTATTCGTCGGGTTTGAGGCCATGGGCGGCGATGATCTCTTCGGTGATGGCGGGCTCGGTCATGTGGGTCCCCTAAACGGCAGCTTCGCTTTGCGGACCTATTAGGCTGTTTGTGGCCTTGGGGAAAGAGGGAATGGCGCAAGATAGGCCGTGAAAACAAGGTCTGAGCGTGAATTCGATCGTCAGATGCGGGCGTCTGAAAACGCGGCGGCGCGCGTTTCGGAAGATGCTGCGCAAAACTGGGGGGCATTCTTATAGAGGAGGCGAAAAAAAAGGCCGAGCAAAGCTCGGCCTAAGTCCAACAGGGAGGTAAAACCGCCGCGAGTTTCCTCATTTGGCGGCCTCATTGCTGCATTTAGGGGCAGTTTGTGAATCGTTCAAGGAAATTTCTGCGATTGCAGTGCAATGCTGTCATGCAGAAATCGCATAGCACTCAAGACGCAGAAGCGCCTTGAGCTCAAAGGGGACGGAAGAGGAGGGGGCGGCTCAGAGGGTCAGGCGGTTTCGTCCTCGTCGCGCATGTTGCGACGGTGGGCGTTGATCTCTTCGGTGATGAAATCCCGGAACACTTCGATCCGCTTGGAGTGCCGCAATTCCTCGGGATAGGCGAGGAACACCGGCACTTCGCCGCTCTCCAGATCGGGCAGCACCCGCACCAGATGCGGCGCACTTTCGACGAGATAATCCGGCAGCACGCCGATGCCGAGGTGGTTCAGCACGGCTTGCAACACGCCGAAATAGTTGTTCACGAAGAGTTTCGAGCGAATGTCATGTTCGTTCAACTCTTCGACCAGACGCGCGCCGGCGGCGACCTGATGCGCATTCGGGTTCTGACAGATCAGACGATGCGTCGAGAGATCGTCGACGGTGGCGGGCGTGCCGTATTTTTCGAGATAGTTATCGGTCGCAAAGAGCCGCATGCGAATGTTCATGAGGCGCTTGCGGATGAGATCGGCCTGCGATGGCTCTTTCATCCGAATGGCGACGTCGGCCTCACGCATCGGCAGGTCGAGCACGCGCTCCTCGAGCATGAGATCAATCTTGAGATCGGGGTATTTGTCATAAAGTTTCGACAGGCGGGGCGCGAGCCAGAGCGTGCCAAAGCCGGTCGCCGAGGTGACACGCAGCTCGCCGTAAACCTCTTCTTCGCTGTCACGAATGCGCGCGGCGGCCGCGTCAAGGCGTTTCGCCATGGCGCGGGTGGCCTCAAAGAGCAACTCGCCCTGTTCGGTGAGAATCAACCCGCGGGCATGGCGGTGGAACAGCGTGGTGGAGAGCGATTCTTCGAGCGCGCGGATCTGGCGCGACACGGCGGACTGGCTCAAATGCAGCGTATCCCCGGCATGCGTGAGCGATCCTGCGTCCGCAACCGCGTGGAAAATTCTCAGTTTGTCCCAGTCCATACCCATCACCTGCTTCGATCTACCGTCATTTTACACAATATAGGGGCTGACGGCGCGTCTTGGCCGCTTCTTTCGTTTTTTTTGCCCAGACCGCAAGCGAAATGCTTTGCGCTAACACAAATTACCGTAGGAAAGTTGAGCATTTGCAAATTTTTCAGGCGATGTGATCTCTGCGGCTCCGGCTTGGCCTTGATGCGGATTTTTCATATCGTTTTCGTGACGATCAGGGAGGATCAAGGGCATGGATGTCAAAGATCAGGAGGTCGGCCTGATGCCAGAGCGCACGGGGGGCAAGCGCGCCGGTTTCGACGCCGGACAGGCGGCGCGGGACATCTCCTATGCCAGTTCGGCGGCGACACGGTCAGGCCGCGTTTTGATCCGCTTGATGGAGAACGCCACCGGGCGGTTGGGCGTGATCCGCCGTGCCAAGGGCTATGATGCGGAGGTCGCGGCGGGGCGTGATTTCTGGGCGGTGATGGCGGAGCGCTATGGGCTGAGCCTTGAGGTGATCCGGGGCAGTTTGGCCAATATCCCGGCGCAAGGCCCGCTGATCGTGGTGGCCAATCATCCCTACGGCATTCTCGATGGCTTGATGCTGGGGCATATCCTGTCGCTGGCGCGCGGCGATTTTCGCATTCTGGCGCATCGGGTGTTCAAGAAGGCCGAGGACATCGACCGCGTGATCCTGCCGATTTCTTTCGAGGAGACGAAGGAGGCGGTGGCGCTCAATCTGGAGACCCGCAAGGAGGCGCTGCGCTATCTCGCCGACGGCGGTTGCATCGGAATTTTTCCAGGTGGCACGGTGTCGACCTCCGCCAAGCCTTTGGGGCAGCCCCTGGATCCCGGCTGGCGGGCGTTTACCGCGAAAATGGTGGCGAAATCCGGGGCCACGGTGGTGCCGATCTATTTCGACGGGGCCAATTCGCGTCTGTTTCAATTGGCGAGCCACCTGCATGCCACCTTGCGGATGGGGTTGTTGATCCGGGAGTTCCGCCGCAGCTTAGGCGCGCCGGTGCGGGTGGCGATTGGCGCGCCCATCGGGCCGGAGCGTCTGGCCGAATTCCGCGGGGATGCGAAAAAGTTGATGGATTTTCTACGCGCCGAGACCTATTCACTATCGTCAAAGCCTTTGGTTCAGGCCGGGCTGGGCTTTGAATTCGAAGCGAAACATGGCGCAAAGGTCCGACAGGGCCTGAAGGATCGGTATTGAGATGGCAGTCGGTATTTTTGACAGTGGTTTGGGCGGGTTGACAGTCTATGACGCGGTGTCGAAACGTCTGCCTGATGTGCCGCTCGTATATTTCGGCGACAGTGCGCATGCGCCTTATGGGGTGCGCACAGCGGATGATATTTACAATCTGACGACGGCGGCTGTGGAGCGGCTTTGGGAGGCGGGCTGCGATCTTGTGATCCTGGCGTGCAACACGGCCTCTGCGGCGGCTTTGCGGCGAATGCAGGAAAGCTGGATTCCGCGCGAGAAACGCGTTCTGGGCGTCTTCGTGCCGTTGATCGAGGCGCTCACAGAACGGCAATGGGGCGACAATTCCCCGCCGCGTGAGGTCGAGGTCAAACATGTGGCATTGTTCGCAACGCCCGCCACCGTGGCCTCGCGGGCGTTCCAGCGCGAGTTGGCGTTTCGCGCCATCGGCGTGGATGTCGAGGCGCAGGCCTGTGGCGGCGTGGTTGACGCGATCGAAGACGGCGACATGATCCTCGCCGATGCGCTGGTGCGTTCCCATGTCGATGCGCTCAAGCGCAAGATGCCGACGCCGGATGCGGCCATTCTGGGCTGTACCCATTATCCGATGATGGAGGAGGCTTTTCAGGACGCGCTTGGGTCGGATGTGAAAGTGTTCAGTCAGGCCAATCTGGTGGCCTCGTCGCTGGATGACTACCTGAAACGCCACCCGCAGATGATCGGGTCGGGCAATGAGTCGATGTTCCTGACCACGGGCGATCCGGCGAAAGTGTCCCGAGGAGCGACGCAATTCCTGCGACGAAAAGTCGAGTTCATCAAAGCGTGATGGGCCTTTTGCCCTGCGGTGACCCGTCGCAATTGCGATAAAATCAGAATTCTTCTAAATTGAGGGCCTTCGATGCGGCGCACGCAGCGGGGCCGATATGAAAGACGACCGACATGACCTATAAAATCGCCATTCTGGGTGCCTCCGGCTATACGGGCGCCGAACTTGTCCGCCTGATCGCGACCCATCCGATGATGGAGATCGCGGCACTTTCTGGTGACCGCAAGGCAGGCATGGAGATGAGCGAGGTCTATCCGCACCTGCGCCACATGGACTTGCCCGCGCTCTGCAAGATTGAGGATATTGATTTCGCGGAGGTCGATCTGGCCTTCTGCGCGCTGCCGCATGCGACCTCGCAAGCGGTGATCAAGGAGCTGCCGCCGACGACCAAAGTGGTGGACCTCTCCGCCGATTTCCGGCTGCGCGATCCGGCGGAATACGAAAAATGGTACGGCAAGCCGCATTCGGCGGTCGAGATTCAGAAAGAGGCCGTCTATGGCCTGACCGAGTTTTACCGCGAAGACATCAAAGCCGCGCGTCTGGTGGCCGGCACGGGCTGTAACGCCGCGACGGGGCAATTCGTCTTGCGGCCTTTGATTGCTGCCGGGGTGATTGATCTCGACCAGATCATTCTGGATCTCAAGGTGGCTGTTTCCGGCGCCGGGCGGTCTTTGAAAGAACATCTTTTGTACGGCGAGCTGGAAGACAACGCTTTCGGCTATTCCGTCGGCGGCAAGCACCGGCATCTGGGGGAATTCGATCAGGAATTCTCCAAAGTGGCCGGGCGGGATGTCCGCATCCAGTTCACGCCGCACCTCGTGCCCGCCACCCGCGGCATCCTCGCCACGGCTTACGTGCAGGGCGAAGCCACAGCCGTGCATTACGCGCTGGCCGACGCCTATATGACCGAGCCCTTCATTCAGGTTCTGCCTTATGGCCAAGTGCCCGCGATGAAACAGGTGCGCGGCTCGAATTTCTGTCACATCGGGGTGGTGGAGGACCGCATTCCGGGCCGCACCATCGTGATCGCCGCGCTTGATAACCTGACCAAAGGCTCGTCCGGTCAGGCCATCCAAAATGCCAACCTGATGCTGGGCCTTGATGAGACCACGGGTCTCATGAACGTGCCCATGTATCCATAACGTATCCTTTATCCGCAATTCAGGGACCTGAGGAGGAGACCCCATGGCCGGTTTGAAAAACCTTAAAAAGAAACGCCGCGTACAGGTGTTCGCCATCGCCGCCGTGGCGCTGTTGGTCTCCGTGTCCCTCATCGGATACGCGTTCCGCGATGGTATCAACCTCTACCGTGACCCGTCGAAAGTCGTGGCCGACCCACCTCGCACGGGCGAGATTTTTCGTCTTGGCGGGCTGGTCGAAGACGGCACTCTGGTGCGCGGCGAAGGCACCCATGTGACCTTCTCCGTGACCGACGGGGCAGAGACCATCCCGGTGACTTTCGAAGGCGTTCTACCGGATCTGTTCGGCGAAAACCAAGGCATGATCGGCACCGGCTCCATGGTCGGCGGCACCTTTGTGGCGACCGAGATTCTGGCGAAACACGATGAGACCTATATGCCGAAAGAGGTGATGGACTCGTTGAAAGAAACCGGGGTCTATAAAGAGCCGGAGAGCTAAGGGCCCGCGGTTAGATATTGGCGACAATATCCCTAAGAACTGCTTGGCAAATATCGAGTGTCGGTATCGTGAGCATTAGGTAGCCCGTAATCGCGAAGAAAAGAGACGCAATACGCGCGACTTTGTGCGAGTGCATTTCACCGACCCACCATTCGCGCGCGAGGAGGCGAATGTAGTCGCTGTGCTTGTTTATCATGTCTCGGCGTACATCCGGCCTGTAGCCAGATACCTGAGGCTTCTTTTGCCTAGTCATACCTATGATCACCCAGAAGATTTCCAACCTTTCTTGCCAGCGATCAGAATAAACGGCGTTTTCGATTTCTTTGAGCTCGGCGACGGTGTAAGTTTCAAGCACTTGACTTGAAAAGGCTATGTCATTTTTTGAAATCTCGAGAACTTTCGGGCTCATCAGGCGAAAAAGCATATTCGATATAAGCAACGCAAAGCTTCCGAAAAAGACCAGCCGCATTTTCACAAGCCCGCTCAACCAGAATGGTGAGGCGTGGTTGGCTTCAACGCCTGCGATCGCATTGAACGAAATCAAGCCAGAAATTTCATCGCTAAAAAGGATGATGTATCCGACCAGTGGAATGATGCCGATTATACGCGAGAGATCATTGTTCGCGAGTTTCTCAATGAAAGGCCATTGGAGAAAGGCAGGGTCTATCTTGAATTCCATCGGTTGTATCTGTCACTCTGAATGTAGAAAATCTTTTGAAGTCTTCTCCGAAGCTACGGACAGAACGGTGTTTTGTGAAGATGTGACTGTATAAAGCTCTGGGCACAGCAAGCCATTATAAATAAATCGTAAATCGGGACGCGCGCGGTGATTTCCACGCGCGTTAACCTTTTTGCGGCAGCCTCAACTCATCAATTTGGTGGGATTGAGGCAGATGAAAACAGTACAGCAAATCGCGATGGAGATCGTCGCCCGCGAGGGTGGCTACGTCAACGACCCGGACGATCCGGGCGGGGCCACGAACTACGGGGTCACGCTTGGGACGATGCAGCGTCTGGGGATTGATCTGGACGGCAATGGCCGGGTGAATAAGGCCGATGTCAAACGGCTGACCCGGGCCAAGGCGCGCGACATCTTTGTCGAACATTACTTTCACAGACCCCGGATCGACGAATTGCCGCCGGTGCTGCAGGCTACCGTGTTCGATATGTATGTCAACGCGGGCGCCAATGCGGTGCGGATTTTGCAGCGGCTTTTGAACGAGATGGGGCAACGCATCGCCATTGACGGCAGCATTGGGCCGCAGACGATCGAGGCATCGTTCATTGCGCAATCACTAGCCCCGGCCTATCTGGCGGACGCGTACGGCATTGCGCGGCGTAACTACTACTACGCGCTGGCGGATCGTCGTCCGAGTTCGCGCAAATATGCCCGGCGGCGGGATGGCGGCAAGGGCGGCTGGATCACCCGCGCCGAAGAGTTCATTTCCCCGCGCTATCACCTGACGGAGGCCGAGCATGCCGCCCGGGTGGCGAGATGGGGTTGATCGGCAAGGTGTTCGAGCTGCTCTTTGGCGACGGGCGCAATGTCATCCGCGACACGGCGGAGGTGTTTTTCGAGAACTCCGAGAATTCCGCCGACCGGGAGGCCAAGACACGCGCGGCGGCCTTGCAACAATTCGCCTCCGAATTCGCGATGGAGCGCAAGGGCTATTTCGACCGTTTCATGGATGCGCTCAATCGCGTGCCGCGCCCGCTGATGGCTTTTGGCACCATCGGATTGTGCGTCTCGGCCATGGTCGATCCGATCTGGTTCGCGTCGCGGATGCAGGGCATCGCGCTTGTCCCGGAGCCTCTGTGGTGGCTGTTGGGCACGATCGTGTCATTCTAATTCGGCGCGCGGTATCAGGTGAAATCTCAGGAATTTCAACGCTCTGTCGCGGCAACCGTGGCGCAGGCGCCGAAGGTGACGGCCAATATCGCCGCACTCAAGGCGCTGGAGGCCGGAGCCAATGGCGCGGGCGTGCCGGGGGCAACAACCTGGGATGCCGCGCCGGTGGAGCCGGTCGAGGTGCCGGGCGCAGAGGCGCCTAATCCTGCGCTTTTGGCATGGAGGGAGGGCCGTGATGAGTGATGTTTTGGTGCGCGCCCTCTCCGAGCATGGGCCTTGGGTCTTGATGGTGTTCTTCCTGCTCTACCGCGATGTGCAAAAGGATCTGGCGACCCGCGCGGTACTCGACAAGAACACGCAGATCCTTGTGGAGATGACCACGATGATCCGAGAGCGGCTGCCGCGAGGGACATGGGGATGACGGATATGGCGCGTCTCATGCGGTGGATTTGGCAGAAATTGCGGGAGCTTTGGCTCGGCGAGGCGCTGAGCAAGGCTTTGAAACGGAACCGGGAGGCGGCGGCCGCTTTGGACGCTGTCGTCAAGGAGATGTTGGAACAATGAAACAGGTGATGACACTTTATGGCGTCGTTTTGGCGGCGGCCGGGATGGCGGTGGCGGCCCTCGGGTTGGAACAGGCGTTGTTGCTGGCCTATGGGGCGATTGCGCTGATGGCCTTGATGATCTCGGCCACATTCCTCTGGCTGTGGCAGGTCCGGGCGACGCCTTTGGCGCTTGGCATGTCTTTGTCCTGGGCGGGTTCGGGTCTGACGATTGGCTGGTGGTGGGCCATGCAGATCGCACAGAGTCCGGTGTGGGGCATGGAGGCCGCGATGCTTTTCCTGTTCCTGTCGCTGTTGATCGCCGGGGCGGTGCTTCACTTTTCGGTGATACAGGGCAGTTTCGGTCTCTCGGGCCTGAGTTTCCTTTGGCCGGTTCTGGGCGCGTTGCTTGTCTCTTTTGGGGTCCTGTTGCTGCTGTAAGGCACGCGGGTTGGTGGGAAGAGACGGGGAAGGGGGCCGCACTGGCCCCTTTCCTTTATGTATATGTCCTACGACCTTCGTTCATTTCCTTGCGACATCCGCGCGCAGCCCATTGGCGCAGCCTCTCCAACCGGGTAGAACGGAGATCAACAGGGGAGGCGCCTATGCTTGTAGAACTCGGACATTTCGCTCTGGTCATGGCCTTTATCGTGGCCATTGCCCAAACCGTTTTGCCGCTTTGGGGCGCGCAGACCCGAAACCGCGCGCTGATGGCCGTGGGGGAACCGGCGGCGATGATCCAGCTCGTGCTGATCGCCTTTTCCTTTGGCGCGCTGACCTATGCCTTCGTGACCTCGGATTTTTCTCTGAAGGTTGTGGTCGAGAACTCTCACACCCTCAAACCGATGCTCTACAAGGTCTCCGGGGTCTGGGGCAACCATGAGGGCTCGATGCTCCTCTGGGTGTTGATCCTGGCACTTTTCGGTGGCGCTGCGGCGCTTTTCGGCCACAACATCCCGTCCACGCTCCGCGCCCGGGTGATCGGCATTCAGGGCTCCATCGGGGTGGCCTTTCTGGCCTTTATCCTCTTCACGTCGAACCCGTTTTTGCGTCTTGAATGGCCGCCGATGAATGGTCAGGACCTCAACCCGCTGCTGCAAGACCCCGGCCTCGCCTTCCACCCGCCGTTTCTCTATCTCGGCTACGTCGGCCTCTCGATGACCTTCTCCTTCGCGGTCGCCGCCCTGCTTGAGGGCCGTGTCGATGCCGCCTGGGGACGCTGGGTGCGGCCCTGGACCCTGGCGGCCTGGGTGTTCCTGACCATCGGCATCGGCCTTGGCTCCTGGTGGGCTTATTATGAGCTGGGTTGGGGCGGCTTCTGGTTCTGGGACCCGGTGGAAAACGCCTCCTTCATGCCCTGGCTCTTCGCCGCCGCCCTTTTGCACTCCGCCATCGTGGTCGAGAAACGCGAGACGCTCAAAAGCTGGACCATCCTCTTGGCGATCATGGCCTTCGGCTTCTCGCTCATTGGCACCTTCCTCGTGCGCTCAGGCGTGATCACCTCCGTCCATGCCTTCGCCAACGACCCGGAACGCGGCGTCTTCATCCTCTTGATCCTCGCCATCTTCATGGGCGGCGCTTTGACGCTCTTCTCCTTCCGCGCCAGCGTGATGCAGGCCAAGGGCGTCTTTTCCCTCGTCTCCCGCGAAAGCGCCTTGGTGATCAACAACATCCTTTTGGCGGTGTCGTCTCTCGTGGTCTTCATTGGCACCATCTGGCCGCTCGTGGCCGAAGCCTTTTGGGAGCGGAAACTCTCCGTCGGCCCGCCGTTCTTCAACGCCGCCTTCACGCCGTTCTTCGTGGTGCTGGCCGTGCTCTTGCCAATCGGCGCGATCCTGCCGTGGAAGCGCGCGAAACTGGGCGCGACCGTCAAGAAACTCATCCCCTCGATCCTCCTCGCCGTTGCGGTCATGGGTCTCGTTTGGGCGATGCAAACCGGCAAATCGCTCTTGGGTCCCATCGGCCTCGCTCTTGGCACATGGCTTGTGGCGGGCGCCGTACAGGACATCCTGCTACGCACCGGCAAGACCATGAACTTCGGCCGTCTCACCCGTCTGCCGCGCGCCGATTGGGGGCGTCTTCTGGCCCATGGCGGCCTCGGGATCACCATGGCGGGCATCGCGGGCCTCACCGCCTGGACCGTCGAAGACATCCGTGTCGTGCAGGTCGGCGAGACCTTCGAGGTGGCGGGCTATACCATCGCGCTCGAGAATGTCGAACGCGCCCAAGGCCCGAACTATATCACCACAATGGCGACCATGGGCGTGTTCGAGGGCGACAAGAAGGTCGCCACGCTCCACCCCGAAAAACGCTCCTACCCGGTGGCACAAATGCCGACCACCGAGGCCGGGATCGACAATGGTTTCCTGCGCGACGTCTACCTCGTGATCGGCGATGTGCAATCGAACGGCGGCTGGGCGGTGCGCACCTATATCAAGCCTCTGGCAAACTGGATCTGGGGCGGCACGATCATCATGGCCATCGGCGGCTTCCTGTCACTCACCGACCGTCGCTACCGTGTGGCCGCCGGTGCGCGTAAAGCCGAAACCGCGCCCAAGGGAGTGCCCGCAGAATGAAATACCTGCTCCTTGTCCTCGCCCTTCTGACCGCAACGCCCGTCTTGGCGGTGCAACCCGACGAAGTCCTTCCGGACCCGGTGATGGAATCCCGCGCACGTGACATTTCCCAAGGCCTGCGCTGCCTCGTCTGCCGCAACGAGAACATCGACGAATCCAACGCCGAATTGGCCAAAGACCTGCGTCTTCTGGTGCGCGAACGCCTTGTGGCGGGGGACACGAACGACGAGGTGGTGGACTATGTGGTCGACCGCTACGGCGAATTCGTCCTGCTGAAGCCGACCCTTACCGGCGCCAACAAGCTCTTGTGGATTGCCGGGCCGGTCATGTTGATCCTCGCACTGATCATCGGCCTCACCTTCATCCGACGCCGTGGCAAGGAACCCGAGGTCGCCGATCTGACCGAAGACGAAGAGGCCCGCCTCGCGCGTCTGATAAACGACTAGCGTTTCCTTTGCTGCCAAAAATACTCACGAAACCCCGCCGCTGGACAGACCTCGGCGGGTTTTCTATATCTGGCGCAACGGTCCACAGTTCACCGAGTCGCTGCCAGCCTTCGGGCTATGCTGAACCTGCTTCGATCTCTCACCATCCGGTAATCCCGCGCGTCACCCGCGTGGCAAGGGCAGCTCCCCGCAAGTTCTAAGACGCGATCAACGGAGAAAACCGATGACTCGTGAGTGTATTTCCCTCACCCTTCCCGATGTGTCCGCCTTTGCGCGCGCATTGAAATCCGAATTTGGCGAGGATAGCCCTGAGGCCCCCGGGCACCAAAGCCTCTTGAACGCCATCGCGCGCGCAGGCGGCTATCGCAATTTTCAGCACCTCAAAGCCACCCAGACCGGCGCGGGTCCCGTGACACCCGCCGAAGGCCGCGCCGTCACGCGGGCCTTGGCGCGTTTCGATGAGGCGGGTCTCATGACCTCATGGTCGACCAAGCGCAAGGTGCGCCAGCATTGCCTCTGGGCGCTTTGGGCGCAGGTGCCGTCACGCCGGGAGTTCACCGAGCGTGAAATCTCGGCGCTCTTCGACACTATGACGGCATTCCGAGACCCGGCACAAATCCGGCGCTCTCTGATCGAGGACGGGTTGTTGGGGCGCAATCTCGACGGCTCCATCTACCGCCGTCTTGAGGCCGAGCCGGACGAGACCGCCAAGGCCGTGATCCGCGCGGTCAAACGTCGTCGCGACGCGAACCCGGAGGTGCCGGACCGCGCCTCTGCCGTTTTGGGGCTCTAAGTCGACAGACAAATTCCCGCCGTGACGGGGCGTCTCTCTTCCTTTCTGCGCGGGGCTCTTTATCTTGTGCTCAGCCGCGACTTCTGCGGGACATGGGAGAGAGACGCATGCATTACGAGACCATCCGCTTTGAGCAAGAGAATGACGTCGCCGTGGTGACGCTCAATCGCCCGGAGGTGATGAATGCGCTCAACACCCAGATGCGGGCCGAGATCACCCATGCGGTGCGCGATGCCTCGCAATCCGCCCGCGTGATCGTTCTGACTGGCGAGGGCCGCGCCTTTTGTTCGGGTCAGGATCTGGGCGACGGCGTCGATGCCGCGACCGCCGATCTAGAACGCACGCTGCGCGATGAATACGAACCCATGGTCCACGCGATCCACGACAGCCCGGTGCCCACCATCGCTGCCGTCAATGGCACAGCGGCGGGGGCGGGGGCCTCTCTGGCGCTGTCTTGCGACGTGGTGATCGCCACGCACTCCGCCGTCTTTCTTCAGGCCTTTTCCCGCATCGGTCTCATTCCCGACGCGGGCGGCACCTATATGTTGCCGCGTGTCGTCGGGCTGGCCCGCGCCATGGGCGCCTCGCTCTTCGCCGATGAGATCAGTGCCACGCAGGCCGCCCAGTGGGGCATGATCTATGAGGCCGTCGAGGATGCCGACTTTGAGGCCCATTGGCGGGCGCGGGCAGGCTATCTGGCCAAAGGTCCGACGGTCTCTTATCGCCATCTCAAAGAGGCCATGCACGCCTCCTATGACAACACGCTCAAAGATCAACTGGCGTTGGAGGCGAAGCTGCAAAACCGTTGCGGCCAGACCCGCGATTTCAAAGAAGGCGTCATGGCCTTTCTCGAAAAGCGCAAGCCTCACTACGAGGGCCGCTAAGCCTCTGAGAGATTCGCGATCACCTGTGTTGTCAGCGTCGTGAACTCCGCGCGCTGCTGATCGCTCATGCCTCGGGTCGCCAGATCGTTGACCTCCGAGGCCGCCCGGATCGCGGGCTCTCTGAGACCCCGCGCACGCTCCGTCAGCCAGACGGTCTGCACCCGCGCGTCTGCCTCATGGGCGCGCCGGACCACCAAACCGTCGCGCTCCATTCGCGACAGCGTATTGGCCATGGTCGCCTGTTCGACGCCCAGCTCCTGAACCAGCTCGCGCTGCGTCTGCCCCTCTTTTTCCCAAAGCGCCAGCATCACCGGGAAGGTCCCCGTGGAGAGGCCCAGCGGTTTGATCCGATCCTGAATGGCGCGGATAAAGAGGCGTGCCATGTGGTTCACCTGATAACCTTCGGAGTGTTTGCGGGAGAAATTAGTCTCTGTCATGCGACTTGTTTTTCACAATATAGCTTGCTATGCAATTATATATAGCAAGCTATTAAAATGGAGACTCACCATGCTGCCCAAACTTCACGCCGCCTTCGGAGCGGCCGCCCTTCTGATCATCGCCACCTTCTGGACCGCCACGGTCACCACCATCGTCATCGGCGATAAATACCTGATCGCCATGGCAAAACTCGGCATCGCCTGGGGCCTCTTGGCGCTTATTCCGATGCTGATCCTGACCGGGGTATCCGGCAACCGGCTCGGCCAAAACATGCGCGGGCCTCTGATCGGTGCCAAACAAAAGCGCATGAAGATCATCGCCTTCAACGGCATCGTCTTCCTCGTGCCCTCCGCGCTCATCCTCTTGCCTTTGGCGATGCAAGGGCAGGGCGGGCTCCTCTATTGGACCATCCAGACGCTCGAACTTTTGGCCGGCGCCACCAATATCACGCTGCTGGGCCTCAATATGCGGGACGGGCTGCGCCTCTCGCGCCGTCGCGCTGCTCCGGCCTAAAGCGTTTCCTTTGTTGCCAAAAATACTCAAAAAAAACCCGCCTCCAAAGAGGCGGGTTTCGCATTTTCTAAAAGATCGAGAACGGCTTAGCGGTCTTCGACATTCACATAGGGGCGTTCGGTCGCGCCGGTGTAGAGCTGACGCGGACGGCCGATTTTCATGCCTGGATCTTCGATCTGCTCTTTCCACTGGGAAATCCAGCCGACGGTGCGCGACAGCGCGAAGATCGGGGTGAACATCGCGGTCGGGAAGCCCATGGCCTCCAGAATGATGCCGGAATAGAAGTCGACGTTCGGGAAGAGTTTCTTCTCCGCGAAATACGGATCGGCCAGCGCTTGTTTCTCAAGCTCTTTGGCGACCTGCAGCGTCGGGTTGTTTTCCACGCCCAGAAGCTCAAGCACCTCGTCGGCGGACTGTTTCATCACGGTCGCACGCGGGTCGAAGTTCTTGTACACGCGGTGGCCAAAGCCCATCAGGCGGAACGGATCGTTCTTGTCTTTCGCGCGCGCGATGAATTCCGGGATGCGATCCACGGACCCGATTTCTCGCAGCATTTCGAGACAGGCCTGGTTCGCACCACCATGCGCCGGCCCCCAGAGACAGGCGATCCCAGCGGCGATACAAGCAAACGGGTTGGCGCCCGAAGAAGACGCCAGACGCACGGTCGAGGTCGAGGCGTTCTGCTCGTGGTCGGCGTGGAGCGTGAAGATACGGTCCATGGCGCGCGACAGGATCGGGTTCACCTCATAGGTTTCCGCCGGGACGGAGAAACACATGTTCAAAAAGTTCGACGCGTAATCGAGATCGTTGCGCGGGTACACGAACGGCTGGCCGATGGTGTATTTATAGGCCATCGCGGCAATCGTCGGCATTTTCGCGATCAGGCGAATGGTCGCCACTTCGCGCTGATGCGCGTCCGAAATGTCGATGGAGTCGTGGTAGAAGGCGGACATGGCGCCAACCACACCGACCATGATCGCCATCGGGTGGGCGTCACGACGGAAACCGGTGAAGAATTTGAGCATCTGCTCGTGCACCATCGTGTGATGGGTCACGGTGTTCTCGAACTTCTCCATTTGCGCGGCGGTCGGCAGTTCGCCGTAGAGCAGCAGGTAGCAAACCTCGAGGAAATGCGATTTCTCGGCCAGATCACCGATGGTGTAGCCGCGGTGCAAAAGCACGCCTTCGCCACCGTCGATAAAGGTGATCGCGCTTTCACAAGCCGCGGTGGAGGTGAAGCCCGGATCGTAGGTGAACACGTTCGCCTGGCCATAAAGCTTACGGATATCAAGAACATCCGGGCCCGCAGTCGGGGAATAAACGGGAAGATCGTAGGTCTGCCCGTCAAGCGTAAGGGTCGCGGTTTTCTGAGTGTCTGCCATCGTCGTTCCTTCGGTTGTCAGCGGCCTCCAGATCACGAAGATCTCGTGAGGGGGCGCTTGTGGTCTGGCGGGCGCCCGGGCGTATCCCGGACATCCTTTGGGCTTTGGACCCGCATCTGGGTCCTGATCTGGCCGCGGGGCACGCGGGGGATAGGTCGCAAATCGCGATTCCCCTGACCCCGTATCGGCCCGTCCCGAAACGCAATCGTTCCGGTCAGAATGTCTAAACCCGCGCCGCTTTCGACGCACCGACCCGAACAAATGTTCGTGGCCGGTCTCGGTACAATCGTTTTGGCAAAGTCGCGCGCGCGCCTTCCGCCTTTATTCTTGTGTCCCTTGCTCTGAAATCAAAGCCCGGAAATCTTCGATCCGCGCCAGGGTTTCGTCGCGGCCCAGAACCAACATCATATCGAGGACACTGGGTGTGACAGCGCGACCTGCGAGGGCGGATCTCAAAGGCCCGGCGACTTTCCCGAACCCAAGCTCCAGCGTCTCCATCACGCGGCCAACCGCCTCCTCCAATGCGTTGCGCTCCCAGCTAGCATTTTGCAGGTGCGGCGTCAATTCTTCCAGTATACCGTTGGATACTGAAGTCACCTGTTTTTGCGCTTTCTCATCCATGTCCACCGGGCGGGACACCAATGCAAACCGTGCTTTTTCAATGAGTTGCGGGTAGGTTTTGGCCGATCCCTTCAGGAAGGACAGGGACACGGAAAGCCGCGATTTTTGCTCTGGACGCAGCGCATCCGACCCCGAGGCCGCAAGGTACCCATCAATTTCGCTCAAGATTTCATCGTCCGCCAGAATTGCGATATGCTGACCACAGATATTCTCAAGTTTCTTGGTGTCAAATCGCGCGGGCGCCTTGTTGATTCCATCGAGATCGAACCATTCCATCGCCTGTGCGTCGGTGAAGAACTCATCATCGCCATGGGACCAACCCAAACGCGCCAGATAATTGCGCATGCCGGATGCCGGATAGCCCATGGCCTGATATTCCTTCACGCCGACCGCGCCGTGACGTTTCGACATTTTCTTGCCATCAGGGCCGAAAATCAGCGGAATATGCGCGTAAACCGGCAGCGGCCAGCCCATCGCCGCGTAGATCGTCATCTGACGTGCGGCATTGGCCAGGTGGTCATCGCCCCGGATCACATGGGTCACGCCCATATCATGGTCATCGACAACAACAGCCAGCATGTAGGTCGGTGTGCCATCCGAGCGTAACAGGATCATGTCATCGAGCTGATCGTTCTGGAACGTTACGTCACCTTGCACCTCGTCCGCCACCACGGTGGCGCCCTCGCGCGGCGCCTTGACGCGGATCACATAGGGCGCGTCCGGGTAGGTCGACGGATCCGCATCGCGCCAGGGCGAGCGATAGAGCGTGCTTTCCTTCTTGGCGCGGGCCTCTTCGCGGAAGGCTTCGATCTCTTCCTGGGTCGAGAAACACTTGTAGGCCTTGCCGTTCGCCAACATCTCGCGGGCCACCTCGGCGTGGCGCTCGGCGCGTTCGAACTGGCTCACCGCCTCGCCATCGTAATCGAGCCCAAGCCAAGCCATGCCGTCGAGAATCCCCTGCGTTGCCTCGGGCGTCGAGCGCGCGCGGTCGGTGTCTTCGATCCGCAAAAGGAACTTGCCGCCGCGACCGCGGGCGTAGAGCCAGGAAAACAGCGCCGTGCGGGCGGTGCCGATGTGCATGTCGCCGGTGGGCGAGGGGGCGATGCGGGTGACGACGGGCGTTTGGGAAGCGGCTTCGGACATGGGGAAATTAACCCTTTAGTAACCATGTTGGCAGATGATTTTCGTCACCGGGCATAAGCGAAGGCGGAAGGGGAAACAAGGGTGCGCGCCCTCACGAGACTGGCACAGATCCCCCTCGACATCGTCGATGGCCAACACGGGCGGTTGTTCCTGTGGCTGCCCGTGTGTTTCGGCACGGGCGTCGGCCTGTTCTTTGCCCAGTCCTTGGAACCCTCACGCATGCTCCTCTGGACGCTCGCGGGGCTGATCCTTTTGGCCGCGCTCGCTTCGATCAAGACACCGCCACGTGTGCTGCCCTTGTTGGTCGCGGCATTGGCCGTCACGTTGGGCTTTCTCGCCGCCGGTCTGCGCACGCAACTGGTTGCCGAACCCGTTCTGACATTCCGCTATTACGGTCCCGTCGAGGGAAGGGTGATCAAGATCGACCGCTCCGCCTCCGATGCCCTGCGTCTCACGCTCGACCAGGTCACCCTGCGCGATTTCTCGCCTTCGCGCACCCCCGCACGCGTCCGCGTCTCGCTCCATGGTCCGCAGGATTTCGTGACGCCAGAGCCGGGGCTCCGCCTCGCCATGACGGCGCATCTCTCGCCGCCGCCCGGTCCCACGGAGCCCGGCGGCTTCGATTTTCAACGCATGGCCTGGTTCGACCGTCTGGGCGCGGTCGGCTACACGCGGACGCCTGTCTTGCGCGCCGCAGAGGTCGATCCTACGCCGCTTTTGTGGGTGCATCGTCTGCGCCAGACGCTTTCAACTGCGCTGCAATCTCAGCTTCCCGGCGAGACCGGCGCCTTTGCCGCCGCCATTCTCACCGGTGACCGCTCCGGCATTTCGCAAGAGACCGCCGAGCATCTCAGGGGCGCGAACCTCTCCCATCTTCTGGCGATCTCCGGCCTGCACATGGGGCTTTTGACCGGCGCCGTGTTCTTTGCGCTGCGGCTGATGTTGGCGATGATCCCCGGTGCCGCGCTCAAATGGCCCCTCAAGAAACTCGCGGCGGGCGGCGCGCTGGCGGCGGGGGCCTTCTACCTCGCTTTGTCCGGCTTTAATGTCGCGACTGAGCGCGCCTTTGTCATGGTTTCCGTCATGCTCGTGGCGGTGCTTTTGGACCGTCAGGCCATTTCCTTGCGCGCCGTCGCCATCGCCGCCCTCATCCTTTTGGTCTTGCAACCCGAAGTGCTCCCCGAACCCGGCTTTCAGATGTCCTTCGCGGCCACCACCGCCCTCGTCGCCGTCTTCACCATCGTGCGGCGGATGCATCTCATGGCGCGTTGGCCGAATTGGCTCAGAGGTGTCACAACCGTGATCCTGTCCTCCGCCGTCGCGGGCATCGCCACGGCGCCGGTCGCCGCCGCCCATTTCAACCGGATCGCGGATTTCGGCCTGATCGCCAATGTTTCCGCCGTGCCGATCATGGGCGCGCTCGTCATGCCTGCGGCCATCGTGGCCGTGTTGCTCACGCCCTTGGGACTTCAGGGCATCGCCTTGTCCGTCATGGGGCTGGGCATTCGCTGGATTCTCTTTGTCGCCGAAACGGTGTCCTCTTGGGAGGGCGCCGTGAGCCGCATCGTCTCGCCGCCGCCAGCCACATTGCCGCTCATTGCTTTGGGCGCTTTGTTCGTCATTTTGTGGCGCGGGCGTTGGCAAAATCTTGGTATTCTTCCGGTTTGTGCGGGGTTCCTGCTCTGGGCGACGCATGAGCGACCCGCGCTTTTGATCTCTGACGATGGGTCTCTGGTCGGTCGAATGAGTGCCCAAGGGCGCGCCCTCTCAAAGCCCAAAGGCGCGGGTTTTGCCGCCACTGTTTGGTTGGAAAACGACGGAGATGTCCCGGATCAGGCCATGGCCGCCGCCCGCGCAATGCCGCCTCTGGATGTCGGATCGGTGCGTGTGACGCAGGTCACGGGGCGTGGTTGGCAAGAGGTTGCTCTCAGCGCCTGTGGCCCGGCGGATCTGGTGATCGTGAATAAACTCTGGGAAGAAGAAATGCCCGAGGGCTGCCTCCTCGTCGATCTCGGATTCCTGCGGCAAAGCGGTGCTTTGGCGCTCAGTGAGATCGGCGGAGAGGTGCGGTTGCGCACCGCTTATGCCGCCTCCGGTGTGCGCTATTGGAACACGCCCGATTTGCGGGGCGAGTGGGGCGTGACGGCACGGGTGGCCCGCGCCGACCGTGCACCGGCAACCATGGGGCTGCGGTTCGGTCAGACTGACGCGCAAGCGACGCGTTTCGCATTTGCCACGCGCTAAAAGAAAAGCACCGCACGAGAATGTGCGGCGCTTTCCGAGCGAACTCATTGAGTTGTGTCAGTAGCTGCGGATCAGACCGACCAGCTTGCCCTGCACCTCGACCATATCGGAGGGCAGCACACGGGTCTCAAACGCCGGGTTGGCGGCTTCGAGCGCGATCATGTCGCCTTGGCGTTTGTAGCGTTTCAACGTGGTTTCATAGCCTTCGACCATGGCGACCACGATGTCGCCATCCTTGGCCTGGCTGGTTTCGCGAATGACCACGATGTCGCCGTGGTTGATCCCGGCCTCGATCATGGATTCGCCTTTGACCTCAAGCGCATAGTGGTTGCCGCGCCCAGAGAGCATCGACCCCGGAACGGCAACGTTCACGGCACCATCGGAGACGGCTTCGATCGGGACACCGGCGGCGATCTTGCCCATGATCGGCAGGTTGATCGCGGTGACGGTTTCGATGTCCAGCGCGCCTGCGGGCGGCGGGGCGTCCGGGCGGTCGCCGTCGATCACTCGCGGGCTAAACCCACCGGAAGTCGGCGCAGAGGGCGCACCACCGAGGCTTTCGGGAAGTTTCACGATCTCGATGGCGCGCGCGCGATGCGCCAGACGGCGAATAAACCCGCGTTCTTCGAGCGCGGTGATCAGTCGGTGAATGCCGGATTTGGAGCGCAGATCGAGCGCCTCTTTCATTTCATCGAAAGACGGCGGCACCCCGTCACGCTGCATCCGTGTGTTGATGAACTCCAAAAGCTGGAGTTGTTTTTTCGTCAGCATCGGCTCGTTCCTCTCGTCGCCCCGGCTTTGTGTCGCAGGGGTGTTTTGCGCTGCCATCGGTGTCTGCCCCCCGGTTCGCGGATGGGCGTGCTGGCGATCTGACGCCACCCAATGCACCGGCACGGGGGGAATCGCCCCCGCTAGGCGCATCTTCGGTGTTCCGCTCATCACCACATGCCCGTTTGGCCGGTCCTGCACCTCGTCGTTTACGCGATGAAACCGCACAGGGCCGCCGGAATGGGTCAAACCCCAGATGGGTTTTGCTTTTTGTTCCGATAATGTTCTACCGCTGTTCTCGTATTGTGTCAATTGTCCTGTCCCTCATCCAACACCTGCGTCAAACGCTGCCGTTGCACATGCGCCGCTATGATGCGGCGTTGCGCTGAGCTTGGCGGGAAGTTGGTTAAGGGGAGGTTAAAGGTTGACCGAATGGGCGCGAAATAGGCCTTGTACCACTCTCAGGGGCTCAGAGCCGGATCACGTCGACCGTTTCACCGGCCTCACGTGCAGGATCATGCGGCGGACGCACCAAAAGCGCGTTGGCGTTGGAGAGGATCGACAAAAGCGAACTGTCCTGACGCGCGAAGGGTTCAACACCCTCTGCCGTCAAAATGGCACGCATGTAATGTTCGCGCGGGCCATTCTCGGTCACGGAGTGCAACAGAACGGCTTTCTGGCGCGGCGCGGCTTGGGGCGGCAGGCCTTGCAGCGCGTCGAGCACGGGCAGCATGAACAGGCGTGCCGTGATCATCGCGGAGACCGGATTGCCGGGCAGGCCCAGCATCAAAGTGTCGCCCAGACGCCCGGCCATCAGAGGTTTGCCGGGGCGCATGGCGACTTTGTAAAAGGCGCGTTCCATGCCCAGCTCTTCGACCACCTTGCCGACCAGATCGTGATCGCCCACCGAGGCGCCGCCAATGGAGACGATCACATCGGCCTCCATCGCCATCTCAAACGTGGCCCGGAGCAGGGTCATGTCATCGGGTGCGATTGGCAGCATCCGGGCAATGCCGCCCGCTTGCTCAACCATGGCGGCCAATCCAAAAGCGTTGGAGGCGATGATTTGCGAGGGGCCAGGCGTTTCGCCGGGCAGCACCAATTCATCGCCCGTCGAGATGATCGCCACCACAGGACGACGCCCGACGGAGACCTCGGCGTGGTTCATGGCGGCCAGAAGGGCAATGTCCTGCGGCGAGAGGCGGCGGGGCGCTGTGATCCCGTCCGAGGGGCTGAAATCATTGCCGGCGGGGCGGATGTTGCGATTGTCAGAGGGCGTGCAGGTCAGCGTGATGCGATCGCCTTCGCGGGTGACGTCCTCTTGGATGATCACGCGGTCGGCGCCTGCGGGCAGGGGGGCGCCTGTGAAAATCCGCACGGCGGTGCCTTGGCCCACCGTGCCGGAAAACCCATGTCCGGCGGCACTTTCACCGATCACCTCAAAACCCGCGCCCTCCGAGGTATCGGCATCGCGCACCGCATAGCCGTCCATGGCGGAGGCATCGAAGGGCGGTTGCACCAGACGCGCCATCGCGGTGTCGGCCAGCACGCGACCAGAGGCCTCTCTGAGCGGGACGGTCTCGCGGTCCAATGGTGTGCAAAGCGCAAACAGATGCGCGAGGGCGTCCTGAACGGAAATCATGTCAGTCTCTCTCGTAGGTGCCGGATTTGCCGCCTTCTTTGCGCAACAGACGGGTCTGGACAATCTCCATGCCCTTTTCGGCGGCTTTGAGCATGTCGTAAACGGTGAGGGCGGCGACACTGGCGGCGGTCAGCGCCTCCATCTCCACGCCGGTTTGACCAGAGGTCTTGACGGTGGCGCGAATGCGGATGCCCGGCAAGGTGGCGTCCGGTTCGAGATCGAGCGTCACCTTGGTGATCGGCAGCGGGTGGCACAGCGGGATCAGATCAGAGGTGCGTTTCGACCCCATGATGCCCGCAAGCCGCGCCACGCCCAACACGTCGCCCTTTTTCGCCGTTCCCTCGGTCACCAGCGCCAGCGTTTCCGGCGTCATCTTCACAGCGCTCTCGGCGGTGGCGAGCCGGTCGGTCACGGGTTTGCCGGAGACGTCCACCATATGGGCGTGGCCCTCCCCGTCGAAATGCGTGAGCTCCGCCATCAGGCTGGCACCGGATTGGCGAGCAGTGCGCGGGTGGCGGCCTCGACATCGTCTTGCCGCATCAGGCTTTCGCCGATGAGGAAACAGCGTGCGCCGTAACCGGCCATATCGGCGAGGTCTTGCGGCGTGAACAACCCACTTTCGCACACCAGCGTCCGGTCGGCAGGCGTGAGTTTCGACAGCGCGCGCGTGGTGTCGAGCGTGGTCTCGAAGGTCTTCAGATTGCGGTTGTTGACGCCCAAAAGCGGGGATTTGAGCTTGAGGGCGCGCTCCAGCTCCTCGGCATTATGCACCTCGATCAGCACATCCATGCCATAGCCGAACGCCGCCTCTTCCAGCTCGGCGGCCAGCGCGTCCTCGACAGAGGCCATGATGATCAAGATCGCATCGGCGCCCCAGGCGCGGGCCTCGGCCACCTGATAGGTGTCATACATGAAGTCCTTGCGCAGCACCGGGAGCGAGACCTCGGCGCGGGCCTGTTTCAAAAACTCCGGCGCGCCTTGAAACGACGGCGTGTCGGTCAGCACGGACAAGCACGTGGCACCGCCGGCCTCATAGGCGCGGGCGATGGCGGGCGGGTTGAAATCCGGGCGGATGAGGCCCTTCGACGGGGAGGCCTTTTTGACCTCCGCGATCAACCCGTAGCCCGTGCGCGCGGCAGATTGCAATGCGGTGGCAAAGCCACGCGTGGGGCTTTGCTCGGCGGCCTGCGCCTCAAGATCGGAAAGCGGCACGGCGGCTTTGGCGCTCGCGACTTCTTCGAGCTTATAGGCTTTGATTTTATCGAGAACATTGGACATGGGGCAGAGATACCTTGCGGGAGCGGCGAAGGGAAGATGGCAATGCGCGCTCAGGCCCGGATAACCAGCCGGGAGAGCCCATGGAAGTGCCACGTGTCGGCGTAAAGCGGCGACTCAGTAAGGCGAAGGTTCGGGCAGCGTTCGAACAACCGGGGCAGGGCGACGCGCATCTCCAGCCGGGCAAGTGGCGCGCCGACACAAAAATGAATGCCCGCGCCGAAGGCCGCGTTCTGTTTCACCTTACGGCTCGGATCGAACCGGTTGGGATCGTCCCAAGTGTCGTCATCGCGGTTGGCGGCGGCCAGCAAAAGCCCGATCTTGTCACCGCGTTTCAGCTCTTGGCCAAGGAAGGTCGTGTCCTCATAGACCCAGCGCTGAAACAGATGCAGCGGCGGGTCATAGCGCAACAACTCCTCGATGGTGCCGTCGATCTTTTCGTCCGACAGAAATTCGCGTGGCGTTTCCTGCTCCAAGAGCGTTTTTACCGCGAGGCCAAGGCTGTGCACGGTCGCCTCATGGCCCGCATTCAACAGCAAGATGCAGGTGGTGATCAGCTCATCCGTGGTCAGTTTCTCGCCCTCGGATTCCGCCGCGATCAGCGAGGTGATCAGATCGTCCGCCGGTTGCGACCGCCGGGTCTCGACGTAAGAGCGCATGAAGTCGGAGAACTCGGTGGCGGCCTGTGAGGTGGCCTCTTCGATGTCCCGCGTGCGGGTCGGCGTGTAGACGGCAACCATGGCGTTGGACCAGGTGAGCAATTGCTCTGACATTTCCTCAGGCACGCCCAAAAGGCGACAGATGATCCGCACCGGCACCATTTTCGCAAATGCCGGCATGAGGTCGAATTCGCCCTTGGGAAAGCGGTTGATCAGGTCGTCCACGATCTCTTCGAGATCCGGCACCAATGCCCTGATCCGGCGCGAGGTAAAGGCGCGCAGCACCAGAGATCGCAGCCGCTTGTGCCTGTCGCCTTCCAGCTCCAGCATCGAGTGATCCTCGATGTCGTAAAAGGCGCGCAGATGGTCGGGAATATCGGGTGCGAAACCGTCCGGTGCCTCGCGGCCAAAGCGGTTGTCCCGAAGCGCCATTGACACGCCATCATAATGCGCAATCACCGGCAGGCTCAGCTCCTCCCAGAACACCATGTTCCCTCCTGAGCGGAGCCGGTCGTAAAACGGGTAGGGATTCTGGACAAAGGCGGGATCGTTCGGGGCGCAGGAAAAACGTTTCATATCCTCTCTTTGACTGCGAAGTGCTTTTATTTGCAAGCGGGGTTTTCTACTCTCTCCCCATGACGACCAAGACCGCTCTCCCAGAAGATGCCCCCGCGCCGCTGCGCCATCGCCTGTTTTGGGCGGTTGGTGGGGTTTTGGCCGTGGCGCTTTTGGGGCTCGTGGTCTTTGCACTGAGCTTTCGCGCCGAGTTGGATCAGGCGGCCGAGCGCGGGTCTTCCGACTTGGCGCTCGCTTCCGACCGGCTGACCACCGGGTTGCAACGTTACCGCGAATTGGCGGTGTTCCTGTCGGATCACCCGACGGTTCTGGCACTGGTCTTCGCGCAATCTCCGGGCGAGAGCCCGAAACAGGCGACCTCGGATCTGTTGCGTGGGCTGGCCGATAAGACCGGCGCGCATTCCATCATGGTGGTCGATGGGGCCGAGGGCGGCGACGGGCAGATGCTGGCCGCCGCGGGCGAGGACCGCCTGCCCACAGGCACCCGTGCGGCGGTGCGGCGCGCGATGGACGGGGCTTTGGGGGTCGCGCATTTTGTCGATCTCGAAGGCCGCAGACGCTATGTTTTTGCCGCGCCCGTGTTCACGCCCGGCGGTCCCGCAAAAGGCGCCGTGGTGGTCAATGTCGACATCGGGCTCTTGGAATGGGGCTGGCCGACGGAGGCCTCCGCGATCTATTTCACCGATCAATATGGCGTGGTCTTTGTCTCCAATCGCTCCGAATTGGTGTTGCGTGGCGGGAGCGCCGGGCCTTTGCCCATCACTCATACATATCATGTCTCCGGCCATGACATCTGGCGCCATGAGGCCGGGCCTTACATCCCGTCGCCCGCGCTGCATCTGACCCGACCCTTGCCGGTCGTGGGGCTTGAGGCGGAGCTGTTGATGGACCTGCGCCCCGTGCTGTCGATCGCGGGGCTGCAAGCCGGGATGGCCTCGGCGCTCGCACTTGTCTTTGCGGCCTTTCTGTTTTTCGCGATGGAGCGGCGGCGCACCTTGGCGGAGGCCAACGCACGATTGGAGGCGCGTGTCGCGGCGCGCACCGAGGCCTTGGAATTGGCCAACCGCGAGTTGCAGCACGAGGTCCACGAGCGCCACGAGGCCGAAGCCCGTCTCAAACGCGCGCAGGCCGATCTGGTGCAGGCCGGGAAACTTTCGGCGCTGGGCGAAATGTCGGCGGGGATCAGCCACGAATTGAACCAGCCTTTGATGGCGATCCGGTCCTTTGCCGAGAATGCCCAGGCCTTTCTGGAACGCGAAAACCCCGGCAAGGCCGCCGACAATCTGGGCCGCATCTCCGAACTTGCCCGCCGGATGGGGCGGATCATCAAAAACCTGCGTGCCTTTGCCCGGCAAGAATCCGAGACGATCACCGATGTCGAATTGACCAGTGTGATCGAGGCCGCGCTCGAGATGACGCAGGCGAAAATTTCCAACGCCGGTGTGACGCTCGACTGGACACCAGAGAAACAGGCCCGGGAACAGGTCTGGGTGCGCGGCGGCGAGGTGCGGTTGCAGCAGGTGGTGATGAACCTTCTGTCCAACGCGGTCGATGCGATGAAGACCTCTTCCGAGACGGAAGACAAGCGCATCGAAATTCGGCTCACCCCCGGCGATCCCACCCGGCTTACCATCGCGGACACCGGCCCGGGCATTTCCGAGCCTGATAAAATCTTTGACCCGTTCTACACCACCAAAGAGGTCGGTGCTTCTGAGGGCATGGGGCTTGGCCTGTCGATTTCCTACGGGCTTGTGCAGAGTTTTGGCGGGCGTATTCGCGGCGAGAACCGCCCCGCTCAGAACGGCACTGGCGGCGGGGCCGTGTTCACCATAGAATTGCAGCCCGCCCAGCGGGGGAACAGGCAACAGGAGAGCCTTGATGCCACATATTGATCGCGTGCTTCTGGTCGATGACGACGCCTCCGTGCGCGAGGCTTTGGGCCAGACGCTGGAGCTCGCGGACCTGACGGCCACGCTCGCGGGCAGCTATATCGAGGCCAAGGATCACATTTCGCGCGACTTTCCGGGCGTTGTAGTCTCCGACATCCGCATGCCCGGCAAGGACGGTTTCGCGCTTTTGGCCTATGCGCAATCGGTCGATGCGGAGCTTCCGGTGATCTTGTTGACCGGCGAGGGCGATGTGCCCATGGCGGTGCGCGGCATCTCGGAGGGGGCCTTCGATTTTCTCGAAAAACCCTGCGCGCCCAAGGACCTGATCGCCGTGGTCGAGAAGGCGTTGAAAACCCGCGCCCTCGTGTTGGAGAACCGCCGCCTGAAACGACAGGTCGAACAGGGCGACGCCGCCGCGCGGTTGCTGCGCGGCACCTCGGATCTGTCGAAACGCATGCGCGAAGAGGCCCGCGCGGTGGCGCGCTCTGCCGCCGATGTTCTGGTCACCGGCGAGCCGGGGGTGGGCACGGCGAAAATGGCGGAGGTGGTGCACCTCTTGTCGGCGGGCTCCATGGCGCCTTTTGTCAAATACCCGGCCTCCGCCATGACGGCCGAAACCCTGTCGCAGGCTTTTGCCACGGCGAAAGGCGGCTCCGTGTTCCTCGACGAAATCGCAGGCCTGTCGTCGCCCGCGCAATTCGCGCTATTGGAAGAGTTGGAGCCCCACGACCGCCCGCGTCTCATTGCCGGGACCTATGCCGATCTCGGCGCTGCGGCCCGCGAGGGGCGGTTTTCGCCCGATTTGTTCTACCGGCTCGAGGCCGCCGTGATCCGCATCCCGCCGCTGCGTGAGCGTCGCGAAGACATCCCGGTACTGTTCCGCCACTACGTCAACATCGCCTGTGAACAGAGCGACCTGCCGGTGCCAGAGATCACCTCAGAGGTCATCTCAAACCTTCTGGCGCAGGACTGGCCGGGCAACGCGCGCTCGCTGATGAACGCGGCGATGCGCTTTGCGATGGGGCTGACCGAAGGCGAGGCGCAGGAAGAGATGGGGCTCGCGGAACAACTGGCGCAGGTCGAACGGTCGCTTTTGATTGCGGCTTTGCAGCGGCATCATGGCAATGCCACCGAGGCCGCCAAGGGATTGAAGTTGCCAAGAAAAACCTTTTACGACAAATTGGCGCGACATGGCGTGAAGGCGGAGGTGTATCGTGCCTAACCTTAAATTTGTAAGAAAGGAGAGGGGTCTATGACCAAGTTTCAAACATATCTCGCCTGTGGGGCTCTCTCCGTTTTGCCTTTGGCGGCGGCGTCAGAGAGCTTGATGTTTTCCTATACGCAGCCGATGGAAGGTGTCTACGAACAGCATTGGGCCGGGCATGAGATTGCCAGCATGGAGACCTATGCGGGTCAGCCGTATCGCATCTATGTCGAAGGGCAGGGCAAGCTGGGTGAATTTCATGGCATTCTCAGTCTCGACTGCGAGACGCCGCGGTATTCGAGTTGGCTGGCGCAATCGGAGTATCTCTCTGCCGAAGACGTGCCGACAGAGGTGATCAACGGGCTGCGCGCGACATGGTGCGTAAAATAGCCGGGCGACTCATTTGTACAGAAATTTGAACACGCAGTATATGTGCGACATTCCGCACATGCGCAATTTTGTTGCGTGCGGATTTTCGCACACTTGCGTGAGGCGCATGGCCGCTATGCGTTTTTTGCGTCACGTAACGCACTGACACAAAACAACTTTCAAGAAATTTTCAACTTTCCTTCACCTCCCCTTGATGCAAAGTGAAGCGCTTTGTTTTCTCTCCCTTAGAGCGCGTCGGGACCAAACCATCCCGATCTGCGCCGGATATTTCGATTTCATGTCAGGGAGGACATCCATGAAATTTCTCGCAACCGCTGCCACCGCTCTTGCGCTTTCTGTGACCGCAACCACCGCTTTTGCCGCCTGTGACGACGGCGAAATGGTGATCAAGTTCAGCCATGTCACCAACACCGACAAACACCCCAAAGGCATCGCCGCCAACCTGTTCATGGAGCGCGTAAACGCCGAGATGGACGGCAAGGTTTGTGTCGAGGTCTACCCGAACTCCACGCTCTATAACGACGATCAGGTGCTCGAAGCCATGCTTCAGGGCGACGTTCAGATGGCGGCTCCGTCGCTGTCGAAATTCGAGACCTTCTCGAAAGTCTACCGCATCTTCGATCTGCCTTTCATGTTCAAGAACATGGATGCCGTCGAGGAATTCCAATCCTCCGAGGCCGGTCAGAACATGAAAGAGGCCATGGTGCGTCGCGGTCTTTTGGGTCTTGGCTTCTGGCACAACGGTCTCAAGCAATTCTCCGCCAACAAGCCGCTTCTGGAGCCGTCGGACGCCGCCGGTCTCAAGTTCCGCGTGCAGCCCTCTGACGTGCTCGTCGCCCAGATGAACGCGCTCGACGCTTCGCCGCAACCGATGGCCTTCTCCGAGGTTTACGGCGCGCTGCAAACCGGCGTTGTGGACGGTCAGGAAAACACCTGGTCCAACATCTACGGCCAGAAATTCTTTGAGGTGCAGGACGGCGTGACCGAAACCAACCACGGCCTTCTCGACTACATGGTCGTGACCTCCGTCGATTGGTGGGAAGGCCTGGACGCCGACATCCGCGACCAGCTCGCCACCATCATGAATGAAGTCACCGCCGAGCGGAACGCCGCCATCGCCGAAGTTGACGCCGACAACCGTCAGGCCGTGCTGGACGCGGGCGGTGTGATCCGCGAGCTGACCGATGAGCAGCGCCAGGATTGGGTCGATGTGATGAAGCCGGTCTGGGCTCAGTTCGAGGGCGACGTGGGCGCCGACAACATCGCGTTGGCACAAGAAATCAACGCCAAGCACTAAGCGCGTTTGACGTGATTGACGGGGCCCCGCAGGACGACGGGGCCTTGTCCGCCCCCTTTTCGGGGGAACGGGTCTGCGGCGTGCAGACCGGAGGGGCAAAAGGGGTCACTCATCATGACACAATATCAAGACAATCAGCCGAAAACGGCGACATCGCGGTTCTTTGACGGGCTCGAAGAGAATATCATCGCGTTCATCCTCGGGGCGATGACGCTGATCACCTTCATCAACGTGGTGCTGCGGTACGTGTTCAACCATTCCCTGATCTGGGGCCTCGAAGTGGTGCTGATCCTCTTCGCATGGCTCGTGCTTTTGGGGATTTCCTACGGGTTCAAAAAGACCTCGCATCTGGGCGTCGACGCGGTGATCAACATCCTGCCGTCGCGCGGCCAGCGGGTGCTTGCCATCATCTCCGCCATCGCCTGTCTGGCCTATGCGGGGCTCTTGATGAAAGGCGCCTGGGACTATTGGGCGCCCTTTGCGGCACTGCAACCGACCGAAGGCCGCTGGTTCCCGCTGGGCTTCACCGAAGGCGTGCGTGACCGGGCATTCTATGTCACCGATCAAGTGCCGATGCTGGGGATTTTCCGCTGGCTCGAGGATGCGATCAACTACGGCGACAGCTATGACAAGCTGCCCCGCGTCGTGCCCTATGTCATCATCCCCGTCTCGGCGGCGCTGATCCTTCTGCGCGTGGTGCAGGCCACGATCCGCATTCTGCAAGGCAAACAGCACTCCCTGATCGTCTCTCACGAGGCCGAAGACGAAGTCGAGCGCGTCGCGCACGGCGAATACGAGGAATAACCCCAATGGATGTCGTCTTTCTCTTTGTCATGGTCATCGGCCTGTTGCTGATCGGTGTGCCGATCGCGGTCTCTCTGGGCCTGTCTTCCATGATCTTCCTTCTGGTGTTCTCCGACACCTCGCTGGCCTCCGTGGCGCAGTCGCTCTATCAGGCCATGGCCGGTCACTACACGCTTCTGGCCATCCCCTTCTTCATCCTCGCCTCCTCCTTCATGTCGACCGGCGGCGTGGCGAAACGCATCGTGCGCTTTGCCATCGCCTGTGTGGGCCACTTCCACGGCGGTCTGGCGATTGCGGGTGTGTTCGCCTGTATGATCTTTGCCGCGCTCTCCGGGTCCTCGCCCGCGACCGTGGTCGCCATCGGCTCCATCGTCATCGCTGCCATGCGCCAGATGGGCTATACCAAGGACTTCGCCGCCGGTGTCATCGCCAACGCGGGCACCCTGGGCATCCTGATCCCGCCCTCCATCGTGATGGTGGTCTATGCCTCCGCCACCGATGTCTCCGTTGGTCGGATGTTCCTTGCGGGCGTCATTCCGGGCCTCCTCGCGGGCACCATGCTCATGCTGGCGATCTATGTGATCGCACGGATCAAAAAGCTGCCGAAAGGCGACTGGGCTGGCTGGGGCGAGATTGGGCGCGCCTTCCGCGAAGCCTTCTGGGGCCTCATGCTCATCGTCATCATCATGGTCGGCATCTACGGTGTGCCGGGGCTGACCGGCGCGATCTTCACGCCGACCGAAGCCGCCGCCGTGGCCTCCATCTACGCCTTCCTTGTGGCCTCCTTTGTCTATCGCGACATGGGCCCTCTGGCGGATCGCGATGGCACCGGGCCGACCTCTTTGCTGGCGAAACCGTACGCTCTGGTCACGGCTTTCTTCCATAAGGACACGCGTCACACGCTGTTCGATGCGGGCAAGTTGACGATCATGCTGATGTTCATCATCGCCAACGCGCTGATCCTGAAACATGTGCTGACCGACGAACAAATTCCGCAGCAGATCGCCCAAGCGATGCTGTCGGCGGGCTTTGGCAAGATCATGTTCCTGATCATGGTCAACGTCATCCTGTTGATCGGTGGCCAGTTCATGGAACCCTCGGGCCTGATCGTGATCGTCGCACCTCTGGTGTTCCCGATCGCCATCGAACTGGGCGTCGATCCGATCCACCTCGGCATCATCATGGTGGTGAACATGGAGATCGGCATGATCACGCCTCCGGTCGGCCTCAACCTCTTCGTCACCTCAGGTGTTGCCGGGATGCCGATGATGGCCGTGGTCCGCGCCGCCCTGCCGTTCCTCGCGATCCTCTTCGTCTTCCTGATCCTTGTCACCTATGTGCCCGCGATCTCGACCTATCTGCCCACGACGCTGATGGGGCCGGAGATCATCACGAACTGACGACATGTTCGATACTTGAAAGAAAAGGGGCCTGCGGGCCCCTTTTTGCGTCTCCTTTGTGCGGGAAATACTCAAATAAAAACGGCGCGCCCTGTTGAGGGGACGCGCCGTGAGTATTTCTGCCAAGAAAAAGGGGTCAGGTGTTTGAGGTCAGAGCCGCCAGCGTATCGAGTTTCCTGAGCGCTTCACCGGAGGCGATGCTTTCAGAGGCGATCTCGACGCCTTCCTTGAGGGTGGCGGCCTTGTCGGCAACGACCAAAGCAGCAGCCGCGTTCATCAATACGGCGTCACGGTAGGCGCCGGTTTCACCCATAAGCAAGTTGCGCAGCGCCTTGCCGTTCTCCTCAGGCGTGCCGCCGAGGATGTCCTTGAGCGGATGCACCGGCAGGCCTGCGTCCTCGGGGTGGAGTTCCATCGAGCGGATGTCACCATTTTCCAGAGCCGCCACAGAGGTCGCGCCGGTGATCGACACTTCGTCCATACCCTCGTGACCGTAGACCAGCCAGGCCTTCTCGGAGCCAAGCATTTGAAGCACTTCGGCCATCGGCCAGATCAGGTCAGGCGCAAAGGCTCCGGTGAGCTGGCGTTTGACGCCCGCCGGGTTGGTGAGCGGCCCGAGGATGTTGAAGATGGTTTTGCAGCCGAGTTCGACGCGCACGGGGCCGACATATTTCATCGCCGGGTGGTGCATCGGTGCCATCATGAAGCCGATGCCGATCTCGGCGAGTGCTTTCTCGACCACGTCTTGGCCGACCATGACATTGATGCCGTTGACGGACATGGCGTCTGCCGCGCCCGATTTGGACGAGAGGTTGCGGTTGCCGTGTTTGGCGACCGGCACGCCTGCGCCCGCGACGACAAAGGCGGTGGCGGTCGAGATGTTGAGCGTGCCGAGCCCGTCACCACCCGTGCCAACGATGTCCATCGCGCCCTCGGGGGCCGTCACGGGCACGCATTTGTCGCGCATGACTTTGGCGGCGGCGGCATATTCCGACACGGCCTCGCCCCGCGCCCGCAGCGCCATGAGAAAGCCGCCGATCTGGGCGGGCGTGGCTTCGCCATTGAACAGGATCTCAAAGGCATCCTCGGCCTGCGCGCGGCTCAGAGGGCCTTCGGATGCGGCGAAAATCAGGGGTTTCATCGCGTCGCTCATGCCGGTTCGTCCTCTTTCAGCTGGCTCAGGAAGGTTTTGAACATATCATGGCCATGCTCGGAGCGGATGCTTTCCGGGTGGAATTGCACGCCCTCGATGGGAAGTGTCTTGTGACGCATGCCCATGATGGTGCCGTCTTGCAGCTCCGCCGTCACCTCAAGACAGTCGGGCAGGGTTGCGCGGTCCACCACCAGCGAGTGATAGCGCGTGCCTTGCAAGGGCGAGGGCAGACCGGCAAAGACGCCTTTGCCCTCGTGGAAAATCTCGCCCATCTTGCCGTGGACGATTTCATGGCACCGGACCACATCGCCGCCAAAGGCCTCGCCGATGGACTGATGCCCGAGACACACGCCGAACAGCGGAATGCCCGCGTCGGCGGCGGCATGAATGAGCGGCACACAAATGCCCGCCTCTTTCGGCGTACAGGGCCCCGGCGAGAGCACGATGCCCGAAGGCCGCAAAGCCATAGCTTCCTGCACATTCAACGCGTCGTTGCGGACCACATTGGCTTGCCACCCCAGCTCGCCGATATAATGGACGAGGTTGTAGGTGAAACTGTCGTAATTATCGATCAGCAGCAGCATCTTGGCGATCCTTTCGGCGCGTTTGCGCAAGGGTTTGTAATGGGCTTCAAAGGGGGATGATCCCACGCAGAAGCCGGGTTATACATGTTCACAAGGGCCGCACAGGGTCAAGAGGCCGGACGGGGTCTGCTCTGATTGAACACGGTGTGTGGCGTGATCGAAAAAACACTGATCCGGCGTGGCACGGCTTAGGCGTTGAGACTGACCACAGCCCGTCCTATGATCGGGAAAACCCGGGCGGTCCCGGGGACAACAGGGACCTAGGGTCCGAATGAGCAGGCGAAGGAGCACCGAATGGGGCGCGGAATTCTCACGGGGTTGATCTGGGGCACGATTGTCGGTTTCGGCATCCTGACGGTGGCCAATGAGGTGGTGGCGCCGGTGGCTGTGACCTCTTCTGCTCCGAAGGATGTGACGCCTGAACCGTCTGAGCCAGAGGTGACGCAGCCCGAGGCGCCGGACGCCAATGATACGCCTGATGTCTCCGCCGAAAGCCCCGCCGCCGAACCCGACCGGTCTGGCGCGCAGCCTCAGGTTGCCATGCCAGAGGCCGAAGCCGATGCGACACCTGAAGCCGCAACGGAGGCCGCCACGGCGCCCGAGATCGAAATCCCGACCGGGCCGCAGACGCCTGACATGGACGGGGCGCTGGACGAGGCGCTGGACGGTGTCGAGACGCCCGAGACCAGCCCGGTCCTGACCCCGCCGCAAGCCTTGGCGCCGGAAGCCACGGGCGCTGACGGCCTGCCTGCGACCGAAGAGGCTTTGCCGGACCTGGCGATGCCCGAAGGTGTGGACGAGACGCCCGCCGTGCCTCAGATGCCGAAGCAGATCGAAATGGATTCGGCCCGGATCGAGGCGGCTCCGGGGGCGGCGCTGGAAACCGGACCTGAGGCCGATACGCTCGCGCCGGAAACCTCCGATGGTGAGGCGCTTCCCGGCCAGAAAGTCGGCTCTTTCACCGACCGTCAGGACAACCGCGTCTCCTCGCGCCTGCCGTCCATCTCCTCCGCACCCGAGGCTGGAACGCCGGTCGTGGTCGCCGACGATCTGCCTGCGCTTTTGGCCTATTCCGCCGATTTCAACCAAACGCCTTCGGGGCCGGTGATGAGCGTGATCCTCGTCGATATTGCGCAGCTTGGGCCAGAGGACGCCGCTCTGTCGAACCTGCCGTTCCCTGTGACCTTCGCCGTCGATGCGCTGGCCACGCGGGCGGGGGAGCGTGCGATGTCCTATCGCGACAAGGGGCTCGAAGTGCTGTCCATGGTCTCCCTGCCCGAAGGTGCCACGCCGCAAGACGCCGCCGTGACGCTGTCGCAGGCCGCCGATCTGGTGCCCGTGTCCATCGGGTTCCTCGATGTCCCCTCTGGCACTTTCCAAAGCTCGCGTCAGGTTGCGGCACAGGTCGTGGCGACGGCTCAAGAGAGCGGGCGTGGTCTTGTGACCTTCCCGCGTGGGCTGAATGCGCTTGAACAGGAAGCGCAGCGGGTCAAGGCGCCTGCGGGGTTGGTGTTCCGTGATTTTGACGGGCGTTCGCAGGATGTGGAGGCGATGAAACGCTTCCTCGACCAAGCGGCGTTTCAGGCTGGGACGGGCAAGACGGTGATCCTTTTGGGGCGCTCGAAACCCGACACGATCCAAGCGCTGGCGGAATGGTCTTTGGGCAACCGCGCCGCGACCGTGACCATGGTGCCGCTGTCCTATCTCTTGAGCCGCTCGCAGCTTTGATCATGAGAGGGCTGAGACGAATTCTTCTGATATGGGTTTTCTTCCTCAGTGCCTTTCCTGCGTCGGCACAGGAGTTCGAGCGCCTCTTTGATCCGTTTTCGGCCAGCCGCTACAGCTATGAAGAATTGCGGTTTTTGCAGTTGGGACTGGCGTTGGAAGGTTATTACAACGGATTGCTAGATGGGGCTTGGGGGCAAATTTCAAACCGGGCGATAACGCGCTATGCCGGACAGGAATTCGACAGCCCACCTCAGGATATACACGCCGCCTTTCTCGCCTATTCCACGGCTGATTTTTTGGAGTCGGATCAATGGGAGATGCGGTACTTCGATGTTTTAGGCCTCTCATTTCTTGTGCCGACCAGCGCCTTAATTGAGGCGCCTAAAACGGATGATTTTCTAAACTACGAACATGCCGGAAGCTCTCTCAAATTATCCATCGGGTTTGGCAATCGGGCCTGGGCAGAGGGTGTGCATGACTATGCGGTGGGGTTTGGAACCTCAAAGGGCGCACCCTATACCGTACGCAAACCCGGTGTGGCGATCACATCCGCAACGAACCGAATGGGACAAACTTTGTATGTCCGGTCGCTCTTTTGGCGAGGTCAGTGGGCGACACTGATGCTTTCCGCCTATGAAAAGGATGCGGGGCTTTTGGCGGCGGTCAGCGCGAGCATCACGCAAGAACGCTATGCCAGCCTCTATGTGCCGAAAGGGGGCTATCTGTTTTCCGTGGCCGCAACGACGGCGGAGCTTTTGGAGGCCTTGGAAGAAGACCCGCCTGCGCCCTCGCGCGAGGCTTCGGTTACGCCCGATGAGGAGGACGAAACGAGATCGTCCGGCACTGGGTTTGTTGTCTCCGATGAAGGGTATGTCTTGACCAATGCACATGTGGTGGAGGGATGCCGGGATATGTTCGTCAATGATGCCGAGGCACGGCTAATCACCATATCTACAAGTTTCGATCTGGCGCTCTTACAGGCCGATTTTCCGGATGGCCAAGCCGTGGCGAGCTTTGCACCTGCGACGGCGCGCCTCAATCAAGATGTCATTGCCGTGGGCTATCCCTATGCCGGATTGCTTGGGGGCGTGAATGTGACGCGTGGTGCGGTGTCTTCCATGACGGGGCTGGGCGGCGATGAGACAACGATGCAGATGACCGCGCCTGTTCAACCGGGGAATTCCGGCGGTCCGGTTCTCTCAGACCACGGCGAGGTTCTTGGCGTGGTTGTGTCGAAACTTGATGCACTCACAGTGGCAGATACGTTTGGAGATATTCCACAGAACGTGAACTTTGCAATTCGGGGCGAGGCGGCGCGTTTGTTCCTGTCTCTCAACGGGGTCGTGCCGCAGATCGGCGCAATGGATACGCCCTTATCGCCCGTAGAACTGGCCGAAAAAGCGACGGCATTCACGGTGTTCATCTCCTGCGACTGAGCCGGATGTCTTGACAGGGTGCGACATTTTGTCATCCAATCTTTCTCAAGGCGTCACGCCTTTAACCTGAGACATCAGATGAAGGTGAGGCTCGTGCATTGCACTGCGGGCCGCCAAAAGCTGTGTGTCAGGTTTTTGGCGGACCGCTTTAAGGACCGGCCTAAGCCGGCAGGGAGGGAAATATGACAGAAATGACTGCGGCGGCAGCGCCGTTGCCCGATGTGGCACGTTTGAGCCTTGCGGATTTGCGCGTGGCCTTGGCGGCCGGGTGGCAGGATTACCGACGCGCGCCGATGTTCGGCGGGTTTTTCGCCGCCGTTTATGTGTTGATCGGGCTCGGCTTTGTGATGTTCGGTGCGGGCACCGTGCTTTGGACCTTTGCCTTCTCGCTGGCTTTTCCGCTCTTCGCCCCTTTCGCTGCCGTGGGCCTCTACGAGGTGTCGCGCCGGTTGGATCGCGGCGGTGCGATGGATTGGTATAAAATCCTCAGCGTGGTGATGGCCGAACGCGACCGGCAAATCCCCTGGATGGGGGCGATCATCGTCATTTACGTGCTGTTCTGGTCCTTCCTCGCCCATATGATTTTCGCGCTTTTCATGGGGCTGTCGGTGATGACCAATGTGTCTTCGTCTTACGATGTGTTCCTGACTGCGAACGGGTTGACCATGATTGCGGTCGAATTGGCGGTCGGCGGAGTTTTGGCCTTTATCCTGTTTTCCCTGACGGTGACGTCCCTGCCGCATCTTTTGGACAAGGAGGTCGATTTTGTCACCGCCATGCTGTTCTCCTTGCGGGTGGTGCGGGAGAACCTCTTTGTCATGCTGGTCTGGGCGGGGTTGATCGCCGTGGTGACGCTGGTGTCGATGGTGCCGCTGTTTTTGGGGCTCTTCGTGACACTGCCGGTCTTTGGCCACGCCACATGGCATCTCTATCGCCGCGCCCTTACCTAGGCGTCTATCGTGTTTGGCGACGCCCGCGGGAGGTCAGCATCAAGAGGACACCTGCGCCGACAATCACGGCGCCGCCTAAAAGTTCCAAAGTATCGGGGCGCTCGCCAAAGACGAGAGCGCCCAGGATCATTGCGAACAACAATCGAGTATAGCGAAACGGTGTGACGACCGACAGCTCGCCCATTCGCATCGCCATGGTGAGCGCGGTATAGGCGGCGACACCGACGGCCGTCGCCATAAGGATAAAGCCGAGATCTTTGAGCGCGGGCCAGATCCAATAGCCGTCCCAGAGCGACAGGAGCGCGCCTGAGAGGATCAGCGCGGCAAAGCCTGTGACGCCCAGTTGCGCATAGGACAGGACAGGGGAGGCGGCGCGGGTGGCGAGATCGCGACCCGCAAATCCGATCATGCCCAAAACGGCCAAGATAGAGAGCGGCGAAAAGCCGTCGAGGCCCGGACGGATCACCAAGAGCACGCCGAGAAAGCCCAAAGCGATCAGGGCCCAGCGGGTGAGGCTGACGGGTTCGCGAAAGATCACCACGGCGGCGGCGGCGACCATGAGGGGCGTGGCTTGCAAGATCGCTGAGGTGGTCGAAAGCGCGGTGAGCGCCAGCGAGAGGGTGAAGAACACCCGGCCCAGCACCTCGAACCCTGCGCGGATCACCATGACGCGCTCGGCCATCACCGGATGCACCACCCGCTCGCGGCGTTGCATGGTCAGAAGGGCAAAGACGGTCGTGCCCGCAAGGCCGAAGAGCGTCAAAATCTGCCCCACCGGCAGATGCGCGGCGGCCTGTTTGATCGCCATATCCTCAAGCGAAAAACACCCCATGGCGAGCACCATCAAAAGCGCACCTTTGAGATTGCCGGCTTTCAGCGCGGTGAGATCGGATGTGGGCATCAGGGGTTATTCCAAAAAATCCGTCTCTGTCAGCACCTGCATCTCCACCAGCGGCGGGACGGTGGTGACGACTTCGAGCACATGGTTCAACGCCGCGACGCAGTAGTGGTGCATCTTGTCGGCGTGGTAATCCTCGTAGATCGTCCATTCTTTGACGTGACGCAGGAAGGTGGCGGAGGGGTTTTCGCGAAAGAGCGAGGCCGGAGTTTTCTCGTCGAGCGCGGGGGCGTCTTCGGGTTTCGTGAAGGTCTCGTCGGTGATCTTGAAAGACACGTAATCCTCAAACCGAAGCGTAAAACGGTGCGATCCGGGGCGCACTTCGATGACCTTGGCCTTGCCCAGAAGATCGTCAATCACCGAATTGCCGCTCTTGATCTGATCCGGCTCGCCCTCGATGCCCTCGTCGAAAATCACCGTCAGGCGACGTTCGTTCATCCGCCCCATGCGGAAATCCGAGAGGTAAAGGTTTTTGACTTTTTCAAGCTGGCGCAGGGCTTCGGCGGGCATGGGATCTCCGGGGCTGTGTGGACGCACGATGGCGGAGGAGACGGTGCGGTTCAAGAGAGAAGAAAGAGCAAGCCGAAGAGAAGTGTGAGGCCCAGGCTCCAGAGATCGAATAGCCATAGGGGGTAGCGCGCTGAGAGCCGGTTGAGGAACCAAAGGCTGCGGTCGCGTCCCTGATGTTTCATGGCCCGTCTGATCGAGATGACTCCGACGAGGGCGAAGATGGGCGCCAGCCATCTGACAAAGGACAGTTGAGGCATGCTGGAGATGAGGACGAGTGCAAAGATCGCAACTTCACTCGCGATGGCTAATGTCGGCAATGGTGGCGTGCGGTTCATCGCAACTTGGACCGGACGCAGAAAAATGCATGTCCCGTAAAAGGGCGGAAAGCCGAAATAAAGCGTCAGGCAAAGGAGCAGATACAGAAAGCAGAGAAAAATCATGATGGTTCGAGAAAGGCCCAAAAGAAAAAGGCGGCCCGAAAACCGCCTTTGAAATTCTATTGTGAGCGCGCTTATTCGCCCTTGGCGGCTGCGGTGGCTTTCGACACGGCAGCGGAGCTTTGCGGGGCGGCGGCGGGTGCCGGAGCGGCGGGTTTGGAGCCCGTCGCCAGCGGATCGTCGGCGCGTTGCACGGAGCCTTCGAAATGCGCACCGGACTCGATGGCGATGGTTTTGTGGATGATGTCGCCTTCGACCTTCGCGGTCGAGGTCAGGCGGACTTTCAAACCCCGCACGCGGCCCACGATGCGACCATTGACGACGACGTCATCGGCAATCACTTCGCCCTTGATCATCGCGGTTTCGCCCACGGTCAGAAGATGCGCGCGGATGTCGCCCTCGACGGTGCCCTCGATCTGGATGTCGCCGGTGGTTTTCAGATTGCCGGTGACGGTCAGGTCGGACGACAGCACGGAGGCCGGCGGCTTCGGCTTCGACGCAGGGGCGGCGAAATCGGGGGCCGGAGACTTCGGCATGGCGGGCTTGGCAGCCGCCGCTTCGGGTTTCTTCACGTCCTCGCCCTGTTTCGGGCCCGGTTCGTTGATCCTGCTTTTAGAAAACATCGTTGGCAGCCTTAATGTAGATCATCGGATTGACGGCCTTGCCCCCGACGCGCACTTCATAGTGCAAATGCGTGCCAGTAGAGCGGCCAGAATTTCCCATAGCACCGATTTGATCGCCGCGCGAGACCCTTTGGCCAACTTTCACCATAAGTTGCGATTGGTGCGCGTAGCGGGTTTCGATGCCGAACTCGTGCTGAATTTTCACCAGACGCCCGTAGCCCGACTGCCAGCCTGCGAAGGTCACAACGCCATCGGCGGTGGCATAGATCGGTGTGCCGTAAGCGGCGGCAAAATCCTGACCCTCATGCATCCGACCCCAGCGCGGGCCGTAAGGAGAGGTCATGCGGAAAGCGTTTTTAAGCGGCAGCGCAAAAGGCGCCTTTTGGGCGGCGATCCGGTAGAGGTTCAGCTTGTCCATCTTGTCGATGATCGCATTGGCGCGCATCGAATCCGGGTCGATCATGCCGCCCTTGGTCGAAAACGTGATCGGCGTCAGCGGGCCACCCTGGCCGGAATAGCCTTTTTTCACCGTGGCGATCAGGTTGTCCGGGTCCATGCCTGCGGATTTGAACATCTTGTCGAGAGGTGCGACAGAGATCGTCACGGCGTCTTCAAGCTGCGAAAAAATCCGGTCGTTCTTTTCTTCCATCAGACGCAGGTCGGTTTCCAGCGCGTCGGCCATGCGCAGCGCCTCATTGGCAGAAACCACCATGTCGTCGCGTTCGGCGGCGGTGTCGGCCAGGGCGCTCGCGAGCACATCGACCGTGGCCTCCGCCTCCTGCGCGCTCATGCCGTTTTGCGTGCCGTTCTCGCCGTTGATCTGGGCCACCAACTGTGCCTTGTCGGCCTCGGCCTCATCGCGGGCCTTCAGCGCCTTGCGCAGATTGGCCTGCACCACCTCGACGCCGGTCTCCAATTCGCGCACACGTTCTTCAGACGCCAGCAATTGCGACTGCATCACGGAAATCTGTTCGAGCGCGGTGTTGAACCGGGCCTGGGCGGCGGCGGCCTCTTCGGCGCGCATGTCACGCTCATTGGCCAATTCGGCGACGCGGTTTTCAAACAGAACGAGATCGCGCCCGGATTGTTCGCGCAGATTGCCCGACCCGATGCTGTCCATCAACAGGATCGAGGTCGCGATGATCAGCCAGGCGGCAAACACGGTGGAGCCGGTAAAGGCCACCAGTTGCGTCAGCGGGCTGATCCGAAGATAGCGGGTGTCGTTGTCCGAACGCAGAAACACCCGACGTTCCGGGAAGCTGCGCTCAAGCATGTGTTTGAGCTTATATATCATGGTGTTGTTCGTTGTGGCCGCGCCAAACCGTCCTCAATGTCCATCCCTCATCCGCTGAGCAGTCTCATAACTCTCCGCACTGGACCCCGGAAGGCCGCGCGGATCTGACTTTACCCCGTAGGGCCGATCCCCGACTGAAGCGGACATTCGACCCTTCCTGCAAGCGGTTGCACTTCTGTTAGCGAAGCTTTCCCCATGGGGCAACGTTTTTGCCCTTTTGTTTGGCAAATGCGCGGAAGATCAGCGGAAAATGACGGGATGTTGGCGGTTTCTCGCCTATGTTAGCGGTAGCGAAGCGGGCCTGTCCCGCCCGCCTGCGACCGGCTGTCGCAACAGCTCAGTCGTAGGGGGTCAGCTCCAGGCAGGCGGCAATTCCTCAGACAACGGCCAGTAGAAATCCGGCGGCATGCCCGCTTCGGCGCGTTTTTCCTCGTTGAAAGGCGCTTTGGTGCCGCCCGGAAAATAGCGACGTACGAGCGCGTGGAATTCTTCTTTCGGATCAATCCCCTGACGCCCGCAGAGAAAGTTGAACCATTTCGCGCCATAGGCGACATGGCCGACCTCTTCGGCATAGATCACGTCGAGCGCGGCCACTGTCTCCGGGTCTTTCGCATTCTGAAAGATTTTGATCATGCCGGGCGTCACATCGAGCCCGCGCGCCTCCAAAACCATCGGCACGACCGCAAGCCGCCCCATGATGTCCTCCGCCGTGTCCTCGGCGGCGCGCCACATGCCGGCATGCGCAGGCAGATCGCCGTAGAATGACCCCATCGCCTCCAGCCGGTCACAGACCAGATTGAAATGTTTGCTTTCCTCGTCGGCCGACTTCACCCAGTCGTCGTAGAATCCAAGCGGCATGTCGATATCGGTAAAGCGCGCGACGATATCCCAGTGCAAATCCACCGCATTCAGTTCGATATGTGCAATGGCGTGCAGGATCGCCTTGCGGCCCTCGGGGCTTCCGGGTTTGCGTCTCGGCACATCGCGCGGGTTCAAAAGTTCCGGCTTCTCTGGCCGGGCGGGCTGCATCGGCGGATTGGCCGTGCCAAGCGGGATCGGTGTCCCGCCCGCGCGGCTTTCGCGCCAAAGTGCGGCGTATTTATGCGATAGAGCGGTCTTTTCACGACCGTCGGCGGTGCGCAGCACAGCTTCGGCCATTTCAGCTAGGCTCAAAGTCATCGTGCGTGGCTCATGCCTTAGCGGCCTCGAGCACCTCACTCGCGTGGCCCGCGACTTTCACCTTGGGCCAGACCTGCGCGACTTTGCCTTCTTCATCAAGGAGATAGGTCGCACGCACGATGCCCCAAAAGGTCTTGCCATACATCTTTTTCTCCGCCCAAACGCCGTAATCCTCACAGACCGTGCCGTTCTCGTCGGACAACAACGGGATGCCCAAGGAATGCTTGGCGCAGAAGTTCTCGTGCTTTTTGACCGAGTCCTTCGAGATGCCGAAGACCGCGACACCCGCTGCCTCAAACTCGGATTTCAGCGCGGTGAAATCCAATGCCTCGGTGGTGCAACCGGGCGTGTTGTCTTTCGGATAGAAATAAAGAACCACCTTTTGACCTTTGAGATCAGACAGGGTCACATCGCTGCCGCCGTCGCGGGGCAGGGTAAAGTCGGGGGCGGTGGTGCCAAGCTCAAGCATATTTGTCTCCTCATATCTGCTGACATAGTGCTTTACGCGTTGCAGAGGCTTTCGGTTTCGTTTTAGGCCGCTTTGCGACAAGATGAAACCGATCACAGTATCAAGAAGCGTGAAGAACAGGCGAATGAGCGAGCCGACCTCACAAGACCAAACAGATGTGTCCGACACGGCGCCCGAAATGGCTTCGGAGGCCACCCCTGCGCGCGACACTCCCGCGCGCAAGAAACGCCCGACGCATCACATCATCGGTTTCTGGACTCTGGCGTTTCTCTTGGCGCTGGTGGTTTTTGTGGCCCTGGCGGTGCTCGCTGTCACCGGGCGCGAAATCACCTTTCCCGACGCGATCACCAGTCGGATCGAGCGCCAGATCAACAGTGAGCTCAATGGCCCCGAGGTCTCCATCGGCCAGATCGTCGCCATCGTCGACAGCCATTTCGTGCCGCGTGTGACCGCGCGCAACGTGGGGCTGATCGACGGCTCCGGCGCCGAGATCGCCCGGCTGAATGAATTGCGCGCGGTTCTGTCGAAAGAGGCGCTCAAAGCCCGCCAGCTCCGCCCTGACACGCTCCGGCTGTCAGGCGCGCAGATCACTGTGCGGCGCAGCCAGGACGGCGCCTTCGCGCTGGATTTCGGTGGCACGCAACGGGTGACGGGCTCGGGCGTCGAGGTGTTAGAGGCCATCGATCGCGCCTTTTCCACCGATCCGCTCTCCGGCATTTCCCGGATTGAAGCGCGCGAGTTGACCGTGTCCCTGGAAGACGCCCGGTCTGGCCGGATCTGGCAGGCGACGGATGCAGGTGTGACCCTGGTCAACACGGATCAGGACATTGATATCACGATGAATTTCGAGATTTTCAATGGCACCGAGGATCTCGCGCAAATCGAACTTGGTTTTGGCTCGAAGAAGGGCTCACTGGCCTCGTCGATCTCGCTCAACATGGACAATGCGCCCGCGCGGGATTTCGCGCTGCAAAGTCCGACGCTGTCGTTTCTCTCCGTCGTGGACGCGCCGATTTCGGCGGCCATGAGGGCCGAGATCGGGCCGGACGGGCAATTGGCGCAATACACCGGCTCGCTCGAGATCGAGGCCGGTCAGATCGTCGCCGCCGAGGGCGCCGAGCCGCTCGATTTCGAAGGCGCCAAGGGCTATTTCGATTACGATCCCATCGATAAACGCATCCTCTTTCCCGAGCTGCGGCTTGCGACCGACGCGCTGGACATCACCAGTCAGGGCCAAGTGTTGCTTCGGGATTTCGAAGGCAGTTGGCCGCAGAGTTTCACCGGACAATGGCAAATCTCTGAGCTGCGCGTGGCGCCGGAGGGGCTGTTCCCGGACCCATTGGTGTTCGATCAGGCGTTGATCACCGCCAAGCTGCGGCTCGATCCTTTCGTGCTCGATTTCGGTCAGATCGATCTGGCGCAGGGCGATCTTTGGCTGCGCGGCAAGGGGCGCGCCGAGGCCGGGCCAGAGGGCTGGTCCGCCGCCCTCGATCTGTCGGTCGATGAGATGACACAGGCCGAGCTGATGGCGCTCTGGCCGCCCGCCGCCGTGGCCAAGACCCGCAAGTGGATGGCGGAAAATATCTTTGACGCAACTTACCGCGATCTCGATCTGGCGTTGCGGTTAGCGCCGGGACAAAGCCAGCCGACGCTGGCGATGGATTGGGAGTTCGACGCGCTCGACATGCGCTACATGGCCGCTCTGCCGCCCGTGTCCGATGGGCATGGCTACGGCGCGCTCTTTGGCTCGGCCATGACCATCACCATGAACGGCGGCACCATCGAGGCGCCCTCTGGCGGTCCCGTCGATGTGGCGGGCACAGTGCTGCGCATCCCGGATATTTTCGTGAAACCCGCGCGCCTTGAGATCGGGCTCAAGACGCAATCCTCGGTCGAGGCGGGGCTGGCGCTTGTCGCCGGACCGCCCTTCAATGCGTTGCGCGAGTCCACCTTCGGCCCGGATGTGGCCGAGGGGCAGGCCGCACTGACCGGCCAGATCGGTTTCCCACTGATCAAGAAGGTGATGTTCGAGGATGTGAATTTCCTGTTGAACGGCACGTTGACGGAGGTTTCGACCGATCAATTGATGCCGGGGCAGGTGCTGAGCGCGGATCGGCTGGCGTTGATCATGGACCCTTCGGGCCTGTCGATTGCCGGCGCGGCCCGGATCGGCACGGCGCAGATGTCCGGCCAGTGGCGCAAGAATTTCGGCCCCGATCACAAAGGCCGCTCCGATATGGTGGGGCAGGCGCGGATCAATCAGGCGTTGCTGGACACGTTCAACATCGCGCTGCCGAAAGGCATGATCTCGGGCGAGGCTGAGGGGGCTCTGTCTGTGGCGCTCAGAAAAGGCCAGCCGCCCGCTTTTGAGGTGACCTCCGATCTCTCCGGCCTGCGCCTGTCGTTCGCACCGGTGGGCTATGGCAAACCGGCGGGCACGCGCGGGCGTTTGACGCTTAAAGGCACGGCGGGGCCGCAGCCGGAGATCACCACATTTGAGCTGTCGGGCGCGGGGCTTTCGGCGCGTGAGGGCCGGGTGGAGATCGCGCCGGGCGGACAGTTCGAGCGGTTGGGCTTTGGACGCGTCACCCTGGGCGACTGGTTCGACGCGCCACTGGCCATTGTCGGGCAGGGCGCGGGGCAACCCGTGAAAGTGGAGATCACCGGCGGGCGGCTTAATCTGGCGCGGGCAACCTTTGGCGGCTCGGGCGGTGGCGGCACCACAGGACCCGTGCCCATCGAAGTCCAGCTCGATCGGCTGACCATCAGCGAGGGGCTGGTGCTCCATGGCTTTTCCGCGCGGCTGTCTTCGGGGGCGGGGGTCACCGGATCGTTCAGCGGGCGGCTTAACGGGACAGGCCCCCTGACCGGCACGATCCGTCCCGGCGTGCATGGCCCGACCATCACCGCCACCTCGCAGGACGCGGGCGCCGTGGTCTCCGCCACCGGCGTGTTGGACCGCGCCTCGGGGGGCGTGTTGAACCTTGGGCTGACGGCGCTGGCGGAAGACGGCAGTTACGACGGACGTGTGATGATCGACGACATCCGCGTGCACTCCGCGCCCTCCTTGGCCGAACTTTTGTCGGCGATTTCGGTGGTCGGTCTGATCGAGCAGATGACGGGGGGTGGGGGTATCCTTTTCACTCATGCGCAAAGCGATTTCACCCTGCGGCCCGGACGGTTGACCGTCAAAGGGGCCACGGCCGAGGGGCCATCCCTTGGCATCACCATCGAAGGGCTCTATGACACCGCGGCCAAGACCGTGGACATGCAGGGTGTGGTCTCGCCGATCTATTTCGTCAACGCGCTGGGCCAGATCGTGTCGCGCAAGGGCGAGGGGTTGTTCGGCTTCACCTACACGCTGACCGGCGCGGCCAAGGACCCGTCTGTGGGCGTCAACCCGCTGTCCCTGCTCACACCGGGGGCGTTGCGCAATATTTTCCGCAAGAAACCGGCGGGCGATCAGTGAAACCAAACCTGAGGCACTTATGAAACTTTCCGACTTCGATTTCGACCTGCCCGAGGCTTTGATCGCCACGCGTCCGGCCAAACCGCGCTCCTCCGCGCGGCTGTTGGTGGCGACGCCCACGCGGATTGTGGACGGCCATGTCACCGATCTGTTGGACTGGTTTCAGCCCGGCGACCGGTTGGTTTTGAACGACACGAAAGTGCTGCCCGCGCGGCTCACCGGCAAGCGGGGCCGCGACACGGCGCAGGGCTATCAGGAGGCGAAGATCGAGGTCACGCTTTTGGAGCCACAGGCCGAGGCAGGGCAGTGGAGGGCGCTCATCAAGCCGTTGAAAAAGATCAAGGAAGGCGAGGAGGTGCGGTTCTCCGATGATCTTTCCGCCACCCTGATCGCGAAAGAAGACGGCGAAGCTGTGGTCGCGTTCAACCTTTCTGGCGAGGATTTCGACAAAGCGCTGGCGGAGGCCGGGTCCATGCCCTTGCCGCCTTATATCGAGGCCAAACGCAAGGCCGACGCGCAGGATAAGGAAGACTATCAAACCGTCTGGGCGCGCAATATGGGCGCGGTCGCGGCCCCCACCGCGTCCTTGCATTTCGATGAACCTCTGTTGAAAGCGCTGGCCGAGAAGGGCGTCGAGTTCACCTATGTGACGCTGCATGTGGGGGCTGGGACATTCCTGCCGGTGAAGGTGGATGATGTCTCCGATCACAAGATGCATTCGGAATGGGGCGAGGTCTCCGAAGGCGCCGCGATTGAGATCAACACCACGAAACAAAAGGGCGGGCGGGTGATCCCGGTCGGCACCACGGCTTTGCGGCTGATTGAAAGTGCCGCGCCTGCGCCGGGTGTGATCGCGCCCTTCCTGGCCGAGACCGATATTTTCATCAAGCCGGGCTACGAGTTCCGTGTGGCGGATGCCTTGATGACCAATTTCCACCTGCCGAAAAGCACGCTTTTGATGCTGGTCTCCGCGCTCATGGGACGCGAGCGGATGCGGGCGGTTTACGATCATGCCGTCGCCGAAGGGTATCGGTTTTTCTCCTATGGCGATGCGTCCTTGTTGTTGCCGCATGAGGTGTAAGGCCTGAAATCGGCCAGGTCTGGCGTTAACCTTAACATCCGCGTAAGACATCCGCTGTAAAAGCGTCCCTGTCACGGAGGGATCTGCGCATCCGTCTGCTTTCCCTCACATCCCGAATCTCCTAGGGTCCCGCCATGAATAAAGTGCTCTCTTCCTCCGCGCCCCTCCTCTTGGGGATCATGCTCCTGATGATCGGCAATGGCCTGCAAGGCACGCTTTTGGGTGTGCGCGGCGTGGCCGAAGGGTTTTCGACCTTCGAGATTTCCATCGTCATGTCGGCCTATTTCGCGGGCTTTCTGGGCGGCTCTCAGGCGGCGCCCCGTCTCATTCGTCGCGTCGGTCACGTCCGGGTCTTTGCGGCGCTGGCCTCTTTTATCTCTGCGGCGCTGATCCTCTTTCCGGTGGTCGCGAACCCCTGGGTCTGGACCGCGCTGCGCATGGTCTTGGGCTTTTGTTTCTCGGGCGTTTACGTGACGGCGGAAAGCTGGCTCAACAATTCCACCACCAACGAACAACGCGGCAAGGTCCTGTCGGCCTATATGCTGGTGCAAACCGTGGGCATCATCGCCGCGCAATGGATTCTGGCCGAGGGCGACCCCTCGGGCTTTGTGCTCTTCATCATCCCCTCCGTGCTCGTGTCGATCTCCTTCGCGCCGATCCTTTTGTCGATCTCGCCGACGCCTGCCTTTGACACGTCGAAGCCGCTGAGCCTCGTCGAGCTGTTCCGCATTTCACCTCTCGGCTGCATCGGCATGTTCCTGATGGGCGGCGTCTTTGCCTCGCAGATGGCCATGGCCGCCGTCTATGGCGGGCAGGCCGGATTCACACTCGGTCAAATCTCCGCTTTCGTGGCGGCGATCTATATTGGGGCGCTGTTCTTTCAACTGCCGATTGGCTGGATTTCAGACCGTTCCGACAGGCGAAAGGTGATCTTTGGCGTCGCAGGTGTCGGTGCTCTGGCCTGTATTTTGGGGGCGATTTTCGCGCAGAGCTACATCTTTATCCTCGCGACGGGCTTCATCGCCGGGGGTATGGCCAGCCCGCTCTATTCCCTGCTCATCGCCCATACGAACGATTATCTTCAACCCGAAGATATGGCGGCCTCTTCCGGCGGGCTGATTTTCATCAACGGTGTCGGCGCCGTCGGCGGTCCGTTGATTGCGGGTTACATGATGTCCGGGATCGGGCCGCAGGGCTATTGGGTGTTTCAGGTGTTCCTTCTGGGCGGCATTGCGCTCTATGCGCTTTGGCGGATGACGCGTCGCGCGGCGGTCGAGGACACCTCCACCTACGTGGCTGTGATGCCCTCCACGACCCCGGTTGTGGCCGAGTTCGCACAGGAGGTCGCCAATGACATGGCCGAAGAGGCCGAAGCCCAGCATGAGGCCGAATTGCAGGCAGAAGAGCGCGCGCGCGATGCTGTAAACGGGCAACAATAGGAAAAGAGACCCGCCGTTAGCGATAATTAACTTGCGCAGCCCCGGGGTCTTTGTAACGCTTCTGTAAAGATTTGCGCGAGGAGCGACACAGATGCACAGTGCCGAGAAAACACCCGAGGACATTCTGGCCTTTTGGCTCGATGAATTGGACCCGTCTCAGTGGTATGTGGCGGATGAGGCGCTCGATCAGCGGATTCGCGAGGAATTTCTGCCCTCATGGGAGAAAGCGCAGGAGGGCGCCTATTCGCTCTGGCTGACTTACCCGACGGGGGCCTTGGCCTATATCATTCTCAACGACCAGATGCCGCGCAACATGTTCCGGGGTGAAGGCCGTGCCTTTGCCTCCGACCCTGCCTCCTTGGCGGCGGCGAAGGCGGCGGTGGACAAGGGCTGGGATCTGCGGATCGACGCCCCTGCGCGTCAGTTCTTTTACCTGCCGATGATGCATAGTGAAAACCTGTCCGATCAGGAACGCTGCGTGCGACTGATCTGTGAACGGCTGAAAGGCGCGGAGAGCAATCTTTTGCACGCCAAGGCGCATCGCGAGGTTATTCGCATGTTCGGGCGGTTCCCGTACCGCAATGACGCGCTGTCCCGCGCCACCACGCAGAGCGAAGCGCAGTTCCTGTCCAAGGGCGGCTATGCCGAGATTTTGCGCGGGTTGCAGCCTGTCGCAGCCTGAACAGTTTTCACATGTCTGAGCTATGCACCTCCCGCTCAAGCTATGCGTTGAGCGGGATGCAGCATTTCATGTGGAATCTGTAGAGCTTTATTGCTCCGATTTTCCAGATAGTTTAGTGTCAAACTAATTTTTGGTTTCGGGAGGACCCACCATGTCTGACACATCTTTCGACCTCATCGTGATCGGCGCCGGCCCTGGTGGCTATGTGGCCGCCATTCGTGCGGCGCAGCTTGGGCTCAAGGTGGCCTGTGTCGAGCGCGAAAATCTCGGCGGGATTTGTCTGAACTGGGGCTGCATTCCGACGAAGGCGTTGCTGCGCTCGGCGGAGGTCTATCACCAGATGCA
>NZ_JAATOT010000006.1 GCF_011806455.1 Celeribacter sp. HF31
TCGAAACAGGTCTTTTTGACCTGCGTGTAGGGCTCCATCCAGTCAAGCACTTTGCCCTGTTCCGCCCAGAAAGACACTGGGTCTTCGACGGAGCGCTGGTACATGGTCTCGTAAGTCTCTGCATTGATATGCGCACTCGAGGCAAAAGCCTCAGAAGGTGCGGTCATCTTGGTCATGTCTTCCGACATCGTCGCCTCCCAACTCAAAACACGGCTCATTCACAGAACAAGCCTTCTCCTCGGGATAAGGTTTACAGAGTTTAAAATGAAAACGCGCCTGGCTTGAGACGTTTGGGACGGTTCTTTGTGAATATGTTCACGAAAATTTACTGATCTTTGTAAAATAAGTTAACAGATGAAAATATCATTAGTAGTCAATATGATGGCGGTAGTGTGTTTTTGTTTTTCGGTGTGACAGGTGATTTTTCAACATCTGAGGCACTCTGTACATTTTCTGTAAAAGGTCCGCTTTTACGAAATTGAAGGGGTGTGCTGCGGCTTTGGAGCACAAATAACGCGACTCGTCTCCAAGTCTCGAGGTGTTTTGCGGCATGACCATCGCAGTGAACATGTAGCTGTGCCCGGACGCGGTCCGGGCACTTTAAAAGAATCAGGATGCAAGGCGTATGTCGTCGCTGTCCTTGGTTGTCTTGAGCTGTGCGCTGTCGCGTTCAAGCGATGTCGCCTGTGCCTTCAGTGCTTGGAGTGCTGCAGTGGTTTCTTCAAACATTGCGGCATTATGCTGTGTCACCTGATCGAGCTGACTGACAGCTGTGGTGATTTCCGACAGGCCCACAGATTGTTCGGAGGCAGATGTCGCGATGGTCTGGACCAGGCCGTCCAAGTTGGTGACAAGAGATTCGATTTCTGTCAGGGCGCTGCCGGAGGCATTGACGAGCTGCACGCCTTCATCGACTTGGCGCCCAGAGGTTTCGATCAGTTTGGCGATCTCATTGGCGGCTTCCGAACTGCGTTGCGCCAAGGCGCGCACTTCGGAGGCCACGACGGCAAAGCCACGACCTGAATCACCGGCACGTGCCGCTTCTACCCCAGCGTTCAAAGCCAAGAGGTTGGTTTGGAAGGCGATGTCATCGATCACGCTTGTGATCTTGGAAATTTGTGTTGAGCTTTCGGCAATATCATTCATAGCCTGAACGGTGCGCTGCACCACATCGCGTCCAACAATGGAGCGATCTTTGGTCTGGCCGACTGTTGCAGCCGCATTTTTCGCGCTTTTGGCGGAGCTTTCAACGGACGCGGCGAGCTGAGTGATCGCCGCAGCGGTTTCTTCAAGCGAGGCGGCTTGGGTTTCCGTCCGTCGGCTCAGGTCCATGGAGGCGCTGTTGAGGTTTTCGGTTTCATTGATGATTGTCACCGCACCCTCCGCAATCGCGGCCGCCAGATGCGCAACCTTTTCGACCGCATTGTTGAAGTCGTTGCGCAGTTTTTCATAGGATGCCGGGAAAGCTTCGTCGATGCGCACCGTCAGGTCGCCGCGAGACATCGCCCCCAAACCCATCGCCAGAGTGTCAACGACGCGTTGCTGTTCTTTCAGGTTTTGCTCTCGCTCTTTTTCGACCAAAGCGCGTTCTTTCTCTTTTTCCAGGCGTGCTGCTTCCTGATCCTGACGATGTTGCTCTGCGGCCTCAGCTTCGCGCCGTTGCGTTTGGCGTTCGCGTTCGACATTGGCTTCGCGTTCCTGCGCCAGCTCAGCGTCTTTGATCGCCTGCTGTTTTGCCAGCTCCTCACGCTCAAGCAAAGCGTTCCTGAAGATTTCCAGCACGCGCGCCATCTCGCCGATTTCACTCTTGCTCTCGGTCATTGGCACGGGTGTCGTCGTGTCGCCATCGGACATTTCCGACATGCGGGATTTGAGTGCATTCAAAGGTTTGGTGACGCTGCGGACCAAGAGAGTTGAAATGCCGAGAAGGACGATGAGTGCAACGAATTCAACCGCATGCCCAATATTGCGCATGGTGGCGATCTGGGCTTCGATGTCAGACAGATAGGATCCGGTGCCAACAATCCATCCCCAAGGCTGAAATTCGGCGACGTAGCTAATTTTTTCTTCGTCTCCGTCGCTGTCGGGCTTGTTGAAGAAATAGGTGATCGTCCCGCGTCCTTGCTCTTTTACAAGAGAGGTCATGGCGACAAAGATGTTTGTTCCGCGGGTGTCGGCGTAGCTCGACATATCCTGGCCGATCCATTCCGGTTTGGTGGGGTGCGCGATCATGGTGTTGCTTTTGTCGAAGGCAAAGAAATAGCCAGCCTCATCATAATTGAGGGACATGATGCGCTCTTGCGCGATGGCTTGTGCCTCTTCGCGGGACAGATTTCCGGCCTGAACGTCTTTTTCGAGCATGTCCAGATTTGAGACCACTGTGTCGACAACATCACTCAGATGCTGTTCGCGCATGCCAAAAGACGTGTCGTAGGAGATTCTCAAGATGATTTGCGTGAGCGAAAGGATCATGATCATCGATACGAGGACGATAGCATAGATCCGAACGGAAAGTTTTGAGAGGAGTGCTCGAAGCATGTCGGCCCCATTTTTGCGAGAGATGAAGGTCAATTTCGATCAAAATGGGCCGCCGCGTCTTAAGATTTGGTGTATCGTTTGTCTTTCTGCGAAACTTGGGTTTGGCGTGATGGGGTTTTATCCATTTAAAATATTGAAAATAAAATATTTTTATATGATCTGACGTGCTGGGGTGATGTGGTGACAATATGATTCTAATTAGAGCTAATGTGGACAGTACCGTTGCGCTGAATGGCGGTTCGATCAGGGCTCACTGAGGGCTTATTTGATCAGTATGACCATTTATTGTGCGCAAATTCACGTCATATCCGAATTTCACAGATATTCGCCGGAAAGCTCAGAGATGTTTGGGGTAAAGACTGCAAACGTTTGCATTTGGGCGATAAGCCTCCCCTAAAGACAGATCGACGCGTAAAATCAAATGCCTCATATGAAATACGATGCGATGGTCGTGGGCTCAGGCGCTTCCGGCGCTGTATCTGCACAAGAGCTTACCGAACAGGGACTGACAGTTCTGATGCTTGAAGCTGGACCAAAGCGGGTCGCGACGGAGTTCAAGCGGCGGGGCGTTTGACCATTCGGCACAACGCGGTTGCAGCGCGTTTTTTGAGCGAGAATGGTGCGCGTGCGACCAGGGTCGAGTCTCTGGATCGCACCACGTGGCAAAGCCGTCAGGTCCATGCGGATCACATCGTACTCAGCGCCTCTCCCATCGAGACCGTGTGCCTGTTGTGGACTTCGAAATCCGATCAACATCCCGATGGTGTCGGCAACAATGCCGATCCGTTCACTCGCGTCATGTTCAGAAAATTCTTCCATGAATCCATGAGCATAGGCGCTGCGATCCGTGAAAGTGGAGGGGAAATCGTGGGCGCCGATCCCTCGAGCTCCGTGCTCAACGCTTGGGAGCAGGTCTGGGAGATGTCGAATGTGGTCGTGGCCGATGCCAGTGCGTTCCCGCGCAGCGGTGTGGCCGGGACGACGCTGACCGTGATGGCGCATGCCAAACGCGTATGCCGCCATTTGGCGCGAGGGTCAAACTCGGCCAAGGCGTGAGTGTGATATTGGCTCTGGTCTGAGCGGTCAGATCGGGGCGATGCTGCCGCCGGGAAACAGTTTGGCGGGATACTCGATCGACGCACCTTTCGGTGGTTCGCCACTGTCGATCATATCGATCAAAAGCTGCGCGGCCTGGGCCCCGAGATCCGTCATGTTCTGGTCGAAGGTACAGATCGGCGGACGCATATAGCGCGAGGCGGTCAGCCCGTCGAAGGAGATCAGCGACAGGTCGTCCGGGATGGCAAGTCCCGCATTCAGGATCGCGCTTTGAAAGCCAATCGCTGCCTCATCCGCCCAGCAGATGACAGCCGACGGCCTGTCGTCGAGGGCGAGATAGGCCGCGGCGGCGTCGATGCCCGATTGCACGCTGAAATCCGCACGAAATTTCTGAAGTCCGGTGTCGCTGCCAAAGCGTCGGATCAGGCCTGAGCGCACGCCCGCCTCGCGTTGACGACTGTGGTAGCTGTTGTCCGGGCCGGAGATGAAATAAAAACTGGTGTGCCCAAGATCGGCGAGCGTGTCGATGGCATCCATCATGGATTGTCGGTCGCTGGTCACCACCGAGGGGATGTTGAGATGCGTGAGGTCTTCGGACAGGCTCACGATGGGCAGGCCGCAATCTTGTAGCCGTCGACCATGAAGTTCATAGGGTTGTTCGGCCATCAGGATCAGCCCGCTGGCTTGACCGCCATAGGCGAGTTGCAGGACGTGATCCGCCGTCGCCTCCGTTTCATCCATATGGACCACATTGAGCGCATAGCCCTGTTTGCGGCATTGCGCGCCGATGCCGTATTGCGCCTCGGTCGTGATTGTCGAAACGCTGGTCGCCTTGTGGTTCGGCATCACGGCGAGAAGGGTTTTCGTGTGGCCGAGACGGAGGTTCCGGGCGGCAATATTCGGATGATATCCAAGCTCCCTCGTGACGGCCAAAACCTTGTCCCGGGTCTTGGCGGACAGCCGTTCAGGATGGGCCTGCGCGCGGCTCACGGTCGAGATGGAAACCCCGGCTGCGCGCGCGACATCGTGAAGGGAGGCTTTCTTAGAGCTGGTCTCTGTCATCGAATCATTCCCTTTACAAATAGGGATTACCCTCGCGTGAGGGGGCAGGATTGGCAAACAGACTCTGCGCAGGTTTTTCTCTGGTTGAAAACGTTTGCAGTCCTGTGTTGAGTCTTTGTGTAAAAACACCTGCGGTCCCAGGGGATGGACGAAAAATTGCGATTTTGAGCGAAGTCATGCTTGTCCGGGGAAAATTTTTTGCAAACGTTTTCATCGGCGGTCTGCGAGATGTCAGACCTCAAAAAACGCACAAAGCTCTGATCCGCCGGGTGCCCGTTCCAAGCGGCAGCTCTCCGGACAAGCTTCCAAAATCGGGCAAACGACCGCGAGGAGAGACATGCAAAGGCTGACCCCGTGTGCGAAACCAAATTCGCCGTCGATCTGATCACTTTCTACGACCCCGATTTCTGGGGTGTTGAGCGCGCGTAACAGATCGCCGGGCTGGCGGCACGTGAACCATAGGCCTTTTGGGACAAGATGCTCGATGCGCTGGCCGAGAGCGGCGTGAAAGGGGTTGCGGTTCATCGCGGCCTGTCAGGCGTCGGGCGTGTCCGACGGGCGCTGGACCGCGCTCTGACGACCCGTTTCTTTAGGCTTTCAGACTGTCCAAAATGCGATCCATCATCGCGTCACAGGCGGCCAGTTGCGACAGCGTGACGTATTCGTCGGGCTTGTGTCCCTGACCCTCCATCGAACCGGGGCCGCAGACCACGGTGGGGATGCCAAGCCCCTGAAAGAACCCGGCTTCGGTGCCGAAAGCCACTTTCGTCACCGCATTCGTTTGCGCGAGCGTTTTCGCCAACGTCACGATCTCCGCCTCTTCCGGCACATCGAGGCCGGGGTAGGCGTTGACTTCCGTGACCTCGATCCGCGCCTCGGGGCACTCTGTCGCGAAGCGCTCCGTCACGCGCTGGGCAGCGGCATAAATCCGGGCGGCAATGTCATCTGCGGCATCTGCGGCCAGGTGGCGGTATTCGAACCGCATCTCCGCCCGATCCGGCACGATGTTGAGCGCGGTGCCGCCCGTCAAAGTGCCGAGATGCACAGTCGAATAGGGCACGCCGTAGGCCGGATCGCGGGCGCCTTCGGTGGCATAAAACGCCTGAATTGCGCGCAGCTCAGAGGTGAACTCGGCGGCCAGATGCAGCGCATTGGTGAACAGGGGCGCCAGCGCCGAATGGCCGCTTTCGCCATGACAGACCGCCTCAAACGCCGCCTTGCCCTTGTGCCCGACGGCGACCTGCATCTCCGTTGGTTCACCCACGAAACAAGCGCGGGGTGTGCCCAAAGCCTGAGGCAAGGCGCCGAGCATCTTTTGAATGCCGACACAGCCGATTTCTTCGTCATAAGAGATCGCGAGCTTGAGCGGGTCTTTCAGTGGGGCCTTCGAAGCCCGATCCGCCAGCGCCAGCATGGCGGCCAGATAGCCCTTCATATCCGTCGTGCCCCGACCATATAGCCGGTCACCCTCGCGGGTCAGGCGAAACGGATCGCGGGTCCAGTTTTGTCCCAGGACCGGCACCACATCGGTATGCGCCGACACCATGATCCCGTCGCCCAGAGGCCCCAACACAGCAAACAGCCCTGCCTTCTGACCGCTGGCATCCGGCACGCGGGTCACGCGAAAGCCGCGGGTGCTCAGATAGTCTTCGACAAACTCGATCAGCGGCAGGTTGGACTTGGCGCTGGTGGTGTCAAAGGCGATCAAACGGTCGAGAAGGGTCAGGGTGTCCATGGTGTGCTCGGGTGTGGGCGGCGGGGTCAGAGCCCCGCTGCGACTTCGGTGATGGCCTCGCGCAGGATGCCCTCGATCTCGTCGATCATTGCCTCATCCATGATGAGGGTCGGCGAGAGGATCAGGACATTGCCCAGAGGCCGGGCGATGAGACCGCGTTTCTGACAGGCGCGGGCGACCTTGAGGCCAACCTCGGCCTCGGGGGCATGGCTTTGCTTGGTGGCGCGATCCTTGACGAATTCGAGGCCGATCATGAAATGGCTGCCGCGCACTTCGCCCACAAGCTCGATGTCCGACAGGCCTCGGAGTTTGCGTTCGAAATAAGCGCCGGTGGTGCGGACACGCTCCGGGATGCCTTCGCGTTCCATGATCGCAATATTGGTCAGCGCAGCAGCGGCGGCGGCGGGGTGACCCGAATAGGTCATACCATGCAGGAACATGCCGTCAGGGCCGGAGATCACGTCGTGAATCTCGTCAGACACAATCGTGGCCGACATCGGTTGATAGCCGGAGGTCAGGCCCTTGGCGGTGTTGATGATGTCGGGCGTGGTGTCGAATACGGCCTCGGAGGCAAAGAAATGCCCGAGACGGCCAAAGGCGGTGACCACCTCGTCGGCGATATATTTGATGTCATGCGCGCGACAGATGTCCTGCATCCGGCGGTGATAGCCCTGGGGCGCTGCGATCACGCCGCCCGCGCCCTGAATGGGTTCGGCGATGAAGGCACAGATGTTTTCCGCCCCGATACGGTCGATGTTCCGGGTCAGATCGTCTGCCAGCGCGTCGAGGAATTCCGCTTCGGTCATCTCGCCGCCCTCGCGCCAGAAATGCGGTGCGCGCAGGTGATGCACCAACTCGGAAGCGGCGGTCCAGCCCTCTGAATAGCCGGGCGTGGTCATCGCCATCGAGAGGTGGGTCGAGCCGTGATAGGCGCCGTGACGGGACAGCACCTTGAGCTTGTTCGGGCGGCCCTTGCGGATGTTGTAATGGTGCAGGATGCGGATCGCGCTGTCATTCGCGACAGAACCGGAATTGCCGAAATAGACCGCGTTCAGATCGCCGGGGGCCAGTTGTGCAAGCTTTTCCGACAGGGCCGCGGCCGTCGGGTGGGTGAAGTTGTAGAAGGTCGAATAATAGTCGAGGGTCTGCAATTGAGTGGCGATCGCCTCGATCATCTCGCGCCGCCCGTGGCCGATGTTGACGCACCAAAGCCCGGCGATGCCGTCGATCATCTTTTGCCCGTCATTGTCATAGACATAGGCCCCCTCGGCGCGGCTGATCACGGTGCGCGCACCTTGGGCCTTGAGCGCGTTGAGATCGGCGAAGGATTGGATGAGATGAGCATCCTGGTCGAGGATGGCGGCGGTTGAGGAACGGGCAAAGGTCATGATCTGTCTCTTGGGCTGTGTCCGGAAAGGCGGAATCGGGGCGAACTACCCCTTTTCATACAGATCCCTTTTCCTTTATTTCTATAGCGGGGGTATATACCCCCAAGGAGGTATGCAGGAGCACCACCCCTATGAGCACTGCCCCTATGAGCACAGCAGAGCATCTGGCCGCAGCCATCGCCACCCTTGGCGAAGAGGGCTTTCCCGCCGCGCTCACGCAATGGCTGCACGCGGAGCTGGCCTTCGACAATATGACGCTTTTGAGTTACGTCGAGGATGCTCCGCCGACGCCGGTCTACCGCGCGGCGCGGGACCTGCGCGTGCATGCCCGGCTCGACAGCGCCTATCTCAACGGCGCCTACCTGCTCGACCCGTTCCACCAGCTGCATCTCGACGGGGTGGCGGAGGGGATTTACCGGCTTCAGGACATCGCCCCGGATCATTTCACCCGTGGCGATTATTACCTGACCTATTACGCGGCGACGACGCTGACAGATGAGATCGCCTTTCTGATCACGCCCGCGCCGGGGGTGAGCGTGATGGCCTGTCTGGGGCGCGATGCCACGACGAACCGCAAATTTTCCGCCCGCGATCTGGCAGAGGTGGCGCGGAGTGCGCCGATCTGTCTGGCCCTGATGCGGCGGCATTGGGCGGGGCTGTCTGGCGATCTGACGGGCAAGGCGGGCGAGAGCGTGCCGGATCGTCTGCGCCGCAACGCCGCCACGCTGGGCATCGCTTTGACGCCCCGACAGGCCGATGTCGCGTTCCTGATCCTGAAAGGTCATTCGACCCCCTCTATCGCATTGCGGTTGTCTGTCAGTCCGCAGACCGTGAAAGTCTTTCGAAAACAACTCTATAGCCGCTGTGGCATCAGCTCTCAGGCGGAGTTGTTTTCGCTGTTTCTGCCACTGCTGGGCTCGCCAGAGGACCGCTGATCTCGCGCGGCACGCCGCCCGGCGCAAAGCCGTCGCGCACCCAGCTTTGGGCGAAATCGACAAAGCTGCGCACCACATGGGTGGTGTCTGCGTGGGGCGGCATCAAAAGCCCCATTTTCAAAGGCCGCAAATTGCCCGCCAGCGGAATGAATTTCAGCGCCTTGCCATCCGGCGACAGCCCGTTCAAAGGCCGCAGGTTGGCAATGGAATAGCCAAAGCCATTGGCCACCAGACTGCGGACCACGGCGATGTCGCGGGAGCGTTCGGAAATCTCCGGTTTGATGCCCTTGTCCTGAAAAAACGACAGGAAATAATCCGCGCTTTGCGGCAGATCGAGCAAGACCATCGGCAGGCTGCGCAGCTCTTCGACCTCGATCTCGTCCCGGTCCGCCAGCGGGTGATCTGCGGAGATCAGCACGAAAGGCGGCATTTCGATCAAAGGGATAAAGCTCAGATCGGGCGGCACCACCAGATCATAGGCCAGCGCCACGTCGATCTCGGCGCGCCTGAGCGCACTGACCAGCTCGTTGGCGTCATATTCGCTTTGTGCAAACCGCACGTCGGGGAATTGGTCGGTGAAATCCTTGCGCAGGGCCGGCAGGACCACCTGGGCGAAGGTCAGCATGCAACCGACCATGATCGGGCCGCGCACCTGACCGGATATATCCCCGGCCAGATCGACGAGGCGGTCGGCCTCGCGCAACACCGCGCGGGCCTGATCCATGAGCACCCGCCCGGCCTGGGTCAGGGACAGCCCCTGCGCGTGTTGGCGCACGAAAAGCGGCATGCCGAATTCGGTTTCAAGCTGGGAAATCGCCGTCGAGATCGAGGGCGAGGACACATTGACCCGCCCGGCGGCCACCGTGATGCTGCCCGCCTCTCCGACCGCGACGAAATATTCAAGCTGTCGGAGAGTGAAACGGATCATAGGGCGCCTTTTGTCCATGCTGCGGCTTACAGTTTGTACTTGATCCACGTGGTTTTCAACGCCGTGTATTTGTCGAGCGAATGGAGCGAGAGATCGCGCCCGAAGCCCGATTGTTTCATGCCGCCGAACGGCGTCTGGGCGGAGAGCGCATCGACCGTGTTCACGGAGACGGTGCCGACGTTCAGACGCTCAGAGACCCGCAACGCGCGGCTCAGATTGTCGGTCCAGACCGAGGCGGCGAGGCCATAGATGCTGTCATTGGCCATGGCGATGACCTCGTCCTCGCTGTCAAAGGGGATGACGGCCAGAACAGGCCCGAAAACCTCGTCGGTCGCGATCGGATCGTCCTGGGCCACATCGCCAAAGATCGTCGGCGCAACGAAGCAGCCCTTGCCCGCAAGCGTCACTCGTTCGCCGCCGGACACCAGCCGGGAGGTCGCCGTGGCAGACTCGATGCGGGCCAAGATGGCGGCGGTTTGCTTTTCATCGACGATGGCGCCGAGTTTGGTGGCGGGATCGAGCGGGTCGCCGGGGGTGAGCGCCTCGGCGCGGGATTTCATCAGCGCGAGGAACTCGTCCTGAATGGAGCGCTCGACATAGAGCCGACTGTTGGCGGAACAGACCTGCCCGCCGTTGAAGAAAATCCCGAAGGCGGCCATATCGGCGGCGGCCTCAAGGTCTTCGCAATCGGCGAAAATGATGTTCGGGCTTTTGCCGCCGGTTTCCGGCCAGACCTGTTTCAGGTTCGATTGCCCGGAATATTCCATGAATTTCTTGCCCACAAATGTCGAGCCGGTGAAGGCCAGGCAATCGACATCCATGTGCAGCCCAAGTGCCTTGCCCGCCGTCGCGCCAAAGCCCGGCACGACGTTGAACACCCCGTCGGGGATGCCGGCCTCTTGGGCCAGTTCGGCGAGGCGCAAAGCGGAGAGCGGCGATTGTTCGGCGGGTTTCAGGACCACGGAATTGCCCGCCGCCAGCGCAGGTGCGGATTTCCACGTCGCCATGTCGAGCGGGAAGTTCCACGGCACAACGGCGCCGACAACGCCCAAAGGCACGCGGGTCACAAGGGCCAGATCGCCCGCGCCGGTGGGGGCCACTTCGTCATAAAGTTTGTCGATGGCCTCGGCATACCATTGGAAGAAATGCGCAGAGCCCGGCACATCGACGGTCGCGGCATCCGTCACGGGTTTGCCCATGTCGAGACTGTCCAAAAGCGCCAGCTCAATAAGGTTTTCGCGAATGAGATCCGCGAGTTTGAGCATCACCGCCTTGCGCGCACCGGGATCCATCCGCGACCAGCGTCCGTCCTCAAAGGCCGCCCGCGCGGCCTTGACGGCGCGGTCGATGTCGGCGGCGTCGCATTCGGCGATCTGCGCGATTTCCGCGCCGGTGGCCGGGTTGATGGTGGCAAAGGTCTTGCCGGACAGCGCATCGACGAAGTGCCCGTCGATGAAGGCTTGCGTGCGAAATGTCAGTGCGGCTGCGTTTTCTTGCCAGTCGGAAAAGCTCAGTTCCATGGGTGAACCTCTTAATTGTTGCGGCCTTGGCCGCGCATGTCTTTTGTGCGCCAATGTCCGGCGCTTATTCGTCGCCCGGCACGCCGTAGGAAGGCGCCTCGCGCGGGTCGAGGGCGCGTTGGACATAGGCGTCGAGTTGGGGCTTATAGACCGCCCAGGCGGTGGCGATGGCCTCAATCGGGCAGTCCTCCGTCCAGTCGCAGCGCAGATCGGCGACGGGCCAGGAGACGCGGTCCACGATCTTCATCCCCGCCGAATGCACCGGCCCCGCTTCACCACCGGCGGCGAGGCCTGCGCGCATCGCGGCGATCAGCCGGTCGCCGATATGGCCGGTGCTGGACAGATAAGCCTCCACGATGGCCTGCGGCACGCCGTCATTGGCCAGAAGATTGCCGCCGGAGGCGACATTCTCGGCGCGGGCTTCGGTCCAGATGCCCAGAGAATTCGGGCCGGAATGGATCGCCGTGCAGCCCTGGGCGTCGACGGCAAGCACTTGTCGGTAGTCGATGAATGTCCCCGTCGCCTTGATCTCTGCAATCGCCTGTGCCGCAGTTAGCCCCTCTTCCATCAGATCGAGGGTGAGAGGGCCAAGTGTCGGATCGGTGACGTTTTGCGACGACACCGCGCCGACGCCCGCGCGCGCATAGGAACAACGCGCGGCGACGGCCGGGGAGGAGGACGAGATTGCGACACCGAACATGCCGGTGTCAGGGCAGCGGGCGACGAGGGAAAAGGTCATCGGATCAGGCCTCTTTCGGGGTGTAATCATCCGGGATCACGGCTGTGCCGTCGATCTCGACCAGCCAGTCGGGACGGGCCAGCGCGTTGACCACGAGGCCTGTGGAAACGGGGTGCACGCCTTTGATATATTCGCCCATGGTGCGATAGACCGCCTCGCGGTGCCGCACGTCGGTGATGTAGACGACCACTTTGACGAGATGCTCCATCGCGCCGCCGGACTCTTCGATCAGCTGACGGATGTTCTGCATGACCTTGTGGGTCTGCTCGACCGGGTCGTGGCTTTCGATGTTCTTGGCGTCATCGAGGTTCTGCGGACACTGACCGCGCAGCCAGACCGTTTTCCCGCCCTGGGTGACGACGGCCTGACAGAGGTCGTTGTCGAGGTTCTGCTCGGGATAGGTGTCCTTGGTGTTGAAAGTGCGGATGCGCGTATGTGCCATTGTGGCCTCCATAGGGCGGCCGAAGTGTGCATCGGGCCGCCGGGTCTTGAAAAAATCCCCCGTCCCACAGTGGAAAAAGGGAAGGGAAAGGAACGGGGGAAGGGGACGTTATTGCAAGAGGTCTGTCCAGACTTTGGTCACAAGATCCTGCGCCGCCGGGCTACAGGCCTGGGCGAAGACCACGGGGACGGTCGGGAAGAGCTCCGGCGCGTTTTCCGGCGTGTAGAGCGCTTTGCTCTCATCAATCTCGACCGGCGCGGAGTGGGCGTAGTAGTTGTATTGCTCGGTGGCGTTCTCGACGGTGGACATGAAGTCGATAAAGGCTTTGGCATTGTCGACATTCGCGGCCCCCGCCGGGACGACAAAGCTGTCGAGCCAGCCGACGAGACCCTCTTTCGGGGCGGCATATTCGACATTGGCGCCGGAGTTGCGCAGGCGCAACGTGTTGCCATCCCACCAGAAATGCGCGGAAACCTCGCCCGAACCCAGACGGTTCTCGATGTTGTCGGAGGTATAGGCGACGACGGCGGGTTTCTGTGCGGCGAGGAGGTCATAGACCTTTTTCATCTCGGCCTTGTCCTCGGTGCAATATTCGATGCCGAGGTAGAGCTGGGCTGCGGAGACCACCTCATCGGGGTAGGACAAAAGCGCGATGGAGCCGGCAAGGTCGGTCGGTTCGAACAGCACGGACCAGCTGTCGACCGGGCCGTCGTATGTGTCGCGGTTCACCGAAAACCCTGCGGTGCCGTAGGCGAGCGGGATGGAATAGTCATTCTCCGGGTCCCACCACTGGCCTTTCCAACGCTCATCGAGCTGGGCGTAGGCGGCCATATCGGCGGCGTCGATGTCTTCGAGCAGGCCCTCGTCGGCCATGATTTTCACGAAGTGCTGCGAGGGAGTCACCAGGTCATAGCCCGAAGAACCGGCCTGAAGTTTGGTCAGCGCGTCCTCGTTCGACGAGAAGCTGTCGACATTCACCTCGATGCCGGTTTCTTCCGTAAATTTCGCGATCAGATCGGGGGAAATGGAATCCGCCCAGGCGTAGATGTTGAGCGTGCCTTCGGCGGAGGCCGCCCCCGCCAGAGGCAGGATCAAAGTGGTTGCGAGCAGCAGTTTCTTCATGAGTGTCTCTCCTTGTTGCGCCCTAGATGTTGTTGGGGAGGCCCAAGGGCAGGGCCGTAGGTGATCAGCCGCGCCGCATGGCCCGGACGTTGAGGATCAAAACGAGGGTTGCCATGATCAGCGAGGCGGCGATCAAGAGCGTCGAGATGGCGTTCAGCTCGGGCGTGGTGCCTTGGCGGATGAGGCTAAAGATGTAGACGGGAAGCGTGGTCGCACCGCCGGAGTTCAACAGGTTCGAGGTGATGAAATCATCCATCGACATCACGAATGCGGTCATCGCACCGGCGAAGAGGCCGGGCATGATCATCGGCAGGGTGACCAGACGAAAGGCGGTGAAGGGCGAGGCGTAGAGATCGCGCGCGGCCTCTTCGAAATCCAGTGACATGCCCTGAAGCCGTGCCCGGATCGGCAGGAAGGCAAAAGGCGTGCAAAAAGCGGTATGGGCCAGCACCAGCTTCAAAAGCCCGTTGGTGAGCCCGATCTGGGAAAACAGGATCAACACGGCTACGGCCAGCACGATCTCCGGCAGGATCAGCGGCAGGTTGACCACGGTTTCCGACACCCGGCGGAATTTGAGGTCCGTCGCCCGCGTCAAAACGATGGCGGCCAAAAGCGCGATCAACGTGGCGCAGACGGTCGAGATCACTGCCACTTTGAGCGAGATTTCCAAGGCCCCCATCAGGGCCGCGTTGTCCAATGCGGTGGCGTACCATTTCGTCGAAAACTCGGTCCAGACGGACACCAGCCGGTTGTCGTTGAAGGAATAGATCACGACCACGGCGATCGGCAGGTAGAGCCAGAGAAAGAACAGGATGCTGAAGGGGCGCAGGCCGGGATAGGATCGGATGTTGTGCTGTTTCATAGCGCGGCCTCCATCTGGCTTCTGGCGCGCCGGGCGTTGAGCAACAGCACCAGCACCACGAGGACCAAGAGGACCATGGCGATGGCCGCACCAAAGGGCCAGTTGCGCGCACCGCCGAATTGGGTCTGGATCAAGGTGCCCATCATCAATTGCTTGCCGCCGCCCAAGAGCATGGGTTCGAGCACCGTGCCGAGACAGGGCACGAAGACAAGGATGCTGCCCGCCGTCAGGCCGGGGGCGGCGAGCGGCAGGATCACGCGTTTCAGTGCCGTCCAGCGACCGCCGTAGAGGTCATGGCTCGCCTCAATGAGCGCCGGGTCTATTTTCTCGACGGAGGCATAGACCGGCAGGATCATCAGCGGGATATAGCTATAGACCATCCCTGTGATCATCGCGCCGGGTGTGAAGAGAAAGCCGGAAATATCCGCGCCACCGAACATCCGATACACACGCTCCAACAGGCCGTCATTGCCCAGAATGATCAACCAGGCATAGACGCGCACGATCATCGAGACCCAAAACGGCAGGGTCACGAGATAGAGCAGGATGATTTTCAGCCGGGCAGATTGCTGGGAAATGTAATAGGCGACGGGCAGGGCGAGCAGCAGCGAGATCAGCGTGGCGCCGCCGGCGAACAAAAGCGTCCGGCCGATGATCGCGACATATTTCGGATCGAATTCCAGCTCGTCGGTCCAGCCGACGCTGTAGAGGATTTGCTGGTAGGAGCTGAGATCGAAGGACCAGGTGAAGCCGCCATAGGCGCCGCGTTCGGCGACGCTGACGCCCGCGACGATCAAGATCGGGATGATCAGCGTCAGGATCATCAGCGCCCAGGCGGGCACAAGGCCCCAGAACCGAAAGGACTTGCTCATTGGCCCAACACCCGTGCGTCTGTTTCGCGAAAACCGACCTGCACCGTGTCGCCGATCTCAAGCGAGTCCTGATGCGAATGCGCATTGCGCCGCGATAGCCGCAGGGTCTGGTCGCCGATCTGCACAGTATAGTGGGTAAACCCGCCCATGTAGTTGCGCGCCTGCACCGTGCCGGAGAGGATCACGCCTTCGGCCTGATCGCCGACGCCGATCTTTTCGGGGCGGATCGACATGGTCGCGGGGCCAAGCCCCGTCACGCCCTGATGCGTGGTGGTGATCTCTGTGCCCAAAGCCGTGCGGATCGTCGCCGTGCCGCCGTTCAGCGCGATCACCTCGCCGTCGAGGAAATTCGTATCGCCGATGAAATCCGCCACGAAGCGATTGTGCGGGTCTTCGTAAATCTCTTTCGGCGTGCCGATCTGTTGCACCCGGCCCTTGCCCATCACTGCGATGCGGTCGGACATATCGAGCGCCTCTTCCTGATCATGGGTCACGAAGACAAAGGTGATGCCGGTTTCGCGCTGCAACCGGCGCAGCTCGTCGCGCATGGCTTGCCGCAGTTTCAGGTCGAGCGCGGAGAGCGGTTCATCCAGGAGCAGCACCTCGGGCTCCGCCGCCAACGCACGGGCCAAAGCGATCCGCTGCCGCTGTCCGCCCGACAGTTGATCGGGTTTGCGCGCCGCGAATTGCTCCATATGCACCATCTCAAGCATCTCGCCCACGCGCGTCGTGATCCGCGCCTTGTCCCAGCCGAGGTTCTTGAGCCCGAAAGCGATGTTCTGGCTCAGCGTCATATGCGGAAACAGGGCGTAGTTTTGAAACACCGTGTTCACCCGGCGCTTGTGCGCGGGCATCTGGGCGATCTCGTGACCATTGAGCAAAAGCGTGCCCGAGGACGGCGTCTCGAACCCGGCGATCATCCTGAGAAGCGTGGTCTTGCCACAGCCCGACGGCCCCAGAAGCGTGAAGAATTCGTTCTGGAGAATCTTGAAATCGACATGGTCGAGCGCCGTGTAATCGCCGAAATTTTTCGACACGTTCACGACTTCGATCGCGGAAGAGCGGCTCATGCGTTTGGTCCTTGGGTCAGGGCCAGCTCTGGCGGCTGGCTTGTCGAGCTGATTGGTCGGGCTGGCTTATCGGTCTTTCAGGCGGCGGAGAGGATCATGCGGGCGCATTTCTCCGCGATCATCATCGTGGGCGCGTTGGTGTTGCCACCGATCAGGGTCGGCATCACGGAGGCATCCGCCACGCGCAGGCCCTTGATGCCACGCACCTTAAGGGTCTCCGGATCGGTCACGGCCAGATCGTCGGTGCCCATCTTGCAGGTGCCAACCGGGTGGAACACGGTCAGAGCGGCTTCGCGCAGGTAGTCCAGAATCTGCTCATCGGTTTCGACGGCTTTGCCGGGCAACATTTCCTTGCCGCGAATGCCGTCAAACGTGCTGTCGCCCAGAATGCTGCGCGCCACTTTGATGCCTTCGACCAGAACCTGCGCGTCCTGCGGGTCGGAGAAGAATTTCGGGTCGATCTCCAGCGCGCCGTTTTGGCCGAGGCGAATTTCGCCGATGGATTTCGGGCGCAGCACACAGGTGTGGACCGCGTAGCCATGGCCATATTCGACCACCCGCCCACGGTGGCTGCGATAGCCGGGGACGAAGTGGAACTGAATGTCCGGGGTGTCATTGGCGTATTTCGTGCGGGCAAAGCCACCGGCCTCGACGTAGTTGGTGGTGAACATGCCTTTGCGTTGGGCCAGCCAACGGAAAGGCGCGGCGATGATCGAGGGCAGGTTGAGCACCGACAGGCCGAGCGTTTTGGTGGAATTCGAGCGCACCGTGATCATGCCATCGACATGATCGCGCAGGTTCTGACCCACGCCCGGCAAATCATGCGCCACGCGCACGCCCGCCGCCTGAAGCATCGCAGCCGGACCGATGCCGGAGCGCAGCAGCAGTTCGGGCGAATTGATCGCCCCGGCCGACAGGATCACCTCTTTGTTGGCCTTAAGGGTGGTTTGCCCATCGGGCCCGGAAATCTCGACGCCGGTCGCTTGGCCACCCTCGACGATCAGGCGTTTGGTGTCCGTGCCGGTCAGAATGGTGAGGTTCTGGCGATCGCGCACCGGATGCAGGAAGGCGCGGTAGGAGGACCAGCGTTTGCCGTCATGCTGCGTCACGTTGTAAATGCCGAGGCCTTCCTGGGTCTCGCCGTTCATATCGGTGTTTTCCTCAAGACCCGCCGCGCGGCCCGCCTTGATGAACATCTTGCCCACGGGATTCGGGTCGCGGTGCAATTCGACATGCAACTCGCCGCCGGTGCCGTGGTATTTCGGGTCCTGACCGATGGCGTTGTTCTCGAGATCCTTGAACACCGGCAACACGTCGTTCCACGCCCAGCCGTCGCAGCCCAGCTCCGCCCAGTCGTCGTAATCGGAGGCAGCGCCGCGGATGTAGAGCATCGAGTTGATCGCCGAGGAGCCGCCCAACGCCTTGCCACGGTTGAGCGGGATGCGGCGGTTTTTCAACTCGGGCTGCGGCACGCTCATGTAGCTGTAGTCGTATTTCGGATCGTTGTAGAGCGACAGGATGCCTGCGGGCACCTGCACGCGCGGCGAGGTATCCTTGCCGCCCGCCTCGATGATGCAGACCGTCGTCTTCGGGTCCTTGGACAGGCGATTGGCCAACACACAGCCTGCCGAACCGGCGCCTACAATGATGTAATCATATGTGTCTTTGTGCATTGGAACCTCGCGTTTTCTTACGTGTTAGGTGCCAGCGCCGCGGGCGTGATGCCCATTCATAAGATTTAATGCACTGGTTAGGATGGGTCTAATGTCATTAATATCAGTGTCTTATGTGGAATATGGGAGTCTCCTCTGGCGTGTGTGCTGATTTTTTGATCAAAGTGACTGTTCTTGAGACATAAGTTGGAGGCGGAGGGAAATGGGCGAGCCGTGCGAGGTTGGCGCAGAAAATCTGCGCATGTGACGACATGAAAATGCCCTGCTCGGTGAACCGGGCAGGGCTGGGGAAGTCTTGTGATTTGTGTCTGAGTGTCTTGCCTGCCTCAGGCGTTGGCCACGGCGCCGGAGTGATCCGCCTCGGGGCCTTCGTATTCGGCATAGGTGCGACGTGTGGCGATGTGATCGGCGATGTATTTCGCATCGTGCCAGACGCCCCAGATAAAGGTCGAGCCGCGCCGGGACAGCCAGGGAAGACCGAGGAAATAGACGCCCTGTTCGGTGGACACGCCGCGCTGATGCGCCGGTTTGCCGTTGTCGTCAAAGGCGTCGACCTTGAGCCAGCTGTAATCCTGACCGAAGCCCGTCGACCAGATCACGGTTTTCACGCCGGCAGCGGCCAGATCCAGCTCGGAAAGCGGGTTGATCATGCACTCCGGGTCCGGGCGTTTGAGGCGCGCGGCGGGCTCTTCCGGCAGGTCCAGCCCGTTGCGCGCGATATAGTCATCCGCTGCATCCAAAAGCGAACGCAGATTGTCATCGCCGCCGTCGACATTGGCGACCAGATCGGTGCCAAAAAGCACCTTGCCGTCGGTGTAGCTGTTGGTGCGCCCGACAAGCGTCATGCCGCGCGCGGCGAGATCGCGAAAGTCGATGGTCTTGCCGCCATCGGCTCCGCTCACGGCAATGGTGACATGCTCCTTGCCGGGCTCCATCGCCGGAGCATCCCACAGGCCCAGAACGCCCAGCCACCAGACGAAATCACGGCCACGATAGCTGCGCGGCGGGCGGTCGTGGGGGCCGACGGAGAGGTAGACCTTGCGCCCGGCTTTCATCAGCTCTTCGGCGATCTGCACGCCAGAGGAGCCCGCGCCCACCACCAAGACCGCACCGTCTTCAAGCTGATCGGGATTGCGGTAGGCGCTGGAATGCATCTGCGTCACGGGCGCTTCAGTGGGGATCACCGGCGGGATCACCGGGGTCTGGAACGGCCCGGTGGCGGCAACCACGGTGTTGGCCTCATAGGTGCCGTCCGAGGTCTCGACGATGAACCCCGGCGCGCCGTCTTTTTTGCGCACTTCCTTGACGTCGACGCCGCAGCGGATCGGCGCGTCGATCATTTTGGCATAGTCTTCGAAATAGTCCGCGACGCTGTCTTTCGGGACAAAGTCATCCTGGTCGAAGCCTTTGAAGTCCAGACCCGGAAAGCGGTCGTGCCAGGCCGGACCGTTGGCGACCAGCGAATCCCAGCGCTCGCTGCGCCAGCGTTCGGCGATCCGCGAGCGTTCGAGCGCGACGTGCGAAATCCCAAGCTTGCCGAGATGCTCACACATCGCGACCCCCGCCTGTCCGCCACCCACAACAAGGGTTTCGACCTTTTCAATCGCCATCGGCTCTTCCTTTCATGACATCGTGCATCTGCGCTGATCCGCGCCTTTGCCCTGATGATTACGGAAGAGCCGGGACAGCGAAAAACATGATTTATTGAAGCCTTGATTTTGTTTCAGCTAATCACTGATCGGGACCTGCGTCACGGCATAGGAAAACATGGCTGGCCGACACCTGCATTCAGGTGTGATCTGATCCGCCGTCGGCAGAAGAAAACAGGATATGAAGGTATAGGGAATTTGGTGGAGCCTAGCGGGATCGAACCGCTGACCTCCTGCATGCCATGCAGGCGCTCTCCCAGCTGAGCTAAGGCCCCAAATGACCGGTTTTGCGCCGGTCAGACGACTGTGCGGGTGGGCGTTTCCCGTCCGCCCGCGCTTCCTATTTTGTCTCGCCAGACGTTGCAAGCGAAAAAATGACAGGCAGATGAAATTTCCCATCTGCCTTGTCGGGTGATCCTCAGATCAGTCCTCGTCGTCCGCGGCAACGTCGGCAATCTCGTCGAGGGAGACGTTATCGTCATCCTCGTCATCGTCGAGAAGATCGTCATCGAGATCGATGTCTGCATCATCATCGACCAACAGATCATCCTCGTCGTCGAGATCGTTGGCGGGTTTCGCCTGTTCTTTTTCGGTGATGGCAACGCGGGACTTGTTGTTCACGTCAAACGTCACGATCTCACCGGTGTAGGGAGACACGATCGGATCGCGGTTCAAATCATAGAACCGTTTGCCGGTGGTGGGGCAGACGCGTTTTACGCCCCATTCCTCTTTGGGCATGATGAATCCCTTTCGTTTAATCTGATCCATATGTGGAGACCTGCGGGCCATGCCATATCGCAAGGGAGCTGTCAAAGGCTTTTCCCTCAAAAAATGGTAAAGAGCGTGGCCTCGGCTCCTTCGCCACGATATGTGGGGAGAGTGGACCAGAGAGGCAAGTATGGGCGACATTATTCTCGACGGAAATCCGCCGGTGGGTGTGACTTTGCGGCGCTCGAGCCGGGCAAAGCGGCTGTCTCTGCGGGTGTCGCGTCTCGATGGCCGAGTGACCCTGTCGATGCCCGCGCGGTTGCCGGAGCGTGAGGCCTTGGCGTTCTTGCGCGAAAAGGAAGACTGGATTCGCAAACATCTCGGCACGCGGGCGCCGGAGCAGGCGGCCGTTTTCGGTGCCTCTGTGCCGTTTCTGGGACGCGAGGTGGAGATCGTGCCGGGACTGGGGCGGCGTGCCCTGTTGAAAGACGGGTGTCTTGAGGTGCCCGGTGAGCCAGCGCGTGTTGCCGCAAAGGTCAAAGCTTTTCTGAAACTCGAAGCCCAGATGCGGCTTCGCGAGGCTTCGGATCGTTACGCAGCCATTCTGAAAACCGATTACGGCCGGATCACCCTGCGCGATCCGCGCTCGCGTTGGGGGTCCTGCACCTCGGCGGGCAATCTCATGTATTCCTGGCGTCTGGTGATGGCGCCTGCGGCGGTGCTCGACTATGTCGCCGCCCATGAGGTGGCGCATCGGTTGGAGATGAACCATTCGGATCGCTTCTGGGCCCATGTTGCGCGGGTCTGTCCCGATCATGCCGCGCATCGCCGCTGGTTGCATACAGAGGGTGAAAAGCTACACGCCTGGCGGTTCGAGACGGATTGACATTCCTGGCTTTGTGATCACATTTGCGCGCATGATTACGCCCACGATCCGCCCAACCGAGACCCCGACCGTCGCGCATGATCGCGTCTACCGCGCTCTGCGCACGCGGATCATGCATGGCGAATTCCTGCCCGGTCAGGCGCTGACCCTGCGCGGCATCGGCAAGATGTTCGATGTCTCCATGACGCCCTCGCGTGAGGCGGTGCGGCGGCTGGTGGCGGATGGGGGGCTGAACCTTTCGGCTTCGGGTCGGGTGAGCACGCCGGAGCTGTCAAACGAGCGTTTGGAAGAACTGGCCTCGATCCGGGCGCTGATTGAGCCGGAACTGGCCTCTCGCGCGCTGCCGCGGGCGCATATGGCGCTGATTGACCGGCTTCAGACCATCAATGGCACGATTGCCGAAATGGTCGCGAAACATGACGACGTGGGTTACATCCGCGCCAATCTCGAGTTCCACCGCACGCTCTATTTGCGCGCGCAGGCGCCTGCGATGCTGGCGCTGACGGAAACTGTCTGGCTTCAGCTCGGGCCGACGATGCGGGCGCTCTATGCGCGGCTCAACCGGACCGAGGTGCCGCATAACCATCGCTTGATCGTCGCGGCGCTGCGGGCGGGGGATGAGCCTGGGCTGCGGCTTGCGGTGCGCTCTGATGTGACGCAGGGGCTGCGGATGCTGGCGGTGTGAGACGGCTGATCCCTAATTTTATTAAAATTTTTCAAAAATTGAATTTCAGCGACGGAAGCTGCGGAACATCGCGTTCAAAGCCTTGAAACGCACAACAACTGGTTGGGACATGCCCAAAGCACAGGGACACCGACGCCATATCCAGAACACGACAGACATCTCCGAAGAGGAGGCCTTCGGTACTTTTGGCGCGCGCCAATCGTTGGAGGGCCCTATAAGAGGCTTTCCGCCGATATGTTTTTTTTCCATTGGCCTTTGTTTGACCATGGGGGCTATTCAGCCCTGACAGTTTCCGGCCCTTATCACCCCCCCCCGATGACGGGTCGGACGAGAAGGGATCGCATTTTGGCGGTCCCTTCTCACCTTCCTCTCCCAATCAAGCCTTTCCCAATCAAGACTCCGCTCCGTGGCTTGACCTTTTCTGCGCCGCAGAGTCTTTTGGGTGAGACAGAGTGGCGCAGGGGCAATGAGAGGGGCAATAAGCATGGCACGTTATCTGGAAATGACCGAAATGATGACGCCGGATCTGGCGAATTTTTCGGGCAAGGTGCATGGCGGCGCGCTCTTGCGTCTACTCGATCTTGTGGCCTTTTCCTGTGCTTCGCGCTACTCGGGGCAATATGCCGTGACGCTGTCGGTCGATCAGGTGATGTTCAAACAGCCGATCCATGTGGGCGAGTTGCTGCATTGCCGCGCGACGGTGAATTACGTCGGCCGCACCTCGATGGAGATCGGCATTCGGGTCGAGGCGGAAAACATCCGCACCCAGACCGTGCGCCACACCAATTCCTGCTATTTCACCATGGTTGCCGTAGATGATACGGGCAAATCCGTGACCGTGCCGCAATTTACGCCAGAGACGGAAACGGACAAACAACGCTGGCGCGCCGCTGAGCTGCGCAGGGAATTGCGTATCGAGCATGCCAAGCGGCTGGAAGAAGCGGCCAAGGGGTGACGCTCAGGGGGCAAACTCTGTTGGAGGTTTCGGCCCCTCTTCGGGGTAGGTGATGGACAAGAGCGGCTGAGAAAACCCTGCGCCAAACATCATGAAAATTCCCCAACGCCTCGGATCACCGGTTGGTCCTTCCATCCATCCGATAGACCACTCGGGCTCGAGGCTGTGATCGCGCGGTAAGTCGGGGGTGTAAGTATCTCTTAACTCCTCCAGAGAGGACTCGAGTTGTGCCCGATCTCTTTCAAGGTTGAAGTGCCCAAGTTCATCGGACACGTAGCAAGAGCCCGATGTATAGCTGAGGGAAAAGCCGTCGCGAGGATGTAGAAAATCTACATCTTCCGATGTGATTTGCACGCGCACCAAATGGGTGAGATCGGGGAATGTCCCGGTCTTGAGCGGTTTGAGGCAATAGGACTCAAAGAAATCCAGAAACCTATCTGACATCGGCACGCGACGCTCGACGATTTCCGATCCTGCGGCCCCCAGGCACAACCCGGATATGAGAATGCCCACGAAGGGAAACGGTTTGATTGTCATGCAAAATGTCTCAAAACCAAAAAGGGCGACCCTAAGGCCGCCCTGAGACTGTATTCTATGGGCTTGGATATCAAGCGTGGATCGGACCGTCGCCACAGGCCAGAGCGGCCTCGCGCACGGCTTCCGAGTAGGTCGGGTGGGCGTGACAGGTAAGGGCGATGTCCTGCGCCGAGCCGCCGTATTCCATCGCCACACAGATCTCGTGGATCATGTCGCCAGCCGCCGGGCCGATGATCGCAGCCCCCAAGAGGCGATCGGTTTCCGCATCCGCGATGAGTTTCACGAAGCCGTCGCCCTGGAACACGGCCTTGGCGCGCGCGTTGCCCATGAAGGAGAACTTGCCGACTTTCACTTTGCGGCCTTCTTCTTTCAGTTGCGCTTCGGTCTTGCCGACGGTGGCGACTTCGGGCGAGGTGTAGATCACGCCCGGGATCACGTCGTAGTTCACATGGCCATGTTTGCCGGCCAGAACCTCGGCGACGGCCATGCCTTCGTCCTCGGCTTTGTGGGCGAGCATTGGCCCGACGATGGCGTCGCCGATGGCGTAGATGCCCGGAACATTGGTCGCCCAATGCGCGTCGGTTTTGATCTGGCCGCGCTCGGTCATTTCGACACCCAGCTCAGAGAGGCCAAGCCCGTCGGTGTAGGGTTTGCGGCCCGTGGCCACCAGAACGACGTCGGCGTCGAGCGTATGCTCGCTGTCGTCTTTCTTGAGCTTGTAGTTGACCTTCGCCTTGGTTTTCGAAGCGTCTACGTTTTGCACGGCGGCGCCCAGAACGAAGTTGAGGCCTTGTTTCTCCAACAGCTTTTTGAAGGTGCGCTGCACGTCGGCGTCCATGCCGGGGGTGATGAAATCCATGAATTCCACCACGGTCACCTCGGCGCCGAGACGGGCATACACAGATCCAAGCTCCAGACCGATCACGCCCGCGCCGATCACGACCATCTTCTTCGGCACTTTCGGCAGTTCAAGCGCGCCGGTGCTGTCGACCACCACGCCGCCCTCGTTGTTCACCTCGACACCCGGCAAAGACGTCGGCACGGAACCGGACGCGATCACGATGTTCTTGGCCTCATGGACCTCATCGCCAACTTTGACCTTGCCCTTTTCCGGGATGGAGCCATAGCCTTTGAGCCAGTCGATCTTGTTCTTTTTGAACAGGAATTCGATGCCGCCGGTGTTCTGGCCCACGACGTCATCCTTGTAGGATTTCATCTGTGCCCAATCGACCGACGGGCTTTTGCCCTTGAGACCCATGGCGGCGAAATTGTGCTCCGCCTCATGCAGGTGGTGCGTCGCGTTCAACAGCGCTTTCGACGGGATACAGCCGACGTTGAGGCAGGTGCCGCCCAGCGTCTCGCGGCCCTCGACCACGGCGGTCTTGAGGCCCAGTTGGGCGCAGCGAATGGCGGACACGTAGCCGCCGGGGCCAGCGCCGATGATGATCACGTCGTAGGATGCCATGGTCTTCTCCTTGGTCAGATTTTCGAGCCGCTCAGATCAGCGCGGCGATGAACAGAATGGCACAGCAGAGCAAGGCGATCATCCAGATATAGGACCGCCACGGCTGCCAGCCGAAAGCATAGGCGGGCACATAGAGCACCCGTGCGATCAGATAGACCACGCCCGCGCCGAGGGTGACGGCGCTCGACTGATCCGTGAGGTGGATCAGGAATACGCCCGCAGCGAAGAAGGGGAACATCTGAATGTGATTGTCATAGGCGCGCAGCATCCGCGCCGTGGTCTTGCGCATCTCGCGGCTGGGCGCGCGGTCGCGGGGGCTTGTGGTGTAGCCCGGCCCCAGATCGACATTCGCCATATAAGAGGCCACCACGAATTGCGCGATGTGCAAGAGGCCTGCGAGGGCGAGGAGGGTGAGGAGGGGGGTCATCAGAAGAAACTCGCAATGATCATGGCAAATGTGGCCAGAAAGCCTGCCGTGAAGATCACCGACCGCCACGGCACCCAGCCAAACGCATAGGCCGGAAGGTAGAGCGCGCGGGCGATGACGAAGAGCCAGGCGCAGAGCGCGGTGAAGACCGAATTGCTCTCGGTGAAAGACACCAGCACCACGGCGATGATGAACAATCCGATGTTCTCGATATGGTTTCCGAGCGCGCGGCGCAGGCGTTTCGTGTGATCGGAAAGTTTGCTCTCAAGATTGTCACGTGGGCCGACATTGCCCTCTTTGCCGACGTCGTCTTGCAAAGACCTTTGCGACCACATCACGGCGGCGACGTGGACAAGGGCGGTGGCGGCGAGAGCGGCGAGTTCGGGTGTCATTGCGTGAGACCTTTCCGGATGTCGATCTGTCCGGTCAGATAGAGGCGGGGCGGGAAAAGTCCCGCCCCAACTTTGTTTTACAGATCCATCAACAGACGACGCGGGTCTTCAAGCGCTTCTTTAACGCGCACGAGGAAGGTCACGGCGCCTTTGCCGTCCACGATCCGGTGGTCGTAGGACAGGGCGAGATACATCATCGGGCGGATTTTGATCTCGCCGTTGATGACCATCGGACGGTCCTGAATTTTATGCATGCCGAGGATACCGGACTGCGGGGGGTTCAGGATGGGCGAGGACATCAAGGAGCCGTAGACACCACCGTTGGAGATGGTGAAGGTGCCGCCCTGCATTTCCGCCATGGACAGTTTGCCGTCACGCGCACGTTTGCCTTTTTCCGAGATGGCTTTTTCGATCTCGGCAAAGGACATGATGTCGGCATCGCGGATCACCGGCACGACGAGGCCCTGCGGGGTGCCCGCAGCGACGCCCATGTTGACGTAGTTCTTGTAGACCACATCGGTGCCGTCGATCTCGGCGTTTACTTCCGGCACTTCTTTGAGCGCGTGGCAGCAGGCCTTGGTGAAGAAGGACATGAAGCCGAGGCGCACGCCGTGTTTCTTCTCGAACAGGTCTTTGTACTCTTTGCGCAGAGCCATCACCTCGGTCATGTCCACCTCGTTATAGGTGGTGAGCATGGCGGCGGTGTTTTGCGACTCTTTGAGACGACGCGCGATGGTCTGACGCAGTTTGGTCATTTTCACGCGCTCTTCGCGGGCGGCGTCTTCGGCCGGACGCGGAGCAGCAGGTGCAGCCGCCGGAGCAGGTGCAGCCGCCGGTTTGTTCAGCGCGTTCAGCACGTCTTCTTTCATGATGCGGCCATCTTTGCCCGAACCAGACACAGAGGACGGATCGACGCCTTTTTCGGCCATCAGCTTGTTGGCCGACGGCGCATTCTCGACGTCTTTGCCGGAAGCGGCAGGCGCGGAGGCCGGAGCCGCCGCAGGTTTCGCAGCTGCGCCACCAGCGCCCGAGGACATCTCGGCCAGTTTGCCACCAGCAGCCACCGTGTCGCCTTCGTTTGCGACGATGGCGGTCAGGGTGCCCGCAGCCGGGGCCGGCACTTCGACGGAGACCTTGTCGGTTTCCAGCTCACAGAGCATCTCATCGGCCTCAAAGCTGTCACCCACGGCTTTGAACCAGGTGGCCACAGTGGCCTCGGTCACGGATTCGCCAAGGGTCGGCACCATGATGTCGACGGAGCCACCGGAGGCGGCGGGTTTGTCTTCGACCATTTCGGAATGGTGACGGGGCGCGACCTCTTCGGGGCCGGCGTTGCCTTCTTCGGAGAGCGTCGCCAGGAGCGCGTCAACGCCGACGGTTTCGCCCTCGGCGGCGACGATTTCACCCAGCACGCCAGCGGCGGGGGAGGGCACTTCGACGGTCACCTTGTCGGTTTCCAGCTCGCAGAGCATTTCATCGACCGCCACGGTGTCACCCGGTTTCTTGAACCAGGTGGCAACGGTGGCTTCGGTCACGGATTCACCCAGGGTCGGGACGCGGACTTCAACGGACATAGGATTACCCTTCGATATTGAGCGCATCGTTCACGAGCGCTTGCTGTTGTGCTTTGTGTTGCGAGGCCAGACCCGTGGCGGGCGAGGCGGAGGCGGCGCGACCGGCGTAGACCGGACGCGTGTGCTTGGCTTTGATGCGGCTGAGCACCCATTCGATGTTGGGCTCGACAAAGGTCCAGGCGCCCTGGTTCTTGGGCTCTTCCTGACACCAGACGATCTCGGCGTTTTTGAAGCGTTCAAGCTCCTTGACCATCGACAGCGCCGGGAACGGGTAGAACTGTTCGAGACGCAGGATGTAGGTGTCGTCCTTGCCAGCGGCGTCGCGGGCCTCCAGCAGGTCGTAGTAGACCTTGCCGGAACAGATCACGACGCGCTTGATGTCCTTGTCCGCTTTCAGTTTGATGTCGGACTTGGCGGTGCCGTTGTTGGCGTCGGCATCGTCCCAAAGCACGCGGTGGAAAGACGAGCCGTCGGTGAAGTCAGAGGCCACGGAGGTCGCGAGTTTATGACGCAGAAGCGATTTCGGCGTCATCAGCACCAGAGGTTTGCGGTAGGAGCGGTGCAACTGGCGACGCAGGATGTGGAAGTAGTTCGCAGGCGTCGAACAGTTCGCCACGATCCAGTTGTCCTGACCGCACATCTGCAGGAAGCGTTCGAGACGGGCGGAGGAGTGCTCCGGGCCCTGACCCTCATAGCCATGCGGCAAAAGCATCACGAGACCGGACATCCGCAGCCATTTCGATTCACCCGAAGAGATGAACTGGTCGAACATGATCTGCGCGCCGTTGGCGAAGTCGCCGAACTGGGCTTCCCAAAGCGTCAGCGCGTTCGGTTCGGCCAGCGAGTAGCCATACTCGAACCCGAGCACGGCGTACTCAGAGAGCATCGAGTCGATGACCTCGTAATGCGCCTGACCCTCACGGATGTGATTGAGCGGGTAGTAGCGATCCTCGGAAGCCTGGTCGATCAGGCCGGAGTGACGCTGCGAGAAAGTGCCGCGTGTGGAGTCCTGACCGGCCAGACGCACCGGGTAGCCCTCGGTCAGAAGCGAGCCGAAGGCCAGCGCTTCGCCGGTCGCCCAGTCAAAGCCTTTGCCCTCTTCGAACATCTTCGCCTTGGCGTCCAATTGACGACCCACGGTTTTGTGCAGGTTAAAGCCCTCGGGCGCCTGCGTCAGCGAACGGCCGATTTGCGCCATGGTGTCTTCGGAGATCCAGGTCTGACCGCGCTGATACTCGTCGCCCTCTTTGTTGATGTGCGACCAACGCCCGTCGAGCCAATCGGCCTTGTTCGGTTTAAAGGTCTTTCCGGCCTCGAACTCGTCGTTCAAGAGCGACTGGAAGGCCGCTTTCATGTCCTCGATCTCGCCCTCGGGGATGAGACCATCGGCCACGAGGCGCTCGGTGTAGAGCTGCAATGTGGTCTTGTGCCGCTTGATGTTGGTGTACATCTGCGGGTTGGTGAACATCGGCTCATCGCCTTCGTTGTGACCGAAGCGGCGGTAGCAGAAGATGTCGATGACCACGTCCTTGTGGAACTTCTGACGGAACTCGGTGGCCACTTTGGCGGCGTGCACCACGGCCTCCGGGTCGTCGCCGTTGACGTGGAAAATCGGGGCCTCCACCATGAGCGCGATGTCGGTCGGGTAGGGCGAAGAACGCGAAAAATGCGGCGCGGTGGTGAAACCGATCTGGTTGTTCACCACGATGTGGATCGTGCCGCCGGTGCGGTGACCGCGCAGACCGGAGAGGCCGAAACATTCCGCCACGACACCCTGACCCGCAAAGGCCGCGTCACCGTGCAAAAGCACGGGGATGACGGAACTGCGGGTCGGGTCGTTGTTCTGGTCGGTCTTGGCGCGACATTTGCCAAGGACAACCGGGTTTACCGCCTCGAGGTGCGAGGGGTTGGCGGTCAAGCTGAGGTGGACTTTGTTGCCATCGAACTCACGGTCGGAGGAGGCGCCGAGGTGATATTTCACGTCGCCGGAACCATCCACGTCCTCGGGCTTGAACGAGCCGCCCTGGAATTCGTTGAAAATCGCGCGGTAGGGTTTCGACATCACATTGGCCAAAACGGACAGACGCCCGCGGTGCGGCATGCCGATCACGACCTCTTTCGCGCCGAGGTTGCCACCGCGTTTGATGATCTGTTCCATCGCCGGGATGAGGCTTTCGCCGCCATCAAGGCCGAAGCGTTTGGTGCCCATGTATTTCACATGGAGGAATTTCTCAAAACCCTCGGCCTCAACCAGTTTGTTCAGAATGGCGCGACGACCGTTCTTGGTGAACTGGATTTCCTTGCCCAGACCTTCGATCCGCTCCTTGAGCCACCCGGCTTGCTCCGGGTCGGAAATATGCATGTATTGCAGCGCGAAGGTGCCGCAGTAGGTGCGTTTCAACACGTCGATGATCTGGCGCATCGAGGCGTGCTGAAGGCCCAACACGTTGTCGATGAAGATCGGGCGATCCATATCGCTCTCGGTGAAGCCGTAAGAGCGCGGATCGAGCTCCGGGTGCGGTTCCTGGTCGCGCATCTTGAGCGGGTCGAGATCGGCGATGAGGTGGCCCCGAATACGGTAGGCGCGGATGATCATGATCGCGCGGATGCTGTCGAGCACGGCGCGTTTGATCTGGTCTTCAGAGACAGCGACGCCTTTTTCAGCGGCTTTCTCTTTGATCTTTTTGCCGGCGGCGTTGGCGGCCGCGGCGGGTTCGGCCCATTGACCGTCCAGAGCGTGGGTCAGCTCGTCATTCGGCACCGGCGGCCAGTCCATGCGTGCCCAGGACGGGCCTGCCGCTTCGGCGGTGACATCTGTTGCCGCATCTCCGAGAGATTGGAAAAACTCGGCCCAGGAGGCGTCCACGGAACTGGGGTCCTGGGTGTACTGGGCGTAGACCTGTTCGAGGTATTCCGCATTGTGCCCCTGCATAAAGGAGGAGGCATGGAAGATGTCGTTGGGGCTCTGGTCGTTCATCGGTGTGACCTTGATCTGGGGTGCGTTTCCGTTTCGAGGGCAGGATCGCGTTGCCTTTTGTGGGTGCGCCTGCGCCTTTCTTTACAAAGGGCGCAGGCGAATTTTGTCAAATGCGTTTCACGCGCGGGCCTTAGCCTTTGGCAATGGCTTCCTGCACGGCCTCACCCAGCGTGGCCGGGCTGTCGGCCACGATGATGCCTGCGGATTTCATTGCTTCGATCTTGCTCTCCGCGTCGCCTTTCCCACCGGCGACGATGGCGCCTGCGTGGCCCATGCGGCGGCCCGGAGGGGCGGTGCGGCCTGCGATGAAGCCAGCGGTCGGTTTCCAGCGGCCTTTTTTCTTCTGCTCGGCGAGGAATTCGGCGGCTTCTTCTTCGGCGGAGCCCCCGATTTCACCGATCATGATGATGGAGGTGGTTTCCGGGTCATCGAGGAACATGTCGAGCACGTCGATGTGCTCGGTGCCTTTGATCGGGTCGCCGCCGATGCCCACAGCGGTGGACTGGCCAAGGCCCAAGTCAGACGTCTGTTTCACAGCCTCATAGGTCAGCGTGCCGGAACGGCTTACGACGCCCACGGAGCCACGCTTGTGGATGTGACCCGGCATGATGCCGATTTTGCAGGCGTCCGGCGTGATGACACCCGGGCAGTTCGGGCCGATCAGGCGCGAGGAGCTGTCGACCAGCGCGCGCTTCACCTTCATCATGTCGAGCACCGGAATGCCCTCGGTGATGCAGATGATCAGTTCCATCTCGGCATCAATCGCCTCAAGGATCGAGTCCGCTGCAAACGGCGGCGGCACGTAGATCACGGACGCATTGGCTTCGGTGACGTGCTTGGCTTCGTGCACGGAGTTGAAGACCGGCAGGTCGAGGTGGGTCGAACCCCCTTTGCCCGGCGTCACGCCGCCAACCATTTTGGTGCCATAAGCGATGGCTTGTTCAGAGTGGAAGGTGCCTTGCGAGCCGGTGAAGCCCTGACAGATCACCTTGGTGTTTTCATCTACGAGAATTGCCATGTGGCATCTCCTTTAATGTCGGTGCGGACGAACCGCGATTTCTCTAAGCAGACCTGGATGCTCTGCGTGAACTACTCTTTCTCGAGGCGGACAGTGATAGTGCCATTCCCACCCACGATCTGGAAACCCGCGCGTGCTCTGAGCGAAGTGCCGGATTTCACAAAATACGTTCTGGAGGAGCCGCCCCCGAGTGTTCTTGTCTCTTGCGTGTAGCCTTTTGCTTTAAGCGCCTGAGAGGTTAAGCTCAAAGCTCGCTGAACTCCGCTAATGCCGCCGAGATGGGATACGTAGCACGCATTCCCTTGCTTCCCATTGACATTCACGGGGTTCCCGAAAAGACCGCCAGTACTGTAACGCCAAGCGCCAAGTGCCGTTTTTTGGAAGCCATCAGTCTCGAGTGAGGCAAGCGGTGTGCCGTTCTGAAGAAGATCGGCACATGCTCCAATGCCATCTACGACGTGACTTTCGACAAGCTGCTGCTTGTTCCCCGTCTCGGACTGTGCCGAAGCAGGGGCGCTAACAGCTGGTTGTGTTGTCGATTGGCACGCGGTGAGGGCCAACATAGAACAAGCTACAAGAACACCAGTCAAACGCATCAGGTTACCCTTTGACCGCTTTAACGATTTTCTGGGCGCCGTCTTTGAGATCGTCCGCCGCGATGACATCGAGGCCGGAAGTGTTGATGATCTCTTTGCCGAGCTCCACGTTGGTGCCTTCGAGACGCACAACGAGCGGAACCTGCAGGCCGACCTCTTTCACCGCCGCGATCACGCCTTCGGCGATGATGTCACAGCGCATGATGCCGCCGAAGATGTTCACGAGGATACCTTTAACGTTCTCATCGGAGGTGATGATTTTGAAGGCTTCGGTCACTTTCTCCTTGGTCGCACCGCCGCCCACGTCGAGGAAGTTGGCAGGCTCTGCGCCGTAGAGTTTGATGATGTCCATGGTGGCCATGGCAAGACCCGCACCGTTCACCATGCAGCCGATCTCACCGTCAAGCGCGATGTAGTTCAGGTCGTGCTGGGAAGCGGCCAGTTCTTTCGGATCTTCTTCGGTCTCGTCGCGTAGGCCAACGATGTCGGCGTGGCGGTAAAGCGCGTTGCCGTCAAAGCCGGCTTTACAGTCGAGACATTTCAGATCGCCGGTGTCGGTCACGATCAGCGGGTTGATTTCGAGCATCTCCATGTCTTTGTCGATGAACAGACGATAGAGGTTGGAAATCAGCGCGGCGCACTGTTTGACCTGCTTGCCTTCGAGGCCCAGAGCGAATGCGACGCGGCGGCCGTGGAAGCCCTGAAGGCCGGTGGCCGGGTCGATGGAGAAGGAGAGGATTTTCTCGGGCGTCTTGTCGGCCACTTCCTCGATGTCCATGCCGCCCTCAGTCGAGGCTACGATGGACACGCGGGAGGATTGACGGTCGACGAGCAGAGCGAGGTAAAGCTCTTTTTCGATGTCGGACCCATCTTCGATGTAGATGCGGTTCACTTGCTTGCCAGCCGGGCCGGTCTGGTGCGTGACCAGCGTGTGGCCGAGCATGGCGTTGGCTTCCTGTGCGGCTTCCTCGACGGATTTCGCGAGACGCACGCCGCCTTTTTCGCCAGCGCCGGCTTCCTTGAAGGAGCCTTTGCCGCGACCACCTGCGTGGATCTGGGCTTTCACGACCCACAGCGGGCCGTCAAGCTCACCGGCTGCGGTTTTCGCATCGGCTGCATTGAGAACGACACGACCGTCCGAAACCGGCGCGCCGTATTCCTTGAGAAGGGCTTTCGCCTGATACTCGTGGATATTCATTAGAGATGTCCTCTCCCTGGTTCGATTGCCTTCGTATATGCCATTGGCTGCGGGGCATAAGAAATGGTTTTTTGGCCTGTTGGCGGTAAAACGCTCGTGTTTTGGCGATTTGTGATCACAGGAAAGTTTCGTGTGATCACAAAAAACATATTCCAATTCGTTTTTCGAATCGACCACCAAATTTTAACCGTATTTGAGGCTTTTAGAGAGGCGCGCCCAAGAGAGGCGGAGGTGTTAAACGCTAACATGACCCTCTCTCTCACTGGGCGCGACGCTTTCGCGCGGCTGCGCACAGGTCGCTTTCCTTGCCTGTCGGGCGCAGATTGCGTATCGAAGGACAAAGACTCACCCACTGACATTTCGGGGATAAATCATGAAAGTAATCGGATCAAAAGCCACTCTGGCGCTCGTCGCTGCTCTGGCCATGCCCGTGGCGGCGCAAGCCGGCGAATTCAGCCTCTCTGTCTACGGTGGCTACCAAACCGCGCCGCATAGCGACGTGTCTGGCACCGATGGCGGGACCGATTTCGATTTCAACGCGGGCTGGGACGGCGAAAGCACAGCAATGCCGCCCTACTACGGCATTCGCGGCACCTGGTGGGTGCGGGACAATTTCGGCTGGATCGCGGATTTCAACCACACCAAGGTTTACGCCAATGATGAGACCCTGGCCGACAGCGGGTTTTCGACGCTTGAGTTCACGGACGGTTTGAACAATTTCACCGTGGGCCCGATCTGGCGCTGGCCGGGTCTGTGGAACAATTTCACGCCCTATGCGAGCGTCTCCGCAGGGGTCGTGGTGCCGCATGTCGAGGTGGAGACGCCCTATTCGTCGAACTCGACCTTCGAATATCAACTCGCGGGGCCGAGCATCGCGCTTGTTCTGGGCGCCAGCTATGAGCTGAACGACCGTTGGGATCTCTTCACCGAGTACAAAGGCACCTACAGCCAGCTTGACGTCGATCTCGATGGCGGTGGCAATCTTGAGAGCGACATCATCACCAATGCGCTGAACTTTGGTGTGACTTACAAGTTCTGATCCATCGCCGGAACGCGATAGAAAAGCCGGGCCCCCGTGTCCGGCTTTTTCGTGCCTGGCTTTTTCGTGCCTGGCCTTTTCACATCTCAAGCCCGGCCTTGGCCAGAATTTCGCCGTCCCTCTCCCGCAAAAGTGCATCGAAGGTGGCGCGTGTCAGGTCCAGATCGTCGCAGTCTTTGGGCATAAAGGGATCGAGGTGCAATCGGTCGAGCGCCAAGAGGCTTTCCGCTTGACGCGCATCGAGCGATTGCACCCCCTCCACAAGCCGCAGGATCTCGCGCGGGCGATCGGCGTGGTTACGGGTAAAGCGGTATTGTGCTTCGCGCGCCTCGCCGATTTTACGTTTCGGACCGGAATAATTTTCGAAGGATTTCTTGAGCAGCTTGATTGCATAGTGCAGCGGCGTGAGCCCGTCGAAATGCAGCAAAAGACGTCTGTTTGTTGACGTCAGGAGAGGTTTCGGGCCAGTCCCGAGCGCTTTGGGGTGATGCACCCCCATCTCCCATTTCTGTCCTGTCGGCACGATGGTTTTGCCGGTGTGATGCCCGGTGAGCCCTTGAGAAAGGAACTTGCCGAACCGACCGTAGAGCGCCTGTATATCCTCCGGCGCCAAGACGATTGGGTGTCGAAATCCGCCCTCGAACAGCATCTCGCCGGGAGAGCCGGGCAGGTAGGCGCGCTCGGCATTGCGGATGACGAGGCCTTTGCTGCGATCCGCTTTGACCAACGCTTTGGAAAGTGCGGCGCCGTCGGAGATGAATTCATCGACGTCGCAATGCAAAACCCAGTCGCAGGTCGTGCTTTGATAAACGCTGGTCGAGACGAATTTCTGCCGTCCGGTGTGGCGCTCCGGGCGGCGGCCCTGGTTGACGCGGTCCCAATGTGCCTGATCGCAGGTCGTGATGAAAATCCCGTCCCGATCCCCGATCAGTCGCACCACCTCGGGGTTCGGACGGTCGAGAAATACGTGCACTTCGGAGGCGCCGATGGCCCTGTGGTGCCGGGCAAAGGCCGCGATCAAAGGCGCGGGTTCATCCCCCAAAGCGGCCACGGCCCAAGTGGGAGCGCCCCCCGCCATCAGGCGATCTGTCCCAGTTTGGCCGCAAGTGTTTCGGCGACGGCTTCGGCGGCGCGGGCAGTGTTCGGGTCTTGCAAAAGGCGCGCCATCTCTTGGGTCACGGCTGCCTCGTGTTGGTGGTGACCGGTCTCTTCGCGCGCGTTGAAATTCTTGGCCGCGTAGAAGTCTTCATCCCGCTGCACCTCTTGCGGATTGGCAAAATAGCCGTCGCCGCGCTGGCGTTTGAGGGCAAACATATCCGGCGTGCGGATCGAGAAATGCAGCACGCGTCCGAGCTTATAGGGCTGTTTTTCGACATTGATCCGGTTGAAGGGCACGCGTTTGGTACGGTCGAAAAACCGGGGCTCCATGTCGGTGCCTGCGGAGTTGAGTGCCCGGAAATTTTCCGGCGTTACGTCAGGCGCCAAAATAGGGCGGTGGATGTCCAGCGCCTCGATGGCGTCGGACCACCGGAACAGGGTTTTGACCTGTGTCGATTTGCCTTTCCACACGGGCGCGGCACCGGTGAAGGCGGTGGAAATATGCCGTCCGGGCCAATGCGTATGCCCGCTGTCGCCCATGAAGCGCCAGGCGATGGAGACGGAGGAGGCCTTTGCCGCCTCGGCCGCCGCGATGATGTGCTCCACCGTTCCGCCTTGGGCGGGCAGCAGAAATTCGTCCGCGTCGAGCCACATCACCCAATCGCCGTCCCGGAAAAAGCCGCTGTCTTTCGCAAGACGCGCGGCATGGGTTTGCGGCGGAATGCCCTCTGGGACGATCTGTTTCACATGGGTAATTTCGCCCGCCGCATCGAGCGCGTCGAGCAGCGTGTCGGAGCCATCGTCACAATCGTTAGAGGTGATGAAAATCTCCGTAAACCCGATGATCTTGTGATAGGCGATCCACTCCAAAAGAAACGGCCCCTCGTTCTTTTGCGCGGAAAACAGGACGCGGCGGGCGGGCGAGGTTTGGGGATCGGGAGAGGTCAAAATGAAATGCTCTGTCTCGGCTTTGAAGGGGTTGCGTCAGGTTAGCAGGGGCTGAGGTCCCTTGAAACACGAAAAAGCCCGCGGAGTGTGTCCGCGGGCTTTCGAATTGAGGCTCTCTTTCGAGATCAGGCGTCTCAGGCGAGCGAGCCGTCGATGCCTTTACACGCGTCCATCAGGCCTTTCACGGCGTCGACGGATTTGTCGAACATCACTTGCTCTTCTTTGGTCAGCTTGATGTCGATGACTTTCTCGATGCCGCCAGCGCCGATCACTGTGGGCACGCCCACATACATGTCGGAGACGCCAATCTCGCCGTTGCAATATGCGGCACAGGGCAGCACGCGCTTCTGGTCTTTGAGGTAGGCTTCGGCCATCTCGATGGCGGAGGTCGCCGGGGCGTAGAAGGCGGAGCCGGTTTTCAACAGGCCAACGATTTCGGCGCCGCCGTCACGGGTGCGCTGGACGATAGCGTCCAGTTTCTCTTGCGTGGTCCAGCCCATTTCGATCAGGTCGGGGAGCGGGATACCGGCAACGGTGGAGTAGCGCACGGAGGGCACCATGGTGTCGCCGTGACCGCCCAGAACGAAAGCGGTGACGTCTTTCATGGAGACACCGAATTCGACGGAGAGGAAATGACGGAAACGCGCCGAGTCGAGCACGCCAGCCATGCCGCAGACCTTGTTCGCCGGAAGACCGGAGAATTTCTGCAAAGCCCAGACCATCGCGTCGAGCGGGTTGGTGATGCAGATGACAAAGGCGTCGGGGGCGTGTTTGGCAATGCCTTCGCCGACGGATTTCATGACCTTGAGGTTGATGCCCAGAAGATCGTCGCGGGACATGCCCGGTTTGCGTGCCACACCGGCGGTCACGATGCAGACGTCTGCGCCTGCGATGTCCTCATAGGACTGGGTGCCGGACATGGTGGCGTCGAAGCCTTCGGACGGGCCGGATTCAGCGATGTCGAGCGCTTTGCCTTCGGGCAGGCCTTCGGCGATGTCAAAGAGGACGATGTCGCCGAGTTCTTTGAGGGCTGCGAGGTGGGCAAGCGTGCCGCCGATATTGCCGGAGCCGATGAGGGCAATCTTGGGTCGGGCCATGAGTTTGTCTCCAATCTGTTTGTGAGATTGGCGCATGGGTAGCCCTTTGCTGGCTTTCGTGCAAGTCTGTGCTGCGCTGCCGCGACGTGGCTGTCGGGTCTGGTGGCGCTAACCCCTCGATATTTTCAGGGAAAAACCTCTCGTTGCCCAAAGGCTGTGCTGATGACGCTCGATCTCAATTTCTACCTTTTCGCCGTGCCAGCGGTGATTTTTGCGGGCATGTCCAAGGGCGGTTTCGGCTCCGCTGCGGCCTTTGCTGCCACGCCTTTTCTGGCCTTGATTCTCACGCCGGGGCAGGCGGTCGGGCTGATGTTGCCGCTGTTGATGGTGATGGATGTGACCGCCGTCAGGTTGTTTTGGCGCAAATGGGATCTGCGTGTGGCGGGTGTTCTTATCCTCGGCGCCATTCCCGGAATTGTGATCGGAACGCTGCTCTATGGCGTGGCCGATCCCGCCCTGTTCAAGCTTTTGATCGGCCTCGTCGCGATTGGATTCGTGCTCTGGCAAGTGGCGAAAGCGCGGAGTTGGATCAGGCCGCCGAAACGTGAACTCGGTACGGGAGCCGGGCTGTTTTGGGGTGCGGTGACGGGACTGACCAGTTTCATTTCCCACGCCGGCGGTCCGCCTGCCGCCGTCTACATGCTGTCGAAACGCATGGATAAAACCACCTATCAGGCGTCCAGCGTGCTGACTTTTTGGGCGGTGAATGCGATGAAAGTCGTGCCCTATGCCTTTGTCGGCATTTTCTCGAAAGAGACCCTGATTGCCGATCTGACCCTGATCCCGGCAGCCGTTTTGGGCGTGCTCTTCGGGGTCTGGATGCATCACAAAGTGCCGGAAAAACTGTTCTTCGGACTGGCCTATGTGTTTCTTGTCATCACCGGCAGCAAATTGATCTGGGAGGTTTTGGTGTGACGGACAGTATTTGCATTCGCCCCGCAACAGCCGGTGATTTCGACGCCTGCCATGCACTTTACAAGGCTCTGGTCGGTGAGGTTGCCGTAGCGGATGCGGCGCAGTTTGCCAAGGTTTTGGCGCAATCGGGCACGACGGTTTTCATCGCGGAGAAAGAGGGCAAAGCCGTGTCCATGGCGACGGTGCATCTTTTGGAAAACATGACATATGGCGGGCGCCCTATGCCTTGGTCGAGAATGTGGTGACCCTGTCCAAGCATCGGGGCCAGGGGCTGTCACGCGCGGTGATGCGCCATATCGAGGAGGTGGTCTGGGCCGCGCAGGGCTATAAAATCATGCTGTTGACCGGGCGCGACTATGGCGCGCGCGGATTTTATGAGGCCATTGGCTATGACGGCGAAGAAAAGGTCGCGATGATCCGCCGCCGCACGCCGCCGCGCAAAGCCACTTAGGCGTCGTCGCCCTTGGCCACGGCCACTTCGGCGAGGGTTTCAAAGGCCTGACCGGAGGCGATCAAACAGGTGATGCCGTTGGGGTTGGTCACGAGAATCGTCCAGGTGCCGGTCTCGTCAGAGGCAAAGACCTCGACCACGCCGGAATTGGGCGCAAGGCCGATGGATTGGCGGCTTTCGCCATACTTGCTTGTGAGCCGATCCAGAATCTGGTCGCGCTGGGCGCAGTTTTGTTGCGCGGATGCCGGGGCGGCTACGATCGTTGTGGCCATGAGCAGCGCGGCTCCGGTCAGAGTGGCAATCCGTGTCGTCATCGTCTTGTCCTTTTCTGTTTCGGCGCGACCTGTCTGAAAGATTTGGTGCGCGGGTGTCCGGTGCTGGGCTGTCCCTTTTTCTAACGTGCCGGTATGGATCTCAGCCTGCCGAAAAAGGGTTAAAAAAGCGGTTACCGTAGCGCGCTGCGCTTGGGGTTTTCTTTCTGCAACGCAGGGAAATTCTGCGCTGCGGAAAATTTACCCTTGCGAATTGGTGCGTTTGTGTGGCCTCTTGCGCAATAATATTGCGGAGGAAAAGAATCAAATGACCCAAGTCGCCAACCGTCCCTATCGCTCGGCTCTCTATATCCCAGGTTCGAAAGAACGTGCGCTGGAAAAGGCCAAGGGGCTGGCCTGTGACGCGATCCTGTTCGATCTTGAGGACGCCGTGTCGCCCGATGAAAAAGTCAAGGCGCGCGGCCTGTTGAAAGAGACGTTGGCGCAGGGCGGCTACGGCAATCGGGCCAAGATCGTGCGGGTCAACGGCTTTGACACCGAATGGGGGCGCGACGATGTAGCGGCTTTTGTTGGTGCTGATATTGACGGGATTCTCCTGCCGAAAGTCGAAAGTGCGGCGATGGTCGAGGAGCTGGCACAGGCCATTCCCGATGTGCCGCTCTGGGCGATGATGGAGACGCCGAAGGGGATGCTGAACGCCGCAGAGATCGCCGCACACCCGCGCATGGCGGGGTTCGTCATGGGCACGAACGATCTGGCGAAGGAGCTGAACACGCGGTTCCGGGCTGACCGTTTGCCGATGATGGGGGGCTTGCACATGTGCCTGATCGCGGCGCGCGCCTATGGGGTGATTTGCCTCGATGGGGTCTATAATGCCTTCAAGGATGACGAAGGTCTCAAGGCCGAATGCGAGCAGGGGCGTGACATGGGGTTTGACGGCAAGACGCTCATTCACCCGGCGCAATTGGAGATCGCCAACACGGCCTTCGCACCAAGCGAGGCGGAGATCGATCTGGCCGAACGTCAGATCGCGGCCTTCGAGGAGGCTGAGGCAAATGGTCAGGGTGTTGCAGTTGTCGATGGAAAAATCGTCGAAAACCTCCATATCGTGACGGCACGGGCGATGCTTGCGAAAGCGGAGGCGATCAAGGCCCTGACATAAACACGATATACGGAGTACACGCATGACCCTTCTTAGTCTCGGACTGCTGTTCTGGGTGGCCGCCCATCTGTTCAAACGACTGGCGCCGGAGATGCGCGGGGGGATGGGAGAGAAAGGCAAGGGGCTTGCGGCGCTGGGCATTTTGGTGGGGCTGATCCTGATGATCGTCGGCTACCGGATGAGCGGGACGCATGATCTCTACGCCCTGCCGACCTATCTGCGCCATGTAAACAACACGCTGATGGTGATTGCGGTGTTTTTGTTCGCGCTCGGGCATTCCAAAAGCCGCCTGCGTGGCAAGATGCGGCATCCGATGCTCACCAGTGTCGTGGTCTGGGGCGTGGCGCATCTTTTGGTGAATTCGGATGCGGCCTCTCTGGTGCTTTTTGGTGGCATGACGCTTTGGGCGCTTGTCGAGATGGCATTGATCAACCGGGCGGAACCGGCGCCTGAGCGGTATAAAGGCGGCAGCCTGGCGGGTGACATCCGTCTGGTGGTGATTTCTCTCGTGGTCTTCGGCGCGATTGCCGGGGTACATATCTGGCTTGGGTATAACCCGTTTCCGATGTGATGGAGTGAGAGATGAAAGCCTACAGGTTGCTGACCGAAGAAGACACATCGGCCTTTTGTCACAAGGTGACAGAGGCTCTGAACAAGGGCTGGGCGCTTTACGGCGACCCCAGCTACGCCTTTGACGCCGCATCAGGAAAGATGCGGTGCGCGCAGGCGGTGATCAAGGAGGCCGAGGGGGAATATTCGCCCGAGGTGAAGCTGGGACAGCTATAGTGGGAGGACCATTGAGGTGAAAACCAATCCGGGACGTTTTTTCGAGGATTATAACATCGGGCAGGTGATCGAGCACGCCGTGCCGCGCACCGTGTCGGGCGGCGAACGCGCGCTCTATCATGCGCTCTATCCGGCGCGGCATGCGCTGTATTCCTCCGACGAGTTTGCCGAAAGCTGCGGGTTGGAGAAAAGCCCGCTGGACGATCTGATCGCCTTTCATGTGGTCTTTGGCAAAACCGTCCCGGATATTTCGCTCAACGCGGTGGCGAACCTTGGCTATGCCGAAGGGCGCTGGCTGAAGCCGGTCTATCCGGGCGATACGCTGCGCTCGGTCTCCGAGGTGATCGGGCTGAAGCAGAACTCCAATGGCAAATCGGGCGTGGTCTATGTGCGCACGACTGGCCTCAATCAATTCGACGAACCTGTGTTGGAATATGTCCGCTGGGTCATGGTGCGCAAAGGCGATCTGGATGCGCCTGCGCCCGAGACGGTGATCCCGGAGCTGACCAAGGTGGTGGCGCCTGCGGATCTGGTGATTCCGGAGGGGCTGGATTTCCTGAAATACAACTTCACGCTGGCTGGCGAAGCGCATCGGTTTGGCGATTATGAGATCGGCGAAAAGATCGACCATGTGGACGGGGTGACCATCGAGGAAGCCGAGCACATGATGGCGACCCGGCTCTGGCAGAACACCGCGAAGGTGCATTTTGATGCGACCAATCGCGAGGACGGCAAGCGTTTGATCTATGGCGGGCATGTGATTTCCATGGCGCGGGCCTTGTCGTTCAATGGCTTGGCCAATGCTCAGATGATCGTCGGCCTCAACGGCGGTGCGCATGCCAATCCGTGTTTCACCGGCGACACCGTGCGGGCTTATACCGAGGTGCTCGACAAGGCGGAAACTGAGGCTCCGGGTGTCGGGGCGCTGCGGCTGCGGCTCGTGGCCTATAAACATGGCGCACCGGAGTTTGCCTATAAGACCGAGGAGGGGAAATATCACCCCGATGTCTTGTTGGATCTGGATTACTGGGCCGTCGTGCCCCAGTGAGTCTGGTGTGAGCCTTTCGAGGCTGAATTTGTGATCGCAAAAAGGGGCTGCGCAGGACCGCGTGGCCCCTTTTTCGTGAAATTCTTAATCTGAAGCTCTGAAAATCCTTATAAAAACCCTAGGAAAGCGTCTCGTGTCCAATTTTGTGATCACTGAATGTTTCTTGTGATCACAGAATGCGTTTTCCTGCACGTCAAGCTGGATAAACCGACCTTGTTAGCGCTCACAGGTGGTGACTCCAGAGCAGAAACGTATATTACGAAAAGCAACTTCAACGCATCAATCGTGAAAGGACGCCACCATGGCTGATGTGAATCGCGGCAACCGACCGCTCTCTCCCTTCATGATCGGACCCTATTATCGACCGCAAATGACGTCGATCTCCTCGATCATGGTCCGTATCACCGGCATTGCATCGCTGGGCTCCGTCTTCCTCGCGATCTGCTGGTTCCTCGCAGCCGCAAGCTCCGAGACGGCTTTCAATTTCTTCAACGGTCTCTACGGCAGCTGGATCGGCAACATCGTGATGCTCGCCGCGGCCTGGGCGATCTGGTACCACATGCTGGGCCGGGTGCGTCATGTGATCTGGGACTTCGGCTACTGCCTGGATGTCGAGACCTCCGAGAAAATGGGCTGGGGCATGTTCATCGGGGCGACCGTCCTGACCGTGCTGACCGCTCTTGTGTTTCTGATTTTCTGAGGGGATCGCCATGAACTTTCTCACTGACCGCAAACGTGCGACAGGTCTGGGCTCCGGGCATACCGGTGCGCAACATCACTGGCTGACCATCGCGACGTCCCTGTCGCTTGTCATTCTCGTGCCGCTCTTCGTCTTCACCTTCGGCTATGCCGTGGGGCATTCTTTTGAAGACGTGCTGGCCTTCTACGGCAATCCTTTCGTGGCGATCATCACGGCGCTCTGCCTCGTGGGTGGCATCATCCACCTCAAGACCGAAGTGGACGAGGCCGTCGAAGATTACGTGGGCGGCCTCAAGCGCAAGCTGACGCTGATCGCTGTGGCGGGCTTTTGCTACACGCTGATGGCGGCCGGCCTCTTCGCCCTTTTGAAACTCGCCATTCAGTGATGCGCGGCAAGGAATAAAGACAATGACAGCAGCATATGAATATGAAACCCACGAATACGACGTGGTCGTCGTTGGCGCCGGTGGTTCTGGTCTGCGTGCGACGCTCGGTATGGCTGAGCAAGGTCTGCGCACGGCCTGTGTGACCAAGGTCTTCCCGACCCGTTCGCACACCGTCGCGGCTCAGGGCGGCATCGCGGCCTCTCTTTCGAACATGGGGCCGGACAACTGGCAGTGGCACATGTATGACACTGTCAAGGGCTCCGACTGGCTTGGCGACACCGACGCGATGGAATACCTCGCCCGTGAAGCGCCCAAGGCGGTGTACGAGTTGGAACACTACGGTGTGCCGTTCTCGCGCACCGAAGAAGGCAAGATTTACCAGCGTCCCTTTGGCGGTCACACCACCGAATTCGGTGAAGGCCCGCCGGTGCAGCGCACCTGTGCCGCCGCTGACCGCACCGGCCACGCGATCCTGCACACGCTTTACGGCCAGTCCGTGAAGAACAACGCGGAATTCTACATCGAATATTTCGCCATCGACCTGATCATGTCCGACGACGGTCAGTGTCAGGGCGTGCTCTGCTGGAAACTCGATGACGGCACCTTCCACCTCTTCTCCGCGAAGATGGTTGTGCTGGCGACGGGGGGCTATGGCCGCGCTTACTTCTCCGCGACGTCTGCCCACACCTGCACCGGCGACGGTGGCGGCATGGTGGCCCGTGCGGGTCTCGCGCTTCAGGATATGGAATTCGTTCAGTTCCACCCGACCGGCATCTACGGCTCTGGCTGTCTGATCACCGAGGGCGCGCGCGGCGAAGGCGGCTACCTGACCAACTCCGAAGGCGAGCGCTTCATGGAGCGTTACGCGCCGACCTACAAAGACCTCGCACCGCGTGACTACGTGTCCCGGTCCATGACGATGGAGATTCGCGAAGGTCGCGGTGTGGGCGAGCACAAAGACCACATTTTCCTGAACCTCAGCCACCTTCCGGCCGAGGCTCTGGCGGAACGTCTTCCGGGCATCTCCGAATCCGCGAAAATCTTCGCAGGTGTGGATGTGACCAAAGAGCCGATCCCGGTTCTGCCGACCGTGCACTACAACATGGGCGGTATTCCGACCAACTATCACGGCGAAGTTCTGAACCCGCAGGCAGACAATCCGACCGCTGTCGTTCCGGGTTTGATGGCCGTGGGCGAGGCGGGCTGTGCCTCCGTGCATGGGGCGAACCGTCTGGGCTCCAACTCCTTGATCGACCTCGTGGTCTTTGGCCGCGCCGCCGCGATCCGCGCCGGACAGGTTGTCGATCCGAAGGCGCCGAACCCGGAGCTGAACATGGCGTCCGTGCAAAAGGCCTTTGATCGTTTCGACACGATCCGTTACGCCAAAGGCGCGATTCCGACCGCCGAACTGCGTCTCGAGATGCAGCGCACGATGCAGGCCGACGCCGCCGTGTTCCGCACCGACAAGACGCTGAAAGAAGGCGTCGAGAAGATGACCGCTGTGGCCGGCAAAATGGGCGACGTCTCTGTCACCGATCGCAGCCTCGTGTGGAACTCCGATCTGATGGAAACGCTGGAGCTCACCAACCTGATGCCCAACGCCTTGGCCACCATCCACGGTGCAGAGGCGCGCAAGGAATCCCGTGGTGCGCATGCCCATGAGGATTACCCGGAGCGTGACGATGCGAATTGGCGCATCCACACGATTTCCCGCGTCGAAGGCAATGAGGTTGAGCTCAGCTACCGTCCGATCATCGAGGACCCGCTGACGACCGAAGCCGAAGGCGGCATCAGCCTCGCCAAGATCGCGCCGAAAGCGCGGACCTTCTAAGGCAAAACCAACATGGTCGCCCCGCATTTCGGGGCGGCCCTCCCTTTTCAACCGGACCTGCAAGATGTCGCTGAAACTGTTTTGGTGGAAATCGCAACCGAACTTTGGAGATCGCATCTCCAAGGATATCGTTGCCTATGTTTCCGGCCAGACAGTCGAGTGGGCAGGACCGGAAGAGGCCGAGATGATTGGCGTTGGCTCGATCATGTACGCGGCCCGACAAAGCTTTAAACGCGGCAATAAGGTCAGCCCCTGGCTCTGGGGCACCGGCGCGATGAAGCCGCTGCCGACCGATTTCATCGACCACATCCAGATCGCGGCGTTGCGCGGACCGATCACCCGCGAAATTCTTGGGGTCAAGACCGAGGTCTTCGGCGATCCGGGGCTTTTGATGCCGCTGGTTCTGGGCGGAGCGGTCGAGAAAACCGGCAAGATCGGGGTTATTCCCCATATTTCGCAGGCCGACGAGACGGCTGCGGCGCTGGCGGGGCTTGGCGATAAGCTCGAGATCATCGATCCGCGCGGCGAGAACCACCTCGATGTGGTGCGCCAGATCGCGGGCTGCGACGTGGTGTTTTCCTCAAGCCTGCACGGGCTGATCATCGCGGATGCCTTTGGCGTGCCCAATGTCTGGCTCGATCCCGATGGCAACCACCCCTTTGCGCGGCTGAAATTCTACGATTACGCGGCGGGGATCGGGCGTGTCATGCCCTTGCCAATCTCCGTGCGCCAGATCGAAGCGACGCTAGATGCGGGCATCGCGCAGGTCGACTATGGCGAGAACGTGCGTCAGGCGCAGCAGCGCTTGATGGAGGCCTTCCCGGCTGCGTTCAAGGCCAAGACCGCCCCGAAAGCCGAGGTGGCGGCATGAGTGTGATCGACCACAAAACCGGCGCTGCACGACCGTTGATCCTTCAGATCGGATTCAACCGCTGTGGCACGCTGAGCTTTCATCGGCTGATGGAAGACAATGGCATTCCGGCGCTGCATTGGCAGGAGCCGGAGGGCCGCAATGTCGCGCAGGTGATGGTGAGCAATCTGGCGATGGGCCGCAAACCGTTTGACGGGTTTGAGGGCGTGCGGGCCTTTTCCGACATTGCCTTTCTCAACGGTCAAATGATGATCGACGGCGCGCGGCTTTTCCGCAGCCTCCATGCGGCCTACCCGGACGCCTATTTCTTTTTCAACACGCGGGATAAATCCGATTGGATCGCCTCGCGTGCGGCGCATGCCAATGGCACCTTCCTCAAACGGTTCTGCAAAATGTCGGGCCTTGATGAGGCTGGCGCGAAAGCGGCCTGGGGTGAGATGTTCGACCGCCACACGGCAGAGGTGCAAAGCTATTTCGCGATGGCAGATGCCCGGTTCCTGCAATTCGATCTGGACCGCGATGCGCCGTCGAAAATCGCCGACTGGCTTTCGCCGGATTTCGCAGTGGATGCGTCGCTTTGGGGCCATTACAACCGCAAATCCCAGCCGCGGGCGCTGCGGGCTGAGACGAACAAGGAGGCGCTCGGATGATCCGCCTCGGTTTCAAAACGCCTTTCGCAGGGGGGATCGCCGGGATGATGCTTTTGGCTCTCTCCGGCTGCATCGAGTCCTCCGCTTTGGTCGAGGACACCACGCGCTCGGCGGCCAAATCGGTGGTCAAAACCGTGATCAACGACAAGTTCCCCGGCGTGAATGCCGATGTCTATGTCGACTGCATCATGGACAATGCAGAGATGGATCAGCTTGTCTCGCTCGCTCAGGCGGCGGTGGTGGGCGTCGATCAAAGCACGGTGCAGATCGTGACCGACATCGCCCGCGAACCCGAAACGCTCAGATGTATCGCCCAGGGTGCTCTGGGTGTGCCGAGCGGATAGGGGGCGCGATGACAGATTATTTTCGCCGGATGTCAGACCGAGGCCAGATGGCCCAAGCCGCATCCAAGTCAGATATGAAACACAACTCTCTGCCGGCACGTCCGGCGTCAAACTAGGGGAACAGGCCATGGTTCAGTTTAACCTTCCCAAGAACTCCAAAATCGTGACGGGCAAGACCTGGCCGAAGCCCGAGGGCGCGACCAATGTCCGCAAATTCCAGATCTACCGCTGGAATCCCGATGACGAGAAAAACCCGTCGGTGGACACCTATTTCATCGACATGGACAAATGCGGTCCGATGGTTCTCGACGCGCTGATCAAGATCAAGAACGAGATCGACCCGACGTTGACCTTCCGTCGTTCGTGCCGCGAGGGCATCTGTGGCTCCTGCGCGATGAACATCGATGGGATCAACACGCTCGCCTGCATCTACGGTCTCGACGAGATCAAGGGCGACGTGCGCATCTTCCCGCTGCCGCACATGCCGGTGGTGAAAGACCTCATTCCCGATCTGACCCACTTCTACGCCCAGCATGCGTCGATCATGCCGTGGCTTGAGACCAAGACCAACCGTCCTGAGAAGGAATGGCGTCAGTCCATCGAGGATCGCAAGAAACTCGACGGTCTCTATGAGTGCGTGATGTGCGCTTCTTGCTCGACCTCTTGCCCGAGCTACTGGTGGAACGGCGACGAATACCTTGGACCGGCAGCTCTGCTGCACGCCTACCGCTGGATCATCGACTCGCGCGATGAGGCCACCGGCGAGCGTCTCGACTACCTCGAAGACAGCTTTAAACTCTATCGCTGCCACACCATCATGAACTGTGCGAAAACCTGCCCCAAGGGTCTGAACCCGGCGGCGGCGATTGCGCATATCAAGAAGATGATGCTCGAACGCACCCACTAAGCGGTTTCGACAAAAACGTGAAATGCCCCGCTTCGGTGGGGTTTTTCTTTTGCGCTTCTCCCCCTTGCCTCATGCGTCACGCCCGCCCATCCTGCGCGGAGTTGTTTGAGGAGTTCCCCCATGCGCAAATCCATTGGCGCCCGTTTCCTGATCGTCGGCCTGCTGACGCTTTTGATGTTCATTCCGCTGTTCTTCGTCTCGGACATCGTGCAGAGCCGTAAGACTTATTCGCAAAGCACCCTGCGTGAGGTGGGCCGCGAATGGGGCGGGGATCAGGTGATCGCAGGCCCGATGCTTGTGATCCCGGTCGAGGAAACCGTGGACCGCACCGAACGCGAAGCGGTGATCAACCCGGACACGGGCGAGGTCGTTCTGGACGCCGATGGGTCTCCGCGCCAGCGCCGGGTGACGCGCAAGGTGACCGTGAGCCGCGATCCGATCTATGTCTATCCGGGGCGCTTCGATGTGGATATCGACACGCAAACGCAAATTCGCCATCGCGGTATCTTTTCGGTGCCGGTCTATCAGGCGGGGATCGACATGGGGTTCGATTTCCCCTGGGACCAGATCGACGCGCAGGCCGTGAATGACGAGGTGATCCTCTGGGATCGGGCCGAGCTGATCCTGTCGCTGTCTTCCAACGCCGCGCTGCGCGGGCAGGCGGTGTTGACCGTCGATGGCGCCGAAGTGCCGCTTGAACCGATTGCCTCGGCCGACGATGCCGCCGGTATCATGGCGGCTTTGGGCGATCCGCGTGGCAAGAGTGACTATGCGCTGACGCTCGGCGCCAATGGCGCGCAGTCCTTTCAGATCGCGCCGGTCGGACGTCAGACGGCTGTGACCATCAGGTCCGACTGGCCGCACCCGAGTTTCCGGGGCGCCTTCCTGCCGGACGGTTCGGAGATTTCCGAAGAGGGCTTCTCCGCCACCTGGACCATCCCGCATCTGGCCCGCACCCTGCCGCAGATGACCCGCGAGAATTACACCCGGACCCTGCGCTACAATATGGCCTTCGGGGTCGATTTCATCGAGCCGAATGACTTTTATCAAAAGTCCTTCCGTGCGGCGAATTATTCGATCCTTTTCATCGCGCTGACCTTTCTCACCGTTTTGCTGGTGGAAAAAGGTGCCGAACGCCCGGCCCACCCGGTGCAATATATCCTGATCGGTCTGGCGCAATCGATTTTCGTCCTCTTGATGGTGGCCTATTCCGAACAGATCGGCTTTGGCCCCGCCTATGCGCTCTCTGCCGGGGCGACCATTGCGCTTTTGACCTTCTTTGGCGCTGTGGGGCTGAAACTCGGACGGCGCACGGCGGTTCTGGGCGTCATGCTTTTGGTGCTTTATGGCGTGCTCTATCTGATCCTGCGCTCTGCGGATTATGCATTGCTTGCGGGGGCGTCCCTGTCCTTTGTGGCTCTGGCCGCGACCATGTTCTTTACCCGCAACGAGGATTGGTACGGGCCGGAGGGCAGCGGCTTGTTCGCGCGTAAACGCAAGGAGCCTGCGCCCAAAACAACGTCGTAACATATCCGTGGTTTTCCATTCGGCAAGACACGGCGTATGAGGGGGCATGGTCATTTTCATCCCCCTCATCCTCATCGCGCTCTACGTGGGCATGTATGTCTTGCGCACGGATCGCACGTCGGATTGCCGCTGGCGTCAGACCGGCAAGGATGCGGAGGGCATCACCTTTCGCTGTCAGGTCTGTGGCGCAGAGGCCCGCACCGTGAAGGGCGAGCCGACACATTGCGGGGCCAAGCCCAACACGTAAAGACCCCAACACGCATGGCGCTGCATTGCAGCATGCGCATGGCGACTATGCGACATTAGGGGGCTGTCTTTCGCGGCGTCGCAGCATACCTCAGTGCACAAGGGAGACAACTACACCTCCACGGAGTTTATGACATGACCCTGCACGATGTTGCACTGAACGACAAAGCCAAAGACGCCGCGATGAAAGTGTCCGAATGGCTCGAATACTACGCCCCGGCCACCCCGGCGGTGAAAACCAGCGAACAGGTTGTTCCGGGCAAACTCGATGTGCTCGATCAAATGTACGCCTACTACGAATAAGGCCTCCCGCCTTCGTAGACTGAAAAGCCCCGGCAGAGCGGGGCTTTGTCATGTTAAAGCGTTTTTCGTTTAATCTGAATGAGATTGAGCGAAAAACGTTGCCACACTGAATTGATAGTGCTGCGTTTCTCAATAATTGAGTGCTTCAAGTTTCTTGAGAAACGCTTTAGCAGTAGCGTTCGACGCCGAGGATTTGCTGATCGGCATAGCGATCCCCCGCCGCCCAACCTGCTGGCAAAATCTGTTCGATCTCCCAAAGATCGTCCTCCGACAGGCCGATCTCGCCCGCGTGGGCCCAATCGGCGAGGTGTTCTTTGGTGCGCGTTCCGGGAATCGGGATCAGGTGATCGCCTTGGTGCAGCACCCAAGCGAGCGCCAGTGCCGGGGTCGAGACGCCTTTCTTCTCGGCATAGGCTTGGAACGCGTGGATGTAGTCCAGGTTTTCCAGCCAGTTCTGCCCCATGAAACGCGGGTTCACTTTGCGGAAATCATTGTCGGAAAACTGCGCGGGGTCGAGATCGGCCACGCCAAGCGCGCCACGGGCCACCGGAGAGAAGGGGATGAAAGCGATCCCCAGCTCTTCGCAGGTCTGGATCACGCCCAGCTCCGGCTGTCGGGTCCAAAGCGAATATTCGTTCTGCACCGCCGTCACGGGCACGACCTTGTGCGCACGCCGGATCGTCGAAGGCGCCACTTCGGACAGGCCCCAGGCGTCGATCAGACCCTCTTCAATGAGCTTGCCCATGGTCTCGGCGACCCTCTCCACCGGCAACTCTTGTTGCCGACGGTGGATGTAATAAAGCTCGACCTTGTCGCGGTTTAGCTTTTTCAGTGAGCCTTCCAGCTCAGAGCGGATGTAATCTTCCTCATTGTTAAAGCTGCGCTCCGGGCCCATGACGATGCCGCACTTGGTGGCCAGCGTCACATCGGCCCCGCTTTCCTTGAGGTATTGACCGACAAGCTTTTCAGACCGCCCCATGCCGTAGATGTTCGCGGTGTCCCAAAAGTCGATCCCGGCGGCTTCGACGGCGGCGAGGGTTTCGAGAGAGGTGTCGTCATCGGCGGCACCGAAGAACCCGGCGAAGCTCATGCAGCCAAAGCCGATGGCGCTCACCAGAGGTCCGTTTGTGCCAAGTTGGCGTTTGGGCATTCTCATGCGAAAGCGGCCTCCAATGCGATCTCGACCATATCGCCAAAACTCTTTTCCCGCTGGTCGGAGGGCAGCGCCTCATGCGTCAGAAGGTGATCGGAAACGGTCATCACGCCCAGTGCCCGCACGCCATGCCGCGCGGCGACGGTGTAAAGCTCGGCGGCTTCCATTTCGACGCCGAGGATGCCGTGACGGATCATCACCTCATCGAGATCAGGACGTTCGGCATAGAAAATGTCCGACGAATAGATGTTGCCGACATGGACGCCGGTGTCTTTCTGACGCGCGGCGGCGACAGCGGCCTCCAACAGGCCGTAATCGGCACAGGGCGCGTAGTTAATCTCCTTGAAGAACCCGGCCGACGGCGTTGTGCCCATCGTGGTGGCGGTCATGGCGATCACCACGTCACGCACTTTGATATGATGCTGCATCGCGCCGCAGGACCCGATGCGGATGAGGGTCTTGGCGCCATATTCGGTGATCAGCTCATTGGCATAGATCGAGATCGACGGCATGCCCATGCCGGAGCCGTGGATGGTCACGGGATGGCCCTTATAGGTGCCGGTAAAGCCCAGCATGCCCCGCACCTCGTTTACCAGTTTGATGTCGTCGAGATAGGTCTCGGCGGCCCATTTCGCGCGGTAGGGATCGCCCGGCATCAGGACGGTTTCGGCAATCTCGCCGGGCTTTGCGGCAATATGGGGGGTCGGCATATCCATGCTCCTCGTGCTATCGGTCTTTGGGCCACAGTAAGACAGCCGGGGACAGGATTGTATAGAATGCAGCGCAGGATTTTTTCGCGCACCGCCATGATGGTTTCTGCGGTGCTCCTCGCAGGGCCTGAAAGCGTGATGGCCGAGGAGCCGGAAGAGTTGGAAATGGTCAAGACGATCTTCGCCGAGATCCAACCGCTCTCGTTCCAGAAAAAGCGCGAATACTGCGGGTTGATCGGGCGGGATGCCGACGGAAAGCTGATCGCCAGCCCTGCGAAAAAGGGCTCCATCGACGGTTGCACCCCGCGCGACACAGAGGAGATGGAGGTGGTCATCGCCTCCTATCACACCCACGGCAGTTTTATGCGCGGCTACGTGTCGGAGGTGCCGTCGGTCAACGACATGGAGGCCGACGAGAGCGATGGCATCGACGGCTGGGTCGCCACGCCGGGAGGGCGGCTTTGGTATGTCGACAGTTCGGAGATGGTGATTTCTCAGGTCTGCGGGCTGGGCTGCCTTCCGGTCGATGCACGGTTCGAGCCGCATGACAGCGGGCCCGTCGCAGAAAGCTATTCCTACGACGAGTTGGTCACGTTTTTCGAAGAGTAGGCCTTACTCCGCCGCCTCTTTGCTCGGGTCCACGAGTGCCACGATGTCGAACATGATGCGGTTCAGCTCGAAATCTTTCGGCGTGTAGACGCGGGCCACACCGATGGAGCGCAGGTGCTCGGCGTCCTCTTCCGGGATGATGCCGCCGGCGACCACCGGAATATGGCTCAGACCGGCCTCTTTCATCTGCCGCATCAGCTCCTCGATCAGCGGAATATGCGAGCCTGACAGAATCGACAGCCCCACCACATGGGCGTCATCGGCCTTGGCCGCGGCGACGATTTCCGCAGGGGTCAGGCGGATGCCCTCATAGGCGATCTCCATGCCGCAATCGCGGGCGCGGGCGGCAATCTGTTCGGCGCCGTTGGAGTGACCGTCGAGGCCGGGTTTGCCGACGAGGAACTTGAGCTTGCGTCCCAAGGAGGCGGACACACGGGCGACCTCTTCGCGAATTTCATCCAGCCCCTCGGTGCGGTTCGACGGGTTGGCGGACACGCCCGTGGGCCCGCGATACTGACCGAAAGCGGCCCGCACCACATCGCCCCATTCGCCCGTCGTCGCGCCCGCTTTTGCCGCCTTGATTGAGGCGGGCATGACGTTGACGCCGCTGGCCGCTGCCTCGCGTAGCTCTTTGAGGGCGGCCTGAACGGCGGGCTCATCGCGACTCTCGCGCCACGCGTCGAGACGCGCGATCTGATCGGCCTCGGCTTCGGGGTCGGCCTTCATGATGCCACCGTCGCCTGCCGTGAGTGGCGAGGGCTCGCCGGTGGTCCATTTGTTCACGCCGACGACCACGGTTTCGCCCGCCTCGATCTTGGCGATCCGTTCTGCATTGGCCTCCACAAGGCGCGATTTCATATACTCAATCGACTCGATCGCGCCGCCCATGCCGTCGAGTGTCTCAAGCTCGGCCCGCGCGCCCTCTTTCAGAGCGGCCACTTTGCGTTCCACGGCGGGGTTGTTGTCGAAGAGGTCCTCATATTCCAAGAGGTCCGTCTCATAGGCGAAAATCTGTTGCATGCGCAGCGACCATTGCTGATCGAAGGGACGCGGCAGACCAAGCGCCTCGTTCCATGCCGGAAGCTGCACCGCGCGGGCACGGGCGTTTTTGCTGAGCGTCACGGCGAGCATTTCGATCAGAATGCGGTAGACGTTGTTTTCCGGCTGCTGCTCCGTGAGGCCCAGAGAGTTGACCTGAACCCCATAGCGGAAGCGGCGGAATTTCGGGTCCTCGACGCCGTAACGTTCGCGGGTGATCTCATCCCACAGCTCGACAAAGGCGCGCATCTTGCACATCTCGGTGACGAACCGGATGCCTGCGTTCACGAAAAACGAAATCCGTCCAACCATATTGGGGAAGGCCTCTGCGGGCACTTTCTCTTTCAGGTCGTCCAGCACGGCGATGGCGGTGGCCAGCGCAAAGGCCAGCTCCTGCTCGGGCGTCGCGCCGGCCTCCTGCAGGTGGTAGGAACAGACGTTCATCGGGTTCCATTTCGGCAGATGCTCGCGGGTGTAAGCGGCGACATCGGTGATCATCCGCAACGACGGGCGGGGCGGGCAAACATACGTTCCGCGCGACAGATACTCTTTGATGATGTCGTTCTGCACCGTGCCTTGCAGTTTGGAAATATCCGCGCCTTGTTCCTCGGCGACGGCAATATAAAGCGCCAAGAGCCAAGGTGCCGTGGCGTTGATCGTCATGGAGGTGTTCATTTGTTCGAGCGGGATCTCGTCAAAGAGCATGCGCATGTCGCCCAGATGCGCGACCGGCACGCCGACCTTGCCGACCTCGCCCTTCGCCAGCTCATGATCGCTGTCGTACCCCGTTTGTGTGGGCAGGTCGAAGGCGACGGACAGGCCGGTCTGCCCCTTGGACAGGTTGGTGCGATAGAGCGCGTTGGAAGCCTTTGCGGTCGAGTGCCCCGCGTAGGTACGGAACAGCCAGGGACGATCTTTGGTGATCCCGGTTTTATCTTCACTCATCGCAAACCTCCCAATATTGCGTTGCAACATTATTTCTCAGAGTGCGTTATGCTTGAAATATTGTGCCATTGTCAATTCGCCGCAACGCGGCAGAGGTGGAAAAATCTGTGACGTCAGGGAATTTTGCATCGGCGAGACGCGGAATCCCTTTGTTTTATAAGGATGTCAGATAAGTTTCTGCATTCGCTCGGTTATAAAATTACAAAAATAGACTTATCAACATTGCATAATTACTTTGTGAAGCGTATCACCATGGCATACCCCGCGATTCTGCATCGCGGCACGACAAGGCTCACAGCGCTCTCCCGTGACGGCACGGAGAGGCAAAGAGACGGAAAGATTTGGAGGAGAAACATGGCGCTCGACACGAACCAGCCGGCCTACGAGGCCGAAGAGAAAGACCTCTACGAGATCGGGGAAATCCCGCCGATGGGCTATGTGCCTGAAAAGATGTACGCTTGGGCGATCCGTCGCGAGCGTCATGGCGAACCCGAGACCTCGTTCCAAAGTGAAGTCGTCGAGACGCCGAAGCTCGACAGTCACGAGGTTCTGGTGCTCGTGATGGCCGCGGGCGTGAACTACAATGGCATCTGGGCAGGTCTCGGCGTGCCGATCTCTCCTTTTGATGGACATGGCGCCGAGTATCACATCGCGGGTTCCGACGCCTCCGGCATCGTTTGGGCGGTGGGTGATCGGGTGAAAACCTGGAAAGTCGGCGACGAGGTCGTGATCCACTGTAACCAGGACGATGGCGATGACGAGGAATGCAACGGCGGCGATCCGATGTATTCGCCCTCGCAGCGCATCTGGGGCTATGAGACGCCGGACGGCTCTTTCGCGCAGTTCACCCGCGTGCAGGCGCAACAGCTTCTGCCGCGTCCCAAACATCTGAGCTGGGAAGAGAGTGCCTGCTACACGCTGACGCTGGCGACCGCCTATCGCATGCTCTTCGGCCACCATCCGCATGAGTTGAAACCGGGTCAGAACGTTCTGGTCTGGGGCGCGTCGGGCGGTCTCGGGTCCTTCGCGATCCAACTGGCCAATGCGGCGGGTGCGAATGCGATCGGGGTGATCTCCGACGAGGATAAACGCGATTTCGTCATGGGCCTGGGTTCCAAAGGTGTGATCAACCGCAAGGACTTCGATTGCTGGGGCCAATTGCCCACGGTGAACACGCCGGAATACGCCGCATGGTTCAAAGAGGCGCGCAAGTTTGGCGCTGCGATCTGGGCCATCACCGGCAAGGGCAACAACGTCGACATCGTCTTCGAACATCCGGGCGAAGCAACCTTCCCGGTCTCGACGCTGGTCTGTAAAAAAGGCGGTATGGTCGTGATTTGCGCGGGCACCTCCGGCTTCAACTGTACCTTCGACGTGCGCTACATGTGGATGCATCAAAAGCGTTTGCAGGGCTCGCACTTCGCGCATCTGAAGCAAGCGGCGGCGGCAAACAAGCTGATGATCGAACGTCGGATCGATCCGTGCATGTCCGAAGTCTTCCCTTGGGATGAAATCCCGGCGGCACATACGAAGATGCTGAAGAATCAGCACAAGCCGGGGAACATGGCCGTTCTGGTTCAGGCTCCGAAAACCGGGCTTCACACTTTGGAAGATGTGTTGGAAGCCGGAAAATAAGTCGCTTTTTCGACCATTGTTGCTTGGTCTCGAGCCCGCCCCTTAACCATGGGGCGGGTTTTTTCTGTGCTGTTGAATTTATGCAACTATAGGTTGTTCTGGAACCGAGGGCCGCTGTTGCGTCCTGCAAAGCCTCAAAATGTCTCTAAGTTCCTTGGATGGGATGCCGCAAGCCTGTGAAAATTAACGGAATATTTTATTTCAGCATATTACGTAAACCTACCTCGCTATTTTTGGGGAGGGTAAAACCGCGAATTTCAGAGTGCGAAAGAGATGTCTAAAGTTGAAATTGCACCCAAGCGACAACCGGAAAGAGGGTTTACATGCGCAACGATTGGATTCTTGATGTACTGACGGATTTGCGGACATTCGCGGATCAGAACGGATTGAAGGCAAGCGCCGAACATTTGGCCGACACCTGTCTGGTGGTTGCGGCCGAGTTGTCGAACAGGCCTTCTGAGGCGTTGTCGGAACAGGCGGGGGTGCATGACGACAGGGTTGCAAGACTTTCTGGAGGATATTCAGCGAGTTGAGAATTTCGAAGAGTTTCAGGACGCAACTGTCAAGCTGCGTGATCTCTTAGGCATTGCACATGTTGTTTACCATTGGGTGAACAGCGTCGGAGAACGATTTGGCGCAGGGACCTATTCATCGGAATGGGTCGATCGCTATCTTGAAAAAGATTACCTGCGCATGGATCCCGTCATCTTTGGCTGTTTCCAAAGGTTTACCCCTGTGTCGTGGAAACAGTTGGACTGGTCGTCCAAGGCGGCCAAAGCCTTTTTCCTCGATGCGCTGGACTATGGTGTCGGAAATCAGGGCTACACGATCCCGATCCGTGGGCCGAACGGGCAGTTCGCCCTGTTTACCCTCAATCACAACACGACAGACGATGCCTGGGACCAGCTGATCGCAAGGAATGAACGCGATCTTGTGGTCGTGGCGCATGAGTTCAACAAGAAAGCCTTGTCCTTCGACACGCAGATCGAAACACAAGTGGCGCCATCGCTGTCGCCCAGGGAGGCCAGCGCCATCACGCATCTCGCCAAAGGCCTGAACCGTGGTCAGGCTGCGGCGGAAATGGGAATTTCCGAACATACGCTGAGGGTTTATATCGAATCCGCGCGTCACAAGCTTGGAGCCATGAACACGACTCACGCTGTGGCGCGGGCGCTGTCGATGGGGCTCATCATCGTCTGAAAGCGACGACTGTTTGCCTGTTCACGCCACGTCCAGTTGCGAAATCTGCCTAAATAATGTGCGCAGAACGGATAGTGAACATTCGCACAGCGCAACGGGCGCAGCTAATAGATGATGGTTAACGTTTCGCCGATAGCGTTCTTCTCAGATGACGGAGACAGGAGCTCAACATGCTGCGCTATATTTACGGAAACGACCTTTGCCACTTCCCCCGCCTGCGCGACACGATGTTTCGTGATCGTGCGGATCAGTTCAAACGCCGCCTCGGATGGGACGTGCATGTGAACGAAGCGGGCGAAGAACGCGACGAATACGATGCGATCAACCCGCTTTATGTGATTTGGGAGAAATCGGACGGCACCCACGGGGGCTCAATGCGGTTTTTGCCCACAACAGGCGACACGATGGTGAACGATCACTTTTCCCACCTCACGGACGGGGTGCGGATCGAAAGCCCGTTCATTTGGGAATGCACCCGCTTTTGTCTGGCCCCCGGTGCGGATCGCCGCGTGACGGCGGCGCTGACGCTGGCGGCGGGGGAGATCATGGAGGAATTTCACCTGAAGCATTTCGTCGGTGTCTTTGACCCACGGATGGAGCGGATCTATTCGCTGATGGGGCTGGTGCCGGATGTGCTTGGTCGTGTCGGCGAGGGGCGTGAGGCCATCGGTGTCGGCCTTTGGGAGATGCATGAGGATGTGTTTGCGCCCACTCTGGAGCGTGCTGGCGTGGATCGCGAGACGTCTAAGCGCTGGTTCCATGACGCGTTCAATCAAAGCTATGTGGAAGAGTTGCAGGCTATCGCCTGACGCTCGACTTGTGCGATGACTCTGGCACATGGTGCGGCGTCCCTGTAGGGTCGCCGCATGACCCAGACCGCGCTTACATTTTCCGAAGATCAGGCCGAAGCCTTCGACGCGATCAGCGCGATGTTGGCGCATGTCGGTGTTGATCTCGAGGACGGCATCATCACGCCGCAAGCCAGCGCAACCAATCAGCTTTGTGCGGTGATCGGCAAGGCAGGATCCGGGAAAACCCTTTTGCTGGCGCAGCTTTACAAGGCGCTGGATGAGGCGGGCGTCGAGATCGTTTCCGGCGATTACGAGAACAAGCGACGCAAAGAGCGGCGCACGCTGGCCATTCTGGCCCCGACGAACAAAGCGGCGTCTGTGCTGCGCAATCGCGGTGTACCCGCGACCACGATCCACCGCATTCTCTACACACCGGTCTATGACCCGGAATACGAGAAAATCGCCGATTGGCTGGCGGGCAATGGCGACCGACCCGATCTCGAAGGGCTTAAGATCGAAGGGCTGACCGAAGACGCGCTCGACAAGGCTTACGCCTTCTACCAAAACAACAAATCCATACCCGGCGCGCTGGCGGCGGCGGGGCTGCGAGGCTCTGATTTCATCACCGGCTGGAAACGGCGCGAAGACCCGCTTGACATCGGATTTGTCGACGAAAGCTCGATGCTCGACAAACGCCAGTTTGAGGATTTGCAGGAGATTTTTCCCACACTCGTGTTGTTCGGCGATCCGGCTCAGTTAGCGCCCGTGAACCAATCCGGCGAGATGGTCTTTGAGACGCTGCCGGAAAAGAAACAGCATATCCTCCATCGCATTCACCGACAGGAAGCGGACAGCCCGATTCTCGATCTCGCCCATGCGCTGGCCGATCCGCAACTGAGTTTCGAGCAGTTCGAGCGGATGATCGAAGAGGCCGCCGCGCGCGACGAACGCGTGGTCTATGCGCAGCGCGTCGAAAGCGATCTGATGGCACGCTCCCCGGTTTTGGTCTGGCGCAACGCGACCCGCATTCGCCTGATCCAGGCGTTTCGGCAGGTGTTTGATGCCCCCACCGATGCGCTCTTGCCCGGCGAGCCATTGATTTGCGACGGCATCGAATTGCCGATGAAACACCGCAAAAAACGCCTCGATCTGGAGGCCCGCGGGCTAATCAAAGGCGCGCAGGTGGTCTACCTCGGGCCGGGGCGCAAACCGGGGTTTTCGCGCCTGCATGTGATGGGGGCGGAGGACCCGAACATCTCGGCGGCCTCGATCGTCAAAATCGAATTTCCTGATGAAGAAGAACCCTTTATCCCCTACGCTGCGCGGATGGGGGCGGCGTTCCTGCATGGCGCGGCTGTGACGATTCACAAGGCGCAGGGCTCGCAATGGGATGATGTTCAGGTCTTTGCCCCCGATCTTTACGCCGCCGCGCGCGCAGGCCGGATGGAGGCGGGGATTCCCCTGTGGAAACGGCTGGCTTATGTGGCAATCACCCGGGCGCAGACGCGGCTCTTGTGGGTGACGCGCGCGCGTTTGGCGAAACCCAGCGGGCCTTTGTCCGTCGCCGATCTGACCGCGAAAGTGGCGGCACCTTTGACGCTGGAAGCCGAGCAGATCGAGAGCGGACTTTAAGTCATCGGCGGATCAGGCGGAACACCTGCGAAGCGCCCCAACCGAAAATCCCGGCAATCGCCAGCGCCATCACCCCGTAGATCAGCGCATTTTGATAAGCCAGATTGTAGAGCCAGCGCTCGATCCCGACCTTTTGCACATTGATCGACGTGCCGTAGCTGTCGATCACTTCACCGTCGCGGATCAGGAAAATCCGCGTCGTATAGGTGCCTTCGACGATGTTTGACGGCAGAGCGATGGAGGTGTCGAACAGCGTGTCCTCGATGAGGGACACCTCGCCCTCACGGGTGCGGTAGAGATCGTCGTTCTCACGCAACCGGATCAGAGCTTCGCGTGCAGGAAGACCGCGCATGCCGGGCAGGATGCGTTTGTCGGCGGTGATCTTCCAAAGGCTGTCGGTCAGCGGCGGCAGGATGTCGTGCAGCGCGCGGGTTGAGGCGACCGTGTAAAACGTCGGCGTGTGACCGATGACTTGTGCCTCGACGTTGATCCAGATGCCGAAACGACGGTCCTTGCGGCGGATGGTTTCGACATGTTCAGGGCCGGAGACCGTGATGATCACATCAAGCGGACTGTTTTCGGGAATCGCGGCCTCGCGCTTGATCGCGCCGAACACGAGGATTTCGGAGCCATCGAAATTGGCATTCACGGAAACCCGCGTCTGGCTCAAAGCGGCGACGACCTGTTCGGCCTGGGCATTCAGAGGCAGGAAGAAAAACGCGAGGAGGGCGATCAGGCGACGCATCATCAAACCCCCAGCGAGTAGAGTTCCTTGGGTGTGATCAAGAGATCGACCCCAAGTTTGAGACAGACCAAGAGGACCAGAAGGGCCAGCATGATGCGGAGTTGCTCGGCCTTGAGGCGCAACCCGATCTGGGTGCCGACCTGGGCGCCGATCACGCCGCCGAAGAGCAACAGGAAAGCCAAAAGCACATCCACCGTGTGGTTCGTGTAGGCGTGCAACATCGTGGTGAACCCGGCGGTGAAAATGATCTGGAACAGCGAGGTGCCGATCACCACCTTGGTGGGCATGCCGAGGATGTAGATCATCGCGGGCACCATGATGAACCCGCCGCCCACGCCCATCACCGCGCCCAACATCCCGACAAACACGCCGACGGCAATGGGCGGAATGGCGGAGATATAAAGACCGGACGCGCGGAATTTCATCTTGAAGGGCAGGGTGTGGACCCAGAGGTGTTTCTTGCGCTCAGGCCGCCCGGCGGGGCGACCGCGGGCGCGTTTGATGGCGCGCAAAGACTCGATCAGCATGAGAAAGCCGATGATGCCGAGGAAGACGACGTAGCAGAGGGTGACGAGGAGATCGACCTGACCCATCGCCTTGAGAATGTTGAAAATCTGGATGCCGATGGCAGAGCCGACAAGGCCGCCGGCCAAAAGCACCATCCCCATTTTCAGATCGACAGTCTTGCGTTTGAGATGCGCGAGCACGCCTGACACAGAGGAGGCGACGATCTGATTGGCGGAGGTGGCGACGGCCACGGCAGGCGGGATGCCGACGAAAAACAGCAAGGGCGTGATCAGGAACCCGCCGCCCACGCCAAACATGCCGGACAGCACACCGACCATGCCGCCAATCCCCAGAAGCGTGAAGGCGTTCACGGAGACTTCTGCAATGGGGAGGAAGATTTGCATGGGCTGTAGCTTTCGCGTGCGTTTCTTTCAGGAATGCAATGATTTGCCAGTGCCGTCAAACATTCTGCCGAAGGCGGCATGAAAAAAGCGGGCGCTGAGGCCCGCTTTCAACATCATTTCAAATCGCCTTAGCGCTCCTTGACGTAGGATTGCCCGCTGGCACGCGGTGGGATCGCCTTGCCAACGAAACCGGCAAGGATGATCACGGTCAAGATGTAGGGCAGGGCCTGCATGAACTGCACCGGGATCACGAAATCACCCAGGGCGATGGATTGGTAGCGGTTGCCGATGGCCTCCAGAAGACCGAACAACAGCGTCGCCCAAAGCGCATACCAAGGCCGCCATTTCGCAAAGATCAGCGCGGCCAGCGCGATATAGCCCCGGCCTGCGGACATATCCTTGACGAAACCCGCAGCCAGAGAGGCCAGATAGGTGCCCGCAAGCCCACAGAGCACGCCAGCGATCACGAGGGCCGCGTAGCGCAGCTTGACCACCGAAATTCCGGCGGTGTCCACGGCGCTGGGGTTTTCGCCCACGGCGCGCAGACGCAGCCCGAAGCGGGACCGGTAGAGCACCCACCAGGACAGCGGCACAGCCAAAAGCGCCAGATAGGTCAGCGCGGTATGGCCGGAAATCAGCTCGTCATAGGCCGGGCCGACCACCGGGATTTTTGCCATGGCGTCGGAGAACGGCAGGTTCCAAGATTCGAAACGCCCGTCGCCCGACAGAGACGGCGTGCGGCCACCCAGTTTGAACCAGCTTTGGCCGATCACCACGGTGAGACCGGCGGCCAGAAAGTTTAGCGCCACACCGGAAATCAGCTGATCGCCTTTGAAGGTGATCGAGGCCAGACCGTGCAACATGGAAAACGCCAGAGACCCGGCGACACCGGCCAAAAGCCCGATCCAGATCGAGCCGGTGACGGCCGCTGCAGCCCCCGCAAGAAAGGCCGCGGCCAGAAGTTTGCCCTCAAGCCCGATATCGACCACGCCCGCGCGTTCGGAAAACAGCCCGGCGAGGCAGGTCAGCAAAAGAGGGGTGGCAAGACGCAGGGCGCTGTCGAGGATCTGGATGATCGTGAGATAGTCCATGTCTTACGCCTCCTTCTTTTTGTTTTTGCCGAGCGCGACAAAGAGTTTTTCGAGCGGCATGCGCACCATGTTGTCGAGCGCGCCGGTGAACATGATCACGAGCGCCTGAATGACGACGACCAGCTCGCGCGGGATCGATTCCCAGAACGACAGTTCGGCACCGCCTTGGTAGAGAAAGCCGAACAACAGCGCGGCCAGAAGGATGCCGATGGGGTGGTTGCGCCCCATGAGCGCCACCGCGATGCCGATGAAACCGGCGCCTTCAACCGCGTTGTCGATCAGGCGCTCGGCCTCGCCCATGACGTTGTTGATCGCCATGAGACCGGCCAGACCGCCAGAGATCAGCATCGCGATGATGACGATGCGCGAGGGGTTGATACCGGCGTATTTTGCCGCCGTTTCCGATTGGCCATAGGCGCGAATTTCATAGCCCAGGCGCGTTTTCCAGATCAGAATCCAGAACAGGAACGTGCAGAGAAGCGCCACGAAGAACGCCATGTTGGCGGGCGCGTTTGGCGAGAAGTTGATGCCGAAAGGGGCCAGAATTTCCGAGAAATTCGGCAGATGTGCCCCCTCAGGGAAGCGAGCACTTTCCGTGAGCATCGAACCGGGCACCTTGAGCACTTTGGTCAAGAGATAGCCCAGCAAGGCCGCACCAATGTAGTTGAACATGATCGTGGTGATCACGATGTGGCTGCCGCGTTTGGCCTGAAGCCATGCGGGGATAAAGGCCCAGGCCGCGCCAAACAAAGCACCGCCGATCATCGCCGCAGGCAGCGCGAGCATCCAATGCGGCCACGGCACAGCGAGACAGACAAGCGTCACGCCCAGCCCGCCCAGCATCGCCTGACCTTCGCCACCAATGTTGAACAAACGCGCGTGATAGGCGACGGCCACGGCGAGGCCCGTGAAGATGAAATTCGTGGCGTAATAGAGCGTATAGCTGATCCCGGAGGTCGAGCCGAAGGCGCCCTGCACCATGGTCTTGATTGCCACCACCGGGTCTTTGCCGATGGCCCAGATCACCAGACCGGAAAAGAAAAACGCCAGAAGGATGGAAATCAAAGGAATGAGGACGGCGTCCGCCCATTTCGGCATCTTGTTCATTGTGCCTTCTCCTCATCTGTAATCCCGGCCATCAACAGGCCAAGCTCGCCCTCGTTGGTCTCAGAAGGCAAACGCTCGCCCATGATCTGACCGTCGAACATGACGACGATCCGGTCCGAGAGCGACATAATCTCGTCAAGCTCCACGGAGACCAAAAGGATCGCCTTGCCCTCATCGCGCAGCGCAACGATCTGTTGGTGGATGAACTCGATCGCGCCAATGTCCACACCGCGCGTCGGCTGGCCGATCAGCAAAAGATCAGGGTTGCGTTCGATCTCACGCGCCAGCACGATTTTCTGCTGGTTGCCGCCGGAGAAGGACTTGGCCTCCAGTTTCGGGTTCGGCGGGCGGACATCGAATTTGTCCATGCTCACCTGCGTCATCGCCTTGATCCCGGCATTGTCCATCAAAAGCGCATTCTTTTGATATTTCGGGTCGTGGTGATAGCCGAACACCATGTTTTCCCAGGCCTGAAACTCAAGGATCAGCCCCTCATCGTGGCGGTCTTCGGGCACATGGGCAATGCCGCGCGCGCGTCGGGTCTGGCCGTTGGAATGCTTGCCGGAGAGATCAATCTCCTGACCGTTCATCAGGATTTTGCCTGTGCCGTTCTGATAGCCGCCCAGCACCTCAAGCAATTCGGTTTGACCGTTGCCCGCGACGCCACAGATGCCAAGGATTTCCCCTTGATGCACCGTCAAATCGATGCCTTTGACACGCCGAACGCCTTGTTCGTCGACGACCTCGAGGTTCTCGATCTTGATCACCGGCGCACCGGGCGTGGCGGGTTTCTTGTCGACGCGCAGCAAGACCTTGCGCCCGACCATCAGCTCGGCGAGCTCTTCGGGGGAGGTCTCCGCGGTCTTCACGGTGGCGGTCATTTCGCCACGGCGCATGACGGAGACGGTGTCGGTGATCTCCATGATTTCACGCAGTTTATGCGTGATCATGATGATGGTTTTGCCCTCTTTCTTCAGCCCTTCCAGAATGCGGAAGAGGTGATCGGCCTCGGCAGGTGTCAAAACGCCGGTGGGCTCGTCGAGGATCAGGATGTCGGCCTGTCGATAGAGCGCCTTGAGAATCTCGACCCGCTGCTGGTGGCCCACGGAGAGGTCTTCGATCAAAGCGTCCGGATCGACGGACAATTCATATTCGTCAGAGAGCTGTTTCAACAGCTTGCGGGCCTTGGCGAGCGAGGGTTTCAAAAGCCCACCGTCTTCAGCGCCCAGAATGACATTTTCCAGAACGGTGAAGTTTTCCACCAGTTTGAAATGCTGGAACACCATGCCGATGCCGGCGGCGATGGCCTCTTGGCTGTCGGTGATGTTCACCTCTTGGCCGTTGATGAGGATCTGGCCCGCGTCCGCCTTGTAGAACCCGTAAAGGATCGACATCAGCGTCGATTTGCCCGCGCCGTTCTCGCCGATGATGCCATGGATCGAGCCCTTGGCGACCGAGATGGAGATGTCTTTATTGGCCTGAACCGGGCCGAAAGCCTTTGAAATCCCGCGCAATTCGATGGCGGGGGCGGAAGCGGTGGGGGCGACAGTCTCCTGCCGCCCCGCCTCGTTCTGAACGCTCATGCGACGCCCGCCTTAGTAAGCCGGGCAGGTTTCGTCGGACATGTAGTCGTGGACCACAACCTCGCCGGAGACGATTTTCGCGGTGGCGTCGTCCATGGCGGCTTTCATCTCGGGCGTGATCAGCGCTTCGTTGTATTCGTCGATGGCGGCGCCCACGCCGTCATTCGCCAGACCCATCACGAAGATGCCGGTTTCCAGATCTTCGCCCTGCATGAAGGCGTCGTAAACGGCGTTGTCGACGCGTTTGACCATGGAGGTCAGGACGTGGCCCGGTTGCAGGTAGTTCTGGTTGCTGTCCACACCGATGGCGAGCATATCCTCATCCGCTGCGGTTTGCAGAACGCCGAGGCCCGTGCCGCCAGCGGCCGCAAACACGACTTCGGAGCCAGCCGCTTTTTGAGCGCGGGTCAATTCGCCGCCCTTCACCGGGTCGTTCCAGGCCGCAGGCGTGGTGCCGGTCATGTTGACGATGACATTGCCCTCGGGCTTCACGGATTTAAAGCCCTGCGCGTAGCCGCAAGCGAATTTCGAGATCAGCGGGATGTCCATGCCGCCGACGAAGGAGACGGTGTCGCCCTCTGCGGCGTAGGCGGCGGCGATGCCGACGAGGTAGGAGCCCTCATGTTCGTTGAACACCACGGAGCGCACGTTCGGCGCGTCGACAACCATGTCGATAATGGCGAATTTGGTGTCCGGGAAATCGGCTGCCACGGTTTCAAGCGCGGTGGCAAAGGAGAAACCGGCCATGATGATCGGGTTGAAACCGTTCTCGGCAAAGCGACGCAGCGCCTGTTCCCGCTGGGCGTCGGATTGCAGTTCGACGTCACGATAGGACCCGCCGGTTTCGGCTTTCCAACGCTCGGCACCGTTGTATGAGCTTTCGTTGAAGGATTTGTCGAACTTGCCACCGAGGTCGAAAATGATCGCCGGATCGGCCAGAGCGGCACCGGAGGTCAGTGCAAGCGCTGCGGCGGCGCCGAGGAACGTGGTTTTCAGGGTCATGAATGGTCTCCCGTTATATACTGGTCTTGGGATCGCCTCTAAGGACGTCACGACGCCTCAGTCGAAACCGTCACATGATGCGACCCATGTAAGCGAGCACAGTCTCGCCTTGGCAGGGATTAGGGCGCGTCCCTGCCGGAGGGTCAATACACATTTTTCCAAATTTGACCAAATGGTCGCCGATACCGGGGAGTTTCCCACAGACGCGACCCTATGACGTTGGGTTACGTATGTTTTATACGCTTTTCCATGACCAGAGCGTCGATCTTGGTTTTGTCCGGGGCGATGTAATAATTCTTGCGCCGACCGGATTCGCTATATCCCTCCGAGAGATAGAGGGAAATCGCCGCCTCGTTGTCGGCGGCCACCTCGAGAAAGGATTTGAGCGCGATCTGGCGATCCGCCTCTTTCTCATAGGCTTTCAATATCTTGCGGCCAAGCCCCTGACCGCGCGCCTCGGGCGCCACGGCGAGGGTCAACAACTCGGCCTCATGCGGGACATAGCGCCCAAGCGCAAAGGACGGGCCATCGCCGGCGACCAGAAACACGCCCTTCATAGACAAAAGCCCCGCAAACTCGGTCGCGGACCAAGGGCGGGGCGTCTCAAAGCTCGCCGCGTGAATCTCGGCGAGCATTTCTGGAACGGTTTTGACCACTTATGCTGCGACCGGGCGCACTTCGAGCACCTCGGGGATGTAGTGACGCAGCAGGTTCTCGATGCCCATTTTCAGGGTCAGCGTGGAGGACGGACAACCGGCACAGGCGCCTTGCATGTGCAGGTAGACGATGCCGCGATCGAACCCGTGGAAGGTGATGTCGCCACCGTCTTGCGCCACAGCGGGACGCACGCGGGTGTCGAGCAACTCTTTGATCTGGGTGACAATCTCGCTGTCGGGGCCGTCATGATCGGCGTGGCCGCCAGAGGTGTCCGCGCCTTGACCGGCCATCACCGGCTCGCCGGATTGGAAATGCTCCATGATCGCGCCCAGAATCGCGGGTTTCACATGATCCCAATCGGTGTCCTCGTCTTTCGTCACGGTGACGAAATCGGAGCCGAAGAACACGCCCGTGACATGGCCGACCTTGAAGATGCGGCTGGCGAGCGGCGAGGCGCTTGCGGCCTCTTGGGTGGTGAAATCGGCGGTGCCCGCGTCCAGAACGGTCTGGCCCGGCAGGAATTTCAAAGTGGCGGGGTTCGGCGTGGATTCGGTCTGGATGAACATGGCGCGTATTCCTTAGTAGACAGGTCGGATATGCGCCTTATGGCGCCGAAAGTCAATATTTAGAACGGTTCTAAAGAATAACGTCAGATGATCTGTTGTTCAAGCTTTGTCTCGGGAATGCCGCGCACTGCCCAAAACGCCACCGCCTCCGGACCGATCGCATCCAGAACACGTTTAAGGTCGCGGTGATTGCAATGCCGCCAAAGCGCATAGGCCGTGGCGTCGATCACATTGAGCGGCGTGATGTTATGGTCCTTGCGCAGGGATTGCGCCTCGCGGATCAATTCGGAGCGCGTGCCAAAGGGCAGTGGGACCGCATCGACACGCCAGTTGTAAACCAGCATGGCGCGCAGCGTCGAGGGCAACACATCGCCAAAGGCAATCACCTGCGGCGGGGTCAGGCGGCGGCGAAAACACTGCAACACGCCATCGACCGCCGTGTAGGTCATGTTGTCGCTCTCCATGATGTGGCCCATACGGCCCTTGGCGTCTTTTAGGAAGGATTTGAACTCCTTCTCCGAATGGCGATAGCTCCATGGCATCGGCATCAGGTCACCGCTTCGAGGCGTTCTTTCGACATTTCGCCCGGTACGAGTGTCATGGGGATCGGCAGGAAACCCGCCTGTTTGGTCATCGCGGAGACAAGCGGGCCGGGGCCGGATTTCTCCGTGCCTGCGCCCAGCACGAGGACACCGATTTCCGGGTCTTCCTTGATCTGGGTGAGAATTTCATGCACGGCCTCGCCTTCACGGATCACCAACTCGGGGTCGATGCCCTGACGGTCGCGCATCCATTTGGCGAAGACCTCGTAATGCGCCACGATCCGGTCGCGGGTCTCTTCGCGCATCAGATCGGCAACCCCGATCCAGTGGTTGAACTCTTCGGGCGGGATGATCGACAGGATGGTGACACCGCCGCCGGAGTTCGAGGCGCGCATGGCGGCAAAGCGCATGGCGTTGAGACATTCGCGGCTGTCATCGAGGATCACGAGAAACTTGCGCATGGGGGCCTCTTTGGTCGTGCTCTTAATAAGCTTAGGGGCAATTTCACGGCGATGATGACCGAGCCGGGCGCCAGACGCAACAGTTGGTAGATGTGATAGCCCCAGAGACAAGATGGAGAAAACCCCCGGCTTCGGGAAGCCGAGGGTTCAATGAGGGTCTGATCCGTCGGGGAAAATGATCAGAGCGTGCGCCTGACACAGGCGCGTGCGAGACGGGATCAGGCGGGGACAGGTCTGATTCTGAATCGCTTGCGTCCCTTGATAGGGTGGATTTGAAACCCTTATGTGACATCCCTGCTGCGGTTTCTCGCCTGTCGCGCGCGTCACCGCTTCGTGATTTGAAGGTGAGCGTGGATTTGGCGTCTCTTGGCGCAAAATCGCAGATGAAAACGCATGAGAGATATCCGATGTCCGAGATGAAACGCCGCCGCTTTCTGGCGCTAAGCCTTGCCACTCCTTTTCTGGCCCGCGCCGCCGCCGCCCAAGAGGCCGGGCTGACCTTGCCGGAGGAGCTGAAATCCACGGGGCCTGCGCGGCAGAATATTTCGAGCTTTCGCCGCATCGACTGGAAGGAGCATTTCGATGAGCTGGGGCAAGGCCGCATTGTCGCCGACACGGTGAGCCGGGCTTTGCATTTCTGGGGCCCGGATGGCACCTACAAACTCTACCCGACCTCCGTGCCGATCTCCGACGAGCTGACCCGGCGCGGCTATACGGAGGTGATCCAGAAGGTGAAGAACCCGACCTGGACGCCGACGCCGTCGATGCGCGAACGTGATCCGAGCCTGCCGGTGACGGTGCCTGCGGGACCGCAGAACCCGCTCGGTGTGCGGGCGCTCTATCTGAGCTGGCAATATTACCGCATCCACGGCACCCACGACACGCGCAAGATCGGGCGGCGGTCGTCGGATGGCTGTATCGGGCTTTATAACGAGCAGATCGTGGACCTTTACGATCGCGTGAGCGTGGGGACGCAGGTTAAGCTGATCTGAGTATTTGGACTGCAATGAAGATGAAAAAGGGCGCCGCGATGGGCGCCCTTTCGTGTTTGTTTGTGGGCCGCGTTCAGCGCACAAAGCCCATGATCTTGAAAGTTTCATCCAAGATCGGCTGAGCGATCTCATTGGCTTTATCGGCGCCTTTCGCCATGATCCGGTCGATCTCCGCCGGGTCGTCCATCAGGCGTTTCATTTCGGTCGAGATCGGCGCCAGCTGCTCGACGGCAAGCTCGGCCAAAGCCGGTTTGAACTTGCCCCAGCCCTGACCGCCATATTCGGCCAGAACCGCTTCGCCGGTCATATTGGCGAGACCGGCGTAGATGTTGACGAGGTTGCGGGCCTCAGGACGGTCGGCAAGGCCTTCCATTTCTTCGGGAAGGACTTCCGGGTCGGTTTTCGACTTTTTGAACTTCTTGGCGATGGTGTCCGCGTCATCGGTCATGTTGACGCGCTCCATGTCGCTTTCACCCGATTTGGACATTTTTTTGGTGCCGTCGCGCAGGTTCATCACCCGCATCGCCGGGCCTTCGATCACAGGGACAGTTTCCGGGAAGAAATCGACCTTGTAATCGTGGTTGAATTTGTTGGCGATGTCGCGGGTCAGTTCGACGTGTTGTTTCTGATCCTCGCCCACGGGCACATGGGTCGCGTGGTACAAAAGAATGTCGGCCGCCATCAGGGACGGGTAGGCGTAGAGGCCAAGCGAGACGTTTTCGGCGTTCTTGCCCGCCTTGTCCTTAAACTGCGTCATGCGGTTCATCCAGCCGACACGGGCGACACAGTTGAACAGCCAGCCAAGCTCGGCATGGGCCGAAACGCGGGATTGGTTGAACAGGATCGATGTGTCGGGATCAATGCCCGCGGCGAGGTAGCCGGCGGCGACTTCACGGGTCGCATGGCGCAGGTCCTCGGGGCTTTGCCAGACGGTGATCGCGTGCATATCCACCACGCAATAGATGGTTTCGAACTCACCGCCCTGCATCCCCACGAAGCGTTTGATCGCCCCGAGGTAGTTGCCGAGAGTGAGCCCGCCCGAAGGCTTGATCCCCGAAAAGACGCGGGGGGTAAAGGCAGGCTTGTCCATCTGGAACTCCGTCACTGGAATAATAGGTGCACATCGCTTACCTAGGCGGGACGAGAGCGTCAAGGAAAGGCCCCAGTAATGTCCGATGATCCCGAGTATTCCCGCCCGGAAGCGCCCTTTAATGCGCTGCCGCCGATGGTGATTGCCATTGCTTTGGTGCTGGGGGGCATTGAATTGGTGTTCCAGATCGGCACGCTTGGGCTGATCGGTGGGCCGGATGCCGTCGGCTGGCGGATCGGTGCGATGGAGACCTACGGCTTTTTCGACTCGATCTTCGAGGCGATGCGGGCGCAGGGCTCCTGGCCTTTCGAACATCTCCGCCGGTTCTTCACCTACGCTTTCGTGCATTATTCGATCACGCACGCGCTGATGGTCATCGTCTTCATCCTGGCGCTGGGCAAGATGGTGGGCGAGACCTTTGGCAATCTGGCGGTTCTGGTGATTTTCATCGTCTCGACTTTGGCCGGGTCTCTGGCGTTCGGATTGATCCTGAATGCCGCAACGCCCCTTTTAGGGGCCTATCCCGCCGCTTACGGGTATATCGGCGCCTATACGTTCATCCTTTGGCTGGGGCTCGGGCAGATGCAGGAAAACCGCATGCGGGCCTTTACCCTCATCGGGTTTTTGATGGGCTTGCAGCTGGTTTACGGGCTGCTGTTCGGCGGCTCTGCCGAATGGGTCGCCGATCTGGCGGGTTTTGTGGCCGGGTTTGTCACCGCAGCTTTGCTGGTGCCCGGCGCCTTCGGTCGGATTTTGATGCGGCTGCGTCAGCGGTAGCTGGCGTTCCTTTTCTTGGCAGCAGATCTCCTTCTGCCCATGCCAAATCTTAACAGGCATTAAGGTTAATCTGATTAACCTTAATGCTGGGTAAAAATGCCGGTTAAAATGAGATCACGGGGGACCTTGTCGGGCAGCGGCAAAACTTATCCGCCCCGACGTACCGAGCCTCTCAATTCGGCCAAACGCACCGCACCGACCAAATGTGCGAAGGTGAAATAGCCGACAATTCCAAGCGCCACCAGCAAAAGCGTCCCCAACCCGCGTGACAGCGCGAACACCGGCGACAAAGCCATTTCACCACCCCAAAGCAGCGCCCCCATCAGGATCGAGGCGATCAGAATACGGGGCACGCGGCGGATCAGGCGCGCATCGGCATGGACGTCTTCGCCCATGCCTTTCTTGCCAAACCACAAGAGCGCCACCATGCCCCAAGCGGCCAGCGTCGTGGCGCAGGCGGCGGCGAGATAGCCGATGACAAAGGACAGGCCGACGGCCACCACGGCGTTGATCACCATGGCGTAGACCGCGAAGCGGAAGGGCGTTTTGGTGTCTTCACGGGCGAAATACAGCGGCTGCAGCACCTTTTGCATCACAAAGGCAGGCAGGCCCAACCCGTAGACCATCACCGCCAGTGCGGTCTTTTGCGTGTCCTCCGCCGTGAACGCGCCGCGCTGGAACAGGAAGGAAATCAACACATCCGGGATCACGATGAGTGCCACGGCGGCGGGTACCGTCAGCAAAAGCGCGAACTCAAAAGCCCGGTTGTAGGCGTTGCGGGCGCCTTGTCCGTCACCGGCCTGAAGGCGCCGCGACAGATCGGGCAAAAGCACGATGCCGATGGCAATCGCGACCACACCGAGAGGCAGCTGGTAAAGACGATCCGCGAGGTTCAGGTATTGGATCGCACCCTCTTGGGAAAAAGACGCGACCTGACGTCCGACCAAAAGGTTGATCTGCACCACACCACCCGCCAGCGCCGCAGGGCCCGCCAGAACCAGCAAAGCTTTGATCTCCGGCGTGAGGCGCGGCAGGCGCGGGCGCAGGTTGAACCCGGCCTTGGCGGCGGCGACCCAGACCACGGCGAGCTGCGCGGCGCCCGCGACAGGCACAGCCCAGATCAGAGCACGTTCGACGGAAAAGCCAAGCTTCGAGGCTGCGATCATGGCGACCGAGAGCACGACATTGAGCATGACAGGGGCGGCAGCGGCGGCGGCAAAACGGCCGGTGGCGTTCAGGATGCCGGAAAACAGCGCGCCCACGGAGATGAACAACACATAGGGAAAAGCGATGCGGCCAAAATCGACGGCCAAATCGAACCGCTGGTCGCCAATGAGACCCGCCGCCATCAGCGTGACCAAAGCGGGCATGAAGAGCGTCGCGATCAACGTCAATGCGATCAGAGCGGTTGCCAGAACGGCAAGCGTTTCCTCGGCAAAGCGTTTGGCGTGATCCTCGGCTTCGACTTTTTTGGAAAACATCGGCACAAAGGCGACGTTGAGCGTGCCCTCGGCAAAGAAGCGGCGGAACATGTTGGGCAGCGAAAAGGCGACGGCGAAGGCCTCCGCCACGGGGCCCGCGCCAAAGAAAGCCGCGATCAGCGCGTCCCGGACAAAGCCCAGGATGCGGCTCATCAGGGTCCAACCGCCCACCGTGACAAAGCCCCGGACAAGGCGGATCGGCTTCATTGCGCCTGCGCCCGTTTCGCGCCGGTCACGATGGCCTCGCGCAGTTTCTTCTCAAGCGATTTGCGTTTGGATTCGGTATGGAGTTTCATCCCGAACATGTCCTTCACATAGAACACATCGACCACCTGCGCGCCGTAGGTGGCGATCTGGGCGGTGACGATGGAGATGTTGTTTTCGGCCAGAACCCTGGTCAGGTCGTACAAAAGACCGGGGCGGTCGCGGGTGTCGACCTCGATGATGGTGAAAATCTCCGAGCCTTCGTTGTCGAAGATGATCGAGGTCGGGACGTTGAACCGGCTTTCGCGTTTCTTGATCTTGTCGCGGGTGTCGAGTGCTTCGCGGGCCATGACCTGACCGCGTAGGATCTTGTCGATCATCTGACGCAGACGGGGCAGGCGGGCGCTCTCGAACGGGTTGCCGTCATTGTCCTGAATCCAGAACACTGCAGTCGCGTAGCCGTCCTTCGAGGTGAAGGTCCGCGCGTCCACCACGTTGGCGCCGACCAGCGCAAGAGCGCCGGAGAGCCGTGCGAAAATGCCGTGGTGATCGGCCAAAGCGAAACAGGCGCGGGTGGCGTCGCGGTCCTCGTCCTGATGCAGGTCGATGCGAATTTCGTCGGCTTTGATGTCTTTGAGAAGATGCGCAAAAATCTCATGCGCGGCGAAGGGCAGGCCTTGCCAATAGGTGCTGTAATGGCGCTGCAATTCGGTGCGTTTCTCGGCCGCATCCCAATCTTTGAGACGCGCACGCAGTTCTTTTTTCGCCTCACCTTCGCGGGCGTCGCGGTTGATCTCTTCGAGCCCATGTTCGAGCGCATAGGCGGTCTGAGAATGCAGGTTGCGGATCAGCGTCGCTTTCCAGTTGTTCCACACATCCGGGCCGACGCCGCGAATGTCGCAAACGGTCAGCACGGTCAAAAGATCAAGCCGCTCGCGGGTTTTCACCGCCTTGGCGAAATCGCGCACCGTGCGCGGGTCGGCGATGTCGCGTTTCTGGGCGATGTCCGACATCAAGAGGTGATAGCGCACCAGCCATTCGACGGTTTCGCATTCGGCGGGTTTGAGGCCCAGCCGAGGCGCCACTTTGCGCGCGATCTGGGCGCCAATCACGGAATGATCCTCGACGCGGCCCTTGCCGATGTCATGCAAAAGCATGGCGACATAAAGCACCTTGCGGTTCACCCCGGTTTTCAGGATGCGGGTGGAGACGGGCAGGGCGTCTTCCAACTCACCGCGCTCGATTTCAGCGAGATTGGAGATCACCTGGATCGTGTGCTCGTCCACCGTGTAGCTGTGGTACATGTTGAACTGCATCATCGCGACGATGTGTTGAAATTCCGGGATAAACGCCCCCAGAACGCCCAGCTCGTTCATCCGTCGGAGCGCACGTTCCGGGTTGCCGTGTTTCAGCAGGAGATCAAGGAAAATGCGCTGCGCCTCAGGGTCATTGCGCATCTCATTGTCGATCTTGTCGAGATTGGCGGAGATCAGGCGCATCACGTCCGGATGCAACAGATAGCCGGTTCGGAGCCCCTCTTCGAAGACCCGCAACAGGTTGAGCTTGTCCGCCAAAAACGCCTTGCGATCGCGCAGGTTCAGCCGGTTGTGCACCATCTCATATTGATCGCCCACCTTGCGGCGACGTTTGAGCAGGCGTTGCAGCGCGGGTTCCTGTTTGACGTGCTGGGCCTCCAGAGAGGTCAGGAAAATCCGGGTCAGCTCGCCGACGCGGGTGGCGTGCAGAAAATAGTTCTGCATGAAATGCTCGACCGCGCGGCGGCCCGAATGGTCGATGTAGCCCAGGCGTTCCGCCACCTCGACCTGCATGTCGAAGGTGAGCTGATCCATCGGACGCCCGGCAATCAGATGAAGCGCATTGCGCGTGGCGTGAAGGAAGGTTTCCGCCTCTTCGAACTGACGATATTCGTCCTGAGTGAACACGCCCGCCTTGACCAGATCGGCGGTGTTGCGCACGCCGTGCACATATTTCGCGATCCAGAACAGCGTGTGGAGATCGCGCAAGCCGCCTTTGCCCTCTTTGATATTCGGCTCCACCACATAGCGCTGGCCGCCCTGTTTGCGGTGACGCTCGGCGCGTTCCGCAAGCTTGGCCTCGATAAACTCGCGCGCGGTGTTGCGGAACAATTCGTCGCGGAGTTTGACGTGCAACTCGGTCGCCAGAGCGCGATTGCCGGAGAGAAAGCGCAGCTCCAACAGCGCCGTGCGAATGGTGAAATCCTCTTTGCCAAGCCGGATACAATCGCGGATCGTGCGGGTCGAATGGCCGACTTTGAGGTGCAGGTCCCAGAACATGTAGAGCATGCTCTCGACCAGGCTTTCGATCCAGCCGGTGATCTTATGCGGGGCGAGGAACAGAAGATCGACGTCGGAATCCGGCGACATTTCCCCGCGCCCATACCCGCCCACGGCCAGAACGGCGATGCGTTCGCCTTCGGTCGGATTGGGGTTCGGGTGCAGCTTCCTCATCGCGGTGAACAGCACCGTGGTGACCAGACAATCGGTCAGCCAGGCATAGGCCCGAAGCGCCGGGCGCGCGTTGCGGGGCGCATCCAGCATGGCGGTGGCAATGGCGGCACGGCCCCGTTTTTGGGCCGCGTTCAGGACCGTCACCGTGGCCTTGCGGATCTCAGCATCTGTTTTGGCCTCCGCCCACCCGGCTTCGAGCGCTTTCGCCACGGCGGAGCTGTCGAAGATGGCGTCTTGTGCGCAGATGAACGTGCCCGAAGGCGTTGGCAAAAAGGCGGTGAGGGCCGAACGGTCAGTATCCGGCGCCACGGAAGGCTCTTGGGGCAGGGTCAATCTCGATTACCTGATTGTTCTGAATGGTCGCGATGGAAAGGCCGCGTTGGTTGGTGCCGTCGGACATAAGTCTGAAAATCCCGTTCACGCCGACAAAACCGGAGCCGCGGGTCAGGCCCTGTGCCGTCAGCGCGTTTTGGTTGCCGTCTTTGACCAGCGCGCCGATGGCGGCGATGCCGTCATAGGCGAGACCGGCCAAGGCATGCGGCGCCTGACCGTATTTGGCGGAATAATGCGCGGAGAAGTTGCTGGTCAACTGTTGGTCGGGAATGGCGAACCAGCTGTCTTGCAGGCCCGGCAGGCTCAGCGCGGACGCAGGCACGTTCCAGCGTTGCAACCCGATGTATTGCGGGTTCGGCGACTTGATACCGTTTTCCGGCAGCATCTGGGCCAAAAGCGGCATGGCGCCGTCATTGCCGGAGGTGAAGAAGATCGCATCGGCGTTGGAATTGCGCGCGGCCGTGGCGATCGGGCGGATGGCCTGCACCACGCCTTGCTGGCTCAATTCAAAGCTCTGGGTGCCGGCGAGCGTCGCGCCCTGACGGCTGATCGCGGATTTGATCGCATCGGCGCCCGCGTTTTCTGCCGGGCTGTTGCCGTTGACGACCATGATCCGACCCTTGCCGTTGGAGCGCGCGTAGGACACCAGGCGGTTGGCGGTGTTCTCAAAGGTCGGCCCGAGGATGAAGACGTTGCCGCCCGCGACATCGGGGTTGTTGGAGAACGAGAGCACGTTGATGCCCGCATTGGCTGCCGGGATGCCCGCGAGTTTGGCAGAACCGCCGTAAACTGGACCGAGGATGATTTTGGCGCCGTCCTTCACCGCCTGAGAGGCAGCGGCAGAGGCGCGCTCGGCCTGACCTCCGGTCGGGTAAACGCGCAGATCGATGGTGGCTCCGTCGAGGTCGGCCATCGCGAGACGGGCTGCGTTTTCGATGGAGCGCGCCATGGCCACGTCGCCGCCCTGTTGTGATTCGTAGGGCACGAGAAGTGCGACAGGCACCGGGTTCGACGTGTTGATCGTCGGCCCGCCGGTGACGGGGAAAGCGCCCGGATCACAGGCGGCAAGAGCAATAACAGACAGGCCAAGCGCAACTTTGGTGAGCGACTTGCGGGCGGCGCGAAGAACAGCGAACATAGGGGAAACCTCACTCCTGACGGCAAAGGCGCAACACGGGGGGCGGTCACGCAAATTTGCGGGCAGACTAAGCGACAGTCCACAAAGAGTAAACGCTGCAAAGGGCAGAGATCACATTGATATATCAAACCAAGCCGCTTTCTGCCGGTCTCCATTTTCTCGCCACACCGATTGGCAACGCGCGGGACATCACGCTGCGCGCCCTCGATATTCTCGCATCCGCCGATGTTCTGGCCGCGGAGGACACGCGGTCCCTGCGCAAATTGATGGAAATTCATGGCGTTCCCTTGGAGGGGCGGCACATCTATCCCTATCACGATCACAACGGTGCCCAGATGCGCCCGCGTCTGATCGCACTGATGGAAGAGGGCAAATCCGTGGCCTATGCGTCTGAGGCGGGCACGCCTCTGGTGGCCGATCCGGGGTTTGTTCTGTGTCGCGAGGCGCTTGAGCGCCATATCCCGGTGACCTCCGCGCCGGGGCCATCGGCGATGATCGCGGCTTTGACCATTTCGGGATTGCCGTCTGATCGTTTTCTCTTCGCGGGCTTTCCACCGTCCTCTTTGGGGGCACGTTTGAAATTCTTCACGTCTTTTGCCGCCGTGCCCGCCACGCTCGGGTTCTATGAAAGCCCGAAACGCGTTCACCGAACCTTAGGCGAATTGTGCGACACCTTGGGGGAAACCCGCCCGGCGGCGCTGTGTCGGGAGTTGACGAAACGGTTTGAAGAGGTGCGCAAAGGCACGCTCAGGGAATTGGAAGAAAGCCTGCGCGATGCGCCGGTGAAGGGCGAGATCGTGTTGCTCGTCGGGCGCGCGGATCATGTCGAGGTTTCCGAGGCGGATTTGGAGGCCGATCTTGAGGCAGCGCTTGGACAGATGTCGGTCAAGGATGCCGCTGCAGAGGTGGCGGTGAAACACGGGCTGAAGAAGCGCGACGTCTATCAAATGGCGTTGGAGATGACGGGCAAATAAGAACGGGAAGTGAGGCCGGATGTCGGCGGAGGATTCGAGGCGCACCCGCGGCGCGCAGGCCTATCATTTCGGTCTTTCCGCCGAAGACATCGTTGCGCGCCACTATACGGAACGCGGCTATGAGGTCTTGGAGCGTCGCTGGCGCGGGGCGGGCGGGGAGATCGACCTGATCTTTCGCAATGGAGACGAGATTGTCTTTGTCGAGGTGAAGGCCTCGAAAACCCATGCCCGCGCCAGTGTGTCGCTCGGCGCCCGTCAACAGGCGCGGCTCTGCGCCAGTGCCGAGGATTACATCGGGCGACTGCCCTCTGGGCTTTTGACGCCGATGCGGATCGACGTGGCGCTGGTGAACGGGGCGGGGGAGGTCGCGTGCCTTGAGAATGCGTTGATGTAAAACCTGCATGTGATCTTGCGCACAGGACATTGCCATTGAATGCGTCCCCCGGCTGGTCCATCTAGGGTCAGGATCTATTGATTTGCGATGCGCAGTTTGACAGATTTTGCTCTAGCCAAGGCATGTGGCCGCAAGAACAGTGTTTCTATTTCAAGGTCGTATAACGCAGGCTAGAGCAAAACCCGTCAAACCCGTAGGGCAAGGAGAAATGCACGCTCTCAGTCGCTCGGCATCCTTGCCAAGGTAACCAGCCTTGGCGGTGAAATCCAAACGCCTGATAACGCACATTTTTCCTTGCTGCGTATCGCAACTCAATGGGTCCTGACCCTAAGAGACAACCAGAGGAGATACGCCCTTGTCCAAGACCCCTGCGCTGAAAGTCGCGATCCAGATGGACCCGATCGGTCCGGTCAACATCCATGCCGACAGCACGTTCCGCATCATGGAAGAGGCGCAAAAGCGCGGCCATGAGCTGTTCTACTACACGCCGGATCATCTGGCCTTTCAGGAGGGGCGTGTCACGGCGCGCGGTTGGCCGGTCGAGGTGCGCCGCGTCGAGGGCGATCACTACACGTTGGGCGAGATGACCGAGGTCGATCTGTCCGACTACGATGTCGTCTGGCTGCGTCAGGATCCGCCCTTCGACATGGGTTACATCACCACGACGCACCTGTTGGAGCTGATCACGCCGGGCACGTTGGTGGTCAACGATCCGTTCTGGGTGCGCAATTATCCCGAGAAATTGCTGGTTCTGACCTTCCCGGACCTGACGCCGCCCACCGCCATCGCGCGTGACCTCGAGACCATCAAGGCGTTCAAGGAAAAGCATGGCGACATCATCCTGAAACCGCTCTACGGCAACGGCGGCGCGGGCGTGTTCCGCCTTGATCCGAATGATCGCAACCTCTCGTCCTTGCATGAGCTGTTCACCGGCATCTCGCGCGAGCCGATGATTGTGCAGAAATTCCTGCCGGATGTGTCGAATGGCGACAAACGTGTGATCCTCGTCGATGGCGAACCGGTTGGCGCGATCAACCGCGTGCCGCAGGCCGGGGAAACGCGGTCGAACATGCACGTTGGCGGGCGCGCCGAAAAAGTCGGACTGACCGCGCGTGATCTGGAAATCTGTGCCCGGATCGGGCCGCTTTTGAAAGAAAAAGGCCAGGTCTTTGTTGGCATCGACGTGATCGGCGATTACCTGACCGAGATCAACGTGACCTCGCCCACCGGCATTCAGGAGCTTGAGCGCTTTGACGGCACCAACACGGCGGAGCTGATCTGGAAAGCGATCGAGGCCAAACGCGCATGAGCCTTCGGATGCGGCTTGTGTCCGGGGCCTTGAGCCCCGTCGTGCGGGCCGCCTTTACCCATGCGCAAAACCCTGTGCCTTTGCGGGACGGGGTCGATTTGGCGGCCAAACTCAGCTTGCCGGTGCAATTGTCCGCCGAGGTGACCCATGACGCCTTGGGTCTTCCGGGCATGTGGATCAGGCCGCCGGAGTGCGATGACGAGCGCGTCATCCTGTTTTTCCACGGCGGCGGCTACATCGCAGGCAGTCCCGAGACCCACAAACGCCTTGCCTCACGGCTGGCGCAACTGGCCAATCGGCCCGTGTTTTTGCCCGCCTATCGGCTGGCCCCCGAACACCCGCTGCCCGCAGCGTTTGAGGACGCTTTGGTCGTTTGGGACGCTCTGGTGGCCTCGGGCTATAGCCCTCAGGAGATCACCATCGGTGGCGACAGTGCCGGCGGGGGGCTGGCCCTGACGCTTTTGGCGGAGCTGTGCCAGCGTGGTGCGCCGCCCGCCGGGGCTTTCGGCTGGTCGCCCTTCACCGATCTGACGCTGTCCAGCCCATCTTTCGAAACCAATGCCGAGCGCGACCACTTTTTCCCGCCGGAGCGCGCCCGCGATCTGACCGCGATGATCCTTGGCGACTCTGCGGCCGAGGACCCGCAAGTTTCGCCCATCTTTGCGCGTTTTCCAAACTGTCCGCCGGTGCTGTTGCAAGCCTCAGAGTGCGAAATACTGCGCGATGATTCCGTGCGCATGGCGGCGCATCTGCGTGAAGAGGGGGCCGAAGTCGTGCTCAGACTCACCGAAGGCGCACCGCATGTCTGGCAAATGTTCGATGGGTTTTTCCCCGAGGCGCGTCAGGCGATTGCGGAGACAGCGGAGTTCCTGAAAGCTCTCAATTGAGCACGCCAGAGACCACCCGATAACTCAAAGCTTCGGCCAGATGCGGGCGGCGCACATTCTCCTCGCCCGCCAGATCGGCAATGGTGCGCGCGACCCGCAGGACGCGGTGATAGCCCCGCGCCGAGAGCCCAAGCTTCTCCGCAGCCTTGGTCAAAATCTCGCGCCCCTCGGCATCGGGGCTGGCGACATCATCCAGCATTTGCCCCTCGATCTGCGCATTGGTGCGAAATGCTGTGCCGTCATAGCGCTCGGTCTGGATCGCGCGGGCTTGGGCGACGCGCGCCGCAACTGTGGCGGAACTGTCGCCGGAGGGCGGCAGGTCCAAATCCTGAAACTGCACGGGCGGCATCTCGAGGCGCAAATCGAAACGATCCATCAAGGGCCCGGAAATGCGGCCAAGATACTCCTCGCCACAGAGAGGCACTTTGGCGCAGGCCCGCGCCGGGTCAGGCAGATACCCGCATTTGCAGGGGTTCGCGGCCGCAACCAACATGAATCGCGCGGGGTAGCGCATATGGGCGTTGGCCCGCGCCACCATAACTTCGCCGGTTTCGATGGGCTGACGCAGTGTTTCCAACACAGGGCGTGGGAATTCCGGGAATTCATCGAGGAACAACACGCCATTATGCGCCAGCGAAATTTCTCCCGGCTGCGCGCCGCGCCCACCGCCGACGATGGCAGCCATGGAGGCCGTGTGATGCGGCTCACGAAAGGGCCGCGCGCGGGAAATGCCGCCTTCGTCCAACAGACCTGCGAGGGAATGAATGATCGACGTTTCCAAGGCCTCCTGTGCCGAAAGCGGCGGCAGGATCGTCGGCAGGCGCGCCGCCAACATGGATTTGCCGGAGCCGGGCGTGCCGACCATGAACATGTGATGCCCGCCTGCGGCGGCGATCTCCATGGCGCGTTTGGCCTTTTCCTGTCCCTTCACATCGCGCAGATCTCGGTGATGGGAGGGCAGGGTGATCTCACCCGGATGGGCCTCATGCAAAGGTCGGTCGCCGGTGAAATGCCGGAGCAATTGCGCGAGGTTTTTCGCGCCATAGACGGGCGTTGCACCGACCCAAGCAGCCTCCGATCCGCAGGCCTCTGGGCAGGCGAGGACACAGTCCAACTCGGCGGCTTTCAACGCGGCAGGCAGCGCGCCGTTGACTGCGACGAGCGACCCGTCCAGCGCCAATTCGCCCAAGGACAGCGTCTCTTCGGCCTTCTCGGCAGGGATCAACCCGGTGGCGGCGAGGATGGCCAATGCGATGGGCAGGTCGAAATGCGAGCCGATTTTCGGCAGATCGGCAGGCGAGAGGTTGATGACGAGTTTCTTCGATGGCAGTGCGATTTGCATCACCGCGAGGGCCGCGCGCACCCTCTCGCGGGCCTCGGTGACGGCTTTGTCCGGCAGGCCGACGATGGTGAAACTGGGCAATCCGGGGGCGATGGCGCATTGCACCTCGACGGGGCGGGCCTCGATGCCTTCGAAAGCGACGGAGAATGTCCGTGCGACCATGATGTGCTCCCGGAATGCGTTAAAGCGTTTCTCAAAAAACTTGAGGCACTCAATTTTTGAGAAACGCAGCAATATCAATTCAGTGCGGCAACGTTTTTCCCTCAATCTGACACAGATTAAACGAAAAACGCTTTAACCAATCTTAACCCGTCTAGCGCAGACGTGGTTAGCAAATGGTTAACGCGCTCCGCAGCTTGTCGAATTTAGACCGGTTCGGGCCAATCCGTCACGGGCAGGTCCATCGCGTAGGGCACGGGATCATAGCTGATCTCAAGCCCGGCTTTGCGCCATTTTTTGAACGCCGGATCGGAGAGATGCGCGTGAACATAGGCCTTGAGGCGATCAGAAACAGGCAGGTCATAGCCCGCGATCCGCGCCGCGACCGGCGCGTAAAACGCATCCGCCGCAGAGTAGGCGCCGAAGAGCCAGGGGCCGCCACCCGCGAAGTTTTCGAAGGCATGAGAGAGAACCGTTTCCAAACGCGAAAGGTCGGCTTTGACGGCATCGGCGACGGCAAATCCCTGATATTGATGCAAAAGCTGCATCGGGCAGGCGCCGCGCAGGGCCGTAAATCCAGCGTGCATTTCCGCCACAAGCCAGCGCGCGTAGATGCGCGCCTCGGCGTCTTTGGGCCAAAGTCCGGCCTCCGGGTGGCGTTCGGCCAGCGTCTCGGCCAAGGCGATGCTTTCGCCGATCACCCAACCTTCGGGCGTGCGGGCGGTGGGCACAAAGCGGGCGGGTGACAAGGGGGCGAGGTCCTCTTTCATGGTGCCGGAATAGAGCCCGACCATGATTTCATTGACCGGGATGTCGAATTTCTCGAACAAAAGCCAACCGCGCAGCGACCAGCTTGAAAAGCTTTTGTCGCCGATGAAAAGATCGTAAGACATAGAGAACCTCCAACTGTTTGCGATAGTCTATGAGGAAATCTACCATCATAAAAATTCATATTTGATTGATATTATATCAATATTTGTGATTTATGAGGTTGCACGCCCATGGTCCGGAGAGGCCTTCGGGACAGTCGATGATGGTGCAGGACAGTGGATCAATCTGGTGCCCGAGGGCTTCAAAAGCCGAGCAAGACAGTGCCTTTTGCAGCAACGCCATGATTACCCCCATATGTGCCACGATGACGGTTTCGCCGGAAAGTGCCGCGACACCTTCATGCACGCGGGCGGAAAACCGGTTCCAGCTTTCGCCGCCTGGCGGGGAACTTTCCCCTGGTGTTTCAAAGACTTCGCGGGCAAGGGCGCCATCTCTGGCTTCAATTTCTGACCAGCTCAGCATCTCCCAATTGCCGAAATGAGTTTCCCGAAAGCGTGCGTCATGCGGCAGGCGGGGACGGGCCCCCTGCACGGCGCTGGCAGTTTCGACGGCGCGCGTGAGGTCCGACGAGATCACCGGCACGTCGGGCAGCGCAGCCTCCAGCCGGGCAATGGCCGCGTGATCCGACAGATCGGCGGGCAGGTCTGTCCAGCCGACGAAGGTCTTCGCATGAGTCGGGCCATGCCGGATCAACCAAAGGCGGCTCATGCGAGCCCCTCCGGAAGCTGGCCTTTGAGTGCAAAGGGCAGCCCGGCCATGACGCCGATCACGGTGCCAGCCTCGGCGGCCAAGCGTTGATTAAGCTCGCCTTGCGCGATGCGAAACCGGCGCGCGAGGGCGTTTTCCGGCACGATCCCGAGGCCCACTTCGTTGGAGACGATGACGATCTCTGCGGGGCAGGCGCGGATCGCAGACAAAAGGGTTTCGGTCTCCGCCGCCAGATCATGTTCGGCAAACATATGGTTGCTCAGCCACATCGTGGCGCAATCGAACAGGAGAATCTGACCCGCTCTCAGCTCGGAAATCACCCGATCCGCGGCCAAAGGTTCCTCTATTGTGCACCAATCATCACCCCGACTTGTGCGATGTTGCGCAGCTTTTGTGCGCATTTCCTCGTCGAAGCATTCTGCGCTGGCTAAGTAAAGTCTATCTAATTTACTGATATTACATATTTTTTCAGCAATATTGGACTTGCCGGAAGAAGCGCCGCCGAGCACGAGTGTCATATTTGTGCACATGATCGTGAAACCTATTCTTGGTCCAATGCGTTAGGCTTTTCGTAACAGGAGTAGCCACAGCTCGCAAATGACCGTCACGAAGACCCGATAGGGTTGCTCAGAAGGTAGAACGTGAGATCAAGCCAGAGCGCAAACTCTCAGGAGGTTCAAATATGGCACTCGATATGACTGCATCCGACAACGCCCTGCCGCGCCGGGCGATGAAAGCGGAAATGCTGGACGTTGAGACGGAACAGGCGTTGGCCCGCGCGTGGCGCGATCATCGTGACGAGGCGGCGCTGCACCGGCTCGTGACAGCCTATATGCGTCTGGCGATTTCCATGGCGGCGAAATTCAAACGCTACGGTGCTCCGATGAGCGATCTCATCCAAGAGGCCGGTCTTGGCCTGATGAAGGCGGCGGAGAAATTCGACCCCGATCGCGGCGTGCGGTTTTCGACCTATGCCGTGTGGTGGATCAAGGCCTCGATCCAGGACTACGTGATGCGCAACTGGTCGCTGGTGCGGACCGGATCGACCTCTGCTCAAAAATCGCTGTTCTTCAACATGCGCCGGGTTCAGGCGCGTCTCGAACGCGAGGCCTCTGCGCAGGGCGAAGCGCTCGATCACGACCAGCTGTTGCAGATGATCGCGATGGATTTGAACGTGCCGCTGCGGGATGTGGAGATCATGGACGGGCGCCTGTCTGGCTCTGATTTCTCGCTCAATGCGCAGCAATCGGGCGATGAAGAAGGTCGCGAATGGATCGACACTCTTGCGGATGAGGGCGAAACTACGGCGGAAATGGTCGGCGAAGCGCATGATCAGGCACAGCTCAAAAGCTGGCTTGGCGAGGCGATGGACCACCTGAGCGAACGGGAGCGATTTATCCTGAAGGCGCGCAAACTTACGGAAGACCCGCGCACGCTCGAAAGCCTCGGCGAGGAACTGTCCCTGTCGAAGGAACGCGTGCGTCAACTCGAAGCGGGCGCGCTTCAGAAAATGCGTGTCAGCCTTGAGACCAACCATCAGGACGTGCGACATTTCTTTTCATGAGATTTCCCTTTGCCGTCGCGCTCACTCTGATCGCGGGCCCCGTTTTTTCAGACCAGATCACGCCTGAGGCTCTGTCGAATTTGCCTCGGTCGGATGTCGTTTTGCTGGGCGAAGTGCATGACAATCCTGTGCATCATCTTCATCAGGCGCAAGCTGTTGCGGCGCTCTCGCCCACGGCGATTGTGTTTGAAATGTTGACGCCCGAGCAGGCGGCGCGTGTGACGCCGGAGCTGCGTCGCGATGAGGAGGGATTGGCCGAGGTCCTGGACTGGGACACATCCGGCTGGCCCGAGTTCTCCATGTATTATCCGATCTTTGCGTCAAGCGATGCGCCTGTCTTTGGTGCCGCTTTGCCGCGCGAAGATGTGCGTCGGGCTTTCTCTGACGGAGCCGCCGCTGTCTTTGGTGCGGAGGCCGAGCGCTATGGTCTTACCGATGATTTGCCCGAAGAGATACAAACCGAACGCCAGAAGATGCAGTTCGATGCCCATTGCGAAGCCATGCCGCTAGAGATGATGTCGGGGATGGTGGAGGCGCAAAGGCTACGCGATGCTGCGTTTTCGCGAGCTGTGATTGAGGCCTATGAGGCGACGGGCGGGCCGGTTGCGGTGATCACTGGCAATGGCCATGCGCGCATGGATTGGGGCATGCCTTCGGTGCTGGCCAAGGCTGCGCCTTACTTTGAAACGCTTTCCATCGGTCAATTGGAAGACACTCCTGCGGAGGCACCGCCTTACGATCTCTGGTTGGTGACGGCGCCGACCCTGCGGGACGATCCCTGTGCCGGGCTCTTGCAATAGCCGGGCAATGCCTCTGAGCATTGTCTCACGCGCGGCCTTGGCTTACACCGTTCCCTGAGACTGCGTGCAGGGCCGTGCCGGGAGAGCGAAAATGCTGAACGAAAAGACCATTTTGCTGATCATCGGCGGCGGGATCGCGGCGTTCAAATCGCTCGACCTGATCCGTCGCCTGCGTGATGAAGGCGCGCGCGTCGTGCCGGTTTTGACCAAGGCCGCCGAAGAATTCGTGACGCCCTTGTCCGTCTCCGGGCTGGCGGCCGAAAAAGTTTACCGTGACCTCTTTGATCTCACGGATGAGGCGGAGATGGGGCATATCGAACTGTCCCGTGCCGCCGATCTTGTGGTGATCTCCCCCGCCACCGCCGATCTCCTGGGCAAGATGGCCGGGGGGCTGGCGAATGATCTGGCCTCGACGCTGTTGATGGCGACAGACAAACCCGTTTTGGTCGCGCCCGCGATGAATGTGCGGATGTGGGAACACCCCGCGTGTCAGCGCAATGTGGCGCAGTTGAAACAAGACGGCGTGCTTTTCGTTGGTCCCGAAGAAGGCACCATGGCTTGCGGTGAATTCGGTCCCGGCCGTCTCTCCGAGACGCCTGACATCATTGCCGCCATTCGGGCCGCTCTGACCGAAGGCCCGCTGAAGGGCAAGCACATCCTCGTGACCTCCGGCCCAACCCATGAGCCGATTGACCCGGTGCGCTATATCGCCAATCGCTCGTCGGGGGCGCAGGGCACGGCGATTGCCAAGGCACTGCGCGATCTCGGCGCCGATGTGAGCTTTGTTACCGGCCCCGCCGATGTGGCCCCTCCGCGCGGGGTGCGGGTGATCCGGGTGGAAACCGCACGCGAGATGAAAGAGGCGGTCGAGGCCGCTTTGCCCGCCGAGGCCGCTGTGTTCGCCGCCGCCGTGGCGGATTGGCGCGTGGCCTCAGAGAGCGGGTCAAAAATCAAGAAAACACAGGGAAAGCTGCCCGTTCTGGAATTTTCCGAAAATCCGGACATTTTGGCGGGTGTGAGCCAGATGCTCGAAGGGCGCCCGCGTCTCGTTGTGGGCTTTGCAGCCGAGACCGACGATGTGATTGCGCATGCCACGGCGAAACGCAAACGCAAGGGCTGTGATTGGATTGTGGCCAATGACGTCTCGCCCGCCACCGGGATCATGGGCGGCGTCGAGAATGCCGTGACCTTGATCACCGAGCGCGGCGCCGATGACTGGCCGCGGATGAGCAAGGACGAGGTGGCGCGTCAGCTGGCCTATCGCATTGCCGATCATCTGTCGGGACATTGAGTATTTAAACCACGGAAAAAACATGAGCGTAGAGATCAAAATCCAATGGCTCGACGGGGCCGATACCGACATCAAATTGCCGTCTTATGAGACCGCGCATGCGGCAGGCGGCGACGTGCGCGCGAATTTCCCGCCGGAGCAGCGCGACGTTGGCGTCGTTCTCGAGCCGGGCGCGCGGGCGTTGATCCCGACAGGGTTCGCGATGGAAATTGAGCCGGGCTATGAGGTGCAGGTGCGGCCGCGTTCGGGTCTTGCGCTCAAGCATGGGATCTCCATGGTGAACACGCCAGGCACGATCGACGCGGATTATCGCGGGCCAGTTGGAATTTTGCTGATCAACCACGGGCAAGAGCCGTTTCACATCACCCACGGTGAGCGCATCGGCCAGATGATCGTCGCCCCTGTGGTGCAGGCCGCCTACCGTGTGGTCGACAGCCTGAGTGACACCGCGCGTGGCGCGGGTGGGTTTGGGTCGACCGGGCGCACATGACGTTTTTCCTGATCATCGCCGCCGTGCTTTGGGGCATCGGCTGGCTGACCGGCGCGCCGACGCGGGCGCGCTGGGCGATGATCGGGGTGTTGTATCTCGCTGTTTTGATAGCGCTTTTTGTGCTGCCCGAAGGTCATGCTTTGCGTGTGAGCCTTGGCGGTTCCTTGGGCGAATGGCTCTTGATCGGTGTCGGGGCGGCGATCATTATCGCTTACCGTGCGGGCTTGGCAGCGCTGCGCAAGAAGGCGCAGCCGAAACCTCAGACGCCAGAACCGCAAAGCGAGGGCACGTTCCGCCCCGCCGAACTGGACCGCTACATGCGCCATATCCTGCTGCGCGAAATCGGCGGGCCTGGGCAGAAAAAGCTGAAAGAGGCGAAGGTTTTGGTGATCGGCGCCGGTGGTCTTGGCGCGCCGGTTCTGGAATATCTCGCGGCCTCTGGTGTGGGTGTGATCGGGGTGGTCGACCCGGATGTGGTCGAGGCCTCGAACCTACAACGACAGGTGATTCACACGGATGCGCAATTGGGCGTGCCGAAGGTGTTCTCCGCCGCCGAGGCCATGCGGGCGCAGAACCCATTCATCGAGGTGCGGCCCTATCATCGGGCGTTTGACGAAGGCTCCATGGAACTGGTCGCCGACTACGATCTGGTGCTTGACGGGACGGATAATTTCGACACGCGCTACCTGGTGAACCGCGCTTGTGTGACACATAGCATCCCTCTCATCGCAGCAGCGATCACGCAGTGGGAAGGTCAAATCAGCACGTATAAATCGCATGAAAATGGCCCCTGTTATCAATGTGTGTTCCCTGAGCGTCCTGCCGACGGCATGGTCCCAAGCTGTGCCGAGGCTGGCGTTGCGGCCCCTTTACCGGGGATTTTGGGGACGATGATGGCGATGGAAGCGGTCAAGGAAATCACCGGCGCGGGGCAGGGGTTGATGGGGCGGTTGGTCATTCACGATGCGCTTTATGCCGAGACGCAGACCATTACCGTGAAAAAGCGAGCCGACTGTCCGATTTGCGGTGGCTGACCCTTTTCCTTGCCGCTTTCGAGGCATAGCTTGAAGGCCAAAGGAGACACGCATGACCAACGCTTACCTGTCCGAGTGGAATACGCCTTTCAACCTGCCGCCGTTTGCCGATTTGCGCGACGCGGATGTCAAACCTGCGGTCGATGCCGCGCTTGCAGAGGGGCGCGCGTCGATCAAAGCCATCGCGGAAAACCCCGAGGCGCCGACTTTTGCCAATACCATTGAAGCGCTGGAAAAGGCGGATGCCACGCTGTCGAAAGTGCTGGGGGCTTTTTTTGGCATGGCGGGGGCCGACACCAACGATGTGCGCGACGGATTGATGCGCGATCTGTCACCCGTGCTCTCTGCGTACAGTTCCGAAATCACCGCCAATGAGGCACTGTTCAATCGGATCGAGACCCTGTGGCAAACCCGCGAAACCCTTGATTTGACAGAGGAACAGCAGCGCGTCTTGATGCTCACGCGTCGGTCGTTTGTGCGCTCGGGCGCGAAACTCGAAGGGGCTGAAAAAGATCGCATGGCGGCGATCAAATCACGGCTTGCCACGCTGGGCACTCAGTTCACGCAGAACCTTTTGGCCGACGAGCGTGAGTGGTTCATGGCGCTGGCGGAAGAAGACCTTGAGGGCCTGCCGCAATTCGTCGTCGACGCCGCGCGGTCTGCTGGCGAAGAGAAGGGCGTCAAAGGCCCTGTTGTGACCCTGTCGCGCTCGCTCATCGTACCGTTTTTGCAATTTTCGCCGCGACGTGACCTGCGCGAAAAGGCGTTCCGCGCCTGGGCGGCACGCGGTGAGAATGGCAATGCCAACGACAACCGCGATATTGCCAAAGAGATTTTGGAACTGCGCGAGGAGCGCGCCAAATTGTTGGGGTACGAGAGCTTTGCGTCCTATAAACTTGAGACCGAAATGGCGAAGACGCCGGAGCATGTGCGCGATCTGTTGATGCGGGTTTGGGAGCCCGCGAAAGAGGCCGCCGAACGCGATGCTGCGATCCTGTCAGACATGATGGCCGAGGACGGGGTGAATGGCGATCTGGAGCCTTGGGACTGGCGCTATTACTCCTCGATCCGGCGCAAGGCGGAGCATGATCTCGATGAGGCGGAGTTGAAGCCCTATCTTCAGCTTGAGCGGATGATCGAAGCGGCCTTTACTTGTGCTAATCGTCTCTTCGGTTTGGCGTTCGAGCCGCTCGATATGCAGGTTTATCACCCGGATGCACGCGCTTGGAATGTGACGCGGAACGGCGAACATATCGCGGTTTTCATCGGTGATTATTTCGCGCGGGGGTCGAAACGCTCTGGTGCTTGGTGCACCGCGATGCGCAGCCAACAGAAACTCATGGGGGACATTCGTCCCATCGTCCTCAATGTGTGCAATTTTGCCAAGCCGTCGAACGGAGAGGCGGCTTTGCTGTCCTATGATGATGCGCGCACGCTGTTTCATGAGTTCGGCCATGCTCTGCATCAGATGCTCTCGGACGTAACCTATGAGTCGATCTCCGGCACATCCGTGGCGCGCGATTTCGTGGAATTGCCGAGCCAGCTTTATGAGCATTGGCTCGAAGTGCCCGAGGTGCTCGAAGAGTTCGCGACGCATGCGACAACCGGCGAACCGATGCCGCGAGATATGTTGGAGCGCTTGCTTGCGGCGCAGACCTATGATCAGGGTTTTGCCACGGTCGAATATGTCGCCTCCGCCCTGGTGGACCTCGATTTCCACGACGGCCCGGCACCGAAAGACCCGATGGCGGCACAGGCCAAGACACTGGCGAAGATCGGCATGCCGAAAGCCATCACCATGCGCCACGCGACACCGCATTTCGCGCATGTGTTCTCCGGTGACGGCTACAGCTCTGGCTACTACAGCTACATGTGGTCCGAGGTGATGGATGCCGACGCGTTCGAGGCATTCGAGGAAACCTCTCCCTTCGATCCGGCGATGGCGAAACGGCTTGAGGAGAACATCCTTTCGAAAGGCGGCTCAGCAGATGCGGAGGCGCTCTACACCGCTTTCCGGGGCCGGATGCCGGGTGTCGAGGCGCTGCTCAAAGGACGGGGGCTTTTGGCGGCGGAGTGATCCGCGTTTCCTTTGTGCCGGAAATACTCAATAGCGAGGCGGTCAATCCGCCTCGCCCGCCACGTCTTTGTGCACGATCACATCGGCATTCGGATAGGCGTCCAAAATCTGCCGTTTGAGACCCGCGGAGATCGCATGGGCCTCGCGCAGGGTCTGGTCGCCATTCACTTCGATATGAATGTTCACGAAAGGCTTTGAGCCTGCCATACGGGTTTTAAGGTCGTGATAGGCGTAGATGCCGGGCATCTCTTTGGCCATGTTTTCAATGGCTGCGATCATCTCCGGCGGGGCAGCACGGTCCATGAGCGCGTCCCAGGCGGATTTGCCGATGTTGAGCGCGCCGACAAGCAGAATGCCTGCAGCGCCCAAGGCGACCACGCTATCGAGTTGGTGAAACCCGAACATGGAGGAGGCCAGAAGCGCGAGGATGGCGCCGATGTTGGGGATCAGATCGCCCACGTAATGCAGGCTGTCGGCGGAGACGACCTTGGACCCGGTTTTGCGGGCGACGTGGCGTTGCCACAGCACGAGCGCGATGGTCAGCACGATGGAGAGGATCATCACCGCGATGCCGGCGCCCTCGGCCATCATCTCCTTCGGGGCGGGCGACAAGAGGCGGCGCACGGAGGTCACGCCGATGACACCGGCGGAAATCAGAATGAAGACGGATTGCGCAAGGGCCGCGAGGTCTTCGGCGGAGGTGTGGCCAAAGGTGTGATCGTCGTCGGGCGGGCGCGAGGCGTAATAGATCGCCAGGAGCCCACCGGCGGCAATCAGGAAATCCATGGCGCTGTCCGCCAAAGAGGCGGCAATCGACAGAGAGCCAGTGAGGCTCAGCGCCCAAAGCTTGGCCAGCACAAGGATGGTCGCGACGGAGACGGAGGCGAGTCCGGCTGACAGGTTCAGACGGGTGTCAGGCATGTCGATTTCCCGATTGTGGTGCTTGGGGGGGCTTATAAAGGATTCCCTCCCACGGGTAAGGCCAAAGACGCGAAACCCGCGCTTAAAGCATCAATTTGTCCTTGATCCGCGCCCAGGCGCGCGGCACGAAATTGTCCTTCGCGGGCTCTAGGCATTGCCGCTCGAGGAACCAGTGGAAATAGCCCTCGTAATCGAACTCCGCCATGGTCTCCGGGCCGAACTCGATCGCGGCCTTGAGGTCGGCGACCGTGCGCGGGGTCAATGTGGCGTGCCAGTAATCGGTCTTGCCACAGGTGATCACCGGCTTTTTCTGCATCAAGGCCTCGAACCCCGCCGAGGAGTTTTGTGTGATCACCACGCGGGCCGCTTCGATCAGGTCGTGGATCGAGGCGTCGCTCAGTTTCACATTGGGGTGGTTCTCGCAAATCTCGAGGATCTGCCGACGCCCCTGTTTGCTTTGATGCGGATGAGGTTTGACATAGACCAGCGCGTCACGGTCGTAATTGGCCGCCGTGGCGATCATCTGTTCGGTGCTCAGATACCGCGCGCTGGGTGTCTCGGTCTCGGCAGGCTGACACAGGATCGTCGCGGTCGAGGGGCGCAAAGGCGCATCCATCCGCGGTTCCTGTGCATGTTTCGAGATGTTCTCACGCAGCATATATCCGGTGACGCCGTTGAAGAAATATTCGGCGGCTTCGCGGGTCTCCGGCTCGGAACAATAACGGGAAAAGCGCAGCGAGCTGTTGTGGCCGAACCCAAGCTCATCGAAATACCAAAAGCCCCAGAGATAAGACGGATAGGCATGCAGGATCGTCGGGCCATACATGGCAGGACCGCCGACGATGATGTGGAGATGATCCTCGGCCAGCAACGCCCGCCCGCTGCGCGAGCCGCCTTCGACGAGATAGGTCGCAAAGCCTTTCTCTTTCAGTTTGGGCACCAGACGGGTGAAAAAGTCGTGACGGCCCTGCGCGATGGCCTCATGCCAGCTGCCGTAGCCATGGATCACACAGGATTTCAATCCGGTCGGAATATTGCGGGCTGCCAAGGGAGATTTGATTTGATCCATAACCACTTACTCTAGAATTTCGTCTGCACGCACACCCCAAATTCCGGATTTCAACACCCATCCTTTTTGGCCGCCAGCGGTGACTTTGCACCAGGACACGTTGCATTCCTGTAGACGCAGGATGACGTTTTTCTCCGCCTGCGCATTGAGCCGCGAGGCTGGGTCCGGGCGGGCATAGAGGTCCACATTCTCATCGGTGACAAGCGCCGTGCGCACCCCGGAAATCAGAGAATAATGCAACCAGCCGGTGGCGCCCTCAAGGTCGCGCACACGGCGCCAGTGGCCGTATTCCGCGATGACTTCCAGAGGGTAACCCCGGCGCACGAAAACCCAGTCAATGCGATGCGACAAAGACGGTCCGCGCCGCACATTGGCCTTGTCGCTTTTGAGCGACACGAACCGCGGGAGGGGCAGGTTGGTGACAGCGCCGCGCGTGGGGCCATCGGCGGCCCAACCGAGCGTCGGCGTGAGCGCCAAAAGACTGAGCGCCAAGAGGCAACAAAGAAGCGCCCGACTGCGCGCACCCTTGCCGAAAAGTCGACCCGTTTTCATCGTTACTTTGCCTGATCTGCTCATCATTCGCCCGAAACTGTCGGCCATCTGCCAGCACGTCATCGGGGGCATGACCTCCCCCGGATTTTTTATACAGTTCTTTTAAACCGTTTTTCTTCCCCGGTTCTTATCCTTACGGCTTGCCGGGATGCAATCGAGTTTGCCAGTATGGGGGGGAAAAAGAAAGAGGGAGGTTGCGGTCATGGCCAAGGAACGTCTGAAGGTCGTGGTGACACGGGCATTGCCGGAACAGGTCGAAACCCGGATGAAAGAGCTCTTCGATGTCGAGCTCAATCACACGGACGAAAAGATGGACAAAGCGGCGCTGGTCAAGGCGATGCAGCGCGCCGATGTTCTGGTGCCTTGTGTGACGGATCGGATCGACGCGGGGATGTTGGGGCAGGCGGGGGAGCGTCTGAAACTGATCGCCAATTACGGGGCAGGTGTGGATCATATTGATGTGATCACGGCGCAAAACCGCGGCATCCTCGTGTCGAACACGCCTGATGTGGTGACCGAGGACACGGCGGATATGGCGATGGCTTTGATGCTCGCCGTGACGCGGCGCATCCCCGAAGGCCAGGCGGCGATGCAATCGGGCATCTGGGAGGGCTGGGCGCCGACCGCCTTTTTGGGCCAGAGGCTGACGGGCAAGCGGCTTGGCATTCTGGGCATGGGACGCGTTGGCCGGGCGTTGGCGCGCCGCGCTCGGGCCTTTGGTCTGTCGGTGCATTACCACAACCGCACGCGACTGCGGCCAGAGACCGAAGCGGTGTTTGAAGCGACCTGGTGGGACAGTCTCGATCAGATGCTCTCGCGTGTCGATATCCTGTCGATCAACTGCCCGCACACGCCCGCGACCTATCACCAGATCAACGCGCGTCGGCTCAAACTCATGAAACCGACGGCGGTGATCGTCAACACATCGCGTGGCGAGGTGATCGACGAAAACGCCCTGACGCGTGGATTGCGCGCAGGCGAGATCGGTGGCGCGGGCCTCGATGTCTTCGAGCACGGGCATCAGATCAACCCGCGTTTGCGCGAGTTGCCCAATGTCGTGCTCCTGCCCCATATGGGGTCCGCGACGCTCGAAGGGCGGATCGAGATGGGCGAAAAGGTGATGCTCAACATTCGCACCTTCGCCGACGGTCACCGCCCGCCGGATATGGTCGTGCCAGCCATGCTGTGAGCGGCCTCATGCCCTTTAGGCGTCACAGTCTTTGACGCCGAGCTGGATCAGATCAGCGCCACTGACCTTGTAAAAGCCATAGATGGTGGTGCGCCCGATCTCGAGATACCAGTCCCGCACGGGATTAGGGTAAAATTGTGCGATGAAAAGGCTCCATTCCTCAAAGCGATCCTGGGAGAGGGGGCCGAAAAATGAACGCGGACCGTGAAAGCCGAAACGTGCCTTTGAGGTCACACAAGTATTTTTCAGGCCGATGTACATCGTACAGGAGGAGAAACAAAAGCCGTCGCGGATTTCGACTCTCGTGTCATTTGCGATCAGCGTGCTGATCTCCTCGTAGCGCTGCCGCACACTGCCGCCCAAGTCGGTATGAATGATCAGGGTGTTGTCGTCCGATGAATTCATACTCGTTTCGGCCAAGGCGGGAGCTGTGCTAAAACTCATGAACAATGCTGCTATGGGCACGCAAGCATGAGCTAACCGTCGTGTGACGCGTTTCGTCATTTTTGCACCTCGAAAGGATTCAGTGAATTGCTATTTCAGTGAATTGCTATTTCAGTGAATTATGCGGCGCCTCAGGAGGTCATCCGCGCAGGTCTTTCAAAGGAATTTCCAGCCGTTTAGTTATTTCGGCCTCGGTGAAATCTTACTCTGTTCTGCAAAAATTCGGTAACACGACGTTAATAAGTGTTAACTTTTCTGCGGTGCGAAGGGGGTTTGTGCTGCATTGCCGCCAAATTCTTTCGCTTTGCAAAAAAAAATAATCAATACGAGCGTGACTCCAGGATTGTGGCTGAGCCGAAAACAGGCCTTGGGGGGACTCGCGCGACGAAAGAGTTCGGTCAGATTGCGCGAGCCTCGGAACTCTTGACAGGGGACAGACGTTCTACCTTCAGACAGAGAAAGGAGGCCTCAAATGAATTGGGACCAAATCGAAGGCAAATGGACTGAAATGCAAGGCCGCGTGCGTGAAGAATGGGGTCAGCTGACCGACGACGATCTGGCGGAGGCCAAAGGCAACCGCGAACAGCTCGAAGGCAAGCTTCAGCAGCGCTACGGCAAGACCAAGGAAGAGGCGCGTCAGGCCGTCGACGATTTCCTGGCGAAGGTGTAAGCCATGTCACGTCTGGACGAGTTTCGCGAAGACCCCGCTCATATGCTCTGGCAGGAGCTTGGTGAGCTGCGCGCCGGGATGCTCGGCATCTCGGGTGCGCATGACGCGATGCAGCCGATGAGCCATTTCCAGGATGCGGCGGCTGGCAAGCTCTGGTTCATCACTTCGGATGAAACCGATCTGGTGCGCCACGTGGGCACCGGCGATCAGGCGCAGTTCTGCGTCACCTCGCAGGACCAATCGTTTTTCGCCTGTTTGACCGGGGCGATCCGTCAAAGCACGGACAGGGCCAAGCTCGATGAGCTGTGGTCCCCGGCGGCGGCGGCCTGGTTCGAGGGCGGACGCGACAACCCGCATGTCTGCCTGTTGGAAATGACGCTGTCGGAGGCCGCTCTTTGGGCGTCGACCGGAAATCCGTTGGCGGTGGGTTATGAGATGCTCAAGGCCAATATGGCGTCGGATACGACGCCGGATGTTGGCGAACATGTCGTGATCGCCTTTCCGCACGCGGCTTAAAGCGATAAGATTGAAAGCAAGCGCGCCATCCTCTGGCGCGCTTGCTTTTTCGTCAGTGATCTCGCTGATCGCGAATGAAGGTGCCGTTGTTCAACTCATTGAACGCCTGCATCAACTCCTCACGCGTGTTCATCACGATCGGCCCATGCCACGCCACCGGCTCTTTGATCGGCTGACCCGAAATCAACAGGAAACGCACGCCTTCGGGCCCGCTGTTCACCACGATCTCATTGCCGGTGGCGAAATTCACCAGCGTCCGGTTGCCGGACATATCGCGGATGTTGATCTCTTCACCATTCACCTCTTTCTCGACCCGCACGCCGTAAGGCTGAGAGGCATCGCGGAAAGACGCACGGCCCGCAAAGATATAGGCAAACGTGTTGGCATAGGTGTCGACCGGCAGCACCTTGCGTGTGTTCGGCGGCACGGAAATGTCGAGATAAAGCGGATCGGCGGCGATCCCATCCACCGGCCCACGCTTGCCCCAGAACGATCCCGTGACGATTTTCACCTTGGTGCCATCGTCATCGATGATCTCGGGGATGTCGCTGCCCTGAATGTCCTGATAGCGCGGCGCGGTCATCTTGAGCGAGGAAGGCAGGTTGGCCCAAAGCTGAAACCCGTGCATCTGCCCCGCCGCATTTCCGCGCGGCATTTCCTGATGCATGATGCCGGAGCCTGCCGTCATCCATTGCACGGAGCCTTTGCCTAAAACGCCTGTGTTGCCAAGACTGTCGCCATGCTCCACCTCGCCATCCAAGACATAGGTGATCGTCTCGATGCCGCGATGCGGATGCCAGGGAAAGCCCTTTTCGAACTGCTTCGGATCGTCATTGCGGAAATCATCGAACAGCAAGAACGGATCGAATTCGCGCGGTTTGTGAAAGCCGAAAGCGCGATAGAGATGCACGCCTGCGCCTTCGAGTGTGAACTGACCTTCAGAGGTCGCTTTGACGGGACGGAATGTCATGGTGAGACTCCTTTGTGTTTGTCTCATCATGTGGGCATTTGGGGGTGTGCGTAAACGGCTTTGCGCGAACGGTTTCTGTGCGGTGGCGCGCAGATGGGCGTTGAGTGAGTATTTCACCTGCAATGAAGAGGTGCGCCCCGACCGCCGGTTCATAGCGCAGTGGCGTCACCGAAAGGGTTTCGGCCCACGGGCCGGGGCGTCTTCATCGCAGACGGTCATCGGCTCTCCAGCCTGTACCGTAAACACGTTGTGACGCATTAACCTTAATGCGCGGCTAACAGGTCTTCATTGCAGTCCAAATACTCGAAAAAAGCGCCCCGAAGGGCGCTCACTCTTATTTTTTCGATCCGTAGACATTGTCCTGCGTCGGGAAGGCGCGGGATTTGACGTCTTCGGCGTAAGACGCGATGGCGTCCTCGATGGCTTCACCGACCGCGCCGAATTTCTTGACGAATTTCGGCACCCAGTCGTTCAGACCGAGCATGTCTTCCATGACCAGAATCTGGCCGTCGCAGGTTTTGGACGCGCCAATGCCGATGGTCGGCACGTCGATGGCTTTGGTGATCTTGTCGGCGAGCGGTTCGACCACGCCTTCGACCACGACGGCAAAGGCGCCAGCGTCGGCGACGGCAATCGCGTCGTCGATGTGGAATTGCCATTCGTTTTCATCACGGCCTTGGGTTTTAAACCCGCCCATGATGTTGGTCGATTGCGGGGTGAGGCCGATATGGGCCATCACCGGGATGCCGCGCTCGGAGAGGAATTTGATCGTCTCTGCCATGCGCGCGCCGCCTTCGAGTTTGACGGCCTGACACTGGGTTTCCTTCATGATTTTCGCGGCATTGCGGAAAGCTTGCGCCGGGCTTTCCTCATAGGAGCCAAAGGGCATGTCCACCACCACAAGCGCGCGTTTGGTGCCACGCACCACCGCTTTGCCGTGCATGATCATCAGCTCGAGCGACACGCCCACAGTGCTTTCCATGCCATGCATCACCATGCCGAGGCTGTCGCCCACCAGCAGGAAATCACAGTATTTTTCGGCAATCGCAGCAGTGTGCGCATGATAGGCCGTCAGCGACACGATGGGATCGCTCCCTTTGCGCGCCCGGATTTGCGGTACGGTGACCCGGCGGATGGTTTCAGTTTGGGATGACATGGTGTTTCCTCCTCACGCAGGGTTCGCGACCCTTTGGTCGATCAGTAGCACATCGCCAAAGCGCGCGGCCAGAAGGATCACCACGGGCCGCGTGATCGCGCCCGGCACCTCGGCCAGCGTTTCGGCGTCGCGCACATCGACGCTTTCCAATTTGGCACGCGGTTCGCGGGCGATGAAATCGCGGATTTCCTGTTCCAGATCGGGGCCGGAGCGCCCGTCGGAGACCTCGTAATCGGCATAGGCCAGCGCTTTGTTGAGGATCAACGCGGCTTGGCGGTCCTCTGGCGTCAGGCGCACATTGCGTGACGACATCGCCAGCCCGTCCACCTCGCGCACGGTCGGCACGCCGTTGATCTCGATCGGCATATCCAGATCGCGGACCATGGTCTTGATGACCTGCAGTTGCTGGTAATCTTTCTCGCCGAAAAACGCCTTATCCGCGCCGGTGATGTTGAAAAGCTTGGTCACCACGGTGCAGACGCCTTTGAAATGGCCGGGTCGCAGAGCGCCCATCAGCACCTTGTCCAAATCCTCGGTGAGCACGGTGGTCTGTTTCAGAGGGTGATACATTTCTTCGACAGAGGGACAGAAGACGGCATCGACGCCCTCGGCCTCGAGCATGGCAAAATCGCGAGGTTCGTCACGCGGGTAGGCGTCCAGATCGGCGGCCTCGCCGAATTGCGTCGGATTGACAAAGATCGAGGCGATGACCCGGTCGGCATGGGTCTTGGCCGTGCGCACCAAGGTCATGTGGCCCTCATGCAAATAGCCCATGGTGGGCACCAAGGCGACGGTTTCCCCCGCGGCCTGAAAGCCTTTGACAGCCTCGCGGATGTCCTGTTTCGTGCGACAGATTTTCAACGTCAGCCCTCCCGAAGCCTCTAGTCGGGCGGAGACTACAAACTGCGGAGCGGGGCGGCAAGCGCTCGACATGTGACGTTCCGTAGATCTGGCCCGTATAGCTGATCTGCGGCTTTAACCTTTTTCCACGGAATGTTCGTCTCATTTCCCCATTCTTGACACGATCTGTTGAGAATTTGGCGACGGTAAACGTTAAATTGGGGGATTTATTCCTATGGGCACCTTAGGAAAGACGCTCAGCATTGTCGGGGCCGTGGTGGGGATGGTGATCTCCGTTCTGGTCTATGCAGAAATTTCAAGAACTCAAAAAGGGGTTCAGATCGCTTTGACGGAGAGTTTTCAGGGCTCTTCCTATTTCAGGGATTCGTCTGAGGATGACCTGCCCAAGCTGACGACCGAACGGATTGCCGCGCCGAAAAACGGCTCGGAAGCGCGCAGTTTCGAGATCGAGCATGTCGATGAGAGTGCAGACTTGCAGGATGGTGTCGCGGCCGAAGCTGCTGTCGAGCCTGAGGCACCTGGTCTTCCAGATGACGCCACGATGGGAGAAAAGCTGTCGTATTATGTCGACCGCCTGATCGCCTGGTTCGTCGGCGAGAAAGAAGAGACGCTGCACATGGACTGCAAGACCAAGAAGGACGGCGGCAAGGTCTGTTCCGTCGTGCGCAAGTGAGTGCGAAAATGAATGCGCAACGACTTTCGAGGTAAGGATGTACATCGCTTACTCCGGAAAAGTCGGTCCCTTGCGGGGCCGCCTTTTTCGCAAGCTCAGTTTCTTCGGGGTTAGTCGCCCTCTTTCAAAGCGGCCAATTCATCCCAGCATTCCAAAGCTTTGGCGGCATACATCAGCACCGGGCCACCGCCCATCTGGATGTTCATCGCCAGCATTTCGAGCAACTCTTCACGCGTGCCGCCGTATTTCATCAACGCCTCGACGTGAAAGCCGACGCAAGGATCGCAGCGCACGGAAATGGCCATGGCCAGCGCCAGCAATTCCTTGGTTTTATGGTCCAACACATCGCCCGCAAGCGCGGCTTTCGACATGGCGCCGAAGCCCTCGGGGATGTTCGGATTGGCTTTGTTCAGCGCACGCAGCGCCGTGCGCATGCTTTCGTTCTTTTCGACCCAAGACATGGGAGACTCCTTGTTCGCGGTTCTTCGTGGGTGTGTTTCGCACAGGCAGCATGGCGCAGCTTTGATCCGGGTCAAAACATATTCCGATGTGAAAATATCTTTTATTCCCAAATGCATATGAAAAAGGCCCGCTGGGCGGGCCTTTCCACATTCAAATGTCGCGCAGGGGTTACTGCGGAATCTCGCCGGTCAGACCTTCGATGTAGAAGTTCATGCCCGCGAGCGTGCCGTCATCGGCAACCTCACCCTCGGCCAGCCAGACGGAACCGTCCTGCTTGTTGATCGGGCCGGTGAACGGGTGGTACTCGCCTGCGGAGATCGCGTCGCGCAGCGCTTCGGCGCCCGCTTTCACATCGTCTGGAACGGCGGAGGAAATCTCGCCGATGCCAACCATGCCCGCACCGATACCGTCCCAGGTCATGTCCGATTCCCAGGTGCCATCCATGACGGCCTGCACGCGTTCGATGTAATAGGGCGCCCATTCGTCGATGATCGACGAGATGCGCGGCATCGGGCCGAATTCGGCCATATCGGCGGCCTGACCGAAGGTGTAGACGTTGCCGGCCTTTTGCGCGGTGATCTGCGGGGCGGTGGAATCGGTGTGCTGAAGCACCACGTCAATGCCCTGATCGATCATCGCCTGCGCCGCGTCGGCCTCTTTCGCCGGGTCGAACCAGGTGTTCAGCCAGACGACGGACATTTCCACATCCGGGTTCTCTTTCTTGGCGTGCAGGAAGGACGAGTTGATGCCGCGGATCACTTCCGGGATCGGGAAGGAGCCGATGTAGCCGATTTTGTTCGATTTGGTCATGTGACCGGCGAGGTAGCCCTCGATCGCGCGGCCTTCGTAGAAACGCGCGGAATAGACGCCCACGTTCGGCGCGGTTTTATAGCCGGTGGCGTGTTCGAATTTCACGTCCGGGAATTTGCCCGCGACGTTGATCGTCTGATCCATGTAGCCAAACGAGGTGGTGAAGATGATGTCAGCACCCGACAGGGCCATCTGGGTCATCACGCGCTCGGCGTCGGGGCCTTCGGGCACGCTTTCCTGTTCCACCAGCTCGACGGCATCACCGAAATGCTCGGCCATCACCATGGCGGCCTCGTGGTGGTGTTGCGACCAACCGCCGTCGTTTTTCGGACCGACATAGATAAAGCCGACCTTGACCGGATCCTGAGCAAAGCCCGGAACAGCGACGCTCAGAGCAAGAGCGGAGGCCGCGGCGGCGGTCAGCAAAGTTCTACGTTTCATGGAATATATCTCCCCTGTTGGAATATGCCCTCGTGGGCTTCACGAGGTGTGGAAAATCCGACCCAGCATGGCGGGTGCGTTGGAGGCACCATGCCTGCGGGCGGAAATGACGACAAGGACCAGAATGGTCGCAAGGAACGGCGACATGGACAAAAGCTCCACCGGCACTTTCGCGCCCGCCGCCTGAAGGTTGAGTTGAAGCACGGTGATGCCGCCAAAGAGGTAGGCGCCAATGAGCACACGGCCCGCGCGCCAGCTTGCAAAGACGACGATGGCCAAAGCGATCCAGCCGATGCCGGCGGTGATCCCATCGGTCCACTGCGGCACACGCACGAGGCTGATGTAGGCCCCTCCGAGCCCGGCCATGGCGCCACCAAAGCCGATGGCGGCAAAGCGCACGGCCTTGACTTTGTAGCCAAGCGCATGGGCCGCGGCGTGGTTTTCCCCCACCGCGCGCAGGATGAGACCAGCACGGGTGAATTTCAAAAACGCCCAGACCACGACGACCATGATCAGCGACAGGTAGACGATGGCGTCATGCTGGAAAATCACCGGGCCGATCACCGGGATGTCTTCCAGCAAAGGGATGTTCATATCGGGCAGGCGGGGCGGCGACATGCCTTGGTAATTCTGACCCAAAAGCGACGCGAGGCCCGTGCCCAGAAGGGTGAGCGCCAGACCGGCGGGCACCTGCGTCGTCAGGAAAATCTGGGTCAGCAGACCAAAGAGCATCGACAAAGCCGCGCCCCCTATGGCGGCGGCGACAAAGCCGATGGCCGGAGATTGCGTCTCGATCGCGGCGATGAAGCCGCAGACCGCGCCAAAGATCATCATGCCCTCGACACCAAGGTTCAACACACCGGATTTCTCCGTCACCATTTCGCCCAGAGCGGCCAAAAGGATCGGGGTCGAGGCGACCATGAGAGAGGCCAGAAGGATGACGGGGTTGATGCCACCAAAGTCCATTACGCGCTCTCCTTTTCACGCAGGCCGAGATAAAGCGGAAGGGCAAGGGACAGGCCCACGCTGAAGCCTGCGGGCAGGACCAACCACCACCGGGCCACCCCTTCGCGACGCGCGTCGAAAAAGGACCAGAGCCAGAACACCGCGATGGAAATCAGCACGTCGGCGGAAAAGCCTCCGGCGGCTCCATTCGCGAAGAGATCGGTCACGAAAGCCAGGGGCGAAAGGCCGTTTTGCGCGAACCAGCCGCCGAAAAACGCCCATGGGATAACGGTGCCGAACACGGCCAAGGCAAACCAAACACGAGAGGAGGGCATCAGGAGGCCTCCTTTTTCAAGATCATCACGCGGTAGTTCACGAGGATGTCCATGGCCAGAAGGATCATCAACAACATGCCTTGGAACACCTGAATTGCCGCCGAGGGCAGGCCCAGCATGAATTGCGCCAACTCGCCGCCAATGAAGGTGAGCGCGAGGAGCAACCCGGCCAGCAGGATGCCGATGGGGTTCAAACGGCCCAGAAAGGCGACGATGATGGCGGTAAAGCCGTAGCCTGCACCAAAGTCGATGGAGATTTGACCGGCGGGACCTGTGACTTCGAACAGCCCGGCCAATCCTGCGAGTGCACCCGCCGCGCCGAGACAGAACACAACCAAAAGCTTGTCTTTGACACCCGCAAACCGCGCCGCGCGGGGGCTTTCGCCAGTCAGCCGGATTTGAAAGCCCAGCATATGTTTGTTGATCAACACATAGGCTGCCACGACAGAGGCAAAGGCCGCGACCACGCCCCAATGCGCGCCTGTGCCGGTGATCAGCTCCGGGTTAGACATGGCCGGGATCTGGCTCAGGTTGCGCGAGCCGGGAAAGCCGTTGCCCTCCGGGTTGCGCAGAAATCCGAGCGCGGCGGAGGCCAGAATTTGTTCCGCCACATAGACCAGCATCAGGGAGACGAGGATTTCGTTGGTGTTGAATTTGGTCTTCAACAGCGCCGGGATCATCGCCCAGAGAAAGCCGCCCAAGGCGCCCGCGATCACCATCAGAGGGAAAATCCACCAGGCGTCCAACGGGTAAAGCGCCAGACCGACAGAGGCCCCGGTGATGGCGCCGATGATATATTGGCCTTCAGCGCCGATGTTCCAAATCCCGGCTTTGAACCCCAGCGAGAGCCCGATGGCGATCAGGATCAGCGGCCCGGCTTTGACCAGCAATTGCGGGCGCGAATAGGCGGCGAATTGTTCGTTAAAGAGCGGGTCCCAAAAGATCGTGCGAATGGCCGCGACCGGGTCCTTGCCCATGGCGGCAAACAGCAATCCGCCAAGGATCATGGTCAGAATCACCGCGAGGATCGGCGTGGCGATGGTCCAGGCTTTCGAGGGTTCGGGGCGTTTGACGAATGTGATCACAGCTCCGCCACCTCCATATCATGCGCGCCGCCCATCATCAGGCCGATCTCATCGACGGTGAGGCCTTTGGCGGGGCGGGGCGCGGTCAATGTGCCCTCGTTCAGGGCGGCGAAATGGTCGGAGATTTCCATCAATTCGTCCAAGTCCTGCGAGATCACCACAAGGCCCGCACCGCGTGCGGCCAGATCGAGCAAAGCCTGCCGAATATCCGCCGCGGCCGAGGCATCGACGCCCCAGGTCGGCTGGTTCACCACCAAAATTTTCGGCTCTTGCAGGACCTCTCGGCCAATGACGAATTTCTGCAAATTGCCGCCGGACAAAGACCGTGCCGCAGATCCGGGGCCGGGCGTGCGCACATCGAAGGTCTTGATCACCTCGCGGGCAAAATCTTCGGTTTTTTTCCAGTTCAGGAAGTTGTTTTTGCTGAGCTTTTTGCGGATCGTCGCGGTCAGGGCCGCGTTCTCCGTCAGGCTCATATTGGGCGCTGCGGCATGTCCGAGGCGTTCCTCGGGCGCGGCCAGAATGCCGATCTTGCGCCGCGCGTTCGGGCCCAGATGGCTCACATCCTGACCGTCGAACATGACGGCGCCCTTGCCGGTCCGGGCCTCCCCCGAAAGCACCGACAGCAATTCATCCTGACCGTTGCCCGCCACCCCGCCGATGCCCAGAACCTCGCCCGCGCGCAGCGTGAGAGAGACGTTCTTGAGCTTTGTGCCAAAGGGATTTGCGGGCGCGAAGTCGAGGCCTTTGACCTCAAGCAACACCTCGCCCGTCTCACCGCCTTCGCGCGACGGCACGTGCAGCGTCTGCCCCACCATCATCTCCGCCATGGCGCGCGCCGTGGTGACTTTGGGGTCGCAGTCGCCCACCACTTTGCCGAGGCGCAGGATCGTCGCCCCGTCGCAGAGCGCGCGGATTTCTTCGAGCTTGTGCGAGATGTAGAGGATCGAAGTGCCCTCGGATTGCAATTTGCGCAGGGTTTTAAACAGGATTTCAACCTCTTGCGGGGTGAGCACCGAGGTCGGTTCATCCATGATCAAAAGCTTTGGGTCCTGCAACAGACAGCGGATGATCTCGACGCGTTGCCGTTCCCCTGCCGACAGATCGCCAACAATCCGGTCCGGGTCCAAAGGCAGCCCGTAGTTTTCCGAGACCTCGCGGATAGAGGCGGCCAGCTCGCGCATCTTCGGTGGGTTTTCCATGCCGAGTGCGACGTTTTCCGCCACATTCAGCGCCTCGAACAGGGAAAAATGCTGAAACACCATGGCGACGCCTGCGGCGCGGGCGGCCTGCGGGTTTTGCGGCGCATAGGAGCCGCCGCGCAGTTTCATGAACCCCGCGTCGGGCTTTTCCAGCCCGTAAATCATTTTCACGAGTGTCGATTTCCCCGCGCCGTTTTCGCCCAAAAGCGCATGGACCTCGCCGGTGCCGATGGAAAAACTGACATCGTCATTGGCGCGCACGCCGGGATATTCGCGGGTCAGCCCCACGACTTTCAAAAGCTCCGTCACCCTGTCCGTTCCCCGTAAGATTCTCTGATCTCTCGCACCGAGATTACTTGGGCGGCGACCCCCACCGCAATGGCTTGGGGGTGTTTCCCTAGGTCAGGTTGCCCAATTGGACAGCAAATGCGTGCGATTTGGGCGTCCGTATGGCCGAGATCGCGCAGACGGCTGCGAAAACGGGCCCATTTTGTGTGTGATCCGATCAGCCCGGCGAAGGCAAACCCATGAGTGAGCGCACGGTGGCACAGCTCCAGATCGAGCGCGTGGGAATAGGTCAGGATCAGGTGCTCGGCCTCGGGTGGCGCATAGGTCATCAGGGCTTCGGGGTGCGTGGCGATCAGTTGAGTGACGCCTTCGGGGATCGCCTCGGGGAAGCGATTGGCATCGGTGTCGATCCAGGTGATTGCCAGATCGGGCAGGGGGGCCAGCGTTGCGACAATGGCGCGCCCGACGTGGCCTGCGCCCCAAATCCAGATCGGCCGCGTGGCACGAGTGATGGGTTCGACCATCCAGTCGCCATGGAGCTTCGGTGTGACATGGCCTTGCGCGCGAGCCTCGGCGAGCGCTTTCTTGACGGCAAAGGGCATGGCGCCAGGGCCACGGGCAAAGACGTCTTCGGGGATGTTCGCGGGGATGCCCGATGCGCTCTCGAAGACTTCGGTCAAAAGCGTCACCGCGCCGCCGCAGCATTGCCCCATCGCGGGGCCAAGTGGCAGGCGGTGCAAGCGTGGCGCGGAAAACGCGTGTTTTGCCGCCTCGAATTCCAAGGTGCCACCGCCAATGGTGCCAGATTGAGCAAAGCCATCTGCCGTTTGCCAGACCAACATCGAGGCGCCCACTTCGCGCGGGGTTGACCCCTGCACCTCGGCCACGACCACGCGGGCGACGCGGGCGTTTTTGGCAAGTACCGCGCTCAGGGCATCGCGATCAAAGCTCACGCTTTCGCCCTCTCAATTGCGGCGAGGCATTCCTCGGGCGTGGCGGGGGCATTGAGCGCCGGGTAGTTGGGACCGCAAGCGGCGCAGGCATCCGAGAGCGCCAGAAAGGCGGAAATCCCCAACATGAAGGGCGGCTCACCCACCGCTTTGGAGCGATAGATCGTCTCTTCGCGGTTGCGACCGTCCCAGAGATCGACGTTGAACACATCGGGCGCGTCGGAACAGGCGGGGATTTTATAGGTCGAGGGCGCGTGGGTCTTGAGCACGCCTTTGTCGTCCCACACAAGCTCCTCGGTGGTGAGCCAACCGGCGCCCTGCACATAGCCGCCTTCGATCTGGCCCTTGTCAATCGCCGGGTTCAAAGAGGCGCCTGCGTCATGCAGAATATCCGCCCGCAGAATGCGGTTTTCGCCGGTTAATGTGTCGAGCGCGACCTCCGTGATCGCGATGCCGTGGGCGAAGTAGAAGAACGGACGACCTTGGCCTTTGATCCGGTCCCATTCGATCTTCGGCGTTTTGTAAAACCCGGTCGCCGAGAGCGACACGCGGTTCATATAGGCGAGGCTGATCAGCTCGTCGAACGCCATCTCATGGACGCCGAAATGCACCTTGCCCTTGGCCCAGGTCACATCGCTTTCCCCGAACCGGTCGAGGATAAAGACCTCAAGCCGGGTGCGAATGCGGTCGCAGGCGTTCTTCACCGCCATGCCGTTCAGGTCCGTGCCCGACGAGGCGGCTGTGGCAGAGGTGTTGGGGACTTTGGCGGTGTCGGTCGCGGTGATCTTCACCTTGTTCAGGGACACGCCGAATTCCGTGGCGGCGACTTGCGCGACCTTTTGGAACAGCCCTTGCCCCATTTCCGTGCCGCCATGGTTCAGATGGATCGAGCCGTCGTTGTAAATATGGACCAGCGCGCCCGCCTGATTGAGGTGGGTCAGGGTGAAGGAGATGCCGAACTTGACTGGCGAGACACCCAATCCTTTTTTGATGATCGGGTTATCTTTGTTCCATTTTTCAATGCTATTTTTGCGTGCGGCATAGTCGGAGGTCTTCAAAAGCTCCTCGGTCATGCCGTGCAGGATGAAATCCTCGACCTCTTGCCCATAGGGCGTCAACTTGCCGCGCGGTGTGAGTTGCCCACCTGCGTGTTGCGGATGGGCGTCCACATGTTCGACGCTGCCTTCGGAGGTCGGTTCGCCGTCGAGCGACAGCACATGATCCTCCGGCACGCCATCGCCCGCCGTCGGCGTGACCATCTCGTCGTAATAGTTGAGCTTGCGCACCTCCACGGGGTCTTTGCCAAGCTTATGCGCGATGTGATCGACCACGCGCTCGATGCCCAAGACGCCCTGCGGTCCGCCAAAGCCACGGTAAGCGGTGTTGGATTGGGTGTTCATCTTGAGCCTATGGCTCTCGATTCGGGCGTTCGGCAGGAAATAGGCATTGTCGGCGTGCAGCATCGCGCGGTCAGCGACCGGCAGCGTCAGGTCCATCGACCAACCGGCGCGGGTGAGTTGCAGGAAATCAATGCCGAGGATGCGCCCCTCGTCATCAAATCCGCAGGTGTAGGAGATGCGGAAATCGTGGCGCTTGCCGGTGATCACCATATCGTCGTCGCGGTCGTAACGCATTTTACACGGCTTGCCGGTGTCGCGTGCGGCGATGGCGCAGGCGATGGCGAGCCAGTTGCCCTGAGACTCCTTGCCGCCAAAGCCGCCCCCCATGCGCCGGGTTTCGACGCGCACGGCATGCATCGGCACATGAAGCGCATGCGCCACCTTGTGCTGAATTTCCGACGGGTGCTGGGTCGAGGCATGCACCAACATATCGCCGCCCTCTTGCGGCACGGCGGCTGCGGCTTGGCCTTCGAGGTAGAAATGTTCTTGCCCGCCGATCTCGATGGAGCCCTCGATTTTATGCGGCGCCTCGGCGATGGCTGTCGCGGCGTCGCCGCAGCCATAGATGCGCGGGCCGTCCTCAAACCGGCTGTTGGCCTCCATGGCGCTGTCATAGTCGAGGAGCGCAGGGAGCTCCTTATAGTCGATCTTGCCCAGCTTCGCGGCCTTGCGCGCGGCCTGATGCGAGGTGGCGACGACAAGGAAAATCGGCTGGCCAATGAATTGCACCTCACCGGAGGTGAGCAAAGGCTCATCGCCCAATGAGGGCGAACAATCCGGCACGTGATCGCCGAAATCCTCTGCGGTGTAGACCCGCACCACGCCGGGGGCGGCGCGCACGGCGGAGAGGTCCATCGCGGTGATTTCGCCATGCGCCACGGTCGAAAGGCCAAAGGCCAGATGCAGTGCACCGGCTGGGAGCGGGATGTCGTCGATATAGCGCGCCTGACCCGTCACATGGAGTTTCGCGGCGTCATGCGGAAGAGGGGAGCCAACAGACATTATGCGCTCTCCTTCACATCAAGAACCGAGGTGGTGAGACCTTGGCTTTCGGCAAAATAGCGTTTGAGCATGTTTTGCGCGGCGGTGAGGCGATAGGCGGAGGAGGCGCGCATGTCGCTCATCGGCGTGTAATCCGTGGCAAAAGTGGGCAGGGCGCTCTCAATCGTGTCCAGGTTCCACGGCTGGCCGATCAGCGCGGCCTCCACCGTTTTCCCGCGTGCGGGCGTCCCGGCCATGCCGCCAAAGGCGATGCGTGCGGCGGCGATTTTGCCGTCCACGACCGTGATGTTGAAGGCGCCGCAGACGGCGGAAATGTCCTGATCGAAACGTTTCGAGAGCTTGTAGACCTTGAGGTTCGTGAGCCCACTTTTGGGCACCGTGACGCTTTCGACGAACTCGGATGTGCCTCTGTCCTGTTTGCCATAAGCGATGAAGAAATCCTCAAGCGGAATGGTCCGCCGCTCCTCGCCCTTGCGCAGCGTCAGGGTGGCGTCTGCGGCAATCAGCGGCGGCGGGCTGTCGCCAATCGGGGAGCCGTTGGCAATATTGCCGCCAAGCGTGGCTGCGGCGCGCACCTGGGTGGAGGCAAAGCGACGATACATCTCGGACAGAGACGGCGAATAGGGTTTGAACAGCGCGATCAGATCGGCAATCGGGGTCATCGCGCGGATTTCAAATGCCTCATCTGTCTCGGTGATGCCTCTGAGGTCCTCAACCCCGTTCAGGAAAATCACCTCATCCAGATCGCGCATCTGTTTGGTGACCCAAAGCCCCACATCCGTGGCCCCCGCGATCAGCGTCGCGTCAGGGCGCAGCGCGTAGATCGCCGCCAATTCGTCGGCTGTCTCAGGGCGTTCGACAATGGCGGGCGCGGGGAAGGGGATGTGCTCCAACTCTTCGGGAATGGGGGCGGTTTCGGCCTTTTTCGCGGCGCGCAGAATGGGCGCGTAGCCGGTGCAGCGGCAAAGATTGCCAGCCAGAATATCCTCGTGATCGGTCTCGCCGCGCGCATGTGCGGTCGCCAGCGACATGACGATGCCGGGGGTGCAAAAGCCGCATTGGCTGCCGTGCTCTTCGATCATTGCGCTTTGCACCGGATGCAGCGTGTCGCCTTTCGATAGCCCTTCGACCGTGGTGACCGATTTGCCATGAAGCTGCGGCAGGAACAGGATGCAGGCATTCAAGGGCTTTTTGCCGCTCTCATCCTCCACCATCACGGTGCAGGCGCCACAATCGCCCTCGTTGCACCCTTCTTTCGTGCCGGTGAGGCCACGGGTGTCGCGCAGATAATCGAGCAGGGTTCGGGTCGGTGCGTCGCTTGCCGTCACAAGGTCGCCGTTTAGCCGAAAAGTGATCTCCATACGTCAGACCAGCCGCTTTCTTGTTCAAAACACGCGCCCGATGCGGCGGAAAGCGCGGGTGATTTCCAAAAGAAAACCGTCCTTGGCGGCATTTTGCAAGGGATTCTAAGCGGGTTTCGCCCAAGCTTTGTACTTTTGATCAAAATTCATGCGGGGAGGGCGAAGGCGCGCGCGTCAAAACGAGCTGTGGAAAAGACACGTTTTGCTCTTGGCGAGGCTCGTCGCCATGCGTTAGCTTGGGCCGGAAATGAGCAGTCCGACCTTCATCCACCTCCGCGTCCACACCGAATATTCGCTCCTAGAGGGCGCGATGCGGCTCAAGAAATTGAGCGGCATGGTGACGGATATGGAGATGCCCGCCGTCGCCGTCACGGACACCAATAACCTGTTCTGTGCGTTGGAATTTTCTGAATATGCCAAGGGCGCCGGCGTGCAGCCGATCATCGGCTGTCAGGTCGATGTCGCCTATCACGAGGCCGCCCCCGGTGAGCGTCCGAAATTGCCCGCACCGGTGGTGCTCTTGGCACAAAACGAGACGGGCTATGAGCATCTGATGAAGCTCAATTCCTGCCTCTACGTGGACAAACACGAAGGCATTCCGCAGGTCACCATCGAGGAGTTGGAACGCTATTCCGGTGGGCTGATCTGTCTGACGGGCGGCTCTGACGGGCCGGTGGGGCGGATGATCCGCGCGAACCACGAGGATCAGGCCCGCGCGCTTTTGGAGCGTCTGAAGGCGATCTATCCGAACCGACTTTATGTCGAATTACAACGTCATCCGGGCGAAGATGGCGGATCGACTGGGGCCGAGCGCCTGACCGAACGGCCTTTCGTCGAATGGGCCTATGATCTGGGTCTGCCTTTGGTGGCGACGAATGACGTCTATTTCCCGAAAAGCGATATGTATGAGGCGCATGACGCGCTGATCTGTATCGCCGAGGGGGCCTATGTCGATCAGGTCGAGCCGCGTAGGCGTTTGACCCCGCAGCATTATTTCAAATCTCCCGCCGAGATGGCGACGCTTTTTGCCGATTTGCCGGAGGCGCTTGAGAACACGGTCGAGATCGCGAAGCGCTGCGCTTTCAAAGCCTATAAACGCGACCCGATCCTGCCGAAATTCGCCGATGACGAGGTCGAGGAGCTGCGCAAACAGGCCTGGGAAGGTCTGGACAAGCGCCTCGCCGTGATCGAAGCGGCGGTGCCGCGCGAAGAGTATGAAGAGCGGCTCAAATTCGAGCTGGGGATCATCGAACAGATGGGGTTCCCGGGCTACTTCCTGATCGTGGCCGACTTCATCAAATGGTCCAAGGACAACAACATCCCGGTTGGGCCGGGGCGGGGCTCGGGCGCTGGCTCTCTCGTCGCTTATGTGCTGACCATCACCGATCTTGACCCGCTGCGCTATTCGCTTCTGTTCGAACGGTTCCTGAACCCGGAACGTGTGTCGATGCCCGACTTCGACATCGACTTTTGCATGGACCGGCGCGAGGAAACCATCCGCTACGTGCAGGAGAAATACGGTCGCGACAAGGTGGGGCAGATCATCACCTTCGGTGCGCTTTTGTCCAAGGCCGCCGTGCGCGACATCGGGCGGGTGCTCCAGATGCCTTACGGGCAGGTGGATCGGCTGTCGAAATTGATCCCTGTCGAAGGCGTCAAGCCGGTGTCGATCAAACAGGCGCTGGAAGACGAGCCGAAACTGCGCGAAGAGGCCCGCAACGAAGAGGTCGTCGACCGGCTGTTGACCTATGGCCAACAGGTCGAGGGGCTGCTCAGAAACGCCTCCACCCACGCCGCAGGTGTGGTGATCGCGGATCGTCCGACTGATGAGTTGGTGCCGCTCTATCAAGACCCGCGCTCCGACATGCCCGCCACCCAGTTCAACATGAAATGGGTCGAGCAGGCCGGTCTGGTGAAATTCGACTTTCTGGGCCTCAAGACCCTGACGGTCATCCAATCCGCGATGGATCTGATCTTTAAATCCGGTCGGCCCCTGCATGTCGCCGCCGACGGGACGCAATTGTACGAGCCGCCAGAGGGCGGGGAGAACCAGATCAACCTCATCCCGCTGGATGATGCGGCGACCTATAAACTCTACTCGGACGCGAAAACGGTCGCTGTGTTCCAGGTCGAGAGCTCGGGCATGATGCAGGCGCTCAGACAGATGAAGCCGACTTGTATCGAGGACATCGTGGCCCTTGTGGCGCTCTACCGTCCGGGGCCGATGGAAAACATCCCGACCTATTGCGACGTGAAACACGGGCGCAAGGAATTGGAATCGGTCCATCCCACGATTGACCACATCCTCGCCGAGACGCAGGGCATCATCGTTTATCAGGAACAGGTGATGCAGATCGCGCAGGTCATGGCGGGCTATTCGCTTGGCGGCGCTGACCTTTTGCGGCGCGCGATGGGGAAAAAGATCAAGGAGGCGATGGACGCCGAACGCCCGAAATTCGAGGAGGGCGCGGCCAAGAACGGTGTCCCGAAAAAGAAGGCCTCCGAGGTGTTCGACCTTCTCGAGAAATTCGCCAACTACGGGTTCAACAAATCCCACGCGGCGGCCTATGCGGTGGTGTCCTATCAGACCGGCTGGCTCAAGGCGAACCACCCGGTGGAGTTCATGGCCGGGGTCATGAACTGCGATATTCACCTCACCGATAAGTTGGCGATCTATGCCGAAGAGGTCAAACGCGGGCTTGAGATCGAGATCGTGCCGCCCTGTGTGAACCGCTCGCTGGCGTCGTTCGATGTGGTGGATCAGAAACTGGTCTACGCGCTGGGCGCGCTGAAAAACGTCGGTTCCGAGGCGATGCAACTGATCGTCCGGGCGCGTGAGGAAGGCGGCAAGCCCTTTGTCACGCTCTTTGATTTTGCCCGGCGGGTGGATTTGAAAAAGGTCGGCAAGCGGCCTCTGGAAATGCTCGCCCGCGCGGGCGCCTTCGATCAGCTCGACAGCAACCGCCGCCGGGTCTTCGACAGTCTTGAGCAATTGGTGCAATATTCCGCCGCGATCCATGAACAAAAGGCCTCCAGCCAGGTGTCGCTCTTTGGCGACGCGGGCGAGGACCTGCCCGAACCGCGGCTCTCGCCGGTGGGCGATTGGGTGGCGTCCGAGCGCTTGATGGAAGAGCATAAAGCCATCGGGTTTTACCTCTCCGGTCACCCGCTCGATGACTATGCAAGTGCTTTGAAACGCAAGAAAATCGGCACGATTGCCGAGGTTCAGGCCAAGGCCGAAGCCGAAGGCGGCGCGATCATGAAAGTGGGCGTGCTGGTGTCGGGTTTCCGTCCGATGAAATCCGGCAAGGGCACGCGGTATTTCCGCATGAATATTTCCGACAGCACCGGCCAATTGGCGGGCATCGCGATGTTCCCGAAAAAGGGCGAATACGAACCGTCCTACGAGATATTCGAAAAACACGACAAGCTGGTGATGACGCTCGAAGGCCGGTTCAACGACGGCCAGTTCGACCCGATGATCCGCTCTGTCGCGCCGATGGACACGATTGTCGCGGATGCCGGTGGTGCGGGGCTCAAGATCTACTGCGAAGACACCAGCGCGGTCATTCAGGTCGGCGAATTGCTGACCCGCGTGACGCAGGAGGCGAAACAGCCCCCGAAAGGCGCGATCTCGTTCTGCATCATGGCGCCGGATTATCCCAATGAGGTCGACATCGACGTGCCGCAGCCCTTTGTCATCACGCCGGAGGTGAAAGGCGCGATCAAATCCTTTGACGGCGTGATCATGGTCGAGGACATGTGATGCGCGCGCTTTTGTTGGTTTCTTGTGCATTTGGGCTGTCCGCCTGTCAGGTTGAAACGCCCGCGTTTTTGGCGCCGCCCGTTGAGGCGGGGACGACAGTCGATGAGACGCCTGATGCCCCCGAGGTTCTTGCTTCGACAGAGGAGATCGCGGCTGCGCCAGAGGCGTTGGAAGGCGGCGAACGTGCGGATGTGGCGCTTGGTGAAGAAACCTTGGACCCACACACCGCGGAGGTGGTTGCGGGGGCCGACCAAATCCTCGCCGAAACCACGGAGGTCCGCCGCGCGGGGCTTGGCGGCATGTTTGCTTTCCTGAAACCCAAACGCGATGAGGCACAAGTCGAAGAAGTGGCCATGCCGGTCGAGGAGGGCTTTGAAGCGCGTCCCGAAACCCATGGCGTCGCGCCAGAGTTGCCAGAACAGGCCACGCCGACGGAGCCCAAATCGCGCAAGCCTCTGTTCGGATTTTTGCAATCACAACCGAAGGATGCTCCGGTCTCCACCGTCAAACCCGGCGAGCTTCTGGCCTTTGGAGAGGTTGGCATCAACTGCGAGATCAGGCCCCGCGCCATGGGCGAAAAGGTCGATCAATTCCCGCGTGAGGGCCGCCCCGTCTGGCAGCTTTACGACAGCGATCCCTCAAGCATTGAGCCGCGTAGCCAGTACATCACCGGCTTTTCCGACGGCTGCGCCCGTCAGGTGACGGCGGCTTTGACGATGTTCGGCGCGGCGGGTCTGCATGAGGTTTTGCGCTATTCGGATCATTCAGAGCGCGACTGGTCGCAGGCCGACAAAACCTATGAGAAGATCAAACGCCAAGCCTGCGGTGTGGGGCGTGGCGAATACTGCCCGGCGGCAAGTCTCGATGCGCTGGAACGTCAGGTCGCTTTCGTTTCCGTCTATCCCTATTTCGGGGCGGAGGAGGATTGGCTGGAGCTGTTGCTCCATGACGGTCAGGTGATGAGCGAGGAGATGCGCTAATTCAGTCGTGCTTTGGCTCACCAGTGCGGCGGGCGTTGATCGGCCAGAGGCACAGTGCCATCGCTCTCCGACTGGCGCAGGGCTTCGGCCTCCATCAGCATCCCCAGACGCCGCTCGGCTTTCTCCAGAATACCTTCCTGCTGCGCCACAATGTCGGACAGTTCTTCGACGGTCTTGGTGAGATAGGCGACCTGTTCTTCCAAAGCGGTGATGCGGGTCTCGTCTGACATCTCGGGTCCTCTCGCGATACGTGCGTCTCTCTATGCCTATGTCATAAGGATTTCATGCCGTCCACCGGCCTGCCACCTTGCCCCTGAGCCGCCCGTGCGATATGCCGCCCGCGACAGTGAGCAAAAGGACCGGCCATGGCCAAGCCCAAGAAAACCCCGCGCCCCAAGGCAGTGACGCCCAAGGGCTTTCGTGATTACTTCGGCACAGAGGTGAGCGAGCGCAAACATATGCTCGATCAAATCGCCGAGGTCTATCACCATTACGGGTTCGAGGCGCTTGAGACCTCTGCGGTGGAAACCGTCGAGGCGCTGGGCAAATTCCTGCCGGATGTGGACCGCCCGAACGAGGGGGTTTTCGCCTGGCAAGAGGATGATTCCGACTGGGTTGCGCTCCGCTATGATATGACCGCGCCTCTCGCGCGCGTGGCTGCGCAATATCGCCAAGACCTGCCGTCGCCCTACCGCCGCTTCGCGATGGGGCCGGTATGGCGCAACGAAAAACCGGGACCGGGCCGTTTCCGCCAATTCTACCAATGCGACGCCGACACCGTGGGGGCGCCCTCCGTGGCCGCCGATGCGGAGATCTGCGCGATGCTGTCGGATTGTCTCGAAAAAGTCGGCATTCCGCGCGGCGATTACATTGTGCGGGTGAACAACCGCAAAGTGCTGGACGGTGTGCTGGAAAGTGCTGGCCTGCCGGACACCGAAGAGTTTGCTACCACGCGCGGGATTGTCCTTCGGACCATCGACAAGCATGACAAATTCGGTGACGCGGGCGTCATGGCTTTGCTGACCGAAGGGCGCAAAGACGAGAGCGGTGACTTTACTAAGGGTGCGGGGCTCTCGAAAGAGCAGGCAGAAGCTGTGCTTGGCTTTGTTGGTGCCAACGCAGTTGTTCGAGCGAAGCTACTCTCGGAGATTGGCTCTTCTCCTCGCGAAGCAGACTACCTACGACGTGGCGCGGTAAACCAAAGATTTCTGGGTGATGCGGTGGCTGAAGTTTTGAGAGAAGATTTTGGTTCGGTGTGGAATATTTATGTGTTGAACCATCTCAAAGCTATGGTGGCTAATAGCTCTGTAGGTTTAGAGGGTGTTTCAGAATTAGAACAGATAGCTGAGCTACTCGACGGGCAAGGCTACGGTCCCGACCGCATCGTTATCGACCCGTCGGTCGTCCGGGGCCTCGGCTATTACACCGGGCCGGTCTATGAGGCCGAGCTGACCTTTGAGGTTACCGACGAGAAAGGCCGCGTGCGCGAGTTTGGCTCTGTCGCGGGTGGTGGGCGCTATGACGATCTGGTGAAACGCTTCACCGGTCAGGCCGTGCCCGCAACCGGCATGTCGATCGGTGTCGACCGCCTTCTGGCCGCCTTGCGCGCCACGGGCCGGATTGGGTCCAAGGCGCAAGGCCCTGTCGTGGTGACCGTGATGGATCGCGACCGGATGGGCGACTATATGGCGATGGTGTCTGACTTGCGTCAGGCGGGCATCCGCGCCGAGGTCTATCTCGGCAACCCGAAGAACTTCGGCAACCAACTCAAATACGCCGACAAACGCGAAAGCCCGGTGGCGATCATCCAAGGTGGCGACGAGGCGGAGCGTGGCGTGGTGCAGATCAAGGACCTGATCCTCGGCACGAAACTCGCGGAAAACGCCTCCGTCGAAGAGTGGAAAGATCGTCCGAACCAATATGAAGTGCCCCGCGATCAGATGGTCGCGAAGGTGCGCGAGATCATCGAAAGCTATTCCTGATGGCCCGCATTGAGATCACCAAAGCCGCCATCAAGGCCGAGGCCGCGCGCCTCAAAGCCTTCTTCGAGGCGCAGGGCGCATTGCCCGTCGAGATGGACATTCTCCTGCCTGCCGAGGTTCTTCTGGACCTCTACGGCGAGGACATCCGCGCCCGCGCTTACATGACCCAGGACCCCGAGCGCGGCGAAATGATGCTGCGCCCGGACTTCACCGTGCCTGTGGTGCAAGAGCATATGTCGAACGGCGCCGAACCCGCGCGCTACACCTACGCGGGCGAAGTGTTCCGCAAGCAAGAAGACATGCCCACGCGCGCCAATGAATATGTTCAGGTCGGCTATGAGGTCTTTGACGGCTCCGACCCGGCGGCGGCCGATGCCGAGGTTTTCGCGCATTTTGCCAATGTGCTGTCCGACAGTGGCCTGCACGCCGCGACCGGCGATATCGGCATATTGAAAGCCGCCGTTGCGGGGTTGAAAACAACAGAACGCCGCCGCGAGGCACTTCTGCGCCACATCTGGCGGCCGCGCCGGTTCCGCGCGCTGATGACCCGGTTTTCCGAGGCGGGCACCACGCTGCGCCTGCAAAACCTCGAGCGCGTGCGTGCCAATCTCGCCCAACCGGAGGCGCCCTTTATCGGTCTGCGCACCCAGACGGAGATCGACACACGGATCAAAGCGCTCGAAGAAGACGCCGCCGAACCGCCGATCTCCGCCAGTGAGATCGAGCTTTTGGACGACATCCTGTCGCTCAAGGAAACCCTGCCGCATGTGCTGTCGCAGCTGCGCGACATCACCGTGGATCTGCCGGCGATTTCCGAGGCCGTGAGCCTTCTGAGCCGCCGGAGCGAGGCTTTGGCGAAACGGGGCGTCGATGTGGAAAACCTCGATTTCGAGGCTTCCTACGGGCGCACCTCGATGGAATATTACGACGGCTTTGTCTTTGGCTTCTACGCCGAGGGCCGCCCGGACCTGCCCCCCGTGGCGACCGGCGGGCGCTATGATGCGCTCACGTCGGTCCTGGGGCAGGGGCGCTCGATCCCGGCCGTGGGCGGCGTGATCCGTCCGAATGTGCTTCTGAGCCTGAAAGGAGGCGCATGATGGTGGTCAAACTGGGCGTGCCCTCCAAGGGCCGGTTAATGGAAAAGACCTTTGAGTGGTTTTCCGAGCGCGGCGTGACCCTGTCGCGGGCCGGGAGCGAGCGGGAATATTCCGGTGCGGTCGAGGGCATTGAGGGCGTCGAGCTTGTGCTGCTGTCGGCCTCTGAAATCCCGCGCGAATTGGCCGCCGGACGCATCCATATGGGCGTCACCGGCTCCGATCTGGTGCGCGACAAACTCGCGAGCTGGGACAGCAAAGTGATTGAGCTGGCGCCGATGGGTTTTGGCCATGCGGATCTGATCATCGCCGTGCCGAAGGCCTGGGTCGATGTCGATACGCTTGACGATCTCGATGCCGCTGCCGCCGCTTTCCGCGCGCGCCACGGCTTCCGCCTGCGCATCGCGACGAAATATCACCACCTGATCCGCGAGTTCCTGAAACAGAACGGCGTGGCGGATTATCAGCTCGTCGACAGCCAGGGCGCGACCGAAGGCACGGTGAAAAACCTCACCGCCGAGGCCGTGGCCGACATTACGACCACGGGCGAGACGCTGCGTGCCAACCATCTCAAAATTCTGAATTGCGATCCGGTGCACCGCTCGCAGGCGACCCTGTTCAAATCCCGCATGGCGCATTGGACGGACGACACCCGCGCGACGCTGGTGACGCTTAAGGATATGTTGGGGCTGGGGGATTGACCGTTTGGCGGCCTGCTCAAGCCATCAGAGTTAAGGCGCTTGGCCTCGCATGGCGCGAGGGGCGGCTATTGGCCGCCGAAGTGTATGACGATGCCGGTCGCCTCAAAGGCGTGCGGCCTTTGGGTGGCTCGGTGGAATTCGGTGAGGCCGCTGAGGCGGCGATTGCGCGCGAGTTTCTCGAAGAACTGGGCGTAGAGATCACGGTAAACGCAGCACCGCAGGTGATGGAAAATCTCTACACCCACGAGGGCATGATCGGCCACGAGGTGCTGTTTCTCTATGACGTCAGCCTTCCGAGTGGCGCCTATGAGGGTCAGAACGAAATTCACTTTGCCGAGGACAATGGCGCCGAATGTGTCGCGCGATGGTATGCGCTCGATCATCTCGAGACAGAGACAGGCCCGGCACTTTTCCCGACAGGTCTAAAAGCGCGCTTGACCGGGGCGTGAGTGCCTGTTTCCTTTGCTGCCCAAAATACTCAAACAATCCCGATCTCGGCCAGGGTCTGCGCCAGTTCCGCAGGCAGCTCAGGCTCGCTTTTGCGGCCCTGCGGCAGATCGGCAGGGGCGTCTTCGGGCTTGAGATAGCGCCAGCCCTGAAACGGGCGGCGTTGGGCGTTTTGGGTGCGGATCAGCGGTTTGGCCAGCTCGATCCGACAGCGGCGCACGCCGTCATGGCCGATCACCTCATGCAGTCCGACAATGGTCTGTCGCGCCTGAATCACGCCCTTGATCACCCAATAGAGCGAGCCGCCGTTCAGCAGTTTCTCTTCCTGCTTCGGCCACATGCGTGTCACATGCCCGCGGCTCGCGCCCGGGGTGGCTTCGATATAGGCGTTGAGCTCTTCGACTGTGTCGATGCCCACGCAGAGTTTGACGAGATTTATGTGGTCAGCCATCAGAACGCTCTAAGTGTGGTATAGATCATAGGTCGGAGGATTGATTCGACAAGCCATGCTCTCGGCGTGGTTGCGCCTCTGCCCTCATGGGATTAAACCCTGCGCCTCTCTATGACTCATCAAGACCGGAAAAGACTGCCATGACCCGCTTTGCCGCCCCCATCGCCGAACAGATCTGGGATATGAAATACCGCCTGAAAGAGGCTGACGGCACGGCGCTGGACCTCTCTGTCGAGGACAGCTGGAGACGCGTGGCGCGGTCTTTGGCCTCGGTGGAAAAAGACAGCGCGGCCTGGGAAGAGAAATTCTACCACGCTTTGGAGGATTTTAAATTCCTGCCGGCAGGGCGGATTCTGGCGGGGGCTGGCACGGGTCGTGCGGTGACGCTCTTCAACTGTTTCGTGATGGGTACGATCCCGGACAGCATGGCGGGTATTTTCGACATGCTCAAAGAGGCCGCACTCACCATGCAGCAAGGCGGCGGGATCGGGTATGACTTCTCCACCATTCGCCCGAAAGGTGCGGATGTCATGGGCGTGGCGGCGGATGCCTCCGGGCCTTTGTCCTTCATGGATGTTTGGGACGCGATGTGCCGGACGATCATGTCGGCGGGCTCGCGCCGTGGTGCGATGATGGCGACCATGCGCTGCGATCACCCTGATATCGAGGCCTTTATCGAAGCGAAACAAGACGCCGCACGTCTGCGGATGTTCAACCTTTCCGTGCTGGTGACCGACGATTTCATGGAGGCGGTGAAGGCCGACGGTCCTTGGGAATTGAAATTCGGCGGCAAGGTCTATCACACCGTGGAGGCGCGTGATCTTTGGAACAGGATCATGAAGGGCACCTACGACTACGCCGAGCCGGGGGTGATTTTCATCGACCGGATCAACAAGATGAACAATCTCTCCTATGTCGAGACCATCGCGGCAACCAACCCCTGTGGGGAGCAGCCCCTGCCGCCTTACGGGGCTTGTCTCTTGGGCTCGATCAACCTTGCGCGGCTGGTGAAAGCCCCGTTCGAAGCGGGTGCCGAGATGGACGAAGCCGCGCTGTCCGATCTGGTCGCGACCGCCGTGCGGATGATGGACAATGTGGTGGACGCTTCGCGCTTCCCGCTGGAGCAGCAAGCGCAGGAAGCCCAGGCGAAACGCCGCATTGGGCTTGGCGTCACCGGTTTGGCCGACGCGTTGTTGATGATCGGTCAGCGATATGGCTCTGAAGAAGCCGCCGCGACCTGTGAAAAATGGCTCAAGATGATCGCGCGCGCCTCCTATCTGGCATCAAGCCAGTTGGCGAAGGAAAAGGGGGCTTTCCCGCTGTTCGAGGCCGACAAGTATCTGGCCTCCGGATCGCTTGAGCATATGGATCAAGACGTCAAAGACGCCATTCGTCAAAATGGCATTCGAAATGCGCTTTTGACCTCCATCGCGCCGACCGGCACGATTTCGCTTTACGCGGGCAATGTCTCCTCCGGGATCGAGCCGGTGTTCGCCTATGCCTACACCCGCAAGGTGCTGCAAAAAGACGGCTCGCGCACCGAGGAAGAGGTCGTCGATTACGCGGTCAAACTCTTCCGCGACAAATGCGGGGACGCCGAGCTGCCCGACTATTTCGTCAACGCGCAGACGCTTGCGCCGCTGGATCACGTCCGCATGCAGGCGGCGGCGCAGAAATGGGTCGACAGTTCGATCTCCAAGACGATCAACTGCCCGGAAGACATCGCCTTCGAGGACTTCAAAGAGGTCTACATGGAGGCCTGGGACAGCGGCTGCAAAGGCTGCACGACCTATCGCCCGAACGATGTGACGGGGTCTGTTCTCTCCGTTTCCGAGACCTCCGAGAAAGCGCCGGAACAGGATGAGGGGGCCGAGGTGGTCTATCTCTCCGAGCCGCTCGATCGTCCGCAACAGCTTGAGGGCAATACCTATAAGGTCAAATGGCCGGACAGCGAGCATGCGCTCTATATCACGATCAACGACATTGTCGTCGGCGGGCATCGTCGTCCCTTCGAGATTTTCATCAACTCGAAGAACATGGAACATTTCGCCTGGACCGTGGCGCTGACCCGGATGATCTCGGCGGTGTTCCGGCGCGGCGGCGATGTGTCTTTCGTGGTCGAGGAACTCAAAGCCGTGTTCGACCCGCGTGGCGGCGCGTGGATGAAGGGCAAATATATCCCTTCCATTCTGGCGGCCATCGGCGGCGTGATCGAAACCCATCTGATCGAAACCGGCTTCATCGAAGGCGAGGGCATGGGCCTCAAAACCGATCCGCAAGCCGAGGTCGTGGCCGTCGGCGAACGCCCGCGCGGCAAGGCCTGTCCGTCCTGCGGTCAATACGACATGCGTATGGTCGAAGGCTGCATGACCTGCGCGTCCTGCGGTCATTCGAAATGCGGGTGATCTGAGGGGATATGACCTGTTTGTGACTTCCGACATCTAAATTGCGCTTTTGCGACAAAAAGCGCATTTTTGGAATGGTAGTAGGACTAGCCTGAAACCCTGATCTTCAATGAACAAAGGGCGCAGCAAATGCACCGCCCTTCTTGTTTCAGGGATGTCTGGGGGCGGTCATGTCCCGAGATCGATTACGTCTTCCTTAAGGTAGACGTAGCCGTAATCCATCCCATCAGGTGAGAACGGAGTGATTTCGGCCTGTCGAAGCCGGGCTGACAACATTTGCCATGTGGTGCCTCTTGCCTTCGCCAAGGTCCGCACGGTCACAAGCTTAGCGTGAAACGCCCTTGCATCCTCGTCGGTGATGTAGCGCTGGAGCGCCTTTGTTTTCGGGTTTTGGATTTGCGTTGCCGGCGTGTGACCATTCTTGACAAGGCGGTTCAGGAAAACAGGCTGGCCTAGACCGATTGTCTTGGCGAAGAGCTGCAGGGACATCGCCGTTGGTTCTCCTGCACCAAGAGCTTGTGCGACCTCTTCGTGATAGATGTGAACAGATCGGTATCCTTCAAACTGAACATTTCGCCCGACACGCCGGACGCGGCCATCGGCGATGGCACGAATAATGTCACCGGGTCCACACTTTAGCCGCGCGGCACACTTTGCGATGTGTTCCCAACCGTGCTGCGCTTGCTGAAGTGTCTCGGCGCCGTCCAAGATGTTGTCCAGGAATTTTTGCCCTTCACGCGGATCCCAGACGTGTTTCGTGTTGGTGTCCGATAAGCTTGGCGCCAGGATTTCGGCCTTCACGAGTAGATCGAATTGAGAGCGCGACATGTCAAACGCTGTAGCGAAATCCTTTGCGGTCATGAACTGCACGAGGGGCGCGAGAATCTGTTCTGCTTGTTGGGCATCAAAGACAGCCCATGCATCTGGCATGGTGGAATCTATCACGTCTTGGGCTTCGAGCATTTTGCGTAGTCTACGACTGTCGATCCCAGTTGCCACTGATGCTGTCGTCACGGAATGTAAGCGGCGCTCCGTGACCGGCTCTCCCAGAAGTTCGTCGCCAGGACCCAAAGGCCATGTCTGCTGCAAATGTGTGGCCAGGAGGGACCGGAATATAGCGTAATCTGGGTCCCTACCATGATCGTGGGTCAACCTGTCGTATAGGATCGGGAAGACTGCCCTGGGGCCAAGCCGTGGTTCTGCCGTTCGGTTCAGTTTTTGAAAGGCGTCGAAAATTTCCTGTTCACCGAGAGAGGCAACTTCAAACCCCATCTGATAACAAGCCCACTCGGATTCATCTGCTACTTGCTGCGGAGAGATCCCCTCGAGGCGCAGTAACGCATACCCCAAATAGCAGCAGAAATTGCTGGCTGCATGGAGAGGGGCTTGATCGATCCAAAGGCCATCAGACTTTGTACCGCAGAGCCTACCGTCGAACCAGAGATCAAAATCGGTTGGGGTCCGCTGTTCACCTTCCGGTCGCGTCTTTTGAACTTCGTCAGCAATATCCCGAAAGCGTACAGCTGTGTCGTAGCGAAGGGTCGGTTTTGACTCGACCCAAAGAGTGACAAGCGCCTGATTGTGTTTGAGGCAAAGGGTGACATGCGGGATCAGCCAATCAGCCCGGTAGGTCATCGATCGGTGAGCAGGCAGCTGAGACTGTTCGATATCTTCCTTCAGACAGGCAATGCATCCACGTACATGAGAAGTCAGAAGGGGCCGACTTGGAAAAATATACCCTGCTAAGTTCCTTCTTGGCGTCGATGCCGAAGCCCTCCGAGGCTGCCACGCTTCAAGTTGGTTTCTTGTTGTGCCAGTTACCTTTACAAGCACGCCTAGGGCCTCGGGTGCGCCTTCCAAAATTTTTGGAAAAGGCGCTCCTATATCCTGTCCAAAATCGACAGCAGAGGATCCGCCGACAGCAGACACCCTAGATAGGAAAGCGAAAGCAGGTTCTCTCGGAGCAGGTTGGAGGTGAAGAGGCGAGCTAGATTGGTGGGGCTTCATTGCGTCAGAATTTGTCTTTGTCCAAGGGCGGGGCACGCTGCCCATTTAATCAACTCGAAATATGTGTCTGCTTCCTCTACACCAAAAATTTTCATAGGTGTTCTGTCAATAGCATGTCTTTCAGGGTGGGGCAGAACCGTCGGAATGTTGAGCCCATCATGGTTCCAATGACGGTGTCGTATGTGGAGAGCATCCGGTCAATCGAGGAGAGTTTTGCAGATCGACAGGCGATATTTGATGAGATCGATGAGATGAAGATGAAACTGAAAGAGGTGCGCAGCCGCGGATGGCCGCATGGCCTCCTGCGAACTGACGGCTGAACAAGAGGCGCAGTATCCACAGCTATTCAGCAGAAAACCATTTCAATCTATTGGGGTACCTTCCCCTGTGCGGACAACCTGCAGCAGGACACCCCCTGCGCAAGGCTGACAGCATTTACCTAGTCGCCAGAATCAAGACCATTGCCGTAATGGTAATGACGGCCAGGCTTGCAAAGGGGAGGTGACAGACAGTTCATGAGTGACCGACCCACCTTTGATGACATCCGGCGCGAGCAGGAGAGCCTCATCGGCCCTCCTGAGACCCCAATGGGGCACAAGATGCCGCGGAAGCCGACCGAGGCTGATGAAGCCTATGCAGATACATTGGCCACTTTGTCGGCAATCCGCTCCGCGCTTGAAGCTGGACGGCCAGTCGATCCAAGGCAACTCCCTGTAAGGCTTGTCAAAATCATTGAGGCGAATTGCGTGTGCTCGAAAATGCCTATGGTGGATGGTCGGCCGCATTACAGGGTCGACGATGTCGTCAAGGCACTGGCCTTTCGTAGAGGCGAGACGACCGCTGAATAGCACGATGTGCTTGGGAAAGCAGAAAGCCGGCTGATGCTTCTGCGGTTATCGACTGGGCACACCCTACACGAAGAGCGGACAACCGACCTTCGGGGAGTGTCATGAACTTTGTGTATCTGGCCCGGCCCATGCGGTTTCAGATACTCAAGCGTCGAAGCGCTCGCCGAACATTACGGCGAACTGGTTGCGGGCTGCAAACCATTCCCTGACATTTCTGCCATCCTTCTCGAATTTGCGGATGGCGAGGTAGATCAGCTTGGTTGCGGCTTCGTCGGTCGGGAAGGAGCCGCGCGTCTTGATCGATTTCCGGATCACGCGGTTCAGGCTCTAGATGGCGTTCGTGGTGTATATGATCTTGCGGATCGCCGGATCGAAGGCGAAGAACGGGATCACCTCCTGCCATGCCCGCCGCCAGGCCGGTGCGATGGACGCGTATTTTCCAGCCCATTTTTCCTCGAAGGCATCGAGCTCGGCCTCGGCCATCTCGGCGGTCGGGGCGCTGTAAATCCGGCGCAGGTCGGCGGCCACGGCCTTGCGGTCCTTCCTGGAGCAGAAGTTCAGGCTGTGGCGCACCAGGTGAAAGATGCAGGTTTGAACCATCGTTTCCGGGAACGCGGCGGTGATGGCCTCGGGGAAGCCCTTCAGCCCGTCCACAACGGCGATCAGGATGTCCTGGACGCCCCGGTTCTTCATCTCGTTCATCACCGAGAGCCAGAATTTAGCACCCTCGTTCTCGGCGATCCACAGTCCCAGAACCTCGCGCTGGCCATCGCGGGTGACGCCGAGGGCGACATAGACGGCCTTGTTCTTTACCGTCCGGCTGTCCGCGTCGCGGATATTCACCCGTAGCGCGTCGAAAAGCACGATGGGATACATCCGGTCCAGCGCCCGGGTCTGCTATTCCCGGACCTCGCCCAGCACCGCATCGGTGACCCGGCTGATCAGGTCGGGCGAGACCTTCAGGCCATAGAGGTCGAGCAGATGGGCCTGGATGTTCCGCACCGTCAGACCGGCGGCATAAAGGCCGACGATCTTGTCATCCATGCCGTCGATCCGGGTCTGGCCTTTCTTCACCAGCTCTGGCTCGAAGCTGCTGTCGCGGTCCCGGTCGCTCGCCAACCGGGGAAACCACATGCACACGACGCGTTTTTTGATCCCATCGAACATTCCAGGCCCCAATTGTTCCTGATTTGTTCTTTTTGATTTCCCATCGCATCAGAGTCGAGTCTTCGCTGTGTGTGTCAAAGATCGGCGCAGCATGCCAACGGGTCTCGGCGGCGTTTGACCCCATGCCTTCGGGGATGAGGCAAAGCCCCGTGGTGCCACCTGCCTTGGCCGCGAGTTGCAACCGCCGCCCCTCGCGCAGGTTCAGCGGGCGGGTGATTTCGATGACGACAAAGGGCAGCGCGCCGTCTTTCAGCGCCTCTTCGGCGACGGCGAGCGCATCGGTCTGATCCTTGGGGCGGGCCAGCAACAGGCCCGCCGGGTCGACGATCGGCAAAAGCCCCTGAGGCATGAGTGTGTCCGTGCGCCAACTTTCGCGGATCCACAGGCACGCGCCTGCCGCGGCCATGGCGGCGAAGCTTAGTGCTCCCGGCCCATAAGCCTCATGCACCCGCGCACGGCGCAGGGGAAAGACGGTGTGAAAATCGACTCGCATGGGCAAGAACGTAAAGGGAACAACGATCCCGGGCAACGTTCATCTTCAAATGCTGGGTTGTGGTGATAGGTCAATCCCGCATCAGACGCGCGTATTGCCGTGTCGAGACGTCGTTCGTGGAAACGCCCGGGCCACAGGTATTCAGAACCGGTCAACAACGGCTCACTTATCCACCGCAGAAGCGATTTTCACGCACACGGAAAAGCATTTTGTGTCAGAGGCGTCTGCCTATCACCTTCTCAAGGCCTACGATCTGATCACCAGCTGCGCCTGCTCTTTTCGCTGGGGCTTATGATCGAACTGCTGATTTACGCTCTGGTGGAGGCGAGGCGGAGCAAGGACGTTGGGCTGGATACCTGTCATTTCTGTCGTGCGTTTCCCGACCGAAGGTCCTTGTCGCCGGAAACCCCTTTTTTCACAGACGCAGCGGCGGCAGGAAACGCTTCCGTTTGTGAGACGAGAAGCGTTTCCTGCCGCCTGCGGATCATGCGGGTACGACAGTTTTCCCGGCGAAATGACAGCTTGTCTGATGTGTGCCGCACAGGTCCTCGGGCGGCGCGGTCTCGCAGATCGCCTGTGCATGGGGACAGCGGGTGCGAAAGACACAGCCCGACGGCGGCGCCATGGGGGAGGGCAGGTCGCCGTCGAGCGCGATGACCTTTTTGCCTTTTTCGACCTGCGGGTCGGGGATTGGCACCGCCGACAGGAGCGCCTGTGTGTAGGGGTGCCGTGGATCGGCGAAAAGCGCGTCCGAGCTGGCCTTTTCCATCATCCGTCCGAGATAGAGCACCATGACCTCGTCCGAGAGGTGTTTCACCACGGAAAGATCATGCGCGATGAAAATGATCGTCAGACCCAGATCGCGGCGCAGCTCTTCCAGAAGGCCGATCACCTGCGCCTGAATCGACACGTCGAGGGCCGAGACCGGTTCGTCGCAGATCAACAGTTTCGGCTCCACCACCAGCGCGCGGGCGATGCCGATGCGTTGGCATTGGCCGCCGGAGAACTCATGCGGATAGCGGTTGATCTGGTTGGGCAACAACCCCACGCGCTCCATCACCGCGCGGACTTTCTCTTTGCGCTCTTTGGAACTCATGTCGGGGCGATGAGTGCGGAGCGGTTCAGAGATGATGTCCCCCACGGTCATCCGCGGGTTCAGGGAGGCCAGAGGGTCCTGAAAAATCATCTGAATCTGTGAGCGGTATTTCAGCATCTGACGCGGCGAGAGCGTCAAAAGATCGGTGCCGTCTTCCCAGATCACTTGACCGCTCGCGGGCAGCATGCGGATCAGCGCGCGCGCCAAAGTGGATTTGCCACAGCCGGACTCGCCGACGATGCCAAGCGTCTGTCCCGGCTCCAGCGAGAAACTCACGCCGTTGACGGCATGCAGCTTTGCAGGCGGGGTCCAGGGCAAGTCGGAGGGGCGGTGAATGTCGAAACTGACCCGCACATCGCGGGCCTCGATCAGGGGATAGCTCATGCGGCGACCTCCTCAATGGGGCGGAAACAGGCGCGGGCGCGGCCTTCGGCGAACTCCATGAGTGCAGGTGTTTCCACCCGGCATCGGTCGTCGGCCAGAGCGCAGCGCGGTGCGAACGGGCAACCTTTCGGCGCGCCGGTCATGTTCGGCGGATTGCCCGGAATGGCGTGAAGCGACTCCTGATCCTCATCGACCCGCGGGATCGCGTCCAGAAGCCCGCGCGTATAAGGATGGGTTGGGGCCTCGAACAGCGGATCGACCGGCGCCTTCTCCATGATCCGCCCGCCATACATCACGATGGCGCGCTCGCAGAAGCCGGCCACGACGCCCAGATCATGGGTGATCAGGATCGTCGCCATGCCGAATTCGCGCTGCAACTCGGCCAGAAGCTCCATGATCTGCGCCTGCACCGTCACATCGAGCGCGGTGGTCGGCTCATCCGCGATCAACACTTCCGGGTGGCACAAAAGCGACATGGCGATCATCACGCGCTGGCGCATGCCCCCGGAGAACTCATGCGGATACAGCCGCACGCGGGTCTTGGCGTCGGGGATTTTGACGGCGTCGAGCATGGCGACACTCTCGGCAATCGCCGCGCGTTTCGACAGGCCTTTGTGCAGCATGAGCACCTCCGCCATCTGGTCGGAAATGCGCATGTAGGGGTTCAAAGAGGTCATCGGGTCCTGAAACACCATCGCGATGCGATTGGCGCGGATTTGGTTCAACTTGCGCTCGGAGATCGACAGCAAATCCTGGCCATCGAACAGGGCCTGCCCGGTGGTGTGGCCGTTTTTCGCCAAAAGCCCCAAAAGCGCAAAGTTGAGCTGGCTTTTGCCGGAGCCGGATTCGCCCACGATGCCAAGGGTTTCGCCCTTCTCAAGGCTGAAACTCACGCCGTTGACCGCGTGAATGTCGCCCTCGGGCGTGTCGAAGCGAACGGAAAGGTCTTTCACATCCAGAAGTGCCATATCAGCGATCCTTCGGGTCCAGAGCGTCCCGGAGCCCGTCGCCGACAAAGAAAAAGCCGAAGAGGGTGAGGACGAAGAAAAGAAGCGGGAAGGCCAGTTGCCAGAGCGTCCCGTAAGAGATGGTGCCGGAGCCCTCCGAGATCAGCGCGCCCAGAGAGGTCATCGGTTCCTGAACGCCCAGGCCCAGGAAAGAGATGAAACTTTCGGTCAGGATCATGTTGGGCACCAGAAGGGTCGCGAAGACCGTGACGACACCGATGAGATTGGGTAGGATATGACGGCGGATGATCACGGGGGCAGGCACGCCGATGGCGCGCGCGGCCTCGATATATTCGCGCCCCTTGAGCGTAAGCGTCTGGCCGCGCACGATCCGGCTCATTTCCAGCCATGAGATCAGGCCGACGCCCACGAACAACATTGTGATCGACCGGCCGTACATCACCAAGAGCAGGATCAGCACGAACATGTAAGGGATCGCCAAAAGAATATCGACGGCGCGCATCATTAAATTGTCGAGACGTCCGCCGAAATAGCCGGCGGTGGCGCCATAGATCGTGCCGACGATGACGGCGATGGCCGATCCGATGATGCCGACCGCGAGCGAGATTTGCGTGCCCTGCACGGTGCGCGCGAAAAGATCGCGGCCCAGATCGTCGGTGCCGAAATAATGCCCGTTGGCAAGCGAAGGCCCGCCTTGCTCGGCGACCATGCCCATGACGGAAAAGTCGATTTCCTCATTCGACCATTGCGCGATGGAATTGCCGAACAAGGCAAAGAGCGTGACGAAGACCAAGAGCACAAGCCCGAACATCGCCGCCTTGTTGCGGAAAAACCGGCGCCGGGCATCGGCCCAGAGGGAGCGGCCCGCCACATCCTCGCGCGAGGTGGCTTCGGCCAGTGACTTCATTTTCTGACTGTCGATGACCATGGCTTCAGTACCGGATTTTCGGGTCGATCCATCCGTAGACGATATCGACGACAAGGTTGAACAGGATGGTGAGCGCGCCGACGAGGATCGTGACCCCCATCATCACCGCGTAATCGCGGTTCAGAGCACTGTCGACAAAGGCTTTGCCGATGCCGCCCGTGGAGAAATAGATGTCCACGATCACCGAGCCGGTGATCATCGAAACGAAAGCCGGGCCGAGATAAGAGATCACCGGCAAAAGCGCGGGTTTCAACGCATGGCGCAGGATCACCCGATGCGCCGGGAGGCCCTTGGCCCGCGCGGTGCGGATGTGGTTGGAGTTCAACACCTCCAGCATCGAGGACCGCATGATCCGGGCGATTGAGGCCATGTAGGAGGTGGAGAGCGCGATCACCGGCATGATCCAGTAACTTGGGTCCGAGAACCGCCAGCCGCCGCCCGGCAACCAGCCGAGGATCAGCGTGAAGACGATGACGAGGATCGGCGCCATGACGAAGTTCGGCAGCACCTGCGCGCCGATCGACACGCCGACCGCGAAATAGTCGATGATCGTGTTGTGTTTGACGGCGGCGACGGCCCCCAAAGTGACGCCCGCGACCACCGCCACGAGGAAAGAGACGAAGCCATAGGTCAGCGTGACGGGAAAGCCCTGCGCGATGATCTCGTTGACGGTGCGGTCCTTGTAGACAAAGGACGGGCCGAAATCGAAATGCGCGACAATGCCCCAGATGTAACTGACGATCTGTTTCCACAGAGGTTGGTCGAGACCGTATTTGGCGTTGAGATTGGCGAGCACCTGCGCGGGCAGCTCGCGTTCCTGCGTGAAGGGCCCACCGGGGGCCGCATGCATCAGCAGGAATGAGAATATAATCAGCAGGAGCAGCGTCGGAATGGCAATCGCCAGACGCTTGAGAATGTAAACAATCATATGGGGTGTCCCTATGGGTGGACGCGGGAATTTCATGGCCCCCGCGTCCGGCCTGTTTTTAAGCCGAGATCACTCAGCGACGCGGTAGAGGTCTTTGCCGTACCAGGTCTGCATCACGTTCTCTGTCGGCAGGCCCTTGATGTCGGATGCGATCATGTCGACCTTCGCATAGTGGTAGATCGGAACAAATGGCATCTCCGTCGCAAGAATTTGCTCGGCCTGGGTATAAAGCGGTTGCGGATCGGCCGCCGTCTTCGATTCTTTCATGATCGCATCGTAGTCGTCATTGAAGAATTCGCCGTTGTTGTGGCCCGAGTAGGAGGTGAAGAAATCGAGGTAGGTCGACGCTTCGTTGTAGTCACCGCACCAGGCATAGCGCGCCAGATCGAAGTCCTGGTTCTGCATGCGGTCGGTGTGCACCTTCCACTCCATGTTGTTGAGCGTCAGGTTGATGCCGAGCGGGCGATAGAACTGTTGTGCCGCGATGGCGATTTTCTTGTGGCTCTCATCCGTGTTGTAGTTGAGCGTCAGATCGAGCGGGTTGTCCGGCCCATAGCCCGCTTCGGCCAGAAGCTCTTTGGCCTTGGCCGTGCGCTCCTCTTGGGTCCAATGAGAATATTCGATGTCCGGCATGACAAAACCGGCCGTCGCCCAATGGGTCCAGTTGTAGGAGGCGCGTTGGCCGCCCTGAAGGATGTTGTCCACCACGATGTCGCGGTTCATCGCATAGGACAGCGCCTTGCGCACACGCACGTCCTTCAGCGCTTCCGGGCCCTTGTCCGACAGGTTCATGTTGTAGATGTAGGAACAGGAATAGGGCAGCGAGGTCGCCTCGTCCGGATATTCCGCTTTCAGGCGGGGATACTGGCCGGCGGGGATCTGCACCCGGTCCAGCTCACCGGCGAGGTAGCGGGTCAGCGCCTGATTGTTGTCATTGATGGTCAGCGCGGTCAGATGGGTCATCACCGTCTTGTCGGCATCCCAATAGGTGGCGGATTTATCCATCTCGACGCGTTCGCCAAGGATGTGCTCGGACAGCGTATAGGCGCCGTTCGACACCATGTTTTCGGGCTTCGTCCAGTCGGAACCGAATTCCTCGAGCACGTCCTGGCGTACCGGGAAGGTGGAGCCATGCACCAGCATCTGCGGGAAATAGGGCAGCGGCGTCTCGATCGTCACCTCAAGCGTGTGATCGTCGATGGCTTTCACGCCCAGATCGGAGGGTGGCAGCTCGCCCGCGGTGATTTTCGACGCGTTCACCACCTGCATGAGTTCCATGTACCAGGCATATTCCGACGCGGTCGCCGGATCGGCAAGGCGCTGCCAGGCGTAGACGAAATCTCCCGCCGTCACCGCTTTGCCGTCGGACCATTTCGCCTCCGGGCGCAGGTGGAAGGTGTAGGTCAGGCCGTCGTCGGACAGATCATGGCTCAGCGCCACGCCCGGAATGAGATCGCCCTTGGCGTCTTCGTTATAGAGGCCTTCAAACAGGTTGCGCACAATGTCGGAGCCTTCGACATCCGTGTTGATCTGCGGGTCCATGGATTTGATCGCGTCCAGAAGCCAGAACGTATAGGTCTGGTTTTCCGAGAGCACCGTGCCTTCGGGAATATCGGCGGCAAAGGCCGCTGGCGTGGCGGCAAGCAGCGCCAGCGCGGACAAAGCGGTGGTGAGTTTCATACGATAACCTCCTGTGGGTGTTTGTAAATTTCGGGCTCGGACGCAAATGCTCCGGAAAGCCATTGGCGACTCCCGAATGACATTCAGGGAAATGCATCTTTTCCCGGAACACAAGTGTGACCTGACGTGTAGAAGCGTGAAATGGCGGAAAGCCGCAAATAATTCTGAAATCCTGTTCTTTCCACCAGCTCAAAACAGGCTTTGGGCTCGTGTCGCTCAGATCGCAATTCCAGGTAAATTGGTCTTTCTGCGGCGTAAAACCGGAACCTTTGCCCGGGAAAGTTTCCGTTCCGTAGCCAAAGACCGTGGAGGACACAGGCATCGCATCCTCTTGAGATCGGTGCCGCGCGCTTCATATGATCTCTGTAGACAAAAGACCGCAGGAGGAGATGGCTATGAGCTTGGATTTGCTGATCGGAGGGGCGGATGTGCCCGCTGAAACGGGGCGGACCTATGATCGGATCGACCCTGTGACGGGGATGATCGCGACACAGGCCGCCGCCGCTTCTGTCGCGGATGCGCTCAAAGCCGTGGCCTCTGCACAGGCCGCTTTTGCGCAATGGTCGGCTATGGGGCCGGAGGCGCGGCGTAAGGTGCTTGTGGCGGCGGGCGACATCATGGAGGCGCGTGCGGGCGAGTTTGTCGAGGCCATGGTGACCGAGACCGGCGCGACCGAGGTCTGGGCCGGGTTCAACGTCCATCTCGCCTCCGGCATGCTGCGCGAAGCGGGCGCCATGACGACACAAGTGGGCGGCGAGGTGATCCCCTCGAACAAGCCGGGCAACCTGGCGATGGCGGTGGCAAAGCCGCGGGGCGTGTGCCTCGGGATTGCGCCGTGGAACGCACCGGTGATTTTGGGCACGCGGGCGGTTGCGACGGCGCTGGCCTGTGGCAATACGGTGGTGCTGAAATCCTCGGAAATCTGCCCGAAAGTCCATCGTCTGATCGGCGAATGCCTGACCGAGGCGGGCTTGCCTGCCGGCGCGATCAACGTGATTTCCAATGCGCCCGAAGACGCTGCCGAGGTTGTGAAAGCCCTCATTGGGGCGCCCGAAGTGCGCCATGTCAATTTCACCGGCTCGACCGCCGTGGGCAAAATCATCGGGCGTCTGGCGGGCGAAAACCTCAAGCCCGCGCTTTTGGAACTGGGTGGCAAGGCGCCTTTCGTGGTGCTCGAAGATGCCGATCTCGACGGTGCCGTGAACGCCGCCATCTTTGGCTCATTCATGAACCAAGGCCAGATTTGCATGTCCACCGAACGCATCATCGTCGTCGAAGCCGTGGCCGATGCCTTCATCGAAAAACTCGCCGCCAAGGCCGCGGGCCTGCCCTATGGCAACCCGCGCGACAAAGTGGTGTTGGGCTCACTGGTGACGGAAAAAGCCGCTGAGAAAATGGACGCGCTGATTGCGGATGCCACCGCCAAAGGCGCGAAACTTGTGGCCGGCGGGATGCGCGAGGGGGCGATCCACGCGGCCACCTTGCTCGACGGCGTGACGCCAGAGATGCGGATTTATGGCGAAGAAAGCTTTGGTCCTGTCAAATCCATCATCCGCGTGAAAGACGCAGACGAGGCCATCGCGGTGGCCAATGACACGGAATACGGCCTATCGGCGGCGGTGTTTTCGCAGGACATCACCAAGGCGATGGAGGCCGCGCACCGCATTCAAAGCGGCATTTGTCATATCAACGGCCCGACCGTGTCGGACGAGCCGCAGATGCCCTTCGGTGGCGTGAAGGACTCGGGCTTCGGGCGGTTCGGTGGCAAGCTGGGCATCCATGAATTCACGGTCACGCGCTGGATCACCATCGAAGACCCGAAGCAGCATTATCCCTTCTGAAATACCTTGGGCCCGCGTCGGCGGGCCTTTTCGATCTTATCCGCGCCCGCGCTCCGGGAATTTCATCGTCGTGTCGATGGCCTGGAGCAGATGGGTGGCGTCAGGCCAGAGGCTCGGCCCGGTTTGCACCGTTGAGAGCCCAATTTCTCCGCTCTGCAACACCCAGTATTGCGCGGGTTCTATGTGCATTTGCAGCGCGTCGGCCTCCCTGCTGTCGCGGGTCAGAAAGAGGCCCCACGCATGCGCCAGGGCCTCGGCATCAAGACCATAGCCCAAAGGCAGGCGGATCAATTGCATCCGCTCCTGAAGCGCTGCGGTCGCTTTTTGGGGTTCACAGGATACGGCGACGACACGCAGGCCGCGAATGGCGAAATCTCCGATGCGGTCGTCCAGCTCCTTGAGCAGGAGGCGGGTCCATTTGCAGTGGCCGCCGCGGTGAAACGCGACCAATGTGCCGCCCGCCGGGGCGTCGCGGGCGAGATCATAGGGACCATGGCCCAAAGTCTCGAAGCAAAGATCCGGTGCCATGACGCCCGGGGTCAGATGGTGTGTCATAGGGTCTCCTCCCAAAGTGCCCTGTCTAAAGTGTCCTGTCTGGTGTCGTCTTCCGTGTCGTCCTGAGATTCGCGCGCTGAGTGACAGATCGGCGCGGATGGCCCGATCTCAAAGCGGGGTGCGTCACTTTAGCCCAATGGGCCGTTTCGATGTCTGCGGTGTCCTGTCTCTGTCCTGCGCTTTTTAGGCTGTGGACGCTTATTTCAATGGGAAATCAGCACACTCCCCCTGTCTTGCGGCTTTGCGATCCCAGGTCGATCTCCTGTGATCGTCATTGGGATAAAAATCGTTTTAAAAGTCAATCTTCAATAAAATATCGTTTTTATTTGACAGCAACGATTAATCCTCGCCATGATTTGGTCAGCGTGTGGAGGACGCGCAACCAAAGGAGGAGATCAATGCCGGACGGAGCGATGTTTTCGGTCACGCACAGCATCCAGATCAAAGGGGCGGAGACCGACATCACCTGCGCCGAGGATCAGATGGTGCTGATGGCGATGGAACAGCAAATTCATGTGCCCAGCCCGCGTCCGGTGCGGGTCGGTTGCCGCAGAGGCGGCTGCGGGGCCTGCCGGGTCAAAGTCACAAAAGGCGACTACACGACCCAGAAATCCAGCCGTGTGCATGTCACCGAAGAGGAGGCCGCAGAGGGCTATGCGCTGGCCTGTCGCCTTTCGCCCTTGAGCGATCTTGAGCTGGAGCCGGCCTTTCTGGACCCGCGCCGACCGGCGGATCAGGACGGCTGATCGCCCGCTTTAGACAAAGGCATTTCGACAGGGAACCAGAGGAGGAGAACCTATGTCACAAGAAGGACTTTTACGCCCGGGGATCATCCAGCTTCGCGTGCTGGATATGGAGGAATCTCTCACCCATTACCGGGACCGGATCGGTCTCGATTACGTCTCGACCGGAGAGGACGGTCGCGTGTACCTCAAGGCTTTCGACGAATTCCATCGCCACTCCGTCGTGCTGCGCGAGGCCGACAGCGCGGGCATCGATTTCTTTGCCTTCAAGGCCGACGGGCAAGCGGCCGTCGACGGATTTCGCAAGCGGATCGAAGACTATGGCCTGGCCGTCGAGGACGTCGCCGAGGGCGAAATGCCGGGCACCGGAAAACGCATTGGCTTTACCATTCCCTCCGGCCATCGCATCGAGATTTATGCGGATATGGAGCTGTCAGAGACCGCGCCCGAAATCCGCAACCCCTACATCTACAAAGACGAGCCGCGCGGCATGCGCGCGCAGCGGCTGGACCATTGCCTGCTCTACGGACCGAACCTGCCGGAGGTGGAAAAGTTCTTCACCGAGGTGCTCGATTTCCACATCCCGGAACGCGTCGACCTGCCGGACGGGACGCTGGCGATCTGGATGACCGTGTCGAACAAGGCGCATGACATCGCCTTTGTGAACCACCCGGAGCCCGGAAAGCTGCACCATGTCGCCTTCTTCCTCGAGGATTGGAACGACATCGGCCACGCCGCCGATGTGATGACACGCTACGACATTTCCCGCGACATCGGCCCGACCCGCCACGGCATCACCCGCGGCCAGACGATCTATTTCTTCGATCCGTCGGGCAACCGCAACGAGGTCTTCTGTGGTGGCTACACCGCCTACAAGGATCATCCGACACGGGTCTGGGACGGCAATCACGTGGGCCGCGGGATTTTCTACTACGAGCGCCAGATGAACGACGCCTTCCTCTCGGTGGTGACCTGAGATGGAGGCGACCCGTCCCACCCGCAGATTGACCGCCATGGCGGCCTTCGTGGCCGTGCGCAGTGCCGTGATCCGGGCCGAAGAGCTGGGCGTCACGGTCAACGCCAGCGTCGTGGACGCAGGCGGGCGCGAGATCGCGTTTTTGCGGGGGGACGGGGCGTTTTTGCCCTCGGGCCAGATCGCGCGGGACAAGGCCTATACCGCCTTGGGCTTCGGCCTGCCAACGGGCGATTTCTACAAGGCGTTGTCCGGCGCGCCGGCGGTGCTCGCGGGGATCACCGGCCAACCCAATATTGCGGCCTTTCCGGGCGGGCTGCCGATCCGTGTGGGCAACGAGGTGATCGGCGGCATCGGCGTGTCCGGTGCTTCGGCGGAACAAGATGACATTTGTGCAAGGGCCGGGCTGACCGCCATCGGCCTTGGCCAGGGAGAAGGATGAGTAAGAGATGAGAGACGGGGTCATGACCTTCACACAAGAAGCGATGCATTTCATCAACGGGGGGTTCACGCCGGGGACGTCGGGGAAGACCTTCGACAATATTTCGCCGGTGACCGGCAAGAAGATCGGCATCGTGCACGAGGGGCTCAAACCCGAGGTGGATGCGGCTGTGGCGGCGGCGCGGGCCGCACTTCGGGGGGAGTGGGGTTATCTGCCCATGGCGGAGCGTGCCGAGATGCTTCATGCCGTGGCCGATGAGATCAACCGCCGGTTCGACGATTTTCTGGAGGCGGAGATTTTGGACACCGGCAAGCCCAAGGGGCTGGCCTCTCACGTCGACATCCCGCGCGGGGCGGCGAATTTCAAAATCTTTGCGGATCTTGTGAAAAACGTTCCGACCGAGAGCTTCATGCTCGACACGCCGGACGGGTTCGGCGCGGTGAATTACGGCGTGCGCAAACCCAAAGGCGTGATCGCGGTGATCTCGCCCTGGAACCTGCCGCTTTTGCTGATGACGTGGAAGGTTGGTCCGGCGCTCGCGTGCGGCAACACGGTGATCGTGAAACCGTCCGAGGAAACGCCGCTGACCACCACGCTTTTGGGCGAGGTGATGAACACCGTGGGCGTGCCGAAAGGCGTGTTCAACGTGGTGCATGGCTTTGGCCCGGACAGCGCGGGCGCTTATCTCACCGCGCACCCGGATGTGGATGCGATCACCTTCACCGGCGAGACCCGCACTGGCGAGGTGATCATGCAATCTGCGGCCAAGGGCCTGCGTCAGGTGTCGATGGAATGCGGCGGCAAGAACGCCGGGATCGTCTTTGCCGATTGCGACATGGATAAGGCGATCGAAGGCACCCTGCGCTCGGCTTTCGCCAACTGTGGTCAGGTCTGTTTGGGCACGGAACGGGTCTATGTCGAACGTCCGATTTTTGATGAATTTGTTTCGCGCCTCAAAGACGGTGTCGAAATGATGAAGCTCGGGCCGTCGGAGGACCCGGAAACCTCCATGGGGCCGCTGATTTCGCAAGAGCATAAGGACAAGGTGATGTCCTATTACAAGCTCGCCGTCGAGGAGGGTGCGACCGTTATCACTGGCGGCGGTGAACCCGAAATGCCGGACGATCTGAAAGGCGGCGCCTGGGTCGAGCCAACGATCTTCACGGGCCTCTCGGAAGATGCGCGCTGCATCAAGGAAGAGATTTTCGGCCCCGTCTGTCACATCGCACCGTTCGACACGGAAGACGAGGTGATCCGGCTCGCCAATGACACGACATACGGTCTCGCGACCGCGATCTGGACCGAGAACCTCACGAAGGCGCACCGTGTGGCGCGTCAGATCGACGTGGGTCTGGCCTGGGTCAATTCGTGGTTCCTGCGCGATCTGCGCACGGCCTTTGGCGGCGCGAAACAGTCTGGCATCGGGCGCGAAGGTGGGGTGCATGGGTTGGAGTTCTATTCCGAACTGACCAACGTCTGCGTGAAACTCTGAAGGGCAGGAAGCTGAAGGGTAGGGAAATGACAAGCGAAGCGAATATTCAAAAGGCAGCCGATCAGCTTTGGCAGGCCTGGCAAAGCGGCACGCCCGGCGGGCCAATCCGCGCGTTGCTGGACGAGGGCGACGTGGCGGCGGCCTATGCCGTGCAGGAGATCAACACCAAGCGCTGGCTGGGCGGCGAAGAACGCGTGCTCTCGGGCCGCAAGATCGGGCTGACGTCTGTGGCGGTACAAAAACAATTGGGCGTGGATCAGCCGGATTACGGCATGCTCTTTGCCGATATGGAATATATGGACGGCGAGGAAATCCCGGTCTCCGCCGTGCAACAGCCCAAGGTCGAGGCCGAGATCGCCTATGTGGTCGCGGCGCCCCTGACCGGCGGCCATATCACCATGGTCGATCTGATGGCCTCCATCGGCTACGTCGTGCCGGCGCTCGAAATCGTCGGCTCGCGGGTCAAGGCGTGGGACATCCGCATCACCGACACCATTGCCGACAACGCCTCGTCCGGCATCTACGTCTTGGGCCAGACCCCGAAACGCCCCGGCGATTTCGATCCGCGCCTGTGTGGCATGGTGATGACCAGGAACAACGAGCCGGTGTCAGTCGGCGCGGGCGCGGCCTGTATGGGCAGCCCGCTCAACGCGTCCTTGTGGCTGGCGCGCACCATGGCCAAGGCGGGCCGTCCGCTGGGCCCTGGCGATGTCATTCTCTCCGGGGCGCTGGGCCCCTTTGTCTCGGCTGAGCCCGGCGATGTGTTCGAAGCCCGCATCAACGGTCTGGGCTCCGTCCGTGCCGCTTTCGCAAAGGAATAAGACTATGGAAAAGATCAAATGTGCCATCATCGGCTCGGGCAATATCGGCACCGACCTGATGATCAAGATCATGCGCACCTCCAAGGTGTTGGACATGGCCGCGATGGTCGGGGTCGACCCGAACTCTGACGGTCTGGCGCGGGCCAAACGGCTCAAGGTGGCGACGACGCATGAGGGCATCGACGGCTTGGTGAAGCTGCCGGAATATCAAGACATCCGCATCGTCTTTGATGCGACGTCTGCGGGCGCGCATAAGCGCCACAACGAGGTGCTGCAGCGTGACGGCAAGCAGGTGATCGACCTGACTCCCGCCGCCATCGGTCCCTTCACCATTCCGCCGGTCAATCTGGATGCGAACCTCAATCAGATGAACGTCAATATGGTGACTTGCGGCGGCCAGGCGACCATTCCGATGGTGGCCGCCGTCAACCGCGTCTCGCCGGTGATCTACGGCGAAATCGTCGCCTCGGTGTCGTCGAAATCCGCAGGGCCCGGGACGCGCGCCAACATCGACGAATTCACCGAAACCACCGCGCATGCCATTGAGGCCGTCGGCGGCGCGAAACGCGGTAAGGCGATCATCATCCTGAACCCGGCCGAGCCACCGGTGATCATGCGCGACACGGTCTATTGCCTCTGCGAAGAGGCCGACCAGGAGGCGATCCGCCAATCCATCCTCGACATGGTCGCGGAGGTGCAAAACTACGTGCCGGGCTATCGCCTCAAGCAAGACATCCAGTTCGAGCATTTCGGCGACAACACCCCGCTGACCATCCCGGAAAGCGGGGGCACATTCACCGGCCTCAAGGTCTCGGTCTTCCTCGAAGTCGAAGGCGCCGCGCATTACCTGCCGGCCTATGCGGGCAACCTCGACATCATGACCTCTGCGGCGATGAAAACCGCGGAAGCGCTCGTTCACAAACGCAATTGGATCAAGGAGGCCGCGTGAGATGACCAAGGTTTACATTCAGGACGTGACGCTGCGCGACGGCATGCATGCGATGCGCCACCAATACGATCTGGGCCATGTGCGCGCGATTGCTGAGGCGCTGGACGAGGCCGGTGTGGATGCCATCGAAGTGACCCACGGCGATGGGGTGGCGGGGTCCACCTTTAACTACGGCTTCGGGCGCCAGACCGATGTGGCGTGGATTTCCGAGGCGGCGAAAGTGGTGAAAAACGCCAAGCTGACCTGTCTTTTGGTGCCGGGCATTGGCACTTTGGAAGACCTGAAAAAGGCGCATGACGCGGGGGTCGTCTCCGTGCGCGTGGCAACCCATTGCACCGAGGCGGACGTCGCCGCGCAGCATATCCGGGCGGCGAAAGAGATGGGCATGGATGTCTCGGGCTTTCTGATGATGGCGCATATGACTCCGCCCGAAAAACTCGCCGAACAGGCCAAGCTGATGGAAAGCTATGGCGCGGATTGCGTCTATTGCACAGACTCTGGCGGGCGTCTCACGATGAAAGACGTCATCGCGCGGATGGAGGCCTATAAGGCCGCGCTCAAACCCGAAACCCAGATCGGCGCGCATATGCACGAGAACCTGTCTTTGTCGGTGGCGAACTCGGTCGTGGCCGTTGAGCATGGCGCCTACCGGGTCGATGCTTCGCTGGCTGGCATGGGCGCAGGCGCGGGCAACACGCCGATCGAGGCCTTCGCCGCCGTCGCCGACCTCTATGGCTGGGAGCATGGCTGTGACGTGTTCAAATTGCAGGACGCCGCCGAAGACCTCGTGCGCCCGCTACAGGACCGTCCGGTGCGGGTGGATCGCGAAACCATGACGCTGGGCTACGCGGGCGTCTACTCAAGCTTCCTGCGCCACGCCGAACGGGCCGCCGAGATGTACGGCCTCGACACGCGCGATATTTTGGTCGAACTGGGCAAACGCCACATGGTCGGCGGGCAGGAAGACATGATCGTCGATGTCGCCCTCGACATGGTCAAAGCCAAGGAGGCCGCAGCATGAAAAGCCTCGCAGAGCTGGCAGACTACGTGGACGAAGCGGCGCGCACGGCCACAGAAATCCCGCAAATCTCCGACACCCGGCCGCTGAGCGTCGAGGACGCCTACGCGGTGCAGGCGCTCTCGATGCAGCGCCGTTACGCGCGCGGTGAAAAGCGCATCGGCATCAAGATGGGACTGACCTCGCGGGCCAAGATGATCCAGGTCGGCGTCTCTGACGTGACCTGGGGCCGACTGACCGACGCGATGCGCGAAGAAGAGGGCGGCGTGGTCTCCATGTCGCGCTTCGTCCACCCGCGCGTCGAACCGGAGATCGCGTTTTTGATCAAGACACCGCTGTCGGGCAAGGTTTCCGCTTTGGAGGCCATGTCGGCGGTGGAGGCCGTGGCGCCCGCGCTCGAAATCATCGACAGCCGCTACAAGGCGTTCAAATTCGATGTCGGCGACGTGATCGCGGACAATTCGTCGTCGTCCGGTTTCGTGCTCGGCACATGGCACAGCCCGGAGACGGACATCTCGAATTTGGGCATGGTGCTGTCGATCAACGGTCGCCCGCAAGAAATCGGGTCAACGGCTGCGATCCTTGGCCATCCGGTGCGCTCGCTTGTCTCGGCGGCGCGGATGGTGGCCTCGGCGGGCGAAGTGCTGAACCCCGGAGACATCGTTCTGGCGGGCGGCGCGACGGCGGCGATCCCGATGGAAGCGGGGCAATCCGTGCTGCTCGAGGTCGAAAGCCTCGGTCAGATCGGGTTCAACATCGGAGATTAGGCCATGCCGTTCATCGAAGTGACATTGGTCGAAGGCCGCACGCCCGAGATGAAATCCAAGCTGATCGAAAAGGTGACGGAAGCCACTGTCGAGGCGATTGGCGCTCCAATCGAGGCCATTCGCGTCTGTATCCGCGAGGTGCCGCCGGAAAACTGGGGTGTCGCGGGGGAGCAAAAATTCGTCACCAAGGGGTAAGGGGACAGCATGTCCGAGCCGCTCATGTCCGAACCACTTGTGGAGCCGGGTCAGGAAGGCCCGGTCACCATCTCGATCTCGCGCCGCGTCAAACCCGGTTGCGAGGCGCACTACGAAGACTGGCTGCATGGCATCATCCATGCGGCCGGCGGTTTTCCCGGTCATATGGGGGTGAATGTTCTCAAACCTTCGGGCGCGACCGGCGGGCGCTATGTGCTGATTTACAGGTTCGCCACATGGGCGCAATGTCAGGCCTGGGAGGACAGCGAAACGCGCGCCGATTGGGTCGCGAAACTTGGCGATCTGGTCGAAGGCGAGGGCGAACGCAAACGCGTCACCGGGCTTGAGGCCTGGTTCGAATTGCCGGAGGTGCCCGCCGCCAAACATGCGCCGCGCTGGAAAATGTCTCTCTTGTTGATCGTCGTGGTCTTTGCGCTGGTCTACCCGCTGCAACTCATCGTGCTGCCGCTGATCCCCGCCTGGCCGCATGGGCTCAAGACGCTGGTGATTGCCATCATTCAGGTGCTGTTGATGACCTATCTTGTCATGCCGCGGGTGACCAAAGCGCTGAAAGCCTGGCTCTTTGTCTGAGCTTTAGTCCGACAGGTCGTGTTGCTGCGTCAGGTCGGTGTAGGATTTTTCGATATGCGCCTCAATGGCCGCGACGCAGGCCGCGATGTCGCCCGCAATCGCCGTGTCGAAAATCGCTTTATGCTCCACCCGAACATCGCGCGGCAGGGAACGGTCGTCGATCAGGCGGCGGTGATAGCGATAGGAATGTTGGTGCAACGTCCGGCGAAAGCGTTTCAGCCAGGCATTGTCGCAATTCTGCACGAGGCAATCGTGGAAATTTGAATTCCACTCGTCCCAGTCCGGCGCGAACTCCGGTTTGCCCTCGCCGATCAGCCGCTCCTCGATGCGCGACAGGCGGTGGTAGGCGGCGACCAGATCGGCCTCCCAGTCTTCGGTGCGATTGGCCAGAGAGACACGCAGCGCCTCGGCCTCGATCATCTTGCGCGCGTCGGTGATGTCGCGAAAATCCTTGAGCGTCAGAGGGGCGACGCGAAAGCCGCGCTGTTGTTCCGAGGTCACCAGATCGTCGATCAACAGCCGCGAGATCGCCTCGCGCATGGTCGAGGTCGAGACGCCGAATTCGAGGCGTAATTTGTCGACATGCAGCCGCTCGCCGGGCCCGAGCGCGCCGGAAATCACCCGTTCGCGGATCTGTTCCTGAACCGTTTCGATGGCGGTCTTTTTGCTTGTGCCCTGGGTTTTATCGCCTGTGGCGAGGGGGTGTGGCTTGTTCATATCGCTTTGGCTTCAAGATGTGCGGGGTTTGTCTAGAAATGGCACCCCCTCGTCGAAATGTCGAGGATTTGCTGTCTGGGCAGGCATGGAAAAAATAATCGTTTTTTATTTGACCCAACGATTTTACTCGTTAATCTCTTTTACAGAGGAGGAGTCGCGGGCGCTGGGGAGGCCGGTGTTGGCGGCCAATTTTGGAGGAGGAACATCATGAAACAGAGGCTGACCGGCGCAGTTTGCGCCGCGATCATGGCTGGCGGCTTTGCGGGGACCGCTCTGGCGGAGGATAAGGTGGTGGAGATGAGTTTCTCGCACGATCTGCCGACGCAACACCCGCTGCATTCCCAGGGCTTTCAGGTCTGGGCCGACAGCATCCGCGCGGCCTCGAATGGCACGCTGGACATCAGTTTCTTTCCCGCCGGTCAGCTCGGCAAGGCCGAGGACGAATATGACATCGCCAAATTCGGCATCGCCGATTTCGTCTGGGCCAACCCGGGTCACACGCCGGGCCGCTTCCCGATCATGGCTTTGGGCGAGCTGCCTTTTTTCATCAAATCCGGCCTTGGTGGCACAGAGGCGATGAACGAATGGTATGCAGCGTATAAAGATCAGGAAATGAGCGACGTGAAATTCTGCGTCGTGCACCTGCATGATCCGGGCACCTTGCATTCCACCTCGGAAATCCGCACGCCTGCGGAGATGAAGGGCAAGACGATCCGTCCGGCGAATGGCACCATCGGGCGTCTGGTACAGAGCATGGGCGGCTCCTCCGTGCAGGTCGGCCCGTCAGAGGCGCGCGAAGTTCTGGAACGCGGGGCGGCGGATGGCATCACCTTCCCGTGGCGCTCGATCTCGATTTTCGGCATGGATGACGTGGTGCATTATCACCCCGACATGCCGCTCTACGTGACCAATTTCATCATCGCGATGAACAAGGACCGCTACGACAGCCTGTCGGAAAGCCAGCAAGGTGTGATCGACGATCATTGCTCGCCTGAATGGGGGGCCAAGATCGCCGCCGGTTGGGTGGCCTTCGACAATGAAGGCAAGCGCCTGTTTCAGGAGAGCCCTGAGCACCATGTGCTTGAGCTGAGCGACGAGGAGCTTCAGCAGTGGAAAGACGCCTCTGCCTTCCTGTTGGACGATTGGAAAGCCAATGTGAGCGCCAAGGGTCTCGATGCGGATGCGATCTATGATGCCTTTGTGGAGCGGCTCGAAGCCCATGACGCAAAATTCTGACACATCCGCTGGCGGGGCCTTCGGGCTCCGCCGTTTCGCCACATGGGTCGAATTCGCGGCCGCCTTTCTGATGGGGCTGGTGACGCTTTTGGCCTTTGGCTCCGCTGTGATGCGCTATGCCTTCTCCGCGCCGATCCCGGACAGCCACGACATCGGGCGGCTGGCGCTTGGTGTGGCGATTTTCTGGGGTGTGGCGACGGTGAATTATACCGGCACGCATATCTCCGTCGATCTGCTCTATGAGATGCTGGGCAAAACCTGGCGCCGGGCGATGGATTTCATTTCCACCTTGCTCGTCCTGCTGTCCTTCGCGGTGCTGACCGTGATGATGTCCAAAAATGCGCAGGATGTGTTCGCGACCGGCGAGCATTCCTATGATCTCAGGTTTCAGATCTGGCCGGCCTATTGGCTGATGGTCATCGGGGCGGGGCTTGCGACGCTGACGACGGCTTTGCGGCTTTGGCTCATTGTCAAAGATGAGACGCCGCATGCGCATGAGGACCATCATGAGGGCGAGCCGGCCCTCGCGGTTGAAGAATAAGATAGAATAAGAGGGTAACATGGACCGGGAAACGGTGATGATCGTGGGCTTTGTCGCCCTGTTCTTCATGATGGCCATTCGCGTGCCGATTGCCATCGCGATGAGCCTTGTTGGCATCGGGGGCTTTGCCGCCGTGGTCGGCCCGACGCAGGCGCTGCGCCTCGTGTCTCTGTCGCCTTTGTCGACGGCGACCACCTATCACTTGGGGATGATCCCCATGTTCATCCTGATGGGTGCCTTTGCGACCCGATCGGGCATGAGCCACGAATTGTTCCGAGCCGCAGGCGCCTGGCTCGGGCACCGGCGCGGCGGGCTTGCGCTCTCGACGATTGCGTCTTGCGCGGGGTTTGCCGCCATCTCAGGCTCCTCCATCGCCACGGCGGCGACGCTCACCAAAGTGGCTTTGCCGGAAATGCGCCGGGCGGGATATGCCGATTCTGTCTCCTCCGGCGTGATCGCTGCGGGCGGCACGGTGGGCATCCTGATCCCGCCCTCCATCGTGCTCGCGGTCTATGGCATCATCACGGAACAGGACATTGGCAAGCTCTTCATTGCCGGTCTCGTGCCGGGGCTTCTGGCGGTCGCGCTTTACATGCTGACCGTGTCGATCATCGCCTATCTGCGGCCGGATGACATGCCTGTGGGGCCGCGTCAGGGTTGGGGCGAGCGTTTCAAATCCCTGCGTGATGTCTGGGCCATCGCCTTGCTGTTTTTGCTTGTGGTCGGCGGCATCTACGCCGGTGTCGTGACCCCGACCGAGGCCGCCTCTCTGGGGGCCGTGGGGGCTTTGGCCATCGGGGTGGCACGTCGACGCCTGTCTTGGACGGACATCAAATTCTGCCTCGTCGACAGCCTGCGCATCTCGATCTCGATCTTTTTCGTCTTTATCGGCGCGCTGCTGTTCTCTTATTTCCTCGCCATCACCCGCGCACCACAACAGGTGGCGGAATATCTCACCGCCCTGCCTTTGGGTCCGATGGGCATCATGGTTCTGATCCTGATCCTCTATCTGGTGCTGGGCTGTGTGCTGGACTCGATGGCGATGGTGGTGCTGACCGTGCCGATCCTGTTCCCGGTCGTGACCAGCCTCGGCTTCGATCCGATCTGGTTCGGTGTCATGGTGGTCATGGCGATTGAGCTGGGCCTGATCACGCCGCCCATCGGGATGAATGTCTTCGTCATCAACTCGGTCGAACGCAACATCGGTCTGACGACGATTTACAAGGGCCTCTTGCCCTTCATCGCCATCGACGTGGTGCGGATCGGGGTGCTGCTGTTCTTCCCCTCCATCGCGCTGTTCCTGCCAAGCTTGATGTAGGTCGTGCCCTCAGGCGGGCAGGGCGGCGCTGGCTTGGGGGAGAATCCACGGACCGCCGCAAGGCGGCGGCGTGTTGGTCCGTAGCGCACAGCCGTAGCAGGCCGAGAGCGCATGGTCGGTCAGCACCTCGCGTGGGGTGCCCTCCGCGCGGAGTTTCCCTTCACTCAAAAGCGTCACCCGATCCGCGAACATCGAGGTCAGGTTCAGGTCATGCATCACGGCGATCACCCCGCCGCCACGCCGGGCGTAGTCGCGGGCGATCTCCATGACGGTGAGCTGGTGCCCGATGTCGAGCGCAGAGACCGGTTCGTCGAGAATGAGCCAGCGCGGATGGCCATCCAGCACCGGCTCCCAGATCTGCACCAAGACACGGGCGAGCTGCGCCCGCTGGCGTTCGCCACCCGACAGTTCCTGCACCATGCGGCCCTCGAAGCCATCAAGCCCGACGCGGGCAAGAGCCTCATGGGGCAGATGATCAAGGCCTTGTGCCCGTCCGGTCGACAGCCCTGCGGTCAGGCCCAGACGCACGAGTTCCAGAACGGTGAAAGGAAAGGCGATGTTCCCGGATTGCGGCAGAACGGCCCGGCGCTGCGCCAGATCGAGCGCAGAAAGCTGTGACAAAGACGTGCCATCGAGGCTGACCTCGCCGGTGAACGCCTGTTCCCCGGTCATGGCGCGCAGAAGCGTGGTTTTGCCGGACCCGTTGGGGCCGACAATGGCGGTCACCTCGCCCGCGCGGGCGGAAAAATCGACCGTATCGAGCACTTTGCGCGCCCCGAACTGCACGGTGATGTCTGAGGCCACAATCATCTCAACTCTCCAAAAGTGCGCGGTTTTTCAAGAGGATCCAGAGGAAGAACGGTCCACCGAGACAGGCGGTGACAATGCCTATGGGAAGCTCGGCGGGGGAAACAGCCAAACGGCTGACCATATCCGCAAGCAAAAGCATGATAGCGCCCAGAAGTGCGGCGTTGGGCAAGAGGTTGCGATGCTCCGGCCCTTGGACCAGCCGCAAAAGATGCGGCACGACGATGCCGATAAAGCCGATCCCGCCGGTGATCGCGACCGACGCCCCGACGGAGCCCGCCACAGACAGGATCGCGATGCGTTTCATCCGCTGCGTATCGATGCCCATGTGCGAAGCGACCGCTTCGCCCAGCGCCAGAGCGTCCAAAGCGCGGGCCAGAAACGGCGCGGTGATCAGCGCCAGCGCGATGATCGGCCCTGCTGTCAGAAGCTTCGCCCAAGTGGCCCCCGCCACCGATCCCATGCCCCAGAACGTCAAATCGCGGAGCTGATCGTCGGTGGCTTTGTAGACGATGAACCCGGTGAGCGCGCCGGTCAGCGCACCCAAAGCAATGCCCGCGAGCAACATGGTGGCGACCGAGGTCCGCCCGCCGCGCGTGGCGATTTTATAGAGCACCAAAGTGGAGACCCAACCGCCGAAGAACGCCGCAACAGGCACCAGATAGGCGCCAACGAGATTTTGCAGCGCCAAGGGCAAAAGCCCGCCCAAAACAATCGCCGCCACCGCGCCAAAACCCGCGCCCGCCGAGACGCCTACAAGGCCCGGATCGGCCAGAGGGTTGCGAAACAGCCCCTGCATCACCGCGCCTGCGACGGCCAGTGCCGCGCCGACCAAAGCGCCAGTCAACACACGCGGCATGCGGATGTCCCAGACCACGGTCATATCGACCAGACGCGCCTCGCCGATGCCGAATTTGGCCAAAAGGGCCGCGATCACATCCGTGTCGCCCGCCGCGCCCCAGCCCAGCCCCATGAGCATGGTGAGCACCAAAAGCGCGATGAGCCCGAGGCGCAAAAGACGCGCTTTGGCGCGACGGTCCCCGGCGAGAGGCGGGATCACGGGGCGGGTTTCGGCGATGGCCATGGCTTACTCTGTCCCTTTCGCGGCCCAAAGCGCGTCATGCAGTTCCTGGGCAAAGAGCGCCGTGCGCGGGCCAAAGCCCAAAGCGGCGGGGGAAATTTCCACGAAAGCGCCGTTTTGACCGGCAGGCGTGTGGGCGAGCGCGGGCAGGTCGAGAATGTCGGCGCGGTTGCCGTCATGTTCGGCCTCGCCTGTCGGCTCCATCATCAACACCACATCGGGGGCGGCGGCGATGATCGCCTCGTCGCTCATGATTTTGTAGCCCTGATATGCGGAGGCCATGACGTTTTCGGCGCCCGCGAGCGTGATGATGCCATCTGCGCCGGTGCCTGCGCCTGCCACGTTCAGCCGCCCGCCCTGGTTGGACAGAATGAACAACACGCGGGGCGGGGTGCCTGCGCTTTCGATGGACTGATGCAGGCTGTCGAATTGCTCTTGGACTTCAGTCGCGAAAACGTCGGAGCGTTCGGGCACACCCAAGGCCGTGCCCACGGCGTGGATGGCGTCGATCACCGAGCTTTCGGAAAACCCGTCCTTCACCGCCACCATCGGTACGGCGGCCTTGCGCAACTGGTCCAGCACCTCGGGCGGCCCGGCAGTGTCGCGGGTGACGATTAGGTCGGGGCCAACGGAGAGCACGCCCTCCGCCGACAATTGCCGCATGTACCCGACGTCGGGCAGGGCGGAGACCTCTCCGGGGTAAAGCGAGGTGGTGTCGCGGGCGACGATGCGCGCGCCCTGGCCCAGAGCGTAGATGATCTCGGTCACTGGCCCGCCGATGGAGACAATGGCGCTGGCCTCCGGATAGGCTTCAGCATGGGCCGAGAAGGGAGAGAGAAGCGCAGCACTCAGCAGAAGATGTCTCATTCACGCCCCCGGCAGATCAGCGAGGATCTGATGCCATTGCGCGAGATCGTCACTGTCCCCGTCGCGCTGGCCGAAGCATTGGAAAATCAGCCCGCCTTCGGCGTCAAAAGCCTCCAGCGACATCGCAGGGCCGCGTTTGGTCGGTTTCTCGACCACATAAACCTCGGCGAGATGATCGCCACGCAGGTGCAGGTTGAAACGCGGGTCGAGCACATTGAGCCACGGCCCCATCGGTTTGACAGTGTCGAGCGTGCCCCAGTGAATTTGGATATTGCCGCGATTGCCGACGAAGAGGATCACCTTTTGATGCGCCTCGGAGGTGGCATTCAGGAAGCTCTCGACAGACGAAGGCGCGACCCTGCGCACGAAAGGTTCTCCCGCGAGGCGATAGGCGCCGAGGCGGTTCATGCCGAGTTTCGCGGCCAGCCGGTTGAACTGATGCGTGTCGGTCATGCGCGCCCATTCTTCGACCAGGATGTCGCGCTTGTCGGCGTTGATCTTGGCGCTCTCGGTGGGCTGGCGCGGGTCGACCTCGATTTCGGGGGTTTGATCCTCAAGGCGCAGCCCCTCGATCAGAGGCTGCCAGGCGTCATGGTTGGAGCTGTCGCGCAGAAAGACTTTCTGAAGCGCATCGCCCGCGTGATCGAAAAACTGCAAGGTGCGGCGCAGGCCTTTTTCGGTTTCATTCTCGATGGCAAAGCCGAAAGCCCAATGCTTCGGGAAAATCCGCGTGTCGATCTCCTTGCCCAGAACCATCGAGGCATGCGGCCCGGATTTATACTCTTCAAAGGTGCCGACGCGCTCATGGACGCAAGACAGATTGCGGGTCAGCGACATCACCTCGCCCAAGGCGGTCAGCCGCGGCATGACATCGTCAGGGTTGGCCGAAATGCGGGTGACACTCATGGTATCGGAGGCCCCAACGTGGGCGGCCACCAATTCGGCCTCGGAAATGCCGAGGCTGTCGGCCAGATCGCGGTCGCGCTTTTGGGTGTTTTCGGATTTCGCGGCGCGGATGTCGGCCGACGTGAGAGGTTTGTTCATGGCATGGCCTCATGAAAAGGAATGAAAGGGGCGCGCGGGACACGAAGGAAAACCCCGCGCGCGGGCTTGGGTCAGAGGACCTTGGCAATCGAAGGGAGACGGGATGTGCGGGGCGCGCGACCGAAGGCGCAGCGGAAAGGCAAATATATGGGCTGTCGTGGCAAGGCCGGGCTCCCAAAGTCAGGTGTTTCAGACGATGAGCTGGCTGCCGAAGCGCTTGCGGTTTGGCGTTGGGTATAATGCCTTAGTTATTTTGTCAAGATTGACTCTGTGCGTTTCGCGCGCCGCCCTTGCGTCAGCTTCGCTCTTTCTCTGCACGGAGGTGGCGGTATAAAGATGAGCGATGACAAAGCGCTAAGAGAGCCGTTATGAGCACTGCCACGCCCGCGACCGGATTTTTGGACCGCCAGACCCTAAGCTATGAGGTCTTCGAATATGACTATGGCGGCGGCGATGGGCCGATCGGGTTGCAGGCGGCAGAGGCGATCGGCTGGGCGCCGGAGCGGGTGTTCAAGACCTTGATGGTTGAGCTGGACGGCAAGCCCGCCTGTGCGGTGATCCCCTCGGATCGGTCGCTGTCGATGAAGAAATTCGCCAAGGCGTTGAAAGGCAAATCTGCGGAGATGATGGCACCGGTGAAGGCCGAACGTCTGACCGGGTTTCACACCGGCGGGATCAGTCCTTTTGGTCAGAAAAAAGCGGTGCCGACGGTGTTCGACGACACGATCCTGGCGGTGGAGTCCCCCGTGGTGATCAATGGCGGCAAACGTGGGTTGATGGTCTGTCTCGACCCGGCTCCGGCGATTGAAGCTCTGCGGGCGCGCGTGGCGTCGATTTCGGTCGAATAGGGTGCTGGCGGTTTGGTGAGTGGGCGATGCGTCCCTCTGCCGCTTCGCATTCTGCGAAAAAGCGTCAAAAAAACATTAACACGGCGAATCGCCTGTGTTAGCCTGCCCCCAATAAAAAAGAACTATGGCAGGCATACAGGCAATGAGAACGGGCTTTTCCGGCACGTTTGTCATCGCGTGGACGCAGGGGGAGCTCGACGGGCTTCGATCTGCACCGCTTTCGGCATTGACGGTCGGCGCTGCGTGGCGCTGGACCGGCGAGGCCGTCTGCGTCGATGGGGCACGCGATGTCTACGTCTTAGAGAACGCAATCGGGCAGGCTGAGTTGCATCAGCGGGCGGCGCACTCGGTGCGTCGGCTGATCGGGGCGGCTTTGGCGGGCGCGCCCGCGTATCACGACCTCGAGACCCGCGCGCGACTGTTCGATGGCGGGTTTGACGTCACCGATGGCCTCAAGCGCTATGAAATCACGCTGATCGATATGCCCGAACTGGGCACGCCTTTGTTGATGTTCCTGGGCGAGGTGCCGCCTGCGGATACGGATCTTTGGGTGGTCTCCACCCATGTCGCCGCGGCGCGTGAAGCGAAAGAGGCCACGCCCGGTGGTGTGATCTGTTTCACGCCCGGCACGAAAATCCTGACGCCCAATGGGGCACGGCCCGTCGAAGACCTGTGCGAAGGCGATGCGGTTCAGACCAAGGACGACGGCGTGCAAAAGCTGCGCTGGATCGGGCGGCGTCACATCACGGGCGCGCGGCTTTACGCGATGCCTGAGCTCCGCCCGGTGCGGTTCCGGGCCGATGCTTTGGGGATGGGTGAGCCGGACGAGGACCTGATCGTCTCGCCGCAACACCGGATGGTGCTTCGGGGGCAGGCGGCGCGCGACCTCTATAATGCCGATGAGGTGCTGGTCTGCGCCAAGGATTTGGTGAATGACCGCTCGATCACGACGGAGCGGCATCTCAAGGGGCTCGATTACATCCACCTCTTGTTCGATGCGCATCAGGTGATCTTTGCCAACGGCTTGGAGACCGAAAGCTTTCATCCCGGCTTTGCCGATCTGGGCGAGGTGGCGGAAGACCAGCGGACCAGCCTCTTGGAGCGCTTCCCGCATCTTCTGGATCAGACCGAAGGCTACGGCCCCGCGGCGCGCCGGACCTTGTCGGCGGCGGAAACGGCGATCCTTTTGCATAAGGTCGCTTGAGGCCCCCAAGAAAACACAACCCGCGCTTGACTCCCCCGGTTTCGGCTGTATAAGCCCGCCATCCGGTGTGCAGCGATGCGCGCCGGTTGACTATTTGGTGTTGGTGGCCCCCGCAAGGGGATGACCTGTCGCCCGAGGGGATAAGCCCGACGGAAAGGACAGCACCTTTCATACAAACTGAAAGGATCCAGATCGTGACCAAACGCACGTCTGCCAAGTACAAACTCGACCGCCGCATGGGCGAAAACATCTGGGGCCGTCCGAAGTCCCCGGTCAACCGTCGTGAATATGGCCCGGGCCAGCACGGTCAGCGCCGCAAGGGCAAACTGTCCGACTTCGGTCTGCAGCTCCGCGCCAAGCAGAAGCTGAAAGGCTACTACGGCGACCTGACCGAGAAACAATTCCGTCGCATCTTTGCCGACGCCGAGCGGATCAAAGGCGACACCGGTGAAAACCTCATCGGCCTGCTGGAATCCCGTCTCGACGCCGTCGTCTACCGCGCGAAATTCGTGCCGACCGTCTTTGCGGCCCGTCAGTTCGTGAACCACGGCCACGTCCTCGTGAACGGCAAGCGCGTCAACATCCCCTCCTACCGTGTGAAAGAGGGTGACGTTATCGAAGTGCGTGACAAATCCAAACAGCTCGCCATCGTGCTCGAAGCTGTGGGTCTCGCCGAGCGTGACGTGCCGGATTACATCGACGCCGATCACTCCAAAATGACCGCGACCTACGTGCGCAAGCCGGGCCTCTCCGATGTGCCCTACGCTGTGCAGATGGAACCGAACCTCGTCATCGAATTCTACGCTCAGAACTAAGTCACGCGCTTTTCTGAGCCGATCTTCGAAGATTTGCGAAAGGCCGTCCCTTGGGGCGGCCTTTTTCTTTGCCAATACTTCACCTGAACCGAATCCCGTTTTGCGCTAAGCTGGGCCTGTGTTTCAGGAGGGCCTCGGGTATGGCAGCACGTGATATTTCTTTTGCATCTTTCAATCTCTACAATCTGCAATCCCCCGGTGCTGCGATGTATTCCGGTTCGACATGGTCGGAAGAGCAATATGACGCAAAGATTTTCTACACCGCCGCCGTACTCAAACGCATCGCGGCGGATGTGGTCGGGTTTCAGGAGCTTTGGGCCGAGGAGGCCCTGCAAGAGGCGATACAGATGGCCGGGCTCGATACCACGCATCAGGCACTTGTCCCGCCCGGTCATCCCGGCAACCGCATCGTCTGTGCGGGGCTGGTGCGTCAGGATATTCTGGTTGACGACCCCGAGTGGATCACCGCATTCCCTGAGGAGATGATGCTGGCCTCAGGCGGGGACGATCCGCAACAGGATCGCATCGCGGTGGCGCTGACCAGCTTTTCGCGCCCGGTCCTGCATCTCACCGTTCAGCCGCACCCGGACACGCCGGTCATTCATGTCTTTGTCTGCCATTTCAAATCCCGCCGCCCGACCGAGCTTTGGCGCGAGGAGTGGTACGAGCGTGACACCCACAAGGATCACCTGACGGCGCTGGGCTATGCCGTCTCGACCATCCGCCGCACGGCGGAGGCAACGGCTTTGCGCATAATCATCACCAATCTGACCAAGGGCACGAACACCCCCGTGGTGGTGATCGGCGATATGAACGACAGCAAATTGTCCAATACGCTCAACATCTTGTCTGAGCAGCCGCAATATCTGACGGGGCTGTCCGAGGGCGGCGGCGACAATGCGCTCTACACCGCGCAGACGCTTCAGGAATACCGCTCGACGCGGGATGTGTACTACACGCATGTCTATAAAAAGGAGCGCGAGAGCCTCGATCACATCCTGTTTTCGCAGGAGTTCTACGATCACTCCAAACGCCGCCTCTGGGCCTTTGACGAGATGACGGTGGACAACGATCACCTCAACATCATTGATCACAAGGCGACGGGCACCAACGATCACGGCATCATTCGCGCCGGGTTCAAATGGAAACCGGCGGCGGGGGCCGTGGGGTGAGCCGCCATTTGCGCGGGTCCAATGCGTGGCGATGGGGGCACACACCGACGCCACAACGCAACATCTGCACAGAGGTTGCTCATCTGTCTGGCAATGTTCCGCGCGCGGCGCTAAGAGAGGCGGACAATTCTAAGCGAGTGGATTCATGACCCGTTTGATCGAACCGCAACCCGGCATTCTTGACATCACCCTCTATCAGGGCGGCGCCAGCCATGTGCAAGGCGTTGACAACGTGATCAAGCTGTCGTCGAACGAAAACCCGTTCGGCGCGCCCGAAAGCGCCAAGACAGCTTTTGCCAAGGCGGTTCACACCCTTCATCGCTACCCGAACACCGATCACACCGGCCTGCGCAAAGCCATCGCCGAGGTGCACGGATTGGATGCCGGGCGCATCATCTGCGGTGTCGGCTCAGACGAGATCATCACCTTCCTCTGTCAGGCCTATGCAGGCGTCGGCGATGAGGTGATCTACACGGAACACGGCTTTTCCATGTATAAAATCTCCGCCCGTGCCGCGGGCGCGCAGCCGGTTTGTGTGCCGGAGCGCGAGCGTGTGGTCGATGTGGATGCGATCCTCGCGGCCTGTAACGAGAAGACCAAGCTGATCTTCATCGCCAACCCGGCGAACCCGACCGGCACCATGATCGGCCAACGCGACATCGCGCGTCTGGCCTCGGAGATTCCGTCGCAGGCGATCCTCGTGCTCGATGGTGCCTATGCCGAATTCGTCGAAGGCTTCGATGGCGGTGCGGCTCTGGTCGAGGCGCGGGACAATGTGGTGATGACACGGACGTTTTCGAAGATTTACGGTCTGGGCGGCGTGCGCGTCGGCTGGGGCTATGGTCCGCAGGAAATCATCGACGTGCTGAACCGGGTGCGCGGTCCGTTCAACCTGTCGGAGGCGCAACTGGCCGCCGCCGAAGCCGCCGTGAAAGACCGCGACTGGGTCGAGAAATGCCGCGAAGACAACACCCGTCTGCGCGCCTGGTTGGCCGAGGCACTGATGGAGCTGGGGGTGCCTTCTGACACGTCCTGCGCCAACTTCATTCTCGCCCGGTTTCAGGACGAAGATGAGGCCGCGGCCTGCGATGAGTTCCTCAAGCAAAACGGCATCATCGTGCGCCGCGTGGCGGGCTATGGCTTGCCGAATTGCCTGCGGATCACCGTGGGCGACGAGGCCTCTTGCCGTCGCGTGGCGCATGTGATCGGCCAGTTCCGCGGGGAACAGGCCGGTGTCTGAGACGGGGTCTAAAGTGATCTACAATCGCGTCGCGCTGATCGGTCTTGGCCTGATCGCCGGCTCGATGTCTTTGGCCATGCGTCGGGCGGGCGTTGCGGGCGAGATCACGGGCTATGCCCGGTCTCAGGCGACGCGGGACACGGCGCGCGAGATCGGCCTTGTGGATCGGGTCTGTGACACAGCCTCTGAGGCCGTGGCTGACGCCGACCTCATCGTTCTGGCCGTGCCCGTCGGTGCGATGGGGCCGGTGATGGAAGAGATCCAGAGCACGCTGAAACCGGGCGCGGTGGTCACCGATGTGGGCTCGGTCAAGAAATCCGTGCTCGAGGCGGTGATGCCGCATATCCCCGAGGGTGTGCAGTTCATCGGCACCCACCCGATGGCAGGGACCGAACATTCCGGTCCGCGTTCGGGTTTTGCCGAGCTGTTCGACAACCGCTGGTGCCTGATCGTGCCGCCCGAGGGCGCGGACGAAGGCGAGGTCAAGAAGCTCGAAGATTTCTGGGCCGAACTTGGCGCCACCACCGAACGGATGGATCCGGAGCATCACGACACGGTCTGCGCCGTGGTGTCCCACGTGCCGCACCTGATCGCCTACACCATGGTGGGTGTTGCCGACGACCTGCGTCGGGTGACCGATCAAGAAGTCATCAAATTCTCCGCCGCAGGGTTCCGTGACTTCACCCGGATCGCGGCCTCCGATCCGACGATGTGGCGCGATGTGTTTTTGACCAACAAAGACGCCGCATTGGAAATTCTCGGGCGTTTCACCGAAGAGCTGTTCGCCCTGCAGCGCGCGATCCGCACCGGCGATGGTGACACGTTGCACGATTATTTCACCCGCACCCGCGCCATTCGTCGCGGCATCATCGAGGCGGGTCAGGACACGGATGCGCCGGATTTCGGGCGTGTGAAGAAGGGCGGATGAGGCGCCGGGCGGTCATATGCGCCCTTGCTCTTTGTGCCCTCAGCCTGTCCGCCGGGCCCGGTTTCGCGCTTGACAGCTCCCCGATCCCTTTGCCGCGTCCGGGCACGGTTGCGCCGGTTTCCGTGGTGACCTCTGAAACCTCGACGGTTGCCACCGCTTTGGCCTCGCCTGTCCCAAAACCGCGTCCCAAAGCCCCCGTTGTGACGCAGGTGCGCTACCCGCGCAAAGGCTCTGTCTGTGGTGTCAATGCGATCCGGGGGCAAAGATTGAAAGCCATTTCCGGACGCATTTCCGGCTGCGGCCTCAAGGAACCGGTGCAAATCACAGAGGTTGCGGGTGTGACGCTGTCGACGCCTGCGGTGGTCGATTGCACGACGGCCAAGGCCCTGCACTCTTGGATCGAAAAGGGCGCCAAGCCGACATTCGGGCGCTTGGGCGGCGGGATTGCGCAGTTGGATGTGGCGGCGAGCTATGCCTGCCGCACGCGCAACAATCGGCCAGGGGCAAAAATTTCGGAACACGGGCGCGGGCATGCGATAGATATTTCGGCGGTGCGTCTGGAAAACGGCACGCGTATGACCGTTCTCAAAGGCTGGAACGATCCGGTGCAGGGGCGACTTTTGCGCAAATTGCATCGTGCAGCCTGTGGACCGTTCGGGACAGTTTTGGGACCGGATAGCGATGTCTATCATCGCGATCACTTCCATTTCGACACGGCACGCTATCGTTCCGGCAGCTATTGCCGCTGAGGTTTTCCGTAGAGCCTCTCTCTTTCTCACACGTTAAGGTTAATCAGATTAAGGTTAACGCGTGGGGGAAAGCCATGAGATAGCTGATGTCCGTCAGGTAAATGGAGCGTTAAAGCTGACGAAAGTCAGACAACTAGCATGCTCTGCCATATTCAACGGATCACAATGCGCGGTGCCGGTCCCAAGGGAATAAACCCCAGAGAAATCATCCCATCTTTCAGCGTCAACTCCGCGTCAATCGTATCCTTGCGCCCCGACAGTCCCGCCAGCATTTCGCCTGCGCGCAGCGACAGTTTGCTCATATTCTCCGGGATCGCTCCCATGGAAATCGCGAGCTCGATCATCTCGCGCCAGTTCTCGGCCTTCACCGCCAGTTTGCCCACCGGATAGCCGCGTGCGTCTATATCGAAGCTGCCGGCAAGTTTCAGATCAAGTTCGCCCCAATGCGCCGCAAGGGTGGTCAATTCGATTTTCGTGGGCTGCGGGCGCGGGCCTTCGAGGGCGTGGATGTTCCACGGCTCATCGAACGTCGCGCTCATATCGAGATTGAGCGTCTCGAATTCATCCGACAAAAGTCCTTTGGGATCAATCTCTTCGATCAATCCACCTGTGGGGGCAAAGCCTGCCACATGCATCTTGATGTCATGGGTGAGCGGATCGTCCTCCTGACGCTGCGTCGTGATCTCGCCCGTGTCCAGAGACAGGCCCCAAGTGGCGGTCGAGACAATGCGCAGGTCTTTGAGCGTCAAAGCCGCATGATCGAGTGTCAAATTCGGCCCTGCATCGACGAACAGCTGGGCTTCGGCCAGCTCCTGCGTGATGTCGAGGCGTTGATAGGGCGATGCGAGGGTGACCTCAGGCGCCATGCGCAGGGTAAATCGCGTGGGGCGGTGGCTTTGGCTCAAAATCTCGATTTTGGGCGTGGACAGCGCCACACCGCTGCGCGGGTCGGCCAGATGAGGATCACGGATTTCTGTGTCGAAGCGGGTCGGAAAACCGCGCGTCTTGATGCTGGACACCTCGGCTTGCCACCCCTCAGCCCCCCGTGCGTTCACCCAGGCGGCAATGGCGCTTTCCGTGCCCTTCGCACCGATCATCCAATAGCCCGCGTAAATCACGACGGCGGCCAGAACGAGCCAGAACAGTTTGCGCATCATCACCTCTTGTGAAAAGGATCGGGTCAGTTTGTCCCCCGTGTTTACCTGTGGGGCGGACGAGTGAAAAGACGGCAATGAGGAAAAGGCGATGACAGGCGATCACGCGTTGGTGCGAGATGGATTTTGGGTCTTTGGCTATGGGTCTTTGATGTGGAATCCGGGCTTTGCCTTTGTCGAACGCCGTCCTGCGACGCTGTCGGGCTATGCACGCACGTTTTGCATGTGGTCGATCCACCATCGGGGCACGCCGGAGAAGCCCGGTCTGGTTCTGGCGCTCGATGAGGATGAGGGCGCACAATGTCGCGGGTTGGCATTTCGCGTTGCCCCGGAGGCGGCGGCGGAGACGCTGGCCTATCTGCGTGAGCGCGAACTGGTATCGTCGGCCTATCTCGAACGCGAGGTGATCTTGCGGTTGGAGGACGGGCGCGAAGAGACGGCGCTGGCCTATGTCGTCGATGCCGAACACGCGCAATACACCGGTGCGCTGAGCCTTGAGCGCCAAGCCGAGGTCATCGCGGCGGCGGTTGGCGGGCGGGGCCCCAACAGCGAGTATCTTTTTTCGACCGCACTGCATCTGGCCGAGCTTGGCATGGAAGATATGGAACTGACTGAGCTGTCAGAGATGGTCCGTCATCGCCTAAATCCGTAAACCTTCTGGAACTCACCTGAGGCAGGCATCTGACGCGAAAGGCCCGCAGAAAATCGGCGTTGCTCGGTGTTTCGCGATCAACACGGGCCCATGTTTTTCGTAAAACGCTTTGAGCACACGAAATCGCGTGTTGGCAGAGGGGGGCGCTGCCCCTATCGTGGCCGTAACAGGACAAAAAGGTCAGGGTCCATGCATCACCCAGCGCCCCAACACGTGCCCCAACCCGCGCGTGAGGCCGAGCTTAAATTCTTTTCCCAACCCGTACGCCAGATCACCTTGATGGTGATCGTGCTTGGGCTGGTCGTGGCCGGTCTGGTCATGGCCCTGCCACGGGTCGGGCCGGTGTTCTTGGCCAACCCCTATCTCAACGGATTCATCGCCGTCGTCTTTATCATCGGCATCCTCGCCTGTTTCTTGCAGGTGGTCCAACTCGTCGCCTCCGTGAACTGGATCGAACGCTTCACCGGCCAGCGACCGAAAGTTCCCGGTAAAACCGCGCCGCGTCTTCTGGCGCCTTTGGCCGCTTTGCTGCGGGATCGCAATTCGCGGACACAGATTTCTTCGACCTCGGCGCGCTCCATTTTGGATTCTGTTGCCACGCGGATCGATGAAGCGCGCGACATCACGCGATATATCGCCAACCTCCTGATTTTCCTTGGCCTTTTGGGGACATTCTACGGTCTCGCCACCACGGTGCCTGCGCTTGTGGACACCATCCGTTCGCTCTCTCCGTCCGAGGGCGAAGGCGCAGGCGACGTGTTGACCCAGCTCATGAGCGGCCTTGAGAGCCAGTTGGGCGGCATGGGCACGGCCTTTGCTTCCTCGCTTTTGGGTCTGGCGGGCTCGCTGGTCGTGGGCATGCTCGAACTCTTCGCCTCGCATGGTCAAAACCGGTTTTTCCGCGAGCTTGAAGAATGGCTCTCGACCATCACGCGTCTCGGTGTCGCGGGGGATGGCGACGGCGGGGATGACCTGTCGGGGGCGGTTGCGGTGCTCGATCACATGGGCCGTCAGATGGATGAGTTGCAGACTCTGTTTGCGCGTGCGGAAGCGGGGCGGATGGAGACCGACGGGCGTCTTGCGCGGCTCACCGAGTCCCTTGATCAGATGAACCTGCGGCAAAGCCGGGAAGACGACACCGTCGATGTTCTGGCACGTGTGGCCGACGGGCAGGAGCGGCTGGTGGAGGTTCTGAGCAAACGCGATCCGGATCAGGACGGGCTCGACGCCGAATCCCGGATGCGGTTGCGCTCCATCGACGTGCAATTGTTGCGTATTCTCGAGGAACTTTCCGCCGGGCGTCAGGAAAGCCTCGCCGAGCTTCGTGCTGAGATCGCGGGTCTGACGCGGACGCTCCGCGAGCTGGGCCAAGACGACCGGGGCGCCTGACATGGCCGTGTTGCGCCGATCCTCTCATCGCATGTCCGGCTCGATCTGGCCGGGGTTTGTCGATGCGATGACGGCGCTTTTGCTGGTTCTGATGTTCGTCCTGACGATTTTCATGGTCGTGCAATCCATGCTGCGTGATCAGATTTCCGGGCAGGAACACGAGCTCGACGCTTTGAGCGCGGAGCTGAATGCGCTGGCCGATGCGCTTGGCATGGAGCAACAGAAAAATCTTGGCCTTGAGACCCAGATCGGCACGTTGAGCGCCACTTTGTCCGACCTGCGTGGTCGAGCGGAGGCACAGGCGGAGACCATCGCGGGGCTTCAGGCCGAGAATACGACGCTGACCGGCCGGATCGCGTCCTTCGAGGACCAAGTCGCAAGTCTGATCGCGGAACGCGACGCGGCGCTGACCGAAGGCGCGCAACTGGCCGCGCAAATCGACGATCTCGAGGCCGCGAAAGCGCAGTTGATCACGGATCAAGAGGCGGCGCAGTTGGCGCTTGCGAAAGCGCGCGATGAGATCGACGCAGCCACCGAGGAGGCCCGACTGGCGGCGGCGCGTCGTGAGGCGCTGGACGCTTTGGTCGCAGATTTGCGTGCAGAGGCGGCGGATCGTCAGGCCGCTTTGGACGCCGCGCAAACCGAGGTGTCGCAGGCGGAGCAAGACCGCTTGGCCGATGCCGCGGCGATGCAGGCGCTCAAAGAGCGGTTTTCGGGCGCGGATGAGGAGCTGACGGCGATGAGCCTCGCGCTGGAAGAGGCGCGCAAGGACGCCGAGGAGACCCTGACGCTTTTGGCAGCAAGCCGCACCGCGCGCGACGAGATGCAGGCACAGCTTGATCAGGAGATGTCCGAGCGCGAAAAACAGGCCGCATTGTTGGCAACGGCGCAGGCAGCGCTCTCTGAGGAAGAGGCCAAATCGGCAGAAGCCGAGCGCAAGCTGGCGCTGTTGAATGCGCAGGTGGCGCAGATGCGTGAGCAATTGGCCGCGCTGCAATCGACGCTCGATGTGCGTGCGGCGTCGGATACTGAAAATCAGGTTCAAATCGACAGCCTGACCCAACGGCTGAACGCCGCTCTGGCGCAGGTCGCCGCCGAAGAGCGCGCCCGTGCGGCCTTGGAAGAGGCCGAGCGCAAGCGCTTGGAGGAAGAGGCCCGGTCGCTGCAAAATTACCGTTCCGAATTCTTCGGTCGGATGCGCGAAATCCTGGGCGACCGCGAAGGCGTGCGCATCGTGGGCGACCGTTTTGTGTTCTCTTCCGAGGTGCTGTTCGAGCCGGCCTCTGCGGAACTCGGGCCTTTGGGCAAGACACAAATCGCACGTGTGGCGCGGATTCTGTCGGAGGTGGCGGCGGAGATTCCGCCTGAAATTGATTGGGTCATTCGCGTCGATGGACATACCGACAAGACGGCCTTGTCCGGCACCGGCGAGTACCGCGACAATTGGGAGCTGTCGCAGGCGCGCGCACTGTCCGTGGTGCGCTATATGTCCGAAGATTTGGGTTTTGATCCCTCGCGTCTGGTGGCAGCGGGCTTTGGCGAATATCAACCGGTGGCTGAGGGCGACAGCCCGGAGGCTCTGGCGCAGAACCGGCGTATCGAGTTGAAATTGACGGAGAAATAAGCCCTAAGGCGCGATCTGAAACCGGGTTTCACGCTGGTCGATCATGGTGCCGTCGCGGAGCATCTGCACCGTCGCGCTATAGCCGCCGACGGGCCATGAACCGGGATTGCGTTTGCCGATGGCGCGGAACAGTTGGGCCTGAGATTTGTCAAGTTCGGCGTCTTGGCTGATCACTTCGCCCTCGGGACCAAAGATCGACAGGCGCAGTACATCGCCCGCGCGGCCGCCGTAGGCAAAGCCATAAACGACAAGCGCGGGGCTTTGGGCGGTGAGCGCGGTGGCGCCCGCCGTGCCCGCCTTGATCGCCTCATATTCGGGGACTTTCGTGTCGATGCCCACGTCCAGAAGGCCGCCCGCCTGATAGATCATGTCGCGGTCCCAAAGCGTGCCGCTCATGATCGCATCCGGCCCGCAGGCGACGGTGCCTGTGGGATTGAACGGGTCGACGATTTTGCCGTTGTGGCGCACGGAGAGGTGGACATGCGGGAATTGCGTCATGCCCGACAGGCCGACTTGGCCGAGGACTGTGGCGGAGGAGACCCGGTCGCCTTCCTTGACCGAGATGCTGTCTTTCATCATGTGGCAGTATTGCGTGACCCAGCCGTCGCCATGATCGACCACAACGCCGTTGCCGCATTCCTTGCCGGTGATGTCGGGCGCGCCTTCGAGGCCTTGCGGGAAATCCTCCATGCCGTCGCGGGTGCCGATGACTGTACCGGGGGCGGAGGCGAGAACGTTCACGCCATTCCAGAGATCCACCACAGCGGGCAGGGCGAAATCCGTGCCTTTGTGACCATCGTAAGACAGCATTCCGCAGGTGAAATCCGCAGCGCCCGGGCCCGGGTCCGTGTCGACATAGCTTTGGATGTAGCAGGTGTCGCCCAGCGTGCAGTCAATGGGCGGCGACAGCACTGGATCGCGCGCCAGCGCGGGCGCGGCGAACAGGGGCGCTATAAGGCCTAGAAAGAAAAGCGGTTTCGTCATGAGGGCCAAGCTGACGGCAATAAAAAGCCCCGTCAAGACATCTCAAGACGGGGCTTTTGTTTTGTTTTCAAATCACTCTGCGGTCAGAAGTGGCGGCTTTTTCGAACGTCCGATGCGCGGAGCTCCGGGTTCTTCGATGCGCAGGTCAATGTCGCCATCTTTGACGCCGACCTTGACCACGCCGCCTTTCGACAGCTTGCCGAACAAAAGCTCTTCGGCGAGCGGTTTCTTGATATGCTCCTGGATGACGCGGCCCAGCGGACGCGCGCCCATCTTGTCGTCGTAGCCCTTGTCGGCGAGCCATTCGGCGGCCGGGCGGGTCAATTCGATGTGCACGTTGCGGTCCATGAGCTGGGCCTCAAGCTGCAGCACGAATTTCTCGACGACCTGCAGGATGACCTCTTTCGGCAGCGGGCCAAAGGACACCACCGCATCCAGACGGTTGCGGAATTCCGGCGTAAAGGTCCGCTCGATCGCAGCGGTGTCTTCGCCCTCGCGACGGTCGCGGCCAAAGCCGATGGCCTCTTTTGCCTGCTCGGACGCACCTGCGTTGGAGGTCATGATCAGGATCACGTTGCGGAAATCGACGGTGCGGCCGTTGTGATCGGTCAGCTTGCCGTTGTCCATCACCTGCAGAAGGATGTTGTAGACATCCGGGTGCGCTTTTTCGATCTCGTCGAGCAAAAGCACGCAGTGCGGATGCTGGTCCACGCCATCGGTCAAAAGACCGCCCTGATCGAAGCCGACATAGCCCGGAGGCGCGCCGATCAGACGGGAGACCGCGTGTTTCTCCATGTATTCCGACATGTCGAAGCGCAGCAGTTCCACGCCAAGGCTATCTGCGAGCTGTTTCGCGACCTCGGTTTTCCCCACACCGGTCGGACCGGCGAAGAGGTAGTTGCCGATGGGTTTCTCCGGCTCGCGCAGGCCCGCACGGGACAGTTTGATCGCGGAGCTGAGCGTCTCGATGGCCTTGTCCTGACCGAAGACGACGCGTTTGAGCGTGCCTTCGAGATCCTTGAGCACCTCGGCATCGTCTTTGGAGACGTTTTTCGGTGGGATGCGGGCGATCTTGGCCACGACAGCTTCGATCTCTTTCGGAGAGATCGTTTTGCGGCGCTTGCTTTCGGCCACGAGGTGTTGTGCTGCACCGGCTTCGTCGATCACGTCGATCGCCTTGTCGGGCAGTTTGCGGTCGTGGATGTAGCGCGCGGAGAGCTCCACAGCGGTCTTGATCGCATCTGCCGTGTAGCGGATGTCGTGGTGCTCTTCGAAATAGGGTTTAAGGCCCTGAAGGATTTTCACCGCATCATCGACCGACGGCTCGTTGACGTCGATTTTCTGGAACCGACGCGACAGCGCGCGGTCTTTTTCGAAATGCTGGCGGAATTCCTTATAGGTCGTGGAGCCCATACAGCGCAGCTTGCCGCCCTGAAGCGCAGGCTTCAGCAGGTTGGAGGCATCCATTGCGCCGCCAGAGGTCGCGCCAGCGCCGATCACGGTGTGGATCTCGTCGATGAACAGCACGGCGTCCGGGTGATCTTCGAGCTCTTTGACGACCGCTTTCAGGCGTTCTTCGAAATCGCCACGATAGCGCGTGCCCGCCAAAAGCGCGCCCATATCGAGCGAGAATATGGTGGATTTGGACAGAACCTCCGGCGTTTCGCCGTCGACGATTTTCTTGGCGAGACCTTCGGCGATGGCGGTTTTGCCCACGCCCGGATCGCCCACCAGAAGTGGGTTGTTCTTGCGGCGGCGGCAGAGCACCTGAATGCAGCGCTCGACCTCATGGGCACGACCGATCAGCGGATCGACATCGCCCTCGGCCGCCTTTTTGTTGAGATCGACACAGTATTTCGCCAGCGCCGACTCTTTGTCCTCGCCAGAGGATTGAGGCTGCGCGCTTTGGCTCTCTTCCTGATGCTCGTCCGAGCCGGTGATCGGGCGCTGTTCGCCAAAGGCCGGGTCTTTCGCCACACCGTGCGCGATGAAATTCACCGCATCATAGCGCGTCATATCCTGTTCCTGCAGGAAATAAGCCGCGTTGGATTCGCGTTCGGCAAAGATCGCGACCAACACGTTGGCGCCGGTCACCTCGGTGCGGCCCGAGGATTGGACATGGATTGCGGCGCGCTGGATCACGCGCTGGAACGAGGCGGTGGGCACGGCCTCAGAGCCTTCGACATCGGTGACGAGCGTCGAAAGATCGTCCTCGATATAATCCAGAAGGGTTTTTCGCAGCTCCTCAAGCTCGACATTGCAGGCCTGCATCACGCGGGCCGCGTCGGGCTCGTCGATCAGGGCCAGCAACAGGTGTTCCAGGGTTGCAAGTTCGTGGCGGCGGGCATTGGCCAGCGCCAGGGCTGCATGGATGGCTTGCTCAAGGGTGTTCGAAAATGACGGCACGTTGGGGGTGCTCCTTCGCATTCGGGGTCTCTAAGGGGGCATGTTTTGCGGCCCGCTCCCTAAGTTTTGGCCTGATACTCTTAAAGTTCGATTGAAACGCGCGCGCTTCAAGCAAAAAAATGGTTAACGGGGGTAAATTTTTGTGAGGCGTCAAGTTTTGGGCGCTTTATTTGGGGAGATCCCCTGTTTTCCTTGAAACCATGTAAGTTTACTTGACAGGAAAACAAGGGGGCCAAAAAGACCTGAGAGCGGCTTAAAACGAGTCCTTTCGGGCGCGGATTTCGGCGAAAACTTCGGCGTCTGTGGCGTCCTCCATGCCCAGAACCCGCTTAACGGGCGACAGGCCTGCGCGCAGGAATGGATTGGTTGCAAGCTCCAGAGACAGCAGTGAGGGCACGGTGGCCTCGCCCTTTTCGCGGGCCGCTTCGATGGCTTTGGCACGGTTTTGGAGCGCCGTGTTGTCGGGCTCAATGGTGAGCGCAAAGCGCGCATTCGAGGCGGTATATTCGTGGCCGGAGTAGACCATGGTGTCTTCGGGCAGAGCCGCAAAGCGCGAGAGCGTGTCCCACATTTGCGCGGGCGTGCCTTCGAACAGGCGTCCGCAACCGAGAGCCATGAGACTGTCGGCAGAGAACAGCGCTTTGGCCGAAGGAATATGATAGGCGATGTGGCCCAATGTGTGACCATCGGCGGCGAGAACTTGCACCTCGTGGCCGGCGAAGTCAAAGCTCTGCCCCGGTTCCACGACGCGGGTGAGCGGCGGCAGGCGGTATTGATCGGCTTTGGCGCCGGTCACTGTGGCGCCGGTCGCCTCGACCAGCCCCGCCGTGCCGTCGACATGATCCCAATGGTGATGGGTGAGCCAGATTTCATCGAGCGTCCAGCCACGCGCGGAGAGCGCATCGAGCACCGGCGCCGGATCGGCGGCATCGACCAGAGCGGTGCGCCCGCTGGCCCGATCGTGGACAAGAAAATCGTAATTGTCCGACAGGGCGGCAAGGGTGACGATCTCTAGCATGGCGTTCTCCGGTATCTTGCGTCTATGGTGTCTCTAACATTTGGGGAAGGCCCGCGGATTGCAATGCATCTCGACGTCGTTGAGCTGAGAAATTTCTACTACCGGACCGGATTGGGCCGTGCAGCACAGCGCGCGATCCGTGATCAGGTCGTGGCCTTCTGGCCCGATGCCGAACGTCAGACCGTGGCGGGCTTTGGCTTTGCCGTGCCGTTGCTCAGACCTTATCTCACGGATGCGCGTCGGGTGATCGGATTGATGCCCGAGCAGCAGGGCGTGATGCATTGGCCGGCGGGGATGCCGAATGTCTCGGCGCTTTGCCCGGAGACGCGTTGGCCGCTTCAGACCGGATTCGTCGATAAGCTGGTGGTGATGCATGGGCTTGAGACCTCGGACGCGCCGGATGCCCTTTTGGAGGAATGCTGGCGGGTGCTGGGGCCGGGGGGGAAAGCGCTTTTCGTGGTGCCGAACCGGGGCGGATTGTGGTCGCGTTCCGATAGTACGCCGTTTGGCTACGGGCGGCCCTACAGTCTCAGCCAGCTTGAGCTGCAACTGCGGCGCGCGCGGTTTCTGCCGGAACGCCACGCCGCCGTGCTCTTTCAACCGCCGTCCCATAAGCGGTTCTGGAAGCGCTGGGGGCCAGTCTGGGAGCGCATCGGGCGGCAAATGCCGACGGCGCTTGCGGGCGGTGTTCTGGTGGTTGAGGTGTCGAAGCAGGTCTATGCCCAGACCGGCTCCGGCACGCCCGAAGCGGTGCGGCGCAAGGGGGGCGTGCTTGAAGGGCTGCGCCCCGTGCCCGAGGCGAAGCCTGTTTAGAGAGGTGTTGCGAAGCCGCTCTAAACCTTGCGAGTGGCTCAGGTAACCGTCACTGTGCCGTAGTTGTCATTAAAGTCGTAGTCGTCAGCGTTGGTGTCGTAGATTTCACTATGCGTGCCGACCACGACGAGGGGGGTGATGCTCTCATCGGTGATCTCGAGGTGAATCAGGGAATCATTGGTCATGAGATAGAGGACATCGTCGGCGCTCAGGTCGGTTTGATCGGTCAGCACGTAGAGGGTGAACTCCGCATAATTGTACCCTTCTGTGCCAATAGAGAAGTCGAGGGCGATGATATTGCCGTCCAGATCGTCCGGGAAGTCCAAGGTGACATTTTCACCATTCGTGAGGGAATAGATCTCGACGGTCGTTCGGTCTTCGGTCAGCGTGTCGATGTCATCTTGAGTGAAGGTAACGACTTCGCCGTCGGACAGTGTCGAGGTCTCAAAATCCCAAGTGCTGAAAAGATTTTGCCCCGTGGCCAGATCATCGGGCGAGGTCCAGTGGTAGCCCTCCGGATTGTTGAGCACGTCTTCGAGGTCTTCAGCGTTGTGCAGATAATCCGTCCAGGGGTCGTCGAGCGTTTCCCTGTCCAGAATGAGATATTGATCAGCTCCCATTTCGATGCCATCGGGCAAGGTCGGCTGCGCTTCAAAGCTCTCGAAGTCGGACGGGTCGAGGATCACCTGATCGAAATCGACGTCCACTTCGTAGAGGTCTTCCCACGATCCGTTCTCTTGTGTCGAAAGCCTGATCGTGGTCGCCTCGAAGAGGAAGTGAGGATCGTCTCCCTCCTCGGCATCATCCGGCGTGTAGTAGATATTGGAGGACAGAGTGGCTGTTTCGATTCCCCATCCTTCGCCCCCCTCCGACGTGCTGCTTGACTCCGTCGCGTTCGAAAGTGCGCCCTCAAGGTCATCGGCAAAATTGATCGTGAGCTGGGCATCCCCGACAATCTCGAAAACAGGGCCGGGGTCCGGGTTGTCCGGCGTATCCGGCAGGCTGTCGAGAGAGGCGCGATACTCCGCGATGGCATCAATGTCGGCTTGCGACAGGGTGATCGTGGTGTCTTCGGTGATCACATGGGTTTCGGACCAATCCCAGATCGGCTCCTCGCCCTCGCCCTCGTCTATGTCGTCCTCGTCGCCGTCATCGTCCCCACCCACATCATCAGGGGGCGGCGTGTCGTCGCCGGAGTCGTGATCATCCTCATGATCGTCATCATCGTCGGGAAAAGCTTCGTACAGTCCCCAGGCCATAGCAGGTCCGGCCAAACCCATTAAAAGCATCCAAATCATTTCAAAAAACTTCCTAACGGGCCCTGTAAACGGTCACGATCATGGTTGAAAATCGGGACGACTTTATGACGATACCGTGAAGTTTCAAGGGTTTTCAATGGGGCGGGATGCCACGGTTCGGGACGGTTTCGAGATTGGTTTGTCCTGCGCGTCAATGCTTGTGGCGGCCCTGAGATTGTTGCCAACTCCGGGCGTAATTCCGAAGGGCGCGGGGCTGATCGGCGGCTTTGGCCCAAAGCGCCACTCACGTTACCGCCACGTCAGTTGCGTGAGCATGCGGTTGAGCCGCCTCTCAGGGCCTTCGAAAGGAATCACACGGTTTCGTGAGGCGAATCCGCAACCCGACAGCAACTTTTTTGCGCCCCGCCACAGAGGTGGAAAGCGGAAATCCCATAACGCCCTGAAAACTCTGGCCGGAGATTGGCCCGAGAGTTTCAATCTGTTGGCGCTAAACTGGCGCAACAAGGTTGCGACAAGGATGAGGCTCTGCTACATCCACGCTGATTTTGTTGCCTGCGCGGTTCGCGTGCGGGTCAATCAAGCTGCTCTACCTCCATGAATGACCTCGAAAACGGGGCGCACGGGGGGAGGGCCCTAAGACATCGGAAGGGTGGACGTGTCCGAACCAGCTTCGATCTCCAGCGGCATCGCCGCACGCTACGCAAAGGCCGTTTTCGAACTGGCCAAAGAAAGCAATGCCATCGCGGCACTTGAGGGGGACGTGGCGACGCTGTCGACAGCGCTCTCCGAGAGTGACGATCTCAAGGCTCTCATCACTTCGCCCGTGTATTCGCGTGAAGAGATGGAAGCCGCGATCACCGCAATTGCCAAAAAGGCCGGTCTGACGGACTTCGTGTCCAGCACGCTGGCCCTCATGGCGCAAAACCGCCGTCTCTTTGCCTTGCCGCAGCTCGTCGCGGCACTGAGCGCCCTTCTTGCCGAAGAGCGTGGCGAAGTGACCGCCGAGGTCGTGTCCGCAAAAGCGCTGACCAAGACCCAGACCACCAAACTTGCCAAGACCCTCTCCGAGACATTTGGCAAGGACGTGAACATCAATGCGACCGTGGATGAAGCTCTCATCGGCGGTCTTGTCGTTAAGGTGGGCTCGAAGATGATCGACACCTCGATCGCCTCCAAGCTCAACTCCCTCCAGAATGTAATGAAAGAGGTCGGATAATGGGAATCCAGGCAGCTGAAATTTCTGCGATCCTTAAGGAGCAGATTAAAAACTTTGGCCAAGAGGCCGAAGTTGCTGAAGTGGGCCGCGTGCTCTCCGTCGGTGACGGTATTGCGCGTGTGTATGGCCTCGATAACGTTCAGGCCGGTGAGATGGTCGAATTCCCCGGTGGTATCCGCGGGATGGCCCTCAACCTCGAATCCGACAACGTCGGCGTCGTGATCTTCGGCTCCGACCGTGACATTAAAGAAGGCGACACCGTCAAGCGCACCAAGTCCATCGTGGACGTGCCCGCTGGCGACGCGCTTCTCGGCCGCGTGGTCGACGGTCTGGGCAACCCGATCGACGGCAAAGGCGCCATCGCCGCCACCGAGCGCCGCATCGCCGACAGCAAAGCGCCGGGCATCATCCCGCGTAAATCCGTGCACGAGCCGATGGCCACCGGTCTCAAGTCCGTCGACGCGATGATCCCGATCGGCCGTGGCCAGCGTGAGCTGATCATCGGCGACCGTCAAACGGGTAAAACCGCCGTCGCTCTCGACGCCATCCTCAACCAGAAGTCCTACAACGACGCGGCTGGTGGCGATGAGAACAAGAAGCTCTACTGTATCTACGTCGCGATCGGTCAAAAACGCTCCACCGTGGCTCAGCTCGTCAAAAAGCTCGAGGAAACCGGTGCGATCGAATACACCACCGTCGTCGCCGCAACCGCGTCCGACCCGGCGCCGATGCAGTATCTGGCTCCGTACACCGCAACCGCGATGGCCGAGTTCTACCGCGACAACGGCAAACACGCCCTGATCATCTACGATGACCTCTCCAAACAAGCTGTGTCTTATCGTCAGATGTCCCTGCTTCTGCGTCGTCCGCCGGGCCGCGAAGCTTACCCGGGTGACGTGTTCTACCTCCACTCGCGCCTGCTGGAACGTTCCGCGAAGCTGAACGAAGACTTCGGCGGCGGCTCCTTGACGGCTCTGCCGATCATCGAAACCCAGGGCGGTGACGTGTCTGCGTTTATTCCGACCAACGTGATCTCCATCACCGACGGTCAGATCTTCCTCGAAACGGAACTGTTCTACCAGGGTATCCGTCCGGCTGTGAACACCGGTCTGTCCGTGTCCCGCGTGGGCTCCTCGGCTCAGACCAAAGCCATGTCCTCCGTGGCTGGCCCGGTGAAACTGTCGCTCGCTCAGTACCGTGAGATGGCAGCATTCGCTCAGTTCGGGTCTGACCTCGACGCCGCAACTCAGAAACTTCTGAACCGTGGTGCGCGTCTGACCGAGCTGATGAAACAGCCGCAATACGCGCCGCTGACCAACGCCGAGATCGTCTGCGTCATCTTCGCCGGCACCAACGGCTACCTGGACAGCATCCCGGTGTCCGAAGTGGGCGCCTATGAGGCGAAACTGCTCGACTTCCTGCGCAACCAGAAAGCTGACGTTCTTCAGTGGATCACCGATGAAGATCCGAAGATCAAAGGCGAGCCTGCTGACAAGCTCAAAGCGGTTCTGGACGAATTCGCCAAAACCTACGCTTAATCCTGAAGGACAGCTTTAATGCCCAACCTCAAGGATCTCAAAAACCGGATCGCGAGCGTGAAATCCACGCGCAAGATCACCAAGGCCATGCAGATGGTGGCCGCCGCGAAACTGCGGCGGGCACAGGATGCGGCTGAGGCCTCGCGTCCCTATGCAGAGCGTTTCAACGCTGTGCTCGGGTCGCTGTCGGCTTCGGTTGGTGGCTCCGATACCGCGCCCCGGCTTCTCGCCGGGACCGGAAAAGACGATGTGCATCTGCTCGTTGTCATGACCTCTGAAAAGGGTCTGTGTGGTGGCTTTAACACCAACATCGTGAAACTGGCGAAAACCCGGATCACTGAGCTGAAAGGCCAAGGCAAGACGGTGAAAATCATCACCGTCGGCAAGAAAGGCCGTGAACAGCTCAAGCGTGATTATGCGGATCTCTTCGTCGCTCACGTGGACCTGACCGAGGTGAAGAAAATCGGTTACGCCAATGCGCAGGACATCGCGAAGGACCTTTTGGCCCGTTTCGATGCCGGTGAATTTGACGTGGCGACGATCTTCTATGCCAAATTCCAAAACGTCGTGACCCAGGTCCCGACGGCGCAACAGATCATCCCGGCGGCCTATGAGACCGACGAGGATGCCGGTGGCTCGCTCTATGACTATGAGCCCTCCGAGGAAGGCATTCTGGCCGACCTTCTGCCGCGCGGTGTGGCGACGCAGATCTTCTCGGCGTTGCTGGAAAATGGTGCCTCCGAACAGGGCGCGCGGATGTCCGCTATGGACAACGCCACCCGCAACGCAGGCGACATGATCGACAAGCTGACGATCGAATACAACCGTTCGCGTCAGGCCGTCATCACCAACGAGCTTATCGAAATCATCTCGGGCGCTGAAGCGCTCTAAGACCCGGAGTAAAGAAACATGGCACAGTCCAAAGGCAAGATCACGCAGGTGATTGGCGCCGTTGTCGACGTACAGTTCGACGGCGAGCTCCCCGCCATTCTCAACGCGCTTGAAACCGACAACAACGGCAACCGTCTGGTGCTCGAAGTTGCTCAGCACCTCGGCGAAAACTCGGTCCGCACCATCGCTATGGATGCGACCGAAGGTCTCGTGCGCGGTCAGGAAGTGACCGACACCAATGGCCCGATCACCATCCCGGTGGGCAACGCGACGCTTGGTCGTATTCTCAACGTGATCGGCGAGCCGGTCGACGAAAAAGGCCCGGTCGAAGCCACCGAGCATCGTCCGATCCACGCGGAAGCCCCGGAGTTCTCCGAACAGGCGACCGAAACCTCCATCCTCGTCACCGGCATCAAGGTGATCGACCTGCTCGCACCTTACTCCAAAGGTGGTAAGATCGGTCTCTTCGGCGGTGCAGGCGTGGGTAAAACCGTTCTCATCATGGAACTCATCAACAACATCGCAAAAGTGCACTCGGGCTTCTCCGTGTTTGCCGGTGTTGGCGAGCGGACCCGTGAAGGCAACGACCTTTACCACGAGATGATCGAATCTAACGTCATCAAGCCGGACAATCTGTCCGAGTCGCAGGTGGCTCTGGTTTACGGTCAGATGAACGAGCCTCCGGGCGCCCGTGCCCGTGTTGCTCTGACCGGTCTGACGCTGGCCGAGCAGTTCCGTGACCAATCCGGGACTGACGTTCTGTTCTTCGTGGACAACATCTTCCGCTTCACGCAGGCCGGTTCCGAGGTGTCCGCACTTCTCGGCCGTATCCCCTCCGCTGTGGGCTACCAGCCGACGCTGGCCACCGACATGGGCGCGATGCAGGAACGTATTACTTCCACCAAGAACGGCTCGATCACCTCGATCCAGGCTGTGTACGTGCCTGCCGATGACCTTACCGACCCGGCACCGGCCACGACCTTTGCCCACTTGGACGCGACCACCGTTCTCAACCGTGCGATCTCCGAGCTCGGCATCTACCCGGCTGTGGACCCGCTCGACTCGTCTTCGCGTATCCTCGATCCGCAGATCGTTGGCGAAGAGCACTACAACGTCGCACGTCAGGTTCAGAACATCCTTCAGCGCTACAAATCGCTGCAGGACATCATCGCCATCCTCGGCATGGACGAACTGTCGGAAGAAGATAAGCTGACCGTGGCCCGCGCCCGTAAAATTCAGCGTTTCCTCTCCCAGCCGTTCGACGTGGCGAAAGTGTTCACCGGCTCCGACGGTGTGCAGGTTCCGCTCGAAGACACGATCAAGTCCTTCAAGGCGGTTGTGGCCGGCGAATACGACCACCTGCCGGAAGCAGCCTTCTACATGGTTGGCGGCATCGACGAAGTGCTGGCACGCGCCGAAAAACTCGCTGCGGAAGCTGCCTAATATTAACCCGGAAGGAGGCCTCTGATGGCTACAGTCCAATTTGATCTCGTCTCTCCCGAGCGCAAACTTGCGTCTCTCCAAGTGGAGCAGGTCCAGATCCCGGGTTCCGAAGGCCGTTTGACAGCGATGGCGGGCCACGAGCCCACCATCCTCACCCTGCGTCCCGGTCGTTTGATCGTGAACGGGCCGGAAGGTGAGATGGAATTCATCGTGACGGGCGGGTTTGCCGAACTGGCGCCGGAGAACATCTCCGTGCTGGCTGAGGTGGCTTTGCCGCGTGGGGAAATGTCGCAAGAGATCGTCACCGATCTCATCGCGAAAGCCCGCGCCGAACATGACAAGGCGTCGCAAGAAGATCAGGCAGAGACCCACACGTTCCTGTCCGATCTCTTCCACATCGCCGAAGACCTCGGGTTCCACACCAATCTCTGATTGGTTGTGACATGTGAATTGGAAAGGCCCCGCCGAAACGCGGGGCTTTTTTATTGGCTTCAAGGAGAGTGATGATGGATGACGCGTTCCAACCCCGTGTGCACGACTGGGTCGTGACCTGTTTCGGCGAAGAGATCGCGATGGACGCGGCGGAACGCAACCGGCGGTTTTTGGAGGAAGCTCTGGAGTTGGTGCAATCTCTGGGCATGACACAGGCCTCGGTGCATGAGCTGGTCGATTACGTCTTCTCCCGTCCCAGAGGCGACGCGGCGCAGGAAGCCGGCGGCGTCATGGTCACGCTGGCCTCGCTCTGCGCCACCCATGGCATGGATATGGCGGGGGAGGCGGACAAGGAACTGACCCGCATCGAAGTCCCCGACGTGATCGCCAAAATCCGCACCAAACATGCGGGCAAGCCGAAGGTCTGAGGCGACCCATCACGTCATCTTTATGCCCAAATCTCTCAGTAGTTTCCGAGGGATAGACATAAAGGATTGCAAATAAAGATGCTTTGGCGACGTGAGTTCAGTGATATTTCCGCCTGGTTGACCGGGCTTGTGAGTCTCTTGGTGGCCTCTGTGTTGCTGGGTATAAGCGGCGGTCATCTTTTATCTGGAAATTTGTCCAAGGCTCTTTTCGGCGGCGGTATTGCAACCGTTCTCGCTGTTTTCGCCTTTTCGCTCTTGCTGCGGAAAGGGCTCTATTGGTTCGAGCGCCTTTTTCAATTTTGGCTGATGCGTATCGCTTTGGCTCCTTGTCTTTGGCTCTGGGGGCTTATCGTCCTATTGTGTTTTCGCTCCTACATCTTTCGCTCTCTCTTTGGCGAGATGCCTTCCAACGTGCAGATCATGGTACCGGTCTGTGTTGGTGTTTTCTTCTTTATCAGCCATGTCTTCCCGGGGCTTGCATATGAAAATGCTTCAGATGCTCAACAAGAAACGGTCAGCCGGGTGCCGGAGGTTCGATAAGGGACTAAGCCGTTAACTCTTTCCCTCTTCCCTTCTCTGCGCATTTCGGGGCAATCTGGCTCTCGGGGGACAAGAAAAAGACCCATGCTTAGAATAGACAGTCATCAGATCGGGATCACGCAAGGGTCCTTTGTACTTTTTTCAGATTTCCAGGACGGCGGCGCGATGTGGACCGGCAAAGGCCCGCGCGAGCTGCGCCGTGTGGTCGAATTCGACGAGCCGTTTCTGCGCCCGCCTCTGGTGCAGGTGAGCCTCTCGATGCTCGACATCGACCAAAGCACCAACCACCGCGTCGATATTTCCGCGGAGATGGTGACGGAGGAGGGCTTTGTCATCGTCTTCCGGACCTGGGGGGACACCAAAATCGCGCGTGTGCGCTCTGATTGGACCGCCTTCGGGCCGGTGCGACATGAGGACGACTGGGAGGTCTGATGGGGCATTGGTCCCGGGGAAAGCGACGTCATGTATACCTATGACAAGGAAACCAAAACCGCGCGCAATACAGAGACCGGGTCGTCGATCACCTATCTGCGCACGGAGGGGATGCGCGCGGATGCGATTGACGACTACCGATATCGCAGTGCCACACAGGATTTCGAGTTTGGTATCCGTGTTGATCCAGGAGACCGTCAGGCAGCGGCAAAGTTCCCGATGCCGGATTGGAGCAAATCAACAAGCCAAGAGCGGAATGAAATACGCCGTCGGCAGTGGGATTGGCAGCGAGAGCAGAAGATTCACCACTCTGAAATTAGAGAGGTGTCTCGCAAGATGCCGCTCAAGGTGGATGTGGCCGAGGACTTGATGCGATTGGTTTGGGTTCGCGTGCAGGTGGTATACCCTTGGAAGAAATCCAATGTGGGGTTTCTGAATGCGGTGCCCCCTTACAAGGAATTGCCCTATTTGAAATTGGATGAAGACCAGAATTTTAGTGTGAATATGAGTGGGACCTGGTGAACCGGGTGTGACCCGTCAAAAAGAAAGGCGCAGGTTCTGCCCTGCGCCTTTGTCATGTTCAATGTGTCCCGAAGCTGTCGCGGATCACGGGTGATACACACCCTCATAGAGCGGCACGAGCGTCTTGTCTTCGAACAGGGATGACACGGAGGTGCCGTTCCAGGTGTTGATGATCGCCTGCGCAAAGAGCGGCGCGGTCGGCACGATGCGGATGTTCTTGCAGGCGGCGACGGCCTCATTGGCCTCGATCGAATCGGTGATCACCAGAGACGACAGCTTGGAATTGGTCACACGCTCCACGGCCGGGCCGGACAGCACGCCGTGGGAGATATAGGCGTGCACTTCGGCGGCGCCGTGATCCATCAACAGGTCCGCCGCTTTGCAGAGCGTGCCCGCAGTGTCCACAAGGTCATCGACGATGATACATTTCTTGCCTTCGACGGAGCCGATGACGGTCATTTCGGCCACTTCACCCGGCTTCTCGCGGCGTTTGTCGACAATGGACAGCGGCGCGTCGATGCGTTTTGCCAGCTCGCGGGCACGGGCCACGCCGCCGACGTCCGGGGAGACGACCATGATGTCCTCAAGCCCGTCCTTGAAGTGATGTTTGATGTCGAGCGCGAAGACCGGCGAGGCGTAGAGGTTATCGACCGGAATGTCGAAGAACCCCTGAATCTGCGTCGCATGCAGATCGAGGGTCAGAACGCGCTCGATACCCGCTTCGACCATCATATTGGCAACGAGTTTCGCGGTGATCGGCGTGCGGGCCTTGGTGCGGCGGTCCTGACGGGCGTAGCCGAAATAGGGGATCACGGCGGTGATGCGACCGGCCGACGAGCGGCGCAGCGCATCTGTGATGATCAACAATTCCATGAGGTTGTCGTTGGCCGGGTTGGACGTCGGCTGAACCACGAACATGTCTTCGCCCCGCACGTTCTCATAGACCTCGACGAAAATCTCGCCGTCGTTGAACCGCTCCACGCGCGCGTCGCACAGGTCGATCGACATGCCGCGGTGCATCGACAGGCGACGGGCAATGGAATTCGCCAGCGTGCGGTTGGCATTGCCGGAGATGAGTTTCGGTTCATGAGATGTGGGCATGGCAGCTTTTCCCAGAGTGTTTGGCGAATGTGGCGCGGGGATCGTCACGGAATCGTAACGTTGACACCGCTTACCACCCGGCTAGGTTTTTGGAAACATCCCGCACGTCCCGAGGAGGGGGCAAAATGGCACATATCGATTATTATTTCTCGCTTCTGTCCTCATTCACCTATCTGGCGGGAGATCGCTTTGCGGAGATCGCGGAAAAACATGGGGCGAGCGTGCGTTACAAACCCTTTGATATTCTCACCATGTTCGACCGCCTGGGCGCGCCACGCCCGGCTGAGCGTCCGCAAGGTCGGCAAGAGTACCGCATGCAGGAACTGAAACGGTTTGCCGCCAAGGCCGGTAAGCCGATGACCTTCCAACCCGCCCATTGGCCGACCAACGCCGCACCCGCGTCCTATGCGGTGATCGCGGCGCAAGAGGCCGGTGGCGGCGATCTCGACGGGCTGGTGCAGCGGCTTTTGAAAGCGGTCTGGGAAGAGGATCGTGACATCGCCGATGACGCGGTGATCACCGAGGCGCTCGCAGAGTCGGGGTTCGATCCGATGCTGTCGATGACCGGCATGCTTAAGGGCGCCGAAATCTATGCGCAGAACCTCGAAGAGGGTCTGAAAGCCGGGATTTTCGGTGCGCCGTTCTACATCGTGACGGACACAGATGAGCGGTTTTGGGGTCAGGATCGTCTGGACATGCTGGACGACTATCTCGGGACATTGTGAAGGCGAGAGAGTGAGCGTTTCAGGCCTTGGAACAGGGGCGGCTCTCTGCCCCTTTCTCTCGCGTTAACCTTAATCTGATTAACCTTAATGCGAGGTGAAAGAGGGCGAAGAGGGGCGCCTTGGGTCTGGTGCGATTCAGTCCGTAAATGCCGCCAATAGCGCGTCCACATCGGCCACGGTTGTCGACCAGCTCGCCACGAAACGTGCCAAGAGCGGCTCCTCGGGATCACCCGACAGAGCCGTGTTCGGCCCCCAGAGGTGATAGACCGCCCCTTTCGCTTTGGCTTTGACATGGAGCTTGCGGGGCAGGCGGGCGAAGACCAGATTGCCCTCGACGGTATAGGCCAGCTCGCCCCCGATCTCGGCCAGACCTTGCGCCAGACGCGCGCCCATCGCATTGGCCTGTGTCGCGAGCTCCAGCCAGAGATCTCCCTCCAGCCAAGCCAAAATCTGCGCCGAAATATAACGCGCTTTCGAGAGGTTATGCCCGCCGCGCATGCGTTGGCTCTCGAACGCCTCTTGATAAGCGGGATCGAAGAGCACCGCGGCCTCGGCGCCCATCGCACCGGTTTTCGTGGCCCCCAGCGAAAGCGCCGACAGCTCACGCGTCATTTCCCAGGGCGTCGCGCCACTGGCGGCCATGGCGTTGGCAAATCGTGCCCCGTCGAGATGCAGTGGCAGGCGCGCGGCCTCGGCCAATGCGGCAATGTCGGTCGGGCGATAAAGTTCACCAAACTCGGTGAGGTTGGTCAGCGAGACGGCGGCGGGCGGACTGGCGTGGATGTCTTCGCCGCTGTCTCTGATCACGGCCTCGCGCAGCTCAGCCGGTTCCAGTCGACTGCCAACACCTGTGAGCAATTTAAGCTTCGCCCCGCCCGAATAAAACGGCACGGAATTGCGCTCATCCACCTCGATATGCGCGGTCTTTTGGCAATAGATAATACCCCAAGGCGGCGTCATCGCGGCCAAAAGCGCGGCGTTCGTTCCGGTGCCAGACACCATCGGATAGACCAGCGCATCGGGCGCCTGAAACAGATCACGCAAACGTTCCGTCAACTCCGCCGTCCAACGATCCCCGGCATAGGGCGCGGCGTATCCGTCGTTGGCCCTGACCAAGGCCTCCATGATTTTCGGATGCACGCCGGAGGTGTTGTCAGATCCGAAAAACATCAGGTGGGTTCCTCGATGATATGATCTTCCCAATCGTCCTCATCGACCTCGAATTCCGGCACGGTCCTGCCCCGCACGGAGACGCCTGCGGTGTGCACGCTCTCTGGGTCGCCGGTCAAAAGCGGGTGCCAATCGGGCAGGGGGCGGCCTTTCCACAACAGCCGGTAAGCGCAGGTGGTGGGCATCCAATATGCGTGGCTGTCGATATTCTCCGGCGTCAGGCGGATGCATTCGGGGACGAGGTTTTTGCGAATCTCATATTGCCCGCATTGGCAGGACTGATCATCGAGCAACCGGCAGGCGACACGAGTCAGATAGACTTCGCCTGTGTCTGCATCCTCGATCTTATTGAGGCAACATTTGCCACAACCGTCACAGAGCGCTTCCCATTCCTCCTCCGACATTTTCGCCAGAGGCACGGTTTCCCAAAAGCGCTCCCGTTTGCTCATTCCAAGGCCTCAAGGATCGCGCGGGCCTGGGCGCAATCGAGATCCATTTGATCAATGAGCGGTTGAAGCCCGGTGAACACAAGTTCAGGACGCAGATATTCGACGAAAGCGACCGAGAGGTGTTCGTCGTAAAGCGAGCCGGAAAAGTCGAAGATAAAGGTCTCGAGACAGGGCATATTGGCGCCGAAGGTCGGTTTGACGCCCAAAGAGGCCGCGCCCTGATAGGTGCCTGTGTGCGGCCCTGTCAGCACATCGACCAACACCGCATAGACACCGAATTTCGGCGCATGCAGCCCTTCGATCGACATGTTCGCGGTCGGATATCCCAACTCGCGGCCACGTTTGTCGCCATGGCCGACTTTGCCCTCGATCCGGTGCCAATGCCCCAGCATCTCGGCGGCTTTTTCCGGCGCTCCTTCGGTCAGCGCGACACGGATCGCCGAGGACGAAGAAATCCCGCTGTCGGTTTCCAAAAGCTCGGCGACGGTGACGCCAAAGCCCATCTCTTCGCCAAAACGTTGAAGATCGGCCACTTTGCCGGCGCGCTTGGCGCCAAAACAGAAATCGGCGCCAACGACCACATGTTTGAGACCCAGCCCCTCGACAATGATCTCACGGGCAAAGGCTTCGGGAGTCATGGCGGCCAAGTCTGCATTGAACGGAAGTTGGAACAATTGCTCGACGCCGAGTTTCGCCAGACGGCTGGCTTTTGAGTCAGCATTCATCAGCCGAAAGGGCGGGGCGCCCGGCGCAAAAAACTCGCGGGGATGCGGCTCGAATGTGACGATGCCCAACGGGCCATGCGCACGGGCCAGATCAATCACATGGCGATGGCCACGGTGAACGCCGTCAAAATTGCCAATCGCGGCGGCACAGCCTTTGGCCTCTTCGGGAATGTCGGTCCAGTGCGTGTAAATCTGCATGGGGCTCCTCGCGAGAGGCGCCCCTCGCGTCGTCAGTCGAATTTACGGCTCGGCGCAAGCACCATGGCCTCGCCTTTCAGGACTACGGTATCGCCCACGGTGCAGCGACATTCAAGGGCAACACGGCGTTTTGCGTGGATGATGTCGGTCACTGTGACCTCGGCCAGAACCGTATCGCCGGGACGCACGGGCGCCAGAAACTTGAGCGTTTGGCCCATGTAAATCGTGCCATGCCCCGGAAGCTGCTCGCCGATGACGGCGGAAATCAGACCGGCGGTCAGCATGCCATGGGCAATGCGGCCTTCGAAAATCGTGTCATTGGCGTAGGCATCGTCGAAATGCACAGGGTTGCGGTCGGTGGACACCTCACCGAACAACTCAATGTCATGATCGGTGAGGGTCTTGCGCAAAGAGCGCGTCATGCCGATCTCGATGTCTTCGATGCAGATGGTTCCGCGGGGCTGATTGTCCAACATGCGCTCCGATTCCTTCTTGATATTGCAGTGCAGCATAGCTGAAGATTGAACGGGAAACAATATTGCGCGCAAGAAAATTTTTATGTTGGCGCAAATATTGGAAATAAGTTTCGTGATGATGTCGTGCGGGTGTAAAAAAGGCGCCAGATCCCTCCCGCGCCTTTGTTTTCATTGCAGCAAAATACTCACGTCTCAGCGCAAGAAAGAAATCGCCGCCGTCGGCGACAGGTTCTGTTCCGCCAGCCACATCTTGAGCCGCGCCGGGTCCGGGTTCACCGGATCGGGGCCGAATTCCTTCGCCGCCAACCCACCGGTGATGAACAAAACATCCAGCCCCTCGCCAATACCGCCCATCACGTCGGTGCCAATGCCATCGCCGATGCAGAGGATGCGGTTGTCGTCGATGGGTGCCAGTTGGGCCAGACGGCGGCGGGCCAGATCGTAGATCGGCGGATGCGGCTTGCCGAAATAGAGGCTCACGCCGCCCATCTCGGTATAAAGCGCGGCTAAGGCCCCCGCGCACCATTCCCGCACTTCGCCCCGATCCACCACGATGTCGGGGTTGGCGCACAAAAGTTTCAGGCCCTTTTGTTTCGCGTAGAGGAACTGCGGGCGGTAAATCTCCGGGTCGGCCAGCGGGTCTTCGGGGCCGGAACACACAATGCCCTCGGCGTCTTCAAGCGGCACTTCGGTGATCTCGACGGCCTCATCCATGACGATATCCATCGGCTGCATGAAGTCGTCTTTGAACATATCGCCGATGTGATGCACCTTCTCGCCGACAACGCCCAGATACATCGCCATGCGTGCGGAATCGCCGGAGGTGGCGATGGCGTCATAGGCGTCATCGGGCACGCCGAACTCCTTGATCTGCTGCGCGACCGAGCGCCACGGGCGCGGCGAATTGGTCACGAGGACGACTTTGCCGCCGCCTGCACGGTAGGTCTGAAGCGCGGCACAGGCCTCGGGAAACGCCGTGACGCCATTGTGGACACAGCCCCAAAGGTCGACGAAAAGCGCATCGTAATCGGTCGAAATCTCGGACAGGGTTTGGATCAGGCGGGTCATATCGGCTCCTCATGCATCGCTGCCCTTTAGCTATCCTGTGAGGGTCTGAAAGGAAAGCGTCAGAATGCCCCCTTGCGGCTGGACTGCGGGCTGATATGACCGAAAGGAGCCATCGAAGGAGTGAAGCATGAACCCGACCAAACGCCGTTTTCTCGTCTACGGAGGCGCTGCCGTTGTGGCGCTGGGGTTCGGTCTGTTGCGTGCCTCGCAAACCCGCGCTGTGGGCGGCGAGGGGATCGAGCACAAGATCATGACGGTCGCCGAGATGCAGGCCGAGGGCGGTCTGATCGTCGACATTCGCACGCCCGAGGAATGGGCCGACACCGGGGTGATCGAGGGGGCGGAGCTTGTGACCTTTGAAGGGGCCGACAGTTTCCTGGCCGAAGTTGGCCCGAAGCTCTCCGAGGGGCAGGATCTCATCCTGATCTGTCGCTCGGGTAACCGCACGGCGCGCGCGGCGCAGGCCTTGGCGGGGAAGCTGCCGAACCGGATCGTCTCCATCGACGGCGGCATGAAGGCACAGATCGCCAGCGGCTATCGCCCGGTCGCGGTCAACTGATCAACAGGCTAGCGCCGGATCGGCCTCGCGGTCCACGACGAGCGTCGTGACAATCGCGCCGATCCACATGCAAAACAGCGCAAGCCAGGCGGTCGCGGCAAAGACCGAGCTGCCGGTGACACCATTGCCGATGGCGCAGCCGCCCGCCAACATGGCGCCAAAGCCCATGAGCACCGCCCCGATCATGGATTTGCGCATGACGGGCACGGAATCAAAGCTCTGCCAACGGAACTCACCGGAGAGAAGCGAGGCGGCAAAGGCGCCCACGACCACGCCGGGGACGAGGCCCACGTCGAATTCCAACACCGCGTTGCGGTCGAGAAAGAACATGAGCGTGTTGGCCGAAGGGCCGGAGAAGGTGACGGAGGTCACCGGCACCGGATCAAAAGCCACCTGCGCCAAGGACCATGTGAGCCCCCAGCCGACCGCGACGGCAAAGCCGACACCCGAGGCGAAAATCCAGGTTTTCGGGCCGATCTGGTTCTTGACCGCGAGGACCAAGGCCAGAGCTGCAAAGCCAAGACCCAATGCGAGGCCGGTGCCCTCCGGGAGATGCAGAGCATTCAGAAGATTGACGTTTTCACCGCCGGGCGTGATCGACAGGGACGCAAGTTTATCGCGGTAAGGCGCCAAGACGCCATGGAGACTCATCTGCGCGGTGACGGCAAAGATCAGGCCTGAGACGACGGAGCGCAGATTGCCGGTCGAAGCCAGAACCAAAAGCCGTCCGGAGCAGCCGCGCGACAGCACCATGCCTGCGCCAAACATCAACCCGCCGATCACCGCGCCCGACCATGATCCCGGCACCGCCATGACGCGCGCGTCGGCACCGCGAAACAGCCCGAGCATCTGCGCGCCCTGCACCCAGACGATGGCCGTGGAAAGCGTCAGGAACCAGACGGCAACTTTCGGACCGAGGCGCCCACGGGCAAACTCGACCGTCGCCGCGCGCAGACAGAATTGCGAGCGCTGGGCGGAGACGCCGAAAATCACCCCGGTGATCAGGCCGAAAATCGCCGCAGAGGGGCTTTCGCCGATCCCCTCGACGAGGGTCAAAATATCCATGATCTGCTCCTCCCACAGGCAAATCTCGCGCAAATCCCAGCGCAAATTCCGGCTATTTTAGAGGAGGAGTATAACCGCGCCTTGATATGAGTCACATGGTTTTGCATGTGTGAATGTTTTGGGCATATCTCTGCTCGGCTGTGTTGGAAGGGGGTGTGCGGGAATTTTGGCTATTCAAAATCGTTTTCTCGCCCTAAAGCAGATTTATGAAAAACGCCCCGATCCCCCTGTCCGAAACCTCGACCCTGCCGCTCTGGCGCAGGCCTGAGGGCCTGTTGTTCCTGATGGCTTTCGCGATGCCGGTGGCCTTTGCCACGTGGAACGCGCTGTTGAACAATTTCGTCATCGAGGTGGCGGGGTTCACAGGCGTCGAGATCGGTTGGCTGCATACGATCCGCGAAATTCCGGGGTTTCTCGCCATCGGGGTGATCGCGCTGATCATGATCATTCGTGAGCAGGTGCTGGGCGTAGTGTCGCTTTTGCTCTTGGGTGTGGCGACTGCTGTGACGGCCTATTTTCCTTCGCTGGGCGGCATTTTGACGGTGACCATGCTGTCCTCCATCGGGTTTCACTACTTTGAAACGGTGAACCAGTCGCTGCAATTGCAATGGCTCTCGAAAGACCGTGCGCCGATCGTCATCGGGCGGTTGATGGCGGCGGGGTCGGCGGCCTCTTTGGTGGCCTATGGTGTTCTGGTTCTGACCTGGAAGACCTTCGATCTGTCCTATGCGCTGGTCTATATGGTCTCGGGTGGCTTCACGGCAGCGGTCGCGATTTTCGCGCTCACCGCCTATCCGCAGTTCGAGGCGCCCAATCCGCAGGCCAAAAAGATCATCCTCAAGCGCCGCTACGGGCTCTATTACGCGCTGCAATTCATGGCGGGTGCACGGCGGCAGATTTTCGTCGTCTTTGCCGCCTTCATGATGGTCGAGAAATTCGGCTTCGAGGTGCATGAGATCACCGCGCTGTTCCTGATCAACTACGTCGCCAATATGGTGATCGCGCCTTTCATGGGCAAAGTGGTGCACCGCAATGGCGAGCGCTTTGTTCTGATGCTCGAATATATCGGCCTGACGCTGGTGTTCCTGGCCTATGGCGGGATTTACTGGCTGGGCTGGGGCGTTGTCATCGCCGCGGGCCTTTACGTGATCGACCATATGCTCTTTGGCCTCGCCTTCGCGCTCAAGACCTATTTTCAGAAAATCTCCGATCCCGAAGACATCGCACCCACCGCCGCCGTGGCCTTTACCATCAACCATATCGCGGCGGTCTTCCTGCCGGCTCTGTTGGGCTATCTCTGGGTCGCCTCTCCGGGCGGGGTGTTTGCGCTGGCCGCCGGGATGGCGATGGCCTCTCTGGGTTTGGCTGCGCTGATCCCGCGTCACCCGGAAAAGGGCAATGAATGGCGCTTTCTGCCGCTGGTGCGCGAAAGCGCTGCGATGACCAAGCCCGCCGAATAACGAGAGAGCGGATTTGGTGCTTCGGGGTTCGCACTCTATATTGAGAGCGAACCGCTATGATGGAGCCCGCCATGTTCTCTGCCCTGACCAAGAAACTCACCATGCCCACGCCCGACGCCGCCCTGCCGGGGCGTCCCGATCCGATCCCCACGGCGGCGGAGCATTTCGTGTTGCACGTGCCGCTTGAGGGGGATGTGCCGGAGGGCTGCGAGGAAGCGATTTTTGGCATGGGCTGTTTTTGGGGTGTCGAGCGCAAGTTCTGGCAGGTGCCGGGCGTGGTCAACACCGCCGTCGGCTATGCGGCGGGTTACACGCCGAACCCGACCTATGAAGAGGTCTGCACCGGAAAGACCGGCCACAATGAAGTGGTGCGCGTGATTTTCGATCCGTCGAAAGTCAGCTACGCCGAGCTGCTCAAGGTCTTTTGGGAGGGCCACAACCCGACCCAGGGCATGCAGCAGGGCAATGATCGCGGCACGCAATATCGTTCCGGCATCTACTATACGTCGGAGGCCCAACGTGCAGCGGCGGAGGCCTCCTTGGCGGGCTATAACGTGTTGTTGCAGGACAAAGGGTTCGGTGCGATCACGACCGAAGTGCTGCCTGCTGGCGAATTCTACTATGCCGAAGACTACCACCAGCAATATCTGGCGAAGAACCCGAACGGCTATTGTGGCATTGGCGGCACGGGCGTGAATTGTCCCGTGGGCCTGTCGATGGAGCGCTCGATTGAATGGACCGATCCGGTCGAGCCGCAGGGCCATAGCGAATAAGTCGTATCGGGCAAAATCCAGAGCCGCGCTTGAGTAAAGCGCGGCTTCGCTTTATGGCGAAGGCAAAGCCCATTTCGGAGTGCAGCCATGACCACTTTCACCGCCTTCACCAAGACCCGCGGCAAAGCCCCCGCCGAAGCCATTGGCGAGGCGCTGGAATTTCTCGACCCGGAACCCACCGGCGTGGGCGTCTTCGAGATCGAGGACGGCTCGGGCCTCTGGGAAGTCGGCGCCTATTTCACCGAGGCGCCCGACGAGATCGCGCTCGCACTTTTGGCGGCGGCCAACGATGCGCCGGATTTCGTCATCTCCGAGCTGCCGGAAACCGATTGGGTCGCCAAGGTCCGCCGCGATCTGGCCCCCGTCGAGGCCGGTCGTTTCTTTGTCTACGGCTCGCATGACGCCGACAAACTGCCCGCCGACAAGATCGGGCTTTTGATTGAGGCCGCCATGGCCTTTGGCACCGGACATCACGGCACGACTTTGGGCTGTCTCAAGGCGCTCGACCGTCTGATGGGCGAGGGCAAGAGCTTTGACAATGTGGCCGACATCGGCTGCGGCACCGCCGTTCTGGCGATGGCGGCGGCGAAAATTTCGGACCAGATCGTCTATGCCTCCGACATCGACGAGGTCGCCGTTGAGGTGGCGCAGTCCAATGTCGATGCCAACGATCTCTCGGGCCGCGTCATCTGTCTCGAGGCCGCGGGGTTCAACCATCCTGATCTGGCCGAAAAAGCGCCCTTCGATCTCGTCTTCGCCAACATCCTCAAAGGTCCTCTGGTGGCGCTCGCCCCCGACATGGCGCGCAACGTCAAAGAGGGTGGCCATGTGATTCTCTCCGGGATTCTCAATCCGCAGGCCGATGAGGTCGTCGAGGTTTATACACGCTCCGGGTTCAATCTTGTGGATCGTCAGGAGATTGTTGACTGGACGACGTTGACCATGGCGCGAACTGCCTAAAATCAAAGGCAAAAACCGCCTTCTTGCCGTGTTTGCCCCAATTTTGCCACATTTCGCCACAATCATGTCATGGTCGGTGGGGGCCGATGTATGAGGAGGCTGCTATGGCTTACGCCGGTTCGCAGCAATTGAATAAACGGTTGACCCGGATCGAAGCGCGGCGTCGTGCTTTGAGTAAGGGTGTCATTTATTCCGTTAACCAGGATGGGCTGATCATCGCCCGCCCGCGTCGCCGCGGTTTGCGGCGTCCGATCCACCTGTTGTTCGTGGCCATCGCAGGGGTCATGCTGTTCAAGGCGGTGCTCTATGCGACGCTTGGCGCCTCGACCTATGTCGCGCGAGTCGCCGAACTGGCCGAGGGCACGGCAATCGAACGCGCTGGCGCTTGGGTCATGCATGCCGACGATCTCACGATCTGGCTGGCGCTTCAGGGCAAGATGCTCCTGAACTGAAGATATATTCCGGGAGTGAACGGCTGTTTCCCACTTTGCCGCTTTTCATCCCGTCCACGTCAAAACCCGCACCCCCTCCGGTGCGGGTTTTCACTTTTTTATCTGCTCACGGCGTGGCCTCCGCAGGGGGCGGCCTAAAGCGTTTTTCTTTTTATCTGAGCCAGGGAAAAAGAAAAACGCAGTGCAACATATAAACGTTGTGAGCGCTTCACACCAAATCTGTGATTCAGATTTGATGCGAAACGCTTTGACCGGCCGGTCCCGCAGTCGTGTGACTCGCTGCCCTCGGCAGCGTAGCAGCGTTTCGGTGAAAACGAGGGGCGCAGAAACCAGCCTTGGCAAATGTTCTCGTTTCGTGCTAACTCTTTGCTAACGAATAAAACGAGCAGGTGAGACCATGCGTGTGATGGGCATCGACCCCGGGCTGCGCAATATGGGCTGGGGCATCATTGATGTCGCGGGGCCCCGTATCAGCCATGTCGCCAACGGCATCTGCCGCTCGGCCTCTTCCGACGATCTCGCCACGCGGCTTTTGTCGCTCTTCGATCAGCTCACCGCCATTGTCGAGACCTATCGCCCCGACAGCGCCGCCGTTGAGCAGACCTTTGTCAACAAGGACGCCGTCGCGACGCTCAAACTCGGGCAGGCGCGCTCGGTTGCGCTTTTGGTCCCGGCGCGCGCGGGCATTCCCATCGGCGAATACGCCCCCAACGCGGTGAAAAAGACCGTCGTCGGCGTGGGACACGCCGCCAAGCAACAGGTCGAACATATGATCAAGCTGCAACTGCCCGGCGCCAAACTCGAAGGCCCGGATGCGGTCGACGCCTTGGCTATCGCGATCACGCACTCCTATCACGCGCAATCCTCGTCTCGACTGCAAGACGCGCTGAGAAAGGCCGCCTCATGATCGGCAAACTGACGGGTGTCATCGACTATATCGGCACGGATCACGTTCTGATCGACGTGCGCGGTGTCGGCTATATCGTCTATATTTCCGAGCGCACGCGGATGTCCTTGCCGGGGCGCGGCGCGCCGGTCGCGCTCTATACCGATATGCTGGTGCAAGAGACCAACCTGCAACTCTTCGGCTTTACCTCCTTGTTGGAAAAGGAATGGTATCGCCTGCTGATCTCCGTGCAGGGCATCGGGTCGAAAGCCGCCATGGCGATCCTCGGCACTTTGGGGCCGGAGGCGACAGGGCGGGCGATTGCGCTGGGCGATTGGACGGCGGTCAAGGCAGCTCCGGGCGTCGGCCCGAAGATCGCGCAGCGGGTGGTCAATGAGTTGAAAGATAAGGCGCCGACGGTGATGTCGATGGGCGGCAAATTGTCGGAGGCTTTGGAAGCGCCGGAGACGGTCGAGGTGATCGAAAACAACGCACCCGCCGCCAAACCGGCGCCGAAGAAAGCGCCCGCGAAGGCCAATGCATCAGCAGAGGCCGAAGCCCTGTCCGCCCTGCAAAACCTCGGCTATTCTCCGTCTGATGCGGCACAGGCTGTGGCGCAATCCGCGCAGGACGCGCCGGAGGCGGACACCTCCACCCTGATCAAAGCCGCGCTGCGCCTGCTTGCGCCGAAAGGGTAAGAGATGGAAAGCCCTGACCCCACTTTGCGCCCGGAGCGCCAACCGCAGGATGCCGATCGCGCCCTGCGCCCGCAGGCGCTTGAGGAATTCATCGGTCAACAAGAGGCCCGCGCCAATCTGCGCGTGTTCATCGAGAGCGCCAAGATGCGCGAAGAGGCGATGGACCATGTGCTGTTCCACGGTCCGCCGGGTCTCGGCAAAACCACGCTGGCACAAATTATGGCGCGTGAGTTGGGTGTGAATTTCAAGATGACCTCCGGGCCGGTCTTGGCGAAGGCGGGCGATCTGGCCGCGATTCTGACCAATCTCGAAGCGCGGGATGTGTTGTTCATCGACGAGATTCACCGGATGAACCCGGTGGTCGAAGAGGTGCTTTACCCGGCAATGGAGGATTTCGAGCTCGATCTGGTGATCGGCGAAGGCCCCGCCGCGCGCACCGTGCGGATCGAGTTGCAGCCCTTTACGCTCGTGGGCGCGACCACGCGGCTTGGGCTTTTGACCACACCTCTCAGGGACCGTTTCGGCATCCCGACGCGATTGCAGTTCTACACCACCGAAGAGCTGCACGAGATCGTCACCCGTGGCGCGCGCCTCTTGGGCGTGCCCGCCGAGCCGGACGGCGCGCATGAGATCGCCAAACGTGCGCGCGGCACGCCCCGGATCGCCGGGCGGCTCCTGCGACGTGTGGTGGATTTCGCCGTGGTCGAGGGCGACGGGCGGATTACGAAATCTCTGGCCGATGGGGCGCTGACGCGTCTGGGGGTGGACCTTTTGGGCCTCGATGGGGCCGACCGGCGGTATCTCGGGATGATTGCGGAGAATTATGGCGGGGGGCCTGTCGGTGTTGAGACCCTGGCGGCGGCGCTGTCCGAGTCCCGCGATGCCATTGAAGATGTGATCGAACCGTATTTGTTGCAGCAGGGCCTCATTCAGCGCACCCCGCGTGGGCGGATGTTGGCCCAGAAAGCGTGGAAACATCTGGGGCTCGAGGCCCCGAAAACGCCGGATCAGTCCGATTTGTTTGGGAAGTGAGTATTTGAGCCACAAAGGAGACATCAGCCTTGCGGAATTGCAGCGTCAAGCGAAGGCTGTGAACGACATTTATGTCGAGACCTTTGGTCTGACGCGTGACGGGTTGATGTTGATCGGCAAGATGACCGAAGAGATGGGCGAAGTGGCGTCGGCTTATCTCAAACTCCACGGACGCGCACGGGGCGCGGATGGCGACCCGGAGGCTTTGCGGCGTGATTTTGAGGATGAGCTGGCGGACCTATTGGGGTTTCTGGCGGTTTTGGCGGAGACTGAAGGCGTTGACCTTTCAGAGGCTTTCGCCCGCAAATGGGGCAAGTATCTATGAGGGCAGGCAAGAGGCCTTCGCGCATTGCTTTATTTGGTATTCAGCGGCACCATGCGAGCCATATATTTTAGCATGGAGAGACTTGAGATGCGCGGGATGTCAGGAATTTTTCTGAGCGTACTGCTGGCTTTTGCAGGCGGGTCCGAGGCCAGCGCAGAGACGCAGGTGCAGACGCGGGCGGGTCTGGCGCAAGTGACAGGGGCTTATACGGAAAAATCCGTGACCATCGGCGGCGTGTCTTTGCCATTGCCCGAGGGGTTGGCCTATATCGACATCGAGGAACAGCTTGGGGATCTCTTGCTTTTGTCCCTGTCCTATGGCGGCAATGCCTGTCCGGCGGAATATGTCTGGGTCCATGCCGTGCCGGGGGCGATCCGCCTGTCTGACACATTCGGCACCTGTTCCGATCTTTATGAACTGAGCTATGACAGCGAAACGGTGTCCGTCTCCATGCCGTCGATGCGCTCTGGCGACAATCACAATGTGACCTTTGTCTACGACGGCAAGACCATTCGCGAAGAGGCGGGCAGCCGTAAAGAACAAGGGGTGGCGACGGTTGCCGGATGGCAGGGGCAACACATCTCCATGGTTATCGGAGATGCTGGATGGGAGGGATATTTCCTGTCTTTCATGCCGCCTGAGGCGCTGGCCGATGCGCGGCGTATTCTCAATGTCGGACACAACATGGAGTGGCAGGGGCCGTGGCTAACGGCTTGGGCCTGTCAGCCGCATGCCTGCAATTCAACGCGTGGTGCGATTGCGATGACGGCGGATGGCACGGGGGTGATTGTGGCCCTTTGGGAGGGCGCGACCGGCGTCAGGCTTTGGGGCAACCCGAAGGGATTGCCCTTGCCGGGGACGGTTCTCGACGTGGTGGCCCAGCAAAACTGAACGAGGAACTGAACAAGGGGCGTGGGGGATTAGCCCAGCAAATGCCCCATCTGCGCCACAGCCAGTTTGTAGCCGTTGACGCCAAACCCCGCCATGACCGCATCGGCGCGCATGGAGACATAGGAGTGGTGGCGGAAAGCTTCGCGTTTGTGGACCTGTGAGATATGCACCTCGATCACCGGACCTTCGAAGGTGTTCAATGCATCGAGAATGGCGACCGACGTATGCGTATAGGCCGCCGGGTTGATGACGATGCCAGCGGCTTTGTCGCGGGCTTCGTGGATCAGCTCGATAATTTCGCCCTCGTGATTGCTTTGCGCGAAGACGATGTCGAGATCATGGCTGGCGGCCTCAGTGGCACAAAGTGCTTCGACATCTTCGAGCGTGTCGGCGCCGTAAATCTCCGGCTGGCGTTTGCCCAGAAGGTTCAGGTTGGGACCGTTCAGGATGTAGATTGTCTTGCTCATGATGCGCCTCGTCTCGTTTTCGCGGCCAAGCTACGCGGGGCAGGGGTTGCTGCGCAAGCCACCCTGTTGCAAAAGAGCGGCGAAACCTTGTGACGCGAGAGAGCCAGATGACGGACATCACACCAGAACGGATCGAAGAGTTTTTCACCCGCTCGAATGGCGATTACGTCTTTGCGCGCTGGGGGCGGCCGATTGCGCCCGTGGTGTTTGGCGTCGCGGACGAAACACTGGTGACGGTGAAATCCGCGATCGAGGCCTGTGTCGCCATCGCCGGTCATCGCATCGAAGAGATGGACCCGGAGCTGGGCACGAACCTCATGGTGTTCTTCCTGTCGGATTGGGCGGAGCTGTTGGACGTGCCGCATATGGGCGATCTGATCCCCGACCTGGAGGCGCGGGTGGCGACACTCCAGGAGCGCAATGCGCATCAATACCGGGCCTTCCGGTTTGACGACCAAGGCGCGATCAAGGCGTGTTTCACCTTTGTGCGCATGGGCGGCGCGATGGATGAGGTGCCCGCCGAGGTGATCGCGCTGTCTCAGGCGGTGCAGGCGATGCTTTTGTGGTCGGATGTGGAGTTCACCCAAGACAGCCCGCTGGCTGAGACCTCCGAGGGCACGGTGGTGCGCCCGAATGTGGCCAATGTGCTGCGCGCGGCCTACGATCAGATGTTGCCCGATGCGGCGCGGGATGCCTCGCATGCTTTGCGACTCTACGCGCGGGTGATCGCGGGTTGAGAGCCTTTGTCGGTCTTCCTCTGCCGGGCGATCTGACGGATCGGCTGGAAATTTTGGCCATGGGGCTGCGCTTTGGGCGCGCCGTGCCAGCGGAGAACATGCATATTACCCTGGCCTTTCTGGACGATCAGTCGGAAGATGTTTTGGCGGAGCTACATGACGAGCTTTCCGGTCTGCACCTGCGTGCGCCGGAGATCGAGATCAAAGGCCTCGATGTCTTTGGCGGCGACAAACCGCGTCTGCTCTTTGCCAATGTCGAACCGAACGAAGCGCTGACCGCCTTGCACAAAAAGATACGGCAAGCGGCGCGGTCGGTCGGGATCGAGCGGTCTCATGAGCGGTTTCGCCCTCATGTCACGCTGCGTCGGTTCAACCGCCTGCATCCGGGCGAACATCAGGAGTTGGAACATCTGATCGCCTTGCAGGGGGCTTTTGCATGGCCGAAATTCCACGCGCAGAGGTTTGAGATGGTGCAGTCTGTCCTAAGCCATGAGGCGGCGCAGTATGAGACCCTTGCGAGCTATCCGCTCGCGCCCTAGGGTCGCAGAAAACGAAAGGCCTAACAGATGATCCACACGCTCCCCGTCCATGTCTATTACGAGGACACCGATCTCGCGGGCATCGTCTATTACGCCAATTACCTCAAATTCATCGAACGCGGTCGCACCGAATGGGTGCGCGACTTGGGCGTCGATCAGGTCAAGCTCAAGGAAGAAGAGGGCATCGTCTTTGCCGTCCGGCGCGTCGAGGCGGATTACCTGTCTCCGGCCAGATTCGATGACGATCTGGTGGTCGAAACAGCGCTTGAGGCTATGACGGGTGCCCGGATCGTGGTCAGTCAAAAGGTCAAGCGCGGCGAAGAAGAGCTTTTCGTGGCCCAGGTCACCCTCGTGGCGCTCACAGCAACGGGTCATCCGGCGCGTCTTCCGGCGGTTCTCCGCCGAAATCTGCACTAAGCCCGCTGCAAAATCGCCGAAAATCGGAAAATCTTGCCCAACTCTCACAGGTTCGTGTTGGCGAAGCCCCTGTGGATAGGATAGAATCTGAGTTAATGATGAGAGCCGTGTAAATGCGGCCAACAGGCGATTAAAAGAGCAGGTTCATGGACCAGACACCCCTTGCGATGGCGCAGGAGATCGATTTCTCCTTGCTGGCGCTTTTCATGCGCGCAACCTTCATTGTGAAAATCGTGATGATCCTTTTGATCGTGGCCTCGTTTTGGTCATGGTCGATCATCATCCAGAAATTCATCGCCTATAAAAAGGCCCGCGCGGAAGCCGCCGCCTTTGATCAGGCCTTTTGGTCGGGCGAGCCCTTGGACGAGCTTTACGACCAAATCTCTGGCAGTGCGATGTCTGCGCCCGAACGCGTCTTTGCCGCCGGCATGACCGAGTGGCGTCGTTCTCACAAAGCCGATGGCGGACTGATCGCGGGGGCGCAATCGCGCATCGACCGCTCGATGGATGTGGCGATTGCCAAAGAGAGCGAAGAGATGACCTCGGGCCTCTCCTTCCTCGCCACGGTCGGCTCCACCGGGCCTTTCATCGGTCTTTTCGGCACCGTTTGGGGCATCAAGACCGCTTTCGAAGACATCGCCATGGCGCAATCGACCAACCTCGCTGTCGTGGCACCGGGCATTGCGGAGGCGCTTTTGGCCACGGCGCTTGGCCTCTTGGCTGCTATTCCGGCGGTGATTTTCTACAACAAACTCAACGCCGACAGCGACCGCATCCTGGGCGGATACGAAGCCTTTGCCGACGAATTCGCGACCATCCTGTCGCGGGAATTGGACAGCTGAGATGGGCGCGGGTGTGGTACAAAAACAGGGCGGAGGCGGGCGTCGTGGACGTCGCCGTCGCCCCGCCGCGATGAGTGAGATCAACGTCACGCCTTTCGTCGACGTGATGCTCGTTTTGCTGATCATTTTCATGGTGGCCGCCCCGATGATGACCGTCGGCGTGCCGGTGGAACTGCCGGAAACGGCGGCGACCGCCTTGCCGCAAGAGGAACAGGAACCGCTCACGATCACGCTCACCGCTGAGGGCCAAGTGCTCTTGATGGAGAACGAGACGCCTGAGAATGATCTGGTGAACAAGCTTCAGGCCATCTCCGCCGAGCGCAACGATGACAAAATCTTCCTGCGCGCCGATGGATCTGTGCCCTACGAACGTGTGGCTCAGGTCATGGGAGCGCTCAATGCGGGCGGGTTCCGCTCCATCGGTCTGGTGACCGAACAGGGCGGACCGCGCCTTGACGGCTCAGGAAACTAACCTGGAAACTAAACTGGAAACTAGGGAACAGTCGGCGTGAACGCGGGCCAATATATCTCTGGGGCGGGCCATCTGGGCCTCATCGCCTATATGCTTTTCGGGGGGCTGTTCTTGCGCCCCGAGAGACCGGAGGACGTGTCCGTGCAAGAGGTCGCGCTGATCTCTGAGTCCGAATTCGCCGCCCTGGTCGAGCGCAGCACGGCGCCTGAAAACTTCGACAATGCGCCGCAGTTGCAGGCCCCCCAAACCGAGGCTGCGCCCGATCTGACGCCCACAGAAGAGGCCTCCCCCGAAAGCACGCCCCCTGTGACGCCGCCGCCCGATACGCCCGACGCGCCGCCCGAGCCGCAAACCAGCGTGACGCCGCCCGTCGAGGTGACGCCGACACCGCCCACGCCGCAGTCCGAACCGGAGATTTCTCTCGAAGACCCCGGCGCGAATATGCCCGACATCCCGGATCAGCGCCCGATGCCGCGCCCGGTGCCGCGCATTTCCGATCAGGTCGTCACCGCGCCCGAGCCGCAGCCGGAGATTTCTGAAGCCCCGGTCGAAGCCGCCAATGAGGACAGCGAAAGCCCCGAGGTGGTCGAGGAACCTGTCGAAGAGGCAGCACCCCAGGAAACCACGACGGAAATCGTGACGGAGGCCGAAAGACCTTCGGGCATGACCTCGTCGCCGCGTCCGAAATCGCGTCCGGCCAATCTGGCCGCACAGGCAGAGGCCGCGCGTGCGCCGGAACCGGAACCGCAGCCGCAAGAGCAACCGCAACAGGCGCAAGATAACACAGATGCCGTGGCCGAAGCCGCCGCTGCGGCCGCCGCCGCTCTGGCTGCCGAAAGCGCCACGCCTGCCGCGCCCGAGCGGCCGGCCGGCCCACCGCTCACCTCTGGCGAGCGCGAAGGCATGCGGGTGGCGGTGTCGCAATGTTGGAACGTCGGCGCCATGTCGACGGAGGCGATGCGGACCACGATCACGGTCGGTGTCCAGATGAACGAAGATGGCACGCCGCAGAACGGCTCCATCAAACTTTTGTCCCATTCGGGCGGCTCTGAGGCGGGTGCGCAAGCCGCGTTCGAAGTGGCCCGACGGGCGATTATCCGCTGTGGTTCAAGCGGTTTTCCGTTGCCGGTGGAAAAATACGCGCATTGGCGCAATATCGAAATGACGTTCGATCCCGAACAGATGAGGTACAAATGAAACGCCTGACGACACTTGCCTGTGCTCTTGCCTGCGCGCTCTCCTTTGGCGCTGCGCCGATGCAGGCACAGGACCCGGGTCCCCTGAAGCTCGACATCACCCGTGGTGTGATCGAGCCGCTGCCGCTCGCGCTGCCGGATTTCATCGCCGAGACGCCGCAAGCCGCAGAATACGCACAACAAATCTCCGAAGTGATCGCCGCCGATCTGGTCGGCACCGGATTGTTCCGGGAAATCCCGGCCTCGGCGCATATCTCGCAGGTCACCAATTTCAGCGCGCCCGTGTCCTACGCGGATTGGAAAGCGATCAATGCGCAGGGCCTCGTGACGGGCGCTGTTGGCATGGATGCCTCGGGCAACCTGTCGGTGAAATTCCGCGTCTTCGACATCTACGCCGAAGCCCCTTTGGGATCGGGGCTGCAACTGGGCGGCTCGACGACAAGCTGGCGCCGGATCGCGCATAAGGTGGCCGATGTGGTCTATAGCCGGATCACCGGCGAAGGTGGCTATTTCGACAGCCGTGTGGTGTTCGTCTCCGAGACCGGGCCGAAAAACGACCGTCTGAAACGTCTGGGCGTGATGGATTACGACGGGGCAGGGCTTCAGTACCTGACCGACGACAATTTCATCGTTTTCGCGCCGCGGTTCTCGCCCACAGGCGACCGGGTGCTCTATACTTCCTATGAAAACGGCACGCCGCAGATCATGATGCTCGATGTCGGCACGGTGACGCGCACGCGCTTGCCGGTGCCCGCCGAGGCCGTGACCTTTGCACCGCGGTTCTCGCCGGATGGTCAGTCCATCGTCTATTCCATGTCGACCGGCACCAACACCGATCTTTACCGCATGGACATTGCGACCGGGCAGAACGTGCGTCTGACCAACACGCCCGCGATCGAGACCGCGCCGTCCTTCTCGCCCGATGGGTCCCAGATCGTGTTCGAATCCGACCGCTCCGGCACGCAGCAGCTTTACATCATGCCCGCGAATGGCGGCGAAGCGCGGCGCATCTCGGCGGGCAAGGGACGCTATGGCACACCGGTCTGGTCGCCACGGGGCGATCTCATCGCCTTCACGAAACAAAACCAGGGCCGCTTCCACATCGGTGTGATGCGCACGGATGGCTCCGAGGAGCGTCTTTTGACGGCCTCCTTCCTCGATGAAGGTCCGAGCTGGGCGCCCAACGGCCGCGTCATCATGTTCACCCGCGAAAGTCAGGGGGCCTCGGGCGCCAGCGCGCTTTACACGGTGGATATTTCGGGCCGCAATCTCAAGCGCGTGCCGACCAACGCGGGGGCGTCCGACGCCGCTTGGTCGCCGCTTTTGAAATGAGCCTGTTGAAATAATCGTGTCACCCTCCCCAAGTCGCGGGGAGGGTGTTATAGTCCATCCGAAGAGCAGTTTCGAGTTTCCGCAAAGGAAGATCCTCATGACCAAATTCCTCACCTCCCGCACCTCGCGTGCCGTCCTTTTGATCGCAGCTCTGGGCCTTTCGGCCTGTACCAACCCCGGCCGGTTCGGCGCGGGTGGTGGCGCCAATGGCGCGGGCGCGGGTGCCAATGGCGCGCTGGCGGGCACGGCGTCTGACCCGACCTCGGTCGCCTATTTCAACCAGACCATCGGCGACCGCGTGCTGTTCGCCGTGGACCAGTCCACGCTGTCCGATGAGGCGCGCACCGTTCTGGCCGGTCAGGCCAACTGGCTCGCGCAAAACGCGGGCTACACCGCGATCATCGAAGGCCACGCGGACGAACAGGGCACGCGCGATTACAACTTTGCGCTGTCTGCCCGTCGTGCGGCCTCCGTGCAGGAATATCTGATCAATCAGGGCGTGAACCCCGCGCGTCTCAAGACCATTCCGTACGGCAAGGAACGTCCGCTCGCGATCTGTTCCGACGAGTCCTGCTATAGCCAGAACCGCCGTGCTGTGACCGTGCTGGCCGCTGGCGCGGGCATGTAAGGGCCGATCACGATGAAAGCGCTTTTCCTCTCCGCCGCGCTGAGTGCTTTGACGCTCGGCACCCCGATCTTCGCGCAGGATGCGCAGACGCTCGCCGATATTCGCCAAGAAGCCGCCGTGCTTTCCGTCGAGATCAACACGCTGAAGCGCGAGCTCTCCACCACCGGTGCGCCCAACACGCAGTTTGCGGGGGCGGGGACGCTGGAGCGTGTCGATTTGATGGAGGCGGCGCTGGCCAATCTGACGGCCAAGATCGAAGCGCTGGAATTCCGCATCGACCGGGTGGTGAGCGATGGCACGAACCAGTTGGACGACCTGAACTTCCGGCTCTGCGAGCTGGAAGCGGGCTGTGACATCGGGAACCTGCCGCCGCTGAAACCGATCGGGGGCGAAGCGGGGGCCACGGATGTGGTCGTGCCGACACCGGGAGCGGAGCCGCCGATGGACGGGGGGGGCGATCTGGCACTCTCTGAACAAAGCGATTTCGATGCGGCGATGGCGCTCTATACCAACGGCAAATACCCGGAGGCTGCGACGGCTTTCGGCAATTTCGCCCAGACCTACACCGGCGGCTACCTGACCGGCGAGGCGCATTTCATGCGCGGCGAAGCCCTGTCGGCTTCGGGTCAAACGGCGGATGCGGCGCGGGCCTATCTCGACAGTTTCTCCGGCAGCCCCGAAGGCGACCGCGCGCCGGATGCCTTGCTGCGCCTGGCGGGGGCTTTGAGCGATCTGGGGCAGACCGACAAGGGCTGTGTCATGTTCGGCGAAGTCATCGCGCGCTTCCCCGGTTCCGAGGCGGCAACTCAGGCCCAAACCGACGCATCCCTGCGCGGGTGCTCACTGTAAGGGTCTGATCATGGAGGAAAAAGCGGCGAACCGTGCGATGCTGCGGCATTTCGTGGCCACCGCGTTTTCTTTCGACAAACCGGATCATCTGGCCGTCGCCGTCTCTGGCGGTGGCGACAGTCTGGCGCTATTGCATCTGATGGCGGAATGGGCGGCGGAAGAGCGGGTCAAGCTTGAGGCTGTCACCGTCAACCACGGGCTGCGCCCCGAGGCCGCGCATGAGGCACAATTCGTCGCCGAAGTGTCCGAGCGCCTTAAAGTCAAACACACCACGCTCAACTGGTCGGGTTACAAAGGCTCGGGCAATCTTCAGGACGCCGCGCGGCGGGCGCGCTATCGTCTGATGGCTGATTGGGCCAAGACGCGCGGCATTTCCACCATCGCGCTGGCGCACACCGCCGACGATCAGGCGGAGACGTTTTTCATGCGGCTGGCGCGGGCCTCCGGCATCGACGGGTTGACCGGGATGCAGCGGCGACGGGTCTCTGACGGCATCACCTGGGTGCGGCCCCTGTTGATGCAGGAGCGCTTTGAGTTGCGGCAATATCTACGCGAATTGCGTGAGCCGTGGATCGACGATCCGTCGAATGACGATGAGGCCTTTGAGCGGGTGAAGGCGCGGCGTGCGATGGAAGAACTCACCAAACTGGGCATCGATGTGCATGTGGTGGGCCGGGTGATGGATCATCTGGGTCAGGTGCGTTCGGCCCTGGATTTCGCGACCCATGATCATGCGCTCGATTGCGTGCGAGAAGAGCACGGCGATCTGATCATTGATCGCCGCCGGTTCGCCGAAGGCTCCCCCGAAGTGAATCGCCGTCTGGTGGCCGCCGCGCTGCGGTGGATTGCCTCGGCGGAGTATGGCCCACGGGGGATGAAGCTTCAGGAATTTCTCTCTGCCATGATGCGCGGGCGCGATGCGACGCTGCATGGCGTGCGTCTCTTGGGCGGTAAAGAGAATTTTCGCCTCACTCGTGAACATGCCGCCGTTGCGGGCACTGTGGCGTTGCCGGGGGCCGTTTGGGATGGGCGTTGGGTGATAGAAGGTTTTGAAAACAAGGACTTCATCATCCGCGCTCTGGGCGAAGACGGGTTGTTGCAACTGGGCGAACGCCCCGCAGATGCGCCGCCGCGCGAAACTTTGGCGGCCTCTCCGGCGGTGTTTGACGGCAATACGCTGATCTCGGCGCCGCTCGCAAACCATGGTGCGGCCCAAGCACGGTTGATCCATCCGAAAGGTGGTTTCCACACATCGCTTTTATCGCATTGAACTTGGGGCTGGGATGCCTATTTTAAGGGGTAAGCTTCGCGTCTCTGGTTTGCATCATGGACGCGACCCCAGATTATTTCGAGGAGATCCCCTTGGGCAACGCACGCAATCTCGCCTTCTGGCTCGTGCTTTTGATGCTCGTCCTGGCCCTGTTTCAGGTGCTGGGCGGCAATCAGAACACCATGTCGTCAGAAGTCGTTCCCTATTCCGAATTCATGTCGAAAGTGGATGACGGCACTGTCACCTCCGTCGATATCGATGGTGAGCGGGTGTATTTCACCGGTGCTGACAACCGGCGCAAATACACGATCAACCCGGGCGACGACAGCCTCGTGTCCCAGCTTTTGGAAGAGGGCGTGCAGGTCAAAGGCGAGCCGCAGGAAGAAAGCGGCATCATGCCTTTCGTTCTGTCCTTCCTGCCGATCTTCCTGATCATCGGTGTGTGGATTTATTTCATGAACCGGATGCAGGGCGGCGGCAAAGGCGGCGCGATGGGCTTTGGCAAATCGCGAGCGAAACTTTTGACCGAGAAACAAGGCCGCGTGACCTTTGACGATGTCGCGGGCATCGATGAGGCCAAGGAAGAGCTCGAAGAGATCGTCGAATTCCTGCGCAACCCGCAGAAGTTTTCGGCTCTGGGTGGCAAAATCCCGAAAGGCGCTTTGCTGGTCGGTCCTCCGGGCACCGGTAAGACGCTTTTGGCGCGGGCCATTGCGGGCGAGGCGGGCGTGCCCTTCTTCACCATTTCCGGCTCTGACTTTGTCGAGATGTTCGTGGGTGTCGGAGCGTCGCGTGTCCGCGACATGTTCGAACAGGCGAAAAAGAACGCGCCCTGTATCCTCTTTATCGACGAGATCGACGCCGTGGGGCGTGCCCGTGGCGCCGGTTACGGCGGTGGCAACGACGAGCGCGAACAGACGCTCAACCAGTTGCTGGTCGAGATGGACGGGTTCGAGGCCAACGAAGGCATCATCATCGTGGCGGCGACCAACCGTCGTGACGTGTTGGACCCCGCGCTTCTGCGTCCGGGCCGTTTCGACCGTCAGGTCACCGTGCCGAACCCGGACATCAAAGGCCGCGAGAAAATCCTCAACGTCCACGCGCGCAAAGTGCCGCTGGGTCCGAACGTCGATCTGCGTGTGATCGCGCGCGGCACGCCTGGGTTCTCCGGTGCCGATCTCGCGAACCTCGTGAACGAAGCCGCCTTGATGGCCGCACGGATCGGGCGTCGTCAGGTGACGATGGACGATTTCGAACAGGCCAAGGACAAGGTGATGATGGGCGCCGAGCGCCGCTCCATGGTTTTGACCGACGAGCAAAAGGAAAAGACTGCCTATCACGAGGCGGGCCACGCCATCGTCGGTATGAAACTGCCGAAATGCGATCCGGTCTATAAGGCCACGATCATTCCTCGCGGTGGCGCTCTGGGCATGGTGATGAGCCTGCCTGAGATGGACAAGCTCCAGATGTTCAAAGACGAGGCGCGTCAGCGCATCGCGATGACCATGGCCGGGAAAGCCGCCGAGATTTTCAAATACGGCGAAGACGAGGTCTCCTCCGGTCCGGTCGGCGACATCCAGCAAGCCTCGCAATTGGCGCGCGCCATGGTGATGCGCTACGGCATGTCCGACAAGGTCGGCAACATCGATTACGCGGAGGCCGCCGAAGGGTACTCCGGTAACACCGCGGGTTTCTCCGTCTCGGCCCACACCAAGGAACTGATCGAGGAAGAGGTGAAACGCTTCATCGACGAAGGCTATGCCGAGGCTTACCGGATCATTTCCGAGAATGCCGAGGAGTTCGAACGTCTGGCTCTGGGGCTTCTGGAATATGAAACCCTCACCGGCGACGAGATCAAACGCGTGATCGCAGGCAACCCGCCGCAACCGGGCGAAGACGGGGACGGGGGCGCCTCTGGCAAAGACGAAGAGACGCCGTCGGTCACCGCAATTCCCAAGACCAAGAAAAAGCCGAAAAGCGATGGTGGTCTTGAACCGGAACCCACCGCCTGATCCGAGACTTACAAACCGCGCCGCAGTCCGGCGCGGTTTTTCTTTGAAGGAGGCTCGGGCATGGATTGGGACCCGACACGGCCTTGCTCTTTGCCAATGCCTCTTTCAACTGGGTGCCGGATCACACGGCCTTGTTGCCACGCTTGATGCGGGCGCTGATCCCCGGAGGATGGCTGGCCGTTCAAATGCCCTATCAACACGGCGCCCCCTCCCATGCTTTGGTCCACGAGATCGCGCATCGGCTTGACCCCGATGCCTTTCCCGACACCTTGGCGCGTCCCCGTGTTCTGACGCCCTGCGCCTATGCCGATCTTTTGGAGCCTTTGGGGGAGGTACGGATCTGGAAGACCGAATATCTACAGCGGCTTGGCTCGGAGGAGGAGGGGCACCCGGTGCGTCGGTTCACGCAATCGGCCGACTTGCGCCCTTATCTCGATCATTTTACGGCGCGGGGGCAGGGGGCCGAGTTTCTTGCCGCCTATGATGCGGCGCTTCAAGAGGCTTATCCGTTCGATGAGAAAGGCCGGGTCTGGTTTCCGTTCAAACGGCTTTTTCCTGACGCTCTGCAAAGCCTGACGCTTTTCCGCCCGGCACAGGCATGTTAATGCGCAGGAAAAGAGGACGACGCCAATGCTCAAACCGCCCAAAGAGATTTCCACCATGGCCGATTTGCGGGTGCAGATCGACCAGCTCGACCGCGACCTTCTGGCGCTTTTGGCGCTGCGTCAGGCGCATGTGGATCGTGCGGCGGAGTTGAAACCCGGGGAGGGTATGCCTGCGCGCATCGAAGCGCGTGTTCAGGATGTGTTGGACAAGGTCGAAGCCGAGGCCGAAAGCGCCGGGTTTGAACCCGCCTTGGCGCGTCAGATGTGGGCCTTGATGGTCGATGCCATGATCGCCCGCGAGGAACGCGTGCTGGGGCCGAGCGCGTAATCTCGTCTTTTCCGTGGCTTAAATACTCAAAAAACGCCTCACGACTGTGAGGCGTTTCTGATTTTTAGCGCCTCACATCAATGCGCGAATTCGCTTTCCTCGACGAACATGTTGGCCCAGGCGCGGTCCACCAGATCGGGCGTCATCTGGTAGGGAATGCCCTCGAATTCGCAGATCGAGATCATTTGGTCGATCAGAAAGACCGGCTGATAGTTGGCGTAGACATTGTCGATGGTCGGGTATTTCTCTTTCAACAGATAGACCAAAGCCGCCTCATCCAGCGGCATCTTTTTCTTGCGCGCGACCATGGCAAAGATTTTCAGGAACCCCGCCTGATCCGGTCCGTCGATTTTGATCTTGTAGAAAATCCGGCGCAAAGCGGCGGTGTCGAAGATCTTGTTCGGGTGGAAGTTGGTGGAGAAAATCACCAGCGTGTCGAAAGGCACTTCGAATTTTTCACCGGACTGGAGCGCCAGAATATCCTTGCTCTCTTCGAGCGGCACAATCCAGCGGTTCACGAGTTTCTGCGGCGGCTCTTCCTGGCGACCAAGGTCGTCGACGATGAAGATCCCGCCGGTGGATTTGAGCTGCAACGGCGCCTGATAAGTCCGCGCGGTCGGGTTATACACCAGATCGAGCATGTCGAGCGACAGCTCACCCCCGGTCACCACCGAAGGGCGCTCACAGCGCACATAGCGCCGGTCGAACCGGTTCGCGGTCTTGCGCAGCGCGTTCGCATCGTCATCCGCATCCTCGCGTTTCACATGCATGAGCGGGTCGTAAACCGTGATCACCGAGCCGTTGTATTCAATCGCGCGCGGCACGTAGATCAGATCGCCCAAAGCATCGCGAATGCCGTTGGAGATCGAGGATTTCCCGTTCCCCGGCGGCCCGTACATCAGGATCGAACGCCCGGCGCCCACGGCTGGCCCAAGCTGATCCAGCAGATCGGGTGGCAAGATCAGATGCCCCATTGCGCCCAGCAACGCATCGCGCGTCACCTTCATGTTGCGCACGGATTGGCGTTTGACCTGTTCGGCGTATTTCTCAAGCGGGATCGGCATGGCGCCGTAATATTCTGACTGGCTGAGCGCATCCAAGGCCCGCGCCTTGCCGGTATCCGAGAGGCGAAAACCCATCTCTGACCCCGCGCCAGCGTGCATCGTCCCCGTGGCCTCGATCATGCCCTGTTCGCGGGCCCTGTCGACCAGATCCTGCGTCACCGAGACTGGCAATGCCAGAGCCTGCGACAGGCGCGAGACCTGTTCGAGGTTGGTGCGGAACATCGTTTTCAACACGATGTCGCGCATCATCACGGGCGACAGGCCCGTCTCCTCCGCGCGCCGCGGCTGGACCGGCGCGATCACATTGGGGGTGACTTCCATGTTCATGCTCTGCTCTCTCTTTGCCCTGCGCGTTGGCGTGGCGCGGTGTCTCTTTGCGCGCAAGTGTACGAATCCTTGGCGCCAAAGCCAAGATTTTCGACACGGGTTTTCCGCATGCCCTATGCAAAGCCCAGTGTTTGGCCATAATCTTTCGCAAAAATGAACGAAAGCGCTCCGCCGGGGCGATGAGCAGATTTTCGGCGGAATTCGGGTGTGATTTCAGCGCTGAAACGCCTTATACCCGAAACCGAGCGCGTGGTGCATGAGGCAGGCAGTATGACAAGAATTTCGGCCGGAAAATACGCGGCATTTCTCGCGGTTTTGATCTGTGTGTTCGGAGGCGTTGCGCTCGCGAAATCCGGGCTTTACCTCGACCGGCACGAAGGCGATGCGGCGCATATGATCGAGATTCTGTTGCGCATGCTCGACGGGCAGGTGCCGCATCTCGATTTCTCCACGCCGATCGGAATTTTGGCCTTTTTGCCGATCCTGGCCTTCGCCCAGGCGGGGCTCGGCATGGGGATGGCCTTTATTTCGGCGCAGATTTTGATTGCCGTGCTTATGGCGCCGATGGTGCTGCGCGTGGCGGTCTCGCGTCTCCGGGGGCTCTCGGCCTGGGCATTTGGTGCGGTGGTCATGGCGCTGGTTCTGGCGGTGGTGCATGGCGAGAATGTCACCGCGATTTCGGTGTCGATGTATTACAACCGCTGGGCCTGGGCGGCATCCTTCATCGTCATCCTGCTCGCCGTTCTGCCACCGCTCGAGGATCGAAAGGCGCCGCGGCTCGAAGGCGTCATCGCCGGGCTGTTGCTGGCGGTTCTGGCCCTGATCAAGCCGACGTATTTCGTAGCCTTCGTGTTGCCCGTGGCGCTCGGGTTCCTGTTGCGTGGCGCGATGCGCAGCCTCGTGGCGGGGATCGCGACCGGGCTGTTGGTGGCCGTCGTCATGGTTGCGTTTTACGGCGTCGATTTCTTTCCGGCCTATATCAACGATCTCTTGACCGTCACACGCTCGGGCACGCGCGCCGCACCGGGGATGTCCTTGGTCGAGGTGATGAACGCGCCGCGGTTCCTGATCGGCAGCCTGACGCTGATCCTCTCGGTGATCGTCCTGCGCCAATCTGGGCAGGCCTTGGCGGGGCTCTTGCTTTTGCTCCTCGCGCCGGGGTTCATATACGTGACCTATCAGAACTTCGGCAATGATCCGACATGGCTCATCCTGTTGTGCCTGTTGCTGATGGCGCAGCGCCCGATGCGGGGCCAGCGCGTGCTGTTCAACGCCGATGCGCGCAATGCGGTCTCTGCTCTGGCGCTGGTGGCCTTTGCCCTGATCGCGCCCTCGTTGCAGAACATCGTGACAAGCCCCTTCCGGCTTTTGGCGGTGGAGACCGAAGACTATGTGCCGCAATTTGCGTCGCGCTCCGAGATTCCGGATATTTTCGTCAAAGCCGACCGCACGAGCATGGTCTTGGGGCGTGAGGCCTTGGTGGACCGTTACCCGGAGCTTGAACCCTATATCATCGAGAGCGACCGTTTTGAGGCGGTGACGTTTCTGGGCGAGACTTTGCCGCGCTGTACGCTTCAGGCGGGCGAAGTGGCGCTTCACAGCTATATGGCGGACCGGTTGAAACAACCGCCTTTCAACTTCCCGCCCGAGAGCGAGTTTTTCGTGGCCGATATTGCTTCGGGCATCTGGATTCTGGGCGGCTTTGCGCCGCTCGAAGGCGGTGCGCCGTGGTATTATTCCGGCGTGCCGGGGATCGAACATGCCGATGCCATCATCGTCCCGACCTGTCCGATCGATGTTTCGACCCAACGCCATGCTTTGGAGGCGATTGAGCAGGCCGGGCTAACCCTGCGCCCACCGCTGCGCGATCCGATGATGTTGGTCTATCCGATTGTGAAGGAGTGAGGGGCTGGTTCCCTTTGGCCTCACCTGACCCCTCTGGTTCTGATCTTTTGGCGCTTTACTCAGAGCGCCCTGATCACCACCGCCAGCACCAGATAGGTCACCATGGTCCCGGTCAGCGCCAGGCCCATCGGAAATTTCTTGTGCTCCCAGGACACCCAGTCCGGCGTCGCGCGACGAATGGCGGGGATGGCGCGGGCGATGCGATGCGCCAAGAAGGCCCCCAGAAGGAAGGCCGCAAACAGCGTCAGAACGGCCCCCAGATCAGAGAAGGGGATGAACATCGACATGGCGACTGCGAATTTGCCGTCGCCTGCGCCCACGCCCAGATAGGCATAGGCGAAAAGCGCCACGACATACATCACCGCCGCATGGGCAAAGCCCCAGAGGTACTGATCGAATGGCAACAGAAACGGCCCCATCACCACATAGATCGCGCCCAAGGCGATCACGACGGCATTGGGCAGCTTCATGCGTTTCAGGTCATTGAAGGCCGCGATGAAGGACACCACGGCGACCGGCATGAGAAACCAGAGCGCGGCCTCAGGAGACAGGGAAATCATGGTGTTTCTCAGCCGTTGGTGACATTGGCCTCAAGCGCACGGAGCGAGCGCACGGCGGCTTCGAAATGCTGGGGATGGGTGTCGATGGCGTCCTTGATCAGGCCTTTGCCGATGGCGACATCGCCCGCTTTCACCGCTGCAAGACCCAGCGTGTACAAAAGCTGCGCGCGCTCGGTCTGGGACATGTCCATCACCGGCAGATCGTATTTGCCCTGCGCTCCACGCGCCAGAACGAGGTTATTCTTGGCGGTGAAGAGCGAGGGATCATAGGTGATCGCCTGAGCGAAGAGCTTTTCAGCCTCTCTATATTCGCCGCGTGTCAGTTTCGAATATCCCCAGTTGTTGAGCACACCAGAGGGGCGCGTGGTGAGGCCCGCGGCGGTCTGGTAGAAACTGTCGGCGTTTTTCCATTCCTGATTGCTGTCGGCGATCATCGCCTCCAAACGGTAGCGTTTGTAGGTCTCATGCGTCGGCGGCACGCTGTCGAGTTCCGCTTCGGCCTGTTTCCACTCGCCGGTGCGGATCAGCGCGTCGGCATAGTCCACACGGTCGTCGTTGGTCGCCTCTTTGTGGCCGACCACGGCTTTCCAGGCGGCGACGGCGGCATCGTTCTCGCCCGCGCGGATCAAGGATTGTGCGAGACCGCGACGCAGGTCGATACGGTCCGGGTTTTCGCTTACGGAGCGCGAGAAATAAGACACGGCTTCGGCCGGATCGGCGGCGTTCAGCATGATGTCCGAGAGCCCGGTGCCGTCGATGGCGTTCACAGAGGTGTCGGCCCGGCGCACATCGCCGCCAAAGGGTTTCTGACATGCCGAAAGGGCGACGGTGCCCAGAAGCGCGAGCGTGATCACGGTCCGCTTGCGCGCAAAAATAGGGGTCATGATGTTCGTCATGGTGCCTGCCACCTCTTCTCTGCTCGGGCGTCTGAGGATTGATCCTCGTGGCTTTGCGCCTTTTGACCCGGTTTGCCTCAGTCTTTGTTGTCGCCTTGTTCCGACCGCCGGTCCGTTTTCGGATCTCTGACCGTCTCAGCGCGCAAGGATAAGATACTCTCCGGTCCCGCGTCGCACCAAGGTGAAATTGCTCTCGTAGGTCTCACTATACTCAGGATTTTCGAGATTTGCGAGCGCCAAGCGCAGATTCTCGCGAATATCGGCAGATTGGCCACTGTCGAGGGCAAAGGCGGTGCGGAACACCCGTTCGGCTTCGCCAAACTCGTTTTGCTCCATCAGGGTGACGCCAAGGTTGTTCCAGGCGGGCACAAAGGTGTCGTCAAGCTTGATGGCGCGGCGCAGGTCCGCTTCGGCCTGGCCCAATCGCCCGAGCCGGAGCTTGGCGGACCCAATCGCCGAAAGCGTGTCCACCGTCATGCCCTGATGCGCCGCGGCGCGGTAATAGGCCTTGAGCGCCAGTTCATATTCGCCTGCGGCCATCAGCCGGTGCCCGACGATGAGCCCGTCCACCGATTGCTCGGAGGCATCGACGCCTACCGGCGCATAATCGCCCGCATCCTTGAGAGGTTTCAGCCCGCCGTCCTGGCAGGCGGCCAAAAGAGAGAGGCCCATGAGAAAGACGTAAGGCGCGGGCCCGAAGGCCACGCGCAGAGATCGTGGAGACATGATGTCCCTTGCTGTTGTCGCCCGGAGAGGCCGATGTTCCGAGGATCAGAACTGGTTCTCACCAAGCATGATGTAGATGTCATACACCGACGGGCCGATCAGGATGATCAGAAGCGGCGGCACGGTCAGCATCATTGTGGCAAGGGTCATCTTGGTAGGCAACTTGTTTGCGGTCTCTTCGGCCCGCATCACGCGTTTATCCCGCATTTCACCGGCATAAATCCGAAGCGCGTCGGCGATCGAAGTGCCGAATTGTTGAGATTGGATCAGCACGGTGACGAAAGAGGCGACATCGGGCACGCCGCAACGTTCGGCCATGTCCTTGAGCACGACGGATTTGTCCTTACCGGCTTTGATCTCATAGGAGACGATTTCGAATTCATCGGCCAGCGCCGGAAAGCCGGAGCGGATTTCTTTCGAGACGCGGATAATAGCCTGGTCCAGAGATTGCCCCGCCTCGACGCAGACGAGCATCAAATCGAGCGCGTCGGGAAAGCCGTTGATGATCTCTTCCTTGCGGGTCTCCACCCGGCGCGTGACCCAGTATTTCGGCAGCATATAGCCGATACAGGCGGGCAAAAGCACGGTCAGGAACAGGGATTTCGGCGTCATTTCCTGCTCGGAAGACTTCATCAACGCGTAGAGCAGACCCAGCGCCAGCGCGCCAAGACCCATCGCGAATTGCGCGAAGTGGAACATGCGCACAGCGTTTTTCGTGCGATACCCGGCCTGGATCATCTTGAGCTGGGCGGCGGAATATTCCTCTTCGTTCTGGGGCTCCAGAAAAGCGGAATATTTTTCGAGCTTGGCGCCTTTTTGGTTGTCGTAGCGCAACTTGGCCGGGGATTTGCCCTTTGCGGCATCCTTGGCAGCCTGGGTTTGTTCGCGCAGGCGATCCATCGGATCGCGTTTCTTTTTCAACAAGACCGGCAGGGTGAAGAGGATCAGCACCGCGCCCAATGTGCCCATCAGGATCAGCGGGCCGAAGGGGCCCAGTTGATCGCCCAAGAGGGAAGAAAACAGCTCTTGCATGATCGGTGACCTTTCCGTCTCAGACTTTGATGTTCACGAGGCTCTTCATCACGAAAATATTCGCAACGAGAAAGCCGGCGACGATCAGACAGGCCGGGATGAAGGCGGGCGTGTCTTTGACCGTGTCGTAGTAATCGGGTTTCATCAGCGAGATCGCCAAAAGCGCCAAAAGCGGGAAGCCCGAAAGGAAGTTGCCGGACCATTTCGCCTCGGCGGTGATGGCCTTGACCCGGCGGAAAAGCTTGAAGCGCGAGCGGATCACTTTCGACAGGCCTTCGAGGACCTCGGCGAGGTTACCCCCCGATTGCTGTTGGATCGCAACGGCCACCGCGAGGAAGCGCAAATCCTGCATGTCGAGCCGTTCGGCCATGTCTTTGAGAGCTTCGCCCACATCGCGGCCATAGGCGCTTTCGTCCGCGATCACGCCCATTTCGGTGCCGAGAGGGTCGGGGACCTCCTTGGCGACGATGTTGAGCGCGTTGGAAAACGGGTGACCGACGCGCAGGCTGCGCACCATCAGTTCGACCGCATCGGGGAGCTGTTCTTCAATGAGCGCGAGACGTTTCTTGGCCTTGGCCTGAATCCAGACGTAGACCGCGCCCACGCCCATGGCGACAGAGACCACAACGCGGATCGGCAGCGAGGCGGCGGTGCCAATCGAGAGACCGACAAAGGCGATCATCCCCAACAGCCCCATCACCAGCAGAAGTTGCAAAGGAGAGAAGGCGATATTGGCCTTTTGCGCCTTTTCGGCCAGCACGGAATAGAGCGGGATCTTGCGCGATTTGAGGTGCTGGCTCATCTCCTTGCGGAGTTGGTTGAGCACCTCTTCGCGGTCGCCTGTCCCCTTTTCCAAAAGCTCGTAGCGGCGGTTGACCCGCGAATTCAGCGAGATCGACTTGCCAAACACCACCAGATAAAGGCCTTCGACCAAGGCCAGCACCGCGACGAAAATCACGATGTAAATGACGGGTTCCATAGAAATGACCATGATCGTCGTCCTCTCTTAACGCGGGTTCGTCGGCTCGAAGAGCGACGGCGGCAAATCGTAGCCCCACATGCGGAAGCGTTCGGAATAATGGCTCCGCACGCCGGTCGCGGTGAAGTGGCCGATGATTTTATTGTCAGGCGTGAGGCCGGTGCGCTGAAAGCGGAAGACCTCCTGCATCGAAATCACGTCGCCTTCCATGCCGGTCACCTCGGTGATCGACACCATGCGGCGCGAACCGTCCTGCAAACGGGACGCCTGCACGATCAGGTTCACAGCAGAGGAAATCTGAGAGCGCACGGCCTTCAAAGGCATCTCGATCCCGGCCATCGCGATCATGTTTTCCAGACGCGACACACCATCGCGTGCGGAGTTGGCGTGGATCGTGGTCATCGAGCCGTCGTGGCCGGTGTTCATGGCCTGCAGCATGTCGATCACCTCTTCGCCGCGGGTCTCCCCCACGATGATCCGGTCCGGACGCATCCGAAGCGCGTTGCGCAAACAGTCGCGCTGGGTCACCGCGCCCTTGCCCTCGACGTTGGCCGGGCGGCTTTCCATCCGACCGACGTGGGTCTGTTGCAGCTGAAGTTCCGCCGTATCCTCGATCGTGAGGATGCGTTCTGAGTTGTCGATGAAGCTGGAGAGCGCGTTCAGCGTCGTGGTTTTCCCGGAGCCCGTACCGCCCGACACGATCACATTGAGACGGGTCGAGACGGCGGCCTGAAGATAGGCGGCCATTTCCTCGGTGAAGGCGCCAAAGCGCACCAGATCGTCGATCGCGAGCTTTTCTTTTTTGAACTTACGAATGGAGACGAGCGAACCGTCTACCGCGACGGGGGGCACCATGGCGTTGAAACGCGAGCCGTCCTTGAGGCGGGCGTCAACGTAGGGGTTCGATTCATCGACGCGGCGGCCCACGGCGGAAACGATCTTGTCGATGATCCGCAAGAGGTGCTTTTCGTCCTTGAAGGTGATGTCCGACAGTTCGAGTTTACCGTTGCGTTCGACGAAAATCTGTTGCGGGCCGTTGACCAGAATATCGTTGACGCTTTCGTCTTTCAAAAGCGGCTCAAGGGGTCCGAGACCACGCACCTCGTCATAGAGGTCCTGGTTCAGGGTGATGCGTTCATCGCGGTTGAGCACCAGCCCCTGATCGGCCAGAAACTCGGCGGTGATGTCGGAAATCTCGGATCTGAGGTCCTTCTCCGCGGCGGTTTCAAGGGCTGAGAGGTTGAGGTCTTCGAGGAGACGCTTGTGCATCTCCACCTTGATTTCGCTGAGACGCTCCTTGCGGCGGCGTTCCTTGTCCACCGGCGCGGCCTGCGCGGCGCGGCTGGCCGGTTTTTGTACGGGTGCCGCAGTTTTGACGGGTTTTGTCGCCTTGGACTCAGGGGTCGCCTGAGCGCCTTGCGCGGCTGCCGCCGCGACGGGCGCCGCCTTTTGGGTCTCTGATTTCTTATATCGCGAAAACATCTGTCTCTTACCTCATTTGGCCCACCGAGGCGGGACCTTATTGTGCGGCCTCAAGCTGTTCGGTCTGGCGGGCGTGCAAGGAGGCGGCCAGTTTCTGGATCTCCTTGCGCAGCGGGTTTTTCGTGGCCTCAAGCCCCAAGGGCATGCCCTGATCGCAGGCTTCGCGCACCGGGCGTCCGCCGTCGGGGAATTGCACCTCGATGGCAATCTCGAGGTTTTCCGCCATGCGTTTGATCCGTGCTTTGGCCGAGAGGTCCATCCCTTTGGGCGCACGGTTCAACAGGAAGCGCATCTTTTCGAACGGCAGTTCCTCGGCCCGCAGCGCATTGCGCAGGCGCAGGATGTTCTGGGCCGAGCGCAGATCGAGCTCGATGGGCGCGAAATAGAATTCTGCCGCGTTCAGAACGGTCTCGGTCCAGGCCACCAGCGTTGTCGGCATATCGACGATCACATAGTCGAAATGCGCGCGCGCCTTGTCGAGCAGGCGCTCAACATCGACGGGTTCGATGAAATCGAGCGGCAAGACCTCGGTCGGTGCGGTCAGCACCGAAAGCTTGTCGTTGAAATTCATCAAGGCGCCTTTGAACACATCGTCATCCATGCTCTCGGTCGAGGACAGCAATTCATAGACGGCCTCGCGACGCGGGAGATCGAGATAGGTCGAGACGGAGCCGAATTGCAGATTGAGATCGATCAGAAGCACGCGCGGTTGCGGGCCTTTCTTTTCGATCGTGGCCAATTCCCAGGCGAGATTTACGGCAATCGTCGTGGCCCCGGTGCCGCCCGCGATGGAGTGGACAGGAAGGACGATCCCGTTCGCGCCACCGTGTTTCGAGGGAGCCGGGCTCGCGGTGTCGATAAAATCGACCGCCGGCACTTTGCGCGGGGCGTTCAGCCGCTCGATGGCCTCATGCAGCGCCTGTTCCGGGAGCGGGTAGGGGATGAAATCCTCAGCGCCCAATTGCAAAAGCTGGTGCAATGCCATCGGCGAGACCTCATCGGCGATCAGGATCACCTTGATGCCCTGCACCTTGGCCGATTTGATCAGGTCGGCGATCATCGCCAAAAGGCTTTCGTCTTCCTGATCGAGGGCAATGGCCACGAATTTCAGCCCGCCGCTTTCCGGTTGCCGGAAAAATTGCCGCGCATCTTCAAAGGAAAGATCGCCCCAGGCTTCGCCCAGTTCGGTCTCCATATCCTCGATCAAAAGATCGAAATTCTGCACGTCCCGGCTGATCGTACAGGCAACCAGCGGGGCCGGGTCGTTTTGCAATAGAGCTTCACTCGTCATTGCTCAAAGCGTCCTTTTACTCGAACGCCAGGATCAATTGTCTGCCAAGCCTTTGAAAGATAAAGACCCAACCCCATTTCCCCTGGCGCGTCTGCCCGACTCGGACGTCAGACATACTGCTCCCATTGGGGATAAGGTGCCGGGCAACTGGGGCAACAATAGGGCCGAAATCGCGTAATAATTCGCTATTGGGGGACGATATGAACGCGAATGGGGCCAAACCCGTGCAGGTTTGGCCCCATCGTTCATGTCATATGGTGTTTCGAGAAACCGTCTTAATCGCCGGGGTTGATCTCGCGGCTGCCGAAATCGACCAGATCGGACGGCGCCGTGGCGCTTTCGATATATTCGCGGTGAATGATCTCGGCGTAACGGCTGTCCATCACAAGTTGCGAGTTCTCGACGAAGCCAGAGACCTCGGTGACCGTGCGGCGGTTCTTGCGTTCCGGGTCCTGGGTCACGATGAGCGGCTGGGTTTCGCCGTAAGAGACCAGAGCCTCGAGACGCGAACGCGAAATGCCGTTGCGGGCCAGTTCGGAAACGACGGCTTTCGCGCGGCGCAGGCCGAGCGATTTGTTATAGGCGTTGGAGCCGACCAGATCGGTGTGACCGTAGACGCGGAACCGGACCTCTGGGAATTGCGCCATGAAATGCGCCTGTTTGCGGATCGCATCGCGGGCGACGCCATCGAGCACCGCAGAGTTGAATTCGAAATTCACCGTGGCCGGGACCTGCGCGGCAAAGCGTTCGTTCAGGTCGATCACGTAGTTCAGCTGACCGGTTTGAACCAGCGTGTTGTTCATGGTCGCATTGCCGAAGGTGCCGTTGTCGAGATAGCCGCCCGCCTCTTGGAACCAAGAAGAGCCTGCCGGTTGATCGGAGCAAGCGCCAAGTGCGAGAAGGGCCGAGGCGGCGAGGGTCAGTTTCAAAGTTGCCCGCATGTCCTTACTCCATCACATAGCCATAGGACCCGGAGAAGTCCTGTTTCGCAACTTCGGCGGCGCTACCGGATTGCGGCGCGGAGGTGCCGCCGAAGGTTTTGCCAAAGAGGAACAAATCGCTCTCGGTCGGGATTTTGATGCGATCCGTCGGCAGGGCCAGAGCCAAACCGTTGGTCGGCGTCACCAGATGCGGGGTGACGATGATCACCAGCTCGGATTGACGGCGCGAATAATCGGTGGAGCGGAAGAGTGCCCCCAGAACCGGGATGTCACCGAGCCACGGTACCTGACCGATCAGATCCTCGAAATCGTCCTGCAAGAGGCCCGCGATGGCAAAGCTCTGGCCATCGCGCAGTTCCACGGTGGTGGAGGTCTCGCGGCGTTTGAAGGAGTTCAGGGTAAAGCCGCTCACAGAATAGTTTACAGTCGAGTCGACCCCGGAGACGGCAGCGCGCATTTCAAGGTTGATCTGATCGCCATTGATCACGCGCGGCACGAATTCAAGCTCCACACCGAAGGGTTTGTAGTCGATGTAGATGCCGTCATCGTCGGAGACCGGGATCGGATATTCACCACCGGCGAGGAATTTCGCCTGTTGGCCGGAAAGCGCGGTGAGGTTCGGTTCCGCCAGCGTGCGCACCACGCCTTTTTCTTCCATGGCCTCGATCAGAATTTCCAGCTCGGTCCCGCCAAGCGTCAAAGCGCCCAGCGTGCCAGAGCGCACCATGAGCGAGCCTCCACGTTCTGCAATGGCGTCGGCTGAGTTGTCGGCGCTCAGGTAGGTTCCTGTGGTGGCGCGATTGGAGGAGAGGTTCGCGGCAAGGTTTTTCGACACAGAGCGCGACATCTCGGCAAAGCGCACTTTCAGCATCACCTGCTGGGTGCCGCCGATATTCAAAAGGTTGGACACGCGACCCGGAGCATAGCGTTCCGCCAATTCAACCGCGCGTTCCATCATGGTGACGGAGGAAATCACCCCCGACAGCACGATGCCGTCATTGGCGGTGCGCACTTCGATCGGCTCGTTGGGCATGATCTGACGCAGGCGTTCCTTGAACTCGGTCACGTCGGGCGTCACCTGGACCTGCACGTTGGTGATCAGCGAGCCGTCCGGCGCCAAAAGCGTGATCGTCGTCAGACCGGGCGTGCGGCCCAGGACGTAGATCGTGCGATCCGACAGGGTGGAAATATCCGCAATCTCTGCGTTCGCCACCGAGATTTCCGCGAAGGGTTCGTCGCTTTCGACCACCACGGCGCGGTTCATCGGAACGTTGAGAACGCCCGAAGGAGATCCGGTCATAACACGAAGTTTATCTGCAAACGCCCCTTGGGGTGCTGCACCGATAAGGGCACACCCGACGAGGGCCGCCTTGAACATATTCAACATTTTCATGTGATCCTGCCTCTGATCGACCACGCCTCAAGAACGGACTCTGACGGTCCACTTGTTTTCGACCATGCGTTAAATTAACTTTTTTTGCAATAATCAATCTCTTGGGCGCGTTTGGTGATGTGGATAAGTCACAAGACCTAAAGCCCGCGCTTTGGCCAAAATGCCGAAGAATGCCGGCCAAGTCTTTGAAGCGTCCACATAAAAACGACTGCGCCAAACCCGAGGCAGGTTTGGCGCAAACTGTATGACATCAACGTCTGACGGCGATCTCGTCGCTGTTTTTACTCTGTGCAGGGGATCTGGGTCACGATCATCTCGCCGCCCTTGCGGGTGCGGATGGTGCACACTTCCTCGCGCGGGGCCTCGACATATTCCTGTTCGACAATGCCCAAAAGCGTGTTCTTGTCGATCTCGACACCGGCCACGACCGTGTCGTCATCGCGCCCGACCAATGCCAGCGACAGGCGCCCGGTGCTTTGCGCGGTGGCCAGAGCGGCCACCTCGGTCGGCGTCGCCTCGACGGTCACGGTGCGGGCAATCACGTTTGTCTGGCGCTCTTCGTCGGCGGATTGGTCGACGGCGACGAGCGGCATGGAGGACTGGATCAGCTTTGTGGTTTCACTGGCGGCGTTCGGCAGACGGCCGGTCCAGTAGACATCCACACGGTCGCCAGGTCGCAACAGGCCCGACACGCCGGTGGTGACGTCAACACGAATGGCAAAGGCACGCATGCCCTTGGACAGACGGGCCGCGACGCCGGCTTTTTCACCCGGACGTGTCACTTTCGCGCCCATAAGCGGTTCCATTGGCTCAATGGTGCGCAGGGCGGCGCGCAGAACGTCGGTGCCCTCCGGGAAAAGCTGGTCTTCGGTCATGAAGGGCTGGGCGGGGATCGCGTCCACCGGCCAATGCACCTTTTTCACCTTTTCGGGCAGGATCGGATCGCCATAGGTCAGCTGTTCGAGGGCGACGTAAATCTCTTCGGTCTGGACGGAAGAGGAGCGCATGGCTTTCTCACGGTCAAGCTCGGCCTGATATGTCGACAGGTAGCCCCGCGTCATATGAACGGCAAATCCCGCCAATGCGACCCCGATGACGAGGACCAATCCGAAAATGATACGCATAACATTCGTCCCTTAGCTTGCGGCGGACATAGGTCCCCCTCTCGCGATATGCTCTTAACTTTTCAGCCAAATGCGGCATTTCGGTGGTGCCAAAGCGGCGCTCGCGTGAATTTTTGCATTTTCAGCGACAAAACCCTCGAATTGCGCGGGCTGTTCTCGGTCGCTCGATGGGGGCTGATGTGCCCTGCCGCGATTGCAAAAACTGCGCTTGCATGCGCCACGTCCACCAAAGGAAAACCGCGCCTCCCAGTGAAGACGCGGTTTTTGTCTCTTGCGCGCTCGGCCCATGAGGGCCGTGCAGAGATTAGTACTCGATCACGGTACGGGATTTCAGATCGTTGGAGATCGTGTCACCCAGAGCGAGCGTACCTTTTTGAACGGTGGCCAGAACGGCGATGGCGAGGCCGACGACGGCAGAGGTCAGCACAACCCAGTCAACGGTCACGGCGCCGTCTTCGTCACGTTTGAAGCGATTTGCGAGTTTGAAGAATTTCATGAGTTTACTCCGTATTTAGAATTCAGGCGGATCAGTATTCGATCACGGTGCGGGATTTCAGGTCGTTCGAAATGGTGTCGCCGAGTGCGAGCGTACCTTTTTGAACGGTGGCCAGAACGGCGATGGCGAGGCCGACGACGGCAGAGGTCAGCACAACCCAGTCAACGGTCACGGCGCCGTCTTCGTCACGTTTGAAGCGATTTGCGAGTTTGAAGAATTTCATCAGTTTACCCTCCGAGGATATGTTTCAGCTCAGTTTTTCCACGTCTTAGCGTTTGGAGCGTTTGCCGTTTCCCTTGGCTGTGTCGCTCCGTTGCGCTTTCGATGACCCTATATGGCCCCCGAACTGGGGCGAGAGTTGGGCAGCATTGGTACGTTTTTGGAAACGCGAAGAAATGTGAGAGGTTTTTGATTAAGTCTTTGATTTCATGAAATAAAAAATTTTAACTATTTTTTGAGAAAATGCTTTTTTGATGAAAAAACAGTTAATGCAGGCCTTTGATTTATTCAGAATCTCTCCAAATCACTCGCAAAACGCGGTGATTTTTGCGAAACTGGATGCAATACCAGTGAAAAGGCCGATCAACAGGCCCGACATGAGAGCAGTGTCATATGATTCAAAAGTTTCGATCCGGAGCGCTGTCTCCGATTGTTTTCTCTGTGAGTGTCATCGCTCTGGCCGCCGCCGCGCCTTTGCGGGCGCAGGATCAGGGTCAGCAGGTCGCGCCACCCGCAACCGCCGAAGCCGAGGCTCCGCCTCCATGGCCCGAGGTGCGCACCAAACGGATTGGCGTGCCGACAAAAGGCGCGGGCAATCTGATCACTGTGCAAATCCGTCCTGGCCCGAAAACGCTCAAAGCCCCACCGGCCACCAAACCTGCGGCAGATCCCGCGCCACAGGATCTCATGGACTGGTATTGGACCGCAGTGCCGCATGATCTGGCGGGCGCCGAGGCGTCGCGGTTCGGCGCGGCCTTGGCGGCGCTCGATCTCGATACGAAAAAGACGATTCCCTCGCCCTCGTTTCAACATGTGACCGATATGGCCAATCGTTACGGCCCATCGCTCCTGCTCAATTCCATCGGAACACAAGTCAGCCCGGCCTTGGCGCTGGCGGTGATGGCGGTCGAATCCTCGGGCGATGAGGCGGCGCTGAGCGGGGCAGGGGCGCAAGGCCTCATGCAGCTCATCCCGGCAACCGCCGAGCGCTTTGGCGTCGACGCCACGGACCCGGATCAGAACATCAAGGGCGGCATCGCCTATCTCGATTGGCTGTTGAAAGAGTTCAACGGCGATCTGGCGCTGGCGCTTGCGGGCTATAATGCGGGGGAAAACGCGGTGAAATCCGCCGGCGGTCCGCCGCCCTATGCCGAGACGCGTGCCTATGTGCCCAAGGTGTTGGCGGCCTGGCAGGTGACAAAGCGCCTCTGTGTGACCCAGCCGGAGCTTTATTCAGACGGCTGCGTCTTTGCCACCAACGCGGTGCGGGCGTCCAATTGAAAAGGGGCCCAAAGGGGCTCCTGTGGGGCCCCTGATCTCAACAGACGTTCAGATCGACATTTTCTTGAAAATGAATTCCGGGATGTGCCGGATGATCAACATGATGTAGCGCCAGAAAAACGGCGTGTAGATCACGTTCTTTTTCTTCTCGACCGCTCTCAGGATGTCTTTCGCCACCGCATCGGGCGAGGCGACGAGGAACATCCCTTCGATGCCCCAGGTCATCGCCGTATCGACAAAGCCGGGTTTCACGGTCACTACATGGCCGCCCGCGCGCGTCAGACGATTGCGCAGCCCCGACAGGTAGGTCGCAAACCCCGCCTTGGCCGAACCGTAGACATAATTTCCGATCCGGCCACGATCCCCGGCGACCGATCCGACGCCCACAACGGTGCCCTGGCCGCGCGCTTCCATATGGGGCGCGAGCATCGACAGGAAGGTCGCCGGACCGATATGGCTGTCCTGCACCACGCCGTCGATCAGAGAGGGCTCGGCATTGATCGCGGATTGCTCCGGCATGGAGCCGACAAAGACGGCGCAGTTGAGTGCGCCCTCGTTCAGGATCGCGCGCTCGACGATGGGACCGAACGTGGCGTTGTCACGCGCATCGAAGCGCATCGCAAGAGCTTCGCTTGCGCCGCGCGCTTTGCAATCTTCGGCGGAGGCCGCGAGGTCCTCCATATCACGCCCGCAAAGGATCAGCATCGCGCCCTCTTTCGCCAGCCGACGCGCCATGGCACGCGCCATCGAAGAGGTTGCGCCGAGGATGATCCAGGTCTGTGCTGTCTGTGTCATCTCAACTCTCCTTTGCGCTTTCACGCAGGTTCAGACGCCGCACCAGATCGGTCATCATGGCGCCCTCCGGATCGGCTTTTTCCACTGCGCGTTGCCATTTGTCCTGTTCGGGATACATGCCCGCCACCTGGGTCGCTTCGGCCACGCCATCCTTGGCAAAGTAAATCCGCCCGCCCGCGTCCTGCGCCATATCGGTCAGCTCTTTGATCAGCTCTTCTGCGCCATCCTTGTTCGGGAAATCGACGGCCAGCGTGTAACCCTCCATCGGAAAGGACATGTACCCGCCACGGCCCGCGCCCATCTTTTTGAGCACCGCCAGAGGCGAGGCGAGATGTGACGCGCCGATTTTCTCCAGCATCCCCCGCAACACATCAACGCGCTCCGGTGGCACCACGCATTGAAACTGGTTGAACCCGCGTTTGCCGTAGAGCCGGTTCCAGTCGTGGATCGCATCGAGCGGAAAGAACGGCTCGGTGATCGGTTTGACAGAGGTGCGGCCTTTGGCGGGCACGCGGCGGAAATACAGCTCGTTGAACACCCGCACCACCGGCGCCGACAGGGCCCAGCCGGGGGCGTTGAACGGCACCGCCTTGGCGCCCTCCTTGCTGGTGTTGATGCCGGAGGTGATTTCACCTTCCTCCAGAATCCCTCGGCCCAGATGCGCGCCGGTCGCCGTCGCATCGATCCAGCCGACGGTGTAATCCGTCTTGCTCTCGTCAAAGGCCACGAGGAATTCATCCAGATTGTCGATCCGCCGCTCGGTCAGCACCATCATGTCGCCTTTGCAGGGCATGAGTTGCAGCTTTGCCTTGGCGATCACTCCGGTCTGGCCGAGGCCGCCGACGGTGGCTTTCCAGATCGCGCCGCTCTTGGGCGTGATGGTTTTCACCTCGGCCCCCTGCACCAAAGTGATCGCGGTCACATGCTGGCCAAAGGAGCCTTTCACATGGTGGTTCTTGCCATGCACGTCATTGGCGATACAGCCGCCGACCGTGGCAAAGCCCGTGCCGGGCATCACCGGCGGAATCCATCCCTTGGCGGCAAAGGCGCGGCCCAAATCCCCGATCGGTATCCCGGCCTCGACCTCGACAATACCGGTCTCAGGATCGAAAGACACCACGCGGTCCAGCCGGGTCATGTCATAGGCGCGACCGCCGTCATTCAATGCGACATCGCCATAAGAGCGCCGCATCCCAAAGGCAGGCGCGGCGAAATTGGCAAGGTCGCGCAACAAAGAAGATTGGCGTTCCGGGCGGGCGACCTGGCCCGTGGCGCTGCGCGCCCGACCCCAACCGGCGTAAGTAACTGTGTTCCAGGTCATCGGAAATCCTGTGGATGACGGTGTCTGCTCTGACCTTTTCTAAGAGACAGGCCTTGTGATTGCTCGGAGGTTTAAAAAACAATTGGGGCGACAATATGATGCTGTTTCTGTTTTTTAAACAATCGACATGAAAAACGCGGCCCATCTCTGAGCCGCGTTCTGTCTTCATTGCAGTGAAAATACTCAGGCAGGCGGTCAGCCCACAATCGTCGCCTCGGTCGCGGCGCGAAGCTCCTCTTCCGTGACGCCATCGGCCAGTTCGACGATCTTGAGACCGCCCTCGACCACATCCAGAACACCCAGATTGGTGATCACCCGATCCACCACGCCCTGACCCGTCAAGGGCAGGGTGCAGGCCTTCAAAAGCTTCGACTCGCCATGTTTGTTGGTGTGATCCATCACCACCACCACACGCCCCACGCCCGCGACCAGATCCATCGCGCCGCCCATGCCTTTCACCAGCTTGCCGGGGATCATCCAGTTCGCCAGATCGCCCTTCTCGTCGACCTCCATCGCGCCGAGGATCGCCATCGCGATCTTGCCGCCACGGATCATGCCAAAGCTGAACGCGCTGTCGAAATAGGCGGTGTTGGGCAGCTCCGTGATGGTCTGTTTGCCTGCGTTGATCAGGTCCGGGTCCTCCTCGCCCTCATAGGGAAACGGGCCCATGCCGAGCATGCCGTTCTCCGACTGAAGCGTCACGGAAACGCCCTCCGGGATAAAGTTCGGCACGAGCGTCGGGATGCCGATCCCGAGGTTCACATAGGTGCCGTCTTCCAGCTCCTGCGCCGCGCGTGCGGCCATTTGATTGCGGTCCCAGCCTGTGCTTTTCTCGGCCATTGTTATGTCTCCTCCTTTGCCGAACGTCTGTTCGGTCATCCTGTCATTTGCTGTTGGGTCGAGAGGGCATCGCCCTCCGGTGTCAGTCCAAGACGGTGCTCTGCGATGGCGCAGAACACCTGCCATCCGTAGTCTGAATTCATATGCCGATGATCCACCTGACCTTCGGGCGCGGTGAGGTCGGTGCCGGGGCGCGCGTAACGGTCTTGCGTCATGAATTGCCCGGCGCGCGTCTCGTGCGGTTGCAGGAACACATCGAGGCCCGCCGCTTGCATCCGCTCCGAGATGATCTCTTCATAGCGCGCCATCCAGCGGTCCGCGAAGCTGCGCAGCGACAGGGCGGTCAGGCCGTATTCGTGCTTCGGCCCCGGCGCCGTCGAACGCGCCAGAGGGTAGGGCGCGGGCAGGATGCAATAGCGGTCATCCGCACCGAAGCGGCCTCGGATATGATCCACGCGCGATTGCACCATGCCTGTCAAAAAGGCCGTGAGCGCGGCGCTGGACATCGGTGCGCGCCCGCTGCGCTCGTCCTCCTCAAGCACATCGTGAAAGGCCATGAGCCGCATCACATGGTTCAACGTGAAGCGTTCGCCCACTTGAATGATCAGGGAAAAAGGAGCGAAATCAATTTCTTGCCGGTCCATCCAGGGCAGCTGCCGCGCGCTGATGTCCGCCATGCGCAGGATGCCATCCTCGAACAGGGCCGCGCTGAACACTCGTCCCGGCATGCCGAAATAGCTGACCTCAAGACCGGGGTAGCCCGTCTTGATCCTCTCGCGCGCCATGTAAAACGCGCCTGTGTGGGAGGTGCCGACGATCAGAACCTTTTGTGTGAGACCCTTGTCCGACATGCCCGTCATGACCGCGCCGCCTCGATCAGGGCCTCTTCGCAGACCAGATCATCGTCTTCGTCCTCCTCCTCCGGCAAAGGCGTGTTGGCGGCACGATAGGCCTCGCCCTGCGGGTCATGGGCCTGAAAGAACATGCGCATGGCGGCGGCGACGCCCTCGTCGGTGACGGAGCGCAGGTTCTCCTTGTAGAACCGCCCGCGTGCCGCCGGGTTGGTGATCAGCTCATAGGAGGGAAAATAATCGACATCGCCATAGCTGTCCGCCATCTCTCCGGCGGCTGCGCGCAAGACGGCCTTGGAGGAGGCGGTGGAGACCAGGACATGTTTGCCCGACGCGGTGGCGGTCAGGGGGACCGGCGAAACCGTCAAAACCATCCTGATCCCGGGGCGAAGCAGCACCAGAAGTGTCCGCAGCTGTTCAAGGTCCTCGCGCACCTCGGGCAGGGTAAAGTTGTGAAACTCATAGATGCCGGGATCATAGGACCCCGCCAAGGTGCCGGGAGCGGTCGGGTACACCGTGCCGCTGTCGCGATGGCGCCAGACCTCGGTCAGGCCCAGGGTGAACACAAAGACCTCCGCGCCTTTGATGGCCCTGAGCATCCGCCGCAGATGCACCCGGCGGGCCTGTCGCACATGCTCCGGGCGCTCTAGCCCCTCGGGTTCGACATTGGGGCGCTGGGCGTCGACATAGCGCGCACCAAGCGACCAGACGGGCTCCGCCGGGGTGACGTCACCCAGAGCCTCGCGCAGAAGCTGAAGCATCTGGCGCGGGGTGTAGATATTGCCATAGCGCGCGGAGTACATCCCGTAGCCGAAGCGGGTGAGCACTTCGCGCGGGATCGGTCCTTTCGGCGTTTCCATGTCGATGACGGCCCAGTCGCGGGCCACCAGAGCGCGGTGGACGTGCTGGGCGAAACAACTGCCCGCGGTCATGATTTTCGTCTCGCGGGTGATCGGAAATTTCGGCAGGTACAGCCCCTCGACCGCCGAAGGCTCTGCTTCGGCGACACCGCTCCGCCAAAAGGCGGAGGCTGGGAGGGTATCATAGGGGCTGACCAAGATCGTTTCGCGTTTATGCTGCGGGACGGGGCCGCGTGGTGCGCTGTTCGATGCGCTTTTCATGCTCGCCCTGAATCAGGCGATGCACGTAGACCCCCGGCATGTGGATGTGGTCCGGGTCGAGCGCGCCGGTGGGCACAATCTCTTCGACTTCCATAATGCAGATCTTGCCGCACATCGCCGCCGGCGGATTGAAGTTGCGCGCGGTCTTGCGGAAGATCGCATTGCCGGTTTCGTCGGCTTTCCAGGCTTTCACGATGGAAATATCGGCGAAAATACCTTCTTCCATGATGTAAGTCTCACCGCCAAACTCTTTGTGGTCCTTGCCCTCGGCGATGACCGTTCCGACGCCCGTTTTGGTGTAGAACCCCGGAATGCCCGCGCCGCCTGCGCGCATGCGTTCGGCCAGCGTGCCCTGCGGGTTGAATTCCAACTCCAGCTCGCCGGCGAGATACTGGCGCATGAATTCCGCGTTTTCGCCCACATAGGACGACATCATTTTCTTGATCTGGCGGGTTTCCAACAGCTTGCCGAGGCCAAAGCCATCGACGCCTGCGTTGTTGGAAGCCACGGTCAGATCCTTGACCCCGCTTTCGACAATCGCGTCGATCAAAAGCTCGGGGATGCCACAAAGGCCAAACCCGCCCGCGGCGATCAGCATGCCGTCCTGCAAAATTCCGTCGAGCGCCTCTTTGGCCGACCCGTACACCTTACTCATCTTCGTCCTCCCGTGAATGGCGTTTGCCTGATTAACCGGGTTCTGGCGGAGGGAGTCAATTCTTTGCTGCACTGCAACAGTTGGGTTTCCATTTTGAGAACGTATAAGGTCAGATGCGGTGAGGCATAATAATTTATTATTTTTGTCGGGCTTGATTGTCCGGCGGCGCACATCATATTCACCATTAAGAATATGAATGCTGCACAAAGGACACCCCATGCAATTTTTCCCCGCTTCAAGCCGCCCAGGAAGCCCGGATGTCGCCGCCTTTTACGAAGAGGCCAGCGGTTCCTGGCAATATGTCGTCATCGACCCGGCCACGAAATCGGCGGCGATCATCGACCCGGTGCTGGATTTCGACCCGGCCTCCGGTGCCACATGGACCAAAAGCGCCGACGAGATCGCCAGCTATGTGACCGAGCAAGGGCTGAATGTCGTCTGGGTGCTCGACACGCATCCCCATGCCGACCATTTCTCCGCTGCGCCCTATCTTGCGGAACGATTTAAGGCGCCGCAGGCCATCGGCAAAAAGGTTCTCGAGGTGCAAAACATCTGGGCCGATCTTTACGCCGATGACAGCCTCAAAAACCGCCCCGATTATTGGCAGCGCTTGTTCGAACCGGGCGACACATTCGGCATTGGCGCTCTGACGGCACAGGTCCTCCTCTCGACCGGCCACACGTTGGCTTCGGTGTCTTATGTGATCGGGGACGCCGTGTTCGCCCATGACACCTTCATGGTGCCCGACAGCGGCACCTCGCGCGCCGACTTCCCGGGCGGTTCGTCCGCCGAACTGTGGGACAGTTTGCAGACCATTCTCGCCATGCCGGAAGACACCCGCATCTTTGTCGGGCATGACTACAAGAAAGGCGGGCGGGAAGAGGCCTCTATGGCCACGGTGGCCGAACACAAGGCCTCGAACATTCATGTGAAGGACGGGGTTTCGAAAGCGGAATTCATCGAAACCCGCGATGCGCGTGACGCGACCCTGCCTTTGCCGGGGAGGATGCTTTACGCGCTTCAGGTCAACATCCGGGGCGGGCGTCTGCCGGAGCCGGATGACAAGGGCCGCGCGGTGTTTTCCATTCCGGTCAACCGGTTCGAGCCAAAGCTCTGAAATGAAAAGGGCGCCTCGCGGGGCGCCCTTTTGTCATTCTCTCGCTTATTCGGCGGCTTTCTTTTTCGCCGGAGCTTTCTTTGCGGCCGGTTTCTTGGCCGCCGCTTTCTTCGGTGCCGCCTTTTTCTTGGCGGGGGCCTTTTTGCCACTCTTCGCCGCCTTCTCCGCGATCAGCTCGACCGCCTGATCCATGGTCAGGTCTTCGGGCTTGACGTCTTTCGGCAGCGTCGCGTTGACCTTTTCCCATTTCACATAGGGGCCATAGCGGCCTTCCATCACCTGCACCGGCCCGCCATCGGGGTGATCGCCCAGCTCTTTGAGCGGTTTCGCCGCCGCAGAGCGCCCGCGTCCCGGGTTGTTGCGCTTTTCGGTGATCAGCTCGACCGCGCGGTTCATGCCGCATTCGAACACGTCGTTCGGGTCCTTGAGATTGGCGTAGACCGGCTTTGCCTCATCCGGCAGCTGGTGCATGAGGTATGGCCCGAAACGGCCAAAGTTGGCCTTGATCGTGCCGCCCTCCGGATGTTCGCCGATCTCGCGGGGCAGGGACAACAGCGTGAGCGCTTTGGCGAGGTCCATGTCATCCTTCGACCAGCCTTTCGGCAGGGACGCCCGCGGCGGTTTCTTGTTCTCCGGCGTCGGTTCCCCGCGCTGGACATAGGGGCCAAAGCGCCCGGCCTTGAGCCAGATCTCATCGCCCGCATCCTCGCCCAAAAGCCGCTCGTCGCCCTCGGCGCCTTCGCCCGCGATCGGTCGCGTGTAGGTGCACTCGGGGTAGTTCGAACAGCCGACAAAACCGCCGGTGCGCGAGGTTTTCAGGTGCAATTGACCTTGTCCGCATTTCGGACAGACGCGCGGATCAGACCCGTCTTCGCGCGGCGGATAAAGCTGCGGTGCCAAGGCATCGTCAAGAATATCAAGCACTTCGGAGATGCGCAGATCGGAGGTTTCGGCAATCGCCGCGTGGAAATCGCGCCAGAATTTCGCCAGCACCTCTTTGTAATCGAGATCGCCCGCCGAGATTTCGTCGAGTTCTTCCTCCAGGTTGGCGGTGAACTCATAACCCACATATTTGCGGAAGAAATTCATCAGGAAAATCGTGACGATCCGGCCCTTGTCTTCCGGGATCAGGCGGTTCTGTTCCTTGCGGACATATTCGCGGTCCACGATGGTCGAAAGCACAGACGCATAGGTGGACGGACGCCCGATGCCGAGCTCTTCCATTCGCTTCACCAAAGTCGCTTCGGTGTAGCGCGGCGGCGGGTTGGTGTGGTGTTGAAGGCCCAGAACGGCGTCTTCTGCCCCCAACACGGCCTCTTTCTCCGCCGCTTCGGCTTTCAATGCGCCCGCGACTTTTTTCAGGGCCTCGCCCTGCATGATCTGCGGCAGGCGGCCTTCGTCATCCTCGTCCACATCGTCGCGGCCTTCGGTGTAGACGGCCATGAAGCCGTCGAACACCACGACTTGCCCCGTGGCGCGCAGCACGACTTCGTGGTCGTCAGAGGTGATGTCCACCGTGGTGCGTTCGAGTTTCGCGCCTTCCATCTGGCACGCAATCGTGCGTTTCCAGATCAGGTCGTAGAGCTTGCGCTGGTCGCTATCCGTCAGGTTCACCTTGTCGGGGGCGGCGAACATATCCGTCGGGCGGATACATTCGTGGGCTTCCTGGGCGTTCTTGGCTTTGTTCTTGTAGATGCGCGGCGAGGAGGGCACATATTTGTCGCCATAGCGCTCCTTGATCGCGTCGCGCGCCTGGGTCACGGCTTCGGGGGCCATGTCGATGCCGTCGGTCCGCATATAGGTGATCAGACCCGCCTCATAGAGCCGCTGCGCCGCGTTCATCGTCTGGCGCGCGCCCATGCCGAATTTGCGGCTGGCCTCTTGCTGAAGGGTCGAGGTCATGAAGGGTGCCGACGGGTTGCGGGAGCCGGGTTTGGCCTCCACAGAGGCAACTTTGAGCGCCCGCGAGGACACGGCCTGCACGGCCATTTCGGCGCTCATGCGGTCTTTCAGGTCGAATTTGTCGAGCTTTTTGCCGGACAATTGCGTGAGGCGGGCTTCGAAATTCTGCCCGCGCGGGGTCTCGAGCATCGCTTTGACGGACCAATATTCCTGCGGATTGAAGGCCTCGATCTCCTGTTCGCGCTCCACGATCAGACGCAGGCAGACCGATTGCACGCGGCCCGCCGAACGCGCGCCCGGCAGTTTGCGCCAGAGCACCGGCGACAGGTTGAATCCCACGAGATAGTCCAACGCACGACGTGCCAGATAGGCATCGACCAGCGGCACATCGACCTGACGCGGGTGTTTCATCGCCTCCAAAATGGCGGGTTTCGTGATCGCATTGAAGGTCACCCGCGACACGGCGGTCGATTTCTTGATCGCCCGGCGTTTGGTCAGCGCCTCCTGCAAATGCCATGAAATCGCCTCGCCTTCGCGATCGGGGTCGGTCGCGAGGATCAATTCGTCATCGTCCTTGAGCGCATCCGCGATGGCCTTGACGTGTTTGCGACTGTCCGCACCGATCTCCCAGGTCATGTCGAAATCATTGTCCGGATCGACCGAGCCATCTTTCGGCGGAAGGTCGCGGACGTGCCCGTAGGACGCCAGCACCGTGTAATCCTTGCCAAGGTATTTGTTGATCGTTTTGGCCTTGGCGGGGGATTCGACAACAACAACTGGCATGGCGGTCCTTAAGATTCTCGGATGACTGGGGCTTATGGCGGCGGAAAATGGGGGCAGGCTATGAGAAATGTCAATGCACTGTACTGATTATTGTTCCCATGAGCCGGGGTTTTCGAAAGAGTTGCGATGAATTGTCCTGATGTCCCATGGTTCGGAGTTTCACATGCGTGCCCTCTTTCTCTTTGTCGTTTTGTCCTTTGTTTTGCCTGCCTCGGTGTTGGCCCAAAGCTGGCATGAACCGAAACGCGGCAGTCTTGAGCGTGGCCAGATCATGAATGCGCTGCGCCCCGTGATCGAATGGCGGCTGGGCGCGCCGGTGGAGTTTGTGGTCTATGAGCTACGCTCCACGGGAGCACAGGCCTTTGCCAGCGTCGCACCGCAGCGCCCGGGCGGCACGCAGATCGACATCCGCGAGGCGCCCATCGTGCGCTATTGGGGCGATGATGCCTCTTATTACGAAGACGTCGGCGGCATTGACGTGATCGCCTTTCTGGTCCGCGAGGGTGATCAGTGGGCCGTGGTGGATCACAGTATTGGCGCGACGGATGTCTGGTTCGCGAGCGAACCCTACTGCACCGTGTTTTCGGAGCTTTTGTTCGATTATTGTCCGCTGGACTGAGTGCATCCCTTATCCGAGTGCCAGCATCCCGCCGGGTTTGCGGGCGATGCGGCCATCCAGTTCCAGGTTGAGGATTTCCGCGCTGGCGCGATCCGCCGTGACGCCGAGATCGCGGATCAGGTCGTCTTCGGGCAAGGGTGCCCCGGCAAGACGGGCGAGAATCTCGGTGTGAAGAGCTGCGTGATCGGCGAGGCTGCGCACCTCGGCGGGGGCCTCAGGCACGGGGATGGCGTCCTTTGGCGTTTCCATTGCGGTCTGCGCCAGGGGCGATGCGGCGGCCAGCGTGTCCATGACATCGCGCGCGCCGCGAATGAGCGTGGCCCCGTCGCGCAGCAGGATATTGCAGCCCGCAGAGCGCGCATCAAAGGGATGTCCCGGCACCGCCATCACCTCGCGCCCCTGATCGAGTGCATTGCCTGCGGTCAACAAAGAGCCGGAGCGCGCGGCGGCCTCGATCACGATGGTGGCGCGCGACAGGCCAGAGACGATGCGGTTGCGCATGGGGAAATGCCGGGCGAAGGGCTTCATCCCAAAGGGTTGTTCGGAGATCAACAGACCGCTCTCGGCAATGCTGTGATAAAGTTCGGTGTTCTCTGCCGGGTAAATCTCATCGAGACCACCTGCGAGCACGGCGAGGGTGCCGGTCTCCAAAGCGGCCTCGTGCGCAGTGGCGTCGATGCCGCGGGCGAGGCCAGAGGCGATGGCAAAGCCTTCTTCGCCCAATTCACGCGCCAGAGTGCGGGTGAAGCGATGCCCCAGAGACGACGCATTGCGCGCGCCGACCACGGCCAATGTGGGACGTTCGAACAGCGACAGATCGCCCTTGACCCAGATCGCGGGCGGAGCGTCGTCGATGAGCGCCAAAAGGGGCGGATAGTCGGGATCGGAGCGCAGGATCAGCCGTGCGCCATGCTTGCGGCCTGCGCGCAACTCGGCGTCGATCACGCCCTGAGGGCAAATCTGATACTCGGAAACACCGGCCTGACGGGCGATCTCGGGCAGGGCCTCAAGAGCCGTCTGCGCATCGCCATGTTCACTCAATAGCCGGTAAAAGGTGCTGACGCCAACGCGTCTGGAGCGCAAGAGCCGGAGCCAATTGGCCCTATCTTCCACGGTGTGGGGTGGGGTGAGGGGGTGGTGGGAAGGGATGAACTCCAATGAACCAACTCTCTCCGTCTCTTGCCCCTTCAACATCGCGCAAAATGGTTAACGAGGCGTTACCACATGTCGGAAAGATTGGATTTTAGCCAAGTGAGAGGTGATTTTTTGCCGAAATATTTACCAGCCATGCGTCCTTTTCGGCAAAAGCGGCCCGAAGATGTACATCTCGGGCCGCTTTGTTCATAAAGGTTAACGCGCTTTTTGGGGTGAGAGGGTCTCAGGCGGAATCGCAAATTGCAGCCCTCAGGCCACAGAGTCCTCAGGCCGCAGAACCGCCAACCGTCAGTCCACCGATCAGCAAGGTCGGCTGTCCCACACCCACCGGAACCCATTGCCCCTGTTTGCCGCAATTGCCGACACCCGGATCGAGCGCCATATCGTTGCCGACCGCGCGGATCTGTTTCATCGCGGTGGCCCCATCGCCAATCAGCGTGGCGCCTTTCACCGGCGCGCCGACGCGGCCATTCTCGACGCGGTAGGCTTCGGTGCAGTTGAAGACGAATTTGCCGTTGGTGATGTCGACCTGCCCGCCGGAAAAGCCCACGGCATAAATCCCGTCCTTCATATCGGCGATGATCTCGTCCGGGGCCGCATCGCCACCCAACATATAAGTGTTGGTCATGCGCGGCATTGGCGCGTGGGCGTAGCTTTCGCGCCGCCCGTTGCCGGTGGGCGTGACGCCCATCAGCCGCGCGTTTTGGCGGTCCTGCATGTAGCCGACGAGAATGCCGTCTTCGATCAATGTGGTTTTCTCCGAAGGTGTGCCCTCGTCATCCACGGAAATCGACCCGCGCCGATCCGGGATCGTACCGTCGTCCAACACGGTGACGCCTTTGGCGGCGACCTGCTGGCCCATGAGGCCGGCGAAGGCGGAGGTTTTCTTGCGGTTGAAATCGCCCTCAAGCCCGTGGCCCACGGCTTCGTGCAGCAACACGCCCGGCCAGCCCGGCCCAAGCGCGACATCCATGACGCCCGCAGGCGCAGGCACGGCCTCAAGGTTCACGGCGGCGATGCGCAGCGCTTCGCGCGCCACGCCCTGCCAATGATCGGGGGTAATCAGGCCGGTGAGGCCAAACCGACCGCCGCCTCCCGCGGAGCCGCTTTCGCGGCGGCCGTTCTGTTCGACGATGACCGCAATCGACAGCCGCGCCATGGGGCGGATGTCGGAGGTCAGCCCGCCTTCGGGGCGCAGGATATAGACTTCTTGGTGAGAGGCGGCCAGCGAGGCGGTGACCTGAACCACACGGGAATCGAGGCCGCGCAGGTAGTCGTCGATCTCTTTCAGCGTGTCGATCTTGACGTCGAAGGCCGCGCCTTCGAGCGGGTTCTCGTCGGTATAGAGATGCACATTGGTGGCGCGTGGCGCGTCCGCGAGCGTACCGCCGCCATCGCCGACGGCCAGACGCGCGGTCTCGGCGGCGCGGCGGATGGCCTGTTCGGAAATCTCGGTCGAATGGGCGTAACCCGCCGTCTCGCCACGTACGGCGCGCAGGCCGAATCCTTCGGAGGCGTCATAAGAGGCGGTGCGAATCCGCCCGTCATCGAGCACGAGGCCCTCGGAGGTGCGGCGTTCCAGGAAAAGTTCGCCGTCATCGGCGCCGGCCACGGCCTCGCGCAGAATCGCAAGGGAACTTTCCAATTCGATCGCATTTGTAAACGGGTCAAAACGTCTCGAATTCACGGATTTTCTCCCTTTGGACTTGATCTAGATCAAAAAAGTGGCTCAAACAGATGGGGAATTCTTGTCCCATCACGCCTAATATGGTTTTTGGTAGGGCAGACTCAAATGAAAATGCACCCGGAAGACCGGGGCAGCCGTCGGGGAGCCAACCCTGATTGCAACCTAGGGAAGAGACAATGCGCACAAAATCTGTCTGGACCGCTCGGGCGGCCACTCTTTTTGCAACTATGTCCGGGGCTTTGAGCGCCGCGACGGGCGCCTGGGCGCAGGACGGCGAGCTTTTGGGCGCGCCCGAGCCCGGCAAGATGGGCTTTCAGGCGCCAGCAACCGAGCTTGCCCGCGACCTTCAGGGGCTCGATCACATGCTTTTGGTGATCATCACGGTGATCGTGGCCTTCGTGGCGGCGCTCATCCTCTGGGTGATCGTGCGCTACAACCGTCGTGTCAACAAGACGCCGGCGACGTTTACGCATAACACGCCCATCGAAGTGGCCTGGACCATCGTTCCGATCCTGATCCTCGTGGTCATCGGGGCGTTCTCGCTTCCGGTGCTGTTCAAGCAACAGGAAATCCCGGATGGCGATATCTACATCAAGGTCACGGGCTACCAGTGGTTCTGGGGCTATGAATATGTCGATGAGGGCATCGCCTTTGACAGCTATCTGATCGGCCACCCGGCGACGATGACCGATGAAGATTACGACGCGGGCGGGCGCAACTACGTGCTGAACGACGCGATGCGCGCCAAATTGGTCAAGGCGGGCTATTCCGAGGATCAGTTCCTTCTGGCCACCGACACCAAGGTCGTCGTGCCCGTCGGTAAGACGATTGTGATGGGGGTGACCGGCGCGGACGTGATCCACAGCTGGACAATCCCGGCCTTTGGCGTGAAACAGGATGCCGTTCCGGGCCGTGTGGCCGAGCTTTGGTTCAAGGCGGAGAAAACCGGCACCTTCTTTGGTCAATGTTCGGAACTTTGTGGCAAGGACCACGCCTATATGCCGATCACCGTGCAGGTGGTGGAGCAGGACGTCTATGATGCCTGGCTTCTGGAAGCGAAAGAGCTTTATGCCGCCAACGAGACGGCACCGAGCACGATCCGACTGGCCTCTGCCGACTAATTTCGGGTGAGGGCGGATCAACCGCCCCGCCTTTCTTTGCCCACGCACACAACAAACGGCCCCCCATCAAGAGACAAAATGTCCGTTTGGGGGGCATATGCATAACTGGAAGTGACGCGATGACTGACGCGACGATTATTTTGGATGACAACCATGAAGCGGGCTTTGGCGATTATTTCGCCCTGTTGAAGCCGCGCGTCATGTCTCTCGTCGTCTTCACCGCTTTTGCGGGTCTGATCGTGGCGCCGGGTGGCATTCATCCCTTCCTTGGCTTCTTCGCCATTCTTTGTATCGCCATCGGCGGCGGCGCCTCGGGCGCGCTGAACATGTGGTATGACAGCGACATCGATATGGTGATGAAACGCACCAAGTCGCGCCCGATCCCGGCGGGGAAAGTCACCCGTGGCGAGGCGCTCGGGCTTGGTCTGACGCTGTCGGCCTTTTCCGTCGTGATGCTCTATCTGGCGACCAATTGGGTCGCGGCGGCTCTTCTGGCCTTCACGATCTTCTTCTATGCGGTGGTCTACACCATGTGGCTGAAACGCGCGACGCCGCAGAACATCGTCATCGGCGGGGCCTCTGGCGCGCTGCCTCCGATGATCGGTTGGGCGGCCGTGACCGGCGACATCACCCTGTCTTCGGTGTTGATGTTCATGCTGATCTTCATGTGGACGCCGCCGCATTTCTGGTCGCTGGCGCTGTTCATGAACGCCGATTACGACAAAGCGAAGGTGCCGATGCTGACCGTGACCCACGGCAAGCGGTCGACCCGCAACCACATCCTCGTCTATACGATCCTTTTGGCCGGTTTCGCCGCCGCGATGTTCGCAACACCTCTGGCGGGCTGGTGCTATCTGGTCGTCGCCGTGGTGATGAATGCCGCCTTCCTGCGCGGCGCCGTGGTGCTTTGGAAGCGCAATGAGGACGAGGCAGAGGCCGACAATTACAAGGCCGAGCGCGCGTTTTTTAAACTGTCGCTGGCCTATACCTTCCTGCATTTCATGGCGCTGATGGCGGACAAGGCGCTCTTTGCCTATGGCATTGGAGGCCCGTTCTAAGATGGCGATCACAAAACTTCATGACATGCACACGCGCCGCCGCTCCCGCAATGTGGGGCTTGGGCTGGCGTTGGGCGCCTTTGTGGTGCTTTTGCTTGGCCTGACCGTGGTCAAGGTGACCGTTCTCGACCCGTCGATCGCGGCGCAGGAGGCGGGATACTGATGGCCGGACGCAGCCCGAAAAAGACCGTGTTGCAACTCGTGGGGGTCGTGGTCCTCATGGGCGGTCTGGCTTGGGCGTCGGTGCCGTTTTACAGCTGGTTCTGCGCGGTGACGGGCTTTGGCGGCACCACGAACGTGGCTGTGGGTGCCTCGGACACCATTCTGGACGAGACCATCAAGATCCGTTTTGACGCCAACACCGATCAGTCGATGCCATGGGAGTTCAAACCCGTGGAAAACACGATGGAGGTTCGGATCGGCGAGACGGGGCTTGCGTTCTACGAGGCCTATAACCCGACGGATCGCACCATCGCAGGCACGGCGTCCTACAATGTCGCGCCCTTCGAGGCCGGCGGCTTTTTCACCAAGATCGACTGTTTCTGTTTCACCGAACAGGTGCTGAAACCGGGGGAGCGCGTGTTGATGCCCGTGACTTTCTATGTCGATCCCGAGATCACCACCGACAGGGATGCGAAATATATCCATCGCATCACCCTGTCGTATACATTCCATGAAACAGACCTGCCCGAAGATTATGCCGCTTTGGAGGCGGGCACATCTTCGGACACGAGTTTGAACTAAGCCCGAACGGGCAACCAAGGGAGAGGGACGCACACTATGGCGCATGAAAAGAACCACGATTACCACATCCTTCCGCCATCGCCCTGGCCGCTGATGGCCGCGGTCGGCGCCTTTATCATGCTGTTCGGCGCCGTGATGTGGATGGCCAACGACAATCCGTTCATCTTCCTGATCGGTTTCGTCGGTGTGCTTTACGTGATGTGGAGCTGGTGGTCGGACACGATCAAGGAGAACAAGGCGGGCGATCACACGCCGGTGGTGCGGATCGGCCTGCGCTATGGCTTCATCATGTTCATCATGTCCGAGGTGATGTTCTTTGCCGCCTGGTTCTGGGCGTTCTTCAAGAACACGCTTTACCCGATGTACACCTATGCGGGCACGGAATATGTGAAGCCCGAGATCATTCCGGTCGACGCGTTCCACCTGCCGCTGATCAACACGCTGATCCTTCTGTGCTCCGGCGCCGCTGTGACTTGGGCACACCATGCACTGGTCCACGGCAATATCCGCAAGGACCTGATCGCCGGTCTCGCCATTGGTGTCGGCTTTGGCGCGGTGTTCACGCTGTTTCAGGCCTATGAGTATTACGAGCTGGTCGTGCATGAAGGCTGGACCTTCGGTGGCGATTTCTTCTACGGCTCCTTCTTTATGGCGACGGGGTTCCATGGCTTCCATGTTATCATCGGCACGATCTTCCTGACCATTTGTCTCGTGCGCTCGATCAAGGGCGACTTTACCCCGGACGATCACATCGGGTTTGAGGCGGCGGCCTGGTACTGGCACTTCGTGGATGTCGTCTGGCTCTTCCTGTTTGTGGTGGTTTATATCTGGGGGCAATGAGCTCTGAGTATTTTCACTGCAATGAAGACAAGAGGGGGCGCTTTGGCGCCCTTTCGTTTGGAGGCTCCATGCTCAAACGAATGATTTTTCCCATCGTGATCGGGGTCCTGGGCTGCGGGGTGCTGATCTGGCTGGGCACATGGCAGCTCCAGCGCCTTGCGTGGAAAGAGGGTGTTCTGGCTGAGATCCGCGCGGAGATCGGCGCCGATCCGGTGCCTCTGCCCGCGGCGATTGATCCGTCGATGAAATACATGCCGGTGACCGCGACGGGGGAGATTGGGGGCGAAGAGCTTCATGTGCTTGTCTCGCGCAAACAGATCGGCGCGGGCTATCTGATCATCGCGCCTTTGACGTTGACGGACGGGCGGCGGGTGTTGCTCGATCGTGGGTTTGTGCGGGACATGGAAAAGGATGAGGAGCGTGCGGGAGGTCAGGTCACGGTGGTCGGCAATTTGCATTGGCCGGATGATATGAACAGCTCCACGCCTGCGCCCGATGTGGGGCGCAACATCTGGTTCGGGCGCGACATTCCGGCGATGGCCGAGGCTCTCGACACAGAGCCCGTGCTGATCGTGGCCCGCGACAGCACAGGCGTTGGCATAGAGCCGATGCCGGTGGGCATCGAGGGCATCCCGAACGACCATCTGGAGTACGCAATCACATGGTTTTCGCTTTGTCTTGTCTGGTTTGGGATGACTCTTTTTCTTCTGTGGCGTATCAGGGCGCGAACGGACTAAAGAGCAGATGCCATGCGTTATATCTCGACCCGCGGCCAAGCGCCGACCCTGACCTTTGAAGACGCCATGCTGACGGGGCTTGCCTCGGATGGCGGGCTTTACGTGCCGGAGAGCATCCCGACGCTGAGCGCGGCGGAGATCGCCGGGCTTGCGGGGATGAGCTACGAAGAGGCGGCCTTTGTGGTGATGAAGCCGTTCATCGGCGACACCTTTACGGATGCCGAGTTCAAGGAAATCATCAAGAAGGCCTATCAGGGCTTCAAACACGACGCCCGCGCGCCTTTGGTGCAGCTCGGTCCGAACCACTTCCTGCTTGAGCTGTTCCACGGGCCGACCTTGGCGTTCAAGGATTTCGCGATGCAGCTCATTGGCCAGCTGTTCCAGGCTGCGCTTGCGCGCCGGGGCGAACATGTGACCATCGTGGGCGCGACCTCTGGAGACACCGGCTCTGCCGCGATTGAGGCCTTCAAAGGGCTGTCGAATGTCGATGTCTTCATCCTCTTCCCGCATGGCCGGGTGTCGGATGTGCAACGTCGCCAGATGACCACGCCCTCTGAGGCCAACGTCCACGCGCTGGCCGTCGAGGGTGATTTCGACGATTGCCAGGCTGCGCTCAAGGATATGTTTGCCGACATCGAATTTCGCGATCACGTCAAACTGGCGGCTGTGAACTCGATCAACTGGGCACGGGTGCTGGCCCAAGTCGTATATTACTTCACCTCCGCCGTGTCGCTCGGCGCGCCGCATCGCAAGGTGTCCTTCACCGTGCCGACGGGCAACTTCGGCGACATTTTCGCGGGCTATATCGCGAAACGCATGGGCCTGCCGATCGACAAGCTGGTGATCGCGACGAACCAGAACGACATTCTGCACCGCACGATGGAAACCGGCGCCTGCACCAAAGAGGGCGTGGTGCCGTCGATTTCGCCGTCGATGGACATTCAGGTGAGTTCCAACTTTGAACGCGCGCTGTTTGACGTCTATGACCGCGAGGGTGCTGCGATTGCGCAACTGATGGACGAGTTCAAATCGGGTGAGTTCAAAATCTCCCAAGGCGCGATGGATCGTCTGCGCGAGACCTTTGCCTCGGGCCGTGCGTCTGAGGAAGAAACCTCCGCCACCATCACCGACATGCACAAGCGCACCGGCGAAGTGCTCTGTCCGCATACGGCGGTGGCGGTAAAGGTCGCCGAAGAGCACCTGTCCGAAGTGCCGATGATCTCGCTCTCGACGGCGCATCCGGCAAAATTCCCGGCGGCTGTCGAGGCCGCTTGCGGCATCCACCCGGCGCTGCCCGAACATATGGCCGATCTGTTCGACCGCGACGAGCGGTTTACGGTGGTGCCGAACGACCTAGATGGTCTCAAAACCCTGATCAAGGAGCGTCTTGCTTGAGCCCACGTATCCACACTCTGTCCAACGGTTTTCGGATCGTCACCGAACTTCAACCCTCGATGCAAAGCGCGTCGATTGGGGTTTGGGTGCTGGCGGGCGGACGCCATGAGCGGATCGAACAGAACGGCATCGCGCATTTCCTCGAACATATGGCGTTCAAGGGCACGAAACGCCGCACGCCTCTGGAGATTGCCGAAGTTCTTGAAAACGTTGGCGGGTATCTCAACGCCTATACGACGCGGGAAACCACGGCCTATTACGCACGCGTGTTGAAAGACGACGTCTCTCTGGCACTCGATGTGATTGGCGACATCGTGTTGAACCCGATCTTCGATCCGCATGAGCTGGAGGTCGAGCGCGGCGTGATCCTGTCGGAAATCGGTCAGGCTTTGGACACGCCCGACGACGTGATTTTCGACTGGCTGCAAGAGGCGACCTACCCGAAACAGGCCCTTGGCCGGACGATTTTGGGCCCCGCCGAACGGGTGCGGAATTTCAGCCGCGACGATCTCGCGGGCTTTGTCGACGAGCACTATAGCCCCGAACGCATGGTGCTTTCGGCGGCGGGCAATATCGACCACGACCGTATCGTCGCCGAGGCCGAAGAGATATTTGGCGGTCTCAAACCGCATGGTCGCGATTACGCGGATCCGGCGCGGTTTGAGGGCGGTGAATATCGCAAGGTCAAGAAGCTCGAACAGGCGCATTTCACGCTGGCTTTCGAAGGCCCTGCCTATCGCGACGAAGACATCTACATCGCCCAGACCGCGACCACCGCCTTGGGCGGGGGCATGTCCTCGCGGCTCTTTCAGGAACTGCGCGAACGGCGCGGGCTTTGCTATACGATCTACGCCCAATCCGGCGCCTATTCCGACACCGGGCTGACCACGATCTATGCGGGGACTTCGGGCGATCAGGTCGCGGAACTGGCCGAGGTCACGATTGACGAGATGAAGCGTGCGGCGTCTGAAATGACCATGGTCGAGGTCGACCGGGCGCGGGCGCAAATCAAGGCGGGGCTGTTGATGGGGCTGGAAAGCCCGTCGTCGCGCTCCGAACGCAACGCGCGGATGCTGGGCATCTGGGGGCGCATTCCGGCGCTCGAGGAAACCGTGGAACGGATCGACGCGGTGACGCTTGAGAATGTGCGCGAGTTTCTGGTGAAAACCGGCATGGGCAAGGCGTCGATGGCGCTGTACGGCCCGGTCAAAGCCGCGCCGGAGCTGGATAAATTGCGCGAAAGGTTCGCCGCCTGATGCTGTCGCGACGACCGAAGGTGCGGATCGAGACGGAGCGCATGACGCTCCGTCTGCCTCAGCATTCGGACTATCGCGCCTGGGCCTCCCTGCGTCAGGAAAGCATGGAATTCTTGCAGCCCTGGGAACCGACCTGGTCGTCGGACCACCTGACGCGCAAGGCATTCACCAACCGTGTGATCTGGGCGGAGCGCAGCTATCGCAGCGACAGCGGCCTGCCAGTCTTTTTGGTTCGCCGTGACGACGATGTGCTCTTGGGCGCCTTGACGCTCGACAATATCCGCCGCGGCCCTGCGCAGGCGGGCACCATCGGCTATTGGATCGGCGCGCGCCACGCGCGTCAGGGCTATATGAAAGAGGCCATCGCCGCCGTCACCCATCACGCCTTTGCCCGCATGCGCCTGAGCCGGATTGAGGCCGCGTGCCTGCCGGAAAACGCGGCGTCGCGTGGGGCGCTGGAAAAGGCCGGGTTCAAATACGAAGGCGTGGCGCAGGCCTATCTTCAGATCAACGGCCGTTGGCGCAACCATGTGCTTTATTCCGCGCTGCACCCGGATCGGCGTGGGCCGACCACGATAGGGCAGGCTTGACCCCATCGCGGCGTACACGGTTCTGTGATGAGGACCACGGGGGATTCGGGCCTACCCTCATCCCGATGTGATCGGGAGACTTGCATGCAGAAAATATCTGGGTGGCCTCTTTTTCTCAGCCTCGCTGTTTCTATCGCGTCCACGGCTGCCATGGCCCAGGAGGCCGAGCGTATCCCGAGCCATTGTCGCTCACTTGCGGGGGACACGGCACCCGAGAGGCTGTGGCAAGCCTCTGTCGGCGCACCCGTCCCCGACGATGCCGTACGTATTCATTTCATCGACCATGCGATGTTTGCCATCGAGGCGGGCGACGTGTCTGTGGTCACCGATTACAACGGCTATATCGGCGACACGCTCTGGGCGCCCGATGTTGTGACGATGAATCAGGCCCATTCCAGCCATTACACCAACAACGTCCACGGCGATGTCGCGCATATTCTCGAGGGCTGGGGGGCCTATGGCGAAGGCGCAGAGCATGATCTCGATCTGGGTGCCATGCGCGTCCGCAATGTGCCGACCGATATTCGCCTTGGAAATGGTAATGGCACGCGTGAGGGCGGTGCGCGTGAACCCAATGGCAATTCGATCTTCATCTTCGAGGCGGGGGGCCTGTGCATCGGCCATCTGGGCCATTTGCATCATGAGCCGACCGAGGAACAATATGCCGCCATCGGGCGTCTCGACGTGGTCATGGCGCCGGTTGACGGTGGCTATACCGTGCCACGAGAGGTGATGATGCGCATCGTCGAACGGTTTCGCTCCTCCATCGTCATTCCGATGCATTATTTTTCGCGCTATGGTTTGAACGATTTCCTGTCGGGGATGGGCGACGACTTTGCTGTGGTAGAACCCCACGGCTCCGAGTTGTTGGTCTCGCTCGACCGTTTGCCGGGGCAACCGACGATCATGGTGTTGGAGCCTCAGTTTCTTTCCGATTGAGACCTGGGGGGGCAGGGGCTACATCTGGGGCAAAGGAGCCTCACATGACCCAGCCTGCGACGCCCGATTTTCTTGAAGCGCTTGAAAAGGCCTTGCCGCCCGGCACCCTGCGCGCGCGCCGTGACGGCGAGTTGGAAGACCCGCGGGGGCGTTACCATGGTCAGGCGGCAGTGATCGTTTGTCCGGCGACGGTCGAAGAGGTCTCGACCATCGTGCAGGCCTGTTACGAGGCCTCGGTCGGCATCGTGCCCTTGGGCGGCGGCACCGGATTGGTGCTGGGTCAGATCGCCTATGACGGCCCCGCGCCGGTCATCCTCTCATTGGAAAAAATGACCAAAATCCGCGCGGTCTATCCGCAGGAAAACGTCATCGTTGCGGAAGCCGGTGCGATCCTCGCCGACATCCAATCCGCAGCCTCTGAGGCCGGGCGCCTGTTTCCTCTCTCTCTGGGGGCCGAAGGCACCTGTCGCATCGGCGGCAACCTGTCGACCAATGCGGGCGGGCTCAATGTGCTGCGCTACGGCAATGCGCGTGAGCTATGTCTGGGCATCGAAGCGGTCCTGCCCGACGGGCAGATTTTCCACGGCCTCAAACGCCTGCGCAAGGACAACACTGGCTATGACATTCGCAACCTGTTGATCGGGGCGGAAGGCACGCTGGGCGTGATCACGGCGGCCAGCCTGCGCCTCTTCCCGCAGCCGGAACACGAGGCCGCCGCGATCCTCATCGTGCCGTCCCCCGCCGCCGCCCTCGAGCTTTTGAACATGGCGCAGGGCATCGCGGGGGAGGGTATTTCGGCCTTTGAACTGATCTCCGGCATGGGGCTGGATTTCCTTGCCGAGACGGTTCCCGATATTCGCCAGCCTTTCGCGGCCCACCCCGAGTGGTGCGTGCTGATTGATCTCGGCGTGTCGGGCACCTCCGACCCGGAAGCCATGCTCGCCACTCTGTTTGAGCGCGGCTTTGAAGCGGGACTGGTCAGCGATGGGGTCATCGCGCAAAGCGAGGCGCAGCGGCAAGACTTCTGGACCCTGCGCGAGACGATCCCCGAAGGCAACAAACGCATCGGTTCGATCTCGTCGCATGACATTTCCATCCCGCTGTCGCGGATCGCCGACTTCATCCCCGAGGGCATCGCGCGGCTGTCGCAACTGGGCGATGTGCGGGTGAATGCCTTTGGCCATCTGGGCGACGGCAACCTGCATTACAACGTCTTCCCGGCGAAGGGGCGTGATCGCTCCGAGTATGAAAACATCCGCTTTGAGGTAAAGCGCGTGGTGCATGATCTTGTCGCGGAGTATGACGGATCGTTCAGCGCGGAACACGGCGTCGGACGGCTCAAGGCCGAAGACCTGGAGCACTATGGCGATCCGGGGAAACTCTCCGCGATGCGGGCGATCAAGGCGGCGCTCGACCCCAAGGGCATCATGAATCCGGGCGCGGTTTTGCGGCTGCCGCCGGCCTGAAGCGATCCGGTTTGTGACAGCCGGAAGTCAACCGATATGCCGGTTGGGTTAAGGTTAATCTCATTAAGGTTCACGCGTTGGAAGGCAACGCGGCTTTTCCTCTGTCGAAAGACTCTCGTGACGCGGCAGGGAAGTGAAAAGCGCCCTGATCGGGGGGGCGATCAGGGCGCGAAATGTGATTGCTCACATGTGGTGCAAACAGCGTCTCGGCTCCGCGAGACATGCACAGATTTACGAGCGAGTCGTTACCAAAGCGTTCACGATGCACAGGGGGTTTGCAAAAATTTGCATCATAGCCCCTCAAATTCACAAAGCGTATGAATTCCATAGCCCAGATCAGCCAGCCGCTTGTGCCCACCCAGCTCCGGCAGGTCGATGATAAACGCACAGCCCACGATCTCGCCACCCAGCCGCTCGACCAGCTTGATCCCGGCTTCCGCCGTGCCGCCGGTGGCCAAAAGATCGTCGACCACTAGGATTTTCTCGCCGGGCTGGATCGCATCGTCATGTACCTCGACCACGGCCTCACCATATTCGAGTTTGTACTCTTCGGAGATCACAGCGCCGGGCAGTTTTCCCTTTTTGCGAATCGGAACGAAGCCGATCGAGAGCTGATGCGCGATGGCGCCGCCGATGATAAACCCGCGTGCCTCAAGTCCCACCACCTTGTCGATTTGCATACCCACATAGGGATCGAGCAACTGGTCAATCGCAAGCCGCATGCCACGCGGGTCGGCAAACAAGGTGGTGACATCGCGAAACAGGATGCCTTCATGTGGGAAATCGACGATGGTGCGGATGTAATCCTTGACGGTTTTCATGGTGTGTCCTTTGGCTGAGGCGGTGAGATCAGGCACGGCGAAGCGTGGCGGTCAGGGCGCCCATGCCCAAAAGCGCCACACCGCCCGCGCGGGTCATGTTGCGCATCACACGCGGGCGCTGGATGCGTTTGCGCATGAGATTGGCAAGAAGCGCATAGGCCAGCGCATTGACCGTGGCGAGGCCCACGAAGGTGGCAATGAGCAGGGTGAATTGCGGTGCAAGCGGCGCGCCGGGCGTGAGGAACTGCGGCACGAAGGCGATGAAAAAGCCGATGGATTTCGGGTTCAGCGCGGTGACAGCGCTCGCGTGAAGAAACACCTGCCTTGAGCTGACATGCCCCATCTGTTCGACCGTCCCCAGAGACGCCTGCGGTGCGGATTTCAACATTTTGAAGCCAAGATAGAACAGATAAACGGCCCCCGCCCATTTGATCACGGTAAAGGCCGTGGCCGACGCCATCACCAAAGCGCCAAGGCCCAGAAGCGAGGCACTCATGGCAATGAAATCCCCAAGTGCGACACCCAAAGCCGTGGCCACGGCGACACGTTTGCCTTGGGTGAGCGCATAGGAGAGCACCAAGAGGATCGTCGGTCCGGGGATCATCAAAAGCGCGGTGGAGGCGGCGACGAAGGCCAGCCAAAGCTCAAAGGGCATATGTTATCCTCCCAACACCCGCCCCGCGACGGTCGCAAGTTTTTCGACCACCTCGGGATCGCGTTTGTCCGGCGCGGTCATGATTGCATACTCCAGCGCCCGGTCGCAGCCATGCTCACAGGGGGCATAGACGCCCCCCAAAAGCCCCGGAAGCGCCGCGACGAGGGATTTCGCATGTGTGGTGTTGGCCTTGAGCGTCTTGATGATGTCGGTGATCTGCACCGCGCCATGATCCGGGTGCCAGCTGTCGTAATCGGTAACCATGGCGATGGAGGCGTAGCAAATTTCCGCCTCGCGGGCGAGTTTCGCCTCCGGCATATTGGTCATGCCGATCACATCGCAGCCCCAGCTCTCGCGATACATTTTGCTCTCAGAGATCGAAGAAAACTGCGGGCCCTCCATGGCCAGATAGGTGCCGCCCTTATGAACCGTCACCCCCGTCGCACGCGCCGCCTCATAGGCAATCCCCGAAAGCCGTTCACACACCGGATGCGCCACCGAGACATGCGCAACACAGCCGGTGCCGAAGAAGGATTTTTCCCGCGCAAAGGTGCGGTCGATGAACTGATCGACGATGACGAAATCGCCCGGCGCCATCTCTTCGCGGAAAGACCCCACGGCGGAGACGGAAAACAGGTCCGTGACCCCCATCTGTTTCATCGCGTCGATGTTGGCGCGGTAATTGACGGTCGAGGGCGAATGCACATGCCCGCGCCCGTGACGGGGCAGGAAAACCATTTTGACACCGCCCAACGTGCCGGTCAGAAGCGCGTCAGAGGGATCGCCCCACGGCGTTTCAACCGTTTGCCACGCGGCATCCTCCAGCCCGTCGATCTCATAGACACCGGAGCCGCCCATCACGCCGATCACACGCTGTTTCTCTGTCATATCCGCCTCTTGCATCGTCTGTTCGGCCCAACCTTGCGGCGCTGCAATGCGGCGCGCAAGGGGCAATTGGGAAAAGTTGCGGAAGACAAGGCTCAGGAGATGTGCGACAGGAGGCGCGGGTGTGCTTGCCAAAGTGGGGGTGTCCGCCGTAGAACGCTGCGCGTCCGAACACGCCGGGGGTGAGATGCGGATCGAATTCGACACGGGGCCGTTGCAAGGCGGAAGCCTGTTCCAAAAGCCGAAAGAGACGGTCTTCGCCCATACCCCGGGCGAGGTCGCGGGGGCGTTCGCGCGGCTTGAGGCAGCTTTGGCGGAAGGCTTCTGGATCGCGGGCGCGTTTTCCTATGAGCTGGGCTATTGTTTCGAGCCGCGGCTTTTGCCCTTGTTGCCCGAGACGCGCGATGTGCCTTTGCTGGAAGTTGGGATTTACGAGGCGCCTGAGCCTCTCCCCGTCCGCGAGAGTTTGAATAAAGGCTCCACGGACAAGCAGCCCCTCTGGGACACAACGCGCTATGCGGAGGCCTTTGACGCCGTGGCGCGTTACATTCGGGCGGGGGACATCTATCAAGCGAACCTGACCTTTCCGCTGGCGCTCACCTCCGATCTCACACCGCGCGCGCTTTATGACCGGCTCAAGGCCCGCCAGCCGGTGGGTTCCGGCGCCCTGATCGAAAGGCCGGACGGATCGGCGGTCCTGTCGCGCTCACCCGAGCTGTTCTACGAGACCGACGGGGCGGGCGGTATCACCGTGCGCCCGATGAAAGGCACCGTGCCGCGTGGTGCAACGCCTGAGGAAGATGCCGCATCGAAAGACTGGTTGGCCGCGTCTGAGAAAAATCAGGCCGAGAACCTTATGATCGTCGATCTCCTGCGCAATGATCTGTCGCGGGTTTCCGAGGTGGGATCGGTCAAAGTGCCCAAACTGTTCGAGATTGAAAGCTACGCCACCGTGCATCAGATGACCTCGACCGTGACCGCGCGGTTGTTGCCCGAGATTGGCCTCTATGATCGTTTTCGCGCATTGTTTCCTTGTGGCTCTGTCACCGGCGCGCCGAAGATTCGCGCGATGCAGATCATTCACGAATTGGAGGCCGGGCCACGCGGGCATTATTGCGGCTCCATCGGCTGGGCCGCGCCGGACGGGCGGTCGTCTTTCAACGTCGCGATCCGAACCTTGGAAATGGCGGAAGGCCGCGCACGGCTGCATGTGGGTGGTGGTGTGGTCTATGACAGCGAGGCGCAGTCGGAATATGACGAGGCGCTGTTGAAATCCCGTTTTGCCGATTTGGAGCCTCTGCTATGAGCGACGTCGTGAGCGATCCGTTCCGCATCATCGAGACCTTTGGCTATGTGCCGGGGCAGGGCATGACGCGGGGGGCACGGCACCTCGCGCGGATGGCGCGCACGGCGACGAAGTTGGACGTGCCGTTCGATCCGTTGGAGGCTGAGCGCCTCACAGCCGCGTTTCACGCCGAGACCCCGCGCCGGATGCGCATGACGCTGGAGCTTGAGGGTGCGTTGGAGCTGCAAGACGCGCCGCTTGTCCCCTCAAAACCTGTCTTCCGCGTGCAGTTGCATGAGACCCGCCTTGACCCTGCGGACCCGTGGCTCGCGGTCAAAACGACGGAGCGCAGCCTCTACGATGAAGCCCGCGCCGCCTTGCCCGAGGGCATCGACGAGGCGGTGTTTCTCAACACGAGCGGAGAGCTGTGCGAAGGTACGATCACCAATGTGTTTTTGGAGCGGGACGGCGAGATGCTGACCCCCGCCTTGTCCTCTGGCCTCCTGCCCGGAGTGCTGCGCGAAGCAATGCTGGACGAGGGGCGCGCCCGCGAGGCCGTGTTGACCGAAGCGGACCTGCGCGCGGCGGCGCGTCTCTGGGTCGGCAACTCGCTCCGGGGCCTCATTCCTGCGCAATTGGTCGATTGAAGCGCCAAATCTGTTGCGATCAAGTCACGAGGGCCAGAGGCGCGGGGTCTGCCTTTGCGCTCATGCGACAATCGCGCTAAGAGGGGCCAAACGCATTTCCTGACATCTGGGAGCCTCCCGTGATCCAATCCGCACTCGCGTCCTTCGCGAAGAACCTGTCTATTTCCGGAACCACATCGACCAAGCTGACGCCTGCGCAGGCGAAAACCGATGTGCTTTCGGGCCTCACCGTCGCGCTGGCGCTGGTGCCCGAAGCCGTGGCTTTTGCATTCGTTGCCCATGTGCACCCGCTCGTGGGGCTTTACGCTGCTTTCATTATGGGGCTGGTGACCGCCGTCTTTGGCGGGCGTCCCGGGATGATTTCTGGCGCGACCGGGGCCATCGCCGTGGTCTTCGTGGCGCTGGTGGTCGATCATGGTGTCGAATATCTTTTCGCCACTGTGGTCCTTATGGGCATCTTGCAAATCCTTGCGGGGATTTTTCGCCTCGGCAAGTTCATCCGCCTCGTGCCGCATCCGGTGATGTTGGGTTTTGTGAACGGGCTGGCGATCGTCATTTTCCTTGCCCAGCTCACCCAGTTCAAAGTGCCCGGCACTGACAGCTATATGACCGGCATGCCGCTCATCATCATGCTCGGGCTTGTCGGCCTGACCATGGCCGTGGTGCATTTCCTGCCGAAGGTGACCAATATCATCCCGGCGCCACTGGCGGGCATTCTGATCACTGCCGTGGTGGTGATCGCCTTTGGCATCGACGTGCCGCGTGTGGGCGATATGGCGCAGATCAAGGGCGGTTTGCCGGCCTTCCACATCCCGTCCGTGCCGATGTTCGAGAGCATGGAGAGCTTCCTTGCCACGATGAAAATCATCCTGCCCTATGCGCTGATCGGCGCGGCCGTGGGCCTGATTGAGAGCCTTCTGACGCTCAACCTCGTGGGGGAAATCAAAGGCGAACGCGGTGGTGTCTCGCAAGAATGTCTGGCGCAGGGCGCGGGCAATGTGCTCTCCGGTTTCTTCGGCTCGATGGGCGGCTGCGCCATGATCGGGCAGTCGATGATCAACGTGAAATCCGGCGGGCGCACGCGCCTTGCGGGCATCACGGCAGCGCTGTTCCTTTTGCTCTTCATCGTGGTGGCCTCGCCGCTCATTGAACAAATCCCGCTGGCCGCTCTGGTGGGCGTGATGTTTATGGTGGTGATCGGCACGTTTGCCTGGAACTCCTTCAACGTGATGCGCAAAGTGCCCCGTGTGGATGCCTTCGTCATCGTGCTCGTCACCGTCGTGACCGTGCTCGAAGACCTCGCGGTCGCCGTGGTCGTGGGTGTCATCGTCTCCGCACTGGCCTATGCCTGGCAGAACGCATCCCGCATCCATGCCAAGACCTACGAGAGCCCCGAGGGCGCCAAGGTCTATCAAATTCAGGGCCCGCTGTTCTTTGGCTCCGCCGAGGGCTTTTCGGAGCTCTTTGACCCGGCCAACGATCCCTCCATGGTGATCGTCGATTTCGCCGACAGCCGCGTTGCCGACCAATCTGCGCTCAACGCGATCGAAAGCCTCGCTGCGAAATACGAAGCGCTGGGCAAGGAAATCCAACTGCGCCACCTGAGCCGCGATTGTCACCGGCTTTTGTCCAACGCCGGTCACCTGATGGTCGATAGCGATGACGACCCGGATTACCAGATCGCCACGGACTATGTCGTGCGCACGGGTGTGTTGGGCGGCGGGCACTGAGCCCTCGCCAAGGTTGAGATCGAAAAGGCCTCCCTGTCGCAGGGAGGCCTTTTTATATATCCCATGCGATTTCGAGGCGCATTGGCATGCCTTTGGGCCGTGGCCTACGTGAGCTGTACAAAGACGGATTGCTGTAGCATCTGCGCTGGCGCCTGAGAGTCCATGAAGGCGATGTCATAGGCATCTCGCCCCACCGCAATCACCGCCATATCATCGGGGGTGCACATGCCCGTCGCGTCAACGAGGGTCCATTGACCGCCCAGCCAAACTTCCGCCACGGCGTGAAAATCCTGTGGGACGACATTGGGGCTATAGACCGCCACCATCCGCGCCGGGATTTGCGCGGCGCGAACCATGGAACACATCAAATGCGCGTAGTCTCGACAGACACCTTGCCGTCCGGCAAAGGTTTCCAGGACATTGGTGTCGGCGTCGGAACTGCCGGGGACATAGGAGAGATTGTTCTCGATCCAGTCCCGGATGGCGGCCACTTTCGCCCCGCCTTGCACGCCACCAAAACGTTTCCCTACAAAGCTGACAAATTTATCGGACTGACAATATCGCGAGGGGCGCAGATAGGGCACAACCTCCCCCGGGATCATATGTAAAGGCGCCGCATCGAGGTCCTCGATTCCATTGTGCGGACGGGTGATGTTCACCAACGCGCTGTAATTCAAAATCATTTCGGTTCCGGGCACTTGCGCAAACACCCGTTCGCCGACGCCCGAGTCCCCCGTGATCCGGCTCACGGTGGCATCTCCGACCAAAAGGCTTTCGTATTCGATCGTCTGGCCGTCAACTTTGGCCGCTTCAAGCGCCAAAAACACGGTGTTCGGGTTCGGAAACCGGTAGGTCATTGCGACGTCGATCTGAATGCGCATGGGCTCTCCATAGGGGATGACGGGGTGGGGCCCTTTATGGGCAATCATGGCTTTCGCCGGGGCGTGAGATGAGGGGCGTGTTTGTCAGGCACAGTTTTGTCAGGCACGGTTTTGTTGGGCGCAGTGTCTTATAAATCATTAAACGGTCCTGCTGCGAAAGAGTTCCCTCTCGCCCTCAATCCCCGTCAATCGTTCGGACGCGTCAGCTCGAACACCTCTGTGACCTCAGCGTAATCGCGATAGCCCAAGCGCGACAGCATGCGCGCCTTCACCACATCGAACCGCCCGTCGACGATCAGGTCGGGGCGGATGTGGATGCCGATGACTTCGCCGAAGACCACGTGATTGTCTTTGCCCGCGAGTTGGACGATCTGGGTCATCTTGCATTCCAAGGAGGCTGGCGCATCTTCGACCCGCGAACAGGCAATCTCGCGACAGGGGGCGCGCAGAGCGCCGGATTGGGTGAACTCGTCTTCCTCGAACTCAAACGCCGCGGAGGAGGCATTCATCACCGCGATCTGGTCGGCGCCCACGAGATTGACGCAAAACTCGCCGGTCTCACGCAGGTTGCGCAGCGTGTCTTTCGAGCCGATCGAGGCAAACATCACCTGCGGCGGCACATAGGCGACCGCGTTGAAAAAGGAGTAGGGCGCAAGGTTTTCATGTCCTGAGCTTGACCGCGTCGAGATCCAACCAATGGGTCGCGGCGACACGATGGCGTTGAACGGGTTGTGGGGCAGGCTGTGACCATCGCTGGGGCGGTAATACATCTTGGTGTGTCCTTTTCTTCGCGTTGCTCACCATTTAGGGCTGTGATAGCAGAAATCCGAGCCAAATCCGCGCGCAAAATCTGTGCGCTGAGAAAGGGATACGCGTGTATCGGATCGAGACAGAAACGCCGGACGATCTTTGGGAGGTCGAAGCCCTCTACGACACCTGTTTTGCGCCGGGGCGCGAGCTTTTGTCGTCCTATCGTCTGCGCGATGGAGTCGAAAAGGTCACGGATCTCTGTCTTCTGGCGCGTGACGAACATGGCGTTCTGGCCGCCGCGATCCGCTATTGGCCCATTCGCATCGGCGCGGGCGAGCATCGCGCCTTGCTTTTGGGCCCCATCGCCGTGCACCACACCCGTCAGGGCGAGGGCTTGGGGGGCTTGTTGATGAATGAGTCGATGGCAGAGGCCGTGCGGCTTGGTTGGGAGCGGGTGATGTTGGTGGGCGATGCCCCCTATTATTCCCGTTTCGGATTTGAAAAACTCGACCCCGTCGAAATGCCGCCGCCGACCAACCCAGATCGGGTTTTGGGCGTGGCTCTGCGTCCCGGCGCCTGGGACGGGGTCGAGGGGCTTGTCCACAAGGACGACTGACCCCATCTCTAGGGCATGGAAAAATTACCGACCCTCACCGATGGCGCACATGCCGTGTTGCAAGCCCCCACACCGGAGGCGATCCGTGCGCTGGCGCGGCGTCTGAAACGTGCGAACCATCCCGGCATGCAGCTTTTGAACATCGTGGGCGGCACGGCGGACGGGCTGTTCGGCAAGTTGCCCGACAAGATCAGAGGTCAGCTTGAGGGCGCGACGCTTTCCGCGCTTGAACTGGCGTTTGACGGTGCGGCACGCGGACGGCGTTCGGTCAAAGGCAGCACTTGGATGTCGCGGGCGGTGACCTCGGGGCTGGGCGCCGTGGGCGGTGTTGGCGGGCTGCCGACCGCTTTGGCGGAATTGCCGGTCACCACGACCGTACTGCTCCACGCGATCCAGGGCGTCGCCGAAGATCACGGCTTTGATCCCTCCCGCGACGATGTGCGCAAGGCCTGTATTCAGGTTTTCGCCGCCGCCGGACCTCTGGAGGATGACGATGGCGCCGATCTTGGGTTTCTTGCGGCCCGCACCACGCTGACGGGGGCCACGCTGAACGGGATTATCGCCAAGGTCGCGCCGCGTCTCTCGGTGGTTTTGGGGCAAAAACTGGCGGCGCAGACCGTTCCGGTTCTGGGCGCCGTGGCAGGCGCGGCGACGAATTACGCCTATACCGCCTATTATCAGGACATGGCGCATGTGAGTTTCGGCATGCTCCGCATGGCCGAGGACAGCGATCTGTCGTTCGAAGAGTTGAAAGAGATGTTGCGTCTCGAAATGGCGCGCTGAGGCGGTTCTCCCCGAGGCGTTAACCTTAATCAGATTAACCTTAACGCGAGAGAAGACAGAGCCTGCTGATCGTGGTGCGCGGAGCGCCACAGGATCAGAGCATGAACCCCTGTTTGACCAGATAGGCCGTCAATTCTCCGCGCACGGATTGCGCCCCGGCGTCTGCCGCCTGATCAATCACACTGGCCACCTCATCGAGGTCCAGACGCCGCAACATCGCCTTCACCGGGCCGATCGAGGCCGGGCGCATCGACAGGGTGCGCACCCCCATCGCGGCCAGAGCCACCGCCTCCAAAGGCCGCCCGGCATCTTCGCCACAAAAGGACACCGGCGTGTCGAATTGGTCGCAGCGCGCGACGATCTGGCGGATGAAGCTCAGGAAGGAATAATTCAGCGTGTCATAGCGCCGACGCACCCGCTCGTTTTCCCGGTCAGCGGCGAAAAAGAACTGTTTGAGGTCGTTGCCACCGATGGAAATGAAATCGGTCTGTTGGAAAAACAGATCGGGGGCGAAGGCCAGAGAGGGCGTTTCCAACATCGCGCCCACTTCAACGGAAGACGGCGGCACGTAGCCCAGCTTTTGCTCGGACTCGAGCACATCGTCCAAAATGCCCCGTGCCTGACGGTATTCGTCGAACTGCGCCACGAAAGGGAACATGATCGTCAACGGACGACCCGAGGCGGCGCGGATGAGCGCCTGAAGCTGCATCCGCATCACGCCGCGTTTATCAAGCCCCACACGGATCGCGCGCCAGCCCATCGCAGGGTTCGGTTCGTCCTGCGGCTTCATATAGGGCAACACTTTGTCGGAGCCGATGTCGAGGGTGCGGAACACCACGCGTTTGCCGCGCGCCGCGTCCATGACGCGGGCGTAGAGCGTCGCCAACTCGCCCCGACGCGGCACCTTGTTGCGGATCAGGAACTGCAATTCGGTGCGGAACAGGCCCACGCCCTCGGCGCCCGAGGAGGCCAGAGAGGGCAGATCCGCCATCAGACCGGCGTTCATATGCATGTTGATATGTCGACCACAGAGCGTCTCGGCAGGCAGGCCCACCAGGCCGGCGTAGCGTTTCTGCGCTTCGGCCTGCATCGCGATCTTGTCGCGGAAGGCGGCGGCGACGGATTCTTCGGGCCGCAAATGCACCAGGCCCTGATCGCCATCGACCAGAATGGCGTTGCCGTTCAGCGCCTCGGTGGTGATGCCCTCGGCGTGGATCACCAGAGGGATCGCCCAGGCGCGGGCCACAACGGCGGCATGCGATCCGACAGAGCCTTGCTCCAACACGATGCCTTTCAAATCCTTGCCATAGTCCAGCAACTCGCCGGGGCCGATGTTGCGGGCGACGAGGATTGGATTTTCGGGCATCTCCGCGCCAGTTTCGTTGCCTTGGCCGGTGAGAATGCGCAGCAGTCGGTTCGACAGGTCATCGAGATCGTGCAGGCGCTCGCGCATGTAGGGGTCGGGGACTTGCGCCAGTCGCGTGCGCGCCGCGCCCTGTTCTTTCTCAACGGCGGCCTCTGCCGACAGACCCCGGTCGATGTCCTCTTCCATCCGGCGCATCCAGCCGCGGGAATTGGCGAACATCCGGTAGGCTTCGAGCACCTCGCGCTGGTCTTTCTCGCCGGGTTCGACGGCGGCCAACATGCTGTCGACCGAGATGCGCAGCTCATCGACGGCCTTGCGCAGCCGATCTTTTTCCGCCTCCGGGTCATCGGCCACCGGGTTGGTGACCACGACGCGTGGCTCATGCAGGTAGACATTGCCTTCGGCGACGCCCTCTTGCCCTGTCGCGCCCCGGAACATGACCGGATGCTGGTGCAGGGCGGCCATGCCACCTTCGTCGCCGATAAAGGCGCCCAGTTCGGTCATCTCGGCCAGAACCATGGCGACCACTTCGAGGGCGTAGACTTCGTCTTCGGTAAAGGCGCGGGCCTCTTTCGATTGCACGACCAGAACGCCGAGGATTTCACCGAGGCGTTGGATCGGAAGACCCAGGAAGCTCGAAAACAATTCCTCGCCGGTCTCGGGCATGTAGCGGAAGCCCCGCTCAGAGGGCGCATCGGCGGCGTTGACCATGATCCGGCTGCGCGCGACCCGGCCCACGAGGCCCTCGCCGATACGCATCCGGGTCTTGTGCACGGCTTCGGATTTGAGACCTTCGGTGGCGCAAAGCTCAAGCGTGTCGGCGTCGCGGAAGAGGTAGATCGAACAGACCTCGGTCTGCATGCTGTCGGCGATCAGATGGGTGATGCGGTCGAGACGTGCCTGACCGGCACTGTCCTCGGCCAGCGTGTCCCTGAGCCGGCCCAAAAGCTTCCGGCTTTCGCTTTCCAGATTATTCACCATGTCCCCGTCGGTCTTGTTCTGCGCCCGTTATGGCGTCAAATTCCTTAGAGCACAGATGTGGCTTTTGCCCAGAAAAATCAACCGCGCGACGGCGGCTCGGCCAAAATTTGCGTGTAAAAAGTGCAGAAAAATCCGCAACTTGTGGATGCAGGTGCAGAAAATGCGTGCTGCGACTGCGCATTATGCCTGGTTTTTGCCAATCCGCCCGGGATGTGTGATCACAAAATATTCTGGAGATTTGAGGCCATACCCAAGCGCGCGGTCAAAGCCGGCATGGGCGATCCACAAGAGACCCAGAGCCGTGGCGAGCGGGGCGTGGGTCAGCCATCCGAAAAGCGCGACAAGCGCGCCACTGGCGTAGAGATGCATAGGTTATAGGCCACGGCGCCGACACGCGGGCCCATCGCGTCGCCTGCGAAGGACAGGTCCGGCGCGAAGAACACAAGCACCATGGCCCATAGGGGCAGGGGGCGCGCATGGTTCAGAGCATGATGAGGCAGATCACGAAAATCAATGCGGCCTCAACGCGTTGCCAAAGGATCATTCGATATCCTTCTTTGCTCAAAAGAAAGCCCCCGCAGAATGCGGGGGCTATGTCTTGCGATGAGGCGAGGCTCAGGCGGCGTTCAACTCGAAGGCATCGTGCAGCGCCTGAACGGCAAGCTCGGTGTATTTGCGGTCGACCAGAACGGAGATCTTGATCTCTGAGGTGGCGATGACCTTGATGTTGATGCCTTCATCAGAGAGCACTTTGAACATCTTCGCGGCGACGCCGGATTGCGAGCGCATGCCGATGCCCACGAGCGAGATTTTCGCCACATCCGTGTCGGAGATCAGCTCGCCAAAGTTGAAATCCCCGCGCTCCTGTGCCGCGTCCAGGGCCGCTTTGGCGCGGTTCACCTGATCGACGGGGCAGGAGAAGGTCATATCGGTGCGACCCTCTTCGGAAATGTTCTGAATGATCATGTCGACATTGACGCCCGCTTCGGCCAACGGACCGAAAATGGCGGCGGCGATGCCGGGGCGGTCTGCGACCGACACGAGGGTCATTTTGGCTTCTTCGCGGGAGGCGGCAATGCCCGAGACAGGTTTGTTTTCCACGATATCCTCCTCGGCACAGATCAAGGTGCCGGCATTGGGGTCATATTCCTCGAAAGACGACAGGACGCGCAGGCGCACGCCATAGCGCATCGCCAGCTCGACCGACCGGGTCTGAAGCACTTTCGCACCGAGAGACGCCAGTTCCAACATCTCTTCGAAGGCGATTTTTTCGAGCTTCTTGGCTTTGCTCTCGATCCGCGGGTCGGTGGTGTAGACCCCGTCCACGTCGGTGTAGATGTCACAGCGCTCGGCCTCAAAGGCGGCGGCAAAGGCGACGGCGGTGGTGTCCGATCCGCCCCGGCCCAGCGTGGTGATGCGGCCCTCGGGCGAAATGCCCTGGAACCCCGCCACGACGGCGACCTTCATGCCTTCGCCGAATTTGGCGAGGATGTTGTCGGTCGGGATCTCTTCGATCCGGGCTGCACCATGCGCGGAGTTGGTCTTGAGCGGCACTTGCCAGCCCTGCCAGCTGCGCGCGGGCACCTCCATTTCCTGCAACGTCAGTGCCATGAGGCCTGCGGTCACGTTCTCGCCCGAGGAGACGACGGCGTCATATTCGCGCGCGTCATACATCGGAGAGGTCTCGTTCACGTAGCCCACGAGCTTGTTGGTCTCGCCAGACATGGCAGAGACCACGACGATCACGTCGTAGCCATTGGCAACCTCGCGGCCGACGCGTTTCGCGGCGCGTTTGATCTTGTCGAGCGTGGCGACGGATGTGCCGCCGAATTTCATCACGAGAATGGGCATCTCTGGCCTTATCCCCCGTCGTCAGAGTGGTCACGGTTCTCTAAGTGGCTTGGGAGCCAAGCGCAAGAGTGGCGCGTGCGCCCGGTGTATATTTTGCTGAGTATTTTTACAGCAAAGGAGACTTAAAGCGTCCGACCTTTAACTTGAGGCATCAGATAAGGGTCGGGCGCCTGCCACGTACAGATGTTGCACTGCGTTCGACCAAAAGCTGTGAGCGAGGTTTTGGGTCGAACGCTTTAATAGGCGTGCGGATGCCCGTCCCAGGTCAGGAAACAGCCAGTGGAGGTCGGCGACAGTTCGGCAAAACGATCCGCCAATCCTGTGGCCGCCATGGTCGCCGTGATCTCGGCAGAGGCGCCGCCCATATCGGTCTGGACCCAGCCGGGGTGATAGATGCCAACCGAAATACCGTCCGATTTGAGATCGGTGGCAAGGTTCCGGCCCAAGTTCAACGCGGCGGCTTTCGAGGCGCGGTAGATGTAGGAGCCGCCGGGCGCGCGGGTATGGGATGCCATCTGCGAGGAGATGATCGCGATCTTACCACGCGCCGCGCGCAAGGCCGGGAGAAAGGCCTGTACGGTCAGGAAGACGCCGGTCACATTGACGGCGAATTCTTCGACCCACATCTCGGCGGGGTAGTCGGTGTCAAGGGATTGCCCCTTGTCGAGGTAAAGCCCGGCGTTGCAGACCAACAGGTCCAGCGGGTGGTCTTTCAAGTCTTTGGCAAGCGCCGCGACGCTCTGCGGGTCTTTGACGTCGAGCGGCAAAAGGTCCTCTGTGCCGCGGGTCGAGGTGCCGGTGACCTCATAGCCGCGGGTGCCGAGTTCGGATTTCAGAGCCGCGCCAATGCCGCGCGAGGCGCCGGTGATGAGAGCCGTGTCCATGTCGTCAGCCTTTGTCGGGGAGGGTCAGTTCAGTTTGCGTTTCGGCGTGAAGGGCAGCGGCAAGACTGGCACGCCCTCTTCCAAAAGCGCCTTGGCGTCGTCCAGTTTCGCCTCGCCGTAGATCGCCCGCGCGGGGGCCTCGCCGTCATGAATTTTGCGCGCTTCCGTGGCGAATTCGAGGCCGACGTAATCGGAATTGGCCTCTACCTCGGCGCGCAGATTGGCGACGGCCTGTTCGACGTCTTGCGCTGTGGGGCGCGGCGGCTCCATCGGTGTGGTCAGCGTCGCTTTGGGCGCAGAGGCGGCGGGGACCTCGGGTTCGGGGGCAAGGCTTTCGGCCTTGCGCGCCGTGCTGACACGCGGGGCCATCATGGCTTTGAACACCTTAGAGGAACCGCAGGTCGGACAGCTCAACTGACCGTTTTCGCAAAGCGTCTCAAAGGCTTCGGCGGAGCGAAACCAGCTTTCGAATTGGTGCTCTTCGGAGCATTTGAGCATGTAGCGGATCATGACCGGCGCGTTTCCCAAGATCAGACCTTTAGAATAGGCCTTGTCCGGGGGCTTTGCAATGCGGCGGCTCTCAGAGGCGATAGAGGCGCGGGTTGAAATGGCGGATGATCTGGGCCAGCTCCGGTTCATCCACAAGGCTTGCGGCCTTTTTGGCAGAGACCCATTTGCGTTTGCGTTCGTTGGCTTCCGGGTAGCGGTCAAAGACCCAGCGCGCCTTGAGCGGAAAGACCGCAACGACGCAGGGCATCGGCAATTCGCCATCGCGCGGATATTTGAGATAGGAATAGAGCCCGATGCAGATGGGCGCTGGACGGCCCTTGATCCCGGCCTCTTCCCAAGCTTCTGTGGCGGCGGCTTGCACCGGCGTTTGCCCATCCATCGGCCAGCCTTTCGGGATGATCCAGCGTTTGCGGCGCCGCGATTTGATCAGAAGGATTTGCAACTTGTCCTTACGCCAGCGCCAGATCAGCGCGCCGAACTGGGTGCGTACGCCGTTCTTGCCGCCTGGCCCGAGTTTTACCGGATGTTGTCTTGGGCGTATCAATGACACCTGCTCTTCCCTCAATGTCCGATTGCGGCGGGTCCTCCTCCAGAGCGTGGAAAAAACACGCTGGCCCCCGGTTTGTCGCATCAGAGTAACAGAAGAACTATCAAAGCCCTGTGACGGCTGGAAAGAAAAATCGTTTCAGGCGCGGTTTCTCGGCGGAAATCGCGGGGGGCGCGTCATTTCAATGCTTGTAATTTGGGCAAATCGGCCAAGGCGCTCCAAAACGCCTCCTGCCGAAGCTGGCTTTCGCGCAGCGGGATGAGCGCGGCATGGGCCTGTTCGGTCATCGCTTTGGCGCGTTTCGGGTCCGACATCAGCGTGCTTGCGGCCTCCGCCAGAGTGACGGCATCGGAGAGGTCCATCGCACCGCCTGCGCGGTCAAGCGCATCATAGGCGGCGACATGGTTGGAGACATGCGGGCCATGTAGGATCGCGGTGTCGAATTGCACGGGCTCATAGGGCGTGTGCCCGCCGTGATCTGTCAGAGAGCCCCCAACGAAAGTGATCCCGGCAAGGCGATACCAAAGCGCCATTTCGCCCAGCGTGTCGGCAAGGTAGATCGGCGCGCTTTCGGGGGCGTCACCTTTGGAGCGACGCGCAAAGCTGAGGCCTGCGCGGGTCAGTTCCGTCGCGATGGTCTCGGCGCGCGACGGGTGGCGCGGCGCGAGGATCAGGCGCGCGTCGGGGTGGGTCTGTTGCAGGCGGTGAAACGCCTCAAAGATTGGACGCTCTTCGCCCGCATGGGTCGAGGCCGCGAGCATGGTTTTGTCACGACGAAAGGTCTTTTGCAGGGCTTTCAACTCCGCTCCGGGTGCGGCGGTCAGTTCGACCGTGCTTTTCAGATTCATCCGCGGCAGAAGCGCATTTACGGGCAGGCCCAGTTGCAGCAAGCGTTGTTCGGAGGCGGTGTCTTGCGCCGCGAGTTTGGTGATCGCGCCGATGGTCTGGCGGATGGTGCCTCCGAGCAGAACGCCCATCTGCCCCCAGCGTTGCGCCGTGCGCTCCGACATACGGGCGCCTGCGACGACGACGGGGATGTCGTGGCGCGCGAGCGTGACAAAGCGGTTGGGCCAAATCTCATTTTCCAGCGAAACCAAGGCGCAAGGGCGGGTGGCGGTCAGAAACCGTCTGAGCACCGGGCGCAAATCCATCGGTGCGAGCCGGGTTGTGACGCGGGGCAGGGCCCAATCCGAGACCATTTTGCGCGCGCTCACCGTGTTCACGGTGACCAGGATGTCGAGGCCGGGAGCGCGGCGCAGCGCCTCTTCGATCAGCCCGCGCGCGGCGGTCAGTTCGCCATTGGAGGCACCGTGAATCCACAGCAGCGGTGTTTTGGTGATGGGGGACGTTTTGAGACCCGCGCCGAAACGTTCCGCCAGATCGGACAGGGTTTCCCGACCGCGCAGCACTTGCCGCAGCAGCATAAGCGCAAAGAGCGGGCTCAGCAGGGTCAGGAGGACACGGTAGAGAAACAAGTCAGCTGTCCGATCAATCAAAATTGCACATTCGCTTACGCGGTGAGGCCCTGTCTTGGCAAGAGGGGAGGGCGGATCAAGTGGGGGGAGTAATTTAGAATTGATCTAAGTCATAGCTCGTTTTTAGAGGGATTCTAAGTTGGTTGGCGACGCGCGACACATTGATTGCATCCATGATGCGAGGGAGAGATTTATGACACTTCTACCGCGTTTCGCCCTGTTGACCAGCGCCGCCATTCTGGGCGCCGCAGGGGCTTCGGCCAACGAGCTTCGGGACTATGCGCTCGACTTCTTCAAGCCATTGCCATCGACCGTGCCTGCTGTGGCGGACAATCCGATCACGGCGGATAAAATCGATCTGGGCAAGGCGTTGTTCTTTGATCCGCGGCTGTCGGCCTCTGGTGTGTTTTCCTGCTATTCCTGCCACAATCTGACCACGGGCGGGGACGACAATATGGAGACCTCCGTCGGCCATGGCTGGCAAAAAGGCCCGCGCAATTCGCCGACCGTGCTGAACGCCGTCTTCAACGAGGCGCAGTTCTGGGACGGGCGTGCGGCGGATTTGAAGGCGCAGGCGAAGGGACCGATTCAGGCCGGGGTCGAAATGGCCAACACGCCGGAGAACGTCGTCGCGACCCTGTCGTCGATGGGGCAATATGTCGAATGGTTCGAAGCATCCTTCCCTGACGAGGCCGAGCCTGTCACATTCGACAATATGGCCAAGGCAATCGAGGCCTTCGAGGCGACGCTTTTGACGCCCGCGCCGTTTGATTCCTGGCTCAATGGCGATGACAATGCGCTGTCCGCCGAAGAACTGGCCGGGCTTGAGCTGTTCATGGACAAGGGCTGTGTCGCCTGCCACGCCGGTGTGAACGTCGGCGGCGAGGGCTATTATCCCTTTGGCCTGATCGAAAAACCCGGCTCGGACATTCTGCCCGAAGGCGACCGGGGACGCTTTGCGGTGACCGAGACGGTGGACGACGAATATGTCTTCCGCGCCGGGCCGCTGCGCAACATCGCGCTGACTGCGCCCTATTTCCATTCCGGCAAGGTCTGGGATCTGAAAGTGGCGGTGCAGATCATGGCGGAAAGCCAGTTGGGCGAAGAGTTGACCGAGGATGAAGCCAGCCAGATCGTGGCCTTCCTTGGGTCGCTCACGGGAACGGTGCCGGAGATCACAACGCCGGTCTTGCCCGCAGAGACCGCGACGACGCCGCGCCCGACGGCTGAGGTGGTGCCGAACTGAGGGCTGTGTGGCCCCGGCACTTGGAATGACGAAAGCCCTCGCGTTGGAGCGGGGGCTTTCACGTTTCTGAGCTCAGATGTCACTGGGTTCCGGGGTGTTGCGGGCCATGAAAGCCTGCATCAGGGTCATGCCGATCCGATCCACCAGCTCGGAAAGATGATGATCGCCAAGATGCTGATAATAGGTGCAAACAGAGAGCAGCCGCTCGATCACTTCGGCCTCATGTGCCGTCAGATGCGGATGACTGTGTTGTTGGGCGTTGTCCGGGGCATGTGCAGAGTTGCTGACCAAAGCCATGCGAACGTCCGCCGACAACGTCAGACAGGGCTGGCCCGGGGGCAGGGCGATCAACAGTCGCCGTCTCTGACGTAGGAAGGGGTCTGACATCGCATTAAACTCATGATCGACCGCGAGGCGCGGAGAGGGGGGGGGGACGTGGGAGGGAACGCTCAGGGCGTCAATACTTCGAGGATATGCGCGCGCAATTGATGAGGTTTGGCGGCCAGAAAGGCAAAGGCCGATGCGCTAGGCGTATATCGCAAGAGATCAAGTACACTGTCCGGGCCGGCTTTGAAAGCGATCAAGGACGAGCCGTCTTCTGGTGGGATGCGGCGATGGACGGAGATGGCACTTTGCACCAACTCGCTGGTCTCGGGGTCGCATTCGACGACGACAAGTTTGAAACGTTCGGTTTCGAAATGCGCGCTGAGTTCGTCGGAGGTGGTTGCAACTCTTGGGTTGAGATTGGCCGTGGCGGAGCGCGCCAGACTCTTTTCCTCTGAGACCACAGTGAACAGGAGAAGGTCGTGCTGAGAAAGTTGCATACGGCTGTCATCCTTCTGGGGGGATTCATGCGCAAGATCGCCTCTTTCGGCGTGGCGCTCGGCGCTGGGCATGGGGCTTCCGCCCATGTTTGCAGGAATGGTCTGTGCCTGCATGAGTTTGGATGCGGATCGACACGTCAGAGGACGTGGGAAAGGCACGTGCTTGTTTGGTGCGCCACATAGTTTGGGCAGGGAAGCCGTCAGCATGGTCTTTGGTCTCGCGACAATCTGTGTTCGGTCGCTCTTATGACGTAGATTTGACCGGTTGATCAGAGACAAAGCGTTTCAGGTGGTTGCATATCGTTGTTACGATTCAAAGCGCTTGCGTAACAAGGTGTAACCTGCATCGCGTTTGGTTTTGGGCGAAGTTACAGAAGTAAACGTTTTTTCCCATTTTTTTGGGGGACATTTCCCTTTTACCGTGCGTGAAACATGTTACCGTTTCGCGGTTTGAGGGGATTGAGGCCCGAGGAGGCCGACATGCTGCCTGACGTGCAAAAGCGCGAGATTTTACGTCAAGAGGTGACGAAAATCCTCGAAAGTAACACCTTTGCACGGTCAAAGGCCAATCGCGCCTTGCTGATGTATCTCGCTGAGGAGTTCTTTTCCGGACGCGGCGATGGCATTACGGAATATGGCATCGCACATGAGCTTTTGGGACGGGATTCGGATTTCGATCCCTCCACCGATCCGATCGTCCGCGTGCGCATGCGTCGGCTGCGTGAGGCGATCGTGGCCTATTATGACCAAAATCCCGACAGCTCTGATCGTCTGAACATACCGCGTGGAAGCTATGCGCTGTCTCTCTCGCTGGTCAATCCGCCGCCGCGTTCCGAAGTGCCTGCCAACGCGTCCGTGACAGATGTCTCAGCGGAAATGACCCCTCCGCAAGCGCCCCGCCAGGATACACCAAGTCCAGGAGACGCAGCGCCTGAAGCGCCCCCTCAGTCGACGTCGCGGCAGGCTTTACCGCAACGGCCGCGCCGCATGTTCTGGGGGGTGATGGGGGTCGTGATCCTGATCTTCGTGTTCGTTGCGGTGGTTCTGGGCTATGGCATATGGCGTAATTCTTCGCCTGTTGCCGAGATCCAGCCGCAGATCAAGACCGGCTACCCGGTCATCGCCATCGCGCCCTTCGTCAATCTCACCGGCGCGGCGGAAAACGATGTCTACGAAAAGGATGTTCAGCGTCAGTTGGCCGGTGATTTTCAACGGTTCGGACGTCTGCGTGTGCGTGTTTTGGGCGCCGATCTCACGCGCGAAATTGCGGGGTCAGATTACGTCTTGCGTGGTTCAGTTCTCAACCTTGTCGGGGAACTCGATCTGGCCGTCGAATTGGCCGAGGCAGAGACCGGCAAGGTGTTGTTTCAGTCGCGGATTTCCGGTCCGATCAAGGACGCGGATTTCTATGCGAGCCTGCGCGACGTGTCCCGTCGGATCAGTGCCTATCTTGCCGCGCAGGGCGGGGTGATCAGCGCGTTTGGCCAGCCAAGAGCGGAGGCCTCTGGCGCGATGGGAGACATGTTCTACTGTGTCTTGCTGACGGATGCGTTTTTGGAGTCCTATTCGCCGGATCAATTCCAGGCGGCCTATCGCTGTTTCGAACCTCTGCGTGCCCAGTTTGAGACGGATGCCGTGGGGGCTGCTGCTTTTGGGACTTTGATGCTGCATGCGGTTCCCGAATTTCATTTCATGGACCCGTCCAAAATCCCCGCGCGCATGTACAGCACCCCCCAGGAGGTCACCGAGTATGCGGACGCGCTCGTGGATCGTTTCCCCAGCACAGATGTGAGTTTCATCCTATTGGGGGCGATTTACAATGCGAAGGGCGACACCAGTCTGGCGATCCGGACCCTGCGTCAGGCGGTTGAGTTGAATCCCGCCAACCCCACGGCCTATAGCGTGTTGTCCTATGCCTATTTGTCGGCGGACCTGCTGGATGCTTCGGCGAGTATGGCGCAATCCGCCGTGCGCCTCAGCGCCAGCCCGTCGGCCTATATGTATTTGCCGATACTCGTGGTCGGCATCGTGCGCAAGAACGCCCGTATGGTCGATATCGCGCGCAAAGGATATGCCAAACAGGAAAGCCCATCCCGCGATATCTTGCTTTTGGCGGCCGCCGCGATGATCGGGGACAGGCCGGAGGTAGAGCGTCTGGCGCGTCTTGTCGGACATCCCGAGGACCCGATGGCGAATATTCGTATGTATGTTCAGGGAGATGTGGCCTTGGCTGCGATTGCCCGTCATCTCGAGGCTGCCGGTGTCGAGGTGCCTGCGCCGAGCTGTCTGTCGTCGGCCTCGGGAAATGTGTCGCGGGGGCTGAATTGTGACCCCTGAAAGGCCTTCGATCAGCGAATGGGAATAAGAAAATATTATCGCATTACATATTTTATACAATTATTATTTATTCTTCTGACTTGATACCTCTAACGTAACGGGATCGACGACGGCAAATGGACGGCAAAGGTCATATGAGCAGGTTGTTTGATCCTCACAGCACGACGTATTGCATCAGGAGGAACATATGGACGGCAACGATATGAACATGGCGGGCAAATGCCCGGTCATGCACGGCAGCAACACTGAGTCCGGCAAAAGCGTCATGGATTGGTGGCCCAATGCGCTCAATCTCGACATCCTGCATCAGCATGACACCAAGACCAATCCGATGGGGGAGGGGTTCGACTACGCCAAAGAGGTCAAGTCGCTCGATTTCGACGCGCTCAAAGCCGACATGCACGCGCTGATGACCGAAAGCCAGGAGTGGTGGCCGGCCGACTGGGGGCATTACGGCGGTCTCATGATCCGCATGTCCTGGCACGCCGCCGGGTCCTATCGTCTGGCCGATGGGCGTGGAGGTGGCGGCACCGGCAACCAGCGTTTCGCGCCGCTCAACTCTTGGCCCGACAACGTCAGCCTCGACAAGGCGCGGCGGCTGTTGTGGCCCATTAAAAAGAAATACGGCAACAAGGTGAGCTGGGCCGATCTGATCGTTCTGGCCGGGACCATCGCCTATGAAAACATGGGGTTGAAGACTTTTGGTTTCGGATTTGGCCGCGAAGACATCTGGCACCCGGAGAAAGACACCTATTGGGGGGCTGAGAAAGAATGGCTGGCGCCGTCGGACAGGCGGTATGAGGACGTGGATAAACCGGACACGATGGAAAACCCGCTGGCCGCCGTGCAGATGGGTCTGATTTACGTGAACCCCGAGGGCGTGAATGGCAAGCCGGACCCGATGAAAACCGCCGCCCAAGTGCGCGAAACCTTTGCCCGCATGGCGATGAACGACGAGGAAACCGCCGCTTTGACGGCGGGCGGTCACACGGTCGGCAAGACCCACGGCAATGGCGATGCCGAGGCTTTGGGCGCAGACCCGGAAGGCGCGGGGCCCGAGATGCAGGGCCTCGGTTGGTCCAATCCGAACCAGCATGGCAAGGCGGCGAATGCGGTGACCTCCGGGCTTGAAGGCGCGTGGACCTCGGAGCCGACGAAATTCGACATGGGCTTTTTCGAGATGCTCTTTGGCCACGAATGGGAGCTCAAGAAATCGCCCGCAGGCGCCTGGCAATGGGAGCCGGTGGACATCAAGGAAGAGGACAAACCTCTGGACGCCTCCGATCCGTCGAAGCGCCACAACCCGATGATGACCGACGCCGATATGGCGATGAAAGTCGACCCGATCTACAACGCGATCTGCCAGAAATTCATGGCCGATCCCGAGTATTTCAAAGACACGTTTGCCCGCGCCTGGTTCAAACTGACCCACCGCGATATGGGGCCGAAGGTACGTTACATCGGCCCGGATGTGCCCTCTGAAGACCTGATCTGGCAGGACCCGGTGCCCGCCGGTTCGACCTCCTACGATGTCGAGGCGGTGAAGGCCAAGATCGCGGCGACCGGTCTCACGATGTCCGAGATGGTCTCGACCGCTTGGGACAGCGCGCGGACCTTCCGTGGCTCCGACATGCGCGGTGGCGCCAATGGTGCGCGCATCCGTTTGGCGCCGCAAAAGGACTGGGAAGGCAATGAGCCGGAGCGTCTGGCGAAGGTGCTCTCCGTGCTGGAACCGATTGCTGCCGAGACCGGCGCTTCCGTGGCCGATGTGATCGTGCTGGCCGGTGGCGTCGGTGTCGAGCAGGCGGCAAAGGCCGCAGGCTTCGACATCACCGTCCCCTTCGCGCCGGGACGTGGCGATGCAAGTGACGAGATGACCGATGCGGCCTCTTTCGACGTGCTGGAACCGATTGCCGATGGCTATCGCAACTGGCTCAAGAAAGACTACGTCGTTGCCCCCGAAGAACTGATGCTTGACCGCAGCCAGCTCATGGGCCTCACCGCGCATGAAATGACGGTTCTTGTTGGCGGCATGCGGGCCATGGGCACCAATTATGGCGGCACGTCACATGGTGTCCTGACGGACCGCCCGGGCGCGCTCACGCCGGATTTCTTCGTGACCCTGACCGATATGGCCTACACATGGACCCCGGCGAAAGGCGGCATCTACGAGATCACGGATCGCAAAACGGGTGCTGTGAAATACACCGCCACGCGCATGGATCTGGTGTTTGGCTCCAACTCGATCTTGCGGTCTTACGCAGAGGTCTATGCGCAGGACGACAACGCAGAGAAATTCGTCACGGATTTTGTAAAAGCCTGGGTCAAGGTGATGAATGCGGACCGGTTCGACCTTGTCTGATCTTTGATGAAACAGAAACGCCTCCGCTTATGCGGGGGCGTTTTTGCATGGCACAGATGAGGTCTTGATCAAAAAGTGGCCAAGACATCTATCATTGCTAGGAGTTATTTAAATGGTGCCCGGGGGCGGAATCGAACCACCGACACGAGGATTTTCAATCCAGAACTAAATAAGATTTTTCAGGAGCTTAACCCAGATAAGTTTGTCAAACCGGCAACCAAGCATCAAAGACTTAGCCACCATTTGTCAAACCTATCCTCGGGGCTACCCGCAAAAAGAAAAACCGCTGAGGGGGCGGCCACCCACCTCAACGGCAATATCAAAGTCGTCATTCGATCATCCTACTTCAAATGCTCTTTCACCTCAAGTCTTCCGGAGGGATTGGCATGAGCTGGAAGGTCGCGAACCTTTGCGCCGAGAGGAAGTTCGGCAGCCCCGTGCGCAAGCAGATCATCATGTTCCTGGCCGACAAGGCCAGCGACGATGGTTCTGGTATTTGGTGTTCGAAGGGCACTGTCCAGCGCCACACCGAGTTGGGCGAGTCGACCGTCAAGCGGACGATCACCGAATTCTTGCGCGAAGGCCTTCTGGTCGAGACTGGGCGGCGCCCCTGCAAGAACGGCTACACGGTGATCTACCGGATCGTTTTGGGCGGGGTGAACAGCCTGGAGGCGATCTCCGAACCGGACGACGAACCCGAATTTTTGACGGGGTCCACAGCGGACGGGGTTCCGCATGACCCCGGAACGGGGTCCGCTGCGGACGGGGTACCGGGTCCAGAGCGGCCCCCAAACCATCCTAAAACCATCCAGAAATCACCTACGCGCGCGGACACGCGCGAGGCGGAGGATCAGGATTTCGAGAAAGCATGGGCCGCCTATCCAGCGGAAAGGCGTCGGAACAAGACCACCTGCCGACAGCAATTCGAGCGGGCCATCGAGGACGGCACGACCGCCGAGGAATTTATCTGCGCAGTCAATGCCTATGCGACCGAGACCGAAGGCTACACCCGCTCGAAGGTATGCTTCTCCGACAACTGGTTTCGGGACAGCCGTTGGCAACGATTTGTCGAGGAGGCCCGTGAAGCGCAGGTCGACGCCGCCGAACTCGAGGGAAAGCACTTTCGCCTGCTTGCCGGCTGGGTCCGCGAGCGCAATTGGATGTGCCAGCACATCTCGCGCAATCAGGCTGGTGAGCTGCTGTTGCGCGGTCTGGTTTCGGAACCGGAGCTTCGCCGTGCGGAGGTGGCATGGTGACTTCGAACATCAAGCAGTCTGAGCAAAGAGCAAGGCGACCCGGTTCTAGGTCTTCGACCGTTGAACCGGGGCCTTGCGAGGGGCGGCAAGCCTCCCCTTCGAACCCCAACCGGACCGCGCGGGGCGCGGTCCCCTCGGAGAAGCAGGAAGCCGTGTTCTTCTACTGCTCCTCCGAGGAAAAGGCGCTGATCCGGCAGGCGGCTGCGGATCGCGGGCTGTCCATGTCCGCCATGCTTCGGCAACTCGCCACCGGCGCGGCTCCGAAGCGGCGCAAGGTCGCGCCCCGTGTCGATCCCGCGCTCGTTCTGGCCGTGTCCCGCTATGGCGGGAACCTCAACCAGATTGCGCGGTGGCTGAACACGGCGACCCGCGCGGGCCGGGCCAGCGAGGTCGAGGCCCTGCGCGTGGCGGCGGCGCTGGTCGGCATCGAGCGGCGGTTGGCGGAGATCATCGCCCAGCACCGGAGGCCGCCCGGATGCTGATCAAGTTCTTCCCCAACGGCAAGGGCGGCGGTGCGGGACCGGTCGAATACCTGACCGCCCGCACCGTGTTTGCCTATGTCGACAACCGCGATCTGATCCGCGATGCGTCTGGCCAGCCCATGACCGTGACGCGCGAACCGCTGCCGGAGGTCGTCCGCGGCGATCCCCAGGGCATGACCGACCTGATCGACGCCTGCCCGCACAAGTGGACCTATCGTGCCGGTGTCATCAGCTTCGCCCGCGAGGACGCCCCCACCGAGGACCAGCAGCAGGAGGTGATCGACCGTTTCGAGGAGATCGCCTTCGCCGGGTTCGATGCCGACCGCTACGCCTGCCTTTGGGTGCGCCACACTCATGAGGATCGCGTCGAGCTGCATTTCTGCACGCCACGCATGGAGCTGCACAGCGGGCGTAGCCTCAACATCGCCCCGCCTGGTTATGAACGTGCCTTCGACAGCCTGCGCGACCTGATGAACAAGACCCACGGCTGGGCCGACCCCATGGACGTGGAGCGTGTGGCCGAGGTCAAGCCGGTCACGGAAGCCCCGGACCGCGCCGCCGGGCGCGACGGGCTCCATGCCTGGATCGCCGACCAGATTTCCATGGGGCTGATCGAGGATCGCACCGGCATGGTCGCCGCCCTGACCGATGCAGGCTTCGAGGTGCCCCGCGCAGGCAAGAATTACCTCACCGTCAAAGACCCCGAGACCGAAGAACGGTTTCGCCTGAAGGGAGAAATTTTCCATGAAGACTGGAGAGCCGAAGCAACGGCTGAGCGAGAAGTTGAACGCGGACATGGAGCGGATCAGGGCAGAGAATGCCGCCTCGATCGACACACAGTTGCAGAACTTCAGGACCGATTTGACGGTCATTGCCGAAAACGCGCTGGCTACAATCAAGACCGATACGGAAGGCTACCTGCTGCGCGTGAGGAAGCACCTCATGCGGCAGAGCGCGAACGCAGCTCGACCGGAATGGAAGGCTCTGATGTGGCCGATGCTGGTGGCCTGCTGCCTAATGATCTGCACCGGGATTTCGACCTGGTCAGTCATGACATGGCTGACGCCGAACCTGAACACGATGGGGCTCAGGGTGATCGAGCGGCCGGAGGCGGTCTATCTGATCCCGCGCAGCGGCCGCGCGGCGCTGACACGCTGTTCGCTGGCAGGGGAATCCGTGGACTGTCTGACGATCCCGAAGGAGTGAGTGATGGATGGTCTGACGCCACTCGAGCGCGAATTGCTGGGCTACGTCGAGCAGTTGACGGAAGCCTCGACGTTATCCGCGCAGGAATTGACCGCCTCCGGGCAGGACAGGCGGACGGAACTGGATGGGTTGCGCGGCTCCATGATCGCTTTGCTCAGGTCGCAACTCTCATTGGTCGAAGCCTTGAACAGCTGGATGCAGGATGGCCCCGACACTGCACCGGCACCGTCGAAGCTGAAGGACAGCCTGTCGCTCGCGCTGGAGGCGCAGAAGCGCCTCCAGACGCGGTGACAGACGAGATCGAGGAGGACGTGCATGGCCTACGCCATTGAGGGGCAAATCCAGCTCTCCCCCGGACACGCAACACTGAACAAGCAACACGCAACACTGAACAGGGGACAGGCAGCACCGGAAACGCGACACGCGACACGCGACACGCGACACGCGACACGCGACAGTGGCCACTCAACACCGGACAGTCAACACGCAACAGGCGACACCGGACAAGTGACAGGCAACACGCAACACCGAACAAGCAACGCTGAACACTGAACAAGCGACAGGAGTAACCGTATGGTTTATCGAGCTATCTTGTTTCTGGCTTTGACCGCTGCTCCGGCGGTGGCGGATCAGATTGAGTTGAGCAATTCCCTCCGGCCCGCAGAGACCGACCGCTACGGCTGCGCGATCCGCCCGCGACCGGAACACCTGACCCTTTCCTCCTTCCGCGATAGTTGGCGCTCCGTCGCAGCCGACAAGCTCTACAGCCTGCGCCGCTACCAGCTGGTGCTGGGCACCGGTAGCTGCGATTGCGCGGTGCTTCAGCCGGAATGGTCGATCATCGAGGACGAGTACCAAGGCCTCGGCTTCGCGGACGGACCGTCTTCCACCTACGACGATTGGGCGGATACGGCCTATTTCCCGATGATCTCGGGGCTTCGGAATGCGGTGCGCGATCTGTGTGAGGAGGCGGAATAATGGGTATCGTGACATTTCTCGTGGAAGCGGCGGACGAGGGCCTGGAAACCGTCGCGGAATCCCAATTCGCGGCGATCACCTCGGGGATGGGGGCCGCGGTGATGCTGGCGGCCACGCTGGCAATCATCCTCCTGTTCGTAAACATGGCCTATCAGTTCAAGCCCATGGATATGAACGATCTCATCCCGCTCTTGTTCAAGATCGGCCTGATCAATGCCTTTGCGTTCAACTGGGTGAATTTCAACTTGGTCAGCAATTTTATCACCGATGGCCTCGACAATCTCGCAGGTACGATCCTCGGCTCGATCACGGGAGAGACCGGCGCCGGAGCGGCCTATTTCGCTGAGCGGTTCGATCAAGTACTCGATGATCTGGCCGATCATGCCAATTCCATCGGGGATAGCTTGCCATGGATGGCAGGGGCGTTGCTGAGCGTCTTCTTCACAGCCCTTCTGGCGCTGGTCGGCGGTGCTGCGGGCGTAATCCTGGTGCTGGCCAAGGCAATGGTGGCCTTCCTAATCGGCCTCGCGCCGGTGATGATCGCCATGTCGATTTTCCGCGCGACACAGGACTATTTTCAGCGTTGGCTGGCGGCAATCATCAGCTGGTCGTTCTATCCCGTGGTGATCGCCGGAACGATGTCCGTCATCTTCGGGCTTTTCAGCGTGCTCCAGAGCCGGGTCGGCAGCGCCGATAACCTCGGTAGTATCGGCGCTGCCTTGCCCTTCCTCGCGGTCGTCCTGGTGTCGCTTGGCATGGTCCTTGCCATTCCCGTGATCGTGCGGACTTTGACAGGCGATATCAATTCGGGATGGGCGGCCTCGGCCGTGGGGGCAGGCATCCGCAAGATGACGCAGCCGCAGAGGCCACAGCAAAGGAACCAGTCCCCCACGAACACGACCAGCGCCATGAGTGGAGGGTTGAATGCGGGGTCGGACGCAGCCCGTTCACCTAGATCCGCAACAGATCCCCGCCCTTCGACCGGCACGGGGGCCAAGATGCAACGCATGATGGACCGCGCGGAGCGCCTCAGTGCGGACAAGAATAAATGATGATGGTTCGACGTCTGACAATCGGGTTGCGGCAAAGGTTTGTGTCCTTTGCCGCCGCAGGGCTGTGAGCATTTCAGCGGCGTTCAATCCCGCTAGCCGCCTGCCTTAAAGTCCTTAGCGAGCGCTGTGAATTCTTCAGCACGCTTGCACAGGTAGTCGGCCTCGCTCTGATCCAGCCGTGTTGCAGTTATCAGTGTGCCCGGCTGGATGTTCAGAATGCCGACTCCTGCCGAATCCGGTTTAGCCAACCTTAGTATAGTTAGCAGCCCTCGCTCCTTCTTCCGTGGCAGCTGTTCTTTTCCAAAATGTAGGAAAATGATGCGTCTCTGATTGTTTGCTTCTGTACGTAAGTACCAGGCCGTTGCGATGTGCAGGCCAGCAATTTTCGCTTCGATAGGGCTGCGGCCCTGCCAAATGAGCGCGTGATCCTCTTTTAAATCCAGATAGTTTTGGCACAAAACCTTGTATCCGGCAGACTTATTTGCGGAAACGTTGGAATGCAGTGATAGAAAATCAGTAGCTGAAATTTTTTGATCTTCGAAAGATATCAAAGCTTCCCGAAACTGCTTGTAGCGATCCTTAGCCGGATCATATGGCAAGTCGAGCTCGTCAATTATGCTTCTGACTTTCGCCTTGTCTTTGCGCTTGTCGCCATACACGAAATCGACGAACTGGCTAACCCTAATCTTCATCGTGCGTTCCTGTTTGGCCCTGTCCGAAACTCTAAGGCTTGGGTGGGAACAAATAAAGAACTATTTGATGAAAGGTGCTTTTAGGAAAGGGCAGCGTCGTCTTGAAGTTTTACGATTCACTCTATCGCAGCGAATGCGTGTGGCGCGTCTTGTGCTCTCGACGCGCTTCAGCCGGGGTCATGGTTTCATCTTTCTCCAAGTATCCTCGGGGGAGTGCCGCTAGGCACGGGGGGCAGACAGCCCCCAGGATAGGCGTCAACCTCCGGACGTGCCGGGCGTCAGAAGTCGCGGGTCGTAATCCGCTGAAACCAAAACGAACTTCAGCTCTTCCGAATCCTTGAGATAAAACGGCCTCTCTATCTGCAATCGCCAAAACATCGTTTTTATGCCGCCTCAGAAAGCCGGTAAAGATCGGACTCTCCTCCGAAGACGGGTTGCAGCCGATCGGCAAGATGAAGGTCTGGCGGGCCAGCGTTTCAGCGGAAACACCATTCTCCCATGCGAGTTCACAAAGCCGCCCATAGAGGTCGTATGACAGGTCAAGGAGCAAATCTGGCATCTTGCCATCCATTTGGCTTCAATAGGCTATTACATTGTGGCCAGCAGATACCGCTCGTGGAAGCGGAAAGCCTGTGCATCCGAACTGAAAGTCAGAAGAGGCGCGGCCGACCGCGCCATACCCGTCCGTGAAGGGGGAAGGAGTTTCGGCTTCCTTCCACCTGAAGCGAAATAGACAGGGCCGTGTCCTCGGCTTCGCCTGCGGGCCGCACCGCCCCTGCCGATTTCGCTTCACCCCCATCCTCTCACGCTCGCCGCTCGGCAGGGGTAAGCGGGCGCTTACCCTCCCTTCGATGATGACGAAGGCGCGGGAGCGGAGCGCTCCGTGGATCAATGAAAACGGTGAGAAAACCATGTCGAGACAGGAAAGACTGGAAGCGACACGCATCTTGGCGCGAACATCTTCCGGCTGCCAATTTCGGCCCATAGCAGTCATCGATGAAGGATGCAGCGAAGGTCCGCAAGCGACCCTCTTAAACTTTCGGAACCTCAACGACGGCGTCTTCATTCGCAACGATCAGCCTTTGAGGGGATGCGAAAAAAATCGCCCTTAGCGATCTTGTATCGCACAAGGAAGATCCTATCTATGTCTTATCGGTATGCCGGGCTTCGGTTCGGTTCGGAATAAAATCGCTGTACTTAGGGTCGGTTCACCGATCCGTGGAGGGGCTAGTTCCCTCTGACGCCTACCCCCCAAGCGGCCCCTGTGGCGGCGGCGGGGCGGCGGCCCCCCGGGCGACCCCGGGGGGCCAGCATAAGGGATAAGGACGGTCTCTCCGTTCCTCGCGCTGGTGGCGACACCCTTCCGCAATCCTGCGGCAGGGCCAGCAGAGGAGGCCATGACATGGCTTACGACACCGACGAGATCAGCCAGCGTGGGACACGCGGGACAAAACGGAAGCGCAAGCCGACGTGGAAGTCTCGCCTGTTAAAGGGCGCATTCTGGGTAGCCTGGGGGATGGGGAAACTCTTTGACCTCATCGAATGGCTGTCCCGGTTGTCCGGCGACTAACCGCGCGACCCTTAATGTTCGCATTTGGCGAAAGGAGGACCGAGAATGCTAGGTGAAGCACTGAGATTGATCCGGGTCTTCCATGATCTGAAACAGAACGAGTTGGCGGAACGTCTCGATATTTCCCAATCGCACCTTTCTGATATTGAAAGATGCCGGAAAGTGCCAAGTCAGGAAATCGTTGCACGATACGCCGAAGAGTTTGATCTGCCAGTCAGCTCGATCTGGTTTTTTGACGAGAAGCTGACAGAAGGCACGACGCCGGGCGCTATCGAGAAAGCGCGTGGGGTTGTCGCTGACAAGATACTTGATTTTCTGAGGATGATCGAGCGGAAGCGAGCGTCATCATGACCAAGCGCCGCGACAAGTCCTATGCCCTCGATCAATGTGCCCTCTATCGGTGCAGCACACGCAAAAAGTTGTTCAAACTATTACAGACCAGTTCCGAGAAGTTTGCTGAGTTGAAGGCCGCACCCGATCTCTACAAGCCCCTGCGCAAGAAGAAAAAAGACGGAACATTCCGTCCTGTCCTTGCACCACGGGGCGATCTGAAGCGTATTCAACGGCGGATCGGAGAGTTGCTGCTGCGGGTGAGAACTCCGGACTACCTGATGTCGCCAGTGCGCGGTCGCTCGAACATCGACAATGCCGCATGGCATCGCGGTGCAGCAGCGTTCCATCTTCTCGACATCGAAGATTTCTATCCGAGCTGCACAGCCAGCAAGGTAGCATGGTTCTTAGGCAAATATCTCGGGTGCCCTCCCGACGTAGTGAAGGTCCTTCTTGATCTCACAACGCTGAACGGGGTTCTGCCAGCCGGAAGCCCTGCCAGCCCATCGCTGGCCTTCTGGGCCTACGCTGACATGTGGGACGAGATTAATCAGCTGACCCGTGATGCCGGATGCCAGGTTAGCGTGTATGTCGATGACATAACAGTTTCTGGGCACAGCGTTCCCGGGGTGCTGATCCATGCGATCAAGGAGCGGCTTGCCCACCATGGTCACAGCTTCAAAGCGTCAAAGGAAATCGGACAGATTAATGCGCCGGTCGTCGTGACGGGCGTCGTGGTGCGAGATCGAACGCTTCTCATGCCAAACGTCCAGCATCTGGAGCGTCATAAACTGAGGGCAGAGGTCGCGAAGCTGCCCGAAGGATACGAGAAGGCTCAGAAGATGGCCTCCCTAATAGGGCGTGAAGGTACCGAGCGACAAATCTTGGCGCGCAATAATGTTCACTGATTTTCAATGATGGGTATACATGACGACTGTTTTCTTTTCCTACTGCCACGCTGACGAAGCACTACGAGACCAGCTAGAACGCCAGCTCAGAATCCTTCAGCGTCAAGGCCTGATAGAGACCTGGCATGACCGCCGTATTGAGGCTGGGCAGGACTTCGCCGGTGAGATCAACGCGCACATTGAAGCCGATGAGATCATCCTACTGCTGGTAAGCCCAGATTTTCTAAACTCTGACTATTGTTATGAGATCGAGATGATCCGTGCGCTGGAACGGCACAAGGCGGGAGAGGCCATCGTGATCCCGGTCATTTTGCGCGATTGCCTCTGGCATGGCGCACCCTTCGGCAAGTTGATGGCCACGCCAACGGACGGCCGCCCGGTCACGCAATGGCCGGATATCGACCATGCGTTCCGTCTCGTCGCCGAAGCCGTTCAGGCAGCAGCAAAGCGCATAGGTAATTCACAAGCGGTCACCAGGCCGTCTGTGGCACCCAGCAACATGCAGAATACGCAGTCAGTCAACAGATCGACACCGGATCAAGTGATCCGGTCAAGTAATCTGCGGGTGGCCAAAACGTTCACGGATCGTGATCGTGATGCATTCCAGACTGAGGCGTTTGATTTCATGGCAAAATATTTCGAGAACTCGCTTTCTGAATTGTCTGTTCGCAATCCCGAGATTGACGGGTCGTTCCGCAGGCTTGACGCAAATCGCTTCAGCGCTGTTGCCTACCATAACGGTCAGGCTGCGAGCCGCTGTACCGTATTCATGGGGGGGCGGCATATGGGGGGCATTGCTTATACTGCGACCGAAAATGCAGACACCAACGGGTTCAATGAGAACCTAACCGTCGAGGCCGATGCGCAAACCCTGTATCTGCGTAGTATGGGGATGGCACACTTCGGCCAAAACAGAGACCAGAAGCTGACGTTTGAGGGTGCCGCAGAAACTTACTGGCAGATGTTTGTGCAGCCACTTCAGTGACAACCGCGGCACCTTCAAAGGTTTCTGTTCTCCTTGTTTTCTGATGTTTTCATCAAGGTTGCGAAACCTGCTTGGCGGTATGACGGAAGATCACGGGCGCGAGGCCAGTCTCGGGATCATTCTCGTTGAGGACAATTTTCCATGACCTAAATACTGCTTCGATGGGTGACCTGTCAGGCTTGGTGCCTGTCAGCGGACAGTTGACTTTGCTCTGCATGGGCCCCCGGGACTGAAATGCGCATAAGCCATAGGCACCGTTCCACATGATGATGTCGCCAATTTCAGGTGAGGCATAGCCTCCCATTTGGATATCCCCAGTGGGGTCGAGCACCAGCTTCCAGTTCTGGCCATACGAGAGGCAGAGGTCAGGTCTGTGCTCCACATAGTGAATACTGAATAGGTCATCTCCTTGGTCATGCATTGTGACGAAACCAAGGTCCTCATCGAGTTTGATAACAAGCATGGCCAGTTCAACCCCTCTGCCAAAGTTGCAGAGACCAATTTCTCCCACTTCGAAGTCGGCCATGGGCTTGAGAGTTGTTGAAAATAGAACTTCCATAACTTCACCTAACTTTCTGCTTTATCGCGTCATTTTGAATCGGTTTTTGAAACCATATCAACCTGCTGACAGAGCGCATTTCTAATAAACTGACATAGTGAGAGTGGTAGCAGACCAACTGAAAATGCGCAGCATATGGCCTCCCCTTGTTTGCCCCTACATCTCACGCCAATACCTCGGCGGCCAGGGCTGGCTCCACATATCCAAATCCCCGAACGGGCACTGAGTGAGAGGAGGTTGCCAACTGATGTGCAAAGCAGACTTTCCCGCAGATTGCGGCGAATGACCGCTTCCCGCCCCTTGCGGCGGCCGACGAGAACGGCCCACGCCGGTCGTTGGCCAGGAGCGTCATTGCCGCAGCGCGGCTTCCCCAGACCGGACCTTCATGGCACCGCGCAGCATAGTCCGAGGCCCCAAGGTCCGCTGTGCGGGACTTAGCTGCCCTTGCGAAGCAGATGATTTTTCAGACCGCTCGGATACAGTTCTGGTCCGCCGTCCAGGTCCAAGTCGCCGAGATCAAACCATCTTGCGATACAAGCACTGCCATGCGCCTCTCTGAACTCGATGCTGTCACGCCCCTCGAACGCGCCCTCTGAAAGGGACACATCGAATACGGCTATGATCTCGTGACCTCGAGCCCCCTCATGGAGATAGTGGTTCTCGAAAAAGAACGGGGAGCCGCTTGGTGTGACGTGAATTCCCAGCTCCTCATCAAACTCCCGGATCACGGCAGTTTCCAAGGTCTCGCCGAACTCAACGCTGCCGCCAAGCGGGCGCACGCCCTTAACCCGGCCCTCGTCATCGAGGACTTCTGCTGCCAGCAACCGCCCGTCACGCCAGTGCAATCCGATTGCCTTGAGGCGAATTTCTTGAGGTGGACGCCATGCAGTCATGGAGTGCTGCCTATCTTGACAAGGAACGGCCAACAAGGGCTCCAAGCTGAACTGCGGCGGTGCGGCGAACACCTCGCCCTGGCATGCGGGCGCTGACGGCCCATTGCGGACCTTGCCAGGATCACCGTTGCCGCACCGCAGCTTCCCCATACCGGACCTTCATGGCGCTGCGCATCATAGTCCGGGCCCCAAGGGCAGCAGCGCGGAAAAAACTGCCGTTTGCGACAATGCTACTGACGGCTATTGTCAGTACAGCGGGACCATGTCGTATTAGAGTGACGAAAAATATGATATATCCGTGTTACCAGCCGCAAGGATCGATCCTCTTTCACCAAGGTGGCTCAGAGAGCAGGGGCGTGACCAACACAAAAAAATCTATGGTGCTGTATAATGGACACTGACCATGGCCTTGAGCAAAGCCGAGAATTGGCGGAAAACATGCATCACTGGCTCGATTTGTTTGATCGCGATCTTGGCGAACAGGAGGTTCCCCTTCCTCAGCGGCCACTCCAAGCTCTCATGATGCTGTTTCGGGGGGGGGCGATTGAGGTCAATGCGGGTGAAGAGCGTATTGACGATCCCCAAAATATTGGTGAGAGCGTAGAGAAGCTCTGGTTTCGCGTGCTGTTTGACGCTGTCGAGTATTGGTACTTCGAGCATTACGGCGCTCCAGCGATGAACGCCCACGGGAGTGCGGCGCTCAAGGGGGCGCAGATGATACGCGCGGCGCCCTTTGCGATCGACGTCCCCGCGAACAGGATAGTCTTGGAAGAGAAAGGTGAGCTCTCCTGGATGTACTTCGAAGATGGTCTTGGCGAGGGTGAGGACGCGAAGGCCTGGATAGACAATGGCCCCGACCTTTCGAAACTGGACAGCGAAGCAAGAAAAGCGGTAGATGCCGAAGCAAATCGCACCGCTGAAATTCTCCGATCCGTTGAATTCCGACGTGTTACATTTCGATCTGACGGCGATCACGAAGTTCAAAAGTTGATTCAATCGACTTTGACATATCTCTGTAAGGCCGCAGAACGGCTGGTGTCAGGCCAAAGACCAGAGATCGGGCCCGCCTGGTTTGACCTGCAAATGGCGAATGAGACAGCGCTCAAGGCAGTAATTCGTAGTGCCACTGGCAAGCAGCCCCACGTTCACTCACTCAATGATTTGCTCAACAGCGGCCAGCTGCACGGGGTAGTATTTGAAAGCTCTCGAATTTCAGACTGGCCAAAGTTCTCCGACATGAGCGATTGGCGGTATGGTCAAGGAAGTCCGCCGGGTATCGCGAAGCTGTACTCAGCATATCAGATGTCTTTAGAGCTTGTGAGCGCATGTATGTCGCAGATCAAGCCAGGCATGGGAAGTGGATTTGGTGTCCTGATCAAATATTCACCATGGAGCACGAAGAACGCTCTCGGGGAATATCGAGATCTGAAAAATAACTGATACCCCAAAACCATGCACAAGCCTATCATCCGAGGGGACTGAGGTGGTCAAATTTATCGCGGGCGTTCTGGAGCAACTGGACGTCGCTCTAGAGCACATCTCAAAGGGAGACGTTCACAACGCTCGCTTCAGCCTGATGATGACGGACAATGCGCTTGAGCTGACCCTTCATCGCTTCGCTGGCGACAAACTTGGTGAGCTGAAGGCTTGGGATCGAAAGTGGGACGCCTATCCGCACAAGGATGAGCTGCTGGCAGCGCAGGGCCAACACTTCGATCGGAAGGTCAAGTTCGCCCACACTGAGGGGATGATCTCGACTGAAGACAAGGCGACGGTCCTTAGTCTCCACGGGTTCCGAAACCAGCTTCACCACGCCGGCCTGCATCACGAACAGGTTCTGCCTAGCCTGTCTGCATTCTACCTAGATGTGGTGTGTCGGATCCTCGCTGATTATCGCGTCAGCCACTGGTCTTACGGATCAAAAACAAGTGTCCCGGACAGGGCTCGAAAATACATCTCGACCTCGTCGAAGACCGGCAGACTCATGCCGAACGGCCAGGATTTCAATCGGGGTTGTAGCGAGATCCGAAATCGGCTGGATTTTGACCATGTTGCCATGATCGTCTCGATTGCCGACTATCTCGATGAGATCATCGAGATGTTTGACTACTGTGTGCAAACGGCTGCCGATGGACCATACAACGATTCAAAGGTGAGTCGCGACCAGTCGATCATCAGCGCCCAGGCTTGGAGGGCCATCTTCTCGGATGAAGGCCGAGCGTTCATCAAAAAAAACTTTGTCAGGTCGACGAGCGTGAATAATATGGCAGACTTGGAAACATGGATGGAAGATCACTTCCCCATGAAGGTCCGCTCAGATCCTGTTGCATCGTGGGAGTCCAGAGCAAAGAAGATCCGCTCCGGTCGAAACCCCCATTCAGCTCTGTCTAGCTATCTGAACTTCATGAAGGAAACGGAACCACTTCGCGACATCATGCAGGAGACGGCGGGCCAAGTTGAAGCTGAGATTGATCGGATGATAGACGAACGGCGCGGGCGCTGATCGTCGGATCCTCACGCTCCACGCGCTACGGGTGCTGCTGACGTTGAGACGATTTGATGCTGATGGGGATACGCGTGACACGATGATAGCAAAAAAGATCGACGCTTAGGGTTGTTCAAGGATCAGATTGAGTAAGGTTCGCTGGACTAATCAAAGGGGCTTGCGTCGAAGCGGCATTGTACGCTTCTATCTTGATATTATTGCAACGAGGAAGCGGATTTGCCCTTAGAACTTGGACTTGTCGATGAACTTATTGCTGCAAGAAGAAACCTTCACGGCGGCGGGAGGGGAGCCCCAAGGAGGCTCGAAGACGGAAATCACGAGGGGCGTGCATTGAACCGAGCTTGCGTCGTGATGTTGACCTCCACTTTGCAGGCCTACGTCGGCGATGTGTTCCTTGCATGTTCCGAGAAGGCGTTCGGCCGTCAGATGACCGAAGATGAGCGGACGAACTACGCCAAGACATGGTCGAGATGGGGAAACCCAAGCGACGAAAATATAATCGCTTTATTCAGGCGTCTCGGTATAGACGACGTGTTCAAGGGCCTGTCTTGGCAGGGGCAGTCAACCACAAGCTTGAAGAAGAAACTGAGGACTATCAATCAAGTCAGAAATAAAATTGCTCACGGTCAGGATATCTTGGTTGATGGGCAACCTTATGCGCTCACCCTCAATTCGATACAGGGATGGAAGCGAGTGATGCAGACGTTCGGAGATCGGTTCGAGGTGCATGCTCTATCGAAGATCATCAGGGACTAACTGCTGCCGCCTTGGGACTTAGGCGCTCTAGTCAAGCGCAGACGGGGATTTCGGGCACCCGGGAACCCTGAAGACCATAATGTCTCTGGCGAGCGCGCCGCCTTCAGAAGCATATACATTGTGCCATCGACATTCTTCGATGTTTGGCACCGGCCCGGGCCGGCCAACAAGTTCGAGCGTACCGAGAAATCCGATCCGGACTCGGCCACCTGATAACTGATTGTCTGCGCACGATGATCGGGTATTTTCCAGCTCACTGTAGTTGTAGCTGCCGTGCCGCACAGCCATCAGGCCGCTTGCCGCCCCCTGTACAGGTCGTACCGTACCGAGGGGCGCGATCCTGGCTGAATGTTCGCTTCCACGACTTGGCGAGGTTGTGTTCGCACGTGCAGAGAATGTCGGCTGTCCGCCCCTCGTGTCGAACGACGTGAACGGCCCAGAGCCGACCTTGACTGGTCCGCGGACTGATGTTCGCTTCGCGCCTCCGATGTTTAAAGCAGTTCCATCTTGGTGCGAGGCAACAAGAAGCATCCTGTATGTAAAAGTCTAGGGTAAAGACCCCGCGGGTGGATACTTCCATCCATCTGACTTAGTCATGCCCAACTGGTGCCGGTGCTTTATGTCTGCGATATCGTCAATTTCGAAAAAAGATATTGTAGCTTGAGGCTGACCATGGGTGTGGAAAACTTGACGCTGATAAGCCTCTCCCTTTGGCATGTGCGCATTGCTGCCGCCGTATGCTCCATTGTTCGCGATCAGAACTAGCTGATACATGTGATAGTGCAACGCTTGGGCCATCTGATCGAAGGTGCCGACATCAAGGTTGAGCGCGGGAATTGCAAATACATCTGAGCGCTCTCGAAGATCGCTCGCCAACTTCAAATCCGTTGCATCGTAGCAAATGGAAGCGGTGAGCCACAGCGGATGCTCGGTGGGATTGCTTGACCATTCATAACCTATCAGCCATTGGCACGGCCGGAAGCCTTCAATCAATTTAACAGGCTTGACATATTTTTGCTCCATGGGAGAAAGGTGTTTTTTTCCCTGCCTCCTGATCGCGATCTCCAACCCCATGCCCGGCACCATTCTTGGGATGATCCACAGGGCGGAATTGACCAAAGGCTGCCCGGGAGCCACTTGCTCGTAGGCCATACCTGCCAAAATCGCTGTCTTGTATGCCCGTGCGAATGGCACAAGATGGGTAGCAACATCGTCTGGATGTACTGACAGTTCCGGCAGAATGAGCCAATCGAGACGTTTGTTTGCCGGCTTATGCGTCTCGCGGAGATCTAGCATCTTCTCAACTGCAGCCAAGGCGGTCGATAGATGCCTGCGGTGTTTTCGTCGCAGATTTGAGGAACGCATCTCGAGATCGGTAGCTGAGAAATCTCTGGCCTCAGGCATGATCGATTGGACTACGCAGGCCCGGAGCGGTCGCCCTGTCAACGCGGAGCCAGGAATTGGAGCTTCGACCGGCAACATCAGGGTTCCTGTTGCCGAGCCAATAGCTAGATGGGCTTCGTTTAAGGCAGCACGTACCCGGACAGCCATCTCCTCCAACGAAAACTGGTCGACCTCCTTGTCGCCTTTTCGGCAGCCAGGCCAGATGAGGAGATCAAAGAGTAGATCCTGAGTGAACTGTGAGATTGGCAGCCAATCGTCACCGAAGGCCTCGTGCCCGTTGTAGAACCCGTACTGCCGCTGAAACCAGTGAGCTCTAGTTGGGCGGTAGATGTGCTCAGCTTCCTTCCATGAAGTCGACTTGACGGGAAGGCTAAAGTCGATTCTGGCCGTCAGTATGAACCGTAGGAGAAAACCAAGCTGAAAGCGCCAGGATTGATTTTCCGGAACCCAAGAAGGTGGGGCGTAGATCGAGCGGTACGAAGATGAGACCTGCGCCGATCGAAAAACCACATTCTCAACATGAGCGTAATCGCCAACTGGCCGTACACTTATCTGAGTAGTCGACGGCGTAATGACCTCCGGCACACTCCCCTGTTCGAGGTGTTCGATGAATTTGGCGGCAAAGCTGAGGACGCCTATTTCGTTCCGAAGTGGATTTAGTGGTCCCTTGTCCTGAACAAAGGATTGCAGAGAGTGCATCTCTCCGTTGAAAGTCCATTCTACGACTCCCAAGTCCTCGGCGATGCCCGCCGGAATGTGAGGCTGTAAATCGACGGAGCGCAAGAGATCGCGGGAAAATTCGATGTCGCGTGCCGCAACCTCGGCAAATCTCGCCGTCGTGAGCTTCGGGCCGACTAGTTCTACCGCTCGGTTCCTCGACAGGAAAGACCTTCGGCTCACTACTGCGGATATAGCAAAATCCCTGTTCGATATGTGGTTCAGGTGAGCTCCCTGTAGGAAGGATAACATTTTCCAGTAGGAGCGATTGGTCCGAGGAGCTTCTGGCGACTGAATGGCTTGGGGATCGTGCGCCGCGATGAAGAGGAGTGCTTGCTGCTCTAGATACCAAGGGGCGCGTTCGGCCTTGCCTTGGACCACTCGGATCGCCAACTGGAGGAGCAGCGACCGATATTCAGCGAGGTCGACCAACGCTGGAAGACTCTCGGTATCGCTGACGAAGCCAGTCTCAGTCGCACCTGCTCGAAGTATCTCTGCAAGGCAATAGTAGGCCACCTGTCGATCCCGGACCACTTTGATCTGGCCTGATAGATACGGCTCGAAGAGTTTCAGTACTTCTTCTAACAACTGGCGAGACGGCCAGAGATCTAGCGCGACGCGGAGTGGTCGCACATTTGAAGGGTCGAGTATCCATCGTTCGATGAGGACCAGTGCGAAGGCATGCGCATCATCGTCCAACTCAGATTGAGAGAGTCGGGAGCGCCGGTAGGTTTCTTCACCGAAATCAGTTGGCTCGACTAACGGTCGATCATCAAGGAGTGGTCTTAGTGAGCGGTAGGTCTTTCGAAACCGACCCGCAGCAAAGCGACCGATTGTTTCATCCTTTACATCTGGCACCGCTTTCATGCCCGGTGGAGTTACCGTTTCTCCGGCACCGTTGATGGTCAGCTGTGAACGGACGAGCGCTTCAATCGCCTGGATAACCTCCTCTCCACCACGTGCATCGAACCCGCCAGAGATCGCGGTTTGGATTCGCTCCATTTTTCGGGATTGGCGAATGAGAGGAACCTGCTCGCCACCGACCGATGCTGCTGAAGTCTTTTCTGGGGAGAATTCCAAGCCAGGACAGGCCTCGGCCAGCGTCTCTGAAAGCCAGCCCATTGCCCGCATTTGAGCTTCAACATGATCAATCCCCGGCGCGATTGTGATCGTCAGCCGAATGTCGTCAACGTAGCGACATGCGTCCCGTAGCCACACACCGTTGGCCACCTCATGACCAATTTGTCCAAGGACAGCCCGATCAAAATCAAGCAGCACGACATTTGAAAAGAACCCAGACGATACAAGCCCTTGCGGAAGGGATACTCCCTCAAAATTGGGGATCTCCGCGCCGCGCTTGTATTCGTCGAACTGACGTTCGTCACGTTCTGTCCAAGACCAGTTGAAGACATTAGCTGCTAGGTCAAAGAACGCATCATCATCATCAGGGGTTCGCAGAGCCTGCACCTTCGTATTGAGCAGCTCTGGGGTTACACGATCGTAGAACTGCTTGAGGTCGCTCTGGATGATCAGTGCCTTATCATCACTGCCAAGCGATGCTGCAACCATTTCCGGCCGTTGAAGAAATGCGCGGTAATCTTGGAAGTAGGCTCGGTATAGCTTGGATGAGCCCCAGCGGTGGATGAGGCCACTTCGATCGTCATCTCGGTCACAAAATAGACGGTTACCATATGACATGACCGAAGAGCGCACTGTGGAGGAACTGATATTGGCCGTGGGGTCTCCTTGCGCCGTCTCGACCCTGTCGCCTAGGCAAAGAAGTAAAGCCGTCGCAGTGACCTGATCTGAGAGAGAGACGTGGGCTAGTGGGCGGATTTTCGTCGATCCCCGCTTGACGGGCTTCCAATGCCCTCTGGCGTCAAGATGCCATTGCTGGTTCTTCGGAGCGGGAACAAGCCTTATCTCATCTGTCTCGTATCTGCCGCTGCGTAGTCGCTCGGAGAGGTCGGATATGAACCTTGGAAGGTCCGCAGCAGCTCGATCAAGCTCCAAAGTATCAGAGAACCAATTGTGATATCGAATGTAAGACGAAGCCTTCTTCCAAGCTTGAACCAAAACATACTCTTGAGATGCCAACTCAAGACTCGGAAATAGTCGCTGCACGTTTTCACCTTTTCAGAACTCGTCGCGTTCGACCAAAGCGGGCTGAATGTTCGAACAAGAAATTCTATTCTTAACCCGGCGACACCTTCAAAGATGAACTTTAGCCTCAGACGTCGACGGGAGCATGTTTCTACCAAATTTGACCTTCAGTTTTACCGGGTTAGCTGGAGAAAGCCAGCGTCTGGAGGTCAATGCTGGGATGCTTGTGGTGATCTTGACTGATCGCAAATATCAGCGGTCGCACTGCAGCGACGGAAGCGGACATTCGCCAAATCCGCAGCGAATGTCCACTTTCCGCCCTTCGTGTCGATGCCAGGCTCGCATGGTGGCTCAGAGGGGCTGGGGCCATTCATACGGCGTTTGATGCTCGAATTGACTGTACCTGACCGAAGCTTTGTTGAGCCTCACACAATAATCGCTCCCAATGTAGCAGAGCCGCACAAGGTCGGTTGCCTGTGTCTATTTGAAAATGAGTTAAGTCGCCAAACAGAGCGAACCGCGGGTCGGGGCAACAGCACCACGCTTGGAGCGTGCAGAGTGAAGTCCCCTAGCTGTTCTCCGCCCACTGTTCATCCATGAAAGCTTTTAATTCCGCTTCACTAAGTGTCGCCTCAGTGGTTATCGCTCGCGCACGTTCCTGCACTGATGCAATGCGCCCCATCAGGTTGTCTGGCTGGCTGGCTAACTGGTCATCGGTTTGTGTCGGCTTCGGCACTTGTTTCACCGCCTGCATGATCCGGCGACGCTGCTCTGGTGTGCGGGTCTCCATCGCCGCTTGCGCTAAGCGTCTAGCAGGCGTGAGAAGGCCCACGCCGCTAGCATCGCTCCAAAGGATATCGGAACCAGGAAAATGGTGGTTCCCAATAGGGAAATCTGTATCGTCCCGACCCAACTAAGCCGGGTCACATCTACATCGAAGATTTGGAGATGTAGAAAGCCGGCGAGGTAAAAAGCGCAGACCGTGAATGTCGCTGTTGCTGTCTTTTGAAGTGCGGCATGATGGCGCCGCCTCACTCGCTCCAACGTTGCCATGCGCGTTTGCTGCCATTTTTTGCTCGGCCTTTCCATCGTGCTACTCCCTCAACAATTCAATCCATGTGTGGACGGCGTCCATTTCGATCTCTTTTCCGTCGAGGAGCGACCGATACCAGCGCGCAACGATGGCCCCGCGTTTTTCGCTTTTGATCCGGATGCCCTGTTCCGTAAGGAACCGGTCCAGCGAGGTTTCAAACTCTTCAAGAGCGTCAATGTCATGTTCGACGCGGGCCGCTTTGGTGCCGAGGAGTATCCAGTTCACATCCGATCCAAATTTTTCATGGATCTTGACCAGGGCCTCGATCGGCAGTCCACGTTCGCCCTTTTCATAGCTGTGGTATGCCCGCAGAGAGACGCCGATTTCCTTGGCTAGGTCCGTTTGCGAAAGCCCGAGGTCGCTGCGTGTGATCACGAGCCTGGCTCCGACCCCAACAAACAAATCAGATGTTTCTCGCGCCATAAAGCAGTTTCCGATTGACGTTTGTGCTATATATAGCAAGTATGCACAAAATGACACATTTGCACTTCTTATGGCATCAGAACATGCCAGTTAGTGCGAAGCAAGAGATTACCTTCAACTACATGCCGAGGAGGCGACTTTGGAACAAGAGCGTTTGCTTTCACCCAAGCAGCTTGGCGAGATCGTCGGGCTAAGCCCTGCGCAAATTCGCGCACTTATGAACGCTGGGAAGTTGGAGTTCGTTGAGGTGTCTTCGAAGACGAAGCTCTTGACCATGAGCGGTTGGGAGCGGTTCCGGCGTAGAGCGACCAAAGTCAAAGTGCCTGAGCCTGACTGTTCGGGCGCGACTTCTGATGCGGATTGATGGGGTATACACGAAATGGCCACGACCAATCTCAACATCAGCGTGATAGACAAGCGTATGCTTCGTCAATCTGAGGCAGCGATTTATGCGGGGTTGCCTGTCAAGCACTTCAAGGCAACTTGTCCGGTGCGTCCGGTCGAGCTCAAACAAGGAACGCTCCTCTATGATCGAAGGGACATCGACCAATGGATCGACCAAGTCAAATCCGGTACTGAAGCTGATACGCACGAAAAAATCTTAGGGCGCCTGTAATGACGGTTGTCCGTGTTCGGGGGTTCAAGATTTTCCGGGATCGTCATGGGCAGATGCGCTGTTATCATCGAGAAACCGGGCGCAAAGTCGATCTGCGGAAGGCCCCATTGGGGTCCGCCGAATTTTTCGGAGAATGCGCCCGAATTGCAGCTCATGCAGAAGCTGTAAGAGAGAAGGCACCGCAGCCCGGAACGCTGGATGCACTCATGGCCTCCTACTTTGCAGAAGATCACTTCCTGAGATTGTCGGACGCAAGCAAGCGAGAGTATCGGATGTGTGCCGAGGTGCTCGAGCCCATCAGGGATACCCCCGTGTCAGCCATAGACACACCGTTGCTTGCCGCCATCCACGATAAGCTCGCGAAAAAGCATAGTTGGGACAAGGCGAACCGCGTGCGCAACTTCCTCATCCAGGTGTTCAAATTTTGCATCCCAAAGGGATTGATATCGAAGAATTTCGCCGAAGACGTTATCAAGAAGCCCCGACCAAAGGACGCTCCAGAGGCATATAGGACATGGGCATTCGAAGAGGTGCAAACCGTCCTCGATGCAGCGTCGCCTCAGCTAAGAGCCGCTTTGGCTACGATCTTTTGCACCGGGCAGGATCCGACCGATGCCTTGGAGTTTCGCAAAGATCAGGTGGACGATGGCGTGATTTGGAAAGGCCGCAATAAAACCAATGTCGGTGCGGCAATCCCGATCAGCAACGTCCTCATATCAGAACTGGCGAGGGTGCCTGCGCATGATGCGCCCACACTTCTCGCCAGCTCGAAAGGTACGCCTTGGACCTACGATGGTTTCGCCAGCGCCTGGCAGCGGCTTCGTACAAAGCTCGAACAGGATGGAAGGGTCGCGCCAGGCCTAACTCCGAAGGGGCTGCGGCACACGATGGCGACATGGCTTAGGGAGGCAGGGCAGGACGAACGTGAAATTTCTGATCTGCTGGCTCAGGATTCGAAGGTCATGGGGCTGCATTATTCCAAGAATGCCGCGTTGGCCCGCAAGAACCGGAAGACGATGCAGGTCTGGGAAGAGGAGTACGAACGACGCGCCATGAAGGCGAAAGTGTCAAACCCGCAGAAGAAACTGGCAAACCCTGACGAGAGGAACTAATCGCATGACCAAAAGTAGCTTATTTTTCAGGTATTTAAATGGTGCCCGGGGGCGGAATCGAACCACCGACACGAGGATTTTCAATCCACTGCTCTACCCCTGAGCTACCCGGGCATGGGGAACAAAACCTTCGTTTAACGAACTCTCGTTGAACGTCGTATCGTTCGGGTAGCGGGTTTCTAGTCGGGGGGCGCGGGACTGTCCAGAGGAAAATCGCTCCTTAATGAGGTTTTTTCGTCAGAGCCTCAAACTGTTCGCGCAAAGCGTCTTCCATCGCCTCGGCGATCTCTTCAGGGTTCTCTTCGCGGCCGCTGGGAACGGCGTAGGAGCCGTTCATCCAACGCGCCAAATCCACATCCGCGCAGCGTTTTGAGCAGAAAGGGCGGTATTTTTGCGCCGTGTCTTTGCCGCAGATCGGACAGCTCATCGCAGAACCTCGGCAATCGGCACGCGCTCGCGTTTTTTCTGGATCTCGAAATGCCCGAGCGGGGTCCAGCCGGCCAGCACCGTGTCGTGGCCTTCGGGTTTGAAGGCGGCTTTCAGGCTGTGTTCGAACTGACGCCGGTCTTTCTTGGCCATGGGGGCGAGATCGAGGGTGATTTGCCCCGCAAGGCCGCGCAGGCGCAGCTGTCGCGGCAGATCACGCGCCAGCGCGATATTGGCCTTCAGCCCCGCAGCCGTCGAGAAATCTCCGCCGGTGTTCACGTCAACGGCGACAAGCGCGCGGGTCGGTTCGATGAACATGGACCCTGCGCCCTTAAGCGGCACGCGCGGGTCGAGTGCCGCGTCGATCAGCTCATGGACGCCGTGGTTGTCGAACGCCTCGTCGCTGTCGTCAAAGATGTCAGCCTTGGGCCAATCGCGCCAGGCGACTTCCCAGGCATCCGATCCATCGACCAAAAGCTCCGGCTCGCCCGAAATGTCCGCAAGAACAGCCTCGCAAAGCCCGCGCATGGCGGCGATGTCTTCGGCGATCTCACCGTCGCTGGCGCCCTCACAGGCCGAGCGCAGAATCAGACCCATGGTCTCATCGGCGCCCTCCATGCCATCTGCGGCGAGATCGTGCAGGCGGATGAGTTCTTCGTCTTCCGTGATCTGGCGCGAAATGTTCAGCCCGGGCGCATCCGGCGTGACGATGGCGAATTTCGATTTGAACAGCACCCGCGTGGTGACGGGGACGGCCTTGCCTTCCTCGGCGATATGGGTGACCTGCACCAACATCGGCGCGCCGGGTTTCAACCCCTTGTTGCCGCGCAGATAGGCTTTCTCGCCGTTCGGCAGATCCAAAAGCGCGCCGCCCATGCCTTTGAGGCTACGGCCGCCTTTGGCGCGAAAGATCGCACCGGGGGCCGGGGGGGCATCCTCGCCCGCATCCACGAGAAAATCGTCGAGCTGGCCGTCGCGGAGGAAGGCGGCGGCGCGTTTGCCCTGAACTTCGCCCAAGGCGATAACGGTACCCTTCATGAGTGTGCTCCATAGATCGGATAGCCCGCAGCCATCAACAAATTGGCCGTCTCTGCCACGGGTAGGCCCATGACGGCGGAATAGCTGCCTTGAATCCAGGGGATAAAAGCGCCTGCGGGGCCCTGAATGCCGTAGCCGCCCGCTTTGCCGTGCCAATCATTCGAGGCGAGATAGCTGTTCAGCTCAATGTCGGAGAGGCGTTTCATTTTCACCGTGGTCACCACGTCGGTCTCCCAAACGCGATCGCCATGGGCGATGGCCACGGCGGTGATCACCGTATGACGACGCCCGGACATGGCCAAAAGAAATTCGGCGCATTCCTTTTCATCGACAGGCTTGCCCATGATGCGCCGCCCCAAGGCCACGGTGGTGTCGGCACAAAGCACGACCTCATCGCCCGCCCGCGGTACGGCCAGAACCTTTTCGCGCGCCATGCGAGCGCAATAGGGCCGAGGCAATTCGCCCCTAACCGGGTCCTCATTGATGTCGGGAGAGCGGATGTCGTCGGGGGTAAGGCCCAGCTGCGCCAGAAGTTCCTTCCGGCGCGGGCTGCCTGAACCGAGAATAAGCTTCATAGAAGCCAGAACCGCTCAGCGGAAGCGGTAGTTGATCCGACCCTTGGTCAGATCGTAGGGGGTCATTTCGACTTGCACTTTGTCGCCAGCCAGAACACGGATGCGGTTTTTCCGCATTTTGCCTGCCGTATGCGCGATGATCGTATGGCCGTTTTCCAGCTCGACCAGGAATGTCGCGTTCGGCAGGAGTTCCTTAACGACACCGGGAAATTCGAGCATTTCTTCCTTGGCCATGGTCACTCCATTGTTGTTTCACCCGCCAAATGTACGGGCGCGCTCGTAAATGCGCCTTTAACGGTGCAATTTCAAGGTGGATTTAGACCAATTTCAGCGTTTTGACAGCTTTCTCACCGGTTTCGCTGTCAGTTTCGCTCTCTGGCCAGTGGGTTTTCACGCTGACGGCGCCGGCCCGATGGGTCTCTGCGACCGACTCGGTCAAGGTGTCGAGCACGGCGGTGCTTTGGAAATGCTTGGTGCCCGTGGCGAGGATGCCCGAGGCCGGAAAGCCACCATCGGGGGGCGCGAAAATGCCAGCCTGGCCGAAATTCACATCGACGACCTCGCATTCCGGCACCTCGCCCACGAGAGGCGACATGGCGACGATCATCTGACCTTCGAGCGCACGCGCGCGGCAGCCGATCTCGACCCGCATGGCGCCATGTTCGGTGTCGGTGCAGGAGGGCACCAAGAGGATTTCCGCCCCCGCGTCGGCATAGCGGCGCGACAAGAGCGGGAATTCACTGTCGTAACAGATGAGCGCTGCGACCTTGCCGAAACGTGTGTCAAACAGCGGCGTGGGGGCGCCGGCGGCCATGTCGATGGCGCGCTCATAGGGTGTGGGGGTGCGTTTCTCGACGAAACCTTCGCCTTCGGGGCCGCAAAACAGCGCGCGATTGACGATTTGGTCGCCAGAACGTGCGAACCCGGACCCGCCAAGAATGGTGGCGCCGGTCTCTGCCACCAACGTGCGTATCCCATCGCAATAGGGGGCGAAGTGATCTGCGCCGCGTGTCATCCAACCGCGCGCATCCAAAGAGACATCGCCATAAAACGCGGCCTCCAAAGCTGCGTATTCCGGGAAAACCACCAGAGAATCGCGGTCCGCATCGGCGTCCGCCAAGGCGGCGCGGTAGCGATCTAGCCAATGACCCGGTGTTTGCGCCCAATCGGGTTGCCATGAGAATGCGATCAGTTTCAAAGCGGTTTTCCCCAAAATTGCAGAGACTTATCGGAGCTTGTCGTTTCGTCCACGTCTTTCCAGGCGAAATGCGCGATCACGCCCTCCATCGGCACATACCCCCGTTTGCGCCAGAATGTATCATGACTGCGGGCCCCTGTGGGGCGCAAGGGGTGATTTTCCGGACGGATGACCGAACAAAAGGCCGAATATCTCAGCCCCAAGGCACGGGCATGGGCTTCGCGGGCGTCAAAAAACGCATGCCCCGCACCATGCCCGCGATACTCCGGCAAAAGCACCGATTCTGCGCAATAGAAAACGCTGTCCATCGGCATGTCGACATGGGCAAAGGCGGCGGCGAAGTCTTCGGCATGTTCCGCGAGTGGTGATCCGGTGGCCGCCCCGACAATGCGGTCGCCGTCAAACGCCGCGGCCAGAACGGCGCGGTCATTGCCGACGTAACTCGCCATGTAAGTGCGCTCATATTCGAGCGAGCCGTCATAGAGATAGGGCCACTCGCGGAACACCGTGATCCGCAGTCGCGCCAGATCATCCAGCGCGGCCTCGACTTCGGCGCCTTTCAGGGTGCGAAAGCTCAGCGACATGGTGCGCGCCTCAGGAGACCTGCGCCACCCAGTCCTCGGCGTTGTAATAGACCGAGACGCGGGCGATCTTGCCGTCGCGAATGTCAAAGAATGCACCAGCGGGCAGGTCGTAGGACTGGCCATGGGCCTCCGGATAGCCCTCGGCGGTTTTGAGGTATTTGCCCAGCACGCGGAATTCGGCGGCCGCACGGGTACCCTCGTCATTGGCGAAAAGCACCATCTCGGCCAGCGTTTCCTGATAGGCGGTGTCCATCGTGACCATGAAGGCGGCGAAGGCCTCTTTGCCATGCTCGATGGGGCCTTGGTTGATCCGGTGCTCGATGTCGTCCGTGAGGCAATCGAGCATGGTGGCGTGATCATGGGCCGCGAAAGCGTCGTAATAGCGGGTCAACAGGGCCAGCGTGTCAGCGCGGTTCTGGGTCATGGGAGATCCTTGAAGAGAAGGGACGTTTAAGAGCTGGACGGGCCGAAACGGGCCTGCATCCGGGTGATGATTTGATCGCGGGCCTGACGGTAGGCATCGAGTTTCGCGTCCCGCGTCTCGCCGATGCCGGTCGGGTCCATGATTGGCCAATATTCCACCTCAAGGTGGTAATAGCGTGTCAGTTCAAGCGCTTGGCGCTGAGATGCGGGGGAGAGCGCGATGATCAGATCGTAGGAGGAAATGTCGTCGCCCCAGTCTTTCAGGTCGTCGAAAGACCGCGATTGATGGCGGTGCAACTCGATGCCCAATTCTTCGCAGACCGCGACGGCAAAGCCATCGACATCGAGATCGGAATGCACGCCTGCGGATTGCACATAGACCTGACCGGGGTAGAATTTCTTCATCAAGCCTTCGGCCATGGGCGAGCGCACCGCGTTGTGATCGCAGCAGAACAGAACCGAATGAGGGAACTCTGCCGCCACGCCCTTACCCCCAGTGCAATACGCAAATCAGGGTGAACAACCGGCGCGCCGTGTCGATGTCGACCTCCGCCTTACCTTCGAGCCGCTCCTGCAACACCCGCGCCCCTTCGTTGTGAATGCCGCGCCGGGCCATGTCGATGGCTTCGATCTGTGAGGGCGGCATCTTTTTGACGGCGTCGAAATAGCTTTCGCAAATCTGGAAATAGTCTTTCACAACCTGCCGGAACGGCCCGAGCGAGAGATGAAACTCCGCTGCCTTATCCCCGGCTTCGGTGCTCAGATCGAACACCAGCCGCCGCTCGCGGATCGCCAGCCCAAGCTTGAACGGCCCCTCGGGCACCGCGCGGTCCTCGCGCGCGGGCAGGGTGAAGGAGTTGTCCTCCAACAGATCGAAAATCGCGACTTTTCGTTCCTGTTCGATCTCGGGCGTGGGCGCCGTCAGCCCCGCGTCGTCGATCTCAACGGCGATCAGTTTGCTCATCACACCCTCTTAGTCTTCACCAGCATTCAGCCGTTCCAGCCGCGCGCGCACGGACAGGCCATGCGCCTCAAGGCTTTCGGATTTCGCCAAACGTTCCGCTGCCGGGCCGATGGCCTTGAGCGCTTCAGGGGACATCTTGGCCAATGTCGTGCGTTTGAGGAAGTCCAAAACCGACAGGCCCGACGAGAAACGTGCAGAGCGCGCGGTGGGCAGGACGTGGTTCGGACCGCCCACATAGTCGCCGATGGCTTCGGGCGTCCAGGCGCCCAAGAATATCGCACCGGCGTGTTGGATGTTCGTGGACAGCGCATCCGGGTCCTCGACGCAAAGTTCGAGGTGTTCGGGGGCGAAGCGATCCGACAGCATGGCCGCTTCCTCGAGATCGCGCACGGTGATCACCACACCGAAGTCTTCCCAGCTTTTGGCGGCAATTTTGCGGCGTTCGAGCGTCTCAAGGCGCGCCTCAACAGCCTTCGCGACAGCCGCGCCGAACTCCGCGTCATCGGTGATCAGGATCGACTGTGCACTTTCGTCATGCTCGGCCTGTGACATCAAATCGACGGCGATCCAGTCCGGGTCATTGTGCTTGTCGGCGATGACCAGAATTTCCGACGGCCCAGCGATCATGTCGATGCCGACCTTGCCAAAGACACGGCGTTTGGCGGCGGCGACAAAGGCATTGCCCGGTCCGGTGATCTTGTCCACCGGCGCGATGGTGTCGGTGCCGTAAGCCAGCGCGGCAATCGCTTGCGCGCCGCCGATACGGTAAATCTCGTCGACGCCTGCGATGCGTGCGGCCATGAGCACGAGCGGATTGGCCAGGCCGTCGGGCGTCGGCACGGTGATGGCGAGGCGCTCGACGCCGGCCACTTTGGCGGGGATGGCGTTCATCAAGACAGACGACGGATAAGAGGCGAGTCCACCCGGCACGTAAAGCCCGGCGGCGGAGACCGGCGTCCAGCGCCAGCCCAAGGTGGCGCCGTCCGGGTCGGTCCACATCTGATCATCGGGCATCTGGCGGACGTGATAGGCGCGGATACGTTGCGCCGCGAGTTCCAGCGCGTCGCGCTCTTCCGCAGAGACCTGGGCACAGAGCGCATCAATTTCTGCGTCGGAAAACCGCAGCTTGTCGGCGGTCAACTCCATCCGGTCGAAGCGCGCGGTGAGTTCCAACACCGCAGCATCGCCACGGTCGCGCACGTCCTTGATGATCGCGGCCACGGCGTCGTCGACATCCGGGCTGTCCTCGCGCTTCATGGTCAAAAGCGCGGCAAAGCGGGTCTCGAAATCGGCGTCCGTTGTGGACAGAAAATGGGGCATGTCGGTCTCCTTAAAGTGCACCACTTTTGGCCTGAAAACACAGGCCGGGCAGGGCACAGCGCGCCAGAAGCACGCGTTTGGAGACCGACATAGCGTGGCTTTGTGCGGGCCTCAAGCGTCTCAAGGCCACAGCACGGGCGTTTAACCGCGATAGGTGTCTTTGCGGGACCGCAATTCGAATTGAACGTCGTCCCCTTTGGCCGGGATTGGCGTGGTGGTCACTTTGCACTTCACTTGCTGCCCGATGACGTCAGGATTACTCCCGCTGCCTTTCAGTGTCGTCAGCCAATTGAGGTTGGTGATGATGGATGTGTCGTTCATGAAAACGGCGGTGTCCCGCAAGGCGATGCGTGTGAACTTGCGTGTCGCGGATGGCCCTTTCGTGGTGTATCCCCCGCAGACCGTGAGGTAACCATCGGTGCCGTAGAGGGTCCAGAAAATATGAGCCTCGCCCATTTTTTCCCAATTCCAGACCGAATGCGCATAGTTTTTATCGACCGTGGCGGTGCCGCCATTCTCGGCGGCGTGGATCGGGGCTGCAAATGCAAAGGACATGCCAAAGGCCAACAGGGCGTTACGAATAGGTTTCATGCAATTCTCCAAATAATCGTCGTCGTTTAACGGCTGTATTTGCAAAAGAAACCTTAATGCATCACGGGTAAAGGCCGGTTGGATGAATTAAATTTCGTGCGTCGGGACGTGATGCGACGGTGCCACATAGGGGCGTGTGACATCCTTGAGCGTCGCGTCCAGTGCTTCGACCTCAAGCGCAATCGTGCCGTCGCCGGCCAAGGTGATCTCGACCGTGCCCATGCCGTCCTCTTTGGCGGCAAAACTGATCGACAGTAGCGACAGGATCATGTCCTTGTCGCCCGAGGGCACGCCCGTCGAGCGCGCGGACATCACGTCGTCAAAGAGCAAAACCGCCTGCACACGTTCCACGGGACGGCCCCGGCGTTCGGCGGCCTCGACGTCTTCCCAACGAAAGCGATTGATCAGCAAAGCGAAACGGCGGCGGCCCGTGTCATAGGAAATCTCCCCCATGGGCACGATGGCGTCCTGCACCAGCGCGGAGATCACCGTCAGGTCGTCCGCATCCATCGCCTTCAATGCCAGCGGGCGCTCGCCTCCGTCCTCGAATCTCGCATCTTCGACCATCAGCTTTTGATCCTTTCGACCTGCGCGCCGATGCCCGAGAGCTTGCGCTCGATAAACTCATAGCCGCGGTCGAGGTGATAGACCCGCGAGACCACGGTTTCGCCCTCCGCCGCCAGCCCCGCCAGAATGAGCGAAACAGAGGCGCGCAGATCGGTCGCCATCACCGGTGCGCCTTTGAGTTTGTCGACGCCATGCACCGTCGCGTGACCGCCATGGACCTCGATATTCGCGCCCATGCGAATGAGCTCCGGCGCGTGCATGAAGCGGTTTTCGAAAATGGTTTCTTCCAAGACCGATGTGCCCTCGGCGGTGCACAGAAGGGCCATCATCTGGGCTTGAAGATCGGTGGGAAAACCGGGGAAGGGTTCGGTGGTCACATCGACGGCTTTCACCCGGCCGTTTTTGCGCGACACGGTCAGGCCGCGCTCGTTTTCCTCAACGGAAACCCCCGCCAGTTCGAGTTTTTCAACAAAGCTTTCGACCAGCGACAGCTTGCCGCCGAGACAGGTCACTTCACCGCCACAGATCGCGGGCGCCAACATAAATGTGCCAAGCTCGATCCGATCTGTGACCACCGGATGCGTCGCGCCATGCAGGCGATCGACGCCTTGGATTTCGATCCGCGAGGTGCCAGCGCCCTCGATCTGGGCGCCCATTTTATTGAGGCAGTCGGCCAGATCGACGATCTCTGGTTCGCGCGCGGCGTTTTCGAGAACCGAGGTGCCCTTGGCCAGCGAGGCCGCCATCAGGAAGTTCTCCGTCGCACCCACAGAGGGGAAGCGCATTTTGTGCACGGCGCCCTTGAGGCGACCGCCTTTGACCTTGGCGTGCAGGTAGCCGTCTTTCAATTCGATCTCTGCGCCCAGGGCCTCAAGCGCCGTGGTGTGCAAATCCATCGGACGCGCACCGATGGCGCAGCCGCCCGGCAGAGAGACGACCGCATGGCCGAGACGCGCGAGGAGAGGGCCGAGCACCAGGTTCGAGGCGCGCATTTTGCGCACAATTTCATAATCCGCGACCGGGTTGATCTCGCCGTGACAGGACATGGCCTGCACCTTGCCCTCTTGCAGCGCGGTCACCTCGGCGCCCAGAGAGGCCAGAAGCGCGGTCATCGTCTTGATGTCCGACAGGCGCGGCGCGTTGGTCAGCGTCAGCGGCTCGTCCGACAAAAGCGTCGCGGGCATCAACGCGAGACAGGCGTTTTTCGCCCCCGCAATCTCGATGTCACCGTTCAGGGGCCCATTGCCCCGCACCAGAATAGAATCCATGCTCTTGCCTTACTCGTCCTTGCCGTCGTCGCTCTCATCGGAAGCATTTCGCGCACGCGCCTGCGCTTTGCGTCGCTGAAGGTTGGCCTTCAGCGCGGCTTTCAAACGCTCATCCCGGCTTTTCGGCGCGGGTTTCGCAGGTTTCCGTGAGGGATCGGTCTTGTTGTCCATGGTCTCCCATGTAGCCAATGCCGTTTGCCTCGTCCAGTGTTGGTAGGGAAGGTCGCCGGGGGCGACGCGGGAAAGTGAAACGCTGCGACCCGCAGTCGTTGTGAAATCGGCGTGGAAGATCCGGGAGGACATCAGAAGACAAATGCTCACTGCGAAATTTATCCTTGCCTTCGCAAGCCCTGCGCGGGTCCTCCACGCAGGTTCCATGACAGACACTGAGGACAACAAAGACGTTCATAGGGCGTGGCTAACTGTCTTCTCGGATCAGCTGAACCGTGCCGATCTAAGTCGAGCGACCGGGTTTCCAGAGCCGATTGCGAATGCGTTAGGGTTCGTCCCAAAAGGCTTAGGTCTTTCCTTGCACAGTGATCGGTTTGTAGAGCCAACATGCGACATGAACCTGCATCTTCCTTGGCTCATGTCTGAAATCCGAAAGAACGAGAAGCTTTGCGCATTCCTCAAAACTCCGCATGCTTGGGCGATGTTGTTTCTCTACCTCACCACGCGCGACGTTGCGGCCTACGCTGGCATCTCACCAGAAATACTTCAATTCATCTCCGAACTTGGCTGCGCGTTGCAGATCAAGATGGAGATGGCATCCTAATTCAAAACAGTATTCCATGCGCTTTGCGCGATTATCGAAGAGGACGGGCAAATGACCAATAAGGGGACTGCTTTTCGCACGATCATCGAGAGCACGTCACTTGACGAAAGAGCAATGCTTGTAACCGCCCTGAGGGATTACAAGGACTGTCTTGAGCCTTGGACGCAGGAGCGTAAAGCTGAATTTGACGGTGCAATTGCGCAGGCGCTTAAAGATAGTGACCAAGAGGATATGCTGACGGTCTTGGTGGACGAAGTCATTGCGGGGTACTTTCTCCTCAAGGACACCCCAGGGCAGGTCGCTTTTGCAGACTTCCTCAAAGAGAAGTTACCCAGCGCTCTCTTCGAAAAGCTCCGGACTGCGGTCGCAGAGGATACCGAAACACGTTTGAATCACATTTGGCAGAACGCCAAACATGATCGGGACGTTTCCGAGGAAGAGAGAGCCTTGGTCCATGACATGTTCTGGGAAGACTTTGAGGGTCAGTTTCACTACGGGGTATACGCCTATGCCTTATTGTTCGACTGTGACGATAAGGGGCTGCAACGCTATCGAACTGCTTTTGAGTATTTTCGCGAGAATGACGTTTTCGATGAGAGAGCGGCAGCCGTGATCACGGCGGTCTGTAATTACTGGCATTCCGCGAGTTATCTGGAACCGGAGCTCAGAGCCGTTCTGAAAGAATGGCCTATGGAAGAAGAACCGACTGTTTGTATTGCTGCGATGAGTTATTTTGCTGGTTTGACCTTTGAGACAAAGTCGCAAGAGAGATTGGAGTACCTGAAAGCAATCGCGTTTGAACGGTTTGATGATGCTGAATGGTCTGAAGTCGATCTCTTGAAAGAAGCGGTGATTGACGCGTGTTATGGCATACGTGCTTGGCGCAGAGACTTACTCAAAATGATCCACACCAAGGAAGACCTGCTCCGCTTCGAGTTTCAGTAGGTCGATGTTCCAAGGGCGGTGGAGTGCTCGCTGTGATTTCCTGATCCCGCCATAGACGGCGTGATGTGATTGCCGCCAAAGATCGCACCTGAAAAAGAAACTTTGCCCGGATGGAAATTTTTATCGAAAATACGCTTGCGCACCGATGCGATCACGTCTAATTAGCCGCCCACGGCGACGGTGACTTAGCGCACTTGACGCACCCCGGCGCTGCTGTAGCTCAGAGGTAGAGCACTCCCTTGGTAAGGGAGAGGTCGAGAGTTCAATTCTCTCCAGCAGCACCATTTTTAATTGGCCTAACGCGCGGAGCGCTACTTGAGGCCAGTTCCGGTTTGAGAATTCTCGTCTTACCTGCACCATCTCCATTAGATTTACACATGCATCGCATGAACTGACCCTGTCCTGAGGTTCAGCGCGTTCCTAGGATGTCCTGCATGTGATGGTAGGTGTTGGTCTAAGGTCTGGGCTTGAGGGGGGCATGGCCACACGACCGCTTTGGCTGATGAGCGGCGCTGCTCGAAGGGCCGTCGATGTCGCGCAAATCTGAAATGTCGCGCTCATCTGACAAGTGTCGCTTTAAATGGAAAAGACTTCGCGAGGGAACGCGAAGTCGTCATATCTATCCGATGTGGAAGCGGGCCGTCTCAGGCGAGGGCGTGTTCGTCCTGTTGCGCTTCAAGGTCGTGATGCTGTGCCGAGGCGCGGTGCGCATAGACCAGGACGGAGGCTGCCAGAAGGGTTGCCGAGCCAATGATCGGGAACAGGATCAAACCGGACCAAAGCGGCAAGCCCACCATTCCAATTCCCACAGAGGTTGCGACCGTGGCGGTGAGGAAAGAGAGAAGAAGCAATCCGGCAATCATGTTCATTCCTTTCGGGCGTGTCTTTTTCAGACGGTTTGGGCTCAGACGGTTTGGGTTCGGTGTGAGTTCTCTGATCCGTGAGGCTATTGGAACGTCTGAAGTCACGCTATGCAGCAATCTGGGCACAATCGTGGCCAACAAACGTTGAAATTCGATTAATCGCGGCGGGTTTTCGAAAAAGTTTACGCAACGCCTACCGTTAAATATGCGCAAAGCCCCGTGAGGGGCTTTGACATAGGTTAAGAATGCGGTGCGAAGACCTTGCTCAAGCGGCCCATTCCCAGGGATTGGTGAATTGCCCCAGAACATGGTTCACCTGATCTGATTCTGGTTTTGCCTCAGATGCGATTTGTGCGACGAGGCCGCGTTTCTTGTCGTCGATCACGCTGACCACCCGCGCCTCAAGTCCGGCTTTTTCCAGCGCCGCATTATAAATGCGCGTGATCGCACGCTTGCGCAGGTCCGGTTTGAACACCTTGCCGACGGCGGTCTTCGGCAGCTCGTCGAGAATCTCGATATATTTCGGGATCGCGGCACGTTCGTGGATGTGGATTTTGGCGTAGTCCATCAGCTCGTCAGAGGTGACCGAGGCGCCTTCGACCAGTTCGACATAGGCACAGGGCAACTCACCCGCATGGGCATCCGGCTGGCCGATTGCACCCGCCATGGCGATGGCATCATGCCCCGCAAGCGCTTCTTCGATCTCGGCGGGGTCGATGTTGTGACCGCCGCGAATGATCAGGTCCTTGGCGCGGCCCGTGATCCAGAGATAGCCGTCTTCATCAATGCGCCCCAAGTCCCCCGTGCGTAGATAGACGTCATGGTGGAAGAGGTCGTGATTCTTGTCCTTTTCCGTATAGGTCGACCCGGCAAACACGCCGGGACTGTCGATACAAATCTCGCCGACCTCATCGACACCGCATTCCACCGTACCCTCGCCCGTGTGACGCAGGATTTTCACGTCTGTATGCGGGAAGGGAATGCCGACGGAGCCGATCTTCTTGATTCCCCCCACCGGATTGACGGAGACGAGACAGGTCGCCTCGGTCAGCCCATAGCCTTCGACGACTTCGACGCCAGCGGCCTCTTCGAAGCGTTTGTAAAGCTCGACGGGCAGAGGGGCGGAACCGGAGAAGGCCATTTTCACGGACGAAATATCGGCGTCCACCTTGCGCTGCATGAGGACAGACACGGCGGTCGGCACGGTGATGATAAAGGAGATTTTCCAGCGCTCACAGAGCTTCCAGAAATTGTCGAACACACCTTCGCCACGATAGCCCGCGGGCGTGGGGTAAACCCCATGCGCGCCGGAGGCCAATTGGCTCATCACGATCACCTGACAGGCGAAGACGTGGAACAGCGGCAGCGGGCACATGATGTTGTCGTCTTCGGTGAACAACAGGCGCGATCCGATCCAGCCGTTGTAGATCATGCCGGAATATTTGTGCTGGGCGACCTTGGGCATGCCGGTTGTGCCGCCGGTGTGGAAATAGGCGGCGACGCGGTCCCCGGTCGAATCCGCAAACGTCAGTCGGTCGGCGGGGTGTTTCGCCAGCTCCGTGTTAAAATCGAGCATATCGGCGTGATGCGCCCGCGCGTCCTCGTTTTTCGGACGAATGAAGGGCACGATCCATTTCTTCGGCGGCGTCAGGTAATGCAACAGGTCGACTTCGAGCACCGTGTTCACATGCGGCGCGTGACGCACCGCTTCGGCGACCTTTTGCGCCACATCCGTCTTCGGGAAGCTTTTCAGCGTCACCACGACTTTTGCGTTTGTCTCGCGCAGGATGGCAGCGATTTGTTCGGGTTCCAGAAGCGGGTTGATCGGGTTCACGATCCCCGCGATCATGCCGCCGAGAAAGGTCAGGACCGTCTCATTTGCGTTGGGCATGATATAGGCAACGACATCCTCTTCGCCGACACCGAGCGCGCGGAACATATTGGCGGCCTGAGTGGATTGGGCCAGCGTTTCGCGCCAGGTCATCGTCTCCGCTTTGTCCTTCGGACCTGACGTGATCTGATAGGAAAAGGCCGGGCGATCCGGGAAGGCCGTGGCGGTTTTCACCAGCCGTTCGTAGATTGTGGTGGGCACATCACGGGCCTCCCACGGCATTTCGGCCTCGATCAGATTGCGCGCGTTGAGCGAACTGAAATCGGATGGCATCGCGTCCTCCCCTTTTATCCTTATCGAAGCGCCCATTGTGCCGGGGCCTCGTCTCCTCGCAAGCATGATGCGGACAAAGCGTCCCCCGTGCAAGAGACCGCATTCGCCCTGCAACGCAGCGTCATATTGTGTGGGCGTCACCCCGACGCGACGTCACCTTTTCGATCCTGTACCTGCGGACAGTGGACGTTAGGTCGCAGTCTGACTAGGGTGCGCTGACTTACGCATACGGCAGGAGAGCGGCGAGATGAAAGAGGTAGTGGTCAGTGGCACGGGTGTTTTTACCCCTCCCTATTCGATTTCCAACGATGAGCTGGTGGTGGCCTTCAACGCCTATGTCGATCTCTACAATGCCGACCATGCCGACGCGATTGCGGCGGGGACGGTGGAGGCGAAATCCTACTCCTCTTCCGAGTTCATCTTTGCCGCTTCGGGCATCGAGAGCCGTTATGTGATGGAAAAGGACGGCATTCTGGATCCGACCCGCATGTGCCCGCGCTATGCGCCGCGCTCGGATGAGGAGCCGTCCCTGATGGCGGAGATGGCCGTCGATGCGGCGACGCAGGCGCTGGCTGCGGGGGGTGTCGAGGCCTCTGATGTCGATCTGATCCTTTGTGCGGCCTCCAATATGGAGCGCCCTTACCCGGCGATGGCCGTGGAGATTCAGGCGCTTTTGGGCGCGGGCGGCTTTGCTTTCGACATGAATGTCGCTTGCTCCTCGGCCACCTTCGGCATCCAGACGGCGGTGGACATGATCCGCGCAGGCTCGATCAAACGCGCGCTGGTTCTGTGCCCGGAGTTGCCCTCCGGCCACCTCGAATGGCGCGACCGGGATTGTCATTTCATCTTTGGCGATGTGGCGACCGCCGTGCTGTTGGAGGCCTCCGACGTGGCCACCAAGCCGCAGTTCAAAGTGCTCTCCACCCGCTGCGCCACGCAGTTTTCCAACAACATCCGCAACAACAACGGCTTCCTGCGCCGCGCGCACGACCAAATGGACGACCGCCGCGACATGCAGTTCATGCAGAACGGACGCAAGGTGTTCAAAGAGGTGCTGCCCTTGGTCTCGCATCACATCGCGCAGCATATGGATGAGGAGGGGCAAGACCCGACCACGCTCAAACGCATGTGGCTGCATCAGGCGAACAAGTCGATGAACGATTATATCGGCAAAAAGGTCCTGGGCCGCACGCCGGAGCCGGAAGAGCAGCCGAACATCCTGCAAGACTACGCCAACACCTCGTCGGCCGGTTCGATCATCGCCTTTGCCCGGCATCATGACGGGATGGATGCGGGCGATCTGGGGCTGATCTGTTCTTTCGGGGCGGGTTACTCCGTGGGGTCTGTGGTGGTCGAAAAGCTCTGAGCGGTCACGCTTTCCAACTCCGCTTTCTCACTTTCAAGCGGCAAGGCTGCGCGCGCATACTCCAGTGCGCGTTTCGCCATGTCTTGCGCGGCATCCGCCAGCGCTGCGTCTTTCGCCTCGGAGAGGGCCAATAGGCTATGGCGCAGGGTGCGGGTCACTTCGATCTGCCCGGCACCGTCACGGGCGGTGGCGGCGAAGGCGGCGTCGATCAGGGCCTGTGATGAGGGCGGCGGGCAGAAGACACGCGGCGCGCGGGTGGTCTGGGTGACCTCGATCTGGGTCGTGTCCCAGAACAGCGCCGTCAAACGACCGATCGCGTCGATCGCCGTGCCGGGATCGTTGACGCCGGGAGACAGCGCTTTTGAGGAAATCTCCGACAATGTGGTGAGGCTGAATTCCGCGTCGACCTCATGGGTGCGGGTTTTGCCGATGACGAAAGCGCGGGCCATCGGCCCCATGTCGGCCTCGGGCGACAGGCCAGAGACCTGCGCCAAAAGCGTGCCTTCCAAAACGAATTGTCCCGGGCGTTGCAGCACATAGATCAATCCGGTCTCGCCCGCGCAGTCATTGAGCGCGGGGGTGTCGACGAATTGGATATAGCCGGTTTTTGGCGCCCGAAGCGGTCGCGTGTCCTCCGGCAGAACGGTTTCTGGCGTCAGAAGATTGGCGCCCAGGGCGGGCTCTTTGCTGAGCGCGGTGAGGCTGCGTCTGGCTTCCCGTTCGGCCAGATCGAGACTGTTGTCTATCGTTCCAAGTTCGCTCAGATGTTTGATCCAGCGCAGCATGGCGACGATGATGATGACCACGGCGAGGATGGTGATCGCCATGACGACAATGGCCTCGTCATCGCCATAAAGATGGGTGCGAAACAGGATGATCGAACTGAGCGCGAAAATGAAGGCGCCGATGAAGGCGGCGAGCACCGATTGCGTCGTCGTGTCCTGAAGCAGCAGACGGTGGATGCGCGGCGTCGCGGTGTTGGCCGCCGAACTATGCGCGCCGACCATGACATTGAGGGTAAAGGTGGAAACCGCCAGCATCGAGGAGGCCAGAATGGTCAGGACCGGCATCACGGCGGCGGTGTCGATCCTCTGGCTCAACTCCTCGGGCATATAGTTGCGCAGCACCAGGGTGATCAAAGAGACCAGGAGAGACAGAAGCGCATAGAGCGTCACGCGCAGCCAGAGCGCATGATAATAGCGTCGAAAGAACAACAGGGGTTTTCTGAGAAGATCGAACATCACGACGCCTTGATTTGGAACAGGGCCCCGGATGCCCTCGTCCTATGATGGCTCATTCTCTTGGCGGATCAAGCCGATAGCCATCCGACCAAAGTTCGCAGATAAAAAGTGTGGCCGCCGCGAAGCAGCGATTGGACAGATCATAAAGCCCCGCTTCCTGCCAGCCCGACAGATCGGCCGCCACGGTGGTCAGGGCAAAGACCGCCTCCATCGGGTCGGGGGCGTCGGGGTCGGTCATCAGGCTTTGCAGCGTGGCATAGGGGCTAAGCCGGTCGGTCAACAACCGTTCCGTGATCTTTTCCTCGAGCCATTCCTGCTTGTTATGCAAATCCAAAATGAACAGCCCGCTGACTCGTGAATATGGGATCAAAGCTATAGTGTTTGTTAACGATTTTCCAAGCAACTGTTTCCTATATGGAAATAATGTGGGCGAGGGCACAGCCCTTTTCACAGGCGTCAAATGCGACTTTCCTAAGCAAAGGGTTCCATGAAAAAAGGCGCCACGAAGATGTGACGCCTTTGTTTCGTGATCTCCGCTCTGATCAGCCCTGCGGGATGATCAGCATCTGGCCCGGGTAGATTTTGTCGGGATCGGAGAGCATCGGCTTGTTGGCCTCGAAAATCTCCATATAGCGGTTGCCGTCGCCCAGGGCAGCTTTGGAAATGCCCCAAAGCGTGTCGCCTTTTTTGACTTCGTGGAACACCGGGTCGTTGCCTTCGAGCGTGTCTTCAACTGCGGCGACGCCTTCGACATTGCCCGCGGCCATGATGATTTTCTCCTTGGTCACCTGATCGGCCACGGTGCCGCCAAGCACGACCTTGTCACCGTCCACCGCGACTTCGATGCCTTCGGCTTCAAGACCAAGCGCCTTGATCTCGGCGAGGATGGCATCCGCGTCGGCTTCTTCTTCTTTTTTACCAAACACCTTTTTGCCGGCGTCTTTCACAAAGCTGAACAATCCCATGTTGTGTCTCCTGTCATCTGGGTTTGGCCAAGACTATCTGCCGATTGTAACCGAATGAAAACGGGAAATTTTCGGCGTTCTCCCCGCTGAATCAGATCCCATTGGTGAATTGCAGCTTGGCAAGACGCGCATAAAGCCCGCCCTCGGCAATCAATTCCTCATGCGTGCCGGTGGCGACGATGCGACCGTCTTCAAACACAAGAATGCGGTCGGCCTTTTTCACGGTGGCCAGACGGTGCGCGACGATGATCGTGGTGCGGGTGCGGGCCATGTCCTCGACGGCTTTCTGCACCAGTTGCTCGGATTCGGAATCGAGGGCAGATGTGGCCTCGTCCAACAGAAGGATCGGCGCATCGCGCAGGATGGCGCGCGCAATGGCGACGCGTTGCTTTTGTCCGCCCGAGAGCATGATGCCGCGCTCGCCGACATAGGACTCATAACCTTCCGGCAGCTTCGTGAGGAACTCATCGGCGGCGGCGGCTTTGGCGGCTTTGACGACCTCGTCCATGGAGGCATCGGGGCGACCAAAGCGGATATTGTCTGCGGCGGAGGCGGCGAAGATCACCGGATCTTGCGGCACAAGCGCGATGTGACGACGGAAATCGCCGCGCGCCATGTCGGAGATGCGCTGGCCGTCGATGGAAATCACGCCCTCTTGCGGATCGTAGAAGCGTTGCAAAAGCTGGATGATCGTGGACTTCCCGGCGCCCGAGGGCCCGACGAGCGCCACGGTTTCGCCGGGTTTGATCTCGAAGGATACGCCATCGAGCGCGGGCGTGGTCGGGCGGGAAGGGTAGAAGAACCGCACATCGTTGAAGGAGACGGCCCCTTTCGCAGGTTCCGGGAAGGGCAGGGGATGCGCAGGGTCTTTGACCGGGTCCTCGGAGGACAAAAGCTCGACCAGACGTTCGGTGGCCCCCGCCGCACGCTGCAATTCGCCCCAAATCTCGGACAACGCGCCAGCGGCCCCCGCGACCATGATGGCGTAGATCACGAATTGCACCAGCTCGCCGATGGTCATCACGTCGGTGCGCACATCGCGCGCGCCGATCCACAAGACGCCAACAACGCCCGAGAAGATCAGGGCGATCACGATGACGGTCATCGCGGCGCGGGTCTTGATGCGGGTATGGGCGGAGGTAAAGCTTTTCTCGGTGACCTCGTCAAACCGCGCGGCCTGTTGCGCTTCGCCTGTGAAGGCCTGCACGGTCTGGGCGGACAGGAGCGCCTCGGATGCGGTGCCCGAGGAGGAGGCGATCCATTCCTGGTTCTCGCGCGACAGTTTGCGCAGGCGGCGGCCCAAAACGATGATCGGCACGATCACCACGGGCACGATCAAGAGCACCAGCCCCGTGAGCTTGGCCGAGGTGAAGAGCATCAGGATCAGCCCGCCCACCATAATGAGCGCATTGCGCAGCGCGACCGAAATGGATGAGCCGATGACCGAGAGAATAAGCGTGGTGTCGGTGGTGATCCGCGACAGAACCTCGCCGGTCATGATGTTTTCGTAGAACGCGGGCGACATGCGGATCATCCGGTCGAACACCGCCTTGCGGATGTCGGCGACGACGCGTTCGCCCAACCGGGTCACAAGGTAATAGCGCATCCCGGTGCCAAGCGCCAAAGCGCCCGCGATCATCAAAGCTGCGCCGAAGTATTGATCCAATAGCACCACGCCCGCGCTTTGGAACCCGTCGACCACGCGACGCACCGCGATGGGCAGGATCAGAGAAATGCAAGCGGTGATCACCAAGGCCACGAGCGCGGCGGCCATCAGGCCGTTGTAGGGGCGAATGAAGGGCCAGAGCTCTGCCAGCGCGCCGATGCGTTTCGACTTTTCGCGTTCGGTGGCATCCGTGAGTGTGCGGTCGGCGGCCATATCCTGTCCTTATATATATGAGAGCGATTTGGTGCATGACTGATAGTGCGCCCGTGCCCGTGGCGCAACTCTTGTGCGGATCATGTCATTTTCATGATGTTTCGGGGCTGACGTGACATCACGGGGTCATCACGTCGGAACACGGCTTGCATCACGGGGCGTGATATGTTGGTTTATGCCCACGCTCCGCCGGATCGTGCCTCAGGGCCTTCTTCATACATAGGAGAGGAGGGGGGTGAGGCGCATCTTTGATGGGCCACGAACGGCAAGCGCGGAGAAATCGCCCAATTCGGGGTGGTGGCCGGTTATGAGGACGCAAAATATGCGTCGACCGGGGAACACACACGAAGTAAGCGGGAGTCCCCCTTATGAATAAGAATAAACTTTTTGCAGCCAGCGTTCTGGCTCTGGGCACCATGGCCGGCGGCGCTTTCGCGGCGGACGACTGTGGCAGCGTCACCATTGCCGAGATGAACTGGGCCTCGGCCTCTCTTCTCGCCAATGTCGATGCGATCATTCTCGAAGAAGGCTATGGCTGTGACGTGGACATCATCTCTGGTGACACCACGCCGACCTTTACCTCGATGAATGAAAAAGGCGAGCCGGATCTGGCGCCTGAGCTTTGGGTGAACGCGGTGCGTGAGCCGCTGGCGAAGGCCGTCGAAGAAGGCCGCATTGTCTCCGCCCTCGAAGGTCCGATCACGGGTCTCGGCGAAGGCTGGTGGGTTACGAAGAAATTCAAGGAAGATCACCCGGAGATCGACACGGTCGAGAAGATGCTCGAGCACCCGGAACTGGTCCCCTATATCGAAGATGAGAGCAAAGGCGCCTTCATGGGCTGTCCGGCTGGCTGGGGGTGCCAACCGGCCAACGCCAACATGTTCCGTGCCTTCGACATGGAAGAAAAAGGCTGGGTGCTGGTCGATCCGGGCTCTGCCGCCGGTCTTGATGGCTCCATCGCCAAGGCGGTGAACCGCGATGAGCCGTGGTTCGGCTACTACTGGTCCCCGACCGCGGTCATCGGTCGCTACGACTTGCAGATGCTGCCGTTCGAAACCGAATGGGCCGGGTCTGAAAACTGGGACGGCTGTATCGTGAAATCCGTGGACGACTGTGCCGATCCGCAGCCGTCGAGCTGGACCGAATCCGTGGTGCACTCTGTCGTGACGGCAGATTTCGCGAAAGAGAATGCGGTGACCATGGGCTATCTCGAGAACCGCGTGTTCCCGGGCGACGAAATGAACGCCATGCTGGTTTACATGAATGAGAACCAGGCCACCGGTGAAGATGCCGCCTTCGAATTCCTCGCCACCAAGGAAGATATCTGGACCCAGTGGGTGCCTGCAGATGTCGCCGAAAAAGTAAAAGACGCCCTCTAAGGCGCCTTGCGCAACTTTCGGAGGGGGCCGTGTCACGATGATGCGGCCCCTACGCGTATCGCATAAGGACATCATATATGGACTGGCTCATCGAATTTCCGTCGCTGGGACGCCGCGACCTCTCTGCCTTTCGTCAAACCATCGACGAAGGCTTTCTCTCTTTCTCTCGGGCTTTCGGGGAAAACCTCGAAGCTTTCTTCTCCCCCCTTCTCAAGTTTCTGATCTGGTTTGAGAGCCTTCTGACCAATGCCCCCTGGCCATTGGTCGTCGGTGCGATTGCGCTTTTGGCCTGGCTTGGGTCGCGCAGCTGGAAAATCACCGTCGGCACCATTCTGGCCTTTCTCGTGATCGGATATTTCGGCATGTGGGAAGATACGATGGCGACGTTGGCGATGATTTCCGTCGCGACCTTCGTCTGTATCGCGGTCGGGATTCCGATCGGCATCCTGATGGCGCGCTCCAATATTGCGCAGCGCATCGTCACGCCCATTCTCGATGTGATGCAGACCATCCCGTCCTTCGTCTACTTGATCCCCGTGGTCATGCTTTTGGGCATCGGCAAGGTGCCGGGACTTTTGGCTGTCTGCATCTATGCCATTCCGCCCATCGTGCGTTTGACCAATCTGGGCATCCGTCTTGTCGATAAAGACGTGATGGAAGCCGCCGACGCCTTTGGTGCCTCCGCACGCGAAAAACTCTTTGGCGTTCAGATCCCGCTGGCCCTGCCCAACATCTTTGCGGGTGTGAACCAGACGATCATGATGGCGCTGTCCATGGTGGTGATTGCCTCGATGATCGGGGTCAAAGGCCTCGGCACGCCTGTGCTGCGCGCCATTTCCAACCAATATCTGGCGCTGGGCCTGATGAACGGTCTCGCCATTGTGGCGCTCGCGATCATCTTTGACCGGGTGAGCCAGACCTACGGCAAACGTCTGCAAGCTTATCGGGAGAGCGGCCATGACTGATACGACGGACACGACAGAGGTCAAAGTCTCCATCCGCAATCTCTACAAGATCTTCGGCGACAACCCGGCGCGCGCGCTGGAACATGTCAAAGCCGGGATGGGCAAGCCGGAGCTGATGGATCAGCACGGCCATGCTTTGGGGCTCAACAACATCAACCTCGATATTCCCGCGAAGGGCATTCAGGTAATCATGGGCCTCTCTGGTTCCGGCAAGTCGACACTCATCCGTCACCTCAATCGCCTGATCGAACCCACTTCGGGCGAGATCTGGATCGACGACGAGGACGTTCTGGCGATGTCGACGGACCAGTTGCGCGATTTGCGCCGCTTCAAGATGTCGATGGTGTTCCAGAAATTCGGCCTGCTGCCGCACCGCACTGTGTTGGAAAACGCGATGTATGGTCTGGAGATTCAGGGTGTCGCCAATAAAGAGGCGGAGGAGCGGTCCCGCAAGTGGCTTGACCGTGTGGGCCTGAATGGGTTCGAGGCGCAATACCCCTCCCAGCTTTCTGGGGGGCAGCAGCAACGTGTGGGCCTGGCCCGCGCTCTGGCGACGGATGCGGACATTCTCTTGATGGACGAGGCCTTCTCCGCCCTCGACCCGCTCATTCGCACCGATATGCAGTCGATCCTGCTCGAATTGCAGGAAGAGCTGCACAAGACGATCATCTTCATCACCCACGATCTCGACGAGGCGCTCAACATCGGCGACCGGATCGCGATTCTGCGCGACGGGGAGATTGTCCAGTCGGGCGATCCGCAGGACATCATCATGAAGCCGGCGGACGATTACATCACCGACTTCATTCGCGACATCAACCGCGCCAAGGTCGTGCGCCTGCGCTCTATCGCTCGCAAAGGCGCGACGGGGCAGGGGGAGACCCTGCGCGGTGGCATGTCGATTGAACAGGCTCTGCCGAAACTGACCAAGGCGCCGGATTACACTTGTCCTGTGGTGTCGCGCACAGGCGAGTCGCTGGGCGCTGTCTCCTTGGACGATGCAATCAATGCGTTGAAGCCTTTGGAGAGCGAAAGCGACGATGAGGTGCGCTACGCGTGACGCGCACACATAGAAGAGCGGCATATATATGTGGTTCGATACAAAGGGCGGGGGAAACCTCGCCCTTTTCCTTTGGGGGCACGGAGTCGTGGCGTTTGAGGCTTTGGCGACTCGCGAGTCGGGAGATTCACGCGCGATTCACCTCTGATTCCGGCCGAGTCAGTCCCGATTCATAAAAATCACTCGCCTTACGCCGGGGCAATTCGGGGTGATTTGCATCCATAGGGAGAGTTGCGACCCGATTCAGTCAAAGTGACTCGCTGATTTGCCCTCTGATTCAGGGCACCCAAGCCGGGAAAGCACGAAACTCCGCAGAAAGAGTGCAAAAAAAATATGCGCCAAGGCCAGTAAAATAAGGGGTTTCAGGCAGAGGGCGCATCTTTTTTCATTTTTCTTTCAAAAAGCGCTTGCGGGTTTGAGCCACTCGCCTTAGAACCCCCTTCACCGGCGGCGCAGACAGCG
>NZ_JAATOT010000007.1 GCF_011806455.1 Celeribacter sp. HF31
ACACCGGGTCTTTGGGCGACACCTCCACGCTGGCTGAGCCCGCCGTCGTCGAGGAGCTGATCGCGAATTCGCTGTACCAAAAATCTGCGTGACATTTTCGCAGATATGGTAGGCTATTAGCATCACCCCCACGAAATGAGGGGTGATGCGCCCTCACCCCAAGGGAACGCCAGAAACGGGAAACTGGAGTGAGATGGCAAAAAGAGCGGGTCCCGCGAGGAGGCGGGGGTCGTGATTTAAAGGACCCGAATGGTTTCAAAAGCCTCGGGTTTGGGACAAAAGGGAGGACCGCACTCATGGCGGAAAATTCAGAAAACAATGCCTATTGGTCGGCCAACAAGCGGATCATCGGCATCTCATTGGTGATTTGGTTCATCTGTTCTTTCGGCTTCGGCATTCTGCTGCGCCCGATGCTTGCGGGCATCAAAATCGGCGGCACGGATCTCGGCTTCTGGTTCGCCCAGCAAGGCTCGATCCTCGTGTTCCTCGTGCTCATTTTCACCTACGCGGCGAAGATGAACAAACTCGACAAGCAACATGGCGTGGACGAATAAGGAGCATCATCAATGGATCAGTTTACCCTCAACCTTATCGTTGTGGGCGCGACCTTTGCGCTCTACATCGGTATCGCGATCTGGGCCCGCGCGGGTTCCACATCTGAATTCTATGCGGCGGGCCGGGGCGTACACCCCGTCGTCAACGGCATGGCCACGGGCGCGGACTGGATGTCTGCGGCCTCCTTTATCTCCATGGCGGGGATCATCTCTTTCGGCGGCTACAACACCTCGGCCTACCTGATGGGGTGGACCGGCGGCTACGTTTTGCTCGCTATGCTGATCGCGCCTTACCTGCGCAAATTCGGCAAATTCACCGTGCCCGAGTTCATCGGCGACCGTTTTTATAGCCAAACGGCCCGCACCGTGGCCGTGATCTGCCTCATCACCGCGTCCCTGACCTACGTGATTGGCCAGATGACCGGCGTTGGCGTCGCGTTCTCGCGTTTCCTCGAAGTGGACAACACCACCGGGCTCCTGATTGGCGCGGCCATCGTGTTCTTCTACGCCGTCATCGGCGGCATGAAAGGCATCACCTACACCCAGGTGGCACAATACGTCGTGTTGATCACCGCCTACACCATCCCGGCGATCTTCATCTCGCTCAAGCTGACCGGCAACCCGGTCCCGCCGCTTGGCCTGTTCGCAGACGCCAAGTCCACCGGCCTGCCGATCCTCGAGACGCTGAACGGCATGCTCGAAGACCTGGGCTTTGCGGAATACACCCGTCAGACCGACACCACGCTGAACATGTTCCTGTTCACCGTGTCGCTGATGATCGGCACTGCGGGTCTGCCGCACGTGATCGTGCGCTTCTTCACCGTGCCGACCGTGGCGGATGCCCGGTCTTCGGCCGGTTGGGCGCTTGTGTTCATCGCGCTTCTCTACCTCACCGCTCCGGCTGTGGGCGCCATGGCGCGCGTCAACCTGATCGACACCTTCTACCCGAATGGCACGCAGAGCGAAGCTGTGTCCCTCGACGCGATCGAGAACAGTGAAAGCCTCGACTGGGTGCGCAACTGGGAACAAACCGGTCTGCTGGCCTTTGATGACAAGAACGGCGACGGTCTGATCGAGTACAACGGCTCTGCCGACAACGAGTTGACCGTGAACCGCGACATCATCACGTTGGCGAACCCGGAAATCGCGAACCTGCCGGGTTGGGTGATTGCTCTGGTCGCGGCTGGTGGTCTTGCTGCTGCTCTGTCGACCGCAGCCGGTCTGTTGATGGCGATCTCTTCCGCTGTCTCTCACGACCTCATCAAGTCGCAGATCAACCCCTCCATCTCGGAAAAAGGCGAGCTGATGTCGGCGCGTGTCTCCATGGCCGTGGCCATCGTGATCGCGACCTACCTGGGCCTCAACCCTCCGGGCTTTGCGGCGCAAACCGTGGCTCTGGCCTTCGGTCTGGCAGCATCGTCGATCTTCCCGGCACTCCTGATGGGCATCTTCTCGAAGCGCGTGAACAACAAGGGCGCCGTGGCCGGCATGATCGCTGGTCTCGCTGTGACCGTTGTTTACATCTTCCTGCACAAGGGCTGGTTCTTCATCCCGGGCACCAACTCCTTTGACGACAGCGATCCGCTTCTGCTGTCGATCAAATCGACCTCCTTTGGGTCCATCGGTGCTCTGGTGAACTTCGTCGTGGCCTATGTGGTGTCCAACGCCTCGGATGAGCCGCCGGCGGAAATCCAGGAACTCGTCGAAAGCGTCCGCATCCCGCGCGGTGCTGGCGGAGCCGTCGACCACTAAAAAGGTTTGGGCTGGCGTCATCGCCAGTCCATCTTCATATTGGGCGCGGGGGTCATCTTCCGCGCCCTTTTTTGAACCGCTTTTTCCGGGAGGCCAGCGATGAGCGCCACAGCCAAGATCATCGACTTCCTTCAGATCACCCACCCTTATGACGTCCTGCCACAAAGTGAATTGGCCGAGCTTGCCACCGGGTTCTCGCGCAAGACCTATGCCGAAGGTGAGGTGATCTACGCCCATGGCGAATTGCTCGAGGGCCTCTATCTGATCAAGGACGGCACTGTCGAAATCACCGACGCCAATGGCGCGCAGATGTCGCTGTTGCAAAAGTCGAACCATTTCGGCGAGCGCGGGCTTTTGCGTGACGGCATGGCGGCGACCACAGCGACGGCGGCCTCTGCCTGTACGGTGCTGTTGCTCACGCCCGAGGCCTTCAAATCCGAAGTCTCCGCGAACCCTGAATTTGCCCGCTACTTCAATCGCGGCCAGGCCCGACCCAAAGCGGCCTCAGGCCTCATGACCCAACATGTTTCCGATCTCATGGCGAAGGCGCCGGTGAGCTGTGCGGAGACGACACCGATTGCCGAGTGCGCGCAGCTCATGCGCGACGCGAAAGTGTCCTCCGTCGCGGTGACCGAGGGCGAGCGCCTCCTGGGCCTCGTCACCGTGCGCGACATGACGAACAAGGTGCTGGCCGAGGGCAAAGACACCGCCCTGCCCGTTTCCGCCATCATGGCGAAAGACCCGATCACGCTCACCCCCGGCGCGCTTGGCACCGATGTGATCCACGTCATGCTGGAGAACCACATCGGGCACCTGCCCATCGTCGAAGGCGGCAAGCTGGTCGGCATGGTCACCCAGACAGACATCACGCGGTTCTTTGGATCGAGCCAGACCCAAATGGTCTTCGATCTGAGCAAGGCCGAAAGCATCGCCGATATGGCCGCCGTCACCGCGCGCCTGCCCGAGTTTCTCATGCAGCTCGTCGGCAGCCATCTGGCCCATGATGTGGTGACGCGCAAAATCACCGACATCGCCGATATCGTCACGCGGCGCCTGCTCAAAATGGCCGAAGAAGACTTCGGCCCCGCCCCCGTGCCATACCTCTGGGCCGCCTGCGGCTCCCAAGGCCGACGCGAACAGACCGGCGTGTCGGATCAGGACAATTGCTTGATCATCGACAACGCGGCGACGGACGCGGACATGGACTACTTCCGCAAATTGGCACGCTTTGTCTGCGACGGGTTGGACGCCTGCGGCTATGTCTATTGCCCGGGCGATATGATGGCGATGGCCGACCGCTGGTGCCAACCCCTCTCGGTTTGGGAGAGCTATTTCAACAAATGGATCGCGGCACCGGACAATGAGGCACAGATGCTGGCTTCTGTCATGTATGACCTGCGCCCCATCGCGGGGGACGAGAGCCTGTTCACGCCCTTGCAGAAAACCGCTCTGGAGGCCGCGGCGAAAAATTCGATCTTCGTCGCGCATATGATTTCGAACTCTCTGAAACACACGCCGCCTCTGGGACTGCTCAGGGGCTTTGCGACGATCAAATCCGGCGAGCATCGCAATCGGCTCGACATGAAAGCCAACGGCGTCGTCCCCATCGTCGATTTGGGCCGGGTCTACGCGCTTCAGGGCAAGCTGACCGCCGCCAACACCCGCGCGCGGATCGAAGGCGCGATCGAAGCCGGGGTGATTTCGGAAACCGGCGGCAAGGACCTCTTGGCCGCCTATGACATGATCGCCACTGCGCGCCTCGAACATCAGGCCGAACAGGTCCGCAGCGGCCGCAAACCCGACAATTTCCTGAGCCCTTCGGCGCTTCCGGCGTTTGAACGCTCCCACCTGCGCGATGCCTTCGTCATCGTGCGCACCATGCAATCTTTGCTCGGATCATCCTCCGCGCGCTCATAACAAAGAGGGTCAAACCCCATGCTTCTCGAATTTATCGCCACCATTTCCGCAGGCGTCGGTGCCGCCGGGATCATCCTTGCGCTGCAAAAACTCTTGCGCCTGCCGATGCCGAAATGGGCGATGCCCGCCGCCGCCGGTCTCGCCATGCTGGCCTTTACGATCTGGTCGGACTACTCGTGGTTCTCGCGCGCCGAACAAGGGCTTGGCGAGAGCAAGATCACCGCCATGACCGTCGACAAGCGCCAGATCTGGCGGCCCTGGACCTTCGTGTTCCCGGTCACCACACAGTTCATCGCCTTGGACAAAGAAGGCGCCAAGGTCGACGGCGCCATGGTGGAAACCGACATGTATCTTTTGGCCCGCCGCTCCGAAAGCGCCATCGTGCCGGTGGCTTTCGACTGCCTCCTGTCGCGCCGCGCCGACACCGTCGGCTTGCCGGAGGGCGATCTCTCGGGCGCGACATGGTATGACATGGACGAGAATGAACCGATATTGCGGACGGCTTGCGATGAGTTGAGGTAGCATCATCAGAAGGGGAGGAGGAGACATATGGCAGATCAAAAGCGCATCCTTCTGGTTGAGGATGAGGACAATATCGCCATCGCCATCGAGGTGTTGTTGACCCGCGCGGGCTATGAGCTTTTGCGCGTGTCCCATGGTGATCAGGCTCTCCCCAATATTCGCGCGCAAAAGCCCGATCTCGTGCTTCTTGACGTGACGCTTCCGGGGCTGTCGGGCTATGAAGTTTGCCAGCGTCTGCGCCGCGATGCCGAATTGGCCCACATCCCCGTATTGATGATGTCCGCGCGCGCCTCCGAGGCCGAACAGCGCAAAGGCGTGGCCATGGGCGCGAATGCCTTTTTGACGAAACCCTTTGCCATGAGTGATCTTTTGGGCTCCGTCGCTCGCCTGATCGCAGGAGGTGCGCATGAAAATTGAACACTGGTCTTTGCGGCTACGGGTCTTTCTATTTTTCGCCTTTCTTGCCATCGTCGCGATCTCCGGCGAGGCCGTCGGGCTTTACCTCGGCTTTGCCCGGATGGACAACCCCGGCGCCATAGACGGGTTTGTCTTTGCCGGCGTGATCGCGGGCTTTGCCACGTTGGCCGTGGTGGCCTGGGTCTGGTTCCTGTTCGACGAACACCTCGCCCGCCCGATCCAGCGGCTCGCGGGTGGCATGCTGGCGCGGGCGCATGCAGATGTCGATGACTCTCTGGACGAGAAAACCGCGCGATATCTGGGCGACTTGGCCCCCGCCGCGCGCGCGGTGACGGAAAACCTCACCGCCACGCGCAACAAACTGGCCGAAAGCGTCGCGCAGGAAACCACCCGGCTCATCGAGGAAAAGGAAAAGCTCACAGCACTTTCTGCCGAGATGCCGCTTGGGATCGTGCTTGTCTCCGGCCATCACAAGATCGCGTTCTATAATGGTGCGGCCGCCGATCTCATGTCTGCCGATCACGCCCCCGGCCTCGATCATTCGATTTTCGATTTCCTGCGCGCGCGTCCGATTCAATCGGCCTACACGCGGCTTTGCGCGGGCGAAGGCGGCGATGGGCATGTGCTGCCCCTGACGGTTGCCACCACGCATGGCGGCGAGGTGCTCTCCGCCCGCATGCGCCTGATGCATGCTCCGAATGAGGGCGACATCACGCCGCCCTATGTGCTGACGCTCGATGATGTGACCTCTGACCTCACGGTCCATGCCGAACGCGAGAAACTCCTGTCGCGCCTGTTCGCGACGCTGCGCCCCTCCATCGCCTCTCTGCAAACCACGCTGGCCGCGCGCGACGCCGACGACAGCCTGCGCAGCGATCCGCGTCTTGACCGCGCTTTGGTCGATGAGATGGAGAAACTGACCCGCGTCATCGCCACGCTCGACGATCAATATGAGGCGGGCAAAGCGAACTGGTGGCCGATGGCCCAAGTGCGCAGTGCCGAGTTGTGCGATGCGCTCTCTGCGCAGTTGCAACAAGATGACATTCCGCTGGCTGCTGATGCCTCCGACGCCATGGCGCTCACCTTGGATGCGGTTCAGATCATCACGCTTCTGTCCCATATCGCCCGACACATCACCCGCACCGGCGGCCGCGCGCTGTCGTTTTTGATCAGCCGCGACGAGGGCGGTGGCGCGATGCTGGCGCTGGGGTGGAGTGGCGATCCCTTGTCGGTCGATCTGTTGGAAAGCTGGCTGTCTGAGACCCTCGACGTGGGCCTCGTCGACATGAGCGGACGCGATATTCTGGAGGCTCATGGCACGGAGATCTGGCCCGAATTCGGTCGCGCGTCGCGCGCGGTTCTGAAACTTCCGATCCGCGAAGCCCGTCGTTTGCGCCGCACCTTGGGCGATGGCCGTCGTGCCGTGACCTATGACTTTGATCTTCTATCGAAAACCCCACCAAAAGAGTTGATGGACACACCGCTCTCGGACCTGTCTTATGTGGTCTTTGACACGGAAACCACCGGACTGTTGCCGTCCCAAGGCGACGAGATTTGCCAGATCGCCGCGCTCCGTGTGGTGAATGGCAAGGTGATCGAGACCGAAGCCCTCGACCAGCTTGTGAACCCCGGTCGCACCATTCCGAAATCCGCCACGGAGGTGCATCACATCACCAACGCCATGGTGAAGGACGCGCCCAAAATCGACGTGGCCGGACGGCAATTGCACAGCTTTGCCAGAGGTGCCGTGTTGGTCGCCCATAACGCGCCGTTTGATTTGGAATTCCTGCGCCGTCACGAGGCCGAGATCGGCGCGAAATTCACCAATCCCGTGCTCGACACCGTGCTTTTGTCCGCCATCGTTTTTGGCCAATCCGAAGAGCACACGCTCGATGCGATCTCCAAACGTCTCGGCGTCAAAATCCCGCCAGAGGCACGTCACACCGCCATGGGGGACACGATTGCGACGGCGGATGTGTTTATCAAATTGCTGCGCATGGCCGAGGAAAAAGGCATCCGCACCTTTGGCGATGCCCTCACGGAGATGCGCAAACACAAACGGCTTTTGCAAGATGCCAATGAGCCCGCGTAGGTCAGATTAGCGCACGAATTTTGCCGACCGCCTCGCGGTGATCGAAAAACGGCACATGGTCTGGCGGCATGTCTTTGTGGAGGGCCGCCTCGACTTCGGCCAGAACAACACGCGTGACAAAAGGCAGATCAAACGCCCGCGCGCCCTCCAACGTCACCCATTGCAGAAGCGACAGCTCATCCTCGGCACGGGAGAAATCATCCGGGTCATTGGCGATATCCTCGGCCTTGATCAGGAAGAACCGCGCATCGAACCGGCGCGGGCGGCCCGGCGGCGTGATGGCGCGAAAGATGAACTCCGCCTCGCGGGTTTCCTTGAGCAACAATCCGGTTTCTTCGCGCAATTCCCGCACCGCTGCCGTGACCAAAGCCGATGCCAATTCCGGCGAGGCCTCCGCCGACAATCGGCGCAGGGTTTGCGGGTCCAGTACCACGGGGGCCGCGAAATCTTCGGCATCCACTGCGCCACCGGGAAAAACGAATTTGCCGGGCATGAACACGGCACTGCGCCCCCGTTGCCCCATCAACACGCGAGGCCCCTCTGCGCCGTCGCGCAAGAGAACCACCGTGGCGGCATCGCGAATGGGAACATTTGTCATCATGACATCAGCCTAGCGATCCGTCAGGGTTCGCGGAAGGCCTCGCGTGATTTGTAGAGCGGTTTCAGCAGATATTGCAAAAAGGTTTTCGAGCCGGTGTGCAATTCGACCTGCGCGCGCATGCCGGGGCGGATCTCGATCCGCTGTTGCCGCTCCGTGAGGCTGTCGAGATCGACGGTGGCGGTCACCCGATAATAGGGCTGCGCGTTCGGATCACGTTCGTCTTTGAAGGTGTCGGCGGAGACCACCTGAACCTTGCCCTTGAGCGCGCCGTAGATGGTGTAATCATAGGCCGAAAGCTTGATCGTCGCGTCTTGTCCCGGCTCAATATGGGCGATGTCTTCGGGCCGCACCTGTGCCTCGATGAACAGCTCTTCGTCGACGGGAATGATCTGGACCAATTCCTCGCCCGGACGGATCACGCCGCCGATGGTGGTCACCGTCAGGTTGTTGACGATGCCGCGCATGGGCGCCGTAATCACGGTACGATCCAATTGATCATTCGCCAGCGTCAGCGCCTGTTTCACCGACGCAATTTCCTTGAGCGTATCGGAATATTCCTCGGCGCGCTGCAAATCGGCCTGTGTCACGATCTCATTATATTTGAGCTGCGCGTCCGAATGTGCCTTGCGTGCGCGGGTCACCTCGATCAGAGCAACCACGTTTTTTTGCAGCATATCTTCCATCAGGGACCGCTCGTTTTCGGCCTGTTGGAGCACCGCCATGGCGCCGTCTTTACGGGCGAGATAATCGGCGACGCGAGCGCTCAAAAGCGCTTGCTCAGAAGCCACGACATCGGACGCACGCGCGGCCAGATCATCGGACACATCAAAGGCCCCCTCACCCGCCATCTCCGCCTCAAGCCGCAGTTGACGCACATTCAAAGCATCAAGCTTTTCCTGAAGATCATCGGCGGAGGTGCGAAACTCCGTGCCTTGCAAACGCGCAAGCACCTGTCCCTGCGCAACCTCTTGGCCCTCATGCACCAAAAGCTCGGACAGGATACCGCCTTCGAGGTTCTGCACGATCTGCGGGCGGGAGCTTGAGATCATCTGACCGTCTGAGCGCACGATCTCATCGACCCGCGCAATCGCCGCCCAGAGCAGGAACGCCAACACGATCAGCCCCACGATGCGGATCACCCAACCAGGACGATCCATGTCGCGATCCAGCATGTCGTCGAGCGTGACCATTACGCTTGCCCGCCAGGACTTTGGGATTTCGACAGATGCGCCATGACCTGATCACGCGGGCCATCTACCACCATGCGACCGCCCTTGAACACCATCGTGCGGTCCGCCAGCCCGACGATGGGCATACGATGCGTCGCGATCACGGCGGTGCGGCCCGAAAGCCAAGACTTCAAACGGGTCACCAAGGCGGTTTCAAGCGCCTGATCCAAGGCTGCGGTGGGTTCATCGAGCAGGCACACAGACGGGTTCTGCAACCAAAGCCGTGCCCAGCCGATGGATTGCCTCTGCCCGACCGAAAGCCCTTCGCCGCCGTCGCGAATTTCGAGATCGAGCCCGCGGTGATGCCCACGGACAAAAGCACCAAGCCCCGCGAAATCCAGCGCGGCCAAAAGACGGTCGTCATTGCGTTCCAGACCGCTCAGATCGAGGTTGTCTCGCAGGCTCCCGGCAAAGAGCCGCACATCTTGGCCGAGATAGCCGACAGAGCGGCGAATGTCGCGCGGGTCGATCTGACTCATCTCTGCGCCATCGAGCAGCACACGCCCCTGCGTCGGCGCATAAAGCCCCGCAAGCAGTTTGAGAAATGTGCTTTTCCCGGATCCATTGGCGCCCAGAACCGCCACAATCTGTCCCGGTTTGACATCAACGGCCGGCAGATCCAACGTCGGCGCACCTTCCGGGTCATAGCGAAACTGCGTCTCGCGCAGGGCATAGGCGCCGGTGATCTCAGCGCGTCGCAGGAAGTTGCGATCCTCGCCCGAATCTTGCGGCGCGGTCGCGATCGCATCCAGCCCATCGAGCGCGGTTTTGACATTGGTCCACCGCGCCATGGTGCCCGAAAGCTGCGTCAGAGGCGCCAAAGTGCGCGAGGTCAAAATGCCGGTGGCGATGATCGTCCCCACGGTGAATTCACCCGCAAAAACAAGGTAAGTCCCGGCCACAACGGCCAGAACATAGGTGAGCTGTTGCACCGCTTGCGACCAGAAGGTCAACACGCCTGCCAACTTGCGTTGCTCCGAAGATTTCGCGGCGGACAAGAGGTTCAGCTCGTCCCAGATGCGGCGCACGCGCTCTTCGCCGCGCTGGGTCTTGATCGTGTCCAATTCGAAAACGGCTTCGTGCAGCAAACGTGTCGCTTTGGCCGAGGCGCCTTGGGTCTCCTGCGTCAGACGCATCATGCGTTTTTGCATGAAATAGCCGGGGACGACCATGATCACCGCGCCTAGGCCCAAGATGATCACCACCGGCCCGGCGATAGACGCCACCAAGGCGAAGAACAGGAAAATAAAGGGAATATCGGCGACAGAACCGATGGTGGAAGCGGTAAAGAATTCGCGCACCGAGCCGAATTCCCGCATCGCAGAGAATAGCCCTGTCGGCGTGGTCGGACGTGCATCCGAGCGCATCCCCAGGAGCCGCGACATCAACATGGATTGCACGCGCATCTCGATCTGACGCCCGGCACCGTCCATCAATCGCGAACGAGCGAGTTTCAAAACCGCCTCGAAACCGATGGCCAAAGCGGCCCCCAGCGCCAACACCCAAAGCGTCGCCTGCGATTGATGCGGGATCACGCGGTCATAAACCTGGAGCGAGAACATCGCGACCGCGACGGCCAGCATATTGGCCACCAGAGAGCCCAGAGCGATCTCGCCGATCTGACGTTTGAACGCACCAAATTGGCCCCAAAACCAATGCTGTTTTGATATTTCAGGCACATAACTGGCGGCAATTGTCTCAAGCGACTTTCCGGCCCGCACCGCGACACCGGAGAAGAACGGCGCGAATTCGGTCAGAGGCACCTCGGCGCGCTGATCCGGCGCGCTTTGATCGAAGAGGGTGAGAACCTGGCCTTTTTGTTTCAGAACCAAAACCACATGACCCGAGGACATATAGGCCAGAGCGGGCCAGAATTTCGCACTCAAAGATGTTGGTCGCGCCACCTCGGCCTTGAGCCCCGTCATCTCCAACGCGCGGGCCATCGCCTCGGGCGTAACATCGTCGCCCGTCTGATCGGCGAAACTTTCCAACAGGTCGGAGACCATCGCGCGTTGACCAAACTGTGCTGCCATATGGGCGACAAGCTCGGCGCGCTGGATGTGGCGACGCGAGAAAACCGGCTGAGGACGCGGCGCAGGCTCTGGAGCACTTTCGACCGCGCGCTGTGCGGGCGCTTCAACGATCTCTTGGGGTGCAGGGGCCGGCGCAGGACCAGGGGCTTGCGTTTCGGGGAGCGCAGCAGCTTGCGCCTGTGTCGCCTCCACCTGACGCGCTTTGGCGGCGGCTTTCACCTCGGCCTTGACCTCTGCCGCATCGCGTTTCGGTTTGCGGGTCGCATCGGCAGCTTTGCGGGCCTTTTGCAACCGCTCGGCCTTGGCGGCCTCCCGTGCCAAACGCTCTTCTTCGCGCGCCTTGGCGCTCGCGTCTTCGCGGGCACGGGCCTCGGCGGCGGCTTCAGCGGCCTTCGCACGCAGGGCCTCTTTGGCCGCGCGCTTTTTCTCGGCCAAAGGATCGGCGGATGTCGATGCAGGCGCAGCGCGTGTGACCGGTTTCACCTCCGTCTTCGGCGCGCCAAGATGCACCGTCAATGGCGCTTTCGGCGCTTTGACCTCGTTCGACACATCCGTCGGCACAGAAGGCTTCGCGGAGGTGAGTTTAAAGGCGAGTTTCGGGGCTTTGCTCAAATCGACGCCCCATCTGCCAGAGCCCCGTTGACGCGGGCGATTTCCAACTCGGTCAAGGCAATTTCATATTTCAGATCAATGTGTTTCAACTCTTCGCGGATCATCTGTTCGTAGACGTTCAAAACGTCCATGACGGATTTCTGCCCGGCCTCGAATTGATCCTGGAAAATGCGGTAATTGGCGCGGGTCTGTTGCACCAGATCGGCGGCATCGCGTTCCTGACGTCGCAGCGCCGTGAGGTGATTGGTCAGCCGCGCATCCCGGCGGGCGGCGGTTTCACGGGCCTTGTCGATGGCCGCGGTGGCCGCCGCCTCACGCGCCCGGCTGGCTTCCATTTCGGCGGAGGTGCCAAGGCCGAGGCCCGCACCCGCATAGTCCACAGACGAGCTGTTGCCCTGCCCCAAAAGCGTTGAGGCGCTGAGCGTCGGCAGCATGGCGGCCCGTTGCGCTTGAGCTTCGGCGACGGCACGTTTGGCCTCGGCCTCGGCCCGCAAAACCTCAAGAGAGGTCAACCCCGAGGGCGGCAAAGCCACCCCGGTTGCCTGATCCAAAGCCGGCAAAGCGGCCCCACCGGTCAGCGCCGCCAATTCGGCGCGCGCGCTGTCTTCGGCCTCGCGGTGGGTGCGCGCCTCATGTTCCATTTCCGAGATGATCGAGCGCACGACACGCTGATCCGACAGGCTCGACGCACCGCCTTTGACGCGCTCCGTCACCACGCGGTTGAACTCATGCATCCGGCCCAGCCCGCGCTCGGCCATACCAGCCTTTTCGCGCGCTTCCGAGATGGTGATATAGAGCGTCAGCCCCTCGTAGAGCCGGTCGTTCATGTCCTGCGACAGAGCGACGGCAGAGACCTCGACGTCGGCTGCGGCAAAGGCGCGTTCGGCCCGGCGCTTGCCATTGTCGTAAAGCGTCATATCAACCAAAAGCCCGGCGGCCACCTGTCCCAGCGCATCGAGCGAGATCGAGGGCCCAATGGTGGGCAGCCAGTTCTTGGACCGGGCGACAGCGCGCATTTTGGACGCCCGCAATTCGGCCTCGGCCACCCCCGAAGAGGTGGAGAGCACGGCCTCGGCGACCCTGTCGTAGGCAGAGCCATCCCGCAAAACGGAACGCCGCGCGAGAAGATCGGAGATGATCGGAGAATTCGTGTCGGTGTTGGCGGCTGTCAGGCTTGGGGTCGTGCTGTTGCTGGCGGTCCCTTCACCTTTTAGGGCAGCGACAGGTTTGATGTCAGACAGCCCGCCCAGCATGCCGGAGGAGCCGACACAGGCCGACAGGCACATTGCCGCACCGATCAGGATGCTGAGCTGTGTCCGAACTGTCATTGCCTATGCCCCCACGTGCCTTCGGTCTGGCGGGGGATGTCCCCCGCCAAATTTTGCTCTTACGGCAGAACCACCTCGATATCGTGATCGACCAGCACCTGATCATCGCCCAGCGTATAGATGTCGTAGGTCTGCCCGTCGATCAGAGCGGACTGCCCCGTCACCGACGCCCCTTCGAGCACCACACGGTCGTCTTCGCCGCCATGGATGGTCAAGGTGCCCTCCTCGCCGATCAGTCGGTCCAGATCGGCGGCGGAGAGCGTCACTTCGCCCCCGTTGACGAATTGCAGATCGATCGCACCGAGGTCGAACTGCTCAAGCCCCGCATTGTCGATGTCGACCTCGAAATAGGCGCCGTCGGGACGTTCATTCGTGGTGTCGAGCACCAAAAGCGTGTCCGAGCTGTTGCCCGCAGCATCCTCGGAGGCGATCACGATCTGGTCGCCGTTCGAGACGTTGGAGCCGAAGTTCAGCAGCGTCTCAGAGCCGAGATCGTAATCCGCATGGGTGATTTCAGAAGACGAACCGTCCTCGTCCAAGGCGTAGACAGAGATGTCATCATCGGTCTCGGAGATCGAGATCGAGCGGACCCCATCGACGCCGCGCGTGACAGACTCGACCAGAGGCGCCTCGATGTCGGTGTCAACGGTGATGGTGGAGGTCTCGGAGCGCGTGTTGCCCGCCGCATCCGTGGCTTCGATCAGCACGTTGGCCTCGTAAGAGCCCTCCGCGATCTCGCCCGGCGCGTAAGACACTGTCCAGCTGCCGTCCTGCGCCACAGAGGCCAGACGGCGCACGCCACCCATCGTGACATAGACGGTCGAGCCCGGTTCGACATAGCCCGTGAGCGTCGCGCCGGATTGCATCTCGGCCAGGTTCAGGAACGGATCGCCATTGGCATCGCCCGAGAAGCCCAAAGCATTGACGAAAGTGTCATAGCTGATCGTCTCGCTGAGAGACGAGGTGTTGCCCGCCGGGTCGGTGGCCGAGATCACGACATTGGCCGCGCCCTCGCCGGACGGCAGGGCCGAGGCCGGAAGCGTCGCGCTCCAGTTGCCAGCCGCATCGACGGCGGCCATGTAGTTTTGACCTTGGAACGACAGGGTGACGGTGGAGCCAACCTCGACGGTGCCGGAAAGCGCCACGCCAGAGGCCGCCTCTGCGGCATTGACGATACCATCGGCGCCGCCCTGGAGGCCGGTTTCCGCGAAATTCGACACATAGGTGTCGATCTCCACGGCGGATTGAACCGTCGTCGCGTTGCCCGCGCCATCGGTCAGCGTCGCGGTGACAGTGCTGTCATATTCGCCGGACACGATCTCGGAGGCCGCGAAGAAGGCCGCGTAGGTGCCCCCCGAGGTCGAGGTGACCGTATGAGATACACCAGCCAGCGTGACGGTGACCGTCTCGCCCGGCGTCGCCGTGCCGGTGATCCAGACCCCATCGGAGGCCTCGGAGGCGTTGATGACATTGTCGCCCTCGATGGGCGTGGTCAGGGTGATGTTGCCCGCAACCGTGTCGACATGAACCACGCTGGTGGTGGTCGCCGTGTTGCCGGCCGCATCGGCGGAGACGGCGGTGAGCGTTGTGTCATATTCGCCGCCCGCAATCGTGCCCGCCGCGTAGCTCGCGGTCCAGTTGCCGGAGGCATCTGCGACGGTCGTCACCGAGACACCGGCCAGCGTCACGACCACGGTCGCGCCGGCTTCGGCGGTGCCGGTAAAGCTCATCGACTGTTGGCTCTCGGAGAGGTTCACGGTCTCGTCGCCGCCGGAATGACCCGCATCGATGGCGACGCCTGTTACGGTGTCGATGTCGAAAGTTCCGGTCGCGGAGGTGCTGTTGCCCGCCAGATCGGTGGAGGTCGCGGTGACTTCCGTGCTGTAGGTGCCGTCCGGCAGGGTGCCGTTTTCATAGGTCACGGACCAGGTGCCGTCCTCGCCCACAGTGGTCGTGCGGCTCACGCCCTCAACCGTCACGGTGACAGACGCACCCGCCTCGCCCGTACCGGTCAGGGTCACGCCCGCCGCCATTTCTGCGGCGTTGACCATGCCGTCGCCGCCCGTGCCGCCATCGACAGTCAGGTTGGTTTCGAGGTCGATCAGAATGTCATGCGTATAGGTCGCGGCATTGCCATAGGCGTCGGTGACCGTCGCGGTGACCGTGCTGTCATAGGTGCCGGACGGCAGAGTGCTGCCGTCGAAGGTGACCGTCCAGGTGCCGTCTTCAGCCACGGTGGTTTGCAAGGTCTGGCCTTCCAGCTCGACCACCACGGTGGCGCCGGCTTCGGATTGGCCGGAGATCAACACATCGTCGCTGGCCTCACTGATATTGACGACATCGTCGCCTTCGACGGTGTCAAAGCTCAGGTCCTCGGCTTCGGTGTCGACGATCAGCGTGTCGGTCACGGTGGTCGTGTTGCCCGCCTCGTCGATGGCCGTCACGGTGACGCCGGTGGTATATTCGCCGGTGTCGATGGTGCTGCTGTCAAACGTGGTCGTCCAGGTGCCGTCCTCGCCGATCACCACGGTCTGCGAGGTGCCGTTGATCTCGACCGTGACGGAGGCGCCCACTTCGCCCTCGCCGGAAATCGTGTAGCTGCCGCCATCGTAGATCTCGCCATTCACATAGTCGTCGGTGCTTTCGACACCCGACAGGATGCTGACATCCGGCGGCGTCGTGTCGGGGGTGCCACCGCCGCCATTGCCGTCCTCGTCGAGCAAATCGTCCACCACCGCAACACCGGCCACACCCGCGGCCGCGGTTCCAAGACCAAGCCAACCGAGCCCCGCCGCAGCCACGGGGGCCACGACCGGCTCGACCCGTTCGAGATCGAGGAAGGCCAGTTGATCGTATTCGCTCCATTTGCCCGTCAGATCGATGTCCATATAGCTCGCAACGAGATCCCCCTCGCCCTCGGCCATGAAATCGACTTTGGTCATCATGCCATGTTCCGACAGCAACAGCTCATGTTCGCCGTCGAAATAGCCGTCCAGCACGATCACCTTGCCGCCGATCAGCTCGATCACGAGATCGTCGCCCTGGCGCACATAGCCAGAGATCGCCGCACTCGACATGTTAAGGGAGATATCTTCCACTGCCTGAACCGAAAGGGTTTCACTGGGACCGGAAAGGGAAAGCGTGCCTGAGGTTACTGTGCCCGCTTGATCGCGGACGAAATATTGTATGCCCAACATCGTACCAATTCACTTTTGCTCGATAGGTGAACCGCACTTCATTTTAAACGGTGCGGTTGACTGCTTGTTTCGGCGTCAGATTACACAAAAGTGATTCGCTCGCTAGGGGAGAAATACCTCGTCCGTCTTAATTTTAACAAAAATAACACAAAATCAACGGCAGGTTGTGCCCGACTTTGCAAAATATAGCGTAGCTTCCCAAATCTAGACTCCAGAACCGCACAACAGCTTGCGACCCTTAAACTGCGGCCCGCATCCGACGCAGCCGAAGCGCATTGGACACCACAAAGACCGACGACATCGCCATCGCGCCCGCGCCCAACATGGGCGACAATTGCAGCCCGAAGGACGGGTAAAGCACGCCAGCGGCCACGGGAATGAGCGCGGCGTTATAGGCGAAGGCCCAGAACAGGTTCTGGCGAATGTTGCCCATGGTTTTGCGGCTGACATCCACGGCGGTGACCACAGCGCTCGGATCACCGCCCATGAGCACCACATCCGCCGCCTCGATGGCCACATCGGTGCCGGTGCCGACTGCGATACCGACATCCGCCGAGGCCAGCGCGGGCGCATCGTTGATCCCGTCGCCGACAAAACCCACGGCACCATGGCTTTCTTTCAGGGCCGCGACGGTTTTCGCTTTGCCTTTCGGCAGAACTTCGGCCTCGACATGATCAATGCCGAGATCGCGCGCCACGGCCTCCGCCGCGCGGCGCGTGTCGCCGGACACCATCGCCACTTTGATGCCGCGGGCATGAAGCGCCTCAATGGCTTTGCGCGACGCCGGACGGATCGGATCGGAAATGCCAAGAACCATCGCAGCCACGCCGTTTCGCGCCACAAGAACCGGAGTGCGACCTTGGTCGGCCAGATCGGCCAGCGGCGCTTCAAAGGCCGTGACGTCGATCTTTTCGCGGGTCATTAGACGCATGTTACCGACCAAAAGCGAGACCTCTCCGATCTCCGCCTTGATGCCGTGGCCTGCAATCGCGCGAGCCTTGTCCACCTCCGGCAGGTTAAGTCCGCGGGCCTCGGAGGCGCGTTCGATGGCACGGGCAATCGGGTGTTCGGATTTTGCCTCGACGGCAGCCACTTCGGCCAAAAGCGCGGCCTCGTCGCCCACCAGCGTCACAAGATCGGTGACATCCGGGCGGCCTTCGGTCAGCGTGCCGGTCTTATCAAAAGCGATGACTTTCACCTCTTGCAGCCCTTGCAGCGCGTCACCTTTGCGGAACAAGACGCCAAGCTCAGCGGCGCGCCCCGTCCCCACCATGATCGAGGTCGGCGTCGCCAGCCCCATCGCGCAGGGACAGGCGATGATCAGAACCGCAACGCCTGCGACCAGAGCATGCGCCAGCGCGGGCTCCGGCCCGACGGCAAACCAGATCACAACGGTCACGGCGGCCAACGCCATCACGGCAGGCACAAAATACATTGTCACCTTATCCACCATCGACTGGATCGGCAGCTTAGCGCCCTGCGCCTCTTCGACCATGCGGATGATCTGTGCCAGCATCGTGTCCGCACCGACTTTTTCCGCGACATAGGTCATCGCGCCCTCGCGGTTGACCGTACCGGCAATCACCGGGCTGCCTTCGGTCTTGGCGACCGGGATCGGTTCGCCCGAGATCATCGCCTCATCGACATGGCTCTCGCCCGTGAGCACCTTGCCATCCACCGCGATTTTTTCGCCCGGACGCAGGTGTAGCACATCGCCCACAACGACCTCTTCGATCGGCAGTTCGATCACCTCGCCGTCGCGCTCGACCCGCGCGGTTTTGGCCCGCATGCCCGCGAGTTTGCGAATGGCCTCGCCGGTTTGTCCTTTGGCGCGTGCTTCCAGAAAGCGGCCCAGAAGGATCAGGGTGACGATGACGGCGGCGGCTTCGAAATAGACGTTCTGTGCGCCCATCGGCACGATCTGCGGCCAGAAAGTCACGACGGTCGAATAGACAAAGGCCGCGCCAGCGCCCAGCGCAACGAGCGCGTTCATATCCGGCCCGCCCTTCAACAGAGACGGAATGCCTTTGGCGAAAAACACCCGCCCCGGCACGGCCAGAACCACAGCGGTCAAAGCAAATTGCACCATGCGCCAGAGCCACTCCGGCACGGTCATCATCCACCAGTGATGCAGCGCCGGGATCAGATGCCCGCCCATTTCAATGATGAAAATCGGCAAGGTGGGCGCGGCAGCGAGGATCAATTTCGATTTGAGCGCGCGGGCCTCATCGGCTTTGCGGTTCTCCGGCGCGGCGTCGCGGTCGATGCGCGGCTTGGCCTCATACCCCGCTTTCGCGATGGCTTTTGTCAGGCTCTCGACATCCTGAACGCCACTTAAATAGCTAACCGTCGCCGTCTCTGCCGCCAGATTGACGGAGGCCTCCGTGACGCCCTCTTCCTGCGCCAAGGCGCGTTCAACACGGCCAACACAAGACGCGCAGGTCATGCCATGGACATCGAACACCAACTCCTCGACGCGGGCCGGATAGCCCGCTTTGTCCAGCACCGTCACCAGATCGGAGACCTTCACCGCATCGTCAAAGGACACCTCCGCCGTCTCGGTCGCGAGGTTCACATTGGCACGCGTGACACCTTCGGTGCCTGTGAGCGCGCGTTCGACGCGGCCCACGCAAGAGGCGCAGGTCATACCTTCGACGGAAAGACGGGTGCTGTGCATTTTGTGGCTCTGGATTTTGGAACAAGTTTGGCTACATATTTAGGTCAATGCATGCGTGGAGGCGAGGGCGCCCCCGCATAAACCTACGATTTCTCTCAGAAAGGTGACATTATGTCTGTCTTTTCCGTCCCCGACATGAGCTGTGGCCATTGCAAGGCCTCGATCACCGAAGCGCTGGAGGCCATCGACGACACGGTCGAGATCGACGCCGATATGGACGCGCGCGAGATCGACGTGTTTTCCGAAGCGGGCGACGAGGCCATTCTGGTCGCGCTGAAAAACGCGGGCTACCCGGCAACGCTCAAATCCTGATCTTGCCCCTTCCGGCCCATTGCAACCCCTTCCGCGCCACGCGATAAAGGGGTGAACACGGGATCGGAGGGCGCAGGTCATGGCAGAAGCGGGTCTTTGGACGGGAACAGAGCTGCGGCTCTGGGACTTGAATCACCCAAAGGCTGCTCCGCAGACTGTTTCGCTGCCGGATGGTTTCTCGGAAGAGACCAGCCCAAACCTCATTGCAGGCACTCATGCGGCGCCACGCCCCCTGCCCTGCGCGGCTCTGCCCGAAACTTTGGCGTCCGGCACCATTCCCCCGCTCATGCAGACCAATCCCCTGACCGTCACCCGCGGCGAAGAGGTCGCCATGGCGGGGTTCATTGCGCTCAATCCCAAATTCGACGGCATCCTCTGTTTGCCCGGAGCGCAAAGCACGCTTTGGGCGCATGTGAGCGCCGAAGAGATCGTCTCCATGCGACGATTTCTGACCGGGGCGATGGTGTCGGGCGCGCTTAACGCGGAACTGACACGGGCAGACGAGGACGCCTTCAAAGACGCGCTCTCCGACACGATGTCCCGCCCGGAAAACGCCGCCTTGAGGTTGGCGAGTGCGCAGGCGGAAATGTCGCAAAACGGCATGAGCAAAGCCGAAGCCGCGTCCCGCGCCAGCGCCGCTTTGATCGGCGCGGAATTGGCGGCGACACGGGCCTATTGGCTTGGGCAATCCGTGGCGATTATCGGTGCGCCCCTGCCCAGCGCGCCTTACCTTCTCGCCTTGGAAAGCCAATTCGTTCCGGTGGTTCTCGCCGATGAAACCGAGATGTACCGCGCGGGCTTCCAATTGGCCCGAGATCGGATCAGCGGATGAAGGCCCAATTCGGCAAGCTCCGCGACGGGCGGACCGTCGATGCCATCACGCTCTCAGCAGGCGATCTTTCCACCACGATCCTAACCTATGGTGCCATTCTCAACGACGTGCGGCTGCGCGGCGTGCCCTATGGCTTGACGCTGGGCAGCCCAGAGATCGCCGCCTATGAACACGGACCGATGAATTACTTCGGCGCCATTGTCGGCCCGGTCGCCAATCGCATCGCCGAGGCGCAGGCCATGCTGGACAGTGAGATCTTGCAGTTCGACGCCAACGAAGGGCCGACCACGTTGCACGGCGGACACCACGGGCTTTATACCGAGCTGTGGGGGATCGCGAGTCTGACGGCGACCTCCCTGACGCTCACCCTGACCCTGCCCCACGGCAAGGGCGGCTTTCCTGGTAAACGTCTCTTGACCGCGCGCTATACGGTGTCGGCGCCCGCCACTTTGACGCTTGAGCTGACGGCCACGACGGATGCGCCGACGCTGATGAATCTGGCCAATCATTCCTATTGGAACTTGGACGGCACGCCGACCACCGATGGGCATCGGCTACAGGTCTTTGCGGATCGTTACCTGCCGATCGATGCGCGGATGATCCCGACGGAGATCACAGCGGTCGCCGGCACGGGCTTCGATCTTCGCGAGGGGCGCGTGCTCAGCCCGTCGGATGCCCAGCGCTATGATCACAATTTCTGCCTCTCGGACACGCGTGGCACGATGAAGCCCGCTGCCGTGTTGCGCGGCACCTCTGACATAGAGATGCGGATGGACACGACCGAGCCGGGGCTACAGGTGTTTGACGCCGCCCCCATTGGCAGCGGCGATTTTCCCGGTCATCGTGGCGTGCCGGAGATCGGCTTTTGCGGTGTGGCGCTGGAGGCGCAGGGCTGGCCGGATGCGCCGAACCGCCCCGAATTCCCCTCCGTCAGGCTCGACCCGAATGAGACCTACCGGCAGGAAACACGCTGGCAGTTCTCGAAAAAATAAGGCGGGGAAATTCCCGCCTCATCTTCCTGTCTCACCTTAAAGCGCGCCCTCGTACCATTTGCGAATGGCCGCGCGGCTGTCATCATCGAGATACATATAGCTGCCCGCCGGCGGCATCGCATGGGTCACCCCGGCCTGAAGCCAGATCTCTTTTGCCAGCGTCGCCACCTGCTGCGTGGTCTCCAAACGAATGCCCTTGGGCGGAGAGGCCATGCCCTCCCAATAGGGCTCTTTCGCGTGGCACATCGAACAATTGGTGACGACGATGTCATGCACATCCTCGAAGCCTTCAGCAGTCGCGAATTTCTGTGCCATCGGGCCAAGGGCCGCCTCGTCTTCGCCGTCGTCCTGCATGTAAATGCCAGCGGTCGAGAGCCACATCACGATCAGGAACAGACCGACAGTGGCCCCCCAGGTCCACCACAGCATCCCCTTGCGCGCATGCATGGTGTTGAAGAAATGCCGAATGGTGACACCCATCAGGAACACGAGGGCCGCGATAATCCAGTTGTATTTCGACGCAAAGGCCAGCGGGTAGTGGTTCGAGAGCATCATGAACAACACCGGCAGGGTCAGGTAATTGTTGTGTGTCGAACGCTGCTTGGCGATCTTGCCGTATTTCGGATCGGGGGTGCGCCCTGCCTTCAGGTCCGCGACAACGATTTTCTGGTTCGGAATGATGATGAAGAACACATTGGCGCTCATCACCGTGGCGGTAAACGCGCCCAGATGCAGAAACGCCGCGCGGCCCGAGAAGACCTGCGTATAGCCCCAGGCCATCGCCACGAGGATGATGTAGAGAAATATCATCAGCCGTGTGTTGTCATCGCCGAATTTGGATTTGCACAGAAGATCATAGAGAATCCAGCCGATCGACAGCGACACGATGGAGACAATCACCGCCACCCAAGGCGCCATTTCCAAGACGTTCGGATCGACGAGATACAGTTCTGCGCCCAGGTAATAGACCACAGCCATGAGGGCCGCCCCCGAAAGCCAGGTGGCGTAGCTTTCCCATTTGAACCACACCAGATCCTCGGGCATCCGCGCCGGGGCAACCATGTATTTCTGGATGAAATAGAAGCCGCCGCCATGGACCTGCCACTCCTCGCCAGAGACGCCCTGGCGCCGGTCGGAAGACGGATGCAGCCCCAGATCGAGCGCGATGAAATAGAAAGACGAGCCGATCCACGCAATCGCGGTGATCACATGGACCCAGCGCAGGGCAAATTCGGCCCATTCCCAGAAAATCGGTAATAAACTCATCTTAACTCCCCCGGTAGGTCGAATAGCTGAAGGGCGATAGCAAAAGCGGCACGTGATAATGACTGTCGGGGTCGTTGATCCCGAAGCGGATCGGAATTTGATCGAGGAACAGCGGCTCTTCGCCCGCTTGACCCGTGCGTTTCAAATAATCGCCCGCGAAAAAGATCAGCTCATAGGTGCCGGTTTGGAATTTCTCCGCCGGCAGGATCGGCGCATCTGTGCGCCCGTCGCCGTTGGTGACGGCGGTCGCGATTTTCTTGTGGCTGTTGCCGGACACGCGATAAAGCGCGATCTCGATCCCCTCGGCCGGGAGGCCCTTGGCCGTGTCGAGAACATGGGTGGTTAAAAAACCGGACGTCATGGAGAAGCTGCCCAAATTGTTAGCGTTTCATTGCAAGACTGTCGGAAAGCTTTGAGCGCGGCAACAATCATTCTCGCCAGATTGCATACAAAAGAGTATTCGATATTCACAAGCCTACCAATTAGTCAAAAAACACGAAGGCCAAAGGAAATGCCGAAAAATCCACCGCGTTATGTTCGCAACATGTCTGGCTATGGCGCGAAGGCCCCCGATCCGCAGTGGCCGGGTGGGGCGAAAGTCGCGGTGCAATTCGTGTTGAACTATGAGGAAGGCGGCGAGAACTGTGTCCTGCATGGCGATGAGGCGTCCGAGGCCTTTCTGTCGGACATTGCCGGGGCCGCACAGTGGCGTGGCCAGCGCCACTGGAACATGGAATCCATCTACGAATATGGCGCGCGCGCCGGGTTCTGGCGGCTGCATCGCCTGTTCACCGGGGCGGAAATCCCGGTGACGATCTACGGCGTGGCCACTGCCCTCGCACGCTCCCCCGAACAGGTCGCCGCGATGCAGGACGCGGGCTGGGAGATCGCATCCCATGGCCTCAAATGGGTCGAACACAAGGACATGCCCGAAGACGAAGAGCGCGCCGCGATTGCCGAGGCCGTGCGTCTCCACGAGGAAGTCACAGGCGAGCGCCCCTATGGCTGGTACACCGGACGCTGTTCCGAGAACACCGTGCGTCTGGTATCTGAGGAGGGCGGGTTTGACTATGTGTCCGACACCTATGACGACGACCTGCCCTATTGGCTCGAAGTCGGCGACCGCGATCAGCTGATCATCCCCTATACGCTTGAAGCCAACGATATGCGCTTTGCCACGGCGCCGGGCTATATCACCGGCGAGCAGTTCTTTACCTATCTCAAGGACGCCTTCGATGTGCTCTATGCCGAAGGCACGGAAAACACGCCGAAGATGATGAACATCGGGCTGCATTGTCGCCTTATTGGCCGTCCGGGCAAATTGGCAGGGCTCAAGAAGTTCATCGAGTATATCAAAGGCTTCGACGATGTCTGGACGCCGCGGCGCATCGACATCGCGAAACATTGGGCCGCGACCCATCCGCATCGGCGCAAAGCCAAGCCGTCTCAGATGTCCAAAGACGATTTCGTCGCCAAATTCGGGGCCATCTTCGAGCATTCTCCTTGGGTCGCGGAACGGGCCTGGGGGCTGGAACTCGGCCCCGCGCATGACACCTGGATCGGCGTGCATTCCGCGCTCTGCCGCGCCTTCCGTTCGGCTTCCGTGGCGGAAAAGGACGGCGTGTTGATCGCGCATCCCGACTTGGCCGGAAAACTCGCGCAGGCCAAGCGCCTCACCGCCGAGAGCACCTCGGAACAGGCCTCTGCGGGCCTTGACGCCTTGACCGACGACGAGCGCGCCACCTTCGAGCGGCTCAACAGGGAATATACTGAAAAATTCGGCTTCCCCTTTATCATCGCCGTGAAAGACAATACCAAGGAGACAATCCTCGCGGCCTTCCACGCCCGGCTGGAACACTCCAGAGACGAAGAATTCAAAACGGCCTGCCAGCAGGTCGAACGGATCGCGTGGCACCGTTTGCAGGATATGGACCTCTAAGAGACCCCGATGAGCTACGAATACACCTATTGCGCCCCCACGGGCGGCCTGCCCGATCAGAACAACCACGCCCGCGAACGCGCCGTGTTCACCAACTCCTATGCCGTCATACCGCATGGGGTGATGTCGGATATCGTGGTGAGCTATCTGCCCGGCTGGGATAAAACCCGCGCCTGGACTTTGGCCCGTCCGCTCACCGGTTTTGCCGAAACCTTCGCGCAGCTGATCGTCGAGGTCTCGCCCGGTGGCGGTTCGACCGACCCCGAGCCCGATCCGATGGCGGAATGCGTGCTCTTTGTGCTGGCTGGCCACATGCGCATCACCATCGGCGCACGGGCCTATCAGCTCGACCCGGGCGGCTATGTCTTCATCGCGCCGGGCGACAAATACACCGTGCAAAACGACCATGACACGCCCGCGACCTTCGTTTGGATTCGCAAGCGCTACGAACCCGCGCCGGGGATCGACGCGCCCGAAAGCTTTGTCACCGCCGATATGGAAAAACCGCCGATCGAGATGCCCAATACCTCGGGCTATTGGTCCACCTCGCGCTTCGTCGATCCGCATGACCTGCGCTATGATTTCCACGTCAATATCGTGACCTTCCTGCCCGGCGGCACCATTCCTTTCGCGGAGACCCATGTGATGGAGCACGGTCTCTACGTGCTTCAGGGCCGTGGCGTTTACCTTTTGAACCAAGACTGGGTCGAGGTCTCAGAGGGCGATTTCCTCTGGCTGCGCGCCTTCTGCCCGCAGGCCTGTTATGCCGCCGGTCGCCGCCCCTTCCGCTACCTGCTCTACAAAGACGTGAACCGTCACGCGAAGCTGGAGCTGGGGTGAGCTGTAGATGACACGCAGCATCACAACAGAGCCACTCACACCGGAGGCCTTCGCGCCTTATGGTGATGTGATCGACGCCAAAGGCGCGCCGGACAAGGTCATCAACCAAGGCAAATGCGGGCGCTACCACGACCGCGCCTTGATCGATGTGACGCCGGACACCGGCGGGCGCGTCGGCGTGTCGGTGTTTCACGCCGAGTTGCGGGAGTTTCCCTACACGCTCGACCTGATCGAGCGTCACCCGGAAGGCTCTCAGTGCTTTGTGCCGATGTCTGCCGATCCGTTCCTGATCATCGTCTCCGATGGCCCCGACGCCCCGCCCCGCGCGTTTCTCAGCGACGGCACGCAGGCGATCAATTTTCACAAGGGCACATGGCATGGCGTTCTGACCCCGCTGTCCGGCAACGGCCTGTTCGCCGTGATCGACAGAATCGGCGAAACCGCCAACCTCGAAGAGCATTGGTTCGCGACGCCGTGGCTGGTCACGCAGGGCTGATCCCGCCTTGTTTTACGCAGGTTGCAGCAATCTGCAATTTTCGGGCAATTTCCCTCTTGACCCTCTGAGCCGATCCGTCTACCTACGCGGCACTTCGGCGGAGTAGCTCAGTTGGTTAGAGCAGCGGAATCATAATCCGCGTGTCGGGGGTTCAAGTCCCTCCTCCGCTACCATATCCCCTCAGCAAGACCCTGGAATGATGTCGCTTTTCGAAAAGCTTCAATCTGTTCCCACCATTTTTCCACACTTTGGGCAATGGTTCACCTCCTGAACATTCTCCGAGTTCTCGAAAGAGTCCGCGCTTTTAAGAGGCGCCTGACCTGCATTTCATGGCTGTCTGATCATGAGCATTCAAAATCCACGCGGTGGATGCCGCCCCACCGCGTGACGCTCGGGCTTATCCGCGCACGCGCGACCAGATGCGATCATAGGCGCGGGTGGCCTCTTCCGAACACAGTTTGCCGAAATGAATCTCCGCATCGGCAGGCGGTGTGAATTCCGGCGCCTCGGCGACAGCGGCATCGAGATAGGCCAGACCACCCGGCATGCCATTCGGCGAGCCGGTGTAGGCCGACAGGATCGCAGCGTTTTCAGGCGCCATCAGGAAGTTGATAAAGCTCTTGGCATTTTCGGGATGCGCCGCCGTGGTCGGGATCACGACATTGTCCGCCCAGCCGTAAACGCCCTCTTTCGGATAGAGGTATTGCAACGTCTCCTTTTCGCCGCGCGCCTGATAGGCCGCCCCGCTCCAGGCCTGCGCCGCGACCACCTCGCCCGAACCGAGCAATTCGGCCACACCGGAGGCGTCATAGACTTTCACATAGGGTTTCTGTGCCATCAACAGATCGGAAACGGCCTGAAGATCCTCGGGCGCGGCGCTGCATTGCTCTTTGCCGAGATAGACCATCGCGAGATTGATCACTTCGGAGGCGGACCCCGACATGCCGATCTTGCCCTTCAAGTCTTCGGGCGGCTCGAACACCACCGAGAGGCTGTCGAGCGGTCCGGAGTAAACGCCCGTATCGACACTGACCGAGGTGGTGCCCCAGTTCCAGACCACCGAATAGACATTGCCCACATCCCAATCGGGCGTCTTCCAGTTCGCGCCAAGGTTCACGTAATTCAGCATCTCGCTGGCGTGGATTTCCTGAACGAGGCCCTGTTCGATCATGATCGGCACGAAATCCGCCGAGGCGACGGCGATGTCATAGCCCGATGACCCTGCGGTCAGCTTGGCCAAAAGCGTTTCGTTGCTATCGTAAGTGTCGAGCGTCACCTGGATGCCCGTCTCGCTTTCGAACTTCTCGACAAGCTCTGGCGCAATGTAGCCCGCCCAGTTGAAGATCGTCAGCTCCTTGGCCTCGTCAGACTGGGCCGCGGTGGCTAAGACCGCTGTCGCAACGAGGATGGAGGAGGATCGAAGGCAGCGGTGGAGGTGTGTCTCGGGAGTCATCTTGGCAGTCATGGCGTTGTGGTCTCCTGTTGGGAAATATTTTTTGATTTTGGCGCCCTGCGTGGGCGATTGAGGCCCTGCGCCACGGCGGCGAGGACCAGAGAGACGACCAGAAGGAGGGTCGAGATTGCATTGACTTCGGGGGTGATGCCGCGCCGGATCATGCCGTAAACATAGACCGGAAGCGTCGTCGTCCCGGCATCGCCCAAAAGCGCGCTGAGCACGAAATCATCGAGCGAGACGACAAAGGACAAAAGCGCACCACTGACGATCCCCGGCGCCAGAAGCGGCAGGGTCACGCGGCGAAACACCGCGACGGGTGGCGCGTAAAGATCGCGGGCGGCGTTTTGCAAGCCATCGCCAAGCCCCTGAAGCCGCGCGCGGATCGGCATCATGGCGAAGGGGATGCAAAACACGATATGGGCGAGGATCAGATTGCCCAGACCCAGCCGGAGATGAATGCTGGCGAAGAACACCAGCGTGGTGACGGCGGTGACGATCTCCGGCACGATCAGCGGCAGTGCGACAAGGCCAGCCATGAAACCACTGCGCCGCGTCGAGAGCGTTTCGAGCGTGAGGGCCGTCAGGGTCGCAATCGCCGTGGCCACAAGCGTCGCAACGGTGGCGACGAGAAGACTGTTCACCGCCGCGCGTCGGATGTCGTCATTGACCAGCACCGCGCGGAACCACCGCAGCGACAGCCCGTCCCAAACCGTCACAAGCGTGCCACCGTTGAACGCATAGACCCCCAACACCAAAAGCGGCGCGTAGAGAAAGGCCAGCATGACAAAGGCATAGGGGCCAAGACCGGGAGACCTGCGCCAGCGCTGCGACATCATCGGCGCCCTCCCCGACGGGCCGCGCCCGCCCAGAGCAGGAGAAGGATCGCCGCCGTCAAAAGCGTCGACAGCGCCGCACCAAAGGGCCAGTTGCGACCGCTGGTGAACTGGATCTGGATCAGGTTGCCGATCATCAGATGCTGGCCGCCGCCCAAGAGATCGGGGATGATGTAATAGCCGATCGCGGGCGCCAGAACCATGAGCGCCCCCCCCGCGCAGCCCCGGAAGCGCCAGAGGCAGGATGATCCGTGTAAAGACCTGCCACCGCCTTGCGTAGAGATCAAAGCCTGCGTCGATCACCCGCGGATCGATCCGCTCCAACGCGGCATAGACCGGCAGCACCATGAAGGGCAGGAAGTTGTAGACGAGGCCCAAAAGGATCGCCCCGTTGTTGTACATCAGGCCCAAAGGCGCCTCGGTGAGACCCAGCCCCTGAAGCCCCTGATTGATCAACCCCTGATCGCGCAGCAAAAGCACCCAGCAATAGGTGCGGATCAGGCTGTTCACCCAAAACGGCAGGGTGATCAGGAAAATAAGCCGCATGCGCAGGGCCTTCGGACGGGTCGCCACATACCAGGCCAGCGGAAGTGCCAGGAGCGCGCAAAGCACGGTGGTCGCCCCCGCAAGGCCGATGGAGCGCAGGAAAATCCGCAGATAGAGCGGGTCGAACGTGAGGCTGTCGTCCCAGTCGCGCTGGAACACAAGCTGCACATAGGCCGCCACGCTGAATGGTCCTTCGACGCCCCCGTAAGTGCCCGCAGTCAAAAAAGAATAGACCACCGCATAGCCCAAGGGCACCAGCATGAAGACCCCGATGATCAGCGCCGCGGGCAGAAGCGAGAGAACCGTGGAGCCGCGTCGAGTCATGTCACTGCTCCAGCCAAAGCTGGGCGCTGTCGTCCCAGTCGAGATGGACCACCTGCCCCAGGGACAGAGGCTCCCACGAGGGCTCAAGACAGTGCAGCATTAAGCCGGTCACATGGGTCACGGTCAACTCATAGCCCCGGCCCAGAAACCGGCGTTCTGTGACGACGCCCGACACCCGCCCGGCGCCCGGTCGAACCGTCACCGCCTCGGGCCGGACCATGATCACGCCTGTCGCAGGACCATCGTTCAAAAGCTCCGCAGGGATCAGATTGGCCTCGCCCAGAAAATCCGCGACAAAGCTGTTCGCGGGCCGGTGGTAAAGCTCTTCGGGACTGGCCACCTGACGCAGCTTGCCATAGCGCAAGACGGCGATCCGGTCGGAGAGCGACAGCGCCTCCTCCTGATCGTGGGTGACCATGATAAAGGTGATGCCCGCCTCGCGATGCAGCCGCGCCAATTCGCCCTGCATCTCTTTGCGCAGCTTGAGATCGAGCGCCGACATCGGCTCATCGAGCAAAAGCACACGCGGCTCCGGCCCCAGCGCACGGGCCAGCGCGGTGCGTTGTTGTTGCCCGCCTGACAGTTCCTGCGGGAACCGCGTGCCGAAGCCCGCGAGCCCGACAAGCTCCAACACCTCCGCCACCCGCCGATCCGCTTTGGCGCGCGGCCAGCCCAGCATCTCAAGGCCAAAGCGGATATTTCCAGCCACCGTCATATGCGGGAAGAGCGCGAAATTCTGGAACACCGTGTTGACCGGGCGGGCATAGGGCGGCACGCGGGTCACGTCTTTGCCGTCGATGAACACCGCGCCATAGGTCGGATCCTGAAAACCGCCGATCAGCTGAAGCAAACTGGTCTTGCCACAGCCGGAGGGCCCCAGAAGCGTAAAAAATTCCCCGGTCCGGATCTGAAGATGGACATCGTCAAGCGCCGTCACATCGCCATATTCGAGGCGAATGCGATTGAGGCTGACAATGATGTCCTCACCAGAGATCGGGGGCTGTTGCATCATGCCTCGCTCGAGATGTGCCAGAGGTTGATGCCAAGGTCCTTGGCCTCACCGTCGATCAACGACAATTCCTCGTCCGAGAAATCCAGATTGGCGCAGGCCGCGAGGTTTTCTTCGAGCTGGCGGACACTGGAGGCTCCGATCAGGGCCGAGCTGACCACAGGAGTGCGCAGGGTCCAGGACAGCGCCATCTGCGCGAGGCTCTGCCCGCGCGCCTTGGCGATTTCGGTCAGGGCGCGGATATGCGCAAACGTGGTCTCGTTCAGAAACTCCGGTCGCAAAGAGCCATCCTTGGCCCCGCGCGAATCCTCGGGAATGCCGTTCAGATAGCGCGTGGTCAACAGCCCCTGCGCCAGCGGCGAAAAGGCGATGAGACCGATGCCCAGCGCCTCCGCCGTCTCGGTCAACCCGGCCTCGATCCAGCGATTGAACATTGAATAGGAGGGCTGATGGATCAAAAGCGGCGTGCCCATGTCTTTGAGAATGGCCACCGCCTCGCGGGTACGTTCGGGCGAATAGCTCGAAATCCCGGCATAAAGCGCCTTGCCGCTTTGAACCGCGTGATGCAGCGCGCCCATGGTTTCCTCAAGCGGCGTCTCGGGATCGAAGCGATGCGAGTAGAAGATATCAACATAGTCGAGCTTCATGCGTTTGAGCGACTGATCGAGGCTCGCCAGCATGTATTTGCGCGAGCCCCATTCGCCATAGGGCCCCGGCCACATGTCATAGCCCGCCTTGGTCGAGATCACCATTTCATCGCGATAGGCGGCGAAATCTTCGATCAGGATGCGGCCGAAATTCTCCTCGGCGCTGCCATAGGGCGGGCCGTAATTGTTCGCGAGATCGAAATGCGTCACACCGAGATCAAAGGCCCGGCGCAAAATCGCGCGTTGGGTCTCAAACGGTGTGACGTCACCGAAATTCTGCCACAGTCCAAGGGAAATCGCCGGAAGCTTGAGCCCGCTGCGCCCGACCCGGCGATAGGGGGTTGGTTCATAGCGATGGTCTGAAGCGACATAGGGGGATGTCATTGGGGGCTCTCCTTTTGGGCGGGGTTGGGCCAGGATCGGTCAAAGTGCGGCAAGGATGTGATCGCCCGCCCCACCCCCGTGAGGCAAGCGACATGGGATGCGGCGTGTCGCGCCTTGATGGAAACGCACAAGAGGCGCGTCGTTTTTCATGGCAATGCCCCGAGAACGGGCAGAGACGGTTTGATCAGTCACCTCGCGATGACGCCTGGGCAAAAAGGTCTGGCTCATGCGCTCCCCCCCGGCGTCCAGCGCATCTGTGCCGCCGGGTGACTTTCCGGAAGCCGGGCCTGCCCCTGCCCGAACAGCCGTTCGCGGAAGGTGGACGGGTGGCGTTCCCGCCGCATCAATCCCATACGCTGAAGCTGCGGCACCACATCGCGGATCAGATCGGCATAGGAGCCGGGCGAAACAAAGGGCGTAAAGTTGAACCCGTCGAGACCGGTTTCCGCCACGATCTCGGCGATCTCTTCGGCGGCTTCTTTGCCCGTCCCCGTCACGATCAATTCGCGCATGCCCCGACGCAGGAAATCCGCCACGGCCTCCTCGACCGCGACACCTTTGTAGCGCTCGACCTGGGTCTGACTGCCCTCGGTTGTCACATCCGAGAACGAGCCTTTGGGGGCCAGTTTGGCCAGATCGACGCCGGTCATCATGGCGTAATAGGCGCGCATCGCCTCCGGATCGATCCAGGACAGATATTCCTCAAGCCGCTCTTCGGCATGGGCCCGGCTCAGCCCCGTCACTACGGTAAGCCCGGAGATCGCCTTGATCGCATCGGCGCCGCGTCCGTTGTCTTTGGCGCGTTGGCGCAGGTCGTCGATCTGCTCACGCAGCATGGCGCGATCCTTGCCCTGCACAAAGATCACCTCGGCATTGGCCGCCGCAAAGCCGCGGCCCTTCGACGAGGCCCCCGCCTGCACCAGAACCGGCGTGCGTTGCGGCGAGGGTTCACAGTTGAAATAGCCCTGACAGGTGAAATGCGTGCCGTGATGATCGATGGCATGTACCTTGCGCGGGTCGGCGTAGATCCGGCGCGCCTTGTCCGCGATCACAGCGCCTTTTTCCCAGGAACCCTCGAACAGCTTGTAGCTCAGCTCGAGATATTCCTGCGCCATGTCGTAGCGCGCATCATGTGGAACCTGCTTTGTCCCGAACAGGCGCGAGACGACGGCGCTGCTCGTGGTGACCACATTCCAGGCCACGCGCCCCTTGGTCAGGTGATCGAGCGTCGCGAAACGGCGGGCGTTGGCGTAGGGCGGCTCGAAACTCGTGGAGGAGGTGCAAATGAAATTGAGGTCTTTCGTCACGGCGGACAGTGCCGGGATCAAAAGCATCGGATCGTTTTTCGGCAATTCCACCGCCTGCTCGAAGGTGGCGTCGGGCACCTCGCCGTTCAGATCCGGGTAGCCATAGGAATCGGCCAGAAACAGAAAATCGAAATAGCCGCTTTCCAGAAGCTTCGCCAATTCGGTCCAATAGGACAGGTCCTTGTAGCGGAAGGTGGTCTGTTCGGGATGCGCCCAGAGACCCTGACTGGTCAGGTTCACCTGATTGATCTCGAAAGCCCCCAGAATGATCTGTTTCATCGCAATCTCCTACCTTATCCAATCCTCGATATCGGCCAACAAAGCCTCGCGGGTGGCGAGGCTCATCCCCGTGGCCCGCGCGCCGGCACGGGCAAATTCGGCCAGCTCCGCATCCGTCATGCTCCAGACATGGCGCGCCACCTCGAACTGGGCGGTGACCCCGGCGCCGAACCACAGTGAATCATCGGCGTTGAGCGTCACCGGCACGCCCGCGCGCAGCAATTTTGGTGCCGGGTGATGCGCCATATCGGGCACCACGCCGAGCCGCAGATTGGAGATCGGGCAAACGTCGCAAACGATCTGATCGTCGGCCAGGCGTTTGACCGTGTCCTCGGACTCGATGGCCCGAAACCCATGGGCAATCCGTGTGGCGCCCAACTCATCGAGCGCCTCTTCGACACAGTCCGCACCGCCAGTCTGGCCCGCGTGGCTGATGACCGGCAGACCCACGGCCTGCGCGATCTGGGCCGAGCTGCGAAACCGGCGCAGGTTGCCCGGCTCCAGAAACCCAGCGGTGCCAAGACCGTTCACGCCCCGCCCGGCGTATTTCGCGGCAATCCTTGCCAGTTCCCCGGCGATCTCAAAATCCGCATCCGTGTTGATCGTCACCAGAGCACCGATCTCGACGCCACTGTCCGCCGCCGCCTCGGCAAAGGCCATCAACATCGCGCGCGTCACCTGTTCGAGCGAGCCCAGCCGAGGTGCGTAAAGCTGCGGCTCGATGGCGGGTTCGATGTAACGCACCCCCTCGCGCGCCTCGCTCAGGATCAGCGCCCGGCAGAGCATCGCCAGATCGTCGAGCGAGCGGACAAGGTGCGGCACCTGCCCATAGGCATCGAAAAACGCCCAGACATCCGTGAACGCTTCGGGCACGCGAAAATCGATCCCGGACTTGCGCGCCAGTGCCTCGACCGCATCCAGCGGATAGGAACCGTCGAGATGCACATGGAGATGCGTCTTCGGCAGGTCACAAAGCGAGCGTTGCCGCGGGGGCGCGGCCTGGGGCAAAATATCATCGTGCATTGGTGCGTCTCGTGTCGGCGGGCAAGCGTCCGTCACCTCTCTTATTGTGAAGAAGGCTAAAGGGACTCGACGCAGGCGGCGACTTCGGATTTAGTCACCGCATATAAGCGCGAATTATGAGCGCGCGCCCAGATCAACCGCCACAACGACATCTCTCATGACCGATATTGATCTTCGATTGCTGCGCTTTTTTGTCACCGCCGTGGACTGTGCCACCTTCTCGGCCGCCGCGCGCGAATTGGGCGTGACGCAACCCGCGCTCAGCCAGGGCGTGAAGCGGCTCGAAGATCTCGTCGGCGCCCAGATCATCGACAGATCGCCCCAGGGCTCCGCCCGCCCCTTTCGCCTCACCCCCGTCGGGCAACTTCTCTATGACGATGCCACCGAGCTTTTGGCCCGCGCGGGCTCCGTGCTCAATCGCGCCCGCGCCAATGCCACGCGCACGGTCTTGCGCGTCGCCTTCGGGACGAGCACCCCGAGCGCCTTGATCGAACCTCTGTTGGCACTGGCAGGTAAACGCGAAGAGCTTGATCTTCAGCTCCATTTCATGGGCTGGGGGGACGAATACGACGCGCTTTTGCGGGGCGATGTCGATATGATTTTCACCCATTCCGCGCCGCTGATCGACGTTCCCGACTGGGTCACGACAGCCGTCGCCCGCGTCCCGCGCGTCGCCGTTTTCGCCCGCAATCATACCCTCGCCGCCCATCCTCATTTGACCATGTCAGACATCGAAGACGAGCCGATTGTCGATGCGCTGGCCGACCGCGATTTCTGGATCGTGAACCCGAGACCCAGCGGCAAAGCCCCTCGCACCGTGGGGCCGCGCGCCCGCAGTGTCGATGAGATGCTGACCTTCGTGGCGACGGGCACTGGTATGGGGATCACATGCCGCACGGTGGCCGAAAAACATGCCTGGCCGAACATCGCCTATGTGCCGATCGAAGATATCGAGCCAACCGATGTCTTCACCGTCCGCCGCGCCGCCCCGCCCGGGACGCCCTCTGCGGGCTTTTTTGCCGCCTATGAAGCACAGTGTGACGGGCTCCTGCCCTGATCCCACCTTTCGCGCAGGCCACGACCCTGCGTAACCGCTTTTCGTTGCGCCAAGTTGCGAGTAACATCACGCCATGTCTGCGCCCGCACCCTCCCATCGAGACATCGACCCCGACAGGATGATCGCCTGCCCGGCCTGTGACGCTTTGCTGGTCGACCGGGATGTGGCGATGGGCGATACCGCCTCTTGCCCGCGCTGCGGAACAGTGATCGAGGCGCCGCGCCCGCTGGCGATGACCCGGATCATCATGCTGGCTCTGGCCGCGCTCATTTTAATGATCGCCGCCGTGTTCTTTCCGTTTCTGGAACTGGGCGCGGCGGGCATGGTGCGACGCAGTTCGCTTTTGGACACGGTGATGGCCTTTGCGACCGGACTAACAGCCCCCTTGACCATTGCCATGGCGGCACTGATCGTGATCCTCCCCGTGACACGGTTTCTCACCCTTCTATATGTGTTGGGACCGATGGCCTTTGGCTGGCGCCCCGCGCGTCATGCCGCAGGCGCCTTTCGTCTGGCCGAAGCGCTCAGGCCCTGGGCCATGGCGGAGGTCTTTATCGTCGGCGTCGCCGTGGCGCTGGTCAAAGTGGCGGGGCTGGCGCATGTCTCTTTGGGGCCTGCGTTCTGGGCCTTTGTGGCCTTGGTCATCGTGACCGTGTTGAAAGATAATTTTATGAGCAGAGTGACCGTTTGGAAAACACTGGACGCCCGCCGCACATCCTGACCGCGCGTGACGCGGGCCTTGTCGGCTGCACGCATTGCGGCAAGGTGCATCCGCCCTCTGCGGCGGTCTGTGGCCGGTGTGGCGCAGCACTTCATGCGCGCGACATCGCCAATCTGCAAAAGGTCTGGGCCTGGCTGATCGCCGGGATGGTGGTCTATATCCCCGCCAATCTTTACCCGATGCTTTCGACCGCCAGCCTCGGCCACACCACCGAGAACACCATTCTGGGCGGCGTGATCGAGCTGATGCATCATGGCTCTTACGGGGTGGCCGCCATCGTCTTTGTCGCCTCGATCATCATTCCGGTCGCCAAATTCATCGCCATCGCCTTTCTCGGCCTGACCACCACGCGACGGGTCCGCATGTCGGCGCATCATCGTCACGTGCTGTTCGAAGTGGTTGAGTTCATCGGGCGCTGGTCGATGATCGATGTCTTTGTTGTCGCCATCCTCTCCTCTCTGGTAAGGCTGGATTTCGCCGCGACGATCACACCGGGGATCGCCGCGATCAGTTTCGCGCTCTCTGTGGCCTTCACCATGATGGCGGCCCTGAGTTTCGATGAACGCCTGATTTGGGATGCTTTGGAAGATGAGTGACACAAATGAGCAAAAGCCCGACACCGGCCCCGCAGACCTGGTGATCTCGCCGCCCAAACGCAGCTTTTGGCGCAATCTTTCCTATGTTTGGCTGGTGCCTCTCGCGGCGCTCGTCGTCACGCTCTTCATCGCTTGGCAAAGCTGGGCCGAACGCGGGCAGAGGATCGAAATTCTGTTCGAAAACGCCGCAGGGATCACGGCGGATGAAACCACATTGCGCTATCGTGACGTCGAAATCGGCATCGTCGAGGATGTGAAATTCGCGCCTGATCTGGCCTCCGTCGTCATCGGCGCGCGGATCGACCGCACCGTCGCCGCCTCGCTGCCTGAAGATGCGCAATTCTGGATTGTCCGCCCTGAAGTCTCCGCCAGCGGCATCACTGGCCTCTCCACCGTGCTCTCGGGCGCCTATATCCAGGCCGCTTTCGATCCCGTGCCCGAGGCGAAAGCCACGCGTTTTACCGGCCTTGAGGACACGCCGCTGATCCTGCCCGGCATGCGCGGCACGAAAGTGACGCTGCGCACCGACTCCGGCACCCAGCTCACCCCCGGCGCGCCGATCTTTCACCAGGGCATTGAGGTTGGCAAAATCGAAACCCCGCGCCTGACAGAAAGTGGCGAGGGCGTCATGGTCGATGCCTTCATCAACGCGCCTTATGATCGCCGCCTGACCAGTGCCGCGCGGTTCTGGCAAGTCTCCGGCTTTTCGGTCAACATCGGCCCCAGTGGGCTGAACCTCTCGATCGGCTCGATTGCCAGCCTTGTGCGCGGCGGCATCGCCTTTGACACGGTGGTCTCCGGCAGTGAACCGATCCGCAGCGGGCAGGTGTTCGATCTTTACGACGACGAAGACACAGCGCGCGCCAGCGTGTTCCGCGAGGAAATCGAGAATCCGGTCGATCTGACCGTCGAATTCGACGAATCCGTCAGCGGTCTGACGGCGGGCTCTTCCGTGGTCTATAAAGGCGTCAAGATCGGCTCGGTGTCCTTCCTCGGCGCCTTCATCGAAGAGCGCAATAACAGCCAAGAGGTCGTGCTGCGCTCGGTGATCTCCATCGATCCGCAGCGGCTGGGCCTCGATGCCGAAGCCCCGACCGCCGAGGTGATCGCCTTTTTCGCCAATGCCGTCAAAAACGGGCTGCGGGCGCGTTTGGCGACGCAGAGCATCTTTAGCCGCTCTTTGGTGGTCGAGCTGGTAGAATTGCCTGATGCCGCACCGGACACTCTGGGCATTTTCGCGGAAACTGCGCCGCTCCTACCCTCTGTCGCCTCCGATCTGCCGGATGTCGGCGCCACCGCCGAGGGGCTTTTGCAGCGCGTGAACGACCTGCCGGTCGAGGAGTTGTTGGATCAAACCATCGCGACACTCGCAGCCGTTGAGAGCCTCGCGGGGGATGAAAACCTGCGCGCGGCGCCCGATGCCTTTGTCGCGCTTTTGGATGACGCGCGCGGCCTCATCGGCAGCCCGGAGACCCAGGCCCTGCCCGCTGAGTTGAACACCGCCGTCTCGGAACTGCGCGCCGTCGCGGAACAGCTGCGCCAGGCCGATGCGGTGAACCGCCTTGTCGCCGCTCTGGACGCCGCAGAAGAAGCCGCCACCTCCGTCACGGATGTCGCGGCCAATATCGACACGGCGACCGAGACCCTGCCCGCTCTGATCGCGGATTTGCAGGCGCTCACCGAAAAAGCCAATGCGCTTGAGGTCGAACAATTCCTCGCCGCCGCCTCCGCCTTTCTCGAAGGCGCGGATCGGTTGATCGACACGCCCGACATGCGCGCGCTTCCGGCCAGCCTCACGGGCGCGTTGGATGAGGCGCGCGAGGCTTTGGCGGAATTGCGCGAGGGCGGCTTGATCGAGAACACAAACGCCACGCTGGCCTCCGCGCGCGAAGCGGCCTCGGCGGTCGAAGATGCCACCGCGAATCTGCCCGAACTGTCGCGGCGGATCGAGGCGCTGGTGGCCGAGGCCGAGCGCACCCTGTCGGATTACGGGTCGCAATCCAGTTTCAATCGCGAGACGATCTCGTCGCTGCGCGAAGTGCGCGCCGCGGCAGAAGCGCTCAGCAAACTCGCCCGCGCCATCGAGCGCAATCCCAATTCCCTCTTGTTTGGACGGTGACAGAAATGCTTCGTTTTCTCCCCCTCGCTCTTCTTGCGCTGACTGCATGTGGCGGCACCGAACCGCGCTATCTGATCGACAGCGCGCCCACAGAGACCACGGCCGAGACCGCTCAGGTGCGGATGCAGGTGGCGACGCTGGAGATGCGTGAGGTCTCCTTGCCCGCCTATGCCGAAGAGTCGCAGATTTTGATCGAAGGTGCCGATGGTGCCCTGACGCCTTTGGACAATGCGCTTTGGGCCGACGAGCCGCGCCGGGCCGTGACCCTGCGTCTGGCGGAGGCGATTTCGCGGGGCGGCTCCGCCACGGTCGCCGCCGAGCCTTGGCCGCTTGAGACGCCCGCCCAGGCCGCCGTGCATGTGCAGGTTTCCGATATGGTCGCGCGGGCGCCGGGACAATCAGGGGGACAATTTGACCTGAAAGGCCAGTTTGCGATTTCCTCTTATGACCATGTTGTGCGAGAACGGATCAGACGGTTCGACATCTCTGTGCCGATGCCGGACGCGAGCCCCGCAGGCATTGCGCGCGCCTCGGGTCAAGCGCTGCAAAATTTGGCGATTGAGATCACCCAAGAGCTGCGTCGGTGATTTGTCCCCGATTAAATTCCTGTCAAGCGATATCTACATATTGACACCAGACCACCTCAGGAAGCTATATGATGTTGCTTCGGTTCCATCGACTCGCGTCGGTGGCTAAGAGGGAAGATCGGTGTAAATCCGGCACTACCCCCGTAACTGTAAGCGGTGAGCGCGGTTGAAAACGCCACTGGGGCCGCCCTTTGAAAGGGTTCCTGGGAAGGCCAGCCAAGCCATGATCCGCGAAGTCAGGAGACCTGCCAAAGCGGAACAGAACCACGAACGGAGGGTTCGGGGGCGCGGGGTTTTCCGCTGTCCTCGGCACGACACAAGAGGACAAAGAGCAATGACCGCCCAGACCGCGACCATCACCGACACCATCATCGTTTACTCGAAACCCGCCTGCGTGCAATGCACCGCCACAACGCGCGCGCTTGACGCCAAAGGCATCAGCTACGATGTGATCGACCTGACCCAGGACGACGACGCCATGTCCCATGTGACCGGCCTCGGTTACCGTCAGGCGCCTGTTGTCGTCGCCGGTGACGATCACTGGTCCGGCTTTCGCCCCGACATGATCGCACGCCTGTCCTGATCCGATGTCAGACGTGTGTCCAGAGGCATCGCTGCCGACCTGCTTTCCGGATATCGTCTATTATTCTTCCACCTCGGAAAACACCCTGCGCTTCGTCGAAAGGCTCGGCCTTCCGGCGAAACGCATTCCGATCTCTCCGAAGGTGACAGGGCCGGTGATCGACCGGCCTTTCGTCCTGATCTGTCCGACCTATGCGGATGGCGAGGGACGCGGCGCGGTTCCGAAACAGGTGATCCGCCTCTTGAACGATCCCGACACCCGCGCACTGCTGCGCGGCGTGATCGGGTCTGGAAACCGAAATTTCGGCACTTTGTTTGCCAGCGCGGGCGATGTGATCGCCCGGAAATGCAATGTCCCGCTCTTGTACAAATTCGAGCTGGCGGGATTTGACAACGACATCGCGCGGGTTCGCGCCGGATTGGAACAGATGGGCCGGAACCTCGGCCTCGCACAAATGGGGGATGCGCCATGCTCGACGATGGCTTGAAGAGCGGCCAGAAAGCCGGCCAGAAAACCGACCTGAATGGCACCACGGATTATCACGCGCTCAACGCAATGCTCAATCTCTACGACGAAAACGGGCATATCCGGTTTGAGGCCGACCGCATGGCGGCACGTCAGTATTTCCTGCAGCATGTGAACCAGAATACCGTGTTCTTTCACTCGCTCGACGAGAAGCTCGGCTATCTCGTGGAGGAAGGCTATTACGAGGCGGCGGTTCTGGACCAATATTCCAAGAACTTCATGCGCAAGATCTGGGATGAGGCCTATGCCAAGAAATTCCGCTTTCCGACTTTCCTCGGCGCCTTCAAATATTACACCTCTTACACGCTGAAAACCCGCGACGGGCAGCGGTATCTTGAGCGCTATGAGGACCGTGTGGTGATGACCGCTCTGGCTCTGGCGCGCGGTGACGAGGCGCTGGCGCTGTCCTTCATGGACGAAATGCTGTCGGGCCGGTTCCAGCCCGCAACACCGACGTTTTTGAACGCCGGCAAGAAATCCCGTGGCGAGTTGATCTCGTGCTTTCTTCTGCGTCTCGAAGACAACATGGAAAGCATCGGTCGCGGCATCAACTCCGCGCTGCAACTGTCGAAACGCGGGGGCGGTGTGGCGCTTTTGCTGACCAACATCCGCGAGCACGGCGCGCCGATCAAAGGCATTGAGAACCAGTCTTCGGGTGTGATCCCGGTGATGAAGCTGTTGGAAGACAGCTTTTCCTACGCCAACCAATTGGGCGCACGTCAAGGTGCCGGTGCCGTGTACCTGAACGCGCACCACCCTGATATTATGCGGTTTTTGGACACCAAACGCGAAAACGCCGACGAGAAAATCCGCATCAAGACGCTGTCTCTCGGCGTCGTGATCCCCGACGTGACCTTTGAGTTGGCCAAGAAAAACGCCGACATGTATCTCTTCTCCCCGCATGACGTGGAGAAAGTCTACGGCGTGCCCTTTTCTGAGATCTCGGTCACCGAGAAATACGAGGAGATGGTGGACGACAAACGCATCCACAAGAAAAAGATCAACGCGCGGGAATTCTTCCAGACCATCGCGGAGATTCAGTTCGAAAGCGGCTATCCCTACATCATGTTCGAGGACACAGTGAACCGGATGAACCCGATCGCGGGCCGGATCAACATGTCGAACCTCTGCTCCGAGATTTTGCAGGTCAACGAGGCCTCCGAGTTCAACGACGACCTGTCTTACAGCCACCTCGGCACCGATATTTCGTGCAACCTCGGGTCTTTGAATATCGCGAAAACCATGGATGGCAAGGATTTGGGCCAGAGCGTCGGCACCGCCGTGCGTGCGCTGACCGCCGTGTCGGAAATGTCGGCGATTGACTCCGTGCCGTCGATCCGGCGCGGCAATGACGAAAGCCATGCCATCGGCCTGGGCCAGATGAACCTGCATGGATTCCTCGCCCGCGAGCACATCCATTACGGCTCCCCCGAAGGCGTCGAATTCACCTCCGTCTATTTCGCCGCCGTCGCCTATCATGCGATCCGCGAGAGCAACGCTTTGGCGCGCGAACATGGAGAAAGCTTCAAAGGCTTCGCCGACAGCGACTACGCCAATGGCAGCTTCTTCGACAAATACACCGATCGCGACTGGTTGCCGGAAAGCGAGACCGTGAAGGCGCTGTTCGAGGGTATGGACCTGCCGACCCGCGAAGACTGGGCGAAACTCAAAGAAGCGGTGATGAAGGACGGGCTTTACAACCGCAACCTTCAGGCCGTGCCGCCGACCGGGTCTATCTCCTATATCAACAATTCGACCTCCTCGATCCATCCGATTGTGTCGAAAGTTGAAATTCGCAAAGAGGGCAAAATCGGCCGCGTCTATTACCCGGCCGCCTTCATGTCGAACGAGAACCTTGAGTATTACCGCGATGCCTATGAGATCGGGCCGGAAGCCCTGATCGACACCTATGCCGCCGCCACGGAACACGTCGACCAGGGCCTTTCCCTGACGCTGTTCTTCCCGGCAGAGGCCACCACGCGCGACATCAACAAAGCGCAGATTTACGCGTGGAAAAAAGGCATCAAGACCATCTATTACATCCGCTTGCGTCAGGCCGCCCTTGAGGGCACCGAGGTGCAAGGCTGCGTGTCCTGCACGCTCTGAGGAGGCACTTATGAAAGATATGACCGATATCCGCATCCCGCGCGCCATCAACTGGAACCGCCTGGAAGACGACAAGGACCTCGAGGTCTGGAACCGTCTGACGGTGAACTTCTGGCTGCCGGAAAAAGTGCCGCTGTCGAACGACATCCCAAGCTGGGCAACGCTCAAAGATTTTGAGAAAACCCTGACAATCCGGGTGTTTACCGGCCTCACGCTTTTGGACACGATCCAGAACACCGTCGGTGCGCCGTCGTTGATGCCCGACGCGGTGACGCCGCATGAAGAGGCCGTTCTGACCAACGTCGCCTTCATGGAGGCCGTCCACGCACGCTCCTATTCCTCGATCTTCTCGACGCTCTGTTCGACGAAAGAGGTGGACGAGGCCTTCCGCTGGTCCGAGGAAAACCCGCATTTGCAAGCCAAGGCGCGGGCCATTCTTGAGACCTACGCACCCGGGAACGATCCGCTGAAACGCAAGATCGCTTCGGTGTTCCTCGAAAGCTTCCTGTTCTATTCGGGCTTCTACCTGCCGATGTATTGGTCGTCGCGCGCAAAGCTCACGAACACGGCGGATCTCATTCGCCTGATCATCCGCGACGAGGCGGTGCATGGCTATTACATCGGCTATAAATTCCAGCGCGGCATGGAAAAGCTGCCGGAGGCCGAACAACAGGCGCTCAAGGACTATGCCTATAGCCTGTTGTTCGAACTGTACGAGATCGAGAACCAATACACCGAGGAGCTTTATGACGAGATCGGCTTGACCGAGGACGTCAAAACCTTCCTGCATTACAACGCCAACAAGGCGCTGCAAAACCTCGGCTTCGAGGCGCTGTTCCCGCCGGAGGTCTCCGAGGTGAACGCAGCTATTTTGGCCGCTCTCAGCCCCGACAGCGAGAACCACGACTTCTTCTCCGGGTCGGGCTCCAGCTACGTGATCGGCAAAGCGGTCGCGACCGAGGACGAAGACTGGGATTTCTGATCTCGGGCATCGCAGACACAAAACGGCAGGCCGCGAAGCCTGCCGTTTTTCATTTGTATTTAAGCCCTTAGCGGATCGCCAAACCCGCCTCGTCAAACAGATGCGTGCGGCCCTCGCCGAATTTCAGCCCGACCTTTTCGCCCGGCTGATGCGGCGCGTCGCCCAAATCGCGAATGGTCATCTGCCCCGCGCCATTCTCCGCATCGACGATAATGTAGGTGTCGGCGCCCAAGTATTCGACCACGTCGACCACTCCATCGAGATCGCCCTCGCCGGGCGCAACGATGGAGATGTGCTCAGGACGAATGCCCAGATCTTTGCCCTTGTCACCAAGCCCTGTTGAGGCCGCCGGGATGACGTTCATTTTCGGGCTGCCGATAAACTGCGCCACGAAGAGGTTGCCGGGGCGCTCGTACAGCTCTTTCGGCGAGCCGACCTGCGCGATCTTACCCGCCTCCAACACGACGATCCGGTCGGCGAGCGTCATCGCCTCGACCTGATCGTGGGTCACATAGATCATCGTGGATTTCAGCGAGCGGTGCAGTTTGGCAAGCTCGTAGCGCATCTCGACCCGCAGCGCCGCGTCGAGGTTCGACAGAGGTTCATCGAACAGAAACGCCGTGGGGTCACGCACGATGGAACGCCCGATAGCAACCCGCTGACGCTGCCCGCCGGAGAGGTCTTTCGGGCGTCGGTCGAGATAGTCGTCGAGCTTCAAAACCCGCGCGGCCTCGTCGACCTTTTGCTTGATCACATCCTTCGGCTCACCGGCGGCTTTGAGCGCAAAGCCCACATTGTCGCGCACCGACATATGCGGATAAAGCGCGTAAGACTGGAACACCATCGCGAGACCCCGCTTCGACGGCGGCTCGGCGGTGGCATCCCGCTCGCCCACGAAAATCTTGCCGCGAGAGGTCTCTTCCAGCCCCGCGATCATCCGCAACAGCGTGGATTTCCCACAGCCGGACGGCCCCACGAAAATGATGAATTCGCCCTCGTCGATCTTGAGATCAACGCCCTTGATCACCTGCACATCGCCGAACCATTTCTCGACGGCCTGTAGCTCAATGCTCGACATCGCTTACTCCTTCCCAGTCTGTTGCGGGGCACGGGTCTGACCGCACCACGTCAGCCAGACGGCAGCCGTCCAGCCAAAGGAGGCCCCGCCACAGGGCGTGCCATCCATCGGATCGTAATATTCCCAAAAACCACCGCCCTCGATGAGGCGCGCGGTCTCGTCACGTAGCCGCGCTTCGGCCTCTGTGCGGCCCATGTCCTTGAGCCCCATGGCGATGAGCGAATTGACCACCGGCCATGTCGGCCCGCGCCAATAACGCCGCGGCTCGAACCGTTCACTGTCCGGGTCGGCAGACGGAATGCCGTAGGACACCTTGTCCCAAATCCGCGCGAAATGCGCGTCCAGCGCCGGGCGCGAGACGCCCGCGAGATAGGACAAAAACGCCCCCGATCCCAAAACATTCGCGAACTTTCCAGTCCGCATATCATAGGCGTCGAACCAGCCTTTTTCGGCGTTCCACATCTTGTCGAGCCCCTCGCGGAGCTGCGCCTCTTGCGCCTGCAAATGGGTGACATCTTCGCCCAAGATACGGCCCAAGGCGATCAGGTCAGAGAAGGCCCGCAGGAGCACGAAGCTGATCCCCGGATCGGCCATCAGAAACGGGCCGTTCTCGACCATCTCGCGGTCATCCCAATTCACGGAACGGCCAAAGGCCAGGATCGCCAGATAGCGGTCGTAATCCCATTTCTGCGGGCGTTCCTCCACCTTCACATGGGTGGTGTCGCGGCGCAGGTAGGGATCGTCCTCATTGATCGCGATGCCCTCCATGCCGAGGTCCCAATCAGGGCAGTTGTCCCGCCCGCTCTCCCACGGATGGATGATGGCGACAGGCCCGTCTTTGCAGCGTTCCCTGATCCACCAATCGTGCCAGGCGACCAGCTTCGGATAGAGCGATTTCACATGCGGCAGGCCCGCTTCCGGGTCCATGTCATAGATTTTCCGAATGAGCGTCGCGGCCACAGGCGGCTGCGAGATGCCCGAGGTCGGCGGCTCATGGGTGGCGCCCCAGACCTTGGGCCCCGGAAAGTAATCCGGGTCGACCTTGTGGAAAATGATATGCGGCACCATGCCGGTGTCCCATTGCGAGGCGAACAACAGATGCACCTCCTGCCACGCCCGCGCCATGTCGAAAGTGGCATATCCCCAGGCAGAAAACATGCTGTCCCAATTCCACTGATAAGGATAAAGCCGCGCGGTCGGGATGGTGTAGCCGCCACGATCATTGCCCAAAAGGACATCGCGGGCGGCTTGGTCGATGGGGTTTTGATGTGTCATCCTTTAACGCTCCCGGCTGTCAGGCCTTTGGTCATGAATTTCTCAAGCCCCAAGAACAGCGCCATGATCGGCACGGTGGCGATCACCGAGCCTGCCATGAGGTGTTGCCGTGGGATTTCCGACGAGTTGAGCGAGGCGATCCCGCGCGTCAGGGTAAATTTCGACGGATCGTCCAAGAGCATGAAGGCCAAGAGGAACTCGTTCCACGCGATCATGAAGACGTAGAGCGACACGGAGGCGAGTGCCGGAAGGCTGAGCGGCAGGGTGATTTTCCAGATCACCTGAAGCCGCGAGAGACCATCCATCAGCCCGGCTTCTTCGATCTCTGCGGGCAGGCCGCGGAAGTAGCCTTGCAGCATATACAAAGCCACCGGGATCGTCGTCACCGGGTAGATCATCACGATGCCGGTGATCGAATTGCGCAGCCCCATCATCGAAAAGGCGATGTAGATCGGCAACGCCAGAACGATCATCGGCACCATATAGATCAAGAGGATAGACCGCGAAAACGCCGCCTGCCCCCGGAACCGAAGACGCGCCACGGCATAGGCACCGGGGATCGCGAACAGGAGCGTGATGAACACGGTCAGCACGGAAATGTAGAACGACGTCCACATATAGGAGCCGAAATTGAACTCCGTGATCAGTTCGACATAGGACCGGAACAGGCCCCAGCCCTGCGACAGATCAATGGAGAAATCCAAGGGGTTCTGCATCAGTTGCGCCTGATTTTTCAGGCTGGTCATCACCATCACATAGAAGGGAATGACCACGATGGCGGTGAAGAAGATATAGCCAAAGCCCCGGAGCGTGCGGATCACAGCCTCCTCGAATTCATGGCGGGTGAGCGCACCCAGGGTCAGCTCTTCGACGAAGACCTTGAGCGGCCAACCGATGCCGATCCCCATGAACACAGCCGCCGCAACGCGCGCCACCGAGGACACGTTGCCGGTCAAAACCGGACCGATCCCAAGCGACAGGGCAATAAAATAGACCACAGAGAGCACGGCAGAGGCGACCAAAGTCGTCCCGCCCCAGACAAGCGCCAATCCCGTGGGAATGCCAAAGATCACGGACCACGTCAGGGAAGGCCGGAACGCCTCGCCGGTGGCGAAACTCATCGCCACGGCGACGGTCACCGCGATGACGAAGGTCCACAAAACGCCCAAGGCGGGGCCGGTGAGATATCCAAAACGGAGGTGTTTCATAGCCCTTCCTCCTTCGACATGAATTTGAAGAAGAACACGGAGAACAACAGCAGACAGGCAAAGATCACCACGGCCACCGCAGCGCCCGCGCCGATGTTCGACACAGCAAAGGCCTGTTCATAGACATTCACAGTCAAAACGCGCGTTCCCGCGTTGCCGCCGGTCAAAAGGAAAATGTCGTCGAACTTGTTGAACGTCCAAATGAAGCGCAACAGGAAGAGCACCGACAAAATACCCAAAAGCTGCGGCATACTGAGATACCAAAATTGCTGGAACGGCGAGGCGCCATCCATATCGGCGGCCTCATACATATCGGTCGAGATCGACTGCATCCGGGCGAGGATGAAGAGGAACGACAGCGGGAAATAACGCCAGATCTCAAACAGCGTCACCATGATCAGCGCCAAGGGCCGCTCGCCAAAGAAGTTGATCGCCTGATCCGTCACCCCCATCTGCACCAAAAGCGCATTGGCAGAGCCGGAGAAGGGATCGAAAAGCAAAATCCACGCAAAGGCCACCGCGATCACCGGCGCCACATAGGGAAAGAGGTAGAGCCCGCGCAGAATGCCCTGTCCTTTGAAGGAGTGATTGAGCAGCAAGGAGGCGAAAAGCCCCATGACCAGCGCCCCCACCGTGCCGAAGACCGTGTAAAACAGGGTTACTCCAAGGACGTTAAAGAACTCGCCGCCGTCAAACACGGACACAAAGTTCTTTAAGGTGAACTCATTGTTGGTGAGCACGAAAGAGGCTTTGCCATCGACCTGAACCGGCGTGTCCTCGACATCGCTATCCGTATCGAACCAGGCCTGCTCGGTCACGACAGGGATGTTCAGTGTCTCACGATAGCCGCCCTCCCAATCGCCCAGATCGCAGGACAACAGGCCTTCGGCGATCTCGCAGCGCGGGTCCAACTCACCCGCCAATGTCAGCCCCTCGGGCCAAGCGTCTTGCAATGTCACGCCGGTGATTTCGGAACTCGGGGACGAGTTGCGCAGCCGGTATCGGAGCGTCGCCTCATCGCCCGCTGCCGCAGGGCGCCCGCGCAGGTCTTCGCGCACAACCGTGTCCGGCGCCCGCAAATCCGACAATGAGACGGGTTTCACGGAAATCCAGAAGATCGCCAAAAGCGGCAGGATCACGACCAGTGAAACGGCGAGGATGGTGGGGGTCAAAAGGCCCCAGGCAAGGCGCGCCTCGGAACGGGCCAAAGGCCCGGCCCCGCGCGGAGGTCCGATGTCCGACATGGAAAACTCCCTGTCTGTTCTGAAAGAGAGGGGGTGCGCACACCGCACCCCCGATAAGCGCTTATTCGATCGCGCCCAGTTCGGCGTTCATCTCGGCCACGGCCGCGGCCGCGTCGATTTCACCGTCGATATACTCACGCACCACGCGGTTGATGACCTGAGAGTTGATCATCTTGGAGGCGAGCGTCAGTTGACCTTCGGTCACGCCCCACCGCTGCGCCACGTCGAGACCGGCGACGATCTCGTCGATCATGTCCTGCGCGTAAAGTTCGCCCAAAGGCGCTTTGCGATCCACACCGACCGGAAGTTCGGCCCATTCCTTGGCGAACAACTCCGGGTCATCTGCCGTGCCACGACGCACCGGGAACTTGCCCTCGGGCGCGATGGACAGCGTCTGGGTATAGCCCTCATCCATGGAATACATCACGAATTCCTCGGCCGCATCCGTATCTGCATCCGACGTGATGCCGAAATAGCGGATGTCGCCCCAGGCCGCGCCGTCCGGGTTGGACGGGCCGGAGAAGGTCGTCACGATGCCGGTTTTCGACGCCAATTCGCCGGAAGTCGGATCGTCGTTGATGGTCGGCGGAGCACTGTCGCGCAGGCCGGCCAGCTCATCGAGGATGAAGGGCGACCAGATGATCATTGCCGCATTGCCGGAGAAATAAAGCGTGCGGGACTGATCCCAATAGAGATCACCCGGAGGCGAGGCATTGGCGATGGCCTTATAGAAATCAAGCACTTCGGTGGTTTTCGCCTCATCCAAAGGCGCGAAACCGCCCTCGTCCACCGGGCTCACACCATTGGCGAGGAAGACATGTTCCAACACCTGCGACATGAAGTTTTCGTCCACTTTCGTCGCGGCAACGAAGCCATACATTTCCGGCGGGTTGTGCAGTTTTTCGAGAGCCGCTTCGACAGCCGCATAAGACGTCGGTGCCTCAAGGCCTGCTTCGTCGAAGAGGTCTTTGCGGTAGACGATCATCTGCGTCCAGCCATCGACCGGCACGGAGGCATAGCCGTCATCCATCGCCGCCATGCCCAAAGCGCCGGAGGCAAAGGTGTCGACGCCCAGCTCTTCGATCACATCGGTGGCCGCGTCCATATCGAGGATCCCGGCCTCGGCCCAAGGCAGCGCATATTGCAGCGGGTGATAGATCACATCGGGCAGGTCACCTGCGGCAAAGGCGGCTGTGGCGCGGGTGCCAAGCTCGGATTCTGTCACCGGGATCACCTCGACCGCCGTGCCGGTTTTCTCTTCGAACGCTTTCGCCATTTCTTCTTGCTTTGCAAGGCGATCCGGCTGTTCCTCGGTGGTCCAGAACCGCAATGTATCAGCACTTGCCGCAAAGCTGGTCAGTGCCAGCGCGGTCGCCGCACTTGTCAGAAGGATGTGTTTTTTCAGTGTCATCGCTCTCTCCCTGAGTTGATGCATTTAATCGTTACGAATGGGATCGGCCGTCAGGCGGATCACATGTTGCGCCAGCTCTTCTGGCATCTTGCCCGGACGCCCCGTCGAGCCCCCCGGACGAAAATCTGCCGCGATCAGCTCCTGCTGAAGCGGGGCGTTCAGGTCGCGGAGCCGCGCCATGAGCATTGCGCCCAAAGCGGCCCCGGCTTTTCGGTTGTCGACGGCAAAGGTGGCCAAACGCGGCCACATCGCCTGCGCCTCCGGCGAGCCGTCATAACCCACGATCGACAGGTCAGAGCCGATCTGGAGCCCCATCTCATGGGCGACATCATAAACCCCGCGCGCCAAAGTGTCGGTGGCACAGAGAATGGCGGTGGGCGGTTGCTCCAGAGCCAAAAGTTGGCGCGTGGCCTTGGCGGCTTCTTCCGGGTCGAGCACCTCTTCGATCATCAGAGCCGGATCGAACGCCAGCCCCTCTTGCGCAAGCCCCGTGCGATAGCCGTCGCGGCGCAGATGCGCATAGGCGTAGTGACTGGCGGAGCCGATATAAGCGATCCGCTCATGACCAAGCTGCGCAAGCCAGGTCACAGCCTCGACCATCGACACTTCGCTCTGAGCATCAAAATAGGATGTTTCTACGTGATTTTTGCTGCGCCCATAGCAAATATAAGGCGCATCTTCGCGATCCAGAAAGGCGATGCGCGGATCGTCCCACAACACACGTGGCAAGATGAACCCATCGGCTTTGCGGTGCAAAATCAGGTCGCGCATGATCCGCAAGGTGTCGCCTTCGCTCTCGGAGGTCGCGATCGTCAACGTCCAACCCTCAGCGGAAGCGGCCTGCGTCAACCCGGCGAGGAATTCGGCCAGAAACGGCGCGTGGGCATCATGTTCGGACAGTTCGATCACAAGACCCAGAGAACAGCTGCGCCCGGTCTTGATCGCCTGCGCCTGGCTCAGCGGGCGATAGCCCATCGCCTGGGCGGCACGAATGACGCGAATGCGGGTGGTTTCGGAAATATCCGGGTAGCCGTTCAAAGCACGGGAGACCGTTCCCTTCGTCAGGCTCAGCGCCTGAGAAAGATCGGTGATCGTCACCCGCGCGTTGTCGCGGGAGCGTCGATCCGGTTTTACGTCTGACCTCACCTGATTCGCCTCCTCCCTCTCACAAGAAACGCCGAAACCGGTTTCGGCAACGTGTTTTTATCAAATAGTCCATTTTGGCATTGCAGCAAAAATGCTGCGGCGCCAAAATGGAAGCTATTGATTGTGAGGGAAAAATTCAGGCGATGCGGAAGACCTTGGCCGCCTCTTCCTTGGACATATCGGCCTTGTCATGGGTTGAGGTCACACGCCCCCGCTCCATGAAAACAAGGCTGTCGGCGAGGTCGTAAGCGAACTCGAAATACTGCTCCACCAGCACGATCGCCATGTCGCCCCGGTCGCGCAAAAGCGAGATCACGCGACCGATCTGCTGGATGATATTGGGCTGAATCCCCTCGGTCGGCTCATCCAAGAGCAAGAGCTTCGGCTTGATGATCAACGCGCGGGCGATGGCCAATTGCTGTTGCTGACCGCCGGACAAATCGCCGCCGCGCCGGTTCATGAACTCCTTGAGGATCGGGAACAGCTCGAAGATTTCATCGGGGATGACATGTTCGGATTTTGGTAGACAGGTGAACCCGCTCTCAAGGTTTTCCCGCACCGTCAAAAGCGGAAAGATCATCCGCCCCTGCGGCACCACGGCGAGGCCCTTTTTCGCCAGTTCGTGCGCGGGCGCACGCCCGACATCTTCGCCATCGAGCATCATCGAGCCCCCGGAACGCGGATGGGTGCCGGAGATCGCCTTGAGCAAGGAGGTTTTGCCAACGCCGTTGGTGCCCATGACACAGGTCACCTTTCCGGCCTCGGCCGAAATATCCACGTCATAGAGGATTTGCGAGCCACCATAGTGGAGAGAGAGGTTTTTCACATCGAGCATGGTTATCTCTCCTTATCGACCCAGATAGACGTCAATTACGTCCTGGTTTTGCGTCACGTGATCGAGCGAGCCTTCGGCCAGAACCGATCCCTCGTGCAGCACGGTGACCTTGCAGTCGAGGCGCCGGACGAACTCCATATCGTGTTCGACCACCACCACAGCGCGGGTTTTCGCGGCCTCTTTCAGGATGTCCGTCGTGTGCTCGCGCTCGCCCAAGGTCATCCCGGCGGCGGGTTCATCGACCAGCAAAAGCTTCGGGTCCTGCGCCAAGAGCATGCCGATCTCCAGCCATTGCTTTTGACCATGCGACAGCTCGCCGGATTTGCGCTCCAACTGATCGGACAGACCGATCTCGGAGGCCAGTTCCTCGACCTTCGCGAGGTCTTTGAACTTTGGCCGAAAGAACAGAACCTTCAGCGGATTGCGGTCATTCTTGACCGCCATCAGCAGATTTTCGAACACCGTCTGGTCCTCGAACACCGTCGGGCGCTGAAATTTGCGGCCAATCCCGGCGCGCGCAATCTTGGCCTCGTTCATGCCGATCAGATTGCGCGACAGCTCGCCCCAGAGGACCTTGCCCTCATCGGGTTTCGTCTTTCCGGTCACGATGTCCATGAAGGTCGTCTTGCCCGCCCCGTTGGGCCCGATGATGGCGCGCATCTCGGCGGGACCGATCTCAAAGGACAGGTTGTTGATCGCCTTGAACCCATCGAAAGAGACGGAAATGCCGGAGACTTCGAGAAGTGTGCCTGTGTTGCTCATTTCTCCGCCTCCTCTTCGCGCAGGCTGCCTTTGTCGGGACCAAGCGGCAGGCCATGCCGGTTCGGCGACATGCGATGCGTGATCAGATCGAACAATCCGCCGATGCCTTTGGGGGCAAACAGGGTGACGAGCACGAAGGACAGGCCCAGAAGCACAAGCCACCAATCGACCCATTTGATCGTGTAGAACCCGAGGTTGATGTCGGGCGCTTGCCCGCCGGTGAAATAGGTCGAGACCAGCGAGACGAACCCGGCGCCGATCGCCGCGCCGTAGATGCGGCCACGTCCACCGATGGCAACCCAGACCGCGAGGTAGATCGAGGCGATGGGGGCGATCTCGGCGGGGTTGATGATGCCCGCTTGCGGATAATAAAGCGCGCCACCGATGGCCGCGATCACGGCGGTGAGGGTGAAGATGAAAAGTTTGAAGCCTTCGACCGAATAGCCCAGGAACCGCACCCGCGCCTCGTCGTCGCGGATGCCGCGAATGACGGAGCCGAATTTGCCGGAGACGATGAAGGCGGCGATCAGATAGGTGAGCAAGAGCGCGAAAGCCGAGGCCCAGAAGAACCAGATCGAGATATTGTCCTGCGAGATCGCATCCGCGCCGGGCAGGTTTTGCAGGCCCGAGAGACCGTTGTTGCCGCGCAAGCCGCTGTCATTTTGAAAGAGGTAAAGCGAGAGCGCGAGGGTCATTGCCTGGGTCAGGATCGACAGGTAGACGCCCGTGACCCGCGAGCGGAAGGCCAGCCAGCCGAAGACAAGCGCGAGGAGGCCGGGCACCAGCACGACCAAGGCGATCTGCGCCCAGAAACTATGCGCAAACGTCCAGATCAGTGGGAAATCCGACGAGCCGACGACACCGAAAATCTGCGTCCCGATGGCGTCCGAGATTTCCGAGGGCGTGGGTGGCAGGGCGGCGTTGGCCATGCTCTCAACCACGATGATCTCGGTGCGCGCATACATCAGCCACATGCCGATCATATAGCCGCCCAGCCCGAAGAAGGCGAAATGGCCCAAGGAGAGGATGCCCGTGTAGCCCCAGACCAGATCCATCGCGATGGCCACGAGCGCGAGGCAGAGTGTCTTGCCCAAGGTCTTGACGAAAGAGGTCGAAAGCGCTCCCGTGCCATAGGCCTCCGACATGAAGGTGACGGCGAGAGTGAAGATCGCGAGGAGCCCGATGAACACCATAAGGGAAGGGTTTTTCTTGAACATCGTCATGTCTTTAATCCCCCGCCGCACGGCCCTTGAGGGCGATGATGCCCTTGGGTCGGAACTGAATGAAAATGATGATGAAAACGATCATATAGGTCTGCGCCGCCAATGTGTTCGACGGGTTGAACCATTCGATGCCCTTTTGCAGGAAGCCGATCATGGTGGCGCCCAAGAGCGTGCCCCAGATGTTGCCAACGCCGCCGACGACCACGGTCATGAAGCTTTGGACGATGTAGTCGGAGCCCAGCTCGGAGGTGACTTTGGCGTAGAGACCGATGGCCACACCAGCAATGCCCGCAATGCCAGAGCCGAGGCCGAAGGTCAGCATATTCACCTTATCGGGGTTGATGCCCATCGACGCCGCCATACGCGGATTTTGCGTCACGGCGCGGGTCTCAAGGCCCAAACGGGTTTTCTTCATGATGAAGAGGAACACGCCCAGGAAGATCAGCGCGAGGATGAAGATCGCGATACGGATGTAGGAAATCGACACAACGTCGTTGAAGGACAAAGCGCCATCAAGCCACCCCGGAGAGGTCAGCGGGCGGGCCTGAGTGCCAAAGATGTTTTTCGCCAACTGTTGCAGTGCAATGGAGACGCCGAAGGTCGCCAAAAGCGTCTCCAGAGGCCGGTTGTAAAGCCAGCGAATGATCAGCCGCTCCATCGCCACCCCGGCGGCAAAGGTGACGGCAAAGGCCAGAGGGATCGCGAGGAGGATCGAGACGGTGTAATCCGGCACGATCTGTTGCACGACATAGCCGGTGTAGGCGCCCATCATGATGAATTCGCCATGCGCCATGTTGATCACGCCCATGACGCCGAAGGTGATCGCCAACCCGATGGCAGCGAGGAAATAGATCGAGGCCAGAGAGAGACCATCGAGAGAAAGATCGAAAAACTGGTTCAGGCCTACGGCACGATTGATCGACGCAAGCGTCGCCTCGGCGGCATCGGTGACGGCCTTTGAGGGTTCATCATAAACCTCGGCAAACTTCGCGCTGGCGACGGCCGCCTCCATCGTGAAATCCGGATCGAAAGCGGGCGCCACACCCTCTTGCGCCAGCGCCGCATAGGCGCGGTCGCGCGCGTCCTGCGTGTTCAACTCGGCCAAAGGCACACCGGCAACGGCGCCATTTTCGATATGGCTCTCCAACGCGGCTTTACGCTCCGCCAAACTGGGTTGCGGTTCGATCACCCCGGCAGACACCAAAAGGTCATAGCCCTCTGAGACGGTTAAGTCAGGCGACCCGGCGCGCAGCTCGCGTTTGACGTTGGCGCTCTCGGGCAGCCCCTCCGCGGGGACGATTTTCGTCGTCAGAACCGGGTTGAGGGCAGCCCGCGCGTCGAGAGACAGCGAGCCTTTGAAGCCTTCGATGGCCTTTACGCGTGCCGCGTCATCCGGGTCGAAAGAAATGGTCAACAACCGTTCGGTGGTTTCTTTGAGAGCTTTGATCTCAGGATTGGTCTCCCCCTCAATCGACGCGCGCAATGGCGCGAGGTGTGAGGCCTCGCCGTCACGTTGAATCGCCAATAAAGCCTCACGACGGCGTTCAGCATCGGGATCGTTCAACTGGAACTGCACCAAAGCCGCGCCGATCATCGCGCGGATGCCGGAGTTCGGTTTCAATTGCTCCAAATCGCCTTTGTCCGCCGTGCCGACACTTTCGCCCGTGGCAAAGTCGATCAGCTCATAGGTGGAACTGTCGACCCGTTCCGCCTTGAAAAACAGCCCATCGCTTTCCCGTTGCCACATGTCCTTGGCTTGCCAGGCCTGCAGCACATCCTGCGCCGCAGGCAGGCCGGAGCCCGCGATGGCGTCAATCGCCGGAGCAATGGTTTTACGTGACGATTGGGCGATGACCTCGGCGTGCTCTTGCAGCACATCCTGAATGGTTCGATCCTGCGCCTGTGCCGCAAGGCTACAGGTGAGCAGCAGGCAAGCTGCAATAAGGCTGCGAAGCATGAAATGTCTTTCCAAGCGGGAGGAAGAGAGGGCGAGACCCGCCCTCTCCGAATGCGTCAGATCAGCTTAGTAGTTGGATTTGAGCTGAACGCAGGTCTCGGTCTCGGTGTTGTACATCCCACAGCCGAGGTCTTTCCAATCGGATTTGAGCACGGCGCTTTCCGGCAGATAGTCGGTCCAGGCGTCACCCGGCACTTCTGGGGTCTGGGAGATGATGTCGAACTGACCGTCTTCGAGGATCTCACCGATCAGCACCGGTTTCGACAGGTGATGGTTCACGTTCATGATGGCGGTGCCCCCGGTGAGGTTCGGGAATTCCTGACCGTACATCTCGGCGCGCACGGCATCGACATCGGTGGAACCGGCGGCTTCGACGGCGTTCACCCACATGTTGAAGCCGATGTAATGCGCTTCCATCGGGTCGTTGGTCACACGCGAGTCATCTCCGATATAGGCATGCCAGGCGTCGATGAAGGCAGCGTTTTCCGGCGTGTCGGCGGACATGAAATAGTTCCAGGCGGCGAGGTGACCGACGAGGTTGGAGGTGTCGAGACCCGACAGTTCCTCTTCGCCCACGGAGAAGGCCACAACCGGGATGTCATCGGCAGACACGCCAGCCGCGGCGAGTTCTTTATAGAAGCCGATGTTCGCGTCGCCGTTGATGGTGGAGATCACGCCGACTTTCTTGCCGTCCGCGCCCAGCGCCACGACGTCGGCCACGATCTTGGACCAGTCAGAATGGCCGAAGGGCGTGTAGTTCACGAAGATGTCTTCTTCCGCGATGCCTTTGTCTTTCAGATAGGCTTCGAGGATGTTGTTCGTGGTGCGCGGATAGACGTAGTCGGTGCCGAGCAGAGCGAATTTTTCAACGCCAAGCTCATCGAGGAAATAATCCGTGGCCGGGATCGCCTGTTGGTTCGGAGCAGCGCCGGTGTAGAACACGTTCTTGGACGATTCCTCGCCCTCGTACTGCACCGGGTAAAACAGCAGGCCGTTGAGCTCTTCGATCACCGGCAGCACGGATTTGCGCGACACGGAGGTCCAGTTGCCGAAGATCACATCGACATCATGCACGGTCAGAAGCTCGCGCGCTTTTTCCGCGAACAGCGGCCAGTCGGAAGCCGGGTCGACCACGACGGCTTCGATCTCGCAGCCCAGAACACCGCCCTTGGCGTTCTGCTCGTCGACGAGCATCAGCATTGTGTCTTTCAGCGTGGTTTCCGAAATGGCCATCGTCCCCGACAGCGAATGCAGCACGCCCACTTTCACCGGGCAATCGGCAGCCATCGCGCCGGAGGCGATTGCGGTGCTTGCAAACAGAGCAGAGGCCAGAGTGGCTTTGAATTGAGTTTTCACTTCCATGTTCCCTTGTTGGAAGCCGCAGAACTGTCACGCTTCTCACGAATGAGATATCCATCTTTTTGTTTTTTATGGATAAAACGCCAACAGCCCCCTTATGCAGCGTTAAAGATTTACATCTCTTGCGCCTCCGCCGAAAAGGCTTTGACGCATGTCCCCGCGGCGGGTGGTGATCCGTTTGACCGCTCGGTCGAAGGCTCCCCGCGCACCGCACAGGCAGTCTGATGTTCACCCAAACGCGCACACAAGACTGTATACAAGCGAACAGCGTGCAAATGGGTCAGGTCGCAAAAACCGCCCAAATTTTAGTCACACAAAGCCGCTGATGACGCATTGCTGCGCGCCTCCAAAATCAGGTCCGACCACATATGTGAGGGCACGAATCCATCGCGCGCACCGCTGGTTACGCCAGAAAATAAGGCTCTAAACACAAAATTAGGAGCTTGCTGCCATGGTCCACTCAACCGGTTCGATGCCCGGACCGCGCACCGACGTGAACACAATGACTGGAAAGTGTTGGATCAGATGACGACGACGCATGATTTGAAACATCGTATTGGCAACATTTTCGGCTCTGTCGCCGCTAAGATTCTCGGGATCTTATTTGCGCTCGTGGGCACAACTCTCGCGGCCATTCTGGTCTCCGGTTCCCTGATCTCCACGATCAACGATGAGGCCGAAACTTTGGTCACCTCGTCGCTACCGCCCCTGGAAACCGCTTCTGAGATTTCCAATGCGGTCTCGTCGCTGAAGGATACCGTGAACACATTGTTGATCACGAACTCCTACTTGGCGATTCAAAGCGCGTTGAACGATGTTGAGGCCGCAAGTGCGCATCTTCAAAGTCACATGCAAGAAGTAGATCATGCAAAATATCCAGGCCTTGACGAAGAAATGGCAACACTTGCCAGCAATCTTTTGACCCTGGAACAAGCGCGGGCGCAGGAGCTTGAGGCGCAAAAAATGAACATGCAGGCGCTTGCAGATTTGAGTCAGGGTGCCCGTGCGCTGAGCGATGACCTGCAGGCTCGTATTGAAAGTGCCTCATTTTCGCTCCTGCTGGCGGGCAACACCGCCACCTCGAAATCAAGCCGCAACCTGAGCCATTTGCTCAAACGTGATGTTGACGCGCTGAAACTCGCCCTGATGCTGAAAGCCGAACTTAACCTTTCCGTTGGCCTGACACAGGCTTTGCTCGAGACCAATGATTTCGGCCTGCGCACAGAACTTCATGATAAGGCGCTCGCGGGACAGGCCCGCATCGAGACGATCCTGAGCGATATGCAAAAGAACAAAGCGGCCAAAGGCTATGTCGAAACGCTGCGTGAAGCCTTGGCTTTTCCCGCCGAATTTCTCGCCTTGGCACCGTCTGAAATGAAAATTCGCGCGCGCCTTTTGCATACGGCGCAAAACGATCTCGATGCCGAAGTGTCCCAAATTGTCGAGCAAACGCTGATCACTCTGGACAAAGAAAGTGCCGAAGCCATGGACACCAATGAGGCCGTGCTCAAAGGCCTCCTGGACACAGATGTGCGTCGCATCACCGATTTGGCGCGCATCGACACCACCATTAAAACCGTTCTGATCAAAGCCATGCAAGGTGCCGCATCCAACAACAGCGGTTACATTCAGGCGCTTCAGTTCGAAATCGATGAGATCACGCCCAAACTCGAAGCGGATATCGCCAATCTGCCCAGTGAGCTCCACGCGATCCTGTCTTCCGTTTTGGCTCAGGTGGATCCCGAAACCGGTCTGCTCGCGACCCGTCTTAAAACCCTGACGGCGCGTAGCGAAGGTTTCCTTGCCACATCTGCCGTCTCTGAGGATCTTCTGAAGATTTCCGAGATCGTCGTGCAGATTTCCAGCGATTCCATTGCCGACATCTCGTCAGCGAGTCAGGTTCTGATGTCAACCGCACAGGGTGCGTCGAAAACCATGGGGGGCATCACCGCCTTCGCCATCGCTATTGTTCTGGCGGCACCTATCCTGACCTATCTCTTCATCATGCGACCGCTCAGCGCCGTCACAGCAAGCACCGAACGTCTTGCTGTTGGGGAAATGTCCGAAATCAAGCGTGTCGGCGGTCGTTACGGCGAGATCGCGCGACTGTTCTCCGCCCTCACCGTGTTCCGCAACAACTTGGTCGAAAAGGAGCGTATGGAGGCGGAAACCGCTGAGCGCAAACTGAGAGAAGCTGAGGCGAAGGCCCAAGCCGCAGAAGACGCGCGTGCTCGGGACGCCGCCGAGCAAGAGCGCAAACTTGAACAGGAGCGCCGGGAAAGAGAACAAGAAGCCCGTGCAGAAGCCGAACGCCGCAAACTCGAAGACGCCGCCGAAGCGGAACGCAAAGCCCGTCATGCCGAACAAACGATGGTTGTCGATGCTTTGGCCGACGGTTTGCGTCGGCTGTCCAAAGGCGACGTGCGCCTGACAATCGATCAGGTCTTCCCCGAAGGGTATGAGCAATTGCGTCAGGATTACAACGCTGCGGTCCTGTCCCTGAGATCCGTGGTCGAAAAACTTTCGGGCACATCGCAAACAATCCACACAAATTCGAGCGAAATTTCGAATGCCGCAAACGATCTCTCGCAACGCACGGAACGCGCTGCCTCGATGTTGGGCGAAACCGCCTCGGCTCTGACCGAATTGACTGCCGCAGTCAAATCCGCAGCCGATGGAGCAGCCTCTGCCAATGACACGGTAAGCGGTGCGAAAGCCAATGCGCAAAACGCAAGCACCGTCGTGCAACAAGCGATCTCTGCCATGGATGCGATTTCCGACTCCTCAGACAAGATTTCGAAAATCATCTCCGTCATTGACGACATCGCGTTCCAGACAAACCTTCTTGCCCTCAACGCTGGTGTGGAAGCGGCCCGTGCTGGCGATGCAGGTCGTGGCTTTGCCGTCGTGGCCTCCGAAGTTCGCGCATTGGCACAAAGATCGTCCGAGGCAGCCCGCGAGATCAACGCCTTGATTTCCGTTTCGGGGCAAGAAGTCGGACGCGGTGTCACCCTCGTCGATCAAACCGGTGAAGCCCTGCGCTCCATTGTTCAGGATGTTTCCGTGATCTCCACACATATGGCGGAAATCGCCACCTCTGCCGAACAGCAATCTGCGGGAATTTCCGAAATCAACAGCGCCGTTGCCAATCTCGACCAAACCACACAACAGAACGCGGCCATGTTCGAGCAAACGACAGCCGCAAGCTTCTCGCTCGCACATGAAGCTTCTACTTTGAACGATATCGTCGCGCAGTTCGTTTTGAACGACACAGACGTGGATCAACGTTCGTTGGATGATGACGAGGAGCCTGTGTCCATGGCATCATAGATCCCTCTCAGGGGGCAAAAGGGTGATGCCAGAATACGCAGTTGCCAGACTTTTGCCCCTGAATGAATTCATATGCAAAAAATACAATCTGGATATGTTCTCACGTCATGGAATCTGGATAAAACCTTGATATGTCTCAAGGAAGATAAACGACACATGGGTGCAACTGCACCTAGTCAAATATCCCAGCACAGCAAGGATTGCACGTGACCATATTCCAGAACGTCCCATTCGATCAGCTTCAGGTCGGAATGGAAGCCGAGGTCCGACGCCTATGCGTCGCAGATGACCTTTACGTCTTCGCCCATGCCTCCGGAAACCTGAACCCAATGCACCTTCCTCACGAAGATGGTGATAAGGATGGCAAACCCGAAGCCGTCGCACCGTCTTTTTGGGTCGGCTCTCTCATTTCAGCAGTGCTGGGCAACAATCTTCCCGGCCCAGGAACGCTCTATAAATCTCAGAACCTGAAATTTCTCGGGCGCGCGCATGCTGGCGACGAGTTGATCGCCAAAGTCAAACTGATCCATAAGGGCGATGCACGAAGCGCAATTTTCGAAACGACTGTGTCTCTCACCGACGGCACCCTCTTGGTCGAAGGCGAAGCCGAAGTGATCGCGCCTGCCACATCCGAAAGCTTCGACATTCATGATGTCCCTGGGCTGACCGTCGAAAGCCATCGCCACTTCGACAAGCTACTCGACATGACTGCAGATTTACCCGCAACCCGCATGGCTGTGGTCGCCCCGGAAGAGCCGAATTCACTACGCGGCGCCATGATGGCGGCCGAACACAATCTGATCACGCCCATTCTATTGGGCGATCAGGATAAAATTCGCACGACAGCTAAAGAACTTGGGATGTCCCTCGACGGCATCGAATTGATCCATTGCGCAACACACCGCGAAGCCGCGCAACTGGCCGTCACCATGGTCCGCGAAGCCCGCGCCAGTGCGATTATGAAGGGCCACCTGCATACGGACGATCTCTTGCGTCCCATCCTAAGCTCGAATGGCGGCCTCAAAACCGGGCGACGTCTCAGCCATATTTTTGTAATGGATGTGCCCGGTCTCGATCATCTTTTGATGGTTTCGGATGCCGCGATCAATATAGCCCCAGACCTGCCGACCAAAGTCGACATTGTACAAAACGCGATCGATCTGGCGATCAGCCTCGGCATTGAAACGCCGAAAGTCGGCGTCCTCTCCGCCGTTGAAACCGTCAATCCGAAGATTCCGTCGACCTTGGATGCGGCAGCGCTTTCAAAAATGGCGGACCGCGACCAGATCAAGGGCGGGATTGTGGACGGCCCGCTGGCCATGGACAATGCGGTCAGCCTGACCGCGGCAAAGACCAAGGGCCTCAGAGGCGTTGTCGCAGGACATGCTGAAATTCTGGTCGTCCCGAACCTCGAAAGCGGCAATATGCTCGCCAAGGAATTGACTTTCATCGCGCATGCCGAAGCCGCAGGTGTCGTGATCGGCGCGCGGTGTCCAATTGTTTTGAACTCGCGGTCTGACAGTGACAAATCCCGCCTGGCCTCCTGTGCCGTCGCGGCCCTTCACGCCAAACGCGCGCGGGAGATCACCTGATGGGGCAACGCATTCTCACGATCAACGCGGGCTCATCTTCGGTCAAATTCGCGCTCTACACCTCTGGCGAAACGCCTGATTGTCTGGCGCAAGGTCTGGTACAAGGCATCGGGTCCACCCCCAGTTTCAGGTTCAAATCCGGGGGGCCGGCGGACACAAAACTCATCGACGCGAAAGATCAGACACAAGCGCTTGAAATCATTCTCCAAGAAATTACGCCTCTGCTCGACGGCCAGGATGTTGCAGGCGTCGGGCACCGGATCGTCCATGGCGGCCCCCTGCGCGCCACGCCCACGGAATTGACCGACGACGTACTGGCAGATCTGGCGACCTTCAACCCGCTGGCCCCGTTGCACCAGCCACACAACCTGTCGGCGGTCGAGGCGGCGAAAGAGGCTTTCCCTTACGCGCTGCAAATCGGCTGTTTCGACACCGCATTTCACCGCAATCATCCCTGGGAAAACGACATCTACGCCATCCCGCGCAAATATTACCAACAGGGTGTGAAGCGCTACGGCTTTCACGGGCTGAGCTACGATTATGTCTCGCACCAACTCGTGCGGGATCACCCCGAGCTGCATGGCAAGCGGATCATCATGTGCCATTTGGGCAGCGGCGCCTCGATTTGCGCGGTCAACAACGGGGTGTCTATCTCATCCTCCATGGGATTTTCCCCGCTCGATGGCATCCCGATGTCCACACGTTCCGGGCATCTCGACCCAGGCATCCTTTTGTACCTCATGGAGACAGAGGGCATGACGGCCAAGGACCTGACCCACATGCTCTATTACGAATCCGGGCTTTTGGGCCTGTCCGGCATCAGCCATGACATGCAGGTGCTCGAGGCTTCGGACGAACAAGGCGCCAAGGATGCGGTCGAGTATTTTGTCTACCGTGTGCGACGCGAGATCGGCGCCATGGCGGCGACACTTTCGGGCATTGATGCGCTGGTGTTCTGTGGCGGCATCGGGGAAAATTCACCGAACATTCGCCTTCAGATCATCGAACGGCTCGGCTTTTTGGGCATCGAACCCGATGTCGAAACCAACGCCCGAAACGCCACCCTGATTTCCAAAGGCGCCACGCCTGTCTTCGTTCTGCCAACGGACGAAGAACAGGTGATCGCCAATGCCGTGGCCAAGGCGCTTGTTCCTGCGCACTGAACGCTTGATTCAGCTCTCTGCGCTCCGCAACACACGTGCGGGGCGCACCCGCATGGCGCGCCATGAGAACAAGAGCGACGTCAAAGACGTCACGAAAACGCCACCCAAAATGATCCACAGCGCAGCCCCAAGCGACAAGGAGAAATCGGCCTCCATCACGAAATGGATCACCGCCCAGGCCGCCGTCGCCCCAGTGACCAAGGCCACGATCCCCGCGCCCAAGCCAAGGATCAACGCGCGCAACGCAAAACTCGCCAAAATCCGTGCCCGCCGCGCGCCCAAGGTTTTCAACACCGCCGCCTCATAGCGCCGACGCTCCTCGCCTGCCGCCGCCGTGCCGATCAAAACCACGGCGCCGGTCACCAGCGTCGCAATCGCACCCAGTGTTGTAGCACTCGCAATGCTTTGCAACACGGAGACCACGCGGTCGATGGCATCACGGACGCGGATCGTCGTGATGTTCGGATAGGCCCGCGCCAGATCGCGGATCAGGGGGGCTTCGGCCTCTTCTTCGGCATAGATCGTCGCGATCCATGTGTGCGGCGCACCTGCGAGGGCGACCGGATTCATGGTCAAGACAAAGCCCATTCCGGCGCCGGAGAAATCCACATTGCGAAACGAAGTGATCGTCCCGGTGATGTCGCGCCCGAGGATGTTAACCGTCATCTCATCGCCGAGTTTCAAGCCCATTTCTGCGGCTTCTTCGGCGGCAAAACTGATCTGCGGCGTGCTGTCCTCAGCGCGCCACCACGTGCCTTTTGCCACCTCTGTATTGTCAGGCGGTGTCTCTGCGTAAGTGATACCGCGATCTCCGCGCAGCACCCAGTGAGGACCCGCGACCTCTTGGGCATCACGACCATTGATCTGGGTGATCAGCCCTCTGAGCATCGGCGCACTTTCGAACCGGGTCACGTCGGGATCACCTGTGACCCGCGCGGTGAGACCCTCGATCTGATCGGGCTGAATGTCGACGACATAATAGGAGGGGGCGCGTTCCGGCAGTTCCTGCGCAATCGCGCCGCGCATATTGGCGTCGATCTGACCGATGGCCGAAAGCACCGTGAGACCGAGCCCGAGAGAAAGCACGACGGAGACGGCTTCGCCCCCCGGTCCGCCGATAGACCCAAGAGCCAAACGCAGGGGCAGAGGCGCGCCCCGCCAACGTGACAGGCGGCGCGCAATCGCAGTCAGGGCACGGCCCGCCAAGACGAGGAACACAAAGGAGACGGCCAGCCCGGCGAAGGCCCAGAGCACGAGGCTTTTGCTGTCGGAAAAACTGACCGCCACACCGATAAGGAGGGCAATCAGCAAGACAATCGCCACGAGATAAGGCCAACGTGGCCAGCCCTTAAGGCCGAAAAACGCATCACGATAGAGAGCCGCCGGGCGAATGCGCTCGGCTCGCGCGAGGGGCCACAGCACGAAAATCGCGCTGGCGAGAAAGCCGTAGAGTGCGGCCTCGACGAGGGGCATGAGATGCGGCGTCGCCTCGACCGGAACCGGCAGTAGCGTGCGGATGATCGGGAAGGCAATCAGCGGCAGCAGGGCCCCGATGATAAGCCCGCCCAGAATGGCAAAGCCCGACAGGGTGCCGATCTGAAACGCATAAGCGAGAAAGATCGTGCGTCGCTCGGCCCCCAGAGTTTTCAGCGTGGCGATGACCGAGATTTTCCGATCAAGATAGGCGCGCACGGCGGCGGAGACCCCGACACCGCCGACGGCCAACCCAGCCAGACCGACGAGCACCAGAAAGGAACCGAGTCGATCCACGAACCGGTTCACGCCGGGGGCACCGTTGCGGGAATCGCGCCACCGAAAACCGCCGGAAGCGACTTCGGATTCGGCGCGGGTTTTGAGCGCATCGAGATCGGTGTTGTCCGGTAGATCGAGCCGGTAAGCGCTTTCGAACAGGGTACCGGGCGCCAAGAGACCGGAGCTTTGCAAGGCGCTCAGAGAGGTGATGCTGCGCGGACCAAGCGAGAACCCCGCACCCGCGCCATCCGGTTCGCGAGTCAGCTCGGCCATGACGACAAAGGGCACATCGGCCAAAGTTACACGGTCGCCGACCTTAAGGCCCAGCCGTTCAAACAACATACGATCCAGTACAATGCCGGGCACACCGTCCTGACCGGCCAGCGCCTCTGACAGCGGGATATCCGGGGAAAGCCCGACCGTCCCGATCAGGGGATAGGCCCCATCGACGGCTTTCACCTGCGTCAGCGCGCGGTCTTCGCCCGCGCCCAGCATCGAGCGGAAATCGGCAATTTCGGAAAGCGCCAGAGAGTGGCTTTCCATCCATGCGCGCTCGTCCTCAGTGGCAAAGCGGTAGGTGAATTCCATCTCCGCATCACCGCCCAAAAGCGCAGCCCCTTCGCGGGCGAGGCCTTTGGAAATCCCGTCGCGCGCAGAGGTCACCGCCGCAATCGCCGCGACGCCCAACAGAAGACTTAGGATCAGAACCCGGAAACCCTTGACCCCCGCGCGCAATTCGCGCCGGGCGATGGTCCATGCCAGCCGCGTGCTCACGCCTGCGCCTCCGCGTCGATCCGACCATCGCGCAATCGCACCACACGGTCACAGCGCGCCGCGAGGTCCGAGGAATGCGTCACCATCACAAGGGTCGCCCCATGACGATCCCGTAAGCCCATCAAAAGCTCCATGATCGCCTCGCCCGTGGCGCCATCGAGATTGCCCGTCGGCTCATCGGCCAACAAAATCTCAGGACGCGGCGCAGAGGCCCGCGCCAAGGCGACACGTTGCTGTTCGCCGCCCGACATTTGTGCCGGGTAATGATCAGCGCGTGCATCAAGTCCAACGGCCTCCAGCTCCGCTCGCGCGCGCTCGAAGGCGTCCGTCACGCCCGCAAGTTCCAGCGGGATCGCCACATTTTCCAAGGCCGTCATCGTCGGAATGAGGTGGAAAGACTGGAACACCACCCCCATATGATCCCTGCGAAACTGCGCCAGTTGATCTTCGTTCATCGCGCTCAGATCGTGCCCGAGCACCGACATCCGACCACGGCTGGCCCGTTCCAGCCCGCCCAAAACCATGAGGAGCGATGATTTGCCCGACCCCGACGGCCCGACAAGCCCAAGCGTCTCGCCGCGTTTGACCTCCAGCGAAATGCCACGCAAAATGTCGACTGGCCCCGCATTGCCATCCAGAGACAGCTGGATATCCTGGGTGACGATGATCGGCTCTGTCATGATGGGCCTCAAGGGAGATGTCTTTTGATCTTAAACACATATGGGGCCGCCCGCCGCATCGGCAACCGACTCTCTCTCATGATGGTCAAGATTGTCTTGATGAGCCTACCCGCGATGGCGGCCGCCGAACCTGTGCGTATCGTGGCGCTCGGTGACAGCCTGACGCAGGGCTACGGGCTTATTCAACAGGACGGATTCACGGCGCAGCTGCAAGGCTGGCTCGACGCGCATGAGGCCGAGGCGACCATCGTGAATGCGGGCGTGTCGGGTGACACGACGGCGGGCGGGCTGAGCCGGGTCGATTGGACGTTGACCCCGGACATCGACGGGATGATCGTCGCGCTTGGCGGCAATGACCTGTTGCGTGGGCTGTCTCCGGAGCTGTCGCGGGCCAATTTAAGCGGGATTTTGCAAGCAGCAGAGGCAAAAGACATCCCCGTTTTGCTGGTCGGCATGCAGGCCCCGGGAAATTATGGCGCCGAGTACAAAGCCCAATTCGATGCGATCTACCCGGAGCTGTCCGAAGAGTTCGGCACGCTCTATTTCGAGGGGTTCCTGAAACCGCTCACCGACTTGGACACCTGGGAACAGATGCTCAAAACTCATATGCAACCTGACGGCATTCACCCGAATGCAACCGGCGTGTCGGTCATTGTCGAGGCGATGGGACCAACGGTTGCCGAACTGGCCGATCTGGCGCGAGATTGAGTTTGTTCAGGGCTTTGGGTGATCGTCATAATCGCCGGTGAGGATGCGGTTCGCGTCCCCGTCCGGGTCGTCATATTGGCGCGAGCGGATCGACCAGAAGAACCCCGCAAGCCCGAGCCCGCCGAGAAAAATCGAAATCGGGATGAGATAGACGAGTACGTTCATGGTTTTCCTCTGAGGCGCAAAGCATTGAGCGACACGGTGATCGAGCTGAACGACATCGCCAAGGCGGCGGCCAAAGGCGTGGCAAAACCGGCCAGTGCAATCGGCACAGCGATCAGGTTGTAAAGCGTCGCGATGTTGAAGTTTTCCTTGATCCGCTTTGTCGCGGAAACGGCGACCTGCGTGGCCTCTCCCAGTGGGGCCAGCGTTTTGCCCAAAAGCACCATGTCGGAGACGACCCGCGTCGCTTCCAAAGCAGAGGCCGGCGAGATCGACACATGGGCGGCGGCCAGTGCTGCGGTGTCGTTGAGACCATCGCCCACCATCAGAACCTTGCGGCCAGAGCGGGTCAATTCACCGACGCGCAGGGCTTTGGTCTCCGGCAGGCATTCCGCATCCCAGGCTTCGATCCCGATCCGTTTGGCAATGTCGGCCACGGCGGCGGGCGCATCGCCGGAGAGCAGGACCACATCTTTGCCCTGAAGTTTCAGCGCAGCGACCGCTTCAGCGGCGCCGTCACGCAAATGATCGACGAATGCGAAAGCGACAGGGGCCTCCTCACCAATCTTGAGATAAGTGGCGGTTTGAGACAGAGCCTCAGCGCCAAGCCAAGTGGCGCGGCCCAAACGCACGGTTTCGCCGTTCAACGCGCCCTCAACGCCCTGCCCCGGCACCTCAACGATATTGGTCACATTGGCCGGGGTCACATCGGCGGCACGGGTGGCGTCGTAGAGCGCGGCGGACAAAGGATGCGCAGAGCCTGCGGCCAAGGCCATCGCCACGCCACGCGCCTGCGGCGGGATATCGCGGAGGTTCGACAGCTCCGGCTTGCCTTCTGTCAGAGTGCCGGTCTTGTCGAAAACCACCGTGTCGACTTCGGCCAGACGCTCGAGCGCGGTGGCGGATTTGATCAGCATCCCCGCGCGGAACAGCCGCCCCGAAGCGGCGGTGGTCACGGCGGGCACGGCGAGACCCAACGCGCAAGGACAGGTGATGATCAGAACCGCAACCGCGATGTTCAAGGAGTGGCGCACATCGCCCGTGGCGATCATCCAGCCGATGAAGGCGGCGAGCGACAGGATATGCACGGCAGGTGCATAAATCTGTGCCGCGCGGTCCGCCAAAGAGGTGTATTTGTTGCGCGAGGTTTCCGCCATGGCGACGAGATCGGCCATGCGGTGCAGCGAGCTGTCTTCGCCCGCGGCGGTGACTTTCACCACCAGCGGCCCAGTCAGATTGACCTCGCCTGCGGAGACGATGGTGTCCAGCCCGGCTTCAACCGGAAGGCTTTCGCCAGTCAGCAAAGAACGGTCCAACTCGGACGCGCCTTCGACGACGATGCCGTCCACAGGCACGCGCGCGCCGGGCACGACGCGGACCAAGGCACCTTTGGCCAGATCGGTGATCGACACCACAGTGCCGTCGGCCAAGGTGGCGCGGGGCACTTCGAGCGCGGCAAGTTCTTCGGCGGCGGAGCGGGCCACGGAGCGGGTGCGGTAATCGAGATAGCGCCCGGCCAAAAGGAAGAAGGTCAAGGACAGCGCCGCATCGAAATAGGCGTGCCGCCCGGATTCCATGGTCTCGAACAAAGACATGCCGCCCGCCAGAAGAATCGCGAGCGAAATCGGTACATCCATGTTGAGGCGCTTGGCCTTCAGCGCGGTCCAGGCGGAGCCAAAGAACGGCTGCGCGGCATAGGCGATCGCCGGCAAGGCGATGGCGGCGGAGATCCAGTGAAACATGTCGCGGGTGACATCGGAGGCGCCGGACCAGACCGCGATGGACAAGAGCATGACGTTCATCATCGCAAAGCCCGAGACGGCAATGCGGGTCAGGATGGCGCGGCCTTTCTTGTCGGTCTCGGTGGCGGAAATCGCACCCGCATCGAGTTCGTAGGCCTCGTAACCTGCGCGGGTCAGCGCGCCGATCAGCGTGTCGACGGAGACATCTTCGTCGGCCTCAACCTGCGCGCGTTTCAAGGTCAGGTTGACTCGTGCGGCGCGCACGCCGGGCTGTTTCGTCAACTCGCGTTCGACGCCCGAGATACAGGCCGCACAATAGATCGCGGGCAGAGACAGGACAAACCGAGTGTCACGCACATCGCGCGCATGCGCCGCCTCTTCGGCGGCGGGGGCGGCGACACAGGCCGGGCAGGCCGAGATTTGGACCTCAGACATGCTTGGTCTCCCGCGCTCAGCGCTTCACATGAATGACGATGCGCTGGGTGAAATGCGTGCCATCCACCGCCTTGGCAACCATGCGGTAGTTCCAGTTGCCCTCGGCCAACCTGCCGGTTTCGGCCACGTAAGCCTCGCCGTTGAACACGAACTCGGGGTCCTGATCCTGCGCCACCGTGGTCGCACGCCCCAATGTGCCGCTGATCTCAGCGACCTCGACAGGGTTGCCTTCCGCATCGCGGATATAGACGAAGAGGTTTTCCTGATCGTCCACCGCCTCGACGGTCCAGCCCAGAGCTTCCTGAGCTTCTTTGTCGCGGTTGAAGGTCTGGGAGACGCCGTAGGAGTTGGCGGTCTCGAGGCCCGGAAAGGTCTTCACGGCCTGGACGGCCATGAAGATGTTGACACCGATGATGATGGCAAAGGCCGACACCGTGATGATGAGGACGTGTTTGCCGGTAATCTCTTTTCCAGTGATTTCGCGTGCCATGTTTATTGCCCTCGCCCATTGAACACCGAGTCGACTGAGACGCGTTCATTGGACACGTCGTCTTCGACCCAGAAAGTGAACTCTGTACGGTCGGACATCGCGGGCTCAGAGCCTGCGGGGGCTTCGACATAGGCGCGCACGATCCGCATTTCGTCGGCATCCACCGGGATCGTGTCGCCCGCATCCGTATCGGAATCCTGCAACGTCACCGTCAGAGTATCGTTGCCTGTGACACTAACACGGAACTCGCGGGTTTCGCCATGCTTGTTGCGCAGACGCAGATCGTAAATGTTGCGGATCGCACCATCGGATTGCAGGACGTAGGTCGGGTTGCGCACCGGCGCCACGGTCATGTCGATGTCGGCCCGAATGAAGAGCGCGAACAGCAAAGCAAAGCCCACTGCGGACCAGAGCACCGTGTAAAGAATGGTGCGCGGGCGGAAGATATGTTTCCAGACGGGCTTCGGCTCTTGACCCGCGATCTCGCGCGGTTCGTCCGTCAGCGCCATGTAGTCGATGAGGCCGCGCGGCTTGCCGATTTTGTCCATCATCTCGTCGCAGGCATCGATGCAGAGCGCACAGGTGATGCACTCAAGCTGTTGCCCGTCGCGAATGTCGATGCCCATCGGGCAGACGTTCACACAGGCCATACAGTCGATGCAATCGCCGAGGTTCTCTGCGCCCGCGCCTTTGCGATGCTTGCCACGCGGCTCGCCGCGCCAGTGACGGTAGCCGACAACAAGGGTGTCTTCGTCCATCATCGCGGCCTGAATGCGCGGCCATGGGCAGGCGTAGATACAGATTTGCTCACGCGCGATGGCGCCAAAGAAGACGGTGGTCGCGGTCAGGATCGCCATGGTCAGATAGGCCACGGGATGGGCGTGCCCGGTCACCAGATCGACCAAAAGCGTCGGCGCATCGGTGAAATAGAACACCCAGGCCCCGCCGGTCGCCAGACCGATCAGAATCCACGAGAGGTACTTGATCGCCCGCAGGCGGACTTTGCGGAAGTCCCATTTCTTTTGACGATGCAGACGCAGACGCGCGTTGCGGTCGCCTTCGATCCAGCGCTCGACCAGAATGAAAAGATCGGTCCAGACGGTTTGCGGGCAGGCATAGCCACACCAGACACGCCCGGCGGCGGAGGTAAACAGGAAGAGGCCAAGCCCCGCCATGATCAACAGACCCGCGATGAAATAGAATTCATGCGGCCAGATCTCGATCCAGAAAAAGAAGAACCGACGATTTGCCAGATCGATCAAGATCGCCTGATCCGGAAGCTCGGGGCCCCGGTTCCATCGGATCCACGGCGAGAGGTAATAAATCCCCAGCGTGATCGCCATGATGATCCATTTGAGGTTCCGAAACTTACCCTTCACACGACGCGGGAAAACCGGTTCGCGGGAGGCATAGAGTTTTTCTTCGGGAGGGGTGTCGGTAGAGCTCATGGAGCATTGCCTTTTCACACTGTTCGCGTTTGCACCTTATTGCGGGCGAGGGGTTTACAGAGCCTTGATATGAATCAAACTTTTGTGAGACCCGCGTAAAGATGCATCAAAAACGCGCCTTTTTCCTGCGACATCCTGCCTCACGCAGGCAGGTGCGGCGCAACGATGTAGAGGGGAAAAAGCCGCAGCACTGACATGCCGCGGCTTTCAAGATTTGTGGACACCGACCCCGAAGAAACGCGCGAACAGGATCAAGGGCCGGTGCCGCAACCCGGGCGTTGCCGCCCGGATTTCGGTGTTATTGACCGCCGCCCAGCTGGTGGACGTAGAGCGCGGCTGCGTTCACTTCGGCTTGCGACAGACGCTGACCCCAGGCCGGCATCACGCCGAAACGGGCGTAGTAAACCGTCTCGTAGACCGTGTCGTGATCGCCACCGTAGAGCCAGATGGCGTCGGTCAGGTTCGGCGCACCTTGGTAGATGTCGCCTGTGCCGTCTTCGCCATGGCAGGACGAACAGTTGATCTCGAACACTTCTGCGCCAGCAGAGGCGAGATCGACATCATATGTCCCGCCCACGAGGTTGGTGCCATCGCCTTCGGGATCGGACAGGGACATGGCAAAGGCCACGACCTGATCGATTTCCTCTTCGGTCAGCAACTCGTCGGCGCCGAATTTCGGCATTTCGGAGTAGCGGGCCTCATCGGTTTCGTTACGAACACCGTGCTGCACGGTATAGGCAACTTCGTCGATGGTGCCGCCCCAAAGCCAGTCGTTGTCCAACAGGTTCGGGTAGCCAACGTTACCGGCGGCACCGGAACCGTGACACTGCGAACAGTTGGCCCGGAACACGGCAGCGCCCATGTTCACACCGTAGTTGTGCACATCGGAACCGACCTCGATCGTCGTGATATCGGCTGCGGCCAGTTCGGCGTTCACGGCCGCGTTCATCTCCTCGAAAGAGGCGATTTTGTCGGCCACCTGGGCCCGAGTGGACCAGCCGAGCACCCCGGCAGTGGCGCCTTTGACCAGCGGCCATGCGGGCATGGCGATGGTGTAGGCAATGCCCCAGACGATACAGATGTACCAGATGATCAGCCACCAGCGCGGGAGCGGGTTGTTGAGTTCCTCAATACCGTCCCACGAGTGGCCTGTGGTTTCCACGTCTTTCTTGCTCATGTCCTCGCCTCCTTTTCGGCGGGTTTGTCTTCATGCCGGAAGATGATGTCGGCCGTGTCACGATGTTCCTTGCGCGAGCCCGGACGAAACGCCCAGAACACGACGCCCATAAAGAACATGAACATGGCCAAAAGCACCCAGCTGTCGGCAAATTCGCGAAGGATGTGATAATCCATCTCATCAGCTCCTTAGCGAGACGCGTCGGGCGTGAAGGTCGAGAAATCGACCAGCGTTCCGAGCATCTGCATGTAGGCGATAAGGGCATCCATTTCCGTGATTCCGTCCTGACCGTCGAAGTTTGACACGACAGCGCCGGGGTAGCGTTCCAGAAGGCCATCAGTGTCGGCCCACGGGTCAGCTTGCGCTTCGAAATCTTCCTTCGCGACCTCGATCATCTCGTCGGTGTAAGGCACACCCACGATGCGATGCGTGGACATCAGATCCTCGATATACTCGGGCTCGATGTAGCGGTCGGCGAGGAACCCGTATTTCGGCATAACCGATTCCGGTACCACGGATTGCGGGTTGGTGAGGTGATCCACATGCCAGGCGTCCGAATAGCGACCGCCCACACGGGCAAGGTCGGGTCCGGTCCGCTTGGAGCCCCACTGGAACGGGTGATCGTATTTCGATTCCGCTGCCAGCGAGTAGTGACCGTAACGTTCCACCTCGTCACGCATCGGGCGGATCATCTGCGAGTGACAGACATAGCAGCCTTCCCGCACATAGATTTCCCGACCGGTGAGCTCCAGCGGGGAGTAGGGGCGCACGCCCTCTACATCCTCGATGGTGTTTTCCAGGTAGAACAGCGGAGCGATCTCGACGATCCCGCCCACGGTGACGACCAGAAGGGCGCCAACCATGAGAAGCGTTCCGTTGGTTTCGATGATCTTATGCTTATCAATGAGAGCCATATTCGAAACCCTCCCTTATTCGGCCGGCACGGCAGCAGCTTCGTCCGCTTTCACGGGGCTGCGACGCACGGTCATGACGAGGTTGTAGCACATGATGATCGCACCGGTGAGGTAGAGCACCCCGCCCAAAGCACGCACCACATACATCGGATGCTTGGCGGACACGGTGTCGGCAAAGGCGTTCACGAGGAAGCCCTGGCTGTCGACTTCGCGCCACATCAGGCCTTCCATGATGCCCGTGACCCACATCGACGCGGCGTAGAGCACGATGCCGATGGTGGCGAGCCAGAAGTGCCAGGACACGAGACCGAGAGAGTAGAGACGCTCACGGTTCCACAGACGCGGCACGAGGAAATAGAGAGCCCCGAAGGTGATCATGCCGTTCCAGCCCAGAGCACCGGAGTGCACGTGACCGATGGTCCAGTCGGTGTAGTGAGACAGCGAGTTCACGGCCCGGATCGACATCATCGGACCTTCAAAGGTCGACATGCCGTAGAAGCCCACGGAAATCACCATCATACGGATCACCGGATCGGTGCGTAGTTTGTCCCAGGCGCCCGAGAGCGTCATCAGGCCGTTGATCATGCCGCCCCAGGAGGGCATCCAGAGGATCACGGAGAACACCATGCCCAGCGTCGAAGCCCAGTCGGGCAGCGCGGTGTAGTGCAGGTGGTGCGGACCGGCCCAGATGTAGATGAAGATCAGCGCCCAGAAGTGGATGATCGACAGCTTGTAGGAGAACACCGGGCGTTCGGCTTGTTTCGGCACGAAGTAGTACATCATGCCCAGGAAGCCTGCGGTCAGGAAGAAGCCCACGGCGTTGTGGCCGTACCACCACTGCGTCATCGCGTCCTGAACACCGGACATCACCATGACCGAGCGCGAGCCCAGGATCGAGATCGGAATCGCCAGGTTGTTGACGATGTGCAGCATCGCGATGGTGATGATGAAGGACAGGTAAAACCAGTTGGCGACGTAGATGTGCTTTTCTTTGCGCTTAAAGATCGTGCCCATGAAGGCCAGCAGATAAGCCACCCAAACGATGGTCAGCCACAGGTCGATGTACCATTCCGGCTCAGCGTATTCTTTCGACTGGGTCACCCCCATCAGGTAGCCGGTTGCGGCCAGCACGATGAAAAGGTTGTAGCCCCAGAACACGAACCAACCGAGGTTGCCGCCCCAAAGACGCGCCGCCGAGGTGCGCTGCACCACGTAGAAGGAGGACGCGATCAAGGCGTTGCCGCCAAAGGCGAAAATCACCGCGGAGGTGTGCAGCGGGCGCAGACGCCCGAAGTTGCCGTGACCCTGCAGGAACTCAAAGTTCAACTGCGGGAAAGCAAGCTGGAAGGCAATGAACGTCCCCGCGAGGAAGCCCACAACGCCCCAGCCGGCGGTGGCGATGACACCGGCGCGCACAACGCCGTCAAGATAGCCGGTCGGAGCCGGTTTGACGTCACCCGTCGTGCGCAGGGTGTAGATAAAAGTGATGGCTGCTGCGGCCATAAAGATGAGCGCGTGCACCTGATAGGCAAAATCACGCCCGTAGTTTGCGGCAAGGCCGAAGAGAATCACGGCGATCCCCAGCACTGCCAGCTTGATATAGTTCCACATGTTGCGTCCCTTCGTTCATTCGCCCTGTTCTTTGGGCATAGTCGTCCCGCGTTCGACCCACGGGTGCCGACAGTGAGCGGTTTGTCTCACATCTCTGTGACCAGCCTTGATCTGAGTCAAAACACTCACATTTACAATTTTTCTGCGTTAAATTCCCAGTCTCTCTCTGTCGAACCGCGATGATCCGTCGCAGCCCCTATTCGCATGGCAATTCTGCCCTCTCTCAGCCATTTCACAAAGGCAAAATGCAACCCTCACGTGCACAAATCGTAAAGAGCGGCATTTTTGTTGATCTCAATCAATGCGATAATCAATGGATAGACTCATGATCTGTTCAGAAACGATAGATACGCGAATGGAGGCGGACATGCCCTTCAAGACCATCACAACCATCATGTGCAACATGGAAGCCGACCGTCACGCTCTCGATGCGGCGGTGGCTCTGGCCCGACGCGAAGAGGGACATCTCGACGTGATTTGCCTCGGCCTCGACCGGACCCAGCCGGGCTTTTATTACGCTGGCACCAACGCCATGGCTTTGCAGGACAACCTGCAACAGGCGCAGGCCGACAGCAAAAAAATCGAAGAGGAGGTCAAGGAGTACCTCAAAGCCGAGGAAATCCCCTGGGTCACCAACCCGGTGACAGCCCAGATGGCTGGCCTGACACCGCAGCTTGCGCATTACCTGCGCTTCTCCGATGTGGTCGTCCTGCCCCGCCCCTATGGCGCCGGTCGCGGGCATGAACACGAAGAGATTCTCGAAGCCGCGCTCTTCTCCGGCCATGTGCCCGTGCTCGTCGTCCCCGATGGCGTGAATGTGCCTGACAAGATCGACCGTGTGGTCGTCGCTTGGAACGAAAGCGCCGAAGCTCTTGGTGCTGTGCGCTCGGCTCTGCCGATCCTGCAAAAGGCCGATCTGGTGGACATCACCATCATCGACCCGCCGCAACACGGCCCCGACCGCTCCGATCCGGGTGGCTCTCTGTGCCAGATGCTCGTGCGTCACGGCGTGCGTGCCGAGGTTTCCGTTCTGGCCAAAACCATGCCCCGCGTCTCCGACGTGTTGATGCGTCAACTGACCGACAAGGATGCCGATATGCTGGTGATGGGGGCCTATGGCCATTCGCGGTTCCGCGAATCCATCTTGGGTGGCGCAACCCGGCACATGCTTGAGCTTGCCGAGCTACCGGTGCTGATGTCGCACTGACATCTCATTGATCAAAAAGAAAAACGCGCCTCAGGGCGCGTTTTTTCATGCTTTTCTATCGATCTGATTTCAGATCATCAAACCGCCGTCGGTGTCGTCGCCGGTTTCGATCTGAAGCCGGTCGTAATCCGGAATCACCACCTTGCGTTTGCCCTCAAGTGTGATCACCCCATCGCGTTTCAGCGCGGAAATCTGTCGCGACACGGTTTCCAGCGTCAGCCCGAGATAATCCGCCATCGCCTCCCGCGTCAGCGGCAGTTCGAAATCCATGCCGTCGCCCGCCGTGGTCAGCTCAAGCGAGGCTTCACGCCGCGCGATAATGGCCAGCAGAGAGGCAATCTTTTCCCGCGCCGTCTTGCGCCCGAGAATCAACATCCACTCCCGCGCCGCATCCAATTCGTCGAGCGTCATTTCCAAGAGGCGCTGACTGACATGCGGCGTACGCAGCATCATCTGCTCAAAGGGTTTGCGGCGGAAACAGCACAGCGTCAGATTGGACACCGCGACCACGTCATACGGCGCCGCATCGCGCCCCGGACGCCCGAGGAAATCCGACGGCAGCAACAGCCCCACCATCTGGGTCCGCCCATCTTCCATCGCCTGGCTGAGGGACGCCACACCGGTCACCACAGAGGCCACGAAGTCCATCCGGTCACCGGACCAGACGATCGGCTGGCCCGCCTCATAGGAGCGATAATATTTGATCGCATCCAGTTCCTCGAGCTCATCAACGTCGCACCGCGCACACACGGCCCGGTGGCGGATCGGGCAGGAACCGCATTCTTTGTGGTTAAATGTCATGTCGCTCATTCGTGCGCTCGCAATTCTTGATCTGAGTCAATGCACCAGACCTATGATTCACTAGAGCGTATCCCTATGAACAAACACACGCAACTCCGCAAGCTCGGCCTCTTCGATGCCCGTGTGCCTCGGTACACGAGCTATCCGACAGCGCCGCATTTTGGCAACACAACCTCTGCGGAGGATGTGCAAGGCTGGCTGAATTCCCTGAATTCTGCACAGCCAATCTCGCTATACGTGCATGTGCCCTTCTGTCGGCGCCTCTGCTGGTTCTGCGCCTGCCGCACGCAGGGCACGAGCACAGCGGGCCCCGTGGCCACCTATGTCGAGACGCTCAAGGCGGAATTGGCGCTGATCAAGGCGCAGCTTCCCGAGGGCATTGAAATCGGCCACCTGCATTGGGGCGGCGGCACGCCGACGCTTTTGGAGGCCGAGATGATCGCGGACCTTTCCGCCGCGATCCGCGATGTGGCGCCTTTCGCGCAGGACTATGAGTTCTCCGTCGAGGTCGACCCGAACGAGATCGACGACGCGCGTCTCGATGCGCTGGCCGAGGCGGGCATGAACCGCGCCTCCATCGGCGTGCAGGATTTCGACCCGCAAATTCAGGAAACCATCGGTCGCATCCAGTCCTATGAGACGACGAAAGCCGCCGTCGACGGCCTGCGCGCGCGGGGCATCCGGTCCTTGAACGCCGATATTCTCTATGGCCTGCCCGGTCAAAACCCTGAGAAAATCTCCGAAAGCGTTCAGAAACTTCTGTCGCTCTCACCCGACCGCGTGGCGCTTTTCGGCTACGCCCATGTGCCGTGGATGGCCCGGCGTCAGAACATGATCCCGACCGACGCGTTGCCGACGCCCGAGGAGCGGCTTGAGCTGTTCAACATCGCGCGCGAGCTGTTTGTCTGGGACGATTACGCCGAGATCGGCATCGACCATTTCGCCAAGAAAGGCGACGGGCTTGAGGTCGCACTTCGCACCGGCAAGCTGCGCCGCAATTTCCAAGGCTACACGGACGACAAATGTCCCACCATGGTGGGCGTCGGCGCGTCCTCGATTGCGAAATACCCGCAAGGCTATGCGCAGAACCAGCCGTCGACCTCGAAATATCAGGCCGAGGTGCGCGCCGGAAATCTGCCCATCGCAAAAGGCCATGTCTTTAGCCAAGAGGATCATTTGCGCGGTCGGATCATCGAGGCCTTGATGTGCGACTTCCGCGTCGAAGCCGCAGAGTTGGCGCAAGATTTCGGCCTGACGCAAGACGCCTTCAACGGCTTCGCCATGGGCGTGCAGGACGCCTTCCCCGAGATGCTCGACATCTCGCCAGAGCGCATCGTCATTCGCGAAGAGGCCCGGCCACTCACCCGCATGATCGCCCGGCATTTCGATGCCTACGACATGACTCAGGCGCAGCATTCCTCGGCGGTTTGACCCCCGTTCACTCCCCGTTCAAAGACCCGCTTATGGCGGGTCTTTTTATGTCCGCCCCTTGCCTTCGCCCCTGAATTACAGGACACCCGGCAGAGCAAACGGAGACCAACCATGGACATTCTTTCCCGCCTCAAAGCGATCACGCCCTATGTGCTCACGGGCGAAGACGCACTGCCCTATGGTCGCGATTGGGTCGGGAAATACGAGACCGCGCCGCTCGCCGTGGTGCGCCCCGGCGCGACCGAAGAGGTCTCCGCTATTTTGACCCTTTGCCATGAGACCGACACGCCCGTGGTGCCGATGGGCGGCAACACCGGGCTGACCGGCGCCACCGCTGCGGAGGGCGCCTTGGTCCTGTCCCTCGACCGGATGCAAACCATCCGCGAGATTCGTCCCGAGGCGCGCCTTGCCGTGGTCGAGGCCGGTGTGATCCTGCAGAACCTGCACGAGGCCACCGCCGAGCATGGCCTGACCTACCCGATGACCTTCGGCGCGAAAGGCTCCGCGCGGATCGGCGGCACATTGGCAACCAATGCGGGTGGCTCCAACGTGCTGCGCTATGGCAACACCCGCGATCTCTGCCTCGGCATTGAGGTTGTCTTGGCCGACGGACGTGTGCTCGATCTCATGAGCGAGCTGCACAAGGACAATTCGGGCTACGACCTGCGCGATCTGATCATCGGCTCCGAAGGCACGCTGGGCGTGATCAGCGCCGCCGTGGTAAAACTCGCGCCCCTGCCCCTGGCCTATGCCTCCGCCATGGTCACCGTGCCGGATCTCTCCGCCGCGCTCGATCTTTTGAACGCACTGCAAACCCGCACGGGCGGGATGGTCGAGGCGTTTGAGTATATGCCGCGCGACTATATGGCGAATTTGAAACGCTTCCGCGCCGACCTGACCCCGCCTTTGGGGCATAATCAGGACCACACGATTTTCCTGGAAGTTGCCTCGACCATGGCGCGCGACTGCACCCCCGATGAGACCGGCCAACTGCCGCTCTCCGCGCATCTCGAAGAGACGCTGGGCGAGATGTTCGAAGAGGGTCTGGTGCTCGACGCGGCGCTGGCACAGAGCGAGGCGCAACGCCGCCTGATGTGGGAGATCCGCGAAGCGGCGGCGGAAATATCGGTGGCGATCAAGCCGGTGGTGATCAACGATCTCTGCCTGCCTCTGGATCAGATCGAGAGCTTCCTGAGTCGCGCCAAGACCACGCTCAGCGCGCTTGATCCCGGCTTTGGCACCTGCGTCGTGGCCCATCTGGGCGATGGCAACATTCATTACACGGTCTATCCGAGCGCGCCTGATCTTGCCGATCCGCTGATGGAAGCGGTGGAGGACATCGTGAAAGACATGCGCGGCAGCTTCTCCGCTGAACATGGCATCGGGCTGTCGAAACTGCCGTCGATGCGGCGGCGCAAGGACCCGGTGGCTTTGGAGATGATGCGCGCAGTGAAGGCGGCCTTCGATCCGAAGGGAATTTTGAACCCCGGAAAAACGCTGCCCTAAGCGTTATTTCCAGTCAAAGAACCCGGCGCCCGCACGCGCCAAGAGCTTCGCCGCCAGTTCAATCCCCATCGCAGCCCCATCCTCGACCGCACCGGAAATCTCATCCGTCAGGCTTTCCGAGCCATCCGTACGCAGGATTTCACCACGCAGCCGCAGCGTGCCACCCTCGATTTGCGCCAGACCCGCAATCGGGGTTTGGCAGGAGCCGTCGAGTTTGGCTAGAAACGCGCGCTCACAAGCCATCGCCTGCCCCGTCGGGACATGGTGCAGCGCGGCGAGCATCTCGGCGATATGGCTGTCGCTCTCACGGTGCTCAATCGAAATCGCCCCCTGCGCCACAGCGGGGAGCATCTCTTCGGCACTGACCGCCTGGCGCGGCACGTCGTCATAGCCCAGACGGTTGAGCCCCGCCATGGCGAGGAAGGTCGCGTCGGCCACGCCCTCTTCGAGTTTTTGCAAACGGGTCTGAACCGAGCCGCGGAATTCAACGACCTTGAGATCGGGCCGCTTGTTCAAAAGCTGCGCTTTGCGGCGCAGGGACGACGACCCAACGGTCGCGCCCAACGGGAGATCGGCGAGCGCTTTACCGTCTAAGGTGATGAAAGCATCAAAGGGGTTTTCACGCTCCAGGAAAGTGCCGAGCACCAGACCCTCAGGCTGTTCCACCGACATATCTTTCGTCGAATGCACCGCAATGTCGACCTCGCCGGACAACAGCCGGTCCTCGATCTCTTTGGAGAACAGACCCTTGCCGCCCAACTCGCGCAGCGCGCGATCCTGCACCCGGTCACCCCGCGTGGACACCGTCACGACTTGGAAGGCCTCAAGCGGCAGATCGAAGGCCTTCATCAGCAAGTCCCGCGTTTCATTCGCCTGCGCCAGCGCAAGCGGGGAGCCACGGGTGCCGATTTTCAGCGGTTGAGCGGGGGTCGGAAGCGTCATTGTCATGGCCAAGGCTTACCTGCGGCGGATCGGCCTGACAAGCGGGGAAAGTGCCTTGTGTGCTTGACAAATCCGCGCAAGGCAGGGACCAGTGCAGGGCAGTATGAATGGGAGGCCGCAGATGACCGAGCAGAAGACCGACAAGACGATCCTGAAAGCTCTGAGAGGCGAAACGCAAAAGGTTCCGCCGATCTGGATGATGCGTCAGGCCGGGCGGTATCTGCCGGAATATCGCGCGACGCGCGCCGAGGCGGGGGATTTCCTGTCGCTGTGCTACAACTCCGATCTGGCCGCCGAAGTGACGCTTCAGCCGATCCGGCGCTTTGGGTTCGATGCCGCAATCCTCTTTGCCGACATCCTTTTGCTGCCACAGGCTTTGGGCGCCGATCTCTGGTTCGTCACCGGCGAAGGCCCACGCCTCTCGACCATCACCGAGGACGCGGATTTTGCCAAACTCAAAGGCAAGGACGACATCCACGACACGCTCGCGCCGATCTATGAAACGGTGAAAATCCTCTCGGGCGAATTGCCGAAGGAAACGACACTCATCGGCTTTGCGGGCGCACCCTGGACCGTGGCGACCTATATGATCGCCGGGCGTGGCACGCCTGACCAAGGCCCTGCGCATGCGCTGCGCGAAGGAAATAATGCGCTGTTCGAAAAGGTCATCGACCTTCTGACCGTCTCGACCATCGAATATCTCGACATGCAAATCCGCGCGGGCGCTGAAGTGGTGAAAATCTTCGACTCTTGGGCCGGGAGCCTCAAGGGCGAGGCCTTTGAAAAATACGCCGTCGAACCAGCGCGGATCATCACCCGCGAATTGAAGCGCCGTCATGGTGACATCCCGGTGATCGGCTTCCCGCGCGAGGCGGGCGATGGCTATATCGGGTTCCATGCCAAGACCGGCGTCGATTGCGTCGCGCTCGACAATTCCGTGACGCCCGAATGGGGCGCGGAACATGTGCAGGTGGACGGCTGTGTGCAGGGCAATCTGGCGTCCTCGCATATGGTGACGGGCGGTCAGGCCCTGATCGACGAGGTGCGCCATGTGCGTGACGCCTTCTCGAAAGGCCCGCATATCTTCAACCTCGGCCATGGCATCACGCCGGACGCGGATCCGGACAACGTGAGCCTGATGATCGAGACCTTGCGAGAGACCGTCTGACCCGCAAACCCCATATCAAACGCCCGTCACGACAAACATCGTGGCGGGCATTCTGGCTCAATCAGTGTCGAGATCAGCTGGCCGAATTTCCCTGCGTCGGCATATCAGACAGACTGAAGCTCCCCACGACGACGGAATCCTCAATCGCTTTCAACGAGAGGTTGGCCTGATAGAAATCGCCCTTGTCAATCTGATCGGAGGCCTCCTGCGCCGCCTTCATGCTGCCATTCACCGGCAAGAGCAAAGCGGTGTAATCGACGTCAACCTTCGCGAGTTTTAGCACTTCGAGTGCCTTTTGCTGATCGCCCTGAGCCAAATGCTCACCGGCTTTCGTCATATCGTCCTTATTGTCCTCTGTCGGCACGAAGCCTTCCGCGAGTGTGACCGATGTGTCAAAGGGCACGTAGATGTCGTCCTTGTCGGCTGTCTTGTCCGCAGCAACCTGAAGATCCGTCGCCGTGGATTGCGCGCCCGTCAAATCGTCAACCGCCGTCGAGGCCAGCGTTTTGGCCGCATCCGTATCGCCCTCGAACAAGGCGAGCCGCGCGGCATGGATGTTTTTCAACGCATCCAACGCCTTTTCTGAGGTTTCAAAGGCCAGCTTCTCCTGTGTTGCGGAGTGTGTTGCGGAGTCTGTCGCCTCCGCCGTGGGCGTCGTTGCCGTGTCTTCGGCAAAGGCCGCCAAAGCGGGAGAAAGCGCCAGCATGCTGACAAGACCAAGACCAACGAGTTTCGAGTGAGTTTTCATAACGTGTTTCCTTTGATGTCATATCTCAGGCGTGTTCCGTCTGATGAACAACAGGTGGGAACTGCATGGCGGAGCACAACCGCTACAAGCCATTGAAACACATCAAAGAAATCTAACGTCAGAAAACCAAATTGTGAGATGACGTGTTCTCCATCTCTTGTCAGAGAGGAGAAACAGGCCATTTTTGGGGTTTAAAAGGGACCATCGGCCTCAGCGCGGCGTGAACGCGCTGCCGCGCAAAGCACCGAGTGCGAACTTTGCCCTCACACCCATTTCGCCATCGGCGGCAGGGACATCAGGACCGCATCCGGGTTGTGGCCGGTCTCGAGCCCGAATTTCGTGCCGCGATCATAGACAAGGTTGTATTCGGCGTAGAGGCCCCGGTGGACGAGTTGGCGATCCTTGTCCGCCTCAGTCCACGGGGTATCGCGGCGTTTTTCGGTGACGCCGAGGAAGGCCGGAAGGAATGCGCGGCCCACGTCCTGGGTGAAGGCAAAATCCTTTTCCCACTCCCCGGTGTTCAGATCGTCGTAGAAAATGCCGCCGACCCCACGCGCACGCCCCCGGTGTGGGATGTAAAAATACTCGTCCGCCCAGGCTTTGAAGCGCGGGTAATAGTCGGGATCATGCGCATCGCAATGTGCCTTTTGCACCGCATGAAAGGCCGCCGTGTCCTCGTCATATTCGATACAAGGGTTCAGGTCAGACCCGCCACCGAACCACCAGCCATGCGGGGTCCAGAACATCCGGGTGTTCATGTGCACGGCAGGCGTATGCGGGTTCTGCATATGCGCGACCAAGGAAATGCCCGCCGCCCAAAAGCGCGGATCGTCTTTCATCCCCGGCAGGCCTTTGCGCGCGGCCATCGCCATCTGGGCGCGCTCACCCAAAGTGCCGTAGACGGTGGAAACATTGACGCCCACCTTCTCGAACACGCGCCCGCCACGCATGACGGACATCAATCCGCCGCCCGCGTCCGAGCCGTCTTCCGACGCGCGTTCCGTCTCGGTGACTTCAAACCGGCCTGCATGATGCCCGGCGAAAGGGCCGCTCAGTTGAGTGTCCTCCAACGCCTCGAAAGCCGAAACGATCTGATCGCGCAGGCTACGAAACCAGGCGCTGGCCCGCTGTTTTTCGGTCGTCATCTCTTGGCTCATCGGGCGCGTATCCTTTCGTTTCCGCCTTATGTCTCGGCGCGGCACGCCAGAGGTAACAGCAATCCTGCGGCGGCGGCAAGTTCCCTTCCCATGCGACGGAAACGCGCTATGGTGACGTAAGACGTCAAAAGGAGACTCGTTATGCGTTGGCTCATTCCCCTCGCCATTGTGCCGCTGCTCGCGGCCTGTTCCGAACAACAAATGTGCATCTCGCGCGCGACCAAGGATTTGCGTCAGGTGCAGAGCTTTATCGCAGAGTCCGAGGGCAATCTGGCGCGCGGCTACGCCTTGGTCGAAAAGCAATATATCGACTATGACATCGAGCGGTGTGGCACCACCGATGAGGGCAAGGCGATTTACTGTCGCGAACCTGACATTGAGACACGCCGTGTGCCCAAAGCCATCGACCTCGATGCCGAGGCCGCGAAACTCGCCGCTCTCAAAAAGAAAGAGGCGCAGCTTTCGGTTCAGGCGCAGGCCGCCGTGGACTCCTGCAAGATCCAGTATCCTGAATAAGGTTCAGTGCGTGGGCGCAAGGACCGGATCCACAAGGGTCCGGCCACCATCCACCGTCAGGATTTGCCCGGTCATGAAGCCGGAACAATCCGACGTCAGATATTGCACCGTCTCCGCCACTTCCGAGGCGGGGGCGACGCGGCCCAGAGGCGTTTTCGAGACGATCTCGCCACGATAATCCGGGTTTTCGGCCAACATATCCTTGAGGCTCGAACTCATCACCGACCCGAAAGCCACGGCATTCACCCGGATGCGATGCGGCGCGAGAGACACCGCCATGGCGCGGGTCATCTGATCGACCGCCGCCGAGGAAATGGAAAAGGCCAAAAGCTCCGGCTGACAGCGTCGTGCCGCGATGGACGACAGGTTGACGATGGAGCCGACCAGCCCTTCGTCGTCGGCGGATTTCTCCGAATTCTTGATCATCCATTTCGCCACCTGCTGCGTCAGGCGCAGCGAGGTCATCAGGTTCTGTTCCAGAAGATCGGCGACATTGTCGTCCTCGACCGACAGCGGGGCGCTCATCAACACCTGACGTGAGGCATTCACGAGGATGTCGACCCCGTCGAAAGCATCAATCGTGGCGGAGAGCAGATTGGCGATGGTGAGTTTCTGGCGCAAATCCCCGGCGAAATAGGCCAGCTTGGTCTCTTCGGCCTCGGCCTCCTCACCGTATTCGGCGATCAGGCTGGCCTCATCCATATCGGCGCACATCACATAGGCGCCCTGTTCCAGAAAATGCCGCGCCACGGAAAGGCCGACACCATTGGCGGCCCCTGTGACGATGGCCACCTTGCCCTCAATCGAAAAGCTCATCAGAGACTCCCTGTTGTGTTAGCGCCGAGACTAAAGCTTTGTGGCCGCTCTGCGAAGGGGTTTCGCAGCGTGAAGCAATTTGAAACCGCCGGTGACGGCAATCTCATCGACCGTGCCAAAGAGAGAGGCAAGTGTCGCCTCATAGGGCAGTTGCCGGTTGGCGACCAGCCAAAGCTGGCCCTGCGGTGTGAGCATGCCAGCCGCCGCCGCGATAAAGGCCTGACCCAGCGCCGGATCTGCCGCCCGCGAGGTGTGAAACGGCGGGTTCATAATCACTGCATCCAAAAGGTGCGGCGGTTTGAATTTGGTGGCGTCTTCCCAATGGAACTGCGCGCGGTCGTCCGCGATATTGTCCTTGGCGGAGGCAATCGCGGCGGCTTCGGCCTCGACCAAATGCAGCTCTTTCACACCTTCGCGCGCCAGAATAGCCCGGGACAGATAGCCCCAGCCCGCGCCGAGATCGGCGATACGCGCCGGAAGTTTGGCGGGCAAAGCCTCGGCCAGCGCCTCGGACGCTTTGTCAATGCGGTCGACGGAGAAGACCCCCAAACGAGTCGTAAACCCGTCAATCAGATGGAGCGGTCCGGGATTCGCCCAGTCCGAAAAATCACCACCCGAGAACCGGATCGCCTTGCCATGCGCTTTGGACACGACCTGCGTCTCGACCCGTTTCTTGATGTCTTTCCAGAGGCTGTCGATGCCATCGGTCTTTTGCCCGTCGACAATGACCTGATCCGCGCGCAGGACGGCGTCGGCGATCAACGCACGCGCTTCGGCCTTGGCGCGTGGCACGGCGACGATGGCGAGATCGAATTGGCCTTGGGCCTCGGTCACGACTTCATAGCCTTGCGCCTTGAAGGCGCCGACATCGGGCTTGAAGCCCTGCACGATCTGAACCTCGGCGCCTTTCAGCGCAGAAAGATCGGCGTCGGAGCGTGGGCGATAGATCACCACGCGGGCCGGGACGGCTCCGTCGAGCAGGAGGGAAAGACGCGGGGACACCATGTCAAACAGGCGAAACGCCTATTCCTTTTCCATGGTGCATTGCAGCGGATGCTGATGGCGGCGAGAGAAATCCATGACCTGCGCAACCTTGGTCTCGGCGATCTCATGCGGGAACACACCGACGACCGCGAGGCCCTTTTTATGCACGGTCAGCATGATCTCGGTCGCCTGCGCATGACCGATGCCGAAGAACCGTTCGAGCACCAGCACGACGAATTCCATCGGTGTGTAATCGTCGTTGAGCAACATGACTTTGTAGAGCGGCGGGCGCTTTGTCTTGGGCTTGGGTTTAAGCGCAAGTCCGACATCGCCGTCCTCATCCGAACGGTCGTCATTGTCAGCCATCATCTGCGGTGCGCGGATCATCGGGCCTCCGATTGTCGCTTCTCTTGGATCTGAGTTTGTATGCGCCGATATATAGCCCCTTTTGCGCATGAATAAAGAGCGTTATGCCCAAACCGGTAAAGGAGCGCCGACCGGATGACCGAAAAATTCGCCACAATCGCCTTTGATGCCGACGACACACTTTGGGAAAACGAACAGTTTTTCCGCATGACGCAGGAACGTTTTGCCGCCCTTCTGGCCGATTTCACCGAGCCCGATCATCTCTCCGAGCGACTTCTGGCCGCCGAGCGTCGCAACCTTGGGGCCTATGGTTTCGGGATCAAGGGCTTTGTCCTCTCGATGATCGAAACCGCGATCGAGGTGACGGAGGAACGCGTGCCAGCCTCCGTGATTCAAGAGTTGATTTCGGCGGGGCAAGAAATGCTGCGCCACCCGATTCATCTATTGGACGGCGTCGAAGAGACCGTTGGCGCGCTGGCCGAGGACTACGAGATTCTCCTGGTCACCAAGGGCGATCTTCTGGATCAGGAACGCAAACTGGCGCAATCCGGGCTGGGCGATCTTTTCGATGGGATCGAGGTGGTCTCCGCCAAGACCCCCGCCGTCTACAGCACCATTTTCGCCCGCCACAATGTCGCCCCCGAGCGCGCCATGATGGTCGGTAATTCGATGAAATCCGACGTCATTCCGCCGATTGAGGCCGGGGCCTGGGGCGTTTTTGTGCCGCATAACTTCACCTGGGAAATCGAACATGCCGAGGCGCCTCTGGGCCATCCGCGTTTTCACGAATTGCCGCGCCTGACCGAATTGCCAGCGCTCATTGAGGCGATTCAAAAAACTTGCGCTTGAACAAACCTTGATCTGGTATTCTCGTGCCGCGCGGACACCACATTTGGCGTTGCATGTCTGCATCCCCTGAAAACCCTTGAAAATTCATTGTTTTCTCACGCCAAAGCCTGTGCTAGCCTTTGCGTCATAAGCTGGGCGAAATGATCCGGCATGACGAGGCAGAGTTATCATGAAGAGCAACGTGCAAGCGCGGGGTGTCCTGCGTGCCGTTTCAGGGCGTATTTTTCCTCTCCTACTGATCGCATTCGCGGTGATGGTCTCTGTGACCTCGCGCGCCATGGCGGCCGAATATGCGGCCCTCGTGATGGATGCCCGCAACGGCAAGGTGCTTCATGCCACCAACGCCGACACGCGATTGCATCCCGCCTCTCTCACCAAGATGATGACGCTCTACATCGCCTTCGAGGCGATTGAGCACGGCGAGATCGGGCTCGATGACATGGTCACCGTGTCGCGCAATGCCGCCTCTGAACCGCCGTCGAAACTTGGCCTCAAGCCGGGTCAGAAGATCAAACTGCGCTATCTCATCCGCGCCGCCGCCGTGAAATCCGCCAACGATGCCGCCACCGCCATCGGCGAGGCCATCGAGGGCTCCGAGGCCGCCTTTGCACGTCGGATGAACCGCACCGCCAAGGAACTTGGCATGTCGCGCACGACGTTCAAGAACGCGCATGGTCTGACGGAAGCCGGCCACCTGTCGACTGCCCGCGACATGACCGTTCTGGGGCGCCACCTGTTCTACGATTACCCGGAATATTACAACATTTTCTCGCGCAAGACCGCCGATGCCGGTGTGCGCACCGTCACCCACACCAATTCGCGATTCTTGAGCTCTTATGCTGGCGCGGACGGGATCAAGACGGGCTATACCTCGGCCGCCGGGTTCAACCTCGTGGCCTCTGCGCATCGTGGCAACGAGCGGATCATCACCACCGTATTCGGCGGGCGCTCCACCGTGTCGCGCAACGCCAAAGTGGCGGAGCTGATGGATTTGGGCTTTAAACGCGCGCCCAGCCGTGTGGCCGTCTCGAAACCCGCCAAGCCGCCCTATCTGGGCAAGGTCGGCGGCGCCGTCATGGTCGCAGGCACCCAAGACGATCCGCGCGTGGCCTCCAAGGTCATTCGCGTGAACATCAAGATGACGTCGAGCCCGCTGCCGAAACCGCGCCCGCTGCAAGGTCTAGCGCCGGAGGAGGAGGAAATGCTCCTCGCCGCCTCTGACGATGTGTTCAATGCGCTTGCCAAGGCTGAGGAAGAGGCCGCTCTTCTGGCCGCTGCGACCAGTGCCGCCGATGAGGCCAGTACGATTCTGGCGGAAACAGCGCGCGCGCAGCAGGCGCCGACGCCGTCGATTGTCCCGGTCAGCGCCCCGGCTGCGCCCAGCATCTCTCCCCTGCCCCGTCCGGAACGCATCCAGCTTGCCTCCGTTGAACCGACCGCCGCGGCGCTCATGCCGGAAACCACAGTGGCGTCGGCAGTGGTGCCAGAGGTCACACCCGAGGTGGTCACGCGCATCTCAACCTCCGGCAACCGCTATTGGGGGATCAATATCGGGACCTATAATTCCGAATATGCCGCCCGCAAGGAGCTGTTGAAAACCGCTCTGACAGAGATCGAAATGCTCGATGGCGCGCTGCGCAAAGTTGTGCGGACCAACCGTGGCTTTGACGCGAATTTCCTCGGCATGACGGAGGATATGGCCGCGATGACCTGTCGTCGCCTGGAGGCCCGTGGCACGGACTGTTCGACGGTTGGCCCCTCTTAATCAGGCCCGTCTTAATCCGGCCCAGAGTTCATGAAAAAGGCGACCCTTGTGGGTCGCCTTTTTCATTCCCAAGATGCGCAGCATTCCCCCTCCCCCGCATTAAGGTTAATCAGATTAAGGTTAATGCGTCAGAGAGCGCCCCGAGATGGGCGCATATTTAAGGGGGATGGCCGTTCTCAGACGCCCGCGCCCTCTTCCACCTTGAGATCAAGCGCAGCACTGACCAAGGCCTTGGTATAGGCCTCTTTCGGCGTCTCGAAAATCTCTTCTGCCGAGCCCATCTCGACCACATCACCGCGCTTCATCACCAGAACCTGATGCGACAGCGCCCGCACCACGCGCAGGTCGTGCGAGATAAAGAGATAGGCCAGCTTGTGTTTGACCTGAAGTCGGCGCAACAGCTCTACGATCTGCACCTGAACCGTCATGTCCAGCGCGGAGGTCGGCTCGTCCAGAACCACCAGACGCGGGCGCAGGATCATGGCGCGGGCGATGGCAATCCTCTGACGCTGACCACCGGAGAATTCATGCGGATAGCGGTGCCGGGTCTCGGGATCGAGGCCCACCTCGCGCATGATGTCGATCACCGCCTGCTCATTCGAGGCATAGCCCTCAACCCGATGCACACCGAGGCCCTCGGCGATGATCTGTTCCACCGTCATCCGGGGCGACAGCGAGCCGTAGGGGTCTTGGAACACGATCTGCATATCGGCGCGCAGCGGGCGAAGTTTGCGGTTGGACCATCCTTGAATGTCCTGTCCCAGAACCACCACCGGCCCCTGCGAGGAAATCAGCCGCATGATGGCCAGCGCCAGCGTCGTTTTGCCGGAGCCGGATTCGCCGACGATGCCCACGGTTTCGCCTGCCCGCACCGACAGCGTCGCGGCATTCACCGCCTTCACATAGCCCACTGTTTTACGCAGAAACCCACGTTGAATCGGGAACCAGATGCGCAGATCTTTGGTCTCTGCAACCACCTCCGAACCTTCCGGCACGGGATCAGGATGACCGGTGGCCTCGGCGGCCAAAAGCATTTGCGTGTAGGGGTGCTGCGGTTTGTCGAAAATCTCTGTCGTGACCCCGGTCTCAACGATCTCGCCGTTCTTCATGACACAGACCCGATCGGCGAATTTGCGGACGATGTTCAGGTCATGGGTGATGAAGAGCATCGACATGCCGAGGCTCTGTTTCAGCTCGGCCAGAAGTTCGAGGATTTGCGCCTGAATGGTCACATCCAAAGCCGTGGTCGGCTCATCCGCGATCAGCAATTCGGGACGGTTCGCGAGCGCCATGGCGATCATGATCCGCTGCCTCTGCCCGCCGGACAATTGGTGCGGGTAATCCTTGAGACGGCTTTCCGGTTCGTGGATGCCGACCTGATTCAAAAGCTCAATCACCCGTTCCCGCGCTGCCACACCCGTCATACCGTGGTGGATCAACAGCACTTCGGAGAGCTGTTTTTCCAGCGTGTGCAGCGGGTTGAGCGAGGTCATCGGCTCCTGGAAGATAAAGCTGATGTCATTGCCACGCAATTTGCGCAGCTCCTTCTCGGAGGCACCGACAAGCTCCTGACCCTGATAGGTGATCGATCCACTGGTCACAGCCGTATCAGGCAACAGGTTCACACAAGACAGCGCCGTCACCGATTTGCCGGAGCCGGATTCACCCACCAGCGCCACGGTTTCGCCCTTCTCGACCGAGAAAGACACGCCTTTGACGGCCTCGACCACCTGGCCGTCCTGACGAAAGCCGACCCGCAGGTCTTTATATTCCAAAAGGCTCATCGAAAGGTCTTCCTCGGGTCAAACGCATCCCGCACGCCTTCGAAAATGAAGACCAGAAGCGAGAGCATGATGGCATAGGTGAAAAAGGCGGTGAAAGCGAGCCAAGGCGCCTGAAGGTTCTGTTTCGCCTGAAGCGTCAGCTCGCCCAACGAAGGCGCAGACGACGGCAGGCCAAAACCCAGAAAGTCGAGAGAGGCCAGCATGCCGATGTTGCCGGTCACGATGAAGGGCAGCATGGTCAAGGTCGCCACCATCGCATTGGGCAGCATATGGCGGAACATGATGGTCCAGTTGCCGACGCCCAGCGCACGCGCCGCACGGATATATTCGAAATTCCGCGCGCGCAGGAATTCGGCCCGAACGACGCCCACAAGAGTCGTCCATCCGAAAAGGATGGTGACAAGGACCAAAAGCCAGAAACTTCGCCCCAAAATCGCGAAAATGATGATGATCACATAGAGCTGAGGCATCGCCCCCCAAACCTCCAAAACGCGCTGGAAGATGAGGTCGGTGCGCCCGCCGAAAAAGCCTTGGATCGCACCGGCAATGATGCCCACGACAGAGGAGACGAGCGATACGATGAGCGTGAAGAAAATCGACAGGCGGAAACCATAGATCACCCGCGCGACGACATCGCGTTTGGTGTCATCGGTGCCCAGCCAGTTTTGGCGCGTTGGCGGCGAGGGTGCGGCCCCCGGTCCTTCAACCTGCGTGTTGTAGGAATAGCGAATGGGCGGCCAGATCATCCAGCCCTTTTCGATCTCTTCGCCATCGACCACGCCATCTTGCGCGTCCTCAATATAGGCCTCGGGATCGTCGAAACAGTCGACCAGACCGCCGGTCTCGATCAGGCATTGCACCTCGGGATAGCGATAGACGGCCTCCGTGCGAAAATCGCCGCCGAATTCAGTCTCCGGGTAGAATTTGAAGATCGGCATGTAATAGCCGCCGCGATATTGCACGAGGATCGGTTTGTCATTGGCCAGAAACTCGGCAAAGAGCGACAGGCCGAAGAGGATCGAAAAAATGATCAGCGACCAATACGCGCGGCGGTTCGATTTGAAATTCCGCCAGCGACGGCGATTGAGTTCGGACATCTTCATGTGTCCCTCCGCTCGAAATCAATGCGCGGGTCGACGAAGACATACATCAAATCCGACAGGATGCCGATCAACAGACCGATGAGACCAAAGAAGAACAGAGTGCCGAAGATCACCGGATAGTCACGTGCCAAGGCGGCTTCATAGCCCAGACGCCCCAAACCATCGAGGGAGAAGAGCGTCTCGATGATCACCGACCCGCCGAAAAACACACCGAGAAACAGCCCCGGAAACCCCGCAATCACGATCATCATCGCGTTGCGGAAGACGTGGCCGTAGAGAACACGGCTCTCGGGCAGGCCCTTGGCCTTGGCGGTGACCACATATTGTTTGCGAATCTCGTCGAGGAAGGAGTTCTTGGTCAAAAGCGTGAGTGTGGCGAAGGACGAGATCACAGAGGCCAGAACCGGCAAAGCGATGTGCCAGAAATAATCGCCGATCTTGCCCAGCAAAGACATCTGATCCCAATCAGGCGAGGTCAGGCCGCGAAGTGGGAAAATCTGCCAATACGACCCACCCGCAAACAGAACCAAAAGCATGATCGCGAAAAGAAAGCTCGGGATCGCATAGGCGGCGATGATGATGCCTGAGGTCCATGTGTCAAACTTCGACCCATCACGCACGGCCTTGCGGATGCCCAGAGGGATGGAGACCAGATAGGAAATCAGCGTGGCCCAAAGCCCCAGAGAAATCGACACCGGAAGCTTGTCCCAGACGAGATCCAAAACCCCCTCGGATTTGAAATAGCTCTCCCCGAAATCGAACCGCATGTAGTTCCACATCATCGTGAGGAAACGCTCAAGCGGCGGTTTGTCGAGGCCGAATTGACGCTCCAGATCGGCGATGAATTCGGGTGGAAGGCCACGCGCGCCGGCGTATTCGCTTTGATAGGCGGTGTTTTCGGCCAGATTGGAACTGCCCGCATCGGCCTGCGTGCCGGTGATCGTCTCGAACACATCGCCCTCGCCCTGCAAATTGGCGAGCACCTGTTCGACCGGACCGCCCGGCACGAATTGAGTCAGCGCGAAATTGACCACCATGACCCCGATCAGCGTCGGAATGATCAGCAGCAAACGCCGTAGAATATAGGCTCCCATGAACCGTCCTGCTCTTTATTGTTTTCTCAGCGTCATTGTTTTCTCAACGTCTTTACTTCAACGCGCCTGCCGCACGCAATTCCGCTTCGCGGTCGGCATTGACCCACCAGAAATCCAGATAGCCCAGATCGAGCGGCGGCATCGTGTCCTCATCGGGGTGCTCATACATGTCGTAATAGGCGACCCAATAGCTGTCGTTCATATGGGCTGGCACGATGAAATAGTCATAGCGCATGATCCGATCCGCCGCCTTAACCATCGCCGCCATGTCGTCATAGGTGTCCGCGTTCAAAAGCTCCTTGCCGATTTTGTCGATCGCCGGGCTGCAATAGCCGGCCGGATTGAAAATATCGTCCACTTCGTCGCAGCCGTATTTCTGCAAGAAACCGGAGCCTTCCTCGAACCCGTTCGAATAACCATCGAAGATCATGTCAAAATCAAAACTCTGGCGACGAGCCTGATACTGGTTCGGGTCGATCCGGTTATAGCGCGCGTCCACGCCCAGCGCGATCAGGTTCTCGACATAGGGCTTGATGATCCGATCCCAGGACGGGCTGTAGTGTAGCAGTTCGACAGAGAGGAGCTCCCCATCTGCGTTGCGCATCTTGCCATCATCGCCGGGGGTATAGCCCGCCTCTGCCAAAAGAGCCGTGGCCTGACGCATGTTGCGACGGTCCAGCGAGCGTTCGCCGGAGCTGTGCGGCAAAAGCGCGTCCTCGGTGAAGATCGCCTCGGGCAGGTCGTCCTTGACCTCCTCGAGCACGGCAAGCTCCTTGCCCTCCGGCAGGCCGGTCGCCATGAGCTCCGGCGTCTGCCAGAAACTTTCACGCTGGGTAAACAACCCGTATTGCAGCGTCTCGTTGGTCCAGGTGAAGTTGTACATCAGCCCCAGCGCAAGCCGCACATTGCGGTCCTGCAATTTCTCGCGCCGCAAGTTGAACAGGAACCCGCTCGCACCGGGAATGCTCCCGTTATGCAGTGTTTCCTTTTTCACCCAGCCATTCTCAAGCGCCGGAAAATCGTAACTCGTCGCCCAGACCAGCGAGGAAAATTCCTGACGGAAGGTGATGTCACCGGCTTTGAAGGCCTCGAACGCTGCAATCGTGTCGCCGAAATAGGTCACGCGAATGGTATCGAGATTGTTGCGCCCCACGTTGAACGGGTGATCCGCGCCCCAATAGTCGGGGTTACGGGTGTATTCGACCCACTGCCCCGGATCGTAAGAGGTCAGCATATAGGGACCGGTCCCGGGCGAGGTCTCGTAGCGTTTCTCATCGAGGCGGTGACCGGTGTCCTCGAACCAGGCTTTTTTCATCACCAGCGTCGCGCCCGCCTGACCGATCAACCCGCTGCGCGGAATGTCCGGTTGGAATGTGAATTTGACGGTGTGATCATCGAGCGCTTCGACCTTTTCGATCATCGCGGAAACACCCGAACGCCAGGACGGCGTGCCCTCGGCGATGAATTTGTTGTGGGTGTAGACCACATCCTCGGCGGTCATCGGCGTGCCGTCGGAAAAAGTCACATCGTCACGCAGGTGGAAAATCACCCAATCCTTGCTCTCCGGATATTCGATGGTCTCGCAAAGCACACAATAGCTGGCGGATTTATACTCATCCGCGGTCCCGCTCATCAGGCGCTCATACATCGAAGACGACAGAGAGGCGGGCGTGCCCGAGAGCGTGGAGAAAGGGTTCAGACTGTCGAATGTGCCCACGGTGCCAAGGATGATCTCGCCGCCTTTCGGGGCCTCCGGGTTGACGTAATCGAGATGATCGAAGGGCTCGGCGTATTTCGCCTCGTCCCAGTCGGAATACCAGGTCGAGGTGATGATCTTGTCCGCCCCCTCGCTGTCCGCGACGTTCTGAGCCTCCTGGGCCAAGGCCGCCCCGGACAAAAGGCCAAGCGTTGCCATGAGAGGAAAGACGCGGGCGAAGGGGCGTTGGATCATATTCGGGTCTCCGGGAGGCGTTGAGGACGTCAGGGGTCTTGCAACAGACGGTAATGTGCCGGACCACCGGGATGCAAGTTACATGCGCTCGAATTTGCGTGATCGGGGTGCCTGACCCGGTCCTGCGCAAAACAAAACCCCCGCTGGTGCGGCCAGCGGGGGTCTCAAAATCTGCACGCGATGCGCGGATCGCGCCGTTTAGCCGGAGATCGACTGAAGATAGGCCACGATGTTGGCGCGGTCTTCGACCTTTTTCAGACCTGCAAAGGACATCTTGTTGCCCGGCACGGCGTCTTTCGGGCTTTCCAGATAGGCGTTCAGAGCCTCAGCATCCCAAACGCCGCCATGGGTCGCCATCGCATCGGAGTAAGCAAAGTCGCCAACGGACGCCAGCTCACGCCCGAACACGCCATCGAGGTGCGGCCCCGTGCCGTTCGAGCCGTCCACCTTGTGACAGGCTTTGCATTTGCCAAAGACTTTCTCGCCCTTGGCCGGATCGGCAGAGGCCAGAAGCTCGTCAAAGCTCACTTCGACCACTTCTTCTTCTGCGGCATCGTCATCGCCGGTGGCAACGACATAGGACTGAAGCTGTTCGCCGTCATGTCCTGTGGCGTCCATGGCATAGATGGAAGTGGCGGCCCAGTTGCCGAGAAGGAAGATCAGGAATGTGCCGCATACGCCGCCCACGATCTTGGTAAGGGTCATAGTGTTGAACATATTGCGTTCCGTTCATATAGGTTCGTCGCGCGATATCTACCCGCTTCCAATGCTTCATTTCAAGGTATAAGACCGAAACCCGGACAAGTTAGCGCAGATCAAACGCAGGAAAAGGGATAAATATGGCCGCTCGCATCGCATTTCAGGGGGAACCCGGGTCCTATTCGCATCAGGCCTGCGCCGATGCCCGTCCCGATTTCGAGCCGCTGCCCTGCCCGACCTTTGAGGATGCGATGGAGGCCGTGCGCTCCGGTGCCGCAGATCTGGGCATGATCGCGGTCGAAAATTCGACCTATGGCCGGGTGCAGGACGTCTATCATCTGTTGCCCGATTCCGGTCTGCACATCATCGACGAAACTTTCGTGCGCGTGCATGTGAACCTCTTGGGTCTACCCGGCACGAAGGTGTCCGACATCAAGACCGCCCGCGCCATGTCCGTCCTTTTGGGCCAGGCCCGTGGCTTTATCCGCGACCATGGCATCACGACCGTCAACTGGTCCGACAACGCCGCCGCCGCGCGCTCCGTGAAAGAAGAAGGCAATCCAGAGATCGGAGCCTTTGCATCCGAGCTTGCGGGTGAGATTTTCGGCCTCGACGTCCTCGCGCGTCACATCGAGGACCACAAACTCAACACCACGCGCTTCCTGATCATGGCGCGCGAGCCGAATTACGAACGCCGAGCCGACAAGATGGTCACCGCTTTCATGTTCCGCGTCCGCAACATTCCCGCCGCGCTCTACAAAGCGATGGGTGGGTTTGCGACCAATGGCGTCAACATGACGAAACTGGAAAGCTACATGGTGGACGGCGTCTTCACCGCGACGCAGTTCTACGCCGACATCGAAGGCCACCCGGAGGACGACAACGTCCGTCTGGCGCTGGATGAGCTGCGCTACTTCACGGAAATGGTGGAAATTCTGGGCGTCTACCCAGCCGACCCGCGCCGGACCTGAGACGCCTGTAAACAGGGTTAAAGCGTTTTTCGTTTCATCTGAACCAGATTGAGCGAAAAACGTTGCCAAACCGAATTGATATTACTGCGTTTCAGCGCTTCGGCGCGCCCTGATACTGATCCGACAGGTGTTCGCAGTATTTCTGGACCCGTTTCTCAAAGCGTTTCTGCAGGGTCGCTTTCGCAAATTTCACCGATTGCACCAGGATGCGTGCGGAAAGCGTCTTGGGCCGCACCTCATAGCCGATCGTCACCCGTGTGCGCTGCGGCGACAGGGGCACAAGCTCGGTCTTGACCTCCATGTTCAACCCGCCGGAGACTGCCGTTGCGGTCAGCGCATTCGGCGCGTCGCATTCGACGATCTCGGCATCTAGATCGCGAATCTTGCCGCGAAACGGCACTTTAAGCGTCCAGCCCGCCCCGACATCGCGCGGCTGGTGCGGCGACTTGCGCGCCACCTCAATCCCACGGCGCATGGCCTGACGTTCGAGCCCTTCGAAATCCGTGAAATGTTCGAAAACGAACTCTGCCGGGGCTTCAATGTCCTGACGCGTCGAGAATTTCATGCCTGCTCACCTGTTACCTTCCGCAGATAGGTTATTCCGTTATTCCCAATCATCCGCAAGCCACTTGGCCATCAGAACCTGCGCGATGGCGCCTTTTCTTGCGGGGGCAATCTCCGGGTGTTGCCCGGCCATCGCTTGGGCAAGCTCTTCGCGCCGCACCCAGCGCGCATCCTCGATTTCGACCGGGTCGACGATAATCTCCGTGCTCTCTGCCTGCGCGCGACAGCCCAACATCAGGGACGCCGGGAAGGGCCAGGGCTGGCTGGTGACGTAAGAAACCTTGCCGACACGCACCCCGGCCTCTTCAAAGACCTCGCGCCGCACCGCCGCTTCGATGGGTTCGCCCGGTTCGACAAACCCGGCCAAAAGCGAATACATCCGCTCCGGCCAGTTGGCGTTGCGGCCCAAAAGGACAGAATTGCCACGTGTCACCAGCATGATCACCACCGGATCGGTGCGCGGGAAATGCGAGGTCCCGCAAGCGGAGCATTCTCTTTGCCAGCCCCCTTGCGACATCTCCGTTTTGGTCCCGCAAGCGGCACAAAATCCGTGGCTGCGATGCCATTCGAACAGCCCCCGTGCCGTGCCCGCCATCTCCGCCTCAAGCGGCGTCAGCGTCGTCATCACCGCGCGCAGGTCTTGGAATGTCAGCCCGTCCAGCTCCTTGAACACCACGCTTGCGCTCGACCATGGCGAGGGCTGTACAGCATCCGCTTCGGTGGCCAAGGGCTCGAAGGCACTGACATCACGAGCAAAAACCGGCTGACCGCTGGGCAAAAGGCCAAGAAAAAGCTCCTGCGCCTCAGCCGACACGAATGCATCCGCGCCGCGCAGCGCCAAGGCGCCCTCCGCATCCGTCGGCACATGCCCGCGCCAGATCGGCATCACAAGCGCATCCACCTGACCCCGCATCACGTCGGCCTTGGCCCGCAAATGCGCGGCCCTGTTCAATTCTCCGCCCGCGAGCGGCACCAAATCCTGTTTCATGTGATTGGCTTACGCCCGGTTGCCTATCTGGACCAAGACACCCTGACGTCTCGGCAATCGCGACACAGATTTTCTGTTGCTATTTTGCGACAAAAGTTAATAATACAACTTAAAGTTGCGTCCTTAGCTCAAATGGCAACCCAAAATGGATTGCCTGACATGATTGTATTGGTAAATTCGAGAGTGTCACATCTTTGTCTTGTGACCGGCTGATGGTCGCATCACCCTGTAGTCAGGCACCGTTTCAAGACATGGAGTAGTCAGATGAACCATCTGAAAAAACACATAAATCGCCGAGGCTTTCTGTCCGGCACAATCGCAGGAACTGCTTTGATTGCTCTTCATCCCTTTTCGGCCCGCGCCAGCGCCAATCAGGCGCATTTGCGGATCATGGAAACCACGGACCTGCACGTCCACGTGTTTCCCTATGACTATTACGCCGACAAGCCTGTAGATACGGTCGGCCTCGCCCGCACCGCCGCGCATATCAATAACATCCGTGTCGAGGCGACCAATGCGATGCTTCTGGACAATGGCGATTTCCTGCAAGGCAACCCGATGGGCGACTTCATCGCCTATGAACGCGGCATGAAAGAGGGCAATATGCACCCCGTCATCACCGCGATGAACACGCTGGGGTTTGACGCCTCGACCTTGGGCAACCACGAATTCAACTACGGCATCGACTTTTTGATGAAGGCGCTGGCGGGCGCGAATTACCCGGTGATTTCCGCCAACGTCGTCAAGGAAATGGGTGCCACGCCCCGCGACGACGTCACGCTTTTGCCGCCCTATGTGATCCTCGATCGCGAGATCACCGACGGCGCGGGCGAGACGCATCAGATCAAGATCGGTCTCATCGGCTTCGTGCCGCCGCAGATCATGATGTGGGATCGCAAGAACCTCGAAGGCAATGTGAATGCCCGCGATATTGTCGAGACCGCCCGCGCTTATGTGCCCGAGATGAAAGAAAAAGGCGCCGATCTCATCATCGCGCTGAACCACTCCGGCATTGGCTCCGCCGAGCACACCGAAGGCATGGAAAACGCCTCCGTGCCGCTCGCAGAAATCGACGGTGTCGATGCGCTTTTGACCGGCCACTCGCACCTCGTCTTCCCCTCGCCAACCTATGACGGCTACGCCGCCGTCGACAGCCAAAAGGGCCTGATCCATGGCAAGCCTGCCGTGATGGGCGGCTATTGGGGATCGCACCTCGGTGTCATGGATTTGCTTTTGGAATATGAGGGCGGCGCATGGCGTGTGGTGACCAGCGAAGTCGAGACCCGTCCGATTTCGCGCCGCGAAGAGGACCGTTCGATCACGCCGCTGGTGGAAAGCGTCGAGCCTGTGCTGGCCTCCGTCGCGGACATCCACGACCAAACGCTGGCCTATGTGCGTCGCGCTGTCGGCAAAACCAACGCGCCTCTGCACTCTTACTTCGCCCTCGTCGCCGATGATCCGTCGGTGCAGATCGTCTCCAACGCCCAGCTTTGGTACATCAGCGAGATGATGCAAGGCACGGAACACGAAGGCCTGCCGATCCTCTCCGCCGCCGCGCCCTTCAAGGCCGGTGGTCGTGGAGGCCCGGAATATTACACCGATGTCGCGCCGGGCGATGTGGCGATCAAAAACGTCGCCGATCTCTACCTTTACCCGAACACCATTCGGGCTGTGCGCATCAATGGCGTCCAACTCAAAGGCTGGCTTGAGCGCTCCGCCGGCATGTTCAATCAGGTCGAGAGGGGCGCGACAGATGCGGTTCTGCTGAACCCCGACTTTGCCTCCTACAATTTCGACGTGATCGACGGGGTGGACTATCAGATCGACATCTCGCAACCGTCGCGCTTCACCTCAAGTGGTGAGCCGCTGAACCCCGACGCCTCGCGGATCGTGAACCTGACCTTCAACGGCGCGCCCGTGACCGACGACATGGAGTTCATCGTCGCCACCAACAACTACCGCGCAGGCGGCGGCGGCACCTTCCCCGGTGCCGATGGGTCCACGGTGATTTTCGAAGGTCCCGACACCAACCGCGACATCATCGTGCGCTATATCGTCGAACAAGGCACCGTCAATCCGACCGCCGACAACAACTGGTCTCTGGCCCCTCTCGGCGACACCACCGTGTTGTTCGAAACCGGCCCTGCGGCCCGCACGCATCTCTCCGATCTCAAAGGCCTGGCCATTGAGGACGCGGGCGAAGGCGCCGACGGATTCGCCCAATTCCGCATCACGCTCTGAGCCGATCTGGTCCAATTGCGCGCATTTCGAGAAAGCGGCCGCATCTTGTGGCCGCTTTGTTGTTTACCAAATGGGCAAATAAAATTTTTCCGCCACTTTTTTACGCAGGCGTTAAGGTTGTATACATGATTGTGAACCTCAATCTCGCAGGCGCCCGAATGGCACGCCATTCTGAGCCGGAACGACACAGAGGATTTTTCAGGGGAAATGAATGTTCTATAAATCCATCACCACCATGGCCGCCTTCGCGCTGAGTGCAAGTGCCGCCACCGCCGAGACCGCGATGCCTTTCGCGCTCGACTGGAAATTCGAGGGCCCCGCTGCCCCCTATTTCACCGCGCTGGAAAAAGGCTATTTTTCCGACGTCGATCTGAGCGTTGAAATCTCCGCAGGTCAGGGCTCGCTCGACGCCATTCCGAAAGTCGCCACCGGCGCGTTTCCGGTCGGCATGGCGGACATCAACAGCCTCGTGAAATTCCTCGACCAAAACCCCGGCGCGCCGGTCATCGGCATGATGATGATCTATGACGCGCCCGCATTTGCCGTGGTGGGCCGTAAATCGCTGGGCATCGAAACCCCGAAAGACCTCGAAGGCAAAATCCTCGGTGCGCCGCCGCCGGATGGCGCCTGGGCGCAATTCCCGATCTTTGCTGCCGAGAATGATCTCGACATGGACAAGATCACCGTCGAGCCGGTCGGTTTCCCGACCCGTGAGCCGATGCTCGCCGAGGGCAAAGTGGACGCCGTCACCGGCTTCAACTTCTCGTCCTTCCTGAACCTCGTGCGCCTCGGCGTGCCGGAAGATGACATTTCGACGATCATGATGTCGGATTACGGGGTGAACCTTTACGGCAACGTGTTGATCGTGAACACCGATTTCGCCGCCGAGAACCCGGACGCAGTCAAAGGATTTGTCTCTGCCGTGACAATGGGTTGGAAAGACGCGATGGCCGATCCGAAGGCCTCGGTCGAATATATGATCAAGTACAACCCGGCCTCTGATCTGGACCTGGAAACACGCCGCCTCGAATTGGCGCTCGAAGGCAATGTCTACACCGACTACGTCGCCGAGCATGGCATGGGCGGCATCGACGCGGAACGTTTTGAGGGCTCTTTGGAGCAGCTCAAAATGGTCTACGAGTTCAATGCGGACCCCGACGCGAGCCTCTACTTCACCGAAGAGTACCTGCCCGCCGCTGACGCGCGCATGCTGAAGTAATCGACCGCGAAGACTTTGGCGGGCGCGGGACCTCAAAAAGGCTCGCGCCCGTTTTCATGCGGGCAAAAAGAGCGGACAGAATGGCAAATCTCATAGATATCAAAGGCGTGACCCACGCCTACAAGACCGACAACGGCCCCCTGCCCGTTCTCGACGACCTCAACATTTCCGTCCCCGAAGGCGATTTCTGCGCCGTGGTCGGCCCGTCGGGCTGTGGCAAATCCACGCTGACGAGGCTCATCGCCGGGCTGATGAAGCCGGATCAGGGCGAAGTTTGGCTGCATGGTGAGCGCGTCACCAGCCCGCGCTCGACCGTCGGCATGGCGTTTCAGAATCCTGTGATGCTGGAATGGCGGACGATCCTTCAGAACGTGTTGCTGCCGCTGGAGATTGTGCCGAACAAGATGACGAAGAAACAGAAAGAGGAACGTGGGCGCGAGCTTTTGGCGCTTGTCGGCCTTGAGGGGTTCGAGGACAAACGCCCCTCCGAACTTTCGGGGGGCATGCGTCAGCGGGCCTCTTTGTGTCGCGCTATCGTCCACAAGCCCGACGTGTTGATCATGGACGAACCCTTCGGCGCGCTTGATGCGTTTACCCGCGAAGACCTCTGGCAAACCATGCATGCGCTGCGTGCAGAGGAGCCCTTCACCGGCGTGCTGATCACCCACGATCTGCGCGAAAGCGTTTATCTCGCCGATGAGGTCATCGTGCTCTCAGGCCGGCCGGCGACGACGCAGCATGTGGAGAACGTCAAACTCGACGGGCGCACTGATCTTGAGGTGATCTACACCCCCGAAGCGACCGAGATTTTGCACCGTCTGCGCCACCAGATCGAGATCGCGCAAGGGCGTGCAAAAGACGAGGAGGCAGCCTAATGAAAACCTTCCGCAAGATCGCCACACCGACCCTCGCCATCCTCATCTTCCTCGCCTTTTGGGAGTTCATCGTCTGGGTGAACCAATGGCCGAACTATAAAATGGCCTCCCCCTCCGACCTAATCCCGGCCTATACAAAGTATTGGAATCTCTTCCTGATTTACGGCTGGCAAACCCTCTGGCGCACCGTCGTCGGGCTTTTGGTTGCCGTCGTCTTCGGCACCTTGATCGGCATGATCATGGGCTTTTCGCGCACCATGCGTGACGCGCTTTATCCGCTTTTGGTGGGCTTTAACGCCATTCCGAAAGCCACCGTTGTCCCCGTGATCGCCCTCATCCTGATTGGCCAGCACGATCTGAACACCGTGCTGATTGCCTTCATGATCTCGTTCTTCCCGATCTCGGTCGCGGTCTCCATCGGCCTGTCGACTTTGGAGCCGGAATATCGCGACATCCTGCGCTCTCTCGGCGCGTCGAAATGGACGATTTTCTGGAAGATTGCCCTGCCGAAAACCCTGCCGGAATTCTTCGGTGCGCTGAAGGTCGCGGTGACGCTCGCCTTCATCGGCACCAACCTGATGGAGATCGTCGAGCCGCACGGCAAAGGCCTCGGCCACCTGTTCGACAGCGGCAAGATCAACGCGGATTATCCGCTGATGTTCGCGGTGCTGATCGCTTTGGCCTTCCTTGGCATCCTGCTCTACTACATCGTCGTGGCGCTGGAAAAAATCTTTGCCGGTTGGGCGGAACGCCCACAGGGATAAGATCAAAAGGGGCGCCGATCTGGCGCCCCTTCTCATTCTGCGTGAAACGTTCAGAGCTGACGTGTCGCGAAGTACCAATCCACGACCTTCTGCCCTTCCGGCGCCTCGGCCAGTTTCGCCTGCGCGGCAGCGGCAGTCGGCGGGGTCGGCACAATCACCGCATCCCCCGGCTTCCAGTTTTCCGGCATCGCGCATTTGTTCTCATCGGCAGCTTGCAGCGCCACCACGAGGCGATGGATCTCATCCACGGAGCGGCCCGCGTTCATCGGGTAATAGACCATGGCGCGCAGGATGCCATTCGGGTCGATGATGAACGTCGCCCGCACCGCCGCCGTGTCCGAGGCCCCCGGCTGGATCATGCCATAAGCATGCGCAACCTTCATCGACAGATCGGCGATGATCGGGAATTTGATCTCGACGCCCCAGTTTTCCTTGATGTTGAGCATCCAGGCGATGTGGGAATAATGGCTGTCGATGGACAGACCCAAGAGCTCGACCCCCATGGCATTGAACTCATCCTGTTTGTTCGCAAAGCCGATGAATTCCGTGGTGCACACGGGCGTGAAATCCGCCGGGTGGGAGAAGAGGATCAGCCATTTGCCTTTGTAGTCGTCGAGGGTTTTCACCCCATCGGTGGTCAGCGCCTCAAACGCCGGGGCAGGTTTGTTCAGTTGCGGGCCGGTGATGGTTTCGATGTGATCGGTCATGTCTTTGTCCTTTGTTTTATTGGTGTTTTTCGTTCCAAGGCGTCGCCGCCCTTTCGATGACACAGAGATAGACCTTGCGAATTCATTGTTGAAACGAATAAAAAAGATCAAAGTAATTGAGAAATTCGATCAATGATTCTGCCCACCCTGCGCCAGCTTCGCTTCCTCACCGCCCTAGCCGATGAGCTACATTTCGGTCGTGCCGCCGAGCGTTGCTTTGTCACGCAATCAACCCTCTCGAGCGGCCTCAAAGAGCTCGAAGACATCCTCGGCGCGACCATCGCCGAGCGCACCAAGCGCAGCGTTTTGATGACTCCGCTGGGCGAAGAGATCGCGGCGCGCGCTCGCGTGATGCTGGCCGAGGCGCAGGACATGGTGGAGCTGGCACAAAGCCAATCCGGCACGTTGCGCGGCACCTTGAAACTCGGCACCATTCCCACAGTAGGACCGTTTCTCTTTCCCCGCCTCTTGCCGCGCCTGCGTCAGGACTACCCCGATCTGCGGCTTTATATGCGCGAAGAGCTGACCGAGAACCTGATCTCGGGGCTGCGCGCCGGGCGGCTGGATGTGATCCTGATCGCACTGCCGTTCGAGACCGGCGATCTGGAGATGGAAAGCCTGTTCGAAGACGATTACCAACTTGCCACAGCGCCAGGCCATCGGCTGATGTCCGACCGCCCGATCGGTGGGCCAGATTTGGATGATGAGACGCTTTTGCTTTTGGAGCGCGGGCACTGTCTGCAACGTCACGCGCTGTCGGCCTTCCCGGAGAGCCACGCGAAACAGGATGAAACCTTTGCCGCCACTTCGCTGCCGACTCTGGTCGCCATGGTGGAGGAAGGCCTCGGCATCACGCTGTTGCCGCAGCTGGCGATTGACGCAGGCGTGACACGCAACACCGACATCCACCTGACACCGCTTTTCGGCACCAAACCGCGAGAAGTGGTTCTGGCCTGGCGCAAAAGCTCGGCGCGAAGCGCGGACTTTCACCGTCTGGCGGAGCTTTTGCGCGAAGAGCGCACCCGCCTGTCCTCCTGAACCGCCCTCTTGCGAATCCAGAGCATGACGACTATGTAACGCGGTGAGAGGTTGGCGCGGGCGAGCGCCTCGCCAACCCGGTCAGGTCCGGAAGGAAGCAGCCGTAACGAGCCCCGCTTGGGTCGTTGTCCAGCCTCTCACCTGAACCTTAACTGCATGCCGAGGAGGAAATTGATGATTGTCGTGACCGCCCCTCGGGCAGCCGCTTAAGGCCTATTCCCATCATCGGACTGCCCGAAACCGTTCCCTTCCGCCGCTCGTTCGGCGCGGAAGCCCTTTCGCGTTTTGCAAGGCAGACCAATGACATCTAATCTCCAAACTCTCGGCTGGTCCCAGTTTTTCAACGGCCAGCTCGATCTCACCGAAGTCGAATCCCTCACCCCCGTGCGCCTCACTGAGGTGCGCCGCCGCTCCGTCGTGGCGTTGACGCCCGAGTTGGAGCGTCGGGAAATCGCGCTCACTGGCGATCACGTGGCGACCGACATGGCCGTCGGCGATTTCGCCCTCACCGATGGCGAACGGCTCATCCGCGTGCTCGACCGAAAAACGGTGATCTCCCGCAAAGCTGCAGGCGTCGCGGCCCAAGCCCAATTGATCGCCGCCAATATCGACACACTGTTCATCACCACCTCCTGCAACCTCGATTTCAACGAAGCGCGGCTGGAACGCTACCTCGCCATCGCGATTGAGGCAGAGGCCACGCCGGTGATCGTCATCACCAAATCCGACAAGCCCGAAGACATGCCCGTCGAGGTCTATGAGGACCGTGCCAAGGCCCTCTACGAGGGCGCCGAAGTCCTCTTGATCAACGCCAAATCGCCCGCCGACATCGCCCGGCTTGAAACCTATTGCGGCACGGGGCAGACGATTGCTCTGGTCGGCTCGTCTGGTGTGGGCAAATCCACCATCGCGCGCGGCCTCACAGGCGAAGACATCGAGGTCGGCGACATTCGCGAGGACGATGCCAAAGGGCGGCACACAACGACGGCGCGCTCGATGCACCGGATGCACGCGGGCGGTTGGCTGATCGACACGCCGGGGATGCGGGAACTGGCGCTGCATGACGCGTCTGAAGGCATCGCGACGCTGTTCGAGGACATCACCGATCTTGCCACCGCGTGCAAATTCTCCGACTGCCAACACCAGACCGAGCCAGGCTGTGCCGTGCGCCGCGCGGTGGAGGCCGGAGATCTCGATCCGGACCGTGTCGAGCGCTGGCGCAAGTTGGTGGACGAGGATACGCGGAACTCCGAGACCATCGCGGAAGCCCGCGAGCGGGGGCGGAAATTCTCCAAAATGGTGAAAACCACCATGAAGGCGAAAAAGGCCCGACGCGGCGAGTGAGCCGCTCTGAATTGAGGTTGCGGGGAGAGGTCCCCGCCCTTACCTTAGAGCGGAACACAGAAAAGGGCCCTCGCATGACCGACACCACCACCGGCTACAAGGTACTGGCGCGCAAATATCGCCCGGAAACCTTTGTCGATCTGATCGGTCAGGACGCCATGGTGCGGACGCTCAAAAACGCCTTTGCCGCTGACCGGATCGCGCAGGCGTTCATCATGACCGGCATTCGTGGCACCGGCAAAACCACGACGGCGCGGATCATCGCCAAGGGCATGAACTGCATTGGCCCCGATGGCACCGGCATGCCGACAACAGACCCCTGTGGCACCTGCGAACATTGCGTGGCCATTTCCGAAGGGCGTCATGTCGATGTGATGGAGATGGACGCCGCCTCGCGCACGGGTGTCGGCGACATTCGTGAGATCATCGATTCGGTGCACTACCGCGCGGCCTCGGCGCGCTATAAAATCTACATCATTGACGAGGTGCACATGCTCTCCACGAGTGCGTTCAACGCGCTCCTGAAGACCCTCGAAGAGCCGCCCGCCCACGTCAAATTCATCTTTGCCACGACCGAGATTCGCAAAGTGCCGGTGACGGTGCTGTCTCGCTGTCAGCGGTTCGATCTGCGCCGGATCGAGCCGGAGGTGATGATGAACCACCTCGCCGGGATTGCCGAAAAGGAAGGCTCGGAGGTGGCGCAGGACGCGCTTGCCCTGATCACCCGCGCCGCCGAAGGCTCGGTGCGCGATGCGCTGTCTCTCTTGGATCAAGCCATCTCTCATGGCGCTGGCGAAACCACCGTCGATCAGGTTCGCGCTATGCTGGGCCTCGCAGATCGCGGCCGTGTGCTCGATCTCTTCGACATGATCATGGCGGGCGATGCCGCAGGCGCGCTTGAGGAATTGGGCGGGCAATATGCCGATGGCGCCGACCCTCTGGCCGTACTGCGCGATCTGGCGGAAATCACCCATTGGGTGTCGGTGATCAAGATCACGCCCTCCGCCGCCGAAGACCCCACCATTGGCCCCGACGAGCGCGCGCGTGGGCTTGAAATGGCCGAAAAACTGCCGATGCGGGTGATGTCGCGCATGTGGCAAATGCTGTTGAAAGCGATCGAAGAGGTCTCCGCCGCCCCCAACGCGATGATGGCCTCTGAAATGGCGATCATCCGGCTGACCCATGTTGCCGACCTGCCGATGCCGGAAGATCTGGTGCGCAAACTCAATGAACAAAACCCGCCGCCCAGACCGCCCTCCGGTCCGGCGGGTGGTGGTGCCCCTGCAGGTGGGGGCACGACGACACATGCGCAAAGCACATCCATGGCCCCACGCGGTCCCGTCCATGGCGCAACCATGAGCTCCGGGGCGGCGACTGCCCCCGCACAAGCCCCCGATCTGGCGCTGTCACGCTTCGTGAGCTTTCAGGCCGTCGTCGATCTCGTCGGCGAGCATCGCGACATGAAGCTCAAGATCGACATGGAAACGCATATGCGGATCGCCAATTTCCGTCCAGGTTTCATCGAATTCGAACCGGCGGGCGAGGCTCCTGCGGATCTGGCCCAGCGCCTGCAAAGCCGCCTTTTGGCCTTTACCGGGCACCGCTGGGCGGTGACCATCGCCAAAGCGCCCGAAGGCACACAAACCATTCGCGAGATTGACGAAGCCGATCAGCGCGCGCTTGAGGCGGAGGCGAAACAGCATCCCGTGATTGCGAAAGTGTTCGAACTTTTCCCCGATGCGAAAATCTCCGATATTCGCACCCCGGAAAAAATTGCCTCTGAGGCCGCCACTGAGGCGCTTCAGGAAGTCGAAGATGAATGGGACCCGTTCGAAGAGTGAACGCGGCCCGCATGATTTAGGAGAAACGTGATGTTGAAAGGCCTCGGTGGCCTCGGCGATATGGCCGGGATGATGAAAAAAGCCCAGCAAATGCAAAAGGATATGGCTGAGCTTCAGGAAAAGCTCGACACCATGACCGTGGTGGGCGAAAGCGGCGCGGGTCTGGTGAAAGCCACGGCGACCGCCAAGGGCAAGCTCACGGCGCTGGACATTGATCCGTCGATTTTCCATCCCGATGAGAAAGAGGTGGTCGAGGACCTGATCCTCGCCGCGATCAAGGATGCCCAGGCGAAAGCCGCCGAGAAATCCGAAACCGAGATGAAATCCCTGACCGAGGGCCTTGGCCTTCCGGCCGATTTCAAGATGCCGTTCTAAAAGGTGAGCGGACGGCAGGACATCGAAGATCTGATCGATCTCATGGCGCGCTTGCCGGGGCTTGGACCCCGGTCGGCGCGGCGTGCCGTTTTGCACCTGATCCAGAAACGCGGGCGGTTGATGCAACCTCTGGCGCAGTCCATGCAACAGGTCGCGGACAGCGCGCGCGAATGCCTGCGCTGCGGCAATATCGGCACCGGCGATCTCTGTGACATCTGCGTGGACGAGCGCCGCGCCAATGGCGAATTGTGTATTGTTGAGGATGTCTCCGATCTTTGGGCGATGGAACGCGCGGGCGTGTTCAAAGGCCGCTACCATGTGCTGGGCGGGACGCTCTCGGCGCTCGATGCCATCGGGCCGGAGGAGCTGCGCATTCCCCTGCTGGTTCAGCGCGTGGCCGATGAACAGGTGCGCGAGGTGATCCTTGCGCTTGGCGCCACCGTCGATGGCCAGACGACGGCGCATTACATTTCCGACGAATTATCAGGGCGCTGCGAAGTCAGTTCTCTGGCCCAAGGTGTACCTGTCGGGGGCGAGCTTGATTATCTCGACGACGGCACGATCACCGCCGCGCTCACGGCCCGCAAACGCCTCTAAAACCTTATCTGATAACAAAAAACCCGAAGCCGAGGCTCCGGGTTTGGTTTTTCCAAAGGAGGCGCCTTTTAGGCGTCGTCGTCCTCGTCATCCGAATCCGGCAGGTTGAAGAAGCTGTCGGCATCCGGCACGCTCTCGTCGCGCTCATCCTCGTCGTCTTGCGACAGGGAGAAGGTCTCCAACCCGGAAATCGCGGTCGGCATTTTCGGCTCATCGGCATCCGCCGTCAGCGAATCCTCGGTGGACAGAAGCTTGCGACGTTCGTCATCCGTCATATTGGCGGCGATGTTTTTCGCAGCTTTCTGAACGGCGGCATCCAGCTCTGTCTGTTTGCACAGACCCAGAGCCACCGGGTCGATCGGCTGCATGTTGGCGATGTTCCAGTGGGTGCGTTCGCGGATCGACTGGATCGTCGGCTTCGTTGTGCCCACGAGTTTCGCAATCTGGCCGTCAGACAATTCCGGGTGGAATTTCACCAGCCAGAGGATCGAATTCGGACGGTCCTGACGTTTCGACAGCGGCGTGTAGCGCGGGCCACGACGTTTCTCTTCGCCCTGAGCGGCCGCGTTGAACTTGAGTTTCAAACGGTGCATCGGGTTTTCTTCCGCCGTTTTGATCTCTTCGGCAGTCAATTGATTGTTCGACACCGGATCGAACCCACGCACGCCGCCCGCGACGTCCCCGTCGGCGATGCCCTGAACTTCCAGCTCATGCAGACCACAGAAATCGGCGATCTGTTTGAAGCTCAGCGTGGTATTGTCGACCAGCCAAACAGCGGTGGCCTTTGCCATAATCGGTTTTGCCATGGGTCACACTCCTTAAAAATGCGGCTCTCCCCGAATACACCTTTCCCGTCGCCTCAAAGGGCTTTCCCCGGCTGGGGACGGTTCTCGTTGTCGGGGAACTTGGCGGCTGTATAGTGCGGATCGAGAAAAGAGGAAAGAGAAAATGCGTCACCGCATCGTGAGTGCCCTTGTGGGGTTTGGACTTTTGACTGCCGCGCCCGGTTTCGCCGACGGCGAGCCTGCGGGGGATTTCGACTATTATGTGCTGTCGCTGTCCTGGTCCCCCACCTGGTGTGCGCTCGAGGGCGAGGCGCGCAATTCGCCGCAATGCGATCAAGACTTCGGCTGGGTGCTGCACGGTCTCTGGCCGCAATACGAGCGCGGCTGGCCGTCTTATTGCAACACCACCGCCCATGATCCGTCAAAACGCGAAACCGCCGCCATGGCCGACATCATGGGCACCTCAGGGGCGGCCTGGTATCAATGGAAAAAACACGGCCGCTGCTCCGGCCTGTCCGCGCAAGATTTTCTCGCACTGTCCCGCGAAGCCTACACCCGCATCACCCGACCCGAGGTGTTTCGCACCCTCAAGAACGACGTCAAACTCCCGGCTTCCGTTGTCGAGGACGCCTTTCTCATGGACAACCCCGGAGTTGAACGCAACGAAATCACCGTCACCTGCAAGGCCTCGCGCATCCAAGAAGTCCGCATCTGCCTGACCCGCGATCTGGAGCCACGAAAATGCGGCACAGATGTCATCCGGGACTGCACGCTGGACGATGCGCTTTTTGAGGCCATAGACTGAGTATTTCGGCTGCAATGAAAACAGCCTTTGCCTTCATTGCAGCTTTAAATACTCAAATTTCGAGAACGATCTTGCCGATATGCGCGCCGCTTTCCATATGCGCATGCGCTTTCGCAGCGTCATCCAAGGCATAGGTGCTGTCCATCACCGGGCCGACCTGCCCCGCTTCAATGAGCGGCCAGACTTTGGTCAAGAGAGCCGCTGCGATTTTAGCCTTGGCCTCATCCGATTGCGGGCGCAGCGTCGAGCCGGTGAGCGTCAGGCGTTTCATCATCACCTGCGCGAAGTTCACTTCGGCCTTGGAGCCTTGCAGGAAGGCGATATTGACCAAGCGGCCTTCCATCGCCAACGCTTTGATATTGCAGGGGATATAGCTGTCGCCGACCATATCTAAGATAAGATTCATGCCGCCTTCGGATTTCACGACGTCGACGAAATCCTCCTCACGGTAGTTGATCGCGCGCTCGGCACCCAGCCCTGCACAGGCTTTGCATTTCTCATCGGAGCCGGCAGTGGCAAACACCCGCGCGCCAAAGGCCCGCGCCAATTGGATCGCGGTCGTGCCGATGCCGGACGAACCACCGTGGACCAGAAACCGCTCTCCGGCCTGCAAGCCGCCCCGCATGAAGACATTCGACCAGACCGTAAAAAACGTCTCCGGCAGGCAGGCGGCCTCTTTCAAAGACATGCCTTTGGGCACCGGCAAAGCATGCGCCGCAGGGGTCGCGACATATTCGGCGTAGCCGCCGCCGGGCAAAAGCGCGCAAACGTGATCACCAATTCGCCAGTCGCTAACTGCTGCCCCCAGAGCGACAACCTCCCCCGCGCCTTCGAGACCCGGAAGGTCCGATGCACCGGGCGGCGGGTTATAAAGCCCGGCACGTTGCAGCGCGTCAGGCCGGTTCACGCCAGCATAGGCCAATTTGATCACGATCTCGTCGGCTTTGGGTGTCGGCACAGGACGGGTGCAGGGTTTGAGAACCTCCGGCCCGCCTGCTTCGGAAATTTCGATCGCGCGCATCATCTCTGGCAGGCTCATTCAGACGCCCCTCCGGCAGTTTGCGTGCCGCTTTGTGTACCCGGCACATCGTCGCGACCCACACCCGCAGGCGCTTTGACCATCGACAAAACCGCATTGGGCAGCGCGAACATCGCAGACAGCGCCTTATTGCCCCGCACTGTGGCTTTGGCTTTCTCGATCTGCATCACATCATCGATGCGCCGGTCGAGAAAGGCTTTGGTGTCGACAAAGCCTTCGCTGTCATCGCCCAGCCAAAACAGCACGGTCGAGGCGAAGACACCCGACAGTGTCGCGCGTTTCGTGTACCAATTCACATCATTCGAACTGTCACCCAAAGCAGTCCAGATCGCATCCGCCGTTTCCCACACCAGCTTTGTCCCTTCAGCCGCGTAGATCGGCAGGGAGAAAAGCGACATGCCGCGTCGCACCACTTCGCGATCCACCGATTGCAGCCTGATCCACACCGCGTGCGCAATCCGGTCGCGAAACCGCATTTCTGAGAGATCCGCCGCTTCGAGCGCCGCCACCATCTCACGGTCGCCCCGTTTGTGATAAGCCGCCGCCAAATCGACCGATCCACGCGGGGCCGCGACCTTGGCCAGTGCCTCGGACACCCCCGAATCAGTCACGGCAGATGTAAAGGTCTCCGGCCCCCAACCATCGAAAACCACGTGAATCAGCGCCGCATCGAGCAGTTTTTCACGGGTCGGATCGGGATAAGCGGTGGTTGGCATGTCTTTGTCCTCCTTCACGGTCTCGGGCATAGTAGACAAGCTAGGATGACTTTGCTATACGGCCACTTCCTGCAATTTTTGCAAATCTAACTTAGGAAGGTGGTGACACCACATGCAGGTTAGCGTTCGTGACAACAACGTCGATCAGGCCCTCCGGGCTCTGAAGAAAAAACTTCAACGCGAAGGCGTTTTCCGTGAAATGAAGCTCAAGCAACATTTCGAGAAGCCGTCCGTGAAGAAAGCGCGCGAGAAGGCCGAGGCCGTCCGCCGTGCCCGCAAGCTGGCTCGTAAAAAAGCTCAGCGCGAAGGCATGCTCTAAGAGCGAGTTCGACGTTTCGAACGGTCCTTTTGGGACATTGAACAGATAGACCTCCCGACAGACCTCTGTCGGGAGGTTTTCTTTTGCCGACAGGATATGCGACACGAAAACGGGCGCGAGACACCGCGCCCGCTCCGTCAAAACCTACGCCTCAGATCAGCTTGTGAAATCGGTGATCACCGTCACCCCGTTCACATTGAAATTCGACATATCGTTATAGACATCAATGATCCCCGACAGGTTGGTCGTCGCGGTCACAAGATCACCTGGCTGCAGTTTTTTCGTCGCCACCTGGCTCAAGAGATAGGGGAATTCGCTGCGCGGCATACCGAAAGAGCCGAGGAAGGAGACTTCATCCGCGATGATGCTGTTCACCGTGATCGGAATTTCGCCCTCTTTGCCCATCGGAGTCATACCGATCTGCACCGCGCGGCCCTTGCGCTGGACGCTTTTGAGCGAGCTTTGAAGCGTCGCATTGATGCCCAGCGCATCGATGCTGACATGTGCGCCGCCGTGGGTGATCTCCTTGATCGCCTCGACCGGATCGGTGTCCTTGCTGTTGACCGCATGCACCGCGCCCATCCGCGTGGCGAAGTCGAGCTTGTCCTGCGCGATGTCCACCGCGATGACATTGGCGCCCGCAGCCGTCGCGATCTGAATCGCCGACAGACCGACACCACCCGCGCCATAGACCGCGACCCATTCGCCGGGCTTGACCTGACCGACGCTGAGCACACCGTGATAGGCGGTCATGAAACGACACCCCATACCAGCGGCCTGTTCAAAGCCGACCTCTTCCGGCAGCGGAATAAGGTTGAAATCGGCGACCGGCACGTGGGCATATTCCGCGAAGCCGCCATTGTAGGTGAACCCCGGCATGGTCTGATTGTCACAAACGTTGGAATGGCCTTCGAGACAATGATGACAGGTGCCATCGCCACAGGTAAAGGGCACGACCACCCGGTCACCCACCTTGACCTTGTGCACGTTCTTGCCCACCGCTTTCACGATGCCGCTCATCTCATGCCCGCCGATCATCGGCAAAGGCGCGAGAAATCCGGTCCACTCGCCTTTCCAGCCATGCCAGTCGCTGCGGCAAATACCACAGGCTTTCACCTCCACGATGGCCCCATCATCGGTCAGCTCAGGCTCAGGAACGTCTTTGATTTCAAGAGGTTCATTGAAGGCGGTCAGAACTGCTGCTTTCATTTTGCATATCCTTTCTTGCGTCGCATCCGCCCCCTCCTCTCAGGATTGGCCAGAAATTCGACAGCACAGGTTACACCAAAATCTGCGGCGAAAATTTGCACCATTCCCATGGAGGGAAGACGGTTTATGCGATGCAGATGGTGATCCTTTTTCTGCGCAGGACCACGTCGCGGCACATGCAAACAGGCACGACCTGTCTCAGTTCCGAGACAGGTCGTGCGGTAGTATTCTAAGAGATCGAGACGTCGTCAGGCGCCGCCTTTTGTCAGATCAGCCTTTACGGCGCGGCGTGGCATCGCCCCCGCGTGCGGGCGGCTTGCCGCCTTTGCGATGCGGTTTCTTGCCTGCCGGTTTGGAGCGATCGAATTTCGGCTTCTCGAACTTGGCCTTGGGCTTACCCGCCCCAGCCGGAGCTGCGCCACTTCCAGAGCCCCCGCCCACACGCGGTTTGCGCGCAGGCTTCGCGGGCGCATGGACCGCATCGTCGCGTTCCCTGCGCGGCTTTTTCTCATAGGGCGTCTTGGCGGCGGGCTTTTTGTCGAACGACCGCTGCGGACGCTCCTGCCCCTCGAGATACTCCTGCGAAGAGACATTCCCACGCGGTTTGTCAAAGCGCTTCTTCGGCCCACCTTTACCGGGACGCCCCGCAGGGCTTTGACGCGGTGCAAAGGCCGGTGCGCCGGGCAGAGCAGTCACGGTGATCTCGTCTTCGAGCGACGCATCGGGACCGAGGTGGTCCATGAAGCCCGTCAGAGCCGACTCTTTCAGCTCCACAAAGGTCTCATCGTTCTCCATGCGGATTTTGCCGATCTGGGCTTTCTCCAGATTGCCCGCCCGACACAAAAGCGGCAAAAGCCAGCGCGGCTCGGCGCGCTGGTTACGCCCGACAGACAGCGACACCCAGGCCGACGGGCCGAACTCGGCGCGCGGGTCTTGCGGGCGTTTCGCGGTGTGGACGTTCAACTCCTCAGGCGCGGACAGACCCGCACGATAGAGACGCAGACAAGCGACCGCGATCTGTTCCGGGGAGAAACGGTCGTGGAGTTTTTCGGCGAATTGCAGCTCACCTTCCGTCAGCTCCGCCGCCCAGGCCGGATCGTCCATCAAGCGGCTTTCATCGAGCGCGAGGATTTCCTCGGCGGTCGGCGCATATTTCCATTCCGCGTCGATCTTTGCCCATTTCAACAGGCGCGCGGCTTTTTTCGCCACATTGTCCGGCGCGATCAGGGCGGAAATACCTTTGCGACCGGCACGGCCCGTCCGACCGGAGCGGTGCAACAGGCCTTCGGTGTTGGTCGGCAAATCGGCGTGAATCACCAGTTCCAGATTGGGCAGGTCGATCCCGCGCGCGGCCACGTCGGTGGCGACACAAACGCGGGCCCGCCCGTCGCGGAGTGCCTGCAACGCATGGCTGCGCTCGTCCTGGGACAGCTCACCGGAGAGGCTCACGACGGCAAAGCCACGGTTGGCGAAGCGTGCGGTCAGACGCGCCACAGCGGCACGGGTGTTGGCAAACACGATAGAGGTCTGGCTGTCGTGATAGCGCAGCAGGTTGATGATCGCGTGCTCTGCGTCGCGCGGCGCACATTGGATCACCTGATAGGAAATGTCGCTGTGCTGTTCGCGCTCGCTGATCGTGGTCACGCGCACGGCATCGCGTTGATAGGTCTTGGCAATTTCGGCGATGGATTTCGACACGGTGGCAGAGAACAACAGCGTGCGACGGTCCTCGGGCGCTTCGCCCAGCATGAATTCGAGATCTTCGCGGAAGCCCAAGTCCAGCATCTCGTCGGCTTCATCGAGCACGATGGCGCGAATGTCCGAGAGGTCCAACGCACCACGCGTGATGTGATCGCGCAGACGGCCCGGCGTCCCGACCACGATATGCGCGCCGCGCTCAAGGCTGCGGCGTTCGGTGCGGGCATCCATGCCGCCGATACAGGTCGAGATGCGCACCCCGGTCTTGCCGTAAAGCCACTCCAGCTCGCGGGCCACCTGCATCGCCAATTCGCGTGTCGGTGCGATTGCCAGAGCCAGCGGGCTTCCGGCATGATCGAACCGTTCGGCGTCGCCCAAAAGCGTCGGCGCGATGGCGAGACCGAAGCCCACGGTTTTGCCCGACCCCGTCTGGGCCGACACCAAAAGATCCGCCTCCGCAAGCTCGGGGGCGGTGACGGCGGTTTGCACGTCGGTAAGTGTGTCAAAACCGCGCTCGGCGAGCGCGTCGGAAAGGGGCGTCAGCATCAGGGGAAAATCCGTATGGGCGCCAAACACAGGCGCAAGATAGCGCCGTTTAACGGGTTTGGGCGTGGGAGTCTACAGAAAGCCGCATGGGGGATGGGGCCGCAAGCCTCGCGATATGAGTATTTTCACCACGGAAAAGATCAGGTGGGCCAATTGTCGCGCATTCTTATCGGGCATTAAGGTTAATCAGATTAAGGTTAATGCGAGGGAGTGCGCGCATTAAGAGGCGATCAGGCCTCTGCGGCTTCGATCTCGGCCCATTCCTCATCCGTAAACACCCGAGAGCGCGACAGAAAACAGGTGCCGCGTCCGGTATCCAGAGAAAATCCCGCGCCATGACCGGGGCCTGCGTCCAGGATCATCTGGCTGTGCCGCCAAATCTCGAACAGGCTCTCGGAAATCCAAACCGGCGCGCCTGCGACCTCGCCCAGTTTGATGTCACGCGACCCGATCAGGTAATCACCGTCTTTGTAACACATCGGCGAGGAGCCGTCACAACAGCCCCCCGACTGCACGAACATCACTGGGCCATGGTCCGCAACAATCTCATCGAGAAGGCTGCGGGCGGCGTCTGTGATCGTCACACGGTCGAGGGGCATTGTGTCCGGCTTTCAAAAGCGGGGCATATGCGCACCCAAGGGGGGAGGAGGTATGCGCATATGCCCCGGGATAAGCCCGGTCAGGATAATCCCTGAACTGGGCTTAGCGGAGGCTGGATTTAGAAGAAGCCCAGCTTGTTCGGGTTGTAGCTCACCAGCATGTTCTTGGTCTGCTGGTAGTGGTCGAGCATCATCTTGTGGTTCTCACGACCCACACCCGACTGTTTGTAGCCACCGAAGGCCGCATGCGCCGGGTAAGCGTGGTAGTTGTTCACCCAAACACGACCGGCCTGAATATGACGCCCGAAGCGGTAGCAGGTGTTCATATCGCGCGACCACACACCGGCACCGAGGCCGTACATGGTGTCATTGGCGATATGGAGCGCTTCTTCTTCGTCCTTGAAGGTGGTCACGGAGACAACCGGGCCAAAGATTTCCTCTTGGAACACACGCATTTTGTTGTGGCCTTTGAGGATCGTCGGCTGGACGTAGTAGCCGCCCGAAAGCTCACCGTTGAAGCGGGCTGCATCGCCGCCCACGAGAACTTCGGCGCCTTCTTCGCGACCGATGGTCAGGTAGGACAGGATTTTCTCCTGCTGCTCAGAGCTCGCCTGTGCGCCGACCATGGTTTCGATGTCACGCGGATCGCCTTGTTTGATGGCTTTCACACGGGCAATACACCGCTCGATGAACTCTTCGTAGATGTCTTCCTGAATGAGCGCGCGGCTCGGGCAGGTGCAGACCTCGCCTTGGTTGAAGGCGAAGAGCACGAAGCCTTCGACAGCCTTGTCGAGGAAAGCATCGTCTTCGCGCATCACGTCGGAGAAGAAGATGTTCGGGGATTTGCCGCCAAGCTCAAGCGTCACCGGAATGAGGTTCTCGGTGGCGTATTGCATGATCATGCGCCCGGTTGCGGTCGAGCCGGTGAAGGCGATTTTCGCGATGCGCGGCGAACGGGCCAGCGGCGCACCCACTTCGGCGCCATAGCCGTTGACGATGTTGAGAACACCATCGGGCAGCAGGTCGGCGATCAGCTCCATCATCACCATGATCGCGGCAGGGGTCTGTTCCGCCGGTTTCATCACGATGCAGTTGCCCGCAGCCAGAGCCGGCGCAAGTTTCCATGCCGCCATCAGGATGGAGAAGTTCCACGGAATGATCTGGCCCACGACGCCCAGCGGCTCGTGGTAGTGATAGGCCACGGTGTCCGCATCGATCTCGGACATCGAGCCTTCCTGACCGCGCAGCACGCCGGAGAAGTAGCGGAAATGGTCAACCGCCAGGGGAATGTCGGCGGCCATAGTTTCCCGAATCGGTTTACCGTTGTCCCAGGTCTCAGCGGTGGCGATGATTTCGAGATTCTCTTCGATACGGTCCGCGATTTTCAACAAAAGGTTGGAGCGTTCCGTCGCGCTGGTCAGGCCCCAAGCGGTTTTCGCAGCATGGGCGGCGTCCAGCGCCAATTCGATGTCAGCCGCATCAGAGCGCGCCACTTCACAAACCGCTTCGCCGGTGATCGGCGTGGTGTTGTCGAAATAGCGACCATTGACGGGCGGGGTAAACTTGCCGCCGATGAAGTTGTCATAGCGGGATTTGAAAGGCGACGCGTATTTTGCGTTGGCTTCGGTTTGTACGTTCATGGGGTCCTCCTCACGTGTTGGCATGACGTCCTCCACGTCAGCCTATGATCCGAAGGTGACCGCTCACTTAACTCGGGTCACCCCCGACTTTAGTAGACGCAGCGCAGCAATGTCTCATCTCTGAGACAGGTGCGTGTCAATTTTCGCCGTTCTCACCGATCCCGAGCCGCTTCATCCGGCGATAGAGGGTTGCGCGTCCGATCCCAAGCTCGCGCGCCGCCGCCGACATATTGCCGCCTGCGCGTGCAATGGCCCGTTTGAGTGCTGCGCGTTCGGCACGTTCGAGGGCAGAAACAGAACTGTCGCGGCCCAAAATGTCAGAGGCCGGACGCGGATCGATCACCGTGCCGAGCCCCAAACCATAGGCCCGACGCGCCGCCCGCGTCGCCCCGATCACGAGATCGTCCTGATCCACGGCCAAAAGCACAGCGCCCTCGGGGCGATCCTCGGGCCCGGCGATGATCCGGGCTTTGGGGAAAGCTGCGCGAAAGGCCTCCGATTCGATCTGTTTGGCGGTTTGCGCCACAACGCCTGAAATCAGGCGGGCGTAGGCCTCCGTCTGGTCGGCGCGGCAGGAGGAGACATCGAGTGCGGCGATCAATTCGCCATCAGGTCCGAAAATCGGCGAGTCCATACAGGACATCGCGGTGTTGCGGCTCATGAAATGCTCATCACGATGAATGATGAGATTGCGGCCTTCGGCGATACAGGTGCCGATGCCGTTGGTCCCCTCAGATTGTTCCGACCAATCGAACCCGGCCCAAAGGCCCCAAGCCTGAAACGTGTCGCTGTCGGCATCTTTCGAGCGCTGGTCCAGAATGACCCCGTCGCGATCCGTCATCAACACGGAACAGCCAGTGTTGCCGACCATCTGGAACAGGTGATCGAGCTTTGGCGTGGCCAGGTCCATGAAGCCTTCGAGCCGCGCGCGACGTTCCTGAATTTCGAGATCGGAGAATCGCTTTGGCTGCGGCGTGCGGGTCGGATCAAGCCCGTGTTTCTTCATCGAGCGTCGCCAACTGGCGGTCAGACGCGTCCCGACCGTGTCTGATTCGACGGTAGAAATGATGTGATCAGCGTGACTTGTGCGCATTTTTCGCCGCCTCCTCCCAAACGCGGCGTGTGTTAGCCTTACCATAGGCAAGCCCGCTTCGACAAATCCCGGATGCGTGAGCCATTCTGATAGGGGTCAAACCGGCAGAGCCGTCGTCTTGAACACCGTGCGCATGGCAAAGGAGGATTGCATCGTCTGAACCCCCGGCAGGCGCACGAGCTGGCGGTGCACCTCGGCGAAATGGTCGGTGTCGGCGGATACCACCTTGAGGATGTAATCCGCCTTGCCGGCCATGAGATGACATTCCAACACGTCCGGCATATTGCGCACGGCCTTCTCGAAAGCGGCCAAAATATCGTCTGCTTGGCTGGTCAGGGTCACCTCGACAAAGACGGTTGCCCGGCGATCGAGATGGCGCGGGTCCAGAAGCGCGACGTAATCGCGGATGATCCCTTCGGCCTCCAACCGTTGCACCCGGCGATGACAGGCGGAGCTCGACACATTGGCCTCCTGCGCCAGATCGGCGTTCGAAATGCGGCCACGCCGCTGCAAAATGCGCAAAATGCGGCGATCTGTGTCGTCGAGCTTGGTCATATTGCGTCTTTCTCCCAACGATACGGCACTTTCGCGCATAATCTTTCACGTTTATTTTTTTACGACAAGTGGCGACGGAAACCGGGAGGGCCAACGTACTATAGATGTGTCCCCGTTGCTGGTGGCCGTAAGGTGCCAGCAAAAAGGCCCGTTGGAGCGATCCAACGGGCCTTTCGTATCAAACGCTTGAGCAAGTCACTTTTTGAGCGAGTCGCGGATCTCGATCAGGATATCAAGCTCGGACGGGCCGGCCGGCACCTCTGGCACAACCTCTTCCGGCTTTTCGGCCAGGGACTTCACCTTGTTGACGTAGCGCACCAGCATGAAGACCACGAAAGCGATGATCAGAAAGTTGATCACGGCCATGACGAAGGAGCCATAGGCGAAAATCGACGCCCCCGCCTCGCGCGCCGCCTCCAAAGAGGTGCCCGGCGCCACATCGCCGGAGATCACGACAAAACGGTTTGTGAAATCGAGACCGCCGGTGAAAATGCCGATGATCGGGTTGATCAGATCGGCAACCATGGATTTGACAATCGCCGTGAATGCCGCGCCGACGATGATGCCGACAGCCATGTCCATGACGTTGCCCTTGGCGATGAACGCCTTGAATTCTTTTAACATTTGGAATGCCCCACACAAATTAGAAAAGTATGCCGTACCTGCGAGAGACGGCTGTGCACATTGCATAGCACAATGGCGCACATGTGCAGCGGTTTTTTTAAACTGCAAAAGCAATAGTTTGGAACCAGACAAATGCCGAACCCGCCTCGTAGGAGACCTGAATGACCCAATCCGTCACCCATCCGATCACTGCCCGCTGGCCCGCCGAAACCCCTGAAAAACTTCAACTTTATTCCTACCCCACGCCAAATGGGGTCAAAGTCTCCATCGCGCTTGAGGAAATGGGTCTCGACTATGAGGCGCATCTGGTGACGCTCGCCGACGCCGATGTCAAAAGCCCGGAGTTCCTCGCCCTCAACCCGAACAACAAAATCCCCGCGATCATCGACCCGAACGGGCCGGAGGGCGCACAGATCGAACTGTTCGAAAGCGGCGCGATCCTGATTTACCTGGCCGAGAAGACCGGCAAGTTCCTCTCGAAAGACCCGAAAACTCGCTACGAGACGATCCAGTGGCTGATGTTCCAAATGGGCGGCGTCGGCCCGATGTTCGGCCAGCTCGGCTTTTTCTACAAATTCGCGGGCGCGAAGATGGAGGACCCGACCGCACGCAATCGCTATATCAACGAGAGCAAACGCCTTTTGAATGTCCTCGAGCAACGCCTCGAAGGCCGCGATTGGATCGTGGGAGACTACTCCATCGCCGACATGGCCATTGCGCCCTGGATCAACGGCCTTGAATTCTACGGCGCGAAAGAGGTTGTGGGCTATCACGAGTTGAAAAACGTACCAGCCTATGTCGAGCGGTTCTATGCGCGCCCCGCGGTGGCCAAAGCCATCAACATTCCGCCGCGTCCCGAATAAGAGCGCGCGTTAGGTCATGGACCCTGCCTGTGTCACCGGATAGCATGTCGGCACATAGAATTTCCGATAGAGCAGATGATGACACAGGCGATTTCCGGACAGACCGCGGCCTCAGACGCCCGCGCAACCCGCCTCTTTTTCCTCGCGATCACCGCCTATTACATCTTGCAGATTGTTCAGCGTCTGGTGATGGGCGGCGGGCTTGAGGCGGATGACGGCGAAATGCTGATGATGACGCCGGGGATGCAGTGGGGATATGGCCCGCAGCTTCCGTTCTACAACTGGCTGCAAGTCGGCGTCTTCGCGGTGACGGGCAAGACCCTTTTGGGCATCACCTTTCTCAAACATTTCATGCTTTGGGCCACGTTTGCGCTGCTTTTTGTCGGGCTGCGCGCCTGGCTTCCGGCGAAACAGGCGGCGATCGCGAGCCTGTCGCTGTTCCTGATCCCTGACATCGCCTGGGAAGCGGAACGGATCACCACGCATTCGAATGCCATGCTCGCCGCCATTTCCGGCACTTTCGCGGGGTTTCTCTGGGTGATGCGCAGGGGCCGCTGGCGGGATTGGCTTCTGCTCGGGCTGGCGGTCGGGATCGGCGGCATTTCCAAATATAATTATTGGGTCGTCCCTCTCACACTGGCTCTGGTTGCCCTGACCCTGCCCGCGCCGCGCAAAGCGCTCTTGAGCCCGCGCGCGCTCGTCGTGCCGGTGATCGCCGCCGCGATCTGTGTTGGTCCCTATCTCTGGATGCAGGCCAACAAGACCATCGCCATGGCCTCCGCGAGCAAGTTCGGCATGAGAGAGGCGCCCGCAGCACGGATCCCCGAAGGCGTCATCGAATACCTTGGCGGCCTCGTGGCGCTTCTGGCTCTGCCGATGATCGTCGCCGGGATCATGCACCTCCTGTCGCGCAAAGCCCCGCGCGCTCCAAACCCGGCCCCATGGTTGCCCAAGCTGATGATGCGCATCGCCGTATTCAGCATGATCGCAGGGCTGGCGGTGGTCTGGCTGTCCGGCGCGGGCAATGTGACCACGCGCTGGCTTTTGCCCATCGTGATCCCGCTTGTGCTGGCGATCTACATGACGTTGTCTGACCGCATCAGCCGCAAAGCGACCCTTACCGCGTGCCTGTCCGTGGGCCTGTTGGCCTTGGGCGTGTTCGCCGGTCTGGCCCATGATCGCTACAAGGACGGCGCGCGGCGCGACTACGATTTCGAAGGGCTGGCCCAGCACATCGAATCCCTGAACCTGCCGCCCGACACACTGATCGTCAGCGGGTTTTACCTCGGTGGCAACCTCGCCCTGCTGCGCCCGGACTGGGACATCGCCTCGACGCTTCCGACCGCGATCCGTGATCGCGAGGCCGCGCATGTGCTTTTTGTCAGCCGCTATGACGAAGACCTGATCGCACGCGCAGAGTTTGTCGGCTGGTCGCATGTCAACGACGCCATCTTTGATCCGCGCGTCCAGATCGACCTGCCGGCGCACCACAGCGATGCGACGATTTCGGTCTATTACCGTTTTGCACACCGGCAATGAAAAGAGCCTCAAGGCCATGACCACAGCCCCCTCCACCCCTGACACGCTCACCCGGCAGGATCGCCTGTTTCTCGGCCTTGTCTTTGGCTATTTCGCGATCCAAACCGCGCTGCGCACCGCCCTCGGCGGGTCCTTAGAAATGGATGAAGCCGAAATGATCGCCCTCGCGCAGGATTTCCGGCTGGGTTACGGCCCGCAGCTTCCGCTGTTCAACTGGCTCCAGGCCGCGGCGTTCAGCCTCTTCGGCGTCAATACCTTTGCCCTGACTGTTCTCAAAAACCTCTTGCTCTGCCTGACCTATGCCGGTGTCTACCTTGGACTGCGCCACAAACTGACGGTGCGCTTGTCAGTCCTGGGAACGCTGGGGCTATTGCTCTTGCCCAATCTATCCTGGGAAGGACAACGTGCCGGTTCTCATACAATCGCAATGTTGGCGGCGATGGCGTGGAGCTTTTGGGTTTTGATGCGGCAATGGCGTACCGCACATCTCTGGCACTGGATCGCCTTTGGGCTGCTGCTCGCTGCAGGAGGACTATCGAAGTATAATTTTTGGCTCTTCCCCCTCACCTTATACCTCTCCGCCATCTGGCTCCCGGAGCTGCGCAAGGCCCTTTGGCGGCGCGAGGCGCTTCTCAGCCTTGTTCTCGCCAGCCTTCTACTCGTCCTGCCCTATGGCTGGATTGTCTCCCATCTGGACACAGCATTTTCTTCTGCCCAGAAGCTCTATTATTTCTCCGACGACTCCGCGCTTTCTCCGCGTCAGCAGGGGCTTTTGGAATTTGTCACCCAAAGCCTCGTAGCTCTGCTCCTGACCCTGCTCACCTTGCTCCTCGCGTGGCTTCCTGCCCGCAAGCCGCTTGGCAGCGCAGGGAATGATTTCGGCATCGGTGTCTGGCTCATGCGCGCGGGCGTCTTTGGCCTTCTGCTGTCCCTCATCGGTGTCATCGCCTCTGGCACCAGCGACATTCAGGCGCGCTGGCTTCTCCCCGCCCTGATCCCTCTGTCGGTCGGGCTTATGGTCCGGGTCGGCACCGCTTTGACGCTGCGTGCCAGCCGCAACGTCATGCGGTTCTCTGCTCTCCTCGCCCTCCTGCTCGTTGCGGCGATGGCCGACATCCGACTGCGTGGTGCGGGCTCAGACTCGATGCGTGTCGATCTTCTGGCCGAGGACATCGAGCGCCACTGTGATCCCGATGCGCCCGTGCTGATTGGATCGACGGGCTATTATTTCCTCGGCAATCTGAAATTTCACCGTCCCGACTGGATCGCGCTGCCCAGCCTGAAAGACAGGATTCTTCCCGAAGCGGCGGCCTGTCTCGTCGTTGTGAACACCGATGACCCCGCGCAGGCCGAGGCCGTGCTGCAACAGTATGATGCGACCTCGCGCGTGATCGGCACGCCCGAACGCGTCACCGCAGCGCTGCCCTATCGGTTCGAGCCGCCCGAGCGCACAAAAGACGTCAGCTATTTTGTCCACAAATTGAAAAACGGCGCCCGTTAAAGGCGCCGTTTCTGTTCAGGGTCACGGAAGCGGAATTCAGCCGCGCAGCGTGCCGCCAGTGGCTTTTTCGACTTTCGCGATGATTTTCGCAGAAAGCTCTTCGAGATCTTTCTCTTTGAGCGTGCCGCCCGTGGGTTGAATGCGCACGGTGATCGCGAGCGATTTCTTGTCTTCGCCAAGAGAGCCGCCGATGAACTCGTCAAAGATGCGCACCTCTTCGATCAGTGCCTTGTCGGCCCCGCCAGCGGCATTCACCAGATCAAGCGCGTTGACGCCCTTGTCGACGACAAAGGCAAAATCGCGCTCAACAGCTTGCAAGTCATTGGTGAAGAACGCGGACCGCGCGATTTTATTGCCACGCGGCATCGGGGCCTCTTCGAGGTAGACGGTAAAGGCCACGGCGGTGCCTTTGACGCCCATCTCCTTGAGAACCTTCGGGTGCAGCTCGCCGAATTCGGCCAGAACCTTTTTCGGACCAAGGCAGATTTTGCCCGAGCGACCCGGATGGAACCACGGCGAGGTGTCGCGCAGGATTTGTGCCTTGGCAGGCGCACCGATGGCGGCCAAAACGGCCTCCGCATCGGCTTTCGCGTCATAAAGATCATAGACACGGCGCTCGCCATGCACGTCTTTCGCCCCCGTCGCACCGACCCGCAGGCCAGAGATTTGCGCACGCTGTTCGCCCGGCTCGCCGCCAAAGAACGCAGGACCGCATTCGAACAGGTTCAGATCGGCAAAACCGCGCGCCTGATTGCGCGTCGCCGCCGCCAGAAGACCGGGCAGAAGGTCCGGGCGCATATGGCTCATCTCAGATGAGATCGGGTTTTCCAGACGCACCGCATCGGTGCCCCCGCCGAAGAGTTCCGCGGATTTCTGGTCGATGAAGCTGTAGGTCACGCATTCGTTGAACCCGAGGCCTGCCGCCTGATGCCGGGCGGAAGATTCACGCACCTGCATCGGCGTCAGGATTTGCTTTGCCACACCAGCCGGACGCGTCATCGGCTTCGGCTCGAGATGCGTCAGGCTTTCGACACGGGCGACCTCTTCGACCAGATCCGCTTCACCCAACACATCGGGACGCCAGCTCGGCACTTGCGCCATATCCCCGTCCATCACAAAGCCAAGGCTTTCGAGGATTGCGACCTGACGCTCCGCCGGGATGTCCATGCCGACAAGCGACTGCACCCGGTCGGTGTCGAGGTGATAGGCGCGGGACACGTCCGGCATCTCGCCCGCGACGACAACCTCAGAAGCTTCGCCACCGCAAAGCTCGAGGATCATCGCGGTCGCATCGTCCAGAGCTTGCATGTTGTAGGCCGGGTCGATGCCGCGTTCGTTGCGGTAGCGCGCATCCGAGTTGATCTTGAGCGCGCGGCCGCCTTTCGCGATGTCGAGATGGTTCCAGAACGCCGCTTCGACAAACACATCCGTGGTCTCATCCGTACAGCCGGTCTCTTCGCCGCCCATAATGCCGCCGATGGACTCCACTTTGCCACCGGAGAAAATGCACATCGCACCTTCGGGCATGTTGTAGGTCTTCTCGTCGAGCGCCAGCAGTTCTTCGCCGCCTTTCGCGCGGTCGATCACCAGACCGCCCTCCACCGTCGCCGCATCAAAGACGTGCAGCGGGCGGTTGCGGTCATAGGTGAAGAAGTTGGTGACATCGACCAGAATCGAAATCGGACGCAGGCCGATCGCGGTCAGGCGATCCTGCAACCATTTCGGCGAGGGACCGTTTTTGACGCCTTTGATCAGACGCCCGGCAAAGACATGACAGCCGTCTTTCGCGGGTTCGGTGATCTCCACCGAGATCGGGTTCGGGAATTTCGCTTCGACCGTTTCCACTTTGAGCGGTTTCAACGTGCCAAGCCCCCGCGCCGCAAGGTCACGGGCGATGCCGTGCACACCCAACGCATCCGGGCGGTTCGGCGTAATCGCAATCTCGATCACCGGATCGACCTTGGCAGGCTGATGTTTCGCCAGCCAATCGGCGAACTCCATGCCGATCTCTCCGTCTTCCAGCTCGATGATGCCATTGTGCTCGTCCGACAGTTCCAGCTCGCGCTCAGACGCCATCATGCCGTGGCTCTCAACGCCGCGAATTTTGCCGACGGAAATGGTGATATCTAGGCCGGGGATATACATGCCAGGTTTGGCCAAGACGGCGGTGATCCCCGCACGGGCATTGGGCGCGCCACAGACGATCTGGGTCATGCCCTCGTCGGTCTCGACCTGACAGACCCGCAACTTGTCGGCGTCGGGGTGTTTCTCGGCCTCTTTGACTTTGACCAGCTTGAAGCCCTTAAGCTTATCGCGCGGGTTCTCGACGCCTTCGACCTCAAGCCCGAGATCGGTCAGCGCGTAAAGGATGTCATCGAGGGAGGCCTCGGTTTCCAGATGCTCTTTGAGCCAGGAGAGTGTGAATTTCATCTTAGGGGTCTCCCTAGGTTTCTTCGCGCTCGGCAAGATCGGCGATGCGACCCATTTTGAGCAGTTTGATTTCGCGCATCAGGCGCAATGTCGGTTTGGCGGCGAACAGGATCGAACCGATGAGGAAAAACCATGTCCCCGCCCGTACAAGACTGTCGTAGAAAAAGAACACGGACCCGATGATGAAACAAAACGCCGCGCCGAAATCGACCAAGGTATGCACCAACTCATAGGCCGCGTAGACGCGATGGGTTTCGGCATTCTTGGTCCGGTTTCTGTTGTCGAAAAGGGTCATATCCGTCTCTTATCGTTCAGCGCAGGCCTAAATCTTCGACCAGTTCAAAGGTTTCAAACACCAACATCGTGTCGCGGTCCAACACGCCTTTGGTGCCGAATGCCTTGGCGGTGCGCTTGCGCCACGCCTCGATGTCTTTGTCTTCGCCCTCAGCCATGGCCATTTGCGGCGTCACATGGCGGAATTTGACCTTATCGACGCTCACAGTGCGCACCACCATGGCGGGCGTGCCGTCCCAATTGGCGACGATGTCACAACGCCCCACTTGCGGCAGCGCGTCTTGGTCATTTTCAAACTCGGACCACGGCAGACAGGTGGCGGTTTTCTGTTTGGCGGCGACCAATTTATTGAGATGCTCCACCCGACCTTTGGTCGCGCCCAACAGAAACGTCCCCGCCCCCGGATAGGTGACTTGGAGATCTTCCATGGTGTCGTTTTGGTCGGTCATTTTGTGGGTTTTTCCTTAGAGTGTCAGGTCAGGCAGCGCGTAAAGGATGTCATCGAGGGAGGCCTCGGTTTCCAGATGCTCTTTGAGCCAGGAGAGTGTGAATTTCATAGCTGAGCCTCATCCTTTGTGTGCCAAGCTTTTTTCCTTATATACTTGGCCCATTCCAGTAGCATTGAATATGGAGTGGGTTGCTCCAAATCCCAAATTTCTCCGTATTCCTCAGAAACTTTACCTGTCGCAACAGAAACAAAGGTGGTTTCGGTTAGCTCAAATTCCCTGTCACTCAGATAAAGACGCATCTTCAACATCTCTCGTTCAAAAGAGACAAGTTCAGAAAATGCATCCCGGTCTTTGTCTCCGACAGCATTGTGCGCCACATGCCCCGCATGAAGAAAGCGCTCAGCCGCCGCTAGCAATTGTGCACTCACCCGTGAATCCCACCAGCCAGCGTCGGCGTGCCCAGCGCACTAAACCCATAGTGGCGCAGCCAGCGCAGGTCGGAGTCAAAGAACGCCCGCAGATCCGGGATGCCGTATTTCAGCATCGCGAGGCGGTCGATCCCCATGCCAAAGGCAAAGCCTTGCCACTCTTTCGGGTCGATGCCGCCGGCGGTCAGGACTTTGGGGTGCATCATGCCGGAGCCTAAGACTTCGAGCCAGTCGTCGCCCTCGCCCACGGTCACGGTGCCGTTTTCCCATTTGCACTGCACATCCACCTCGGCGGAGGGTTCCGTGAAGGGGAAATGCGAGGCGCGGAAGCGGGTTTTGACCTTGGTGCCGAAAAACGCGGTGTAGAACTCTTCGAGCACCCATTTCAGGTTCGCCATGGAGATGTCCTTGTCGATGGCCATGCCTTCGACCTGGTGGAACATCGGCGTGTGGGTCTGGTCGTAGTCGGAGCGATACACACGGCCCGGCGCGATGATGCGGATCGGCGCGCCTTGGGAGATCATCGAGCGGATTTGCACCGGCGAGGTGTGGGTCCGCAGCACGTTCGGCGGACGATTGTCGCCCTCTCCACGGTGCATGTAGAAGGTATCATGCTCTTGGCGCGCCGGGTGGTTCGGCGCGATGTTGAGCGCGTCGAAATTGTGCCAGTCATCCTCGATCTGCGGACCTTCGGCGACGGCAAAGCCGAGATCGGCGAAAATGGCGTAGATTTCCTCAGACACACGCGAGATCGGATGAATCGTGCCTTGCGGACGCTGACGGCCCGGAAGCGTCACATCCAGCCATTCCTCGGCCAAACGCGCGTCCAGAGCGGCGTCTTCCAGCGCGACCTTTTTGGCGGCCAGCGCAGAGTTGATCTCGTCTTTCAAGGCGTTGAGCTGCGGCCCCATGACCTGACGCTCTTCCGGGCTCATCTTGCCCAGTTCGCGCATCTTGAGCGCCACTTCGCCTTTTTTGCCGACCGCCTGAAGACGGATGTCTTCCAGCGTCGCCTCGTCCCCGGCCGCGAGAATGGCGGTGAGGTATTTGTTCTTCAGATCAATCATCTGAACCCCTCGTATTCATTGGTCCCCGCCTCGATACCACGAGAGACCCAAAAGACAAGAAGCCGCGAGACCCCATGAGGTCCGCGGCTTCAAAAATGTTCGTTCTCTAAGAGGTAGAGAGCTTACGCGAGCGCGGCCTTCGCCTTATCGACGATGGCACCAAACGCATCCGGCTCGTGGATGGCGAGATCGGCGAGGACTTTACGGTCCACTTCGATGCCAGCCAGCGCGAGGCCGTTGATGAATTTGGAGTAGGTCAGCGCTTCATCATGCGAACGCACGGCAGCATTGATACGCTGGATCCACAGGGCGCGGAAGTTACGCTTGCGGGCTTTACGGTCGCGGGTCGCGTATTGGTTCGCCTTGTCGACGGCCTGAGTCGCGGTGCGGAAGTTCCGGGAACGGGCGCCGTAGTAACCTTTAGCGGCCTTCAGAACTTTTTTGTGACGGGCGTGGGTAACGGTACCACCTTTGGTGCGGGACATGTGTCTCTCTCCCTAATTAGCGGTTGTAGGGCATGTAGGACTTCACGATCTTCGCATCGGGTGCGGAGAGCGTGGTCGTGCCACGTGCGTCACGGATAAATTTCGTGGTGCGTTTGATCATGCCGTGGCGTTTGCCGGCCTGACCCGCTTTGACCTTGCCAGTGGCGGTCATTTTGAAGCGCTTTTTGGCGCTCGACTTCGTCTTCATCTTAGGCATTTCCATCTCCTTTGGTTCGATGGTTGATCGCGCGACTCGGCATGCCATATCGCCGGACGCGCCCCATGAGCGGCTGCCATTACAGCCGATAGGACCATTTGGCAAGCCTTGTGACGCTTACGTGCGGAAAAAAGCCCGGATTCGCGAGATCACGCGCAGAACAGCCTCCGGGATGTCCTCGAACCGGTAGCCTTCCGGGTGCAGCACGAGGGCCGAGACGAACATCACGCCGCCGACCACGACCATGCCGGTCGCGACCCGAGGGGAACGCACCTCGGAGTAGGCTTTGATGGCATTGGGCACAGCGAGCAAAATGAGCACCGCGCCCAACACAAGAAGGAAATCCGTATCCACGTGACCGTGCCGTTATTCCGGGTCGGTGTTAAAGATCAGCCGCTCTTCACAGGGCGCAACCCGCAGAATGTTGGTCGAGCCCGCATGGTTGAACGGAATCCCAGCCACCACGACGATCTTGTCGGCCTCGGTCGCAAAGCCCGAGGTGCGCGCGGCGCGCGCGGCATTGACCACAGCCATTTTGAACCGCTCCACTTCACCGGTCATGACGCAATGCATGCCCCAGTAGAGGCAAAGCTTGCGCGCGGTGTTCCGGCGCGACGTCATGGCGATGATCGGCACATGCGGACGTTCGCGGGCGGTCAAAGCGGCGGTGGTGCCGCTCTCGGAATAGCAGACCACGGCTTTGACATCGGTGGTTTCCGCGATCTCACGCGCCGCCGACACGATGGCGTCGGCGGTGGTGTTGCGCTTGATCCCGGCGCGCGAGGCGTCGAGCACGTCGCGATAAACCGGATCGCTTTCGACCGACACGGCCACGTTGTTCATCGTGGTCACGGCCTCAATCGGGTAATTGCCCGCCGCGGATTCCGCCGACAACATGATCGCATCGGCGCCCTCGTAAATGGCGGTCGCCACATCGGAGACCTCGGCGCGGGTCGGCATCGGGCTTTCGATCATGCTTTCCAGCATCTGCGTCGCGACGATCACCGGCTTTGCCACCGCACGACAGCGGCGCGTCAGGCGTTTCTGGATCGGCGGCACGGCCTGCACCGGCAATTCAACGCCCAGATCGCCACGGGCCACCATGATGCCGTCGGACACGGCGAGGATGTCTTCAAAGGCCTCAACGGCGGAAGGTTTTTCGATTTTCGCCAAAACAGAAGCGCGACCTTTGACCAAGTCCTTGGCTTCGAGCATGTCTTCGGGACGCTGCACAAAGGACAAAGCCACCCAATCCACGCCCAGCTCGCAAACGAATTCCAGGTCTTTGCGGTCTTTCGGCGACAGAGCGGCGAGCGGCAGCACCACGTCAGGCACGTTCACGCCTTTGCGGTCGGAAATCGTGCCGCCGACGGTGACCACGCAATTGGCGTAATCCGGGCCACAGTCCTCGACCTTGAGACGGATTTTACCGTCATTGACCAGAAGCGACGAACCGGGTTGCAAGGCCGCGAAAATCTCGGGATGCGGCAGCTGCACGCGGATGCTGTCCCCCGGCGCATCGTCGAGATCGAGGCGGAACTTGTCACCCTCTTCGAGGTCATGCGCACCGGAGCCAAATTTGCCGACTCGAAGTTTCGGGCCCTGCAAATCCGCCAGAATGGCGATGGGGCGCCCGAGATCGGTCTCGATCTTGCGGATGATGGCATGACGGGCACGAATTTCCTCGTGGTCACCATGGCTCATGTTCAAACGGAACACATCGGCGCCGGCCTCTGACAGCGCGCGGATGGTGTCGTAATCATTGGATGCGGGGCCCAGCGTGGCCACAATTTTTACGTTCCGAAGGCGTCTCATGTCTGCCAAAAGTCCTTTTCTTTCCATCGCTTCAATTTCGCGGGCCATTTTCTCTATGCAGCAAATGTTAGCGCCATACAACTGGCACCCCGCCAAGAAACCGCTTAATGGAGATATGATAGCGAAAGGTGACGCAAAAATGACCTTATCTGCCTCTTATCACGTTCAGGGCGAAAACCGAAGCGGCCGTTGGCTTGTCACCTGTGATCACGCCACCAATCGCGTGCCAAGTGAAATCGGCCCCGATCTTGGCATTGGCGCGGACGACATGGCCCGCCATATCGCCTATGACATCGGCGCGCTGGGGGTGAGCCGGGAGTTGGCGCGTTTGCTCGACAGCCCGATGATCCACACGGATTTCTCTCGTCTCGTGATCGACCCGAACCGGGGCGAGGATGATCCGACGCTGGTGATGAAGCTCTATGATGGGACAATCATTCCGCGCAATCGCCACGCCGATGCGGCAGAGGTCGAGCGGCGCCTCGCGCTGTTTCACCGCCCCTATCACGACGCCTATGAGGCGCTCTGTGCCGCGCGCGACGATGTGGTGATCTGCGCCATCCATAGTTTCACGCCACAGCTCAAGAACCGCCTGCGCCGCCCGTGGCAGATCGGCATTCTCTCGGCCTATGACAAACGCTTTACCGATCCCTTCATCAAAGCGCTCGAAACCTCTGAGGCCTTGCACGCAGAGGCCGACAAGATCGGCGAACGTTTGGTCATCGGCGACAACGAACCCTATGACGGCCACCTGCCGGGCGATGCCATCGACCGCCATGCGCTGCACCACGGACGGCTGAACCTTTTGATCGAACTGCGCTCCGATCTCATTGAAACGCCCGAAGGCCAGGCCCATTGGGCCGCGCTTTTGGCGCCTATCCTCACCGACACCCTGACCAAAAACGGATTATAACCATGCCCCATGTTGTCATCGACTTTTCCGAAGGCTTAGAGCGCACCCACGATATCCAAGCGCTCTGTGAAGCCGTCTTCGACGCGCTTATTCTCGACGTGGAAGTCAACGCCCCCGCATTGAAAACCCGCGCACGTCCCCAGCCCTATTTCAAGATCGGCACCGAGCCCGACACCTTCGCCCATGCGACGCTCTACCTTCTCGAGGGCCGCGATGACGAGACAAAGGCGCGGCTGTCGGATATTGTCCTGAAGGCGATGGACAAGATCATGCCGACGGTCGGCAGCCTGTCTGTCGATGTGCGCGACATGAATGCGCCCGCCTATGCCAAACGCGTGAGAGGATAAGCGATGCCCGAGATTGACGAAAAAACCATGATGGAAATCGAAGCAGCCGCCTTTCGCACGCTGCGTGATCACCTCATGACCAAACGTCCCGATGTGCAGAACATCGACATGATGAACCTCGCCGGGTTTTGCCGCAATTGCCTGTCGCGCTGGGTGCAAGAGGCCGCAGGCGAGCGAGGCATCGACATGTCGAAAGAAGAGGCACGCGAGCTGTACTACGGCATGCCCTATGACGAGTGGAAGACGCAAAGCCAGACCGAGGCCTCGCCCGAGAAACAGGCCGCCTTCGAGAAAGCCTTTGCCGAGAATGTCGGGAAAGACCCGAACGCATGAAGCCGACTGAGCAGCTTGCGCAATTCACCCGCGAGGCGCTGATTTCCGGCCAAAGTCGTGACGAGATCGCCACCGCCCTGCGCGAGGCGGGGTGGGCCGACAGCGAAGTGCGCGATGCGCTGAGCGCCTGGTCTGACACGGATCATATCCCGCCGGTGCCACGTCCGCGCCCCTATGTCTCGGCCCGGGAAGCGTTTTTCTACGCCTTGATGTTCGTCGCGCTGAGCATGACCGCCTGGCACATCGTCGATCTCGGCTTCGACCTGATCAAACGCTGGCTCTCCGACACGCCGCGCGCCTATGTGAGCAATCGCTCCATGCGCTGGTCCATCGCCGCACTGATGGTGTTCTTCCCGCTCTTCCTGCTAATGCAACGCGCCGAAGTCCGCAAACTTGCCCGCGACCCAAGCCACAAACGCTCCATCGTGCGCAAATGGTTCGGCTATTGCGCCCTGTTCTTTTCCTCTCTGGCGCTTCTGGGCGATCTTTTGGGGGCTATCTATTCGCTTTTGAGCGGCGAGCTGACTCTGGAATTCATCGCGCAGCTTCTTTTGGTTGCGGCCGTCGCGGGCACGGTGTTCGGCTATTTCCAAGGCGCCATGAAAGAGGCCGAAGATGGGCACTAGGCTTTGGCCGCAATTGGCGCTCACCGCTCTGGCTTTGCTCGTCATCATTGGCGGGATCGCCACCGTGGGAGGCCCCGAAACCGCGCGCGTCGAACAGCGCGACGATCAACGATTTGCCGAATTGCGCCGCCTGATCTGGCAAGCACGCTGCCTGAGTGGCGAGGATGGCGTACCGCCGGAAACGCTCGCGGAAACCGAAAGCTGTCAACTGCCTCTCGAAGATGACGCTCTGTTGCGCGAGGAAGGCTATTCTTACGAGAGAGGGCAAGGCAGGGATTTCAAGATTTGCGCCGAGTTTGAGAATCTGGAATCCACCCGCCATCGCCAGACCTATGGTCGCCTCGACGCCGATGGGTGTCTGGATGGAAAGCCCTGACCTGAGCGCAAAGGAAACAATGCGTCCAGAACTTTTAGATTGTCTCGGGCGGCGACATTAACCTTTCGTTAACCTTGACCGCTCCATGCGAGCCACAGTACTGCTCCCGTATATATATATTGGACGTATTGGACCCTCCCGATGTTATACGCATTGCTTTTCCTTCCCGCCTTTTTGGGAATGGCCTTTTTGATCGACAGCGACGACGACGATCATGAGACCGACCACGACAGCGGCACCCCGCCCGAAGACACGGATGATGGCGACACAGGCAACGGTGGTGGCTCCGGGGATGACACAGATGGCGACACAGGGGATGACACGGGGGATGACACAGGGGATGACACAGGGGATGACACAGTCGATGAGCCCCTTATCCCAATCAGCGTTTTGGATGGCATCTTCCTAGGCACCGACGCAAACGAAGAGGTCGCGGGCTCAATGGGCAATGACACGATCGACGCGGCCGGCGGCGATGACGTGGTCCAAGGCTATGCCGGTGACGACGACATCACCCTGGGCAGTGGCGATGACTGGGTGCATGCCGGTTCCGGCAACGATTACGTCGAAGGCAATGGTGGCAACGATGTGCTCTACGGTGGACGTGGCGACGACATCGTCGAGGGCGGCTATGGCGATGATGTGATTTCCCTCGGGGATGGCAATGACATGACCGGCGTGTCTTCGGGAGACCCGAACGTCATTGGCTCGCAATTCCTGGAGACCGGGGATGACACAATTCACGGCGGGGCTGGCTCGGACATCCTGGTCGACCGCATCGGGTCGAACACGCTCTATGGCGACGAGGACACCGATTGGCTCAGCGCCCTCGATGCCGATGGCACACATGCGCCCGACACGCTGGATGGCGGATCTGGCAACGATGTGCTCGTCGGCGATGACGGCGATACGATGATCGGTGGCACAGGCGCGGATTCGTTCAATCAAATGTTTGCCAGCGGCGACGATCCCATCGTGGTCCGGGATTTCAACATGGCCGAGGATGAGATCAACATCTACCTCGAAGACATTGCGACCGCAGACGTCACCGCCGAAGCCGAAGAGACCGCGACCGGCGTGAATTTGTACTTCAACGGGGAACTGACCTGTGTCGTCGACGGGCTGACGCTCGAAGATGTCTACACCGCCGAGATTTACTACTACACGGACGACTGAAGCGCGCCACGCGAACGCCCCGGAGGCATCAAGGAGACATCAAAAAGCCCGCCGGTTTGGCGGGCTTTTTCATTTGCATAGCAGATCGGCTCAAAGCGCCGTTTTCGGCATTTCGTCGATGTAAATCTCACGCAGGCGCGTGGACACCGGACCCGGTTTGCCGGTGCCGACCGTCACGCCGTCGATCTCCACGACCGGCTGGGTAAAGCCCGTGGCCGAGGTCGCGAAAGCCTCATCCGCGTTCTGGGCCTCTTCGATGGTGAAGGGGCGCTCCTCGATCTGCATCTGGGCTTCTTGCGCGAACTTGAGGATCGCGGCGCGGGTGATGCCATGCAGGATGTCGTTGGACAGCTCGCGGGTGATGATCACGCCGTCTTTGACGATATAGACGTTGTTGGCATAGCCCTCGGTCACATAGCCATCTTCGACGAACCAGGCGTCGGTCGCACCGGCTTTCTTGGCCTGCATCTTGGCGTAGGACGGCCACAGAAGCTGCGTCGTCTTGATGTCGCGACGGCCCCAGCGCAAGTCCTCGACGGAGATCACCTTGATGCCTTCATCGAGGTTCTTGTTCGAGGTGATTTTCTTGGCAAAGGTAAAGAGCACGATGCCGCCTTTCACCTCTTCGGGGTCCGGCCAGACGAAATCGCGGTCGGCGCCCGCACCACGGGTCACCTGAAGGTAAATCCCGCCCTCTTCGAGGTTGTTTTTCTCGATCAGTTGGTGGTGGATCTCCAACAGCTCGTCCATGGTCACCGGCGACACCATGTCGAGTTCGGCCAAGGACCGCTGAAGACGGGCGACGTGGCCCTGAAAGTCGATGAGCTTGCCATTCAGAACAGAGGTCACCTCATAAACCGCGTCCGCCATCAGGAACCCGCGGTCGAAAATGGAAATTTTTGCCTCGGTTTCCGGCAGGTAGTCGCCGTTCACGTAAACGGTGCGGGTCATGGTGGTCTCCTTGAGATACAGGTCTTTAGCTTATCAGCCCCAAAGCGCGCGCGCAGGCGGGTGAACGCCCTCTGCGTCATAGTGCAAAGGTTCAGGTCGGTCTTCTGCCAAAAGCAATGGTCCGTCAAGGTCCACCACGCGCGCGCCCTGCGCCACGATCACAGCGGGCGCCATCGCCAAAGATGTGCCGACCATACAGCCGACCATGATGCCATAGCCCTCGGCACGTGCCGCCTTGCGCAGTTCCAAAGCCTCGGTGAGCCCGCCGGTCTTGTCGAGCTTGATGTTGATCACATCATATTTGCCCTTGAGATCCGGCAGGCTCGCCCGGTCGTGACAGGACTCGTCGGCGCAGACCGGAAGGGGTCTCTCAATCTCCGCCAACATATCGTCCTGCCCCGCGGGCAAGGGCTGTTCCACAAGCTGCACGCCAAGCCGCACCAGATGCGGCGCGAGATCTGCATAGACCTCCGCAGTCCAACCCTCATTCGCATCCACGATAATCTTCGATGTCGGCGCGCCGCGACGCACGGCCTCCAGACGTGCCATGTCGTCGGGCGTGCCGAGTTTGATCTTCAACAGCGGCCGATGCGCGTGTTTGGCCGCCGAACGCTCCATCTCCTCGGGAGAGGCCAGCGACAGCGTGTAAGCCGTGATCATCGGGATGGGCGCAGGCAGGTCGAGCATCTCCCAGACGCGCTTCCCGGCCTTGGACGCCTCCAAATCCCAAAGCGCACAATCGACCGCATTGCGCGCGGCGCCTGCGGAGAGCGCCTCTTGCAAACTCGCCCGCGTGATGTTTTCGGGCAGACCTTCGATCTCGGCGGCAACACTCTCAAGGCTCTCACCATAGCGCGCATAGGGCACGCATTCGCCCCAGCCGGTCTGATCGCCCTCCGTGGCGCGCACCGTGATCACCTTGGCCTCCGTGCGCGATCCGCGCGAGATGGTGAACACTTCGGCGAGACGGAAACTCTCTGCGGCGACGGTCAGTTTGGGCATGGGATGTCCTGAATTTGGTCCGTTTCATGAAAAGGGCGCCCGAAGACGCCCCTCACTCTTAGAGCGCTGCCAAAGCATCGGCCAGACGGTCCGCACCCTGACGGAACGGATCGACGGTGGGCAGGCCCATTTCTTCTTCGACCTTGGCGAGATAGGCGAGCGCCTCCTCCTCGGACAGGTGCTGGGTGTTGATCGAAATGCCGACCACCTGACAGTCCGGGTTCGCCACTTTCGCGAGGTTCAGCGCGGTATCGCGCAGCGCCTCAAGCGACGGCAGGGAGAACCCCGGCAGGCCGCGCATATGCTCGCGGGTCGGCTCGTGGCAGAGGATCAGCGCATCCGGCTGACCGCCATGCACCAAGGCCATGGTCACGCCCGAGTAAGACACGTGGAACAGGCTGCCCTGTCCCTCGATCAGGTCCCAGTGATCCGCATCGTTGTCCGGCGTCAGATATTCGATGGAGCCCGCCATGAAATCGGCGATCACCGCATCGAGCGGCACGCCGTCGCCGGTGATCAGAATGCCGGTCTGGCCGGTGGCGCGGAAGGTGGATTTCATGCCCTTTTCGCGCATGGATTTGTCCATCGCCAGAGCCGTGTACATCTTGCCCACGGAACAATCGGTGCCGACCGCGAGGCAACGCTTGCCGCTGCGTTTCACGCCATTGGCGATCGGGTATTTCACAGAGGGGATGCGCACGTCATGCAGCGTGCGACCAAAGGTCTTGGCAACGGCCACCAAATCCTCTTCGTCGCGCAGAAGGTTGTGCAGGCCGGAGGCAATGTCGAATCCCTCTTCGAGCGCGTCGATCAGAACCTTTTTCCACGCCTGGCTGATCACGCCACCGCGGTTGGCGACTCCGATGACCAGGGTCTTGGCGCCCGCCTCTTTCGCGGCTTTCAAATCCATATCCGGCAGCTTCATATCGGCTTTACAGCCCTCCATGCGGAACTGGCCGAGGGCGAATTCAGGACGCCAATCCTTGATCCCTTGCGCCACTTTCGCAGCCAATTGGTCAGGGGCGTCGCCGAGGAAAAGAAGATACGGTGTTTCGATCATGGTGCAGCACTCCGGTTGCGTTTGTGCCAGAGTGACCGAGATTCGATGCAAGGTGCTTCGGATTTTGTGTCAGAGCGACTGACAGAATGGGAGAATATCCCGCAACAAGCCAATAAACCGGGACATAAATTTCATTGTTTAGGAAATAGGCAGTTTGAAAACTTTATTTTTCGGCAAGAGACGGGATATGCCGCAGGCGCAAAAACCTCCTTGCCACAGATCGCGCAAGATAATAACAATGCATTCGACGTTTTGGAAATATCATTGCGAGAGGAGCACCAATGTCCTTCCGACTCCAACCCACCCCCGTGGATCGCCCGAACCGCTGTCAGCTGTTCGGCCCAGGATCGAACACGAAACTCTTCCCGAAAATGGCCGCCTCCGCAGCGGATGTGATCAATCTCGATCTCGAAGATTCCGTGGCGCCCTCCGACAAGGACGTGGCCCGCGCCAATATCATCGAGGCGATCAACACGATTGATTGGGGCAAGAAAACCCTCGCCGTCCGCATCAACTCGCTCGACACGCCCTATTGGTATCGCGATGTCGTGGACCTCTTGGAACAGGCGGGCGAGCGGCTCGATCAGATCATGATCCCGAAGGTGGGCTGCGCCGAAGACATCTATGCGGTCGACGCGCTGGTCACCGCCATCGAGCGCGCCAAGGGCCGCACGAAAAAGATCAATTTCGAAGTCATCATCGAATCCGCCGCCGGCATCGCCCATGTCGAAGAGATCGCAGCCAGCTCTCCGCGTCTCGTGGCCATGAGCCTTGGGGCGGCGGATTTCGCGGCCTCGATGGGCATGCAAACCACCGGCATCGGCGGCACGCAGGAGAATTACTACATGCTGCACGGCGACACCCGGCATTACTCCGACCCGTGGCATTGGGCACAGGCCGCCATCGTCGCCGCCTGTCGCACCCACGGCGTGCTGCCGGTCGATGGTCCCTTTGGCGATTTCTCCGATGACGAAGGCTACAGGGCACAGGCGCGGCGTTCCGCGACGCTTGGCATGGTCGGCAAATGGGCGATCCACCCGAAACAGATCGCGCTCGCCAATGAGGTGTTCACCCCGTCCGAGGAGGCCGTCACCGAAGCCCGCGAAATCCTTGCCGCCATGGAACAGGCCAAGGCGAATGGCGAAGGCGCCACCGTGTACAAAGGCCGACTGGTCGATATTGCGTCGATCAAACAAGCCGAAGTCATCGTGGCCCAGTCCGAGTTGATCGCGAACAGCTAATCCCCTCCGTTAATCCCCTCCGTCCGTGCGGGGAGGCACGGTCGTTGAGGTGAGAACGCCCCGAGGCACAGGCATCGGGGCGTTTCTTTTAGCTGATCGGCGCGCAGATCAGCGTCACCAACTCCTCCGGGGAAGTGTCCATCGGCGTATTCTCGTAGATCTCGAACGGCGGACCATCGCGCGGCTCCTCACCACTTTCGGGCAACCATTTGCCGTAGAGGTAATCATAGGCCTGACGCAGCCCGGTATAGGGCCCGACATGACGCAGCACGGCATAGCGTCCGCCCGAGAGTGCGAAGGGTTCGAGCGGCGGCTCAAGCGTCGCGTCCCCCGTCAGGATGAACCCCGCCATGCTTTGCATCTCTTCAACCGGCACCTCACCGGGGTTGGAAAAATACACCCCGACCATCGGCCCAAGCACCGGCCCCATCCCCCGCGACAGGGCGGTTTTGGCAGCCACTTCGAACGCCTGTCCGATCTCCATATAATCGCCTTTATGGGCAACACCCGCGAAAGGCGCAGGTGCCCGGTCGTCGATCGTGATCTCATACATAACGTAGTCTCCTTTTTCCGTGAGCCGCAGAGGCGGCATGTCGACGCCGCGCGCCCGAAAGGCGGTGGGCGTCAGTCCAAAGGCATCCTGAAAAGCACGGGCGAAACTGCGCGGATTAGGATAGCCGCAAAGCTGCGCGATGCACTCGATCTCATCTTCGCCGCGCACCAGAAGATGCGAGGCCTTGTAAAGCCGCACCCGCCGGATGAACCCCGCCACCGTCTCGCCGGTCATCGCCGAAAACACCCGATGGAAATGAAACCGGGACAAGGCCGCGACATCCGCCAAAGTGTCGAGCGAAAGATCGCCATCGAGATGGGCATAGACATAGTCCAAAACCCGCAAGAGCCGATCTTCATAAGCGTGCCGCACCATTTTTGCCGTTTCCTTTCAACATGTCCTTGGTGGGAGAGATACCGTTTCAGCAGATCACAAATCTTGCTGAGTTGCACCCGCGCGCGAAAATAGCCATATACGGGGTCGAAACCGTTCGGAGGTCCGCATGACTCACTATCTCGAATTCGAAAAACCCTTGGCCGAGATCGAGGGCAAAGCCGAAGAATTGCGTGCCTTGGCCCGCAGCAACGAAGAGATGGACGTCGAAAAAGAAGCCGCCGCTTTGGACAAGAAAGCCGCGGATATGCTCAAGGATCTGTACAAGGGTCTGACGCCCTGGCGCAAATGTCAGGTCGCGCGCCACCCCGACCGGCCGCATTGCAAGGACTATATCGAGGCGCTGTTCACCGAATATACGCCGCTGGCCGGCGACCGGAACTTTGCCGATGATCACGCTGTCATGGGTGGCCTGGCGCGGTTTAACGATCAGCCCGTGGTGGTGATCGGTCAGGAAAAAGGCCATGACACCAAATCCCGCATCGAACGCAATTTCGGCATGGCCCGCCCCGAGGGCTATCGCAAAGCCATCCGCTTGATGGATCTGGCGGATCGTTTTGGCCTGCCTGTGATTGCGCTTGTCGACACCCCCGGCGCCTATCCGGGCAAGGGCGCAGAAGAGCGCGGACAGTCGGAGGCCATCGCGCAATCCACCGCGAAATGTCTCAAACTGAAAGTGCCGATGATTTCCGTGATTATTGGCGAGGGCGGCTCTGGTGGCGCGGTTGCATTCGCGTCGTCCAACAAGCTCGCGATGCTCGAACATTCGGTCTACTCGGTGATTTCGCCGGAGGGCTGTGCCTCGATCCTCTGGAAAGACGCCGAGAAAATGCGCGAGGCCGCCGAAGCGCTGCGCCTGACCGCACAGGATTTGCAGAAACTCGGTGTGATCGACCAGATCATCCCCGAACCGCTGGGCGGCGCGCAACGCGACCGTGAGGCGACGATTGCCGCCGTCGGCAAAGCGATCGAAGCCATGCTCGCCCCGCTGCAAAAGAAAAAGCCGGAGACCATCCTCAAGGACCGTCGCAAGAAGTTCCTTGAGATGGGGTCGAAGGGTCTGGCTGCGTAAGGCTCATTTTTGAGTATTTGATCTGCAATGAAGAGGCCGTGCGAGAAGCGCGGCCTTTTTTACCACATGCTTTTTGCGGCGCGTTCGGGCCAGTCCTCGTCATAGGCTTTGCCACCGACCCGGCCTTCGGTGAGAGCCGCAAGGATTTGTCCGACGCTCGGCAGGCCCTCGCTGTCGTCGCGCCCGTCCCAAAGCCCGGCTCGCATCAGGGCGCGGGCGCATTGGGTGTAAATCTCCTTGATTTCAAAGACGATGACGGAGCGCGGATGTTTGCCATTCACGTCAAAGGACTGGCGCAGCTCGTCGTCCAGCGTCACGAAAGCGCGCCCGTTGATCCGCACCACATTGTTCGAGCCGGACACAAAGAGCATGAGAGAGGCGCGCGGGTCGCGGACGATGTTGCGCAGACTGTCGATGCGATTGTTGCCCATCCAGTCGGGCAGCACGAGCGTGCCGGGGTCCAATTCGCGCAGCACCGGATCTTTGTCGCCGCGCGGTGTGGCGTCCGTGCCCTCGGGGCCGACAGTGGAGAGGATGCAAAAGCGGCAGCGTTCGAGCCAGACACGAAACTCCGGCGTCATGCGGCGCGCGATCTTGTCGGTGGCGGCAGGCCCCGGCGTGCCATAAAGGGCTTCAAGATCGGAGATGTCTGTGACAGGTTTCATCATGCCCTCCATTTAGCCCGACAAGATCACTGATCTATGACGTTTTGACCGAAACCTCGAATCCAGCCTCGGACATCAACCGATCCGAGGCGCTTTCAACGGTGGTCTCCAGTTCCGCCATCACCTCTTTCATCTCGCGACCCGCCTCGATCCGGGGCAGAAATTCCACCACAGCAAGGCCCGGTTTGCGATAGATGCCATGGCGCGGCCAGAACACGCCCACATTGGTGGCAGCAGGCACAAGCGGCTGTCCGGTCTGTTCATAGAGCACGCCGGTGCCGATTTTATACGGCAGATGCGCGCCCGCCGCGACACGGGTGCCTTGTGGGAAAATGATCAGCTGACCGGGCAGAGAGGCGCCTGATTTCACGTCCGCGATCATCTTTTTGATCGCCTGACCACGTTTACCACGATCCACGGCAACGCAGCCGATGCGCTTGGCGTAATAGCCCACGATGGGGGTCCATACGAGTTGCTTTTTCATGATGAATTTCGGACGCGGCACCGCCGAGACAATCAGGATGATGTCGAAAAAGCTCTGGTGTTTCGCGCCGATCAGCACCTCGTCGGTGGGCACGTCGCCCCGGATTTCGGACTTGAGACCCACGAGAAAACGCGCGGACAGGCGCACCCAGTGGCAATAGGTCCAGCAGGCCAGATAGGCATATTCGCGTTTGAGGATGGCCAGAGGCGTGAAGACAATCGCCAAAAGGGCCATCGCCAGATACATCTGGATCACGAAGATCAGGGACAAAATCCACTGGATCGGATAGGGCATCACATGAGCCTTCTCAGGGTTTGGGTTGCGGCGACCCGCGTGGCCACAAAGGCCACGAGCGCGGCCAGAGCGGGGATCAACAGGGGCCAGAGCCATTGCATCCCGGAAAAGCCGAGACCCGTCAAGAAGCCACCCGCTTCATCAGCGCTTGGCAAAAGTGCGATGGCGATCATACCAAAGAACGTGCCTATCACAGCGCCAGAAAACCCACGGAAGGTAAAGCGACGCACAAAGGCGCTGGCGATGAAGCGATCCGTGGCGCCGACGAGACGCAGGGTGCGGATCACCTGCGCCGTAGCGGCCAGAGCGGCGTTCGCGGCCAGAGTGATCATGCCACCGGTGACGCCCGCGATCAACAAAAGGGACACCACGCCCAAAAGGCGCAGACGCTCGGCAGCGTGCACCAGAGGGCGTCGCCAACGGGTGTGATCGTCGAGCACGGCCCCCGGCGCTTCGCCCGCCAGACGCAAACGCAGGCCTTCGGCATCGAAACCATCGGAAGTCTCCTGAACATCGATCAACACCGGCAAAGACAGCGTGTCGAGCGGCAGATCGGGACCGAACCAGGGCTCCAACAGGGCGGTCTCTTCCTCGGCGGTCAAGAGCCGCGCTTCACGCACGCCCGGTGTGGTGTCCAAGACCTTGAGGGCGGCGGCGGTTTGCGCCTCGATCTGATCGGCGGGAGCGGAAATGCGCACGGTAGACCCGCGCGCCAACTCGGTGCCCCAGCGATCTGCCAAACGCCCCGTCGCCATAGACAAGGCCAGCGCAAAGACCGCGAGAAAGGCCATGGCCGCCGCCGTGATCACGGTCAGCTGCGCGGTAAAACCGGAAGGCGGCACCACGCGACCCGAGGTCGTTTCGGTAAAATTCAGAAAGGGCAAGAGAATGGTTTTCACAGATCCGCCCCCGATTGCTGAATGCGGCGATTGGAAATCCGCAACACGCGGGCTTGCACCTGGGCCTTGGCCTGACGAATGAGGTGCAGGTCATGGGTGGCGATCACCACGGTTTTGCCCATGCGATTGAGTTCAATCAACAATTGCAACAGACGCAGGGACATCTCCCAATCGACGTTGCCGGTGGGTTCATCCGCCAAGATGATCTCCGGCGACATGATCACGGCGCGCGCAAGTGCGGCACGCTGACGTTCACCGCCGGACAATTCGGGTGGACGCGCCTTGGCTTGCTCCGACAGACCGACCCAGTTCAACAGATCGTCCAGATCCTGATCATCGCGATCGCGCCCCGACACGGAAAGCGGAAGCGCGACGTTTTCAACCAAGCTCAGATGATCGAGAAACTGGCAATCCTGATGGACAACACCGATCCGACGTCGCAACTCGGCCACCTCGTCACGTTCCATCTGGCGGGTGTCTTCGCCAAAGATCGACACGCGTCCGGCGGTGGCCTGAAGCTCGCGGTAACACAGTTTAAGAAAGGTGGTTTTCCCGGCCCCCGACGGCCCCGTCAGGAAATGAAACGACCCCGGCGCCAGCGTCAGGGACATTTCTGTCAAAAGCTCTCGCCCGCCGTAGCCGTAGCCTGCATCATGAAACTCGATCACATGTCACCTCTGCAAACCCATCCCGTTTTTTCCGCGCCGCCTCTTCGCGACAGTTTTGCCTCACCGGTCAAAACCTTTCAATGCAACTGTCGCAAAAACATGGACAATCTCCCTCTGAACGTTAAGAATTCCGAAAAACAGCGCGATTATGCTTGGGGGAGCACGCGCCTATCTGTGCGGCAGGGGAAGAAATGCGGTTAATTTGTCCCAATTGCGGAGCTCAATATGAGGTCGATGCGCGTGTCATACCTGACACGGGCCGTGACGTGCAATGTTCAAACTGCGGGCACACCTGGTTTCAGAACCCTGCGCATATGGACAACGAGCTGGCCGATGAGCTGGGCTATGAAGTCCCGCATGAGGACGACGCTCTTGACGAGAGTGCAGATGCCGCGCCGGAGGTTCCCGAGTTTGAGACGGCGCCTGACCCCTTGGCCGAAGCCGAGGAGAGAGCGACCGACATTGAGGATGCTGTCTCTGCGCTGACGCAGGCTGAAGATGAGACCGAAGACTTGCCTCAGACGGAACCAGAGCCTGAAGAAGCCCCTGAGCCGATCGGGACATCCATCGAGACAGAGAGCTTTGAGACCAACGAGATCGAAGAGGTCGAGGAACCCGTCGAACCACCGTTCGAAGAAGAAGATGAGAACGAACCCGAAGTCGCCGCGCAGCCCGGTTCCGCGCTGAAGGACAGCGTTCGTGACATCCTGCGCGCCGAGGTCGAATTCGATCAGTCCATGCGCCATAGCGAAGGTGAAACGCTGGAAACCCAACCCGATCTCGGGCTGGAAGAGCCGGCTCAGGACGCCGCCAAGAAAAGCTTGCGCGACCGCATGGCGCGTCTGCGCGGGTTGGACCCCTCGGACCCCGGCATCATCGCGGGCGGTGTCGCGGCGGCCAGCGGCAAGCGGCGCGATCTTTTGCCCGACATCGAGGAAATCAATTCGACGCTCAGCGCCGCGTCTGAGCGGGACGAAGATGGCACGGTCCCGGACGAGGACACCCGTCGCACCCGTGCCGAACGGTCCGGCTTTCGCAGCGTCTTTCTGGCGCTGGTGCTGACGGCAGTTGTCCTTGTGGTGCTCTACCTTCTCGCTCCCATGATCGCCTCCAAAGTGCCCGCACTTGCGGGCGTGATGGAGTCCTACATCATTCTGGCGAATGGATTCCGCGGCTGGCTGGATCAGCTTCTGGCCGGGGCCAGCGCGCGATTGACCGCGCTCTTGGGCCAGATCAGCGGCACCTGAGATTTCAAATCTTTAGAACTGATCGAGCAGACGGTTGAGGTAATCGCGCTCTTCCGCCGTGCGCTCACGATCCTCGGTGCGACGACGGATTTCGTCCAAAAGCTCTTCGGCGCGGCGGTACACATCCTCGCCCTCGTAAAACTCCTCATCGGACCCAAAACGCCCCGTGTCACCGGGTCTGCGCCCCAAGGGATCACGTCCCTGCGGTTCACCGCCCGAGTTGCCTTGGCCGTCTTGGCCCTCTTGATCTTGTTGCTGTTGCGCCTGTTGCTCGCCGAGCTGGCGCATGCCTTCACGCAGCGCTTCCATCGCCTCGGCCTGACCGTCGAGCGCGCCGGAGAGATCGCCCTCGCGCAGCGCCCGCTCGGCCTCTTCCATGGCACGATCCGCACGGTCCAAGGCGCCGCCGAGGCTGTCTTCGCCGCCACTTTGACCACCCGGAATGTTGCGGCGTTGCTGGCGCAGTGCATCGCGCAGGGCTTGTTGCCGTTCGGACAGCGTGCCTTGATCCCGACCAGAGCCCTCACCCTGATTTTCACCCTGGCTCTGGCCTTGGCCCTCTGAGCCACTGTCCTGACCGGACGGAGCATCTTGACCCTGCCCCTCTTGACCGGGCTGATCCTCACCAAACTGGTTTTGCAGATCGGAGAAGGTGTCGTCGTTCAGCTCCTGTTGATCGCGCAGCGTGTCTTGCAGGCCTTGCATGCCCTGATTGCCTTGGCCGCCCTGCCCCTGGCCCTGGGTCACCCGCATGTTCTCCAGCATTTCGGCCAGCATATCCATGAGCTGCTGCGCCTCGGCCATGCGGCCCTGCTCCATCAGCTCCTGAATGCGGTCCATCAATTCCTGCAACTGATCCTGGGTGATCTGTTGGCCTTGGTCCTGCCCCTGATCGGGCATATCCGTGCCGTCTTCTTCGGGACCCTGCTGTTCGGCGAGTTGTTGCATGTAATCGCGGGTCGCCTCGCGCAGCTCCTGCATCAGTTCTTCGATCTCCTCGGGCGTGGCGCCGTCGCGCATCGCTTGGCTCAGACGCTCCTGCGCACGTTGCAACCGGGCCAGCGCCTCTTTCAGCTCGCCATCTTCCAAATCGAGCGCGATGTCCCAAAGCGTCGCGGCGATCTCCTCGACCTGTTCGTCGCTCAAAAGCCCATCGCGCCCTTCGATCTGACCGATCACCTCGCGCAGGCGGATGTAGCTTGTCATCTCGTCAAACACTTCGCTGGGGTTCACCGAGACCGCGCGCAGAACCTGCGCCGCACGCGTTGCATTTTCGCGGTTCCACAACAGCTCGCGCCGCTGATCCACGATGGCCGCCGCCAACGGGTCAAAGAACCGCCGCGTCGGCAGGACGCTCTCCGCGAGAGCCGCCGTGCTTTCCTGACCCGCCTCGTCCCAAGCGCTCAGCGACAGGCGCACGGGCAGCCCCGCAAAGGGATGCTGGGCGAGGTTTTCCGCGATCAGCCCCTCGATCTCATGGCGATCCCCGGTTTGCGGCAACATGACCGGCACCGAAATTTCCTCGCGCGGTTCGGGCGGCAGGACATAGCCATATTGCCTTGCGGTTGCGTCGAGATCGCGGGTGATTGTCAGGATAGCGCGGCTGATGCCGAAGTCGTCGGTGAGGCGAAACTCCTGTCGGGCTTCGCCCGAAGGGGCGCGTGTCATCGGACCAGTGAGTTCGGCCACGGGGGGCGTATCCGGCTGCAACGCCACATCCCAAAGCCGCCCGGTGGGGCCGTCAATCTCGATCTCGCCGGGCTGTTCGATTTGAAAATCAGGACGATCCGCAGGCGCATCGCCGGAGACGGTTTCGCGCAGGGTCAACACACCGTCTTCGCCATAAAACCGCAGGGTCACATCGGCGCCTTTCGGCACCTCGAAATTCGGATCGAGATCGCCCAGATAAAGCGTCGGTTTGCCGGAATAGGCAGGCGGGCGCACCCAGCCTTCCCAAATCGGCCCCATCGCGACCTCAGACCCCGTGTCGCCGAGATCGGTGACGGAGCCCATCCTCTCAAACGAGCCGAACACAAGCCCCATGCCCAGGGTCGTCAGGGCGATGAGCCTGAGCGCAAACGGGTCGCGCGGCGCAAGGTTGAGCGTCGGGGCGACGGCGCGGATCGGCGCCAGCCTTTGGATCATGCGGTTGCGGTGGGCGGTCCAGATCGCCTCAGAGGCTGCATCACCCGCGCCGACCAGCGCGTGATCGGAAAGCGCCTGCAACGGTCGCCCCGGCAGATGCGCATCGACGCGCGCCATGGCCTCTCCCTGTGCCGGGAGCCGCAGACGGCGAAGGCCGAAGACAAGAGACAGGATGAGAGCAAGGCCAAAGACGGCAATCACGACCCAAAGCGCCCCAAGCGGAAGCGCGTCTTGCACGCCCAACATGGCGAGGCCGACCGCGAACACCACGAGAGAAAACGCCGGCCAGAAAGCCTGCGCCAGACGCTCAACAACGAGCCCGGCGCCCGTCGCAAGCAGCGCAGTGGACACGCGCCGCGCGAGCGGGCGGTCGAGCGTCTCCGTCAGGTGTCGAGCTGGGTCGCGGTCAGGTTCCATACATCTCGATTCGGCGGTTCAGTTTTCGTTCGAAACACCCGCGCCGAACCGCGCAGGCGTCAGAGCCACACAGGGATGCTATCGCGATTTATCATCTCGTCATAGCTCGGACGCGGCCGGATGACAGCGAATTGATCGCCTTTCACCAGAACCTCCGGAATGAGTGGACGGGAATTATATTCCGACGCCATCACTGCGCCATAAGCCCCGGCGGACCGAAAAGCGACCAGATCGTCTTCGCTGAGCTTCGGCATGTTGCGCGCCTTGGCAAAGGTGTCGCCCGTCTCACAGACCGGACCGACGATGTCGATCGGTGCCTGTTCGGCGGCGGCCGCAGGTTCGAACACCGGAATGATGTCGTGATAAGCGTCATACATCGAGGGGCGCACAAGATCGTTCATCGCCGCGTCCACGATCAGGAAATCACGGCCCTCGCCATGTTTGAGATAGATGACGGAGGACACAAGAATGCCCGCATTGCCCGAAATCAAGCGACCAGGCTCGATCTCGATCTCGCAGCCCAGATGTCCGACGGTGCGCTGGATCATCTCACCATACTCAACGGGCAGCGGCGGCGCTTCGTTGGAGCGCTCGTAGGGAATGCCAAGCCCGCCGCCCAGATCGAGACGGCGAATGTTGTGGCCATCGGCGCGCAGTGTCTCGGTCAGCTCGGCGACCTTGGTGAAGGCCTGCTCAAAAGGCTCAAGCTGCGTCAGCTGCGAGCCGATATGCACGTCGATGCCGACCACGTCGATGCCGTCCATCTTGGCGGCGCGGGCGTAAACCTCGCGGGCCGCGGCAATCGGAATGCCGAATTTATTCTCGGATTTGCCGGTGGCGATTTTCGCGTGCGTCTTGGCGTCGACATCCGGGTTGATGCGGAGCGCGATGGGGGCTTTGACCCCCAGCGCCATAGCGACCTCATTCAGAGCCTCAAGCTCCGGTTCGCTTTCCACGTTGAACTGGCGAATACCGCCCTCCAAAGCCTGACGCATTTCGGAACGGGTTTTGCCGACGCCCGAAAACACGATGCGCTCGCCCGGAACACCCGCCGCTTTCGCCTTGAGATATTCGCCGATGGAGACCACGTCGATGCCTGCGCCTAACTCGCCCATGAGTTTGAGAACGGCGAGATTCGAGTTTGACTTCATCGCGAAACACACGAGGTGATCCATCCCAGACAGCGCCTCGTCGAAGAGGGTGAAATGCCGGGTCAGCGTGGCCGTGGAATAGACATAGAACGGCGTGCCGACCTGCGCCGCGATTTCAGACACCGGGACGTCTTCGGCGTTTAGCACGCCGTTTTTGTAGAGGAAGTGATCCATAAGAGGAGGTCTTTCGATAAGCGCGTCCGGCGCAGGAATTAATTGGCCGGGAAATGGATATTGATGGAGGTGTCCGTGTAGGAGCCGCCACGGGAATTCACACCCACGGTGGTCGACATGCCAACATCCGGCTTCACCGGCTCACCATCCACACCGCAGGCGGCCAGACCTGTCAGCATCAGCAACATCACAACACGTTTCATCCAAGCACCTCTTTCCAACGCTTGACCTGCGCGCGCACCTGAGCGGGCGCGGTCCCCCCGTAGCTTGTGCGAGAAGCGACAGAGTTTTCAACCGTCAAGACATCGTAAACGCCTGTTGTGATGGCGTCGTGAACGGATTTCATCTCATCAATGCTCAAATCCGGCAGATCGACGCCTTTTTTCTCCGCCATGGCGACAAGTGCGCCGGTGACGTGGTGCGCATCGCGGAACGGCAGCCCCGCCTCACGCACCAGCCAATCTGCAAGATCGGTCGCCGTGGAGAAACCTGAGGCGGCGGCTGCCCGCAGGTTGTCGATATTGGCGGTCATGTCAGACACCATGCCGGTCATCGCAGCGAGCGCCAGCATAAGGTTATCGGCGGCGTCGAAGACTTGCTCTTTGTCTTCCTGCATGTCCTTGGAATAGGCGAGCGGAAGCCCCTTCATCACCGTCATCAGCGCGACATTGGCGCCGAAAATGCGCCCGATCTTGGCGCGGATCAGTTCCGCGGCATCGGGGTTTTTCTTTTGCGGCATGATGGACGAGCCGGTGGAGAAGCGATCCGAGAGCGTCACAAAGCGGAACTGGGCGGAGGACCAGATCACCAGCTCTTCGGCAAAACGCGACAGGTGCATGGCGCAGATCGAAGCACAGGACAGGAACTCGAGCGCAAAATCGCGATCCGCCACGGCATCGAGAGAGTTCGCCGTCGGGCGATCAAAGCCCAGCGCCTCTGCCGTCATGTGACGGTCGATCGGGAAGCCGGTGCCTGCGAGCGCTGCAGACCCCAGCGGGCTTTCGTTCATCCGGGCGCGGGCGTCTTTAAAGCGCGACAGGTCGCGGCCCAGCATTTCGACATAGGCCATCATGTGGTGACCCCAGGTCACCGGTTGCGCCGTTTGCAGGTGGGTGAAGCCCGGCATGACCCAATCGGCACCGGCCTCGGCCTGAACGATCAGGGCACGGATCAGCGCCTCGATGCCGGAAATTGCGGCGTCGAATTGGTCACGTGTCCAGAGTTTGAAATCGGTCGCCACCTGATCGTTGCGCGAGCGCGCCGTGTGCAGACGCCCGGCGGCCTCGCCGATGATCTCTTTGAGGCGCGCTTCGACATTCATATGGATGTCTTCGAGTGCGGTGGAAAAGGTGAACTCACCCGCCTCGATCTCTGACAATACCGTGAGCAGGCCTTCCCGAATGGCCTCGGCATCGGTATCGGTAAGGATGCCCTGTTTGGCGAGCATTGCCGCATGGGCGCGTGAGCCTGCGATATCTTGGGAGGCCAGCCGTTTGTCGAAATCAATGGAGGCGTTGATGGCTTCCATGATGGCGTCAGGTCCGGCAGCGAACCGGCCGCCCCACATCGCGTTTGATTTCTTATCGGTCATGGACGTGTCCCGCATGTTGAAAAAGCTGATTGTCGCCACCCTTTATACGGCCCTGAGCCTGGGTGCAATTCCTGCCACCGCGCTTGATCTGGACGCAGTGATGGCTCTGCGCGAAGGCAGCATGCAGAAACTGGGGTTTCATTCGGAGCCGAAAGAGGTCAGCGCCCTGCCCTTTGCGGACCTCGACGGCAATGAAGAAACGCTTGCGGACTATCAGGGGCAGTATGTGCTTTTGAACTTTTGGGCCACCTGGTGCGCCCCCTGTCGCAAGGAAATGCCTGCGCTAGATGCGTTGTCTGCGGAATTCGGCGACCGCGGTCTGACCGTCCTGCCGATTGCCACAGGTCACAATCCGGTTCCTGCCCTAAAGAGTTTTTTTGAGAAGGCGGAAATCAAGACCCTCCCCCTGCGCGTCGATGCCAAAGGCGCCATGGCGCGTGAGATGGGGGTTTTGGGTCTCCCTGTCTCCATCCTGATTTCACCCGAAGGCCAAGAGATCGCGCGGATGACCGGTGATGCAGAGTGGTTTTCCCCCTCCGCTCAGGCGATCATGTCCTATGTGACGGACGCTCCGTCGTCGCATGATATTGAAGAGAGCCATTAAAGCTACGTGGCATGGCCCCCTCGACGAGGGTTTTGATTTTGTCGGCCAGTTCCAAAATGTGCTCCAACGTCTTGTCGATCTCGACATGAAATGTGTCGAGCTGATCAATGACCGGAGTCAGTGAAGCAGACTGCGTCCCAAGACGCCCTGCCTCGACACGACACAACACGCGGATCGAATCCAACCCGGTGACCAGTTGACGTAGGTCCTTGGCGGAACGTGACAAAGCGGTCACATCATTGAAAACGGACAATAAAACACTTCCCGATTCGAGCGTGTACTCATCCAGAAGCTTGGTCAGTACCTCCACCTCATGGTGAAAGCCTTCTTTTTCAGCCCCCCGTGTCATCGCTTCCGAAGCGACAGTCTTAACCTCTCGCTGAAGACGGGAGGCCGCCATCATGAACACCCCCTGATACACCCGCGCCATCACGGATTCGGCCAAGCTACGGCTTCCGTTTTCGACCCGGAAACCACCAAGATGGTTCGTCACCTCATCAGACATCAGACGGTAGTTCTGTGAAATCGCCGAAATCGGCCCACCAGCCGGCTCAAGTCGGGAGGCCACGATCCGCATGTTCGAGGGAATACCCCGGATTTTGGCAAAGGACGCGAACAGGGATTGCTGTTGCTCATCCAGAGACTTCAGGGTCGGAAGCAAGTTTTTGAGACTTTGCAGGCGACCATCCTCAGACCGTGACAAAGCTTGATCGCGGGCATGCATTTCCTGAGCGATCGCATAGGAACTGTACGCCCCATAGCTGGGAAACCCAAGGTCGCGCAATTTCGCCCGGATGGCCACCGCACTTTGTTCGGGTGTCAGGCCGTCCTCTTCTTCACATTTCAAAAATTCGGCATATGCAACCTTGGCGCTATCGAACACTTTCGACGTTGGTTTCAGGCGCACGGAAACATAGCCACCTGAGATCGGGGAAACGATGGCGTAAACCCAATAATACCGGCCATCCTTGGCACGGTTTTTGACATAGGCGCCAGTGGCCAACCCTTTTTTGATTCGTTCCCAGAATATGTAAAAAACACCCTTGGGCATATCAGGGTGACGGATGACCTTATGCGGCGCGCCGACGAGTTCATCCCAAGAATACCCGGAGATGCGCCGAAAGACCTCATTGCCGGCTGCGATCACACCACGCTCGTCCGTGCGCGAAAAGAAAAGTTCTTCGATCTCAAATGGAGCTTCGTCTTTATGTGCAGCAAAGCTGGTTGTGGAATATTGGAGCGACATGTCAGTTCCTATTGTCCTGTTTGCAACAGAGAACCAAAGCTTGCTTTCCATCTGGTTAAACCCGACGGCCCTTCACAACATTTCTCATGAAAAGCGATGCCTGCGACAGATTGACCTCAGGGGGGCTTCAGGCAAATTGCTGCGACATATTGAACCGACAATTCTACGCAAATCTAAATCATATTACGCCGATCAGCGTGCTCAGATACAAACTGCCATATATCTCAATGCTTTAGGCAATTTATAAGTTATTTACGACATTTCTTATCAAATTCGGCAATTTACCCGTCGTTATCCCAAACCGTTCAAATTCAATCCTGCAATGCGAATGCGATACAAGGTGACGGGATGAACGACTCTTTCTATGACCATAACGATTTGGGAAGCCCGCTGTCTGCAGCGATCGCGAGCCGGGATCGGAACACCATGGATATGGTCCAGGAGGCTTTGCGCAAAAAGCAGGTGATGCTGGCCTATCAACCTATCGTCCAGACCTTGCGCCCGGATCGACCTGCCTTTTACGAAGGCCTCATCCGCGTGCTCGACAAGACCGGACGCGTGATTCCCGCCCGAGAATTCATCGATGTGGCGGAAACCACCGAAACCGGCCGACAGCTCGATTGTCTTGCCCTTGAACTCGGCCTGCGAGCCCTTGACGAACATTCGGATCTGCGGCTGGCGATCAACATGTCCGCGCGCTCCATCGGCTATCCGCGCTGGAAGGAAACGCTGACGACCGGCCTGGCCAAGGGGCCAACCATTGCAGAACGGCTCATTCTTGAAATCACCGAAAGCTCAGCAATGGTGATGCCGGATATTGTGTCCGTCTTCATGTCTGACTTGCAAGCCATGGGCATCTCCTTTGCTTTGGACGATTTCGGCGCAGGCTACACGGCCTTCCGCTATCTCAAGGAATTCTATTTCGATATCGTGAAAATCGACGGCGAATTCATCCGCGGCATTGCCTCGAATCCAGACAACCAGGTGCTGACTCAGGCTCTGGTCTCTGTCGCGAAACATTTCGATATGTATACGGTCGCCGAATTCGTCGAAAACTCTGCGGACGCAGAGTATCTGACCGAAATCGGCATCGACTGTATGCAGGGTCACTATTTCGGCGCGGCGACCATCGATCCAGTTTGGCGCAATCGTGACGAACAGCGCAAAACAGGCTGAGTATAGGCGTAAAAACGGCGGCAAAGCGCCTCAGAGCCCCGATGAAGGTTGATTGTGCTGCGCGCGCAGCATAGACCTGACGCGGGGAGTCGAGCAACTTTGTTGCAAATTTCACGCCCTTTGGGCAATCTCCCCTTAAAACAATGGGAGAGAGATTGTCACCATGACCAACGTCGTTATCGCATCCGCAGCACGGACCGCCGTCGGAAGTTTTTCCGGTTCCTTCGCCAACACCCCGGCCCATGAGCTGGGCGCTTGCGTCCTTGAGGCGCTTGTTGCCCGTGCAGGCATCGAAAAGGGGGAAGTGTCCGAAACCATTCTCGGCCAGGTTTTGACCGCTGGTCAGGGCCAGAACCCGGCGCGCCAAGCGCATATCAACGCTGGCCTGCCGCAAGAATCGGCCGCGTGGAGCATCAATCAGGTCTGTGGCTCCGGCCTGCGCACCATCGCTCTCGCCGCACAGCACATTATGCTTGGGGATGCAGAGATCGTCTGCGCGGGTGGTCAGGAAAACATGTCCCTCTCCCCCCATGTCGCCAACCTGCGCGCGGGTCACAAGATGGGCGATATGAAGTTCATCGATTCGATGATCAAGGACGGCCTTTGGGATGCGTTCAACGGCTATCACATGGGGATCACCGCCGAGAACGTCGCCAACCAATGGCAGATTTCCCGCGAAATGCAGGATGAATTCGCTCTCGCCTCACAAAACAAAGCCGAAGCCGCTCAAAAAGCCGGCAAATTTGCAGATGAGATCACGCCCTTCACCGTGAAAACCCGCAAAGGCGAAACCACCGTCGACCAAGACGAATACATCCGCCACGGCGCCACCATTGAAAACATGCAGAAACTGCGCCCCGCCTTCGATCGCGACGGCTCGGTCACCGCAGGCAACGCCTCCGGCATCAACGATGGCGCCGCCGGTGCGCTTTTGATGTCGGCTGAGAACGCCGAGAAACGTGGCATCAAACCGCTCGCCCGCATCGCGTCCTACGCCACCGCCGGTCTCGATCCGTCGATCATGGGTGTCGGGCCGATCTTTGCCTCCCGCAAGGCGCTCGAGAAAGCCGGCTGGAAAGCCGAAGATCTGGATCTCGTCGAGGCCAACGAAGCCTTTGCGGCTCAGGCCTGTGCCGTGAACAAGGATATGGGGTGGGACCCGGCCATCGTGAACGTCAACGGCGGGGCTATCGCCATCGGTCACCCGATCGGAGCCTCCGGCGCGCGCATTCTCAACACTCTGCTCTTTGAAATGCAGCGCCGCGACGCCAAGAAAGGCCTCGCCACGCTCTGCATCGGTGGCGGCATGGGTGTGGCCGTCTGCCTCGAGCGCGATTGATTTTGAGGGGGCCGTCATGGCCCCTTCATCCAGCCTCGCTATGTGAGGCTGGATGAAGCGTTGAAAATATTCTGCGGCCGCATAAGTAATATTGTTGCGAATGCATAATATTTTTAATAATAAGATTGCCAACAGACTATTGATAAGGAGGAGTATCATGTCGAGAGTCGCTCTTGTGACCGGAGGATCACGCGGGATTGGCGCAGCCATTTCCATGGCCTTGAAAGAGGCTGGCTACGCCGTGGCCGCGACCTATGCCGGCAATGACGAAGCAGCCGCGAAATTCACCGAGGAAACCGGCATCAAGACCTATAAATGGTCCGTCGCCGATTATGACGCCTGCGCCGAAGGCATCGCCAAGGTCGAAGCAGACCTTGGGCCGGTCGACGTCCTCGTGAACAACGCGGGCATCACCCGTGATGCGCCGTTCCACAAAATGAGCCGCGAACAGTGGCAGGAGGTCATGGACACCAACCTGTCGGGCGTGTTCAACATGACTCACCCGCTCTGGCCGGGCATGCGCGAACGCAAGTTTGGTCGCGTGATCAACATCAGCTCGATCAACGGTCAAAAAGGCCAATTCGGCCAGGCCAACTATTCCGCGGCCAAAGCCGGTGACATCGGTTTCACCAAAGCACTGGCGCAGGAAGGCGCGCGAGCGGGCATCACCGTGAATGTGATCTGCCCGGGCTATATCGCGACCGAAATGGTCATGGCCGTGCCGGAAAAAGTGCGCGAGTCGATCATTTCGACCATCCCGGTGGGCCGTTTGGGTGAGCCGGAAGACATCGCGCGCTGCGTTGTGTTCCTCGCCTCGGACGAGGCCGGTTTTATCACCGGCTCGACCATCACCGCGAATGGCGGTCAGTATCTGACCTGATCGGGACTGCAAAAGCCATAAGCGATTGGGGCTGCATGATTGCGGCCCCTTTTTTATTGCTCTCCCGAAAAAATCCGCCTTAATCGCCGACATGACCAAAACAACCGCCACCGCCATCGGATTTATCGCCGTCCTGCTTTGGGCCCTTCTGGCGCTCTTCACCGTGGGCGCACGCGAGGTGCCCGCTTTGCAACTCAATGCAGTGTGCTTTGCCATCGGTGGCGCAATCGGGGTGATCTGGACGACAGTCAGCAAACGCTGGCATGAGCTGCGCAATGTGCCGCTGTCGATCTATGCCTTTGGGACCGTGGGGCTTTTTGGCTACCACTTTCTCTATTTTTCCGCCCTCAAAGCCGCGCCGCCCGCCGAAGCCGGGCTGATCGCCTATCTCTGGCCTTTGCTGATCGTGCTGTTTTCGGGGTTCCTGCCGGGAGAGCATCTGCGCCCGCTGCATCTGGTGGGGGCTGCAGTGTCGTTCCTTGGCGCCGCACTCATCGTTGCGAAAGGCGCCTCTTTTGCCGGGGAGTATACGCTGGGCTACCTGCTCGCAGCGGCCTGCGCGCTGACCTGGTCGAGCTATTCGGTGATCTCGCGCCGGTTTCAAACGGTGTCCAGCATGGTCGTCACCATCTATTGTCTCGCGACGGCTGTGCTGTCGCTCATCGCGCATCTCGCCTTGGAAGACACAGTCTGGCCCTCGACCCAGCTTGGATGGGCAAGCATGATCGCGCTCGGGCTGGGGCCCGTCGGCGCCGCGTTTTATGTCTGGGATATCGGGGTGAAGCGTGGGAATATTCAGCTTTTGGGAACCGCGTCCTATGCCGCGCCATTGCTGTCCACGCTTGTTTTGGTCGGCGCGAAGATCGCAGAACCCCGCGCCACCTTGATTGTCTCAGCCCTTTTGATCACAGCGGGCGCAGGGCTGGCCGCCTATCAAAGCCGCCAGTCCCAGTCCTAAAGCGCCTCAGGTCGTGGACAGACGGGCGATTTCTTCTTTGATACGGAGTTTCTGTTTCTTCAGATCGGCGATCCGAAGGCCGTCGGAACCAGGCGAACGCTGGGCGTGTTCCACGGCCTCCGAGAGGGATTGGTGCTTTTTCTTCAGTTCCTCAATGTGGGACGTCAAGCTCATGTCTTCTCCTCTCTGTTAGGGTGCAGCTTTGTAAAAGCTATGTAACAAGTGCACCATAGATTTTGAGTCGTGTCACGGCTTGTTTTTGCAACAATGTGACCAATACAGGGTCGCATGCGAAATATTGCCAAAACCTTAAACCGACCACGGCAAGGACGCGCCATCTCGCAAAATCGTTAACACATCGTCAGCGTAGCTCTCGCCATCGTGTTCGTGACGCACGCCTTTGTGCATTAGAAGCGCGGGCTCGAGGACAAAGGCAGCCCGCCCACCCTTGCGCGCCTGAATCAGAACCAACTCGGCGACACGCCCGACACGAGGCTGGATCGGGCGCACCCGGATCGAGCCCAGGCGGCCCTCCATCGCGCAGATCAGCTCCGGCAAACGATCCGCTTTCTGGATCATCGTCAGATACCCTTTGGGCTTGAGCCGCCGCGCAGCGACATCGACCCAGTCGCCCAAAGGCGTCTCTCCGGCCAAGGCCAGATCACGCCCGGCATCCTCGGCTGCCGTCGAGCGACGGCGCTCGTAATAGGGCGGGTTCGCGATGACGTGATCGAAGCTCCGGGCGCGCAGCTCTGACGGCAAATACCGTAAATCTGACGTGAAAACAGAGAGATCCGCGCGGTTTTCCTCGGCGTTGCGGCGCGCGAGATCGGCGTAGAAGGGCTGAAGCTCCACCCCGGTCAGGCGTAGGTTTTCAACGCGCGCCTGCAGGCACAAAGAGGCGACACCTGCCCCGCAGCCCAATTCCAGAACGCTTTCACCGGAGCGCGCCGGCGTGGCCGCGGCCAAAAGGACTGGATCGACGCCGGCACGATACCCTTTGACGGGTTGATGGATGCTGAGCAGACCACCCAGAAAAGCGTCACAGCTCAGATCAGCTGTCGTGCTCACAGATCCTCCAATTCAAAGTCATTGTCTTTGAGGATGCGGCGCGCCTGAGTGAGGTCATCGTCGCGCACCATGAGACGGCGCGGCAAAATGCCGATACTGCCTTCAAGGACGCTCATATGGACGTCCATTTCAAAGCAGTCTATATCCTCCCCGGACAGAAGGGCTTTGGCATAAACGATCTGGGTCGGGTCGGTGGTGCGGAGAAGCTGTTTCATCACGTTGATTTAACGGCAGTCCGAAAGGTTTGTCGAGCAAAGCAAGCGGGGGATCGCACATGGGGCTGGAGAAAGTGGATCTGGAGAAAGCTGCCGTCAAGCCGCATGAGAAACTGGCCCTGGCTTTGGCGCCGGAGCTGGACGCCGTGAATGCCCTGATCCGTGACCGCATGTCCTCGAAACACGCGCCACGTATCCCCGAAGTGACCGCGCATCTGATCGAAGCGGGCGGAAAGCGCCTGCGCCCGATGCTGACGCTGGCGGCGGCGAAGGCCTGTGGCTATGACGGCCCCTATCACGTGCATCTCGCCGCGACTGTGGAATTCATCCATACCGCAACGCTGTTGCATGACGACGTGGTGGACGAAAGCGCTCAGCGTCGCGGGCGTCCGACAGCAAACCTGTTGTGGGACAACAAATCTTCGGTTCTGGTCGGAGACTATCTCTTTGCCCGTGCGTTCCAGTTGATGACCGATGCGGACAACATGCGCGTGCTGCAAATCCTGTCAAACGCCTCGGCGACGATTGCCGAGGGCGAGGTGCTTCAGCTCACTGCAGCGCAGGATTTGAAGACGGATGAGAGCATCTATCTGCAAGTGGTGCGCGGCAAAACGGCGGCGCTGTTTTCGGCCGCGACCGAAGTGGGCGGCGTTCTGGCCGAAGCGGATGAGACCATGGTCAAAGCCCTGTTCGACTATGGCGACGCGCTTGGGATTTCTTTCCAGATCGTCGACGATCTGTTGGATTACTGGGGCTCCGAGCAGACCGGCAAGAACATCGGCGACGATTTCCGCGAACGCAAACTGACCCTGCCCCTGATCAAGGCGATTGCCAAAGGCGACGATGAAGAACGCGCCTTTTGGGTGCGCACGATCGAGAAGGGCAAACAGGAAGACGGCGATCTCGACCATGCGATTGCGCTGTTGAACCGGCACAACGCGCTGGACGACACACGCGACGTGGCGCTTGCATGGTCCGCAAAAGCAAAGGACGCGCTCAAGGCTCTGCCGGCAGGCGAGATTGTCGAGATGTTGTCAGATATTGCCGATTACGTGGTCGCCCGCGTGCGCTAACGGATTGATTACTTGACGAAACGGAGCGCCAAGGCGCCGGTTTCGTCGCTGATCCATTGCCGTGACTGGACGATCTGACGGCTGCCACGCTCGACCCAAAAGAAATTCACAAAATCCGTCTCGCCGTTCCGACAGGTCTCAAAGAACAGATCTGTGTTGGCGGTATAGGCTTCGCTCAGTTGCACGGCATCCTGTTTTTGGAACGCCACGTCGCAACGGAAGGCGAGCGTATGCGCCTGGTTGTCGCCATCGAGACGGGTGACGAAATGCTCGGTGATCCGGTTTTGCCCCGCTTTGAGCGCGGCCAGGGTCTGACGCGCATCTGCCGCCATCTGATCGTCGCCAAAGCCACGGGTCGCGATGATCATGCCATCGGTCATCCCCAGAGACAGGTTGTCCGGCGACACCCAGGTGGATTCACCTTTGGCATTGGTGGTTTGCCGGGCGAACAGCGTATAGGCGTTATCTTGCGTCTGCAGCGAGCCGATATAGGTCGGCGCATTGGCGTCCCGTGCAGCCACGAATGCGGCATTCGGCTCGGCCTCATCGGCGCCCTGAAAATAGTCCTTGAGCAAGCGGCTATCCTCGGGGTTGGAGGAACAGGCGGCCAGCCCCGCGCAGAGAACAGCAAAAAGAGGGATGCGGCGGAACATGTCGGTCATCTCCAGAACTTGCCCCAACGGTCTTCCAACTCGTTGGTTTGAGAGCCGCGCACGACCTCATAGAGGCGATTGCGCACATCAAGACGCGCGCCACCGTCCCGAAGAACCGGGCGGATCGTCGTGCCATAGCCGCCTTGCGTCGCGGCACCGCTGAGCCAATCGATCGGGACCGTAAAACGGATGCCCTTGTCGAAAGAGCCTTCGCCGAAATCATCGAAGGAGACATCAGTGAGGGTAAAGAAGGCGCCGACCCGGAAGCCGTTGTCGAATTCGCGATCCAAGGAGAAGGTCGCACCATAATCGCCCGCGAGATAACGTCCGACATCGACCTGACCCAGATAGCCCCCGCCGAAGTCATAATAGGCAGAGGCATGGCCGGTCACGATGTCATAATCCTGAAAGCCGAACAGCTGATCGAACTCGCGTTTCTTGGCGTAGTTGAGCTCGGCGCCCAGTGCGAGTGGCCCGTTGACGGGCTTCCAAAGCACCTCACCGGAGACGCCACCATACATGGTTTCAAGATAGCCCGCCGTCACGCGGCCAAAAAGGTTTGTGCCGGGGCGGAAGAAATACTCCGCGGTCAGATGTTTGATCTCGAGGTCGGATTGCGTCGCATAGGACACGCTGTCGGTGCGCACATGCGGCAGGACAGAGTTCGAAGGCCGCGTGCTTTGATCGAGGTTGCCGACGACCGGCTGACGCACTGTGCCTGAAAAGATCAGACCGCGCATGGGCGTAAAGGACGCTTCTGCCTGAAGACCCAGGTCGGCACGCACAGGATCGTCGGGATCGAACAGGGCCGGGTCGAGATAGGGGGTAAGGCGCCAGTCGAATTTCGGATAAATCCCAGCGATGGCTTGGGTTTCCGTCCGGGGCGCATCCTCGATCCGGGCGCGCGCGTAAGACCGCCATGTGCCATCCAGATCGTATTCCAACTCCTCGAGATCGGACCGGCGCAGCGTGGTGCGCGAGGTGGTCATGCCGTTCGCGGTGGCTTCGAGACGAAAGGTCATGATCTCCGCCGGCAGGGTGTTGGCCAAAACCCGCGCGGTGCGTCCAAGCGCCTGAGCCGTCGCGGGGTAGCGATCATTGGCGAAGCGCACGGTGGCGGTGGTGCCCGCGACCGAAATGCCCTCAAGAGCGATCCCCTCGGCCTCAAGCGCGGCATAGGTGCGGCTGTTCCGGGTTTGAATGCTGGCCTCATCCCAGGACAGCGCGGCCGCGGTGCGACGCGGCAAAAGGGCGGGAGGTGCGTCTTCGATCCCGCTGCTATATTGCGGTCTTTGCGGATGGATCGGGAGGCTGGCCATAAACCCGATCTCGGAACCATGCAGCGCATAAGCCGTTAGGGCGCCGCCGTTTTTGAGCCCATAAGAGAGCGCGGCATTGATCGGTGTCTTATGCTCGAACCCGGCATTGGCGACTTCGGTGATATAAGCATCGGAGGAATATTCGAGCGCGACAGAGAGGCGCGGACTGATCTGATAGGTGAAACCGCCGAACAGAGCCGCATCGCCATGGAACCATTGATCGATATCCAATTGCCCGGTATCGCCGCCCGCACCGAGATTTTCGGACCGGTTGTCAAAAGCGTCGGAGAAAAAGCTCAGCGGGTTCTGAAACCCGCCGTAGCTGCCTAGACGCCCCCAGCCGATGCCACCGGTCACAGAGAGGCGATCCTCCATGAAGTGCTTGGTCGCGGCGACATATTCGGAGCCATAGACGCCGGTGCCCCCGAAATCGCGCAGCCCCACAACCATGGAGGGTCGAAGCCCGGTTTCCTCGGCCAGCAAATACCCGAAATCGAAACTGCGGTCATAGCGCGTGTCATCGCCGCCATCAAAGCTGTCCACGATCGCATAGCGGAAGGTGCCGAAGATACGAGGCGTAAGCTGGAAACTCAGGTTGTATTTTTGAACACCGCTGTGGAAGGCTGAGGACAAAAGCAGCGTGCCGTCCTCGAAGACCTCACCCGTCGGCATGTCGATCAGGCCGGGGGTCCCGAATTCCGAAACGGGGAAACGCAGTTCAACATCCTGAGCCTGAGCGGCGCCCATACTCAAGATCAGCAGAGAGGTCGAAAGTCCGAAGCTTTTGTGCAATACGGTCACGGTTCCACCCACACGCGATGATTTTGCATTGCAGCATAGATGATCTGGACTCTCTGTGAACCCCAACCTTGAGTTGAGTGGCACCTCTGAGACGATCTGTGTCAGAATTGCAGCGTGTTGCGCCTCCTGCGCACGCTGGTTTTCACATTTGATAAAGGATTTTCTTTAGCTCTTGGGCGAACCGCATCGAAGTCTCGGCTTTCGATGTGCGTGGCCTGAACCATGAGCAAAGGATCCTACCATGTCTGACCCCTTCAAAAACCGCACACCGTCCCTGAACGGCCCGGCAACCGATCTCAGCCCGGTGACGCCCTCTGACACCACTGATTTGGAGACTGTCGCGGTTGCATTGTATATCGAAGGTGCCGGGACTCTGTCTTTGGAAACCCAAAAGAACGAAACGCGCACCGTCGCAGTTGGAGACTTTGCCATTTTGCCTGTGGGCGTGCGGCGCGTGAACGCAACGGGCACCACCGCGACAGGCATTCACGCATTTATCGTGGGGTGAACTGATGTTTGGCCTCGATTGGAATATCTCGACATTGTCAGCCAAACGACGAGAATCGGAGTTTTCTCCGGCGTCATTGGCTGGTCTTGTCGCGTGGTATGATGCAAGCGACCTGTCTGCTTTGTATCAGGACACGGCCATGACAACTGCGGTGACCCAAACGGGCGATCCGGTCGCAGCGATGTTGGATAAGAGCGGCAATGGCAATCATATGACGCAAACCTCAGCGGCCGCCCGGCCGCTATATGGCACCAACACTGATCAGCATTGGCTCGCATTTGACGGGGTGGATGACTTTATGTCCGTGGCGGCCCCGATCAGCGACTATAGCTTTACAATGGTCGTGGCTGTTGAAGATGTCGGGAGTTCACGCGGCCTGGCCACGCTGAACCAAGACGGCAGCCGTTATTGGAGTATACACGCCGGGGACTTAGGGGACCCAACCACATATCGTGTGCTTGATCGTCAAGGGGCAGCGACAACCTATGAAACATCACAAAATGTGCCAAGCGGCCCTGCCGTTGTTTTAGGACAATGGATCTCTGGCGCGACGTCCATTTCGGTTGACGACGCGACTTTCTCGTCCGTTGCGACAAGCGGGACCTACGGTCCGGCTGTCGATCTCCGCCTATGTTCATTCAGAGCGGGCAATTTTACAGCAGGGAAAGTGCATGGCCTGGCAGTGTATGACCGCGTGCTGACGGCCAGTGAGCGCACCCTCTTGGTCTCCTTTATGGCCCAGAAACAGGGCCGGAGCTTGGTGTGAGGGGCGACGAAGGGAAGGCTAACGCCTTGTTCTCGACACGAGATAAGACAAGGTGTATTTCCATAGGCCATTCTCAGGAGGTTTTCCGATGCCTGCCACGCCCCCCGAAAAGAACGCTCTATCAGCCTCTGTGGTGGCTGATAGAGACGCGCCGAATTTTTCCTTTGGTCACCGCCTGAAACGACTGATTTGGAGTATCTTGTGGACGCTCCTTGCCTCCTGGACCCCTCCTCAGATGGGCGCGTGGCGGCGGTTTCTGTTGCGCTCATTTGGCGCAAAGATTGATCGGACCGCGAGCGTGCGGGGCGGCGCAAAAATTTGGTATCCGCCCAATCTTGAAATGGCCGCGAACTCCGTTCTGGCAGATAGGGTTCAGTGCTACAATATGGCCCCGATTTCCATCGGAGAAGGGACAATTGTCTCGCAGGGCGCCTTTCTATGCGGGGGCACACATGATTTCCGGCTCGCATCGAATCCCCTTCAAACCCGGCCCATTGTTTTGGGCCCACAAGTCTGGGTCGCAGCGGATGCATTTGTTGGCCCCGGCGTGACGGTGCCTGAAGGCTGTGTCATAGGGGCGAGGGCTGTCATCTCCGGCACGCTCGAACCCTGGAGTGTTTATGCCGGCAATCCCGCCAAACGGATCAAGGCGAGGCCGTTTGATCCCAACGCGTGATCTTGGCTACAAAACACCTTCGTCCTGCAACAGAGCGTAGGCAGTTTTATTGGCTTTTTCTGCACGTTTGTTCAATTCGTACAGCTTGGCCTCTACGAGGGTGCGATACCAATAGGCCTGAAGAAAGTGGAAAAAGAAGCCTTCCTTCCCATCCAGAAACCCCCGGCCCAGCACATAGCGATAAAAAAAGTACAAACTCGCCCGCAGCGTCGAAGGAATACGCGTGTAAACCTTTTCCTTGAGCCATCTTTTGCGTGCGGCCTGGCCTGAGAGTTTCTCCTCTGACGTACGCTTGCCCTCTTCAGCTTCGATCCGCGAAATGGCTTCGAGTGAGGCATACCCATTGTGCTTCTCAACCCACCAACTCAGTGGATTGAGATTTTCATCGACAAGATCGCCACCTTCGAGCACCGCAGTACGCGGCGACTTGAGAACGATATGCTCGTCCATGCGCCGCTGTTCCATCCGGCCTTGGCCCGTGCGCCACAGACGCATGATCTTGAGCGGGTAGAAAAACCCATGCGTGATAGGGCGCCCGAGAAAGACAATTTTGCGGCGTAGATAATACCCGTTGAGGGCTTCATCTGCCCAATCGCGAGACAGGGCCGACCGCAATCCGGCATCCAGATACTCATCCGCGTCGATCCGCAGCGTCCAATCCGACGAAACCCCGACCTCATCTAGCGCCCACTGGAACTGAGCCGCATGGCCGGGCCAAGGATTTTGAAACACCTCTGCGCCGAGACCTTCGGCAATTTCTACGGTACGATCCGTGGAAAAACTGTCGATGACGCAAACCCGCTCCACAACGTCCTCAAGAGAGCGAAGGCAACGTTCAATATGTTGTTCTTCATTGAACGTGAGAATAATGGCCGTAATGGACTGTGCCATGCTCAAATCCTATCCTCTGGGCCAAACATTATTCCTGCCTCAACTATACAATGTTGCACCATTTGTTCAAAGCTGTTTGAATACTTTGTATCATCCCCACACAAGCCGATAGACCTCGTTCATATGATTGTTTCCAAATCGAAAAATCTTATCTACTGTCGTGTGCCGAAATCCGCGAGCACGAGCGTCTCTGCAGCTCTTGAGCCCTATGCCGACCCCTTCCCCGCAACAGGCGTCGCGCGGGCTCTGCGCAAGATCGGCTTGGGCGGCTTGCACCATCGATTGTTCAACTTTCGCAATCACAGCCATTTGAGTTTCAAGGCCGCGGAACAGATCTTGCCCTCGCGGTTTTTTGACGGCGCCCTGAAATTCACCGTCGTACGTCATCCGCTCTCATGGAGCGTTTCCTATTACAATCATGTTCTAAGAGATAATTTGCCTCCGCAATATAAGGAGGTCTTCAAAGAGGTGCGCACCGCGCAATCTTTCGACTATTTCCTGGATTGGCTTAAAGACAAGCCCAGACGCCCGATTTCCACACAGCTTATTGATGAAAAAGGGGACTACCTTACCGATCACGTCGTTCGATGTGAGAATTTGATGGCAGAAGCCTCGGAGCTTTTGCAGGGGCACGGAATTCAAATATCCGTTCCGCGCCTGAATGCCGGGCAATATCGTGAACTGGAACTTTCTTCCTCTCAAAGAGAAAAAATATTCGATCTTTACGGGGATGACATGAAGGCCTTCGGCTATGACGAAAGCGGCGCCCTGAGCCAACCTCACCTCAGCGCGACGGAGACAACACGTGCCGTTGCGGCTCAGCTAGGGGCTTCTGGTCTTGCCAAATACGATTGCTGGAACCCGTTCTAAAACAAATTACGACGGAGCATGATCCCTGATCGCGCCTTCGAGTTGCTCCTGCAAGGCCGAATAGGCGCTTTCGAGGGAGAAAAACCGATCATAGGTCGGGCGGGTTGCCTGCTTCATCGCGGTGTAATCCCCCTCCGGCATGGAGAGGAAAGTTTCAAGCATTTCCCCGGTGCTATCGGTTGTGTCTTCGCACACCAGACCGGCCCCGTTTTCAATGATCTCCTTGTAGATATTCACCTTGTCGGAAATCAATACGGGCGTGCCAGCCGACAAAGCTTCCGCGACAACCTGGCCAAAATTTTCCTGATGCGACGGCAGGACAAAGGCCCGAGCCCGCGCGAAGAGCGCCTTTTTGGCATCCCCGGAAACCGCCCCGGTCCAAATGACGCGATCGCTTAGCCCCATATCCTGAACCATGTCCTTGAGGGTGTCGCCGTATTCATTCCGATCCGGCCCGGCAAGAACAAGGTCCACATCCGGGAAACGATCCGCAAGACCCGCAAAGGCTTGGAGCAAATTGTCGATGGCTTTCTTTGGATGAATGCGGCTGAGAAACAGCAGGTAAGGACGCGTCATGTCACGCCCTTGAAAACACTCCAATCCGATCTCCTGCGGGGCCTCGATGGATTGATCCGCGGCACAATACGAAACCGCAAGACCATTGTAAGTGTTATGCCCAAAAAACGCATTTCTGGCGAGTGTCTGTTCTTCCTGACAGGTGAACAACACCTGCGAAGCCCCACTCAACATCCGGCCCTGCCATAGCGCCCAATACACATGTTTGATCAGGTTTTTTATGGGCTTAATCTTCTTGAAATAGGGGTCCAGCATCCCGTGTGGGTAAAGAACCCAAGGCACGGCATTTTTACGCAGAGCGGGATACCCGCCGATAACGGCCGTATTCCAAAGTCCGTGCACGATGGCGACATCGCATGTCGCACAGGCGTCATTGACAGCGCGCTGGACACCGCTGCGGGATTTCGACGCAAGGATGACGGGGAAAGGAAACTCCTCCAGCCAGGATGAACTTGCCGGATCGGTCGAGACAAAAACTGAGCTATGCCCGTGCCTCGCGCGCTCTTTGGCCATGTTCATTGCGAAGGCTAAAGGTCCGCCCTGATCAGGGTTCACTGAGTCGATTATGTGTAGGACCCTCACGAAAACACCTCACTCATTGCGCACGCGATGCGTGAATTTCTAAATATTTGTCGTACAAACGGTTCGCCCGCTCCAGATCGCTGCGAAATGTCGGGCTTTCCTGCTCAAGGGTCCGCAATTCAGCCTCAAGCGTTTCTTTAATCCGGTTTCTCAACGGGTTCGGTTTTGCGTGATATCCCAGTGTCCGGGCTTCCTTTCCGTCCGGGAATTCCGTCACAAATTGTGTCCCAAACTTACGGTTCACATTCGTGATCACGGTTTCAACCGACTTGGTCGCCTCTGAAAAAGGCGCAATGACGACACGATCCAAATGGGGCTCCAAAGCCTCATAGAACGTGAGCCAGGCCTTGATCGTATCTTCGAAGGGCTCCACATTTTTGTCACCGCCTTCGCGCTCGGCGGCTTCAGCGACCAGCGACTTCATGGACAAAATCGCGCTTCGGGGCTCCCGGATCAGAGCGACGCAAGGCAGGTTGAGCTCGATCCCTCTCAAAAGCTGGGCGACGTGATGCAGATGATGCGCAACTTGGATGTCTTCCGGTTGACGATCAATGAAAGCATGCGCGGTGGAGCTGTTCGCCGAACGCGGGAACCCCTCGATGACGATATCGGAAGCCGCGGTGACACACCGGTCATTCATCCGTCCCGTCAAACGCCGCAATGCGTAATACAGGCTTGGCGTCCTTGTGGACCAAATCGTCAGATTATATCTCAAACGACGTATAACTGAGGTCTTGAGCATAGGGTCTCTCACTTGGTTATTTTGGTTTCTGAACGATGCCACTGACAATCAGATCGACACTTGCCGCGATAGCGATAATGGCCGCGAACCCCAGCTGAAGCTGGAACGCGCCAACGATCGTTGAGATGTCCAGCGAAAAGATCGCGGCGACAATCCAAACGAAGAAGAGAGGTATCTGAAGAAGATTGAACCTTATCCACCCACGGCTGCCAATCAGATTTCGGTAGATGGTCGCAAGCCGTGTTGCGGCCGAGACGCTGACTGCCCAAAGAACTTCCACTTGCAGCCCGGCATAGTTGTCACCGATGAGCCAAAGCATTGCGTCGGGATACAGATAGGTCAACGCAATCAGGACCAGACACGGAAGAGCAGCCAGAAAAACGAGTCCAAAAAGCAGCGAAATCAAATGCTCTTTTGCGCGCGTGTAGATCGGAATGAGGAAGGCGGAAGAGAACATCATCAAAGGCACAAGGATGAAACCGATACGCCCCAAAGCCCCAAAGCCCGCGACATCCGTGCCCGTGCCAAAAAGGCTCAACAGAACCAGAATGATCTGGGCCTGAAGAACCATGTAAATTTCAACAGGCAGCTGTTTTCGAACACTGTCTTTGATGATGTCGATATCGGATTGGTCAATTGCGGCCTCCCGCACAGGCACAAGGCGATGCACCCAACGCACAATGAATGGCACACGAGAGAGCGACACAAGAACGCTGAGCACCACGGCAGAAATCACGTTCAGAAAACTGAGAAGATAGAGAGCCGTTGCGCCCGTCAGGCGCAAGGCCGCAAGTATCGTATCGAGCATTTGAACGCGCGTGGTGAGATGCGCATAGAACAGGATTTGATCGACGAGCCGGGTCTGCATGTCCGCCCACCACATCGCGAATAAAAGACCGCATAAAGCGACGATTTCCCCGAAAGATGCGCCGTTCTTGTGCAGCAGCCAGGCCGTCAGAAACACCACCGGAGGAAGGGTCCAAAGAGAAACAGAGCGGCGCACGGTCAAAACCGCCTTCACCGCCTGAGCGGCGCGCGCCTTGTCGGGCCAGACTCGGCCTAGGATGGATGCATATCCAAAATGTGTTCCACCCTTGGTGATCACATTCATGGTCCCGATCAATGTGATCATCACCGTGTAGAGCGCGTAATCGGGCACGGGCATCCAGCGCGCCAGGAAAAGCCCAGTGACCGCCGCAAGCCCCTGCGCCCCGGCACTTCCAGTTAGGAAAATGAGGGCCCTTGGCGCATGTTGGGCCATCTTGCGCGCAAGCGAACTCATGTAGCGCGGCCCCGAGCGCGCAGAGCCTCGCCGTAAATCTCTATCATCTTCTTGCCATACTCATCCCACCCGCCCAGGGTTCGGATGGAGTTTTCAGCAGCCTCGGACATCGCCCGCTGAACATCCGGTGTCCGCGCGAGATATTCGAGCTTTTCGCGAAGAATTTCGGGGCTGCGGATCGGGATGACGAAGCCGTTTTCCCCCTCTCGCACAATATCCGCAGCACCTGCATTCGAAGAGACGATGACCGGACAACCACAGGCCAGAGCCTCGCCGACAACCATCCCAAAACCATCCTCGATGCTGGGCATCGCCATCACATCGGCACGTGACATATGCTCTTTGAGCTGGTCATGCGCGACATGACCGAGACAGCGGACCGACGGCGCAGTCAGCCGGTCTTTCAGAAAGGTTTCAACCTGCGGATCGATCCGGCCGATGATGGTCAGGCGTTTGTTCGCGATCTCGGCCGCCTCAAACGCGTCAAAAAGATCGGCCGCCCCTTTGCGAAAAGACAAACCGCCAACGAACAACACCTCGAAACAGTCGTCTTTCGGGACATCCACGCGGTGAAAGCGTTCAAAATTCACCCCATAGGGGACGACTTTTATCTTCTCTTCCTCAAACCCTTTGGCCAGAAACGAGCGCTTCGCCATTTCAGAGGCCACCACGATCAGATCGGCCCGATCATATTCCTCGATCTCACGGCCATAGGTCTGGGGTCTTGGGCGTGGCGGCAATCCGAAACGGGCGTTCTCTTCGTTCAGAATCTCCTCGCGCCAGGCCATATGCGCACAGCCGCGATCACAGACGTAGAGCATGCCGCGCTTTTGCGCGGCGGCGCCGCTGATCAACCCAACGCCTTCGTGACCTACAAAAATATCGCTGTCCGGCAGGTCTTTCGCCACGTATCGATCCAAAGTGGCGACAGAAAGCTGATGCAATCGATCAAGGGCGGCATGCGGCACCTGAAAGGGCAAAGCACGCGTGCCCATAAGCAAAGGCCGCACATAGGGAAAGGTCTTGACCCGCTCCCGGGACACGCCCTCTCGCTCCAACTTCGACCACGGAAACCCACTGTAAATCCGCTCAAGCACACCATGGCGTTCAAGCTCTCTGGCCAGAGGAAACATGTGAAAACGACCGATGGTGGAGAGGGTGATTTTCATAGGGCTTCTCGTCTCTCTCCGTGCCGGACAAAACGAGGCATGTAGTGGATCACAAATAGCAAAAGAAGGCAGGTTACCCAAAGTAAGGGAAGTTCTCTCAAAGCCATACTGTAAAAACGTTCAAATTCTTTCTCGGCTAGTCGCATCATGAAAAAGCAACTCAGCGCACCAAATGCCAAACCGTTAACATTTCCAAAAAAATAGTTCATTATCAGAAATGTAGGCAAAATAGTGATAAATGGAATGATCACTATGTTTAGGCTTCCGCTTATGGAGACAGTTGACGCGACTAGCCCGATTACGGGTCTTGCAATTGATCCTTCCGAACGAATTTTTGCCTCCCAAGCTACGATGTCCGACAAAGCTTCAGGGTCTTTAGAGATCAAAAATGAGGGCAAAATAAGCTCTCCCATTTCTTCTACTGCATCCGCGATTGAAACGCCTCCTGCACCTTGACTAGAACGCATGACCTGATCTGTCGGGAAAATCATCATAAAGCGATCGACATTCGCAGAACTTGGATAAACGTAGCTGTTATACGGCCCGTAGGAATAAGCAAAACTTTCAAAATGCTGATCTTGCAGCCTTGCTAAAGTCGCAGGCGAAAAACCCGAGTCAACAATCACATCCCATGTCGCGGCAATCCGCTGCCACGCATAAACGCCGGCCAGATCCTTTCGCGCCAATTGAACGGCTGGCGCAAGGATAGATACGGCCAAATAGGCGACCAGAGAAATGGCAAACAAATGCCTGAATTTGATTTTGAGATTCAGGAAAAGAACGCCAAAGAAGAGAGCCATAAACATATTTATGGTTTCAACTTTTACATTCCCAAGCATTGTCAAAATAACACCTGACACGAGACAGGAAATCACCCCCCACTTCGCAAGCTGAGAACCACGTGCAGCGTGGAACAGCGCCATGAACATGCCAAACATCAAAATGGGCTGAAAGAGATTCAAGTAAGCACCTAGAGAAGACCCACTCTCACTGGCCTTCACCAAAAGGACAAAAGCGAAACGGCTCAGAAGACCAAAGGCAAGTATGATCGGAAGAAACGTTACCCCGTTTTCCGCGAGATCGTTCATACGTTTGCTAATCTGAGAGGAATATCTACCACCAAGCATTTTCGCCAAAATTGCAGCCAGCATCACCGATGAGAAGCCGATCATCATGACAGCAGAAGAGGCTGTAGGTTCGACTAAATTGGTTTGTAGTTTCTGCCCCAACATGGATTTCAAAATGAGCGTAAAGGTTCCACAGTAAAGCCCAAGCAGATAGACAAAAACATCAGAAGGCCGGATAGAGCGCTGCATAAGGAACAGTGCCGACACGCAGGCAATACCCCACAACACAACTGTGAGCAGAATAGAACTGCCGATTGCCAGTTGAAAAACGGCCAAAACACTCATTGCCACGATTTGCACCCGCATAATTCGAACGCGGTTCGCAAAAGATACGGACATATCGGCCTGTTCCGTCATCGACATCTTACTGCGCGCTCCTCTTTGCCAACAGCGCCGCAACATTGCGGTTCAGCGTGTCTGTGGTGTAGGAGCGACGCATTTTCTCTGCACCTTTTCGTCCCATATCGGCCGCAAGGTCAGGATCATCGAACAGGCGCGCCATTGCCGTCGCGAGGGCCTCAGTGTCGGTCGGCTCGACCGCATACCCGTCCACGCCATCGCTGACAACCTCGGGCGCCGCGCCATGGACAGAGCAGATGACCGGCAGAAGATGACTCCAGGCTTCGAGGTAGACGATCCCGAACCCCTCCTTGGAAGACGGAAGCACAAATTGCGTGGCCGTTTGGTACAGCTCAAGCAAACGTTCCTCACTGACGCGCCCGGCAAATTCGACACGCTCCGTCAGACCGTTTTCTGCGACAAGGGCTTCATAGTCGGGGCGCAGAACACCATCCCCCACGATGACAAGGCGTGTCTGAGACAGGTGGTCCGGCAACAGCTTCATCGCGCGAATGATCTGATCCAGATGTTTGGTCCGGTCATGCTCATCCATCCGGCTCACAGCCAGCGCAAACGGCGGAGCGGAGGGATGATGCTCCGCATCGACTTCAGGATTCACCGTGTTCGGAAAAATCGTGAAAAGGGCTTCAGGCAGATGAAATTCGCGTTGCATGACACCTGCGGTATAGGCGCTTACGGCCGCAATCCGATCGAGTTTTCGCAAAAGATAGGGTTCATAAAACCGAATTTTGCGAAAGGCCGGATCGTTCCAGACTTCGACCCCATGCGCCATCATGATGACGTTGAGCTTTGGATGAATAAGCTTGGCCAGACGTCCGAGCCACAGCAAATTGATATGACCGAGAATAAGCGTATCTGCCGAAAGCGATTTCTTCAGTGACTGATAGATGTATGAGATTTTTTTGCGCCCAAACCCCGTCACACACATCGACATGTCCGAGGGAATATCCGTCGGCGCATCCTGAGTGAAGTGGGCCGTAAGGCGGTCAGGCCCAACCACAGACAGCAAAGCGCTCACCAGACGCTGGTTAAAACGCTGGATGCCCCCGAAACGGCTATAGGTTTGAAGACCGAGGAAGAGGACGTTTTTTTCACCATCGACAGTCATGTTCTTACTGTGACTCCAACACCCGTTTTTGACGGACGGATATGACGTTCGTGTCACCAACTCCGGGAATTACGGCACCGGCCTTTGGCGCATAAGACCCAGGCGAAGAACTCAAATCCGCGGGTCGCATCAGCCCTCAACACTCACGGGCAATTCCAGGCCGTGTTCCTTCAAAAGCGCCACGCGTTTTGCGGCTTTCAGGTCTTCCGCAACCATCTCCGTACACATTTCCTGCGCGGTGATTTCCGGCACCCAGCCGAGTTTCTCCTTGGCTTTGGTCGGGTCGCCCAAGAGGGTTTCCACTTCCGCCGGGCGGAAATAACGCGGGTCGATGCGCATGATGACATCGCCGACCTTGAGCGCGGGGGCTTTATCGCCAGAGATCGCGGAGACGGTGGCAGTTTCCTCCACACCCTCTCCTTTAAACTCAAGCTCAATGCCCAGTTCGCGCGCGGTCCAGATGATGAATTCGCGCACCGAATATTGCACCCCGGTGGCGATCACGAAATCTTCGGGCGCGTCCTGTTGCAGCATCATCCACTGCATCCGCACGTAGTCCTTGGCATGCCCCCAATCGCGCAGCGCGTCGATGTTGCCCATGTAGAGGCAGGGCTCGAGCCCCATCGCGATATTGGACAGGCCGCGGGTGATCTTACGCGTCACAAAAGTCTCACCGCGGCGCGGGCTTTCGTGGTTAAACAGGATACCGTTACAGGCATAAATGCCGTAGCTTTCGCGGTAATTCACCGCGATCCAATAGGCATACATCTTGGCCACGGCATAGGGCGAGCGCGGATAGAACGGCGTGGTTTCTTTCTGCGGAATTTCCTGCACCTTGCCGAACAGTTCCGAGGTCGAGGCCTGATAAAACCGGGTCTTCTTTTCGAGCCCCAGGAAACGGATCGCCTCCAAGAGACGCAGCGTGCCGGTGGCATCTACATCGGCGGTGTATTCCGGCGCCTCGAACGATACGGCGACATGGGATTGCGCACCGAGGTTATAGACTTCGTCCGGCTCAATGTCGCGCAAAAGACGCGTAAGGTTCGACGTATCGGTCAGATCGCCGTAATGCAGCTTGAGACGCGCCTTATCCGTGTGCGGGTCCTCGTAAATATGATCCACGCGCTGCGTGTTGAACAAAGAGGCACGACGTTTGATCCCGTGAACCTCATAGCCTTTCTCAAGCAAAAACTCCGCCAGATATGAGCCATCTTGCCCGGTAATCCCGGTGATCAGTGCCTTTTTCATCGGTGTCTTGTTCCTTCAGGTCTTAACGCGCACGTCAATGATACTTAGAATTGTTCGACAGATACGCGCCTATCGGCGAGATGTGTCATTCGTGTTTCGAGCCGGTTCAAAATGGCCGACATGTCCCAATTTTCCAAAGCTCTTGTTCGCGCCACGCGACCGTAAGCGAGACGTTGCTCAGGATCGTCCAGCATCTGTTCAATCGCATCGGCAAACGCCCTGGCATTTCCGGGCTCTGTCACAAGCCCTGCGCCCGCGACCTCCTGTGCCAACGCCGTATCGGGATAGGCGGTGGCGACAACCGGGCGCCCGGAGGCCAGCATATTCGTCAGCTTTGAGGGCAAAACCAGTTCGGCCACACCCGCAATCTGCGGCAGAAGATGCACATCCGCCATGCCCAATGCATCGCTCAGTTTTTCGAAAGGCTGAAGCGGGTAGAAGCGGATATTTTTTAAACCTTCTGCCTTTTGCTTAAGCGTTTCCAGAAAAGGCCCCTCGCCGCAAATCACGAAGGTCAAATCATCGCGCTCCGCCAAAAGCCGCGCCGCCTCGGGAATGATTTCCAACCCCTGCTTTGCCGCGACATTGCCGGAGTAATAGGCCACGAATTCCGTCTCGATCCCAAGCTCCGCCCGCATCGGCGAAACGCCTTCGATCACCTTGACCTTCTTCAGGTTGGCCCAGTTGCGGAATTCGAAAATCTTGTCTTCGGGAATGCCGTTTGAGCGCAATTTATCGAGCATCGGCCCGGAGATGGAGCTGATCATGTCGAATTTGCTCATCATCCAGCCCTCAAACGCCCGCGCAGCCCGCCCGAGACGGCTTTCGGGCGCAATCGCTCCCGTAGCGAAAGCGGCTTCCACTTCGAAATCCTGGATGTGAAGCCAGAGCTTGGCCCCTGTCAGGCGGGCCGTCACCCAAGCCGTCACGGCGGAAACCAGCGACGGCGCGACCACGAAAATGACATCGGGACGGCCCTTGGCGGCGTCTAAAGTCATGCGTGGAAAGGCCGTCAGGGCAAAACTTGCATAATGCAGCATCCGGGATTTGGCGGTCGGCACCTTGGGGACATAAAGCGGACAATGCACGACTTTCGGCTCTGCCTCCCCGGCCTGGACCGTACGATAGCCGAATTTGGGCCAGTCCGGCCGCAAACGCCACTGCGGGTAATAAGGATGCGCACAAAGCACCGACACATCATGGCCGCGCGCGGACATTTCCTGCGCAAAGCCCGTCGAGTAGACAGCAATCCCGATTTCTTCCGGCGCATAGTTCAAACTGAGGCATTGTATTTTCAAACCACCACCGCTTTCCCAAGCTACAGAAAGGAGCACCTCAGCGCACCCAAGCGTTAGAGATGATCAAAGCGCCTCTGATTGACGCTAAGACACTTTGGCATTTACGCAGCACAGGCCGTCATTATGCAAGTGCAGAATACACCAGCCTTGTGCAACTGCAGAAAAAATGTCACGCAAGTAAGGTGAAAGATCGCCACACGTGTTGGTTGTGAAACCTTTTTCTCACCATCGCCTAAAATTCAGACTTTTCAAACAGCTGAACGAGAGCAATCGATGACGAAGAAAATTTATGTCGCTGGACACCGCGGAATGGTCGGCGGAGCAATCATGCGAAGCCTTGAGGCGCGTCAGGCGTCAGGCGAAGATTTGACCCTCGTGACACGCACGTCGGCTGAACTGGACCTTAAAAATCAGGCCGCCGTGCAAGAGTTCATGCAAACGGAAAAGCCCGATCAGGTCATTCTGGCGGCGGCAAAAGTGGGCGGCATCATCGCCAACAACAGCTACCCTGCGCAGTTCATCTACGAGAACCTGATGATCGAGTGCAACGTGATCCACGCAGCCTATGAGGCCGGGGTCAAAAAGCTGTTGCAACTCGGGTCGTCCTGCATCTATCCGAAACTGGCCGATCAACCTATGCGCGAAGACGCCCTGCTGACCGGCACGCTCGAACCCACGAACGAAGCCTATGCCATCGCCAAGATCGCCGGGATCAAACTCTGCGAAAGCTACAACCGCCAATACGGTGTCGATTACCGCTCCGTGATGCCCACAAACCTCTATGGCCCCGGCGACAATTTCCACCCGGAAAACTCCCACGTCCTGCCCGCGCTGATCCGTCGTTTCCACGAAGCGGCACAAAGAGGAGATGAAAGCGTCACCGTTTGGGGGTCGGGCAAACCGATGCGCGAGTTCCTGCATGTCGATGACATGGCCGAGGCATCGCTGTTCGTGCTCGATCTGGCGGATGAAACCTATCAACGCGAAACTGAACCGATGCTCAGCCACATCAATGTCGGCTCCGGCACGGATGTCACCATTCGCGAATTGGCCGAAACCGTCGCCCGCGTCACAGGCTTTGAGGGGGCGCTGGAATTCGACGCGACAAAGCCGGACGGGACCCCGCGCAAACTGATGGATGTCAGCCGGCTGGCGCGTCTTGGATGGACCGCGACAATCCCGCTCGAACAGGGCATCGAAGAGACCTACGCATGGTTCCTGCAACAAGGCCTGGACCAACTTCGGTCGAAATAAGCGGAATTCCACTTATTCCGTAATCCTTTTGCCGGGAGAAACTCATGCGGTGTGATATAAGAAAGACCAAGATCGACGAGCCGCATATGCTATGGCAAAAGGCAGCAAACATGCACAGCATCAGCAAATTTCAGTGAATGAGAAACACGTGTCCCTAGATCGTCCCATACGACAAACGCCGCAAAACGCTTCCTCCGATGATGATGTACTCGATCTCGGCGCCATGTTGAGAACGCTATGGCGTAAAAAACTGTGGATTCTCGCGAGCGTCATCCTGGCGACCGCACTCGGCGCCTTTTACGCCTACAAAGTCGTCGTTCCGAAATACCGCGCCACATCTGTTGTTCTGCTGGATACGGCACAGGATCAACTCGTTGACCTTGGCGCTGTGCTTCCAAGCCTCGGCTCGGAATCCGAAGCCATCAACACCGAAGTCGAGGTTCTCAAAAGCCGTCGCCTTCTCGAACGTGTGGTCACCGCCGCCGATCTGACCCAGGACCCCGAATTCAACGGCGCGCTGCGCCCCTTGAGCTTCAAGGCACGTTTCAAAAATTTCGTCACGGGTGCCACACGGCCCACGCCGACCCAAGAACAACAGGTCACCGGCGCCGTAAATGCGCTTTTGGCTCGAATCTCCGTCCGAAACCTGCCGAAAACTTATATTTTGCAAATCACGCTTGAGACCGAGAATGCCGCAAAATCGGCAATGCTCGCAGATACGATGGCCGAACAATACATCCTCTATCAGATGGATGTGAAATTCGAGGCGACCCGCGATGCCTCGGAGTGGCTGACGTCCCGTGTCGCCGATCTCCAGATCGAGCTGGAACAAGCAGAAGCACGCCTCGCAGAGTTCTCATCGAACTCGGAAGTCGTCAGCATCGAAACCGTTCAGGCCCTTGAGCGTCAATTGAAAGAGCTGCGCGACAGGCTTCAGACGATGCGCGCTTCGCTGGTGACGGATACAGAGCAACTGAACGCGTTGGAAAATGCACAAGACGCCACGCCCGAAGAGAAAATCGCACTTGCCGGCGATCCGCGTCTTGAAACGATCTTCCGCGAAAACGGAGCTGGCCCCGCCTTTGACGCGCGCTTCCGTCAGATCCTCAATCTCGCTGACATTCAGGTCCAGCGGTCCCAGACCCAAATCGAGGCCCTGATGACAAGCATCAATGCCCGCGAAGCAGATATTGCGCGGCAAAGCGACGAGTTGATCCAGCTTCAGCAATTGACACGGGAGGCCGAGGCGAGCCGTCTGCTTTACGAATATTTCCTGAGCCGCCTGAAAGAAACCTCCGCCCAAGAGGGCATTCAACGTGCCGACAGCCGTATTCTGTCAAATGCCGTTTTGCCCACTTTTCCATCTGAGCCTCGCAAAACTCTGATTTTGGCCATGTCCATTATGCTTGGCGGGCTCATCGGTATTGCTGGTGTTCTGCTTTGGGAAATGCGCAAGAACGGATACCGCCTGCCGGAGGAACTGGAGGAAGATACAGGCTTGCCCGTCATGGGCCAGCTTCCGCTCCTTCCCACGTCCAACCGGCGAGAAGCGCTCGAATATCTCTCCATGAAACCCACGTCCTCCGCGGCAGAGGCGGTCCGGAACCTGCGAACTTCGATCCTTTTGTCCAGCATGGATAAAACACCGAAAGTCATCATGCTGTCCTCCGCTTTGCCGGGAGAGGGAAAAACAACCGTATCCTTTGCACTGGCGCAGAATTTCGTCGGGCTCGGCAAAAAGGTCCTGTTGATCGAGGGCGACATTCGCCGCCGGGTCTTTAGCCAATATCTCGACGTCAAAGATGCCAAGGGAATGATGTCGGTGCTCTCGGGGGAAACCACCCTGACCGATGCGGCCATCCACGATCCGGTGCTCGGCGCAGACATTCTCATCAGCGAACAAACCGATGCGAATGCTGCCGACATTCTCTCGTCGCAACAGTTCAAAACCTTCCTCGAGACCGCGCGCGAAGCCTATGACATCGTGATCATCGACACGCCGCCGGTTCTGGTCGTGCCCGACGCGCGCGTCGTTGCGCAACTTGTCGACACCCTTTTGTTCACCGTGCATTGGGACAAAACATCCAAGACGCAGCTGGCGAACGCTTTGCGCATGTTCGACACGGTCGGCGTCCGCATCAACGGGCTGGTGCTCAATCAGATCGATCCGAAAGGGATGAGAGAGTATGGTTACGGCGACAGTTACGGGGCTTACGGAGCTTATGGCAGCAAATATTATACAAACTGATCATGCCGCCTAAATTTTCACATGTTTGAAAACGCGAATGTGATGCGCAGAATCCTCTTCCACGATTTTGCTGTCGAAACCGAATGGTTTTAAAGGCGTTTTTTGGCTATGAGTTGTCACAAAGATAAGATCACATAGGGGCAGAACCGTGCGTATTGCAGTCGCCATTCTTACCGCCTTGACGCTCTCCTCCTGCGGGACCGTGTACAAGAGCCAGCGCGTTGTTGCGGGAACAACGGATGAGGCGAAAGTCCGCGTGATGGACGTGACGCCCCAGTCGGTGCTTGTCGCCAACAGATCGTCCTACTCCCCGCGCGAGCTGCCCGCCGTTTTCAACATGACAAGCGGCACGGGCGGCGGTCTTCGTGGCACCGGCGCAGTGCCCGAGCCGGCGTATTCGGCACAGACCCGCCCGAACGCACTTGAAACCCGCCTTCCGCCCGAAGTCACCCCGCAGCCCTACAAGATCGGTGTCGGCGATGTGATCCTTCTGGCCACCCCGTCGGGCAGCTCCATCGAGGAACTGACGGGCCTTTTGGCCGCACAAAACAGCCGCCAGGGCTATACCGTTCAAGACGATGGCAGCATCGCGATCCCGGATGTCGGACGTGTTTCCATTGCAGGCATGACGCTCGAAGAGGCCGAAGCAAAACTGTTCCAAAGTCTGGTCTCCGCCCAGATCGAACCGACCTTCAGCCTCGAAGTCTCGCAATTCAATTCCAAGAAAGTCTCGATCGGGGGCGCCGTGGGGACGCCCGGTGTTGTGCCGATCACCCTGACCCCGCTTTATCTGGACGAAGCCCTGGCCACTGCGGGCGGCACGACGGCGACGAATCTCGATTACACCTCCGTGCGCATTTATCGCAACGGGACGATCTACCAAATCCCGCTTGAGGAGCTCTATTCCAAGAGCAGCATCAAGAAAATCGCACTTCTGCCCGGCGACAGCATTTTCGTCGACGACACCTATCAGCTCGATCAGGCCTCCGCCTATTTCGCGCAGCAAATCCAGCTTGCGCAATATCGCCAAGGCGCACGTACGACGGCCCTGGCCCAGCTTCAGGCAGAGGTCGGTCTGCGGCGCGCCCAACTTGACGAAGCCCGCGACAACTATCGCGCCCTCACCGAATTCGACGCTACGGAACGCGACTACGTCTACCTGACTGGCGAGGTGAAGACACAAGGGCGGTTCGATCTTCCGCTCGGTCGTCAGGCCAGCCTTGCTGATGCGCTCTATGAGGGCGCAGGTGGGACCGCGACAAGTTCGGCGGACCCCCGCCAAGTCTATGTCCTGCGTGCCTCCACTGATCCGATGGAATTCGACTCCCTGACGGCCTGGAAACTGGATACCAGCAATGTCGCGGCACTGGCTTTGGCCACCCGCTTTGAATTGCGCCCGAATGACATCGTGTTCATCGCCGAGCAGCCGGTCACACGGTGGAAACGCACCATCGATCAGATCACGCCGACCATCATCTCGATCGGGGCCAATGCGGCAAACGGGTGACGCGATTGAATTTACGACTGGGGAAAGAGTAAGCAACAGGCTCAGGAATTGTGCCCTTCATGTGACGCACCCCGCCTGAAAGCCCCCGTTTTCGGTAAAATGGGCCAAATTAAAGCTTTCCTCATGCATTTGCGCGATGAATCGCGTATGCTCAACTTAAAGACGATTTAGATTCCCTTGCTGTGCAGGGGAGCCCTCCCTCGAAAATTGTGAGTTTACCGATGCCCAAATATGCCCTCCTGACGATCACAGCCCTCGCGCTGTCAGCGACCAACGCAATGGCGCAATCCACCTCGACAATCGATTGTAGCCTCGCAGCCAATGCCAACAGCCCGGAATGCATCGTTCTTCCGCCTGTGGGCGATGTGCAGAACTTTGTGCCTTTCATCGCACCTGCCCTCGCGGCGGCCGGTGTTGCGGCTCTCGCTGGTGGCGGAAGCTCGACGTCCACCACCTCCACGACGGCCACCACCTCGACCACGAACTAAAGCGTTTCGCATTCACGCTGAATAACAGATTTGGCGTGGAGCGTTCACAGCTTGCACTGCGTAAAGGCATCCTTCAGGATGCCTTTTGCCTTTGAGAGCCTCTCTCGCGATGGGCTCAACACTTCCTTAGTCCTTCTCTGTTGTACTCCAAGCTGAACCGATCCACGTCGGTGCTGGGGAAGAACACCCCGATGTTTCATCAGGGGTGTTGCCATGCTTATCAAAACCGTCACACGCTTTGCGGTCCTATGCGTCAATCTGTTTCTTATCGCCCTTATGCTGGCCGGAAAGCCCGCCGACGCAGCACAGTCACGGTCCAGCCAACCGGGCGCAACAATCCTCATCACCGGCGATCCGGGCGGGAGCGTCAAGGCAAGGTACAATGAGATCGCCGAAATCAACCGCCTTGGACAAAAGATCGAAATCCGCCGCGGCGAATGCGTGTCGAGCTGCACAATGTTTCTGGGCGCCGACAACGTCTGTGTCTCACCACGCGCCGTCTTCGCCTTTCATGGCCCCTACCGGCTCGGAACAAAATTAAGCCCGGCGGAATTCGACCACTGGTCGCACATGATCGCCGAACATTTTCCGGAGCCGCTGCGTCAATGGTACATGAGCACGGCACGCTACAAGATTTACAGCGTCACACGACTCTCCGGCGCAGAAGTGATCCGAAAAGGCGTGCCCCGCTGTCGCTGAGACAAGACTGCGCCCTCCTGTGTCGTCAAGACTGCGCAGGGCCAAAAGCGTTAACGCCGAAAAGCAGTTTCGTAGAGTTTGTGACCATAAATTCTACGAATTGGGCATATTTAACGCAGAGGCAAGATCACTCGCCTTAAACGCGACTTCTCCTAGACTTCACACAGGTTACACATCTATCAGAGAAAGAGTAGGTAACGACTTTGCGGATCAGGGAACGAACGAATGCCATTGATTACACCGGTTATTTTGTGCGGCGGTTCTGGAACTCGGCTTTGGCCGCTCTCGCGCAAGAGCTATCCAAAGCAATTCGTCCCACTGGTCGATGAGCAAACGCTGTTTCAGGCTTCGGCCAAACGCCTGAGCGGCACGAGCAACACGCTCAGTTTTACCGCGCCCACCGTCCTTACGGGATCGGATTTCCGTTTCATTGTCACCGAACAGCTTTCCGCCATCGGCATTGATCCCGGCGCCATCCTGATCGAACCAGAGGGCCGAAATACCGCCCCCGCGATCTTCGCTGCTGCGCTCTATCTCGTCGAGAAAGACCCGGATGCCATCATGCTGGTGGCGCCGTCTGATCATGTGGTGCCCGATGTCGAAGCCTTCCACGTCGCGATTGAAAAAGGCCTCACCGCAATCGAGGCCGGCAAGCTTGTGACCTTCGGCATCAAACCGACGCACGCGGAAACCGCCTATGGCTATCTTGAACTGACCGCCGAGCCGGACGCCTCCGGTTACGCCGTCGATCTCAAACAATTCGTGGAAAAACCCGATGCGGACCGCGCCGCCGAAATGGTCGCAGCAGGCACTTTCCTGTGGAACGCCGGGATTTTCCTGTTCAAAGCGAAAGACATCATCGCCGCTTTCACAAAATACGCACCCACCCTGACCGCCCCCGTCACGGAGGCCGTGGACGCGGCTCAGGTCGATCTCGGCTTCCTGCGCCTCGACCCGGAGACCTGGGCCAAAGCCGAAGACATTTCCATCGACTATGCCGTGATGGAAAAGGCCGACAACCTCGCTGTCGTGCCCTTTGACGGTGGCTGGTCCGATCTAGGCGGCTGGGACGCGGTCTGGCGCGAAGCGGGCCCCGATGAGAATGGCGTCGTCACCTCCGGCGACGCGACCGCCATCGACTGTAAAGACAGCCTTATTCGCTCCGACAGCGACCGCCTTGAGGTGGTCGGCATCGGACTTGAGAACATCATGGCCATCGCAATGAATGACGCGGTTCTGGTCGCCGACATGTCCCGCGCGCAAGACGTGAAAAAAGCCGTCACCGCGCTCAAAGCCAAAGGGTCGGATCAAGCCACGCAATTCCCGAAGGATCACCGTCCCTGGGGATGGTTCGAAAGCCTCGTGGTCGGCGGGCGGTTTCAGGTCAAACGCATCCACGTCCACCCCGGCGCAGCGCTCAGCCTGCAAAGCCACTTCCACCGCTCCGAACACTGGATCGTGGTCGAAGGCACCGCGCGCGTCACCGTCGATGACGAAGTGCAACTGGTGACCGAAAACCAATCCGTCTACATCCCGCTGGGCGCGGTTCACCGGATGGAAAACCCCGGCAAAGTGCCGATGGTGCTGATCGAGGTGCAAACCGGGTCTTACGTGGGCGAAGACGACATCATCCGCTACGAAGATGTCTATTCCCGCGGGCAAGGCGCGAAGGGGTAAGACAGATGGCTCCCAAATTCGGCACCAGCGGTCTGCGCGGCCTTGTCACCGAGCTGACCGACGATCTCGTTGCGGAGTATGTGCATGCTTTTCTCAGCACGGTCAAATCCGACACGCTTTACGTAGGCCAGGATTTGCGGCCCTCCTCCCCACGCATTGCCAAGACCATTTGCGACACGGCGCGGGCGGCGGGTGTGGATGTCATCGACTGCGGCGCGCTTGGCACGCCCGCTTTGGCTCTGTCATCGATGGCGGCAAAAGCCCCCGCGATCATGGTGACCGGAAGCCACATCCCGGCAGATCGCAATGGCTTGAAATTCTATCTGCCCGAAGGCGAAGTGTCAAAAGCGGACGAGGCCGCGATCAACGCGGCCTACGCGGAAAAGTCCCGCTATGAGGGCACGGCACAAGGCACCTATCAGGAGGCGCCAGAGGCCGAAACGCTCTATATCGCGCGCTACATCGACGCCTTTGGTCCGGGGGCACTCGCAGGCCTCAAAATCGGTGTCTACCGCCATTCTTCCGTGGCCCGAGACACGATGGAGGCGATCTTCACAGGCCTCGGCGCCGACATCGTCCCTCTGGCCCATTCAGACACGTTCATCCCGGTCGACACCGAAGCGGTCGATCCCGCGACCCGCGAGAAACTGCGGGCCTGGTGTCAGGACAATCAGCTCGACGCAATTGCCTCTACCGATGGTGACGCGGACCGGCCGATGCTCACAGATGAGACAGGCAAAGTCATTCCCGGCGACATCCTCGGTGTGTTGAGTGCGCAAGTTTTGGGCGCGAACTCCGTGGTCACGCCGGTGTCCTCCAACGACATGGTGCGCCGCCTGCCGGAGTTCGATGAGGTGATCCTTACAAAGATCGGTTCGCCCTTTGTCATCGCGGGCATGGCCGAGGCCAAACATCCAGAAGTCGTTGGGTTCGAGGCCAATGGCGGTTTTCTTTTGGGCTTCGCGGCCCATCTCAAGGCCCCGCTGTCGCCGCTTCCAACTCGCGACTGCGTCCTGCCGATCCTCGCCCCTCTGGTGGCTGCGAAACAGGCCGGGCACAGCCTGTCTGCGCTGGTCGCCGCCTTGCCGCCGTGCTTCACCGCCGCCGATCGTGTGCAGGAAATCGACCGCGACAAGGCAAAAGTCTTTCTCGACGAGCTGATCGCGGACAATGACACCCGTGCGGCCTTTTTTGCGCCCTTCGGCACGATTGCCGCGATGGACCTCACCGACGGGCTGCGCGTCGATTTCGACAGCGGCGATGTGCTGCACCTGCGCCCCTCTGGCAATGCGCCCGAATTCCGCATCTATGCGCAGGCACAGAGCGAGGAAAAAGCACTCTCTCTGGTGAAAGCCGCCTATCAGGACGTCGCAAAAGCTGTGCTTTAAACCTAAAGCGCGCTTTGCAGATATTGCACATGCCCGTCCGCGATAAGCGCCGCCGTCAGCCGCCCCGTCGCATAGGCGCCGGTGTCGATAGAGATCACCCTGTTGCGCTCTTGTGGCATGTCGACAATCTTATGGCCATGCACGATCCAAACCCGATCTGGCCGCATCTGTCGCCGAAACCCCCTGTGCCCCCACATTAGGGTCTTTGGGTCCTGCTCGGCGATCGGGATGTCCGGATCGGCTCCGGCATGCACCACGGCCACATTCCCGCTTTGGAAATAAAACGGCCTTTCGGCGAGCCAGATGGCCATGCCTTCCGGCATCCGCTCCAAAAGCTGATCCCGCGCGCGCACCAGGGCCTCGGCGGAATTCTCGATCCCAAGCTCGAACGCGCCAAAGCTTGCCATCGTCTGCAAACCACCATGCCGCATCCAACGGTTCCCGGCTGTTTCCGGTGCCACCATGAAGTGCAGCATCATGTCTTCGTGGTTGCCGCGCAGGCAGATCGTGTTGGGACGTTCCGCCTCCACCTCTCGAAGCCGCGACAAAACCGCCGCGCTATGATCCCCGCGGTCGACAAAATCGCCGACAAAGATCCAGCGCGCCCGCGGCGCTTCAACAGCGAGTTTTTCGAGAATGTCGTCAAGACAGCGGAGCTGGCCGTGAATATCCCCCACGACCGCCAAATCCTCATCCGGCGAGGGCAGGCTTTGCGCCCTGCGGGAGGTGAATGTGATTTCCGGCACCGGCTGGCGACGCAAACGCTTGAACATCTGGCGATCCTTTAGACTGTCATCCGGGCATCGTGGTGGCGGATTTCACCCACCACCAGGGATTGCCCTCGGCCAGTTGAAGTGCGGCTGCATCGGCCTTGTAACGCTCTTCGAACAGCGCAAAACAGGTCGCCCCCGAGCCCGACATGCGCACCATCTGCGCGCCGGGCGCCAAAGCCAAAGCCGTAAGCGCCGCCGCCACTTCAGGCACGCGTTTTACGGCAGGGCGTTCCAAATCGTTCCGCTGCGTGCCCAGCCAATCGATGAAAGACAGGCTATCGGGCCAATTGGGCAAAAGGTCCGGCATCTCCATATTGTCTTTTTCTGTCAGAGCCTTGAACACCTCCGGCGTCGACACTTCGACGCGCGGGTTGACCAGAACCATGTGCAAGGCTGGCATGGTCACGGGCGTCAGCTCATCGCCGATCCCGCGCATCCGCACGGGCTTGGTTGCCAGGCACACGGGCACATCGGCCCCCAAGGACAGGGCTTGTTCCGCAGTGACCGGCGCAGCCCCCAGACGTGCCGCCGCGCGCAAGGTGGCCGCCGCGTCGCTCGATCCGCCACCAATGCCGGAAGCGGGCGGCAAGCGCTTGTCGAGCACCATCTCCATCGGCATCCCGGCAAGCGCCGCCGCGCGCATCACCAGATTCGTTTCATCCGTCGGCACTCCTTCGGTAAAAGGCCCGGTGACGGTCAGAGACGACGTGGCGGCAGGCGTCGCCGTCACCTGATCGCCAAGATCGACAAAGGCCACCAGACTGTCCAAAAGATGATAGCCATCGTCGCGCTGGCCGGTGACGTGAAGCGTCAGGTTGATTTTGGCTGGGGCGAAAACCTTGACCGTCATTTATCCATCCGACCCCATGCGCGTCGGCTCTTCGCCCTCATCAATCAGAACGCGATCCAGACCGACGTCGAGCTTGCGGCGAATGCGATCTGCCTCCTCGTCTTCCGGCTCAAAGGACAGAGCCCGTTGCCACTGAAACCGCGCCTCGCGATCCCGGCCCACGGCCCAATAGACATCACCCAAATGGTCGTTGATGATCGGATCGACCGGCATCAATTCCACCGCGCGCTCCATCGGCTCCACGGCCTCCTCATAGCGGCGCAGACGGTAGAGGCCCCAGGCGAGACTGTCGGTGATATAGCCATCCTGCGGGCGTGCTTCGGCGGCTTTGCGGATCATCTCCATCGCCTCATCGAGGTTGGTTTTCAGCTCCAGGAATGAATAGCCCAGATAATTCAGCACACGCGGCTGATCGGGTTCGAGTGCCAAAGCCTGACGCAGGTCGGCTTCGGATTTCTCCCACTCGCCCAGCCGTTCATAGGCTGTGCCGCGGGTGAAGTAGAGCGGCCAAAGCGCACGGGTTGGCGGCTGGTGACGCTCGATCACCACGGAATAGGCCTCAACCGCCTCTTCATAGCGTTCCGAACTGCGCAGGGCGTCCCCCAAAGCGATATGGACATTGTCCATCTCGGGATAGGCCTTGGTCAATTGGCGCAGCACTTCCAAAGAAGCCTCATCCTTGCCCGCCGCGCGCAGGGTTTCGGCACGCCCCAGATTTGCAATCGGGAAAGCAGGATCGTCCTGCGCAATGCTGTCATAGGCCGTGGTCGCAAGATCGTAATTGCCCAGACGCTCCAAAAGCCCGGCCACATTCAAAACATAAGCCGCCTGATCCGGGCGCAGCGCCTCGGCGATGCGGGCGTAAAGGAGCGTATAAGAGTCATCAAGCCCGCCATCGAGCGCGGCAGCCACGGCGAAAAACACATCGGCGATGCCGTCACTGGCACTGCGCACGACCGTGAAGGGCACGGTATCGCCCGCAGACAGCGCAGCCCGCATTTCTTCGAGCTCCGGGTCCAACACGCCCTCGCCAAAGGCATCGTTCAACACCACAAGCGCCTCACCATTGCGTTCGAGCTGGCTGAGGATTTCGATCTTCGCCAGAACAGAGGTGCGCGCGTCCCGCACGCCGTCCTCTGTCAGAATCGCCAGCGCGCCTTCGTAATCGCCGACCAGCCCCAGGGCCAAAGCCTTGTTATAGGCGCCGAAATGTTCGAACCCTTCGCCGAGGCCGGTGCCTTCGTCGAACAATTCCAAAGCGCCCGACATATCGCCCTGACCGATATGCGCCCAGGCCAACATGAGGCCGTCGACCACGGTACTGATGCTTTGCCCGCCTTCGAGCGCGGTGATGAGACCGTCGTAATCGCCGTCGCGGGCCAACAGCGTCAGCTCCGCCATGGCGGCGATCTGATTGCCCGGCTCGATCTGGTTCAACAGCGCGGCATAGCCTTTGGTGGCGTCGAAGTCGCCCATGGAGATATGCGCCGAGATCACGGATTCGAGCAGGACGGGATTTTTCGGGTCCGACACGAGCGCGCGGGTGGCATAGGCGGCGAGGTCCTCAAAGCTGCGGTCCATCGTCGCCTGACGCGCGGCCAGATAGGGCCCTGCATCGGCCACGGCGGAAACGGGCGCGAGCGCGGCACTGCTTCCAAGCAAGAGGCCAATGGCCGTAAGGGCGGAAATCATGCGGCCGCTGCGTTGTGTCACCTGTGGTCTCCTCGGACATGTCGTGTGGAGCTGAGACTAGCCGCCAATCCGACCCACCGCAATGCAAACGGGGGCCGCGCTGGCCCCCGTCATTCATCTTGGAAAACACGTTGCCGTGAAAGGCTTACATGTTCGGATAGTTCGGGCCGTCGCCACCCTGGGGCACCGTCCAGGTGATGTTCTGGCTGGTTTCCTTGATGTCGCAGGTCTTGCAGTGCACGCAGTTCTGGAAGTTGATCACGAACTTCGGCGCCTCGCCTTCTTCCGTCAGATATTCGTAAACACCGGCCGGACAGTAACGCTGCGACGGGCCACCGTATTGTTTGTAATCGACATCAATCGCCACCTGCGGGTCTTTGAGTTTCAAGTGACAGGGCTGGCTTTCTTCGTGGTTGGTCGCCGCAAAGGAGACGTTGGTCAGACGGTCAAACGAGATCACGCCATCCGGTTTCGGATAGTCGATCGGTTTGAATTTCTCCGCCTTGCCGGTCGCTTGCGCATCGGTTTTGCCGTGTTTCACGGTGCCAAAGAGCGACCCGCCAAAGATCTGGTTGGTCCACATGTCGAACCCGCCCAGTGCCAGCGACGCAGTGAGGCCGAATTTGGACCAGAGTGGTTTGACGTTGCGCACGCGTTTGAGGTCTTTGCCGACCGCGCCCTCGCGCAGCTCGGTCTCGTAACCTTCCAGCGTATCGCCGGAGCGCCCTTCCTGGATCGCCGCAAAGGCGTGTTCCGCCGCCGCCTTGCCCGACAGCATCGCGTTGTGGTTGCCCTTGATCCGCGGCACGTTGACGAGGCCAACGGAACAACCGAGCAAAGCCCCGCCCGGGAAGGCCGCTTTCGGCATCGACTGATAGCCGCCCTCGGAAATCGCACGCGCGCCGTAAGCGACGCGTTTGCCGCCTTCCAAAAGCTCCTTCACCAGCGGGTGCTGTTTGAAGCGCTGGAATTCCATGTAGGGGAAGAGGTAGGGGTTCTTGTAGTTCAGGTGAACCACGAAACCCAGATAAAGCTGATTGTTTTCGGCGTGGTAGACAAAGCCACCGCCGCCCGCGTTCGAGCCCAGAGGCCAGCCCATCGAGTGCCAGACCTTGCCTTCGCGGTGCTTCTCCGGGTCGATCTCCCAGATCTCTTTCATGCCGAGACCGAATTTCTGCGCATCGCGGCCGGCCTGCAGGTCGTATTTCGCGATGATCTCTTTCGCCAGAGACCCGCGTACGCCTTCAGAAATCAGCACGTATTTGCCGTGCAGCTCCATCCCCGGCTCTGTGTCCGGCCCGATGGTGCCGTCGGCCTCAAGCCCGAAGACGCCCGCGACGACGCCTTTGACCTCGCCGTTGTCGCCGTAGACCAGCTCGGAACAGGCCATGCCCGGGAAAATCTCGACACCCAGCTCTTCGGCCTGCTCCGCCATCCAGCGGCAGACATTGCCCATCGACACGATGTATTTGCCGTGGTTCGACATCAACGGCGGCAGCGGGAAGTTCGGGATGCGGATCGAACCGGCTTCCCCAAGCACGTGGAAATGGTCTTCCTTCACCTCGGTGGTGATCGGCGCGCCGCGCTCTTTCCAATCCGGGATCAAAGCGTTCAGACCCACCGGATCAAGCACCGCTCCAGACAGAATATGTGCGCCCACTTCGGAGCCTTTTTCCAACACGACGACACTCAGATCGGCGTCCAATTGCTTGAGCCGGATCGCAGCAGACAGGCCAGCGGGGCCTGCACCTACAATCACGACATCATATTCCATCGCCTCACGCTCGATTTGCGACATGTTTGTTCTCCCTGGCACTGGCGGCGTTTGTTGGCCTAAGTAACCTTTATGCGAGGGCTTGGTCAATTTGCGCAGTCGATTTTCGTGACGTCCCTAGGGTCCTGCGACGCATAAAAACTCGCAAAAAGGCAAATATTGCGACAGTGAGCAGCACAGATGCGTAACCGTCCACCGCGTAATGCCATCCTGTATAGACAGAGAGGAACAGAATCGTCGCGGCATAGGCGATGCCAACGGGCGCATAGAGCCGCGAGCGTTCCGACACATAAAGCGCCCAGATCGTCGCCATCGCCACATGCATCGACGGGAAAGCGGAAATGCCGGAGCCGCCAAGTTGCGTGCCCCCGCCCTCGACATATTTGGCCCAGAGCGCCTGTTGCACACGGTCGACCGAGGTGCCCGGGAAGGTCAGATCGGACAGCGACGCCACCATCGGCGCAAAATGATCGCCGCCCGTGACCAGATCGGCATAGATCGGCCCGGCGGAGGCAAACACGGTCGCCATGACATTGCCAAGCAGAACCCAAGACAGCGCATAGAGGCTCAAGTAGCGGGCTTTGCGCGTCGGATCGCTGTCGCCCAAAGCCAAAAGCACAGGGAAGGAAAAGGCAAACGCGCCCCAGACACCCGAATAGGTGAAGGCGGCGCCATCCGTGTCGATCCAACGGCGCAGATCATGCGCCACCTGCCAGGCATCGCGCCCGCCATGCAGCGACCGATCCCATCCGGCCAGCATCGGGTCAGCCCAAAACGGCACGAGGGTCGGGATCACCGCTTTGAACAAAGTGTAGCCAGAGACCAGCGCGATGGTCGCCGCGAATCCCAAAGCTGCCTCACCCAGGCGTCGCGGGTGTTTCCACGCAAAATAGCCGAACAAAGGCAAAGTCCAGATCACCCAAGGCCCCGCGCCCATGTAAGCGATGGTCGAAAGGGCAAAACTGACGATGCCGGGGATATGCGCTGTCGTGCCCCGAATGAGCACCGTCGCCACGAGGGCGAAGAGGAAAAAGACAAAAGAAAATCGTGCGAACCCGACCACGCCCAGCCCCTTTTTGCATTTGGATTTCCTCGTAAGATGCATCTTTAATTGGGCATAAATACGACCGCAGATCGGGAATTTTGCGAAATCAGGAAACAAAAGTCTCTGACGCGTTCCAGAAAACCCCCTTGAAAAACCCCTCCATTCCGGGTCAGGTAGGTCGACAAACTGAAACAACACAAGCACGCGGAGACCCCGACAGGTCACTGCAGTGCTTTTTTCGTGCAGATGAGTGGCCCTATGGAAAAGATTCTCATGACCCGCGCGGGCTATACCGCGCTGAACGACGAGCTGAAAAAACTGAAATCCGTGGAGCGCCCGGCGATCATTCAGGCCATCGCGGAGGCCCGCGAACTTGGCGATCTCTCCGAGAACGCCGAATACCATTCCGCACGCGAGAAACAGAGCTTTATCGAAGGCCGGATCAAGGAGCTTGAGGGCGTCCTGTCTCTGACCGATGTGATTGATCCGAAAACACTTTCGGGCGCGGTGAAGTTCTCCGCCACCGTGACCATCGTCGATGAGGACACGGATGAGGAAAAGACCTATCAGATTGTCGGCGAGCACGAAGCCGACATCGAACGCGGGCTTTTGAACATCAAATCACCGCTGGCGCGCGCGCTCATTGGCAAAGACGAAGGCGACAGTGTCGAGGTGCGCACCCCGGGCGGAGAAAAAGCCTACGAAATCCTCAAGATCGCGTATATCTGATCGAGAAACGCGGTCACAGCCGACCACGGTGGAGGCCTCCTTGGCAGACGAAAGCCCGAAAAAAATCGAACTCGGCGTGTATCAACGCCCTGAGGATGCCCCGAAAATCACGGCGACCGAAATGATCGCCGCGATTCTGTCGCTGATTTGGCTGGCCATGACAGCTGGCTATTTTCTGATCGTAGGCACAGGGACAAGCGAAGGCGGCTTCGACAGCATTCGCTTCGTGATGATGCTCATCGCGATTTTCATGCCTGTGGCGATGATTTGGGTTGGGGCTCTGGCTGTGCGCGCCTCCGTGACCATGCGCGAAGAGAGCCGTCGGTTGCAGGCCGCGATCTCAGCCATGCGACAGGCCTACCTCTCCGGGCAACAGGGCGGTTCGAACGCCACTGTCGAGAAAAAGCTCGAAGAGATCGCCGCCGCGCAACGCAAGACCGAGAGCACGCTGGCGACCTTTACCTCGATCCGCCCTGGCCAGACACCGGCCGAGGACAAGCTTGCGATTCCGGCACCGACGCTGATCGAGGAACAGGCCTCTCTGGCACTTGGCACCCCCTCGGAAAGCCTCGCCCCCCCGCTGTCGGTCGCGGATTTCATCAAAGCGCTGAACTTCCCGGAAACCGCCGAGGACAAAGAGGGCTTTCGGGCGCTGCGTCGTGCGCTGTCGGATCGCAAGGTCAGCCAGTTGATCCATGCCGCACAAGACGTTCTGACGCTTTTGTCGCAAGACGGCATCTATATGGACGATCTGCGCCCCGACCGTGCCAAGCCCGAGATCTGGCGTCGCTTTGCCAAGGGCGAGCGCGGCCATGCCGTCGCCTCTTTGGGTGGTGTGCGGGATCGCTCGTCTTTGGCGCTGGCCTCCGCGCGGATGAAACAGGACGCGATTTTCCGCGATGCCGTGCACCATTTCCTGCGCAAATTCGACAAGACCTTTGCCGAGTTCGAACAGACCGCCACGGATGAAGAAATCGCCGCCCTGTCAGATTGCCGCACCGCGCGGGCCTTTATGCTTTTGGGCCGTGTGACCGGCACATTCGACTGACTCGCGTCTTTCGTCATCAGCATTCGCAAAGCCCGTCTTCACATTTCGCCATTGGTCCTGACCGCCGCACTCTCGTAGGGTGCAACGGTTCCCAACACGTTGATCTCATGTCTTACTCACCCGCCACACAGCAATTCCTCAAAGGGGCCAAAGACGGCCTGCCCTTTCACATCGTGATCTGGCCCTTCGCCGCGATTTTCGGCGCGATTGCCACCCAGGCCGGGCTCAATGTCGTCGAGGTCATGGGGTTCTCCATCCTCGTGATCGCCGGCTCCGCGCAATTGGCCGCACTACAGCTCATGACGGACAACGCCCCCACCGTGATCGTGCTGGCAACCGCCTTGGCCGTGAACCTGCGCATGGGGATGTATTCCGCCGCGATCACGCCGCATATCGGCAAGGCCTCGCTCGCGACCCGCGCCTTTGCCGCCTATATGCTCTATGATCAGCCCTACGCGCTGGCGAGCATCAAGTTCGAGAAAGAGCCTGATCTGAGCCTCTCCGAGAAGCTCGGCTATTTCTTTGGCGTCGCCATCCCAATCGGCATTGCCTGGTATCTTTTGACGCTGGCGGGCGCGCTTTTGGGCGAGATGATCCCCACCGACATCGGTGTCGATTTCGCCGTGCCGATCACGTTTCTGGCCGTCGTCGCGCCGATGCTCAAGACGCTGGCGCATGTCGCCTCTGCGCTGACCTCCGTCGTGCTGGTGTTGGTGTTGAGCTTCATGCCCTATGGCACCGGGCTTTTGGTGGCCGCCGTCGCTGCGCTTTTGGTGGGCGCGCAGGTGGAAAGCTGGATGGAAAAGAGAAAGGCCGCGGCATGATCGAGGCAAGCCCGACGCAAATCTGGATCATCATCATCGGAATGGCCATCGGCACCTTCCTGATCCGCTTTTCATTTCTGGGTCTGGTGGGGGATCGCCCCCTGCCCGCGTGGCTCTTGCGCCTGTTGCGCTATACGCCTGTCGCGGTGCTGCCCGCCGTGGTCGCGCCGATGCTGATCGGGGCCAAGGCCGACACCGACCCGCTGCGCCTGTTTTGCGCGGCGGTGACGATTGTCATCGGGGTCTGGACCAAGAACGTGCTCTGGGCCATCCTGGCGGGGCTTGGGTTGTTCTTCGGTCTCGGTGCTGTGCTTGGATAAGGCCTCTTAAGCCCCGCCACGGTTGAGCAACAGAGGCGGCGCCTGAATGAGCTGGCCATTGTCATCCGGGCTGTCATCGTAGTGCTTTTTCTCGGTGACACCGGGCAAACCGCCGAACCAATGCATCAGCTTTTTCGGCGACATGGTGCGTGGCGCATCCTCGAACCCCGGCAGGCCGGAGAGGATTTCGGACACGCTGCTGGCGCACATCGCCTTGGGCACGGCGCCGTAGGCCTGAACCTTCGCGAGCGCCAGGGTGGCGACTTCGGGGCTGACCTCGATGGTCTGCTCGACCACATGCCAGCTCACCCGCGCGTGGTAATCGATGTAAAAATCGACAGCCCGGTCGCTCATGCCGTAATGCACGTCGTTCCGTTCCGGCAGATGCGGGTGATAAAACGTGCCCGCCGGGTCAAAGATCAACCGCTCGGAGGGCGCATTGACCATCAACGCCGAGTGACCGCCGCCGCCGTGGCGGTTGTTGATCACGGTGAAAAGCGTCAGCTGATAGGGCGCGCCGTGGACGTAATGCGACCGCGCGACCTCGGTGTCAGGCGCCCATTTGGGTTCAGCGGCCCCACATGCGGTGAGAACGACAAGCGACAGGAGCCAAAAGGCTCGATGCAAGATGTGCAAAGTTTCGGCTCCTGGCCTATGTGGTAACTTAGCCGTTAAAGACGGCAGCGATGATCAAAACGATAATGGACGCGGCTGCAACCCCGATCGACCATTTGATGAAGCCATCAAAGGTCTTTTCCTGAACGGAAATATCCATTTCGCCGTGTTTGTGGTCTGACATTGTGCGTTTCTCCTCCTGTTTCTTATGAAGTAGACGATTCACAAACACCTGTCACGCCTTGGCGTTACCTTTCGCCTCTTCAACATCGCGCTCCTGTTCCAGATCGGCCACAAGGCGGAATCCGATCCGCGCGGGCGGCGCCATCGGCGCCTGTTTCGGCAAAGCGCGCAGCATGACGTTCAGTTGCGTGACGTGTTGAATGAGCTGGGTCTTGGTCCCCGTCTCATCAGAGCCGTAAAAGGTCACGATGTCAGGATCGAAAAAGCCGATGCCTTCGATCCGCATCACCCCGGTGTCAGAGCCCGCAAAGCCCATGGCGATCTCATGTTCGCTGTCGAGCTGTTCCTCGAAATTCTGGATATAGAGGATCAGGCGCTCATAGGCCCATTCGGCGGCGCTTTTCTCCTCGACCGACTTGCGCACCATGGCATTGGGCAGAGGTTTCTGCTCCGCCGTACAGGTTTCCGGGTCGGCATGGACCACACGGGCCTGCGGCAGCGCGGCCTCTTCGTGCGCCTCTGCGGTGGTGCGGATTTCATCAGACATGGTTACGCTCCTGTTTGCCACAGGATGGCACCATCCTCGCGCAGGCGTCCAGTCACAACGCCTTTGCGTTCGAGGTGACGACAATGCGCCATGGCCTCGACCATCGCGAGGCCATATTCGCCCTCTTTGATCGGACGCTTGAACAGCACATCGAAACAGTCGCAGGCGGTGCGCGGCTCCGACAGGACTTCGGTCAGCCGCGCGAGAGCATGGCGGTGGTTTTCGATCAAATGGCTGAGCCGTGCGGGCAGGCCGGTGTAGGGAAACTTGTGCCCGGTCAGCACCAATTGGCTATCGCGGGCATGCGGCGCGAAACGCTCGCAGGAGGCAATCCAATCGCCCACGGGATCGGCCAAGGGTTCGGTCGCAGAGACGCCGAGGTTCGGAGAAATCCCACCCAAAAGCTGATCGCCACCGATGACCAGGGCCCCATCGCGGCGCCAAAACGTCAGATGTTCGGGCGCGTGACCATCGCCCGTTCGAATGTCCCAGAGCTGTCCGCCGATCTCGATCTCGCCCCCGTCCTGCAACCGCGTGTATCCGAGGGGCAGCGGGCTCACCGCATCGGCGGTGTTGAAGGGGCGCTCAGAGAGGCGCTTGGCGTAGACCTCTTCCGACATGCCGCAAGAGCGCCAAAAAGCACACATTTCAGGCGTTGGAGCGTCCTGAACATCAAGGCACAGCATACGCGCCATCAGATAGGAGGTCCGACTGGTGAGCAATTCCGCGCCATGGTCGGACATCAGCCAGCCTGCGAGACCGACGTGATCGAGATGGTGATGGGTGACAATCACGCGCTTGATTGGCCGCCCGCCCAAAGGACCCGCCATGAACGCCTCCCAAAGCCCACGGCTTTTGCGCGTGTCCACGCCAGTATCCACCACGGTCCAGCCCTCGCCCTCGTCGAAGGCATAGACATTCACATGCCCCAAGGGCGGCGGCAGAGGCATCCGGGTCCAGAGCACGCCGGGTTCGATCTCGACCACGCCCCCCAATTCCGGTGGCTCGAAGGGCGTGCGGATCGGTTCAGTCATCAGGCAGTCAGGTCCTCTGGGGCCAAGGCGTAAATATCCTCCGCCCCCAAACGCGCCTGCGCCAGAAGAGCGGTGTGCTCCGGCAGCATACGGTTGATGTAGAAAGCTGCAAGACGCGCGCGCGGACCATCCCCGCCCTCAGAGATCGCGGCCTTGAGGTGATAATAGCCACCCAGCACGCGGGCAAAGGCGCGCAGGAAGGGCACGGCGCCCGCAAAACGGTCGTTCATCGGCAGCGCCAGCATCGCCTCGACACCTTCGCGGAGCGTCTCGGCGGCGTTCCACACCGCTTTCGCACGGTTCGGCAACGTCGCACGTGCGGCTTCGGCAAAGACCTCGATCTCGTCCAAAATCCCAAAGGCCGCGTCACCGCCGTCCATCAGTTTGCGGCCCACAAGGTCCATCGCCTGAATGCCATTCGTGCCCTCATAGATCGAGGTGATCCGCGCGTCGCGGGCATATTGCGCCGCACCGGTTTCCTCGATGAAGCCCATGCCGCCATGCACCTGCACGCCGATTTGAGCGACCTCATGGCCGATGTCGGTGGAGAACGCCTTGGCAATCGGAATGAGGAACGCGCCGCGCGCCTGTTGATCCGGGTCCTTGCGCCCAAGGTCCAGCGCCACACCGCAGGCCAGCGCAATCGAGCGGGCCACAAAGGTGTCCGCCCGCATCGTCGCCAGCATCCGGCGCACATCGGCGTGGTCGATGATCCCCGCGCCCTCATTGCCCAGCGGCGATTTGCCCTGAACGCGATCTTCCGCATAGGCCAGCGCCTTTTGCGTCGCGGCCTCGGCGATGCCTACGCCCTGAACACCGACGCCCAGACGGGCGTTGTTCATCATGGTGAACATGCATTTCATGCCCTGGTGTTCTTCGCCCACGAGCCACCCCTTGGCGCCCTCGTAGGCCATGACACAGGTCGGCGAGCCGTGGATGCCGAGTTTGTGCTCAAGGCTGACCACATGCAGGCTGTTCGCATCGCCCAGAGAGCCGTCGTCATTCGGCAGGATTTTCGGCACCATGAAGAGCGAAATGCCTTTCGTGCCCGGACCGCCATCGGGCAGCCGCGCCAGCACGAGGTGGCAGACGTTCTCGGAGAAATCATTGTCGCCCCAGGTGATGAAAATCTTCTGACCGGTGATGGCGTAAGAGCCGTCGTCATTGCGCTCTGCTTTGGTCCGCAACGCGCCCACGTCAGAGCCCGCCCCCGATTCCGTCAGGTTCATCGTCCCGGTCCATTCGCCAGAGATAAGCTTTGGAATATAGTGCTCTTTGATCGCGTCCGAGGCGTGGTGTTCCAGCGCCTCGATCTGGCCCTGGGTCATCAAGGGCTGCAACGACAGCGACAGACAAGCGCCGGACATCATCTCATTGACCGCCGTCGCCACCGTCAATGGCAGGCCCATGCCGCCATTTTCAGGGTCGGCCAGCATGCCGATCCAGCCGCCTTCGGCGATCTGGCCATGCGCCTCGGCAAAACCGGGTGAGGTTTTGACCACACCGTCGGAGAGCACAGCAGGCGTCAGATCACCGCCACGGTCCAGCGGCGCAACCACATCGCTGGCGAGCTTGCCAGCCTCGGACAGGATCGCCGCGATGGTCTCCGCATCCACATCTTCGAAACTGTCGCTCCCCAGGACGGAGGCGAAATCGACGATGTGATCGAGAATGAACTGATAATCCGAAACCGGCGCGCGATAGGTCATGTGAGTCTCCTCTTGAGCGGGACAGGTTCTCAAACCTAAGAGTCACCGCAAATTTGTCTACGAGACTAACGAACCCCTCTGCGCGTCCCAACCCGAACGCTGCGTCACGGAACTGTGCGGCGCTGGTGCGATCAGGCGCGCCCGGCGTCACCGGACAAAAGCGCGGGGCTGACGCCCAGAGAATTGAGCGCCGCTTCCCATTTCTGCGCATCGGGCGTGGCAAAGATGATGTCGCGATCCGCATCGCAACTGAGCCAACCGTTTTGCGAGATCTCGCCTTCAAGTTGGCCGGGCCCCCACCCCGCATAGCCGAGGCACAAGAGCCGCTCCAAAGGCCCGCCCCCCAGTGCCATATCGCGCAGAATCTCGCGCGAGGCGGTCATGGCATAATCATGGCTCACCGACATCGAGGCATGATCGGCGTCATAATCCGTCGAATGCAACACGAACCCGCGCCCGACCTCGACCGGCCCGCCGAAATGAACGGGCAAGGGCCGCATGTCGGGGCTCGGGCGAATCTCGAGCTGATCGAGGACATCGGCCACGGCGATTTCCTCGGAGCGTTTGTTGATCATCAAACCCATCGCCCCCTCATCGGAATGCGCGCACATGAAAACCACCGCGTTTTCAAAGCGCGGATCGCCGATGCCCGGCATCGCAATCAGGAGTTTACCTGTCAGATCAGAAGAAACGGGTTCCATAGGCCCACATCACCGCAATGTGCCGGGAGGTGCAAGGCTTCGTCACGCAGAGTTTTGCGCAAAATGACGCGGAAGGGCGCAGGGACAGCCGCGCAGTAAGGACATTTGCGCAACAGCACGGGCCTCTTCACAGCCAGATCGTCCAAATGTGAGTTTGTAACGATCTGCTCCCTCCTTATATCGGACACATGAAAACACCTGTCGCGCCGTTGGCCACCGCTCTTTGCCTCGCCCTCTCCGCCCCTGCCGCAGATGCGCAGGAGGCCTCCGATATGGCGCGGATCGACATCCTGCCTGGGTGGCAGATGGACAACGGGCACCGTATGGCCGCGATCCGCATCCGTCTCGCCCCCGGTTGGCACACCTATTGGCGCAGCCCCGGTGAAAGCGGCATTCCCCCAAGTTTCAACCTCGCCGGATCGGACAACCTGTCCCATATGGAGTTGCACTGGCCCGTGCCGGAGCTCTTTTCCGACAATGGCATGTGGTATCTGGGCTATGAGCATGAGCTGATCCTGCCGATTGAACTGGTGCCCGAGGCCAATGGTGACATTCACCTGAACGGCACGATGGATCTGGGCGTCTGCAACGACATCTGCATCCCGATGCAGGCGCAGTTGAACGCGACGCTGACGCCTGACGGCAAAGGCTCCATGAGTCCTCAGATCAAGGCTGCGCTGGCGGATCGTCCGACGCCTGTGGCCAACGCGAAATGCGATGCGTCACCTCTGAGCGACGGCATGCGCCTCACCGCGCATTTGACCCTGCCGTCTCTGCCGTCTGATGTGGTCGCTGTGATCGAACACCCGGACCGCTCCGTCTGGGTGTCGGAGGCTCAGATGCAGCGCCAGGGCGGCACGGTGGAGGTGCAAAGCGATCTGGTGCCCAAAGAGGCGCAGCCGTTTTTCATCGACCGTTCGGCCCTGACCATTTCCGTCATCGGCGGCGGGCGTGCCTATGAGGCGCAGGGCTGCACCGGGGGCTAAACCAACGCCCTCCCGGCCTAGATTTTCTGCCCGTTCCGCACCCGCATCCCCGCCACGACCATGTAGGTCGAGGCGAAAGCCGCGATCAGACCAATCAAAAACAGCGCCAAAGCCGACATGAAACTGCCGCTGCCAAAGAGCATCGGCAAGACACCCGGCAGGACCACCGGCCCGATGGTCATCACGAACCACAGAGCGGAGAACCCTACCGCACCGATCAGCACCTTGCCGACCGTGCCGCTGCGTTTCGGGTTGAACAACCCGCGCCGCAGCGCCGCAACTTGACGCGCCACATCGAGCTGCATCGCCAAAATAGCGGGCACCAGCATCAGCACGATCACCATGCCAAAACCCAGGCCATAGGCCAGCGTGATCACCGTCGGCTTGAGGAATTGCGCGTCCGCTGAGGTTTCATACAGCAGCGGCCCAAGCCCCAGAACCGTGGTCATCGTGGTCAACATCACCGGACGCAGACGGTCGACAGCGGCGTCGATCACCGCGGGGATCAGCCCGCGGTCCCGCCCGTATTCATCCACGGTCGAGACCAAGACGATGGAATCGTTGATGATAATCCCGGTCATCCCAATGAGACCGACGACGGAGAACATCGACAAAGGCACGCCCCAAATCGCATGGCCGTGGATTGCGCCGATGAGGCCAAAGGGGATCACCGACATCACCACCACAGGCCGCGTCCAGCTTGAGAAAATCCACGCGAGCGTCAGGTAGATCCCGATCAACACGCCGGAGAGCCCGAGGAAAGCATCGGAGAGAAAGCGGTTTTCCTGTTCGGCGAGGCCGGAAATCCGGTGGGTGATGCCAAATTGCGCATCCAGTTCCGGCATGATTTCATTGCGAATCTCGTCCTGAAGCTCGGCAGAGCGCGCCGCATTGCCCTCGTCCATATCGCCGGAGACGGTGAGAATACGCAGCCCGTTTTCGCGGCGCACAGTGGAAAAGCCGGTCTTGCGTTCGACGGTCACAATATCGGAAAGCGGCACATAGGCGCCCGAGGCCGCACGCATCTGGGTGCGGTTCAGGAAATCGGCGGTCAGCTCGTCTTCGGGCACTTCGACCTGAATGCTCGCGGTGCGCACACCTTCGGGATAGGTCGCCGCCTCGATGCCGCCCAGACGGTGCGCCAAAACGGACCCCAGCGCGTTGATGGTAAAGCCCAGCGCTTCGCCCTGCGGAGTGAGTTCGAGGATCAATTCCTCCTTGTCGTAAGACAGGGTGTCCTCAAGCGCCGAGACCTCAGGGAATTGCGACAGCCGGGATTTGAGCTCCTCGGCGGCGGCTTTCAAGGTCTCAGAGTCCGCACCGTAGAGATCGACGTCAATCGCGTCGCCACCGGGGCCGAACCGCCCGCGTCGGAAGGACACGGTTTCCGCCAGAGGATGATTCACCACCTCCTCTTGCAGGTCGCTCACAAAGGCGGCGGAGGAATAGGGCCGCAAGTCGGCGTCGATCAGTTCGATCGTGATACCGCCCAGCTGATAATCCTCTTTGCCGTTGGTCCCAGACAGGCCGCGCCCCGCATTCGAGCCGATTTGCGAGACCATGTAGAGCAAAGGATTGGTGCCGTATTCGTCTTCATAACGGTCTGCCACGGTCTCGGTCGCGCGCTGCAATTCCTGCGCCATGGCGATGGAGTCGCTGCGCAGACCGGCGGGGGCCATGGCGAAATTGCCGGTGATCACCGGTTGTTCAGGCGAGCTGAAAAACCGCCACTGCACCTGACCGGAGATCAGCAAAGAGGCCTGGACGGCCAAAAGCAACACGGCGCCGGCCACCACCGGATAGCGCAGTTTGACGGACCATGTGACCAGCGGGCGGAACAGGCGTTGGCGAAACGCCTGAAACCCTTTGTCGACCTGACGCGAGGGCCAGTCGTACCAATGCGATTTCGACTGCGCGGTCAGGGAATGGCTGAGGTGGTTGGGCAAGATGATGAAACATTCGATCAGCGAGGCGATCAGCACCACGATGACGGTAAAGGGAATGTCGGAGATCATATCCCCGAAGCGCCCCGAAATGGCGGTCAGGCCAAAGAAGGCGATCACGGTGGTCACGGTCGAGGAGAACACCGGCGCAAACATCCGTTTCGCGGCGTTTTCGGCGGCCGTGACGGGACCTTCGCCCAGACGCCTGACCCGGAAATCCGCATGTTCGCCCACCACAATGGCGTCATCAACAACGATGCCAAGGGTAATGATCAGCGCGAAAAGCGAGATCATGTTGATCGTCAGACCGGCGGCATACATCATCGCAATGGCCGAGAGCATCGCAACCGGAATGCCCGCCGCCACCCAAATCGCCGTGCGCGCATTCAGAAACAGAAACAAAAGCGTCAAAACGAGGCCAAGCCCCATCGCGCCATTCGACAGCAAAAGATCGAGCCGCGCCTGAATCCGCTCCGCCCGCGTGTTGTAGAGATCGAGCGTCACACCTTCGGGCAGGGTCAGCTCCATCTCGGCGGCGACCTCTTCGACGATGCCCTGAATTTCGATCGCATCGCCCATGTCGGAGCGCGACACCCGCACGGAAACCGCCGGATTGTCGCGCACGAAAAACGCCTCATCGCGGTCCACACCGTTGACCTCGATGCTGGCCACATCGCCGATGGTGAGCTGTGAGCCGTCGTCATTGCTGCGCAGTACGATGCTGGCAATGTCCGCCGCGCCGCGTTTTTCAACGCCCGTGCGCACCCGCGCGCCACCATTGCCGACATTGCCCGCCGGGCTGGTATCGGCCTCGGAGGCAATGGCGCTGGCGATCTCTTCCATCGTCACATCATGTTCGATGAGGCTCAGCGTCGGCACGCGCACCACGGTTTCCGAGGCCGCAACACCGGAGATGGTCGTCCGCGTCACACCGCGGGCAAAAAGCCGGGCGACCAGCTCGTCCGAAAACCGCGCCAATTGATCCAAGCCCACGGGTCCGGTGATCGCCACATCGGTGACGCGGTCGGTCCAGCCGCCCCATTGAACCTCGGCATCATCCGCGCCATCAGGCAGGTCGGTCACCGTGTCGATGGCGGCATTCACATCGTCGGCAGCGCGCTGCATGTCCCAGCCCGGCTCGAATTCCAGCGTGATATTGCCGCGCCCCTCGACCGAGGTGGCGCTTGATTCCAACACGCCTTCGACGGCCAAAAGCGTCGGCTCTAACACCTGCACGATGCCATTGTCGACATCTTCCGGCCCCGCGCCGTCCCAAGCGACCGAGACGCGGACGCTATCGACCACGACATCGGGGAAAAACTGCGACCGCATCTGCGGAATCGCGGCCAGCCCGGAGCAGAGCAACAACACAAGAACAAGGTTCGCCGCCGTCCGGTGACGTGTGAAATAGGAGAGAATGCCCTTGGCCTTCGCCAAACCTGCGCCGCGGCCTGTCTCTTTCACAGACATGGCTTAGCTCCCCATCCGTTGTTCGAGACGCTCGATCAGATCGGCGGGCACTTTATCAGCGGCAAGCTGTTCCTGAACACGCACCCGCATCTCGTCGGACATTTTGTCATTGCTGGCGACAAAGGCCAAAAGCGCGGCACGGCGTTCGTCGGTCAGCGCGATCATATCGGCGCCTGCACCGCCCTGCGCCGATCCTTCGGCGCCGTTCACTCGGACCCGAATGCCCGCGCCCAACAAGGGCGTGCGTTCCGCGACGACCTGACGCCCGGAGAGGCCCTCGACCCCGATGATCACATCATCACCCTGACGGCGCAGCACGGAAACGGGCACCTCTTCGAGACGGCTTTGCTCGGTCACGGCCAGCACCGTGTCATTGCCCCCCACCGCCGACGCGGGCACCAAGGCCACGCGCTCCAGCTCGGGTTCTTCCAACTCCACCGTCACAAAGTCACCGGGGCGAAAGCCCAGCACATCGTCGAGACGGGCATAAAGCGTCCGCCCGCTTTGCCCCTCGGCGACGGCGGCACTTTCACGCACAACGCGTCCCTTCGCCTTGAGATCCAGCCCGGCGACATCGAGCGTCACGGTGACGTCCATCTGCGGCAGGCGCGCGCGGTCGGTGACCAGCCTGGCATATTGTTCGGTCGAAATGCGAAACGCCACTTCCAATTCGTCGGGATTGATCAGCGTGGCGAATTGCTCATTGGTGCTCAACAGCGTGCCCAGCGCGCCGGACACGTCACTTAACACCCCGTCGAAGGCGGCGGTGATGGTCATGTCATCGAGCGTACGTTGCATGTTGTCGCGATCAATCTCGGCGCGGAGCACCGAGGTTTTCGCGCTATCGACCGCCGCTTCGGCATCCGCCAAAGCCTGACGTTTCGACAAAACGGATTGACCGGCGGCGGCATGGGTGAGGGCCGCCTCTTCGACCGAGCTGGCACTGCCGACACCTCGGTCGAACAGGCTTTGCTGACGGTCGAGTGCGGCCTTGCGCAGGTCGAGCTGCGCACGGGCGGCCTTCAGATCGTCAGCGGCGATGGTGCGAGCGCGCTCGGCGTCACGCAGATCGGCCTCTGCCTCCAACAGATCGGCCCGTGCCACGCGCAGCGCGGCATCGGCATCTTCGGTGTCGATTTTCAGGATCACTTCGCCCGCCGTGACCGCCCCGCCCTCTTCAAAGGCCTCGGACAGCGCGACGATCCGCCCGGCGGCGGGGGCGCGCAGTTCAAGGCTCTGCCGCGCCGAAATCTGACCGTAGCTCGTGAGCACCGGGATCAGTCGCTGCGGCACCACCTCCGCGACATTGACCGCGAACTGGCGCTCACGCGCCTGCGGCGGCAGGCTTTCGGCGGCCAGACGGGCCTGATAGGCGGAGTAGACCTTGTAGCCGGCACCGACCAAGAGAGCGAGCGTGGCGCAGGTGAGGAACAACCCGATCAGGGAACGGCGGAGAAATCGCATTGCGGGAACCCTTTGTGGTCCTGAAGATCAAAAGACGGCTCCGAAACAGGCACAGCTCTGCCCCGGTGAACGATAAGCATACGGCAGAACAGAAAAATTCTGTCGCGCTATTTTGTCGCTTCACGGAATTGTTGGTTAAAGCGTTTTTCAAAAAACTTGAGGCACTCAATTTTTGAAAAACGCAGCAAGATCAATTCAGTGTCGCAACGTTTTTCGCTCAATCTGATTCAGAATAAACGAAAACCGCTTTATTTCCGGCGTTTGTGCTCTTCGAGACGCGGGAAAATCTGGACGAAATTGCAGGGCTTGTGCCGGTAATCGAGCTGGAATTTCAGGATCTCGTTCCAGGCATCTTTGCAAGCGCCGGTCGAGCCGGGCAGTGCAAAGAGGTAAGTACCGCCCGCGACACCGCCGGTGGCGCGAGACTGCACGGCAGAGGTGCCGATCTTTTGCATCGAGACAATGGTAAAGACCGTGCCGAAGGCGTCGATTTCCTTTTCGTAGACATCACGATGGGCCTCGACCGTCACATCGCGGCCCGTAAGCCCCGTCCCCCCGGTCGAGATCACCACATCGACATCCTTGTCGTCGATCCACATCTGAAGCGTGTCACGAATGAGCGGACGGTCATCGGTGACAATCTTGCGATCCGCCACCACATGTCCGGATTCTTCGATCATCTTGACCAGCGTGTCGCCGGATTTGTCGTCCTTGAGCGTGCGCGAATCCGAGACGGTCAGAACCGCGATACGCACGGGGATGAATTCGAGGGTGTCGTCGATGTGGCTCATGATGGCTCCGTAAAAGGGCAATGCCCTATGATTTCAGCTTGGCCTGAATGTCCAACAAATCCGCCCAGGCCTCGCGCTTCGCCAGGGGCGTGCGCAAAAGATAGGCCGGATGGGTCATCGGCATCGCGGGTTTGCCCAGCACCTTTTGCCATTGGCCCCGAAGCCTCGTGATCCCGGCACGCCCCAGCAGAGCGGTGCAGGCCCAATTGCCCATCAGCACGATCACATCCGGGTCGGCCAACTCAATGTGGCGGATCAAAAACGGTTTCAGCATCGCGATCTCGGCCGGCGTCGGGTCGCGGTTTTCGGGCGGGCGCCAGGGGATCGGATTGGTGATGTAAAGCGCATGCTCTGCGTCGGGCGAGGTCCGATCCAGACCGATGGCCGCGAACATCTTGTCCAACAGCTGCCCGGAGCGCCCAACAAAAGGCTTGCCTTGAATGTCCTCGTCCCGCCCCGGCGCTTCGCCGACGATCATCACGCGGGCCTTGGGATTGCCGTCAGAGAACACCAGATTGCGCGCGCCGCGTTTGAGATCGCAAAGCTCGAAGCCCTCCAGCGCCTCGCGCAGCGCGTCCAGATCGCCCGCCGATTGCGCCAGTTTCAACGCGACTTCTGAGGCGTCTTGCTGTTTCTCCGGCAAGATCGCCTGCGGGGCCTTTGCCGCCTCCACCGCAGGTTTCGGTGCCTTCTCAGGGATTTCATAGCGATTGACAGGCGTCTCGGAGATCGCCTCGGCCGCGCCAAGTTCGATCTGCCACTCCAAAAGAGCGTGCGCCTCCCAATAGTCGATCTGAGTCTCCATAGCGGCCAAGCTACAAGGCCCGGACGAGGAGGTAAATCGCGTAAAAGTCGAGAATGGCGCATTGCCCGCCCGCGCGTGCTTTTCTATAAGCGAGGGAAAGCACATAGGGGGTTATCTCATGGCATTCCGGCAAAAACACCTTCTGGGGATCGAGCCGCTTCATCCCGATGAGATCACCACTATTCTCGATGTGGCGGAGCGCTACGTCGACCTGAACCGTCAGGCCAACAAACATTCCGACGCCCTCAAGGGCCTCACCCAGATCAACATGTTCTTCGAGAACTCGACACGGACGCAGTCGTCTTTCGAACTGGCCGGCAAGCGTCTTGGTGCCGATGTGATGAACATGGCGATGCAGGCCAGCTCGATCAAAAAGGGCGAGACGTTGATCGACACGGCGCTGACCCTGAACGCGATGCATCCCGATCTCTTGGTCGTGCGCCACCCGCATTCAGGTGCGGTGGATCTCCTGGCGCAAAAGGTCAACTGCGCGGTGCTGAACGCAGGAGATGGCAAGCACGAACACCCGACGCAGGCTTTGCTCGATGCGCTGACGATCCGGCGCGCGAAAGGCCGGTTGCACCGTCTCAACATCGCGATTTGCGGGGATATTGCCCACTCTCGCGTGGCGCGCTCGAACCTCATGCTCTTGGGCAAAATGGAGAACCGTGTGCGCCTCGTCGGCCCGCCCACTTTGGTGCCGCAGCAGTTCCGCGAATTTGGTTGCGAGATTTACGACGACATGGCCGAGGGCCTGAAAGATGTCGATGTGGTGATGATGCTTCGCCTGCAAAAAGAGCGCATGGATGGCGGCTTCATCCCGTCGGAGCGCGAATATTTCTACCGCTACGGGCTGGATGCCGACAAGCTGGCGCATGCCAAACCCGACGCCATTGTGATGCATCCGGGGCCGATGAACCGCGGCGTCGAGATCGACGGCACCATTGCCGACGACATCAACCGGTCGGTCATTCAGGAACAGGTCGAAATGGGTGTCGCCGTGCGCATGGCCGCGATGGATTTGCTCGCGCGCAACCTCAAGGCCTCGCGCGAAGAGGCGGGGGTGATGGTGTGAGCAACATTCTCGATATTCCGCAGTCAGAGCTACAGTTTGGGCAAAAGCTGGTCTGGGCCTTTTCCTATGAGGGCCCCATGGACGCCCTCGAAGCCCTTTCGCCCGAAGAACTGGCCGAGGCTTTGGGCCTTTGGGCCACGCCTGACATGGACCACGTCGAGCGCTTCGATCTGGACAGCATGCGCGACTATGGCTTTGCGCGCTATCTCTCCGAGGCCAGCGGGTTTGAGATTGGCGAGGACACAAGCCGTCTCGATGCGCTCACCGGGCCAGTTCTGCTGATCCACGCCAAGGCGCTCAATGTCAAAGACACCCGCTTTGCGCCGGAGCCGCCCTTTGCGCTGATCGGGCGCTACGGCACGGCCCTCGACATCCCGCCGGTGATCGGGATTGAGAGCGACAGCGCCAAAGGCCAGCTGCCGCAGGGCAAGCCGCCGAAGTCCTCGGCGCGCATCTCCGGCATGGTCGCCACCTTTGTCCTCATCTTCCTCGCGCTCTTTGTCGCCGTCTTCGTCTGGATCGGCGGATGACCGAGGGCTGGGCGGACATCCTCCACCCCAATGAGCGGGTGCTGTGGCAGGGGCAGCCTGATCAACGCATACAATGGCGTGGCCCCGGCCTGCCGTTTGCGTTTTTCGGCGTGGTCTTTGCGGGCTTTGCCCTGTTCTGGATGGTGAATGCTTTTGTGGCAGGCGGGTTCTGGATTTTCGGCCTGTTCCAATTCATCACCGGTCTTTTGGTGGCGCTTGCGCCCCTGCTTTTGGGCCCTTTCATCGCGCGGCGCACATGGTATTCGCTGAGTTCCCGCCGCGCGTTCTTCGCGAGCGACATGCCGTTCTCCGGCAAGACCCTTTTGGCCCTCGACCTGCGCCCCTCTTTGGGTGTGGAGTTCGACGGCCAAGACCCCGGCACAATCACCTTCAACACCCGCGCAGAGCCGATTGTCGGCGAACAATTCGACAGCACGCCCGCGTTTGCTCTTATCCCCGATGCCCGCACCGTCTACGGGCTGATCCGCGATATTCAGAAAGGCTCAGTATGACCATTTTCACCAATGCCCGTCTGATCGACCCGGAAACCCAGACCGATACTTTGGGGTGGCTGCGCGTCGAGGGCGATGTCATCGCGGAAAGCGGCACGGGCACGCCGCCGCTGGGCGAGACCGTCGACTGTGGCGGCAAATGCCTTGCCCCCGGGATCGTCGATCTGGGTGTGAAAGTCTCGGAACCCGGTGAGCGTCATAAGGAAAGCTTTGCCTCCGCCGGTCGCGCCGCCGCCGCGGGCGGGGTGACGACGATTGTCACGCGCCCAGATACGCTGAGCGCGATTGACACGCCCGAGGTTTTGGAATTCGTCCAACGCCGCGCAGCGAGCGATGCCATCGTCAAGGTCAAACACCTCTCCGCCCTCACCAAAGGCCGCGAGGGCCGCGAGATGGTTGAGATCGGGTTCATGCGCGACGCGGGTGCCGTGGCCTTTACCGATTGCGATCATGTCATCGAGAACACCAAGGTGTTGCAGCGCGCGCTGACCTACGCGAAATCCTGTGGCGCGCTGGTGATCGGCCACCCGCAGGAGCCGGGTCTGTCGAAAGGTGCCGCCGCCACCTCCGGCAAATTCGCCGCCCTGCGCGGCCTCCCCGCCGTGTCGCCGATGGCCGAACGCATGGGCCTCGACCGCGATCTGGCGCTGATCGAGATGACCAATGTCAGCTATCATTTCGACCAAATCACCACCGCCCGCGCCTTGCCTGCACTGGAGCGGGCGAAACAGAATGGCTTTGATGTGACGGCGGGCGTGTCGATCCACCACCTGACGCTCAACGAGCTGGATGTGGGCGATTACCGGACGTTCTTCAAAGTCAAACCGCCGCTGCGCTCCGAAGACGACCGTTTGGCGATGGTCGAGGCGGTGGCCTCCGGCTTGATCGACGTGATTTCCTCGATGCACACACCGCAGGACGAAGAGAGCAAACGCCTGCCGTTTGAGGAAGCCGCCTCGGGGGCCGTGGGGCTTGAGACGCTGCTCCCCGCCGCGCTGCGCCTGTACCACGCGGGCCAATTGACCTTGCCGGAGCTGTTCCGGGCGATGGCGTTGAACCCGGCGAAACGGCTGGGACTTTCGAGCGGGCGTCTCTCTGAGGGCGCGCCTGCGGATCTTGTGCTCTTCGACCCGGATGCACCTTTTGTGCTGGATCGGTTCAAGCTCCGTTCGAAATCCAAGAATACCCCCTTTGACGGCGCCCGGATGCAGGGCATTGTCAAAGGCACCTGGGTCGATGGGATGCGGGTGTTCGACGGCTGAGCCCCGCCGCCGCATCCTATTTTGAGTATTTAAACCACGGAAAAGACCATGACGCTTCTCTTGATCATCATAACCGCGCTTTTGGCCTATCTTTTGGGCTCGATCCCCTTTGGCATCGTCATGGCGCGGCTCTTTGGTTTGGGCGATTTGCGCCAGATCGGGTCGGGCAACATCGGCGCGACCAATGTTTTGCGCACCGGCAACAAAGTGGCGGCCTTTTTGACGCTTTTAGGGGACAGCGGCAAAGGGGCGCTGGCGGTGATCCTGGCACGGGCGCTTTTGGGCGAACAACTGGCCGGCATCGCCGGGCTTTTCGCCATGCTCGGGCATCTCTATCCCGTGTTTTTGCGCTTCAAAGGGGGGAAAGGTGTTGCGACCTTCCTCGGCACGCTTTTGGCGCTCTCTTTGCCTGTTGGGCTTTTGGCCTGTGGCACCTGGCTCTTGGTGGCGGTGATCACGCGCTACTCAAGCCTCTCGGCCCTGATCGCCGCACTTTTGGCGCCGATCTACACCGCGTTTTTCTACCATTTGCATGGCGCCCTTCTGGTGCTGATCCTGACCGGCCTGATTTTCTACAAACACCGCGACAACATCGCGCGGCTCAAGGCCGGGACGGAAACCAAGATCGGCCAGAAGGGCTAAGAGACCGCAAACGGTCCTTTTGAGGCCCAATTTACGCCACAAGTGATGGTTAATCTGAGCCCATATTTGGAGATCAGGAGCCTGTTATGATTGGTCCATTGCAAGCGATTGAAAATTTTTACTTTCGGTATTTCCAGTTTTCGGGACGCGCCACCCGCGCCGAATACAATTGGATTGGCCTCTATTCCTTCGTGGTCTCGGCCTTCCTTTTCATGCTCGCTCTCACGGGATCGGATGAGTCCGCACTCCTCGCGATCGGGGTGTTTTGCCTTGTGAACCTGATCCCCGGCTGGGCGCTCACCTGCCGAAGGTTTCACGATTTCAACTGGTCGGGCTTTGCGATTTTCCTGTTTATGATCCCTGTCGCCTCGCTCGTTGTCAGCATCATGCTGATGTTCCGGGGCTCGGACAGAGGTGAAAACAGCTACGGGCCACCTTCTGGCGGCACGCACAAGCTGACCGAGCGTCAAATGGGGGCCTATGCAGCTCTCGTCAATGTGCCCAGCGTGAACAATCAGGCAAGCGCCAGCACTTGGGACACGCGCGAAGAGGCGCGTCGCCAAGAGGTGCACGACTATTATCGCAAACATGTGCTGGGGCAGCAGAGCTAAAAGTTAATAGCTGTATTCGCCAAAGACGCGTGTCACGTCGCCGTTCCAGTCGCCTTCAAAACGCGCGATCAGCTCGTCCGCAGGGGCTTGGCCAGTTTCGATGCTGTCCTTGAGCGCGCTCAGGAAGTGGGTTTCATCCGGCACCATGCCGCCTGCACCCGCACGTCCACGGGCTTTGAGACCCGCCTCGGCAATCGACACACATTCGCGCGCGAGATCGAGCATTTTGACGCCACCAACCTCGGCCTGAAGCGCATCGACGGAGGCGGCGACGCGCAGCTCTTCGCGGAACTCGGGCGTCCAGCCCTTGATCAGGTCAGAGGTCGCATCGAGCGCGCTCTGATCGTACATCAGCCCGACCCAAAACGCCGGAAGCGCGCAGAGGCGACGCCACGGGCCACCATCGGCGCCGCGCATCTCCATGTATTTCTTGATCCGAGCCTCGGGGAAGAGCGTCGTGAGGTGATCCGCCCAATCCGACATCGTCGGCTTTTCGCCGGGCATCGCGGGCAGTTCGCCTTTCATAAAATCGCGGAAGGACTGGCCCAGCGCGTTGATGTATTTGCCGTCTCGGTAGACGAAATACATCGGCACATCGAGGGCATAGTCGACATAGCGCTCAAAGCTCATGCCGTCTTCGAACACAAACGGCAGCATGCCGGTGCGCGAGGCGTCGAGGTGACGCCAGATGCGCGAGCGCCAGGATTTGTGACCGTTGAGCTTGCCCTCTTTGAAGGGCGAATTGGCGAAGAGCGCGGTCGCCACCGGCTGCAACGCCAGAGCGGTGCGGAATTTCTGCACCATGTCGGCCTCGGAGGCGAAATCGAGGTTCACCTGCACGGTACAGGTGCGGCGCATCATGTCTTTGCCGGTCTCGCCCACGGTCGCCATATAGGAATCCATCAGCTTGTACCGGCCTTTGGGCATCAACGGCATCTCGTCATGGGTCCAGGTCGGCGCCATGCCAAGCCCGATAAACCGCGCGCCCACTTCGTCGGCGATGGTGTGCACTTCCTTGAGGTGTTCGTTCACCTCGTCACAGGTCTGGTGGATGTTGTCCAAAGGCGCGCCGGACAATTCCAACTGCCCGCCTGGCTCCAGCGAGATATTCGCGCCGTTCAGTTCAAGCCCGATGAGGTACTCGCCCTCGAAAATCGGGTTCCAACCATAGCGGTCCTGCAACCCTTCGAGGATCGCCTTGATCGAACGCTCGCCCGCATAGGGCAACGGCATCAGAGCATCTTCGCAATAGCCGAATTTCTCGTGTTCGGTGCCGATTTTCCACTGATCTTTGGGCTTACAGCCCTCAGCAAGATAACCCACGAGATCGTCATAGCTTTCGATCGGCCCGCCGCCGGATTGAGGAATGGACATGGGGGAAGGTGCTCCGAAAGAGTTGCAAATCGTTCGGGTACAGTTGTGCGATGCGGGCGGCGAAGTCAATGCGGCCCGGACCTTCTGTGATTTGCGCTCAGTGAAGAACCGCTGTGCGTTTCCGCCAGATCACGACCGGGTGATCCGGTGTCTGTTTGATCTGGCGCAGCATTTTTTCGGTCTCGAGACCTTCGAGCGTGACGAAGACATCAAAGAGCGCCTCGGCCCCGTGGGCGTTGACGGGGATGGTCAAGGGCGGCTGGCCGGGGGCATCCAATTGCCAATGGGCGTGGCCCTTGCCGGTGGGGACCAGAGTGACGGCGATCAGCGCCTCGATCTCAACCTGTCCGCCCGTCAGAGGGGAAAAGAAAGAGACGACGCCTTCGTCCACTTCGACCGCACCAAAGCCGCCGCCGCCCCGATCAAAGCGCGCGCGCTGAATGGCCGCAACGGCGAAGATCACGGAGAGCGCAGTGAACCCCAGCGCGATCCAGCGCATGACACCGAAAGAAGACGCGGCCCAAAGGCCCATGAGCGTGACGACCAGAAGCGCCACGACAACCTCACGCCAGCGCCAGAGCAGGGCTTTCACCTCGGGGCGCATCACCAGTCACCGAGCTGTTGCTGCCAGATCGTCAGCGCCGCGACCGCCGCCGTGTCGGCGCGCAGGATGCGAGGACCGAGAGACACCGCATGAGCAAAGGGCAACGCATGCAGGCGTTTGCGCTCAGCCTCGGAGAACCCACCTTCTGGACCAATGAGAATGGCCCATTTGCCACCTTTCACATCCCCAAGCGCCTCCTCAGCGCCCACAAGCGTCTCGTCACAGAACATGATCTGCCGCTCCGCATCCCAGTCTGACAAAAGCCTATCGAGCTTCACCAGATCGGCCACCTCGGGCACGTAAGTCCCGCCACATTGCTCGGCGGCCTCGACGGCATGGGCCTGCAACCGGTCTTGCCGGATACGTTCGGAATTGGTGAAATCCGTCGCCACGGGGACGATGCGTTTCGCCCCCATCTCGGCAGCTTTCTCGACAATAAAATCGGTGCGCGCCTTTTTGATCGGAGCAAACAAGAGCCAGAGATCGGGCGGCATCTGCAAATCGCGGGTCTTTTCGCGACAGGTCAATTCTCCACCGCGTTTGCCCGCCTGCGTGACCTCCGCCAGAAACTCGCCATCGCGGGAATTGAACAGCGCGACAAAGGCGCCCTCCCCTTGGCGCATCACGCCAAAAAGATAATGCGCCTGATCCCTTTCCAGAGGAATGGATTGCCCCACTGCAAGCGGGTGATCTACATAGAGCCTGATTTTCGCTTCAACCATGGACATTACATATGACCGATGAGCAGCCAACACCAGAGATGAACGGACAAGTGGCCGATGCGGTGAAGGGCAATTGGGTGGACCGACTTGCGCCCCCCGCCACGCGTCCCTACCTGCGGCTGTCGCGGGCGGATCGGCCTGTGGGCACATGGTTGTTGCTCATTCCCTGCTGGTGGGGTGCGCTTTTGGCCTCGGCTGAGGTCGGAACTCTGAGCCTGCGGACGGTCTGGATCATCATCGGCTGCGCTCTGGGCGCTTGGCTCATGCGTGGGGCGGGCTGTACATGGAATGACATCACCGACCGGGATTTCGACGATAAGGTGGAGCGTACCAAAAGCCGTCCGATTCCCTCCGGTCAGGTCACGGTGAAACAGGCCGCGGCATGGATGATCGTGCAAAGCCTCATCGCCCTCGCGATCCTCCTGACCTTCGGCAAGCTCGCGATCCTCTTGGGCATCCTCTCGCTTTTGCCCGTCGCGATCTATCCTTTCGCCAAGCGGTTCACATGGTGGCCGCAGGTGTTCTTGGGCATCGCTTTCAACTGGGGCGCACTTTTGGCCTATGCCGCCGTCGCGGGCAAACTCACCACGGCGCCCGTGTTTTTGTATCTGGCGGGCATCGCCTGGACGATCTTCTACGACACAATCTATGCGCATCAGGACAAAGAAGACGATGCGCTCATCGGCGTGAAATCCACCGCGCGCCGCTTTGGCGACGACACCCCGCGCTGGCTCAAACGCTTTCTCGTGATCACCGTGGTGCTCATGGCCGCAGGCATCATCGAGGCGCTGGCTGACCGTTCGATTTTGGCGCTGGTCGTGGGGCTTGGCGCGCCATGGGCGATGGGGCTGCACATGACCTGGCAGATGTCGCGGCTCGACACCGAAGACCCGGATCGCTGCCTCTCTCTGTTCCGCGCGAACCGCGACACGGGGCTCTTGGCTGCGCTGTTTCTTGCCATCGCGGTCTTCCTTTGATTGCAGCAATCCGCCGAACCCCCTAAGACAAAGGCCAAAGTCACAAACAGGCGTCTTGTTCCCTGATGCGCATTTCAGAATTCCTACCCGTCTTCGCCGCCCTCATCGCGGGCCTCATCCTCAGCCTCGGGGCCGCCGCCATCGGGGCCACGGTGATCGAGAACACCTCGACCAAAGCCGTGGACAACCAATTGGCGATGCGCGGCTATGACTGGGTGGATGTGCAGGGCGACGGGTTGCAGATCGTGCTCACCGGCACCGCGCCGGACGAACAGACGCAACTGGCCGCCCAGCGCGCGGCGGGCCATGTGGTCGATCCCTCCCGCGTCATCAACGTGATGAACGTCGTGCAACAAGAGGCCATCCCCGCGCCGCGGTTTTCCATCGAGATCCTGCGCAATGACAGTGGCATTTCTCTGATCGGTCTGGTGCCCAGCGGTTGGGACCGCGAAGGGTTTATCGAAGCACTGAAACGCGCGAGCGGCACCGGCTCCGTCGCCGATCTTCTGGAACAGGCGGATTATCCGGTGCCCGAAAACTGGGGCGATGCCACCGAATTCGGCCGCACCGCGATTGGTCTTTTGCCCCGCTCGAAAATCTCCATCGCCGCCGACGGCATCACGCTCACGGCTCTGGCCGACAGCAAGGAGCAGAAAGTCACCTTCGAGCGCGCCCTGATCCGCGCCCTGCCCGACACGCTTCCGGTGGCCATCGACGTGGCCGCGCCCCGGCCCGTGATCACCCCCTTCACGGTGCGCTTTATCATCGACGCAAATGGCCCGCGCTTTGACGCCTGTGTCGCCGAAACGCCGTCGGGTCACGCCCGCATTCTGGCCGCCGCGAAAGCCGCAGGCGTTGAGAACCCGACCTGCACCATCGGCCTCGGCTCGCCCACGGCACAATGGGCTGCGGCGGTCGAAACCGGCATGCGCGCGCTTCAGGACTTGGGTCAGGGCAGCATCACCTATTCCGACGGCGATGTCAGCCTGATCGCCGCCGAGGGCACTTCTGCGTCGCTCTTCGACAGGGTCGTGGGCGAGCTGGAAGCCGATCTTCCCGCCACCTTCACCCTGCACAGCAGCCTGCCGCAGGCGGAGACAGAGGCCGAAGAAGAAACCCGCCCCGAGTTCATCGTCATCCGTTCGCCCGAAGGCCAGACCCAGCTGCGCGGCCGCATCGCCGACGAGCGCAGCCAGGCCGCGACCGAAGCGCTGGCCAAAGCCGCCTTCGGCAGCGCCTCGGTCTATTCCGCGATGCGCGTCGAAGATGACCTGCCCGACGGCTGGTCCCTGCGCGCCATGGCCGCCATCGAAGCACTGGCCCAGCTGAACCGCGGCTCCGCGACCATGACCGAGGACCTCGTGACCGTGCGGGGCGAGACCGGCAACGAGAACGCCCGCGCCGAGATCGCAAGCCTCCTATCCGCGAAACTGGGTGACGGCGAACAATTCACCATCGATGTCACTTACGTGCGGAAACTCGATCCGGTGCTCAACCTCCCGACGCCACAAGAGTGCGTCGACCGCGCCAACCAACGCATCGCGGCGAACAAAATCGTCTTTGATCCCGGCTCGACCGAGCTGAACGAAGCCGCCAACGAGACCCTCGACCAGATCGCCGAGGTGCTCAAGGATTGCGAAGAGGTCGAAATGGAGATCGGCGCGCATAGTGACAGCCAGGGCGGCGAGGTGATGAACCTCAACCTCTCGACCCAACGTGCCAACTCGGTGCTCGACGGGTTGCTGATGCGCCGTGTGGCAGGCGTGAAATTCACCGCGCAGGGCTATGGCGAAAGCCAGCCGATCGCGGACAACGACACCGAGGAGGGGCGCGAGGCCAACCGTCGGATCGAATTTAAATTGCTGAACGCAGAGGCGCCGGAGACGGCAACCGCGCAAGATGAGGCACAACAGGACACATCTGACGCGCCGCGGGGGGACGATGCGGCGACAGATACGGATGGGGCCACGGATGGGGCAGAGGGTGCAGATACCGCATCTGAAGACGGGGAAACGGAAGAATGAACAGAACCGAATTGATCATCGCGACCGCAGTCGTGCTCTTCATCGCCTTTTTGCTGGGCTGGTTTGCGCATTGGCTGATCCATCGCTTTGTGCGTGTGGGTCAGGGCGAGATGAGCGATCTCGACACCATGGCGCAGCAATTGCATGAGGCCGAAGAAGAACGCGATCAGGCGATCCACTATTATCAGCAACGTGAATCCGAGCTGACCAATCAGGCCAATCAAACCGACGCGGAACTGCGCGCTGCGATGGAAGGCCTGCGTGAGGCGCGCCAGGAGGCCGAAGAGCTGCGCGCTTATATCGAACGGCAAAACGCGGGGTAAGCCCCCGCGTCTTCACGTTTCAGGCGCTTATTCCGCTTCGATCATATCCACGCGGGTGGCGTGGCGGCCGCCTTCGAATTCGGCGGACAGGTAAGCATCCACGATGTCGAGCGCGAGGCCCTCGCCCACCACGCGCGCGCCGATGGAGAGCATATTGGCATCGTTGTGCTGACGGATCATCCGGGCGGAGAAGCTGTCGGAACAGACCCCGCAACGGATGCCTTTGACCTTATTGGCGGCCATCATGATGCCTTGGCCCGTCCCGCACAGAATGATGCCCAGATCACAATCGCCAGAGGCGACAAGCTCCGCCGCCGCCTGCCCATGTTTCGGGTAATGCGTGCTCTCCGGCGTGGTCGGACCGATGTCGACGGCTTCATAGCCCTGCTCGGTGATATGTTTGGCAATCGCTTGACGCAGCTCGATGGCGGCGTGGTCGCTTGAAAGCGCGATACGTTTGGTCATGGTTCGTTTCTCGGTCGTTGTCTTGGTTAAAATCTGCGGGCTCACCAGCGGTTCAAAGCCTCTTCATCGGCGTCTTTCGCGGCGACCCAATCGGCGCCCTCGCGCGTCACTTCTTTCTTCCAGAAGGGCGCGCGGGATTTCAGGTAATCCATGAGATATTCGGCGGCCTCGAACGCCTCCACCCGGTGGCGGGCGGCGGTGGCGACCATCATGATCTGATCGCCGGGGCGGAGATTGCCGTAGCGATGGATCACAAGGCAATCGGTGAGCGACCAGCGCGTGGCAGCCTCTTCGGCGATCTTGGTGATCGTCGCCTCGCACATGCCGGGATAATGCTCGATCTCCATATGCTCCAGCGTACCGCTGTCATCGCGGACCCGTCCTGTGAAGCTGACCGTCGCGCCGGTGTTGGGCGCTTTGCCAAAGCCTTTGAGCACTTGGGCGAGATCGAAATCTTCGGATTGGACGGTCACTTGCATCTCAGCCACCCGTCATGGGCGGAAAGAACGCCACCTCGCGCACGCCGTCCAAGGAGGCGTCGAACTCGGTCAGCTCCTGATCAAGCGCCACACGCAGGGATTTGAGATCGGAAAACGCCAGATCATAGCGCGGCTCGCGGGCGCGCAACTCTTCGACCAGATCCATCACGGTCGCGGCCTCGGTCTCCAACGTCTCGCGCGGCTCCCCGATGCGCTCGCGCACCCAAGCGAAATAGAGCACCTCAATCTTCATGGCTGTCTCTCAGATAGGGCATGGCTTTGCTCAGATAATCCCAACCGGTGATCACGGTCAAAATCCCGGCGATCCAGAAGATCAGCAGCCCCAGCGTGAACAAGGCCGCAACCGCGGTCGCGCCATAGGCAAAGAGCACCGCAATGGCGACCATCTGCGCCGTGGTTTTCCATTTGGCAAGCTTGGTGACCTTCAAAGTCCCGGCGGTGTCGCCCAGGAATTCCCGCAGGCCAGACACGAAGGTTTCGCGCAGCAAAATGAAGGCGGCGGGAATGACGATCAACGCATTCGCGCCATGCAACATGGTCAAGACCGCAATCGCCGTGACCACCATCGCCTTATCGGCAATCGGGTCCAACATGGCGCCGAATTTCGACATCTGGTCCCATTTGCGCGCCAGATAGCCGTCGAGAAAATCGGTGATCGAAGCGGAGGCAAACAGGATCAGCGCGGCCCAATCGGCGACGGGGCGCGGCAGGATCAGAAAAACGAGCGCCACCCCCGGCGCGCAGAGCAACCGGAAGACGGTGAGAATATTGGGCAGGTTCCATGTCATGGCTCTCTCCTTACCCCGTCACCCGTGCTCATGGAAGAAGTCGTAGATCGTCTGGGCCACTTTCTCTGAAATTCCATCCACCGCCTTGAGATCGGCGAGGTTCGCGCCCGACACCGCCTTGGCCGAGCCGAAATGTGCCAAAAGCGCCCGTTTGCGGGTCGCGCCCACGCCCGGCACTTCATCAAGTTTCGTCAGCCCCATGGCTTTCGAACGCTTCGCCCGGTGGGTGCCGATGGCAAAACGGTGCGCCTCATCCCGCATGCGCTGGATGAAATAGAGCACCGGATCGTTGCGGCGGAGCGCCATGACACGGTGGCCGATGCGATGGAATTCCTCCTTACCCTGATCGCGGTCGATGCCCTTGGCCACGCCGATCATCGGCACATCGGTGACGCCTTGTTCGACCATGATTTCATGCACGGCGGAGACCTGCCCGGCGCCGCCGTCGATCAACAAGAGATCAGGCCAGAGACCTTTGGAACGATCCGGGTCGTCTTTCAAAAGGCGTTTGAACCGGCGTGTCAGCACCTCTTTCATCATGCCAAAGTCATCGCCCGGCGTGATGTCGTCGCCGCGGATATCGTATTTGCGGTACTGGTTTTTCATGAAGCCTTCCGGCCCCGCGACGATCATCGCGCCAACCGCATGCGCCCCCTGAATGTGGGAGTTGTCGTAGACCTCGACGCGCGCGGGCACACGCGGCAGGTCGAAGGCCTCTTTGAGACCTTCGAGCAGTTTTTCCTGCGCCGCACCTTCGGACATTTTGCGGCCCAGACTTTCGCGGGCATTGCGCAGTGCGGAGGCGACAAGCTCCTGTTTCTCGCCCCTTTGCGGGACGAGGATTTCGATCTTTTTGCCCGCTTTTTCCGACAGCGCCTCGGCCATCAGCTCGCGCTCTTCGATGTCATGCGACAGGATCAACTGACGCGGCGGATCGCGTTTTTCATAGAATTGCCCGATGAAACCGGCCAAGACCTCTTCGGCCTCCGCCCCGTTGGTTTTCGGATAGAAATCCTTGTTGCCCCAGTTCTGATGCGCGCGGATGAAGAAGACCTGAACACAGGCCTGCCCGCCCTCCATATGCAGCCCGATCACATCGCCCTCGCCCACGGTGCGCGGGTTGATGCCTTGGGCGGTCTGCACATTGGTGAGCGCCCGGATCCGGTCACGCAGCCCGGCCGCTTTCTCGAACTCCATGGCGTCAGAGGCCTCTTGCATGTCATGCGCCAGCTTTTCCTGAAGCCCAGAGTGCCGGCCTTGCAAGAACCGCTCCGCCTCATTCACCAGTTCGGCGTAGTCCTCTTTCGAAATCTTTCCCACACAAGGCCCGGTGCAGCGTTTGATCTGATATTGCAGACAGGGCCGCGTGCGAGACTCAAAGTCCACATCCGAACAGTTCCGCAGCAGAAAGACCTTTTGCAGCTGGTTGAGCGTGCGATTGACCGAAGAGGCCGAGGCGAAGGGGCCATAATACGACCCTTTGCGCTTGCGCGCGCCGCGATGTTTGGTGATCTGCGGAAACGCGTGATCATGGGTGACGAGGATATTCGGAAACGACTTATCGTCGCGCAACAATACGTTGTAGCGCGGCTTCAATTGCTTGATCAGGTTTTGCTCTAAGAGAAGCGCCTCGGTTTCCGTTCGCGTGGTCAGGAACATCATCTGCGAGGTCTCGGAAATCATCTTGGCGATGCGCGCGGAGTGCCCCGAGGGACGCGCGTAATTCGAGACCCGGTTTTTCAGGTTCTTCGCCTTGCCGACATAGAGCACGTTATGTTCGGGATCGAGCATCCTATAGACGCCGGGAGAGCCGTCGAGCTGTTTGACATAGGCGTCGATCACCTTGTGACCGCGCGGGATGTCTTTGCTTTCCCCCATGCTCTCCACAGGGCTCTCCAAAGCGCTTTCTTTTGGGGTCGTCTCTTCGCTCATCTGCCTGTCTCTGATTCCCGTCTCCGGCTGCAATCTTATCGCACTGGGGGCAAGAGGAAACTCATCCACCATTCCTGTGGATAACCCTGCCGATAAGTTTTCGTGAACCGTGATTTTCCCTTGTTTCCGTGTATTTTCGTGAGTTTGCCCAAAAAACAGTCATATTTTCAAGCCATTGATTTTAAGGGAAATATTTTTATAAGACCCGCAAATCATTGAAATGATTTACATTTTAGTAACAGAAATGAAACAAACCTGCCCAAGGTGCAAAACTTTTCGCGACACCCTGCCGCAGGGTCACTCCGTGACATCCACATCGGGCGTTTCCCAGGCCAGGTGTTGCCCGCTATCGGGACAGATCAATTGCCCCGTCACAGCGTTTGCAGCACACAGATAGCGCAGTGCCTCACAGATATCCTCAGGGTCGGCCCCGCGCTGCAAAAGCGTGGCCTTTTGCTGCTCGGCAAACGCCTCATCCGACTGGCGCGCACCTTGCAGGGTCGGGCCCGGCCCAATGCCATTCACACGCACCTTCGGCGCCAGTGCTTGCGCCGCCGTTTGCGTCAGCGTCCAGAGCGCAGATTTGGCCAGAGTGTAGCTCATGAACTGCGGTGTCAGCTTGCGCACCCGCTGGTCGATCATGTTGACAACAAGCGCCTGCGCACGGGGCCGCCCGCGCGCATCCACAACCGGCTCGGGCGCCTGCGCCGCGAAGGCTTGCAGCAACACAAACGGCGCGCGCAGGTTGCTTTCGATGTGCCGATCCCAGCTTTGACGGGTCACATCCGGCAGGCTGTCCTGTTCGAAAATCGAAGCGTTGTTCACCAAAAGCGTCAAAGGCCCGCCCAAGGCCTCCGCCGCACGCGGCACCAGCGTCTCGACCTGCGCCTCGTCCAAAAGATCGGCCTGAAGCACGGAGGCCTTGCGCCCCATGGCGCGCAGTTTCGCGACAAGTTCACCGGCCGCGTCCGTCGAGCTGTTGCAATGCACAGCCACATCGAAGCCATCCTCCGCCAAGGCCAAAACCATAGCCCGGCCAAGCCGATGCGCCGCCCCGGTCACAAGCGCTCTTTTGTCCTGCAAAATCCTCTCCTCAGCTCAGAACTGCCAGAATGTAGAGGACATATAGGGCGGAAAGGACGATCCCCCAAAGACGGGTGATGTCGATGCGTTTGAGGACGAACACCCCGAGGATCACCGAGGCCCCGAGCATGACCCAGATGTCGAAGTCCATCAGCTCGGAATCGACCGGAAGCGTGCCAACGAGGCTCGACACGCCGATGATGCCCAAAAGGTTGAACATGTTCGAGCCGATGACATTGCCAAAGGCGACATCGGCCTGTTTGCGAAGCGCCGCCATCACCGTGGTTGCAAGCTCCGGCAAGGAGGTGCCAAGGGCCACAAGGGTCAGGCCGATGACGGTTTCAGACACGCCGAAAGCCCGCGCGATATTGGTCGAAGCGTCAACGAGGATGTCCGCCCCCAAAGGCAGACCGATGAGACCGGCGATCAGAAAACCGATGATCTTGGCCCAGGGCATATCGGGATCGGCGCCTTCGACCTCTTCTTCCTCAGGAGCATCGCGCTGCGCCACGCGGTGACAGCGCGCCTGATAGATGGCGTGCCCGATCATCGAGAACAGCGCCGCCAAAAGCACGACCCCGGCGATCCAGTCGAATTGACCACGCATCGCCAAGAGGATGAAAAGCACCGTCGCTCCGATCATCTGGAGGTAGGAGGCGCGGGTGGAATTGTCGATCACATGCAGCGTCGAAATCAGGGCGGGTACACCGAGAACCAGCAGCACATTGGCGGTGTTCGAGCCAATCACATTGCCCAGCGCCAGCCCCGGCACGCCGTCGAAAATTGCGGAGACCGAGACCAAAAGCTCAGGCGCGGAGGTGCCAAAGGCCACAACGGTCAGAGAGACGATCAGCGCCGGAATCCCCAACCGCAGAGACAGGTTCACGGCGCCACGCACCAACATATCCCCCGCCACGAGCAAAAGCACCAAACCGGCGACCGCGTAAATGAAATCCATCAGGGTTTGCCCTTTTCACAGGCGCATGCGCCCTTGCCTATTTTGTAACGCCCGCAGCGGGGGCATTTCATGTCTTTGAGTTTTTGCTGTCCAGGAAAGCGCAGCCGTCCGAAGATGGCCAAAACCATCATGAAGATCAGAAAAACGCTGATGACCTTGAACATCATGATGTCAGAGCCCGAACCTGGCCCAAAGCGCCTGTTCTTCGACCTGCGCCGTCAGACCGGAGGCCAATTCAGTCCCGAAGCGGCGCAACAGCGGACGTTTCGGCCCGAACACCGTCAAACGCACCTTATCGCCGTAAATCTCTTTCATCTTCGGCACGAGATGCCCGATCCCGTCCGCAAGGCCCAGATCGATCCCCTTCGCCCCGGTCCAGAACGCGCCATCGAAAAGCTCGACCTCTTTCGAGAGCCGCTCTCCGCGGGACGTGGTGACGTGCTGGATAAAGGCCTCGTGGATTTCTTCCTGAAGCCCTTTGATCCGCGCCACGTCTTCGGGGTTTTCGGGTCGGAACGGGTCCATCTGGCTTTTCGATTTACCGGAAGTATAGACCCGACGTTCGATCCCATGCTTGGCGATCAGCTGATCAAAGCCAAAGCCCGCAGAGATCACGCCGATGGAGCCGACGATGGAGCTGGTATCGACGAAAATCTTGTCGGCGGCACAGGCCAGCCAATAGCCACCCGAGGCCGCGACATCCTCGACAAAGGCATAGACGGGCAGTTCTTTTTCCGCCGCCAGCCGCGAAATCCGCGCCGCGATCAAGGACGACTGCACCGGCGAGCCACCCGGCGAATTGATCGACAGCGCCACCGCCGTGGGCTTGCCCTTGCGAAAGGCGCGCTCGATGGCGGGCGCAAGGCTTTGGTCGTTCAAGCCGCCCTGACGGGTCATGATTGCGCCATTCAGGCGCACGACATTGACCCGCGGAGGGCTATGGCGAAAGGGGATGCGAAGTTTCATGCCCTTGGATGTAAAGTGCCCCCCCCGGACAAACAAGGGCGCGAGACAAAGCCCCGCGCCCTTTTTTTCACTCAATACTCAGATCACATCAGTCTTCGGCGCAGGCCGTGAAGGCGCCCGCCAATTCGTCCATGAATTCGCCATAAAACGCGGCCCCCGGTGTCAGATCGACACCCAGCGGGTCGATGACGGCGCTTTTGGCCTCGGTGCCGTCCAGCACGGTGTTCACAAGACCAGCGTTGAATTGCGGCTCGGAGAACACGCAGGTGATGCCGATCTCTTTCACCTTGTCCTGAATTTCACGAATGCGCGCGGGGCTCGGCGCCGTGGCGTCGCTGATCGAGATCGAACCAGCCGCAGACAGGCCGAAACGGTTTTCGAAATAATTGTAAGCGTCGTGGAAGACGATGAAGTTCATATCGGCGAGCGGCGCCATCTCGGCCTGAATCTCCGCGATTTTCACGTCCAGCGCCTCTTGGGCGGCGGCGGCATTTGTGCGGTAGGTCTCGGCGTTTTCCGCGTCGAGCGCGGCAAGCTCTTCGGAGATGACTCCGAGCCAGACGCGGGCGTTCATCGGGTCGAGCCAGGCGTGGCCGTCAATACCCTCGTGGGCGTGATCATGGTCGTCGTGATCGTCGTGAGCTTCCTCTGCATGATCGTCGTGGTCGTGATCATCGTGATCGTCGTGCGCGTCCTCGTCATGCGCGTCATGGTCATGATCGTCGTGATCCTCGGCCTCATGTGCGTGGTCGTCATGATCTTCGTCGCCATGGTCGTGCGCATCTTCATCATGCTCATCCTCGTCATGCACATGACGCTCAAAGGTTGCCCCTTCGCGCACCTCCAACACGGTCGCCCCCTCGACCGTTGCGAGCGGCACGGAAAGCGTCTGTTGCCCAACCTCTTCGATCACCTCTTCGAGCCAAGGCTCGATTTTCGGCCCGGTCCAGAATACGACATCCGCGTCCTGCACGGCCTTCGCCTCAGACGGGCGCATCGCATAGCCATGCGGCGAAGCGCCCTGTGCCATCAACATGGAGGGCTCACCGAGGTCGCCCATAACCTGCGCGACCAGAGAGTGAATCGGCGCCATGTCGGCCACGACATTGGGGACCTCGGCCTCAGCGGCGGTGACTTGTGCAAAATGTGCGCCCGCGAGAACAGGAACAACGAAAAGGGAGGAACGTAGGGACATTCTGGCCTCTGGATTGATGTGTTATGTTATTACGTGACAGACTTGATATATCACAGGTGATAACATATCAAGTCCTCCTGTCACGAGTCTTGCAAAAGACCCACCCCGCGCCTCGCGCCCTTACGGAGCACAGTCCCATGGACCCGAACCCGATCGGATTTCAAAAGCACGATCACAGCCATTGCGTCGCCGATGCCGTCGCCGAGGCGGATCGGACCTGTCAGAAGGCCGGGTTGCAATTGACGCCGGTGCGCAAACGCGCCTTGGAGATTTTGCTCGAAGAACACCGCGCCTTGGGCGCCTATGACGTGCTGGCGCGCTTAGCGGAAGACGGGTTTGGCAGCCAACCGCCCGTGGCCTACCGCGCGCTCGATTTTCTGACGAAAAACGGCTTTGCCCATAAGATCGAGCGGCTGAACGCCTTTATCGCCTGCGCGCATCCGGGCGACATCCACACGCCGGCCTTCCTGATCTGCACCACATGCGAGGCCGTGGCCGAGGCGGAAACCGACCCCTCGCACAGCCTGTTGAACCAGATCGCCGACACCACAGGATTCCGCATCAGCCGCGCGGTGCTGGAGGCAGAGGGCACCTGCCCCAATTGCCTCGCGAACGATCAGGCGAAAGACCCGAAATGAGCCTCGTTTCCGTCGACACGATCAGCCTGCATCTCGGCGGGCGTCAGGTGCTGGATCAGGTCTCGCTCAACATCGAGCCGGGGGAGATCGTCACCATCGTCGGACCGAACGGCTCCGGCAAATCGACGCTTTTGCGTGTCATCATCGGGGCGCTTTCGCCCAAGATCGGCAAGATCACCCGCAAAAAAGGTCTCAAGATCGGCTATGTGCCACAAAAGCTGCATATCGATCCGACCCTGCCGCTGACCGTGCGCAGGTTCCTGTCGCTGCCGAAACGCGTGAGCGATGAGGCCGCCCATGCCGCGCTTCATGATGCGGGCGCGGGGCACCTTTGCCACCATCAGATGACCTCGCTCTCGGGCGGGCAATTTCAACGCGTGCTTCTGGCCCGTGCGCTTTTGACTGATCCCGATCTTTTGATCCTCGATGAGGCGACCCAAGGCCTCGACCAACCCGGCTCCGCCGATTTTTATAGTCAGATCGAGCGACTGCGCCGTGAAAAAGGCTGCGCCGTACTCATGGTCTCGCATGAGCTCCATGTCGTGATGGCGGCCTCGGATCGGGTGATCTGTCTCAATGGTCACGTCTGTTGTCACGGCGCGCCGGAACATGTCGCCTCCGCGCCAGAATACCGCGCGCTCTTTGGCACCGGCACCCATGGCGCGCTGGCGCTTTATCGCCACGACCATGACCACGATGCTTGCGATCACGATCATTCCCATGACACAGCACATAAGGAAAGCGCATGAGCCTTTTGGATGATTTCATCGTCCGCGCGGTCTTGGCCGGGCTGGGCCTCGTTTTGGCCGCCGCCCCGCTGGGCTGTTTCGTCGTCTGGCGGCGCATGGCCTATTTCGGCGATGCCACGGCGCATGCCGCGCTTTTGGGCGTGGCTCTGGCACTGGCTTTCAACATCTCGATTTTCGTGGGCGTGTTGAGCGTCGCGCTGATCATGGCCGTGACCGTCTCTGCGCTCTCGGGCCGGGGCTTTGCCATGGACACGATCCTCGGCGTCATGGCGCATAGTTCACTGGCCTTCGGCCTCGTCGCCGTGTCTTTTGTGCCGGGCGTGCGGGTTGATCTCATGGCCTATCTCTTCGGCGACATCCTCGCCGTCGGGCGCAGCGATCTTGTGGTGATCTGGCTTGGTGCGGCTTTGGTGGTCGGGCTGTTGTATTGGCGCTGGTCGGCGCTTTTGACCGCGACGCTCAACCCCGATCTGGCCTATGCGTCCGGCATCTCGCCCAAGCGCGAACAGATGATCCTGTCGCTCGCGCTCGCTCTGGTCGTCGCCGTCGCCATCAAAGTGGTCGGCACGCTGTTGATTGCCGCGATGCTGTTGATCCCGGCCGCCAGTGCGCGCACCTTTTCGCGCACGCCCGAACGCATGGCCGCCATCGCCATGGTGATCGGCGTGCTCTCCGTCTTGGGCGGTATTCAGAGCGCCTTTACCTTTGACACGCCGACCGGCCCGACCATTGTCTGCGTCGCGGCACTTTTGTTCGTGGCCGCCAATCTGGTGCGGCTTCTGCGCGCTCAGGTCAAATAAGAGCTGAGCGTGGCCTCCACACCCTCGCGATAGATCATCGAAAGCCAGCGCGCGAAAGCCTCCGCAAACTGCGGCTCTTCCGCCAGATCGCCATAGATGTGACGCATGGAAAGCCAGACCTTCGGGTCACTTTTGGCCTTGGCCGCCAGCGCCGTCAGATTGGACCAAAACGGATCATTCGGCGCAATCTCGGTCCCATCTTCGCGTGACCCCAAACAATAGCGCGCCCAAAGCGCAGAGCTGAGCGCAAGTCCTTCCGGCGCAATCCCCCGTGCAAGACAGGCGTGGATCGACGGCACAAGAAAGCCCGGTTGCCGCGACGAGCCGTCAAAGGCCACGCGGCGCGTCGTGTCGACGATTTTCGGATTGGAGAACCGCGTTTTGATCAGCGCGACATAGGTCTCTGGCGTAAACTCGGGCACCGGCGCGACATGGGGCATGATCTCTTCGCGCTCGACTTTCTCGAACAAAGCAACGATCAAAGGATGCGTCATACAGCCGGAAATCGTCGCAACGGAAAGCAACTCTCCGACAGCCGCAATCACCTGATGCCCACCGTTGAGAATGCGAATTTTCATCGTCTCGTAAGAGTGCACATCGTCTGAAAATGTTGCCCCCGCCTTGTCCCAATCGGGACGGCCCGCGCAAAACTCATCCTCAATCACCCATTGCCGAAAATTCTCATGCGTGACGGGCACGGCATCCTTGATGCCGAAGTCTTGCACCAACTCCAACTCCTGCGGGCCTGTCGCGGGCACGATGCAATCGACCATGGCGTTGGGGAAGCTGCACTCGGCATCGATCCACTCCGCCAGATCGGGATCGGAAAGCTTAGCGAGCGACACCACCGTTTGGCGCAGCACCGCGCCATTGCCTTGCAAGTTGTCGCAAGACTGTCCCGTGAACGGCCCGACCCCGCGATCCCGGCGCAGCTTCAACGCGGCGACCATGGCGCCAAAGGCCGTGCGCGGGCGCCAGGGGTTTTCGGCGTCATGGACAATATCCGGATGCGTGGCGTCAAAGCCCTTGGTCGCCGGATCGATGTAATAGCCGCCCTCTGTGACGGTGAGCGCGACGATGCGAATGTCGGGCTGCGCCATGCGTTCGATCAGCGCGCCGTTGCCGTCTTCGACCGGGACATAGTCGATCATCGCACCGACGACCTCCGCCGAAGACCCCGCAGGGTCCAGCTCGATCAGTGTGGTCAGATAGTCCTGTGCCGCGAATTTCTGGCGCATCTGCTCATCATAGGGCCGCACCCCGGCGCCGACGATGGCCCAATCCTGCGCCAATCCCATCTGCATCAGCCGGTGCAGATACCAGGATTGATGCGCGCGGTGGAAATTGCCGAGACCGATATGAACGATGCCCGGTGTGAGCGCGCTCCGGTCATACTTCGGGCGTTTGATCGCGTCAGGCAAATCCGCGAGGGTCTTGTTGGATAGTTTAATCATGTCTCTTCCCTCTGCTCATCCGCTCAGCTCATCCACTGGCCGCCATCGACGTTATACGTCTGCGCCACGATGTAATCGGCCTCGGGCGTGGCGAGGAAAACGGCCATGCCGGTCAGATCCTCCGCCCGGCCCATGCGCCCGAAAGGCACGGCCTCGCCGACTTCTTTTTTCTTTTGGCCCAAAGGCTTGTTTTCATATTTGGCGAAGAACGCATCGACCCCTTCCCAGTGCTCGCCCTCCACCACGCCGGGCGCGATGGCGTTGACGTTGATGCCCTGCGAGATGAGGTTCAGCCCCGCCGATTGAGTCAGGCTGATGACCGCCGCTTTCGTCGCGCAATAGACCGCCACGAGAGGCTCGCCGCGCCGACCGGCTTGCGAGGCCATGTTGATGATCTTGCCCCCCTGCCCGCGCGCGATCATGTGTTGCGCGACGGCCTGCATCATGAAAAGCGTGCCGGAGACGTTGATCGCGAAAGCGCGCTCAAAGTCGTCGCGGGTGATCTCGACGAGGGGTGCTGCGGTAAAGATCGCGGCGTTGTTGATCAGGATGTCGATGCCGCCGAGACGCTCCGCCGTTTCATCAACAGCGCGATCAATGCTGGCTTGATCCGTCACATCAAGCTCGACCGCGATGGCCGCCGCGCCGATTTCGGTCGCAGCCAAACGCGCACGCGCGATGTCGATGTCGGCGATGGCCACACGCGCCCCTTCCGCGACATAGGCCTTGGCGAAGGCTAGGCCTATGCCACGCGCCGCCCCCGTGATCAACGCAGTTTTACCCGACAGTTTCCCGGCAAGCCGTGTCATGCGATCCGCAGCCCCTCGGCGTCGAAACGATGCAGATTGGCCTCATTCGGCGTCAACCAAACGGTGTCGCCATAGGACAGAGACACTTCGCCGGAGGCGCGCACGGTCAGAGGTTCGTCCCATCCATCGACCGTGACGTGAAAGAACGTGTCGGAGCCCAAATGTTCCGACACGCCGATCTCCCCCTTCCACGCGCCGCCCTCGGTCGAGATTGCGAGGTGTTCGGGGCGGATACCGATGGTGGTGGCACCATGTTTGGCCGCCTCTGCCCCGGTGATCAGGTTCATTTTCGGCGAACCGATAAAGCCCGCGACAAAGACATTGCGGGGGCGATTATAGAGTTCGAGCGGGGAGCCGACCTGTTCGATATTGCCCGCACGCAGGACGACGATCTTATCGGCCATGGTCATGGCTTCGACCTGATCGTGGGTGACGTAGATCATCGTCGTGGCGAGGCGTTTGTGCAGCTCGGAGATTTCCAGCCTCATGCCCACACGCAGCGCGGCGTCGAGGTTCGAGAGCGGCTCATCGAACAGAAACGCCGCCGGTTCACGCACAATGGCGCGTCCGATGGCGACGCGCTGACGCTGGCCCCCCGAAAGTTGCCCCGGCTTGCGGTCGAGGTAATCGGTGAGGTTCAGCGCCTTGGCGGCTCCCTCGATCCGGCGCTCCTGTTCGTCCTGCGGCAGGCCCGCCATTTTCATCGGAAAAGCGATGTTCTTGCGCACGGACATATGGGGATAGAGCGCGTAAGACTGGAACACCATCGCCAGACCGCGTTTCGCGGGCGGCAGGTTGGTGGCGTCTTCGCGGTCGATGCGGATCTGGCCGCCAGAGACATCTTCGAGCCCCGCGATTAACCGCAACAATGTGGATTTCCCGCAGCCCGACGGGCCGACGAAGACCACGAATTCGCCATCCTCGATGGTCAGATCCAGAGGCGGAATGACTTCGATGTCGCCGAAGGCCTTGCGCACTTTATCAAGTGTGATGCGTCCCATGTCGAAGGTCCTTTTCTTATTACTTCACAGCGCCGAAGGTCAGGCCCCGGACGAGTTGTTTCTGGCTGAACCAGCCCATGATCAGGATCGGCGCGATGGCCATGGTGGAGGCGGCGGAGAGCTTCGCGTAAAACAGGCCCTCGGGGCTTGAGTAGCTGGCAATAAAGGCCGTCAGGGGCGCCGCTTTCGCAGCGGTCAGGTTGAGGGTCCAAAACGCCTCATTCCACGCAAGGATGATGTTCAACAGCACCGTCGAGGCCATGCCGGGGATCGCCATCGGCGTCAGCACATGGATGATTTCAGAGCGCAAACTGGCGCCATCCATCCGCGCGGCCTCCAAAATTTCGCCAGGGATTTCCTTGAAATAGGTGTAGAGCATCCAGACGATGATCGGCAGGTTGATGAGCGTCAAAACGATGACCAGACCGATGCGGGTGTCGAGCAATCCGAGATCGCGGAACAACAGGTAGATCGGGACCAACACACCGACAGGCGGCAGCATCTTGGTCGAGAGCATCCACATCAAAACGTCTTTGGTGCGCTTGGCGGGGACGAAAGCCATCGACCATGCGGCGGGCACCGCGATGATCAGGCCCAAAAGCGTCGAGCCGCCGGAGATGATCACCGAGTTCATGAAGTGCCGGAAATAATTCGAGCGCTCCTGTACCGTGACGTAATTGTCCAGCGTCCAATGGAAATTGAACCAGACGGGCGGGTCGGCGATGGCGGCGGCCTCGGTCTTGAATGAGGTCAGTATGGTCCAGAGGATCGGGAAAAAGATCGCGATGCCGATGGCCCATGCTGCGAGCGTGGTGATGAGTTTGCGCCGGGTCGAAACGGAACGTGCCATGAGTTCGCCTCCTTACGCGTCGAGGTTCTTGCCGATCATCCGCATCAGGAAGATCGCAACGATATTGGCGAGGATGATGGCGACGACGCCACCGGCGGAGCCACCGCCCACATCGAATTGCAGCAAGGACTGCATGTAGATGAGGTAGGTGAGGTTCGTGGACGCCGTGCCCGGACCGCCATTGGTGGTCACGAGGATCTCGGCGAAAACCGACAAGAGGAAAATCGTCTGGATCAGGATCACCACGGTGATCGCGCGGGCCAGATGCGGCAGCATGATGTAGAAGAACCGCTTGATCCACGGCGCGCCGTCCATCTCTGCGGCCTCCAACTGTTCCTGGTCGAGCGACTGCAAAGCGGTCAAAAGGATCAGCGTCGCAAAGGGGAGCCATTGCCAACTGACGATGCCGATGATCGAACCAAGAGGGGCCGCAGATAGAAAATCAAAGGGCTGCAATCCCAGCGCCTTGGCGGCATGGGCAAAGAGACCGTTCACAGGATTCATGAACATGTTCTTCCACACCAGCGCCGACACGGTCGGCATGACAAAAAACGGTGCGATGACCAGAATGCGCACGATGCCCTGACCGAAAAACGGCTGATCGAGCAAAAGCGCCAAAAGGATGCCGCCGATCACGGTGACCACCAGGACACCGACAACCAGCGCGATCGTGTTCCAAAGCGCCGCGAAGAACGCCGGGTCAGTCAGGAAATAACGGTAGTTGGTCAGCCCGGTGAATTCCTCCATCCCCGGCATCAACAGGTTGTAGCGCAGGAAGGAGAAATAGAGCGTCATCGACAGCGGGATCAGCATCCAACCCAAAAGCAAAAGAACAGCGGGCGAGATCATGAGCCGCGCGCTCATGCGAGAATGTTTCGTGGCCATGTGATGTGCCTCGGCGATCAGAGGGAAAAATGCGGGCCGGAACTGGGAACCGGCCCGCGAGGAGGACGGCTTACTTGATGTATCCGGCCTTCATCATCTCACGCTCGGTGAGTTTCTGGGCGTTGTCCAAGGCCTGTTCGGCGCTCATCTGACCGGCCAGAGCCGCAGAGAATTGCTGGCCGACGGCGGTGCCAATGCCCTGAAATTCCGGGATCGCAACGAATTGCACGCCCACGTAAGGCACCTCATCCACGGTCGGGTTCTTGGGGTCCGCAGACAGGATGGACTCGAGCGTCATCTTCGCGAAAGGCACGGACTGATACTCCGGGTTCTCGTAGAGCGACTGACGCGTACCCGGCGGCACATTCGCCCAACCTTCTTTCGAGGCGACGAGCGCGGTGTAGTCTTTCGACGTCGCCCATTCGACAAAGGCTTTTGCCGCGTCGACTTTCTGCGTGCCCGCCGGAATGCCGAGGTTCCATGCCCAAAGCCAGTTGCCACGCGGGCCAAGCCCGTTGTCCGGCGCCTGCGCAAACCCGACGCTGTCGGCCACTTGGCTGTCGTTCGGGTTGGTCACGAAAGAGGCCGCGACGGTGGCGTCGATCCACATGCCGCATTTGCCGGTCTGGAACAGCGCGAGGTTCTCATTGAACCCGTTGCCCGACGCGCCCGGCGGACCGTAATTGTTCATCAGCTCAAGATAGTCGTTCAGCGTATTGGCCCAGGCCTCAGAGTCGAACTGCGGCTTCCAATCCATGTCGAACCATTTCGCACCGTAGGAATTGGCCATCGCCGAGAGGAACGCCATGTTCTCGCCCCAGCCCGCCTTGCCGCGCAGGCAGATGCCGTAGACCTCGTTGTCCTTGTCGGTCATCGCGGCGGCGGCTTCTTTGATGAAGGTCCAGGTGGGCGCGTCGGGCATCTCAAGCCCGGCCTTTTCCATCAGGTCGGTGCGATACATCACCATCGAGCTTTCGCCATAGAACGGGGCCGCGTAAAGCTCGCCATCGACGGTCAGTCCCTCGCGGATCGCGGGCAAGAGATCGTCAACGTCATAGCTCTCCGGCAGATCGTTGAGCGACACAAGCCAACCACGCTCGCCCCAGATCGGCACCTCGTAGGTCCCGATGGTCATGACGTCGAATTGACCGCCCTTGGTGGCCACGTCCTGCGTCACCCGTTGGCGCAGCACGTTTTCCTCCAACGTGACCCACTCCACCTCGATGTCGGGATGTTTGGCGTAAAAATCATCCATCAGACCCTGCATGCGGATCATGTCGCCGTTGTTCACGGTTGCGACGGTGATGGTCTCGGAAGTGGCCCCTGTCGCCAAAGCAGCAAGAGCGCACGCCCCCATGAGGGCGCGGAAAGTCGTGTTCATGATATCCTCCCATTAGATTTGAGCATTTGCCCATATCATGAACTAATGCTCACCTATGCGTGCAATTCTGTCAAGACGCTTTCCCAAAACGCCCATGACTTCATCTCTCGCGGGAAATTCTATTGTAAAATCAAATCCCTGGCGGTGCGCTCATCGGTAAAAACACCGGACAGAAGGCCCCCACCCAGCGCCGCCCGCAACGCAGGAAGCTTTGAATCGCCCGCAGCAACGCAATACACCGGCATCTTCTGCACCGGCACTTGCACCCCGACCATGCGGTGATTCACCGGGTGATCGAGGTAGCGACCAGCGCCGTCGAAAATATGGCCGCAAATCTCGCCAACACCCCCTGCGGCCCGCAAATCGGTGAGCTCCTCGGCGGTCAGGAAGCCATCGACATAGAGCGGCGCGTCATCGCCCATCTGTCCGATGCCCACGATGGCGAGATCGGCAGATTTCGCCAAGGCGCGCGAGGCTTTCACATGCGGCAGAGACCGATAGAGCACCAATTCCGCATCGTCACGCGCCGAGACCGGGGCGGACATTGGGTAATGCTTGGCGCGGGTCTTTTCCGCAAACCGCATTATAACTTCGTAAAACGACGCGGACCCATCTGGCGCGACATTGCCAATGAGCGACACCAGCTTGTGGTGCGCGCCATCGACGATGCGCAGATGTTCGACCACGGTCTTGAGCGTCCGCCCGGTGCCCAGCGCAAAGGTCTTGGGCTGCGTCTCCTCGAAGAACCGTTCCAACACCGGCGCGACAAAAGGCGCCAGCCCGATCAGCGGATCGGCCCCCGCCCCGATCCCCGGCGAGACCCAGGCTGCCTCCAACCCGAACCGGGCTTTGAGATCACGTTCCAGCTCAAGACAGCGCGCAATCGGATGATCGATCCGCACCCGGATCAACCCTTCGGCAGAGGCGCGTGCGACGAGCCGCTGCGCGCGCTGGCGGGAAATGCCCAACTCCTGCGCGATCTGATCCTGCGTCATGCCGCCGACAAAGGACAACCACGCCGCCCGCGCCGCCAAATCGCGCGGAGAGACATCGCTGTCCTCGGCAAAGCCTTGCACATTTCCTTTGGTCATGACCCTGACGCTCCCCCGCAAAGTTGCGGTGCAGCATGAAAGAAATCCGCGAATGATGCAAATACGCGATGCGGCTCAACGCCATCTTCATGCGTCAGATCGAGGCCACGAAGGTGACTTCCGCCGGTGAACCGCCAAACGGTCATGCCCGCCGCCAATCCCGCCTGAACCCCCGCAAGCGAGTCCTCAATGACGAGGCAACGGCTTGGGGATACACGGTTTTTCTCCGCGACCAAAAGGAAAAGATCGGGGGCGGGTTTGCCGTGCGAGACCTCAGAGGCCGTGGTGCACCGGCCCTCGAAGAGATCGCTAAAGCCGACGATGCGCAACGAATCCGCCAGACGCGGCGGGCTTGAACTTGTGGCCAGGGTATAGGGCACGGAGAGCTGTGTGATCGCCTCACGCACGCCTTGGACGGGGCGCAACTCTTGTTGAAAGGCGGCAATGAGACGCGCACGGTAAGCGTCTTCGAAGCCATCTGGCAAGGTGAGGCCGAACGCCTCGCGGATCTGTTGCATCACGACCGGATAGCTGCGCCCAAGGAAATGCCGCGCCACATAGGCGGTGTCGATCTCGACCCCAAAGCCTGCCAATTCGTCGATCAGCATGCGGGCGGAAATCACCTCGCTGTCGATCAGAACGCCGTCGCAATCAAAGATCACCAGATCGAACATCGCCCCTCCCTCACGCTGGGTGCCCAGCGCCTTATGACAGAGCGACACCCCTCAGCCAAGCTCAAGCGTCGCCACGCCAAAGAGCGTTTCGGGATGGCCCGGCTGTGGCGGCGTGCCGCGGTACATGCGGGCGGTCTCGAAGGTGGCCTGCCAACCGAGCGACACGAGGCGATTGCAAAATTCACCCTGCACGCCCGGCACGTCCAGAATGGCCCGGGTCTGGCCCAGCGCCCGTGCAGCAGCGGACATCAGCGCCAGAGCCGCCTCGGCATCGGGGGCAATCAGCGGTCCGATCTTGCAGCCGTCGCGACAGAGCCGCGCGGTGGCAAAACCGACCGGACCGTCAGGCCCGTCCAACACCACGGTGCGGCGGGTCTCTGTGTCGAAAAGCCATGAGGACAGGAACCGAGGACGCAGGAAACCATTGGCCAAGAGATCGAGCTGACCGAGATCGGCGGCCTCACGCGGACCAAGCACCCGCAGACCCTCGCAGGTCACATCCGGCACAGGGCCTTCGAAGCGAAGGGTCGCGCCGGTTTTCTCAAATCCGGATTTGGCATAATTCGCCTGCTGCTCTGCCACACCATCGAGACCGACAGTGCGCGTGCCTGCGTGCTCAAGCGCGTGGCTCCAAAGCTTGAGGCCAATGCCCCGTCCGCGATATTTCGGCTTGCAGATGTACAGCCCCAGAAAGGCAAAGCCCGGCGAATGGTTCACAACCGAAATCGCCGCCGCCAGACCGCTTTTCTTTTCCGCGACAAAAAAGCCCTCCTGATCGGCGCGCGCGAAAACTTCGGCATCCTCAAGCCCCGGGTTCCAGCCCTCTTCGGCCGCCCAGTCGAGCATGGTCGCAACCTCTGCGGAGCTGGCGCTGCGCAGGATCAATTGAGCGCCTCTTTCAGAGATTTCGGCACCGACGGCTGATCGCGCAGATCGAGCGAAGTCAGAAGGTCCAAGAGGTGATGATGCATCAACTCCTCCGCCGCCGCGCCATCGTGACGGGCCAGAGCCTTGATCAACGCATCATGGGCGTGGCTCTCGCACAGGGCGGTGCGCCGTTGCCAATAGAGCGCGATGATCAGCGACGAGCGCGAGACGAGCTGGGCGATGAATTCGGCGACGGTGGATTGGTCGGCGATGCGGGCGATCTCGACATGGAACATGCCGGAGAGGTGCAACGCACGGCCCGTGTCGCCGGCGTGCAGCGCGGCATGTTCTTCGTCGATATGTTTTTGCAGGATCTTGATGTCTTCGGGCGTCGCGCGTTCGGCGGCGGATTTTGCGGTGCGAGGCTCCAACAGAGACCGCGCCTCGAAAACCTCGCGCGCCTCTTTGACGGAGGGCTGCGCGACGAAGGCACCGCGATTGCGCTTCAGCTCGACCAGACGGTCATGGGCCAGTTCCTGGAGCGCGGCGCGCACGACGGTGCGGCTTACGCCATAAATCTCTCCGACCTCGTCCTCGCTCAGCTTCATACCCGGCGACAGGCGATGTTCGTGGATGGCTATGGCAAGGCTCTCTGCGACCCTCGCGCTCCCGCTTTCCCTCTGATCTGCCTGACCCTGCATCTTTTTATCCTTCGCACTCGACCGTTGTCCTAGTTTCCGCCCTCGCGTCCGATTCTCAAGTCTGGAAGGGAAATAATATTGTTTACGATTTTGTATACAATTTTAGCGCATAATTAATGCACTCTTATGTACGAGGCGCACAAACAGCAGGCAAAATATGCCCAGCCGCGCCGCAACTGCGAAAAAAACTTCGGCTCAGGCAAAAACCGGACAAGCGTAATCCCATCGAAACGCAAGCAGCAGGTGAGATATGCGCTCTGGTAAAGACCTGGAACTCGTGACACTGACCAAGCGCTATGGCGACACCACCGCCGTGGATGCAATCAATTACGTCTTTGAGAACGGCACCTATGTGTGCCTTTTGGGCCCGTCGGGCTGCGGCAAATCCACAACGCTCCGGATGATCGCCGGGCATGAAAGCGTCACCGACGGCTCGATCCTTTTGGACGGGTTCGACATTTCGCGCTTGCCGCCCGCCAAGCGCGGCACGGCGATGATGTTTCAAAGCTACGCGCTCTTCCCGCACCTTAACGTGCGCGACAACGTGGCGTTTTCTTTGCGCATGAAGGGGGTCGACAAGGCGGAGCGCCATAAAGCCGCCGGCGAGATGCTTGAGCTGGTGCATATGACCGATTTCGCGGATCGGCTTCCGGCGCAACTCTCAGGCGGTCAACAACAGCGTGTCGCCCTGGCCCGCGCTCTGGTGACCAAGCCCCGCGTCTTGTTGCTCGATGAACCGCTCTCTGCGCTCGATCCGTTTTTGCGGATCAAGGTGCGTGCCGAGTTGAAACGCATTCAGCGCGAGTTGGGCATCACCTTCCTGCACGTGACCCATGGTCAGGACGAAGCCCTCGCGCTCGCCGATGAGATCGTGGTGATGAACAATTCCGTCATCGAACAGGCCGGTCCCGCCCGCGAGGTGTGGAACACGCCGAAAACCGAATTCGTTGCGCGCTTTATGGGCGGTCACAATGTGATCTCTCTGGATGGCGCCAAAGTCGCGCTGCGCGCCGATGAGGTGCTTCTGGGCGACACGGGTCTGCCCGCCACCGTCACCTCGGTCGAATATCAGGGCGCCCATGTGGCGATGACTTCGATGACGGACGCGGGCGAAGAGGTTCTGGCCCTCGTGCCCGAAAGCACCTTCTTTTCCAATCCAAAGAACCCGGGCGATGCGGTGAGCCTCGCTTGGGACGAGGGGCGGCTGCACCGCCTCCAAGCCTGATAAAAACCACTCCAACAAGGGATGAACTCACATGTCTAAAATGCGTTACTCGCGGCGTGCCGTGCTCAAAGGCGGTGCCGCTGCCGTTGCCGCCTCGACCCTTCCGGCGCCGATGGTCTGGGCCCAGGAAATCAAGGACATCACGCTGCGCCAATTCGGCACCGGCGTGTCGAACCTCAACGATGTGGCCAACAAGGTGAAAGAAGACCTGGGCTTCACGCTTGAGATGACCGCTCTGGATTCCGATAGCGTGACCCAGCGCGCCGCGACCCAGCCCGACAGCTTTGACATCGCCGACATCGAATACTGGATCTGTAAGAAAGTCTGGCCGACCGGCAACCTTCAGGCCATGGACACCTCGAAAATCGCCAATTACGACAAGATCGTCGGCATTTTCCGTGACGGCAAACTGACGCCGGAGTCCACGATCGCACAGGGCACCGCGCCGCACACCGTGGGCTTTGTCGACGGCCCGGGCGGCACCTCCTTCGCCGATGAAGAGACCGGCTGGATGACCCTCATCCCGACGATCTATAACGCCGACACGCTGGGCATCCGCCCCGACCTCATCGGTCGCCCGATCAACACCTGGGCCGAGCTTCTGAACCCGGAATTCAAGGGCAAAGCCTCGATCCTCGACATTTCCTCGATCGGTATCATGGATATGGCGATGGTCTGCGAGGCCATGGGCGAGATCCAATATGGCGACAAGGGCAACATGACCCGCGAAGAGATCGACAAGACCATGGCGATCTTCACCGAAGCCAAGAAAAACGGCCAGTTCCGCGCGTTCTGGAAGACTTTCGATGAATCCGTGAACCTGATGGCCTCGGGCGAAGTCGTGATCCAATCCATGTGGTCTCCGGCGATCACCGCGGTGAAATCGCGCGGCATCGAGTGCGTCTACCAGCCGTTGAAAGAGGGCTATCGGAGCTGGGGCGGCGGCATCGGCCTGTCGTCTTCGCTCTCCGGCATGGAGCTTGACGCGGCCTACGAATACATCAACTGGTATCTCTCCGGTTGGGTCGGCGGCTATCTGATGCGTCAGGGCTACTACTCCGCCGTGCCGGAAACCTCGAAGAACTTCATGACCGAGAACGAGTGGGGCTACTGGTTTGAGGGCAAGCCCGCGACCGACGTCATCACCTCGCCGACCGGCGACATTCTGGCGCAAGCCGGCGACACGCGCGATGGCGGGTCGTTCTACGACCGCATGGGGTCCGTGGCCTGCTGGAACGCCGTCATGGACGAGAACCAATATATGGTTCGCAAATGGAACGAGTTCATCGCGTCCTGATCAGCGTCATGACCAAAGAGGGGGCGCTGCCCCCTCCACCGTGCAGGCGTCCCGTCTGCACGTTTCCTCCCCCAGGGATATTTTTAAAACGCTTTAGACAGAAGAAGGCGCACGATGCTCAAGAACCGTCACATCCAGGGCTGGCTTCAGGCCTCGCCTTTGACCCTGATCCTGATCGGGTTCCTGATCCTGCCGATCATCACCATCGTGGTGGTGAGTTTCTGGCAGGCCACCGAGTTTTCGATCATCCCGGCGTTTACGCTTGAGAATTACGAATTCCTCTTCGGCTCTCCGGTGACCTACAAAGTCTTTTTCGCGACCTTCAAATATGCCGTGATCACATGGGCGCTGACCCTCGCCATCGGCTTTACGGTCGCCTATTATCTGGCCTTTCATATCCAGAACCAGACGACGCAGATCGCGCTTTTCCTGCTGTGCACCATCCCGTTCTGGACCTCGAACATCATCCGGATGATTTCCTGGATTCCCTTCCTCGGACGCAACGGCATCGCGAACTCCATGCTGCAAAGCTGGGGCGTCATAGATCAGCCGCTTGAATGGCTCTTGTATTCCGATTTCTCCGTGATCCTCGCCTTCGTGCATCTCTACACGCTCTTCATGGTCGTGCCGATTTTCAACACCATGACGCGGATTGATCATAGCCTGATCGAAGCCGCCCGCGACAATGGCGCCAGCGGATTTCAGACCCTAACCCACGTGATTTTGCCCCTCACAAAGCCCGGCATCATGATCGGCACCATCTTTGTGCTGACCCTCGTGATGGGCGATTTCATCACCGTGCGCTTCATGTCCGGGTCGCAAAAGGCCAACGTCGGGCGGTTAATCTCGAACGACATTTCCCTGCTGCAATACCCGTCTGCCGCCGCCACCGCCGTGATCCTTTTGATCACCGTCCTGATCGTGATCGGCATCCTGTTGCGCTTTGTCGACATCCGAAAGGAGCTCTGACATGGAAAAGAAATCCAAATCCTTCTACGTGCTGACCGCCTTCTTCGGGCTGTTCATCCTGTTCCTTTACGGCCCCACGCTGACCATCGGCATTCTCTCGTTCCAAGGCCCCGGCGGCGGGCTTACGTTTCCGATGCAGGGCACCTCGCTCAACTGGTTCCGTGAGCTGTTCCAGGAACAGGCCGTGGGCGACATCTGGGGCAGTTTCCGCCGCTCCTTCGCGCTTGGCCTCATGGTCATGGTGACGACCGTTGTGGTCTCAGTCATGGGTGGTTTCGCCTTCCGCAAACGCTTCGCGGGCTCCGGGATTCTGTTCTACCTGATCATCGCCTCGCTGGTGATCCCCTCGATCCTGATCTCTCTGGGGGTCGGCTTGATCTTCAACCAATTCGGCTTGAAAATTCACTGGGCCACCTCGGGCTTTGGCTCGCAGCTCACCTGGACCCTGCCCTTCGGCCTGTTGATCATGTTCGCCGTCTTCAACCGCTTCGACAAATCCTTCGAAGAAGCCGCCCGTGACCAAGGCGCCTCCCCTTGGCAAACCGTGCGTTATGTGGTCTTGCCGATCATCGCGCCCTCGCTCATCGGGGTTGGCCTCTTTGGCTTTACGCTGTCCTATGACGAATTCGCGCGAACCCTGTTGACCGCAGGCTCTTACAACACGCTGCCGCTGGAGATTTTCGGCATGACGACCAATGTGACCACGCCGGTGATCTATGCTTTGGGCACGATGACCACGCTGTTCTCCCTGATCATCATCGGGGCATTCCTGTTAACCGTCTGGATCTTGGGCAAACGCCGCGCCCGGTTCGGATCCGATGCGGGCAAAGGTGTCTGAGGCAAACCGTGAAAATTCTCTTTCTCAACCCCAACTCGTCAAGCCATATGACCGAGAGCGTCGTGGCGACAGCACGCGCGATTTTGCCCGAAGCAGACATCCTCGGCTGGACCAACCATGACGGCCCGCCCGCCATTCAAGGCCCCGAAGACGGTGCGGCGGCTCTGGCCGGTCAGATGGCTCTCTTGCCGAAAGCCCGCGCCGAAGGAGTCGATGTCATCGTCATCGCCTGTTTTGACGACACGGGCCTGAGTGAGATGCGCGCCGCGGCGCATTGCCCGGTGATCGGCATCGGCCAAGCCGCCTATCATATGGCGCTTTTGATGGGGCAAAACTTTGGCGTGGTGACCACGCTCGACGTCTCCCTGCCCGTGATTGAGGCCAACATCCAAACCCAAGGTTTCAGCACCCAATGTCTGGGCGTCAAAGCCAGCGGCATTCCGGTGCTCGACGTCGAAGAGGGCCGCCCCGAGGTGCTGGACCGCTTGGCCGAGAACATCCGGAGCATGGGCGATGCGGGCGCCTCGGCGATCATCCTCGGCTGTGCGGGCATGTCGGCGCATCACGCGGTGCTGTCCGAGCAAACCGGGCTGATGCTGATCGACGGGGTGCGGGCGGCCACCGCACTGGCGCATGCCATGGGGCGGATGCAGCAACACGCGGGCTAAGCGTTTAAAGCGTTTTTCTTTTTATCTGAGCCAGAGAAAAAGAAAAACGCAGTGCAACATATAAACGTTGTGAGCGCTTCACACAAAATCTGTGATTCAGATTTAATGCGAAACGCTTTAGTGCGAACTGAGCCAGGCCGCATTGCCGCGCGCCAAAAGGCTGTCCTCCGGGATGTCGGGCAGGCTTTGCGGCACAGCCTGCTTTGCCACCGTCACAGAGCTCTCGAAGTCGAGCCCCAAGATGCGCAGCATTGCCGCCACGAAAGCCTCTATATCCACCGCTTCGCCTGCCATGATCCGCCGCAAGATCGCGATGGTGCCGACTTCGAGCATGTCGAAAATCAGGCTCTCGGGCACATCTTGAAACGCACCACACGCAATGCCGTCGGAGATAAATCGCGGCCCGGTTTCACAGAGCACAGCGGCGAAACTGAAACTGCGCCGCCCAAGACGCGCGGTGAATTCGAGGAACAACGTATTGCGCCGGGCGATCTCGATGAAAACGTGAATGCCATGGGCAATGCGCTCCGCCGGTGGCTGGCTCAGGTCGACGGAGTCCTTGACCAGCAAAACCACCTCGCGCCCCAGCGCAATCCGCGCCGTTTCCAACGCATCTTCGATCGTGTCGAAATAGTTGTAAAACGTCCCGCGCGACACGCCCGCGCGGCTCACCACATGGTCAATCACCGTGCCGTTCAGGCCGCGTTCGGCAAAGACCAGAATGCCGGCCTCGATCAACCGCTCAAGCGTTTTTTCACGCCGCGCCTGACCGACCCGCGTGCGGTGATCTTCTTTCTGATGCTCGGGCCTGTCGCTCATTTTTCCGCCTCAGGTTTGACACCGAACACGATGCAATAGAGCGCGGGCGCGAACAAAAGCGTGATCAACGTGCCCGCGATGATGCCGCCCATCATGGCATAGGCCATCGGCCCCCAGAACACCTGACGCGAGATCGGGATCAGTGCCAGAGAGGCGGCGGCGGCTGTCAAAAGGATCGGACGCGCGCGGCTATCGGAGGCCTCAAACACGGCCGCCCAGCGCGATTTGCCCTCGCGGCGCAAATCTTCGATCGCCTGAATGAGAATGATCGAATTGCGGATCAGGATGCCGAAGAGGGCCAAAACCCCAAGCAGCGCCACGAAGCCCATCGGCGCCCCGGCCGTCAGGAGCGAGGCCACCACACCGATCAGCCCCAAAGGCGCGACGGCCATAACCACGAACATCAGGCGGAAGCTCTGCACCTGGATCATCGTCAGCGTCAGAATGATCAGCACCATGATCGGCATCACCGCCACGATGGGCGCTTGACTGTCGGCGCTGCTTTCCACTGTGCCGCCGACCTCGACCGTATAGCCGCGCGGCAATGTCTCGGCATACTGCGCAACGGCGGGCGCGAGATCATCGACAATGGTCGCAGGCAGATCGTCATTGGCAATTGCCGCCTTGACGGTGATCACTGGCGCGCGGTCTTCTTGGCGGATCAGCGGCTGTTCGGTGACCCAATCGAGCGTCGCGATGGAGGACAGCGGGATGGCCACGCCTTGCGTATTGGCGAATTGCAGGTTCTCCAGCGCGGTGAGCGTTTTGCGATCCTCTTCGGCACCGCGGATTTCGACATTGATCAGATCGCGATTCTGGCGGATCTGGGTCACGGTCGACCCCTCGAACAAGGACGACAGAACGCCCGCCACATCGGACTGCGTCAGTCCCAATTGCCGCAAACGCGCCTGATCGAGATCGACCCGCACCACCCGCGTCGGTTCATTCCAATCGAGGGCAATCGCCGTCAGCCTATCATCCGCCGCAATCGCCGCCGCAAAGGCGCGGGCATGATCGCGCAACTCGGCATAATCCGGCCCGGAGACGCGATATTGCACCGGCTTGCCGACCGGCGGCCCCAACTCGAAGGTTTTCGGATAGAATTCCGCCGAGGGCAGCGCCTCGGAATACTCACGGATTTTCGCGATCAATCGATCCCGCGCCTCCAGATCCGGCGTCATGATCAAAAGCTGGCCGATGTTCGGCCCCGGCGTGAGAGATTCGAGCGTCAAGACGACACGCGGCGCGCCCGTTCCGGCGTAAGACGTCCAAAAGACCACTTCGTCCTGATCCTTCAGCCACGTCTCAAAAGTGGCAATGGTGCTGTCGGTCGCGTAGATGCTTGCATTCTGGCGCAGGGTGACATCGACCACGACTTCGGGGCGATCCGAGCTTGGGAAGAACTGTTGTTCGACCTTGGTCATCCCCACGACAGAGAGGCCGAACACGACGAATGTCAAAAGCACGGTGAGGAATTTATAGCGCATCGCCAGCCGCAACATGACGTGGAACCGACGCCGCAGCCAGCCTGGCTCGCCGTCATGATGTTTCCAGTTTTTCGGCAGGAAGGTGGCACCCAAAACGGGGGCAAAAAGCACCGCGACGATCCAGCTCAGCACCAGAGAGATTGCGATCACGTAGAACAGCGTGCGGGTGTATTCGCCCGCCTGCGAGCTGTTCAGACCGATGGGAATGAACCCTGCCGTGGTGATCAGCGTGCCGGTGAGCATCGGCCAGGCAATCGAGGTCCAGGCATAGGACGCCGCTTTGCGCCGCCCCTCGCCCAATTCGAGCCGCGAAATCATCGTCTCAATCGCAATCATCGCGTCATCGACCAAAAGGCCCAGCGCGATGATCAAGGCGCCCAGGGAAATCCGCTGCAACGTGATGCCCAGCATTTCCATGAACACAAAGGTCAGTGCCAGAACGAGGGGGATCGTCAGGCTGACGACAAAGCCCGCGCGCATGCCCAAAGACACGAAACTCACCGCCAAAACGATCACCACCGCTTCGATCAATGCCTTGACGAAATGGCCCACAGAATCGTCCACCACCTTCGGCTGATCGGCGACGTGATGCATCTCGATCCCCATCGGCAAAAGCGCGGCCTGCTCCATCATCGTGCGGTCAAGCTCCTCGCCGAAATCGAGGATATTGCCGCCTTCCAGCATGCCGATCTTGAGACCGATGGCGGGCTCGCCATTGAAACGGAACAGCTCGCTCGGCGGATCGTCATAGCCCTCGGAAATCTCGCCGACATCCGAAAGCGTGAAGAAAATATCGCCCGAGCGCAAAGGCGCCTGGGCCAGCGCTTCGACCGTGTCGAACTGGCCTGAGACACGCAGCAGGATGTTCTCGTCTTGCGTGGAAATCATCCCCGAAGGCACAATCGCGTTTTGCGCCGACAAGGACGACAGAACCGCACCGGCGTCGAGACCAAAGGCCGCCAGACGACGCGCGGAGAATTCGAGGTGGACAACCTGATCGCGGGTGCCGAACAGTTCGACCTTGCCCGCATCATCGAGGCTTTGCACCACATCGCGGATGTCCTCGACATAGTCCTTCACCTCTTCGGGCCGGAACCCGTCGGAGGTGAAGGCATAGATCGTGCCGAACACATCGCCGAAATCGTCATTGAAGGAAAAGCCTTGAAATTCCGAGGGAAACTCACCGCGAATGTCGGACATCATCTGACGCACGCGCGTCCAGGAGGGCGTCACCTCGCGGTTCGGCACATCGTCGCGCAGATCGACATAGACCATGGCGATGCCGGGATAGGTCACCGAACGCGTGCCATCGAGGCTCGGCAATTCCTGCAACTTGCGTTCGATCCGGTCCGTGACCTGCGTCACCGTCTCCTCGGCCGTTGCCCCCGGCAAGCTGGCGGAGACGATCATGGTGCGGATGGTGAAGGACGGGTCCTCTTCTCGCCCCAAACGCATGTAGCTCAGAGCGCCGGCCACCACCGCGACAAGCATCATGAACCAGATGAAGGAGCGATGCCCCAGCGCCCAATCGGACAGGTTGAACCCCTTCATTGCAAACGCTCCCCGACCTCTTGGCCGTCTTCCAGTCCGTGAACCCCGTGGGTGATGATCTCGTCGCCTTCTGCGAGGCCCTCGGTGATCACGATGCGATCCCCGACCTCGGCGCCAAGCGCGACGGGCGTGAAATGCGCGACCCGCGTGTCGCCCTCTGTGACCACGCGCCAAACGCCCGGTGCCTCAGTCGTCCCGCCAATTGCCGTTTGCGGCAGGGTCATCACGGGCGCTCTGTCGCTGTTGTAGCTCGCGGTGATCAGGGTGCCGATGCGGTAGTCTTCCGGCGGGTCGATCAGGATCAGACGCAGCCGCCGCGTGTCGAGGCTGGTCTCCGCGACCGGTTCGATCACGCTCAGCTCCGCTTCGACGGGCGCCACACCCTCGGCGCGGTGATAGACCGTGAAACGGGCATGCGCCGGGATGATCATGGCAAAGCTTTCCGCCACATCTATGATCGCCTCGCGCCCCATCGGATCGGCGATTTCCATGACACTCACGCCGGGGCTGACCATCGTGCCCGGCTCGACATTCGTGTTCAGCACGATGCCGTCACGCGGTGCGATCAGCTGGCCATAGCCTGCGGCCTCGCGCGCGCGGACCAGATCAGCGCGCGCACTGTCGGCCTGAGCCACGGCAGCGTCGCGGGCAGCGCGCGCCGCTTCGATCTGGGCCGTGGTTGCGACATTGCGGGCCAAAAGCGCCGCGACACGATCGTATTGCGTCTCCGCAAATTCCGCCTGCGCCTCGGCCGAGGACACTGCAGCTTCGGCCACAGTAACATCCTGCGCCAACGTGATCTGATCGAGCGTCGCGAGCCCCTGCCCCGCCTTGATCCGATCCCCCGCTTCGACATTCATCGCGGCCAAACGCCCGCTGGTCTGGAACGCCAAAGCTGCCACATCCTCGCCCCGGATCACGCCGGAGAACTGCCGTTCGACGTAAGGATTCGCGGAGACGTATTCAGTGACAACCGGACGCAGGCCTTCGACCACAACCTCGGAGGTTTGAACCGGGCCTGCGGCAAACATGGGAGTGGCCAGACAAAGGCAAAGGCCCAAAGCGATCCCTCTCATTGTGTCGCCTCCATGGTCTGAATTGTGCGCCCGTCATACAAAAGATGCGACCCGGCGCCGACGACGAGATCGCCATCTTTCAGGCCCTCAGACAATTCGATTTGCGTGTCGTCATAGCCCGCAATCGTCACGGGCGTCAGGGAGACGGTGAAAGTCTCGGGGTCGACCAGCCAGACGGCGGGCCCCTCGGCATTGGCGCTCAGAGCAGTCCAGGGCAGCACGATCCGCGTGTCGGTCATGACCGCGGCGCGGCCGGAGATTGAGGTGCCGATGGGAATGTCTCCGGTCTGATCCAAGGGAATATCGGCACGAATTTCGACCGTGCCGGTGTTGGTCAAAACCGGCAGAACCTCGGTCACCGAGGCCGTGAAAGGCGGCAGCGGGCCGTTCGGGTCCAACTCGACTTCACGCCCGCGCATCCGCGACAGACCGGCGGCGTCGGGGGCGAAGAAAATGGCTTGTAATTCCCCTTCAGGCGCGAGCTGCACCACGGCTTTGCCGGCGGAGACCACCTCTCCCAAATCGACGAAACGATCCGTGACGATGACATCGCGCGCGGCGCGCAGGACGGTGTCGTCCCTGGCCTGTTCTGCCGTTTCCAAAAGCGCTGCGGCCTGATCTCGCGTGGCCTTCGCGGCCAGATAGCTTTGCTGCGCCTCGTCATATTGCGCCTGTGTGCCGACGCCGCGATCCAAAAGGCTCTGGGCACGGCTGCGGGCCTGATCTGCTTGAACAAGCGCGGCCTCTGCCGCATCAAGATTGGCCTTCGCTGCGTCCAGTTCGGCCACAATATTGGTCGGATCGATCCGGGCGATCACCTCGCCTGCTTTGAAATGCATGCCGGTCTCGGCGTTGAACACGTCGATCTGACCGCCGCGCCGAAACGACGCCGGAAAGCTGTCTGAGGCCTCGACCGATCCCACCAACCGCAATTCCTGCTCAATGGGATGCGATTGGGCCGTGATCACCTCGACGGGCACCGGCGTTTCCGCAAACGCGGAGGCGGGCAGCAACGCCAACGCGAGCCATCCGATTGTTTTGCCGACTGTCTTTCGCGGGGTCATGTCCGTCTCCTGACATTTTCGTGGCCACCAGAGAGGGCCGTCGCCTTGGTATGCACTTTGATCCATATCTTTCAAATATTAAAAATGACATTTTCGTCAATATTAAACTTGATCGGATTTCTTTTTGTGAACGCGATGCTCTTCGAGATCTTTTAAAATTTCATGTACAGATAAAGTTGACAGAAAAACTAAGGTTTAATATCCAGAGGAAAGGACCGAAGCACTTCGGCGAGTCGCGTGGACAGCGCGACATCCTTGGCAAGCAGAGACGAGAAACGTCCAGCCAGTCTTGGTGATTTTAACAGCGCGATAAACGCACCGCCCTCCCGCGCAAGGCAGGCGGGTCAATATGACTGACGAAAACGACAAGACCTTAGAGGCCTCTGATATGAACGCACATGTAACTTCGATGACCGCAGATGCCGGTCAACTTCCCCCCGTCGACGCCCGTAGCCTGATTGCCGATGGCAACACGCGGCTGATCAATCTGGACGGACAGCTCTACACCCTGCGCATCACCCGTGCCGGAAAGCTGATCCTGACCAAATGACAGCGCACACTCTGAAAGCCCCGATGCGCCCCGCATTCGGAGAGATGAGAAGAGCTTTGCGCTTCATCTCTTCGATTGCGACGCGTGGATAGGGCGCAAAAGCGTCTCCACCTGTGATACAGCGCCCCTTATCTGCATTAGTATCATTTAACGCGACGACCGGCGAAGCGAACTGGCGTCATGATTTCCCGACTGATACCCGCACATGGGTGCGGTGTCGCAGTCTGGCCTATCTCGACACCTCGATCCCGCTCGAACAGCCGACCGTGGAGGGCGCGACCCCCGTAACCCCGTTCAACCTGCCGGAAGGCGCCTCCTGTGAGAAGTGCATCTATATGAGCACCACCGACAACATCATCGACGCGGTGCTCGTGGCCTTGGATGCCGAAGCCGGTGCGCTTTGCCAAGGCTTTGGTGACGCGGGCACGATCGACCTGAAACAGGGGCGGGGGGACGCACAAGCGCCGCTCTACGCGTTGACTTCTCCGCCGCTTCTGGCAGGCTCCACCATCGTCGTGGGCGGTTGTGTTGCCGACAACGTGGCGCTGGATATGCCGGGCGGTGTGATGCGTGGCTTCGACGTGCCGATGCAGCCGGAACTGATCCTTGGTACCAAAGCCGGGCAGATTTTTGTGCTCGTCCGAGCGTCAGGGCAATCTCTTACCAAAGTCACAGAGATCGACGTCAAACCGGCGAATATTCCCGGGTGAGAAATACGCTCTGAAACAGCCGCTTTCCGTCGGCATGCCGCAGATCGGAAGCACAAACTCTGACCGAAGCTGACATGTGGGGCGCCACGCCCTTTGATCAACTGATGTGTCGCGTAATCTTCAAAAGTTATCGCGACGAAGGTCTCTACACCGCGCCGGACACCGATTATGCGACAGGCGATCTCCCGAGCACAGGGCATTACTACAGCGAAGTGGCCGACTATTTGTCGCCTTCTGTCGATGCCTTAACCCATATGGCAGAAAAACTTGACCCGGAACTTTCACAGCGCTTGATCGTGCAGGCGCTCGGAGCCGCAACTGAAGCATTTTTAGACAATCCACTGGAACCGACCATTCTCATGTCTGCTAGCTTCCTGCACCTAGTTTCTTCCGGCGAAGCTCATGCGAACACAGAAGCCCTCGCCGAATGCTCAGGGGTTCCGCTAAATGACCTCGCAAGTCTGGCACAACTTCAGATCACTGATCCTGACCCCAATAAGGAAAAAGCAGTGATGACCCGCGAAGAATTTAGTGAAACATTCAGATCGTCAAAAATGGAAAAAATGCTGTTTCCAGGTTTGATGGAACGCGACCGGGACTGACGCTTAGATATCTCCATCGCTTAAATCTGATGGAGGTATCTATGCGAAACCTAAAAACTGAAAACCTTATGACCCCGCAAGACGTGGCAGGTCGCCTCGGGGTTTCGACCACAACACTCAGCATCTGGCGCTGCACAAAGCGCTATCCGCTCACTTATTTGAAGGTGAGGCGTTTGGTACGCTACCGGATCTCTGATGTGGAGGCTTTCGAGGTCTCCCGCCTTCAGGAGGTCGCCGCCAATGACAACTAATGCCCTTCGCAAAGCCCCGCGTTACACCGGCCCGCGCCACATCCAATTTGTCGCGGTGAACATGGCCTGCATGCGCAGCCTCTGGGGCCACCTGGTTGCCGGATGGCCGTCAGATCGGGCGGGAATGGGTGGCTTTGAACCCCACCCGTAGCGACCGCACCCCCGGATCGTTCAAGATCAATCTGGATACGGGTCTCTGGGCGGACTTCGCCACAGAAGACGCGGGTCGCGATCCTGTGAGCCTTTACGCCTATCTCAACGGCCTCTCTCAGCGAGAGGCCGCCACGGAGCTTCTAGAACATTGGGGGATGGGCGCATGAGTGCTGTGATTGCGGATCTACGTCACCCGAAGGCAGGTAAACCGTCGACGCAATTTGTCTATCGCGATGCCGAGGGAAACGCGGTTCTAGTGGCCAACCGCTTTGATCGGGGCGGCGACAAGTTCTTCATTCCCTTTGATCTGGAAACGGGCAGTTGGAAAGCCCCGGATCATCGCCCACTTTATCGCCTGGACGAATTGGTCGCAGCGAATGACGACCGGGCGGTGATTGTCACCGAGGGCGAGAAATGCGCCGACGCGCTGGCCTCGCTCGGATTTGTCGCCACCACGACCTACGGCGGTGCGCAAGCGCCGCATAAATCCGACCTCTCCGCTTTGAACGGGCGTAACGTTTACGTATGGCCCGATAAGGACGAGCCAGGGCAACGCTATGCGGAAAAGCTCTGCGCTACGTTAGGTAGCGAATACCGCACCCTGCCGAAGATCATCCCGTTCTCGGATTTGGCCCTACGTAACGTAGCGTATCCTATCGAGGCAGATCCGGCGGAAAATTCCCTACGTAGCGTATCCTATCCAAAGGGCTGGGATGCGGCGGACGTCATTGCCTCGGGCTGGGGCGTGCGGGAGGTGAATAGCCTCCTGAAACTGGCCGCCCCCTATGACGGCCCCGGCGACACTGCCCCGACACCGGCGAATATCGATGAGCAGCCCGAATTGTTCGACGGGTTGGAGCTATGGCACACGCCGGAGGGCAAGCCCTACGCCTCGGTCAAACGCGGCTCTGGGCATGGAACATCGCCATCGGCGACCTTCGCCCAGGAAAGCGCTGCCTTCAAACGGCTCCTGGCCCATGCCGAATATCAGGCCAGCGGCAAAGTTCCGCCCGCCTCCAAGCTCGATGATCAGATGCGGCAGATGCGGCAGATGCGGCAGATGCGGCAGATGCGGCAGATGCGGCAGATGATCGGGGAAGCGACCTTTGAGGGCAAGACACGGGAGGTTTACACCCGTATCGGGGAAAGCCGCGATACGTTAGAGACCAAGAGCTTGTTTCTGGATCTCGGGCGGCCCGATTGGTCCTGTGTGGAAATCTCTCCTGAGGGATGGGTGATCCGTAACGCGACGCTACGGAACGATAGAGCAGCTCGATTCAAACGTTCGCCCAGTATGGCCCCTCTTCCCGTTCCTATTGCTGGAGGCGCGGGGATCGATCTGCTGCGCCCCTTCGTGAACGCGGCCACGGACGAGGACTTCCGGCTGATGATGGGTTGGCTTCTGGGCTGTTTGCGCGCGCAAGGCCCTTGCCCGCTTCTGATCCTGACCGGCGAACAGGGCAGCGCCAAAAGCACCACCTCGAAAGTTCTGCCGGCGCTGGTCGATCCCTCGACATTGGTCACGCGGAGCTTTCCCGGGGACGAGCGGGATTTGGTAATCGCGGCCCAGGGCGCGCATGTTCTGGCCTTCGACAATCTATCGAAGGTCAAACCATCCGTGGCGGATGCGCTCTGCCGCCTGGCCACAGGTGGCGGCTTTGCCACCCGCAAGCTTCACAGCGATGCGGACGAGGTGCTGTTTGACGCCACCCGGCCCGTGATCCTCAACGGTATTCCCGACCTTGCAGAACGGGCGGCCCTGGCGGATCGGGCAATCATGCTGCACCTGCCGACGATCCCGGCAACAGAGCGGGCTTTTGAGAGCGATTTCTGGGAGAGGTTCGAAAAGGCGCAGCCGCGCATTCTGGCGGCACTCCTCGATGCAGCCTCACACGCTCTCGGGCATGTCTCGCAGGTGACGCTCACGGAGCGCCCCAGGATGGCCGACTTTGCCCGATGGGTCACAGCCGCCGAGCTTGCCCTTGGCTGGCCTGACGGGGCGTTTCTGGCCGCCTATACCGCCAACCGAAAGGAGGCGGCAGAGGTGGCGCTGGACGGCGACGCGGTGGCGAGCGCGGTTCTGACGCTTGTGCGGGAGCAAGGGCTCTGGCGCGGCACGGCCTCGGAGCTGATCACCTACCTGCGGATGCTCTACCCCGCCCTCACAGAGAGCGCAGAGGCCTTCCCGAGGCAGGCGGCAGGGTTCGGGGCCGAACTGCGCCGTGTGACCCCGCTCCTGCGCGCACATGGCGTGGAGGTGACACACCTACGTAAAGGCAAGGAACGGAAGCGTTTGGTCTGTATCGCGAAAATAGAAGGATGGGAGGGGGAGGACAGCTAAGTATCTACCTAGGCGCTGCGCCTCGCGCGCGGCGTTCTAGGCAATTACCCAACTAGGGGGTCGAGGGGCGGATAGGAAATGAAACATAGGCCCGTTTGCTGTCCGCCCCGTCCGCCTACCGTCCGCCCCCATAATCAACAGGGCTTCAAGGCGGACAGCGGCGGACAGGGCGGACGGCGATTGGGGGAGGTTTTAGGCGATTGGGACGCAAACGGCCCAAAACGGACCTTCGCGTGAGAACGGTCGGATGGCCGTTTTAGGCCAATTAAGATCATGACCATTTTCGGTCCAAAGTGATGGCATTCACTTTGAAAGGTTTGAAGATCTGTGACAATCAGACTGTGGAGTTCTGCCGTCTGACGCTTTCAAAGACACAGGGACACGGCGTATCGTTACGGCGATCAGAAACGTGGACACGGTCAGGATCGTGTGGGCCTGACCACTCCGTAGTCGCCGCAGAGATCCGCGAGAACAGAGTGCAGCAGTGCGATAATTTCAGCACGTGGTGCTTCCGTTCTTTCAACGATGCCGATCTGGCGATTCACCTGTGGATTTCCAAAGGGCAAGCGCGTGATGTTCAGATCCTCTGGCTCCTGCAGCGCGACATGGGGCACCACTGATATGCCCAGACCCTGTCGTACTCCGGTGACGATCGATCCGATGGTGTCGATTTCGGCCACGTCGTTCGTCACGACGCCCAGACGGGAAAGTTCGGTATCAATCAGATTGGCCAGCGGCACGGAGCTTCGGAAGCGGATGTAGGGACGCGTATTGAGGAGCTTGATCGGGTCGCGCGATTCCGTCCCGGGGGGGGCGATAAGCCAAAGCGGTTCGCGCAGGAAGGGACTCCAGCGCAGCGCACTTGGAAAACCGAGGTGTTCCGCAACGATGGCGGCATCGAGCCGTCCTGCGGCCACATCCGAAATCAGGGTCGTGGACAGCGAAATACGCAGGCTCGGTTTCAGGTCGGGATAACGCTGGCGCATTTGCACCAGCGCGCGCGGCAGCAGGTTCAGCGCGCTTGACCGTACAGACCCCAACATCAGTGTCCCGGCAATCTGGTCGCCGCGCAAGCTGGCCTTGGTGTCCTCTTCGCGGCGCAGTATATCCCTTGCCATTTCAATGACTTGTATCCCGCCGGGCGTGACCCTCGGCGGGCGTGTGCTGCGGTCGAAGATGGTGACGTGCAACTCCTCTTCCAGTGCGTGAACCTGCTGGCTGACAGCCGAGGGAGTCAGTCCAACCACGTCCGCCGCCTGAGCAAAGGTGCCGTGTGAGTGGATCGCTAAAAGGGTTTTCAGTTGCCGTGTGTCCATCATTAAATCCAGTTTTTCTTAACTTAATAACCAGAATTCGGCGCTTTTGTGAAGACATTCTTGGCATTAGGGTACCAAACCTAGGAGGACACCCGCAGTCCGGTTTGGGAGACCGCTGTGGGCCATTCGAAAAACAACGAGACGAAATGGCGCGCCCCGACTCTTCGGGACGCTATGGAGACACGCGTGATGAGCAAGACAATCCTCGTAACGGGGCCCGACCTCGATCCGTCAGCAGCCAAACTGGTGGCGGATCACGGATATCAGACGGTGCATACGCCGCCCTATGCCGACAGCGCGGTGATTTCAGATTACCTCCAGCAGACGGGTGCCGAAGGCATCGTGTCCCGCATGGGGCGACTGGACGCCGCAGTGATGGATGCGGCTCCGCAGATCAAGGTGATCTCAAAACACGGCGTTGGCGTCGACAATATCGACATTCAGGCCGCGGCAGACCGGGGCATCCCGGTGCTGGTCGCAACCGGTGCAAACGCGGTGTCCGTTGCCGAACACGCCATTGCGCTGCTGCTGGCGACGGTGAAACGCATTTTGCCACTCGATGCGGGGCTACGGGCCGGTCGATGGGAAAAGCCCGGTTTTTCGGGCCGAGAGATCGCCGGATCAACCATGGGCCTCATGGGTATGGGTGCGATTGCGCAGGCGACGGGCCGCATGGCGAAGGGGCTGGGGCTGAAGCTTGTGGGTTTTGACCCCTTTGCCCCCGACAGTGCCTTTGAGGCGCTTGGCGTCACCCGTTGCGCCACGGTCGAGGACATGCTGGCGCAGTCTGACATTCTTTCTTTGCATTGCCCGCTGACCGACCAGACGCGCGGCCTTTTGAACGCTGACTCCATCGCCCGCATGCCAAAAGGGTCTTACATCATCAACACCGCCCGCGGCGGGCTGATCGACGAGCCGGCGCTGGTTGCCGCAATCCAGAGCGGGCATCTGGCGGGCGCCGGGCTTGATACCTTCGCATCCGAGCCGCCGGCCGCCGACCATCCGTTCTTTGCCGTGCCGGAAATCGTGCTGACCCCGCACATCGGCGGCGTGACCCGCGAAGCCGGTGCACGCGTCGGCATCGACGCGGTGCGCGGCATCTTCCAGATCCTCGACGGTCAGACCGTCGCCCCTGAACGCATCATCAACCGCAAATTGCTGGCCGCCGCACAGGCGGAGCAGTCCAACGTGGAGAAACAACAATGACTCTAGGTTTCCGGATCCTCAATCGCGACCGCGTCGCCTCCGCAGAGATCGTCGCCGAATTCGCCAAGCTACCCGTGGCCAATGTGTCTGACAGCATGTCGCGCATGACCGCCGCTGGATCGCGCCTGCGCCCGATGCATACATCCGGCGGCATGGCGGGCGTCGCCCTGACGGTCAAGGCGCGCCCTGGCGACAACCTTATGCTTCACGCGGCCATCGACCGGGCTGTGCCTGGCGATGTCATTGTCGTCGATGCGGGCGGCGCTCTGGACAACGCGCTGATGGGCGAGCTGATGCTGGCCTATGCGATCAAGAAAGGTGTCGTCGGTTTCGTCATCGACGGCGCGATCCGCGACCTCGACAACTTCCGCGAAACGAACCTGCCCACATGGGCGGCGGGCGTGACCCATCGCGGCCCCTACAAGGACGGCCCCGGTGAGCTCAACGTCCCCATCGCCATCGACGGCATGGTGATCCACCCCGGCGACATCGTCATTGGCGACAGCGACGGCGTGCTCTGCGTGCCGATCGATGAGGCCGAAACGGTCCTGAAGGCCACACAGGCGAAATCCGACGCCGAGATCAAGCAGATGGCTGCAATCGAGGCCGGAACCAACGACCGGACATGGGTCGACCACGCGCTTAAGGACCGCGGCTGCACTCTGCCCTGAAACTGAAAAAAACTGCATGAATCGGAGGAGTAACATGCTCAATTTCTTCAAGAAAACCGCCATCGCAAGCGCGATGTGCCTCACCGCAGGCGCCGCTCTGGCCGAGTATCCCGAAAAGCCCATCGAGGTCATCGTGGGCTATTCGGCCGGTGGTGGCACCGACGTCATGGCGCGCACCGCTGCGCCCTTCATCGAGAAATACCTTGGCGACGGTGCCAGCCTCGTCGTCAAGAACATGCCGGGTGCCTCGGGCCAGATCGGCGTGACCGAAGCGGCGAATGCCGATCCGGATGGCTACACGCTGGGCACCTTCAACCTGCCGGGCATGATGGCGCGCACCGTGGATCGGAAGGCGGACTACGATAAGGAAAGCTTTACCTACCTCGCAAACGTGGTGAACGACCCCAACGTGATCGTGACGGCCAAAAACACCGGGCTCGACACCCTCGACAAGCTTCTGGAAGAGGCCAAGGCCAATCCCGGCGCGGTCACCGTCGCGATGTCGAGCCTTGGCGGCGACGATCACTTCGCCCTCATCAAGCTGGAGAACGCCACCGACACCGAGTTCACCATCGTTCCGTTCAAGGGCTCTGCCCCCGCACGGACCGCGCTTTTGGGTGGCCATGTCGCCATGGGCATCCTGAACATCTCCGAAGTGGCCGAATTCCAGGACCAGCTGAACGTGCTGGGCGTCGCTACCAAGGAGCGTTCTGAGTTTGCGCCGGACCTGCCGACCTTCCAAGAGCAGGGCCTCGATCTCGTGAACGGCTCTATGCGTGGCTTCATCGCGCCCGCCGGTCTGCCCGAAGACGTACAGGCCAAGCTGATCGACGCGTTCTCGCAGTTGTCCAGCGACCAGGAATTCCTCGACGCCATGGCGGCGACCGCCAACCCGGTCGAAGTGGTGACGGGCGAAGAATTCAAGCAGCTGACAGCTGACCTGCATGAACTCGCCAAGGGCGTCTGGGAAACCACCCCCTGGAACTGAGCCCGCGCGCGTGAGGGGCTCGTCCCCTCACGCACCCCATTCCTTACATCATGAGCAAACCCATGCCCGAGAGCCGAAATTCCCGCCTGACCCGGCCCGAGACCCTGACCGCGCTTGGCATCATTGTGGCCGCCGCAGGCTTCCTGATCCCAACCACCGCTCTGCGCCCGATTTCCGCACTTCTCCCCGCCGCCATGCTGGTTGGTTTGATCGTCTTGTCGGTGGCCCTTCTGGTTTCGGACCAGCGCAAGGCTCGCGCGGGCGAGCCTGCCAAGTCGATGACGCAGGCCCCCAAACGGGTGATCGGGGCGTTCCTGCTGATCGTCACCTACGCGCTGGCGTGTGATTTCATCGGCTTTTACGTCAGCACTGCAGTGACGATCCCGCTGGTCGCGTGGATCTTCGGCTATCGCAGCCCCATCGGCCTTCTGATCGCGACGGTGATCGTCGTCGGCACGATTTGGGCGATCTTCGATTTCGGGATGTCGCAGGACTTCCCCACTGGCCGCTTTTGGGGGCACTAAATCATGTATTCTGACCTTCTCCATGCCCTTCCGGATGTCTTTGCCTGGACGAACTTTGCCGCCGTTGTGATCGGCGTGATCGCGGGCATCGTCGTGGGCGCCATGCCGGGGCTCTCGGCCACTATGGCGATCTCTGTTCTCGTGCCCTTTACATTTGGTCTCGAACCGCTTGTGGCGCTCGGCCTGATGGCGGGCATCTACAACGGGGCGATGTATGGCGGCGCAATCCCCGCCGTGCTGCTCCGTATCCCCGGTACGCCGGCCGCCGTCGCCACCACGTTTGATGGCTACCCGATGGCGCAAAAGGGCGAAGGGGGATTCGCGTTGCAGGTCGCGGTGGTGTCCTCCGCGTTCGGCGGTATCGCCTCTGCCTTTGCGCTGATGCTGCTGGCACCGCCGCTGTCCAAGGTGACGCTGCTCTTTGGCCCGTCCGAGGTGTTCTGGGTCGCTGTCTTCGGCCTTGCCTCGATCATCTTCCTGCTGGGCGGTAACCCGGTGAAGGGGTTGATCTCGGCCTGTTTCGGGGTCTTCGTATCGGTGATCGGCTCTGACCCGATCTATGGCAACGACCGCTTTACCTTTGGCCAGCTGGAGATGCTCGACGGCATCAACATCGTGATCCTGCTGGTCGGCCTCTACGCCTTGCCGCCGGTGATCGACCTTCTGGAAACGCCGCTCAAGACCGACGGCGTCAGCAGCTCCAAGCTGGGGACGCAGTCGCTCTGGAAAGCACTCCCGCGCATGAAATCCTTCTGGAAGACGTGGTTGCGCGGGTCCTTCCTTGGCATCTGGATCGGCATTCTGCCCGGAGCGGGCGGATCGATGGCGGCGTTCATGTCCTATAACGAAGCGCGGCGTACCTCCAAGCATCCCGAGAAATGGGGTGAGGGTGAGCCCGAGGGCGTCGCCGCCGCAGAAGTCGCCAACAATGCCGACACTGCCTCCGCGCTGATCCCCGCGCTGACGCTGGGTATCCCGGGCACCGCCGTCGCGGCGGTCATGCTGGGGGGGCTGCTGGTCCATGGCCTGCAACCCGGGCCGATGCTGTTCCGCGACAACCCGGACATCGTCTTCGGCTTCATGTGGCAGTTCCTCTTCGGCGCGATCCTTCTGGTCCTGCTGGGTGGCTCGCTGGCGACCAACTCCTTCGCGCGCCTCTTGAACCTGCCGCGGCCGCTGTTGGGGTCGGTGATCATCGTGCTCATGCTGATCGGCGTCTATTCGATCCATGGCCGCATGTTCGACGTCTATCTGATGCTTGGCTTCGGTGCGATTGGCTGGGTGATGGACCGGCTCAAGTTCCCGCTGCCGCCCGTCGTGCTGGGCCTGATCCTTGGTGGCTTTGCCGAAGAGAACCTGCGCCTTGCTCTGCGGATCGGACGCGGAGACCCGATGATCCTGTTCCAGAACACCACGAGCCTGATCCTTGTGGCGCTCACCATCGCCGTGGTCGTCGGCCCGACGCTGAAGAAACGCTACATCGACAGCCGCAAGAAGGCATGACCGTAAGCCCGCATCATAGGGTCCGCGAGGATTGGCTCGCTCTGGCGCAAGAGGACGTTCTTGCGCCGGAGCAACCCATTTTCGACTGCCACCACCACCTTTGGGATCGGCCTGAGGGCCGTTATCGGGCAGAGGAATTGATGGCGGATATAACCACGGGCCATGACGTGCGGGCCAGTCTCTACGTCCAGTGTCGCACCGGCTACCGCACAGACGGCCCAGAGGCCCTTCGCCCGGTGGGCGAAGTCGAAACCGTGCTGGACTGGACACGCGGGCATGATCGCTTTCCGACGGGCATCGTCGCGATGGCGGACCTGCAACTGGGCGACGGCGTACGTCCGGTACTGGACGCGCTGGTCGAGGCGGGGCGGGGCCGGGTCAAGGGCATCCGCAACACCACCGCATGGCATGCCAATCCGGCAGTGCGCTCCAATCCGAAGCCGCCGCCCGAGGGCCTGTTGCGTTCGGACGCCTTCCGCGAGGGCGCGCAAGCGGTGTCTGCAAAGGGGCTGAGCCTCGATATCTGGGCCTACCAGACCCAACTGGACGAGGTTCGTGCATTGGCAGAAGCTGTGCCGGAGCTGACCGTCATCGTCGACCATTGCGGCGGACCGCTGGGTGTCGGCCCGCATGATCGCTTTGACCCTGAGAATTTCCGCGCCTGGCGTGACGCGCTGAGCACGGTGGCCGCACTGCCCAACACGCGGGTCAAGATCGGCGGCTTCGGCCTCGGTGTCTTTGGCTGGCGGTATGCCGATGCGCCCCTGCCGCCGCACTCCGAGACGCTGGCGGAGGACTGGCGTCCCTGGGTCGAAACCTGTCTCGACCTCTTCGGCCCCGATCGCGCGATGTTTCAAAGCAACTTCCCCGTGGACAAGGGACAGGTCGGCTACCGGACGCTTTGGAACGCCTTCAAACGCCTCGCCGCACCGCTGAGCCGCGACGAACGGGACACCCTGTTCTGGCGCAGCGCCGCGCGCAGCTACGACATCGAAGAACAGATTTTCACACATGACATTGGGAGGATACCGTCATGAAACTCACCCTTACCGCGCTGGTGCTGAGCCTTTCGGCCACAGCCGCATTCGCTGAATACCCGGAAAAGCCCGTTGAGGTCGTCGTCGGCTATTCTGCGGGCGGCGGCACAGATGTGATGGCGCGCACCGTCGCGCAATTCCTCGAGCAGGAGCTGGGCGACGGCGCATCGGTCGTGGTCAAGAATATGCCCGGTGCCGGAGGCCAGATCGGCTTTACCGAGGTCGCCGGGGCAAAGCCCGATGGCTACACGCTGGGCACCTTCAACCTGCCGGCAGCCCTTGCACTGACCAAGGACCGTGCGGCGGACTACGACGTGGACAGCTTTACTTACCTCGCGAATTTCGTTGAGGACCCGAACACCATCACCGTCGCGGCCTCGTCGCAGTTCCAGACGCTGGGCGAGCTTATCGACGCGGCCAAGGTCGATCCGGGTGCGATCACGCTGGGGCTGTCCAGCCTTGGGGGTAACGATCATTTCGCCGCCAACATGATGCAGGACGCAAGCGGCGCGGAGTTCACGCTGGTGCCGTTCAAGGGCGCGTCCAACGCCCGTACCGCGATCATGGGGGGGCATGTGGCCGCCGGAACCATGACGCTGGGCCAGACCTCGAACTTCCCCGACGAGCTGCGCGTACTGGCGGTGCTGGCCGATGAACGCTCGCCCTTCCGCCCGGATGTGCCGACTGCAAAGGAGCTGGGCTATGACGTGCAGATGTCATCCCTGCGCGGCATCGTCGCCCCGGCGGGCATGGACGCGACCACGACCGAGCAGCTGCTCAGCGCGCTGAGCGCCGTCAACGAAAACCCCGAGTTTCAGGCGATGATGGCCGAGCAGGGCAATCCGATTGCCTTCATGGTTGGCGACGATTTCGCTGCCACCGCCGCCAAACAGGACCGCATCGCCGCTCAGATTTGGGCTGAGACCCCTTGGAAATGAAATTTCCGCGACAGAAGTGACTTACTGATTTTTGGGAGGAGAACAGTATGAAATTCAGGTTGGGCACCGCACTGACGGGTGCGCTTCTGCTTGGGGCGCTTCCGGCATTCACCGAGAGCGATCCAGACCTGTCGGCCCGCCACGTGGCTGCGGCCGAAGCCGCCGCGGGTGACGAGCTTGCGCATGTGCTGGGACATTGCAGCAAGATCGGCAAGTCTTTCACCATTCCCCATGACAAGGGGCATGAGATGCTGGAGCGCCTCATTGGCAAGGGCGACCCGCGCACCACGGCGGTCTTTGACAACCTGATCTTCCTTGGAACGGCTTGGGTGACCGCTTGGGCGATCCCCACGTCCGACGGCATCATCCTGATCGATGCGCTCAACAACGAAGATGAGGCAAAGCGCTACATCGAAGGCGGGCTGCGCGACATCGGGCTGGATCCGGTCGACATCAAGAAGATCGTCGTATCCCATGCGCATGGCGACCACTACGGCGGCGCCGTTTACCTCAAGGATAAATACGGCGCCGAAATCATCATGTCGGAAACCGACTGGCAGGAACTGGAGAAAGACGAGCTTCAGTTCGATGATCCCTTGTGGGGTCGTCCGCCCCAGCGTGACGTCAGTGTCGGTGATGGCGCCACGGTGACACTGGGCGACACGACGATTACCCTGCTGGAAACGCCGGGCCACACGCCGGGCACGCTTTCGACGATCGTTCCGGTGACCGACGATGGCGAACTGCACAAGGCGATCATCTGGGGGGGCAACGGTCTGAACTTTGGGCCGGATGCCGGGCGTTTCGTTCAGATGATCGATTCTCAGCGCCGCCTTGCCGCGATGGCCAGAGAGGAAGGCTTTGACGTGTTCCTTTCCAACCACAAGACCCTTGATGGGACTTACACCAAACTCGACGCCATGGAGGCAGGTGCCGAGGGCAATCCCTTTGTCATCGGATCAGACAAGGTGGAGCGCGCCTTTACCGCGCTGAGCCATTGCGTCGCCGCACAGCTGGCAAGCTTCGATCCAGAGGCCGTTCCAGCCGACTGAAAACAGACGGGCCGGGCCGCAACGCCCGGAACAACACTTTGAAACTGGAGGAAAATCATGACCATTAAAACCCTCGGCGCTGCTGCGCTGATCGCCGCGTCCGCCACCGTCGCACATGCCGACGACTGGACCGCCTACACCTATTCGTCCGTCTCGACGACGTCCGCCGTCAAGGGCATGACACGCATCGTCGACCGCGTTGCGGAAGACACCGATCTGACCATCGACCTGCACCTTGGCAAGACCTTGCAGATCGCGTCCGCAGATATCACGCAGGCCGTGGGCGACGGCATCATCGACATGGCGGCCGATTTCTTCTTTTCCGGCAGCGTGCCGATCGCGCGGGTGCTGAACCTGCCGATGCTGATCGAGAACGACGAGGAATGGGCCAAGGCCTACGAGGCGATGGAACCGACGCTGGTCGATGCCTTCGCAGAGCAGGGCGTCGTGCTGCTGGGCGGCTACCGCTACCCGGAACAGACCATCTTCACCACTTTTGAAATCAACTCGCTGGCCGACCTCGAAGGTCACAAGATCCGCGTGACGTCGCCTGAGCAGGGCAAATTCATCGAGGAATTCGGCGGTGCGCCGATCACCCTATCCGGCTCCGAAGTGCCGACCTCGCTGGAACGCGGCGTGATCGAAGGCGTGCTGACCGCCTCGGCGGGTGGGGCCAAGAACTGGCACGAATTCCTGCCCTACAACTACCGTTTCGCAGTGAACTACGGCAACTCGATGATCATCGCCAATGCTGACAGCTTCGACGCTCTGTCCGAAGACACGCAGGCCAAGCTGCGCACCATCGTCGCCGAAGAGGGGCCCAAGACCACGGCGGCTTTCCTTGAGGATGAAGAGGCGCAGAAGGCTTCGCAATCGGCAGCGGGCATGATGCTTGTTGACGCCGCAGATGGCGATGCCGCCATGGCGGCCGAAAAGCTCACGCCGTTCTGGGAAGCCTGGGCCGAGCAAAACGGGCCGGAGTATGTCGAAGCCCTCGCCACCGTGCGCGAAGCCATCGGTAAGTAAGATGCAGACGCAGAGCAGAACGGGGCCGGCATCGGCCGGCCCCATTTTCGACGTTGCCGCGCGGATCACGGGCGTTGCAACCGGCACGGTCCTTGTGGCGCTGGTCTCGCTGGTCTGCCTCGAGGCGCTGCTGCGCGGCGGCTTTAATTACTCGCTGGGCTTTGCCGAGGAACTGACGGGCTACGGCGTCGTCTTTATGACCTTCTTCGGCGCGGCTCTGGCATTGCGTAGCCATGCGATGTTCCAGGTGCATTTCCTGCTGGACACCTGGCCTGAGGGCACGCGCCGCTGGCTGATCCGCGTCTTTGCGCTCGTCGCGCTGGCGATCTGCGTGATCCTCGCGTGGAAGACCAAGGATCTGACGCTGTCGTCCTTTTCGCGCGGCAAGTTCGCGCCGACCGTCCTGCGCACGCCCCTTTGGATCCCGCAGATCATCCTGCCGCTCGGCTTTTCCGTGCTGGCGTTCTTTCTGGTCGAGCAACTGCTGCTGACCTTCCGCAATTACGGGGACAAGTAAAATGGAAGCGATCCTCGCCTTTGGCCTGCTGATTGGCCTGATCCTTGGCGGCATGTGGGTGCAATTCGCTGTTGCCGGTGCCGGTCTGACCTATATCTGGCTCCTCAAGGGCTTTGGGGGCTGGAAGGCGCTTGGGCTTGTCAGTTGGGGCGCCGCCAACAGTTTTACCCTTGCCGCTATTCCGCTGTTTGTTCTGATGGCCGAAATCCTGCTGGGCTCGGGTCTCTCGACGCGCCTGTATAACGGTGTCGCGCCCTTCATGCGGCGGCTTCCGGGCGGATTGTTGCACACCAATATCGCGGGTAGCGGCATCTTCGCGGCGATTTCGGGCGGCTCCGCCCCCACCGCCGCCGCCATGTCTACGGTCGCCCTGCCGGAACTGTCCGCGCGTGGCTACAACCGTCGCCTCGTCGCCGGGTCGCTGGCCGCGGGAGGAACGCTGGGCATTCTCATCCCGCCGTCGATCACCATGATCATCTATGCCACTTTCACCGAGACCTCGATCGCGCGGCTCTTTGCCGCCGGTCTGGTGCCGGGGATCGTTCTGGCGCTGTGTTATATGGGCTTCATCATGGCGCGCGTGCTGATTAATCCGTCTCTGGCGCCGAAGTCCGAGACCAAGGCCAGTCTCGGTGATCTGGGCCGCGCGCTCTTGGACATCGTGCCGTTTCTCATGCTGATCTTCATCGTGCTGGGTAGCATCTACGGCGGCTTTGCCACACCGACCGAGGCCGGGGCCGTGGGCACAGTGGGCGCCATCCTGATCGCCGCACTCTATCGCAAGCTTAGCCTGCAACTTCTCAAGGACGCGCTGTCCCGTACCGCCTCCATGAGCGGAAACATCCTGTTCATTGTTTTCACCTCGATGATCTTTGCCTACGCGACTGCGCTCTCGGGTATCGGCGAGGATCTCGTCGGCATGCTGGAAGAGGCCAATGTCTCGCGCCTGACCTTCCTGCTGATCATCATGGTGGTCTTTGCGATCCTGGGCTGTTTCATGGAGGGCCTCGGCATGATCGCGATTATCGTGCCGGTGATCTTCCCGGCGCTGATGGCCATGGGTGTCGACCCGATCTGGTTCGGCGTCTTCGTCGTGATCCTGGTGGAGCTGGGCCAGTTGACCCCGCCGCTGGGCGTGATCCTCTTTGTCGTGGCCTCGTCGTCGGATGAGGTCAAGGTCGAGGACGTGATCATGGGTACCTTGCCCTTCTTCTTCATTATCGTCGCCTTCATGCTGCTTCTCATCGGTGTGCCTGATATCGCCCTGTTCTTGCCGGAGTTTACGTTCGGATGACACATACCTATCCCTTTCCTGAGCCGGTCATCCTTGATGCCGAGGTCTTTACCGAGCTGCCCGCCGCGCTGCGCCGCACGGGTCAGCCGTCCTACTGGGCGGAAAAGAACCGACGCGGCGCGCCTGCGGACAGTTTCCTTGAGGGGCCGTCCTTTGATGCGCAGGGGAATCTCTGGTTCGTCGACATCCCTTTTGGTCGGGTGTTTCGGGCCGATCAAGGCGGTGGAATCAACCAGGTCGCCGAGTATGACGGCCAGCCCAACGGGCTGAAGATCCACCGCGACGGGCGGATCTTTCTGGCGGATTATCAGAACGGCATCATGTTGCTGGACCCGGACAGCGGGACGGTGAGCAAGGCGCTCGGCGATGCCGACACCGAAAGTTTCAAAGGCTGCAACGACCTGCATTTCGGTCGCGACGGCGCGCTTTACTTCACCGATCAGGGCCAGACCGGGCTGCAAGACCCCACAGGCCGTGTTTGGAAATGGGTGCCGGAAACGGGCGCGCTGACCTGTCTGATCGACAAGGTGCCGAGCCCCAATGGACTGGTGCTGGACATTGCCGAACACGTACTCTTCCTTGCCGTGACGCGGGCGAATGCCGTCTGGCGCTTGCCCATGTCGCCCTCAGGGCGGGTGAACAAGGCCGGGCTTTTCATCCAGTTCTCCGGCGGCCGCGCGGGGCCAGACGGGCTTGCGCTGACCTCCGCTGGCGGCGTCGTGGTGTGTCAGACCGGCATGGGGCTGGTCTGGGTGCATGATGTGCTGGGACGTCCCATCGCTGTGGTGCGTTCGCCGCGCGGCCTCGGCACGACCAATTGCGCCTTTGGCGGGCCGGAGGGGCGGACCCTGTTCATCACAGAAAGCGACAGTGGCAGCATCCTGAAGGCAGAGTTCCCGACGGAGTTGGGAATCGCTGGCGCGCCGATGTTTTCCGGCGCGCTCTAAGGTGCAAACGGCTCAAAAGCCGTAGAGCGTTTCGGGATTGTCCCACATGCACCGCCGGAAGGTATCGGCACTGAACGCCGTGCGGCATAGCTCCAACATCGGCGGGATCTCCGGCACTGGCTCGGGGGTCATCACATGCGGCCAGTCGCTGCCCCAGAGGATCTGGTCGGGAAAATCCGTCCCGAGACGTGTCATCAGCGCGGACAGGTCGGCGTAGCGCCCGATATCGGTGCTGACCCGGGTCGGGGAGAGTTTGACCCAGATGCGGCCCGTGTCGAGAAGCCGGAACAGGGCGTCCGGCGCGTCGGGGTCGACATGACCGATGTGATCGAGAATCAACAGCACGTCTGCGGGCAGGTCGGGCAGCATCGCTCCGATCCGGTCAAAGCTGTGCGGCTCCGTGTTCAACTCGATATGCCACCCGACTTCTGCCATCCTGTCCGCGAGGTCAGGCAATTGCCCGAGCGCACTGTCGCCCAGCCGTGCGCGGTCCTGGATGCGGATCGCGCGGATGCCAGCGGCATGCAATGCGGGCAGGTTGGCATCCGCGTCGATCATGGCGACGCCGCGCAAGGCAACGGGGCCTTCGGTGCTTAGCGCCGCCACCAAGCGACTGTTGTCCGTTCCATCGACCGAGGCCTGCACCACAACGGCGCGGCGCACGCCCAGAGGCGCGGCCTCTGCCATGTAGTCGCGGATATCGCGTTTGGGCGGGGCATAGGCGCCGGTTTTCGGGGGAGCGTCCTTAGCAAAGGAATGCATGTGGCAATCGGTAATCATGTCCGCGCCTTTCTGATGTCGAGAGCCAAGCTGATCAGCACGCAGAGCACGATCAGCGCCATCAGTCCGAGGGTAATGGGTGATCCGACAAAGATGCCGTAGCTGCCGCCCGAGGTCAGTAAGGCCTGTCGCAGGCTCTGTTCGAATGGTGCTCCAAGGATCAACCCGATCAGCAGCGGCGGCAGCGGGAAGTTGGCGCGGCGGAAGAGGAACCCCAGCACGCCTGCGCCGAGCATCACCCAGACATCGAACAGGCTGTTGTTCACCGAAAACGCTCCGAAGACCGCGAGGATCGTGATCGCGGGCAACAGGTGGCGCGGCTGAATGCGCGTGACGTGGATCGCAACGCGAAAGAACATGAGGCCCAAGATCACCGTCGGGATGGACGACAACAAGAGCGCCTCGAAGATGGCATAAACCTCCAGCCCGTGATCGCGGAAGAGGAACGGCCCCGGCGCCAGCCCGTGCAGCATGAAGGCGCCAAGGATCACTGCCGTGACCGCGTCGCCGGGAATGCCGAGCGCCAGCGTCGGCACCAACGCTCCGCCGGTCACGGCGTTGTTGGCGGCTTCGGGGGCGGCGACGCCTTCAGGTGCGCCCTTGCCAAACTGCTCGGCATCCTTGGAACGCGAGCGAGCGAGGTTGTAGCTCATGAAGGCGGGCACGGTGGAACCGATCCCCGGCAGGATGCCGACAAAGGTGCCGATGATCGAGGACAAGAGCAGTGTCACCCGCATCCGCCACACCTCGGCAAAGCGCACGACCGACGACTTCAGCGGCGGAACCTGAACATCGCCCACCAGCGGCTCTCGGTCAAAGGCCTGCATCAGAACTTCGGCCATTGCGAACAGGCCGATCAACACCGGGATCAACTGGAACCCATTTTCAAAGGCAAAGGAGCCAAAGGTGAACCTCGGCGTGCCACTGATCGGGTCGAGGCCCACGATGCCCGCACATGCGCCCACCAACACCATGATCAACGCGTCCAGTTTCGATCCGCCGCCGAAGATGACGATCACCAGCAAGGCAAACAGCATCAACATCGCCATTTCCGCCGGGCCGAAATCCAGTGCGAAGCGCGCCAGCGGTTCCGCCAGCGCCATCAGCACGAAACAGCTAAAGATGTTGCCGAAGACGCTTGCATAGAGGGCAAAGCGCAGCGCCCGGCCACCTTCGCCGCGGCGCGCCATGGCGAAGCCGTCGATGGCTGTCGCTGCCGAGGACGGCGTGCCCGGCACGTTCAACAGGACCGCCGAGATCGATCCGCCAAAGATCGCGCCCTGATAGACGCCGAGAAGCAGGATGATCGCCGGGATCGGCTGCATCGAGAATGTGACCGGGATCAACAGGGCGATGGCCATGGTCGGCCCGAGGCCGGGGATCGTCCCGATGATGATCCCCGAGACGATCCCGATCAGCGCCGCAACCAGCACCCAGATGTTCAAGAGTTCAAGAAAGGCATCGACAAGCATAGCTTGCGCTCCATTGCATATTGAAAAGGATCGAAAAGGTTAGGGCAGAGGGATGCTCAGCCCATACCGTCCGCCAAAGGTCACGACCGCAGCAATGACCAGCGGCAGGCCCAGCAAAAGCGGACGACGTTCACCGAGAACCAGCGCCACGACGATCCCCACGCCAGCAGCTCCGAAGAAGAACCCGATGTGCGGTATCGCCCAGAGCGCCGCCGCGCAACTTGCCGTCAGGGTCAGAACCCGGCCCAACCGGGACAGACCAAGCGGGGTATCCTCAGTGCGCAGGCATAGGATGAGGCGAAGTGCCGCGACAGCCGCCAACAGCCACAGGGCCACGCGGGGAAAGCTGCGGGCATCCGGCCCCGAGGCGCCGAACCCAAAGATCTCGATCTGGCTATCCAGGCTCACAAGCCCCCAGGCCGCTGCCGCGAGCAAGAGCCCGACGGTCAGCGTTCGAAAGCCCGGGCGGGCGAACCCGCCTTGCGTCTTGTGGCTCAATTGCCAAGGTCCTTGGCGATGTCGCGATAGGCGTTCAGGTTTTCCTGAATCGTCGCGGCGAGCTCTTCGCCGGACATGATCCGCACCGGCTGGCTGAGGTCGGTCATGAAGGTCTTGAAGTCATCCGACATGGCGACCTCGGTGAACGCGGCTTCGAGCTTGGCGATGATCGCCGGGTCGGTGCCGTCCGGTGCCATGATGCCGACGATCGAGGGGAATTCTGCCGCCAACCCCGCCTCCTTCAGCGTCGGTGCGTCGGGGAAGTCCGGGTCGTTAGTGCCGTCGAGCACACCCAGAAGGCGCAACTGACCGTCCTGGACCAGATCGCGATAGGCCGGCACCAAGGCTGCGTTCACGTGACCGCCCAGCACCGCTGCCGTGGCCTTGGAGGCGCCGTCGAAGGGCACGTGTTGAAGCTGGGCACCGGTTTCCTTGGCCACCGAGGCGAAGGCCAGATGCGCGCCGCCCATTGCGCCTGCGGTGCCATAGGTCACCGCACCGGATTTTGCACCTTCGATCAGAGCGGCGAGCGTTTCGTAGGGGCTGTCCGCAGGAACGACAACGCCGTGGTACGGGCCGGAATAGTTCAGGATGGGTGTGAAATCTGCCAGCGTGTCATAGCCTACGTCGCGAAGCGCCGGGGTGACGAAAGACGGCGACGAGGTCGTCGCAATCAGTGTGTAGCCGTCCGGGTCGGCGGCTGCGACGGCACGCATCGCGTTCGTGCCGCTGGCACCGGGCTGGTTTTCCACCACGATGGGCTGACCAAGGATCTTTTCCGCCATTGTCGCCATCTGGCGCGCTGAAATATCGGTGGTGCCACCCGCTCCATAGGGAACGACGATGGTGATCGGACGGTTCGGGTAATCCTCCTGCGCAAAGGCAGCAAGAGGCGTGATCGCCATGCTGGCCAGCAAGGCCAGACTCGAACGGCGTGTGAATGTCATGATATCCTCCCAAATGTCATAAGCGCTGGCGGGTCGCCTTGGCGGTTGGCTTGAAAACCGTTGGCCGTCGGCGCGTCAATGCGCAGCTTACAGTCCGGCCTCCCACCGGACGCTCGATCATGACCTTTATCATTTCTTAATAAAAGCGCGAAAAATTTAAGATTAAGAACAGAGATTTTTCACCAGTCGTGCTGTCCACGTGAGGAACTGAATGCGGCAATATATCCTGCTGACACCTCGACTACCTGTCGACAAGTGTCGAATTCACTCTTCGTCGGGCTCACCCTGCAGCCGGCGTCGGGCAGCTTTGGACGTAGTTGAACCAAGCGTTCCGAGAGTCGAATTGGACTTCTAAGTCGCGCTGCCAAAAACTGCTGAGATTGACCAATCTTTCATCAGTCTTCGATTACGGCAGAGCACCGGTTTACACTGCGATGAAAAATGCTCACAAGTTTTGTAAAGCTTCGTTGGCGGCGCGGAACTGCCATTCGTGCAACGCGCAGCGAAGGTCCGGAATCCACCCCTTGCTCCGAGTCACGGGCCCATCCTGCACTCTTTTGGCGATCACAGTTTCAG
>NZ_JAATOT010000008.1 GCF_011806455.1 Celeribacter sp. HF31
GGCGTGCGACGGCCGCCGCGCGGCGCGGTGTCCGAGGTGATGACGAGCTTGGCGCCACAGTCGTTGATGCGGTTCGCCAGCGCGTCCGGGGAAAAGCCCGCGAAAACAATGGAATGGATCGCACCAATGCGGGCACAGGCGAGCATGGCGTAGGCGGCTTCGGGGATCATCGGCAGGTAGATCACAACCCGGTCGCCGCGCATGACGCCCTGAGACAGGAGCACGTTGGCCATGCGATTCACCTTGTCGGAGAGCTCCTTATAGGTGATGTGCTGGGCGGGTTCGTTGGGATCGTCCGGCTCGAAAATGATCGCGGTTTGCAGGGATTTTTTGGCGAGATGGCGGTCGATGCAGTTGGCGGAGACGTTCAAGACGCCGTCGGAATACCACTTGATATCGACGCGGCCGAAATCGAAACAGGTCTTTTTGACCTGCGTGTAGGGCTCCATCCAGTCAAGCACTTTGCCCTGTTCCGCCCAGAAAGACACAGGGTCTTCGACGGATTGTTTGTAAAGCTCTTCGTATTTCTCCTCGGAAATCAAGGCGTTCTCCGCAAACGCGTCGGATGGCGGATAGGATGTGTCGGTCATGCTGGCTCCTCCCAAAGCTGGCCCGACCCGGCGCTTCGGGAGGGGCAATGTCTTAGATGGCCAGATATTCGGCCCTAAGCGCTTCGTTCTCAAGCACTTCTTTAGCACTACCGTCATAGACCACGCGCCCGGTGTCCAAAATCACCGCGCGGTCGGCGAGGTTGAGGGCGCGTACGGCGTTTTGTTCGACGAGAACGGTGGTGATGCCTTGCTCCTTGATGATGCGCAGCGTCTTTTCGATCTCGTCGACAATGACCGGCGCGAGGCCTTCGTAGGGCTCATCGAGCAAGAGCACTTTGATGTCACGGGCGAGCGCCCGGGCGATGGCGAGCATCTGTTGTTCGCCACCAGAGAGCGTGATGCCCTCTTGCTTGCGCCGCTCGCGCAGGCGGGGGAAGAGATCGTACAGCCGATCCAGAGACCAGCCGACGGGTTCGACGATCTGCGCCAGTTGCAGGTTTTCCTCCACCGTCAGGCCGGGGATGATGCGGCGATCTTCCGGCACCAGAGCGATGCCTTCGACGGCGGCCTCATAGGAGGTTTTCGTGTGCAGATGTTTGTGGTCGAGCCAGATCTCGCCATGGGTCACCGCAGGGCTGTCGAGCCGGGCCAGCGCGCGCAAAGTAGAGGTCTTGCCCGCGCCGTTACGGCCCAGAAGGGCAAGGATTTCGCCCTCGTGGATGTTAAAGGTGACGCCCTGCACGATGTAGCTTTCGCCATAGTACGCATGCACATCCCAGGCAGAGAAAAACGCGGGCGCAGTGCTGGCGTGGTTGGCATTCGGGTTAAAATTGTCGCTCATCTTTTACACCTGCTGCGTTTCGCCCAGATAGGCTTCTTTGACTTTGGGGTTGCCCTTGATATTGTCGGGGGTGTCCTCCACGAGCGGCGTGCCTTGGGCCAGAACGGTGATCCGGTCGGCCAGGGAAAACACCACATGCATATCGTGCTCGATGATCGCGATGGTGATGTCGCGTTTCTCTTTGATCTCTTTGAGCAATGCGATGGTGTTATTGGTGTCGGCCCGCGCCATGCCCGCGGTGGGTTCGTCCAGCAACAGGAGTTTCGGTTCCTGCACCAGACACATGGCGATCTCCAACCGCCGCTTGTCGCCGCGCGACATGGAGGACGCAATCATCTCGCGTTTCTCCAACATGCCGACGTCTGCGAGCATGGCTTCGGCCTTAGCGATCAGCTCGGCCTCTTCTTCGATGCTCTCGATGGCATGCATCCGAAAGGCGCCGTCGCGTTTGGCGAAACAGGGGATCATCATGTTTTCCATCACCGTGAGATCGCCAAAGATTTCAGGGGTTTGGAAGACGCGGGAAATGCCCAGCTGGTTGATCTCATGCGGTTTGCGGCCCAGAACCGAGGTGCCCGCGAAGGTGACGGAGCCCTCATCCGGGATGAGTTTGCCGACGAGACAATTGAGGAGCGTCGATTTCCCCGCGCCATTCGGGCCGATGATGGCGTGGACGGTGTTTTCCTCGATGGAGAGATTGACGTCGCCCAGGGCCTGAAGGCCGCCGAAGCGTTTGCCGACGCCTTTGACTTCAAGAATTCCCATGTGTGGTCCTCCTGACTGTGGTGTCCAAGCCGTGCGGTCGACTGACCGGGGGCTGGCGATAAGAGGTTTCAGCGGTGTGCTTTATGTTGGCAAAATCCGAAAAACACTGAATCGGTGTGGTGCTTTGCAAATCGCCAGACCGAGGGACGGGCCATGCTGAAAGCATGCGATTGGCGCATGCCCGATGGCGCGGCGGCCTGCGGCCTTTGTTTCGCGCCGGGGTCGGGAGTGAGGTCATTTTCATTCTCCTGCCACACGTTTGCCGGGGCCGGGGCGGTGCTCCGGGTCCGGGTCATCGTATTTGTCGCGCTTTTGCGAGCCATGTTTGATCCGTTTCGACAGCCGCCGCAGCCCTTCGATCAGACCGCCCGGCAGGAAGGTCACGACCAGCATGAAGGTCACGCCAAGGGTCAGGTGCCAGCCCTCGCCGGTAAACCGCGCGAAGATCCAGATCACCACATCTTCCACGCCGTCGGGCAGCCAGTGAAACCAGCCATGGAGCACGCTCTCGTTGATCTTCGAGAAGATGTTCTCGAGATATTTGATCACGCCTGCGCCCAGAACCGGCCCCATCAGGGTGCCTGCGCCGCCCAAGATGGTCATGATCACGACTTCACCGCTGGCCGTCCAAAGCATCCGGTCGGCGCCCGCCAGCGGGTCCATCGCCGCCAAAAGCCCGCCCGCAAGCCCGGCATACATGCCGGAAATCACGAAGGCCGCCAAAGTGTAGGGTTTGGGATCAAGGCCGGTGTAGGTCATCCGCTGCTGGTTCGATTTCACCGCGCGCAGCATCATGCCGAACGGAGACCGGAACAATCGGATTGCGACGTAAAAGGCCAGGATCGCGATGAACGCGCAAAAGTAATAGCCAACATTAAAGGTGAACACCCGGCCCAAAGCCTCCAGTTTATAAGAGGAATTCATCGCGAGGCCGAAGATGTTGGTCACAGGCAGCGAGCTACCCTCGACAGCCCCGTCGAGGATGCGCGGATCATCGAGGGCAAGCTGCAAGCCGGTCTCGCCATTGGTCAGAGGGGTCAGCACCGAATAGGCCATCTTGTAGGACATCTGCGCGAAGGCCAGCGTCAGGATGGAGAAATAAATGCCCGACCGGCGCAGCGAGACATAGCCAATGGCGGCGGCGAAGAGGCCGGACACGAGCATGGCCAAAAGGATCGCGGGGATCACATTCATGGTCAAAAGTTTCATCATCCAGACGGCGGCATAGGAGCCGATGCCTAAGAATGCCGCGTGGCCAAAGCTGAGATAGCCGGTGAGGCCGAAGAGGATGTTGAACCCGACCGCGAAGATGCCGAAAATGGCGATCTTCTGCATCAGATCGGGATAGCCGCCGTTGAACTGCGCCAGCTCCGAGCCTTCGGCAAAGGGTTGCAACAGGATCGGTGTCGCGATGGTGAGCGCGATCACGATCAGCAGGAAAGAGCTGTCTTTTTTGTTAAGCCCGAACATATTTTAGTCCTCCATCACGCCTTTTTTGCCCATCAGACCGCGCGGACGGGTCAGAAGGATCACGATGGCGACGACATAGATGATGATCTGGTCGATGCCGGGAAGCACCGACTTGACGGCATTCATCGACGAGAAACTCTCTAAAATGCCCAAGAGGAAGCCTGCCGCGACCGCACCGGGAAGGCTCCCCATGCCGCCGACCACCACGACGACGAAGCAGAGCACCAGAAAATCCATCCCCATGTGATAGTTTGGCGAGAGGATCGGCGCATACATCACCCCCGCCACGCCTGCGACCGCCGAGGCGAGCCCGAACATGATGGTGAACCGCCGGTCGATGTTGATGCCCAAAAGCCCCACGGTCTCGCGATCTGCCATGCCGGCGCGCACAACCATGCCAAAGGTGGTGAATTGCAAGAATGAGAACACGGCGCCGATGACGACAGCGGCAAAGCCGAAATAGATCAGGCGCCAGTAGGGATAGATGATCATATTCGGATCGAACCCCAGCATCGCGCCGAAATCGAAGGAGCCCTTGAACGCATCGGGCGCCGGGGTCGAGATCGGGTTGGCGCCGTAGAAATACTTGATGATCTCCTGCAACACGATCGCCAGACCAAAGGTCACGAGGATCTGGTCGGCATGCGGCCGTTTGTAGAAATGCTTGATCAGCCCGCGTTCCATGGCAAACCCCACCGCGATCATGATCGGAATGGAAAACAGGATCGCCAGAGGCACCGACCAGTCAATCAAGGCATGGCCAAACTCGGGGCCGAACCAGGCCTCGACATAGGGCGTCTTGACCTTGGCCGGATTGCCGAGGAAATCGAGTTTCTCCGGGTCAATCGTCTCGAACGACAGGTTCAACAGCTTGGACAGCGTGACGGCACAAAAAGCGCCGATCATGAAGATCGCGCCATGGGCGAAATTGACCACGCCCAATGTGCCGAAGATCAAGGTCAGCCCCAGCGCAATGAGCGCATAGGCCGAGCCCTTGTCCAGCCCGTTGAGCAATTGCAGAAGGATGGTTTCCATGGTTCCCCCCGGGAAGTGCGCCAAACCTCACCCGGTCTCGCGGGAGAAATCCGCAAGGGGCCCTTTGGTTTGACTGTAGTGTGGAATATGGGCGGCCCGCCGCTCTTACGGTTCGGGCCGCCTCTTGCCTTTAGGGGAAATTTCCCGAGAGAAATCCCCGCGCGTGAAACGGCTTAGCCCGCGTTACAGGCGCCCAGTGCGCCGCCTGCGAACATCGGGTGATCCGGGGCGTAGGTGACCTGAGACGCCGGGGTGACCTCGACCACTTCCAAGAGGTCGAACTCGGAGGTCGGGTTCTCTTTGCCGCGCACCACGAGTACGTCTTTGAAGCACTGGTGATCCTCGGCGCGGTAGAGCGTCGGCCCGTTGCCCAGCCCGTCGAACTCAAAGCCTTCGAGGGCTTCGACGACGGCACAGGGGTTGAACGACCCGGCACGCGCCACGGCGTCCGCATAGAGCAGGGTCTGCACATAACAGGTGTGCGCGGCCTGCGACGGCGGGAAGCCGTATTTGGTGCCAAAGCTCTTCACAAAGGCCTGGGACCCCTCATCCGTGAGCGACCAATGCCAGTTGGTGGAACCAAGGATGCCCTTGATATTCTCACCCGCACCGCGCGCCATCAGACGCGAGAAGAGCGGCACGACGATCTCGAAATTCTTGCCGTTGACCATCTTTTCACGCAGCCCGAATTGCACCGCGTTGGTCAGCGAATTGACCATATCGCCGCCGTAGTGGTTCAGGATCAGCACATCCGCATCCGTCTGCAACACCGGCGTGATGTAGGACGAGAAATCGCCCGCGCCCAAGGGCGTGCGGACCTTGTTCACGGTTTCCCAACCGAGCGCTTCGGTCGCCGCCGCGATGCTTTCTTCCTGGGTCCAGCCCCATGTGTAATCCGCCGTCAGGTGATAGGCCTTGCGATCCGCACCGTAGCGCGCCGCCAACACCGGCGCCAGGGCCGCACCCGACATGTAAGCGTTAAAGAAATGACGGAAGCCATTGGCTTTCTTGTCTTTCCCGGTCGTGTCGTTGGAATGCGTCAGCCCCGACATGAAGATCACGCCCGCCTCCTGACACAGTCCCTGAACCGCGATCGCCACGCCCGAAGACGACCCGCCGGTGATCATCACCGCGCCGTCTTTCTCGATCATCGACTTCGCCGAGGCGCGTGCGGCATCGGATTTTGTCTGGGTGTCGCCGGTCACATATTCGACCTTGTGGCCCATGATGCCGTTGCCTTCCAAAACCTTCGAGCTGAAGGTGTTGAGCATGCCGCCGTCGCCCTCGCCATTGAGGTGTTCGACCGCCAGTTGATAGGCGCGCAGCTCGTCGGCGCCCTCATCGGCATAGGCGCCCGATTGCGGCACGTTGAACCCGAGCGTCACGGTGCCGCCCATCGGTTCATTGGTAAAGGCGCGGGCGCCAGAGGTGAAAATCGTCGGCAGCGCCAGACCGGCGCCGGCAACGGCTCCGGTTCTCAGGACTGTGCGGCGTGTCAGATCGGTTTTGGACATCTATATTCCTCCCAGATATTCGGCCCATAAATTCGGCGCAGGCATTTGGCCCAGATTTGGCCCAGATTTGGCCCAGATTTGGCACAGACATGCGTCCCGGGCAGGCCGCCTGCGGTCTTTCGGTGCATCGCCCGGAGTTCCTCCCCGAAGCCCGGGCGATGCACGGATCTCGTCTGTGCCAAGGTGTGAGGCACTCATTGACTGTAAACGAGATGGGGAGAGTATCGGGCATTCATCGAAAACCCATCAACAAGTGCTTTTAATTTAACACTTTTTTTGTTAATGATTAAACAATGCCATGGTATGCATTGTAAATCTGTTTTCCCGCAGGTGCAGAATACAGTGCTTTGCCTGCGCGGAAAAGCCTTGAGAAGACATCGGAATTTTGTGCTGCGTTTGAAAAACGAGTTTCACGGCTCGGGACTGTACAAGGCAATACGTAAGGGGGAGTGAGGTCAAACCATGCCGAGATCAGCGTTAACGGGCACGCGCATTCGGGAAAGACGCACACTCAAAGGCGTGAAACAGGCCGATCTGGCACGCTCTGTGGGCATCTCTCCGGCCTATCTCAACCTCATCGAACACAACCGGCGTAGAATCGGCGGCAAGCTTTTGATTGATCTGGCGCGCGAGTTGGGGGTGGAACCGGCCGCGCTCTCAGAAGGGGCCGAACTGCCGCTGATGGAGGGGCTGCAAGAGGCGGCCAGCACCAGCGGGCTGCGGCCACAGGACGGCAAGCCGGTCAGCCTGCCGGAAACCCAACGCGCCGAGGAATTCGCCGGGCGCTTTCCCGGCTGGGCGGCGCTCGTGGTGGCGCAGCGCAACCGGATCACCGCGCTTGAACGCCGGGTCGAGGCGCTGAACGACCGTCTGGCGCATGACCCGTTTCTCTCGGACAGTCTGCACGAGGTGCTCTCCACCGTGACGGCGATCCGCTCCACTGCGGGCATTCTCAACAACGCGGGCGAGATCGACCGCGACTGGCAGGCGCGCTTTCACCGCAACCTTTATGAGGACAGCCAACGTCTGGCCGACGGCTCGCAGGCGCTGGTGAGCTATCTCGATACGGTGGGCAAATCCGAGGATACGCTGGCTTCGCCGCTCGAAGAGGTCGAGGCTTGGCTGGCGGCGCGGGATTTCAGTTTGCCGGAGTTGGAGCAGGGCAAGATGCCTGATCTGTCGGGCGAGGGCGGTCTGCGCACGCCCGCCGCCCGCAGTTTGGCCCGCAAATGGGTGCTGCGCGCCCGCGCCGAGGCCGAGAAAATGCCGCAAGCCATGGTGGAGGCGATCATTTCGCGCCACGGCCCAGACCCTTCAGCGCTGGCGCAGGCCATGGGGGTGGAACTCTCAGCGGCGATGCGGCGGCTTGCGAGCCTTCCGGCGTCTGAGACGCGCCCGCCGATGGGCTTGGCGATCTGCGACGGCTCCGGCGCGCTGACCCACCGCAAACCTCTGGACGGCTTCGCGCCGCCACGCTTTGGCGCCGCCTGTCCGCTCTGGCCGCTCTATCAGGCGCTGTTGCGCCCCATGGTGCCGGTCAGACGTGTGGTCGAACAGCATAGCCAACCACCGCGCCGCTACCTCGCCTACGCCATTGCGCAACCCCAACGCCCGGAAAGCTTCGATGCGCCCGAGGTGATCGAGGCGACGATGCTCTTTATGCCTTTGGATCAGCTCGACATGGAGGTGCGCGACGGCGAGGTGCATGGCATCGGCACCTCCTGCCGAGTCTGCGCCCGCATCGAGTGCCCGGCGCGGCGCGAACCCTCGATGGTGCTGGAGGTGCCGGAGGAGGGGTGAGATCTTTGTGGTGCCCCTAGGCTATGACAAGAGACATAACGCAGATTTTATCAATTTTTTGACAGACCCCCGACAAAGCGCCATAAACTGCATCAACCAGGGGGAGAGAGGCAATTATGGGACAGCGCGTGCTCCTGATCGAGGACGAGCCGAACATCATCGAGGCGATCCGGTTCATCCTGTCGCGCGATGGTTGGACGGTGGAGACCCATGCGGATGGGGCGACGGCTGTGGCTGCGGTGGACCGCAAACGGCCGGATGTGATCATTCTCGACGTGATGCTGCCGAACAAATCCGGCTTCGAGATCCTGCGTGAGCTGCGCGAGATGCCGGATCACGCCACGCGGCCTGTCTTGATGCTCACCGCGCGCGGCCAGAAAAAGGACCGCGAGATGGCCGAGGCCGCCGGCGTGTCGCATTTCATGACCAAGCCGTTTTCCAACACCGAAATGCTTGAGGTTGTGCGGCGTCTGGCGATGCAATCCCCCGATCTGCACCCGGACAATTCCCCGGATACAAGCCATGGCTGAGGGCCGCGCGCCGCTCTATCTGGCCCGCGCGTCTTACCGGCGCAGGCGGCTGATCGACGCGCTGAGGCTCTTGCCCTTTCTCATGTTCGGCCTTTGGCTCTTGCCGCTTTTATGGGGCGGTGAGGGCACGGATCGCCCCGTCGGCGCGGGATCACGGGCGTTTTTGCATGTCTTCGTGGTCTGGGCTTTGGGCCTTTTGGCGACGATCTGGCTGTCGCGGGCCTTGCGTCGGGCGGAAGGCCCGGTCGAGGCGCTGAAGACCCCGGAAAACCCCGGCGACCTGCCGAATGAGGACGCAGGCTGATGCTGCGGTTCAACATTCTTGTCCTCGCCTGCCTCACCTATGCCACCCTGTTGTTCGTTGTGGCCTTCTGGGCCGAAAAGCGCGCCGAAGCCGGGCGTTTGGGCTGGCTGCGCTCTCCTTGGGTCTACACGCTGTCGCTGTCGGTCTATTGCACCGCCTGGACCTTTTACGGGGCCGTGGGCTACGCGGTGCGCTCGGGGTTGGAGTTCGTGACGATCTACCTTGGACCCTCGTTGATGATGATCGGCTGGTGGTGGATTTTGCGCAAACTCGTGCGGATCGGGCGGGTGCAGCGGATCACCTCTGTGGCTGATCTGATCTCGTCTCGCTACGGCAAATCGACCACTTTGGGTGTCTTGGTAACGCTTTTGGCGGTGATCGGCACGACGCCCTATATCGCGTTGCAATTGCAATCCGTGGCGCTGTCTTTTGCGGTCTTCGGCGCCAATGATCCGACAGGCGCGGTGCTGCCCGATCTCGACAAAACCGCGCTTTGGGTGGCTACCGGGCTGGCGTTGTTCACCACGCTTTTTGGCACGCGTAACCTGGACGCCAACGAGCGCCACCATGGCGTGGTGACCGCCATCGCCTTGGAAGCCATTGTGAAATTCATGGCGCTGGTGGCGGTCGGGGTCTTTGTCGTCTGGGGGCTCTCCGACGGGGTCGGGGACCTGATGGCGCGCATCGACGCTTCGCCCGTCTCACAGCATCCGATCGTGGGCACGCGCTGGATCGCGCTCACCATGTTGTCGGCGGCTGCCCTCATCACGCTTCCGCGGATGTTTCAGGTTCTGGTCGTCGAGAACTCCGATGAAAACCATGTGTTCACAGCCGGTTGGGCCTTTCCGCTCTACCTCTTTGGCATGTCGCTTTTCGTAATTCCGATTGCGGTCGTGGGCCTTCAGGTCCTGCCCGAAGGCTCCAATCCCGACATGTTCGTCCTCACCCTGCCGCTGCACTATGATCACCGCGTCTTGGCGACCCTGTCTTTCCTCGGCGGCTTTTCTTCGGCCACCTCCATGGTCATCGTCGCGGCCATTGCGCTGTCGACCATGGTGTCGAACCACATCGTCATGCCGATCTGGCTGTCGTCGCGTTCGGGCGGTGCGATGGTTTCGGGCGATGTGCGCCGCGTCGTGCTCTACGCGCGGCGCCTGTCGATCTTTGGCGTGCTGGCGTTGGGCTACCTCTACTTCCATTTCTCCGGCGGCTCAGAAGCACTGGCCTCCATCGGCATGATTTCCTTCACCGGCGTGGCGCAGGTCCTGCCCGCCATGTTGGGCGGCATTTTCTGGCGCGGTGCCACGCGGGTCGGCGCCATCGGCGGGGTGGTCATGGGTTTTGTGGTCTGGGCCTACACGATGTTCCTGCCCTCCTTTGGTGCAGCTTCCGGGTTTACGCCGGAGCTTTTGGCCCATGGCCCCTTCGGCCTCACCCTTCTGCGTCCGCAGGCCTTGTTCGGTGTCGATGGTGTCGATCCGGTGGTGCATGCGATTTGCTGGTCTCTGGCGCTCAACACCGCCATCTTCATCCTCGGTTCGCTCCTGTCCTTCCCGCGCCCGGTCGAACGGCTTCAGGGCGCGCAATTCGTCAATGTGTTCGAGCATTCCGGCTCGACGCGCGGTTGGTCGCATGGTTTTGCCGAGGCTGAGGACCTCTTGGTCATGGCGCAGCGCATTTTAGGACCCGCCGAGGCGCAGAGCCTGTTCCAATCTGAGGCGGAGGCGCAGGGCAAGGAAGGCTACCTTCCCGACACCACGCCCGCTTTCATCGAGCGGTTGGAGCGCGAAATGGCGGGCTCCGTCGGCGCCGCCACGGCGCATGCGATGCTGGGCCAGATCGCGGGCGGTGTCTTGGTCTCGGTCGAAGATCTGATGGCCGTGGCCGATGAAACCGCGCAGATGATGGAATATTCGAGCCAGCTTGAGCTGAAGTCCGAAGAGCTCGCGCGCACCGCACGGCAATTGCGTGAGGCCAATGAAAAACTCACCGCGCTCTCCATTCAAAAGGACGCGTTTCTCTCGCAAATTTCGCATGAATTGCGCACGCCGATGACCTCGATCCGGGCGTTTTCCGAGATCCTGCGCGAGGCGGGGCAATCGGGCGAGATGGACGCCGAAAGCCTTGAGCGGTTCTCCACGATCATTCATGACGAGGCGCGGCGTTTGACGCGGCTTTTGGACGATTTGCTCGATCTTTCCGTGTTGGAAAACGGTCAGGTCAGCCTCAACTGGGCGCGTGCCAACCTGCATGACGTGATCGACCGGGCACTGCATGCCAGTTCCGAGGCGGGCGGCGGCGTGCGGCTGCTGATCCGGCGCAACGAATTGTCTGAACATATCGCGATTGAGACCGACCCGGACCGTCTGGCGCAGGTCTTCATCAACCTCATCGCCAATGTGCGCAAATATTGCGATGCGCCCCGCCCTGAGTTGACGATAAACGTCCGCCGCAAAAGCGACGACCGCCTCCAGATCGATTTCATCGACAACGGATCCGGCATTCCGAAAGACAAACAGGCAGTGATTTTCGAGAAATTCTCGCGTCTGACCGATCAGGCCAAAGCAGGCGGCGCGGGGCTTGGTCTTGCGATCTGTCGCGAGATCATGGCCAATCTGGGCGGCACGATTGCCTATCTGCCGGGGCAGGGCGGCGCGGCCTTCCGGCTTGAGCTGCCTCGGGTACGGGGGCGCAACTGAGAACCGACGATCAGGCGAATTTTTGTCCTGCTTCAATGATTTGTTTACTTTAAGCGTTGAAAAAGGATCGGGAGTCCATTTGAGCGAAACCCCTGCCTGAGAGCCTGCCGCCGCCATGTCAGACGCCGACATCATTTCCGCGATGCGCCGCAAGGCGGGCGTGGGCCGTCCGCCCCCGGATGTTCAGCCCATGTCACCGGCAAAGGCGCTGCGCCTCGCCATGGCGAAAGCGGCGGAGGACACGATCGGTCTGGTGCTTCAGGTCACGGAGGTTGTTGAAGAACGCTCTGCGATTTCGCGCCTGCCCGGGCAAGTGCCCGACAATGCGCTTCTGTCGCTTCTGGAGGGGCCGAACAACGCCTATGGGCTGGCCGTCTGGGACAAGAATGCCGTCTCCGCCATTGTCGAACAACAGACCACCGGCAAGGTTTTGACCCTGCCGCCCGAGGACCGCCCTCCGACGTCCACGGACGCGGTGATGTGTTCGGAACTCTGCAATCGGGTGCTGCGTCAGTTCGAAACCCATGTCGCCGAGGTCGCCGATCCGCCGGAGGTTGCGGGGTTTCACGTTGCCGCGCAATTGCGCGAGGCGCGCTCCATCGCGATTGCCTTCGACGACGTGCCGTACCGGCTTTACCGCGTGTCTGTGAAACTCGGGCGCGGCGGGCGCGAGGGCGAGGTGTTCTTTGTCTTCCCCTATGCGGCGCCGAAGCCGAAAACCCTGGACGAGGGCGCGGGGGATTTCAGCAGCACGTTCCAGAATGTGGTCATGAAATCCGAAGCGCGTCTCGACACGGTGTTGCACCGGGTACGCCTGACGCTCGCCGATGTCACTTCGCTGACCGAGGGCATGATGATCCCGATCCCGCGCGAGGCGCTGTCGCGGGTCGAGTTGCGGGCCGATGACCGTCTGGTCAGCCGTGGGCGACTGGGACAGATCAATGGAAAACGCGCCCTGCGGGTCGTTCTCTGCGTCGAAGGCGAGGACGAAGAGGATTTGAACGGCGATATGTTTGGCGCGGGCGATATGGGCGGGCTTTCCGGCCCCTCCGATTTCCCGGCCTTGTCGGGGATGGGCGATATGGCGGGCGATGATCTGCCCGATCTCGGCGATCTGCCCGCCATGGGAGACTTGCCCGCGATGGGAGACCTGCCGCCGCTTGGTGGGGGCGACCTTCCTCCGCTGGGGGACTTGCCGCCTCTCGGAGGCATGGATGACGGCGAGGGCTTCCCGGCCATGGGCGAGCTTCCGCCACTTGAGTAAATCGCTCAGATTTTGCCCCGGATTTCGCACCGTCTGTTGATGTGAATCAAGGCTTTTCCCGGGATTTGGATTGATCCTTAAATATCAGGGAGGAGCCATCATGAGCACATATGATAAAAGACGCGCGCAATTGTTGGACCGCAAAGCCGAACTGACCGAGCGTCTCGAAGAGATCGATGCCGAACTGGAGTCCCATCAATCCAAAGACTGGGAAGACCTGGCCACCGAACGCGAAAGCGATGAAGTTCTCGAAAGCATGGGCGCCTCCGGCAAGGCCGAGATCGCGATGATCAACGCAGCCCTTGAGCGGATGGATGCTGATGAATACGGATTTTGCGCCGTCTGCGGAGAAGAAATCAGCGCAGAGCGCCTCGATGTGCTACCCTATACCCCAGTGTGCCGGGATTGCGCCGCCCGCAACGCCGCGCGTCATTGAGAGGTCGCGCTGTCCTGTGAGGAGGATACAGCGAAGCGTGATGTGACCTTGCCAAACACCATGACTTCAGGGAGGAAAGACATGACCAAAGTGACGAAAACCGATGCGGAAATCGACAAGATCGTCGATGATCTGGTGAAAGACGAAAAGACGGCAGAGGCCCTGAAAGGCAAGCTGCATCAGTCCTTTGGGGAGCCGGAGGCACATTTTGCCCACCCGGAGGCCACGAAGGACGACGATGACGACATGTGGGACAATATGCCGGTCTGAGCGCCGCAAAGGCCTGCAAATGTCTCAAGAAAGGAGCGCGCCATGGCGTTCGAAGCCCTGAAAACTCAGGTCTATATGATTCTGGACGAAATCGCGGCGCGCCCGGCGGATCGCCATATCTTGCAGGAGAGCCTGCGCGAAAAACTGGCGGAGCTTTCCGCCTTGGGCCTGCCATTGCCCGATGACCTCGTGCGTCTGGAGGCGGAGCTGGAAGAGAGCGCCGCCGACAGGATCTACCCACCGGCCTAAGACGTTTCTGCTTAAACCTGACTCCGGGTTGGAGCAGAAACGCTTTAGGTCGCAACACCCCGGAGACATCTCACACCGTGCGTTGCTCTCTCAAATCATCTTGCCTTAAGGGCATGCCCTCCGCCATGATGTGGAAAAACCTGTGGGGAACCTGTGGATAACTCCGGCGCAGCGATCGGAGTGTGACGTCAGGTGCCATCCCCGCAGCACGTCAGGGGGCGGTGAGTATGAGTGAAACCAAGCTGGTGGAACCGGGTCAGATTGGACGACAGAGCGCGGCGCATGAACCCGCCGTGGTCTTGGAGCGCGCGGGCGAGGTCGTGCTTTTGCGCCTGTCGCGCCCACCGCTCAATCTGTTGACCCAAGAGCTGCGCCAGGCGCTTTGGGACAGCTTGGCCGAGGCGGAGGCGGACCCGGAGGTGAAAGCCATCGTGCTGTCGGGCAGCGGAGCCTCCTTTTGCACCGGTTTTGCGCCAGACACACTCGAGGCACAGGAGCCCGAGCCCAGCCTCAACGCGCTTTGCGCGCGGATGTCGTCCTGTCCCAAACCTGTCATCGCCTCTTTGCACGGCTCCACGCTTGAAGGCGGGTTGGCGCTGGCGCTGGCGGCGCATTACCGCGTCATGGGCCGCGCCGCGCGTCTGGGGGCGCCCGAGATCACCTTTGGCCTTGTGCCGACAGGCGGCGTGACGCAACTCCTGCCGCGCCTCATCGGGGCTGGACCGGCGTTGGACGTGCTGCTCTCCGGGCGCCCGGTCTCAGGGCCGCAAGCGGCCAAGCTTGGCCTGGTGGACGACTTGGCGCATAAACGCGTGGGCGAGGCGGCGATGGCCTTTGCGAAACGCCTTGTTGCCGCCGGACAAGGCCCGCGTCCCAGCCAGGATCGCACCGAGGGCCTGCGCGATGGGGCCGGTTATTTCAAGGAAATTACAGCACGGCGCGAAGAAATCCGCGGCGCGCGGATCATTGCGACTGCGCGGATCATCGACTGTGTCGAGGCGGCGCTCATGCTGCCCTACGAGGCCGGGGTGCGTCGTGAAATGGTCGCCCGCGAAGAGTGTTTTGCCACCGAAGAGGCGAAAGCCCTGCGTCATGCGTTTTTCTCCGAACGCCGCGCTTCGCGGTTGATCGGAGCAGAGGGCGCCGTCCCGCGAGAGGTCAAGACGCTGGGCCTCGTGGGCTCGGGGAATTTCGCGCTCGGCATCGTGATGGCGGCCCTCGATCATGAGATCGAGGTCCGACTGCTGGGCAACTCCGCCGACCAGCTCGTGCGCGATGAGCAGCGGATCAATTCGGTCTACACCCGCGCGGTGCAACAGGGGCAACTCACGGCCGAGCAACGCGATGCGCGTCTCAAATCCCTGGTCGCGACCACGCAAATCAACAGGCTGGCCGAGACCGATCTTGTGCTCGACGCCACCGCCGGTTCGATTGACGCACGCACGCGGCTTTTGGCCCGGATCGAGGAATTCCTGCCCGAAACCTCTGTTCTGGCGACCGTCGCAGAGCGCGGCTTTGCGCGGATGGCGCAGGATCTGGCCCATCCGGAACGCTTTGTCGGGCTGCATTTCTTTGCTCCCTCACAGGCGATCCGCGTGGTCGAACTGGCGCGCTGCGACGGCGTCGATCTGACGGCCCTGGCCACCGCGCACGACTTCTTGCAGCGGATCGGCAAGGTGCCGGTGACCGTCCGCGCCCGCGATGGGTTGATTGCCAATGTCGTGCAGGAGGCGGGTTGGTCCGCCGTCGACGTGCTTTTGCTCATGGGCGCGCGGCCCGCGCGGATTGATGCGGTGATGCGGTCGTATGGCTGTGCGGCGGGACCCTGTGAAGTCATGGATGCGATCGGTCTCCCGCATATGTCCGGTGCCGTGGCGCAGTTTTTGGTCAGCGAAGGCCGCAAGGGCAAAGCCGCGGGCCAAGGGTTTTACGACTATCGCGACGACGGTGCGCGCGACGATACGGAAGCCGAAGCCATTCTGGCCGATCTGCGTCGACAAGGCGGTGTGCCGGACCTGCATCTGACGGATCAGGACATCTACGAACGCATCGTTCTGGCCGAAGCCAACGCGGGCGCGCGGCTGTTACAATCGGGCCGTGCCGAGCATCCGGTCGACATCGACGTGGTGATGATGTTGGCCAAGGGGCATCCGCGCTATCGCGGCGGTCCGATGAAGGCGGTCGATCTCATGGGGCTCTTGCATGCCGAAATGCGGCTGCGCAGCTTTGCCGATCAGGCACCGGAAATTTGGGAGCCTGCGACAATCTGGCGCGAATTGATCAAAAATGGCGATAATTTCGAAAGTTTGAACCTTCTCTGAGGGTTGTAAGATTTTTCGGGGCGATTTTTTTGACGAAAAACGCTGGTTTTCACTGATTTTTGCCGCTCTGCAGCGTGGTCAATATCTCCTTCGAAGATGCGGTTGATCGAGATCAATGTTTTCACGAATCCTCTGACATATTCCTTATCCCGAGCGCAGGGTTCCAGTGTCAGCAGTCAGACGAGGCGCCCTGCATTCCTCCCGCGGACTCTCCTTCCGATCGTCCGCGCCGTATCCTGCCTTTTGTGCGTGGGCAGAATACCATACTGGCGTCACAGGGTTTGCGTTTCTCCTGTGACGCCTCTTTTTTTGCCTGTTCCTGTCCTGTCCGGCTCTCGTTCAGCTCGTGGTAACCCTTGTCATGCCTCATGGAGCGTGCACTCTGGGGCTGGGAAAGGCAGGTTTGGATGATTTTTGAAAGCCGACCGGTGCGACTGGCGAAAGGGGCTTGGCTCGCGCGGGACATCACACTGAGCTCTGGTGCGAAAATCGCGCGCGGGCGTCGGATTGGCCCCGAAGACATCGCGGCCTTGACCATGGCCGGGATTGCAGAGATCCCGGTGGTGGAGGGGGAGACACACGATGTGCCCGCAGATGAGGCCGTCGAGCGGCTGGCCAAGGCGCTTGTGCCGCATCTGGGGGATGCCTTTTTGCGGCGCGAGCTGAGCCAATACGGCTGTCTCGACCTGATCGCCACGGCCCCCGGCGTGGTCGGTCTCGACACACAGGGCATCACCCGGATGAACCGGGTCGATGAGGGCATCGCTGTCATCACACGGGGGCAATTTCAACGCGTGTGTGCGGGCGAGCTCGTCGCGCGGCTACGGATCGTGCCGCTGGCGGTGAAACGCTCTGCCCTGTCGCGGGTGGTGAGCGAGGGCGAAGATATGATCCGCCTGCGGCCCGTGCTGGCGGAGACGGTGACGCTGATCCAGACCATTGAGGGCGGCGAAGCGGGGCAGGGCGCCGAGGCGGCGATTCGCGCCCGTCTGGCCCTTTTGGGGCTCAAATTGGCCGAGAGCCTCGTGGTTGCCCATCGCGAAGAGGCCCTCGCCGAGGCACTTTTGTCGGTCACCGGAGATGTCGTCTTGATCCTGCCTGCGCGGGCTACGGTGGACCGTCATGATGTCGCCCCCGAGGCGGTGCGCCGCGCCGGGGGCGTGATCACGCGCTTTGGCATTCCGGTCGATCCCGGTGCCTCGATGTTCGCAGGTGGGCTTGGCTCCGTGCCCATTCTGGGCCTGCCGGGCTGTGCCCGCCTGAGCGCTCTGAATGGGACGGATTGGGTCTTTGAACGGCTGGTCTGCGGGGTCAGCATCTCGGATGACGATTTGGCCGACCTGGGCGTCGGGGGGCTTTTGCCGCGCGGATAATGGCGGATAATTCATGGGCGAAATCCGTTTTCTACGGCAAGGGTCGGGATTTCCCCTTGCATGACCGTTATGCATTTGCAGAAAATTGACACATATCACTTACTTCTGTGCGTGAGGCGTGCACAGTCGCGCCAAATTCGACTTTACGACAGCCGGGGCTCCTCCCCCAGAAAGCGTGTCTCATGTCTTTGCCTCTCTCCGATATCGCCCTGACCACCATGGCGCTCTGCCTCGCGGGCGCTCTGGGTCTTTTGCTGGGTAAAATCCAAATCCGAAAGGTGGGGTTGGGCATCGGCGGCGTGCTGTTTTCCGGCATTCTCATCGGACATCTCGCCTCGCGTGCAGGGATAGAGTTCGATGGCGAGGTGATGCATTTCATCCGCGAGCTCGGCCTGATCCTTTTCGTCTACACAATCGGCATTCAGGTCGGCCCGAGTTTTTTCTCCTCCTTCGCCAAATCCGGCCTCAAATTCAACCTCGCGGCCATTGGCATCGTCTTGGGCGGGGTCGCGATGACCTTGGTGATCTATGCATTGGCCGATCTGCCCTTGCCGGTGCTCGTGGGCGTCATGTCTGGGGCCGTGACCAACACTCCGGGGCTGGGGGCGGCGCAACAGGTGCTGGGCGATGCGGGCTTTCCGGCTTCCGAGGTGGCGAATTCCGGCACGGGCTACGCGATGGCCTATCCCTTTGGGATCCTAGGGATTTTGACATCCATGTTCGTCATTCGGGCTGTGTTCAAAATCGTCCTTGAGCGCGAAGAGGCCGCCTATAAGGCGGAAAATCAAAGCGGTGAAGAGGCGCTTCCGTCGATGAACATCGCGGTGACCAATGCCAATCTCGATGGTATCAAATTGGGCGATGTGCCGGACCTTTTCGATCATGGCGTTGTGGCCTCGCGGATGAAACAGGGCGACGAGTTGGTGGTGCCGACCCGTGATGTGATCCTGCATTTGGGCGATTGCCTGCACCTCGTCGGCCCGAAAGAGAAATTGCAGGCGATGAAGCTCATTCTGGGCCGCGAGATCGACGCCGCGATGACCACGAAAGGCACGCGTCTCACCTGGTCCCGCCTCGTGGTGACCAAAGAGCGGGTCCTGGGCAAGTCCTTGCGCCAGCTTGCGTTTTTGGAAGGCAACGGGGTCACCGTCTCACGGATCAACCGCGCGGGCGTCGAACTTCCGGCGCAGGCCTCTTCGACCTTGGCCTTTGGCGACATCGTGACCGTGGTCGGCTCGCAACCCGACATCGACGCGGTGGCGCATCAACTGGGCAATGAGAACGCGCGGCTGCAAGAGGTGCATTTCCCGGCGCTGTTTTTCGGCATCGCCTTGGGGGTGCTTTTGGGGTCCATCCCTCTTGCTGTCCCCGGCCTGCCAGCGCCGTTGAAGCTGGGCCTTGCGGGCGGGCCGTTGATGGCCGCGATCCTTTTGGGGCGTCTGGGCCATTGGGGGCCGTTCACCTGGTACATGCCGCCCGCGGCCAACCATGCGCTGCGCGAATTCGGCATCGTGTTGTTTCTGGCCGTCGTCGGCATCGTCGCAGGCGATCGGTTCTTTGACACGCTTTTCCACGGCGACGGGCTCAGTTGGATGGGCTATGGCATCCTGATCACGCTGGTGCCCCTGCTGGTCGTCGGCGTGATCGCGCGGGTGGTTGGCAAGTTCAATTACCTGAGCCTCTGCGGTGTTCTGGCCGGCTCCATGACCGATCCGCCCGCGCTGGCCTTTGCCGTCTCGATGAGCAAAACGGGCGCGGCCTCGGTGGCCTATGTCTCCGTCTACCCGCTGGTGATGTTCCTGCGCATTCTGGCGCCGCAGGTGCTGGTGCTCGTGCTGGCAGGCATGGGGGCAGGGGCGTTCTAAACTGCCCAAAGAAAAACCCCGGCGCCTACAAGGCCCGGGGTTTGTCATTTCAAAAGACTCGAAATCTTAGCCCTTGGCAGGCAGCGGCCCGATCATCATGACCATCTGGCGGCCTTCCATCTTCGGCATGTTCTCGATCTTGCCGATTTCCTTGGTGTCCTCGGCCACGCGTTCCAAAAGCTGACGGCCCAGATCCTGGTGCGCCATCTCACGACCGCGGAACCGCAGGGTAACTTTCACCTTGTCGCCATTCTCAAGGAACTTGACCACATTGCGCATCTTGACTTCATAATCGTGAACATCGGTGCCGGGACGGAATTTGACTTCCTTGATCTCGATGATCTTTTGTTTCTTGCGGGCTTCGGATTCACGCTTTTGCTGTTCGTATTTGAACTTGCCGTAATCCATGATCTTGCACACAGGCGGAGTGGCATTCGGAGAAATCTCGACGAGATCCAATCCGGCCTCTGCGGCCATATCCATGGCTTTCGCGGGGTGAACAACCCCCACGTTTTCACCCTCGGCGCCGATCAGGCGAATTTCCGGTGCGCGGATGCGTTCGTTGATACGCGGTCCGGTGTCACGGGTCGGCGGGGCGTTATGCGGTCTACGGGCTATGGTAAGCTCCTGTCTGTCATTGCATTTGTGTTGCGGAAAAATAAGGCCAAACGCGCCCGCTTTCAACCCGCATTCGGCGAGTTCTCGCACATCTCCGCTTGCGGGGAAAAAACCGGCGATGCGGCCCTTACATTCCTGTAACACGCATGTCATATGCCGCAGTGGAGGGGGAGCTTAGACTGCCCCAGTCCGGCCACATCCTTCGTGGCCCATGCATTTGGTGAGGAAGACACACAATGACCAAACGTTTTTTGACCGGCGCTCTGATGACCAGCCTCGCGCTTTCCCTGGCAGCTTGTAAAGAAGAAGAGAAAGCCGCTGAGACGGAAACCACCACCGGCACCGTGATGGAACAGGCCGCTGATGCCGTGACCGACGCCGCCGATACCGCGTCCGAAGCCGCCGAAGACGCAGCCGAGGCCGCCTCCGACGCTGTTGAGGCCGCGACCGATGCCGTCGAATCTGCTGCCGAAGGCGCAGTCGAAGCCGCCTCTGACGCTGCCGAAGCTGCCGTCGATGCCGCAACCGACGCCGCTGACGCAGCCGCTGAGGCCACCGAAGCCGCGACCGAAGCCGCTACGGATGCCGCCGAAACCGCTGCCGACACCGCATCTGACGCGGTCGACGCTGCGACAGACACTGCGGCTGACATGGCCGAAGAGGCCGCCGACACCGCCGAAGCCGCAGCCGATGTCGCAACCGACGCCGCTGCCGATGCTGTCGAATCCGCAGCCGATGCCGCAGAGGCTGCAACGGAAACCGCCACCGACATGGTGACCGAGCCCGCCGCCGAAGAAGGCACCGCGCCCGCTTTCGACATGGCGACCGCTGCCGAAGTGCTCACCGTGGATGGTTTCGATCTCGACAAAGCCACCGAAGTGGTGAACGCCTCCGGCCTCTCCGAGACCGCGAAGTCGACCATCATCACCGGCATGACCCAGGCTCAGAACAACCCGGAAATCCTGACCGCGATCTTGGAAAAGGCCCGCACCCTTCTGGGCATGTAAGCCTCAGGATATCCCGAACAAAATGGAAGCCGCGCAAGATCATCTTGCGCGGTTTTTGTCTTTTTCTTGGGGCAAATACTCAAAAGAAAACCCCGCGCAAGGCGGGGTTTGTCTCGTTTCGCCTGTAAGGCTGATCAGTCCACGAAGGCCTTCTCGACCACATATTCCTTGGGCTCGGAATTGGCGCCCTCGCGCAGACCGAAGCCGTCGAGAATGGCCATGATGTCCTTGTTGAACGCCAGGTTGCCGCAGACCATGCCGCGATCGGTTTCCGGGTTGATCGGCGCGATGCCCAGATCCTCGAACACCTTGCCGGAGTTGAGGTTGTCGGTCACGCGGCCCATGTGGTGGAACTCTTCGCGGGTCGTGGTCGGGTAATAGCGCAGCTTGCCCTGTTCGATTTCCGACAGAATCTCATCCGATTTGATGTGCTCGACCAGTTGCCGCCCATATTCCAACTCGGAGACCTCACGACAGGTGTGCATCAGGATCACCTCGTCGAATTTCTCGTAAACCTCCGGCTCACGCATCAGCGAGGCGAAAGGCGCGATCCCTGTGCCGGTGGCAAAGAACCAAAGACGCTTGCCCGGCAAAAGCGCATCGACCACCAGGGTGCCGACGGGTTTCGGACGCAGGATGATTTCATCCCCCGCTTCGATATGCTGCAAACGCGAGGTCAGCGGACCGTCCTGCACCTTGATCGAATAGAATTCCAGATGCTCTTCCCACGACGGCGACGCGATGGAATAGGCGCGCAGCAAAGGTTTCGCCTTGCCCGTCGCCGCGTTCGGTTCCCCCATCAGCCCGATCATGACGAATTCGCCGGAGCGAAACCGCAGGCTCGCCGGGCGTTCGACCTTGAAGGAAAACAGCCGGTCGTTCCAGTGCTTGACCTCCAGAACTTTGGCGGCATCGGGCAGGGTGGGGACGGGTTTGGACTTTACTTCGTTCACGGTATTTTCTGTCACAGGGCTCAACTCGGTCATGTTCTGTCTCGCGCCATTTTTATAGGGTATCGTGGATACATCTTTGATCCACATCAGGTGAGATCACGTCTGGCGCAGGCTGGAGTGCGCCCTTTGTGACCGCTTAGGCCTCGGTATGCAAGCCGCTGCTGATGCTACCACGCACCCGCGACTGATAGTCATGCGCCCGCCAATCGGCGCGCGTCAGCCAAAGCTCTTCGGGTTGACGCGCGGCGAGGGTCTCGCTGATCTCCACCTCGTCAAAGCCAGAGCGCCGCGCCATGGCGTATTGCTCACAGATCACATGACCCTCGGCGCGCAGACGGCCTTGAAAGCCCTGAAGCCGCAGAAGACGCGCGAGCGTAAAGCCGCGCCCGTCCGTGTGGCTCGGAAACGCGATGCGGATCGCTGCCGCATTGCCGTGCTGCGCAAGGCTTTCGGGATCGGTGTCGGAGGGCAGGTCGACCCACTCTCCGGCGTAATCCTCGGTCACAAATCCGGTGTCGCGTACAATCACGCTCATGATGCATCTCCTGTGATGGGGCCGCCGATGGGACCGCGCACGATCTTGCCGTTGACGAAGTGAATCCCGCATTCCGTTTTGTCTTCGCCCCGCCAGCGGCCCGCGCGCGGGTCTTCGCCGTCTTTGACCGGGCTGGTGCAGGGCGCACAGCCGATTGAGGGGTAGCCCTTCGCGACCAAAGGATGGCGCGGCAGGCGGTTGTTGATCATATAGTCTTTCAGATCCTCGGGCGCCCAATAGGCCAGCGGGTTGATCTTGATCCGCGTGTTCTCCTCGTTCTCGAAGAAATCGAGCGTGGCGCGGGTCGCGCCCTGAAAGCGTTTGCGTCCGGTGATCCAGGCGTCGAAATTGCCAAGCGCGTTTTGCAGCGGCACAGTCTTGCGCAGATCGCAGCACGCGTCTTTGTTCGACAGGTGCAACAAGCCGTCGGGATCATGCGCCGCCACACGCGCCGGAGACGGCGAAATCCGCCGCACATCGCGCAGGTCGAGCTTGTCGATCAGGTCGAGCTGATACTGGATCGTCTCTTCGAACAACATTTCCGTGTCGATGAAAATCACCGGCGTGTCCGGTTTCATCACCGAAATCATGTGCAAAAGCACAACGCTTTCGGCGCCAAAAGACGACACAAGCGCGATCCGCCCCAACTCCCGGTCCCGCAGTGCGAGTTCCAGCACCGAGGTCGCGGAATGGTTGGCGTAGCGCGCGTTGAGGCGGGCGACACGGTCGTCGACCGAGCCGAACTCCTCACGCAAAGAGAGGGCTTCCGCCAGATTATGCGGCATTCGCTTTTTCCTCTTTCGGAGGATAGAGCGCGTCCTTGAACGGCGCCATGCCGAGGCGGCGATAGGCCATGAGGAAGGTTTCCTCGGGGGCCTCGCGCAGCTCCAGATAGGTCGCAAGGATGCGCTCGATTGCGGGAATGATTTCGTCATAGGCAAAGCCCGGTCCGGTGCGTTCACCGATCACCATATCCTCGGTGCCATCGCCGCCGAGCGTGATCTGGTAGTTCTCCACACCGGCGCGGTCGAGGCCCAGAATGCCGATGTGACCGACATGGTGGTGCCCGCAGGCGTTGATGCAGCCGGAGATCTTGATCTTGAGCGGGCCGATCTCATGTTCGAGTTTCAGCTCATCGAACCGCGTCGCAATGCCCTGCGCCACGGGGATCGACCGGGCGGTGGCCAGCGCGCAGTAGTCCATACCGGGGCAGGCGATGATGTCGCTCACCAGACCGATGTTGGCCGCGGCAAGCCCGGCCTCTTTGAGTGCTGCGTGGATCGCCGGCAGGTCGGATTTATGGACGTGCGGCAGGATGACGTTCTGTTCGTGCGAGATGCGCAACTCGTCATGGCCATAGTCGCGCGCCAGCTGCGCCAGCACTCGCATCTGATCGGCGGAAGCATCCCCCGGCGTCTGGCCCGGCGTCTTGATCGACACGGTTGCGATGGCATAGCCCGGCGCCTTATGTGCGCTCAGGTTGGTGTCGGCCCAGGCACGAAACACCGGGTCGGTCGCATAAGCGCGGTCATAGGCCTCGGTCGCAGCCTCGCGGAAGGCGGGGGGTGCAAAGGCGGCTTTGATCTCTTCGAGCATCGCCATGTCGATGCCGCCGAAAAGCGGTTTGACTTGGGTAAAACGCGCTTCGACGCGGGCACGGATGTCCTCGATTCCATGCTCATGCACGGTGATCTTGATCCGGGCTTTGTATTTGTTGTCGCGACGGCCCAGGAGGTTCCACACCGACACGGTGGCCTCGAGATAGGGCAAAAGGTCTGCGAGAGAGACGAAGTCTTTCAACACCTTACCCACCATCGGCGTGCGGCCAAGGCCGCCACCGACGATGATCTGAGCGCCGATCTCGCCGTCCTGCTCGCGCAGGTAGAGCCCGATGTCATGCGCCTTGATCACGGCGCGGTCGGCTTTGGCGCCGGAGACGGCGATTTTGAATTTGCGCGGCAGGAACTGGAATTCCGGGTGATCGGTGGACCACTGACGCACCAGCTCGGCCACAGGGCGCGGATCGGCGACCTCATCGGCGCTCGCACCCGCGAAATGGTCGGCGGTCACGTTGCGGATCGTGTTGCCGGAGGTCTGGATCGCATGCATTTCGACATCCGCGAGATCCGAGAGGATCGCGGGCACGTCGGGCAGTTTCGGCCAGTTGTACTGAATATTCTGCCGCGTGGTGAAATGGCCGTAGCCGCGATCATAGGTCTCGGCGATATGGGCAAGTTGATCCATTTGGCCACTGTTGAGCGTGCCATAGGGGATCGCCACCCGCAGCATATAGGCGTGAAGTTGCAGATAGAGGCCGTTCATCAGGCGCAGGGGACGGAATTCCTCCTCCGTCAGGCTGCCGTCGATGCGGCGGGCCACCTGAGCGGAGAACTGAGCGACACGGGCGCGGACAAAGGCTTCGTCGAAGTCGTTGTACTTATACATGGGCTTCGGCCTCCTTGCTTTCCTGTTTTCCGTGGAAATAGTTGGACGGTCCGGTGCGGCGGAATTCCTCGCGGAAATGCGTGGGTTCCGGCCCGTGTTCGCCCAGTTTGACGTCGGTCAGATAGGCCCCGACCACCATGCCGTCTTTCGCGGCCTCGGCCAGAGCGGCCTCGGCCACCTCGGCCTCGGTGAATGCGCGGGCCTGACGCAGGTCGCGGACCCACTGGCCACTGTGGTCGAGATAGATCACATCGCCCTCCAAAAGGGCGTTGGCGGTGATGGCTTTGGGCGTAAACGGGCGCGGCATGGCTTTTCCAACTTGCGATTTCTTGCCGTTAATTTAGAACATTGTCCCAATATCTGGCCATATGCGCGGAGAGATAAGGATGATTGTTCCTTTCCCTAGCGGCAGGAAGGCCGGAATTCCGATATGCAAAGGAAAATCGAAATGGTGGACCAGATCGACGCGATGGACCGGAAAATTCTGGCCGAGCTGCAACGCGATGCGAGCCAGTCTCTGGACGAAATTGCCCGAAAAGTCGGCTCTTCAAAGACGCCGGTGTGGAATCGCATCCGCAAAATGAAGGACGCCGGCGTCATCGGTCAGCAGACGGTGATTTTGGACCCGGAAAGCCTCGGCCTTGAGGCCTGTTTCTTTGTGCTGGTCCGCACCAGCGCGCATGAGGCGGGATGGCAGGAGAAGTTCCTGAAGGTGCTGCAAAAACGCCCCGAAGTTTTGGAGGCGCACCGGCTGGCAGGCGAGATCGACTATATCCTCAAGGTCCGGGTGAAAAACGCCAAGGCCTATGACGACTTCTATCAGGCGCTGATCGGGGAGGTGTCGATCTATAATGTGACAGCGCTTTTGTCGATGGAAGAGATCAAGTCGACGACGATGTTGCCGCTTTGAGAGGATGCCGGGGGTTTTGAACCCCCGGACCCCCGCAGGATATTTCTAGACAGAAGAAGATCTGGCAAAAGAAAAGGCGCGCCAGATCGTGGGCGCGCCTTTGATGTGAGTGCATTTCGGCTCAGCGGTTGCCGGACCGCGTGAACAGGCCCGCATCCTCCGCGGCTTTCCTGAGCGCGTTGGATTTGTTGACGGTTTCCTGATATTCGCCCTCGGGCGAGCTGTCGTAGACCACGCCGCCGCCCGCCTGGATGTAGAGCTTTTCGTCTTTGAGGACGGCGGTGCGCAGCGCGATGCACATGTCCATGTCGCCACCCGCGGAAAAATAGCCCACGCCGCCGCCATAGACGCCGCGTTTTTCCGGTTCCAGCTCGTCGATGATCTCCATCGCGCGGACTTTCGGCGCGCCGGAGACGGTGCCTGCGGGCAGGCCTGCGAGCAGGGCGGAGAGCGCGTCTTCGTCGTCGCGCAGCTCGCCCACCACGTTGGAGACAATGTGCATGACGTGGGAATAGCGCTCGATGATGAACTCTTCGGTCGGATGCACCGTGCCGATTTTCGAGACCTTGCCGGTGTCGTTGCGGCCCAGATCCAGAAGCATCAGGTGTTCGGCCAGTTCTTTTTCATCGGATAGCAGGTCCTCTTCGAGGGCCTTGTCCTCGGCGGGTGTGAGCCCACGTTTGCGGGTGCCGGCGATGGGGCGGATGGTGACCTCGCCATCGAAAACGCGCACGAGAATCTCGGGCGAAGCCCCGATGATCTGGAAGCCGCCGAAGTTAAAGAAGAACATGAAGGGCGACGGGTTCGTGCGGCGCAGGCTCCGGTAGAGCGAGAAGGGCGGGAGAGGAAACTCCTGCGTCCAGCGCTGCGCGGGCACGACTTGGAAGATGTCGCCTGCGGTGATGTATTCCTTGGCCTTCTCGACGGCGGCTTTGTAGCCGTCGTGCGTGAAGTTCGAGGTGGCGGGCGGCGCCACGTAAGCCTCGCCCATCTCATGGCTGGCCTCGGAGGGCGCACGTTCGAGATCGCGCAGCGCGTCCATCACGCGTTCGGCGGCCTGGGCATAGGCGGCTTTGGCGGAGAGCCCTGAGGAGGCCCAGGCGGGGGACACCAGGATCACATCGCCTTTGACCCCATCGAGGATCGCCACCAAGGATGGGCGCATCAGCACCGCATCGGGCAGGCCGATGGGATCGGGGTTCACATTGGGCAGATGTTCCACCAGACGGATCATGTCGTAGCCCAGATAGCCAAAGAGACCGGCGGCAGCCCCCGGCAATTCGTCGGGGATGTCGATGCGGCTCTCGTCAATCAGTGCGCGGATCGAGGACAAAGGGTCTTTGTCGTCCACGACATAGCTGTCGTCGTCAAAGCGCGCGTTGCGGTTGATCGAGGCCTTCGCCTCACCGCCGGTGCCCTCGCACTTCCAGATCAGGTCAGGCTTCATGCCGATGATCGAATAGCGCCCGCGCACCTCGCCGCCGGTGACGGATTCGAGGATGAAACTGTCGGTGCGGGCGCCCGCGAGTTTGAGCATGATCGACACCGGCGTGTCGAGATCGGCGGCCACCTTGGCGTAAACCAATTGGTTTTTGCCCTCGGCATAACCTGTTTCAAACTCGGAATAGGTCGGAATGAGCGTGGCCATGATCTTCTCTTATTGCATCTGGCTGTGAACGGCGGAGAGCGCCGTCTGGTTGATCGTCACCCCCTCGCGGGCCCGAAGCGCCGCCGAGAAGGCGTCGATCACATCGGTGGCCGCACCCTGGGCTGCGGAGGTGATATAGCTCTCGGCGATGGAGGTGTTCTCATCGGTGCTGGCGGGCGGCTCGATCGTGTCGATCTTGGCGATGACAACGCGGTTGTCGCCCGGGATCAGCGTGGTGCCGCCGGTTTGAAGACCCGGCGCAAAGACCGCATCCATGAAGCCCTCGGGCATGGTCGACAGAAAATCCTGACGCGTGATGGCGGAGAAGGTCTCGGACGGCAGGCCCAGATCGGTGATCAGCTTGCCGGTGGCAACCTCGGTCTCCAGCGCTTCGGCGCGCTCGGTCAGGCGCTGTTGCAACGCATCGGCTTCCCAATCGGCGGCGACCTGATCGCGCACCTCGTCCAAAGGCATCCGTGTCGCGGGCACGATCTCATCGAGGCGCAGCGCGAAAATGCCACCGTCGGACAATTCGATGATCTCCGGGTAATCGTCCAAAGTCACCTCAGAGGCGGCCTGTTTGAAGGCGGTGTAGGCGGCGATGCCCCCCTCGCTCGATGGCGTCCAGTCCATCGTGCCGAGCTCCATTTTGGTCTCATTGGCGAGGTCTTCGAGCGTGTAGCCTTCGGCCAGATCGTTGTCGAACTCTTCCAGCAGACCGGAGATCAGACGTGCGGCGGCGTCAGTCCCCATCACGGCGGCCAATTCGTCGCGCGCCTCTTCGAAGGACACTTCGGAGCCCGCCAGCGTGCCGTTGACGCGGTAAAGCGCCGGGCCCAGATCTGACATCGCGGGGCCGACGACGCCGGTGCCGTCCAACGCAAAGACCGCAGGGCCGGCCTCGGACGACAGATCGTCCTCGGAGACATCGCCCATATCGACATCGATAAGCTCAAGTCCGCGCGCGGCGACCTCATCCTCATAGCTCGTCTCGCCCGCCGCGATGCGGTCGGCAGCGGCTTGGGCCTCCTCTTCGGTGCCATAGACCAGACGTTCGACCAGACGGCGCTCCGGCTGGATGTAGCTGTCGATGTTCTCGTCATAGAGTTTGCGCAGCGCGTCCTCATCGAGATCGACCTCATCCATGATCATCGCGGGCGTGAGCCAGGCGTAGGTGATGCGACGGGCCTCGGGCGCTGTGTAGGCGTCGGGGTGGGCGTCGTACCAGGCCTGAATATCGCTGTCGGAGGCAATCGGGGCGCCGGTCTCAAGCGCATCGGCCTCGAGCGTGGCGACAGAGACGGTGCGGCGTTCGCCCAACCAATCCACCACGACCTGACCGTAGGACGGCGGCATGGTGATGCCGGTGGCCAAAGCGCCGGTCAAAAGCGACCGCGCCGCCTCTTTGCGCAGATCGTCTTCGAAGGTCTTGTCGGTCATGTTGTTGCGCGCCAGAAGCTGCTTGTAGGCTGCGGTGTCGAACTTGCCGTCGAGACCTTTGAACGCGTCGATGTTGAGCAGCTCGCGGCGCACGGCATCATCCCCCACGGAGAGGCCGACGCGCGCGGTTTCCGCATCCAATGCGGCCTGCGACAAAAGCTGGTCGAGCACCTGTTGCGACAGGCCGAAGTCCTGCGCTTGGGCGACGGAAAACGGTTGGCCGGTCTGGGCTTCGATGGCACGCATCTGGTTTTGCAGCGCCGTTGCATAGGCATTGGTGGAGACATCTTCATCGCCCACAGAGGCGACACGCGTCACGCCACCGCCGAAATTTGCCGTGCCAAAACCGCCCAAACCGACGATCAGGAGGCCCATCAGGCCCCACACCACCATTTTCGTGCCAGAACCCTTGCCGCTCGCCATGTTTTTAGTCTCCTTCAAGGTTGGGAAACTGTGTAGGGGCAAGCGAAACCGAGGGCAAGGCAGATCAGGGCGCGATTTGGGCCAATCTGGTGAAAAGCTCCGTGATCCCGGCTTGATCGATATTGGCAAAGGCGATGCGGAGCTGATGCTCGGCGCGTTTGTCGCCGTCGGGCATGAAAGTCGTGCCCGGCAACAAGAGCACTCCAGCTTCGCGCACCAGCCATGGAGCAAGTTCTGACGACGGCATATCGAACGGATGGCTGACATAGGCAAAGAACGCGCCACAGCCCAAGAGACGCCAGCCTTTGGCCTCCAGCCGCGGGAATCCATCTATAATGGCCTGGCGCCGCGACAGAATTTCGGCCCGCTCCCCCGCGACCCAGTCGCTGAGGTTTTGCAGTCCCCAAAGCGCCGCCTTCTGGCCGATCTGATTGGGGCAGATCGAGACGGTGTCGAGGTATTTCTCCACCTGTTCGAGCCGTTCCGCGGAGGCGATCACGGCGCCGACGCGATGGCCGGTGAGGCGAAAGGCTTTCGAGAAGGAATAGAGATGCACCAGCGTGTCTTGCCAGCCCTTTTGCCGGAACAGGTAATGCGGCACCTCATCGCGGCTGTCGAAATCGCGATAGGTCTCATCCAAGATCAACATGATGCCCCGATCACGGGCCAGCGCGTAGAATTTCGTCAAAAGCTCCGGCGGATATTCCACGCCGCCCGGGTTGTTCGGCGTGATCAAGACCATGGCGCGGGTGCGCGGGCCGATCAGACGCGCGGCCTCTTCGAGATCGGGCAAAAGATCACCGCCCGCGACCAAAGGCACGGCGGTGACGCCCGACATATCGCACCACATTTTATGGTTGAAATACCACGGCGCGACCAGAATGACCTCGTCTCCCGGCGCCGCTATCGTGCTCATCACAGAGGTAAACGCCTGATTGCAGCCGGCGGTGATGGCGACCTGATCGGCGGTGATTTCGGCATGATAGGCGGATGACCAATCCTTGGCGATCTGGCTGCGCAGCTCCGGCAGGCCCAGAACCGGCCCGTAAAGATGCGCGCTGGTGTCTTCCACGGCCATGCGGGCAATCTCTTCGCGGAGCGGCAGAGGCGGCGCCTCCATCGGCGCGGCCTGGCTCACGTTGATCAACGGGCGCTCGGGCGGGAAACTGACACCTTCTGCCCATTTGCGAGAGGCCACGATGGGGGAGGCAAAGGTGCGGGCCATGGGAGCGGAAAGGGGCGTCAGCATTCGGAGATCCTCGGTCTTGAAGTTGTCACAGTAGGGGGCGGCTGCGGGGGATGCAATCGCCTCTCTCGCAGGGGGTATGCTAGATGCAATCGGATCAAAACGCAGGCAAGGTGCTGAAAAAAAAGACATTCACGCTTGCTGTGCAGTTTCGAACAGGCATCTTCAAGCTTTGTTTACCTCTTTTGTCTCACTCTTGGATGACTTTGAAGAAAAACGGCCCCATGTGCCTTTTTATAGAGGAGCCTTTCATAAGAGGCGCATCCGATTTTGAAACGGGGCGCGCGCACGAGGGACGAAAGCAGACATGCTCCGGGGAACACCCCGGCGCCACAACAGGATGAATGAGGTTCCAGAAATGGCATATGGTTTCGCCGCGCCGAACGGATATGACACATTGATTGACGCGCTCCAGGCCGCTTTGACAGCCGCGCGTGAGGGCGATCAAGCCCGCGAAGAGGAGATGACGGAGGACATCCGCGACGCCTCTTATGAGATGATGCCGCGACAGGCGGGCTATCTGGTGCGCTCGGCTTGCGGCGCGATCGATGCGGCAATGCGTGGGTTTGATCGTGAAAACAGCCTCGCGATTGCCGAACATGCGATTCAAAACGTTCAGGATATGCTCTGGCGGTCGCAAAGTACGGCGTCTGCGGCCTGAACCGCCTTATTCCGGACAGAGCCAGGCGTCGAGATAGCTGGACAGCCGGCTCTCCAGCGCCTGACGGCTGTTCAGAGCGCAGAAGTTTAGTGCGATGGCCTGAATGAAAAAGGCGCTGATGCCTTCGCCAACCAGCTCTGGCGCGATGTCGGGGCGGTAGGGAACCTCTTGGGCCCAACGCGCGAAGAGGGCGATCTGCACGTCGAATTGTGCGGCGATGGGGCCAATGTCGGAAATGGCCGCCGCGCCTGAGTGCCGGACGATCACATCGAAGACATAGCGCTCCGACGTCATGAAATGGATCAGCGGTAACAGCAGCTCGACCATCGCCGGAATGTCCTTCGGCGTCGGCGCTTTTGCGGTCTCCGCGATCAAATCGGCCATGTGTGCGCCGATGATCTGCTCCATCAGCGCGTCTTTATCCTTGAAATGCGCAAAAAACGTGCCCTTGGCGACCCCTGCCGCGCGCACCACATCCTCGACGCGCAGGGCCTCGAAACTTTCTTTTGCAATCAGATCTTTCGCTGCCGTCAGCAGCTTTTCCCGGGTCGCGAACGCGCGTTTCTGGATCGGTTTGGTCATGTGGGGAGTGTGCATGTTTTCTGACTTTGGTCAAATTTAATTGTTGACCGTGGTCATTTTTTAGTTTTATAAATTTGACCGTGGTCACTTTTGTCTGGGGGACACCATGTCCAAGAAACATATCTACATCCTGAACGGTCATCCGGCCGAGACGTCTTTGTCGAAAACGCTCGCCGAAACCTACGCGAAGGCTGCCAAATCCGCAGGGTTTGAGACGCGGTTGCAGCACCTGCATGGCTTGAATTTCGACGTGGATTTCGAACGCGCGGGCTATAAGGACGTCAAGCCGCTGGAACCTGATCTCGAAGTGGTCATGGCCAACATCGAATGGGCCGAGCATGTGGTGATCGTCGCGCCGATGTGGTGGGGCGGGTTGCCCGCCAAGCTCAAGGGGCTCTTTGATCGCGCCTTCTTGCCGGGGCGGACGTTTGACACCCGAAACCCGAACCGGTTCGGCATGCCCGCGCCGATGCTGACAGGGCGCAGCGCGCGGGTGGTGCTGACGTCAGATACGCCAACGTGGTTTCTCTGGCTGGCCTACCGCAACCCGATTGCTTCGACGATTAAGGGCCATATTCTGGGCTTCGTCGGCATCAAACCGGTGCGGCTGACGCAATTCGCGGGCGCCACCGATGCGACGCCCAAAACCGTGTCGCGCTGGCTCAAAAAAGTTGAGGCTCTTGGTGCCCAGGGCGCATGAACAAGGGCGCATGAAAAAGGGGCCTCGTGGCCCCTCTTTGACCTCTCGATCAATCGCGCCCGCGATAGGGTTTGACGTATTGCATCGCCATATCCCAAGGGATGAGGGTCCCAGAAAACGCCGTGGGGCGGCGTTTTCCGATCCGAACAGCTCGGCGCAAGCCGAGGCGGACACAGGTGTTTGGATGTCGTTGCGGACAGGTGCCGATCAATCGCGCCCGCGATACGGCTTCACATATTGCATCGCCATATCCCAAGGGAAAAAGATCCACGTATCCTGCGACACTTCGGTGATATAGCTGTCGACCTGCGGACGGCCTTTCGGCTTGGCGTAGACCGTGGCGAAATGGGCCTTGGGGTACATCGAACGCACCAACTCAAGTGTTTTGCCGCTGTCCACCAGATCGTCGATCACCAGAATGCCGGTGCCGTCGCCCATCATCTCTTCGTTGGGCGCGTTGAGCACCACGGCGTCGCTCTGGCTTTGGTGGTCGTAGGATTTCACCGAAATCGTATCGACCGTGCGGATGTCCAGCTCGCGCGCGATGATCATCGCAGGCGCCATGCCGCCACGGGTGATCGCCACGATGGCACGCCACGCGCCGTCATCCGGCCCCTTGCCGTCAAGCCGCCACGCCAGCGCCCGGCTGTCGCGGTGAATCTGATCCCAACTGATGTGAAAGCCTTTTTCATGGGGCAGGCGGTCGGACATCTCTTTTGATCCTTTCATCGAAGTGGCGGGCCGGAAGGGCGGTTAAGAAGGACGGTCAACTGGTCGCGATCCGGGCTCCGAAAAGGGCGATGAGGCCCCCCAGAGCGCGGTCGGTCCAAAGCTTGGCCCGGCCATAGGCTTGTCGTGCTTTTTGCCGCGAAAAAAGCCGCGCGACAATCACATACCACAGTGTTTCGTCAAAAAAGACGAAAAACAATAAAATGGCCTTAATGACGACCGAGGTCTCGGGCGGGATCAGCCCGGCAAAGACCGCCCCGAAGAACACCGCAGGTTTCGGGTTCGACAATTGCGTCATGAGACCGAGGCGAAAGGCATTGGCGAGCGACCGCGGGCTTGCGATTGTACTGGCCTCGGGCAGCAGATCGCGGGCATGACGGATGGTTTTGTATCCGATCCAGATCAGGAACAGCCCGCCCGCGATTTTAAAGGCGAGATAGGCGCGGGGGAAAAGCTCGAACAGGATCGAAAGGCCGGACATAGCCGCCAGCGCCCAGATCACCGCACCCAATCCAAAGGCCACAGCAAGGCCGAAAGCGGGGCGAAACCCCTCGGAGGCGGCGGTGCGTACGGAGACCACAAAAGAGGGGCCGGGCGACATGGCGGCGACGAAATGCAGGCTTAAAATAGAGAGAAAAATCGCGAGGGTCATGTCTCCTCCCAAAGACATCTGTAACACAAAACGGGAGCCGAAGCCCCCGTTTTCAAAGCGTTTCTTCCGGAGGGATCAGCCCTTGGTGATGTCCGGGGCGTCGACCGCTTTCATGCCAACGACGTGATAGCCCGCGTCGACGTGGTGGGTTTCGCCCGACACGCCCGCCGAGAGATCGGACAACAGGTAAAGCGCAGAGCCGCCCACATCGTCGATGGTCACATTGCGACGCAGCGGCGAGTTGTATTCGTTCCATTTCATGATGTAGCGGAAGTCGCCGATGCCGGAAGCGGCGAGCGTCTTGATCGGACCGGCGGAGATCGAGTTGACGCGGATGCCGTCCTTGCCGAGATCTTCGGCGAGGTAGCGCACGGAGGCCTCCAAAGCGGCCTTGGCCACACCCATCACATTGTAATGCGGCATCACGCGCTCGGCGCCGTAATAGGTCATGGTCAGCATCGAGCCGCCCTCTTTCATCAGCTTCGCGGCACGCTGTGCGACCGCGGTGAAGGAGAAGACGGAGATGTCCATGGTCAGGTTGAAATTGTCGCGGGTGGTGTCGACATAGCGGCCGCGCAGCTCGTTTTTGTCGGAGAAACCGATGGCATGCACGATGAAGTCGAGCTTGCCCCATTTTTCCTCTATATCTTCGAAAAGAGCATCCATAGAGGCCTCGTCGGAGACGTCGCATTCCACGACGAAATCGGAGCCAAGACGTTCCGCCAGCGGATCGACCCGTTTCTTAAGCTGTTCACCCTGATAGGAAAAACACAGCTCAGCGCCATGATCGGAGAGTGCTTTGGCAATGCCCCAGGCGATTGATTTGTCGTTGGCAAGGCCCATGATCAGCCCGCGTTTGCCGTCCATCAGTTTCGTCATGGCGTGTCTTCGTCCGCTTATTATTGGATGTTGAAACGTGCTTTAGGGGTTTTGCGCAAAGCGATCAAGTCTGGCCCCGGTAAATTCGCGACGTAGGGTCATATGGCCGCTGCAAACCGCTTGTGCGTCTCTGTTTTAGCAGGGGGCAGGCGGGGTTTGCGCGGGGTTTTCCTTGTCGCTCGGTCGCAATAGGACTATCCCGAATGCCATGAAGAAAGCCGCCAGAGGAGAGCCGCCATGGTGTCAGCAGATGTCCCCCGCAAAGGCATTTTCGCCGGAGACGACCCCTTCGAGATTTCGCGACGCTGGTTGAAAGAGGCCGAGGCCAAGGAGATCAACGATCCCAACGCCATGGCCATCGCCACGGTGGACGAGGACGGCCTACCGAATGTGCGGATGGTGCTCTTGAAAGAGATCGCCGACGACGCCTTTGTGTTTTTCACCAATTATGAGAGCGCGAAGGGGCAAGAGATTGAAACTGCTGGAAAAGCTGCTTTTGTCCTGCATTGGAAATCCCTGCGCCGTCAGGTCCGTGTGCGCGGCCTGGTCGCCCGCGAAACGCCGGAAGCCTCCGACGCCTATTACAAATCCCGCGCGCTCGGATCGCGGATCGGCGCCTGGGCCAGTCAGCAATCGCGGCCACTTGTGTCAAAGACTGCGCTGATGGAAGCCGTGGCCAAAGAGGGCCTCAAACACGGCCCCAATCCGAAACGCCCGCCGTTCTGGGGCGGCTATCGGATCACGCCCTTGGAGATCGAATTTTGGGCCGATGGCGAGTTCCGTCTGCACGACCGGTTCCGCTGGCGCCGTGCCAGCCCGGAGGCCGCTTGGGAAATTTTGCGACTTAATCCCTGACATATGGCCTGAAAAAAAGGTTGACGCCGGGTCATTCGAACAACTGGTCAAAAAGACAGGGGGAAGGGGGCTTGCACCTTTGGCTCGTTTGTCTCAGGTTCAGAGCGGGATGAGGGGTGCGTACCCCCTGTTATGGGCCAGTCGAAATGCGCATTGGCCCTTATGAGTAAATGAGAGAATGAACGACACAGACTTGGGGAAGGTCGTTTCGGGCCATGTAAAATGGTTCGATCCGACTCGCGGCTTTGGCTTTGTGATCGCCGATGACGGCGGTCCGGATATTTTGTTGCATGCGAATGTTTTGCGCAACTTCGGGCAAAGCTCCGTAGCGGATGCCGCTATGGTGCGTCTCGTGGTGCAAAGCACGGATCGCGGTGTGCAGGCGGTCGAGGTGCTCGAAATTGCACCTCCGGCGCCGGGCACGGGGACGATGCTGGAAGACCTCGAGGAGGTCGATGAGGAAAGCCTGTCTTTGCCGCTCGAGCCCGCGCGTGTGAAGTGGTTCGACAAGGGCAAGGGCTTTGGGTTTGCCAATGTTTTCGGGCGCCCAGAGGATGTGTTCATCCATATTGAAGTGCTGCGCCGATCGGGTTTGGCCGATTTGATGCCGGGAGAGGCCGTCGGGCTTCGTGTCATCGACGGGCGTCGGGGCCGGATGGCCGCGCATGTCACCGCTTGGGACATCGCGCTGCGTGAGGCGCAAGAGGCGGAGGCCTGAGATGCGCCGCCGCTCGCGTTTCTCCGCGAGGCTGTTGAGCGCGATCCTCTGTGTCGCAGCTTTGCCTGCGCTGGCGCAAGAGGCCTGCCGCAGGGATGAGGTTCTGATCTCGGGGCCAGAGACGCAGGCGCGTTTTTCCGTCGAGATTGCAGATGACGCGGGTGAACGCGCCCTCGGTTTGATGAACCGCGCCGAGATGCCGCGCTCGCATGGCATGTTGTTCGTCTATGAAAAACCGCAGCCGGTGTCGTTTTGGATGGCCAACACCTTGATCCCGCTGGATATGATCTTTGTCGACCGGCAGGGCGTCGTGACCCGGGTTCATGACGAGGCCGTGCCTCTGGACCGGACCCCGATTGCGGGCGGCGATGCGGTCTATGCGGTGCTTGAAATCAATGGCGGTCTGGCCCGCGCCTTGGGCATTCGTCCCGGCGATCACCTGCGCCATCCGGCCTTTGGGCCCGAGGCGGCTGATCCTTGTCTCACGGAGTGAGCGCATAAATAAGTGCTTTTCAACCGCGCGTTTGCACGGTAGGAGAGGCGCACGGTCGGGGCGTGGCGCAGTCTGGTAGCGCACCTGTTTTGGGTACAGGGGGTCGTGAGTTCGAATCTCGCCGCCCCGACCACTTTCTCCCCCTGAGATATTTTAAGCTTTCTGTCGCTTTCGGCTGTGACGGTCGAGACCGTTCGCGCCCCGCGTCCTTTTGTCCGGCTGATCTCGGGCCACTTTCTCCTATCTCGACCGGAAAGGAGATCGCCATGACAGAGATGACCCTCACCCCCATCGGACGGATTCACACGCCTTACAAAACCTTAGCCGACTGCCCGAGTGCGCCGTCGCCTGAACAAGAGGCGCGGATCGAGATCGACCCGGCGTTTGCGCCGGGGCTCAAGGGGCTGAGCGCCGTGGAGGTCGATGTGCTCTATTGGTTTGATCGGGCGGCGCGCGATGTCCTGCACTCGGTGCGGCCCCATGATGGGGTGCATTGCGGTGTCTTTGCCATGCGCTCGCCACATCGCCCGAACCCGATTGCCCTGTCGCGGGTCAGGGTCTTGTCGGTCGATGAAACGGGTCTGACCGTCTCGGGGATGGATTGCCTTGATGGCACGCTTCTGGTCGATCTGAAACCGGTGCCGCGCGCGGCAACTTGAGGTTGCGTCACAAAATTGATTCGAGCGCTCAGATCACTGTCACATATGTGGTGTATGTGCGTAAATCAGGGGAGCTTGAGGCGCTAACTCTGCCGGTTTTCAGGGGTTTTCCTGAGAAAGCCGGTGTTTTCCCTCCGGTTTTGCCAAAGCCTTGTCCACTAGATGTAGTATGCTGAGGAAATGTGCAAACCTGCCACACATGGGCTGCACCTGCTGATTTTTCGGTGCGGCCACTTATCCACACCGGCTTGTGCAAAATCTTAACGAATTTCACGAAACCCATAGGAAACAAAGAAAAAAGTATTAACGCGGGGGACTTCGAATCGTGGGGGCCTGTGGGCAATTTTCGTCAAACGATTTTTGCGTCTCAAAAGAGTAAATTTTGCGTTGACCACGAGGGCTCAGCCGCTGCACATTGTGGAGGCCGGATGAGAGACACACTACATTTAGTTGTTCTTGGACGGCGAGGGACAAGGGTCTCGGGGGACATATCCGCGTTGGGATCGCACCGGTTTTCAGGTCGAAAGGCTTGAAAACAAGGGATGCGACCGGGGTGAGAACGGATTTGCCACCGAGGATCAGCTTGAGGACCAAAGACGAATCTGTGACGCATCCGGGGGCCAAGGCCGCACCGGTCTGGTCGAGATTTGTCTGTGAGCCGGGCGCGTTTCTTGCCGTAACGACAACACAAGATGTGGAGGAGGTCGACGGGTCGCCGGTGACGGAAATTTGGCGGTAAAGCAAAACAACGCGAGAGTTGAGGCAGATGAAAATCGAACGCAAATTCACGACGGCAGGCAAAGACGCATATGCGGAACTGGAGTTCACCAAGACCTCCTCGGAAATCCGCAACCCGGACGGCACGGTGGTGTTTCATCTCGACGATTGCGAAGTGCCCTCGAAGTGGTCGCAGGTCGCCTCCGACGTCATCGCGCAGAAATATTTCCGCAAGGCTGGCGTGCCGGCGGCACTGAAAAAAGTCCGTGAAAAAGGCGTTCCGTCTTTCCTTTGGCGGTCTATTCCCGACGAAGACAAGCTTGTAAAACTGCCCGAGGAGGCGCGGTTTGGTGGCGAGACCTCTGCGAAACAGGTGTTCGACCGTCTCGCAGGCGCCTGGGCCTATTGGGGCTGGAAGGGCGGCTATTTCACGTCTGAAGATGACGCCAAAGCCTATTACGACGAGATGCGGTTCACGCTGGCGGCCCAGATGGGCGCGCCGAACAGCCCGCAGTGGTTCAACACCGGCCTGCACTGGGCCTACGGCATCGACGGTCCGGGGCAGGGGCATTATTATGTGGATTATCAATCCGGTGAGCTGACGCGCTCGTCCTCCGCCTATGAGCATCCGCAGCCGCATGCCTGTTTCATCCAATCCGTCGCCGACGATCTGGTGTCTGACGGTGGCATCATGGATCTCTGGGTGCGCGAGGCGCGCCTGTTCAAATACGGTTCCGGCACCGGCACCAACTTTTCCTCGCTGCGCGCCGCCAATGAGAGCCTCTCGGGTGGGGGCAAATCCTCCGGCCTCATGGGCTTTCTGAAAATCGGCGACCGGGCAGCGGGCGCGATCAAATCCGGCGGCACCACGCGCCGCGCGGCGAAGATGGTGATCTGCGACATGGATCACCCGGACATCGAGGATTTCATCAACTGGAAAGTGATCGAAGAGCAGAAAGTGGCGTCCATCGTCGCGGGCTCTAAGATGCACGAACGCCAGCTCAATGCGATTTTCGATGCGATTGGCACTTGGGACGGCGCGGAAGCCGATGCTTTCGACCCAAGCAAGAACCCGGCGCTGAAGGCCGCGGTCAAATCCGCGAAACAGGTCGCCATTCCGGAAACCTACGTCAAACGCGTGCTGGATTACGCGAAACAGGGCTATTCCTCGATCGAATTCCCGACCTATGACACGGATTGGGACAGCGAGGCCTATGCCTCCGTCTCCGGTCAGAACTCCAACAACTCCGTGCGCGTCACCGATGCTTTCCTCAAGGCCGTGAAAGACGATGCCGAATGGGAGCTTTTGCGCCGCACCGACGGGAAGGTCGCGAAGACCGTCAAGGCGCGCGATCTTTGGGAACAGGTCGGCCATGCCGCCTGGGCCTGTGCCGATCCGGGCATCCAGTTCCACGACACGATCAATGCCTGGCACACCTGCCCGGAAGACGGCGAAATTCGCGGTTCCAACCCCTGTTCGGAATATATGTTCCTCGATGACACGGCTTGTAACCTCGCTTCGATGAACCTTCTGACCTTCTTGCACGATGGCGTGTTCGATGCGGAAAGCTACATGCACGCGACCCGCCTCTGGACGCTGACGCTTGAAATTTCCGTGATGATGGCGCAATTCCCGTCGCAAGAGATCGCGCAGCGCTCCTATGATTTCCGCACGCTGGGCCTGGGTTACGCCAACATCGGTGGCTTGCTGATGAACATGGGCTTTGGCTATGACAGCGATGAGGGGCGCGCGCTGGCCGGTGCTCTGACCGCGATCATGACCGGTGTGTCCTATACGACCTCCGCCGAGATCGCAGGCGAGCTGGGGGCCTTCGACAAGTTCGAGAAGAACCGCGAGCATATGCTCCGCGTCATCCGCAACCACCGCACCGCCGCCTATGGCAAGACCACGGGCTACGAAGGCCTTGAGGTCAAGCCGGTCGCTTTGGATCACGCCAACTGCCCCGACGCCCATCTCGTCGAGCTGGCGAAATCCGCTTGGGACGAGGCGCTGAGCCTTGGCGAGAAAAACGGCTACCGCAACGCGCAGGTCTCTGTGATTGCGCCCACCGGCACCATCGGTCTGGTGATGGATTGCGACACCACGGGGATCGAGCCGGACTTTGCGCTGGTGAAATTCAAGAAACTCGCAGGCGGTGGCTATTTCAAAATCATCAACCGCTCCGTGCCGGCCGCGCTTGAGAAACTCGGCTATTCTTCGTCGGAGATCGAAGAGATCGTGTCCTACGCTGTGGGTCATGGCACCATCGGCAATGCACCGGGGATCAACCACACGGCTCTCATTGGCCACGGCTTCGGTCAGGCGCAGATCGACAAGATCGAGGCCGCGCTGCCGTCCGCCTTCGACATCCGCTTTGTGTTCAACCAATGGACACTGGGCGAAGAGTTCTGCACCGGCACGCTCGGCATTCCGGCGGCGAAACTCAATGATCCGTCTTTCGACCTGCTGCGCAGCCTCGGCTTTACCGCCAAAGACATCGCGGCGGCCAATGACCATGTGTGCGGCACGATGACCCTCGAAGGTGCGCCTTTCCTCAAGGAAGAGCATTACAACGTCTTTGATTGCGCCAATGCCTGCGGCAAAAAAGGCAAGCGGTATCTGTCGGTTGAGAGCCACATCACCATGATGGCCGCGGCGCAGTCCTTTATCTCCGGCGCGATCTCCAAGACGATCAACATGCCGAATGACGCCACCATCGAGGATTGTCAGGCCGCCTATGAGCTGTCCTGGTCCTTGGGCACGAAAGCCAATGCGCTCTACCGTGACGGCTCGAAACTGTCGCAGCCGCTGGCGACCGCTTTGATCGAGGATGACGAAGAGGCCGAGGAAATTCTCGCAACCGGCACCGCGCAGGAAAAAGCCGCCGTGCTGGCCGAGAAGATCGTCGAGAAGGTCATCATTAAAGAGGTCGCCCGCGGCCGCGAAAAGATGCCCGATCGTCGCAAGGGCTACACCCAGAAATCCATCGTCGGCGGGCATAAGGTCTACCTGCGCACCGGCGAGTACGAAGACGGTTCTCTGGGCGAAATCTTTATCGACATGCACAAAGAGGGCGCCGGTTTCCGGGCGATGATGAACAACTTCGCCATCGCGGTCTCTGTCGGTCTGCAGTACGGCGTGCCGCTCGAAGAATTCGTCGATGCCTTCACCTTCACCAAATTTGAACCGGCGGGCATGGTGCAGGGCAATGACTCGATCAAAAACGCCACCTCGATCCTCGACTATATCTTCCGCGAGTTGGCCGTGTCGTACCTCGACCGCACCGATCTGGCGCATGTCAAACCGCAGGGCGCGGCCTTTGACGATCTCGACAAGGATGCCGCCGAAGGCGTGTCCAACATCAAGACTCCGTCAGAAAGTGCCTCTGCGAAATCCATCGAGGTGCTGAAACAGATTTCCTCGACCGGCTATCTGCGCAAGCGCCTGCCGCAGGAACTCGTTGTTTTGCAAGGCGGAATGCAGTCGGGCGCCGTGGCGCTGGATGGCTCCATCGACCCGCAAGTCGCGCTTCAGACGCTGGTGCCTGAGACCAAGGCAACCTCGGAAACGGCGCTCTCCACCGGCACCGTGTCGATGACCGCACGCGACAAGGCAAAGATGCAGGGCTACGAGGGCGATCCTTGTGGCGAATGCGGCAACTACACGCTGGTGCGCAACGGCACCTGCATGAAATGCAACACCTGCGGCGGCACGTCCGGCTGTAGCTGAGGAGCATGAGAATGGAATTGGTTTTCGACATCGCCGGACAGCTTTGCGCGGCAGATCGCGTGACGATGCGCGGCAACACTTTGGAGGCGGAGTTCGACCGCAACGTCGTGGGCGCGCTGGCCGATGCCTATGACGGCAGTCATGCGGTCTCTGTCTTGGGCGTTCCGTCGCTGTCGGTGACCTATTCGGTGCAGACCTACCGCACAGAGGGCGAGCGCGGATGCCGCGCGACGTTTTCGGTCAACAGCTCTGCGGGGCAGATGCTGCACTAAATAGAATACGGATCACCCGCCTCATATGGGTGATCCGGGGTGGGGATGCTTTGCGCGATGCTATGTGTCGCAATGAAGCATCCAGAGTGAGGGGTTCTTTTAGAATTCCTTTTCCGGGGCGGATGCGTTCGCCCCTGACGCGGATCAGGCCGCAGGCAAAAAAACTTACCGGGCGGTATCAATGATGAGCCTGATCAGCGAACCTCAGGGGGGCCATTATGGTCCCCCTTTTTTCTTGTCTTTTATCGGATTTATGGCGATCCGCCGCGCGAAAACGCCGCGTTTCCCAACCTGTCAAACTGGGGCTAGGCCGCAATCAGGCTCGCTGCGAAGTCGCGCAAAGCCTGGGCCAGTTCAGGGGCCACATCGCGCTGTAGAGGGGTCAGATGGGAGCAAATGCGCACACCGTTTTCCATCCGCGTCTTGAAAGAAACCATGGTCCCGGAGGCCGGCATGGCAAAGGACCCAAGCATGGCCTCCGCGCCGGAGGCGTAGACCAAATCGGCATGGTCACTGCACCAGATCACGGCCTTATGCGTGTCAGGGTCGGACCAAATAACAATTCCATCCATTTGAATACTCTTCTGAATACTCTCAACACTCGATATCTCGTAACATTTTGCGAGCATTCATTTATAGCACGAGCAGATATTGCGAAATATTCCGATTTATGTGTCACAACCGAACGCGACGTGACGCTAAAGCGCGTCATTTTTCGAGAAATTCTGAATGTTGAAACAAAACCGTATCAAAACGGGCGCCAAAGGCGCATAATCATCCTATTCCATTGAAGGACAACGTTTGCATAATCCCGGATACGACATTTGCCTGGCGCGGATGTAGGGGATGCTCTCTGTCCTTGGTGGTCCGTTGTCCATCTCGAAATATCCCGGGATATCTGGAAAGACCTGGGGCGGTTTTGAGGAATTTCGGAAGGGGGGACCCGTGCAGCAAGGGGAATTATCTCCCGCGCAGTTGCGCCATATTTTTGGAACCAATTTGAGACAGCTCTCGCGGCGAGCGTCCTCGATTTCGCAGCTTTGTCGCGATCTCGGCATCAATCGGACCCAGTTCAACCGTTACCTCAAAGGCGAGGCTTTTCCGCGGCCTGACGTGCTTCATAAGATCTGCCAGTATTTCGACGTCGATGCACGGATTTTGCTGGAGCCTCTGGACTGTTTGCGGGACCGGGCCAACAAGGAACGCATCTCGCGCGTTCTGTCCTCCTTTCTCTTCGACATCGATGCGCTCAAAATCGCGCCCGAGGCCTTTCCCGCGGGGTGTTACCTGCACCACCGCGTCTCCTATTTCGTGCCCGATCACATCAGCACGACGCTTTTGAAATTCTATTACGACGGCAATGGCAACCTGCGCATTCGGGGCTATATGCCCTATGCCTCCAGCGCGCGGATCGGCCTGCCACGGGCCGCGCAGGCCCGGCTGTTTCACGGGTTGGTGTTTCGTCAATTGGTGGGATTTGCCTTCATGGTGACGATGGATCAGGTGCCTTTGATGGTGCTGGGCGGCTTTGAGCCGAATTACCTTGGCAATCCGAACTTCTATTTCGGCAGTTCGGTCTCGACCCAAGACGTCATCGCACCGTCGCCGATCCTATTGGAGCGCTTGGAGCCAAAGCTCTCCGTGCTCCTCGCTTCGAGGCACAAGCTCGGTATTCGCGAGCGCAAAATCTATTCGCCACTGGTGCGCGGTTTCTTCGACAAATTCGCGCCCCTCAGATAAATCACGAAGAGAGGCAAAAGGGCCCGCGCGGGGCCCTTTGTTTCTTTTGGTCCGGGGTCAGATGTGGCTGCCGCGCGCCAGGGCGGCAACACCCGTGCGGGCGGTTTCCACCAGACCTAAAGGCCGCATCAGCTCGGCAAAGGCATCGATTTTCTCCGACGTGCCGGTCATCTCGAAAACAAAGCTTTCCAGCGTGCTGTCCACCACATTGGCCCGGAAAATCTCCGCGAGGCGCAGCGCCTCGATGCGGTTGTTGCCGGTGCCTTCGACCTTGAACAGCGCCAATTCGCGCTCGATCGAGGGGCCTTCGACGGTCAGGTCGTGAACCTCGTGGACGGGCACGATGCGGCCCACCTGCGCCTTGATCTGTTCGATCACATCGCGGGTGCCGGTGGTCACCACGGTGATGCGCGACAGGTGGCTTTGGTGGTTCACTTCGGCCACCGTCAGGCTTTCGATGTTATAGCCGCGGCCCGAAAACAACCCGATGACACGGGCCAGAACCCCCGCCTCGTTGTCGACCAGAACGGCCAGCGTGTGTTTCTCGATCACTTCGGCGTGGTAGTCGCGAAGGTCATAGGCGGAATGGCTCGTGGAGCCTTGTTGGATACGTAGGGCGGACATGGCTTTCTCCCTTATGACGCACAGTCAAGCGTGGCGTCGAATGTGTTGATCTCACTGCGTTTCGCAAGCGTGCGCACAGCACAGCCCGACGCGGTTTCAATGGCGGAGCGGGCGGCCTCTTCGAGCGCGGCGAAATTGAGGCGACCCGTGTGATAATTGCGCGCGACGGCGGTGTCGCCCGCGACCTCGACCGCAAAGTCGAAGCCACCGGAGGACACCTCAACGGCATCCGGGGACATACAGCCCGCAAGGCCCCAGGTCGCGATCAACGCGGCCAGGATGTTGCGGAGTGCTTTCCCGACCCGTTTCATCAGACCAGCACCGCGCCGTCGGATTTGATCGCGCCTTCGACGGAAGCATCGCCCAACAGCATCTCATTGTGCGCCTTGCCCGAGGGGATCATCGGGAAACAGTTTTCGTGCTTCTCGACGAGGCAGTCAAAGATCACCGGACCGTCGTAGTTGATCATCTCCATGATCGCATCGTCCAGATCTTTCGGATCGGAACATTGGATGCCCTTGGCGCCAAAGGCTTCGGCCAATTTCACGAAATCGGGCAGGCTCTCGGACCAGGACGAGGAATAGCGCTCGCCGTGCAGGAGTTGCTGCCACTGACGCACCATGCCGAGGCGTTCGTTGTTCAGGATGAACTGTTTCACCGGCGCGCGATACTGCATTGCCGTGCCCATTTCCTGCATGTTCATCAGCCAGGAGGCCTCACCCGCGACGTTGATCACGAGGCTCTCAGGATGCGCCAGTTGCACACCGATGGAGGCCGGGAAACCGTAGCCCATGGTGCCCAGACCACCAGAGGTCATCCAGCGGTTCGGATCCTCGAAGTTCAAAAACTGCGCGGCCCACATCTGGTGCTGGCCGACTTCGGTGGTGACGTAGCGGTCCATGCCCTTGGTCAGCGCTTCGAGACGCTCCAGCGCATATTGCGGTTTGATCACCGTTTCGGACGGCTTGTAGGTCAGGCAGCGAACTTTGCGCCATTCCTCGATCTGTTCCCACCACGCGGAGGTGTCGGCCACCTTGCGGCCACGCGATTTCCAGACCTTGAGCACGTCTTCCAAGACATGGCCCACATCGCCGATCACCGGCAGGTCAACGCGAATGATCTTGTTGATCGAGGAGGGGTCGATGTCGACATGCACCTTGGTGGAGTTCGGTGAGAAATCCTGAATCCGGCCGGTGATCCGGTCGTCGAACCGCGCGCCGATGTTGATCATCAGATCGCACCCATGCATCGCCATATTGGCCTCATAGAGACCATGCATGCCGAGCATGCCCAGCCAGCCTTTGCCCGACGCCGGGTAGGCGCCCAGACCCATCAGGGTCGAGGTGATCGGGAAGCCCGTGGCATCGACCAGCTCGCGCAGCAACTGCGACGCGCCGGGACCGGAGTTGATCACGCCACCGCCGGTGTAGAACACGGGACGCTCGGCCTTCTCGATGAGCGCGACCAGATCGGTGATCTCCTCTATGGAGGCTTTCACGCGCGGTTGATAATGGCTCACCTTGGCTTTCGCGGGGGGCGTATATTCGCCATCGGCGAACTGCACATCTTTCGGCAGGTCGATCAGAACCGGACCGGGGCGGCCGGAGGTGGCGACGTGGAACGCCTGATGGATCGTCTCCGACAGCTTGTCGGTGTCTTTCACCAGCCAGTTGTGTTTCGTGCAGGGCCGGGTGATGCCGATGGTGTCGGCCTCCTGAAACCCGTCTGTGCCAATCATGAAGGTCGGCACCTGACCGGAGAACACCACCAGCGGGATCGAGTCCAAGAGCGCGTCCGTCAGACCCGTCACCGCATTGGTCGCACCAGGACCCGAGGTCACCAGCGCCACACCGGGCTTGCCGGTCGAGCGCGCATAGCCTTCGGCGGCGTGGATCGCGGCCTGCTCATGGCGCACCAACACGTGTTTGATGTCGTTCTGCTGGAAAATTTCGTCGTAGACCGGAAGGACAGCGCCCCCCGGGTAGCCAAATACCGTGTCCACACCCTGATCCTTCAGGGCCTGAACCACCATTTTTGCTCCGGTCATCTGACGTGTCATGTTTCTCTCCGTCTCACGCGTCACTTACGTTTTTGGCAATAAAAAAGCCCCCGGTTTCAATCGGGGGCGCATGGGTTCCATTCTGGTTAACCGTCACCGGCCCATGCGCGTTTTCCCTACGACTACAAGAATAATGCCTGACATGGCTTGGGGTCCTTCATTGCGTGCCGGGACATTATGTGCACCCGCAGCAGGCGTCAACTGCAAAACCGCTGTTTCGTGAATAAAATGTCGTGGGGCGGGGTGTGCGCGAAATAATGTTAAAAGTGCTGACCTATTTTCAGGCCAGCCCCCAAATCCTTCAAGCGGCGCAGCCCTCACTCCTGAAGCACAAGCTCCACCCGGCGGTTCTTGGCGCGTCCGGCGTCCGTGGCATTGCTCGTGACCGGCGCCACAGGCCCGTCTTTCTCCAAGTCGTCGGTCTGGCTGATGTCGAGCACGATGCTGGCCGGGAACGTCATCGCCGTTTGCTGGGCCACCAGAAGCGAGATGATATAGGTGCCACCCTCGGCCTCGCCGGTGCCGGACCAGTAGAAATAGGTTTCGTCGTCGCCAAGCCGGTTCGACGCGTCCAGATAGGGGGGGTGCCCCCGACGTTGAGGGTCGCCATACCAATAGAGTTGCCGCACGAAGCGATCGCCACATTCGGCGTCGGATTTGCAGGTGAACACCGGCTCGAATCCGGCCTGCTCAAAAGCCTTCTTGAAATTGCGAAAGATCGCCAGAGCCGAGAGGGACCTTTTCTCAGCCCGGTAGGTCAGGGTGGTCGATGTGCCCTCGAACCGCTCCACCGGCGGAAGCTCTTCCCCCGGTGTGATCCGCCCGGTGGCGATCATGAATTCCTGACAATCCGAGGTGTGGTCGCCTACAATATCGGTGCCGGGCATGCGCGAAATCAGCGGGTGGTCATGAGCGCCTTTGACGTCATTTTGCGCCAGAAGAGGCTGCGCGAGGCTGAGACAGAGGGTGGCAGTGGGGGAGAGAGCGGGATCATCGCGCTTGTGCAAAACGACGCGGCGCGGCACAGTCCCTTTATGCAGGATAGTCAAACACCGCCCGCCCCAGAAATGTCCCCGGACATGTCCCCGGACATACCCGAAGAGTCGCCCCGATCCGCCGCCCCGATCCGCCTTCGGCTCAGGCTGCATTTCGGCGATCTCTTGATGCTGGGGCCGGGCAAGGCCGATCTGTTGGAGGGCATTCGCGACACCGGCTCCATCGCCGCCGCAGGGCGCGGCATGTCGATGAGCTACAAACGTGCCTGGTCTCTGGTCGAGGACATGAACACGGCCTTTCGCGCGCCTTTGGTGCATTCCAGCCGTGGCGGTGCCCATGGCGGCGGGGCATCTTTGACGGAGATGGGGGAGGTGGTGTTGGCGCATTATCGTCGCCTTGAAGAGATCACCTTGCAGGCCGGACAAGACGACATCGCCGCGATTGAGGCGCTTTTGGCGCCGTAATTCCTCGATGTGTCGGCCGGGAAATAACGCTTGCCTTTGACCCGCTGCCTTGCAATATGTTTTGTGAAACATATCGAACGAAAATTGGAAACCTTCATGCTTGCTCGTACCCTGGCCGCCGCGCTCTTCGTCGCGCCCGCCACGCTTTACGCCGATCCGATCACGGTCTTCGCCGCCGCCAGCATGACCAACGCCTTGGGCGAGATCGAAACCGCTTTCGAGGCAGAAACTGGCCATGATTTGGCAATCTCCTACGCGGGCTCCTCGGCGCTTGCGCGGCAAATTCAACAGGGGGCCCCCGCCGACATCTTCATCTCCGCCAATCCCGGATGGATGGATGTGCTCGAAGAAGACGGTCTCTTGGCCGAAGGCACGCGGCGCGATTTGGTGACCAATGACCTCGTGCTCATCGCAACAGGCGACGCCGACGCGATGGAGATCGACACCTTGCCCGAGGCTTTGGGCGATGACCGCCTTGCCATGGCACTGGTCGATGCGGTGCCTGCGGGCCTCTATGGCAAAGCTGCGCTGACGCATCTCGGTCTTTGGGACACTGTCGCGCCGCAGGTCGCCCAGGCCGACAACGTCCGCGCCGCACTGGCGCTCGTCGCCCTGGGCGAGGCGCCCTACGGGATCGTCTATGCCACGGATGCCGTTGCCGAAGAGCGTGTCAGCGTCGTCGCCACCTTTCCGGCCGACAGCCACCCGCCCATCGTCTACCCGATGGCCATGATCGCAGGCCACAATGGAGAGACGGCAGCAGAGTTTATGCGCTATCTGGACGGCGAGACCGCGCGAGAGGCTTTTGCGGGTCAGGGGTTTGGGGTGTCTGCGAGTAACTGAGCGCAAAATATTGATTTAATTTCGGAATTAAGAAAGGGCGCCCCGCTGAGGACGCCCTTTTGTGACATTCAAAGACGCGTTTCGCTTATTCGAAATGCTCTTCTGCCTCTTCCAAAATCACCCGCCACCAATCGAAGGTGTCGTCCAAAGCGACCCGCGTGATGCCACCTTTGAAGGCGAAGGAGTAGTTGATCTCCAGATCGCCGTCGCTGTCGACAGAGGCTTTGCCGAAGCGGTAGCTGTTGTTGTAGTCGTTGATCACAGCCGCATCGGTGGAATAGTCGTCACCGTCGAAATAGGCCACGAAGGTGCCGTTGTTGCAGTCGGTGTGGTTGTCGCAGCCGTAGAAATAGAGCGCGTAGCGCGTGCCGCTGATCCGGCCGCGGAACATCGGGTCGTCTTCGCCATCGGTGTCGGCCTCGACCGAGCCAAAACCGCTCAGAAGCTCTTCGAAGACATCGAGATCGTCAAAGGTCAAAATCTCCGGCTCGGCGGCGGCGGGCAGGGCGGTGAGGCCCAGAACGGCGGCGGTGGCCAGAGGGCGCAGGGAATGTGTCAGAGCATTTTTCAGCGACAACATCGGAACATCCTTTTCGTTTCGGAGCGACAAAACCCCGGTAGTCACAATCGCGAGGACTGTGACCTGAGAGGCGCGTGACGGAAAGGGGTAAAGAAAGACAAATCTTCCCTGTTGTCATTTTTTCGTATGGGTAAGACCGCCGGAGCTTTGTCCCCCGGCGGTCGTGGTCTCGGAGGTTGCTCAGGCGGTCAGAATGATCTTCATCGCCTTCTCGCGCGCCGCATTGCCGAAGATCTCATAGGCCTCCATGATCTCATCCAACTTGAGCCGATGGGTCACAAGCCGCGCCGGATCGACCTTGCCCGAGTTCAGGGTTTTCAACAGCATCGGCGTGGTGTTGGTGCTGACCAAGCCCATGGAAATATTGATGTTCTTGATCCAGAGCTCTTCGATATGCAGCTCCACGGATTTGCCGTGTACGCCGACGTTGGCGATGGAACCACCGGCGGAGACGATCTTTTGACAGGTGTCAAAGGTCGCGGGCACGCCGACCGCCTCGATCGCGACATCGACACCAAGCCCGCCGGTCATCTTCATGATCTCCTCGACCACATCGACCGAACCGACCTGAAGCGTATCGGTCGCGCCGAATTGTTTCGCAAGCTCCAACCGCGCCGGGTCCATGTCGATCATCACGATCCGCCCCGGCGAATAGAATTGCGCGGTCAAAAGCACCGACATGCCCACAGGCCCCGCGCCAACGATGGCCACCGTGTCGCCGGGTTTCACGCGCCCGTATTGCACGCCGATCTCAAGCCCCGTCGGCATGATGTCGGAGAGCATCACCAATGCTTCCTCGTCGGCGCCTTCGGGGATCGGATAGAGCGAATTGTCGCCATGCGGGATGCGGACGTATTCGGCCTGTGTGCCGTCGATCAGATGGCCCAAAATCCAGCCACCGTCATCGCAATGGGCGTAGAGCTGACGTTTGCAATTCGGACATTTGCCACAGGACGTCACACAGGAAATCAACACCGGATCGCCCGGTTTGAAATTGGCGACCGCATCGCCCACGGCCTCGACCACACCGACACCTTCATGGCCCAGCGTCCGGCCCGGTGTGACAGCGGGCACATCGCCCTTGAGGATGTGCAAATCCGTGCCGCAGATCGTCGTCTTTGTGACTTTGACGATCACGTCGGTGGGTTTCTCGATGCCGGGTTTGTCTTTTTCGATCCAGTCCTTTTGACCGGGGCCTTGGTATACGAGCGCTTTCATTGCGGGTCTCCTCCTCATGGGGTTGCGTGAGGCGAGGGCAGGGCCTCGCGTCAGAGGAGAGCCTAATCTTCTCAACGATAGAGGGTAGACCGCGGCATACCGTTGCCCGATCCAAATCGGAAATTCGCGCTCGATTGCGGAAGGAAAGCGTGCTGCGATGCGGGAATGGGGTTGCAAAGATATGTGATGTTATATCATATTTTATATTCGTCGAGATGATGTGCGACAGGTAAGCGAAAACTTTCGCGCCTTTGGTCCAACTCGGGTTTGGGGCGGTCACATCTGCTATGCGGACAAAGCGGGCGTTTGCCGCACCTTTTCCTATGGCAGCCTTCGAGAAGGCGAAGAGATATTCACTGTGCTTCTTCCAGTACCAACTTTGGTGCGGCGTTGGCGGCGCCTGTCATAGTTTGAGATGGAATTCGAAAAACTCGCGGTCCGCGATTTCCATTGGCACATCTTGATCCTCCCTTGCTGAAATGAATTTTTCATTTTCAGGATCTTCCAAGAAAGCCGACAATGCCTTTAACGCGGTTTCGACCTTCTTCAGCTTTTTGGTGCCCCACAAAACCGGGTGTCCAGCATCTTCAGATATTAGCTTGTATTGTATAGCAGTTGTGAATTCATTTTTGTCATTAAACCAATCAATCTGACCGGATAAATCGAAGTAATCCAACAGTATGTGCAGATAGACGCCTGACCAAACTCCTGAAGGTCTAGCGTCCGAGAGATTTTCAAGAAGTTGTTCAAATTCTTCGTTCTTCGAGTGGTCTGAAAATTCTTTCAGGATATCCTTGACCTGCTCTGCGTCCTTACAGGCTTTCAAAGCGTCGATTTGAGAACTCGCTCGATCAAGTTGCCCTTCCAAGTCCGAGATTATCTCTCTTAGGCTTGAAGCGACATCGTTGGCTTTGTCTAGCTCTTGCCTAGTTGCCATCGTCCCCTTGGGCAGTTTCGGCAAGGTTTTCGAGAGCTTAGCCCGCCATTCGGTACGCTTGTCGTCCCATACATGCGGTCCGCGTTGTTCGAGCTCAATTCCTGTGTCTACAATCAATTTTTTGAAATCGTTTAGACCTGAATGGTTTGAAATTTTCCACGCCTGTTTTAATCCGATGGTATTCGTAACCGTCTCAAAAGGGACATCACCTACAACAATAGGGCAAGCGTTCAATGACCTCGCCCAAGCAGCGCCCAGTTCCATCAAGCAAAAATGACGTTCCAGATATGTTTCGGTGATGAGTAGAATAACAAGTTTTGGTTTTTGAATTTTACCTTTCATGTAATCATTGAAATCAGCACCGAGTGGAATGCCATGCCCTTCAACGCTTGAGCAGAAGATACTCTTTTCAGGCACCCCAATCGCTTCTTTCAGAAATGACACAAGGGCTTTTGCAAGTATTTTGTCGGCTACCGCGTGACTGATGAAAATTTCTGACATAAGCTACCTTTGCGAATTATTTGTGGCTAAGCGTCTACTAGTGATGTGCTAGCAGGCCAGTAGTCAAGTCACTGCTGTACTTTCGAACCGTGCATCCAAAACATTGCCGCACTAGCCTCAGGAAGTTCTTACGTCCTCGTAAAGCGCGTTAGAGCCATTTTGGGATGCGCAGCAATCTACAAAATGGGCTCAAACCGGACTTTCGCTCGGGTATCGCAAATCTCCGAGCGTCGAACCTCAGAACGCCCTCACCCTCAATGCCGCCCGCGCCGCAAAGTCTGCGCAGGGCTTTCACCGAACCTCTCCCGATAGCGCGCCGTCATCGCGCCCATGTTCACATAGCCGCGTGCCCGCGCGATGGCGGCGACGGTGTCTCCCGGGCGCGCCTGTTTCAAAGCGCGGTGCAGGCCGTCAAGCCGTTCCTGGGTCAGGAATTCATGTGGGGTGAGGCCGCGAAACCGCCGAAACCCTTCGGAAAGGCTGCGCGCGGTGATGCCAAGTTGCGTGGCGATCTCGGCAATCGTCGGCGCGTCTTCGGCGGTGCGGCGCATCAGCCGTTCGGCCTCGCGCACATAATGGGGCGCTGCGGCGCGGGCCCCTGTTTCGAGGTTCAGCCCCGCGCTGTCCGCCCAGTTGCGCAGGAGATCGAGGCAGATCATCTCTTCGATCCGCTTTTCCGTCAAAGCATCGCTCACTCGGTCATGCCGCGCGTCAATCGAGCGGGTGGCATAGTCCAGAAGCGACAGCCAGGCCGACTGACCCGCGCCAAAGATCAGGCGCTTTTTCCAAAGATCGTCCTCCGGCACAAAGCCGTACCACCGTGCGGCGGTCTCCTCCATCAGCTTATGCGGAATGGTGAGGTTGAGTTGCAGGTCGTGCCCGTCGGCGAGGTTCCAATAGTCGGTGCGGCTGCAATCGACGACGTAGCTGTCGCCGGGGCGGGTGTCGATGGCGTCATTGCCGCCCAAAGGGTGCCGCACGGAGCCGCGCAGGGTGTTGACCACGATGATATTGCCGCTGTCCGGGTCGAACTCATCGGCGCGGGTCGGCGTGCCGAAACAAAAGCGGCTAAAGGTGATCCGCCCGATGCCCAGCATGCGGATCGTGGCATTCGGATCGGTGCCGGCAACCAGCGGCCGGGTCGAGAGCGGCATATAGGCCCGGTGACAGAAGTCGTTCACCACGGACCATTCGCGCGTGCTGTTCAATTTGTCCTGCAATAAAGGCGTGCCTTGCCCGTCCTGCAAAAGCGCCGTTTCCAACATCGCGGATCCTCCCAGTCCTGCGTCGCCGTATATGACGTTTCGACTGTGCCCAACTCCTGCCGTTACGGCAAGGGGGTGGGCATGCTGTGGGGAAATGCACGGTCTCATGCAGAGATGCGAAAGCCCTATGGGTTTTGCGCACAGATGGCTGATATTAAAAGGTTTTCATCGGCGAAGATCGGCCCAAATGGGGCGGCTTCACAGAGCTGTCATAGAGCGGTCACAGAACTGTTGCGAAGACTTGGCACTTGTCGCGGCAAAGGGACGGGCCTCCGCACGGGGCCGCACCTTGTTCTTTTCAGCAACGCACAAAAGCGATGGAGCTAAACATGAAAGATCAGGATATCACCGACCTGTCTTGGGACGATTTCGACGAGATGCGCGACCCGCGTCCGAACACCAATGAGTTCGACGCGGTCGTCGAACGTGCGATCTCGCGCCGCGGTTTCCTGGGCGGCGCTTTGGCCTTTGGCTCTGGCGCTCTGGCCATGGGGACCGCGGGCCTGATGTCCTCCACCACGGCGGCTCGCGCCGAAGGAATGGGCTTCAACTTCAAGCCGATCGGCATTTCCACCGACCACGAGATCCATGTGCCGGAAGGCTACCAGTGGAAAGTCCTCGTCCGTTGGGGTGACGCTCTGTTCTCCGAAGCCGAAGGCACCTATTCCGCCGAGACCGGCGTGCCGGTCGCGATGTCCGACAAGGTCTTCGGCGAGAACACCGACGGCATGGAGACCTTTGTCGATGGCGACAAAACCATCCTGACGATCAACTCCGAATACGTGAACCCGAAAATCAACCTGCCTGCCGCTTCCGAAGGCACGCCGCAGACCGCCGACGAAGTCATGCTTCTGAAGAACATGCAGGGCGTGACCGTGATGGAAGTCGCGGACAATGGCAACGGCTTCGAGGTTGTCGTCGACAGCCCCTACAACCGCCGCATCACCCATGAAACTCAGATGACCATGGACGGCCCGGCGGCTGGCTCCGATCTGGTGAAAACCAATGCCGACCCGGAAGGCATGTCGCCCAAAGGCACGATGAACAACTGTGGCTCCGGCAAAACGCTTTGGGGCACTTATCTGACCTGCGAAGAGAACTTCAACGGCTACTTCGGTGCGACCGGCGACTACGCCGAGACCGACGAGTTCAAGCGCTACGGCATCGGTGGCGAAGGCCGCTATGCCTATGAGAAATTCGATGAGCGCTACGATCTGTCGAAAGAGCCGAACGAGCCCCATCGTCACGGCTGGGTCACCGAGATCAACCCGCTCGACCCGACCTCGACCCCGGTGAAACACACCGCTCTGGGCCGTTTCAAGCACGAGAATGCCGAGATGGTGCAGGCCGCTGACGGTCGTGTGGTTGTCTACATGGGCGACGACGAGCGCGGCGAATTCATGTATAAATTCGTCTCCAACGGTGTGTACACCGAAGGCGGCTCGACCGAGGGTCTCTTGTCCGACGGTACGCTTTACGTGGCCAAGTTCAACGACGACATGACCGGCGAATGGCTGCCGCTCACGCCCGAGACCACCGGCATGTCGATGGACGAGATCCTCGTGTTCTCCCGTATGGCTGGTTCCAAAGTCGGCGCGACCACCATGGACCGTCCGGAATGGATCGCCGCCAACCCGCTCAAAGCCGAGGCCTATTGCGCGCTGACCAACAACAAGAACCGCGGCGTGAAACCGAACGCCGGTGGCGATGCGACCCCGGCTTCCGGCCCGAACCCGCGTGAGACCAACAACTTCGGTCAAATCGTGCGCTGGCGCCCGGAAGGCGAAGATCACGGTGCGGACAGCTTCGCCTGGGATCTCTACGTCATGGCCGGCAACCCGACGGTCTACGACAATGCCTACGGCGGCTCCGAGAACGTCAACGAAGGCAACATGTTCAACTCGCCCGACGGCATGGCGTTCTCGTCCGATGGCTACCTCTGGATCCAGACCGACGGCGACGACAGCAACGAAGGCGAGTTCGAAGGCCAGGGCAACAACCAGATGCTAATCGGCAACACGGACACCGGCGAGATTGCCCGCTTCCTGACCGCGCCGAACGGCGCTGAGGTCACGGGCCTTACCTGGTCCCCGGACAAGAAAGTCGCTTTCGTCGGCATCCAGCACCCGGGCGGCTCCTGGCCCGATGGTGCGGGCAAACCGCGTTCGTCCGTGATCGCCGTGTGGCGTGAAGATGGCGCTCTGATCGGGTAAGCCGATCCTGTCTTAGGATTTTATCAGGTACGAAAAGAGAATGGGGGTGCGGTGAAAGCCGCGCCCCTTATTTTGTTTGAGCAGGGAGTGTTCAGTTTTGAAACACCCAATTCCAGCGCGACGGAGCTGCCGTTCGGACGAAGCGCAACCGCCCGGAATGAAGCCGAAGGCGCCGGGCGTGCGCCGGACCGTCCCGGCGGTCAGGCGCATTGCAATCCTCGCGCAACGATCTGATCTTTCTCGGATTTTACCATCATAAAGCACATCGTTCAGCTGTTTCAGCGCCTGTCCACGGCCCGGCGCCCCCCTTTTGGCCGAGTCCTCTCTGGGCTCAAAGCAGCCTTTCGCCGCTATGTTGCGGGGCCTAAGTCCTCATCCTCCTCCATCCCCCCATGTTCCGCCGACCACACCCCGGCGGCTTCGACGGCGACGGTGGAGCTGGACGGAAGCACGTTGAGGTAGCTCTCTGTTTCCTCCTGCGGCAGTGGCGCGCGTTGCATGATCCGGTAGGCCGCATAGAGCGCGATCACCACGAACGTCACCCCGGTCACAAGCCAGAACCCGTAGGGGCCGAGCGCTTCCATTACAGCACCCGTCACCAGCGGTCCGGCAATCGCACCGACGCCAAAGGTAAAGACCAAGCCCCCGGAGGCGGCGGGCATGTCTTCGGGGGTGAGCGTGTCATTGGCATAGGCGAGGAAGAGCGCGTAGAGCGGCGTCGTGACCCCGCCCGCGACAAAGGCCGTCGCCATCAACAGCCAGAGGTTGTCCGCCATGACCCAGCCAAAGCCGCTTGCTGCGGTGCCGATCACGGCCGCGCCAAAGATGACCTTGCGCCGGTCGATCTTGTCCGAGAGCCAGCCGATCGGATATTGAAACGCCAACACCCCGGCAAAGAGCATGGCGACGAACAGCGCGATTTGCGACGCGCCGAGGCCGATCTGGGTGCCAAACACAGCGCCCATGCCGGACTGGGTGGCGTAAATGCTGCCCAAAAGGAAAATCCCGACCGTGCCCAGAGGCGAGCGCTTGAAAAGGGTTCTGAGCGGCATCGGCGGCGCGACCTCGACGGCGGGCACGGGGGTGACGGACAACAGAATGGGCGCGAAAGAGATCGACACAAGGATCGACGCCCCGATGAACAGCGCCGAAGTGGCCGCGTCTCCCAGCGTCAAAAGCGCCTGTGCGCCGATGATGCCGATGGTCTGCGCCAGCATATAGGCGGACAACACCTTGCCCCGCGTTTCATTCGTCGCGGCGTCATTGAGCCAGCTTTCCGCCGTCACATAGATGCCGGACATGCAGAACCCGATCAGGATGCGCAACAGCGTCCAGGCCCAGGGCTCCGCCAACAGGGGCAGGGCGATCAACCCGGCCGACATGAAACTGCCAAGCGCCGCGAAGACCCGAACATGCCCCACGCGCCGGATCATCTTCGGCGTGAGGCGCGCGCCTGACAGGAAGCCAACGAAATAGCCGGAGGTGACCACGGCCAATTCGGTCGCCGAAAACCCCTCGATCGCGCCGCGCAGGCCGATCAGGGTGAACTGCATCCCGTTGCCGAGCATGACCAACACGATGCCGAGGAGCAGGGCCCAGATGCCAGACAGGACAGAAATCATGAGAGGTGCTTTCGTTGTGAGGTGGCAGGCGCGGTCGCGAAACCCTGTTTTCGGCTGTCCCGGACCAAATCGTCTGGCCAGATGTTTGGCGTCGTTGGGATGTCCTGTTGGGCTTTCGACTCTGCACCGAATGTGCCGCGATGGATGTGTGACGATGAGCTGAGCACTCTTTTTGTGCTGAGGCAAGACGTCTGATGCGACCCGCCGCGACGATTGGGGTGAAATGTCTTTGGCATAAAACGTCAGATAGATGGCGCTCTGAGCAACAATGCATCCCCCCTTGCGCATCCCTGCGCAATTTCAGGCCGATATGTCGCGTCTCATCCCCTTCAATCTTCCGCAGCCGCTCTCTATGGTGCGCGCGATTTGGCGCGGGGCTCCCCCTCGCGCGCCTGATGGAGACTACACAATGGATCGCCGCTCTTTTCTGAAAACTTCCGCCCTGGGTGGCTCTGCCGCCGCCGCCTCGACGCTCGCTGCGCCGATGTATGCGCAGGGCAAGCGCACGCTGACCATGGTCTGCTCTTGGCCGCGTGGTCTGGCGGGCGTCTGGGACGCGGTTGAGCGGTTCGTCGAGAGCGTCAACACCATGTCTGACGGTCAGATCACCGTCGAGGCCCGCGCGGCTGGCGAGCTCGTTGGCGGTCTTGAGGTGTTCGACGCCGTGACCTCCGGTCAGGCCGACATCTACCACTCCGCCGAGTATTATTTCACTGGCCAGCACCCGGCGATGGCGTTCTTCACCACCTCGCCCTTCGGCATGACGGCGCCTGAAATGATGGTCTGGTATTACGGCATGGGCGGGCAGCAACTGCACCGCAATCTCGGCGAAATCTTTGGCCTGCACACCAACATCGGCGGCCAGACCGGCGCGCAAGGTGGCGGTTGGTATCGCAAGGAAATCACCTCTGTCGCCGACTTCCAGGGCCTGAAACTGCGCATGCCGGGTCTCGGTGGCGAAGTGGTCGGCAAGCTGGGCGCCTCCGTTCAGGTCATGCCCGCGGGCGACATCTATCAGGCGCTCTCCTCCGGCGCTTTGGATGGCACCGAGTGGGTCGGTCCCTGGTCGGATGAGCGTCTCGGCCTGCAAGAGGTCTGTGATTATTTCTACCCGGCGGGCTTCCACGAACCGGGCTCGGCGCTGTCTGTCAACACCAACCTCGAGGTGTTCCAGTCGCTGACACCCGCGCAACAGCGGATCATCGACAACGCCGCCGCCGAGAGCAACCAGTTCGACTATGCCCTCTTCCTCGCCAACAACGGCCCGGCGCTTCAGCGCCTGATCGCGGGTGGCACGCAGATCAAGCAATTCCCGGACGACGTTTGGGAGGCCTTCGGACGCGCCTCGAAAGAGGTTCTGGACCAATATATGGACGACGATCTTTTCGTCGAAATCCGGACCTCGGTCGAAGAGTCGATGAAAGCCACCTCCGCCTGGATGGGGCAATCCGACAGCTTCTACACCGAACAGCGCAACCGCGTTCTGGCGATGATCGGCGAATAAGCCACTGTCCTGAAAGACAATTTGAAACGCGCGGGAGGCATCTTTCGCGCGTTTTTCTATGCGGTCACCCGCGGATGATCTTGCCCAACATATCGGTGCGCCAAAGAAACTGATGCGCCAGCGCCAGGCCGACGTGCACCGGGATCAACATCCAGAACAGCGCGGGCAGGAGGGTGCGATGGAGCCTAAGCACCTGCGCATCGCCGGTCTGATAGGCCCAGATCCCGAGGATCGGCGTGGCAAAGAACAGCGCGTAGAACATCCATTGGCCGAGACGCGCGAGCCCGCGAAAGAACCGTGGCGCGCCCAAGGGTTCGTTCGGCACGCCAAAGCCCAGCCGGATGAAGAACCGCAACACGGCGAGGAGGAATATCACGGTGCCGATCGCCATATGGCCCGACATGGACCGCCCCCAGAGCGTCATTTCCATTGCCCACATGCGTTGCGGCACGATCAGGTTCAGCGCCAAAAGCGCCACCATGCTCCAATGCAACAGGCGTTGCAGGAGAGAGAAGCTGTCCGGGGTAGCTTGCGGGTTTTGCATAAAGATGCCTCATAGATACATCTTTTAGATATGTCTTTTGCAGCCTGCGCGGCAGGGGACATCCTGTCACATGGTGTGGCCGCCTCAAAAGGTATATGCGTTTAGGCGCATAAGGAGGCCCAGCCATGTTGCCCATCCTCTCCGCCCTGTCCGACCAAACCCGCTTTGCCGCCATGCGCCTGTTGTATGACGGCGATGAGCATTGCGTTTGCGAGCTGATGCGCGTCATCGGTGCCACGCAAAGCCGGATGTCGCGGCATATGCAGGTGCTGAAACAGGCAGGCTTGGTGGTGGATCGGCGCGATGCGCAATGGGTGCGCTACCGCATGAACCCCGATCTGTCGCCAGACCTCAAAGCCCTGCTCGACGCCGTGTTCCGGGCCGAGACGCAGCTGAACAGGGAAAGGAACGCCGCATGAGCACGATCCAGACACACCCGACCCATCCGACACGCCCTGACTGGCTTTGGCACTTCGGCGTTGTGGCCTTTGTCGCGCTCTGGTGGGGCCTCTATCATCAACTGCAACCGCTGGCGGAATGGCTCACCGCACAGCTTCCGGTCGAACGCCACAGCCATACCGGCGAGGCCATCGCGTTCTTTCTTTATGACGTGCCGAAGGTGATGATGCTTTTGACGCTCATCGTCTTTGCCATGGGTGTGGTGCGCAGTTTTTTCTCGCCGGAGAAAACCCGTGCGCTCCTGTCCGGCAAACGCGAGGGCGTCGGCAATGTGCTTTCCGCGGGGCTCGGCGTGTTGACGCCGTTCTGCTCCTGTTCCGCTGTGCCGCTCTTCATTGGTTTCGTCTCTGCAGGCGTGCCTTTGGGCGTCACATTCTCCTTCCTGATCGCGGCCCCGATGGTCAACGAAGTGGCGCTTGTGCTGCTTTTCGGCTTGGTCGGCTGGCAGGTTGCGGCGACCTATCTCGCCTTTGGTCTCGGCCTCGCCGTGGTCGCCGGTTTTGTCATCGGAAAGCTCAAACTCGAAGGCTGGTTGCAGGACTGGGTGCGCGAGATCCATTCCGGGGCAGGGACCGCCGAAATGCCCGAAGGCGAAGGCCTGACGATGGTCGACCGCTATCGCCTCGGCATCGCTGCCGTCAAAGAGATTTTCGCCAAGGTTTGGGTCTGGATTCTCCTGGGCATCGCCATGGGCGCGCTGATCCACGGCTATGTGCCCGAAGATCTGATGGTCACGATCATGGGCGCGGACGCCTGGTGGTCGGTGCCCGCCGCCGTGGTGCTGGGCATTCCGATGTACACCAATGCCGCCGGTGTGATCCCCATCGTCGAGGCGCTTCTGGGCAAGGGGGCCGCGCTCGGTACGGTGCTGGCCTTCATGATGAGCGTCATCGCTCTGAGCCTGCCCGAAATGATCATCCTCAAACAGGTGCTGACCTACCGCCTGATCGCCGTCTTCATCGGCGTCGTCGGCAGCGGCATTCTGGCTGTCGGCATCCTGTTCAACCTGATCTTCTGAAAGGAGACCGTCATGACAACTGTCAAAGTCTATGGCCCCGGCTGCAAACGCTGTGAAACCACCGCTGAGATGGTGCGGGAGGCGGCGGGCAAACTCGGCCTCGAGGTTGAGGTGGAAAAAGTCACCGATCCGAAATCCATCGCCATGGCGGGCGTGATGTCGACGCCGGGAATTTCTATCGATGGCAAACTCGTCCATGCGGGTGGTCTGCCGGATAAGGCGAAGCTCGAAACCTGGCTCTCTGCCTGAAAGCCTCTCAAAACCGAGCTTCTTAAAACCGCCCCGTTTAAAACCGACCCGTGCCCTGCAACACACCATGTTCCATCGCGTAGCGCGTGAGACCTGCGGTCGAGGAAATTCCCAGCTTGCGCTTGATGTTCTTGCGATGGGTCTCGACCGTGCGCACGGAAATATCGAGTGCTGCGGCAACTTCCTTATTCGATTTGCCCTGTGCCAGTTCCAACAGGATCGTCTGTTCGCGCTCGGTCAATGGCTCGCGCCCGTCGCGGATTTTCGGACCCATCGCCGCCTGCGCCCCGTTGCAGAGGAACTGCTCGCCGCGCATCACCGCGTCAATCGCCTCTTTCACATCCTCCGTCGGCACGTCTTTCAAGACATAGCCCATGGCGCCATGCGACAAAGCCGCGCCGATATATTCTGGGCTGTCATGCATCGAGAGGATCAGAATGCGAGTCTCCGGGCGACGCTCCAAAAGCAATTCGGTGGCGGTCAGCCCGCCCATCTGCGGCATGTTCAAATCCAACAAAACCACATCGGGCGCCAGCTCTTCGATCTGATCCACCGCCTCGCGCCCGTTACACAATGTGCCCACGACCTCGATGTCGTCAAAGCTTTCCAATAGCGCGCGAATACCCTCGGCCACCATCGGGTGATCGTCCACGATCAGGACACGCGTCGGTTTCTGTGTCATCGGGCATTTCCTATCTCGGAACGGGGGCGGTTGGAGCCTGCGGGGGGTAGGATATGCTTCAACGGCACGGTGGCGTCAATGGAAGTGCCGGGAGACCGTGGCGTGATCGTCAGCGTGCCGTCCAATTGCTCCATCCGCTCCGCCATGTTGCGAAGCCCGATGCCATGCCCCGCCATGCCGCGTGCGGAGACGTCAAAGCCGCGCCCGTTGTCGCAAATCAAAAGCGTCGCTCCGGTGCGGTGACCGGCGAGTTTGATCGACACTTCGGTGGCGCCCGCGTGGCGTTCGATGTTGGTCAGCGCCTCCTGCGCGATCCGGAACAATGCGATCCGGGCCTCCTCATCAAGCCGGTTACGGAACACCACGGTTTCCAACTCCGTCCTGATCCCGGTGCGTTTCTCGAACTCTTCCGCCAGCGCCTGAAGCGCGGGCCCAAGGCCCAGATCGTCCAACACCCCCGGCCGCAGATCGCGCGAGATGCGGCGCACTTCGGTCAAGGCGCCGCCCAGCATGTCGAAACTGCGATCCAGACTGGCGGGCGCCTTCGGGTCGCCGGCTTTCAACTGCCGCCGCGCCAGCTCCATCGCGTAACGCACACCGACCAGAATCTGGCTGATCCCGTCATGCAATTCGCGCGCGACGCGGCCGCGCTCTTCTTCTTGCGTGTCGAAAATCCTCTGGGTCAGTTCCTTGAGTTTCGCGTCGGCCAACCGTCGTTCGCGGATCGTGATCGTCACACCGGACATGAAAACCAACAGGACCGCCGCCATGGTGATCGCACCGATATAGGCAAAGGTCCGGCGCACGCGGGTCTGGACTTCGGCGCGGGCGGCGGCGACGGATCTCAGCACATCGTCGATGAACACGCCCGTGCCGATCGCCCATTGCCAGTCCTGCAAGCCGATCACATAGCTGATCATCTGTGCCTCCTCATTGGTCGAGGGTTTCGGCCAGAGAAACTCGTGGTAGCCGCCGCCTTGGCGCGCCAGGCGGATCAACTCATCGACGATGGGCGTGCCTGCGCTGTCGGTGAGACCGGCCCAGTTGCGGGTGATCAGATCGGTCTGGCGGGGGGCGACGAGATTGGTGCCGTCATAGTCATAGACGAAAAAATACCCCTCCGTGCCATAGGTCATCGCGGCGAGCGTCTGCGTGACCTTGAGCTTGGCCGCTTCGTCATCGGGAGGGGCGGGGCTATAGTCCGCCGTGATCGAGTTGCGTGCCAGTTGCAGGTAATTCTGAAGCTCTTGACGCTTGGCTTTGAGGATTTGATCCTCCAGTTCCGCGATTTCGCGTTCGGCCATGGTTTTGGACTGATGCGCCACCACAAGCGCGATCGCGGCCACCGAGAGGATCAGCGGCAGCGTGGCGAGCAGGAACAATTTGTGCGCGTAGGTCAACTCGGGTCGCAGTCGCATCATCGGGTCGGTGTCGGGCTTTCGGGGGTTGATAGCAGAGGAGCGTGAAGGCTTTTGCACCTGCGGAGGATAGCGGCGACTGGGGGCGCGTCAATCATAGGATATAGGCATAGGATATGGGATGGCTGCACAGTCGTTCCGTAGTAAAGTTACAATATTGACCGCTAACGGAACATAAAAAATGCGGAACTGCGTAAAGTTGGGTATTTCCTCGCGGCATCGTGAGCGGTAACGTTAACCCACGATCTGGTCCGGTTTTGGCCTGTCCTTTGACGTGTGCATGCTGATTTGCCCAAATATTTCCAAGGGTTTTGTCTCTGCCGACGTCGTATTCGTGTCGAGAGGCGAAAGATGCAGGAGGCGTCTTGCGCCTTTTGGACCGGGTGAGGGGGGAAGGGGCTGCGGGATCGGTATAAGAAAACCATAGACCATCTTGGGAGGAAATTATCTATGGATCGTCGTTCTTTTCTGAAAACGTCCGCTCTGGGCGGGGCCTCTGCCGCTGCTGCGTCCACTTTGGCGGCGCCGATGTATGCACAGGGCAAGCGGACCCTGACCATGGTCACCACCTGGCCGCGCGGTCTGGCGGGCGTTTGGGATTCCGTTGAGCGTTTTGCCGCCAATGTCGATGCGCTGACCGATGGCCAGCTGACCATCGACGCGAAAGCTGCGGGCGAGCTCGTCGGCGGGCTTGAGGTGTTTGATGCCGTGACCGCCGGTCAGGCCGATCTCTATCATGGTTGCGAATATTACTTCACCGGCCAACACCCGGCGCTGGCCTATTTCACCACCGTGCCCTTCGGCATGACCGCGCCCGAGATGATGGTGTGGTACTATTCCATGGGCGGTATGGAGCTTCATCACAAACTGGGCGAAATCTTTGGTCTCAAAGGCTTTATTGCCGGTCAGACCGGCGGTCAGGGCGGCGGTTGGTTCCGCAAGGAGATCACCTCTCCCTCCGACTTCCAGGGTCTGAAGTTCCGCATGCCGGGTCTCGGCGGCGAAACCGTGTCGAAACTCGGCGCCTCCGTGCAGGTGCTTCCGGGTGGCGAGATTTACCAAGCGCTGTCTTCCGGCGCGCTCGACGGCACCGAGTGGATCGGCCCGTGGTCGGACGAGAAACTCGGCCTGCAAGAGGTCTGTGACTTCTACTATCCGGCGGGCTTCCACGAACCCGGCGCGGCGCTTTGCGTGACCTCGAACCTCGAAGTGTTCGAAAGCCTGAGCCCGATGCAGCAAAAGGCCATCGAGATTGCTGCAGGCGAGTGCCACCAGCACAACTATGCACTCTTTGTGTCGAACAACGGCCCCGCTTTGCAGCGACTCATTCAGGGCGGCACCCAGCTCAAGGAATTCTCCGACGATATCTGGTCCGCCTTCGGCAATGCCGCCAAAGAGGTGCTCGACGGCTATATGGGGGACGAGATTTTCGCGGAAATCCGGACCTCTTATGAGAGCGCAATGGCGCAGACCTCCGCTTGGATCGGTCGCTCCGACGGTAACTACACGCCGCAGCGTGACCGCGTCATGGCGGCTCAGGCCGAATGATTTTTTCGCAAGATCGCTAAAAACACGAAATGCGCGCGGGTTTCGCGCGCATTTTCGGCCTTATCACAGGGGTGTCCGGGGTTGTCGTCCGGGGCGCAGGGGCGTAAAGCAGCGCCACAACAAAATACACGAAAACAATACATTCTGGGAACGGGCCGCAGACCTCGCGGGCCGGGAAGGGGACAGACGAGATGGAAGAACAGACCGGCACGTCTTTCTTCGGGCTCATGGTGGACGCGGTGGTGAGCCTCGTCGTGAACCTCGGGCTCGGGTTCTGGCATATCATCTATGCGCTCACGCATCCGGGGCTTTGGCTCGATTGGTCGAATAAGGAAAGCCTGTTGCGCTTTGTTTATTATGGCGGCTCGAAGGAGCTTTTGTTCGTGTTCTTCGATGTGGTGATCGTGGTCACGGTGATCGGCTTTCTCTATCGGCCTTTGCTCTGGGCGCTGGTGCGCGGGCTTGAGAAAATCGCCAACACGGCGGGCCGTGTCGCCGCCTGGGCCGGTCTCTTGATGGTGCTGCAACAGATCATGGTGGTGTTCCTTCAGTCGATCTTCCGTCAGGGCGAGATCACCCTTTCGCCCTTCGGTGGCGGTTTTACCCAATCTGTCGGCTGGTTCTCCGAGAGCCTCAAATTCGAGAACGCCCTCGTCGTCGCGCTCTGCGTCTCCTACGCGTTCGTACAAGGCAGCCACGTGCGCGTGGACCTCGTCTACGCGGGCGTCAAACACCGCACCAAACGTGTGATCGACATGTTCGGGGCGCTATTTTTCATGCTGCCGGTGGCTTTGCTGACCTGGATGTACGCCTGGTTCTTCCTCTGGCGGCACCTGATCACGCCGAAGGTCTCGGCCTCCGACGCGCTCGACCGTATGCTGATGAAGGCCCGGATCGTGAAGTGGAATGTCGAAACCGTGTCCTTCTCGGCCAACGGGTTCAACGGGTATTTCCTCTTCAAAATCCTGCTCCTGTGCTTTCTCGTGCTGGTGATCCTTCAGGCGCTGGCCTTCTTCTACCGCTCTTTCCTGGAATTCGTCGAAGGCGAAGACAGCGCGGGCAAATATCTCGACAAAGACACGCTCGGCGAAGGCGAAGAAGCCTTTGAAGGCACGCATTAATTCGGGCGAAGGACCAGACACATGCTTTTCGGACTTGATGGCGTAGAAATCGGCCTCATCATCGTATTCCTTTGCCTCTTCGGCGGCATTCTCACCGGCTTTCCGGTGGCCTTCGCCATCGGCGGCGCGGGGCTCATGGCTTTCGGCATCATCGCCGCTTTGGACAGCGCGGGCATCCTCGTGCATGAGGCCATCGACACCGGCTCGCAGGCCTACCGCGATCTTGTGAATTCCGGCGTCAACCCCGCGAACATATCGCATTTCAGGTATCCCGACTTGCCGGTCTACCCTGAGGCGCTCTTCCCCGGCGGTTGGGAGCAGGCGGTGGATCGCAACCTGTCCTTCATCGTCAACCGGATGAACGAACGCGTCTTCGCGGGTGCCTCCATCGAGACGCTTCTCGCGGTTCTGATGTTCGTGATGATGGGCATCGTGTTGGAACGCTCCAAGATTGCCAACGACCTTCTGACCACCATGGCGCGCGTCTTCGGTCCGCTTCCGGGTGGTCTTGCGGTCTCCGTGGTTATCGTCGGCGCCTTCCTCGCGGCCTCCACCGGCATCGTGGGCGCCACCGTGGTGACCATGGGTCTTTTGTCCCTGCCGACCATGCTGCGTCACGGCTATTCGCCGCAGCTCGCCACCGGTGTGATCGCCGCCTCGGGCACATTGGGTCAGATCATTCCGCCCTCCATCGTCATCGTGCTTTTGGGCACTCTCGCGGGCGACATCTATTCCGCCGCCCAAGAAGCCCGCGCGCAGGCCGCCGGTTGTACCGATGCGCTGACCTATCTGGGTGAGCCCGCCGTGGTCTCGGTCGGCACGCTGTTCCAGGCGGCGATGCTGCCGGGCGTGTTCCTTGCCGGTCTCTACGCGCTCTATGCCTTCGGCTACGCGATGTTCAACCCGTCCAAGGCCCCGCCTGTGCATCTTGAGCACACGAGCCACGAGACCATGACCCGTCGTGACGGTCTGTTGTGGATGCTGGCCGTGCCGGTGCTTCTGATCGGCGCGGCTGTCTTCTCCGGCCAGTTCGGTCTTGCCGGGTCTCAACAGATTCAGGTGTCCGAGTTCACCGAAGCGGGCGCGACCGCCAGCCTGCGCACCAATGTCTCGGACCAATGTCAGGCCGCGATGATTGAGCTGCATGGTCAGCCCGCCTGGGACACCGCCGTCGCTGAACAGGCCGCGATCGAAGCCTCTGGCGGCGCGCAAGGCTCTGTCCAGCGCACGCCGGAACAGATCGAGGCCCTGACACTGGACGCCATCGCCAATGCGCCGCTCTTGGGCTCCGGCCTTTTGACCGTCATGGTGCTTTTGGCGATCACCCTGGCCTTTGGCCGTGGCGTCGCACCGCTGGCCAACCCGGCGCCGCTTTTGATCGGGGCGGGGGGCATTGCCGCTGTGCTGCTGCTCGATGCGCTTCTGGTCGGGCCGTTGACCAGCTCCGGCACCGCCTTCGTGATCTATCTGATCCCCTTCCTGGCGCTGGCCTACGGGTTGAAATATGCGGCTCTTCATCTCGCCAAGAACGAGCTGTTCCGCGTCGTCTTCCCGCCGCTGGTGCTGATCGTGGCTGTGCTCGGATCCATCTTGGGCGGTGTGACCAACCCGACTCCGGCCGCCGGTCTCGGTGCGGGCGGTGCGCTGCTCTTGGCGGCCTACCGCAAGCTCGCGGATCATCACAAGACCAGCAAGATCATCCTCGGTGCCGCTTTCGCCGTCATCGTGATGATCCTGATCGGGTCGAATTTCGACCTGCGTCTGGGGCGTGGCGATGTGCCGTTTGAGGATTGGGTCGCCTATATCGTGGCCCTCGGCGCCTATTACTTTGCCATGTTCGGCATTCTCTATGCCTGCTGGGTGCTGTTCTCCGATGGCACTCTGGGCATCGTGGTGCGCGAAACGGCCAAGGTCACCTCCATGGTCTTCACCATCCTCATCGGCTCGCAGCTTTTGAACCTCGTGGTGATTTCCTTCGGCGGCGAGCATTACATCCAGAGCTTCCTGCGCAGCTTCGACAATGAGTTCACCGTCTTCTTGCTGGTGATGCTGGTGCTGTTCATTCTGGGCTTTGTGCTCGACTTCCTGGAGATCATCTACATCGTCGTGCCCATCGTCGGCCCGGTGATCTACGGCGGCACGATGGACCCGAAATGGGTGACGATCATGATCGCCGTGAACCTCCAGACCTCCTTCCTGACACCGCCCTTCGGCTTTGCGCTCTTCTACCTGCGCGGTGTCGCGCCGCCGTCGGTCACCACCGGGCACATCTACAAGGGCATCATTCCCTTCGTGCTCATTCAGGTGATCGGGCTAGGCATCCTCTGGACCTTCCCGGATATCGTCACCATCGTGCCGAACCTTCTGGCGAAATAACGCCTCTCAAAACCCCGCCCCATCGGCGGGGTTTTTCTTTGTGTGAAAAGAATCCCTTGCGTCAGATGAAATGTCTTATAAAAAGACTAAGGTATTTATCCCTCGCCCCGCAAAGGAGCCCCCATGTCTTTCCAATCCGCCCGCGCCATCGACCAGATCACTGAAGACACCCTTGAGGGCGCGCAGCCGGTGGGGAAGCTGTCGCAACTGAATGAACAGGGCCGGGTGGTCGTCACCCTGTTTCGCGGTTCTGAGGCGATGCGAGGCAACGGCGATCTGGGCAAGATCTTTTCGCAGATGATGCTGGTGTTCGAACGCCACGCCCGCCGTCCTCTGGTGAGCCATGGCATGCGCTGTGATTGCCTTGGCGCCGACGAGGCGGTGCTGGCGCAATTCGTCCGCCTTGCCGCACGCGGCAAACGTGAGGACGCGACGCTCATGGCCATGCTGATGCTGCGCGCCGATATTGCGCCGCTGGCTGTCTCCATGGCCGAACAATTGGGCCTTCTGATCGACGCCACGCTGAGGACCGACCCGCGTGCCATGATGGGGACGGTGAAGGTGCATTGAGCCGATCCGGTGATCTCAAAAACAAACGCGGCTATTTGGGCCGCGTTTTTGTTTTAAAACTCTGTCGTTGTACGTCCCGAGCCCGGCATATTGGGCCCCTGCATATCCGGCAGATCGATCTTCGCCACCTGCTGCGCGATTGGCTCGCTTTCCAGAGGATGGGTGTCTTGGGCAAATTCTTCGGGGTCTTTCAGGTCGATCCATTGCCCGCCTTGGTAGACTTCAAGCGCCGAGAACCGCGCCTTGTAGCCCATTTTCGGCGACCCCGGCACCCAATAGCCGAGGTAGACATAGGGCAGACCCGCCTCGCGCGCGATCTCGATATGGTCGAGGATCACATAGGTGCCAAGGCTGTCCTTGATCAGATCGGGTTTGTAAAACGAATAGACCATCGACAAGCCGTCATCCAAGAGGTCCGTTAGACAGGTTGCGGCCAGCTCGCGCGGACGGCCAGACTCGCCTGGGATGTAATATTCGATGACGCGGGTGCGGATCGGGGTTTCCTCGATCATCGCGGCGAATTCGAACACATCCATATCGGCCATGCCGCCATCGGCGTGGCGCGTCTCGAGATACTCCCGAAACAGCTCATATTGCGCCTCGGTGGCCCAAGGCGAGGTGGCACCGCGTTTCAGGTATTTGTTCTTGTTGATCGCCCGACGCTGCGATTTCGAGGGTTTGAAATCGGCGACTCGGATGCGCGCCGAGAGGCAGGCACTGCAATCGGCGCAGGTCGGGCGGTAGAGTACGTTTTGCGACCGGCGAAACCCCTGTTTCGACAGGCTGTCATTGAGTTGGTTGGCATTCTCGCCCTGTAAGGAGGTGAACAGCTTTCGCTCCATCCGCCCCTCGAGATAGGGGCAGGGTTGCGGAGCCGTCACGTAAAACTGCGGCGCTAGGGGGAGGGAGTGACGCATGGGGTGGACTTACGATGAATTCACAAAGGACGGGTTAACAGCTTGATCAAAAAGGTAGCAACTCAACCGCCATTCGCCAAGGGGGACATGTGGAAAAGCCACATGGATGCGACAAAGGGGACCGAACGGCCCCCATTTGCCTCAATTTTGAAACTCTTTGGGCGCTATCAGACGCGCTTTAGTAGCTCGACGGGCGGTTGATCGCCGCAGAGCCAAGCACCAGATCCGACAGGCCTTGGCCGCGCGCCGTGGTGGCCATCAGGACGACGGAGACGACTTGCAAAATGCCGGTCGAACACCAGACGGTGAAGAGCAGGGTGTGCAAAACCGCCATGCCGAGATCGAAGCGCGCGCCATTGCGGTCGCGGAACTCGATCCCCATGAGCCGCATGCCCCAGGTCGCCGATCCGTTGGCGATAGTGATCACGCGATACGCGAAACTCACCACGGCGACGAGGAAGGGGAAAAAGAAGATGCCGGTGAAGGCGGTGAACGGAACGATCAGCGCGGCGATGATCACGATCAGGATGAAATCGACCACAAAGGCCAAGGCGCGTTTGGTCGCCACCATATCGTAAAAGGCGGGCTGGCGGTCGGGATCGGGAAGGCCCCAGTAGCCATCGTCGTGGCTGTCGGTATATCTGTCTTCTGGCATCATCATACTCATTGTCCTGTCTCCTATGTGGGCCAGCCCCGCCTGCGTTGCAAGGGGACTGGCCGGAGGATTGTCTGAGGATTACGCGTCCTCTTTTTTGTCCGAGCTGTCGTCGTCGGGCTGCACCTCTGCGGCGCGTTTGGTGCGGTCGTCCATGAACTGGTCGAACTCGGCCTTGTCCTTCGCGGCGCGCAGGCGCTCGAGGAAGGTTTCGAATTGATCCTGTTCCTCTTCGAGGCGGCGCAGGGTTTCTTCTTTGTAGGCGTCGAACGCCGTGTTGCCGGAGGACCGCGTCGCAGCATGCGCCGCGCGGAAGCGGTTGCGGGACATGTGGCGACCACGCGGGCCGAATTCAGAACGGTGTTTGCAAGCGAACATTCTTTTGCTCCAGATCATATAAGCGAGAAGGGCGAGGCCGACGGGCCAGACAAAGATAAAGCCAAGGACCATAGCCGCGATCCAGGCGCCTTTGCCCTTGTCGTCGAGCCAGGCCTCAGCGCGGCGAAACCAGCTTTGGCCGGTCCCGGCGGGGGCGTAAGTAGAGGCGACTTGGGTCATTTGGGGTTCCCTTTCGAACTGATAACTCTCGTGTTTCGGTTGATGTGAATGCTTTTCACATTACAAAGATGGGGCGATGGGCCGTGCCGCGCAAGGGGTGATGTGAATGTTTTTTACATTATTTTGATAATGTATTTTAAAACAGTATGTTGCTGGTTTTTATTGCGGTGAATTCCGACGTTTCACCGGAGCCGTGAGGCTGGATTTGCCTCCTGGTATGTGCCAGAAAGGCCCGGACAAATGCAAAGGATGGCACCAATGACCCTCATAACTTCTCCCCAGACCGGCACCTGCCGCTGCGGTGCTGTCGAGATTGAGGTGTCAAAAGCCCCCGTGATGACCGCCGCCTGCCATTGCTCGGGCTGTCAGAAAATGAGCGCCAGCGCCTTTTCCCTCACGGCCATGGTGCCTGCCGAGGGGGTGCGCGTTGCAAAGGGCGAAGTGGTCAAGGGCGGGGCCAAAGGGCCCGATCTCGACCATTACTTCTGTCCGAAGTGCATGACATGGATGTTCACCCGCATCACAGGGTTCGAGGCGCTGGTGAACATTCGCCCGACGATGTTCGATCTGACGGACGCGGAGGTGGCGGGCTGGGCCACGCCCTTTATCGAAACCATGGTGGAGAACAAGCTGCCCTGGGCCGACACGCCCGCGCCGCATAAATTCGACGCTATGCCGGATATGGACAGCTTTCCCCAGTTGCTCGCCGCCTTCGCTCAGCGGGCCCTCTGACGGCGACGAGGGAGGGGATCAGCCCTCGGCTGCCAATCCCACCAGCTCAAGGCACAGTTCCGTCGCCAGCGCCATATCCTGCACCGAAATCCACTCCAACGGCCCGTGGATGTTCTGCATGCCGGTAAAGATATTCGGCGTCGGCACCCCCATTTCGGTGAGCCGCGAACCATCCGTCCCGCCCCGGATCGGCACCGACAAGGGCGCGATCCCAAGTTTGCGACAGGCGTCGCGCGCCAGATCGACGGGCGTCATATCCTCCTCCAGCCAATAGCGCATGTTGCGATATTGCGGCGTGATTTTACAGGTGATCTCGGCCCGCGGCTCGGTGGCGGCGACGGCCTCGCAGACCTTGCGGACGATCTCACCTTTCTCCGCCAATCCCTCGCGTTCGAAATCGCGTAGGATCAGGGTGATTTTCATCTCGGACGAGCCGCCCACCATATCGGTGGCATGGATAAAGCCTTCGGTTCCGTCGGTGGTCTCCGGCACCATGACCGATTGCGGCAGGGTCTGAATGATTTTCGAGGCCAGATGAATGGCATTCACCAACTTGTCCTTGGCCTGACCGGGGTGGATTGAGACACCTTTGACGATAATCTCGGCGCCATCGGCGGAGAAGGTCTCATAGACAATCTCGCCCACCTCACCACCGTCGAACGTATAGGCGAAATCGGCGGCCAGATCTTTCGGCAGCGCCGCGTCCACCCCGCGCCCGATCTCTTCGTCGGGCGTAAAGGCGATGCGCAGCGGTGGGTGTTGGATTTCAGGGTTGGCCAACAAATGCTTCGCCGCCGTCATGATGATCGCCACGCCCGCCTTGTCATCGCCACCCAAAAGCGTGGTGCCGGAGGCGGTGATGATGTCGTGGCCCTGTTTTTCCGCCAAATAGGGAAATTCGTCAGGTGAAAGGATCAGCTCCGCATTGTCGGGATAGGTGATGTCGCCGCCGTTATAGCCCTTGATCACGCGGGGTTTGACGCCTGTGGCGTTGAACTGCGGCGCGGTGTCGACATGGGCCAGAAGCCCGACGGTCGGTCCGGGGGCTGTGCCGGGAAGGGTCGCCAAAACCGTGCCGTAGTCGGTGATTTCCACATCCTCGGCGCCGATGTCTTTCAATTCTGCCTCCAACAGCCGCAGCATGTCATATTGCCGCTCTGTGCTGGGAGACGTGGGGGAATTCGCATCGCTCTGGCTGTCGATCGCGGCATAGCGCATCAGACGGGTTTCAAGTTCGTCATCAAAGCGGGTTTTGCTGTCCTGTGGCATCGGCTGTCCTTTGTCTTTGCGACCAGAGGGCGCGTCTCGGGCCCGAGAGTCAAGACACACCCCCGCGCAGCCCCTTTGCCGTCGTGAACACACGTCGAATGCACTTGCACTTCGGGTGAAAAATCCGCTCTTTTAAGACAGTTGGAGGAGCAGCCATGACGTTTGAATCCCGGATCACCCGAAGCCCGCGCGCCTATGACCCGGAGCGCGGCGCCGAAGCCCGCATGGCCCTGCCGGAGCTCTCGGGCGCCGTGGCGGAGGTGATCGAAGGCGCGGCCGGATCGGCGCCCTATCTGCATGGCTTGATCCTGAAAGAGGCGGACTGGCTGGCCGGCGCGCTGGACGATCCTGAGGCGGCGCTCACGGCGGAAATCACCAGGATCGAAGCGCTGCCCTTCGACCAAATTAACGGCGGGCTGCGACAAGCCAAACGCCGCGTGGCGCTCTTGTCCGCGCTTTGCGATCTGGGGGGCGTCTGGGGCCTCTTCGAGGTCACCGGCGCGCTGTCACTCTTGGCGGACCGCGCCACCCATGTGGCGATCCGGGCGCATGTGGCGCGCGAGATCACCCGTGGCAAAATCCCCGGCCAGACCGAAGACGACATCGAGAGCTGTGGCGGCATGTTCGCGCTCGCCATGGGCAAACATGGGGCAGGGGAGCTGAACTATTCCTCTGACATCGACCTCATCTGCCTGTTTGACGAAAGCCGTTTCGACGGTGTCGACCAGATGGAGGCGCGCGCCGGATTCATCCGTGCCACGCGCAAGGCGATGGCCTCTTTGTCCGATCTGACCGGCGAAGGGTACGTGTTCCGCACCGACCTGCGCCTGCGGCCCGACCCGTCGGTGACGCCCGTCTGTTTCGCCATGGAGGCCGCGGAGCGCTATTATGAAAGCGTCGGGCGCACCTGGGAGCGCGCGGCCTATATCAAGGCCCGCACCTGCGCCGGCGACATGGCGGCGGGCGCGCGGTTTCTCAAGGATCTGACACCCTTCGTTTGGCGCAAACACCTCGATTTCAACGCCATTCGTGAGACCCACGACATGCGGTTGAAAATCCGCGCGCATAAAGGACTTGGCGGCGCGCTTTGCCTCGAAGGTCACAATATGAAACTGGGCTATGGCGGCATTCGCGAGATCGAGTTTTTCGCCCAGACCCGGCAGTTGATCGCGGGCGGGCGCGACCCCGATCTGCGGCTGCGCGAAACCGTGCCCGCGCTCAAGGTGCTCGCGGAAAAGGGCTGGGTGGAGGCCGAGGTCGCCGCGACTTTGGGCACCGATTACATGGCGCATCGCGAGGTCGAACACCGGCTTCAGATGCTGCGCGATCAACAGACCCATAGTTTGCCGACGGCGCCTGAAGAATTCGACCGCCTGGCCGCGCTCATGGGCACCACAGTGCCCGAGATGCGCGCCGAGATCGCCGAGCGCTGCGAACGGGTCAACGCGTTGACCGAGGATTTTTTTGCGCCCGGGGAGGCCGCACCCGCGCCGGAGCTCACGTCAGAAGAGGCCGAAATCGCCGCGCGCTGGTCGACCTATCCCTGTCTGCGCACCCCGCGCGCGCAGGAGATTTTCACCCGGCTCAAACCCGAGCTTTTGCACCGCATCCAAAACCTCGACAAACCCTCGGAGGCGCTCACCCATCTCGACGGGTTTCTCAAAGGACTGCCCTCCGGCGTGCAGCTTTTCGCGCTCTTCGAAGCCAATCCGCAGCTCATTGACCTGATTCTCGACATCGTCTCCACAGCCCCCCATCTGGCGCGCTACCTGTCGCGCAACGCGAGTGTGCTGGATGCGGTGATCGGCGGCGGGTTCTTTGCGCCTTGGCCGGGACGCGAGACCCTGGCGGAGGAGTTGGCCGCGCATCTGGAAGCTTCGGGCGATTATGAGCGCCAACTCGATGCCTGTCGCCGCTGGGCCAAGGAATGGCACTTCCGCGTCGGTGTCCATCAGCTGCGCGATCTGATCACCGCCGATCAGGCGGGCGCGCAATATTGCGATGTTGCGGCGGCCTGTGTGGCGGCGCTTTACCCGCCGGTCGTGGCGGAATTTTCCCGCAAACATGGCACACCGCCGGGGCGCGGCGCGATGGTTCTGGGCATGGGCTCTCTGGGCGCAGGGCGGCTGACCGCGGCCTCCGATCTCGACATGATCGTGATCTATGACGCGGGCGGCGTGGAGGCTTCTGAGGGGCGTAAACCCCTGCCGTCGCGGACTTATTACGCGCGTCTGACGCAAGCGCTGATCACCGCGATCACCGCCCAGACCGCCGAAGGGCGGCTCTATGAGGTCGATATGCGGCTCCGCCCGTCCGGCAAACAGGGGCCTGTGGCGACCTCATTCGAAAGCTTCATGAGCTATCAGATGAAGGAGGCCTGGGTCTGGGAACATCTGGCGCTCACGCGCGGACATCCGATTGCGGGCGATCCGGATCTTTGCCGTGCGGTGGATGATTTCCGCAGCGATCTCATTGCGGGGCCCAAAGACGAATCCCGCATCCGTCAGGAAACCCGCGAGATGCGCGCGCGTCTGGCGGAGGCTAAACCGGGCAGCGATTGGGATCCGAAAAACGGCCCCGGTCGGATGATGGACATCGAGCTTCTGGCCGAATCCGCCGCGCTTTTGGCGGGCAGTGCAGAGCAGGACATTTATGCCCAACTGGGCGCCGGGCGGGCGACGGAGTGGCTGTCGGGCGATGACTATGCGTTGCTGGTCGAGACCTATCGGCTGATGTGGCGGCTGCAATCGGCGGCGCGGCTGTTGACCGGCGAAAAGCTCGATCCTGAAGCGATCGGTGCGGGCGGGCGTGAGTTCCTGCGCCGCTCGAACGGGGCGGTGTCGATGGAGGCGCTGTCAGAAGAACTGCGCAGCCGGTCCGAAGCTGCCGCCCGCGCGATTGCGGAGATTTTGGCGCGCCCGGTGTCGGGGGGGTGAGCGAGATGACAGAGACAAATCCCTTTCCTCTGGATTTCCCCGCCGTGGACCTGGCCATTGACCCGGAGGGCATGATCCTTGCCGCCTATCGCAATGAGGCGATGGGGATCGATGAGGCGCGGACGATCTATCTCGACTGGGCGTTCCGACTTGGCCCACGCGTCTCGACGAGCACGGCGATCCGGCGGCTCTTGGCGCTTTATGCGCCGCAGGTCGGGCCAGGGCATCCGATGACCCATGTGCTGCGCGAGGGGCTAAAACGCACGCAGCAGGCGGTGCCGCGCGCCTGGGAAGGATGAATTTTCAAGAATAATCCTTCGATTTGTCTCGATTTGTCACAGAAATTGTCACATGCGCTGCCGGTTTCGTTCAGACCCTGTTCACCTTTGCGGCGGATCATCTGCGTTAAAAACCATTCAACGCCCAATGAACGCACAGCCTGAAATTTCGGGGACAAAGGATATTCGCATGAGGATCAAACGTCTGAACGGCATGTTCACGGTGGCCACGCAGCTTGAGCCATCCAAAATTCAAAAAGTCGCCGAAAAAGGCTATAAGACAATCATCTGCAATCGTCCCAACGGCGAGGGCGCCGACCAGCCGGGCTTTGACGAGATCACCCGCATCGCGTCGAAATTCGGGCTGAAAACCGTTTACATTCCGATCCAACTGGGCGGCGCCAGTGCGGCGGATCATGCCGCCTTTGCCCGCGCCATCGAAGAGATGCCGAAACCGATCCTGGCTTATTGCCGGTCGGGCACCCGCTCCGCGACGCTCTGGTCGCATTGGGAGCAGGAGATGTCAGAGCATCAAGGTCGGGAACAGCGTGTCGACGCCATGCAGGCCGGAGGGTTGGCCCCCGGCAACACCTCCATCGACGGCAGGCGCGCCCTGACACCGACGCGCGGCGGTGCGCCGCAGAGGCCGCGTGAGGGCGACGTCACCGAGATGCGCCGCCGGGCGTGATGAGGTCGTGAGCCTTAGCGGGGCAGGGCAGCCGCCTCGCGGGCCAGCTCCTCGATGGCTTTCCAATCGCCTTTCTCCACCAGATCGGCGGGCGCAACCCAGCTTCCGCCGACGCAGAGCGTGTTGGACAGCGACAGGTAGTCATTGGCATTTTTGAGCGAGACCCCCCCCGTCGGGCAGAATTTCATCTGCGGCAAAGGTGCGCCGATGGCCTTGAGCGCGGGGGCGCCGCCGTTGGCCTCCGCCGGAAAGAATTTCGCGACCGTGTAGCCGCGCTCCAATAGGCGCATGACGTCGGAGGCGGTCGAAGTCCCGGCCAAAAGCGGCAGATCAGCGGCCTCGCAGGCGTCCAAAAGCGTGTCGGTCGCACCGGGGGAGACACCGAAGGTCGCGCCCGCCGCGATGGCATCACTCACATCTTTGGGTGTCAAAAGCGTGCCCGCGCCGACCACGCCCCCCTCGACCTTGGCCATCTCACGGATCACGTCCAAGGCGACCGGCGTGCGCAGAGTGACCTCCAGCGCCGGCAGACCGCCCGCGACCAAAGCCTCGGCCAAGGGTCGGGCATGAGCCACGTCTTTGACGACGAGCACGGGGATGACGGGGGCGAGGCCACAGACCTCTGCGGATTTCAGGCTGGCGTCCTGCGGGGTCATGGGGGCTCCTGTCGGCTGTTTGCAGTATCTCAATATTTGTTAGCGCTAAAAGCGTTGCGGTGAAAGGCCTAACACGGGCCGCATTCTCTCAAAGCCTCTCAGCCTGAGCGATTTTGTCAAGCCACCCCCGCGGGGCTTGTCACATGTTTTCCCCCGCTTACATCAGCGCGACACTCTATTCGCCATCACGCACAGACCAAACGCACCCTCCACAACGCTTAGGAGCGCAGATATGACTGCACCAAAAACATCAGCGACCGAAACGCTCTTTCGGCCCTTCACCCACAAAGGCCTCAGCCTCAAAAACCGCATCGTCATGGCGCCGATGACCCGAAGCATGACCGACGGCGGCATTCCGGGGCCTGAAAATGCCGCTTATTACGCCCGCCGCGCATCTCATGAGGTCGGGCTGATCCTCTCTGAGGGCACGGTGATCAACCGCCCGGCGTCGCGCAACGATCCGGGTATTCCGTTCTTTCACGGCCCTGAGGCGCTGTCGGGCTGGAACCGGGTGATCGAGGCGGTCCATGCCGAGGGCGGCAAGATGGGGCCGCAGATCTGGCACACCGGGTCGACCCGCGCAGGCAAATGGGAACCGGAGGCACCGGTGGAAAGCCCCTCCGCCCTTGTCGGTCCCGACGATCCGCGCGGTGTTGCGATGACGGAGGCCGACATCGAGGCCGCGATCGCCGCCTATGCAGAGGCCGCGAAGGCTGCCAAAGAGTTGGGCTTTGATGTGGCCGAGCTGCACGGCGCGCATGGCTATCTGATTGACCAGTTCTTCTGGGCGGGCACCAACCTGCGCGACGATCATTGGGGAGGGGCCACCATCGAAGAGCGGTCGCGCTTTGCCGTCGCCGTGGTTAAGGCCGTGCGCGCCGCCGTCGGTCCCGATTTTCCGATCATTTTGCGTCTGAGCCAGTGGAAACAACAGGACTATGGTGTGAAACTGGCCGCCGATCCGGCGGAGATGGAGCGCTGGCTTGTGCCTCTGGTCGAAGCCGGCGTCGACATTCTGCACTGTTCGCAGCGTCGGTTCTGGGAGCCGGAATTCCCGGAGATCGACGGCGAAGAGGGGCTGAACTTTGCCGGTTGGGCCAAGAAAATCACCGGTGTGCCGACGATTTCCGTGGGCTCCGTCGGGCTGTCGGGCGAGTTCCTCGCGGCTTTCGGTGGCGAAAGCTCAAAGGTGACGCCGCTCGACAATCTGGTGAAACGGATGGAGGCGGAGGAGTTCGATCTGATCGCCGTGGGCCGCGCGCTTTTATCGGATTACGCCTGGGCCGAAAAAGTCAAACGCGGCGCGATGGATGAGCTGAGCGGGTTTGATCCGGCGGCTCTGGGGCAGTTGCTCTAATCCCACGTTGTCCTAAGCCTCCCCGGTTCTGATGTTATCGGGGAGGCTTTTCTTTGCCGCAATTTCCTGCGACACTCAGCCTCTCGGGATAAGGAGATTTATGCGCAGAAAATCAGCAACGCCTTTTAGGGCATGACGCGTGACCCACTTCACGAAACACAGTGGGTCGCATGATTTTCTATGCGCATATGCGCTTTTTCTGAGAGTTTCTCATGACACAGTTTATCACACAGACCGACATCACCCTCCGCCCATTTGAGGCCGGAGACACCATGGCTTTGTCCGACATCTGGCGCAGAGCGTCTGAACGCGCACATCCGTTTTTCACCTCCGCCCAGCTCGATGAGCAACAGGTTCAGGTGGAGCGAACCTACCTGCCCAAGGCCGAAACCTGGGTTGCGCTGCGTGGGGCGTCGCCGCTTGGCTTTATTGGTCTGTTGCCAGACCCGGAAAGTACAGCGAAGGGCGCGATCATCGGCGGGCTGTTCGTCGCTCCAGAGGCGCAGGGGCAGGGCGTCGGGCGGTTGCTTGTCGACCATGCGCGCGGGCTGAAACATCACCTGAGCCTTGAGGTCTACGAGACCAATCTGGCGGCGTGTGGATTCTATGCCCGGCTCGGTTTTCACCAAGTCGGGCGTCGGGAGAGCGATGACAATGGTTTGCCTTTCCCGCTTTTGAAACTCGTGCTGTAACGCGGGGCCGGGCGTGCGCTCAGAACAGGGAGCACGCCCCTTCGGTCGCGGGACCGGCGTTGCGGCGGAAGGTCTCGAACAGCTCGCGGCCCATGCCGACGGTGTTGGCCGTCAAATCGACGGTGACCGCCTCGCGGGCGTCAAAGCCGTCTTCGAGCACTTCGAGCGTGCCGGAGGTGGCATCGACGCGGACCAGATCGCCGTCTTTGAGTTTCGCAATCGGACCGCCGGTGACGGCCTCCGGCGAGACGTGGATACAGGCGGGCACTTTGCCGGACGCGCCGGACATGCGCCCGTCGGTCACCAGCGCCACTTTCAATCCGCGATCCTGCAACACCGCAAGCGTGGGTGTCAGCGAATGCAGCTCCGGCATGCCATTGGCGCGCGGGCCTTGGAAGCGGACGACGACCACGGTGTCCTCGGTAAACTCGCCCTTTTGAAAGGCGGTTTTGACGTCGTGTTGATCGTGGAAAATCCGCGCTTTCGCCTCGACCACATGGTGTTCGGATTTCACGGCGGAGACCTTCATCACGCCACGGCCCAGATTGCCTTTCAGCTCTTTGAGACCGCCTGACTTCTGGAACGGGTCAGACGCAGGGCGGACGATTTTATCGTTCACCGTCTCATGTTCGGGCTGTTCGAATGTGAGCACACCCTCGCGCAGTTTCGGCTCTTTGGTGTAAAGCGACAGGCCGGTGCCTGCGACGGTTTTGACGTCCTCGTGCAAGAGGCCCGCGGAGAGCAATTCCCCCACAAGATAGCCAAGCCCGCCCGCGGCGTGGAAATGGTTCACATCGGCGAGACCGTTCGGGTAGACCTTCGCCAGCAAAGGCACCGCATCGGAAATCTCGGAGAAATCCTCAAGGTCGAGAATGATCCCGGCGGCGCGGGCCATGGCGGGCAGGTGCAGCACGAGATTGGTCGAGCCGCCCGTCGCCATCAATCCGACGATGCCATTCACAAAGGCCTTCTCGTCCAAAATGGCGCCCACAGGCGTGTATTCATTGCCAAAAGCGGTGATCTGCAACGCCCGTTTGGTGGCTTCACGAGTCAGCGCATCGCGCAGTTCCGTGCCCGGATTGACGAAAGACGCACCGGGCAGGTGCAGCCCCATGATCTCCATCAGCATCTGGTTCGAATTCGCCGTCCCATAGAAGGTGCAAGTGCCCTGGCCGTGATAGGCCTTCATCTCGCTGTCCATCAACTCGCGCCGGGTGATCTCTCCGGTGGCAAATTTCTGGCGCACCTTGGCTTTCTCGTCATTGGTGATGCCCGAGGTCATCGGACCCGCCGGAATGAACACCGTCGGCACATGGCCATAGGCGGCGGCGGCCATGATCAGCCCCGGCACGATCTTGTCGCAGACGCCCATATAGAGAGCGGCGTCGAAACAGTTGTGCGACATGCCGATGGAGGCCGAGAGCGCGATGGTGTCGCGCGAAAACAGCGACAATTCCATGCCGGTCTGACCCTGGGTGACGCCGTCACACATCGCCGGAACCCCGCCTGCGACCTGCGCTGTGGCGCCGGACGCGCGGGCGACCTCGCGGATGATGTCGGGGTAGTGCTCATAGGGCTTATGCGCCGAGAGCATGTCGTTATAGGCGGTGATGATGCCGATATTGGGCGCGCGCCCGTCGGCCAGCACCTCTTTGTCATCGCCCATGGCGGCATAGGCGTGGGCCTGATTGCCGCAGGACAGATGCGCGCGCACCGGGCCCTGATCGGCGGCCTCAGTGATGCGGGCGAGATAGGCCTCGCGGGTGGGTTTCGACCGTTCGATGATGCGTTGAGTGACTTGTGCGATCCGGGGGGCGATCTGGCTGTTCACGGGTCTGGCCTTTTTCTGGTGTGGCGGTCTGCTGTGTGAAAATCGTTTGGGTCTAAAAGAAAGCCTCTGTCGGGCATGATCTCCGCAGGTTTTGCGGTGCGCTTAAGCGCATCTGCGGGGGTTAGCGCTAACCTATCCGGTCTCCCCTAGAATGTCCACCTGTGACGCGCGGATGTCATGGAAAGATCATCCACCGCGTCTTGCGTTATGCTGCACAGGCATGGGGTTGCTGCAAGTGCATAACGGGTCTTCCGCTTTGGCACTCGTCTGCGTCAGGTGTTTTGACCTATAATCAAGTCATCGGGAGGATCAACGCAAACCGGCTTTGTCACGACAGGCCAAAACAGAACGCGGCACACAAGGCCGCTCACAGAGCCAAGATGACAGGCACTCAGCCGAGAGGCTGAAGACAACGCAAAGGTGATCCTATGACCAACACGACGATTTACACGACCGAAGGCTTTATCGACATGACCGCCATCGAAAAAGAAGCCCGCCAAATGCGCGCTGAAGTCATGCGCTCCGCGTTTCGCGGGGCTGGTCAATGGCTGCGCGCGCGCTTTCACGGCCACCGTGCCGGCGAACTGGCCTGATCAAGGTTCGGACGCCGCTCGTGGTGTGATTTGACGCCACGGTAAAACATTGTGAATGCATGTGAAATCCCGGAAATGTTCCGGGATTTTCGCATTTTGGCCTCATTTGGATGGGATATTAACCATGAATTGAGGGGAAAATCCCCGGAGGCCGTCATGAAAAACATCGCTACAAAAAAGACACTTAAAATCGCAGCAGCTCTTCTGATCGCAGCCGCCACCAGTGCGTGCACGACAGAGTCCATTTCCCGCGCCACGCCTCTTGGGGCCACCTTCGGCGCAGCCGCTCCTTCGGATGCGGTGAGGATCGCGCCGGATTTCCGGGTCACCAAGGTGAACGTCGTGGTCCCCGGTTCGCTCTCCGTCTCGGAAGACAACGGCATCAAACCGCGCGCAGATATCGTCTGGCGCGAAGATCCTTTTGGCAACCGTTACGAGCAGGTCAAAGCGGTGATGGAGGCCGGTCTGACCTCGGGCACCCGCGCGCTCAAAGGTCACACGCCGGTCGTGCTCGACGTGCAAATGGTGCGTTTCCATGCGCAGACCGAGCGCGTGCGCTATTCCAACCTGCCGTCGAAACATGAGATTGAATTCCTGCTGACCGTGCGGGACGCCAACACCGGCGCCGTCCTCGTGCCGTCCCATATGGTCAACGCCACTTTCGATGCGCTCGGCGGCAATGCGGCCGTCGCGGCGGATCGCGCGGGCCTCACCCAGAAACAGCGGATCGGTGAGCATCTTTCTACTGTGATCGTTTCCGAACTCTCGAAACCGATGGCTTTGTGATCCGCATCGCGATCCCTCTTTCTAAGAGGCCAGAACAGCGCTAAGAGGGCTCTCATGACAGAGCCCACTTTTTCTTTTCCGACCATCCGCCTCAAACCCAAAGCCAACGCCCGGGCCATTCGCCACGGCGCCCCTTGGGTTTATGACAACGAGCTGGTCACCGACCGCCGCACAAAATCCATCGCGCCGGGCACCATCGCCCGGCTCGAAGACAATGACCGAAATTTCCTCGCCCTTGTGGCCGTGAACCCGAACTCGCGCATCTTTGGCCGCGTGTTGGAGCGCGCCGAGGAGGCCGAAATCGACACGGAGTGGTTCGCGACCCGGATCGCCACCGCCTTGGCGCATCGCGAAACGCTCTTCGATCAGCCGTTCTACCGTCTGATCCATGCCGAGGCCGATGGCTTGCCGGGCGTGGTGATCGACCGTTTCGGCGACACCTGTGTGGTGCAACCCAATGCCGCCTGGGCCGATGTTCTGATCGAACCGCTCTCTGAAGCGCTGCGTCAGGTGACCGGCGTCAACACCGTTGTGATGAATGGCACAGGCCGGGCGCGTGGCCTTGAAGGGCTTGAAGAAAAAACAGAAATTCTTTGCGGTGCGGTCGAGGGCCTGATCCCCGTGCCGATGAATGGCGCGACCTATATGGCGGACCTGCTGGGCGGCCAGAAAACCGGGCTGTTCTACGATCAGCGTCCGAACCATGCCTTCGCTCAGCGTCTTGTCGCGGGCAAAAAGGTGCTCGATGTCTTCTCCCACGTCGGGGGTTTCGCTTTGGCGTCACTTGCGGGCGGTGCGGCCTCGGCCCTGTCGGTCGACAGCTCCGCCGCCGCTTTGGAGTTGGCCGAAAAAGGCGCTGCGGCCATGAATAAATCCGACGTCTTCGCGACCCGCAAAGGCGATGCCTTCGATGTGCTGGCCGCTTTGGCGGAGGAGGGCGAAAGTTTCGATGTGGTGATCTGCGATCCGCCCGCTTTTGCGCCCTCGAAACCGGCCTTGGAAAAAGGCCTTCGCGCCTATGAGCGGGTCGCGCGGATGGCCGCGCCTCTGGTGCGCGAAGGCGGTTACCTCGGCCTTTGCTCCTGTTCGCACGCCGCCGATCTCGACAGCTTCCGCACCGCCAGCAATCGCGGGATCGGGCGCGGCGTCGGTCATCTGGGCCGGTCTGCGCAGCTCATCCACACGGGCTTTGCCAGCGCCGATCATCCGCTCATGCCGCAGCTCGCGGAAAGCGGTTACCTCAAGGCGCTGTTCTACCGGATCCTGCCGTGAAAGTTCTGTTAGATGCCTGCGTGCTTTACCCGACGGTGATGCGCGAGGTGCTTTTGGGCGTCGCGAAACGCGGGCTTTACACGCCCTTGTGGTCGGCGCGCATTCTGGAAGAATGGGCCCGCGCGGCCCGCAAACTTGGCCCAGGGGGCGAAGCCCAGGCGCGGGGCGAAGTGGCCCTCACGCGCGCGGCCTTTCCAAAGGCAGAAGTCAAAGAACACAAAGGCTTGGAGGCGCGTCTTTACCTAAAAGACGAGAATGACATCCATGTGCTCTCCGCCGCAATCGCGGGCGGCGCCGAGGCGATTGTCACGATGAATGCGCAGGATTTTCCGCGTCATGTTCTGGCCGAGGAAGGGCTTGAACGCTGGGACCCGGATGGGTTCCTCTGGCTGCTTTGGTCGGATCATCCCGAGGCTGTCTCGGCGGTGGTCGAGGAGGTGCGCCAAGAGGCGGAGCGGTTGTCGGGCGAGGCCTGGGATGTGCGGCGTCTGATGAAAAAGGCGCGGCTTCCGAGGCTGGGCAAGGCGCTCAGCTGAGGGCTTTCTTGAGTATTTTTGCCAAGAAAAAGACGCGTGGTCTTACGACCATTTCGCCTCATTGGCCTCGATGGCTTTGATCCGCTCGTGGGTCTTCGGGTGGCTCATCAACCACGCGGGCGTCGAGGCGCCATGCGCGCCGGTCAGCTTAGGCAGTTTTTCAAACAAAGATTTCTGCGGCCCGGTGCCGATCCCGGCCTTGATCAAAAGCGCGGTGGCATAGGCGTCGGCCTCATATTCGTCGGAGCGCGACAGTTTGGCTGCGAGCATTTGTGTGAGCCAGGCGGCGATATAGCCGCCGATGACCGGGATGAAGCGCGACAGGATCATGGCCAGTGCAGTGCGCAGCGCATTCTGGCCGGAAAAGTCGATCATCCGGCGTTTGGAGTGACCCAGGGCGACATGGCCCAGCTCATGCGCCACGACGGAGGCCATTTCCGCATCCGTGATCTGTCCACTGCGAAATTTCTCGTAAAACCCGCGGGTGATGTAGACCTTGCCATCGGGCGCGGCGAGGCCGTTCACAGGGTCGATCTCGTAGAGAAACACCCGCACACGCGGCAGATCGAGCGCGTCGGCCAATTGGGCAAACACGCGGGTCAGCTTTGGGTCGGCCAGCTCCGAGGACTTCGCTTCCAGCTCCCGCACGGTGCGACGGGCGGAAAAATGGTACATCGCGAAGCCCAGCAGCAGGGCGAGGAGGATGGGGGTGAATCTCAGCATGTTCTGAATATGGGGGCTGGTGTGTGCTGCGCCAAGGTTTAACGACCAAGGAGTTTCATGCCGCGATCGAGGCCTTCGAGCGTCATCGGCACCATGCGGTCGTCGAAAATCTCGCGGATCATGGCGATGGATTGCGTGTAGGACCAATGGGTCTCCGGCACCGGATTGAGCCAAAGATGATCGGGCCAAGTCTCCCGCGCACGCGCCAGCCATGTGGCACCCGCTTCCTCGTTCCAATGCTCATTGGCACCGCCGGGAATGGCGATTTCATAGGGCGACATCGAAGCATCGCCCACGAAAATCACTTTGTAATCCTTGCCATAGGTGTTCATCACCTCGCGGGTCGGGATTTTCTCGCCCCAGCGCCGGACATTGTCGCGCCACACACCCTCATAGAGGCAATTGTGGAAATAGTAATATTCGAGATGCTTGAATTCGCTGCGCGCGGCGGAAAACAGCTCTTCGACCACCTTGATATGATCGTCCATCGAACCGCCGACGTCGAAAAACATCAGGACTTTCACCGCATTGTGCCGCTCGGGCCGGGTTTTGACGTCGAGATAGCCGTGTTCGGCGGTGGAGCGGATGGTGCCGTCGAGATCGAGCTCTTCATGCGCGCCAGAGCGCGCCCATTTGCGCAGGCGTTTCATCGCCAGTTTGATGTTGCGGGTGCCGATCTCCACCGTGTCGTCGAGATTTCGAAATTCCCTTTTGTCCCAGACTTTTACGGCGCGACGATGACGTGACTCTTTTTGCCCGATCCGCACACCCTCGGGGTTGTAGCCATAGGCTCCGAAGGGCGAGGTGCCCCCCGTTCCGATCCATTTGTTGCCGCCCTGATGTCGGCCTTTCTGCTCTTCGAGACGCTGTTTGAGCGTCTCCATCAGCTTGTCGAAGCCGTCCAGGGCCTCGATCTCGGCCATTTCCTCGGGGGAGAGATGTTTCTCCATTTCTTTGCGGAGCCAGTCCTCTGGCAGATCGAGTGCATCTAACACTTCATCTGAAGAAATATTATCAAGACCTTGGAAAGACTTGGAGAAAGCACGATCAAAGCGGTCGAGATGCCGCTCATCCTTGACCATGGTGACCCGCGCGAGCAGGTAGAACTCTTCGATGTCATAGGTCGCAAGACCGGCCTGCATCGCCTCCAGAAACGACAGGAACTCCCTCAAGGAGACCGGCACGCCTTCGTGGCGCAATGTCTCGAAGAAGGGCAGGAACATGGTTACACCATACGGTCGAAAAGGACGCCGAAGAACAGGCCGAGGATGCCGAAGATCAGCGCGTAAACCACCATATATTGCAGCTTGTCGGCCCGGTCGCCACCGCGCTTGGTGGCCAGCCGCCAGCCCCAAATCCCCCCAAGGAGGGTCAATACCAACCCGATCATGTCTCGCTCCCTCGCATTCGGGGTCCGGTGCGCCGTTATTGCGCCAGAGAGGCGATTTCGGCGGCGCGGGTCCGGACCACGTCATCAGAGCCAAAGCCATAGCGTGCCCAGCCCAAACTGTCGAGCCGGACGCTGCGGGCCTCGCTAACGCGACCCAATTTGTCGAGGGCTTCGGCCTCGGTCAGCATGAGGGAGGCAAGCAGGGCTGCGTTCTCGGCATCGCGGGCGGCAGAGATGGCGCTGGCGGAGATGTCATAGGCGGCCTCATAGCGGCCTTCTGAGAGGGCCAACGCGGAGAGCTGCATTGCCACATGGGCGGAATGAAAGCGGGTTTCCGGACGGGCATCGTAAATGCGTTTGGCCTCAGTCAGGGCCAGCTGGGCGCTCGCGCGATCTGTGGCAATCGAAAGCCGCCCCAATAGGAACCAGGAAAACCCGGCGCGCGTGTCGCTCCAGCCCTCAGCGCGCGCAATGGCGACAGCGGTTTTGGCGTCTTGCAGGCGAGACGTCAAAGACCCGTCGCCCATGGCTCCCATGGCGGCCTCGGTCCAGGCGCGCGGGGTTGGCTGAACGGGAGTTGTGTAGCCGGTGGCGCCAGCCGGATTGATCCGGGCGAGAATGCCGGGCAGGGCGCGGGCCACCTCCGCGCGGCTCATGCCGGAGCGCAGCTCGGGCGCATAGGTGGCACGCAGGATGAGCATGTCGAACGGCGTCAGCACCGAATGGATGTTGTCGTCATTGTAAACGGAATCCGGCAGGCGATAGAGATCGTTCAGCGGCCCCAAAGCCTGCGCCAGTTCTTCGTGCAGGCAATCGCGGATTTCCTGCGGCGGGACATTGGTCGGGATGAAAATCGACAGGCGTTCGCGGGTCGTCACCTGAGTCCAACTGAGGGCGGCGCGGCGGGCATGTTTGAACTCATCCCAGCCGGAAACGTTGGGCACCACGATACAGGCGGTGTTGGGCGCGCGGCGGGACAGCTCGGCCTGTGTCAGCGTTTCGATGGTGATCGCGGCCGGCTGATTGGCGGGCACGCGGGTGATCGATATTCCGGCCTCGCGGTCGAGCCGGGTCAGCAGCCGCGACAGATCGTGGGTCAAAGACACGGGTACCGTATCGCCGGTGACACGCAGCGTGATCGGGCCTTCGAACCGGGTGAACCGGTCGAGTGTAGCGCCGGTTTCAAGCGCGAAGCTCAAATCTAGAAAGTCACGTGTAATCGAGGTGTTGGAGCGCGAGGTTGGTGCGGCTTGGCCGTCAGAGAAGACCTTCATCGGCGGCAGGTCGAGCATGTCGGAAGACGCGCGCGCCGACGGGGGCACAGTGCTTTGCGGCGCGCTCATGCAGGCGCTCAACACGGTCAGGCTGCACATCAGGGCGGCCAGCGGACGAAGACGGCCTTTGGTTTTCTTGCTGTGCGAAACAGTCGCGTGACGCGTCAATATCCTGACCCTTTTCATCTGTCTCAATCTGACCTGATTAACCCTAAACCATTAAGCTTTGAACTGTGGCAATTCTAAGGCAGCTCCCCGGAGGCCGCCAAGCGGTTTCGAAGGTAAGCGCAGGTTTTCAGGGGTAAATCAGCCGCGTTGATATTTGATGAAGGGCGTCAAGTCGCCGATCCGGTCGTAGAGTTTGCGTGCGGTCTCGTTGAAATGCTGGGTCGTCCAATAGACATTCGGCGTGCCGTTTTCGTCGGCAACTTTATAGACTCCCTCGATCAGCGCACGTCCCGCACCGGTGCCGCGGGCGGCCTCGCTGACATAGAGGTCCTGCAAATAACAGACGTCTTCGATGCGCCAGTTGTGGGCGTGGAAAATGTAATGCACAAGACCGATCAATTCCCCGTCTTTCTCCGCCACCAAAGCGCCGCGTTCCTTGGCCGCCGGGTCGGTGAGGCGCGCGAAGGTGGTGTCATAAATCTCCGGGCTCAGCTCGCTTTCGTAAAACGTCAGATAGGCGCGCCAAAGCACGTCCCATTGCGCGCGGTCTTCGGGGGCGAGGGGGCGGATGGTCAGCATGAGCGGTCTCCTTGACGTTGACCCTGAGCTACGGCGAAGCGCGCCTTTGTGCAAGGTGCCAGGGTCTAGGATGAAAAAAACGATTGTGCCGATTTCCTGTCCGTTTCCAGGTCGGCACGCTTAAATTTCGGGCGCGTGGCGGGCAGGGCTGTGACGCTTTGACCCTCTCGATGCGTTTTTGGCAGACGCGGCATTTCATCAAACTGTTAAAATCAAACTGGAAGATACGCAGACGACTGCAACGGAGTTTAAGATGACCCAAACCACCCCCAGTGACGCCCAGATCAGCGAAGCGGCCTATTTCATGTGGCTCGAAGAGGGTATGCCCGAGGGGCGCGATGAAGCCCATTGGTTGATGGCCGTTGAGGCGCTGAGCGTGCCAGAGACGGCTCCCGCGAAGGCGCCGCGCAAACGTGCTGCCCCCAAAACCGCAACCAAAACCGCAACCAAAACAGCGGCGAAACCGGCGAGCAAAACCGCCGCCGCCAAGAAACCGGCCGCGAAAAAGCCCGCAGCCAAGACCACCACGGCCGCGAAGAAACCGCGCGCCACGAAGGCGGCTCCGAAAGCGGAGTAAGACTAGCGCCGCTGCCCGCGCGCCAGAAACGCCAGACGTTCGAACAGGGCGACGTCCTGTTCGTTCTTCAACAGCGCGCCATGGAGTTTCGGCAGGGCATTCACCCCATCGCGTTTCAAATCCTCGGGCGACAGGTCTTCGGCCAGCAAAAGTTTGAGCCAGTCCAACACCTCGGAGGTCGAGGGCTTCTTTTTCAGCCCCTGCGTGTCGCGGATGTCGTAGAATTGCGTCAAAGCGGCCGTCAAAAGCTCTGATTTCAACCCCGGAAAATGCACCTCGACGATCTGTTTCATCGTCTCTTGATCGGGGAAGCGGATGTAGTGAAAGAAACAGCGGCGCAGGAAGGCGTCCGGCAGCTCCTTTTCATTGTTCGAAGTGATGATCACCACGGGGCGCTGGCGGGCGGAGACCGTCTCATTGGTCTCGTAGACATGAAACGCCATCTTGTCGAGTTCCTGCAACAGGTCGTTCGGAAACTCGATGTCCGCCTTGTCGATCTCGTCGATCAACAGCACCACTTTCCGATCCGCCTCGAAGGCCTGCCAAAGCTTGCCCTTCTTGATGTAATGGCGCACGTCCTCGACGCGCGGGTCGCCCAATTGGCTATCGCGCAGGCGTGACACAGCGTCATATTCGTAAAGACCTTGCTGCGCGCGGGTGGTGGATTTGATGTTCCACTCGATCATCTCGAGCCCCAAAGAGGCCGCGACCTGACGCGCCAACTCGGTCTTGCCGGTCCCCGGCTCGCCTTTCACAAGCAAAGGCCGCTCAAGCGCGATGGCGGCATTGACCGCGACGGTCAGGTCATTCGGGGCGACATAGCTTTCGGTGGATGCGAATTTCATCGGGAAATAACCCCTGTTGTTCTGAGATTGAGCGAGATCATAACGTGAGGGGGGAAAGGTGCAATACGACAGAGATTGTGACGTGACATCCCCGATCAAAAGGGGTAAACGAACCCCGAATTGGAGGGCGCCTGATGGCTGACAATACTGAGACTGCGGCCGAGGGCACGACAGAGGTGAGCACGATGAAGGCTGAGGTTTTTTTGGCTGATGATTACCGTCCCGCAGAGGGCGAACCGTTTATGAACGAGCGTCAGCTCGAATATTTCCGTCGCAAACTTTTGGCCTGGAAAGCAGAGCTTTTGGACGAAAGCCGCCATACCATCGAAGGCCTGCAAGACAGCACCCGCAACATCCCGGACATCACCGACCGTGCGTCGGAGGAAACCGACCGGGCGCTGGAGCTGCGCACCCGCGACCGTCAACGCAAACTGGTGACGAAAATCGATGCCGCACTGCGCCGGATCGACGAGGGCGAATATGGCTATTGCGAAGTGACCGGCGAGCCGATCTCTCTCAAACGCCTCGACGCCCGCCCGATCGCCACGATGACCCTGGAGGCGCAGGAGCGTCACGAGCGTCGTGAGAAAGTTCATCGGGACGATTGAGCGCTCTTGCGCTCGGGGGGGATGATTGATCCCTCCGGGATCCTGTGACGATTGAGGCTGGTTCGCCTCGCGGCAAAATGCTCCGGTGATCTGAGGGCAGAAATGTGAGAAACACCGGGGGCAACTCTGGTGTTTTTTGTTTACAGGTTTTTGCGTGTTGCGACATGCGGATGAAGGGGAACACATCATGCTGATCGGTCAGGACATTGCGGTTTTGGGCGCCGGTGTGGCCGGTCTTTCGGTGGCGCAGGCCCTAGCGCTGCGCGGCGCCTCTGTCACGCTCTATGAGCAGGCGGATGAGATCACCGAAGTGGGCGCGGGGCTCCAGATCAGCCCCAATGGTGCGCGGGTCTTGACCGCTCTGGGCTTAGACGCGCCGTCGCGCGCGATGCGGGCAAAAGGCGTCAAGCTGATGGACGGCTATTCGGGGCGCGAGGTGCTGCACCTCGATTTCACCGCCACACGTCCCGATGCCGATTTTCTCCTGATGCACCGCGCCGATCTGATCGGACTGTTGGAAGAGGGCGTCCGCGCGCTCGACATCGACATCCGCCTGTCTCATACCATCGACAGCATCCATGGCGATGCCGATGGCGTGACCTTGCAGTTTGCCGATGGTTCCGAGGTGCGGCATGCGATTGTGCTGGGCGCCGACGGGCTTCATTCGAAACTCCGCCCGATGCTCAACGGTCCTGCAAAGCCGTTCTTCACCGGACAGACCGCCTGGCGCGCCACCGTTCCGGCCATTGGGAATGAAGAGCCCATCGCGATGGTCCATATGGCGGCGGGGCGGCATGTGGTGAGCTATCCGTTGCGCGGCGGCAGTCTGATCAACATCGTTGCCGTCGAGGAGCGGTCCGATTGGGTGGACGAGGGCTGGCATCATGCGGGCGATCCGGCGGAGTTGATGCGCAATTTCGCCAACTTCGGCCCCGGTGTGAAAGGTCTTTTGAGCCGGGTCGAAGAGGTCTCGCGTTGGGGCCTGTTCCGGCACCCGGTGGCGCTGCGCTGGCATTCGGACCGCACGGCCTTGCTGGGCGATGCGGCCCATCCGACCCTGCCATTTCTGGCGCAGGGCGCGAATATGGCGCTTGAGGATGCCTGGGTCCTGGCCGATTGCCTCGCGACGCTTCCGCTGGAGGAGGCTTTGCCGGCCTATCAGGCGCTCCGCCGCCCGCGCGTCACCCGCGTGATCGATGCCGCGAATGCCAATGCGAAGAACTACCACATGAAAGGCCCGAAACGGTTTCTGGGCCATGCCGCGCTGCGGGTGGCCGGACATCTGGCGCCGAAACAGGCGGTGGAGCGGTTTGCCTGGCTTTATGATTTCGATGTGACCAAGGGCGTATGAGCGCCTCCGGCGGGAGTATTTTCCGCAGCAAAGGAAATATATCAAAGCAACTGTAGGCGCGATCAGGCGATGAAGGCGCCGTCTTGCAGCTGCGGGGCGGTAGTCGAGACGTTGAGGGCAGAGGCCATGTCGACGTCTTGTGGAAAGCCGTAGTCGGTTAATTCGCGGCCAGAGACGGAGGTGCTGAGCGTGTCCGGAAGTGTGGCCGCAAGGAAGGCTGCACGGGCGATCTGGGATTCCGCGGAGAGAATTGCACCATGTGCGCAGGCCAGACGGTCAGCGATGGCCCCTGCGCCGATCTGGTCTTCGATGGCGGGGCGCAGGCTGCCGTCGGGCCATGTTTCACCGGCGGGGACCAGGGCGATGTTGCCATCAAGGCCTGTGAGTTTGGCCGCGAGATCTGCCACGGCGGCGGCGTTGCGCAGGCATCCGGCCAGCACGGGGCGCCCCAGATCGCGGGCGGCAAAGGAGATCCGCGCACCGTTGGGCGAGGGGAGGACGAGGGCCGCACCCGAAGGCAGGGATGTGAGCGTGTCGGGAGAGAGGGAATAGCCGGAGTCGCTGCGTTTTCCGGCGAGCTCCGCGCTGAGGCGGCGGGCTTCGGTTGCGGCGGCACTGCGGTCGCGGCTCGGGTAAGGGTAAACCCGCGCGTCGCGGGAGGTGGCGACATCGACGCAGGTCGAGAAGGACAGCACGTCGATGACCACAAGAACGTTGGCCTCGGGCACGAGTCTGTGCGCGCCCGAAAGGCCCCATTCGCAGAGGATGCGGATCACGCTTCTTCCAGCGCTTTCACGATGCCGGAGAAATCCGCGGCCTTGAGAGAGGCGCCGCCCACGAGCGCACCATCGACGTTGGATGTGGCGAAAATTTCAGCTGCATTGCCGGGTTTCACGGAACCGCCGTAGAGGAGCGGAATGCCGTTGGCGCCATCGCCGTAGCGGGCAATCAAAGTGGCGCGCATGTCGTCATGCACCTCGGCGATCTGGTCAAGGGTGGGGATCTTGCCGGTGCCGATGGCCCAGACCGGCTCATAGGCGATCACCAGTTTGGCCAGATCCACGGCGTCGGGCAGGGAGCCGGACAGTTGTTTACGGATCACGGCGAGGGTCTCGCCCGCTTCGCGCTGATCCAGCGTTTCGCCGACACAGACCACAGGCGCAAGCCCGGCCATGGTGGCGGCGAGGGTTTTCTCGGCCACCATGTGATCCGTCTCGCCGTGATCGGCGCGGCGTTCGGAATGGCCGAGGATGACGTAATCTGCGCCCGCGTCGACCAGCATCTCGGCGGAAATGTCGCCGGTGTGTGCGCCCGAGGACTTCATATGGCAATCCTGGCCACCCACATCGACTTTCGCGCCAAAGAGCGCCGCGGCCATCGGCGCCACGAGCGTGGCGGGCGGGCAGAGGAGGATGTCGACCTTCGGTTCGGGGAACATCTCGGCCAGCGCGGTGGCCTCCGCGAGGCTGGCCTTGACGCCGTTCATTTTCCAATTTCCTGCCGCCAGTTTGCGGGCCTTTTGGGCGCTCATGCGGAATCCTCCTTATGCAAATTCCCCTGCATCATTGCAGCCTTGCGGGTGCAGTCAAGCGCGGGGTTGCGCATCGGGGCCAGAGGTCGCAGAAAAGGGGGAAGCGCTGACAAAGTTCCCAAAGGAGAGCTTATGAAGATCCCGCATATTGATCTGTCTGCCGTGATGCGCGGCGAGGAGGAGGCTCTCTCTGCCCTGCGCGCGGGGGTTTTGGAGGTCGGCTTTTTGACCGTGAGCGGGACAGGCCTGTCGCAGGCGGAGATCGACCATGTGCTGTCCGCCTATCGCGGGTTTTTCAAACAGCCTGAGCCGGTGAAAGCTCAGGTCGATATGGCGCGCACCGGTGCCAATCGCGGCTGGGGCGGGCCGAAAAGCGAACAAGTCGACCCCAAGGCCAACCCCGATTACAAGGAGGTCTTCGATTGCGGCTATGAGGTGACGGGCTCGGAGCTTTCGGTCTATGCGCCCAATCTCTGGCCCGCCGCGCCCGAGGGCTTCGAGGCCGCCGTAACCGCGTACCGCGACAAGGCGATGGGGGTGGCGATGGAGATTTTGCGCGCCATTGCGCGGGTGATCGGTGAAGATGACAGCTATTTCGCGGATAAATTCGACCGGCCCATGGCCTTGCTGCGCGGGAACTTTTACCCGCAGCGCCCGAGTTGGGCCGGGGACAAGGATTTCGGCATTGCGGCCCATACCGATTATGGCTGTGTCACGCTTTTGGCCACCGATGGCGTGCCGGGGCTTGAGGTTCTGGGGCTTGACGGCACATGGGTGCCGGTGACGGTGGAGCCGGGCGTGTTCGTGGTGAATTTCGGCGAAATGCTCGAGATGTGGACCGGCGGGCGGGTGAGGGCGACGCTGCACCGCGTGAAAGGTTCCGCCGAGGAACGCCTCTCCGTGCCGCTGTTCTTCAACCCGAATTATGAGACCAATGTGGCGCCGATCGGGGCGGGCCTGAAGTCTTGCGAGGTGATCCGCGCAGGCGATCACCTGACGAAACGTTTCGCCGAGACCTATGTGCATCTGCAAAACGGGTCATAACGTTCGATCAGGGGCGCGTCTGTGGGGCGGTCGTACTAATCGCCCTTGTCCTTGAGGAAGATATGTTGGCCGATGTGCAGGCCCGTGGGTATGTCCAGACAGCCCGCCGCGATGCCGAGGCCGTCCTCGTCGTTCCTCCGGTAGAACAGGCTCGATCCGCAAAACCTGCAAAACCCGCGCGCGTTGCGGCCCCAAAATGCCCGCTGATGCGGCGGCATTGGCTACATAGACGGTCACGCTGTCGCGCACCTCCGGCAGTTCAAACGTCACCTTGCCGCACTCGCATCGTCCTGTGATCATCTTTGGGGTCTTTATAGGGCGTCGATGGCGCGGCGGGCCCAGGCGCCAGCCTCTTGCGGATCATCCAAAGCGGCATCGGGCAGGGTCCAGTAGTTCATGCCGCGCCCGTTCTCCATCTCGAACTTCACGCTGCCCTCTGCGGCCAGCGCTTGGGCGAAATCGCCTGAAGCCTTGAGGTAAACCCGCCCTTCGGATGACAGGATCGCGAAAATCTGCCCGTCCGAATAGATCGACAGCCCGCCCATCATCTTGCGATGGCTGAGCCCGCCCAAGGGTCCGAAGAGATCATAGATAAAGGCGATGTCTTCGTCTGTGACGGCCATTATTTACTGGCGAGGCTTTCGTCGAATTTGATCGACTCGCCACAGCCGCATTCATCGACCACATTCGGGTTCTTGAACTTGAACCCGGATTCCAAAAGTGACACCTGATAGTCGATTTCGGTGCCAAACAGGAACATCTGGGCCATGGGCGCGATCATCACCCGCGCGCCGTCCTGTTCGACCAGCTCGTCCAGAGGGTCGATCTCGGAGACGTAGTCCATGGTGTATTCCATGCCCGCGCAGCCGCCTTTTTTGACGCCGATGCGCAGGCCCATGGAGCCGTCCTTCTCCATCAGTTTCGCGATTTGCGTGGCCGCGGCGGGGGTGATGGTCACCGCTTGTTTTCCGGGGATGCCGAACATATGCGCGCTTCCTTTCGCTGTCTTACCTGTAACCTAGTCGTTCAGGGCCGAAATTCCAAGCAGGGGAAGCTGTGCGGCGATGAACAGCACCGCCAGCGTCACCGCGATGGCCCAGCCGAAGGACGCCAGCGTGCCGATGATCACCCATTCGGCCTTTTTGCCCTCCTGCGCGGCCTCGAACCGCAACACGGATTTCGCGGCGACCAGAAAGCCGATGCCGCCGGGCATCTGGCCAATGAGCAACAGAAAAATCAACCCACGTTCCAGAAGTCCGATCCAATAGCCGCCCTTGTCGAGGCTCTCGCCGATGGGGTTGGGCCCGAACTGCGCCATGAGCTTGCCCACCGCAAAGCCGCCCGCGCGGGTGGCGTAGATCGCGCCTGCGGTGAAAAGCATGGCTTTCGGCAGCCACGTCAGGCTGGCATAGGCGCCGGTTTGGAACAGGTCGGGGACCAGAAGGGCCGTGACCACGAGGGTCGCCAGATGCAGCGCCTGATCGGTAAGGTGCGGCAGGATCGTATCGGAGAAGAACCGGACCTTGATCGTGTCGATGGCGATATGGGAGAGCGCGAGCGCATAGATCGCGGGGGAGGCGACTTGGCCGGTGGTCGCCATGGCGGTGAGGGCGACCGCGAGGAAATGCAGAAACAGGGTCTCGGGCCGGGATTTTTCTTCGACCATCCAGCCGGGTTGGAAGACGTAATCGGCGAGGACATGGGCGAGGAAGAGGGCGGCGAGGGTTTCAGGCATTTGATTGCGCTCCATCCAGTGTCTCAAGCGCTAAGATAACATGCTCGTAGCTTGCTGCTTTAAGGGTTTTTGTAACTGTTTGACGGGATTTTTTTAGGATTTCTGATATTTGTGAAAAGCTCATGGCCTCTGGAGACATTGCCAGTTTCATTGTCTCTGCTTGTGTCGGAGTCCAATTTTGAAATATTGAGTCAGCTAGAATTATGGCGGCATCAATGGCTTGCAAGCTGTGATGAGCCATCCTGAAGTGTCTGCTCGTTTTCAAATCTTCGAGTTCTTCGCCGGATTGCGCAAAGACCGTAGCTGTCTCCTCATTCAAATCCGGCCCAATCTCGCCCTCAACATCCCCCTCGGCGATCCCAATATAGCTGTCAAACTCTTCCCCCAGCGCCCGCAAGGCCGCCCGAAAACACAGCGCCGACCTGAGCGCATATTTCGGCTCGGCCAAGGCCACCTGCCAGCCATCGCCACGGTGCCGTGTGAAGTGGAGGCTCTGACCGCCCATCCACTCCGCCTGCATCTCGGCGCAGTCTTCCAGCGCCATAAAGGCGCGCTCCACTTTTTCGGGCCCAAGCCCGGTGGAATTGACCAGATCGCCGGTGAGGACGGCTATTTTGCGGGTTTTATCGCTCATGATGCAACCAATATAGGGTGCGAAGCGTATTTCGCAACCATTTTAGGATGCATTATTCATTTCGCACCCAAAAAAGGCTGCGCTCATCCGAACCGTGCCTCTGTCGTCAGCAACTCCGCCAAGACCTCAAGTGCTGCGCGCACCGGCGGGTCGTGGCGGGCGTCGTGGTGGCTCACCAGCCATTCGTCATGGGTGAGCGCCTCGATCACGGGGGAGACCTGCATCAGCCCCATGATCTCGCGCCCGGCAAAACACGGCAGGATCGCGCGTCCCACGCCCGACACGGCCATGTCTGCGACGGAGCGGGCATCAGACGCGGTGGCGATGATCGCGTCGGGGTGATTGGCGCGCAGCCAGCGTTCCGAGGGCGTGGTCGCTTGCCCCGCGTGCAGCGTGACATAGCCCGAGATGCGCGGATGGGCGGCGTATTCGGCGTAGGTGATCTGCGACAGTTTGCGCCCGGCGAGCCAGCTTTGCTCCGGGCGACGGTTGCGGATACCGATGTCGGCCTCACGCCGCGCGATGTCGACGTTGGAATTCGAGGCCAAAAGCGCGGGGCGCCAAGGGCTGGCGGGCGTCCAAATCTCCGACAGGTGTCGCGCCACATAGCGCGTGGTCCAGCGCCCGGCGGTGATGCGCACTTTGGGGGCGTGGTCGCGGTGCTGAAAGCGGGACAACCGTGTGGCGGCCTCGCGCAGCGGTTCGGCTTCTTGCAAAAGCGCGCGGCCTTCTGCGGTCAGGGTGTAGCCCCGGTTGCCGCGCTCGAACAGGCGTTTATTGAGGGCGCGCTCCAGCTCCGCCATGCGCCGCGACAGGGTCGGAAGCGACACGCCAGTCACCTGTTCCGCGCCCGACAATCCACCCGCATCGGCCACGGCCAGAAACAGCGCATAGTCGTCAAGTTTGGGTGCATCTTTCATTTTTGAAAATACCCTTGCGCGATCAGTCAGTATTTTGACCCTTTTTCAGGGGTATTCTGCTCTTGTTTTTCAATATTGCAAGAGGGGGCGCCGTGGTGCCGTTCTTTCCGATCAACCTGCCAAGGATCGATCCGCAGACCAAAAGCCTCTATCGAGACGAGTGCGACCACTATCAGGCGGCGTTGCAACGCCTCTGCGCCGCGCGTCCACCATGGTGGCGGCGGTTGGGGCTATGGCTGAGACCAGAGGACGCGCCATAAAAAAAAGCGGCCCGAGTGAGCCGCTTTCAACATCGTTTTCGAGGCTTTATCACATAAAGCCAAGCTCAAGCCGGGCTTCGTCCGACATCATCTCCATGCCCCAGGGCGGGTTCCATGTCAGTTCGACATCGACCTGTTTGACACCGGGCAGGGGCTCGATCGCATCGGCCAGCCAACCGGGCATTTCGCCCGCCACAGGACAGCCGGGTGCGGTCAGGGTCAAAAGCACCAGAACCTCGTTTTCGTCATTGATCTCAATCGTATAGACGAGGCCAAGATCATAGATGTTGACCGGAATTTCCGGGTCATAGACGGTGCGACAGGCCTCGACGACCGCTTCGTGCAGCGGGTGATCGGTGCTCGACGGTTTGATCAGAGGCGCCCCTTCGACAGGGCCGTCCTGGGAGTGTGCTTCTTCGCTCATGCGCGCTTCCTCTATTTCTGAGGGAACATATAAGGAATGTGGCGCAAAACGTCCAGTGCCTGACTTATAAACTCAGAGATCCGCGCCAGGACCGCAGCGGTGCAAGGCGTGCGGATTTCTTTGACATATGGCGATCCATCCGCCCGAGGATGCGTGACAGGAAATGAATGGTCTCCAAAACATAAGGCCCTTTGTTGAGCATCACGCAATCGGCACGCTGCGCCATGGCGGCGTCGGTGGTTTCGGCGCGGGTGGCAAGACCTTGTTTCATCAGGCCTTCGAGCACCTGCGTCGCCCAAACCACCGGCGTATGCGCCGCTTCGCAGAGCCAAAGCACCTCTTCCTGAATCTCGCTCATCCGTTCCAACCCGATCTCCACCGCCAGATCGCCCCGCGCGATCATCACGGCGGTCTCGGTCAGAGCACCCGCCTGCACGATCAAACGCGGCAGGTTGCGCACGGCGAGGCCGGTTTCGATCTTGAGCACGAGAGCCGGGCGCGCACCGTCAGGCGCGAGACGTTTGTCCACTTCTTCGGCCAAAAGCCGGATGTCTTCGGGCGTCTGGACAAAGGAATAGCCGATCATATCGGCGCGCCCGACCACGAAATCGAGCGCCACGCGATCCTCTTCGGTCAGGGCCGGAATGTCGATCTCGACGGCGGGCAGGTTAAAGCCTTTCTCGGGCTTGACCTTCACCCCGTCCGGCCCTGCGCGAATGACGCGCAGTTTTGCGCCTTTCTGTGTGATTTCAATCACCTCTGCGCCGATCTTCCCATCATCAATAAAAACCTGCATGCCGGGGATCAGCCGGTCGATCAGATCGGGATGGCTGAGCGTGGTGGTCACATGTTTGACCTTAGGCCCCGGAGCGTCGCGGCGAATGTCGAGACGATCGCCGACGAAAACGCGCTGCTTGTTCGGGCCCGCAACAGGCCCCGTGCGCAGTTTCGGCCCGGCGAGATCCATCAGCACCGGCACATAGCGCCCGATCTCCTCGCCCGCCGCGCGAATACGGTCGATCATCGCCTGCCAGACCTCCGGCCCGTCATGGGCACAGTTGATGCGCATGGCGTCGGCGCCCGCACGGATCATGCCGGGGATGAGATCGGAGTCTGTGGCGGCCTCGGTCGGCAGGGTCAGGAGAATGCGCGAGCGCGGCGCGCCGGAGGCGCCGGTGCCAAAGAGCGTGTCACGCCGGGCGGCGAGGCGGGCGGGGCCTTCGGTGAATGCCTTGGGGTCTGGATACTCATCAGAGATCTTGCCGGAGAGCCGGGACAGCGTTGCCACCACGGCATCGAGAGAGGCACGGGCATGCGGCTCGGCACGGCCCAGGGTCGAGAGGCCCAGCGCGGCGAGGTCGGGCTGAATGGCGCTCAGATCGGCGTGGCGCAGGGCCAGATAATTGGCCAGATTTTCGGCCGAAGGACGAAACGCCGGGCGAATTTCGGCGGTTTCCGTCCAGGCGGCGGTGATCGCCTCTGCCTCTTGCGTGATCTTCTCGCGCAGGAGGTTGAGTTCAATCGACAGGCGGGTCGGATCGGGGGGCAATGGGCAGAAGGACATGGGCGCACCTGAAAAACTTGTGTCCCCTTGTCTTTCCACGGGCTTTGTAACAGCGCTATGGCAGAGTTCAAATCTGGCTCAAAATGCCACAGTTTCGGCGGAGAATGGTCGATAAGAGCGGTTAAAGGTTGCTTTGCAAAAACAAGACCCTACAGGGTCGATCCGTGATTTTGAGCCTGTGGGGAGTGAGATGTTTCGCGACAGCCAAGCCATTTTCGAATTTCGCGGTCCCTGGGGCGTGCCCGTCCGCATCGGGGCCAGCATTCTTTTGATGTTTCTCCTGTTCGTGTCGACCTCTGGCTCGGGGACGGACATTCTTTATGATCTGGGCTTTGTGGCGATGCTGATCGTCTCGGTGTTTTTGCATGAAATGGGCCACGCCTGGGGTGCTTTGATCCAGAGAATTCCGGTGCGCGGCGTGACGATCTACGGCTTTGGCGGCTATTGCGAACAGGCGCGCACCTCGACGCCGCGCGAGAGCGAGTTGATCGTCGCCATGGGGCCGATTGTGACGCTCACGCTTTGGGCGGTCAGCCGCCTTGTCGCCAATGCGATGTGGGCGGCGGGGCATGAGTATGACACGGTGCTGTGGTTCTTCGAGACCATGGCCTGGCTCAACGGCTATCTGGCGATTTTCAACCTTTTGCCCATCGCGCCGCTCGATGGGGGCAAGCTGTTCGAACTGATCCTGTTGCGCTTTATGCGGGGCACCAGTGCGTCGATCGTGACGGGCTATATCGGTCTCGCGCTGTTGGCGCTTTTGATCCCATACCTCGTGTTTGGCCTGCACATGTATATCTTTGTGCTGTTTTTCCTGCCCGCCGTAATGGAAAACTGGAACCGGATGCGCGGGCAGGCCTAAAGCCAGCCCCATGAATCACGCTTTGGCGCGCGCTTTGCGCGCGGGTGTCGGGCGGACGCGTTTTTCGATTGTGTCGAACAGAGCGCCTGCGAGGTCTTTGCCGGTCGCATTTTCCGCGCCTTCAAACCCCGGCGAGGAGTTCACCTCCAAGACCTTCGGCCCGTCCTCGGCGCGCAACAGGTCCACCCCCGCCATCCGAAGCCCAAAGGCCTTGGCCGAGCGCAGCGCGGTTTCGCGTTCCGCCTTGGTGATCCGCACCGGGCTGGCGGTGCCACCCAGATGGAGGTTCGACCGAAAATCGCCGCCAGAGGAGGTGCGTTTGATCGCCGCCACCACCTTGCCATCGATCACCACACAGCGGATGTCGACACCGGCGGCTTCTTTGACGAAATGCTGGACGAGGAAATTGGCCTTGAGACCGCGAAAGGCGGAAATCACCGATTGCGCGGCTTTCTTGGTCTCGGCCAAAACGACACCACGGCCTTGGGTCGACTCCAAAAGCTTGACGATCAAAGGCGCCTGACCCGCCAAAGCGATCAGGTTGTCCGTGTCTTTCGGAGAGGCGGCAAAGGCGGTCGTCGGCATGCCGATGCGATGACGGGCCAGCACCTGATGCGCCTGCAATTTATCGCGCGATTTGGTGATGCCCTCGGAGCCGTTGACGCAGAACGTGCCGATGGTCTCGAACTGGCGGATCACGGCGGTGCCATAGGAGGTCACGGAGGCGCCGATGCGCGGGATCACCGCGTCGTAGCGGGGCAGGCGCTTGCCGTCGTAGTAGATTTCCGGCGCCATGGCGTTGATCGCCATGTAGCAGCGTGTGGTGTCGATCACCTCGACCACATGGCCACGCGCTTCGCCCTCGTCGATCAACCGGCGGGTGGAATAATTGTCGGGCTCGCGTGACAGAACCGCGATGCGCAGGGGCCGCGCGGGTGTGGCCGTGCGGATGGCGGTGGTGAAATAGACCGTGTCATCGCGCTCCGGCTGGCAGAAGCTCTCGGTCGGCTGCACGATCATGTCGTCCTGAATGGCCTGACGCCCCAAAAGCATCCGGTAGGTCATATTGGTGCGGTTGGTGAGCGTGATCTCGATGGGCCAGCACCGATCGCCCATCTCGATCTCCGTCGCGATCACATAGCGCAGCTCGGTTTCGCCATTCGACGAGGTCACTTCGCGCCGGTCTACCACATCGGCGGAGCAGGAAATCGTGATGTCCTCGCGCCCCGGCACAGGATTGATGTTGAACCGTACTTTGGGCGCATCCGCCTTGCCGAAAGGTTCGATGTCAAAAGCATGCAGCGCCGAGGTCTTGGCGCCGGTGTCCACCTTGATTTTGAGCGCAGGCAGGCCCAGCGCCGGCAGCGCCGCCCATTCTTCCCAGCCGAGGGCAAAGCCAAAACTCTGGCCAGACGTCGTACCCGTGTTCGTGCCCGTCATATCCGTGCCCGTCCTCTTTTATCTCTCGTTTGGAAGAGAGGGTGCGCGCGGGGCTCCAACCGGAAACATCCAAAGCGTCCTCTTGCGCGCCCAATGTCATTGTTGCGTGAGTCTCGCAAGGGGATTTGTGGGTTTTGTGACAGGCGACAGGATGACTCCCGGTTTCGACCCACATCTGGCCTCTCTATGCCGCTCACTCGGTTATTTCCTGTCCTGAGCCGGGGCGAAGCCGGGAAAACTGCATGTTTCTTGGGCGTTTTGCGCCCTCCGCGCCAGTCGGGCGCCACAGGGCACGCAGGTAAAGCTTTTGTTAATGCCTCCGTCGCCGCAGGCTTGGGGCAGGGACACAAGACCCGGACAGGCCAATCTGGCGTGCATCCGGGCGATCAATTCAGGGGAAGATAGAATGAGCCAAGAAGAGTTTATGCCACTGGTCTACAAACTGGACGATGTGCCGCCGCCACCCAAGGCCGCGCTGGCCGCGATCCAGCACGTTTTGGCCTCCATCGTCGGCATCGCCACGCCCTCACTGATCATCGGCGGCGCTTTGGGGTTGGGCGCCTATATCCCCTACCTCATCGCCATGGCGTTTTTCGTCTCGGGTGTGGCGACCTTTATCCAGTGTAAAACCATTGGCCCCGTCGGCTCGGGGCTTTTGTCGTTGCAAGGCACGTCTTTTGCTTTCCTCGGCGCTATTCTGGCCGCAGGGTTCGCGGTCAAAGGCCGGGGCGGCAGCGAGGAAGACATTCTGGCGATGATCTTCGGGCTCTGCCTCGTCGGTTCGATGGTGGAAATCATCCTGTCGCAATTCCTCGACAAGCTGAAACGCATCATCACGCCCACGGTGACCGGCATCGTGATCACCGTCATCGGCCTGTCGCTGATCAAGGCGGGGTTCACCGATTTCGCCGGTGGCGCGCGGGCCGGTGAAGACCTCGGCAAGCCGCTTTATCTTTTGCTGGGCACTCTGGTGGTGGCGATCATTTTGGTGATGACCTTCATCGGCAAACCGATGCTGCGCATCTCTGCGATCATGATTGGCCTCATTGTCGGCACCATCGTTGCGAGCTTCTTTGGTCTGGTGAATTTCGGCATGCTCAGCTCAGCGCAGCTCTTTGCCCTGCCGGTGCCGTTCAAATATGGCTTTGATTTCGACTTCGGGCTCTTCATCCCGCTGGCCTTTCTCTATCTGGTGACCGCCATCGAGACCTCAGGCGATCTGACCGCCAACTCGGTGATCTCCGGTGAGCCGGTCGAGGGTCCGGTCTATATGAAACGCATCAAGGGCGGGGTTCTGGGCGATGGGGTCAACTCCGCCATCGCCGCCGTGTTCAACACCTTCCCCAACACCACGTTCTCGCAAAACAACGGCGTGATCCAGATGACCGGCGTCGCCTCGCGCCATGTCGGGATGTATATGGGCGGGTTTCTGGTGCTTTTGGGCCTGTTTCCCGTGCTTGGCACCTTCTTTCTGATCATCCCAAAGCCGGTTCTGGGCGGAGCGACCCTGGTGTTGTTCTCGACCATCGCGGTGGCGGGCATTCGCATCCTGTCGTCAGAGGAGATGACCCTGCGCCGGGTTTACATCATGGCGGTGTCCTTTGGCCTCGCGCTTGGGGTCACGCTGGTGCCCGACGCGACGCAAAACCTGCCGACCTTCCTGAAACAGGTCTTTGCCGCGCCGATCACCCTTGCGGGGCTCTCGGCGATCATCCTGTCACTGGCGATCCCCGAAGACGCCAAGGCGACCATCGAGGCGGCGGAGTAATCTCAACGCGGTGCGCGAAGAGGGGCAGAGGCAAACTCTTGCCCCTGTCTCATCGTCCATCCCGTTCCGCCCTGCATATAACTGTGGGGCGGGCCGGGCAGAAACCCATCCCCTTCGGTCGCGCTCCACACCGTCACGGACAGCGTACCGTCGGGTTTCAGGTCGATCTGATTAAACGTGTTGGGTGTGCCCCGCGTGCGGGTCGACAGCGCCGTGCCGGCCTGCACGAACAAGACGCCGGGGACCTGCGTAAAGGGGACGGCCTGGGCATTATGCAAATGTCCCGAAAGCACCAGATCGGCGCCCGCCGCCGAGAGCGCGGCAAGGGCCGCCTTGGCGCCACGGGTTTTCGGCTTGTCCAAGGTGGGCGGTTGTTGCAACGGGTGGTGCAACACAGCGACGCGCAGGCGCCCGTCATCTTCGCCGAAATGCTCCATCGCGCGGGTGATGTGGCGGGCGGAGAGCTTGCCGCTTTGCCAGGCAAAGGGATTGACCGTGTTGATGCCCACGACACGCATCTCCGGGGTCTCGAACGTCGGTTCCAGATCGCGCGAAATTGCCCGTTTGTAGCGCGCATAGGGCATGAGCCAGCGCATGAAGAGGTTATAGAGCGGCGTGTCGTGATTGCCGGGGACTGACAGCACAGGGGTCTCAGTCGCCTCGATGGCCGCGACAAAGGCCTTGGCTTTCTCGAACTGGCCGGGGCGCGCGCGCTGGGTGAAATCGCCGGAAATCACCACCAAGGTGGGCTCTTGCCGGGCAATGGTGCGCAAGAGAGGTCCGGCCAGCGCCGGGTCGGTGCGGCCGAAATGCAGATCGGAGAGATGGATCAGTCGGGTCATGCGGCGATTTGGTCCTCCGTTTTTTGGGGCGTACTCTTGGGGGTCAGAATGCGCAAAGGCGCCTCGCTCATCGACAGGGTCAGGGGCGCCGAAAGCCGTGCCTTTTCGCCGTCAAAGGCGGTGAGAAAGGGAGGCTGCGCCTTGCCCTGATGTTCGATCACCACTTCATGCGCGCGAATGAGGGTGAAATCCTGTCGCGGCGGCATTTTACGTGCGGCGAGTGTTATGGCGAGGCGCATGAGGTCCATGCGAGACCGCGCGTGAATGACAAAGGTCGCAAACCCGTCCTCCGAGATGGTCTCGGCGCCATCGAGGCCGAAGACATCGAGCTGATAGGCAGAGCGCGCGATGAAGACCAAAGGCGTTTTGACCTCATGCGTCGTGCCATCCGCCGTGATCGACAATTTCATGCGGTGCTGGGTCTGAAGGATCGTCTTGATCACCGACCAATAAGCCACCACGCGGTGCCGCCCCCAGCGATCATAGATTGCCTCGCGTTTCTTGAGGATCGCGGGGTAGACGCCCAGAGAGGCATTGTTGAGAAAGGCGCGGCCATTGACCTGTCCGATGCGAATGTCGTGGGTCTCGCCGTCGCGAAGCTGGGCGGCGGCCTCTTCGGGCACCTCGGAGAGGCCCAGCCCGCGGGTGAAATAGTTGAAGGTGCCCATCGGCAGAACGCCCATCGGTACGTCGCGGCCCAGCATGGCATTGGCGATCGCCATGGCCGTGCCGTCGCCGCCCGCAGAGATCACCGCCTCGGCGCCCTCGCTGATTTTATGGTCGATCAGATCGCTCAGATCGGTGTCCGGGTCGAGCGTGATGAGCTCACAACCCTCGCCGAAGGCGGCACAAGCCCGCTCAAGCGCCTCCGCATCTTGGCGGTTGGTGCCGGACTGGCGATTGGCAAGGATGACGGCGCGCATGGGGTCTCCAAAGCAAGGGATGCATTTTTCAACGCGCCAGTGCTGGAATGGTTGCATCTGGCCTGAAAGCGCGTTTGGCGCTAAAGCCTCCGCCATGACCCAGAACACCACACCCGAACGATTCTCATTCTCCCTCAACGCGACCGACGGCAAGGCGCGCACCGGCGTGATCTCGACGCCGCGGGGCGAGATCCGCACGCCGGCCTTCATGCCGGTGGGGACGGCCGCGACCGTCAAGGCGATGTTGCCCGAAAGCGTGCGCGCGACGGGCGCCGACATTCTCTTGGGCAACACTTACCACCTGATGCTGCGGCCCACGGCGGAACGGATTGCGCGACTGGGCGGGCTGCACAAGTTCATGAATTGGGAGCGGCCCATTCTGACGGACAGCGGCGGATTTCAGGTCATGAGCCTCGCCGACCTGCGTAAGCTGACCGAAAAGGGCGTGACGTTTCGCTCGCATGTCGATGGCTCCAAACACGAGCTGACGCCGGAGCGGTCGATGGAGATTCAAAAGCTTCTGGGTTCCGACATCGTGATGTGTTTCGACGAATGCCCCGCACTGCCCGCGGATCGCGACCGGATCGCGGAGTCGATGCGACTGTCGATGCGGTGGGCGGCCCGGTCCAAGGATGCCTTTGGCGACCGTCCGGGGCATGCGCTGTTCGGCATTCAGCAGGGCGGTTTGGAGCGGGATTTCCGCGAAGAGAGCGCCGAGGCTCTCAAAGAGATCGGGTTCGATGGCTATGCATTGGGCGGTCTTGCGGTCGGCGAGGGGCAGGAGGCGATGTTCCAGACGCTGGATTTCGCGCCCGATATGTTGCCGACGGACAAGCCGCGGTATCTGATGGGCGTGGGCAAACCCGATGACATCGTCGGCGCCGTGAAACGCGGCATCGACATGATGGATTGCGTGTTGCCCTCGCGCTCTGGCCGCACGGGCCAGGCCTGGACCCGTCGCGGTCAGGTCAACATCAAGAACGCGCGCCACGCCGATGACCCGCGTCCGCTGGATGAACAGTGCACATGCCCGGCGTGTTCGAATTATTCGCGCGCCTATCTGCACCATGTCTTCCGCAGCCACGAGATGATCTCCGGCATGCTTTTGACCTGGCACAACCTGCATTATTTCCAGGAAATCATGCAGGGCATGCGCGACGCGATTGCGGGGGGCACATTTGAGGCCTGGGAAGCTGACTTCCACGCCAAGCGTGCCGAGGGCGATATAGAGCCGCTTTGAGAGAATCAACCTTGGGTTGTTTTTGGGCCTCTGCGTGGTTGTCCACAGCATCTTGATTGCCCGTGATCTTTCCTGTGATCTGTCTTGCGGGAAAAACAGGCAGGAAATAGGGCGGGGATAACCCCTCCATTTTCTTGCGTTTTCTGTAAAACAACCGCTTTTAAAGCCATTTTTGCGTATTTTGGCGAGAAAAACCCGCGCTTTGGGGGCAATTCTGCCCTTGCGAGAGGCGCAGATGAGGGGCACACTCATTATCAGCCGCAACTTGACTTGGTTGAAATCCCGGGGACAGGCCCCCAGATATTGTTACCAAGACAGGAAAGAGCCAATGGCTGCCGCTTTGGGGCCCGGCTCTTTTGCCAAGATAAGGAATGACAATGCACGAGCAACTCCAATCCTATCCCGTCCTGCCGCTGCGCGACATTGTGGTGTTTCCGCATATGGTCGTGCCGCTGTTCGTGGGACGCGAAAAATCCGTGAAAGCGCTCGAAGAGGTCATGGCGCAGGACAAGCAAATTCTCTTGTCCGCCCAGATCGATCCGGCCGTGGACGACCCGGACACCGATGGCATCTACCGCGTCGGCGTGCTGGCCAATGTGCTGCAACTTCTGAAACTGCCGGATGGCACCGTCAAAGTGCTGGTCGAGGGCGAGCGCAGGGTGAAACTGACGCGCTTTCTCGATAATGACAGCCATTTCGAGGCCGAGATTTCGCCGCTCGACGAGAGCGAAGGCGATGCGGAAGCCGTGGCCGCACTCTTGCGCTCCGTGCGCGAAGAGTTCGAACATTATGCCAAGGTGAAAAAGAACGTGCCCGAAGAAGCTCTGGTCGCCGTCTCCGAGACGCGCGAACCGGCGAAGCTGGCCGATCTCGTGGCCGGTCATCTGGGTGTCGAAGTCGAACAGAAACAGAAACTTCTGGAAACGCTGGCGGTCGATGAGCGCCTCGAGGCGGTCTATGGCCTGATGCAGGGCGAAATGTCCGTCTTGCAGGTCGAGAAAAAGATCAAGACCCGCGTCAAATCCCAGATGGAGCGCACCCAGCGCGAATACTATCTGAATGAGCAGATGAAGGCCATTCAGAAGGAGCTGGGCGATGGCGACGATGGGGCCGGCGAAATTGCCGAGCTCGAAGAGAAGATCAAAGCGACCAAACTGTCGAAAGAGGCCGCAGAGAAGGCCGAGGCCGAGCTCAAAAAGCTCAAGAACATGTCGCCGATGTCGGCGGAGGCCACGGTGGTGCGCAACTATCTCGACTGGATGCTGTCGATCCCGTGGGGCACGAAATCGCGTGTGAAAAAGGATCTTGGCCGGGCCGAAGAAATCCTCGACACCGATCACTACGGGCTTGAGAAGGTCAAGGAACGCATTGTCGAATATCTCGCGGTCCAGCAGCGTTCGAAAAAGCTGAAAGGCCCGATCATGTGCCTCGTCGGCCCCCCGGGCGTGGGCAAAACCTCCTTGGGCAAATCGGTCGCCAAAGCCACGGGGCGCGAGTTCATCCGCATCTCTTTGGGCGGCGTGCGTGACGAGTCCGAGATCCGCGGTCACCGCCGGACTTATATTGGCTCCATGCCGGGCAAGATCATCCAGGCCTTGAAAAAGGCGAAGACGACGAACCCGCTGATCCTCTTGGACGAGATCGACAAGATGGGGCAGGACTTCCGGGGCGACCCTGCCTCGGCGATGCTCGAAGTGCTTGATCCGGAACAGAATTCCACCTTCGTGGATCACTATATGGAGGTCGAATACGATCTCTCCAACGTGATGTTCCTGACCACGTCCAACAGCTACAACATGCCGGGGCCGCTTCTCGACCGGATGGAGATCATTCCGCTTTCGGGCTACACCGAAGAGGAAAAGGCCGAGATCGCGAAACAGCATTTGCTGCCGAAACAGGTGAAAAACCATGGCCTCAAAGCCAAGGAATTCTCTGTCACGGATGAGGCGATCATGGATGTGATCCGCTACTACACCCGTGAGGCTGGCGTGCGGAATCTGGAGCGGGAATTCGCCAAGATCGCCCGCAAGGCGGTGACGAAGATCATCAAGAAAGAGGTCGAAAGCGTGCAGGTCACGCCGGAAAACCTCGAAGATTACCTTGGTGTGAGAAAGTTCCGCTATGGTCTGGCCGAGAAAGAGGATCAGATCGGTGTTGTGACCGGCTTGGCCTACACCTCAGTGGGTGGCGATCTGTTGCAGATCGAGGCGCTGAAACTGCCCGGCAAAGGGCGGATGAAGACCACCGGGAAACTGGGCGATGTGATGAAGGAATCCATCGACGCGGCCAGTTCCTATGTGCGCTCGATTGCGCCTTCGATCGGGGTGAAACCGCCGCTCTTTGACACGATGGACATCCACGTCCACGTCCCGGATGGTGCGACGCCGAAGGACGGACCCTCCGCGGGTCTGGCGATGGTCACCACCATTGTCTCCGTCCTGACGCAAATCCCGGTGCGCAAAGACATCGCCATGACCGGCGAGGTGAGCTTGCGCGGCAATGCAACGGCCATCGGCGGGCTCAAGGAGAAACTCCTTGCCGCGCTGCGGGGCGGGATCAAAACCGTGCTCATCCCGGAGGAGAACGTCAAGGATCTGGCGGACATCCCGGACAACGTCAAAGAGGGGCTGGACATCATCCCCGTGACCCATGTGTCCGAGGTGCTCAAACACGCGCTGGTGCGACAGCCTGAGCCGATCGAATGGGACGATGCCGCAGAAGAAGCCGCGCGTCTGGCCAAGATTTCCTCGACGGGTGAAGGGCAGGGCGCAGTCGCGCACTGATCCCGATCTGGAAACAATAACACTGCGAAAGCCGGCCTTCGGGTCGGCTTTCTTCGTTCTGCGCGGTCAATCGAGGCGCTGGGATTTTCTTTTGGTGGCTTAAGGTGTTTTTCGTTTCATCTGAATCGGATCGAGCGAAAAACATTGCCACACTGAATTGATATTTCTGCGTTTATCAGAACTTGAGAGCCTCAAGTTTTTTGAGAAACGCTTTGGCTCAGGCATGCCTTCACAAGGCGCATCTTGCGCTGACCAAAGGCGCATTTGGCCGTTGCACTTGAGGGGCGGCGAGCGCTAAGGTTTCCGCAAATGCAACATTGTCCAGTGAGGGTTCCATGGCAGCGCGGACATCCGCCACTCCGAAAAAGACGACATCTCCCAAAAAGACCACGACCGCGCGCAAGGCAAAAAGCCGCGCCGCGCAACGGACGGACAAGACCAAAAGGACAACTCCTGTGACATCGACCCCCAAAAAGACTGCAACACCGAAGAAAACCGTGCCCGCGACGACAGAGCCCGCGCCGGTTGCCGCGCCCGAAACGACCCTCGTGACCGAAATGAAGAAAAAAGACCTGATCGCCAAGGTGACCGAAGCCTCCGGCGTCAAGCGATCTGAGGCGAAAAAGGTGATCGAGGCGACATTGAAAGAGCTGGGCGATGCGCTTCAGCGTGAAGAGGAGCTGAACCTGCCGCCTCTGGGCAAAATGAGCGTCAATCGCGTGCGTGAGGCCACGGGCGCACATATCGTTATTGCCAAATTGCGTCGTCCCAAGGCGATGTTGGAGAGCAGCGTCAAGGATGATGTGTCTTCTGAAGAGGGCGACAACGACGCCGCCTGAACAGGTTTCGAGGAAAGCGGAATTTTCTCGGAAAAACCTCTTGCATCGGTTTGGGGCAACGGCTAAACACCGCGCCACGGCGGGTGATTAGCTCAGTGGTAGAGCGCTTCGTTCACATCGAAGATGTCAGGAGTTCAAATCTCTTATCACCCACCATCCAGATTTCAGGGCGTCTCTTTGGAGGCGCCCTTTTTCGATGGTGATCGGGCGACTGGTCTCAGGTGTCGACCAGCATGACATCCGAAATGCGCTGCGCATACAACCTATTGGCCTCGGACACCGGCATGGGGCGGGCGTGTAGAAAGCCCTGATGCAGGGTGAGCCCAAGGCTCAGGAGCATGTCGCGTTGTGCGGGCATCTCGACCCCTTCGGCGATGATTTCGAACTCCAGCGCCTCGGCCAGATGGATGATCGAGCGCAGCGCTTCGCGCGATCTCCGATCCGTCACGATCCGGTCGATCAGCGATTTGTCGATCTTGACGATGTCGATCGGCAGGTTGGTCAGGCGATTGAGGTTCGAGGCTTCCTTGCCGAAATCATCCAAAGCAATCCGAATGCCATGACCGCGCAGGATCGCAATCTCCATCATCGCCTGATCCATGTCGATCCGGTCGGTGATCGCATCCTCGCAAATTTCGATGACGATGTCGTGTCGATGCAGCTTCAGCGCGCCGAAACTGCGCAGCAATTTCAACGCGGCACCGGGAAACGCCAAGGCTTCCAAACGTGTGTTGAAACTCACGAACGCGCCGGGGCAGGCTGTCAGGTTGGACAGCAGTGTCGCGCGCATTTGCTGGGGAACGTCGGCATAATCAGCGCTCAAAAGAACATTTTGAAGCTGTGGCAGGAACTGGCGCGGTGACACCACCTGCCCGTCCTTCCGTTCCCAGCGCATTAGCGCCTCGAACCCGACCACGCGTCGCTGCGCGGCATCGAAAATGGGCTGGACGTATTTCTTTATCTCGTTTTTCTCCAAGGCCTGCACGATGTCCTGATGGCTCGTGAGCTTGCCCTGACGTCGCAGCTTTTCGGAAAATCTCTCATCGGCCACGACCACCGTGTTGCGCCCGTTTTCCTTGGCATCGCGCAACGCCCAGTCGGCCCATTTGACCGCCGTTTCAAGCCGGTCCGTGCGGTTCAGCCGCGTCAGGCCGACCGAGATCGTGCGCGAGACAGGCCCCGAGGGTGTATGCAGCACCGTCGCGGCAATTTCGCGGATCAGCTCCTCTGCAAACTGCTGATTGGCTTCATGGCGGGTGGCGGGTCGCAACAGGGCGAATTCTTCGCCGCCGATCCGGCTGGCGCTGCCCAAAGGTTTGGCCATGTCTTTCAAAACCTTGGAGATTTTACGCAGCAATTCGTCACCGACCTCATGGCCATAGGCGTCGTTGACGCTTTTGAAATGGTCGACGTCGATCAGGAACAGATCGTAATCGCGCAGCCGTTTGCCATCCGCATGCTGGGTGTTGAAGCCGCGCCGTGACAGCAGCCCGGTCAGCTCATCATGGGCAACAAGATGTTCGAGTTTCTGGCGCGCCAGTGAGACCTCAGTGATATCGACGACCATGATGATATTGAGCCATTGCTCTTCTGTGTGTTCAATCACACTGCGCAGCTCGACGATCCGACGTTCTCCGGATTTCGTGAGCAATGTCAGTGTGTTGGAGATCGTTTCCTTGTCTTTGACCTGCGATAGGACATGGCGACGGAAGCTTTTGGATTTGGCCCGGTCGAGTTCCGGCAGGAAGTCGAGCAGGTCGCGTCCCAGTGTCTCTTCGCGGCTATAGCCGAAATGCGAGCTCCAGGCGTCAGAGGCGGATTGAATGCGCCAGTTGCGGTCCTGGGACAGGACAATGGCCGCATTTCGGTTGAGCAGCGTTTCGGTCAGGCTGCGTTGGGCTTCGAGCTCGGTGACATCGGTGAAAAGCGTGATGTATTTCGGCTGTTCGCCATGAGCGATCGGATCGATGATTTGACGCTCCGCCGTCATTTTGCGCAGCTTTCCGGATTTCGTGGTGAACTCGAGCACCTTGTTCGGAAAAGGGTTCACACTGTCGCCCAAAACGCGCGTCTCATCGATGAATTTGCGTGTCCGACAGGAGGTAAGCTGCGCAAGGTCCTGTCCAATGAGTTCTGCGCGAGTGTAGCCCAGAAGGTTGCACAGGGCCGGCGCGATATCGAGCGTTTTACGGTTGGCATCCTGCACCATCAAAAGCGCGGGACCTTCCTCGAGAGTGAGTTTGTAAAGACGGCTGTTACGGTTCAGCTCCGTCGTGTCGGTGATCTGGATCAGATAGTGATAGGGCACATTTGGCGCGATGGATTTATGGATGGCTGCCAAGGCTTTGCCCAGGGTGCCATCGCGCAGGCGGATGTCGATTTCGAGGGTAAAATCCACGGCAGGGGTCTCGCGAATGAACTGCCGCATATTTTGCAGCGTGCTCTCCGGCAGGCGCAGGAAACCCGCAGTCGAAGGGGTGTTGCCGATGATCTCTTCGCGGGGTGCTCCGATATACGCGCAAAACCGCTCTGAGGCCGTCGTGATGCGGAATTGCGCATCCATCGTGACCAGCATCGCCGGGCTGTTTTCCAAAACTTCGTTGCGCAGGAGCCGGTCGCGGCTGTGCTGATGTTTATAGATGCCGGCCACGGTGATCAGATTGGAGGCCAAAAGCACGAGGACGAGGGCTTCGCTATAGGTCTGCGACGAATTTAGCGCGGCCCCGGTCAGAAGGGTCACGGAGGTGATAATATTGGCCAGGCTGATCGCCAACATGGAGGGCAGGATGAGGGTTACCAACAGCAGCATCATGCCCATGATGATCGGAAAGGTTGCGGAAAACCCGTAGTCTTCGAACGGCAACCGTCCGACAATGAAAGCCAAGCCACAGAGCATCAAGATCAGCGGCAAGGCCGGGATCACCGGCTCGTCCGACCGAGACAGACCAAAGTGCAGTTTCCAGATCAGGCCGAAGAGCAAGGGGGTCAACAGGCTCAGGCCCGCGACATTCGAGAGCCAAAGATGTTGAAAATCAAAGGCAGAAGGGCCGTCTGTGACCGCAGCGATCAGGTTTTGCGTGATAAGGGCAAAGAAGGCATTGACGAAGAGGCTGGACAGCAAGAATCCGATGACCGCTTGTGGCGTTGTACGCATATGTCGAACCTGACGGCCACGCAGGGTGAGCGTCAGCAATTTTACCGCGAGCTCTGAAATGAAAAACGCGCTTAAACCCATTCCTAATGTCGACAAAAGCGCAGAAGACCAGGCGGTGCCCAAGACCAAACTGGACAGGATCAACGCCAGCCCGCCAGTCACCAGCATGGTTTTCTTGCCGTGATCATTGTGTAAAATTAACAGATAGGCCCAAATCGCCGTACCGGTCCAAATCACGGGGAGCCCAGGGGCAATCTGTGAAAAAAGGGTTTGGAAGAGGAGAGTGACCGCGAAGAGAAACAGCCCGGCCATGAGGCTGCGCTGTTTCAGGCTGGCATGGAAAGTGGCCCAATGATGCAGTCGAAGACCTCGCGGAGCGCGTCCTCTGTCCGATGCATCGAATTGCGTGGTTGGCCCCCAGAACCCATCGATTGAATGTTTCAAATGACCCATCGGCCGAGACGGCGAAGGCGTGATTTCGAGAGGCGAGTGGGGGCTTTGGTTCAGCTTTTCCAGAGGGCGTAAATACCGTTCTGCAACAAAGACGATCAGACCGCTGATGGCCACAAAAATCGTAATATCGTAGGGTGTCCAGACGCGCCGGTAGACATTGGTCAAAAGATGCAAGCTCAGAACGAAAAGGCTGAGGAAAAGGACAAGGTTGATCTTCGGCGTCGCCGGATCGATCAATAGGTTTCTTGCTTTCGTGAGCGGGATAGAGAGGCTGGCAAGTCCAATGAATAAAAGAGCCTCCGTCGTGGAGCTCTTTGATAATAATAAAAAATCTGGCGAATTGCCTAAAATGTCATGGCTGATTTTCGACAGGGAAAAGGCGATGATCGTGGTGAAAATCGCGAGGCTGATCCATGGCCCCGTACGGTGCAGTCGCCCAAGCAGGGGCAGGAAGGACAAAAGAAGAAATCCGCCCAACGACACGAGATTGAGTGTAAGCGTCACCCCTCTGGCATCCACCAGAGTAAGCCCTCGGCCAATCGGGGTTTCATGCGCTTCCGCCAAACGCAAAATGATAAAAACAAGGACCAGAGGCGCGGCATAGGCAAAATAACGGGCTTTGCGGGGGCGACCTTTTTTCACGATGAGCAACTGTTGAAGCAAGTCGAGCATGATCATGGTCGTGACGATCAGCACAATCGGATGCACCCGTCCAAGCAGCTGTGGCGGGGCGGGAAGTTGGGGAAAAAATGACAGGGTTTGCACCAGCAGGAGGGCGCTCATCCAGGCGATGCAACTCCAAAGAGCCTGCCCAGCTCTGCTATGTAAGTTCAGGCCCGGTGCGCCGTTTTCTGACCGTTTCAATTGGAATGTCTGCCTGTTTTGCGTGCCAAATCTTTGTTCAGACCGGTCGTTTGCGTGCGGTCCATAAGCGTTGGGAGGTATTTTCATAAAAATGGTTAATGTCTTTATGAATGGTTAACGCCACATCAAAAGGCCGGAAACTCCTTGGGGAAAATGCGGATTTTTCGGGATTTTGGCCGACAAAAATGCATTGAGACAAAAAAGCTTACCGAAAACACGGCACCGAATGGCTGATCTCATGTGCAGTTTGCTCAGCAGTCTTCTCAAATTTTAAATATCCGCAGCCAGAACCGGAAATCAATTCGGACCGACTTAAACGAATCTTCATTCCTTGGCGGCATGGATCAAAGCGTACTGGGTTTTACCCGAATGCGGATCATCGCCTGGATCGCTATCCGGGCTGCGACTTGACCGAGAGGCCAGGAGAGAAAAATGAACTTTTTTAGCAGGATTAAGCTGGCACAGAAACTGCCCGCGATCATGATCGGATTGACGATCGTCACGATCGCGGTTGCAAACCTCGTTTCCTACCGGAATGCTTCGCGCTCTTTGTTGGTCGAAGCGGAAGAGGCCTTGATGACCGTCGCCGAGGCGCGCTCTCTCGAACTTGAAGGGTGGCTCGAGGGGGTGGACATCGACCTGCGCAGCCAGGCGGAAAATCCCACAGTTCTTTCTGCTCTGCGTGGCTTTGGTGAAGCCTGGGAGATGATCGACACCGATAAGACCCGCTATTTGAAGAAATGGTATATCGAAGACAATCCCAATGAGTTGGGCAGCAAGCACAACCTCGATTACGCCCTCGACGGCTCCGCCTACAGTCAGGTTCACAAACTTTACCATAGCTATTTCCGCAAGCTTGTGGATGAAAAGGGCTATTACGACGTATTTGTGTTCTCCGTCGAAGGCGATCTGATCTATTCCGTGTTCAAGGAAGAGGATTACGCCACGAATTTCCTTGAAGGCGACTATGCTCAAAGCGGTCTCGGGCAGGTGTTGCGCCAATCTCTTGCGGCGACGCAAGATGGTGAGGTATATTTCGCCGACTTCGAAAGCTACGCGCCGTCTCACGGAGCGCCCGCCGCCTTTATCGGTGCCCCGGTTTTTGATCGCAGCGGCATCCTGCGTGGCGTGATCGCTTTCCAGATGCCCATAGACAAGATCGACGCGATCACGACGCGTGGCACAGGGCTCGGACGCACCGGCGATTCATATCTTGTTGGCCAGGATTTGAAGCTTCGGTCCGACCGCATTCACGGCGCCGATGAGGAGGTGCTGAACGTCGAGATCACGACAGATTCTGCAAAAAAAGCCATCGCAGGTGAAAGCGGCTTTCTGCGCGAAACCGAGGCCGATGAAGGCACTGGTCACATGCACGAACACCTCGCGGCGTTCTTCCCGATCCATTATCACGGAGCGCATTGGGGCCTCATTGCGGAGCAGAGCATCGAAGAAATTCTCGAACCTGCGACCGAGCTTGCCAATACGATGATGTGGCAAGGTGCGGTTATGACGGCCATTGTTGCCCTTATCGCCTTCCTGATTTCACGTGCGATCTCTCGCCCTCTGACGCGGGTTGAAGGGGCGATGCGGACGGTCTCGGAAGGAAATTATTCCGCGGATGTTCCGGGCACTGAGCGCGGTGACGAAATCGGTCAGATTGCGCAGGCTTTGGATGATTTCCGCCATGCGCTGGGACGCGCAGAACAGGCAACACGTGATGGCTTGTTCAAGGGATCTGCCTTCGAAGGCTCTTCTGCGGCCTTGATGATGATCGACCAGGATTTCACCATCACCTACATGAACTCTGCCGTCTATCATCTTCTGAAAGATCATGAAAAAGACTTCCGTGAAATGTTCGGAAGCTTCAGTGCGGACGAAATCGTCGGCAAGAATATCGACATCTTCCACCGTGAGCCGGAACGTATCCGGGCGATCCTGTCCGATACCGGAAACATGCCGTTTTCGACCGATATGAAAGTGGGCAGCGTCCATTTTGCTCTGGACGTCAATGCGGTCGTCGATCTTGAGGGAGTCCAAATCGGCTGCGTCATGGAATGGAAGGACGTAACGGATATCCGCACCAACGAAGCCGTCATCAAAGCATTGGACAGCCATCAGGCAAAAGTCGAATTCGGCGTTGACGGTCATTTGCTGAAAGCAAACGATAACTTCTCCCATATGCTGGGCGTGGACAAAGCAGAACTTGTCGGGAAGCGATACGATGAACTCTTTGTCTTTGATCCGAAACTCGCTCAGGAACGCGGCGCGATTTGGGATCGTCTTGGACGCGGGGATAGCATTCTTGGTCGCTTCAAGCTTTTGGACAAAGAGGGCAACACCTCTTTGCTGGAAGGGACCTTCAGTCCTGTCAAAGATGCATCGGGCCGCCCGTTCCGTATTATTTTGCTCGGCACGGACATCACCGAAAACGAGGCTGCTCTTGTGGCTGCTGAGGCCGAGCGGGAACGGATGAAAGAGGAACAAGACCGCGTGGTCGAAGGGCTTCGTGTGGGACTGAAAAAGCTGGCTTCCGGCGATCTCACCTCGCGCCTTGAGGACGCTTTCTCGGATGAATACGAAACCCTGCGCGGTGATTTCAACCAAGCCATCGAGAACCTGCTGTCTGCGATGCGCAACGTGGTCGAAAATGCGGATATGATCCGCGGCGAAGCCTCGGAAATTTCCAATGCAGCGGACGATTTGTCCCGCCGCACGGAAAAACAAGCCGCAACACTGGAAGAGACGGCAACAGCCTTGGATCAACTGACCTCCTCGGTTCGCTCCGCGGCAGATGGGGCCAATCAGGCCTCCGATATGGTGGAATCCGCGAAGGCAAACGCGGAGGCTTCCGGTAAAGTTGTACAAGAAGCCGTGGAAGCGATGAGTCAGATCGAAACCTCGTCGAACCAGATTTCCAAAATCACTTCTGTGATCGACGATATCGCCTTCCAGACCAATTTGCTGGCTTTGAACGCCGGTGTGGAAGCTGCGCGTGCGGGCGAGGCTGGGCGTGGCTTTGCTGTCGTGGCCTCTGAAGTGCGTGCCCTGGCTCAGCGCTCCTCTGAAGCGGCCCGTGAAATCAACGATCTGATTTCGAAATCGGGCACGCTGGTGAAACGCGGCGTCAGTCTTGTCGGGGAAACAGGTGAAGCCCTGCGCGGTATCGTCGGCTCGGTGTCCGAGATTTCTCACAATGTTTCCGAAATTGCTGTTTCGGCACGTGAGCAATCGTCGGGTCTTGCCGAGATCAACGCCGCCGTCAACCAGTTGGATCAGGTCACGCAACAAAATGCCGCCATGTTCGAACAGACCACGGCAGCCAGCCATGCCCTGACGCGCGAAGCGGAAAACTTGAATGTTACGACCTCGAGATTCTCCATCGGTGCGGTTCAGAATGCAAAAGAAACCGTAGCCGCGGCTCCGATAGATTTCAAAGAAGCACGTAAAGCGCCTGTGGCCCCGGCCAAGGAGCCGATGAAGGCCGATTCCATCAAGCCCGAAACCCAAGCGCCTGTCAAAAAAGTCGTGAATGCGCCGATGCCTGTCCCGAGTGCAGCAGAAGACGATTGGGAAGATTTCTGAAGTGGGAATGACGAGAGAGCTAAGACGGTTGAAGCGGATGTTTAGGAAAGGGAGTTCGGTGTGAACCCGTTACGTGTTTTGATTGTTGATGACTCTGCCACAATGCGACGTCTTATTCGGTCCATTCTCGAAGCAGATCACCGACTAGAGGTTGTCGCCGAAGCCGGCACTGCACGAGAGGCGCGCGATGCAGTAAATGCTCATCGTCCAGACGTGATGACGCTTGATGTGGAGATGCCCAATATGAGTGGCCTGGAATTCCTCCAGCGGCTCATGAAGCATCGCCCGATGCCTGTGGTCATGGTGTCCACATTGACGCGCAGAGGGAGCGATGTGGCTGTCGAGGCCATGGCGCTTGGCGCAGTGGATTGTGTCGAGAAGCCCAAATTGGGCGGGGGCACCGACAATTTCGCCAAATTGGCTGATACGGTCGCACTGGCAGCGCGCGCGCGCGTGAGTGTGTCCCGTCCGGTCCGAAGTGCCATTGCGCCTCAGAAAAACAGACGGTTTCGCCGTGTTTGCTTGATCGGGGGATCGACAGGGGCTGTCGATGCGATCGAACGAATTTTGCAGAGTTTCCCTGCGGATTGCCCACCGACCTTGATCACACAGCACATGCCGGAACCTTTCTTGGTCAGTTTCGCGGCACGTCTGGATCCCTTGGTGCAGCCCAAAGTCTGCCTGGCGCAGGACGGTGCGGTTTTACGCCCGGGCCTGGTGATGATCGCCCCCGGGGGAGAGTATCATCTAAATGTCACCGGCAAAACCGAGCTCAGGGTCAAGTTACACAAAGGCCCTCTTGTGTCCGGCCATCGTCCTTCGGTGGATTCGATGTTTCTTTCTGCGGTCGCCCACGCCCCCAAAATCGTAGCCGGTATTTTGACCGGGATGGGGGGCGATGGTGCGGCGGGCATGAAGGCTCTCCGGGATGCCGGTGCGAAAACACTGGGTCAGAGTCAGCAAACCTGCGTTGTGTTCGGAATGCCGCGTGTTGCGGCGGAAATGGGCGGCGTCGAGGAATGGGCCGATTTGGACAAGGTTGGCGATGAACTGCTGCGCTTGTGTGAAACTCCGGTACAGATGAGGGTCACATGACAGCAATCCTTCAAAAACGCAGTGGTGGTCTCCGCACCTATATCGCCCAGGGAGAATATGCGATTGCTGATGTGGAAGAGGCTGTGATCTCAACCATTTTGGGATCATGCGTGGCGACCTGTCTATGGGACCCAGTGGCCAAGATCGGCGGCATGAACCATTTTCTGTTACCGGAAGGTCCACCCTCCAGAAGCGATGTGAGTTCTTTCGGGGCCAATGCCATGGAGCTTTTGATCAATGCGCTCATTCGAGCCGGAGCGGTTCGGGAGAGATTGCGCGCCAAAGTGTTCGGCGGTGCGGAAATGTACAAAGGGCTGACCAATGCCGGCAATCAAAACGGGTTGTTCGTCCTGTCTTATCTCGAGCGCGAGAATATTCCTTGCGATGGTCAAAGCCTAGGTGGTGGTCAGGCGCGGCGGGTTGAATTTTTCCCGGCACAGGGAAAAGCACGACAAAAACTCGTGGAAGATCCGCATATCGTTGAAAAACGGCCCGTTGCCAAAACAGCAAACGATCTCGAGCTATTCTAGTCTTTGCAGTGGTTTGCTGCTCTTGTCGAGGGATCATATGTACGGCAGGAGCAGTTTCAGACCATGTGATAGCCTGATCTGTGATGGCCTGATGGTTCTAGAAGAGACCGGGATGTAGGACTGAGGGCGTGTGGCCTCTTGGCGAGAGGCCACGAAAAAGGCAGGACTGGGATATGAAATTTATCGATTCCCTGCCGCTTTCGACATTAATCTTTGCGTCTTTGACCTTAGGTCTGGCGCCTTTCGTTCCAGAACCGCATGTCTGGGAGAAGCTCAAGATGCTTTTCTCGGGCACGCTCGTCTCTCCCATAGATATCTTCGACTTGCTGCTTCATGGATTGCCCTGGTTGCTTTTGATCCTCAAACTGTGGCGGGAGTATCGCTCCGTTAAAGGCGCGTCCGAGGATTGAACTCGCGATTTCGGCAGGCTGGAACCAGGACTGCCCTTTGCATGATCGACTGCTGAATCCAATCGGATCGAAAAGCCCCACGCGGCATGGCCGCGCGGGGCGTCAGACACCTGAGACTTTGAACGTCAGGCCTTAGAGACGGCGTCGAGAATACGCGCCCAGGAGCGGATTCCCTTGTGGAAGTTTTTGAGCCCGTATTTCTCATTGGGCGAGTGGATGCGGTCATCGTCATCGGCATAGCCGACCAGCATGGAATCCAGTCCCAAGATGGTGGTGAAGAACCCGGCAATCGGGATCGACCCGCCCATGCCCGCAAACACTGCCTCGCGGTCCCATTCGGCAGAGAGCGCTTGACGCGCGGCTTCGAATTCCGGGCGCGCGGTGTTCATCACGGCGGCGGGGGAGCCGTCCAAGTCCTGATTCCAGGTGACTTTCGCATCCACCGGCAGACGGCTTTCGACATGGGCGCGCAGGTTCTCGCGGATCGCATCCGGGTCTTGCGTGCCGACCAGACGACAGGTGATTTTGCAATGCGCCTCCGACGGGATCACGGTTTTCGTGCCCGGACCCTGATAGCCGCCCCACATGCCGTTGATCTCTAAAGTCGGGCGGGACCATTGCTGTTCCAGGGTGGAATAGCCCGCTTCGCCATGCGACTCGGTCATGCCGACGCCGGAGAGATACTCCTCCTCGTCAAAGCCGCAGCCCTTCCATTGTTCGAGGATGTCGGCAGGCACCTCCTGGACGCCCTCGTAGAAATCCTTGACCGTGACGCGGCCCTGATCGTCGTGAAAACTCGCGACAATTTTAGAGATTTCGCGCAGAGGATTGAGGGCCGGGCCACCGTAATGCCCGGAGTGCAGGTCCATCACCGGGCCGGTGAGGGTGAACTCATCCTTCAACATGCCGCGCAGTTGCGAACAGATCGACGGCACGCCGGGCGCCACCATGGAAGTGTCGCAAATCAGCGCCAGATCGGCGGAAAGCCTGTCCTTATTGGCCTCCATGAAGGGGATGAGCGAGGGCGAGCCGCTTTCCTCTTCGCCTTCAAAGAAAAACGTGATGGTGCAGGGCAGGGTGCCGTGTTCCGCAATCCAGGCGCGGCAGGCCTCGACGAAGGTCATGAGCTGGCCCTTGTCGTCGGAGGCGCCGCGGCCACGGATCACCTTGCCGGTCTCGCGCTCTTCAATGAAGGGCGCAAAGGGATCGTGATCCCACAGATCAAGCGGATCGACAGGCTGCACATCGTAATGCCCGTAGAACAACAGATGCGGACCGCCGGAACCGATCTTGCCATAGACCATCGGGTGACCGGGTGTCTCGCACAATTCGGCTTCAGCGCCCAGAGATTTCAAATCCTCCACAAGCCACTCTGCGGCCTTGAGACAATCGGCCTTATGCGCCGGGTCGGTGGAGATCGACGGAATGCGCAGCAGGTCCATCAAACGGTCGAGTGTGGCGTCGAGGTCGGAATCGATGCGGGACAGCACCGGGTCGAGACGGGTGTTCATTATAGGAAACCTTTGATCATCTTTGGATGTTTTGTCGCAGCTTACGCCGATCACATCTGGTGTCCAGAGCCTGTTGCCGGGTTGACATAGATCATTCTGAAAGGGTTTTTAGTCATCCTAAAAGGGCAGGGCATGTGGGTTGCGATCACAGACCGAACCTGAGACCCGCCCATGCGAAAGGTGGTCTAGCCAAAAGGTATTATCTTGCGAAATGTGAATATGAGTCGCAATTTTCGTTTGATGCCGCTAAAACAGGCAGACTTGAGACGCGCGAAAGGACAAAAAGTGGACTATACGGCGAAGCTGGACGAGGCGATTCAACGTTTGCACGACGAAGGGCGTTATCGCACCTTCATCGACATCGAGCGTAAGCGCGGGCAATTTCCCCACGCCACATGGACGCGCCCCGACGGCACAGAGCAGCCCGTAACGGTCTGGTGCGGCAACGATTATCTCGGCATGGGCCAACACCCCGCCGTGCTCGACGCCATGAAAGAGGCGGTCGATGCCACGGGCGCCGGCTCGGGCGGAACGCGCAATATCTCGGGCACGACGGTCTACCACAAACGTCTCGAAGCCGAACTTGCCGATCTGCATGGCAAAGAGGGCGCGCTCGTGTTCTCCTCGGCCTACATCGCCAATGACGCCACGCTTTCGACGCTGCCGACGCTGTTTCCGGGGCTGATCATCTATTCCGACGAGCTGAACCACGCCTCCATGATTGAGGGCATTCGTCGCAACGGCGGCGCCAAGCGCATCTTCCGCCATAATGATCTCGATCATTTGCGCGAGTTGCTGGCCGCCGACGATCCTGAGGCGCCAAAGCTGATCGCTTTTGAGTCCGTCTATTCCATGGACGGCGATTTCGGCCCGATCAAAGAGCTTTGCGACATCGCCGAGGAATTCAACGCATTGACCTATCTCGACGAGGTGCACGCGGTCGGCATGTACGGCCCGCGCGGCGGCGGTGTGGCCGAGCGTGACGGTCTGATGGGCCGTGTCGACATCATCAACGGCACGCTGGGCAAAGCCTTCGGCGTGTTCGGCGGCTATATCGCGGCGAGTGCGAAAATGTGTGACGCCGTGCGCTCTTACGCGCCGGGCTTCATCTTCACGACTTCGATTCCGCCGGCGGTCGCGGCGGGCGCTGCGGCCTCCATCGCTTTCCTGAAAGGCGAGGGCGGCGTGAAACTGCGCGAGGCGCATCAGACCCAGGCCAAAATCCTGAAAACCCGGCTTAAGGGCCTCGGCCTGCCGATCACCGACAATGGCTCGCACATCGTCCCGCTGATCGTCGGCGATCCGAAACACACGAAATTGATGTCGGACATGATGCTGGAGCACTACGGAATCTACGTGCAGCCGGTCAATTTCCCGACCGTGCCACGCGGCACCGAGCGCCTGCGGTTTACACCGTCGCCAGTGCACGGGCCCAATGAAATGGATCACCTGATCAAGGCGCTGGACGCCCTCTGGAGCCATTGTGCGCTGAATCGTGCCGAAATGGCCGGATGACGCGCATAACCCCTGTGCGCCCGGTTTGAGCATGTGGTAACACTGTTTCCAAGAGCTTAAGACGAATCGTCTATAGGCTCATGGGGACAGGACCAACTTAGGGCGGCACACAGGCATGATCAGGCGGTGGAGCAAACCACCCGTCGAGGAACAGGAACAGCCTCGCGGGTTTGATGACTTCGAGTTGCGGCTCGGAGATGTCATGCGTGGTGAACGTGCGACCATCGGAAAATCGCTTTTGGACGTCCAGCGCGAGCTGAAGATCAAGGCGACTTACATTGCCGCCATTGAGAATGCCGACCCCTCCGTGTTCGAGACCCAGGGCTTTATCGCCGGTTACGTGCGCTCCTATGCGCGCTATCTCGATCTCGATCCCGATTGGGCCTTCGCGCGTTTTTGTCAGGAAAGCGGATTTGCCGTCGCGCACGGCATGTCGCCACAGGCCTCGACCAAACGCAGCCCCGCGACCGCGCAAAAACAATCCCCTGTCAAAGATCCCTTTGCCGATCCGAACGCCACTTTCGTGCCGCGCGGCCAAGGGTTTATGGCCCGTATCGAACCTGGCGCGCTCGGGTCCACCGCGGTGCTTCTCGCGCTTTTGGGCGTGATCGGATATGGCGGCTGGTCGGTGTTGCAAGAGGTGCAAAAGGTCAAGCTGGCGCCGGTCGATCAGACCCCCGGCATGATCTCCGAAGTTGCGCCGCTCGATGCCGAGACCACCACGATGGCGTCTTTGGACGAGAGCGTCGGCCTCGCCACGCCCTCCGCCGAAGCGCTGGATCGCCTCTATCGTCCGCAGGCTTTGGACGTGCCGGTTTTGGTGCCGCGCGATGGTCCGATTGCCACGCTCGATCCGCGCACCGTCGGCGCCTTGACGGCGGAAAGCCAGGCCGAAGAGCGCGAAGATATTCTGAACGACATGTCCAATCTGATTGCCCAAGCGGCGCTCTCGGAAGATGGCGACTCGCCGATTCAGGTCACCGCAGAGGGTGCGCCGGAACTGGCCATCGTCGCCGTGCTGCCGTCCTGGGTCCGGGTTCAGGCCGCCGATGGTTCTGTCTTGTTCGAGAAGATTCTCGACGCGGGCGAACGCTACGTCGTGCCCGCCATGGACAAGGCGCCCCTGTTGCGCACTGGCAATGGTGGCGGCGTCTATTTCGCGGTGAACGGTCAGGCTTACGGCCCGGTCGGGTCCTCCGGCTCTGTCGTCAAAAACGTCGCGCTCTCTGTCGCTGACGTCTCTGACGTGTTCACCCCGGTCGATCTGGCGGCGAACACTTCGGTCGCGGAAATGTTCCGCGTCGCGGAAAACGCCGAATAAGCCACGCTGTATAATCCAAAGCCAAGAGGTCGCAGGTCGGCAATCGGGTCAGACCGCTTGCCCCTCGCGCCCCTTAGGCCTATCTAGGGCAGGACCCCGTGTTTCGCACCAAAGAGGCTCTCATGTCCCACAATCCCATCCGTCCCTGGCGCAACATCGACCGTCGTGTGAGCCGCAAGATTTGGGTCGGGAATGTGCCCGTGGGCGGCGATGCGCCGATTTCCGTGCAGACGATGACCAACACACTGACCCATGACGTCAAAGCCACGCTGGATCAGATCATCCGCGCTGCCGAGGCCGGAGCTGACATCGTGCGGGTTTCCGTGCCGGACAAGGAAAGCTCTGCGGCCCTGAAAGAAATCTGCCGCGAAAGCCCGGTGCCGATCGTCGCTGACATCCATTTCCACTACATGCGTGGCATCGAGGCTGCAGAGGCCGGTGCGGCGTGTCTTCGTATCAACCCCGGCAACATCGGCGATGAGGCGCGGGTCAAAGAGGTGCTGAAAGCCGCGCGCGACCACAATTGCTCGATCCGCATCGGCGTGAACGCAGGCTCTTTGGAAAAGCATCTCCTTGAAAAATATGGCGAACCATGCCCCGACGCGATGGTCGAGAGCGGCATGGATCACATCAAAATCCTCGAAGATAACGACTTCCACAATTTCAAAATCTCGGTGAAAGCCTCCGACGTCTTCATGGCCTCCGCCGCGTATCAGCAACTGGCGGAGGCCACCGACGCGCCTATTCACCTCGGCATCACCGAGGCGGGCGGGCTGATGTCCGGGACGATCAAATCCTCCATCGGTCTGGGCCAGCTTTTGTGGATGGGCATTGGCGACACGCTGCGTGTGTCTCTCTCCGCCGATCCGGTCGAAGAGGTCAAGGTCGGCTATGAAATCCTGAAATCCCTCGGCCTGCGCCACCGTGGTGTGAATATCATTTCCTGTCCGTCCTGCGCGCGTCAGGGCTTTGATGTGATCAAAACCGTGGAGGAATTGGAGAAACGCCTTGAGCATATCAAGACGCCGATGAGCCTCTCAATCATTGGATGCGTGGTGAATGGACCGGGCGAGGCGCTTATGACCGATGTCGGCTGGACCGGGGGCGGGGCAGGTCACGGCATGGTCTATCTGGGTGGCAAACAGGACCATAAAATGTCAAATGACCACATGGTCGAGCACATCGTCGAACAGGTCGAAAAGAAAGCCGCCGAGATCGAGGCCGCCGCCGCTCAGGATGCCGCGGAATAACGCTTCCGCGATATGCGTTTCCTTTGTTGCCTCAACGTTTTTCACTGAATCTGCCACAGATTGAGTGAAAAACGTTACTACATCTATTCGGTGCTGCGACGCTTCTCAAAATTGAGTGCCTCAAGTTTTTGAGAAACGCTTTAAATACTCAATAGAAAACCCCGCCCAAAAGGCGGGGTTTGTCATGTCAGGATATGAAATCTCTGCTCAGCGGTTCGCGCGTACTTCGGCGACGATCTCGACCATGCCGTCATAGGGCACATAACCGCGCAGCATCTGGTCGCCCAAGATGAACCCCGGCGTGCCGGTGATCTGCAATTCCTGCGCCAGCTGATGGTTCAGCGCCAGGATCGCGGTGACCTCATCGCTCTCCATCTCCGCCACCACCGCATCGGCGTCGATCTCAAGCCCGTTGGCCAGACGGCGCAGCATGCCTTCGGACACATCGCCACGGGCCTGCATCAACTCATCGTGCAGCTTGAGATAGGCCTCATTTCCCGCCACAAGTTTCGTCGCCACGGCAAAACGAGACGCCAGAACGGAAGCCTCGCCCAGAATCGGGAATTCCTTGACGATCAGTTTGATATTGCCGTCTTTTTCCAACAAAGCCTGCACGTCCGGGTAGGCTTTCTTGCAATAGCCACAGCGGTAATCGGAGAATTCCACCAGAACGATATCGCCATCCGGATTGCCGTAAACCGCGTCGTTTTCATCGTTGTAGATCACTTCGGAATAGGCGGCGATCAGATCGGCGTCATTGGCGACCTGGGCCTCGGCCTGGCGCTGTTGATAGACCTCATAGGCCTCTTCCATGATCACCTCGGGGTTTTCCATGATGAACGCCCGGACCTCGGCGCGAAACGCCTCGCGTTCGGCGTCCGACATGTCGGTGATGTCAAAGGCCTGCGCGGCCAGCGAGGTGGTCGCGGTCAAAAGGGCGGCGGCCCCAAAACGCGTAACAGGGCACGCGAAGGCTTTGGCAAAATTCATCGGGTCTCTCTCCGTCTCAAATCTGGTCCACCGCGTGTATCACATCTTTGTGCCAGAGCCACCCAACAGTTGCGTGACCCAAAGCCGCAGTGCCCAAAATGCTGCCCCGAATATTGCGCCTTGGCACATTATGCACCCCCTGCGCCACATTGCATTTTCTGCGTCTCGCTGGCATGGGAGGGCAGACTTAAAGAATAGGAGCCTCCCCATGAAAACCTCGAAACGATCCGTGGTCGATCCCTTCATCGTGATGGATGTCATGGAGGCGGCCCGGGCGGCGGAGGAGGCGGGGCGGCACATCATCCATATGGAGGTCGGTCAGCCCTCGACGGGGGCGCCTGAGAAGGCCCGCGCGCGGGTGGAACAGGCGATGGAGGCCGATCCTTTGGGCTATACGGTCGCGCTCGGCCTGCCGGAGCTGCGCAAAGGCATCGCGGCGCTGTATAAGGATTGGTACGGCGTCGATCTCGATTGGCAGCGCGTGGTGATCACGCCTGGCTCTTCGGGCGCCTTCATTCTCGCTTTTACCGCGCTCTTCGATGCGGGCGCCAAAGTGGGCATGGGCGAGCCGGGCTACCCGTCCTATCGCCAAATCCTGAGCGGCTTGGACATCACCCCCGTGGGCTTGCCGACCAAGTTGGAGAACCGCTTGCAACCCGTGCCCTCCGATATTCCTGACGGTCTGGATGGCTTGATCGTGGCCTCCCCCGGAAATCCCTCCGGCACCATGCTGGATCATGAGGCCATGGGTGCACTGATCAAAACCTGTCAGGACAAGGGCATCGCCTTTATCTCCGACGAGATTTACCACGGCATTCAATATGAGGGCCGGGCAGTGACCGCGCTGGAGCTGTCGGATGATGTCTATGTCATCAATTCGTTTTCGAAATTCTTCTCCATGACCGGCTGGCGCATCGGCTGGATGGTGGTGCCCGAAGATCATGTCCGGGTGATCGAACGCATCGCGCAGAACTTTTTCCTCTGCCCGCCGCATGCCTCGCAGGTCGCGGCTTTGGGCGCATTGGAGGCCCGGCAGGAGTGTCAGGAAATGGTCGATGTCTATGCCGAGAACCGTCGTCTCATGCTCGAAGAGCTGCCGAAGATCGGCTTTGACAAGATCGCGCCGCCGGACGGGGCGTTTTACATCTACGCCGATGTTTCCGAGCACACCGACGACAGCAAGGCGTTTTGCGACGAAATCCTCGCCGAAGCGGGTGTCGCCGTGACGCCGGGACTGGATTTCGATCCTGTGCGCGGCGCGCAGACCCTGCGGTTTTCCTACGCGCGCTCGACCGAGGACATCTGCGAAGGCCTGACCCGGCTCAAATCCTTTATGGCCAATCGGTAACGTGTCAGGGCACACACCTGTGTCACGCTTTGGTCAGGGCGGCGTTCTCCCATAGGCAAAGCGCGTCGGGCAGGGTAGGTTTCGGCGAAATGTTTTTGAGGATGTCATGGTCAAGCTTTTCAAACCGCTGGTTTTCGCCGCTCTTCTCGGGCTCTCTTCGGGCCTGTCTGTCGGTGGATCCGCTTTTGCCCAGAGCGGTCTGACGGCGCTCGCCCGCGCCGACAGCAGCGCGTCGGCGCTCGTGGATCAGGGCGAGCGTGTCGAAATGATGCTACGGCTGAGCCAGCCGGTGCCATTTCGTATTTTCACCCTCGATGACCCGCGCCGCATGGTCATCGATTTCGCCGAGGTCGATTGGACCGGATTTGACACGGAGGACTTCGACACCGCCGAGGGCATCACCGGCCTGCGGGTGGGCGGGTTCGTTCCCGGCTGGTCGCGGATGGTGTTGGATTTGGCCGAACCTTTCCGGCTGGTCCATGCCCAGATGTCGCGCGACGACAAGGGGGCGGTCCTGACTTTGACGCTCGATCCCACGGCTTCGGACGAATTTGCCTTGGGGGCCGGAACGCCACCCGATGCGCAGCTTGTGCGCCCCTCCACGGACGACGCGCCCAAAGCCGCGCCCGCGCGCAAATTGGGCGACGGTCCACTGCGCGTGGTGCTCGATCCCGGTCATGGCGGCATCGATCCCGGCGCGGAACGGGACGGGATACAGGAAAAGGCCCTGACCCTGACATTCGCCCGCGAATTGCAGGATGTGCTCAATCGTGCGGGCGGGTTCGAGGTCACTCTGACCCGCGCCGAAGACCTTTTCGTGCCGTTGGAAACCCGTCTGACGCTGGCGCGCGCGGCCGGTGCCGATGTGTTCCTCTCGATCCACGCCGATGCGATTGCCGAGGGCCGGGCCGAAGGGGCGACGATCTACACTTTGGCGGCACGCGCCTCGGATGCGGCGTCGCAAAAGCTCGCGGAGCGCCATGATCGGTCGGATTTGCTGTCTGGGGTCGATCTCACGGGGCAGGATGATGTGATCGCGACCGTGCTCATGGACATGGCCCGCACGGAAACCACGCCGCGCACGGATCGTCTGGCGGATGCTTTGGTGGCACAGCTCGACGAAAGCGTCGGCATGCACAAACGTCCGCGTCTGGAGGCCGGGTTTTCGGTCCTCAAAGCGCCCGATATGCCCTCTGTCCTGATCGAATTGGGCTTCCTGTCCTCGGCCAAGGACCGTGCGAAGCTTGCCGATCCGGCCTGGCGGACCAAAGCCGCCTGGGCGATCCGCGATGCTTTGTCGGCCTGGGAAGACCAGGAAATTGCGCTTCAGGACAAGCTCAGGAAGTGAGGGCGGCCATGTTCGCTGGCCACCCTCCAAAAGCGCTTAATGCGCCATCATATCCGCAGCGATCTGATCTGCCGTCAGATCGACCGGGAAATAGGTCGGCCAATTGCTCAGCTCTTCGAGCACGGCGGCGCGGTCATTGCCCCAATAGAGGTGGTAGTGATCGGCTTTCGACGGGAAGATGCGGTGATCGCTGAACTGGATGAACTGCGGGGCCGCGTCATCGCCGGAGACTTTTTCGAAGATAAAGCGCACGCCACGGTTGCCGCGTGAATAGGTCAGAACCTCATAGCCATCGTCTTCATATTCGCCAGAGATTGCGCCGCCGGCTTGATGGAAGGTGACGGTGCTGCCCTCGATCTCGATCCGGTCCACGTCGGTGGCATAGCCAGTGGTGTAATAGGCGGTGTAGTCTTCGACGGATTTGTCGCCATGTTCGGCCTTGTGCTCCATCACCGCGTCCAGTTTGCCTTCGGTCAAAAGCGGGTAGACGGATTGCCAGTCGCCGGCCCAGTCGGAAAGCGGGCGCGGGGCGATTTGGCTGTCTTCGAAATAGCCGTCGTAGATTTTGTCGTCTTGGGCATGGTCGTGTGCGTGCTCTTCGGCATGATCGTGATCATGAGACTCGGCTTGCGTCTGAGCCGTAAAGCTCAGCGTGGCGGCGAGTGCGGTCGCGAGGGCGAGAGATGTTTTCTGCATCCGGGTCTTTCCTTGTTGTTCCGTCCTGTGGATCTGTGATCTCACGTGGCGACGTTATGAAATAACATAACAACACGGACTTAGGAAAATGACGCCGGATTGGCAAGCGTCAAAAATTTTGGAAACACATCGCCTCAGGGGAGGCCGATTCACCCGCTCTTGCGCGCCAACCACACGGAATGCCCGGTGCAGCCGGGGTCCTCAGGCGTGAAAGCGATCACCTCCATGCCCTCATTTGCCATCAACTGACGATATTCTTCGGGCGAAAGCGAGGCGTGATAGACCGTCTCATGCTCGACATTGCCAATGGCTTCACCGGCGTCAGGGCCGGAGGTGAAGAGCAAAACGCCACGCGGCGCGAGGTGTTTGGCGAATGTCGCAAACATCGCCCGCTGATCCTCGGCGGTGAGATGGAAAAAGCTGTCCCAGGCCACGACCGCATCGAAGGTCTCGCCCAGATCGAGACCGCGCATGTCGGCGCGGATGGCCCGCGCGCGGGGCAGGTTCTGTTGAAACAGCGCGACCATGGCCGCCGCGCCATCGACTCCCGTCACTTCGCAGCGCCGGTCATAAAGATACTGCGCAATCGGTCGACCCGACCCACACCCCAGATCAAGCACATGGCGCTTGCCCTCGGTCTGCGGCGTATAGCCCAGCATCCGGTCAAGCCAGGGGCGCTCGAACAGGGTTTTGGACCGCGCGATGTCGAAGGCGCGGGCCTGGCGTTCATAGGTCGGAAGGATATCTTCGGGTCTCATGCCTCGCAGATAGGCGCGACGCGGGCGCAGGGCAAGCGGCTCTGTTCACATCCACCTCACGAGCGGCGCCTTTCTGCTCACATTTGCGCGCGAAGGGGCCGGGGATGTTTTGACCACGGCGCCCGCGCTGTATAAGGAGAGGCAAACCCGGGCGGTTCCGATGCGAGTCAGCGCGGGTGTTGTGGTGTGGGAAAGGCTCTTCAGTGCTCAGATTTATCTTTTCGTTTTTTGGCACAATCTTCTCGTGGATCACCACGGGGCTGTTCTTGCTGGCGCTGGTCGTCGGCGGCATCTTTTGGATGTACGGTCGCGATTTGCCGAACCACGAAGCCCTGGCGCAATACCAGCCGCCGACGATTTCGCGGATTTACTCGGGCGAAGGCCGGATCATCGACGAATTTGCCAAGGAACGTCGCCTCTATACGCCGCCGGAGGAAATCCCCGATCTGGTGAAATACGCTTTCATCTCCGCCGAGGATAAGAATTTTTACAAACACCATGGCTATGACCTGCGTGGTATGGCCTCGGCCGCGTTGACGGCGGCGCAGGGCGGGCCCCTGCGCGGCGCCTCGACGATCACCCAGCAGGTGATGAAAAACTTCCTGCTCGACGGCTCGCGGTCTGCCGAGCGCAAGATCAAGGAATTGATCTTGGCGACGCGTCTGGAGCAGACGCTCACCAAAGACGAAATCCTCGGGCTTTATCTCAACGAGATCGATTTGGGCGTGCGGTCCTTCGGTGTGACGGCGGCGGCGCAGAGCTATTTCAACAAAAGCCTGTCGGAGCTGGCGCCCGAAGAGGCGGCCTTTCTCGCGATCCATCCGAAGGCGCCTTATTCCTACAACCCGGCGAAGAATTACGACGCCGCGCTGACGCGGCGCAACTACGTGCTGCGCGAGATGTATGAGAACGGCTACCTGACGCAGGAGGTCTATGAAACGGCGCGCGAAAAACCGATCAAATCGGTGCAGACCGGCGATTATCCGAGCTACCGCGAGAGCCTGCCGACGCGCGATTACTTTACCGACGAAATCCGCCGCCAGCTGTCGAAGAACTTCGGCGAAGAGGAGTTCTTCGAAGGTGGCTTGTCGATCCGCGCCACGATTGATCCGGAAATGCAGACCAACGCGGCGCATGCGCTTCAGAAACGGCTCGAAGAGCTGGATCGTGGCATGGGCCAGTGGCGCGGCACCGGCAAGACGATCGACGCCGCAGCGCTGGACGATGGCACATGGGAGGCGGCGCTCTCCGAGATCCGGGTGGCACGCGATGTGACGCTGGATGGCAAATGGTATGTCGGCGCAGTGAACGAAGTGGGCGACAGCGCCCTGACAGTCATGGTCGAGGACGGCGTCGGCGAAGTTTCTGTGCCGCGCGAGGACATCAAATGGGTGCGCGGATCGTTCCGGGACAATTTCACCCGCGGCGACGTGGTCCACATCCGCCGCATGACCACCGGCGACAACGGCGAGGGCGATCTGATCCGCTGGTCGCTGCGTCAGGTGCCGGAAGTGCAGGGCGCCTTCATGGCGATGGACGTCAACACGGGCCGGGTGATCGCGATGCAGGGCGGGTTCTCTTATCAGAACTCGGTCTTCAACCGCGCCACCCAGGCGACGCGCCAGCCGGGGTCTTCGTTCAAACCCTTCGTCTATGCAGCCGCGCTCGATAGTGGCTTTACGCCTGCGACCATCGTCGTCGACGCGCCGATCGAGATCAACACGCCGCAGGGTGTCTGGCGGCCGAAAAACGCCTCGCGCCAATTCTACGGCCCGACGCCCTTGCGGACCGGGATCGAACAGTCGCGGAACCTGATGACCATCCGCCTCGCCCAAGAGGTCGGTATGGACACGGTCGCGCGCTACGCGGAACGCTTCGGTGTTTATGATCACATGGGGCAATATCTCGCCTCGTCTCTCGGCGCCGAGGAAACCACCGTGTTCAAGATGGTCTCTGCCTACGCCATGTTCGCCAACGGTGGCGAGCGCGTCGAACCGACACTCGTTGACCGGGTGCAGGACCGCTACGGGCGCACGATTTATCGCCACGACCAGCGGGTCTGCGAAGAATGCGACGTGGCCTCTCTGGCCCCCGGCGTGGCGCCCAAGATCGTGTCGAACCGCGAGCGTATGATCAACGCGATCACCGCCTATCAGCTGACCTCCATGATGCAGGGCGTGGTCCAGCGCGGCACGGCCGCCGGGCGCGTCAACCTGCCGGTGCCGGTTGCGGGCAAGACGGGGACCACGAATGACGGCAAGGACGCTTGGTTCATGGGCTTTACCTCGAACATCGTGGCGGGCTGTTACATCGGCTACGACACGCCGCGCGCGATGCGGGGCGCCTCGGGCGGTGGCTTCTGTGGCCCGGTGTTCAACGATTTCATGCAGGACGCGGTGAAAAAATACGGCGGCGGCAAATTCAAAGTGCCTCCGGGCGGCCATTTCATCAAGATCGACCGCTACACCGGCGCGCGTCTCAACGACAGTGCCTCTGGCCCGAACGTTGTGGCGGAATATTTCCGCGATGGCGAAGAGCCGATCTTTGGCCTGATGTATGACGGGGGCTTTGCCATGGGCGCGGATTTGCCGCTGTTTGAAGGCCAGACCAGCTCGTCGGGCGAGCGCGAGGTGCAAACCTCGACAGGTCGGACGATCACGGTGCCAGAGAAGGCACCGATCAACTCTCTGTCGTCGGGCGGGTTGTACTAAGCCTCAGACCAGACTGCAAAAAAAGAAGTCCAGAGATGGGCCTCTTTTTATCTGTAGATATGTGAGGACAGTCGGCGCCGAAATTTGAGAAACCGCTCTTCGTGAAGTGTCACATCAGCCTCTTGCGTGGCCCCCAGACGGGTCAAAGCTCCCGTGTGACGCCGGGTGGGCGGCAAGAGAAAGGTCACGCTGTCGATGCGCGGGTCTTGTCGCGCGGCGTCCAGAGCCCGCTTTGTGATGTTGCGACCGAGGCCGATCGCATCGCGCGTGAGGACCAGACCGAAATCCCAGTCTTCGCCTTCACGCTCGAACCCGCCCCAGCCCACATAAGCGCCGTGGTCGAGAAACGCCCAATGCCCGAGGCCATGCGTCGCCCAATGCGCGTCTTTTGCGGCCACCCGGTCCTGTGTCATCGCATCCGTCCAGGCGCCGGTCAAAAGCGGCATATGCGCAGCCACGAAAGGGTCGGACATATGGGCCGCAAGGCGCTCCGTGGGACTGTCGCTCAGGCGGGCAAATTGGATGTCATGTGCTGTCATGCCGCGAAAAGGGCCTGAAAGCCGTGCCACGGTCAAGACGACAGGAGGCCGAACACGGAAGAGTGACGCCCCTTGCCTCCGGGCGCTGCAACGCGTATCTCTCGGCAAACGTTCAAAAGACCGACCCCAAGAGACCGATAAGGTGACCTGCCGTGCGCGCTGAAATCCAGAATACCGTTGCGAAGATCGAAAAATCCGTGGCCTTGCTCAAACAGCGCATGGATTGGGACACCGCGCCGCATCGCCTCGAAGAGTTCAACGCGATGATCGAGGACCCGACGCTGTGGGACGACCCGGAGCGGGCGCAAAAACTCATGCGCGATCGCCAGATGTTGATGGACGCGCTGAAAACCGCGACCTCCATCGAGCAGGACATGAAGGACAACATCGAGCTGATCGAATTGGGCGAGATGGAAGAGGACCAAGAGGTCGTCACCGAGGCCGAAGATACGCTCAAGGCGCTGGCGGAAACCGCCGCCGCGAAAGAACTTGAAGCGCTTTTGGACGGCGAAGCGGACTCCAACGACACCTTCCTCGAGATCAACGCGGGCGCGGGCGGCACGGAGGCCTGTGACTGGGCGTCGATGTTGCAGCGCATGTATGTGCGTTGGGCGGAGAAGAAAGGCTACACCGTCGAGCTTCAGTCCGAAGAAGCGGGCTCCGAGGCCGGGATCAAATCCGTGGCCTATAAAATCTCCGGCCACAATGCCTACGGCTGGCTGAAGTCTGAGTCGGGCGTGCACCGTCTGGTGCGCATCTCGCCCTTCGGCAAGGGCACGCGCGAGACGTCCTTTGCCTCCGTCTGGGTCTATCCGGTGGTCGATGACAATATCGAGATCGAGGTGAACCCCGCCGACATCCGCATCGATACTTATCGCTCGTCTGGTGCGGGCGGTCAGCACGTGAACACCACCGACTCCGCCGTGCGGATCACCCACGCGCCGACCGGCATCGTGGTGACCTCGTCGGAAAAGTCGCAGCACCAGAACCGCGACATCGCCATGAAAGCGCTGAAATCGCGGCTCTATCAATTGGAGCTGGACCGGCGCAACGCGGCGATCAACGAGGCGCATGAAAGCAAAGGCTCGGCGGGTTGGGGCAACCAGATCCGGTCTTATGTGATGCAGCCCTATCAGATGGTCAAAGACCTGCGCACCAATTACGAGACCTCGGACACCCAGGGCGTGCTCGATGGCGATCTCGACAAATTCATGGCCGAGACGTTGGCGATGAATGTGGCGGGCAAATCGCGGGCCGATGCTCAGGGTGAGTAATCCTGGAGACGAACCCGGACGACGCCCGCCTGGATCAAAAATGACATCAAAGGCCCCCTGAGCGGGGCCTTTTTCATGAAGTGATCACGCCTTCGTGCAACGCTTGCCGCAAGGTCGCTTTGCCCCAATGTGACAAACTCACCGACACCGCTGCACACCTGCGCCTATTGTGGCTGCCAAGCGGGAAAACCTGCACATAAAAGGAAGCGCACATGATCAACCCAGCCCAAACCGGGCCCTTTTACGGAGGGCTTTGGAGATGATTACAGAAATCACGCCCACGGAATTCACCCCCTTTGCCTCGCTCTTTGGAGGCATATTGATCGGCACCGCCGCCGTGCTGTTGATGGCTTTTCAAGGGCGCATCTTTGGCGCCACCGGCATCCTCGCGGGCTTTCTGACGCCTGCGAACTCCTCGGATTGGGCCTGGCGTGCCGTGCTTTTGGCGGGCATGGTCACCGGTCCGCTGGTCTACGCGCTGTTCACCGGCCATTTCCCCGAAGTGGATGTGCCCGTCACCAAAGGCGCGCTTTTGATCGGCGGTTTCATCGTGGGCATCGGCGTGAGCTATGGCTCCGGCTGCACCTCCGGCCACGGTGTCTGCGGCATGGCGCGTCTTTCGCCGCGCTCGATCGTTGCGACGCTTTCGTTCATGGCCTCGACCGCGGTGACCGTTTTCGTCATTCGCCACATCTTCGGAGGCGCATGAGATGAAACTGATCCTGACCTATGTGATCGGGCTGATCTTTGGCCTCGGCATCTCCATGTCCGGCATGGCCAACCCGGAAAAAGTTCTGAATTTCTTCGACTTTTTCGGGGTTTGGGACCCGTCCTTGATCTTCGTGATGGGGGGCGCCGTGACCGTGAGCTTCTTTGGCTACCGCTGGTTGTTCAAGCGCTACGAGACGCCCGCCTTCGAGCCTAAATTCACCGTACCCACCTCGCGCGTCATCGACGCCAAGCTGGTGGGCGGCTCCTTGGTCTTCGGTGTCGGCTGGGGCATCGCGGGCTTTTGCCCGGGCGGCGCTTTGCCGGCTTTGGGGACCTTCGATCCGTCGGTCTGGCTGTTCTTTGTCGCGCTCGTGGCGGGCATTTTCGTGGCCAAAACCCTGATGAAACAAACCGCGGCCCGTGCCGCAACATGAACGATACTGTGCGCCGCCTGACAGGGCCGCGCAAGAGATGAGAGGAGAAACTAACATGGCATCCAACTACCCCGTCGATCTGTCGGTCAAACCCGAGGTCAAAGCCTTTTTCGATCCGGCCACATGGACGATTTCCTATGTGGTGAAAGACCCGGCCTCGGACGCCTGCGCCATTGTGGACAGCGTCATGGACATCGACTACGCCGCCGGTCGCATCACCTACGAGTCCGCCGATGAGATCATCGCCTATGTGAAAGAGCAGGGGCTCAAACTCGAATGGCTGATCGAGACCCATGTCCACGCCGACCACCTCTCCGCCGCGCCCTATATTCAGGATGCGCTCGGTGGCAAGATCGGCATCGGCGAGCATATCGTCACGGTGCAGGAAACCTTCGGAAAAGTCTTCAACGAAGGCACCGAATTCCAGCGCGACGGCTCGCAATTCGACCGCCTTTTCAAGGATGGCGACACCTATTCCGTTGGCTCCATGCACTGTTTTGCCATGCACACGCCGGGCCACACGCCCGCTTGCATGGTGCATGTGATGGGGGACGCGACCTTTACCGGCGACACTCTGTTCATGCCTGACGGTGGCTCGGCGCGGGCGGATTTCCCGGGGGGCGACGCCGCCGTGCTCTACGACTCGATCCAGAAAGTGCTGGCCCTGCCGGACGACATGCGTCTCTTCATGTGCCACGACTACGGTCCGAACGGGCGTGACATCGCCTGGGAAACCACCGTGGGCGCCGAGAAGGACCACAACATCCACGTCGGCGGCGGCAAATCCAAAGAGGAATTCGTCAAATTCCGCGAGGAGCGCGACGCTCAACTGGCCATGCCGCGTCTGATTATTCCCTCTTTGCAGGTGAATATGCGTGCTGGTGAATTGCCGCCAGCGGATCAGGACGGTAAGACCTTCCTGAAAGTTCCGGTGAACGGTCTCTGACGACGTCTTTTGATGCGTGGGGCCGGACCGGTTCCACGCACAGGAGACGCGAACATGGACTTCAACAAGATCAACGATCAGATCACGGTCAGCGGCCAGATCACCCCCGAGGAGGTGACGATCCTTAAGGAAAAGGGATTCAAGACGCTGATTTGCAATCGCCCGGACATGGAGGTGGAGCCGGGTCTCTCGTCGGAGGTTCTGGAACAGGCGGCGAAAGAGGCGGGGCTGAGCTTTGCCTATCTGCCGATCTTTCCCGGCCAGTTCACCGAAGAGCTGATCGAGGAAACCGCGCGGGCGCTGTCTGAGCTGCCCGCTCCGGTTTACGCCTATTGCCGCTCCGGCACCCGTTCGACCACCGCTTGGGCCCTGGCGCAATCCGGTCAGATGGAGGCGGAGACGATCATCAGCCAGGCCGCGGACGCGGGCTATGACATGCGGGGTTTGCGCCCCTATCTGGCGGGATAACAAGCCAATTCGTGCCTGTCCCGTCAACCACAACGGTTTTCGGGACATCTCGCCTGAGGGGGCGGACAGGTCCCCAATATAGCGAGGAGACGCACGAATGGAAATTAAACGGATCACGGACGGCCTGTCCGTCTCGGGGCAGGTGCAGCCCGAGGATATGGCCAAACTCAAACGCCGCGGCTTTCGTGCGGTGGTGTGCAACCGCCCCGACGGCGAGGCAGGCGACCAGCCCAGCCACGAGGAAATGGCCCGTGCCGCCGAGGCCGAGGGGCTTGAGTTTCTCTACCTGCCGGTGACGCCCGGCATGGTGACCGAAGAGACCGCCACCGCCTTTCGCCACGCGCTGACCGAACTGCCGGGGCCGGTCTTTGGCTATTGCCGCACAGGCACGCGCACCACGACGCTTTGGTCTTTGGCGATGGCCAAGGAGAAATCCGTGGTCGACATTTTGGCCGCGACCAAGGCCGCAGGCTACGACATGACCGGCGTGGCGCGCCGCATCGCCAATGGTGGCGTGACGCCGACGGATTCCGTCGAAGATGCCAAACATGAGGTGGTGATCGTCGGCGGGGGCGCGGCCGGTGTGGCCGTCGCGGCCTCTCTCAAAGCCCGCAAACCGGACCTCGACATCGCGCTCATCGACCCGGCGGACATCCACTATTACCAACCCGGCTGGACCATGGTCGGCGCAGGCGTGTTCGAACCCTCCACCACGGCGAAAACCATGGGGTCCCTGATCCCGCGCGGGGTGCATTGGCTCAAGTCCGCCGTCGCGGCTTTCGAGCCGAAAAACAACGCGGTCATTCTCGACGGCTGCCGGGTGGTGAAATACGACCGGCTGATCGTCTGTCCGGGGCTCAAACTCGATTGGGACAAGATCGAAGGCCTCGTGGAAACACTGGGCAAGAACGGCGTGACGTCGAATTATCGTTATGATCTGGCCCCTTACACTTGGGAGTTGGTCAAGGGGCTGAAAGGCGGCAAGGCCGTCTTCACCCAGCCGCCGATGCCGATCAAATGTGCGGGCGCGCCGCAAAAGGCGATGTATCTGTCCGCGAACACTTGGGAAGAGGCCGGTGTTCTCGGCAATATCGACATCCAGTTCATGAATGCGGGCGGGGTGTTGTTCGGGGTGAAAGATTACGTGCCTGCGCTGGAAAGCTATGTTGAACGCTATGGCGCGAACCTGAATTTCTTCCACAATCTGAAATCCATCGACGGGCCGGCCAAGACAGCCACTTTCACGGTGGCGAAACCCGACAGCGAGCCCACCGAGGTGACCGTCGATTTCGACATGATCCACGTGGTGCCGCCGCAAAGCGCGCCGGATTTCATCAAGGTCTCGCCCTTGTCCGACGCGAGCGGTTGGGTCGATGTGGATCAGGTGACGCTGCGCCACAAGGAATTCGACAACATCTGGTCTCTGGGCGACGTGATGAACGCGCCCAACGCCAAAACCGCGGCTGCCGCCCGGATGCAGGCGCCGATCGTGGCCGAAAACGTCGCCGCCGACATCGACGGCAAAGGCCCGCAGGCGGGGTATAACGGCTATGGCTCCTGTCCCCTGACGGTGGAGAAGGGCAAGATCGTTCTCGCGGAATTTGGCTATGGCGGGGTGCTGTTGCCGTCTTTCCCGAAATGGGTGCTCGACGGCACGAAACCGACGCGCAAGGCCTGGTGGCTCAAGGAACAGATCCTGCCGCCCGTCTATTGGAAGGCCATGCTGCGCGGCAAGGAGTGGATGATCAAGCCTGAGAAAGTTTCGGCGAAATAAATGCGAAGGGCGGGCCGTGGTCCGCCCTTTATGACCAATCTGAAAGGACACCGCCCGTGTCATCTAAACTGTCGTTCGACCCGCGTCTTTTGAAACGCTACCTCCCCATTCTCGACTGGGGTTCGAAATACAACAGCGCCGCCTTTGCCAATGACGGGGTGGCCGCGATCATCGTGACCATCATGCTGATCCCGCAATCCCTGGCCTATGCGCTCTTGGCGGGACTGCCGCCCGAGGCGGGGCTTTACGCCTCCATCGTGCCGATCATGCTCTATACGGTGTTCGGCACCTCGCGTGCCTTGGCCGTCGGTCCGGTCGCCGTCGTCTCGCTGATGACCGCCGCCGCCGTCGGGCAGGTGGCCGAACAGGGCACGGCGGGCTATGCCACCGCCGCCATCACACTGGCCTTCCTGTCAGGCGCCATGTTGGTCACCTTGGGCGTCTTCCGTCTCGGATTTCTGGCGAATTTCCTGTCGCATCCGGTCATCGCAGGCTTCATCACCGCCTCGGGCATCCTGATTGCCGCCTCTCAGCTCAAGCATATCTTTGGCGTCAGCGCGGGCGGACACACGCTTTTGCACCTGTTGGAGAGCCTCTGGACGCATCTGTCCGAGATGAATTTCATCACCTTGGTGATCGGGGTTCTGGCCACCGCTTTCCTGTTCTGGGTCCGTAAAGGCTTGAAACCTCTGTTGAAAAAACTCGGCCTCGGCCCACGTCTCGCCGATGTCATCACCAAAGCGGGCCCAGTCGCGGCGGTTTTCGTCACCACGCTGGTGGTCGGCGTCTTCCGTCTCGATGAACATGGCGTGCGTATTGTCGGCGAGGTGCCGCAGAGCCTGCCGCCGTTTACCTGGCCGATCAGCTCGCTGGCGTTGTTGAAGCAACTCTTCATCCCGGCGCTTCTGATCTCGATCATCGGCTTCGTGGAATCCATCTCGGTCGCGCAAACCCTGGCCGCCAAGAAACGCCAGCGCGTCGATCCCGATCAGGAGTTGATCGGTCTGGGCGCGGCTAACCTCGGTGCGGCCTTCACCGGCGGTTTTCCGGTCACGGGCGGGTTCTCGCGCTCTGTCGTGAACTTTGACGCGGGCGCCGAGACGCCTGCGGCCGGCGCCTTTACCGCCGTCGGCCTCGCCATCGCCGCGCTCTTTCTGACGCCGCTCATTTACTTCCTGCCGCAGGCGACCTTGGCCGCGACCATCATCGTCGCCGTGCTCTCTCTGGTGGATTTCAAGATCCTCAAAACCACCTGGGCCTATTCGCGCGCCGATTTCACCGCCGTTCTCGCGACCATCGTCTTGACGCTGGTCTCCGGTGTCGAGGTGGGCGTGTCTGCGGGGGTGATCCTGTCCATCGCGCTGCATCTCTATAAGACCTCGAAACCTCACATTGCGGAGGTGGGTCTGGTGCCGGGCACCGAGCATTTCCGCAACATCAACCGCCACGAGGTGCTCACGACGCCCGCGGTGGTGACGATCCGGGTCGATGAGAGCCTGTATTTTGCCAATGCGCGCTTCCTTGAGGATTACATCCTCGACCGGGTGGCGGGCGATGAGGCGCTCAAACACATCGTGCTGATGTGCCCGGCGGTCAATGAGATCGACACTTCGGCCTTGGAAGCGCTTGAGGAGATCAACCGGCGTCTGGCCGATGGCGGCATTCAACTGCATCTTTCTGAGGTCAAAGGCCCGGTGATGGATCGCTTGCAGAAATCGCATTTCCTGCACGATCTGACGGGGCAGGTCTTCCTCAGCCAATTCGCGGCGATGAAGGCTTTGGGGGATGTGACGGGCGATGTGACATCACCCACACCCGCCAGCGACGCGGCTTAAAAGAGAACGTCCTCCCAAATCGGGAGGGCGTTTTTCATTCGGCGGGCTGGAGCTTGGCCGAGATGACAGGGCGCGATTGCGCATATTGCCCAAGCCAGACCGCGAAGAACACCAGCGCCATGCCAAGGCTTTGCAGCAGCGACAGGCTTTCGCCGGCAAAGATCAGCCCCAAGGCCACCGCCGTCACCGGGCTGAGAAAGCCCAAAGGCGCAACCGTTGCCGGGCCGAGGCGGGCAATGCCCCTGAAGAAAAAGTAGTAGGTCAAAGCGCCGCCGATCAGCCCGAGATAGGCAATGCCCGCCATGTTCGTCGCGGTAAAGGTAGGCGTCGGCGGATCAATCCAGATCGCCAGCGGCACAAGCAAAAGCCCGCCCGCCACCAACTGCCATGCGGTGAAAGTCAGGGGCGGCACGGGCGGGGTCCATTTGCGGCTCAAGACGGTGCCAAGCGCCATGGACACGGCACCACCAAAGGCGGACAAAAGGCCAAGGCCATCGAGCTGCGCCGTGGGGGTAAGCACCAGCGCGCCGACGCCAACGACGCCGATCAGCCCGGCGAGCACCGCTAAGGGCCGCATTGGCGTGCCAAGCAACATCCTTGAAAGCGCCAGAATGATCAGCATCTGCGTCGCGCCGAGGGTCGCGGCGACCCCACCGGGCAGGCGATATGCGGCGACGAAGAGACAAATCCAGAACAGGGTAAAATTCAGCGCGCCGAGCAGCAGAAGTTTCGGCACCCAAGTGACGGGCGGCAGTTGCCGCAGGATCAGCAAAAGCAAAATCCCTGCGGGCAGGGCGCGCAACAGCGCGATGGTGACGGGGATGCCTTCGGGTAAAAAACGCGTGGTGACGAGGTAACTCGATCCCCAGATCGCGGGGGCGAGGCCCGTCATGATGAGGTCCGTTGTGCGGGATGTCGTTTGGGACATTGCATTTCTCCATTTATCTTGATGTCAAGATATGTCGATACATCTTGACGTCAAGATAAAATTTTGAGACATCTTCTGCTATGGATGAACAGACACTCACACCCGACGATATTCGCGCACAATGGGGTCGAGAACGCCCGAACCTCGACACGGAACCCATGGCGCTGATCGGGCGCATGGGGCGGCTCGTGCGGGCGCTGACGGCAGAGATGGAGGCCACTTTTGCCCGCCACGGCCTCAATGGCGCGAGCTTCGATCTCTTGGCGACGTTGCGGCGCTCGGGCGACCCCTATGCGCTCACCGCGGGCGAATTGATGGCGCAGATGATGATCACCTCCGGGACCGTGACCAACCGGATCAACCGGTTAGAGGCGCAGGGGCTGGTGGTGCGGCGCAGCGATAAAGATGACGCACGCCGGGCGATTGTGGCGCTGACCGAGGCCGGGTTCGAGGTGATCGAACGGGCGGTCGAGGATCACGTCGCGACGCAGAAACGCCTGACGGAGATGTTGAGCGCCGAGGAATTTGCGCAGATCGACGGCTTGCTCGCCAACTGGCTGGAGCGACTTTAGGGGCTTTAAACTCGGGTTTTCAACACGCGGGCGACGAGGGCCGCGTGGTCCGGTTCGATTTGCCAGCTACAGGCCACTTCCCACGCCAGTGCTGCGGTTTTCTCAGGGGCTGTCGCTGTCTCAGGCCGGGTGCGCAGCGCATCAAACGCAAGATCATCCCTGCGCGCCTCATCCCAGTCGATCAGGGCCGGGCCTGCCTCCGTCTGGATCAGGTTGCCTGCGGTGAGATCGCCGTGAATGACGCCGATCTCGCCATCGAGGGCGCCCCATGCCTTGCGGCACAGCGCGAGCAGATCGGCGGGCAGGGCGCAGAGATCTACGTCTCCGCCGGAAGTTTCCGCAAGAAGATCGCGGGACGACCGGAAGTCGGGTCTTTGCGGTAACTCACTGGCATTGCGATGAAAGGCATCCATCCGTTCGGCGATCTGCGGCAGGTCTTCAGGCTGAAACGGGCGGCCGTCGATCAGCGGCTCGCAGGTCCATCCTTCCGCCCCCAACCGTCCGTCCTGCGTATGGATCAGCCGAGGCACAGTAAAGCCTACGGCTTCAGCAGCGTCATGAACGGGGGTGAGCCAGCGCAATTGCGCTTCCGTGCGACGGGTGGATTTGAACACCAGATCCTGCGCCAGCTCAGAGGTGCGAAACACGGCATTGCGATGGCCACCGCCAAGCGGTTCGAGAGGGGCGGAAAGGCCCCAAAGATGAATGGGCGGCAGCATCAGTAGACCAGCCGCACGAGGCCGAGGGTGAGCACCGGAAAGGCCACAAGGATTGCCACACGGATCAGGTCGGTGAGGACGAAGGGCAGCGTGCCTTTGAAGGTTTCCGAGATCGGAACATCGGGGTCCAAGGCATTGATGATGAAAAGATTCATGCCCACGGGCGGCGTGATCAACCCGACCTCGACGACGATCAAGACGATGACCCCGAACCAAAGGCCGAACTCGCCGGGTGTGAGGCCGAAATCCAGCCCCGCCATGATCGGATAGAGGATCGGGATGGTGAGGAAAATCATCGACAGGCTGTCCATGACACAGCCGAAGGCGAGGTACATCAACAGGACCGCGATCAGGATCAGCCAGGGCGAGAGTGTCAACCCCTCGGCCCAACCTGCGGCGGCCATGGGCAGGCCGGAGAGCGCCAGGAAATTGTTGAACATCTTGGCGCCCAGGAGGATCAGGTAGATCATGCCGGTGGAGGCGGCGGTCTCGAAAATCGCCTCTGCGACGCCGCGCCATGTGAGGCTGCCGGACAAAAGTGCCACGAGGCCGGTGCCCGCCGCGCCCACGGCGGCGCCTTCGGTGGGCGTGAAAATGCCCAGATAGATGCCGCCGACAACGGCGCCGAAAATCGCGATCACCGGCCAGACGTTGAACAGTGCGGTGAAGCGCTCAGCCCAGCTGGCAGGCGCGCGGGAACTGCAACAATCGGGGCGCAGGCGGACATAGATCGAGATGCAGATCATGTAGCCGAGGGCGGCGAGCAGGCCGGGAACGAAGGCGGCGAGGAAGAGCTTGGCGATGTTTTCCTCGGCCAACATGGCGTAGACCACGAGGATCAGCGAGGGCGGGATGAGGATGCCCAACGTGCCACCCGCCGCGAGGGAGGCTGTGGCGAGGCGGCCCGAGTAGCCGTAGCGTTTCAACTCGGGGAGCGCGGTTTTGCCCATGGTTGCAGCCGTCGCCAGTGACGATCCGCAAATCGCACCAAACCCCGCGCAGGCCCCCACGGCGGCCATGGCCACGCCGCCTTTGCGATGGCCAAGCCAGGTCTCGGCGGCCTTGAACAACCCCGTGGACATGCCGCCCAGCGTGGCGAAATGGCCCATCAGGAGAAACAGCGGGATGATCGAAAAGGAATAGGAAGAGAACTCGCCATAGGTCAGATGTTTGAGCTGGCTCAGCATCATGATCGAGTTGCCGTTGAGCAAATAGGCGCCACCAAAACCGACAACCGCCATGGAGACCCCGATCGGGATGCGCAGAAACAGAAGCAGCAGAAGGACGGGGAAGGACCAGAGACCGATCTCGATGCGGCTCATGATTGCACCTCCGTGTGCGTTTCCGGTAGGATCAAAGCACGGATCGCGCGCAGCACAGAAAACAGGGCGACGAGACAGGCGACGACCATCACCGCCATGGCAGCGCGATAGCCCCAGACCAGCGGGATTTGCAGGATAAAGGTGGTCTCGTGATAGGCCGCCTTGTCGAGCATGCCGAGCCAAAGCCGCCAACTCAACACCAGCGTGAGCGCGCACATCAACAGCTCGCCGATCAGATCGAGCACCCGGTTGGGCCGCGCGCCGAAAGCCGGTTTGAACAGATCGACGCGGGCGTGGGTGCGGAAAAACTGTGCGTAGGGCAGCGTGGAGAAGACCGCGAAGCCGATACCCAGCTCCACGAGTTCGATGTCACCCGGCACGGGGCCCAGCCCCAAACCGTCCAGTGCGCGGCCCGCGACGGAGACGCAAGTGACCCCGATCACCGCGAACAACCCGAGCCCGCCCAGAAGCGCCGTGATCTGCGCCAACTGGCCGATCCGCTTCGACACTGTGTCATACATATGTCCTGCCCTCAAAACCCTGCCTCGGGTTTAGCGGCTGCACCTTGCCGGTCAACCGCAAAACGTGGGTCTCATGCCCCTCAAATCGCTTTGAAAGATGTTTGACTGTGAGGTCAAAATTTGCTTGTCTTGGGGGGATTTAACAGGTCTCACAGACCTCTGTGCCGCACTGGAGAGCCCCAATGAAACGCTCCACCGTCAATGACATCATCCGCGAGTCCGATGCCTTCATGCGGTCTTTCGGCTTTGTCATGCCGCCCTTTGCCTATCTCGCGCCCGAGGCGCTGCAAGAGCACGTCGAGGAGGGCGGTGCGATGATCCGGGACCACATGATGGGCTGGGACATCACCGATTACGGGCAGGGGGATTTCGAGGGCCTTGGGCTGTTTCTCTTTACCCTGCGCAACGGAAATGCCGCCAATGTCGCCCGCGGCATGGGGCCGCTTTACGCCGAAAAGCTTTTGATTTCAGGGGAAAATCAGATCAGCCCGATGCATCACCACCTCAAGAAGACCGAGGACATCATCAATCGGGGCGGCGGCACATTGGTGCTTGAGCTTTGGACACGCACAGGTGACGAGATCGACGAAACAGCGCCGGTCGAGGTTGTGACCGACGGTCAGTTAAGAGTGCTGAAACCGGGCGAACGTTTGGCGCTGGCGCCCGGGGAAAGCGTCACTTTGGAGCCCTGGCATTGGCATGCCTTTTGGGGCGAGGGCGGCAAGGTTTTGATCGGCGAAGTGTCGAATGTGAATGACGACCGCACCGACAATATCTTTCGCGATCCCATCGGGCGGTTCTCTGACATCGAAGAAGACGAGGCGCCGCTGCATCTCTTGGTCAGCGATTACGGGCGTTGGCTCTAAGATGATTGCCCGAGGTGATTGCCCGAGGTGATTGTATGCGCCCACACCAAGGTGTAGCGTGGCTCTGATAGACGTGCCGGGAGGGGTGATATGTCGGGCTGGGTTTCTCGGGTGATGATTTACGATTTTGAGGAGCAGGCGGCTTTTCCGGTCCTTGAAACCGACATGGAAATTGCCGCGCCCAATTGGGTGCCGGACGGCTCGGCGCTCATGGTGAATGGTGACGGCAGCCTGTTCTGGGTCGATCTCGACCAGCCGGAATTGCTCGAAATCGACACCGGGCTTTGCATCAATCTGAACAACGATCACGGTCTGTCGCCCGACGGCGAGACGCTCTATTTTACTGACCATTCCTATGGCGGCGCGGCGCGGATCTGGCGGCAGGACCTTGGCGCGGATGACGATCCCATCGAGGTCAGCCGCAAAAAGCCCTCGTGGTTTCACGGCATCTCACCCGATGGCGGCACCATCTGTTACACGGGCGTGCGTGAGGGGCTGTTCGGCATCTACACGGCGCATGCGGACGGCGGGCATGAGACCTGTGTCATCGAAGGCGCGCATCATTACGACGGGCCGGATTTCTCCGCCGATGGCAAATGGATCTGGTTCAATTCCGACCGCACCGGCGCCTCTGAGCTGTGGCGCGTGCGCCCGGATGGGTCGGGTTTGGAGCGCATGACCGAGGACGCCATGGTCAACTGGTTCCCGCACCCGTCACCTGATGGCGATAGGGTTGTCTATCTTGCCTATCCGGAGGGTACGGTGGGCCATCCTCCGGGGATGCATGTGGAGCTGCGGCTCTGGTCCGGGGGGGATCGTCCGACGGAAACTCTGGTGCAACTGACCGGCGGTCAGGGGACGATCAACTCGCCATCATGGTCACCCGATGGACAGGCCTTTGCCTATGTCGAATATGCGTCTTGATCTGATCTTTTTCACCCTCTGTTTGGTCCCCCCCGCGATGGCGGCGGAGTTTGATCGCGCGCTTCTCCCCGATCCGATCACGGACGCCGATTACATGGCGGTGACCCCGGCGGAGGCCGAACTGGGCCAATTGTTGTTTTTCGATCCGATCCTTTCGGGCAATGACAATATCTCCTGTTCGACCTGCCACCACCCGCGTCTTGGCACGTCCGATGGGCTGTCTTTGGGCATGGGCGAGGGCGGTGTTGGTCTTGCCCCGACCCGGGTCGCCAACCCAGATAACCTGCCCGAAGATCGCATCCCGCGAAACGCGCCGGTGCTCTACAATCTGGGCGCACATGAATATACCGTGATGTTTCATGACGGTCGCGTTGAAATGACCGGGGGTCATTTACGTGTGCCGATCGAGGACGATTTCTTTGCCCGCGTTTCCGGCGTCTTGGCGACGCAGGCCGCTTTTCCGGTGCTCTCGCCCGATGAAATGGGCGGGCAGGTGAGTGAGAATACGCTGTCTAAAGCCATCCGCCAGGGCCGATTTTCGGGCGACGGTGGTGCGTGGGATATGATCGCGGAAAAGGTCGCCGCCATCCCCGAGTATCAGTCCCGGTTCGAGCAGGTCTATCCCGAGATTGCCTTTGGTCGCCCGATCCATTTCGCCGATATTTCCAACACCATCGCCGCCTTCATGGCCTTTGAATACCGCTCTGACGACAGTGCCTTCGACCGCTATCTGCGGGGCGATGATGCGGCTTTGTCCGAGGCCGCGCAAAAGGGCATGACGCTGTTTTACGGTGAGGCCGGATGTGCCACGTGCCATAGTGGTAAGTTCCAGACAGATCACGATTTTCACGCCATGGGGCAGCCACAGCTTGGCCCCGGCAAGACGCTGGATTTCGAGCGCGGCAACCGCGACGAAGGCCGCTATCGGGTGACCGGAAAGGCCGAAGATCTCTACGCGTTCCGCACGCCCGCGCTGCGCAATATCACCCTGAGCGCACCCTATGGCCACGCCGGCGCCTATAGCGATCTGCGGTCTTTTGTGGTGGCCCATCTCGCCCCTGCCGACAGCCTCGCGCATTACGAAAGCTTCCACGCCACGCTGCCAGAGGTGCCGGGTTTGGAATACGATTGGAACGTGATGAACAGCGCCGAAGACCGCGCGGCGATCTTGGCCGCCATCGAGGTCGAAGACCGCATTCTGCCCAGCGAGGACATCGACGCGCTCATGGCGTTTTTGGCGGCGCTCGAAGACGATCCGCGCCGGTTGGGTATTCCCGACACCGTTCCCTCAGGGCTTTCGTTTGAGAAATAACGTCAACGCGTCAGCTCGACCCAGCGATCAAACTGCGTGATCTCGACCCAGCCGGTTTCCTCGCCATCGGGCCAGGTCACCTTGACCTGCGCCACCTCGGCATCCGCCAGACCGAAATGCAAAGGCACCGCCTTGCCCGAAGCATGCCCGCCGCCCACAGTGACATCCTGACGCTGCAGCCCGCGATTGGTCAGGATTTCAATCGTTGCGCCCACGGCCTCCGGGTTCAGCCCCGGCTGGCGCAAGCTGACGGCCAGATAGTGCCCGGCATTGGGCGTCACGTTCTGATACAACTCCATCGCGCTTTGCCGGTTCACCACCACAAGATCGAGCAAACCGTCGCCGTTCAGATCGACCAGATGGCCTCCGCGCGATTTCTCCATCGAGGCGACACCTGCCGCAATCGAGACCTCGCGAAAGGTGCCGTCGGACTTTTGTTGCAACAGATTATTGGGATCATGTGCGGCATTCGAGGGCATCTGTTCGACATTGCCTTTGGCAATGAACAAATCGGCGCGGGCGTCATTATCGACATCGCCCCAATCCGCCGACCAGCCGGTCGAGGGCCGCCCGTCATCGCCCAGGTGCGGTCGATGCGCATAGGTGCCGATCTCATAGGGTGCCGCTTTGTAGTGACCGTCCTCTTGGCCGAATTGCAAAAGCTGATCGCCCATCGAGGTCAGCATCACATCCGGGATGGTGTCTCCGTCGATGTCACGCTCGGCGATGCCCATCCCCCAGAGCGAGACCTTTTCCCAACCGTCCTGATCGTCCAGAAACCGGTTCTCTTGCAGATCGTACAACTGCTCGTAGCCGCCTTTGACGTAGTAATGCCGGTCGTTCGACAGCCTGAGGCTCTGAACTCCGCGCGCGCCTTTCGAGATCAGTGCGGAGAGGGTGCAAAATCCCGGCTCCAGCACGCTCTTCTCATAGCCACCCACCACAGGGCGATGCAACTCATTGACATCACAGGCCTCAAAGGGTCCGTCCGGGTTGTCGCGGTCGACATAATTGCCGAAAAACAGAGATGGACGCGCGGCGCCGTCTTCCCACCCCGCAGTAAACGCCGTGGTCCAACGGTCGCCCCCGTCAAAGCCCCAATCTTCATTGGCGCGCTCAAAGGCACAGTCGCCCAAGCCGCGCAGCAACAGGTTTTCACCCACGCGCAGCACGGCAAGATCGGTCACGCCATTGCTGTCAATGTCCAAAGGATAGGCACCGGTCACACCGGTCATCTCCATGATCTCGCCCGGCTCAAAAGACAGCGCGTCGCCTTGCAAAGACCGGTTCAGCATCAGGCTCGCCGGGGTCTCGCCACCGGCCGCGAAAATCTCCGGCATACCATCGCCGTTACAGTCGAACACCGCCAAACCACCACCGACGAAATGTTCCCAGCCGCCGCCATAGACATGCGCGGGCAGGGCATCGGAGCGGTTCTGAAACTGTGGGATCGACTGCGCATGGAGCGGCAGGGGGATCATCAGGCCAAGGGCCAAAACCAGTCGTCTATCGGTCATTCCACTCGCATTTCCGTCGCAAAATCAAGCGCCAGGGCCCCCGCACCGCGTGCCCAGACCAGATCGCCCCAGGCATGGATTTCCACCGGCGTCGGCGGGCGTCCGGGGCGATGGGTCAAGGCATGGGTCTCATGGAGCACATCCTCGGCATAGAGATAGTCGTAGCGCAAGCGGTCGCCGGAGAGAAGGATCAATGCGGGGTCATAGAGCGTCACCACATTGGCGAGCCCCGCCGCCAGATAGCGCCCGGCGCGGGCAAAGATCGTGCGCGCGAGCGCATTGCCTTCCTTGGCCTGCGCGTAGAGCGTTTCCAACATCACATCGGCACAGGTGCTTTGATGTCCGAGATTGAGCGCGGTGTGGGCTTCGCGGACCAAAGCATAGTCGGCCACATAGGCCTCGAGACAGCCGCGCTGACCACAGCGACACAGCGCGCCGTCCAGTTGCACCTTGGTGTGACCCAATTCCATCCCGTGGCCCATGCCGCCGCGGTGGAGCTGATTGCGGATCACGAGACCCATGCCCAACCCGTGCTCAATCGAGACCACGGCAAAGTTATCAAGCGCGCGTCCTTCACCGAACCAAAGTTCCGCCAGCGCCAGAAGGTTGGCGTCATTGTCGATCCGCACGGGCCGGTGCAGCCGGTTCTGCAACAGATCGCGCAGCGGCACATCGGTCTCTTCCATGAAGGGGCACCAGAGCACGCGCCCGGTGATGAAATCGACCATGCCGGGCAGGCCCAAAGCGATGGTGAGCGGTTCGATGCCGGGCCCCGCGTCGTCCAAAGCGGCCTGAATGATGGTTTCGGCCTCTCGCAAAACCTCTTCGGTGCTGCGCGCGGTGGGCGGCGCGGGCAGGGTGGCCGAGCCCAAGAGATTGCCAGCCATATCAAGCACGACAGCGGAGTTCGAACGATCCGAAATCTTGATCCCTACGACGGTGGCCGCCGTGGCCCGCACCCGAAGGCCGACGGGCGGACGCCCCCGTTGACTGTCGCCCTCGCGCGGCAATTCGCCTTCCTCAATGAGGCCCGCTTCGATCAGCTCCGTGGTGATCTGGGTCACTGTCGCGGGCGAGAGTGCCAGCTGTCGGGCCAGTTCGACACGCGGGATGATGCCACTGGCGCGCACCGCCTCAAACACCTGCCGCCGGTTGGATTTCGCAAAACTGTCCTTCTCAGGCAGCAGCGGGCCGCAGCCGTCCAGATCTTCTGTTCTGAGGTCCGTGTCGGGCATGGCACCTGCCTTTTTGTATAGTTCGCCTTCCTAATTAAATGCCGCCGTGCAGCATAAAATATTAGGAAATTGATCGGGTTGAACGCCGTATTGCGATTCATTTTCACCCATTTTTTGTGCAAAAGCGAGATTATTTTTTTGACAGCCGAAATAAATATGGCATGATTTGGACAGCCGACGATGAGTCGGACCCGCCGTGCGCAGCTCTTGAGGAGGAGAGGCGGCATCGGCGTGGAGATTTGGGAGGATATTCATGCGTAAATCCATGTTGATGGCGGCCACGATCGTGGCGGCCGGTTTCACGACATCTGCGATGGCAGAGGGTCTCACGGTCGGCGTCAGCTGGTCCAATTTCCAAGAAGAACGCTGGAAAACCGACGAAGGCGCCATCAAGGCGGCCCTCGATGCGGCGGGCGCCACTTACGTGTCTGCGGACGCGCAATCGTCCTCGGCGAAGCAGCTCTCAGACATCGAAAGCCTGATCGCGCAGGGCGTCGATGCCCTCATCGTTCTGGCCCAGGACACCCAGGCGGTGATCCCGGCGGTGCAAATGGCCGCCGACGAAGACATTCCGGTGATCGCCTATGACCGCCTGATCGAAGACCCGCGCGCTTTTTACCTGACTTTCGACAACGTCGAGGTGGGTCGTCTTCAGGCGCAGGCCGTGTTCGACGCTCAGCCGACCGGCAATTACGTCATGATCAAAGGCTCGCCGACCGACCCGAACGCAGACTTCCTGCGCGGGGGTCAGCAAGAGGTGCTGCAAGCCGCGATTGACGCGGGCGACATCACCATCGTGGGCGAGGCTTATACCGACGGCTGGCTTCCGGCCAATGCGCAGCGCAACATGGAATCGATCCTGACCGCCAATGACAACGATGTGGACGCGGTTGTGGCCTCCAACGATGGCACCGCCGGCGGTGCTGTGGCGGCACTCGCGGCGCAGGGCATGGCGGGGATTCCGGTCTCCGGTCAGGACGGCGACCACGCCGCTTTGAACCGCATCGCGCTTGGCACGCAAACCGTATCGGTGTGGAAAGACTCCCGCGAGCTCGGGAAAAACGCCGCTGAGATCGCGGTGCAACTTGCCGGTGGCGATATGGCTTCCGACGTCGATGGCACGGTGAAATTCACCACGCCGGGCGGCAAAGAGATGGATGCGAAATTCCTCGGGCCCATTCCGATCACCGCCGACAATCTCGACGTGGTTGTGGACGCGGGCTGGATCACCAAAGACGCGCTCTGCCAGGGCGTCACCGACGGTCCGTCGCCTTGTAATTGATCTGATCCGTCATCGGATTTTTCGCACGACCCGCAGAACATGCCGGGTCGTGCCCATAGAATAAAGGGCAAATCTCATGTCAGATCAGGCAGATAGCACTCAAATCGAAAGCGGCCCAAAAATGGACCAGAGCGGCAAGAGTCTGTTTGCCCAGCTCGAACTTGACATGCGGCTCATGGGCATGGTGGGCGCCTTCATCGCCATTGCGCTCACGTTCAATTTCTTCACCGACGGGCGGTTCATCACGCCGCGCAACACCTTCAACTTGACGGTTCAGACCGTCTCTGTGGCGATCATGGCGACCGGCATGGTCTTCGTCATCGTCACGCGTCACATCGACCTTTCCGTTGGCGCCGTGCTGGCCATCGCCTCCGCCATGGGCGCGATGATGCAGGCGCGTTGGCTGCCACAAGCCATCGGTCTTGAGTACGGCAATCCGATGATTGCGCCTTTGGCGATCCTGACCTGTCTGGCCGTAGGCACCCTCATTGGGGCCTTCAATGGCTGGCTTATCGGCTATCAGGGCATCCCGGCCTTCATCGTGACCCTTGGCGGTCTGCTGATCTGGCGCTTTGTCGGCTGGTATGTGACCGACGGCCAGACGATTGCGCCGCTCGATCAGAATTTCCTCGTCTTGGGCGGGGCGGAGGGCACCATTGGCGCCACGCTGTCCTGGATCATCTGTGCTCTGGCCGTCGCAGGTGCGGTCTTTGCCCTCTACAATGCGCGCAAGGCTAAGAAAAACCACGGATTTCCGACCAAGCCGCTCTGGGCTGAATTCGCTGTCGGCGGGCTGATCGTCGCCGTCATCATCGGCTATGTCGGGACGCTCAACGCCTATGACATCCCGACCGGCAAGCTGCGCCGTCTGTTCGAAGCCCGCGGCGAAGTTCTGCCCGACGGTTATACCGAGGCCTACGGCCTGCCGATTTCGGTTCTCGTGCTGATCGTGGTGGCGATTGCCATGACCATGGTCGCCAAGAAGACGCGGCTCGGCAAATACATCTTCGCCACCGGCGGCAACCCGGATGCCGCTGAGCTGTCCGGTATCAATACGAAACTTCTGACCGTCAAGATTTTCGCGCTGATGGGCTTTCTTTGCGGTCTTTCTGCGGTGATCGCCTCGGCGCGTCTGTCGGTGCACTCCAATGACATCGGCACTCTGGACGAGCTGCGCGTGATCGCGGCGGCGGTGATCGGGGGGACGGCACTCTCGGGTGGCATCGGCACCATTCACGGCGCCATTCTGGGCGCGCTGATCATGCAATCGCTGCAATCCGGTATGGCCATGGTGGGCGTCGATGCGCCGCTTCAGAACATCGTCGTCGGCTCGGTTCTGGTCTTTGCGGTCTGGATCGACATCCAATATCGCAAACGCCTCGGCATCAAGGCGTAAGGAGATAAGCACATGGCTGAAAACATGGGAAAAAATCCGAACACCGGCACGCCTTTGGTCGAACTCAAGGACATTTCCATCGCCTTCGGCGGCGTCAAGGCGGTGGATCATGTCTCCATTGATCTCTACCCCGGCGAAGTGGTGGGGCTGTTGGGCCACAACGGCGCGGGCAAATCGACGCTGATCAAATGCCTCTCGGGGGCCTATCAAAAGGACGCGGGTGAGGTGGTGATCAACGGCGAACATGCCGAGATCCGCAACACCCGCGATGCGCGGCGCTATAATGTCGAGACGATCTACCAGACGCTGGCGCTGGCGGACAATCTCGATGCGGCTTCGAACCTCTTTCTGGGCCGCGAATTGGTGACGCCTTTGGGCTTTGTCGATGAACCGGCGATGGAGGCCGAGACGCGCAAGATCATGGGCCGGCTCAATCCGAACTTCAAAAAGTTCAAAGTGCCGGTTTCCGCGCTTTCGGGCGGTCAGCGTCAGTCTGTTGCGATTGCCCGCGCGGTCTATTTCAACGCCAAAATCCTGATCATGGACGAACCCACCGCAGCCCTCGGGCCGCATGAGACCCAGATGGTCGCGGAGCTGATCGAGGAGCTGAAAGCCCAGGGCCTCGGTATCTTCCTGATCGAACATGACATCCACAACGTCATGCGTCTGTGCGACCGGGCGATGGTGATGAAGAACGGCCAAAAGGTCGGCACGGTGAATGTGAATGAGGTCACGGACGAAGACATCCTCGGCATGATCATCATGGGGAAAAAGCCGCCCCAAGCCTATTGAAACGGATCTCACATGTATATCGGACTTGATCTCGGGACCTCCGGTCTCAAAGCCCTGCTGATGGACGCGGATCAAAGCGTCGTGGCGGAGGCCAATGCGGCGCTCACCAACGAGCGCCCCCATGACGGTTGGTCGGAACAGGACCCGGCCAGTTGGTTGGCGGCCTGCGACACGGTCATGGCGGCGTTGAAAGCGCAGGCGGATCTGTCGGGCGTGAAAGGCATCGGCCTGTCGGGCCAGATGCACGGCGCGACGCTTTTGGATGCGTCCGATCAGGTGTTGCGCCCCTGCATCCTGTGGAACGACACGCGGTCTTATCGCGAGGCAGCCGCACTCGATGCCGATCCGCAGTTTCGGGCGATTACGGGCAACATCGTCTTTCCGGGCTTCACCGCGCCAAAACTCGCTTGGGTCAAAAACAATGAGCCGGACACTTTCAAATCGACCACCAAGGTTTTGCTTCCGAAGGATTATCTGCGTCTCTACCTGACCGGAGAATTCGTCGGTGAGATGTCCGACAGCGCGGGCACCGCCTGGTTCGACACCTCCGCGCGCGACTGGTCGGATGCGCTTTTGGCGGCCACCGAGATGGATCGTAGCTACATGCCACGCCTTGTCGAAGGCTCCGAAGTCTCCGGCCAATTGCGCCCGGAGCTGTCGGCCAAATGGGGTGTGTCCCCGTCTTGCGTGATCGCGGGCGGGGGAGGTGACAATGCCGCCTCGGCCATCGGGGTGGGTGTCGTAAAAGCGGGACAGGCTTTCGTGTCGCTCGGCACCTCCGGCGTGCTGTTTGCGGCCAATGACGGCTATCAACCGGATGCGGAAACGGCCGTTCACACCTTTTGCCACGCTCTGCCGGAGACCTGGCATCAAATGGGGGTGATCCTGGCGGCGACCGATGCGCTCAATTGGTACGGGCGTTTTGTGGGCAAAGGCGCGGCGGAGCTGACCGCCAATCTGGGCGCGCTTAAAGCGCCGGGTAAGACGCAATTCCTGCCTTACTTGGGCGGCGAACGCACGCCTTTGAACGATGCCGCGATCCGGGGCGCCTTCACGGGTCTCGAACACGCGACCGACACGGCGGCGGGCACCCGCGCGGTGCTCGAAGGGGTCACTTTCGCCATCAAGGATTGCGCCGAGGCGCTGGCCGCGACCGGCACAAAGATCGACCGGCTTTTGGCCGTCGGTGGTGGTTCGAAATCGCACTATTGGCTGGAGGCCATCGCCACCGCCTTGGGCGTGCCGGTGGATCTTCCGGTGGCGGGCGATTTCGGCGGCGCATTCGGTGCCGCGCGTCTGGGTATGATGGCCGCAACAGGGGGCGGGGCGGAGATCGCCACCGCACCACGTATCCAGGCCACCATCGACCCGATTTCCGATTTGACGGCGGCTTATGACGACGGGTTCGCCCGCTTCAAAACCGCACAACACGCACTCAAGAGGCTGACATGACAGAGTTTTTCCAAAACATCCCGCAGATCGCATATGAAGGCCCGACAAGCACAAACGAGTTCGCGTTCAAACATTACAACCCCGATGAGGTGGTGATGGGCAAACGGATGGAGGACCATCTGCGCTTTGCCGTCGCCTATTGGCACAGCTTTGCCTATGAGGGCGGCGACCCGTTCGGCGGGCGAACCTTTGATCGTCCGTGGTTCGGCGAGGGCATGGCAAAGGCGAAAATGAAGGCCGATGTGGCCTTCGAGATGTTCGACATCCTGCAAGCGCCGTTCTTCTGTTTCCACGACCTCGATGTGCGGCCCGAGGGCGCGACATTTGCCGAGAGCAAACGCAACCTCGAAGAGATTGTCGATTATTTCGCCGAGAAGATGGAAGGTTCGAAAACGAAACTTCTGTGGGGCACCGCGAACCTCTTTACAAACCGCCGTTTCATGGCGGGTTCTGCCACCAACCCGGACCCGGATGTGTTTGCCTATTCCGCCGCGACGATCAAATCCTGCATGGATGCGACGATCAAACTGGGCGGTCAGAACTATGTCCTTTGGGGCGGGCGCGAGGGCTATGAGACGCTGCTCAACACCGATCTCGACAAAGAGGCGGATCAGGCGGCGAAGATGCTTGAAATGGTGGTCGACTACAAACACAAGATGGGCTGGGATGGGGCCATTCTGGTCGAGCCCAAGCCGCAGGAGCCCTCGAAGCACCAATATGATTTCGACGTGGCGACGGTTTATGGATTTCTCAAGCGCTACGGGCTTGAAGGTGAAGTGAAGATGAACATCGAACAGGGTCACGCCATTCTGGCCGGGCATTCGTTTGAGCATGAGCTGGCGCTGGCTGCTTCTCTGGGCATCCTCGGCTCCATCGACATGAACCGCAACGATTACCAATCCGGTTGGGACACCGACCAATTCCCCAACGCCCCGCATGAGGTGGCGCTGGCCTATTACGAGGTGCTCAAAGCGGGCGGCTTCACCACCGGCGGCACCAATTTCGACGCGCGTATCCGGCGGCAATCTCTGGATGCGGAGGACCTGATCCTGGCGCACGTCGGCGGCATGGATATGTGCGCGCGGGGGCTGAAGGCGGCCGCCGCGATGTTGGAAGACGGGCGTCTGGAAGACGCGCGAACGGCGCGTTATGCCGATTGGGACAGCCCAGTGAATGCAAAGATGCTGAAACACGGCGATCTGGACAGCATTCAGGCGCGGGTGCTGGCCGAAGACATCAACCCGGAGCCGCGCTCTGGCCGGCAGGAGCGGTTGGAGAACCTTGTGAGTTCCTTCGTCTGACATAAGAAGGCGGGGAATTTCCCCGCCTTTTTGAGTATTTACGCCAAGAAAAAGATCAGCGGCTCAGCGTGCGGTGGATGGCGTCGGTCCAGCCGCTGTATTTGTCTTCGCGCGTGGTGTCGTCCATCTCGGGGGAGAATGTCGCCTCCGCTTGCCACTCTTTGGCAAACTCGTCTGGCGGCGGGCAAAGGCCCACGGCCAGACCCGCGAGATAAGCGGCGCCCAAGGCGGTGGTCTCCAGGTTCTTCGGCCGATCCACCGGCGCGCCAAGAATGTCGGCAAGGAATTGCATCGCGAAAGGATTGGCCGACAAGCCGCCATCGACGCGCAGGGTGGTCTCTTGCGGCGCGGTCCAATCGGCGTGCATGGCCTCAACGAGATCCCGCGTCTGGTAGCCGACGCTTTCGAGTGCGGCGCGGGCAAAGTCATTCGGGCCGGTGTTGCGAGTGAGGCCAAAGATCGCCCCGCGCGCCTCCGAATCCCACCAGGGCGCACCGAGGCCGGTGAAGGCGGGGACGAGGTAGAGGCTTTGTTCCGGGTCGGCCTTTTCGGCCATCTCCAAGGTGTCGGAGGCCTGTTCAATGACGCCCAAACCGTCGCGCAGCCATTGCACCACGGCACCTGCGATAAAGATCGAGCCTTCGAGCGCGTAGGTCACCTTGCCATCCAATTGATAGGCGATGGTGGTCAGCATGCGGTGGTCGGACCGTACCGGGGTCTCGCCGGTGTTCAACAGCGCGAAACAGCCGGTGCCATAGGTGGATTTCATCATGCCGGGGGCGAAACAGGCCTGACCGACGGTGGCCGCCTGTTGATCGCCCGCGACGCCTCGGATCGGGATTGCATCGCCAAAGAGCGTGGTTTCGCCAAAATCGCCGGAGCTGTCGCGCACCTCTGGTAGCATCTCCATAGGAATGCCGAGACGGTCACATATCTCCGTGTCCCACGTGCCTTCGTGGATGTTGTAGAGCATCGTGCGGCAGGCGTTGGTGGCGTCCGTTGCATGCACCCGGCCTTCGGTGAGCTGCCAGATCAGCCATGTGTCGACCGTGCCGAATTTGAGTGTCCCGGCCTTGGCCTTTTCGCGCGCCCCGTCATGTTGGTCCAAAATCCACGCCAGTTTCGTCGCGGAGAAATAGGGATCGAGCAACAACCCGGTGCGGGCGGTCACCTCGTCCTCAAATCCCTCTTCGCGCAGCCGGGCACAGAGATCGGCGGTGCGACGGTCCTGCCAGACGATGGCGCGATGCAGGGGTTTCCCGGTCTCGGCGTCCCAGACCACGGTGGTTTCGCGTTGATTGGTCAGCCCCAGTGCGGTCGGCGTGGCACCGGTTTCCGCCAGTACCTGCGTCACGCAATGTTTCGAGCTGTGCCACAGATCCATCGCCTCATGTTCCACCCAGCCGGAATGTGGAAAATGCTGGTCGAATTCTTCCTGCGCGCTGGTGATGGGGCGGAGCCCGGCGTCATAGAGGATCGCGCGCGTCGAGGTGGTGCCTTGGTCGAGGGCCAGAATGCTGTCGGTCATGAGGTCTCCCTTTCTCAAGAGGATAGGGCGGCTTTCATCCCTCGACAAGCAGCGGCACGTGTTGGCGCATCCAGTCGTCGATGGCGGCGATCTCGGCGGCGGTGAGACGCAGGCCAAGCTTGGTGCGCCGCCAGATCACATCTTCGACCTCGCGGGCGAATTCCTCGCGGATCAGATAGCGCAGCTCTGCCTCCGTCAGCCCATGGCCGAAATCGCGACCCATGTCGGAGGCGCCAACCACATCCTCGAAAATTCCCGCCGCGTTGCGCCCGTAGAGATGGACGAGGCGTTCGGCGGACTCGGGGCTCAGAAACGGGAATTGGAGGATGAGCGAGGTGGCCTGTTCCTTGTCGCGGCCATAGGTGAAGCCGCCGGGCAGAGCGGCGCCTTTGGTCCAGGGCTGTTTCATCGTGACATGCCCGCTGAGCTTGTCCAAAGCGGCCTCGGCGAGTTTGCGGTAGGTGGTGATCTTGCCGCCGAAAACATTGAGCAAGGGCGGGCCGTTTTCATCGAGCGAGAGCACATATTCGCGGGTCGCGGCGGTGGCACTTGAGGCGCCGTCCTCATAGAGCGGGCGGACGCCGGCGAAGGAATGCACCACATCGGCCTGGGTCAGCGGCGTCTTGAGGTACTGGTTCGCGAAATCAAGGAGGTAGCGTTTTTCTTCAAAGGTTGCTTCGGCCACCAGAGGATCGGCCTCATGCGGGGCTTCGGTGGTGCCGATCATGGTGAAATCGCGCTGGTAGGGCAGGAAAAAGATGATGCGCCCGTCGGAGCCCTGGAGGAAATAGGCCTTGTCGTGCTCATAGAGCCGGTTGACGACGATATGCGAGCCGCGCACGAGGCGGACGCGCTCAGAAGAATTGACCCCGATCACGCCCGTGACGATGTCGGCGACCCAAGGCCCGCCCGCGTTGACCAAAGCCTTGGCTTTGAATGTGCCTTGTCCTTCGACCTCGATCACCCAATGATCCACCTCACGCCGCGCGGAGGTGACCTTGGCCTGCGTCATGATCTTGGCGCCCAAATCCCGTGCGTCCATGGCGTTCAACACCACAAGCCGCGCGTCATTCACCCAGACATCGGAATATTCGAACGCGTGTTTGAACATCTCCTTCAAGGGCGCGCCCTCGGGTCGGCCCTTGAGATCATAACCGGTGGTGCCGGGTAGGATTTTGCGCTTGCCCAGATGGTCATACATCCAAAGCCCGATGCGGATGATCCAGCCGGGGCGCTGGCCCTTGAGCCAGGGCATGGTGTATTTCAACAGCTTCGAGATCGGCGTGTCTGCGTCGAACCGCATCTCTTTCGAGAGCGGCAGGACAAAGCGCATCGGGAAGGCGATATGCGGCATGGCTTGCAATAGCACCTCGCGCTCTTCCAAAGCCTCGCGCACCAGACGGATTTCGCCGTATTCGAGATAGCGCAATCCACCGTGAAAGAGCTTCGAGGAGGCCGAAGAGGTCGCCTGCGCCAGATCGCCCATCTCGGCCAGCGCGACCTTAAGCCCACGCCCCGCCGCATCGCGGGCGATGCCACAGCCATTGACCCCGCCGCCGATGATGAAGAGGTCGAGGAGGTCGTCTTTTTCGGATGCTTTGGTCATGTCTGGGGAGGTCATGTCATGCTTTGCAAAATGAAACTGTCTGTTGTTAACGGTGACCCTGTGCGAAAAATTGTCAAGAAAAGGTTTTTTGACCAGAGATTTAGGCGCGCGTCGGGGAAAAGGTCGGGGAAAAGACTGCGTAAAAGCAAGGTTAAACCTCGCGGATCGCCGAGATGGTCTTGTCATTTCAGGTTGTCATTCCCGGGCTGATCGGAGACCCTGCAGGAAAGTCCATAAAGAGGCGGTGCCGATGAAATTCTTCCCCATGTTCCTGCGCATGATCGAGCGCGATGTCGTCATCATAGGGGGCGGCGAAACGGCGGCGCAAAAGGCCCGCCTGATGCTCAAGACCGAGGCAAGGATCGTCTTGGCGGCGCCGGAACTGGAGCCGGAACTGGCCGCTTTGGTGGCCGAAGGGCGCGCGGTGCAGCACGCGGGCGAGATCACCGACGACCTCTTTGCCAACGCCGCGCTGGTGTTTGTTTGCACCGAAGATGAGGCGCGCGATTCCGAGCTCTATCATGTGGTGCGCGCGGCGGGCGCCTTGGTCAATGTCGTCGATCGGCCGGATCTCTGCGAGGCGAACACCCCCTCTCTGGTGGACCGCGATCCTTTGGTGGTGGCGATCGGCACCGAAGGCGCAGCGCCGGTTTTGGCCCGTCAGATTAAGACCCGTTTGGAGGAGATGCTCGAGCCGCGTCTGGGCGATCTCGTCGCCCTTGGCGGGCGGCTCCGGGACCATGTGGCCGAAGAGGTGCCGCGCGCCAAACGACGGGCGTTCTGGCGCTGGGTCTATGCGGAAACACCGCGACGGCTCTTTGCCAAAGGCGCCGAGCGCGAGGCCGCCAAAGTGATCAAGGCGGCGATTGCCGAGGGCGGTGCGCCGGAGAGTGGCACAAAGGGCGGGCAGGGCGCCATCGCGCTTTTGCCGGTCGGAAGTCTGGACCCCGACCTGATGACGCTGCGCGCGGTGCAGCGGTTGCAAGAGGCCGATCTGGTGATCTGTGCCGAGGCCGAGTTTGCGCCCATACTGGAACTCGCGCGCCGCGATGCGGAGCGGGTCATCGTGGGCCAGAGCTATGGCACAGAAGAGTGGCTTTTGTCGGATCAGCGCAAGGTGATCATGGCGAAATGCGAGGCGGGCGCGCGCGTGGTCTGGCTGGTCAGTCGCCGGGACGCCGAACGCGCGGCTTTGGGCCTGCCGGAAGACATCGAACGCGTTCCCGCAGTTCGGGTTTAAGGCGTGAGTTTAAGGAGAAGATCATGAGCGATTTGGAACATCGGATTGCCGTGGCGCGCGGCGAGGCGCCCGCGGATATTGTGCTCAAGAACGGTTCGATCTTTGATCTCATGACCGGCGAATTGATCGTCGGCGATGTGGCCATCGTGGGCGACCGGATCGCGGGCGTTTATGAGCGCTACGAAGGCAAGCGCGAGATCGACGTCACGGGGCAGGTGATCGTGCCCGGTTTCATCGACACGCATTTGCACATCGAAAGCTCTCTGGTGACGCCGTTTGAGTTCGACCGCTGCGTCCTGCCGCGCGGCGTGACGACGGCGATCTGCGATCCGCATGAGATCGCCAATGTCATCGGCCTGCCGGGCATCCGCTATTTCCAGGAGGCCTCCGAGCACACGTTGATGTCGATCCGGGTGCAACTCAGCTCCTGCGTGCCCTCGACCCATATGGAGACGGCAGGGGCCGAGCTTTTGGCCGAGGATTTGAAAGAGGTCATGGGGCATAAATCCGGCATCGGTCTGGCGGAATTCATGAATTACCCCGGCGTGATTTACCGCGACCCGGAGGCGATGAAGAAACTTCGCCTCTTTGAGGACGCCCATATCGACGGCCATTGTCCGCAACTCTCCGGCACTGATCTCAACGCCTATATCGCCGCCGGTATCCGCACCGAACACGAGGCGACCACCGTCGAGGAGGCCCGCGAGAAGCTGCGCAAAGGGATGCGGGTGCTCATTCGCGAAGGCTCCGTGTCCAAGGACATGCATGCGCTGCAACCGCTTTTGACCCATCTGACCGCGCCCTACATGTGCCTCTGCACCGACGACCGCAACCCGCTGGACATCGGCGAGCATGGCCATCTGGATTACGTGATCCGCACATTGATTGCGCTTGGAAGCCCGGCTCTGGCCGTCTACCGCGCGGCGACTTTGTCGGCGGCGGAGGCCTTTGGGTTGAAAGATCGTGGCATGATCGCGCCGGGCAAACGCGCCGACATTGTGGTGCTGGACAGTCTGGAAAACTGCAATGCTTCCATGGTTTTCGCGGGCGGAATTGAAGTAAATGACGCCGCCTTTGCCGCGCGCGGTCATGTGGCACCTGTGGGCCGTGGCTCGGTCAAAGCGCCCAAGGTCACGCCGGAGCAGTTCCGCACCACCGGCAACCGCGAAGAGGTCGATGTGATCGGCATCATCGAGGGCAAGATCATCACCGAACATCTGCGCGAAACCGTGCCCATCGTCGATGGCGACAAGGCCCCGGACCCCGCGCGTGATCTGTCCCGGATCACCGTGATCGAACGCCACGGCAAGAACGGCAATATTGCCTCTGGGTTTGTCAAAGGCTTCGGCCTCAAAGCGGGCGCGATTGCCTCCACCGTCTGTCACGATCACCACAATATCGCCTGCGTTGGGGTCGATTACGCCGATATGGCGCTGGCCGCGAACCGCCTGTCGGAGGTCGAAGGCGGCTTTGTCGTGGTGAAAGACGGCAAAGTCCTGGCCGAGCTGGCGCTGCCTGTGGCGGGGCTGATGAGCCTTGAGCCCTTCGAGGTGGTGCGTGATGATCTGGTCGATCTGCGTGCGGCGGCGGCCTCCTTGGGGGTCACGTTGGAAGAGCCGTTCTTGCAGCTGGCCTTTCTGGCGCTGCCGGTTATTCCGGCGCTCAAAATCACCGACCGGGGCATGGTCGATGTGACGAGGTTCGAGATCATCGCCTGACACTGTTTAGCGCCTGAAAAACAGCCCGCCCTTTGCCAAGAGGGCGGGTTTTTCCATGTCATAATGAGTGTCACAATAAGTGAACTAATTAGTTTACTTTTATGCAATATCCATATTGACGAAATCGTCAAAATGACCAAATTGAGAGCAAGACAGACGTTTTCGAAAGGAGAGATTCATGAAAAAGCTGATCCTTCCCGCCCTCCTTCCTATGGTGGTCCTGCTCACGCTTTCGGGCTGCGCAGACGGCAAATACCCGGTGTCGCAATGCACCACCGCCGACCACTATCCGGTGGCCTGCCAAAACATCGAAGAGGGCCAAAGCCCGGCCGATCTCGAACCGGTCGAAGTTCCGGCCTTTACCGGCGCTTAAGCCTCAGTAGCCGCGCGCCAGATTGACCACATCGGACAGCGGCGCGCTGGCGATCAGGGCGCTCAGATTGTTGAGCGTTTTTTGCTCGAAGCGTGCGCGTTCCGCCGTGCCGCCTTTGTAGGATTCATGCGGGGTCAAAAGCACCTTCGGATGGGTCCAGATCGGATCATCGGCCCGGGGCGGTTCGGGATGGGTGACGTCGAGCGTCGCCTTGCCCAGCCGCCCCGCATCCAACGCCCGCAAGAGTGCGGCTTGATCCACCAGCGCCCCGCGCGCCACGTTGATCAGATGCAGCCCCGGCTTGGCGTGGGACAACAGAGTGTCATTCACCATCGCCTCGGTCTCCGGCGTGTGGGGCATCGCCAGCACCACATGGTCGGAGCCTGCCATGACCTCCTCGGCAGAGGCGCAGGGGGTGATCCCCTCAGGCACCTTCTCCCAAACCCCACGCCGTGTCGCCAGCACCCGCATGTCAAAGGCCCGCGCGCGTTTCGCCACCGCCTCGCCGATGGCGCCAAAGCCGATGAGGCCCAGAGTCTTGTCCTCCAACGTGCCAAAAACCCGCGTGCCCCAATCCGCGAGTGACGTGGTGCGCGCCGCGAAAATATCCTTTTCCACCAAGAGCATCGCCGCCATGACATATTCAGCAATCTGCGGTGCGGTCAGTCCACGACCGTTGGTGACGACCCGGTCCCGCATCAGCCAATCGGGATAGATCTCGATCCCGGCAGAAAAGGTCTGCACCCATTTGAGCCGTGGATAAACCATCTGCGGCGCCTCAGCCCAGGACCGAAACGCCCGCGTCACCAAGATCTCTGTCTCCTGAGGCAAATCCCATGGGCGTTCTCGGTCAAAATGGTCGATCACCCGCGGCGCGCTTGGGTGTGCGGCCAGACTGCGGCCAAAGCCTTCGTCGATTTGATTGACGATCACGGGGGAGGGCATGTGAGGCTCTTTCTGTCGCGGTTTCAAAGCCTTGGTAGCGAGCCTTGCCTCAGATTTCCAGCCTCTCAGAGTTCAAACACCGCCGCAGAGGCCAAAATGTCGCCGGTCGGTTGGCCTGTGGGCGAGCCACCCGGCGGCTCATCGGAGACAGCCATGGTGGCGCCTTCAACCTGCGCCAAAAGCGCGGCCGGGATGGTCACGCGAATTTCGCCGATCTCGGAGGGCACGAGGCCCAAGGAGACGGGCGTCTCAGAGCCATCTGCGATAAGCCAAAGCTCCAGCGCCCGACCGGGGCGCGGCGCGCCTTGGTTCAATTGCACGATCATCACATCGGTCTCGGGGATAAACCCTGCGGCCACGACCAGATCGCCGCTCACCAGATCGACGTGGAATTTCGGACCGGGGGCATTGAGCAGCGGAGCGAAGGCAAGAAACCCGACCATCGCGACGGCGGCCGCCCCCGAGGCCCAAAGCCCGAAGATCGAGCGTTTCGGGCCAGAGGGCGCGGGGGCGATCTGGGCCATGATCCGCGATTTGAGCGCCTTGGAAGGGCGCACTTCGGCCAGATCGCCCGCGAAAACCGCCAGCTCGCGCTCCCATTCATGCACCATGCGCTGAAGCTCCGGGTCGTCTTTCAGACGCGCTTCGAAACGGGCCTCCTCGACGGCGTCGAGCAGGCGCAGCACATATTCCCCGGCAAGGGCGGGGTCGTTGTCTTCCGTGTGATCGCTCTCATCGGTCATTGGTTCAACATCCCATCAGGTGCTCAGGTTAAGCGCTCAGGCAGTCGCGCAAGGAGATCAGGCTGCGGCGCAGCCAGGTGCGCATGGTGTTCAACGGCACGCGAAATTTTTCGGCCAGATCGGCGTAGCTGTCGCCTTCGAGATAGGCGCCGCGCACCGCGTTTTTGCGGTCGGGCTCCAGTGCGTCGAGACAGTCGTTCAGCCGGGCCGTCTCCGAGGCCGCGATGCTTTGTGCTTCAGGGCATGGGCCGGGATCGGCGAGATCGGGCATGTCAGTCACATCGCGCGGGCTGCCCTGGCGCTGTTTCGCACGCAGCCGGTCGATCGCCAGATTGCGCGCCACGGTGACAAGCCAAGTGATCGGACTGTGACCCGTCACGACATAGCGGTCCGCCTTGTGCCAAATGCGCAGATAGACCTCCTGCAACACATCCTCGGCCTCGGCACGGTTGTTCAAGACGCGCAGCACAACGCCGAAAAGTTTGCCATTCGTGGCATCATAAAGCTCTGAAAAGGCGTGACGATCCTTGAGCGCGATCCGTGCGATCATCTGTTCGATCTCTGCCCGTGTGCGCATCTTTGAACCCTGTACCAAACACCTGTTGCAAAGAGCATATAGCGTCCGGAGACATAAAAACACCCGGCACGAAACACGCGCCGGGTGTCGTCACCGTTTGGCGCGGATTACATCGCGGTGATTGTTGTCATCACCAGCTTGCCGTCGATTTTGATCGGGCCGTCTTCCTTGGCACCCAGGGTGTATTCGAACACGCCGGTCTCCATGCCGCCGTCCTCAGAGTGGATCATCAGCATGAGCATCTCGCCCGGCATGACCTCTTCGGTCAGGATCGCGGCAACGTCTTTCGTCTCGCCCGCACGCAGCGGCGCATGGGCAACAACGGGGCCGGGTTTCATGGTTTCGTCGGTGCGGTGCACCACGAGCCATCCGTTTTGCGCGGCGGTGATGCTCTCGGCGCTGACAATGCCGTTGGCGACGGACTGATCGGCGGCCTCGACCTTTTGCATCATGTGATCGTCGGCGAAAGCGGCGGTGGCGGACAGGCTCAGAGCTGCGGCGGTCATCAGAAGTTTCATGGGTCGTCTCCGTATAAGTGCGTTTTACTTTGTGTTTCGAGCCAGCTGTCGAGCGGCTCTTGCACGGAGTCACGTTTGGATTTTCGGAAAGTTTCAAAAAAATTTTGAACGGGATGTTTTTTCGAATGGAACGGGACCAAAGGGGCCCATCAAGTCGATTTCAAAGATGCATTTGCGATAAATCAATGCCGGGTTGGCGTGAATGTATTCAATGGGGTGAATTTATACCAAGCGCGAGGTGACTCGTGTGAAGGGAGGAGCCCATGCACGCCACTGGTCATAGACACCTACTCGCCAGCTTAGCTTTCGGCCTGAGCGCCAGCGTCGCCTTCGCACAGGATGCGATGCCGCAGATGCCGGGGGACGGCTCGACGGCGGATCACTCGAAATTCGAGATCCTGCAACAGGAGTTCAAATCCGGTCCCGAGGTCACGGCGGCCTGCCTGTCGTGCCACACCGAGGCCGACGATCAGGTCATGCATTCGATCCACTTCCAGTGGGAATTCGACAATCCGGCGACCGGCCAGACGCTTGGCAAATCCAAGGTGATCAATGCTTTTTGCGGCAACGTCGTCGGCAATGAGCCGCGCTGCACCTCGTGCCACGCGGGCTATGGCTGGGACGACATGCACGAAGTGCCGCCGCAGCAATCGAATGCAGTGGACTGTCTCGTCTGTCACGACCAGTCCGGGCAATATGCCAAACTCTCGACCGGGGCAGGGCACCCGCCTTTGGGCGACATCCCGGGCCAGCCGGTCAGCGGCAAAACGATCACAGGCGCCGACGCCTGGGCGGTCGATCTGATGAAATCGGCGCAGTCGGTGGGCATGCCGACGCGCGAGAATTGCGGCCAGTGCCATTTCTACGGCGGCGGCGGCGACAATGTGAAACACGGCGATCTCAGTTCTGCGCTCTATGACCCGGACATTCACACCGACGTGCATATGTCAAAAGACGGCGCCAATATGGTTTGCTCCGATTGCCACACGGAAGAGAGCCACACGTGGGCCGGATCGCGTTATCTGATGGACGCGAAAGACACGGTGGGGCTTGGTCATCCGGGCGAGGAACGGTTTTCGGCCTCTTGCGAAAGCTGCCACAGCGACAGCCCGCATGAGGGCGATCTCATGGCGATCAAGCTCAATGATCACGTCGACAAAGTCGCTTGTCAGACCTGTCACATCCCGGAATTCGCCCGCGGTGGCGTCGCGACCAAGACCTATTGGGATTGGTCCACGGCGGGCCGGCTGAACGCCGAAGGTCAACCGATTGCCGAACATAATTTCACCCAAAGCGACGGGCAGGAGTTGCACACCTACCTGACCATCAAAGGCGATTTCGACTGGGGCGAGAATGTCGAACCCTACTATGCCTGGTTCAACGGTGCGGTGGAATATACCCTTCCCGAAGAAGAGATCGACCCGACAGAGGTCGTCGAGATCAACAAGGTGCTGGGCACGCCCGACGGCGAAGACAGCCGCATCTGGCCGTTCAAACGCATGGTCGGGCGGCAATCCTATGACGCGGGCTATAACAAGCTGGCCTATTCTCACGTCTGGGGACCGACCACGGACACGGCGTTTTGGACCAATTACGATTGGTCGAAAGCCATCGAGGCGGGGATGAAAGCGGCGGGATCGCCGTACTCCGGCGAATACGGCTTTATCGACACTTATATGTATTGGCCGATCACCCATATGGTCGCGCCGGCTGACGAGGCGATGGATTGTGTCGAATGCCATTCGGAGGACGGGCGGCTCGTGGGCCTTGCGGGCGTGGTGATGCCGGGCACCGATCCGAATTCTCTGTTCGGTCGACTGGGGCAGATTCTGGTCCTCTTGACCGCACTGGGCGTCATCGGCCACGGCATTTTGCGCCTGATCACACGCGGTAAAGGAGGGACCCACCCATGACCAAGCGGATCGTCAAGGTTTACCCCCGGTTTGAGCGGCTCTGGCACTGGACGCAGGCGCTATTGATTGCGGTGCTGATGTTCACGGGACTTCGGGTGAGCGGGGTGCATGCGCTCATTCCCTTCGGACCCGCCGTGATGCTGCACACATTGGCCGCGCTCACGCTCCTGGTCGTGTGGATTTTCGCCACCTTCTGGCTTTTCACCACCGGCACATGGCGGCAATTTCTACCCAAAGTCGAGGGCATGCTCGCCACCGCGCGCTACTATGCTTACGGCATTTTCAAAGGCGAGGAGCCGCCCTATCAAAAGCAATATTGGCGCAAACACAATCCGCTTCAGGCCGCGACCTATTTCGGGTTGAAGTGGTTTGTCTTCCCGGTGATCTGGATCTCGGGGATCATGTACCTGACCTATAATTTCTGGGACAGCGGCGCGGACAGCACCTTTGTGCTCGCAGTGGTGCGCAACATTCACCTCTTGGCGGCCTATGTGATCTTCGCCTTCGTCATCGCGCATATTTACCTTTTGACCACGGGCCACGGTTTCCGCGACCATGTCCGTCCGATGGTGACCGGCTATGAAGAGATCGACCTGACCCCGGAACAGGAGGCCTATTTCGAGGCCAACACGCCGGATCGGTTGAAACCTCTGGAACCTGCCGAGTAAGCGCAGTCACTCAGAAATACGAAACGGCGCCGCAATCGGGCGCCGTTTTTTGTATGATATTCCGTTCGTCTGGCATTCAGTTCGGAAGAGAGACTGCCGTTCCAGAAACATCGCGGCAAGACCAGCTGAGAGGGCAGACGTGAGGCGCGCTGATCTTTGTATTGATCACAGCGTCGGCGCCAAGCTCGGCGGCCTCGATCCGCAATTTCTGCTCTGCATCGGCAACCGTTGGCGTCGGATGAAAGACCGTTGGTTTGCCAACACTGGCCACAATCTGCCCGAGTTCCGTGTAGCGGCCGCCGTTGATCGTCGCGGCTTCGGACAATGTAATCTGATCGATTGGCGTTGCGGAATTTTGCGCGGCTGCGGCGGCCTGTTTGTCGAGCTGAGCCGGGTAGGCCATGGGTTCAACACAGGCGGTCAACAGCAGCAGGGGGAGGGGCAGGAAAATCTTTTTCATCTCAAAGGCTCTTTTTGAAAGGGGACATCAAGTCTGATTGCGAAACGGGCATAGCAAGAAAAAACCTGTGCGACCAGTACATCAGCCAAAAACAAAAAAGCCGCCCGGACTGGGGCGGCCTTCACGCTGTACGGGATCCGCTTTTTGTCTTAACCGTTCCAGGAGCGAACCACGCCGCAATCCATGTGAACGAAGTTGGAGCCACGGTAGGTGCCCACGCCACCGGCGGAACAGGCTTTCGCGGCAGAGGCCATTTGCGTCACCGAGCGGGACTTGAGACGCAGATCGGCCGCCTGAGCTTTCATGTGAAGCGAGTTCTTGGCGACACCGCGCGAGCGCGAACGCAGCATGGCGTTGGTCTCGGGCGAGCGGTAACCGGACAAAAGCATATAGGGCTCGTCCGTTTCCATCAGGCGGTGCGCCGCGGTCATGATGTCGACGGTGCGTGCATCCACGGCCTTGATTTTCGAATTGCGCCAGTCGCGGAAGAAATAGGTGATCTCTTTCAGAGCCTCGGGGATGTATTCGCCTTCGACCCAATAAATGGTGTCGATGCTCTCACCCGTGCGGCCCGAATACATGTTGATCCGACGAATGTCGCCGGAGCCGCGCAGGAAGCCTGCTGCATTGGCATATACTGGAGCTGCGCTGATTGCGGTTGCTGCAAAACCGCGAAGAAGCCCACGGCGTGTGAGCACGCCCGTTGATTTCAATGTCATTCTCTCAAAGCGTCCCGTCGCTTACCTGTTCCCGCCTCAAGCGGTTTGACTTTAGATACGCCGCTAGATGCGGCTTATATGTCGTTCTCCGCAGCTTGATGCTGCTTGTTCCGACATTCTTAACCAAGATTCTCAACAGAACAATGACTTAGATCAGACAATCCTGCCTTTTCGCGGTCTTTTGCTTTCTTTTTCAGCATTGTCATCCAGACACGCGACAAACACTTGGACCGTCACAAACATGTGTTCCGGCAGTTTTTGCTGTTTCTGGACGCAAGATGACGTCGAAACCCGTTAAAACCTCTTGGGCGAGCCACATCTCTGTCGCTCTGATGGGGTTATGGCATATTGTGATTCTTCGGCCAAGCACCGGTTTTGTCGCAGAGCTTAACAGCGGGTAAAATCGGCGGGTTTTTGCGCAAAATGGTATGTAAGACCTTACCAACGGGAACAATTTCCGGCGCTTCGAGTTGCGCGCTCCATTCCCGAACCTGACCTGAAAATCGCCCGTGGCGCTCGGTTGACCCCGGCGAACCCCTGGCGGCCCGCCCTGTGGAAGCTGCGGGTTTTAAGGGGAAAAATCAGATTTTCTTCCCTTTTGCGCCAACTGTTGTGCATTTGGCACAGGGGCGTCTCGCTGCATTCTTCCCCCCTGACGAAAGCATGGGAACTCCTGTACCCTTGCTCGAACGACTGCTGAGCCAATCCATCCCAAGTTTCCCGAGGACCGACATGTTTTTTCCACCGGTTTCGCCCGATGCACATCGCACAGAGGCCCTGACACCCGCCCAAACGCGCCGCAAAGCGCCCCTGTTGAAAGCCGGTCTCGTGGCCCTGAGTCTCGCTCTCACAAGCGCGCCTCTTGCGCTCATGCCCGTGACCGCTCAGGCCCAGCAGGTCAGCGCCTTCATGCAATCCGTGGCAGAGGCCGCGTCCTCGTCCAAAGTTCTGTCGGAATTCTATCGTGCCAACGGCTACAAACCGGTCTTCGCCGATCAAAGTGCGCGCGCCAAAGCCCGGCGTCAGGCTTTGCTGCGCGCCGTCGAGGCCGCGCCTGACAAAGGCCTCGCGCCTTATGACACCACGCTCCTCGAGGCCAACCTGCGGGCGATCAAATCCGACCGCGATCTGGGCCGCGCCGAAGTCGCCCTGGCGCAGCTCTTTCTCGATTACGCTCGTGACGTCCAGACCGGCCAGCTGATCCCGTCGCGCATCGACGCAGGCCTCGTGCGTCAGGTACCCTATCGTGACGGTCTCGATGTTCTGACCAATTTTACCAAATCCAACCCGCAGGCCTATCTGCGCAAGCTCGAACCCAGCTCGCCGGAGTATGCCCGCCTGTTGAAAGAAAAAGCCAAGCTCGATGACCGGATCGCCCAAGGCGGCTGGGGCCAGACGGTGCCGGGCGGCAAATACGAACCCGGATCGACCGGCAATGGTGTGATCATCCTGCGCAACCGCCTGATGGCCATGGGCTACCTGCCGCGCTCGGCGGCCACCGGCTATGACGCCAAAATGCAAAAGGCCGTGCAGCAGTTCCAGATGGACCACGGTTTGACCCCGGACGGTGTGGCGGGGCAGGCGACGATTGATGAGATCAACGTCAGCCCGGAAAAACGCATGGCCTCCATCCTGGTCGCGCTGGAGCGCGAGCGCTGGATCAACATGCCCTTGGGCGAGCGTCACATCTGGGTCAACCTGACGGATTTCACCGCCAAGATCGTCGATCATGGCCGCGTGACCTTCCAGACCCGCTCGGTGATCGGTCAAAACACCGGCGACCGTCGCAGCCCGGAGTTTTCCGACGAGATGGAGCATCTGGTCATCAACCCGACTTGGAACGTGCCGCGCTCGATCGCCGTGAAGGAATATCTGCCGATGATGCAGAAAAACCCGAACGCCGCCGGTCATCTGCGTCTGGTGGACAGCCGCGGCCGCACGGTCAACCGCGCCAATGTGGACTTCTCGCAATACACGACCCGCAGCTTCCCGTTCAACCTCAAGCAACCGCCGTCGAGCCGCAACGCCTTGGGTCTGGTGAAGTTCATGTTCCCGAACAAATACAACATCTACCTGCATGACACGCCCTCGAAGAGCCTTTTTGGTCGCGAGGTCCGCGCCTTCTCGCATGGCTGTATCCGCCTGCAGCAACCCTTTGATTTTGCATATGCTTTGCTCGCAAAACAAACCTCAGATCCGGAGGGTTTCTTTCAGGCGAAGCTGCGCACCGGCGTCGAGTCGCATGTCGAACTTGAAAAACATGTCCCGGTGCACCTGATCTACCGCACCGCCGTGACCCTGCCGAAAGGTGGCATGGAATATCGCCGTGACGTCTATGGTCGGGACGCGAAAATCTGGGCCGCGTTGCAGAGCAAGGGCGTGCAACTGCATACTGTTGGCGGGTAATTGCAAAGCCTGATCAAGAGTTTGAAACAGAGCTGAAACATTGAGGCGTTCGGGGGCATCTTCGGACGCCTTTGCTTTGCAAAGGCGCGCAAAACGCCTATGTCACCTGCAAGACTGACGGAGATTTCAAATGCCCATCACCATAGCCGAGCTTGCCGCCTCCTTGAATGCACCTTTCGAGGGCGACGGGGGGCTTGTCGTCACGGCCGCGCGTGAACCGCAGGACGCGGGCGAAGGCGATCTGGCGCTGGCGATGGACCCGCGCTTTGCGGAGAATATTGCCAAGGGCGCGGCGCAGGCCGCTGTCCTCTGGGAGGGCGCCGATTGGCAGGCGTTGGGTCTGAAAGCCGCCATTCTCGTCAAACGCGCACGTCTGGCCATGGCGGGCATCACCGCAAGTTTCGATGCGGGGCTGGGACTTGAACCGGGCATTCATCCGACGGCCGTGATCCATGAGAGCGCTCAGATCGGCGAGGGGACGGCCATCGGGCCGCTCGTCGTGATCGGCAAAGGGGCCAAAATTGGCAAGAACGCCAAAATCGCCCAGCATGTCTCAATCGGCGCAGGCGTCACCCTCGGCGACGACGCCCTCATTCATCCCGGCGTGAAAATCGGCGCGCGTGCGACCATTGGCGACCGGCTGATCGCCCAGCCCGGCGGTGTGGTCGGGGCCGACGGGTTCTCTTTCGTGACCCAGCAAAAGTCTGCCGTCGAGGAAGCCCGCGAAAGCCTCGGCGAAACCGTCGAGGCGGCGGGGCAAGAGTGGCTGCGCATCGCTTCCATCGGCTCTGTGGTGATCGGCGACGATGTCGAACTGGGCGCCAATGTCACCATCGACCAAGGCACGATCCGCGCGACGCGCATCGGCCACGGCACCAAACTCGACAATCAGGTCCACATCGGCCACAACGTCGTGGTCGGAAATCACTGCCTGTTGTGCGGTCAGGTCGGCATCGCGGGTTCGACCGTGATCGGTGATTATTGCGTCATGGGCGGGCAGGCGGGGGCCGCCGACAACCTGACCATCGGCGCGGGCGCGATCATCGGCGCGGGCACGGGCGTCTTGTCCAATGTGCCGAAAGGCAAGGCGATGATGGGCTATCCGGCGGTCGCGATGCAGACCCATGTCGAGATGTACAAGGCGCTCAGACGCCTGCCGCGGATGTTGTCCAAGCTGAAATCCAAGGGCTGAGTGGCACAATTCGCAGCGTCATCTCATACCAAACTGTCACAAAAACCTGTTTCCTAGGCGGGAAATTCGGACTAAAGCAGTCCACACGTTTCGATCGGAGGGATCACATGTCGGATGTGAAAGAGAAAATCATCGAGATCATCGCGGAACAGGCCGTTCTGGACCCAAGCGATGTGGCGATGGATCAATCTCTCGAAGAGCTGGGCATCGACAGCCTTGGCCTTGTCGAAAGCATTTTCGCCATCGAGGAAACTTTCGACATTTCCGTGCCGTTCAACGCCAATGAGCCGGACCAGTCGGATTTCGACATCTCTTCCGTGTCCGCCATCGTCAAAGCGGTCGAAGCGCTGATCGCAGACCAGAAATCATGAAGCGCGTCGTCATCACTGGCGCGGGCACGGTCAACGCGCTTGGCCTCGATGTGCCTGCGACGCTTGCGGCCATGGCCGAGGGCAAGAATGGCATCTCCGATTTGGAGTTTCGCGACGTCGACCGTCTGGCGATCAAGATCGGTGGCCAGATCCACGACTGGAACGCCGAAGGCCGGTTCAACCGTCAGCAAATGGCGCTCTACGACCGCTTCACCCAATTCACATTGGCCGCGGCGCAACAGGCCATCGGACAATCCGGTCTCGAATTCGTCGGCGATCTGGCGCTGCGTTCGGGTGTGGTCTTGGGCACCTCCGGCGGCGGTTTGACGACGCAGGACGACAATTACCGCATGGTCTATGAGGAGGGGAAGAACCGCGTTCACCCCTTTGTCGTGCCAAAACTGATGAACAACGCGGCGACCAGCCACGTCTCGATGGAATACAACCTCAAAGGCCCGTGTTTCACCGTGGCGACCGCCTGTGCGTCCTCGAACCACGCGATGGGACAGGCGTTCAACATGATCCGTTCAGGCATGGCGACGGCCATGGTCACCGGCGGCTCTGAATCGATGCTGTGTTTTGGCGGCGTGAAAGCCTGGGAAGGGCTGCGCGTCATGTCGAAAGACGCCTGCCGCCCGTTCTCGATGAACCGCAATGGCATGGTGCAGGGCGAGGGCGCGGCTGTCTTCGTGTTCGAAGACTATGATCACGCCAAGGCGCGCGGCGCGGACATCCTTGCCGAAGTCATCGGCTTTGCCATGACCTCCGACGCCTCCGACATTGTCATGCCCTCGAAACAGGGCGCGGCGCGGGCCATTTCCGGCGCTTTGCAAGATGCGAAAATCAACGCCTCCGAGATCGGCTATATCAACGCCCATGGCACCGGCACGGCGGCGAATGACAAGACCGAATGCGCGGCTGTCGCCGACGCTTTGGGGGCACATGCCGACAACATCATGATCTCGTCGACAAAATCCATGCACGGCCACCTGATCGGCGGCACCGGCGCGGTGGAATTGCTGGCCTGTCTCATGGCCCTGAAGGACGGCATCATCGCGCCGACCATCAATTACGAAGAGCCGGACCCGGAATGTGCCCTCGATGTCGTGCCCAATGAGGCCCGCGACGCGAAGGTCGATGTGGTGCTGTCGAACGCCTTTGCCTTTGGTGGGTTGAACGCGGTTCTGGCGCTCAGAAAGGCGCCGTAAGCCTTTCACATCTCAAAATAAAAACGCCGCATCGATCTGATGCGGCGTTTTTTGTTTCGACGTTTCTGCGGATTATTCCGCAGGTGCCTCAGCAGGCGCCTCTTCTGTGGCTTCATCGGGGGCGGACGGGGCTTCGCCATTCTTGGCGGCTTCGTTCAGCTCGGTCACCTTGGTGTAGGCGGCGGTAAAGCCCGTGAGCGACAGCTTCAGACGCACCGGCTCATCGGTGCGGCCCAGCGGCACGATGCCAACCATGCCTTCGGCGCCTTTTTTCAACAGATCGACATCGGCGGTGGTGAGACCGGCGCGCACGAAACAGCCCACACGGTTGCAGAACTGGAACGGATAGCGACGGCCGTTTTCGCCATCGACGAACAGCGCGAGCTGCGCGGTCAAAAGCGTCTCAAGCGGCGTGGTAAAGGTCGCGGCGGCCTCGACCTCTTCGCTGCCGACATGGAACAGCGCCACTTCGGCGACCTCGGTGCCGTCCTGGTCTTTCAGAAGCTGGTACATGCTGCAGGGATCGACCTGACCCTCGGGCGCATTGATGCAACGCACCTCCCAATCGCCGTGGGTCTCAAGCGTGTAAGCGCGGCCGACATTGCTTTCCGGCGTGATCGGGGTGCCAGCAGAGAGGCCGGTGTCCTGTGCGGCAAGCGGCAGGGCAGCCGCCAGAGTCAGAACGGTTGCGGAGGCGAGGGTCGTGATCTTGTGAGAGATGGGAAACATCATCTGTCCATATATTGTTGGTGTTTGTGCTCAATTCCCCCAACGATCTATCATGGGCGCTCAGCGCTGTCAGGGGGAATGAGAGAATATTTTCGTGAGATCAACATGGTGGTGGCAAAGGATGGCCGAGAGGCGTCTCGCCGGACCAAAACCCGAACTCGTGTGGTCCGACATGACGAAAGCCCCGGCTGAACCGAGGCTTTCGTGGATCTCATGGATCTCTCGAAATCTTGTGATTTCTCTGATTGTCTCCCTGCCGGACTTGGCCGACTTATTGTGACGACGGTATGACAGGTCATTTCGACCGTCAACGGGAATTTTGCGCCGAAAATCCGTGTTCTGCGGCAGAAAGAAACAGGATGGGCGTTCGGTGGCGACAGTCTTGCACAGGTGGGTCGATCTTTGAATATCGGGTCAAAAAAATGACCGCGCCGGGGATGCCCCGGGCGGCCAGTCTGACAGGGAGGAAGTCAATCCGAACCGAAGAGGTGGTTCGGATAGCAATAGACTGGCACGAAGTGGTTAATTAAGTATTGTAGCAGCATACGGGATTGAATTTTCATGATTTTGACCGGGAATCAATGCCGCAGAATCTGAAGAGAGACGACAGGGATGGCTGAGATGGACCGGATTTTCGTAGGCGGCGGCGGAGAGGCCTATGGCGAGGCACAGGAGCTTTTGCTCAAATACGGCAACCGCCACGGGCTGATCGCGGGTGCCACGGGGACGGGCAAGACCGTGACGTTGCAAATCCTCGCCGAAGGCTTCTCAGCGGCGGGTGTGCCGGTGTTTCTGTCGGACGTCAAAGGCGACCTGTCGGGGCTGGCGAAATCCGGCAGTGCGACGTTCAAACTGCACGAGGCCTTCACCTCGCGGGCCGAGACCATCGGGCTGGCGGATCGCTATGCTTATGAGGCCTTTCCGGTCACATTCTGGGATTTGTTTGGCGAACAGGGTCACCCGATCCGCACCACGGTGGCGGAAATGGGGCCTTTGCTGATCTCGCGGCTTCTGGGGCTGACAGAGGCCCAGGAGGGCGTGATCAATGTCGCATTTCGTGTGGCGGACGAACAGGGGCTGCCGCTTCTGGATCTCAAGGACCTCCAGGCGCTTCTGGTCTGGTGCGGCGAGAATGCCGACGATCTGACGCTGCGCTACGGCAATATCTCGAAATCCTCCATCGGGGCGATCCAGCGCGATCTTCTGGTGCTGGAAAACCAGGGCGGGGATAAGCTGTTCGGCGAACCGGCGCTGGAGCTGTCGGATATTATTCGCACGGACGTTGACGGTCGCGGGCGCGTCAACATCCTCGCCGCCGACACTCTGATGTCCTCGCCGGGGCTCTATGCGACATTCCTTCTGTGGCTTTTGTCCGAGCTGTTCGAAGAGCTGCCGGAGATCGGCAACCCGGACAAACCGAAACTGGTGTTCTTCTTCGATGAAGCCCACCTTTTGTTCGACGACGCGCCGAAAGCGCTGGTCGACAAGGTCGAACAGGTGGCGCGTCTGATCCGGTCGAAAGGCGTGGGCGTCTATTTCGTGACGCAAAACCCGGACGACATCCCCGAGGACATCTTGGGCCAGCTTGGTAACCGGGTGCAGCACGCGCTTCGGGCCTTTACCGCGCGCGATCAAAAGGCGCTGTCGCGCGCCGCCGAGACCTATCGCCCGAACCCGACCTTCGAGGTGGAAACCGCGATCAAAGAGGTCGGCACCGGCGAGGCGGTGACCTCGTTTCTCGAGGCCAAAGGCGTGCCGGGCATCTCAGAGCGCACGCTGATCCGCCCGCCGTCGTCGCAGCTTGGCCCGATCACGGCGGAGGAGCGGGCAGGGGTCATCGCCGCCTCGCCGATTGCCGGGAAATACGAGACGGTTCTGGACCGCGAAAGCGCCTTTGAGATGCTGAAAGCGCGTGCCGAAGCCGCGGCCAGGGCGGCCGAAGAGCTTGAGGCGAAAGAGGAAGCGCAGGAGGTCGCGGGACGCGAGGCGCTGGAGCGCGAGTTTTCCAAAGCGCGGCGTTATGACGGTACGAATTACAGCCGCACCAGCGCGCCGAAAACGACACCACGCGCCCGCAAAAGCTCGGAGAAAACCATCACTGAGCAGCTTGGCAAAATGGTGATGAAGGAACTGACCGGCACCACCGGCAAACGCATTGTGCGCGGTATCCTGGGCGGTCTGTTCAAGGCGCGCTGAAAGAGAAGGGGGCCCTGAGGCCCCCGTTTCGTCTCAGCGTGGTGTCAGCTGATAAATTCCAGGTGGATATCGCCCGTCGAGATCGCCCCCTCGGTGGCCGGGATGCCCTCGGCCAGATGCACGACAAACGGAGCATCGACGCTGTCATCCGCGTAGATGACCTGCACGGAATAGGTCTCTGTCTCACTGTCGAACACGATATCGATGTCACTGACCATGGCGTTTTGCGACACGTTGATCTGCAACATATCTTCGCCCGGCGTGAAATCCGTGACCGTGGCCAAAATCTCTTCGCTCTCATCGGCCTCTGACAGGTCGGTGACGAAGGTGTCCGCGCCATCACCGCCTTCGAGCGTGTCATGGCCTTCCGTCACGATCAAAAGATCGTTGTCGGCACCGCCCTGCAACAGATCGTCGCCTGCGCCGCCTTCGAGCGTGTCCTCTCCAAAGCCGCCGACCAGCGTGTCGTTGCCATCACCGCCCTCGAGCGTATCTGTGCCGATGCCCCCGGCGAGGTAGTCGTCACCGTCCCCCCCGTCGAGACTGTCATCGCCACCCCCGCCGCTGATCATGTCGTCCCCGGCATCCCCGGACAGCTGGCTGTCGCCATCACTGTCCCAGATTCTGTCATTTCCGTTGCCGCCCGAGATCACATTGTCGCCGCCGTGATCGAAGACCGTGTCATCGCCCGCGCCACCATAAATCACGTCATCGCCGCCGGTGTCCCAGATGCGGTCATTGCCGTCACCGCCGTCGATGACATCAGCGCCATATCCGCCTTGCAAGACGTCTTCCCCCTCACCGCCGGACAGGCTGTCGTTCCCGGAGCCGCCGTTCAGCGTGTCATTGCCGCTGCCGCCGGACAGCAGATCGCTGTCTGCACCACCGAAGAGGCGATCGTCACCGGCATTGCCATAAAGCAGATCATTGCCCTCATTGCCTTCAATCACGTCAGAGCCGCCCCACCCGGAGAGGGTGTCGTCACCGGCCTGGCCACTGATCAGGTCACTGCCAGCGCCACCGATCACGGTGTCGTCCCCGGCACCGCCATAGATGTGGTCGTCGCCGGTATTGCCGTAGAGCGTATCGTCGCCTGCATTGCCATAGATCAGGTCATTGCCGTCGCCACCGCCGATCACATCGTTGTCGCCCCACCCGGACAGCGTATCGTCGCCGCCATTGCCCCAGATGCGATCCGCCAAAGCACCGCCATGGGTGTGATCGTTCGTATCGTCGCCGACAAAAAGCATGTTTGTGTCGGTCTCTTCCGGGGAGGGGGGCTCTGTGCCAATGTCAGAGGACGGCTGATCGTCGTCAGTCTCATCCGAGTCGAAGATATCCGTGACAGCGTAAACCATGGCCGATCCGGCCAGCAGTGCGAAAAGTGACAGCATTATATGACCCCAACACAACACGTTCACCGCGAAATAGCGGTTAACCTTTTGTTAACATATGCGCGTTTGCGGGGGCGTCAACGCAAGAAGGTGCCTGTCTCTGACAAGCCGGATGTGCAGAGATAAAACCTTACACAACGTAGGGTTGATCGTGTTTATTCTCTGTCGCGCTTGACGGGAAACTCAGAGTTTCGCGTACAATCCGCTCAGCCGATTTGCCTCGTCAGACAGTCCAAAAGGAGCGTTGATCACGAACATGCCGGAGCCGAACATGCCGTGCCCCTTTTGTGCCGGTTTGAACCGCACCTCGTGGTGCAAACACCCGGGGAAATTCGCATAAAGCATGCCCTCGACCAACGGCAGATGCGTGCCGTTTTTCAGGATCGGATACCAAAGCGCGATGACGCCGACGTTCCATTTGCGGTGCAGCTTGTAAATCTGGCTCGGCAGGCTCTCGAAATCCGATTTGATTTCATAGGACGGATCGATCAGCATCAGGCCGCGTTTCGGCTCGGGCGGACAGATCGACTGGGCGAATTGGATGCCGTCCTGTTGTTTGAGATGCAGCCCCGCAAAGCTCGTGGAGGCCTTGGTGTTGGCCGTCAGCTCCTCGAATTCGGTCGGGTGCAGTTCGGCCAGATGCAGCTGATCTGTGTCGCGCAACAAAGCCTGCGCAATCGCCGGAGAGCCGGGGTAGATGTTTTTGCCATGCGCCTCGGCAATCGCCTTGCGCGCCCGCGCGTAAGGGTGCGTCGGCTTGAACCAGCCATCGACCGCCTTGATCCCCTTCGCGGCCTCACCGGTCTTTTGCGCCTGTGAGCCCTCCAAATCGTAAAGCGCACGCCCCGCATGGGTCTCGATATAGGAGATCGGCTTGTCCTTGCGGGTCATGTAATCGAGCATCACCGCCAAAAGCGCGTGTTTTTGCACATCGGCGAGGTTTCCGGCGTGAAAGCCGTGTTGGTAGGACAGCATCAGAGGTCTCCCAGAGGACGAATTTTGAGTTTCGTGATGCGGTTGTCCCGCCGTTCCACCACTTCGAAGCGATAGCCATGAAAGGAAAACACCTGACCCGGATTGGGGATGGTCTGGGCCTCGTGGATCACCAGCCCGGCCATGGTATTGGCTTCTTCATCCGACAGGTTGCAGTCCGTCCAGCGGTTGAAATCGCGGATTGTCATGCCGCCGTCAACCTCCCATTCACCGGTCTCACCGGATTGTTTCGGCGCGTCTTCGGAGCGGTCGAATTCGTCGGTGATCTCGCCCACGATCTCTTCGAGAATGTCTTCGAGCGTGATCAAACCCTGTAGCGAGCCATATTCATCCACCACCAACGCGAAATGGGTGTGGCGTTTCAAAAACTGCCGCATCTGGTCGTCGAGCGTGGTGGTTTCCGGCACGAAATAGGGCTTCATCGCCACCGCCATCACGTCGAAATCGTGGAAGTCCACCATCATATGCGGCGTCTCATGTTCCAGCGCCACACGTTCGGCATGCATCCCGCGCAACAGGTCTTTCGAGTGCAACACACCCACGATATTCTCCTGATCGCCACGGTAGAGCGGCAGGCGGGTGTAGGGGCTTTTGAGCGAGCGTTCGAGAATTTCAGAAGCCGGAAGATCGACATCCACCATCTCGATCTGCGAGCGGTGCAGCATGATCTCCTCGACCGTGCGATCGCCCAGATCGAGCGCGCCCAGCAAACGGTCGCGGTCCTCTTTTTCGACCACGCCCTCGACATGGCCCAGAGCAATCGCGCCTGCGATCTCGTCGCGCACCGCCAAAACATCGGCTTCGGGGTCGGTCTGCACACCAAAAAGCCGCAAAATGCCGCGCACAAGCAGGCGCACAAATCCCACGACTGGGGCAAACACCGTCACGACAATGGAAATCGGCCCGGCGACACGCGAGGCGGCCGATTCCGGGTTGGTGATCGCGTAGGTCTTCGGCAACACTTCGGCGAAGATCAGCACCAGCACGGTCATGATCAGCGTCGCCAAAGCCACGCCGTTCTGGCCGAAAAGCTTGGTGAACATCGCAGTCGCCAAAGAGGTCGCCAGAATGTTCACAAGGTTGTTGCCCAAAAGCACCGACCCGATCAGCCGCTCGCTGTCTTCGGTCACATTCAAGGCGCGCTCGGCGCCTTTGTCGCCCTTATCGGCCTGAGAGCGCAACTTGCCCCGCGAGGCGGCGGTCAAAGCGGTCTCGGAGCCGGAGAAAAAGCCGGACATCACCAACAGCGCGATAATCGCAAATGCGGTGATCCAAAAGGCGGCATCAAGGAGGGTGGGATCGGTCATGGTCTCTGTCATACCCGTGGTTATGGGCACGCGCAGGGGGCTGCGCAAGAGGGACCGCCGAACAAGTGCCGTAAATCGAAGAGGTGGAGGCGTTAATTCCCCGCCAGCGGGTGATGCGTCAGCACCAATTCTTTCAGCCGCTCGTCCAGAACATGGGTGTAAATCTCGGTCGTCGACAGATCGGCATGGCCCAAAAGCGTCTGGATCGCCCGCAAATCGGCACCATGCGCCAAAAGATGCGTCGCGAAGGCGTGACGCAGCGTGTGGGGCGTCACCTTGGCGGGGCTGACGCCGGCGCGCACGGCGATGTCCTTGATCAGTTGGTAGAACCGAATGCGGGTGAAATGCCCGGTCTTGCCGCGCGAGGGAAAGAGAAACGCCGAGGGTTTCTCACCCTTTTCGCGCTTGGCCAGCTCTTCGCCCGCGTCACGGGTTTCGAGCCAAATTTTGAGCGCGGCGCGTGCCGGATCGGACAGCGGCACCATGCGCTCCTTGCCGCCTTTGCCGAGGATCAACAGCATCCGCGGGTCGCCCCGCGTGGCCGAAACGGGCAGGGACACAAGCTCGGAAACCCGCATGCCGGTGGCATATAAAAGTTCCATCAGGCAAATGTTGCGCTGGCGGTCGGCCTCGGTGCGGCCCACCTCTTGCACGGCTTCCAAAAGCCGGGAAACTTCTTCCTCTGAGAGGGTTTTCGGCAGGCGTTTCGCACGTCCCGGTCCCTTGATCTGGATCGCCGGATTGTCGTCGCGCCAGCCTTCTTCAAAAGCAAAACGGTAGAGCTGTTTGATGGATGACAGCCGCCGCGCGCGGGTGGATTGCGCCAGCCCTTCGGCCTCGCAGGCCACCAGATAGGCCTCGATCTCGGCACGCTCGGCGGAGGCGAAACCCTTGCCGCGCCGGGCGAGCCATTCGGAAAATCCCAGTAAATCCCGCCCGTAAGATTCGCGCGTGTTCTCGGCGGCACCCAATTCGGCCAACTGCGCCTCGGCAAAGCGCGAAATCCAGCCGTGATCGCTCATCCGCGCCGCTCCAAAAGCAGGAGTTCCAGCGCTGCGCGTCGTGCCGTGGCCTCAAGCCCGATGGCCCGGAAGAACTGGATCGCATCCGACAACTCATCGAGATCGCCAGCAGCCCCGCCTTCGAGCAACTCAATCGCGCGCAGGATGGCCTCGCCCAGTCGTTTTTCACTCACCAGAGACGACAGACGCACCGGTATGCCGGTGCCTCGGAACCCCTGCGCAATCGCGCGGGCCTGAGCCTCGCTTTGCCGCTGCGTCGGCAGATCGCCCACGGCAATGCCGTGCAGGAAGCGTTGCTCTTTCGTGAGTTCAGGACTCCATTTCAGCGCAATCCGCTCATAGTCCGGCGACAAAAGCGCCACTTCAAAGGCAATCTCCGAGGCCTCGCCGGTCAGGGGCAGGGTCGAAAGCGGTGTGGCGTAAAGTTCGGCAAAGACGCTCTGAAGACCCGCCGCCCGCATCGCATCCCAGACCGGCGGCAAACTGCGCGCAAGGCCGTCAACATCCCTTGCCACAAGGCTTTTCTCAAAGTCCTGCAACGCGTCGATCCGGTCCCAGATGCCGCCCGAGGCCGCCGGAAGATGCTCCGACCAGATACCAAGCCAGCGGTTCGGAGACAGGGCCCCCACGCGGGCCAAACGTTCGGCGGCGGTGGCGCGCGCTTTCCAGCCGGAGCTGGCGCGCAGATCGCTTTGGGCAAAGGCCAGCGGCAAAGAAGTCGTCGGCAGCGGCTCGCCGATGGCCTCCATCAGGCGAAAAGTCAGCGGCGTCGGATGCTCCGGCGCGGGCAGGGGCGGCTCGCCTTCGAACAGCTCGGGATCGAGAAACCGCGCCAAAAGCTCGCCTTGATTTTCGCGAATAAGCCCCAGCGCCTCGCCGGTCTCCAAGGTGAGCGCCGCCGCGTCCCAATCGCCACTGCGTGCAAGGCAAAAGATCCGCGCCTGCAAGGTGGGCGACAGCCCTGGCGTGTGGGTCAAGCGGACGCAGGCCTCATCTTCGGTGCCGAGCAGGAGTTTGGTGTCAAAAGAGCGGCGGAAGATCTCTGGCGTGCTGAGGCCCGCGAGAGACATCAGCGAATCCGCTTCGTCCAACAGGCCTTGCGACAAGAGCGCATCGATCCGGGCGAGGAACAGCCGTCCGTCGCGATCCGACAGAACCGGCGGGTCCAATTCGGCCAGCACCAGCGTGTTCAAGAGCCGCCTTGAGGCCGGCAAAAGATCGGGCCGCGTCGAGATTGTCCTGATCCGCCGCGCGATGTCGCTGGCGGTCGAGGCCCCCCAAAGCCCGCGCGGCAATCCGGTGACCGAACTGGGCAAGAGCCCGGCCTGATCCGGATCGGGGGCGTCGAGCGGCAGGACGCTGACGTCTTCGGGCAGGGCACTCTCGGCGATGTCGCTGGCGGCAGGCGGGGTTGCGGCACGGGGCGCGTCCAAAGTGTCGGAGAGCCAATCGATGGCGGAGAGCGGTCTGTCCACACCGCTGGTCTGCGCGACAACCGGTGCGCTGCTCAGCAGTGCAATCACGGCCATCGGCGCACAACAGGTGAGAAACCGAGAGAGACCTAAGCGCATGCTCACTTCAGCTCGATCTCCGTGGGCACCACCTGCTCGGAGCGTTCGGGCGACAAATCGCCGACATAGGCAAAGCCGATGAAGCCGATGAGGCCCAACAAAATAAGGATGGCCAAAAGGCGAAAGAGAAATTTACGCAAGGTCGACTGCCTCCAATCGCGCCCCTTAAGGGCGGTTTTATTCCCGATCTTAGCCGGAGTTTGCCTCCGAACCGGGTTTCTTTGGCTTTATATATGGCATTTTTCGTGAGATCACGCCATTGAGAGAACGAAAATTTGATCAGCGGGATTTTGCCGTGCTCTTGGTCTGGAGACTGTGCGAAACCTGCGGCAAAGGCGGTTGCGCGCAAGGCCGTGTCAGGGTAGGCGAAGTCGGTGATACAAGAGGGATGGCACAGGTGGCTGGAGGGGCCGGGGCATTGAAGAAAACCGTTGCACTGGTCGGCATGATGGGCGCCGGGAAAACCGCCGTGGGCAAGGCTTTGGCCGCGCGTTTGGACGTGCCCTTTCTGGATTCGGACGCGGAGATCGAAAAAGCCGCCGACCGCACCATCGCGGAGATTTTCACAGATCATGGCGAGGCGTTTTTCCGCAGCCGCGAGAGCGAGGTGATCGGACGTTTGCTGGAAAACCACCGGGCGATCCTCTCGACCGGCGGGGGCGCGTTTCTGTCGGAGGTGAACCGCGAGATGATCGCCGAAAAAGGCGTGGCGGTTTGGCTTAAGGCCGATCTCGATTTGCTGTGGAACCGCGTGAAACACAAAAGCACCCGGCCGCTTTTGCGCACCGAAAACCCCTATGAGACGTTGAAAAATCTCGTCGCGGCGCGCGAGCCGTTTTACGCGCAGGCGGGCGTCGTGGTGGAGGCCGAGCCGAAACTCTCGATCGAGGGCATGGCGGATAAGGTCGTCGAGGCGCTCAGGGCGCACGGCGGCATTCTGGAGGAAGATCAATGACCTATCAAACTGTCCACGTGCCTCTGGGGGATCGCGCCTATGATGTTCGGATCGGCGAGGGGCTTGTGGGTGAGGCCGGCGCCCATATCGCGCCGCTTTTGGGCAAGAAGAAAAAAGTCTTTGTGCTGACCGATGAAACCGTCGCCGGGCTGCATCTCGACGCCCTGCGCGCGGGGCTCTCGGCGTCTGGCATCGACATGGTGGCGCTGGCGCTTCCAGCAGGCGAAAGCACCAAGGCCTGGCCGCAATTCACCCGCGCGGTGGAATGGCTTTTGGAAGAGAAATGCGAGCGGCGCGACATCGTTGTGGCCTTTGGTGGCGGTGTGATCGGCGATCTGGCGGGGTTTGCCGCCTCCGTGCTGCGCCGGGGGGTGCGGTTTGTGCAAATCCCGACGACGCTTTTGGCCCAGGTCGACAGTTCTGTCGGCGGTAAAACCGGCATCAATGCACCGCAGGGCAAGAACCTGATCGGCGCCTTTCACCAGCCCTCCCTGGTGCTCGCCGATATTTCCATCCTCGGCACGCTGACCGCGCGGGACTTCCTTGCGGGTTACGGCGAGGTGCAGAAATACGGGCTTTTGGGCGACGAGGCGTTCTTTGAATGGCTCGAAGCCAATGGCCCCGCGCTGGCCGCCGGTGATCTGGAGCTGCGGGCCGAGGCTGTGCGCCGCTCGGTGCAGATGAAGGCCGACATCGTCGAACGCGACGAGACCGAACAGGGCGACCGCGCGCTTTTGAACCTCGGGCATACGTTCTGCCATGTGCTGGAATCCGCGACCGGCTATTCCGACCGGTTGCTGCATGGCGAAGGCGTGGCCATCGGCTGCGCTCTGGCGTTTGAATTGTCTTCGCGTCTGGGGCTCTGTTCGCAGGAGGCGCCTTCGCGTGTGCGCGCACATCTCAAGGCGATGGGGATGAAATGCGATCTCTCTGATATCGAGGGCGTTTTGCCCTCTGCCGAGGCGTTGGTCGATCTCATGGCGCAGGACAAGAAGGTCATCGACGGGCAGTTGCGGTTTATCCTCGCACGCGGCATCGGGTCGGCTTTCGTGACCGCCGATGTACCGCGCGATGCGGTGGTCCAATTGCTGAAAGATGCGCTTTAAACTGCAGTCAGGACATTTTGTTGCGCAATGTGAGGTCGCGGCGAAGAAAAGCTTTTAAGTTAGCGCTATCGACTTTGGCTGAGCCGCACCATGTCCCATAGTGGCCGGGTATTTAAGGGTTTAGGCGATTCTATGCGCAGGCAAAGTCATATCAAAACGGGATTCTCCGTCCCGACAGATTTGGGTGCGCCGAGGATCGCCAAGTTCATGGCGACAGTCAGCCTCCTGATCCTGCCGGTCGCCATCGTCAAATATTCGATGAGTGGCAACTATTGGCTCGCCAGCTACTACCTGTTTCTTTGCGCATTGATCCTTATCGATTTGCGCGCGCATCTGAGCGAGCGACGTTTGCCGATCAATTCCGCCATTCTTTTGATCGCTGTCCAGATCGGCGATCTGATCCTGATCCGACATCATGGGGCCTCTGCCGCCTTCTGGCTGTTTCCGATCACGGTGGCCGGGTTCTTTTACTGTTCGCTCTGGGTTGCAACAGGTATCGGCATGGTCGCCATGGTGCTGGGACCGATGCTCAGCTATGTTGCGACGCAAGACCCATGGTTCGCCTTTCGCCTCTTCGTCGCGCTCGGCACGGTGGTGCTTTTCGTGCATTTCATGCTGACCACGATGTGGGCGATGCAGGCCAATCTGGAACACGCGCTCGAACGGGACGCCTTGACGGGATGTCACAATCGCCGCGCCTTCATGCGGCTGATCCGTGGTGACGTGCCTGTGAGCAGCGGCGCCTTGCTCTTCGTCGACATCGATCATTTCAAAAAGATCAACGACCTCCATGGCCACATCAACGGGGATAAGGTGCTTGTCTCCGTGGTCGAGGCGATGCGTGAGGTCTTGAAAGGGCAGGGCCAGATTTTCCGCATCGGCGGCGAGGAATTCGCGCTTTTGATGCCAAATACGCCCATCGAACTGGCCGCCATGATCGCGGAACGGATGCGGCGCCATGTCAGCCGGCAGGCGATGGAGGTCGAGACGGATGTCGATGGTCAAGATACTGGTCAAGATAGTGGGCGAGAGATAGCGCAGGCCAAGGTCACCGTCTCGATCGGGGTGGAAAAATTCAGCTCTGGCGAGGATATCGAAGCCGCCCTGTTGCGAGCGGACAATCATCTCTACCGGGCGAAACAGGCCGGGCGCGACCGGGTGATATCCTCGATGTCGCCGCTCCATGACAGCCCGCATCGTCTGGACACGTCGCGGTTCAGCCGCGAACGATCAGAAGATCGCAGCGCGGATCGCGGATCTGTGCTTCGGTGAAGCCACCGAGCAGGCTGGGTGACAACAGCATCCGCCCATGCGCGCCGAGCGCGAACAGATCAGCCTCGGTGGATTGCAGCTCTGCCGTGAAGGCCTCCTGCACACTGGCCGTGCGGATCTCGGGTTTCGGCAAGCCCTCAGGCACTTCGGCACGGTCCCACCACTGGTCGAGCTGGGCACGGGCATCCCGGACGAAAGGGGCGAATTGTTTTTCACTGGCATCGCGGGCGATCATGCCACGGTAGGGGATGTGCACCGCGTGAAAGGTGCTGATTTTGGCCTCGGGCGCCAGCGCCATCGCAGCGCCCCCCGCCGCCAAACAGGCCGGCGACAGGTCAATCCCGCAAAGAATGGACCGATACGGCCCGGCCACCGGGTCGCGCACCAAAAGCACAGGACGTTTCACCGCCCGCACCAGACGTTCCATCGTGGTGCCCGCAAACATGTCCCAGAACGGCCGCGCGCGATGCACGCCCAGGATCACCAGATCGGCGTCGAGCGCCTCGACCCTTGCGGCCAAAGTGCTGACGGGATCGCCGCTTTCCACTTTGATCTCTGCTCCCTCGGGCGCGTTTTCGGAAGTTAGGACGGCGCGCAAACTGTCCTGCGCCGCCTGTCGCATCTGTGTGACGAGCTTCTGGGGCAGGTCGTCGTCGATCACATGCATCACGGTGATCTTCACACCGCCTTGGCTCTCATGCTGTCGCGCCACTTGCACGGCGCGCTCCACCGCGCGATCGGACCGAGACGACAGGTCGCTGGCGACAAGAATATGTTTGATCATGATCTCCTCCTCCTCCCTTAATATATAGGGCGGCGACGGCGCTTTTTGAGGGCGGTCAGGGCGAGGGCATAGAAAAACCCCCGCGTGGGGGGCTTTTCAAAGATCGTGAGTTTCAGAAGATATCAGAACGGGATTTCGTCGTCGTCCAGAGAAGGACGCGAGCCGCCGCCGGAGCCGCCCTGCGAACCACCACCAAAACCGCCATCATCGTAGCCACCCGACGGACCCTGATCATAGCCGCCGCCGTAGCCGCCACCGCCACCTTGGCCGCCGCCATAGCCACCGCCGTCACCGCCGCCCGAACGTCCGTCGAGCATCACCATGGTCGAGGTGTAGGGACGCAGCACGACCTCGGTCGAATAGCGGTCATTGCCCTGCTGATCCTGCCATTTGCGGGTCTCCAACTGGCCTTCGAGGTAGACCTTTGAGCCTTTGCGCAGGTACTGCTCCGCGGTGCGTGCCAAAGGTTCGGAGAAAATCGCCACCGTGTGCCATTGCGTGCGGTCGCGGCGCTCGCCGGTGTTGCGGTCTTTCCAGCTCTCCGAGGTGGCCACGCGCAGGTTACAGACTTTGCCGCCGTTCTGGAAGGTGCGCACTTCCGGGTCAGCGCCCAGATTGCCCACGAGGATGACTTTGTTCACGGACCCGGCCATGCGATCTACTCCCTGAGATTCTTAAACTTGAGCGCACCTTACACCAAACCATCGTGCCAGAGGAAAGGCCAAAAACCGCCTGCGACACGCATGGGCTTTGAAACTTCGGCTTTTGCCCCTATATTGCGCGCGTGAGGTAATAGATTGGATGTGCATATGCGTGCAGGGCTTGGGATTTCGGCGGTCAAACGCCGGGAAAGCGGTGTTCGTTTCGGATTTATGACATCGGGGATGGTCGCGGGGCTTTTGAGTACTGTGGTCCTCGCGCCGACAGGCGCCGTAGCCGAGGATATTTTCTCCACCCGCAACCGCATGGCAATCTTTGACTCGCAGCTCTCCGTCCTCGATGGCCGTGCCGCCGAGCAATATTCCAACTCCGTGACCTATCAGCCGGAACGTTTCGGTGGCGACACCGGCACCGCGCGCTACTCTGGCGCCTACAAAGGCCAATGGCTGCCCGTGGCAGAAAAGATGGCCAACAAACACGGTATTCCGTCCGATCTTTTCCTGCGCCTCGTGCAGCAGGAGAGCGGCTGGAACCCGACCATTCGCAGCCCGAAAGGCGCCACAGGCCTGGCGCAACTCATGCCGGAGACGGCGCGGCAACTGGGCGTGAACATCAACGATCCGCACCAGAACCTCGAAGGCGGCGCGCGCTATCTGCGCATGATGTACAACCGTTTCGGCAATTGGCGTCTGGCGCTTGCGGCCTATAACGCCGGACCTTTGGCGGTGGAGAAATACGACGGCATTCCGCCCTACAAAGAGACGATGAATTACGTGCGGATCATCTACGGGTCGTAAGCTCATTAGGGCCTATTCGGAACTTTTCGCCCGGTGCCGGGTTATCTTTTCAATGCATCGCGACGCCTGCGTCGCTGATTGGAAAGGATACGATCATGAACCTGACTGCGAAACGTACCGCTCTGTTGTCTCTGCTGGCCTCCGCATCTCTGGCCGCGACACCTCTGATGGCCGAACCGCTCGACATTTCCTCCGTCGAGGTCGAAGCCAATCTCGAAGCCGTCGATTCCAATGCGCTCGACCGCTGGCCCGACATTGCAGAAGATCTGACGCTGATGATTTCCGCAGGTCTCGACGACCAGTTGGAGGCCGATGGCGATTATGATGTCCGTGTCGATGTGACCGAAATTTCCAACATGGGCACGACCTATCTCAGCGACGAAGGCGAGTTCAACACGCTCGAAGGCTGGGTTTACATCGACGGGCCGGACAGCGACTTTCCGTTGAAGAAATTCGAAATCGCCCTGAGTGCCGAAGAGCTTGACGGTGTGACGCCGATCAACGCCACCATGGTGCCGCCGGACCGCGCCGCCTTTTATGACGCGCTGGTGATGGGCTTTGCCCATAAGGTCGTGAGTGATGTGTCCGAGCTTGAGACACAATGGCTTGAACCGGACAGTGCCGAGGATCATTCGTAAGACAAAGAAGGCGGGGACATTCCCCGCCTTTTTCTATACACCTTTTCTATGCCTTACACCGAACGCCGGAAGTCGCGCGGCGAGACGCCGGTGTGTCTGTGAAACGCCCGGCTGAAATAGGCCGCCGAGTGAAAGCCGAGTTTTTCGGCGATCTGATTGATCGGCAGATCGGTCTCCCGCAACATCCGCCGTGCCTCGTAATGCACCCGGTCGCTTAAAATGGCCGAGGCCGAGCGCCCGCAGGCCACATTGCAAGCGCGTGTCAGATGGGTCGGGCTGACGCCCAGCTCGGCGGCGAAATGCGCCACCGTGCGCCCGTCACGCAATTCGTTTTCCACCAGTGCCGTATAGGCGGCGGCAAGCCGGCGCGAGGCGTCCGGCGTCAGGTCATAGTCCGGCATGACCGACATTTGCCGCTCCAGCCACACCGCGATCATCCCGGCCTGAAATGCCATGGCGCGGTCACGGCCCGGGCGATCTCCCTCGATCTCGCGTTGCAACCCTTCGATCAGGCCGGTGATCTCGTTTTGTTGGATCACCTCGCGAAACCGCATGTGCAGCGGCTCCTCGGGCAGGGCAAGCGTCGGATCGTCGGGCAGGTGGACGGCAAAGCCCATGACCTGACCGACGGGTTCAAAACCGTACATGGTGCGGGTCGGAAGGTAGACCAGATTGTGCGGCCCAAAGCCCCGCGTGACGCCCGCCACCGTGATCCGACCTTGCCCGCGGGTGAACCACAAAAGCGTCGGCGTGCGGTGGCTGCGCATCGCTTCGGTGCGCCATTTGTTCTCAGAGGACAATGTCCCCGTGCCCCGGCCCAGCGTGGTCACGCGATACGCGCTTTGCGCCGGGATGTCCGATATGATGGCCTCGCGGCGCTTGCGCGGCTTGGCGGGTTTAGCGGTTTTGACTTTCGCGGTTTTGACAGGGCCATTTGCAGGCTTTGAGAGACCGTGCGCGGGCTGTCCCATTTCCCCCAGCGGTAGGGTTTGAAAAATTCTAATGGGTTTGGAGTCGGGCATGGCGGCACATTCTGTTCGGTTTGTACAATTTCAAACGAGACTAGCCATGGATTGGGGTGAGTCAAAGAAAACATTTTGTTTTCAATATGATATGCCGAGAACGTAAGGGTTCCGCAATCCATGCTCAGGGCAGCGATATCTTGTGGTAGGCTTTCATGCGCGCTCTAAACCAAGTGCGTTGCCGCTTGGCATATTGCCGTGTGGCGATGGTGGCGGCCTCTTTTGCCTCTTCAAGCGACAATTTGCCTTGCAGATGAGCAATCAATTCCGGCGCGCCGATGGCCTTGGACGAGGGCGCCGCGGGGTCCCAGGTGGCCAGATTGGCCTCAGCCTCCTCCAAAGCGCCTTTCGCCACCATGATCTCGAATCGCCGTGCGATCCGGTCGTTGAGCCAGTCCTTATGCGCATCGAACACCACGGGAAACGTCTTCGCCAGCGGCAAAAGCGGCGGCGGCGTGTCGGCCTGCCAGGCGGCCAGACCCCGACCCGTGGCGCGCAGCACCTCCCAGGCACGTTGCACCCGCATCGTGTTCAGCCGGTCGATCTTTTGCGCGGTCTCGGGGTCCTCGGCATCGAGATCGGCCAACAACCCGGCGTGCCCGCCCTCATCGGAACGCCTTTGATCCGCCTCTGCGCGAAGCTCCGCCGGTGTTTCGGGAATCTCGACCAATCCTTCGGTCAGTGCCGCAAAATAAAGCCCCGTGCCGCCGACAATAATCGGCCGATCCGGGCCGGTGAGGTAGGGCGTCACATCGCGCAACCAATGGCCGACGGAATAGGCCTCGGTTCCCGGCACATGACCGTAAAGCGCATGCGGCGCGCGGGATTCATCGCCGCAGGAGGGGCGTGCGGTCAAAATCCTCCAATTGTCAAAGACTTGCAAGGCATCCGCATTGATGATCACACCGCCCTGAAGCTCCGCAATCTCAAGCGCGAGAGCGGATTTTCCAGAGGCCGTGGGACCCGCGATCAAGACGGGCGCCTGGGGGCATATGTCAAAGGGCAGAGCCATAATCTTGCGGTGGCAAAGACTGGGGCATTTGTCCAGAGGGCAAAGGGGAAAAATATCTTTCTGCGTCCATTGATCCCAGCCCGGTTTTGGCCCATTTTGCCGACAATCAAATTTCATTTCGGGGACATGTGATGAGCGACGCAGAGCGTGAGACGGGGCAGGTGCAGCATGGGGCGCATCCTGCCACGAAATATAAACGTGTGCTGTTGAAAATCTCGGGCGAGGCGCTGATGGGCGACCAGGGCTTTGGGTTGCATCCGCCGACGGTGGAACGGATCGCCAAAGAGGTGAAATCCGTGCATGACCTGGGCGTCGAGATTTGCATGGTGATCGGCGGCGGCAACATCTTTCGCGGGCTTCAGGGCTCGGCGCAAGGCATGGAGCGCACCACCGCCGACTACATGGGTATGCTCGCCACCGTGATGAACGCGCTCGGCATGCAGGCCGCTTTGGAGGCGCTTGGCATCCACACCCGGGTCATTTCGGCGATCACCATGAACGAGGTGGCCGAGCCCTACATCCGCCGCCGCGCCGTGCGTCACCTTGAAAAAGGCCGGATTTGCATCTTTGCGGCGGGCACGGGCAACCCCTATTTCACCACCGACACGGCGGCCACGCTGCGCGCCAATGAGATGGCCTGTGAGGCGATTTTCATGGGCAAGAACGGTGTGGACGGGGTCTATGACAAAGACCCGAAAACCAACCCGGATGCGAAACGCTACGATGAGGTCAGCTATGACGAGGTGCTGCGCAAGAACCTCAAAGTCATGGATGCCTCCGCCATTGCTCTGGCGCGCGACAATTCCTTGCCGTTGATCGTCTTCCCGCTCGACGCACCGGGCGGGTTCCAGTCGATCCTCGCGGGCGAAGGCACCTATACATTGGTGAAATGATGCGCTTTGCGACGCGGGTGTCGATGGGGGTGTCGGTGTGCTTCGGCGCGGTCCTGATCGGGGCGGCGTCACCCGCGCTGTCCGATACCTCCGTCTATACCGGGTTTCTTGAGACCCATGGCTGCACCTACGGGCCGAAGCTTGACGCGAAAGTCCGTGCCGCCGGGTTGACGCCCGAAGGCTTGGCCAGCCATGCCCGAACGGCGGTGCAGGTGGGCACGGCGGAGCTGAATGGCGATTGGGTGGTGTTCGACGCCTCTGTTTGCACGATCAAACTGCCGGAGATCATCAGCCCCTATGAGATCACCGACGATGTCCTTTCGCCTTACATCAAAAGGGTGAGCGATCCTGCCTATGAGGCGGGGTGTTATCTGACGGATTGGCAGCAGGCCTTCGAGGCGACCGGCCTCGACGCGGATGCGGCCTTTGCCGAAGGGATTGGATTTCTCGCCGCCGAGATCACCGCTGGCCGGATGTCGTTTTATAGCGATGACCCGCTCAGAACGCCCTTCGGGTTCCAGACCATTGTGCCGGAAGCATGTGACCAAGGTGCGCGGGCCGAGGCCATCAAGGCGTCGTCCGGCGATCTGGCCCAGCTGTTCGACACCTATGTCCGCATGTCCTATGCGGCAAACACCTGTGACGAGGACCGAAGTGGCGATATGGCTTTTGCCGAGACGGTGAAAGACAGGACCGACAATGCCTGGCTGTTTCTCGACGCGAAGATCCTCACCATGGCTGCCGGATGGCACGAGGGCATGACGGCGCAGGACAAGGGCATGCCCCGCCCGCCGCTCTGTCACATGGCGCCCTGAACGCCGCCTCAACACGCGCCTCAACACGTGCCTAAACACTGGCAGCCCGAAACCAAACCCGTTATAGCGGGGGCAAAGACGATACAAAGGGGAAGACCCATGTCCGAAGATTTCGAACTCGACACCGCCGATCTGTCCAAACGCATGGACGGGTCGCTGAGCAATCTGCGCACGGAATTTGCCTCGCTGCGCACGGGCCGGGCCTCGGGCTCGATGCTGGAACCGATCATGGTGGACGCCTACGGCTCGATGACTCCGATCAACCAGGTTGGCACCGTCAACGTGCCGGAGCCGCGCATGGTGACGATCAACGTCTGGGACAAGGGTCTGGTGAACAAGGTCGAAAAAGCGATCCGCGAATCCGGTCTGGGCATCAACCCGCAGCTGAACGGGACTATTATTATGTTGCCGATCCCGGAGCTGAACGAAGAGCGTCGCCGCGAATTGACCAAAGTGGCCGGCCAATATGCCGAACACGCCCGCGTCGCCGTGCGCAACGTGCGTCAGGACGGCATGCAGCAGATCAAGAAGAACAAGGACGGCATGTCCGACGACGATCAGAAATTCTGGGAATCCGAGGTTCAGGATCTGACCGACAAACATATCAAGCTGATCGACGACCTTCTGGCTCATAAGCAAGAAGAGATCATGCAGGTCTGAGCGGAGGCCGGAGCCTTTTGCGGCTCTTGAACCGACCCTGTGTGAGTGATTTTGAAAGGGTTGCAGACCGAAACAAGAGCGTGTTTCATGAAGCAACCCGTTACGAGAGGCCAAATGAGCGACATGAGTCCAGCCACACCCGATGAGGTCATTTCCGGCGGACCAACCCATGTCGCGATGATCATGGATGGCAACGGTCGCTGGGCGCAGTCGCGGGGCAAACCGCGGCTGTTCGGCCATCACGCAGGCGCCAAGAGGGTCAAGGAGATCGTCCGGGCCTGTCCCGATCTGGGCGTCAAATACCTGACGATCTTTGCCTTTTCGACCGAGAACTGGAAACGCACCCAGACCGAGGTCTCCGGCCTCATGAGCCTGTTTCGCCGCTACATCCAGAACGAGATGAAGGGCCTCGTGGCCGAGGGCGTCCGTGTGCGCTTCATCGGCGACCGGGTGCGGCTCGACAAGAAACTGATCGCTTTGATGGACGATCTCGAAGAGGTCACGCAAGAGAACACCAAGGTGCATCTGACCATCGCGATCAACTATGGTGGGCGCGATGAGGTGTCGCGGGCTGTGAAAGATCTGGCCTGTGACGTGGCGCGCGGTGAATTGGACCCGGAGACGGTCGATGAGACCACGCTCACGCGCTACCTCGACACCAAAGTGTTGCCGGACCCCGATCTGGTGATCCGCACCTCGGGCGAGGCGCGGATTTCGAACTTTCTTTTGTGGCAATCCGCCTATGCCGAATATGAATTCATCGACACGCTCTGGCCGGATTTCACCGCAGAGGTCTTTGCCCAATGCGTGTCCCGCTACGCCGGGCGCGACCGTCGGTTTGGCGGGGTGAAAAAGTGACTTCCAAGACGTCTAGAAACGGCAAATGGCGCGATCTGATGCCGCGACTTCTGTCGGCTGTCGTCATGGTGGCGGTGGGGCTTGGCGCCGTGCTGTCCTCGCATCTTGCGTTCACGGCTTTGGTCGTCGTGGTCGGCTGTGTCGGGCTTTGGGAGCTGTGGCGCATGCGTCAGGTGAAACTGGCCGCTTCGGGCCTGAACACCGCAGACAGCCTCAACCTCGCTGCCTATCTCGCTGTTCTGGTGCTGGGCTGTCTCGGCCTCATCACGCTCTCGGCCGAAGGCGGCCGCGCGCTTTTGCTTTACGTCATCGGCCTTGTGGTGGTCACCGACAGTATGGGCTATCTGGTCGGCAAAACCTTGGGCGGACCGAAATTCTGGGCGCGGATCAGCCCGAACAAGACATGGTCCGGCGTCTTGGGCGGCTGGATCGGGGCAGGGGTCTTGGCCTATTTCTGCCACCCCTTCATGCCCGAGGGCTTCGTGCGCCTGTGGTTCTTTGTGACCTCCTCGATGGTGCTGTCTTTCGCCTCGCAACTGGGCGATATGGCGGAAAGCGGCCTCAAGCGCCGGATGGGGGTCAAGGACAGCTCCAACATCATCCCCGGCCACGGCGGTGTGCTTGACCGGTTTGACGCGCTCTTGGCCTTGGGCGCGCTGGCCTATGTGCTCAATGTGATTTTCGGCTGAGGCAGATATGCGACGCATTTCCATTTTCGGCGCGACGGGCTCTATCGGGCAATCGACCATCGACCTCATTCGCCGGGATCGCGACGCTTACGACGTGATCGCCCTTACAGGCGGCGGCAATATCGATTTGCTGGCGAAAGATGCCATCGACCTCGGCGCAAAAGTGGCCGTCACCGCCTATGAGGATCGCCTCGCGGATCTCAAATCCGCGCTGTCCGGCACCGGCATTCAGGCCGCCGCAGGCGAACACGCTCTCATTGAGGCGGCGGATCGCGAGGCGGATTGGATCATGTCGGCCATCGTCGGCTCGGCAGGTCTTGCGCCGGGGCTTCATGCGTTGCGTCACGGCACCACGCTGGCGCTCGCGAATAAGGAGAGCCTCGTCACCGCCGGGCCGCTTTTGATGCAATCCGCCCAAAGCCATGGCGCGCGGGTTCTGCCCGTCGACAGCGAACATTCCGCCGTTTTCCAAGGCCTCGTGGGCGAGGATCAAACGGAGGTCGAACGCGTCATCATCACCGCCTCCGGCGGGCCGTTCCGCGACTGGTCACTGGACCAGTTGGAAGGCGCGACATTGGCGCAGGCCTGTAAGCATCCGTCTTGGGACATGGGTCAGCGGATCACGATTGATTCCGCCTCGATGTTCAACAAGGCGCTCGAAATCATTGAGACCAAAGAATATTTCGGATTTTCTCCCCATCAGATCGAAGTTCTGGTCCACCCCGGTTCCTACGTCCACGCGCTTGTGGGCTTTCGCGACGGGGCGCTCATGGCCCATCTCGGCGCGCCGGATATGCGTCACGCCATCGGCTATGCGCTGCACTGGCCCGAGCGGCGCGATTTGCCGGTCGAAAGGTTGGACCTCGCAAAAGTCGGCCAGCTTCGGTTCGAGGCGCCCGATGAGGTCCGTTTCCCGCCGCTGCGCCTCGCGCGTGAGGTGATGGAGATGGGCGGACTGGCAGGTAGCGTGTTCAATGCCGCGAAAGAGGCCGCTTTGGACCTTTTCATCGCCCAAAAGATCGGGTTTCTCGACATGGCGCGCCTCACCGAAGAGGTGCTCAATCAGATGTCAACGGATGTGAGCCAGCCCAAGACCAACATGAGCTTTGACACGGTGCTCGCAGCCGATAAAGAAGCGCGGGCGCGTGTGATGGCGCTGCAACCCAATAAGGACGATCTCGAATGGATGTAACCAGCCTTCTCAGCAGCCTTGGCGGTACGGCCTTTACGCTGGTGTTTTTCATTGTCGCCCTGTCGATCATCGTCACGGTGCATGAATATGGTCATTACATCGTCGGGCGCTGGTCGGGTATCCGGGCGGATGTCTTTTCTCTGGGTTTCGGCAAACCGCTCTGGCAGCGCACCGACAAACGCGGCACGGTCTGGCAGATTGCGGCGCTGCCTTTCGGCGGCTACGTGAAATTCGCAGGCGATGCGAACGCGGCGTCCGCGCCAGATGCGCACGCCGTCGAGGGCATGAGCCCTGAGGAGGCCCGCCACACCATGCCGGGCGCGCCCTTGTGGGCGCGGACCGCGACGGTGGCCGCCGGTCCGATCTTCAATTTCATCTTTTCGTTCATCGTCTTCACGATCTTTGTGCTGATCGCGGGCAAGGCCGCGGAGACCCTGGTGGTCGATGAGGTCGCGCCCGTGCCCTATGAAATCGGTCTGATGCCGGGCGACGAAATCACCGCCATCGCGGGGCAGGAGGTGCCGGAACCGGGCGCGCTTTTGGGCTTTTTGCAAGAGCTGCCGCGTGAAGGTGCCGTGCCCTACACCGTCAACCGCGATGGTCAGGAGCTGACCGTGACGGGCCCCTATCCCTATCCGGTGATCGTCGCGGGCGTGTCGCCGAAATCCGCCGCGCGCGACGCGGGCATCAAAACCGGCGACGTGATCACCCAGATCGACGGCGCGCCGATCAATACGTTCTGGGACCTTCAGGACTATGTCACCAGCCACGACGGCGCGCCGATGACGCTGACCGTCTGGCGGCCCAATGGCGAGACCTCTGCGGAAGGGGGCGAGACCTTTGAGACCACCTTGGAGCCGCGTCGCCGCGATCTACCGGCGGATGACGGCGGGTTTGAGACCCGTTGGCTGATCGGCATCACTGGCGGGCTGTTGTTCTCTGTCGGCACCGAACCGGTTGGCATCGGCGCTGCGCTTTTGGCGGGCATCCAAGGCGTGTGGCAGATCATCACCATGTCGCTCTCGGGCATGGCGCATATGATCACCGGCGCCATTTCCGCCTGTAATCTCTCTGGCCCCGTGGGCATAGCCGAGGTGGTGTCGACCTCGGCCTCGGACGGGGTGGCGAGTTTCCTGTCTACCGTGGCGCTTCTCTCCACCGCGATTGGCCTTATGAACCTCTTCCCGATCCCGGTGCTGGATGGTGGGCATCTGGTGTTCTACGCCTATGAGGCGGTGCGCGGCAAACCTCTGCCGGATCGTGCGGTGAATGTGATGATGACCGTCGGTTTGGCCGTGATCCTGGGCTTTATGGTGCTGGGACTGGGCTCGGATCTGTTCTGTAAATAATCGTCACAGGATCTTCGGGACTGTTGCCCAAACGGCTGCGTATTTTTCCGGAAATGCGCCGCTGTCGTCCAAATCTCGCCACAATCAGAGCGTATCTCCTGACCCCAGAGCGGTCGGCTTTTGCGGACCGCAGAGGGTATGTGTGGCAGGGCAAACCTGCCGATGACTGAGGAGGGCCTCGAGATGACCGCAATCCGTGCTGGATACCAAAGCCTGTCGCAATTGGCCGATCTCAACTGGGATCGTCTGCTCTATGCCGCAACCATCGTGGTCGCGCTGGTCGCCGGGTCGTTTTTCGGGCACCTGATCCTCTAAGGGCACATGCGCCTGACCCCTCTCGCATCACGGCGTGAACGCCGAAAGAAGGCGAGGAAAAAAGGCGCAAAAAAGGTGAGGGCGGAAATCCGCTAAACAGAATCGAAACGCTACAAGTAGGGCTTTCGCTTTCGGCGAAGGCCCTTATGCTGTGTCTCAAAGCCGTTTTATGGTGGATCGCTTTTGACAAGGGGCGGTATTGCCGTTACTCAGCTAGAAAGTTGTGGGGAATTTCGAGAAAGCTGCCATGTTGCCATTGAATCACCGTTCGATCCGCGTGAAACCACGTTTCGTAGCACGTGCCTTTGCGCTGTCTTTTGCGGCTTTCGCAGTCACATCCGTCTCTTATACCGCGTTTCCGGCGCCGGCTGAGGCACAGTCCTTCAATTTCACCAATGTGGTGGTCGAAGGCGCGCAGCGGGTGTCCGCAGGCACGATCCTGTCTTACGCGGGAATCACGCGCGGCCAGACGGTGTCTGGCGGCGAGTTGAACGACGCCTATCAAAAGGTTCTGGGCTCCGGCCTGTTCGAAACCGTCGAATTCATCCCGCGCGGCAACACGCTTGTGATCAAAGTCGCCGAATTCCCGGTCGTGTCGCGCATCGCCATCGAAGGCAACCGCAAGGTCAGTGACGACGCCCTGATGCCGGCGCTCACCACCAAGGTGCGCCAGGTCTATTCCCCCTCTGACGCCGAGGCCGACGCCGCCACGCTCACGCAGATTTACGAGAGCAAGGGGCAGTTGGTCGCCACTGTGACGCCGAAGATCATCCGCCGCTCCGACAACCGCGTCGATGTGGTGTTCGAGGTGACCGAGGGCAAAGGCGTCGAGATCGAGCGTCTCAGCTTTGTCGGCAACCGCGAGTTCTCGGATTCGCGCCTGCGCCGGGTGCTTGAGACCAAACAGGCGGGCGCGTTGCGCTTTATCATCGGGCGCGACACCTACACCGAGGATCGCCTCCAGTTCGACAAACGCGTGTTGACGGATTTCTACACCTCGCGCGGCTATATCGATTTTCAGGTGCTCAACGTCGCCGCCGAGTTTTCGCGTGAGCGCAACGCCTACTTCCTGACCTTCAACGTGCGTGAAGGCCAGAAATACGATTTCGGCAAGATCTCCATCTCCTCCGAGATGGCGGGCGTTGATGCCGCCGAGTTCACCAAAGTCACAAATATCCGCGCTGGCCAGACCTATTCGCCGCTGGCGGTGGACAATATGATCGACCGGATCGAGACGCTGGCGCTGAAAAAGGGCATTGATTTCCTGCGCGCGGAACCCCGCGTGACACGTGACCCCCGCACGCAGACACTCGATGTCGATTTCGTACTGGTCCGCGGGCCGCGCATCTTTGTCGAACGCATCGACATTGAAGGCAACGCCACGACGCTTGACCGCGTGGTGCGTCAGAAATTCAAAACCGTCGAAGGCGACCCGTTCAACCCGCGCGAGATTCGCGCCGCCGCCGACCGCATCCGGGCGCTCGGGTTCTTCTCGAACGCCGATGTGAACACGCGTCAGGGCTCTGCCGCCGATCAGATGATCGTCGATGTGAATGTCACCGAAAAGCCGACCGGCTCTTTCACCTTTGGCGGCAACTATTCCGTGTCCGAAGGCATCAACCTGATCGCCTCCTTCAGCGAGTCGAACTTCCTCGGCCGTGGCCAGAAACTGTCCTTCAGCCTGACGACGGATGTCGAAGAGGGCAGCCTGTCCTTCAACTTCGTCGAACCGGCTTTCCTGGGGCGTGATGTCGCCTTCGGGCTTGGGGCCGGGATCGGGACGTCGCAGCCGTCTTATGCCGAACACCAGTTGCGCCGCGCCTTTATTTCGCCACGCCTGACCTTCCCGGTGTCGGAAAACGGCTCTCTGACCGTCAACTATCGTGCCGATCTGGCGGAAGTGGTCGAGGACAGCGATTATACCGATGCTGGAAACAGTTATCCGCAACAAATTCAGGATGACATTGATGCAGGCCGTCTCAACACCCAGAGCCTTGGCTATTCCTACAGCTATGACACCCGACGCAGCGGTTTGAACCCGAACGCGGGCATGCTGTTCCGCTTCGGGCAGGATTTCGCGGGTCTCATCGGCGGCGATTCCGATTACATCAAGACCTCTGCCGAGCTGACCGGCGAGATGAAGGTTTGGAACGAAGAGGTGACCTTGCGCGCCACCGTCGAAGGCGGTGTGATCGACGCCGATGGCGACAGCCGCGTGTCCGAGCGCTATTTCAACAGCACCTCGATCATGCGCGGCTTTGAACCCGGCGGCATCGGGCCGCGGTCCGAGACCAACGATCTCGCGCTTGGCGGCAATATGTATGCCGTGGCCCGTCTTGAGGCGAATTTCCCGCTGGGCCTGCCCGAAGAATACGGTCTCTCCGGCGGTCTGTTCTTTGACTATGGCTCGGTCTGGGGGCTCGATGACACGACGGATATCATCGCGGGCTCGGACGATCCGAATTGGCGCTCCGTGATCGGGGCCTCGGTGTTCTGGACCACGCCCCTGGGGCCGCTGCGCTTCAACTTCACCAAAGCGCTCGACAAAGAAGACTACGACAAGGAACAGACCTTCGATCTGACCATTTCGTCGAGCTTCTAAGATGTTGCTTTTGCGTCCCCTTTGGCTGGCAGGCCTGTTCAGCCTTTCTGCGACAGGCCTGTTGGCGCAAGAGGCGCCTATGGCCCAGACGGCGCCGCAAGACACGGGGTCCGCCGCGCAGATGGGGCAACGTCCTTCCGAGGCCAAGCTGGTGTTTCCGGTGCTGGTGTTCGACCGCGCCCGTGTGGTGAAGCAAAGCCAGGCCGGCGCAGCCCTTGAGGCCCGGATGGCGGAGGCCCGCGAGGCACTTCTGGCTGAAAACGACCAGATCTACGCTGATCTCGAAGCCGAGGAGCAAGAAATCTCCGACGCGAAATCGACCATGGCCGAGGCTGAGTTTCGCGCCCGCGCCCAGGCCTTTGATGAAAAAGTGACCCAGGTCCGCCAGCGTCAGGACGAGAAAGCGCGCGACATTCAGACGCTTTATGACGAGGGGTTGGCTGAGATTGATCAGCAGATGAATACCGTTTTGACCCAGATCGCCCGCGATCTCGGCGCCGTCGTGGTGTTCGAACGCAATCAGGTCTATCTGATGAATGGCGCGATCGATATTTCGCGGATCGCCATCGAGAAACTCGATGACCGAGAGGGGGCGCAGGCGCGCGAACAAGGCAGCGAGACAGCCTCGCCAACGGACGCAGAACAACAAGAGACACCGCCAGCGCAAGACTAAGGTGATGCGCCATTGCCTTGTCACCTCGAGCGGTGATTGATAGGAAGGTGGCCAGAGATTTTGCGCCTCATGTGGGGCATTGGATCGTATGGGCGCCGAAGGGCCCCATCGACCACAATATAAAGAAGACCAAAAGGCCCAGGGACAAGATATGACCGAGACCACCAAACCGACTGTCGCCGACATCGACCTGATCCAGCGCATCCTGCCGCATCGTTATCCGTTCCTCTTGGTGGACCGCGTGGTGGACATCGTCTGCCCCGAAAGCTGCACCGGGATCAAGAATGTGACCTATAACGAGCCGCATTTTCAGGGCCATTTCCCGGGTGAGCCGGTGATGCCCGGCGTGACCATCGTCGAAGCCATGGCGCAGACGGCGGCGGTCATGGTCGGCGTCCACATGGACCTGGCGGATAAGGAATTCAACGTCTATTTCATGAACATCGACGGCGTGAAATTCCGCCGCAAAGTGGTGCCCGGCGATCAATTGAAAATGCATGTCACGGTGAAGCGTGGCGGTGGCAAGGTCTGGAAATTCGACGGTCGTGCTGAGGTCGATGGCGAATTGGCCTGTCAGGCCGAATTCACCGCGATGATGGACCTGACACCCCGGTCCTAACACCGAACTCCTGAGGGAAAAGACATGAGCACGATTGACTCGAGCGCCAAAATTCATCCCTCCGCAGTGATAGAAGAGGGTGCCGTCATTGGCGCGGGTTGTGAGATTGGCCCGTTCTGCCTTGTCGGCCCGAAGGTGCGTCTTGCGGATCGTGTGACGCTCAAATCCCATGTTGTTGTCACCGGCGTGACCGAGATCGGCGAAGACACGGTTGTGTTCCAATTCGCTTCCATCGGGGAGATTCCGCAGGATCTCAAGTTCAAGGGCGAAGAGACCAAGCTGATCATCGGCAAGCGCAACCGCATCCGCGAGTACGTTACGATGAACACCGGCACCGAAGGGGGCGGCGGGGTGACGCGCGTGGGCGATGACGGGCTGTTCATGTCGTCTTGTCACGTGGCGCATGACGCGCAGATTGGGGATCGGGTGATTTTGGTCAATTCGGTGGCTGTCGCCGGCCATTGCCACATCGAGGACGACGTGATCATCGGCGGGCTTTCGGGCATTCACCAATGGGTGCGGATCGGGCAGGGCGCCATCGTGGGCGCTTTGTCCATGGTCACCGCAGATGTCTTGCCGCATGCTTTGGTGCAGGGGCCGCGCGCGGAATTGGACGGTCTCAACCTCGTGGGCCTCAAACGCAAAGGCGTCGCCCGCGACGACATCAACCAGCTCCGCGCTGCGTTCCAGATGCTCAAACAGGGCGAGGGCGCCTTCAAGGATCGTGCCGAGCGCCTCAAGGACGATTTCAACAGCGATTACGTCGCCCGCATGGTCGAATTCGTCATGGGCGACAGCGACCGCGGCTTTCTGACCCCGAAATAGCGCCATGACCCGGACCGCGATCATCGCCGGATCGGGCGCGCTGCCCCGGCTTTTGGCGGAGGCGCTCAACGATCCAGTCTATGTCACCTTTGACGACACGCCGGTGCCGGGCGGGCTGACGCATGTTCCTGCGCGGATCGAGAAACTTGGGCGGCTGTTCAAGGAGTTGAAATCCCACGACGTCGGTGCGGTCAGTTTTGCGGGCGCGATGAGCCGCCCGAAAGTGAACCCCGTTTTGATGGACCGCCACGCCCTGCGCCTCGCGATGGCGCTCAAGAAAGGCGATGATGGGTTGCTGCGTGAGGTTTTGGCGCTCTTCGAGGATCAGAGTTTTCTCATTCGCGGTGCCACCGAAATTCGCCCCGATCTGGTGCTTGAGCCCGGCACGCTTTGGGGCCGCAAACCGACGCGTGAAGACCTGGACGATGCGGCGCGCGCGCAAGCCGTGCTGGACGCTTTGGGACCGCTGGACGTGGGCCAAGGCGCGGTCTGTGCGGGCGGGCAGGTGTTGGGCATCGAGACGCTTCAGGGCACGGATGCCATGCTGGGTTTTGTCAAAGCCACGCCCGAGCGTCTGCGCCGCGCCAAGGGCGTCTTTGTCAAAGCGCCCAAGCCCGGACAAGACATGCGCATCGACGTGCCGACCATCGGTATGGCCACAATCGAGGCGGTGATCACCGCGGGTCTTGGCGGGCTGGTGATCCCGGCGGGCGAGGTGATCGTGCTGGATCGTGCCGCCGTGGAAGCGCGCATCAAGGAGGCAGGTCTCTTCCTGAAAGCGCAATGAGCCTCAAGTTTTTTGTCATCGCGGGCGAACCCTCCGGCGACCGTTTGGGCGGCGCGGCGATGGCGGGTCTCAAAGCCCTGACGGATGTCGAGTTTCGCGGCGTCGGTGGCGCGGCGATGGCGGAGCAGGGGCTCAGCTCGCAATTCCCGATGTCCGAACTGTCGCTCATGGGGATCGCGGAGATTCTGCCGAAATATTTCCACCTCAAACGCCGGATTCGCGAAGTGGCTGAGGCCATTCTCGACTGGAACCCGGACGTGGTTTTGACCATCGACAGCCCCGATTTCTGTCTGCGCGTTGCGGATATTGTGAAATCGAAATCTGACATTCGCATTTGCCACTACGTCGCGCCGACGGTTTGGGCCTGGCGCCCCGAACGTGCGGCCAAGCTCGCGAAACGCGTGGATCAGGTTCTGGCGCTGTTTCCTTTCGAGCCGCCTTACTTTGAAAAAGAGGGGCTCAGATGCGATTTCGTTGGTCATCCGGTGGTGACCGAAGATGTCGCGACGGACACAGAGGTCGCGGCATTCCGTGCCGCGCATGACATCGGCGATGCGCCTTTGATGCTCGTTTTGCCCGGCTCGCGTCGGGGCGAGGTCACGCGTCTTGCGCCGATCTTTGGCGAGACGCTCGCGCATTTCGCAGAGCATCACCCGGAGGCCCGTTACGTCTTGCCCATGGCGCAAAATGTCGAACCGCTGGTGCGCGAGGTGACGCAGGGCTGGAAAGTCACGCCGATTCTGATCGAGGCCACAGACAAAGCGGGCAAAGCCGCCGCCTTTCGCGCCGCCGATGTGGCGCTTGCGGCCTCTGGTACGGTGTCCCTTGAGCTCGCGGCCAATGACACACCGATGGTTGTGGCCTATCGCATGGCCTGGCTCACCGAACAGATCGTCAAACGTAAACTGTTGATCGACACGGTGACCTTGGTGAACTTGGTTTCTGAGACCCGTGTGGTGCCGGAATTTCTGGGCGCCGACTGCATCCCACAAAAGATCGCGGCAAGCCTGTCGCATGTGTTGAACGCGGGCGCGGATCAACATGCAGCCCTCGCTTTGACCATGGAGCGTCTGGGCCGGGGCGCAGAAGCGCCGGGTCTGCGAGCGGCGCGGGCGATGTTGGATGGGATGGCGGAGAAATGAGTATTTTCGCTGCAATGAAGACGGCCGCGCTCTGTGCCGTGGTGGGAACGCCGCTTTTTGCAGAGGATATAACAGGAGACGCCGAACACGGGGCCGTGCTCTATGCGGAAGGCTGCGCACGCTGTCATGGGGTGTCGATCGACATGGTGGTGTCGCCGGAGGACGCGCCGCGTTTGGCCACGTTTCTGGCCAGTCACAAAATTCGGTTTGATCCAAGCCGCAGTGATCAGGACAACGCCGATCTTGCGGCCTATTTGGTGAGCCTGCAGTTACGCTAACGCAGCTCTGCGCGCAGCTCTTTCGTGCGGGCGCGGGTCAATTCGACCCTGCACGACCGGATCGCGATCCCTGTGCCCGAGCCACCGCCAAAGCCCGCGCCGACATAATCGCATTGCGCATCGCGGTAGGCTTCCCAAGCGGTTTGCGAGGCCTCCAAGGCGGGCAGGGCGACGACGCGCCCGGTCATTTCATCAAGCTCCTGCGCCGAGCTTTTGGCGAACTCGAGCATCATCTCCATCGCGCGGGTGGCTTTGATTTCGGTGGCGGCCACGCAATCGGCGATCTCGACCTGAGAGCCGAGATCCAACGCGCATTCCGAGGAGGCATCGGCGAGAGCCGACAGCGGAGACAGCGTCAAAAGCGCGACGAGGGCGAGGCGGTTCATCTCAGTTGCCTTTCCAGATCCACCCGCCGCCATAGATGCGCGGGCTCTCCGGATCGTAGAACACACAGGCCTGCCCTGGCGAGACCCCTTCTTCGGCGACGACCAATTCGACCTCGGCTTCGGTGTCCGAGATCGGGCGCACGATGGCTTCGCGCGGCGGGCGGGTGGAGCGGACTTTGACGTCCAGCACCCATTCATCGCGGGAGGTGAACGGTTCGTCCCCCAGCCAGTTGATCTCACGCACCGGGATTTTGCGGGTGGCGAGCATGTCTTTCGGGCCGACGACGACCTGGCGGTTGTCGACATCGAGTTTCACCACATAGAGCGGATCGGCCAGCCCACCGATGCCAAGTCCGCGGCGCTGACCGATGGTGTAATGGATGACACCTTTGTGGGTGCCCAGAACATTGCCGTTGTGATCAACGATCTCGCCGGGTTCGGCAGCACCCGGGCGCAGTTTCTCGATCACCTGCGCGTAATTGCCATTGGGCACGAAACAGATGTCCTGGCTGTCGGGTTTGTCCGCCACGGAAAGCCCGTATTTCGCAGCGAGCGCGCGGGTGGCGTCTTTCGACGGCAGGTGCCCGAGTGGGAAACGCAGGTAGGACAATTGTTCGGGCGTGGTGGAGAACAGGAAATAGCTCTGGTCGCGGTTCGCATCCGCTGCAGAGTGGAGCTCCGGACCAGTGTCGCCCATCACGCGCTGAATATAATGCCCGGTCGCCATGCAGTCGGCGTCGAGGTCTTTCGCAGTGTTGAGCAAATCCTTGAACTTCACCCGCTCGTTGCAGCGGATGCAGGGCACGGGCGTCGCACCCGCGAGATAGCTGTCGGCGAATTCATCGATCACGGCGTCCTGAAAGATGTTCTCATAGTCGAGCACATAATGCGGAAATCCCATTTCCTCGGCCACACGCCGCGCATCGTGAATGTCACGCCCTGCGCAACAGGCGCCTTTCTTGGCCAGAGCTGCGCCGTGGTCGTAAAGCTGAAGCGTCACGCCGACCACGTCATAGCCCTCTTCGGCCAGCATGGCTGCGACGACAGACGAGTCGACGCCCCCCGACATGGCCACGACCACGCGGGTGTCTTTCGGGGCTTTTGCAAAGCCCAGGGAGTTCAGCGGGTGTGCGCCGTCGTCAAACATGAACAAATCCTTTCGGGAACAGACCCGCTATATAAGAAAATTCGACCTATTCTCAAGGCCCGGCTTCACCCCCCATTAAGAGGATTGAGTCACAAAGGCTGTGCAATTCAAGACGAGGGTGAGCCCCATGTATCTCAAAAAAGTCGATGGCCCGCGTGCCGTTACGCTTCCGGATGGATCTATCATGACCCGTGCCGACCTTCCGCCGAAGGAAACCCGCCGCTGGGTGGCCTCTCGCAAAGCGCTTGTGGTCAAAGGCGTGGTCTTTGGACTGATTCCCCTGACGGAAGCTCTGAAAATGTACGGATTGTCCGAAGAAGAGTTCAATTCGTGGAAAAATGCGATTTCCGAGCATGGTGAAGCGGCTTTAAAGGCCACTGCGGTGCAAAAATATAGACAACCTTGAGTTGAAAATGCGATAAGGTTAAAACTGGTAACGTGTAGTTAACCATTTTTGACCATCTTCCTAATGAGCGAACGCAACAAGAACACATTTGGAAGATAGCAACGGAGACCCACGGTTATGCGAATTTTGCTGGTCGAAGACGATCCCACCACCTCGAAAAGCATCGAGCTGATGCTGTCTCACGCCAACCTGAACGTCTATACGACGGACCTTGGCGAAGAGGGGATCGATCTCGCGAAACTTTATGATTACGATTTGATCCTTTTGGACCTCGGCCTGCCGGATATGAACGGTCACGATGTGCTGCGCCAGTTGCGGCTGGCCCGTGTCGACACCCCGATCCTGATCCTCTCGGGCGCCGATGACACCGAGAACAAGATCAAGGGATTCGGCTTCGGCGCCGATGACTATCTGACGAAACCCTTCCATCGCGAAGAGCTTGTGGCACGTATTCACGCCATCATTCGCCGCTCCAAAGGGCATTCCCAATCCATCATCCGCACCGGCAAGATCGAGGTCAATCTCGATGCCAAAACTGTCTCCGTTGGCGGCAAGCCTGTGCATCTGACCGGCAAGGAATACCAGATGCTGGAGCTTCTCTCCCTGCGCAAGGGCACGACGCTCACCAAAGAAATGTTCCTCAACCACCTCTATGGCGGCATGGACGAGCCGGAACTCAAGATCATCGACGTCTTCATCTGCAAGCTTCGCAAGAAACTCGCCAATGCGACCGACGGTGAGAACTACATCGAAACCGTCTGGGGCCGTGGCTATGTGCTGCGCGATCCGGAACCGGGCAGCGGCCATGGTGATGAACAGATCGCGATTGGTGCCTGACACTGGCCTGACACTGGCCTAAAATTTTTGTAGCCGGCGACCTCTACGCCGCCGGTCTGTACGCGTCGAGGTGTTTTTTCCTCTCACTTTTCCAACCCGTGGATATCTGACTGGACCTCCCCGTACGCCTCTCCTAAACCAAGGAGAGGCATCCGCGGGGAGGTATTTTTATGGCTGACACTCTGGGCAACGCAAACCACGCCACAATTGACGTCGACGCGCTGACAGAGATGCAGGCGCGTGCGGAGCTTGCCCGTCTGGCGGAGCTTTTGGACGGGGCCAACACCGCCTATCACACCGAAGACGCCCCGGTGATGTCTGATGCGGACTATGACGGCTTGAAACGCCGCAATATGGCCATCGAGGCGCGGTTTCCCGAGCTGAAACGTAGCGACAGCCCGACGGATCAGGTCGGCGCGACGCCCGCCGAAGGCTTTGGCAAAATCACCCATGCCGTGCGGATGATGTCACTTGCGAACGCCTTCGATGACGAAGATGTCCGCGAATTCGACCGATCCGTGCGCAAATATCTGGGCGCACCGGGGGAGATTGCCTATACGGCCGAGCCGAAAATCGACGGTTTGTCCCTGTCTTTGCGCTATGAGCAGGGCAAACTGGTCTCCGCCGCCACGCGCGGCGATGGCCAGGTCGGCGAAAACGTCACCGCCAATGCCCGCACCATCGACGATATTCCACATGACCTCACTGGCGCCCCGGATGTGCTCGAAGTGCGCGGCGAGGTCTATATGTCCCACGCCGATTTCGAGGCTTTGAATGCCCGCCATGCCGAGCGTGGTGGCAAAACCTTTGCCAACCCACGCAACGCCGCCGCCGGGTCTCTGCGCCAACTCGATGCAGAGATCACCCGTGCGCGCCCGCTTAAATTCTTTGCCTATGCCTGGGGTGAGATTTCCGAACCACTGTCGGACACACAAATGGGCGCGATCCAACGTCTCGCGGCGCTCGGTTTCCAAACCAATCCGCTGACCGCGCGCTTCACCGACATCGACGAACTCATCGCGCATTACCGCAAGGTCGAGGCCCAACGCGCCACGCTTGGCTATGACATCGACGGCGTAGTTTACAAGGTCGATAATCTTGAGTTGCAACGCCGTCTGGGCTTTCGCTCGACCACGCCGCGTTGGGCCATCGCCCATAAATTCCCCGCTGAACTGGCCTGGACCCGTCTCGAATCCATCGACATTCAGGTCGGACGCACCGGGGCCTTGTCGCCGGTCGCACGACTGACCCCCGTAACCGTTGGCGGCGTCGTCGTCTCCAACGCCACGCTGCACAACGAAGACTACATCAAGGGTCTCGATAGCAAAGGCGAAGAGATCCGCGGCGGCAAAGACATCCGGGTCGGCGATTGGGTGCAGGTCTACCGCGCGGGCGATGTGATCCCGAAAGTCGCCGATGTCGATCTCAGCAAACGCGCGGCCGACAGCACTCCCTTTGTCTTTCCAACGACCTGTCCCGAATGCGGCTCCGAGGCGATCCGCGAAGAGGGCGATGCCGTGCGTCGCTGTTCCGGCGGCCTGATTTGCCCGGCGCAGGCGGTGGAAAAACTCAAACACCTCGTCTCACGCGGCGCCTTCGACATCGAAGGCCTTGGCGCCAAACAGGTGGAGCAATTCTACAAAGACGGATGGATTAAAGAACCCGCTGACATCTTTGATCTCAAAGAAAACTTCGGCCCCGGAAAACTTCAACAACTCAAAAACCGCGAAGGCTGGGGTGAAAAATCCGCGCTCAATCTTTTCGACGCCATCGATGCCCGGCGCGAGATTCCGCTGGCCAAATTGATCTTTGGCCTCGGAATCCGCCACGTCGGCGACAGCTCCGCCAACCTTCTGGCGACGCATTACGGCACGTGGGAGGCTTTCGAGACCGCCATGTCCTCGATGACCATCGGCGCGGGCGAGGCCTGGGACGATCTTTTGTCCATCGACGGCGTGGGCGAGGTCATGGCGACCTCTTTGGTCACCGCCTTTCATCAAGAGGCCGAACGGAAAAGCATCGCGGAACTCGTCGAGAGACTGCGCCCGGTCGAGGCCGAAAAGCCCAAAAACGACAGTCCGGTGAGCGGCAAAACCGTGGTCTTCACTGGCACGCTCGAAAAAATGACGCGATCCGAGGCCAAAGCCCGCGCCGAGGCGCTTGGCGCCAAAGTCTCGGGCTCGGTGTCGACCAAAACCGATCTTGTCGTGGCGGGTCCCGGCGCGGGCTCGAAAGAGAAGAAAGCCCGCGAGTTGGGCATCGATCTCTTGGACGAAGACGGCTGGCTTGCCCTGATCGGGGACGCCTGATCCGATGAGCTCGGGGCGTCCGGATATCCTCTTTCCGCTCTTTGCCGGGCTTGAAACCCTGGCTGGGATTGGTCCGAAAACGGCCAAACTCCTGCCGGCGCTGGCGGTCGAACGTCCGCGCGATCTTTTGTTCACCCTGCCCAATGCGGTTGTGGATCGTCGGAGGCGCGACAGCCTTCGCGAGGTCTCACCCGGGATGATCGCCACGGTCGAAGTCACCGTGCTGCGTCACCAACCGCCCGCGCGCAAAGGTCTGCCGTATCGCGTGATCGTTGAAGATCGCGAGATCGCTTTTCAGGTCGTTTTTTTCCGCGGCGCCCCGAAATGGATCGAAGCGCAATTGCCCGTGGGCGAGCGGCGTTTGCTGTCGGGCAAGGTCGAGATGTATGACGGCCAATATCAGATGCCGCACCCGGATTATATCCTGCCGTCGGAGGAGGCCGATGATCTCCCCGGTTTTGAGCCGGTCTATCCGCTGACGGCGGGGGTGACCCAGAAAACCATGGCCAAGGCGAGTTCCGCGGCGCTGGAATTGGTGCCCGATTTGCAGGAATGGATCGATCCGGCGTTGAAGGCCCGCGAAACTTGGCCCGACTTCAACGCAGCTTTGGCGCAGGCGCATCGCCCGCTGTCGCAAAACGAGATCACCCCCACAAGTGCCGCGCGGCAAAGGTTGGCCTATGACGAGCTGTTCGCGCATCAGGTGACGCTGGCTTTGGCCCGCGCCCGTGTCCGGCGGGGCAAGGGGCGGGTGAATGAAGGCGACGGTGCGTTGCGAAGCAAGGTCTTGAAAAGCCTGCCATATCGCCCGACCGGCGCGCAGGTCCGCGCGATGGATGAAATCGCAACGGATATGGCCGCCCCACAGCGGATGAACCGGCTGTTGATGGGCGATGTCGGGTCCGGCAAGACCTTGGTCGCTTTGTTTGCGCTTTTGGTCGCGGTTGAAACGGGCGGGCAGGGTGTCATGATGGCGCCGACGGAAATCCTCGCGCGTCAACATCTTGAGGGGCTCAAGCCTCTGGCCGAGGCTGCGGGTGTGGTGTTGGAATTGTTGACCGGGCGTGACAAAGGTCGTTCGCGGGCGGAGAAGCTGGCGGCGTTGAAACGTGGGGACATCCACATCCTTGTCGGTACCCATGCGGTGTTTCAGGACGATGTGGAATTTCACGATCTGCGCCTGTCGATCATTGACGAACAACACCGCTTCGGAGTCACGCAGCGTCTGGCCTTGGCGCGAAAGGGCGAGGCGGTGGACGTGCTGGTGATGACGGCAACGCCGATCCCGCGCTCGCTGTCGTTGGCGCATTACGGGGATATGGATGTCTCCGTTCTGGACGAAAAACCGCCCGGGCGTACGCCGGTCAAGACGGCGCTGAGTTCCATTGAACGGATCGACGAAGTCGTGGGGCATCTGAAAGGCGCGATTGCGCAGGGGCGGCAGGCCTATTGGGTCTGTCCGCTGGTCGAAGAGAGCGAAGTCGTGGACATGATGGCCGCAGAAGAGCGGTTCAAAACGCTGCGCGCCGCTTTTGGCGAGGGTCATGTCGGCTTGGTGCATGGTCAGATGGCGGCCGAAGACAAGGACCGGACCATGGCGGATTTCGCCGCCGGGCGGCTGTCGGTTCTGGTCGCCACAACGGTGATCGAGGTGGGGGTCAATGTTCCCAATGCATCGATCATGGTGATCGAGCGGGCGGAACATTTCGGCCTGGCTCAGCTGCACCAGCTTCGCGGACGGGTGGGGCGCGGGGATGTCGCCTCGACCTGTTTGTTGTTGTACAAACCGCCTTTGACGGAGACCGGCCGGCGGCGGTTGGAGATTTTGCGTGAGACCGAAGACGGGTTTCGCATTGCCGAGGAAGATCTGGCGATGCGCGGGGCGGGCGATGTCTTGGGCACGGCGCAATCGGGACTACCGCGGTTTCGGGTCGCCGATCTGGAGCGTCAATCGGCGTTGATGGCGCTGGCGCAATCGGATGCGCGGAAACTGCTGCATGACGATCCGACGTTGAAAACGGATCGGGGGGAGCACGTGCGTGTTCTTCTTTGGCTGATGGGCAAAGACGAAGCAATCCGTTTGATTTCAGTGGGTTAAGATACGTCCTCGTGTGACGTTCTCACTTTCGTTCGCAAATGTTCTTAAAAAGTTCTTTACAGGTGGCGCAAGATATGAGAACAAATTAGCAACAAGTCATTAACCATACTGGTGAGGATGCTATGATCAAAGACCTGAAATCTGTTGTTGCCCGCTCCCAAGCGACGCTGTTCGAAGATATGTTGGGTGCCGTTGCTCTCCTGGTGATCCTTGTCGGCGGGCTGACGCTTCCCGCTCTGGTATAAGGCCTCCCTGGTCTCCGTTTTTTCTGTTTCTGCCTGCGATCTGACCCCGACACACTTGGTTTTCTAAGAGCATTGTCTGACGCTTTACCTGTTCCTGTCAGATGTGGCGCCCTCAACCGCCATCACGCCCTCATCCCCTCGTGTGATATCAGATCATGCCTGCCGCCGCCTTCTTTCGAAGTGCGGCGGTTTTTTTCAAAAGGTATAGCCGAGGCGCAAGCCGCCCCAATGTTGGCCATCGACAAAGATCGGCGCCGAAAGGTCTTTCATCATCACGAATTTTCCGGCGCCCATGTCGCGGCGATAGACCTGCAACAGGAAAGGCTCTGTGTTGCGCCCGGCCTTCAGCCCCACACGGTCATTGAACATGCGCCGGTTGCGGGAATTGGCGGCGTTCCAGGCCGGATCTTTGCCCTGGGGCTGCGAGAATTTCTTGTTGTGGGTCGGCAGATAGCCATTCGGGTCAATCGCGACACAGAACACGACTTTCGGATCGAAGGCCAGCATCGCCTCCTGCACAGCGGGCAGGACCTCATCCGTAAAGCCTGTGAACCGCGCCATATGCTGCGCCGGATCGGTGCCCGCCAGTGGTGTATAGGTGCGGTCAAACAGATCGGCGCGGCTGATCCGCCCGTTTTTGATACCTGTCGTGAAGAGATCGGAAACCTGAGCCGCGGCCTCCTGGACACGTGAAATAAACCCCTGATCTTCACTGGCCCCGCCCAAAGCCACGGTGGTCTGAAAAATCGTCTCCGAAGTGTCGATAAGTTTCTCCACGCGCGTATTGGCGACATGGATGCCGTCCGCCGTGCCGCGCGCGGATTTGCCGATCTCGTCGAATGCCGGTTGAAAGGCCTCGACAGCCTGTTGCACCTTGTCGGCCTCCGCCTCCATCACACGGGTTGCGCCATGGGTTTCCTGAACGCCCTGCGCGATTTCCGTCAGCGCCCGGTCGGCCTCAACGGAGGATTCGATCACATGGCTTGCGTCATTGGAGACACCAGAGGCCTCCTCTCGCAGGCGCCCGACCCAAGACGACAGGGTTTCGATATTTTCCTCGATGCCCTCGGCGGCACGGGCTGTTTTTTGCGACAGCTCATTGATGGCCTCGGCCACCACACCAAAGCCGCGGCCACTGTCGCCCGCGCGCGCGGCCTCGATCTTGGCATTGATGGCGAGGATATTCACTTGACGGGCAATGTCAGCGATATTGGCATTGTTGTCCTCAACCGCTTCAAGAGAGGTCGCGACACGCTCCATCCGCGCCGCAAGTTCTTTGACCCAGGAGGCGACGGTTTGCGATTTTTGTCCGGTTTCACGCACGAAAGCCACCGATCCCTCGACCCGCTCAAGGGTCCGGCTCGTGATATCCGTGACCCGGCCCAAGGCATCTCGCACGGCGCCATTGGCAGTCATCACCTCGGAGGCAGAGGTTTGCACGCGCCCAAGGACGGAAAGCTGTCTCTGGGATTGTTGATCGACACTGTCGAGAAAGCCCGCGATATCGACCACTTCGAACCCAAGACGGCCGGCATATTCAGCCAGCTTTGTCATACGCGGATCTGTCGACTGCGCGTCTGTAAATTCAGGATTTGGAATCATGCGCTCCTCCGATTTGATCGGAATCTTTACGCATCATGTCTTACAGGAGAGTTAAGGAGCGCTTGAAAGCCTTATGTTCGCTGGCTCTTCAGCTCTTCAAACCCGCGACACGTGGCGCGCAGCGCCAGGAGAATGGAATCGTGCCGATTCTTGAAATCGCGGGCGGGTAGGAGGGCTTCGAACCCCTCAAAGGGCTCGGACGGCACGGGGCCGTTGTCCTTGAGAAAGGCGGTCATTTCATCGCGCGCGCGGAGGATCTCCGACTCTGTGCGGCCAAGGACATGACGCCCGAGCACGGAGGCAGACGCCTGACCCAAGGCACAGGCTTTCACGTCCTGCGCGAACCGCGTGATGCGCCCGTCCTCGACATCCATGTCGATGGTGACGGTGGAACCACAGAGCGGCGCACGTTCCTTGATCGACACCATCGGCGCCTCCAACCGCCCGGTCAGCGGAATGTCCGCGGCCAGCGCCAGAAGCGTGCCGGAATAGAGCTGCGCGAGCTCCGTGGGGGATTGTGTGGACATGGTTTGCCTTTCAGGATCGGAGCCCATAGATAGGGCAAACACCCGCACTTGGAAAGGACGGACCATGTGTTCCGAGGAGAGTTTTGGCACCTTCGATGCCGCCCGTTTGAAATACGATGACAAGGGGCTGATCCCGGTGATCGCGCAGGATCATGACACCCATGAGGTGCTCATGATGGCCTGGATGAACGAAGAGGCGGTGAAAAAGACGTTGGAGAGCGGCAAGGTGACCTATTGGTCTCGCTCGCGTCAGGCGTTCTGGGTCAAGGGAGAGACCTCCGGCCATCTGCAAAAACTGGTCGATTTCCGCTATGATTGCGACAGCGATTGCATTCTCGTTCTGGTCGATCAAACCGGCCCCGCGTGTCACACCAACCGTCGGTCGTGCTTTTACCGTGCGGTGCGGGATGGCGAGGCGGTTGAGCTTATGACGCCAATGGGCTGACAGGATTGAGTATTTTTCCAGCAAAGGAGACGTGTTTCGTGTCCTTTGCTGCCTCAAATACTCATAAGCCAATCAGGGCTTTGACCTCTTCGGGACTCAGGCCTTCTTCGCGAAATTTCGAAATCGCCTTTGCGTCCGAGCGCTTGGCAAGACGCCTGCCGTCCTCGTCGCGGATCAGCCGGTGGTGGTGATAGGCGATCTCCGGCAGGTCGAGAAGCGCCTGCAACAGCCGGTGGATTTGCGTGGCTTCCATGAGATCCGCGCCGCGCACGGCTTCGGTGACGCCTTGGGCCGCGTCGTCGATCACGACGGAGAGGTGATAGGCGGCGGTGCCGATGTCTTTGCGCGCGAGCACGATGTCGCCGACGCCATGGATCAGCTGATCGGCGTCGAGGCGGTGTGTTCCGGTCTCATAGGGGCCGGTTTCCTGCCATGAGAAACGGCTGACATCGCCCAGGAACTCAACGGCATTTGCCATATTGAGACGGATGGCCTCGCCGGGTTGAAAGCTCTTCATCTGGCGGTGACGACAGGTGCCGGGGTAGATCACACCATCGGGGCCCATCGGGGCGCCTTCCTGTGGCGCGGAGAGCGCATTCATCACGTCGCGACGGGTGCAGGAACAGGGGTAGATGAGACCCAGTTCCTCAAGCAATTCCAATGCACTTGCGTAAATATCTTCACGCACCGTGACATGCAAAACCGGGTCGGGCCAGGTGATCCCGAGCCACCTGAGATCGGCATAGATCAGCGCCTCCCATTCCGGGCGGCAGCGGCTGATGTCACCGTCTTCGATGCGCAGGAGGAACCTGCCACTCTGGTCTTGCGCGCGGGCGTAAGCCGTGAGCGCGGAAAAGGCGTGACCCAGATGCAGAGGCCCTGTGGGGCTGGGCGCAAACCGGGTCACGTAGGGCATCAGGATTGCCCCTCAAGCCATTGATTGAAATCTTCTTTGGCGCGATCCGTATAGCCTTTGTAACGCTCTTTTCGGCCTTTGCGACCGCCACGCAGACCGTCCAGCGGCGGGAAGAGACCGAAGTTCACATTCATCGGCTGAAAGGTCTTGGCCTCCGCGCCACCAGTGATGTGATTGATCAAGGCGCCCATGGCGGTGGTAAAGGGCGGCGGCGGCAGGTCGCGACCCAACAACTCAGCAGCCGCCATGCGACCGGCGAGCAAGCCCATCGCGGCGCTTTCCACATAGCCCTCGACCCCCGTCACCTGACCGGCAAAGCGAATGCTAGGCCGCGATTTTAACCGCATCTGATCGTCGAGAAGCGTCGGCGAATTGAGGAAGGTGTTGCGGTGAATGCCGCCGAGACGGGCGAAGGAGGCATTCTCCAGACCGGGGATCATTTTGAACACCTCCGTCTGCGCGCCGTATTTCATTTTTGTCTGAAACCCGACGATGTTATAAAGCGTTCCTAACGCATTGTCGCGACGCAGTTGCACGACGGCATAGGCCTTTTCCTCGGGCTTATGCGCGTTGGTCAGGCCGATGGGTTTCATCGGTCCGTGGCGCAGAGTTTCCCGCCCGCGTTCGGCCATGACCTCGATCGGCAGGCAGCCGTCGAAATATTTCGCGGTTTCGCCCTCGTGGAACTCTGTCTTGTCGGCGGCCAAAAGCGCGTCGATGAAGGCCTCGTATTGGTCCTTGGTCATCGGGCAGTTGAGATAGGCTTTCTGCTCTTCCTCAGTCTCGCCCTTGTCATAGCGGCTTTGCAACCAAGCGACGTCCATATTGACGCTCTCGGCATAGACAATCGGCGCAATGGCGTCGAAAAACGCCAGCCGGTCGGCGCCGGTTTCCTTCGCGATGGCTTCGCCAAGCGCGGGTGAGGTCAGGGGGCCGGTTGCGAAAATCCACATGCCGTCTGAGGGCAGGTCGGTGATCTCGCCAAACTCGACGGAGATGTTCGGATGGGCCTCAAGCGTGGCCGTGACGTGATCGGCGAAGGCCTCGCGATCCACCGCCAAGGCGCCGCCCGCAGGCAGTTTGTGCTTGTCCGCCGTCGCCATGATCAAACCGTTGGCGGCCCGCATTTCCCAATGCAGCAAGCCCACGGCATTCTGTTCGTCATCGTCCGAGCGGAAAGAGTTGGAGCACACCATCTCGCCGAATTTACCGCTTTGATGCGCGAATGTTTCGACCTCGGGCCGCATCTCATGCAGCACGACGTTGAGGCCCAGATTGGCGGCCTGCCAGGCGGCTTCGGAGCCCGCCATGCCGCCGCCGACGATGTGAAGTGTGTTCTGTGTCATGTGCCGGGATGTAGCTTTTGTGGGTCAGGGAGGAAAGGGAAAACTCGCGCGCAGATTTTATCCCACCTCCGCGTAGGAACCAGCGCCGCCCTGCGTATTCCTTTCATAGAGGCCGCCCTGAACGCCATGTCTGGGCACCGCACCTGCGCGCCATATCAAAGGAGACAGTTTATGAACCGCATCTTCACCACTGCCACGGCAGTCACCGCCCTCATGGCTGCCAGCGGAGCCTTCGCCGATGGGGTTGCCTACCGCTCCGTAAGTTTGATCTATTTCACCGAAGATAGCGCCGACCTCGAGGCTTTCCTGTTCGAGGGCGCGATGGATTATCAGCTTGGCCGTTTCATGCTGAGCGCGGCGACGACCTATTACGATGACGGTGATTTCGACGGGCGCAATTTCTCTGGCTCAGTCGGCTATGAAATCCTGCCCGGGCTGACCGGTTACGTCCACGTCACGACCCTCGACACGGAAATGTTCGAGGAGACGATCTATGGGTTGGGCGTTGATTACATTGGTGAAAACCTCGGGGTCGCGCTGCACTACGGCCAACAGGATGAGGCAGATAACGAGATCTATCACCTCTTGGGCTATGTCGAATTCGGGCCCTCGACCGCCTATGGCTCGATCTCGCGCGCCAGTGACGAGAATTTCTTTTTCGCAGGCTACGAATATGCCGTCGACACGCTTGATGTCGCCATCGGCACGGAATGGTCGGAAGAGGGCCTGGACGAGGGCAACACCTCCGTCATGGGGCATTACCGCTTTCTTGATCGCTACGAGATCATGGCGGGGCTGACCTCGGACAACGATGTGCTGCTGGAAGAAGGCTATCTCGACCTCGGTTTTGGCTATGCGCTCACCGAGGCTCTGACGTTGGAGGCCGCCTACACGACGACATTTGGCGAGGATAGCCCGGATATGGACCTTTTGACTCTGGCGCTGACCTTTAAGACCGGCCCGCATCGCGCCCGCGTGGTGGATCGCTACACCGATTTCGTGCGTGACACGACGAGCTACGCAAACAAGGCCTCGGGCATTGACCTCTATACGCCCGGCATGTCCTTTGAGTGATTGCCCTCAAATGCAAAAAGGCCCCGCGATTGCGGGACCTTTTCTTTTTATGCCTGATATTCAACGAGGGTCGGCTTAGAACAGGCCGACCATGCCCGGGCCGTAGAGAGGATCAAAGATATCGACAGGTTGAGCCTCAAACATATTGTTGCGGGATTTGTCGAAAAGATCGCTGACGCGGTCGGTCACGCGCGCGCGCTCGCCACCCATTTCGTAGGTCACGGAAAGGGAGAAAAGGTCCACATCGCCAGCATCGCCAAAGTTGGTGTCGTAACCTGCTTCGATGATCACCGCATCATTCACGGCATAGGTGCCGGAGATGCCATAGTAGCCGTCTTCGAACATGTCATCGTTTACGGTCAGCACGCTGGCTTTCACACCGAACTGGCCAAAGTTGTAAACGCCAGCGAAGTTGGAGAAGCCATCTTCGAAGCCATCTTCGGTGAAGAACGTGGAAGCGGACAGGCCAAACACATCAGCGTCAAAGTCATAGCCGAGCGCGTAAAGATCAAAATCACCATCGAGGGAGGTGTAAGAGCCAAACACGGTCGAAGCGCCGAAGCTGTAGTAACCGTTCAGGTTGTAGGTTTCGAAATCTTCGTCATCGAGGGTGGTGTATTCGAGAGCCACACCGAAGGCGTTGCCGATGTAATCCACACCCAGACCATAACCATATTCGGTGTCATCGGAGTCGAAGTCGAATGCGCCGAGTTTCACATAGCCGGTGAAGCCGGGGGTGATTTCATAGCCCACGGTGCCGTTCAGCGTGTAGAGGTTTTCGCCATCGAAATCCACGGCTTTCGCGGTGCCGGTGAAGGTGAAACGGTTGATCGCATAGTCAACATCACCTTGCAGGCGGAGCACGTCTACATCGTCGGCAGAGTAGTAGCTCAGCTCAGCAGAGCCGTAGGTGATTTCTTGGGCTTGGGCCGCGCCGGTGAGCGCAACGGTGGCGCCAGCGATCACGATAAAAGAAGTTTTGATCATAACGATTTCCCTTGTCTGTCGTAAATTCGTCGAGCGGAAATATACGCCCACCCCTGGCGGACCGGGAGGGGGATGCATCAAAGATTTTCCCCCTGTGACATATTGGTAATACGCACGAAATTGTGACAAATTCGGATTATTTTGTGTTCTTTTTCGTCATTTGTGGCATCGGCCGCAGTGAGGCCAACAAGACAGGGCGGCCCGTATGAACGCGACACCATGGCACCGTTCAACCGCAAAATCGAGATACTTTAGGGGGCAAACAAACGCGGAAGAGCGACAAAATCAACGTCAAACCATGGCATCTCAAAACAAAAAGGCCCGCGTGATGCGGGCCTTTCTCAATCAAGTTTCAGAGGTCAGGTTTCAGAGGTTTCCGTGTCCACATCTTCACTTTCCGCGATCCAGGCGACGGAAACGACCTCTTCGCCCTTGCCAGTGTTGAAAACCTTCACACCACCCGCGCCACGGGAGCGGAAAGAGATGCCATCCACGGGGCAACGGATCGACTGGCCTTTCGAGGTGGCGAGCATGATTTGATCCTCCATGCCGACCGGGAAACAGGCCACGATCGGACCGCCGCGCATGGTTTTCTCCATCGCGGTCACGCCCTGACCGCCACGGCCACGGACCGGGTAATCATGCGAGGACGACAGCTTGCCGATGCCGCCTTTGGTGATGGTGACCAAAAGCTCCTCGGCGGCTTTCATCTCTTCAAACCGCTCATGCGAAATCGAGCCTTCCGCGACCTCCTCGTCCTCATCCGTCAGCTCGGCCTCATCGGCGCCGACCTGTTGGCGACGCATTTTGAGGTAGGCTTGGCGCTCATAGCTTTCCGCCTCGAAGTGACGGATCACGGACATGGAGACGACTTCATCGCCTTCTTTGATCAACTTGATGCCACGCACACCGGTGGAGGAGCGCGAGTTGAACACACGCACATCAGGCACGGGGAAACGGATCGCGCGACCGCTTGACGTGACGAGCATCACGTCATCGTTTTCATCGCAAATCCGGGCGTTGATCAGGCGCGTGCCTTCATCCTCGCCCTCGAATTTCATCGCGATCTTGCCGTTCGACTTCACATTGGTGAAATCCGACAGGCGGTTGCGGCGCACCGAGCCTTTCGAGGTGGCAAACACGATCTGGAGATCGTCCCAATCCTTCTCGTCGCGGTCCACCGGCAGGATCGCCGCGATGGACACGCCCTGCGGGATCGGCAGGATTTGCAGCAGAGGCTTGCCCTTGGACGTCCGACCGCCCTGGGGCAGGCGCCAAGTCTTCATTTTATAGGCCATGCCGTCGTCGGTGAAGACCAGAAGCTGGGTGTGGGTGTTCGCGACAAACAAGGTCGTGATCACGTCCTCATCCTTGGTCGACATCCCCGACAGGCCCTTGCCACCACGTTTTTGCGCGCGGTAATCGGCCAGAGGCGTGCGCTTGGCCCAACCGGATTGAGTCACGGTCACCACCATGTCCTCTTTCTCAATCAGATCCTCGTCGTCCATATCGCCGGACCAGTCGACAATCTCGGTGCGACGCGGCACGGCGAATTGCGCTTTCACGTCGATCAGCTCGTTCGAGATGATCTCCATGATCCGCTCGCGCGAGGCGAGAATTTCGAGGAATTCCTTGATCTTGGCGGCAAGTTCTTGCAGCTCGTCGGTGACTTCTTTGACACCGATTTGGGTGAGGCGTTGCAGGCGCAGATCGAGGATCGCGCGGGCCTGAACCTCGGACAGGTTATAGGTGCCGTCCTCATTCGCTTTGTGGTTCGGATCGTCGATGAGCAAGATGTAAGGCAGGATTTCCTGCGCCGGCCAGCGCCGCTCCATCAATTTGATCCGCGCCTCGGAGGCATCGGCCGAAGACCGAATGGTCGCGACCACTTCATCCACGTTCGACACAGCCACGGCCAGACCACAGAGGATATGCGCCCGGTCGCGCGCTTTGCGCAGTTCAAACGCCGTGCGCCGTGCCACCACTTCTTCGCGGAAGGTGATGAAATGCTCAAGGAAATCGCGCAGCGTCAGTTGTTCCGGACGACCACCATTCAGAGCCAGCATGTTGCAACCGAAAGAGGTCTGAAGCGGCGTGAAGCGGAACAACTGGTTCAACACCACCTCGGCGGTCGCATCGCGTTTCAACTCGACCACGACACGCACCCCATTGCGGTCGGATTCGTCTTGGATATGCGCGATGCCCTCGACGCGTTTCTCGCGCACCAGCTCCGCGATCTTCTCGATCATCGTGGATTTGTTCACCTGATAGGGGATTTCCTCGACGATGATGGCGTAGCGGTCTTTGCGGATTTCCTCGATCTTGGTCTTGGCGCGCATCACAACGGAGCCGCGGCTTTCTAGATAGGCTTTGCGAATGCCAGAGCGCCCGAGGATGGTCGCCCCCGTCGGGAAGTCCGGCCCCGGGATGATCTCCATCAACCGTTCGGTCGACACGTCCGGGTTCTCGATGAGCGCCAGAGTCGCGTCCACGACTTCGCCAAGGTTGTGCGGCGGAATGTTCGTCGCCATGCCGACCGCGATCCCGCCCGCGCCGTTGACCAGCATGTTCGGGAATTTCGCAGGCAGAACAGTGGGTTCGCGTTCCTTGCCGTCGTAGTTGTCCTGAAAATCGACGGTGTCTTTGTCGAGATCGTCCAGAAGCGCGCGCGCCGCCTTGGCCAGACGCGATTCCGTATAGCGCATGGCCGCGGGCGGATCGCCATCCATCGAGCCAAAGTTGCCCTGACCGTCGATCAGCATCAAGGACATGGAAAACGGCTGTGCCATCCGCACGAGGGCGTCATAGATCGCGCTATCGCCATGCGGGTGATAGCTGCCCATCACATCGCCCACGGATTTCGCGGATTTGCGGTAGGCCTTGTCGTGGGTGTAGCCGCCTTCTTGCATCGCAAAGAGAATGCGGCGGTGCACCGGCTTGAGCCCGTCGCGCAGATCGGGGATCGCGCGGGACACGATCACGGACATGGCGTAATCGAGGTAGGAGGTTTTCATCTCCTGCGTGATGGAGATTTTGGGACCATCCCAGGCCATCACTGGGCGCGGGTTTTCTTGTTCGTTTTCAGGGGTTTCGGGTGTATCGCTCACGTTGTCCGCCTGTTGTCTTTTGTGTGACGGGGAAGCCCCCCGTATCTCGTTGTGTCACACTCTACCCCATACCGGATATGGGGTGCAATGGCGGATGCTCTCATGCGGTGGCAGCCAGCGGACAAGACTGACAACATATTGTTTTCATTGACAGTTAACCAATCTGTGGCAGGATTTTTATGGGAGGCTCAAAAAAGGCCGAAAAACGGCCCCACCAACAGGAGACACGCACATGACACAAACTACGTCGCAAGACATGAGCGAAATGGAGATGATGCTCTCGGGCTACGGGCTCACGCTTGCGGAATTCACCTATCGGATGCCGGATCACCAAAGCGTGCTGAACACGTTTTCATGGCAGCTCTTCGATCTGGCACCGGATTACCCGAAACTCTTTAAATTCATCGAATTCTGGCAGGAGAATATCGAAGGTCCCTTGCACCACGTCCGCTTTACCCATCGCAAACTGATCGCGCCGGGCGAATGGCGCAATTGCGTGGGGGAGTTCACGGTGCATTGAGGGTCAGTTGTGAAACGCCTTTCGGTCCGGCCAGAGGGTTTTCAGGACCGATTGGCGTATGGCTTGAGCCAGCGGGTCATCGAAGAGGCCCAAAGCGGCTTTGGCATCTGTACCCGTCAGCCAGCCGTCATTGATCCGCCATTTCTGGCAAAACAGCCTGTTGATCTCTTCTTTGCGAAGCCATTCAACGGCGCGTTTGGCCTGATCTTCTGAAAGGATCGGACCGAGACGGGCATATGGCCCAAACTCGCGTGCTGTCTTTTCTTGGGCTGCTTTGGCCCGCGCGATGTGATCGGCAAGATCTGTGTCAGAGACCGCCATCAGCCCCTCGATCTCCTGACGCGTCTCAATCGGCAGGGTCTCCGCACAGAGCCGGGCCGCTTCGAGAAATCGCGCGTTTGACGAGAAATCGACCAGCTTTCTTGCCACCGTCAGCCGCCAAAGCACATCTTCTGCCGCGGCATTCCATGTGCCACCGGACACAAGTCCGAGCCGCTCCAAAAGATCGAGCAGATGCGGTGTTGCGAAGGCCCGGAAGTCGCCATGCGCATCGACAAGGTTCGGAGGCGGCACTGGTGGGGCGTCGAGACGTGTCACGTTGAACATGGTCCTCCCCGAACCTTGATGAGGAGATGGCGCCGTCTGAAAGGACAGGAGATCGTTCTGCACTGCCAGCCCCAAAACAACGGCACAGAGATCGTCCCATCGCGGCAAGTTTTCAGGGGTGATCTGCGCTTGGGGAGCGGCGCCCCAAGGGGTTTTCTCCGCCACACCAAGCGCGACCAAAGTCTCGCAGCCAGCCTCATAGCTGCTCATCGCCTTGTCACTCCAGCCCGGTCTGTCCGGGTCTCTGGGCAGAGTTTCGGTTAGAAACGCCGTGGCGGTTTCAACCCAGTCAGGTGCTCCGGCGGTCATGGCCAAATGGGAGCTTCAAAACCGCTTCAACAGCTTTTTGAGAGGCGTGGTCGCATCGCCGGTCTGGCTGTCCTTCGACACTTTGCTGAACCTCTGGCGGAGTGCTTCGGCGCGGGCGTCTGCCAAGGTGCCGCCAACCCGCTTGCGCGCGCGACGCGCGGTGGGAAAGGGGATGACGGAGGAGCTCTTGCGGTGTTTCATAAGGCAAAGATGGGGTGGATTTTTCCCGATCTCAAGCCGTTTTCGCCGCTTTTCTCCAGGCAATGACCCAAAGTGCCGCAAAAATCAGCGAAAAAATGGCATTCCAGCCCGCCATGGTGATGCCAAGCCCCCAGGTGTCCCAGACGATCTCGTCGCAGAGCACCAACCCCGGATCGCCTGCGCCGCCGGGCAAAAGATCCATGCCGGACAGGCCCGCCAAAGCGTCGCCGGAGCCGGTACAAGACGAGGGACCCGGCCACCATTTTTGCTCCACGCCCGCGTGGTAAAGGCCAAGCCCTGCGGAGATCAGCATGGTGAGCATCCCCAAAAGCGTCAGAACGCGCAGCCGCACCACCATGAACAGCACCCCGATCGCAACGGCGATGGCATGCGGCCAGCGCTGCCAGATGCACATGGGGCAGGGCGCAAAGCCCACCGCCTGAAATACGAAAGCGCCCGAGAGGATCGCCAGAGATCCGACGGAGGCGGCAAGGGCAGGTTGGAGGGCGGCAAAATCGGAGGGAGCTTTGGTCATAGGTATTTCACGGCATAGAAGCCGCCTAGGAAGATGACGATGAGAAGGGTGAAGACGAGGCCCAGACGGCGCTCGATAAAGTCGCGGATCGGGTCGCCGAATTTCCACAACAATGCCGCGACGACAAAGAACCGAAGCGCCCGCGCCGTGATCGAGGCCACGATGAAGACCGGCAAGGAAAGCTGTGTTGCGCCCGACATGATGGTGATCACTTTGTAGGGGAAGGGCGTCACCCCCGCGATCAACACGGCCCAAGCGCCATATTCGTTATATTTGACCGCGAACTCGTCGAAATAGGCGTCCTTGCCATAGAATTCCAACACCGGACGGCCCAGCGTTTCAAAGGCGCCATAGCCGATCCAATAGCCCAACATGCCGCCCAAGACGGAGGCCACGGTGGCAATGCCCGCGATCTTGAAGGCCTCGCGCGGGCGGGCGACGATCAGCGGGATCATCAGGATGTCAGGCGGGATCGGGAAGACCGAGCTTTCGATAAAGGCCACCACAGCGAGCGCCCAAAGCGCATGCGGACTTTCGGCCAGGGACATGGTCCAGTTGTAAAGCCGTCTGATCATCATCGTCCCTATGTGCTGGCATTTGCCTCTTTAGGCCCCATTCCTGTCGCGGGGTCAAGCTCACCCCAAGTCATGAGAGGCGCTTTGACCTTGTCCAGTCGGTTCCTGACGATATTGTGAGCACAGGTTTATCTATGCAGAGGGTGGTTGCGATGAAATGGCAGGGGCGGCGCGGGTCGCGCAATATCGAGGACCGGCGGCGTGCTGGTGGCGGTGTGAGAGGCGGCAAGGCCGTCGGCGGTGTCGGCGGCGTCGGGCTTTTGGCCATTGTCGTGATTGGGTATTTCCTCGGCGTCGACGTGACGCCTTTGCTCGAAGGCGCGGGCGGCATTACCAGCTCCTCGCAGACGGTCGAGATCACCCAAGCCGATGAACAGGCGGCGCAATTCGTCTCCGTGACGCTGGCGGACACGGAAGAGATTTGGACCGAGGTGTTCGACAGCCAACTGGGCGGCGAATATATCCCGCCCATTCTCGTGCTTTATAAAGGCGTGACACAAAGCCCCTGCGGGTCGGCCTCTGGCGCCACCGGGCCGTTCTATTGCCCCGGCGATCAAAAGGTCTATCTCGACACCGCGTTTTTCACCACCATGTCCCGGCAATTGGGCGCGGGCGGCGATTTCGCCCAGGCCTATGTCGTGGCCCATGAGGTGGCACACCATGTGCAAAACGAGCTGGGCATCCTCGGCCAGGCCAACGCCTATCGCGCCAAGGCCTCTCAGGCCGACAGCAACGCCGTCTCGGTGATGATCGAGCTTCAGGCCGATTGCTTTTCCGGCATCTGGGCGAAGATGGCGGATGAGAAATTCGGCTCCGTCGAGCATGGCGACATTCGTGAGGCTCTGAACGCGGCCAAACAGATCGGCGATGACACCTTGCAACGGAATGCCGGCCGCGTGCCGCAGCCACACACCTTTACCCATGGCACCGCCGAGCAGCGCCAGCGCTGGTTCGCGACGGGGTACAAGACCGGGGCAGTTGAGGCCTGTGACACATTTTCTGCCGACAGGCTTTAAGTCGTGACCTTGGCGCATGGGACAGGACCGGATTTTTTCAAAAACCGCGTCGATCCCTCTGGACGTCGCCCGCGCGCTTCGCTAAACGCCTTTTACTGCGCAGCTTTTGCGGCGCTCTGCCCGTGTGGTGGAATTGGTAGACACAGGGGATTCAAAATCCCCCGGCTTAACGGCCTTGCCGGTTCGAGTCCGGCCACGGGTACCAATTGAATCAAGGAGCTATCCACCAAGCTCCTGCTCTGTGAAGGGTGTGTGTGAAAGTTGCTTACACACTTTCCCGTTTCATTCAGCTTTTGTTCTGCTTTATGATTTGTGTTGAGTTTTGAGTAGAAATTGGGGCGGAGAAGGTCGGCTCAGGGCCGATAGAGACGTTCCTTCAGTTTGGTTGGGAAGCTGTCATTTGCTGTACTGAGCATGAATAGCCTCAAAAGGGCTGATGTCGTTTCTAAAATTTGCATCTCAATTACTTTTTATTAACCAACCAGCGCTTAAGCTGAACTTGGCTCAAGCAGTGCCCACTAAACTTATCAACTTACCAAACCTGAAGCTTTATAATTTCTGAGACTGAAAGAACTTTGATTGCGTCTGCGTCGAAGTTTTTCGGTATGCAACGAGTTCCCCTTCAAGTTGAGTAACGACTTGTTAACCAACTTCTGTTCAAGTTGAGATCAATCGCGGAAAGAAAAACAATGAGCCGGCAAAAAGTTTTTCTTGTAGTCGTTTTGATATACGGGCTGGTCGACTCCTCCCTTTTTGGTCGGCAGACAGGTCGCTGTTCAGCCCTTTGCGAGCATCGCGACATATCTCAAGCTTGTAATTGGTACTGGTTTAGCTGTGTTCATTTATAAAGGTATTTGGGGGAGGGTAACCGATGACGATCTCTGCGCATCCAAATTTGAAGAGCGTCTACTCAGATGCTTTGGTCCTTAGCCGGGACGAAACCCAATCGCTCAATATGCGCCGAGCCGCATTGCGACTTGTTTTGGCTATCCGTATGGAAGTTGGCGAAGACCGTTTGACTGAAAAGTTGGCTTTCGATCAAAGGAGCTGTTACACGGCTCTAGATCGGGTTCCTTTTTCAAAATGATTTCCACAAGATAATCCACATGTAATTTTGGTTCCCAAGCGTTTTGTTAATTAATCGGTAACCAATTTAAACGAAACCTTGCGCAGAATTAGACTGTGGAGGATGTATGTTTAAGATGTTGCAAAGTACTGACGCAAATTGGTTGGGCACTCAGAGTAATTTTGCAAACGGCCTCCGTTTCATTCAGGCTCATCCCGAAGTTGAGTGGTTGGGTGTCCGCAACATTACATCGGTAACCCTGTATCGTGCCGCAGGCTAAACTTCGTTTCCCCAAATAGCTCTCTAACAAATGCCAGCGGAAGCGCCTGAAAATGGTGGTTTCCCGCCGTATCTAGCCTGGCAAAGAGCGAGAAATCGCGCACGAAACCGCCCATATTCTTCAATTAACTTTTTGTTAAGGGACTCGGCGCGCAATAGACCTATCCCAAACACGGAGGCCCACCGTGAATATTCAGACGCTTTTACTGACCAACCCTCTTCAAGAAGGGGCAGAGAAGGATCAACAGAACCCGTCTCCTTCACCGCTGCGAATTGAGTTGGCAACTTACCGCAACCAGCTCTTAACGGCATTTTCTGTCGCCGACATTTGTGGATTCGAAGCTACGAAAATGGCTTTGGCTGAAATGCTACGCGAGGTGGAGGAGGAACTTAGAGACGTGAGGAAGCGAGAACAGCAGAAATTGTAAACGGTCGCCGCACTGATTGCGGAGTTGATGACGTCAGCAATGCCTTTTCTGAAAGACAGCTTTCGCTATGGCCAAATACTGATCCCGAGCCGTTCGTCTACTTTCTTGACCGAATAGCCCCGCTCCGTGACTTACGCCACCGTGTCGAACTTGAGCTCATCTGACTAGCGAATTTGCTCTGACATTTGCGTCTTCCTTGACTTTTAAAGTTACTAAGCAAAGTGTCTAAAAAGTCTAGGCGCACCTTAGTCCAAGCAGGGATCAATCAAAGAAAATCAGGCAATGAGCAGGCAAAAAATCTTGTATTCTTTTTGATATTCGGGCTGGTCGGCTGCTCCCCTTTGGTCTGCAGACCCATAGCTTTTAACCGCATTACTTCAGAGTGCTAGGCGCCGATTAAATAATTATTCGTAACTTTCTGCTAAGCTAGAAAAAAGACAATCAGGAGTAAGCGTGCGGAAAGATAAACCTACAAAGGCGAGCCAACGCCGCCACCATGAATTGTTTCTTTTGCTCATGGAGTTTGATTTTGACAATCCTGTTTTTCCAGTCAAAAGGATATCAAAAGAACCTAGCATGAAGGCGGAAATAGCGCTAATATTCCAGAGAGACAAATTTATTTTTTGAGCGAAGGTTTCCATCGTAAGATGGATTGCACCATCTTTTTGGACAGGTTTGCAGCGTTTCTAAGGTGTATCGGGTTTAGATTTCATGCTGCTTTCTGCTCTTCCAAGCCCGGCCAATATGCGTCGTCTGGCGTCTGCCGATCAAGTGCGGAATGAGGCCGCGAGGTATTATTGAATGCCATCCAATTCTTGATGACGCGTCGAGCCTAGAAGCCGTCGGTGATCACTTCGAGGTAGCCGCCTACTGCTTCAGCAACTGCCACAGCCGTTCGGATGAAGATGTTATCGAGGTATCCACCGTCCGTCGCGATGTGCACGCCTGCGTGGATTAGCGTCGTGATCCAGGACGATCCGGTGAACTGCGATCCTTGATCTGTATTCATAAACTCGGGTGGACCGTATTGGGCGATGGATTCGTTTAAAGCCCCCACGCAGAAGTCCGCGTGCATCGTGTTGCTTAACCGCCAGCTCAGTCAGCAGCGGTTTCCTCGCCCTGCAAGGCCTCCGGTGCGACCCTCGCTTTGAACTCGGGCGCATGCTGTTTGTGTTTCGACATCTCTGATCTCCTTCGAGTTGAAGATCAACAAATTTCAAATCGTAGCTTATGTCAGTGTCCGAATTTCGGAGGTAGCTTAGAGATGCTCTAGATTTGTAGACGCTCTGCTCTTACGTTTTTGCGGAAACAAAAGATGCAAATCCGCGGGCACTTCATACTCTAGAAAATAAAGCATTCTTCTGTGATACTTAGGGGGTCGACACCCTCCAAAGTGATGCTGCCGGAATTGCCAATTTCAAAATACGCATTTCCCTGATCGTCTATTGCAATTGCGAGGTCTTCGATCCCCTGTAGATCATACGAAGAAAGATCGATTAAATCCCCATCGCTTGCCGAAAAGTCTGTTATAGTGTCATCTGAGATATGATCATTAAAAACAAAGATATCAGCTCCTTCGCCGCCGAAAGCGATATCGTCGCCCCCACCGAGATGAATTATATCGTTGCCAGCATCTCCGTAAATCTCATCATTCCCATAACTGCCGTCCTGTGTGTCATCGAAAAAAACATCGTCGCCCTCTCCTAAGTGTACTTCGTCGATCCCACGTCCACCTATGACGACATCGTTTCCAGCACCTGCAAAAATCGTGTCTGAGTAACTACCTCCGTCAATTACGTCGTTTCCGTCGCCGCCGACTAAATAATCATAACCGTCCCCACCAGAGATGTAGTCATCCCCGTCATCGCCATGGATAATATCGTCTTGTGAGCCGCCCTCGATGTAATCATTTCCATTGCCGCCATAGAG
>NZ_JAATOT010000009.1 GCF_011806455.1 Celeribacter sp. HF31
GTGAAAGGCATGGGCGGCGCGATGGATCTGGTCGCGGGCGTGGGGCGTGTGGTGGTGGTGATGGATCACACCAACAAGCACGGTGACTCGAAGCTTTTGAAGGCCTGCACGCTGCCCTTGACGGGTCAGGGCGTGGTGGATCGGGTGATCACCAATCTGGGCGTGCTGGATGTGGTCGAAGGCGGTCTCAAGATCGTCGAACTGGCCGATGGCGTCACCGAAGACGAGCTTCGCGCGGCGACCGAGGCGACGATCGTCGCATAGGGCCGACACAAGACTGAAAACTGGAGATAAATATGACACATAATGCCTATATCATCGGCAGCGGACACACAAAGTTTGGCCGCCTGAGCGATACGCTCGAAGATTTGATCGTGATGGCAGGGCGCGAAGCGCTGGCCGAAGCGGCGCTTGATCCGAGCGAGATCGACGCGGTCTTTCTTAGCCATTTCAACGCTGGCCTCGTTGCAGACGGGTTTCCCTCCTCGCTGATCCTGCAAATCGACCCGGCACTGCGCTTCAAACCGGCGGCCCGCTGCGAAAACGCCTGTGCCTCGGGCTCTGCGGCGGTCCATGCCGGGCTCAACCTCATGGCCGCCGGTAAGGCACGCAATGTCCTCGTGATCGGGGTCGAGAAGATGACCCACCGGTCGACCCCGGAGGTGACGGAGGCGCTGGCCTCGGCGGGCTATCATTATGATCCGGCGGAGACAGGGCTGAGCTTCCCGCAATTGTTTGCCCTGGCGGCGGAGCAATATATGGCGCGTTTCGGCGACCAGATGGACGTCCTGGCCAAGATTGCCGCCAAGAACCACGCCAATGCGATGAAAAACCCGCTGGCGCAGATGCACAAGGAAATGCCCTATGAGTTCTGTCGCGAAGTCAGCGAGAAGAACCCGCTCATTGCACCGCCGCTGCGGCTGAGCGATTGCTCGCTGGTCTCGGATGGGGCCGCAGCCGTGGTTCTGAGCACGGACAACGGCGCAGCAGGCTCGGCAACAAAACGCGTGCGGTTCGGCGCCGCCGAACATGTCTCCGATTTCCTGCCGCTGAGCCGTCGAAAGATCTCGGATTTCGAAGGGCCTGAACGCGCGATCCGCACCGCGTATGACACGGCCGGGATCACCGTCGACGATCTCGATTTCGCCGAGGTGCACGATTGTTTCACCCCGGCGGAATTGATGATCTACGAGGCGATGGGTCTGGCCGAAAAAGGCGAAGGGGCGCGGGCGATCGAGACAGGGCGTGTGCTGGCGGACGGGCAAACGCCGGTCAACCTGTCCGGCGGGTTGAAGGCCAAAGGTCATCCGGTGGGCGCCACGGGCGTGTCGATGCATGCGCTGTCCTATCGCCAGTTGACCGGGCAGGCCGGTGACATACAACGCGCCGGGGCGCATTGCGGCCTCGTGTTCAACATGGGTGGCGCAGCGGTGGCCAATTACGCCTCGGTGCTTTTGGCTGACCGGGCGTAACGCGTCCGATTTTGCTCAGCTGTGCCGATGGGGTCTTTGGCGGCTGAGCGGTCACAGCGACCGCTCAGCCGACGGCAAACACCCGAAGAGGCGTTCGTAATAGGCCGCGAAGCGACCGAGATGACCGAAGCCGTGATCGAGCGCGAGGCGGGTCAGGGGCTGGTTGCCGCCCTTCAGGAGTTGCCGGTGCACCGCATCGAGCTTGCGCAGGAGCAACCATTCCCGTGGCGTCGTGCCGAGCGCCGTCGCAAAGGCTTCGCGCAGTTCACGCTGCGAGATGTGGAGCGCCTCCGCCATGAGCGCGACGGTAAGGTCGTCGGCCTCCCGGGTCCGAAAAATCCGTTCCGCGTTTTCAACGATCCGGAGCACCTGATCGGCGCTGAGCGGCATGGCGCGGCCCGGTTCGTCGAACTGGTCGAGAACGCTCTGGATCTTGGCGATCAGAATTTCGCCCATGGTCCTCCGAAACTCGCTTGGAGAAAACCGGATATTGCCCGCCGCCGAGACCAGAATGGTCTCAATGAAACGGGCGGCATCGTCCATCGCGGCGGTCATGGGCAGGGTCACAATCGGGCCACGGTGAAACAGCCGCTCCGGCAAAAGAAAGGCCGCACTTTCGATCTGGACCACCACGCCCCTCGTTCCTTGCTGGCTGTTCACCATGATCTCAGCGCCACCGCGCTGGAGCAAAGCCTTGCCGCCAACGGGAACGCCGTTCATCCTCCAGTTCTCCCCATCTGGCAGAAAGCCGAGAACGAGGGTGCCCGGCGGCGGCGCACTCCATTGGATGACCCCAAGGTTCATCCGCTCGTCGATCAAAACGACCGGCCCGAAATCGATCCGTGTCACGCTGCCCTCGAAATCGCCCGCGACCGTCCGCATATACCTTTGATGCCAGCCTGGAAGACCGGTTTCCTGCAGAGTAGCGTCGAGAAACGTCGTGATCGACAGAGAGGTGGCGTAACGGTTCATCGCCGGGTGCCTGAACTTTTCGATGTGGGGAATGGTGGACCAAGGCTACGCTTTGCCATGCTGCAGCGTAAAGAGAAAATATGTTCGCCCACTGCCCAAATGATATGCTGAATCTTATGTAAAAACTGGATACCCGGCCCGCGCCAGATCCGCATCATCAAGGCTCGTTCGTCATGAAGGAGACCCAGATGACAAGACCTCTGACCCTCGGCGTCTGGCTGGCCTGCGGCCTCGCGGCCCAGAATGCCGTGGCCCAGGACGCCGATCACCCGGCCTTTGAGTTCGAAACCACGAGCGTGCGGGAAACCATCGCTCCGGGCCCGAACATCTTCGTGAACTCTCAGGGATGGGACAGCGCCAGTGCGGTGCGCGTTTACGGAACCGACGAGCTGGACTTCAAGGGGATTATGTCGGCCGGATTCCAGGGCAACTCCGCCGTCTCCGCCGATGGCAAGACCCTGTATTACGTCTCGGGCTATTACAGCCGCCTGAGCTATGGCGACCCGGAACATGTCCTCCAGATCTTCGATGTGGATCGGCTGACTCCGGTGGCGGAAATCCAGCTGCCGCTGAAAGTGGCACAATATACCGCCGATGCGTCATTGCTGCGCCTCAGCGCGGACGAGAAATTCATTTACGTCCAGAATTCGACCCCGGCGACCTCGGTCACGGTCGTCGACCTCACGACGAAATCCATGGTGCAGGAAGTGCCGACGCCCGGCTGCTTCGGAGTGTTCCCGACGCTTGAGGGGCACAGCTTTTCGACCATCTGCTCGGACGGCAGTTTCATGACCGTCGCGCTCGATGACGCCGGTGAGACCCTCGGCACCACCAAGAGCGAAATGATCTTCGATCCCGATGCCGATCCAATCTATCTCGCCTCCGACCGCTATCAGGGCGACCTGATGTTCCTGTCCTACAACGGCACCATCTACCGCGCTGCCGATCACGCTGGCACTGTCGAGCTGGTCACCACTCACCCGATCACCGAAGGCACCGAAGGCTGGCTGCCGGGCGGCTACGTTCCGATCACCGTCAACGAGGCCAATGGCATCGCCTTCGTCCCGATGCATCCGTCGACCGAAATCGGTACGCATCACCGTGGCTCGGAAGAAATCTGGGCCTATGATCTCGAAAACGGGACGCTTCTGTACCGGTCTCCGGCGGACAATGCGACCTCCGTCTTTGTCACCGATGACGCCCAGCCGGCGCTCTACACGCTGAACCTGCGCGACGACGAGATCGCCAAATACGAGGTGGACACAGAGGCCAAATTCGCCGTGAAAAAGGCGGTCAGCCACAACGGCATCGGCTTTTCGACAGTCCTCGAAACGGCGGCGCAGCAATGAGCGGTGACACCTTCGCCCGGATGCTGGCCCTCGCTCTTAGCTCCGCTGTCGCGTTGATTTTCCTGCGGGCAGTTTACCACAAGCTCTCGGAGTTCACGGAGTTCACCGGCTTCGTCACGGATTACCGGCTCTTGCCCGAGACGCTGGTCCACCCGGCCTCTGTCGCACTGGTCGTGGCGGAAGCGGCGGTGGTTCTGGGCACCTTCGCCCCGGGCGGACAGCCCGTCGCGATGACGCTGGGGGCGGGGCTCTTCCTGCTCTACGCGGTGGGGATCGGCATCAACGTCGCCCGCGGCCGGACCACGATTGAATGCGGCTGCGGCGGCGCACCTCAGGCCGTCGGCCCGGCGCTGCTCTGGCGCAACGGCATTCTCGCGGCCGCAGCCCTCGCCGCCGCAGCCCTGCCGTCCGGCGGCCTTCCGGTCGCCTCCTCCGTCGCCGCTTTGGCGACCGGGCTCCTCCTTTGGGTCGCCTTTTTGCTGGCCGACCTTCTGCTCTCCAACGCCTCGCTCGCACGCCGCTCGCTCTGAGACAGGCAGAAAGGACCAAATATGACAGCTCTCACATTTATCTCTGCGGCCATGTTTCTGATGATTGTCGGACTGGCGGTCGCGCTTCTGGCTCTGGCCCGTCAGGTCGGGATTTTGTTCGAACGGGTGTCCCCGATGGGGGCGCTGGTCAACGATTCCGGCCCCGAGGTCGGCACCGCCAGTCCCAAATTCAACCTCGAAAGCCGCACAGGTGGCATGGTTCCGATCGGCCCCCGGCCACAGCGGGCGACGCTTGTGTTTTTCCTCTCGCCGACCTGCCCGGTCTGCAAAAAGCTCCTGCCGGCGGTGCATTCAATCCGCGCGGCTGAAAGCAGCTGGCTCGATGTCGTCTTTGCCTCGGACGGCGGGTCCGCCGAACAGCACGACCGTTTCATCGAGAGCGCAAAGCTGGAGCAATACCCTTATGTGGTCTCGACCGAACTGGGCCTCGCCTACCGGGTCGCCCGTCTGCCCTATGCCGTCCTGCTCGATGAGCACGGTGTGGTCCGGGCCAAGGGGCTGGTGAACAGCCGCGAGCAGTTCGATAGCCTCTTCAACGCCTTCGATATGAAAACCCCATCCATTCAGTCCTACCTCGACGGACTCGACGCGCAGCCCGCGCATTGAGCCTCCCTCGGCCGTCTCAACGAAAGGAGAAATGCTTTGAAATCGCTGTTCACACAGGTCTCGGACTGGTTCGACACCAAGGTCGAGGGCACGTCCCGCTCCATCGCACATCATGCCGGGCGGCGGAGTTTCCTCTCCAAAGCCGGCGCGGCAATGGTTGGCGGTTTCGTCCTTCCGATGCTGCCCTATGACAGTTCGAACGGCGCGGCCTTCGCGCGCGGCTTCGGCGAGCCGGAAGTCCTGCCGGACGATTGCGACTATTGGCGCTACTGCTCGCTGCACGGCGGTCTGTGCAGCGAGTGCGGTGGGACCGTGACGCAATGTCCGCCCGGCTCCACGCCGTCCAAGGTCGCCTGGGTCGGCACCTGCCGCAATCCGAACGACGACAAGGACTATCTCGTCTCCTACAACGATTGCTGTGGCAAAGGCTCCTGCGCGTCGGAAGGATGTTCGCGTCAGGAAGGCGATATGCCGGGCTATCGCCTCGGCCTTGCCTCTGAATCGAGCTGGTGCATGGCCAATACCGACAAGGGCATCCACTGCACGGTCGCCATCGTTGTGGGGCTCGCGGAATGAGGAGCGCGCCGATTGCGACGCTGCTCGTCGGGGTGATGGCGCTCACGGCTCCGGCCGTGGCGCAGGACGCCACGCGGGGCGCTGTGCTCTTCGACGAAACCTGCGCGGCCTGCCACCAACAGGGCGGGATCGGCCAGCCGGGGCTCGCACCGCCCTTGGCCGACGGTCCGCTCTGGACCGGTTTGGGGGACAAGGCCCCCAGCTATTTCGGCTCGGTCGTGCTCGGTGGGCTGACCGGTCGGATCACCGCCGCAGGCGTGACCTACATTGGCCTCGCGATGCCACTCCATAATTGGCTGGAAGACGACGAGATCCTCGATATCGCCGCCTATGTGCTCAGCGATCTGAACGGAATCGATGCCGCGCTCGACCCGCAGACCCTCGTGCTCCTGCGTGAGGCCCCTCTCGATGGGGCCACGCTTCATGCCATGAGAAAGGAGGCGCTTGAATGATCCGTCGTTTGTTGTTCACGGCGGCCGTCGCCGCGACGGCGATGCCAGCCATGGCGGTCGATACCAGCTCGGGCCGCACCGCGCAGACCAATTACATCCTCAAATGCGTTGGATGTCACGGCGTCGATGGCCATGGCTTCAGCGAGGTTGGCATACCTGATTTCGTGAACCTGATCGGCACCTTTGCCGGAGACGAGGCCGGGCGAGCCTATCTCGCCAACGTCCCGAACGTGGTGGGATCCGGCCTGAACGAGGACGATGTGGCTGAAGTGCTGAACTTCATCATCGCGAGATGGGCGGGCAGCTCGCTCCCCAAGGATTACCGCCCGTTCGACGGTGCCGAAGTCGCGCGGCTTCACGCCCTAGATGTCGGAAACATCGTCGATTACCGTCGGGTGGTCGCCGCCCGACTGGCCGACCTTGGGATCGAAACCGCCGAATACCCCTGGCCCTGAAGACCCTCACGTCCGCCGTTTACCACCCCTTCGACAGAAAGCCGCTCCCCTGCGATGGACGCCAGAACTGCGGACTTGTCGAAACACCGCTCATGCGGATAAGCTTCGAGGGCAGTCGACGGACGCGATCCATTTTCGGCTCGATGTGAAAAGGACATGGAAATGGCGCGCATCTGGTCGGAATGGAAGTCTTCGCTCATCGCATGTTCGATGGTGATCGCCTGCGGTCTCACCGTCGCGGCCTCAGCTCAGGGGGCCGGGCTGCCCGCAGAGGCTTCGGTGATCTCTCCGACGGCAAGCCAGGACCAACGCCGGGCCGCGCTGGACCGGTTCTGGCAGGACTGGAAAAGCGTCTACCTGAAAGAGGGCTGTGGTGGGGCCTATGTCGATACCGCCGGTGATGGCAACCCGACCTATGGAGACAGTGCGTCCGGGACGCTCACCGTGTCGGAGGCCCATGGATATGGCATGCTCGCCCTCGTCAAAATGGCCGAACGGGACCCCCGCGCGAAACCGCTTTTCGACGAGATGCTGACCTACTTCCGGCTGCACCCCGCCGCAAGCGGACCCGGCCTGATGGCATGGAACCAGACCCGCGATTGCACCGACGCGCCCGAGGGGAAGTCAACGGCCAGCGACGGCGACATCGACATCGCGCTGGCATTGCAATTGGCTGAGGAAAAATGGGGCGGCTACGCCGAAGATGCGGCAGAGGTGCGTGCCGCCATTCTCGCCCGTGAGATCACGCGCCATGACCTCGTCAATCTGGGCGATTGGGCGACCTACGAGGTGTATGACATCGCCTCCCGGTCGTCGGATTTCATGCCCTATAACTTCTCCGTCTTTGCCGACGCGCCCGGCCGCGATGCCTCCCGGTGGATCGAAATCCGTGACGCGGGATATGAGGTCTGGGGCCGGATTTCTGCGCATTATGCGAAGGATACCGGCCTCGTGCCGGACTTCATGGTCGGAATGCCGGACGATCCGCGCCCCGCACCGCCGGAGTTTCTGGAAGGGGCCTATGACGGCTATTATTCGTGGAATGCCCTGCGCTATCCTTATCGGCTGGCGGCCGACTACCGGATCAGCCACGATCCCCGCGCCGCCGAACGTCTGATGCGGATCAACGCCTGGATCCGCACCGAAACCGGCGGCGACCCGGCGCGGATCGCATCGACCTACCGGCTCGACGGCAGCATTCCGCGCGATGGCCGGTGGACAGGAGAGGCGGGCTGGATTTCCATGTTCGCGGCGGGCGCGATTGCCGGTAGCGGCGACCCGGCGGCAGATCAGGCCTGGATGGACGCTCTCTGGACCGCCATGGTCGCCATTCCCATCGAGGAGGGCGACTACTTCGGCAACACGCTCAAGCTCCTCGCGATGATCGACCTGGCCGAGATGTGAACGGCGCGCCTTGTGGGGCAAGAGAGGGGCATGTGACGCGAACAGGCACCAATCAGATGTAAAATGACTGATAATTCGTCTTATGTATAGTTTAATGCACTAAATCGCCTCACAGCACCCCCTGAAGACGTTCCGCAGTCTCCGGCACAAGGCTCAGGCTGGCATCGAGCCGCGCGCGCCAGCGCGGACCTTGGCGCATCGCCTCTTCATAGGCCTCCGCGAGATCGTCTGGTCGGTCGTCGGCCAGAACTTTGATCAGGAATTCGGCCTGCGCACGGTCCTTGCGGGCCTTGGCGTGATCCGGACCGCCACGGCGACGGTCCGCCACGATCAGCTTGTGCACCGCAAACCGCTCCGGGCGCGGGATTTGCACCAGCACGCCCGACCGGTACAGCGCAATCGCGGGGATCGGCGCGGCGATCAGATAATTCAGATAATTGAGCCCCAGAGCACTCACCCCGAGTGCCGGCAAGGGTTTGATGGTTTCATCCCCGAAGGCCGGCGTCAGAAATTCGACCAGCGCCTCGCCGCTCGATTGTTGCCAGCGCCAAACCTGTCGGGTCTCGATGCCTGGGACCGGATCGAATTTCAGCGCCTGCAAAATCTGGTCCGGGCTTTCCTCGACACGGTCATCAAGCGCCACGGACAGCCGTTCGAAACTGGCAAAATCGATATCGCCGGTCTGCGCCAACTCCTCACTGTCGAAGCGCACCCCAAGCTCGCCCTGATAGAGCCCGTAAGCAGCAGTGCCGATCAGCGTGCCGCCAAGCCGGAACACCCCTGCTTTCGCGAAGGCCAGCAACAACGCCCCCGTGTCACGGTCAGGCGCCATGAAGCCTTCGGCGCGCAGAACCCGCGCCAGACGTGCCATGGATTTTCGCCGGGCCTCCCCCTCTGCCTTGAGCGTTGCGGCTTGTGCGATCCGCGCGCGAAGCTCCGGCGTTGCCTCGCCGAGATAACGGCTGCGGATTTCAGTACCGAGCCGGAACTTGTCGTAGAGATAGACCCGCTCGCCACGCCGACGCTCTTCGACGGAACCGATCACGAGAGATGCGGCCTCATCAAGATGAAGGCGCTTGAGATCCTGATAGGCCACCTGAGCGGCGCGGGAATGGGACTGGACGGGCATGATTGGCCTTTGAATCGTGTGCAACAAACTCATTTATGATGCACACATCGACTATGTGCAACAAATTAAAAAACGATGCACATATATTCTGAGCCCTGTTCCAAACGCGCCCCGATGCAAAAGGCCGCACGCTATCCGCCGCTGCGCGACACCACATGATCGCTGCCGATGCCGCCCAGAGATTGGAAAAGCCCGCTGGAATTGCTCACACCGAATTTCTTCAAAAGTTTGGCCCGGTAAACCTCGACCGTGCGATGCGACAGGTCGAGCTGGTTGGCGATTTCCTTGCTGGTCAGCCCGTCCGACAGGTAGGAAATGATTTCCCGCTCGCGTCGGGTCAGGGGCACATAGGGTCGGGTCTCAGACAGATCGGCAAAGCTCCAGACAGCGCGCATCAAGGGCTCGTCCGGTGTAAAAGAATGCCCCCTCACCCGACACCAGAACAGCTCCCCGGTCTTTTTGGCCATGATCCGTTCGTCCCAATAGGTGTTGGTTTCACGCAGCTGTTTGACACCCCGGTCGCGGATGTTCACGAACTCCTCACCGGAGGGGTAGAGCATGGAAAAGACCTGATTGCGCAGCTCATCGCGGCTATAGGCGAACATGTCGGCAAAGGCATCGTTGCAATCGCGGATCACCCGATTCTCCGTGATGACGAGGCCGACCGGCGCGAACGCATAGGCCAGTTCGGCGAAGTCGCCGGTCTCATAGGCCCGATCTATACGTGTTTCCACGATATTGCCTCCTCAAGGTTGCCATGTGATCATCTTTGCAAGGTAGGTCCATCGCGCGTGCGGATGCAACGCGGTGAGCCTGCCAAAATGGGAGGAAATCATGAAGTTACTCAAGCGACTCGTCGCGACCGTCGGCATGGGCATGGCGCTGACCACGACCATGACCACGGCGGTTCACGCGCAGGAGGCGATCAAGATCGCCCTCATCCACGGGCTCAGCGGGTCCAGTTTCGAAGCTTTTTCAAAACAGGCACAGACCGGATTTGAGATGGGCCTCGAATATGGCACCGGCGGCACAAACGAGATCAACGGCCGCCCGATCGAGCTGATCGTCAAGGACACCCAGTTCAAGCCGGATATCGCGCGTGCCGTACTGGCCGAAGCTTACGGCGATGACGAGGTGCTGCTGGCCGTCGGCGCAACCTCTTCGGGCGTGACCGTCGGGATGCTTCCGATTGCCGAAGAATACGAAAAGATCCTGATCGTCGAACCCGCGGTGGCCGACAGCCTCACCGGCCCGGACAGCAACCGCTACGTGTTCAAGACCTCGCGCAATTCTTCGATGGACATGCAGGCACAGGCGCTGGCGCTCAACCCCGACGAAAACCTCTATGTCGCCACGCTGGCGGAAGATTACGCCTTTGGCCGTGACGGCATCACCGCCTTCAAATCCGCTCTGGGCGGGTCCGGCGCCACGGTCGTGTCCGAAGAATATGCGCCGCAGGGCACCACCGATTTCACCGCCTATGCCGAGCGGCTGTTCAACGCGCTCAAGGACAAGGAAGGCCGCAAGGTCATCCTGATCTACTTCGCAGGGGGTGGTGACGCGCCCGGCAAGATTCAGGCGATGGACCCCTCACGCTATGGCATCGAGATTTCCATGGGCGGTCATATTTTGCCGGTGCTGCCGACCTACAAACGCTTCCCGGGCATGGAAGGGGCTGTGTATTACTATTACGAAGCCTTCGACAACGACATCAACGCGTGGTTGGTCGACGAACATATGAAGCGTTTCGACAGCCCGCCGGACTTCTTCACCGCAGGCGGCATGTCCGCAGCTCTCGCCGTGGTCAAGGCCCTCAAAGACGCCCCCGATTACGAGACCGACACGCTGATCGCGACCATGGAAGGCATGTCGTGGGACACGCCGAAAGGTGAGATGACCTTCCGCCCCGAGGATCATCAGGCGCTTCAGGACATGTTGCATTTCAAGATCAAGGTCGACGATGCGGTCGACTGGGCGATCCCCGAGAAAGTGCGGATCATTCCGGCCGATGAAATGGACATCCCGATCGGCCGCAACAATCAGGACTAAGCCCCCGCCGCCATGATCCTGCCCTCTCCCGAACGGGGAGAGGGCACAGCGGGCGGGCGTGACACGCCTGGCCCGGTCTGACAGACCTCGTTTTGGCGGCCTGCCTTTCGGCCTCTGCCTGGTCACGTGACCGCCCTCACCTTTCCTAATCACACCGGATATATGCCGATGACTTCCCCTTCCCTTGTGACCGAGGACCTGACAATCCGCTTCGGCGGCCATGTCGCGGTCAATAGCGTCTCCTGCGCCTTTCACCCCGGTGAGCTCACCGTGATCGTCGGGCCCAATGGCGCGGGCAAGACCACGTTTTTCAATCTGATTTCCGGCCAGCTCACAGCGACCTCAGGCCGCGTGCTCAAGGATGGTACGGAGATCACCGGGCTCTCGCCCTCGGCCCGTGCGCATCACGGCGTGGGCCGCGCGTTTCAGCTCACCAACCTGTTTCCACAGCTCACCGTGCTTGAAAACATCCGGCTCGCCGTTCAGGCGCGCTCCGGGCATGGCTGGCGCATGTTCCGCCCGGTGTCCGGGTTTCGCGAGTTGACGCGCAAGGCCGAACATTACCTTGAGGCGACCCGGCTCTCGACCGTCGCCCATCAAGCCGCCGCCACCCTGCCGCATGGCGACCAACGCAAGCTCGAAGTGGCGCTGCTGATGGCGATGGAACCCGATGTCTACATGTTCGACGAACCGACCGCCGGGATGAGCCTCGACCACGCGCCCGATGTTCTTGATCTGATCGCCCAGATCAAGGCCGACACATCCAAAACCGTGCTGCTGGTCGAACATAAGATGGAGGTGGTCCGCGCGCTGGCCGACCGCATCATCGTGCTGCACAACGGTGAACTTTTGGCCGATGGCGACCCGACCGAAATCATGTCCAGCCGCATCGTGCGCGACGTCTATCTCGGCACGGCCCAAGGGACGGGCGGGGAGGACGCAGCATGAGCCTTTTGTCGATCCGCAACATGAAAACCGACATCGGGCAATACGCCGTACTGCACGATATCAGCTTTGAGGTTCCCGAGGGCGGCGTCTTTGTCCTTCTGGGGCGCAACGGCGCGGGCAAGACCACCACGCTGCGCTCGATCATGGGGCTTTGGACCCCCTCACCCGGTTCGGTGCAGTTTCGCGGCGAGGACATCTCGGCGCTGCACACGGCCGAGATCGCCCGCAAAGGCATCGCCTATGTCCCCGAGAACATGGGCATTTTCGGCACGCTGACCGTGGATGAAAACCTGATCCTTGCGACCTCGAACGGCCGGTTCGATCCCGCACGGCTTGCACGCATCCACGCGCTTTTCCCCGCCCTCGAACGGTTCCGCGACAAACAGGCCTGGAGCCTGTCCGGCGGCCAGAAACAGATGCTCTCGGTCGCCCGCGCGATCATCGAACCGCGCGCGCTCATTTTGATCGACGAGCCGACCAAGGGGCTTGCCCCCGCCATTGTCGATGCCATGGCCGAGGCCTTTCGAGAGATCGCCCAGACCACCACGATCCTCTTGGTGGAACAGAATTTCGCCTTTGCCAAATCCCTAGGCCGCGACATGGCAGTGATCGACGACGGACGTGTCGCGCACACCGGCACCATGGCCGATTTCGTCGCCGATACCACGCTTCAACACCGGCTTTTGAGCCTGTCGCTGTGAAAAGAGAAAGATGTGAGGAGAGAAAGATGACTGCACGCACCGCAACTCTGAGCACCTATTGGGACCGGGCTGGCGGGGTGAACCTGTTGCCGGTCGCCGTCGCCCTGATCGCCTTTCTCCTGATCGGCGCGCCGTCGTCCTGGATCACCCTGACCGTGGCCGGGCTGGCCATGGGCATGATGCTGTTCCTCATGGCCTCCGGGCTCAGCCTCGTGTTCGGTCTGATGGATGTTCTGAACTTCGGCCATTCCGCCTTTGTCAGCTTCGGCGCCTTTATCTCCGCCGCCGTTCTGGCGGGATTGGGCGGCTGGTTGGCCGCCGACAGCTGGGTCCTGAACGCCTCTGCCCTGGCGGCGGCCTATCTCGCCGCGATCTGTTTCGGCCTGATCGCAGGCTGGTTTTTCGAGACGGTGATCATCAAACCGGTCTACCGCGACCACCTGCGTCAGATCCTGATCACCATCGGCGCGATGATCGTCGCCGAACAGACCATTCTCGCCTTTTGGGGCGGCACACCCTTTTCCGTGGCGCGACCGCATTTTCTGGAAGGCTCCTGGATCATCGGCGATGTCTCCATCGAAATTTACCGCGCCTTCGCCTTTGCTCTGGGTGCCGGGGTCTTCGTCCTGCTCTACGTCGGTCTCAACCGGACCCGTATCGGATTGCTGATCCGCGCCGGGGTGGAAGACCGCGAAATGGTCGAGGCCTTGGGCTTTCGTGTCGACCGGCTGTTCATCGGTGTCTTCATGCTGGGTTCTGCGCTCGCGGCACTCGGCGGTGCGATGTGGGCCGGGTATGAAACTCTGATCACCCCGCATATGGGGGCCGATCTGATGATCGTCGTGTTCATCGTGGTCATCATCGGCGGCCTTGGCTCAATCGAGGGCACGCTTTTGGGCGCGCTCCTCGTCGGGCTGATGTCGAATTACGTTGGCTTTCTCGCGCCGAAACTGGCGCTGGCCTCGAACATGATCCTGATGGTGGCAATTCTTTTGTGGCGCCCGAACGGCTTGCGCCCGGCGGTCAAGTGAGGAGCATGCGATGATCACGTCAGACACCCGACACACCACCGGCACCCTCGTCATCAAGAGCGTGGTCGCCCTGATCGCGGCACTCCTGCTTTTCGCGCCCTTCCTGTTTCAGGATGTCCGCTCGCTCGAAGTGGCGGCGCGGATCTGCATCTTTATCGTCCTGGTGGCCAGTTTCGATCTGTTGATCGGCTATACCGGGATCGTCAGCTTTGCCCATACGATGTTCTTCGGCTTCGGCGCCTATGGCGCGGCGATCCTGCTCAAACAGATGGGGCCGGGCTGGACCCCCGTGCTCCTCGGCGCGCTGGCCGGGGTTGCGGTCTCGCTGGTCTTTGCCGTGGCCATCGGATTGCTGTCGCTGCGGGTGAAGGCAATCTTTTTCGCGATGATCACCTTGGCGGCGGCCTCCGTCGTTTTGGTGCTCGCCTCGCAATTGTCGCAGATCACCGGCGGCGAAGACGGGATCATCTACAAATCTCCCGATCTGTTCAAAACCGCGACCAAGCTTTTGACCGATGCCGACGGGAAAGTCGTCCGGCTCTGGGACGTCAAACTGAACGGCAAGCTCGCGGCCTATTATTTCGTCTTCATCACCTCGCTGATCCTTTTTCTCGCCATGCTGCGCTTTGTCGGGTCGCCCTTTGGCACCGTGCTGAAAGCCATCCGTGAAAACGAGGCGCGCGCCGAGGCCATCGGGTATCGCGTCGTCGCCTATCGCACCGCCGTCTTTTGCCTTTCGGCCACCATCGCCTCGCTGGCGGGGACGGTCTATGCGGTCTGGCTCAAATACACCGGCCCCGACACCGCACTTTCCTTTTCCATCATGATCGACATCCTGTTGATGGTGGTGATCGGCGGCATGGGCACCATGTGGGGGGCCGTGATCGGGGCGGTGCTTTTGATCCTCGCGCAATATTACCTGCGCGATCTCATGGGCGCGGCCTCTGAGGCGCTGACAGGCGTGCCCCTCCTGCCAGAGCTTCTGGCCCCAGATCGTTGGCTGTTCTGGTTGGGGATCATCTTTATTCTGCTGGTCTATTTCTTTCCCAGAGGGATCGCGGGCACGATGATGACAGGGAGGAAAGGCGCATGATCTCGCCACGTTTCTCTCTCGTCCCGGTCATGGATCACGAAATTCATGTGACCGAATGGGGCGATCCCTCCGGGCGGCCGCTGGTGATGTGGCACGGGCTGGCGCGCACGGGGCGGGATTTCGACGAGCTTGCCGCCGCGCTCTCGGACGACTATTTCGTGATCTGCCCGGACACCATCGGGCGCGGGCTGTCGAGTTGGTCCTCGAACCCCGAGGCGGAATATTCGGTCGAATATTATGCCGGCATCGCGATGGATCTGATGGATCACTATGGCTTCGCCCAGGCGGATTGGTTCGGCACCTCGCTTGGCGGATTGATCGGGATGCGGCTGGCCTCCGGGCGTCAGGCCGACCGCCTAAGCGCGCTCGTCATCAACGACATCGGTCCGGAAATGCCCGATGAGGCCATCGACCGCATCACCACCTATGTCAGCGACCCGCCGGTCTTTGCCAAAGTGTCTGAGGCCGAGACCTGGCTGCGCGCGGTCTATCGTCCCTTTGGCCCGGCCCCCGACGCCTATTGGCGGCGCATGGCGCGAACTTCGCTCAGACGGCGTGATGACGGCACGCTGAGCCTGCATTACGACCCAAAGATCACCGCTCAGTTCACCGCCTCGCGACATGAGCTGACCTCATGGGACCGCTATATGCGCATCGAAACACCCTGCCATGTCATTCGGGGCAAAAGCTCGGATATCCTGCCGGTCGAAGTCTTTGAGCTGATGCGTCAACGTGGGCCACGGCCCGGTGTGACCGAATTTGACTGCGGCCATGCGCCCTGCCTCGCCCACCCCGAAGACGCAGAACGCGTGCGAGACATCCTGAGATCCCTGAGCGGATGAGCCGCAGCCCCGCAACCGGTTGGCCCCCTGAGAGCAAGCCCCCGATCTCTCGGCAATCGCCCGCCGCGGCGGTCTTCGACCTTTTTCCAATCTAGGCTTGTCCCAATCCTGTGCTACATTTCCAGCGGGAGGCGACGCGCCATGAAGCAAGTGCCATGAAAAACACACGGCATGTCGAAGAAATCGAACGGGTGCTCGACGGCAGCCAGACCGGGCGGGACAATTTTGTCTCGGCCTCCTGGCGGCGCTGTGTCGAGCTTTACGGCATGGATCCGATGCGTTCGGATCCGGCCTATATCGTGACCGATGCGGAATTGCGCGACCACCGCAAACAGGCCGAATGGCTGATCGCGACCGCGCGCACGGGACTGCAATCCCTGTTCCGGCAGGTGGCCGGGCAAAATTACGTTCTGTTGCTGACCGATGCCAAGGGCGTCTGCGTCGACTTTTTTGGCGACGATCTCTTTACCGAGGATCTGCGCAGTGCGGGCCTTTATCTCGGATCGAACTGGTCCGAGAATCTGGCCGGAACCTGCGGTGTCGGCGCCTGTATCGTCACGCAAGAGCCGGTGACCGTGCATCAGGACGACCATTTCGGCAACGCCCATGTGGCCCTGTCTTGTACCGCGGCGCCGATCTTCGACAGCCTCGGGCAATTGGCCGCTGTGCTCGATATTTCGCTTCTGCGCTCCCCCACCCCCAAAAGCAGCCAGAACTTGGCGATGAGCCTCGTCACCTCCGCCGCGCGCCGCGTCGAGATGGCCAATCTGATGGCCGAAAGCCCGCGCGACTGGGTGCTGCGCCTGTCGTCCAGCCCGGAATTCCTAGATGTGGACCCCGAGGCCGCCGTGCGGTTGGACGGCTCGGGGCGGGTGCTGGGCTACACCCGTGCGGCGCGACGGTTGTTCCCGGAAACGGGGCAAATTCTCGGGCGCCGGATCGACGAGGTCCTGAGTGTGAGCGTCGATGATCTGCCCGACCTGATGCGCGACCGTCCCACCGAAGAACGGGTGATCGAGATGCGCGACGGTGGAGCCCTCTTTGGCCATGCCATTGCGCCGAAGGCCCCGCGACAAGCGCATCCGGGAATGCGGCGCGGCGGAGCTTTGGCCGGTCTGACCGGCGGCGACCCGGACATGGCCCGGCTTTTGGGTCAGGCGGAACGGTTGGCCCCCGGCACCGTGCCACTTTTGATCACCGGAGAGACCGGCACTGGCAAGACCAAACTCGCCCGTGCGATCCACATGATGAGCAAAGCGCAGGGCTTCATCAGCCTCGAATGTGCGACACTGCGCCCGGAGGACATCACTGATCTGTGCCTGGACACGGTGAGCCTGACGACGCTTCTTTTGCGCCGGGTCGAGGAGTTGAGCGACGAGACGGCCATCGCCCTGAGCGGTTTGCTCGACCGCCGCCCTGATCTTCGGACGCTTTCCACAAGCTGCCTCGACCCGGCCCGCATTCATTTGCCCCGCACACTGTTCCACCGGTTGGCGGGCTACGTTCTCAGCGTGCCGCCGCTCAGGATGCGGCGCGATCTCGACTGGCTGATGTCGCGCCATCTGCGGCGCCATACCGCCGACGCGGTGCGCCTGTCGCCCTCGGCGCGCGCCGAGTTGATGGGACGGACCTGGCCCGGCAACATCCGCGAGATGGAACAAGTGCTCGATACCGCCGCCGCGCTGTGCGTCGGCTCGGTGATCGACCTTCCCGATCTGCCCAGCCCGATCGGACACGGCCCAGAGGCCGCCACCCCCGCCGCGACCGATCCTTGGGCCGCCCTCGAACAGGTTCTCATCGCCTGCGACTGGAACATGGCCCGTGCCGCGCGGCGGTTCGGGGTCAACCGCTCGACCATCCTGCGACGGATGCGGGCCGCCGGGTTGCGCCCGCCCGAGTGAGCCGTTGCAGGACTGTTGCGCGCGCAACATGCTGCACTGCAACGTTCATTTTTCTCCACTCCTGTCCCATTGCCTCCATAGATCGCTGCGCTTTCGCGCTCCCATACTCCTTCTCGAGACACGCGCAGAGGAGGAAACGCGATGCTTGACAGTACAACAACCACTCAGACCCAGGAGCTGCTGGACACGCTGAACGCCGCATTGGAGGGCGGCGATATCGAGCGTGCCGCATCCTTGTTCGCAACCGACAGCTATTGGCGTGATCTGGTTGCGGTCAGCTGGAATCTGAAGACCGTCGAAGGCCCCGAGGGCGTGGCCGATATGCTGCACAGCCAGCTCGACCACACCCGTCCGGGCAAGTTCGAGATTCAGTCAGGCGAGATGCCCGCCGAGGAGGACGGCGTCATCACGGCTTGGCTCACATTCGAAACCGCCACCGGGCGTGGTTGGGGGTTGATGCGGATGCGCGACGGTCGGATCTGGACGCTGCTGACCGCACTACAGGAACTCAAGGGCTTTGAGGAAAACCGCGGCAAACGCCGCCCGATGGGCGCGGAGCATGGCGCGAAAAAGAACCGCAGCTCATGGAAGGAACGCCGCGAGGCCGAGGAGGCCGAGCTTGGCTATACGACCCAGCCCTATACGCTGATCATCGGCGGTGGTCAGGGCGGCATCGCGCTTGGCGCACGGCTGCGTCAATTGGGCGTCCCCACCATCGTTCTGGACAAACACGACCGGCCCGGCGACCAGTGGCGGTCCCGCTACAAATCGCTCTGCCTGCACGATCCGATCTGGTACGACCACCTGCCCTACATCAAGTTCCCCGACAACTGGCCGGTGTTCACGCCCAAGGACAAGGTCGGTGACTGGTTGGAGATGTACACCAAGGTCATGGAGATCAATTACTGGAGCCGCTCAGAAGTCCAGAAGGCCAGCTATGACGAAGCCACAGGCACCTGGGAGGTCAAGGTCAACCGCGACGGCGAAGAGGTGATCCTGCGCCCGACCCAGCTTGTGCTCGCCACCGGCATGTCGGGCAAACCGAACATGCCGGAATTTCCCGGTATGGAGACCTTCAAGGGCACGATCCAGCATTCCTCGCAGCATCAGGGGCCGGATGAATGGGCCAGGAAGAAAGTCGTCGTCATCGGCTCTAACAACTCCGCCCATGACATCTGCGCCGCGCTTTGGGAGGGCGATGCCGATGTGACGATGGTCCAACGCTCCTCGACCCATATCGTGCGCTCGGATAGCCTGATGGAGATCGGCCTCGGCGCGCTTTATTCCGAAGAGGCGATCGCCAACGGGGTGACCACCGAAAAGGCCGACATGATCTTTGCCTCCCTGCCCTACAAGATCATGCATGAATTCCAAATCCCGCTCTACGACCAGATGCGCGAACGCGACGCGGAGTTCTACAAAGGTCTGGAAAAAGCCGGGTTCGATCTCGACTGGGGCGATGACGGCTCGGGCCTGTTCATGAAATACCTGCGACGCGGCTCCGGCTATTACATCGACGTGGGCGCCAGCCAGTTGATCATCGACGGTGAGGTCAAACTCGCCAAAGGCGGCGTCGATCATTTCGAGGAGGACGCGGTCGTTCTGACCGACGGCACCCGGCTGCCCGCCGATCTGGTGGTGCTCGCCACGGGGTTCGGCTCGATGAACGGCTGGGCTGCGGATCTCATCAGCCCAGAAGTCGCGGATAAGGTCGGCAAGGTCTGGGGCCTCGGCTCCGACACCACGAAAGACCCCGGCCCCTGGGAGGGCGAACAGCGCAATATGTGGAAACCGACCCAGCAGGAGCACCTCTGGTTCATGGGCGGCAACCTGCACCAGTCGCGCCACTACTCGCTCTACCTCGCCCTGCAATTGAAAGCCCGTCTGGAGGGGATCGACACCCCTGTTTACGGCCTTCAGGAGGTGCATCACCTGTCGTGATGCGCATCACGCGTCCGGGTTTTCTTCCCGGCCCGGACGCAAACTTTACGAACCAAGGAGAACCACAATGAAAGCAGCACGCTGGCATGGCGTCAAAGATATCCGCGTCGAAGACATCCCCGAACCCTCCCCTGCGGCAGGCGAGGTCAAGATCAAGGTGGCCTGGACCGGAATTTGCGGCAGCGACCTGCACGAATATCTCGCCGGGCCGATTTTCGTCCCCGTGGACGAGGAGCACCCGCTCAGCCATGACAAGGCGCCGATCACCATGGGTCACGAATATTGTGGCGAGATCACCGAATTGGGCGCGGGCGTGACCGGGCTTGCGATTGGCGACCGCGTGGCGATCGAACCGATCTTTGCCTGTGGCACCTGCCCCGCCTGTCATGAGGGCAAATACAATCTCTGTGACAGCCTCGGCTTCGTGGGGCTTTCCGGCGGGCACGGCGGTTTTGCCGCGACCTCTGTGGTGCCCGCGGGCATGGTGCACAAAATGCCGGACGCCCTGTCGATGGAGCAAGGCGCGCTGGTGGAACCGGCGGCCGTCGCGCTCCATGCGGTGCGGATGTCCAAGATCAAGGCGGGCGACACGGCCGCGGTCTTTGGCGCCGGGCCGATCGGTCTTTTGGTCGTCGAGGCGCTGCGTGTCGCCGGTGCGGCCCAGATTCATGTGGTCGAACCCTCGCCCGAGCGTCGCGAAAAGGCGCTGGAACTCGGCGCCACCAGCGTCATCGACCCGATGTCGACCGATCCGGTGGAGACGATCCGCGCGGCGACCGGCGGCGTCAACGTGGCTTTCGAAGTGACCGGGGTGCCGCGCGTTCTGCCGCAATGTATCGACAGCACCCGGCACGAAGGTCAAACGCTGATCGTCTCGATCTGGGAAGGCGATGCCGCGTTCCAACCCAACACCGCCGTTCTGAAGGAGCGTCAGCTTCTGGGCACCATCGCCTATCGCAACATCTATCCGGCGGTGATGGAGCTTATGACCCAGGGCTACTTCAGCGCCGACAAACTGGTGACCAAACGCATCTCGATCGACGAGATCGTCGATCAGGGGTTCGAGGCTCTCGTGGCGGAAAAATCTCAGGTGAAAATCCTGGTCAAAGCTCCCGAGTGATTTGATGTCGACAAGGCGGGCCTGATCATCCGAACGGGCCCGCCTCTTTTACCGAACAAAGTCGTTTATGAAGATTTGCCCTCAGGGCAAAGACGTTCCAAAATGCGATAGGGGTCGGACGCCCCGACCTCAGGATCGAAAAGATGGTCCAGCTGACCCTCAACGACATTGAGCGTCTCCTCATAGATCGTCGCCCACAGCCCCCGGATCCCCACATCGGCAAACTCGCATCGACAGCCCATCTTTTTTCAACTTTCTTTGTCACAGTCTCCGTCTTCGCCGCCTCTTACTAAATATGCGGTCGGGACTGGCCCGACGCAGATCAATGAGGACGACACCCATGAAAACGCACGACGTACAATCCATCAGCATCGCAAAACCCTTTGCCGAGGTGTTCGAATACATCGCCGATCCGGCGCATCTGCCCGAATGGACCAACGCTTTCAAATCCGCAGACGCCGAGACGGCGGAACTGGTCACCCCCAATGGCGCGGTGCCGATCCAGCTCGAAACACGGGCCTTCGCCGAACAGGGCACGGTCGACTGGATCATGACCTTTCCCGATGGCGCCGTGGGCGCGGCCTATTCCCGTGTGACCGAGGATGCCCACGACACGTCGATCTATTCCTTTGTCCTGATGGCGCCGCCGGTGCCGCTTGAACTGTTGGAGGGCGCTTTGGAAGAGCAGAAAATGACACTGGCCAAGGAGCTCGTGAGCCTCAAGACGCGGCTTGAGGCATGATCCGTCTGGATCCGAAACAGGTGAGCGCCGCGCGACAGGGGGATCGCGCGGCTCTTGCTGCCCTCGTTCAGGGCCTGCAACGCCCGATCTACGGTCTTGCCATGCGGATGCTGGCGCATCCCGCAGATGCGGAGGACGCGACACAGGAAATTCTCATCAAGATTATCACGCATCTCGGCACACTCCGCGACGACGAAGCCGCCGGAGGATGGGCCCTCAAGGTCGCATCACGGCATCTGGTCGGGATGCGCAAGCGCGGCCGTGTGGAAGCGATGCGCATGACGTTCAAGGATTTCGCCGACGATCTGGAAAGCGGCTTGGCCGTCCCCGACAGGGATGAGGCAGACGACATGGTCACGGCGATTGCCATCGAGGAGATCAAGGTCGGGTGTACGCTGGCGATGTTGACCTGTCTCAACCGGAGCCTGCGCATGGCCTATGTGCTCGGCGATATTTTCGAAATGTCTGACACCGAGGCTTCGGAAGCACTGGGCGTATCGGCCGCCGCCTATCGCCAAAGGCTGCGCCGCGCCCGTCAGGAGATCACCCGGTTTCTGGAGAAATCTTGCGGAAATGTGTCGCAAAACGCCACCTGTCGATGCGAACACCGCCTGAACGCGGCGCAAAAGAGCGGGCGGGTCACGCTTGGCACCCCGGCTTTCGGACTGGCCGCCCCGGCCTCTGATATCCCCGCATTGCGTCGCCGCGTCAGATCGCTTGAAGAGGGCAGACGGGCCGCCGCGCTGATGCGATCGAACCCTTCTTTTGCGACCGATGTCGGGGAATTGGTCCTTGCGGCCCTGAAATAGCGCGCGGGCCTACGTGGTCCGGACGCGCGCCGAACATCACGTCTCCGAAGACGTCATCCAAAGAGCTTCAAACAACTGCCGCTGCATGGTCGCGAACTCCACGCTTTCGATGATCATGCCGTAATTTTCCCGCATGGACGAGATCAGGCAGACCTTGTCGTCATAGATCAATGTCGTCATCGACAGCAGAACATTCTCAGGGGCGAAACGGAGATGGCGCAGATCGCCTGAATCCGACGGCCAGATTGAGGCGACGTCTTTCGTGCGGGACCTGATCACCCTGAGCCAGATGCCCTTTTCTTTGCGCGCGGCGATGAAATTCTCCATCTCCTGAAGACCGGGAACCTCACGCAGCTCATCCATGGACAAAATACCGAGCAACGTCGGATTTGTCCCCTTGATGCTCAAGGTGTCTTTCAGCGCGATCAAAATCCCCTCGCGGCCTTCGTAATACCGAATGCGGGGCTTGCCCTTCGCGCGATTGTAGAGTGACCGCAACTCCGGCATCACCTCATTGAGCATCTGTTTGCGTGCCTCGATCCGTTCCAGCAAAACAGAGGGATCTTCGGCGACAACGATGCGCTTGTTGCCGCTTTTCACGATGGCAACGAGACCCTCCTCCTCCAGCCGCGACAGCGCGTCATAGGCCGTGGTGCGCACCAGCCCTGCGCGCGTGGCCACATCGGAAATCGGGGCCTCGCCCAATTCGATTGCCGCCACATACAACCGGTAGAGCGTACCGCTGATGCCCAGCTTCGACAATTTGCTTTGAAAATCATACATCAGACAGCCCTCAAACCTCTAAACCCGTAAAATAATGCGACTTCAGAACGCGCACAAGGGGATCTTGCCTGTCGGAAGCATTCGACAAACTGAGTCGAATTTCGTGTCGAAAATGTCCGACAGATTATCGAAATAATAAAAATTCAGATTAATAAATGGCCAAGGACAAACAATTTTGATCACTTTAGCGCCAAAAACGGCCCCAAAAAACGAATTTTCGAAGCACAATTGACAGTCATGTCCAAAATTCGCACAAAACAAGTGTGTCTAAATTAATCGACTAAATCGAGGTAAGCGATGACTTTCAAAGCGGCAGTGATTCAGGCAGGCGCCGTGCCATTCGATATCGAGGCCAGCCTCGCCAAGGCGGAGGTGCTGATTGCCGAGGCCGGTGCGCAGGGCTGTCGCCTCGCCGTTTTCCCCGAAGCCTATATTTCCGCCTACCCCAAGGAGCAGAGCTATGAGATCTCCGTCGGGGTGCGCACGGACGCAGGTCGCGAAGAGTTCCGGCGCTACGTCGACAGCGCCATTGAAATCCCCGGCGCCGAGACGGAGCGTCTGGGACAGGCCGCCGCCGCCGCCGGGCTTTACCTCGTAATGGGCATCATCGAACGCGAGGCGGGCACGCTCTATTGCACCGTCGTCTTCTTTGGCCCCGACGGAACGCTTTTGGGCAAACATCGCAAGCTGATGCCAACCGGTGCGGAACGTCTGGTCTGGGGCTTTGGCGATGGTTCGACATTGCCCACCTTCGACACCGACATTGGCAACATCGGCGCCGTGATCTGCTGGGAAAACTACATGCCGATGATGCGCATGGCCATGTACGGTCAGGGCATCAACCTCTATTGCGCCCCCACCGCCGACGACCGGGACAGCTGGCAAGCGACCATGCAACACATCGCCCTCGAAGGGCGCACCTTCGTGTTTTCGAGCTGCCAGGTGTTGTGGGAAAAAGATTTCCCCGAAGACTATGCCTTCACCCGCACCGATCCCGACCGCATCATGATGCGCGGCGGCAGCGTGATCCTTGATCCTTTGGGCAATGTCCTCGCAGGCCCGCTGTTCGACGAGGAGGGCATTCTGGTCGCCGAGATCGATCTGGACGCGGTGACACGGGGCAAGCTCGATTTCGACGCCGCCGGGCACTACGCCCGCCCGGATGTTTTCGAACTGCGGGTGAACACGACGCCCCGCACACCGGTCACCTATACCAAAGCCGAGGGATAAGGAGAAACGATGCAACGCCTGTCCGACGTTTTCACCCAATTGCTCAACCTGCTCTCCGGGGTCGCCTTTGCCGCCGCCCTTTTGATCAACGCCGCCAATGTTGCGGGGCGATACCTGTTTCACAGCCCGATCTTCTGGGCCGAGGAGGTCACGACCCTGCTCATCATCTGGTCGGTGTGCCTGATGTCCTATCGGTTGACCCTGCAGGGGGAAAACCTCTCCGCCGAAATTCTCAAACCTATATTGCCGCGTGCCGCATTGCGCTGGGTCGCCTTTGTCCTCGCCGCCGCAGGCGCCATCCTCTGCGGATATTTCGCCTATAACGCCTATCTCGTTGTCGAGCTGGTCGCCCGGTTCTCTCAGGTGACCAACGTGGCAGAAATCCCCAAGCAATACGTCAATGGCTCGATCTTCGCGGCCTTTGTACTGGCCTGCCTTGGCGGCATCGTGCGCAGCCTCTCTCTGCTCGTTTCAGACCAACTCCTCACCGCATCCGAGCCCGTCGAAGTTCAAGATGCACTGGCAGGTACCAAATGACACTCATCGCTATTCTCGCCGGCTTGCCGCTGTTGTTGTTGATCATCGGTCTGCCGATCTATCTCGTCCTGCTCACCACTGCGAGCGTCGCCATCCTCACCCAGATGAGCGTCCCCGCCACCATGGTGCCGCAGATCATGTTCGGTGGCCTCGATAAATTCGCCCTGCTCTCCGTGCCGTTCTTCATCTTCGCGGGTGAGATCATGTCGCGCGGCGGCGTGTCGCGGCGCATCGTCAATTGCATCCTGATGCTCTGCGGCGGGTTGAAATCCGCCCGCCCGATGACCGCCATCGGCGCCAGCGAATTTTTCGGCGCGGTCTCCGGCTCAAGCCCCGCCACCGTCGCCGCCATCGGCCGGTTGATGTACCCGAGCCTGCGCGAGGGCGGCTATAGCGAAAAGTTTTCGCTTGGCCTCATCACCTCTGCTGGCGGCATCGCAAGCGTCATGCCGCCCAGCATCCTGATGATCCTTTATGCGGCCTCCTCAGAGCAATCCGTCACCGCGCTCTTTGCCGCCGGGATCCTGCCCGCCTTGCTGCTCGGCCTCGTCATTGTCGGATACATCCTCTGGGTGTCGCGCAAAATGAAACCCTCGGGTGCCAACACGGCGCAAAAAGGCGAGGCCCTGTCGCTCTTTCTCTCGGCCCTGCCCGCACTCGGCACACCTGTGGTCATCCTCGGCGGCATCTATTCCGGCATCTTTTCCCCGACGGAGTCGGCGGGTGTTGCGGGCGTCTACGGTGTTCTGGTCGCGCGGTTTTTCTACCGTGAAATCACTTGGCGCGAGATTTGGAGCGTTGTGCTCAGCTCCGCCCATCTCACCGCGCAAATCCTGCTCGTCGTCGCGGCCTCCGGGGTGTTTTCCTGGGTCCTCACCACCAGCGGCGTGCCGCAGACCCTCGTCAATTTCGTCGAAGCCGCCTCAAGCGAGCCTTGGGTGGTCCTGCTCACCATCAACATCTTCCTGCTGATCGTCGGCTGTTTGATGGACCCGGTCTCCGCGATCGTTCTTTTGACGCCGATGCTGGTGCCTGTGGTCACCCATCTTGATGTGAACCTCGTCCACTTCGGCGTCATCATGGCCGTGAACCTGAGCATCGGCATGTTCACACCGCCCTTCGGTCTGAACATCTTCACCTCCAATGCCCTGTTCGGCGCCCCGATTTCGCGCATCAGCGCGGGCCTCGTGCCCTTCATCATCCTGCAAACGCTGGCGCTCCTTCTGATCACCTATGTGCCCGCGATCTCCCTGCCGCAACTCTTGTTCTGATCCCTCTCTCTAGACCCTTAAAATGGAGCTCTCTCATGTCACTATTCCGACCCAGCCGCCGCAACATGGTCAAAGCCGCGGGCACCTGCCTCTTGCTCGCGACCCTCGGTGCCTCCCCTGCCTTTGCGCAAGAGTTCACCATGAAACTGGCGACGGCCACGGTGAATGATGTCCAGACCGAAGCCATCAAACGCTTTGCCAAACGCGTCGAGGAACGTTCCGAAGGCCGCATCAAAACCGAGCTTTACCCCGCAGCACAGCTTGGTTCGAACGCCCGTATGATCGAGGGCCTGCAATTCGGCACCGTCGAATTCTACACCGGCCCCGCCGCCTATCTCGTTGGCGTCGACTCGCGCTTTCAGGTCACCGACCTGCCCGCGATTTTCGAAGACGCCCGCCACGCCCAACGGGTGTTCAGCGATCCGACATTCCGCGAAACCTTTCTGAACCTCGGCGCCGACAAAGGTCTCGTCGGTCTCGGCACCTATATCTACGGCAACACGGCGTTTGCGACCGCCTTTCCCGGCGATACGGTTGAGGCCTTCAACGGCAAAAAACTCCGCGTTCTCGCCTCGAAAGTCGAACGCAAAGGCGTCGAACTCATGGGGGCCACAGCCGTTCCCATCGACTTCAGCGAGGTCGCAACAGCCTTGCAGCAAGGCACCGTGGACGGCATGAAAAGCTCCCCGCCCGCCTTCACCTCGCTCAAACTCTACGACATCGTGAAACACATCACCGCCACCGAAGACGGCGTGATGGGCGAGGTCATGATGGTCAGCAAAATCTGGTGGGACACCCTGCCGGAAGACTTGCAAACCATGCTGCGCGAAGAGGCAACGGCGCTTGAGCCGGAGCTTTACGACTATGTTCTGGAAGACCAGGCCAACGCTTACAAAACCTGGGAAGAGATGGGCGGCACCGTTCACTATCTGCCGAAAGACGAACGTGACGCCCTTCTCAAAGAAATGCGCGTCGCCGTGCTCGAACTGCTAAACGAGGACCCCAAAACCGCCGAAATGCTCGCGGTCCTTCTCGACGCGGCAGACCGCACAGCAACGCAATAAGACAACACCGTCAAAAGATCAGGCTGCCCTGTCCTCTGTCAGGGCAGCCCCTGTTTGAGAGAGGCTTTCCATGCAATTCGATATGACAACCCTCGCGGCGCGCAAACGCTACAAACTCCTGTCATCTCTTGTGGTGCCGCGCCCGATTGCATGGGTCTCCACCCTCTCGCCCGAGGGCATCGTCAACCTTGCCCCCTATAGTTTCTTCAACGTGATGGGCCACGACCCGGCGATTGTGGCGCTCGGGATTTTGGAACATCCGGAAAAGCCGCTCAAAGACACCGCGCACAACATCACCGAAACCGGACGCTTTACGGTCAATCTGGTGACCGAGGCGCTGGCGGCACAGATGAACCAGACCGCCACAGACCTGCCCTATGCCGAAAGCGAAGCCGACATGGCCGCCATCGCCATGTCCCCGGCCACCGCCAACGGGGTGCCCGGCATCGCGCACTCTCCTGTTCGGCTGGAATGTCAGTTGATGCAAACCATATCGACGCGCACCTCGCAGAAAATCGTTCTGGGGGAGATTGTGGCGCTTCACGTCGAGGACGCGCTGATGCTCGATTCAGAGACGGCCAGAGTTGATCTGGAGGCCCATCGTCCGATTGCCCGCATGGGCGGCGCCGGTCTCTATTGCAGAACGGCGGATCGTTTCAGCCTTGCGCGCCCGGACAGAAAAACCCAGCCGCTCGACTGACCTGACGGGAAATTTTCCCTGCCCCTTCTCCGTGCCCCTTCGACGCCCCGACAAGGGGCCGCTGACGTTCGGATGCCCTTTCGGGTCGGTCCGCATCTAGTCGGGCTTATGGTCCAGGCTCGCGCGGGTGGCCTGCGCACCCACCGCGCGGTAACGCAGTCCGTCAACCAGTAGAGCGACCAACCGACGCGCCGGTGCAGGGTCTCCATCGCTTGAGGGCATGCACAGGCTCGCGACAGCCCGCAGGAGATCGTAGGGATTTGCGTCGGGCCGTATTTCCTCTGCAGCGACGGCCGCATCCAGCAAACGTCGCAACGCGGGCTCAAACCGGCTGTCGAAATAGGCAGGCAGAGCTTCGAACGCCGGGTCTCCTGAATGCAGGGCGGCAGCCAGTCCGCGCTTGGCAACGATGAAATCGACATAGCGTTGCATCCAGCGGTCAAGCGCCTCCCCCGGAGGATAGGTCCTTGCCAGATCTGACGCAGCCTCCGCGCAGGCGTCCACCTCGCTGCGAAACACCGCCGCGATCAGATCGGAGCGCTGCGGAAAGTTTCGGTAGATGGTTCCAACGCCAACGCCAGCCCTATCAGCGATCTCGCGCATGGGCGTCTCGACCCCCGACGTGGCAAAGATGTCCCGTGCCGTCCGAACGAGTGTCTCGATGTTGCGCTTTGCATCTGCGCGCAGATTTCGGTGCGATGGTCTGTCAGGCATGAGCTCCAAAACTCCTTCAAAGCGCGCTTGATAAACGGAACAATGTTCCGTATATGAGCGGAATAACGTTCCGCTTAATACGCTTTCGAGCCCGATAGCGCCAGCAAGGAATGAAAGGAAAGTCATCATGTCAGACAAACGCGTAGCTCTCATCACGGGAGCCACTCAAGGGATCGGCCTCCAGATCGCCAAGGATCTGGTTGCAAAAGGCCTGACCGTACTTGTCGGCGCACGCGACATGGAAAAGGGTGAACGGGTCGCGCAGGACATCGGCGCGGCAGCCCACGCCCTCCAGCTCGACGTCACGGATGAAGCCTCGATCGCTCAGGCGGCCGCTCTCATTCGCACCAGGTTTGGACGCCTTGATATCCTGATGAACAATGCCGGGATCTCTCGGGTGAACTCCAACGAGGCGTTTTCGGAGGCACTCACGAAGAACCAGCTGACCGACGCCCCTCTGGGCGATATCCGCACCGTATTCGAGACCAACGTATTCGGGGTCATCGCAGTGACCCAAGCGATGCTCCCGCTTCTACGCGAAGCACCGGCAGGCCGCATCGTCATCACCGGCAGCTCTGGCGCCTCGCTGACGCTCAACTCCGACCCCGCCAACGATCATCGGCGCATGTTCGGCAATTACTCGGTTTCGAAGACGGCAGCGCATGCGGTGATGCTGGCCTTTGCGCTTGCGCTTGAAGGGACCAACATCAAGGTCAATGCCGCCTGCCCAGGATTCACCTCCACGGCCCTCAACAACTTCAACGGCACGCGCAGCGTGGAAGACGGCGCGCGGGAACCGGTGCGACTTGCCCTGATCGACGACGATGGCCCGACCGGCACGTTCTCCGATGAAAATGGACCTGTGCCCTGGTGAAGACCGGCGGAGCTGTTTGGCACGTCTTCGGCCTCACCTCCCGGACTGCCCCCGAAACTCTGCCTGAATGACGTCCGGAAAAGCGCGAACCGAGGGGGGCTTCGGGCAGCAGCCCGGGGATGGGTTCGCCGGTCTGGAAAGGCCATGGCATCAACATCCCGGAACTTTGGTCGCGCAGTGCGATGGTACAGCCCCTGCCCTTCGGTCATCAGCGCCGGCGACCGCGTGGTGCGTCTTGTGGTTCCAAAATTGAATTAACAAATTTGGACTTCCCTTATGTCCGCGCGTCGAACAGTTTCTGCAAAGAAAAAGGAGTTATTCCATGACATTCCAACCGACTTTGCCGACTCGCTCGCTCGGAGAAAACCTGTCCGTTTCCGCCCTCGGCTATGGGGCCATGGGTCTGAGCGAGTTTTACGGCGAGACCGATCCCGGGATTATTGACACCATGCTGATGACAGTGCTCAGCGAGGGGATAACCCTGATTGACACCGCAGATGTCTACGGGCGCGGGCACAATGAGGAGATCATCGGCAAGGCCCTAAAAGCTGCGCCGACAGAAGAGCGGGCGGCCATGCGGATCGCCACGAAATGCGGCATCGACCGGCCGAAGGACGCCGCTTATGCGCGACGGATCAACAACGATCCGGCCTATATCCGCGCCTGCTGCGATGCCTCGCTGTCCCGCCTGGGCGTCGAACGCATCGACCTGTTTTACATTCACCGGGTGGACCCGGATGCCGATATTGCCGCGACCATGGAGGTGCTGGGCGATCTGCACAAGGCGGGCAAGATCGCCGGTGCGGGCCTGTGCGAAGTGTCTGCGGCAACATTGCGGCGCGCACATGAGGTGTTTCCGGTCACAGCGATCCAGAGCGAATATTCGCTTTGGACGCGCGATGTCGAAGAGGATATCCTGCCACTCACGCAGGAACTGGGCGTAGGGTTCGTTGCCTACTCGCCGCTCGGAAGAGGATTTCTAACCGGGCGCTACAAGTCCACGGACAACCTGTCCGCCGGGGATTTTCGCCTCTCGAACGCGCGCTTTACCGGCGACAATCTGGATCGCAACACCGCGCTTCTGGCCAAGGTGGAAGCCTTCGCAGCACGCCACAATGCCAGCACCGGTCAGGTTGCCCTGGCTTGGCTTTTGGCCCAGGCGGAAAATATCGTACCGATCCCCGGCACCCGTTCGCCGGAACGGCTGCGCGAAAACATCGCGTCGCTGTCCCTGGACCTGTCCCACGAGGAGCTGACGACCCTGTCCGACATCTGGAAGCCTGGCGCCACCGCCGGAGAACGCTACAGTGCGGAGGGCATGAAAGGGATCAACGCCTGATCCCGCTCAGCCCGGGGTATGCCGTTTGAATTCCTCGATCATGCGCCGAACCTCGGGCCGCGCGCCCTGATCGCGCCAGATCACATAGATCGGGATCTGCAACTGATCGGAAATCTCGGGTGTCAGTGCCCGATAGACCACATTGGTATGGCGGACCGAGGTCCGGAGCGTTGGCAAAAACGTCGCCCCCTCCCCCGCTCCGATCCGTGAAAGCAGTTGAACGTGATCATCCGGCTCGCGCAAACGTGGTGGGCGATATTGGTGATGCGCAAAGACCTGCTCGAAGATGTCGGCATAATGAGGGTTTTCATTTTTCGAGAACCAAAACAGGGGAAGATCGTCAAAATCCTTGAAAGTCACGTGATCTTTCTGCGCGGCCGGATGATGCGCGGGCAAGGACACGCGGATGGTTTCAGTAAAGATCTGCAACCGATCTATGCTGTTGGGCGTATCGCGATAGGCACCGATGATCGCTGCATCCAACTCGCCCGATTCCACCAGCGACGCCAGATTGCGCGAGGCACCATATTCACGCTGAATCACCACTGTATCGCCTATTTTATCCAACATATCTTTCATGATCGGCAAGGCGGTAAAGTCGAACATAAAGCTCAGCCCAATCTTGATCTGACGACTCAGCCGGTCCTCGGCATCGCTCATTCCCGCGATCGAACTTTCCAACATATTGATGATGCGTCGCGCGTCTTCGACAAAGACCTCACCCCCAGCCGTCAGGCTCACGTGATGGGTTGAGCGGTCGAGCAAACGCACACCCAGAACATTCTCAAGCTCCTTGATCTGCCGTGACAGGGGCGGCTGCGACATGCCCAGGCGCGTCGCCGCTCTGCGAAAGCTCATTTCTTGAGCCACAGCGACGAAGCATCGGAGCTGCTGGATGGTGGGAAGGCGGTGAGACGTCACCATAAGATAAGAATTCCTATTTTAAAACAAAAAGATACGACAAACCATCAAGTGTGCTTCGAGCCCATCCACGATCCAATATGAGTAATATCAAGAATAGTATTCCAAAATTCTGCGCCGCAGAAAAGAGTAGAAGTGCGAAACCTCAAAACAACCTGAGGTAATATCACTCTTTATAAGGAACGCTATCAATGGCTTCGAAGTATCTTCTGATCTCGCGCTATTCTTTCAAAACTGGCGCTGCGATTCCCTCGCACTTCATCGACGATGCCACCACCCGAAATTTCTGGTCGGACGCGCAGAACGAACTGATGCAGCTGCGTGCCTTTGAAGACCTGTCGGAGCTGCCCGACACTCTTGCAAAATGCGAATCTGAACTCAGCCAGGCCACCCCGGGACTGATCGGTGACGTCCGCCGCGAACTGGTCGACCTTGTTGAGCAGGTCAAGAGTGCCGAAGACGCACTGCCGCAGACGCCCTATGTGCAACTGCGACACGTCGAGGTGGTGCCCGAGCGGATGGCAGAATATCGCAAATGGCGCGAGGAAACCATTTTTGATGTGGTGCGCAGCCATGACGAGGTCGAGAGCTTTTCGGCCTATCATTCCCTGATCAGCGGCGTGCCCGGCGTGATGTTCGTGTCTGGTTTCAGCTGCCTCCCCGAGGCCTACGCCGCAGTGTTCAACAGCGAACGCTACAAGACCATCGTTCAGCAAGCCGGCGACGGCTATATCACCGGCGGCACCGACGGGCTTTACACCCGGATCTACAACGGTTTGTCCAGCCTTGCCGCCTGACCTTTCATTCCCCTCCCCCGAAGTAAGCGAGAAGTATCATGGAAAATCATGAGATTGTTGTTGTCGGTGACCAATTCCACCAATTCGCTAACGGAAAGAACGCCATTACCCAGTCGGAGTTTCTCGCATTGTCGAGCCTGCCGGACTGCTGTTTTCGCAGCAAAATGCGACTGACCCTCGGCCAGGGCGTGCGCCATGACGAGGTATCGAAGATTATTGAAACCAACGGGTTGGCTCAAAAGGTCGATTTCACCGATCTGCACCGCATCGGCCTACGCGCCCCCGGCACCCATTCGCACAAGCGTCAGATTCATAACACCGTCATCGCCAAGCCGGAACGCATCGGGGAGGACCTGTATTCCTGCGCATTGCTCATTGACGAACGCTGCGAGCTGATGGGCGATCACCAGACCGGGCAGCACATCCAGGGCATGATCCTGATCGAGGCCTTCCGCCAATCTTTCCTTGCGGTGAGTGAGGAGTTCTATCCGCTGGAGGGCACCAACAAGACCTACTTCGTCATCAACTCGATGGAGACATCGTTTTCCAACTTTGTCTTTCCGCTGCCGGCAGAGGTGCGGATCAACGTCATCGAATGCGATGCAAAACCATATCGCGTGCGGCTGCGGATGGAGATGACGGTGGAGCAATGCGGCGTCCCTTGTGCCGATTGCAAAGCACTGTTCACGGTCTACCCAGAGAGCGTTATCGCCGAGAAGGAAAAACAGCTCGCCGACGAGGCCCTGTCGAAGGTAACGCAATGAGCCTGTGCACCCCGATCGAATTGGAGCTGACACCGACAACACAGGGTCCGCTCTACCCGCCAAGCGAGATCTGCGATGGCGAAGGAAACTTCGTTGTCGTCGGGCGGATCTGTGACGGGCAAGGGGGGCCGGACTGGGGTGGGGCGATCGTATCGTCCCATACCATCCCGCCCGCATTCGGCGAGGCTGGACGGTATGACATCCTGCGCCGCTTCGATCCCACAGCCCTGCCCGCCGATCTAGAGGATGAGGTTCTGTGGACCCTGCCATTGCCTCTGCCATGCAACAATTACCCCATGCTTTTTGCGCCGGAACAAGCCCCCGAGGCACATCGCACGAAACGCATAAGCGCTCCGTTACATGCGGCCTATGTACCCGATGCGCGTCCCGAAGACGGGCTGCGTGAAATCGCGCCCGTCACGTTGGGCGACTGGCTGAAGGCTCGGGGTCAGATCGTGGTGTCGCTGACATCGGATAGGCGTAAAGCCCTGTTCGAGATGGAATTTTCCCACCTCGTGCCAAACAGCGTGTACACGGTCATGAGCCTGCGCCAGCACGATTTGCGCCCCGACAGCCCAACGAGACCAGGGCCGCTTGGCATTCCCAATGTCTTTGTCACCGATGCCCAGGGGCGGGGGCGGTTCGAGGCCTTGCTCCCCGATCCCTTTCCCGATCCATCGCGCCCCGGGGCGAACCGCATCATCAACGTGATCCTGCTCTATATGAGCACACGCATGAGCTATGGCGGTGCGATCGGATTGCACGGATTGGGCGCGGATATCCATGCCCAGCTCAAACTGACAGAACCGGCTTTCTCCGATCTGGTGACCGTCGCCTGACCGCATTTTTCCCCTCTTCCTTCCAAACCGAAAGGAACCCCGATGCCCTTTGTCACCATCACCACCTGGAAATCCGACGACGATACCGCCGCAGAACAGTTGATGAGCGCGGTCACCCGCGCGGTCCACGATGCCACCGGCGCACCTCTCGACAAGATCGCCGTTGTCATCTCCGAAATTCCCAAGAGCCGCTGGTCCGAAGCCGACGTGCTCGCCACAGATCCCGCATTTTCGACGCTCAGCAGGCGTATGAGCTACGAGAAGGACCCGACATGAGCTACGCGTTTTTTGATGTCGACGACACGCTTATTCGGATCAAGAGCATGTTCGACTTCTTTCCCTTCTGGTGCGACCTGCAGGGAGCGCCAGAGACGCTGGACCGGTTCAACACAGCCTTTGAACACGCCTTTTCCGAACGTCGCCCGCGCGAAGACCTGAACCGGCTGTATTATCGCTTTTTCGCTGGCGAAAACGAGATGCAACTCTTGGCGGCGGGGCGGCTTTGGGTCAAACGGCGTTTTGGTGCGCAAGGGCTTTCCGAGGCGATGATTTTTCCCGAAGTGCTCGAACGGTTGCGCGCGCATCGCGCTGGCGGCGTGGCACCAGTCTTTGTCTCGGGGTCGTTTCCCGCGCTTCTGACCCCGCTGGCGCAGCGTATGGGCGCCGAGCACATCCTTTGCACACGACAGGAAACCGGTCCGGACGGGACACTGACCGGAGAGATCCTGCGACCGCAGACCATCGGCACCGGCAAGGCCGACGCCATCGCCGCGTTTCTACAACAGCACGGCACCGATCCACGCACCTGCTTTGCATATGGCGATGACATGTCGGATCGCACGATGCTCGAAGCCGTCGGGCATCCGGTTGCCGTGATCGGGTCGCCGGATCTGGCCGATCTGGCCCGGGCACGCGGCTGGGAATGCCTCACAACAATCGCGCCCAAACCCGCCTTCGCGGGAGAAAGCACAACGTCATGACCTCTGCTGACACTCATATTCACACAAGCGGCACCCGCCTAAGCCGCCGCCTGCCCTTTCTGTCCGTGCTGATCGCATTGGCGGTGGGCTCGGTTTATGTCTCTCAACCGCTCTTCTTTCTGCTGGCAGAACGCTTTGCCACCACACCGGAAACCATGCGTGATGTGTTTTCGATCACGGTGACCGTCTATGCGCTTAGTTTTTTCGTGGCTGGGCCACTGACCGATCTGTGGCCAACAACGCGGCTGATGGTCGGAGGCGCCGTCGTTCTGGGCCTGTGCCTGACGGCCGGAGCGCTCGCTCAGAGCGCCAGCACCTTTGTCATTGCAATGATCGCGGCCTCCGCGTCGGCGGCCTTTGTGCCTGCGGCGGGCTTTGCCTTGCTGGGACAGTCGGCACCGCAGGATATGCAGGGCGTTTACTTCGGCATTGCCATCGCAGCGTCGATTGTTGGCATCACCCTGTGTCGGAGCGTGAGCGCGGTGCTGGTGGCCTACATGGGCTACACCCCGTTCATCCTGACCTTTGCGGCAGTGCTCATTTGTACCGCCCTGGCGGCACTGGTGCAGGGCAAGGCCGACGCGCCCGCCGCAGGAGGCGCGATCCTTGCAAAATATCGCCAATCCGTTGCCCTGCTCTTCGAAACCGCAATCCTCGAGCGGTTGCTCGTCGGTGGGCTGCTGTTTTTCGGCTATCTCGGCCTTGCCACCTATCTGACTTTCCGGCTTGCGGCTGCGCCTTTCGGGTTGAACACCGCGCAAATCGGCCTCGTGAATGTTGCGGGGTTGATCGCTGTGGTGGGTGCGCCTGGTGCAGGCGTTGCGATCCGCCGCTGGGGCAGCCTGAGCGTCGGCATCTGCGGGTTGCTCTGCGCCATCACCGGCGCGCTGATCGTCTGGCAATCGCAGAGCCTGCCGCCAATGGCGCTCGGACTGATCCTTCTGTTTCTGGGCACCTTCGCCACACAGCCGGTCAAACTGGTCGAACTTTCTGCCGTGGCCGGCCCTGCTCGGCGCGGAGCGGTGTCCTCGCTCTACCTGCTGGTCTGCCTGTTGATGGGCGGTTTTTCGGCCAGCGCTCTCGGCCCGCTTTGGGCGACACAGGGCTGGAACGGTGTGGCTGCGGCCTCGGTCGGCGCTCTGTGCCTCGCGCTGGCCATCCACATTTTCCGTCGTCCCGCGCCGTCGGCATCATGACATGGCCGCTTCCAATCCAATCAAAGGAAATCCCATGAACTCTCCAATCGTCATTGCCGGTGCAACCGGCGGCATGGGGGCGGCCATCGCCCTGGAACAACTCAGCCTCGGGCGTTCCGTCATCGCGCTGGGGCGCTCCGCCGAAAAGCTTGATCGGTTGCAGGCCTTGGCCGATGAAAATGGGCGCTACACGCAGATGGGTGAACTGCACAAATGCCAGGTCGAGATCACCGACCCCGAGGCCTGTCGCGACGTTGCCGCCGACATCATTGCCCGTCACGGATCGCTGGGCGGTTACGTGCACGCTGCGGGCATCGGTCATTGCGGTCCGCTGATGCAGACCAGCGATGCAAACTGGACCGAAGCCTTTGAAATCAAAGTCAATGCGGCGGCACGGATGATCCGTCTTTTGATGCCCGGTTTCGACGGGGCGCCAGCGGCGAGCATCGTGCTGATTGGCGGCGTCTTCGCCAAGGAGCCCAACGGGTTGTTCGCGATCAACAGCACGCTGAACGCCGCGATAGCAGGGTTCGGCAAGTCGCTGTCGGGCGCACTGCGCGATAAGGGCATCCGCGTCAACGTGTTGCACCCAGGCGCCACGCGCACCGCGCAATGGTCGCAGCTTGCCACGGATGCAAGCCGCCTGTTGGGGATCACCGCCGACGAGGTGACCAATGCCACCGCTGCGCAGCTGATCGGGAACAAGCTTCTGGAACCGGGCGAGGTTGCCTCCGCCGTTTCGTTCCTGCTTGCCCCCGCCAACCGAAGCATGACCGGAACTCTGATGGTGCTGGACGGCGGCGAAACCAAAGCAATTTAAAACTTTCGGACACCGCCACGGGCAGGACAACCGCCGCCACAAGACGCGCCACGCGAAAGGACAATCTCATGGCCCCACATCAGCAAACACCCAAGACGGAAACACGGCTCGAACGCGGCCGACGCGCCCTGGAGGCGATTGACGGACAAGCGGGACAAAAGGTGATCGACGCGCTGGCCGATATCTCGCCGGACTTCGCAGACTACCTGTTCGAGTTTCCGTTCGGCGATATCTACACGCGCCCCGGCCTGTCGTTGCGCGACCGCGAGATCGCAACCATTGCCGCGCTGGCCGCTTTGGGCACAGCGCAACCGCAGCTCAAGGTGCATATCGAAGCCGGGCTGAATGTCGGGCTCAGCCGCGATGAAATAACCGAAATTTTGATTCAGATGGCCGTTTACGCGGGGTTCCCGGCGGCGCTGAACGGGCTGTTCGCAGCCAAAGAGGTATTTGCCTCGCATGATGACCAAAACCCCCAGGAGAAAATCGCATGACCACGACACGCCGTACCTTCCTTGCACGGGGCATCGCCCTGCCTTTTGCCCTGCCTTTTGCCCTGTCTGCCAGCACCGCACGCGCGACCGCCGCAGGCCCCGAACAGCTCTGGAGCCGCGTCAGATCTCCGGTTGGAATGGCTTATGATGCCCATGGTGCTCTGTTCGTTGCCGAATGGGGCGCCGGACGCGTAAGCAAATTCACACCCTCTGGCGAACGCGAGACCTTTGCCAGTGGACTGTCGGGTCCATCAGGTCTGGCCATTGGAGCAGATGGCACAATCTATGTCGCCTCCTACTCCAGCGATGTGATCTGGAGCTTTTCTCCGGACGGCAAGCGGAGCACCCATGCGACCGGGCTCGCCACCCCCGCCGGGCTCAGCTTTGACCGTTCGGGGCAACTTTTGGTCGCAAACCGGCGCACCCATCAGATCCTTGCGGTGGAACGCAGCGGGTTGCGTCCGGTCATCAGCGATCTCAATACGCCGGTCGGCGCAGTGCAAACCCCCGATGGCGGCTATGTCGTTTCGAATATCGCCGGTGGCGTCACCATCGTGCGTCCCGATGGCTCCCGCCTAGAGGCCGGACAGGCGTTCAGCACCCCTGGGCCTGGTATTGCGATCACCGACAGCGGGCGCGTCTTTGTCGTTGATTATGGTGGCACCGAGGTCCGCGAGATCCTGATGAGCGGCGGTTCCCGGGTCTACGCCGACGGGTTTTCAAGCCCGGTCGGTCTGGTCGTTACACCGGATCAAAGCGCTCTGCTGACCGCCACCTGGGGCGAGAGCGCTATCTTCCGCATTCCTCTCTCCAGCTGAACCTGAATGCAGCCTACTCAGTTCTCAAAGGGACCGGGAAAACACCTCGAAGGGGAGTGACGAAGTCACTCCCCTTTTTTACAGATTGGCTGCATTTCTAAGATATATCAGGCTTGGGTGTCGCAGCAGACTCTTGCCAAGGCGCGAACCTGCAATTGGAAATCCATCACCATACAGGTCCGGCTCGAGCGGGCTGAGTGAAAGCGGGAACTCTCTATGTGCCTATCCGCTGCTAGCACTCAATCACGGCTGTGCCGAAGCCGAATTTATTTTTTGGAGCACTCTACTGAGAAGGCGCGGCCAAAAATGAACTCGCGTCCTGAGCCAACAGAGTCTTGGGCGGGGCTTTGCACCTCCCCTGTCATGTCATTGATGCCACCGACGCACGACACCGCCGCCACGGGATGTGGCCGCGATGCTGCGTTAGACTGTGACTGTCTTAGGCGCTCAGGCGAGGACGAAATCGTACTGCGCCGTCCACTCACCGCGCCGTTCTCCGGCGGTTTCCTGGACAAAATCGACAATCAGCTCGCTTTTCACGCCGAAAACCGTGTCGTTCGAAATATAGGCATCCCCCGCGACAAACGTGTGCGTGATAAGAGGTTTGTATCCGTTGGCCATCACGCGAAAATGGGTATGCGCCGGGCGATACGGATGACGCCCGATCTGGCGTAGCATCTTGCCGACCGGGCCGTCATCGGGAATCGGATAGGACACCGGCTTGATTCCGTAGAACCAATAGCGACCGTCGGTGCCGGTTCTGAACACGCCGCGATTGTTCCATTTCGGCTGAATATCGGGTTGCTGCACGTCATAAAACCCTTCGGCATTGTCCGACCACACATCGACCAAAGCCCCTTCGATCGGATTGCCCTCAAGATCGAGAACCCGCCCTTCGAACAAACAGCGCTCGCCCTTACCATCCAGAGAAATATCCGAACCCATGGCACGTTCCGGCGCCCCTTCGACGTGGAATGGCCCGAAAACGGTCGAGGGCGTGGCCCCCGCAGGTTTTCGGTTCTGAATGGCATCCACCAACATAGACACGCCCAAAACATCAGACAGCAGGATGTATTCCTGGCGTTCTTCGGAACAGATTTGACCTGTGGCCGTCAAAAACCCGATGGCAACGGCCCATTCCTCTTCTGTCAGCTCCACATCTTTTACGAAGGCATGCAAATGCTCTACAAGCGAGCGCATCACGTCTGCAAGCCGCTCCGGGACATCCGCACCGATACGCCCGTTGACAACCTCAACGGATTTACGTTCCTCAAAATAGGCACTCATTTGGGGTCTCCTCCTTCAAACAATCCCAATTACGATTGTGGTGGCTCTCCGCGCCACGCCCGCGCCAGCATGTCTCTCAGCGCGCCTTCCTCGAGCGGTCTGGGATTGGCATAGGGGTTTTTCAAAGCCATCTGCGCGGCCGTTGCGATCCCATTTTCCGGCATGCCCAGGTCTGCGAGGGCGCGCGGCGCACCAAGGCGCCCGGACAACTCATAGAGCGCCACGGCGGGATCCAACCCGAGCACATCTTGCAAGCGAACCATGACCGGCGCGATGGCGGGCGCGTTATACGCGAGGGAATGCGGCAGCATGACGGTATGCGTTTGCGCATGCGGCAGATCGAAACTGCCGCCCAGCGTGTGGCAAATCTTGTGATGCAAGGACATCGCCACGGAGTCGAGGCACAGGCCACAGAGCCACGATCCGTAAAAAAGATCGGCCCGGACGCCCATATCCGTTGGAGAATCTGCCAGCTTTGGAAGGGCATTGGCCAAAACCTTGATCGCCTCCAGCGCCATAAGGTCGGTGATAGGATTTGCGTCTGGTGCATAGAGCGCCTCCACGGCATGGGCCATGGCATTCATGCCCGACAGGCCGGACATGCCGAGCGGCAACCCCTGCGTCAACTCGACATCGTAAATCACCGTATCGGGGCGAATGGCGGGCGCACGACGGGTTGTCTTCACGCCCGCTTCCGTCTCGCCGAGGATATTTGTCATCTCGGAACCGGAATATGTCGTCGGCAGGCTGACATGCGCCAGCCCCTGACGCACGGCCAGCGCCTTTCCCAAACCAATGGTCGATCCGCCACCGATGGACACGACCCCGTCGGCCCCGCAGTTTTTCAGGTCATCGAGAGCCGACTGCGTCACGTCGACGGGCGTATGCATGGCGGCGCCCGAAAATACTGTCCACTCCCGGTTCTCAAGACCTTCGGACAAAAGCTCGACGGCATCGGCCTGTTGAGGTGTGGTGAGAATGAGGGGATGCATGATCCCCAAACGATCCAGCTCTTCGCCAAGTGCCTTGCGGGCACCGGGCGCGAACAGAATGCGGCGCGCATGAGAGAGATAGGTGAAGTTTTTCATCGTGAAGCCTTTGAAAGAAGCTTTTGGCACTCTGAGAGTGGCGGCAAGATGGGTGGGCCTCTGCCGGGAGGCCCACCGCAAAGCGCAGAGGGTCACATCATGTTAGGAATGAACAAGACGATGACAGGGAAGGCGAGGATCAGCGCGACGCGCAGCACATCGACCAGCAGGAAAGACACGAGACCGCGGAAGATCGTACCAAGCTGCACATCTTTGACGACGGATTTCAGAACAAAAGCGTTCAACCCAACAGGTGGGGTGATGTAGCTCACCTCAGTCACGATCACGACATAAATGCCGAACCAGATCAGGTCGAACCCCTGCGCGGCAACAATCGGATAAAAAATCGGCACCGTCAGCGTGATCATGGACAGACCTTCGAGCACGCAGCCGAGAACGAGATAGATGAGCGTGATGACGGCGATGACCATGAGGGGATGATCTCCGATCGAGGTCACGAGCATCTGGATGTCGCGGGTCATGCCCGAGAGGTTCACGTAGTTCGCAAATGTCAGCGCGCCGAAGAGGATAAAGAACATCATCGCCGTGGTCTTGGCGGTTTCATAGAGCGTGAGCAGGGTTTTGGCAAAGTTCAAACGGCCCTGAAGCAGAACCAGAAGGAACGCGCCCCCTGCCCCCATGCCGGCACTTTCCGTCGGTGTGAAGACACCGAAATAGATGCCGCCCATCACAAAGGCGAAGAGACCGAGTGCGCCAGCGACGCCTTTGAGGGCAAAGATGCGCGCCCTAAGCGGCAGCTTGTCTTCCACCGGCAAATCAAAATGTCCGAAATGAACGGAGATGCGCACGGCAACCGCATAGAGCACAACGCCGAGAATGCCGGGAATGATGCCCGCGAGGAACAGTTTGCCGATATCCTGCTGAGTCATGATGCCGTAGAACACGAGGATCACGGAGGGCGGGATCAGGATGCCAAGCGTGCCGCCCGCCGCGATGGAGGCGGTCGACAGGCTGTCGGGGTAACCGAATTTGCGCATGTTCGGCAGGGCGATTTTCGCCATGGTGGACGCGGTCGCCAAAGACGAACCACAGACCGACGAGAATCCGCCACAGGCCACCACGGTCGCCACCGCCAACCCGCCCTTGCGGTGCCGGAGCCAGGCGTAAGCAGCGGAATAGAGGTCGCGTGCAATCCCCGATTGCACCACGAAATTCCCCATCATCAGAAACAGCGGCAGGATCGAGAGTGAATAGCTGCGGCTGTGCTCGAAATAGGTTTGGCCCAGCAGAGAAAAAGCCGGAGACCATCCAATGATCGCCGCCGTGCCGACCGTGCCCAGAAGCGCAAGTGCGAAAGAGATCGGAACGCCGAGAAACAGCAGGACAAACAGGACAAGCGTCCCGATTTCCCAATTGGCAAGCAAGGACATGTCAGCTTTCCTTTTTCAGATCGTCAGATGGCGGACGGTAGAAGATTTGCGCCAGCATCAAGAGGGCAGAGGCGCCGCAAAGAAGGGCGGCGAAATAGCCGATCGGCGCAATCGGCAGCTCAAGAGTGGCCGTGGTACCGCCATAGCCTGCGACCTGATCGGCCGTGATCCAAAGGCGCCAGGCGATCATCATCTGGATCCCGGCTGAGGCGACGAGCACCGCCGGACGACGGAGCTTGTCCACTGAAAGCGGCAAACGATCCGTGACCAGATCGACCGTGACATGTTCGCGGTCCAGCGTCGCGGCAGGCAGCCCGAGAAAGATTAATCCGGCGAGCATCAATTCGGTAAGCTCGGTCGAGCCTTTCACCGGGTTATTGAACAGATAGCGTCCCAGAACATCGGTCACGGTCAACCCCATCATCACGATGAGCAACAGCGAACAGGCGGCTGCAATCAGCATGTGAATGGGGTGGGCCACCCGTGGGGGCAGCCCGTCCGCATGATGTCCGGCAACAAGTTCGGACAGGTTGATCATTCTTCGGCCTCAACCTTTTCGATCTCGGCGAGAAGCATGTCATAGGCGGCCTGACCGTCGATCCCGGTGGCGCTGACCTGTTCGATCCGATCGGCGACGATGGGGGCGAGACGCTCTTTCAGTGCGGCGACCTCTTCCTCTGTTGCGGCCTTGATCTCGATCTTGCCGTCCATCTGGGCGAGACCCGCTGCGTCGGCAGCGTTCCACATCTCACCGGCACGACGGGCGAATGCCTCGCCGAGCAGCGGTTCGATCAGGGCTTGGTCCTCAGGCGCAATCGAATTCCATTTGGCCTCGTTCATCACCACATACATGGCCGAATTGTAGAGGCCACCCTCGACCGTGTAGCCATAGTCGAGAATGTCCTCGAGGCTAAAGAAGGTCACGGTTTCGAACGGAAAGAAGATGCCGTCGGCAACGCCTTGGGACAAAAGCTCATAGGCTTTCGACGAGGGGCCTTCGACCGGCACGGCTCCCAGTTCGGAGGCGATGTCATGCGCCACGGTCGAGCCGATCCGGATTTTCTGACCGGCCACATCCTCGGCGGTTTCGATCGGCTCGCGGGAGAAAATCTCGCCCGGACCGTGGGTGAACACCGTGAGCAGTTTGACCCCATCGTATTCACCGGCATCCTTGAGCATGGCGTCCTGAACGCGCCAGAATGCGACGGAGGTCGCGACCGCATCATCCGACAGGAACGGCATTTCGGCGAGAACCGAGGTTTTGAACCGTCCCGGGGAGTAGCCGTGCACCGCGTAGGCGATATCTGCGATGCCGTTCTTGGCGATGTCGAAAGAGGCCGGGGGCGGTCCGAGCGGCGCCGGCAGGATGTTGATTTTGACGCGGCCTTCGGTAACGCGCTCAATATCGGCGGCCCAGGGCACAAAAAGTTCAGAGACCTGCGGGTGGGTCGGCGGCAGCCAGCTGTTCATCGTCAGCACGGTTTCGGCATGTGCCGCGCCGGCGAAAAGTGCGATTGCAGCCGCTGTTGAAGCGATCTTTTTGATTTTCACGTTCATTTTCACATTCCCTATTGGTGAGTGTTGGTGTTATGACGCCCTGACCGGACATTTTGTTTTTGTTTAAGAAACTCTAAGTGCCTTTGGGCGTGACGAAGCCAGACACAGGTAATGACCAAGATGAGTGAACTGCCGCAAGATCAGCAGGCCCCCGAACATCTTCGTGACACATGGCCCTATTTTTGGGTCAACCGGGTCAACGCCTATTACACCCGGGCGCTGGAAAAACGCTTGAAGCCGATGGGCGTCGACGCGCCGCGCTGGCGCGTGCTGATGTCGCTCTACCAACAGCAATTCATGTCGGTCTCCGAGATCGCTGAATTCTCCACGCTCAAGCTCAACACCACGACAAAGATCGTCCAGCGCATGATCATCGATGGTCTGGTCGAAACCCGGGTGCGCCCGACCGATGGCCGGGTCACCGAGGTCTGCCTGACAGAAAAGGGCGATGCACTGCGTGCCAAGGCCTTGGTTGAGGTCGACCGCATTCGTGCGGAGAGTTTCTACAATACCTCGCCCGCAGAGCTTCAGACGCTCAACGAGATCCTTGAAAAGATCAGCGCCGATCTCGCGCGGATGATCTGATGCGCGCGCGCGCATCAGGCTTGCTCCACCGTGAGATGGTGATAGTCGCGGCTGAACCACACAAGCCCATGACGCGCCTCCTCGGAGAGCCGTACCGCCTCGACCTGGCAAAAGAGCACGGAGTGGGTTCCTTCCTCATGGCGACTGGTGATGCGGCAATCGAACGCGACATTGGCATCCGCCAGCATCGGTGATCCGGTCTGAGCGGTGACCCATTCACCATAAGAAAAGCGATCCACGCCTTCGACATAGCGGGCAAAATGACCGGACAGCGCCTGATGTTCTGAGGCCAGAACATTGACAGCCAACACGCCGTTTTCGACGAATTTGTCGTGGGCAAAGGCGTTCTTATTGATGCAGACCAGAAGCGTCGGCGGTTGATCCGTCACCGAACAGACCGCGGAGGCCACGAGCCCGTGTTGTCCCGCCGGTCCGTCGCTGGTGATCAGGTTCACCGCCGCGCCAAGCCGGCTCATGCCTTCGCGAAAATCAAGCTGGGTTTGTGTGAGATCAACCATGGCTCAAATCTCCAAGACCAGTTTCGGACCTTTGGCCCGCGAACAGCAGGCGCAAATCACGTCACCGTCCTCGCGCTCCTCTTCGGTGAGGAATTGATCGCGGTGGTCGATCTCGCCCGAAAGCACATCGGTCAGACAGGTGCCACAAACGCCTTCTTCGCATTTCACCTCGATCTTGATGCCTTCGCGCGCCAACGCCTTGGCGATCGTGTCATCGGGACCGACCGTGATGGTCACGCCGCTCTCGGCGCATTCGACCTCGAATGTGTCGCCGGTCACGTCGACATCGGCGGAGAAATATTCCCGATGCACATTGGCGGTGGCATGCCCCGCCGCTTCCGCCGTCTCGATCACCCAATCCATGAAGCCCTGCGGGCCGCAGACATAGAGATGGGTGCTTGCGGCGGGCACGGGCAGATCCCGTGTGAGATCGAGCTTTTGCGCCGCATCCATATCGTCGAAATGGAACACCACCTTGTCGGCAAAACCGCAGTCTTTAAGCTCGTCCATAAAGGCGGTGACGCCCTCGGAACGGGTGCAGTAATGCAGGGTGAAGTCTTTCCCAATCGCATGGAGCCGCTTGGCCATCGCGATCATCGGCGTGATGCCGATGCCGCCGCCCAAGAGCACGGTGATCTCGGCGCTCTCATCGAGCGGGAAGTGATTGCGCGGGCCTTCAACCGTGAACACGGCGCCTTCGACAGCCGTTTCATGCACCTTCACCGAACCGCCCCGGCTCTGCGGGTCTTTCAAAACGCCGATCTCATAAAACCCGGTCTCGGCCGGATCGGAGCAGAGCGAATATTGCCGCCACATGTCGAGATCCGGCAGGTAGAGATCGAGATGCGCCCCGGCCTCATAGGGCAGGATCGCGCCGCCCGTTTCCGGCGCAAACCGGATGCGGGCTATGTCGCCACGGTCGTCGATGCGGGCGATGACTTTGAGTTTTTGTGCGTTGTCAGCCATCTTTACCTCACATAAAGCCCGCCGTTGACGTCCCAACACGCGCCGTTGACGAATGCCGCTTCGGGGCTGGCAAGCATCACCACCATCTGCGCCACGAAGTCGGGATCGCCGAGCTTCTGCACCGGGATACCCGCAATCGCCGCCTCGATCTTGTCGCCCAGAACACCGCGCACCATCGGCGTGTCCATCGGACCGGGCGCAATGGCGTTGCAGGTGATGCCAAAGGGCGCGAGATCGCGGGCGAACACTTTGGTCAGCGTCAGGATCGCGCCTTTCGAGGCCGCGTAATGCGCCCCCGTGGCCGTGCCACCATTCTGACCCGCGAGCGAGGCCATGTTGACGATCCGGCCATAGCCGCGGTCCTTGAAGTGGCGCGCAAAGATCTGGCTTCCTGCAAAGATACCGCCCGCATTGGTCGCCATGATGTCGTTGAAGACCGCAGGATCAATCTCCATCAGCGGCTGCGCCATGGTGCGCGCGGCGTTGTTCACCAGCACCTCGACGGAGCCATAGCGTTCAATGCATTTGTCGAGCACCTCCTGGAAGTCGTCCGGCTTGGAAACGTCCAGTGTGGCGGTGATCGCGGTGTCGCCCGCAAGGTCCAGTTCGGAGGCCAGAGCTTGCGCCTCCTCGCCGGGGTCGATGTCGGCGATCACCACGCGGTAGCCCGCCTTGTGCAGGGCCCGGACGACGGAGGCGCCAAAGCCGCGCGCTCCGCCGGTGACAACGGCTGTCTGGATCTGTTCAGGAAGAGGCGCTGTCATCAGAACAAATAGCTGAACGAATTCAGCATCCCGTCGGAGTTCAGGAGACGAACGATTTTCTCATGAATCTTAAACCCGTCCTCGGTGACTTTCAGGGTGTAAGAGACATTCCCGGCCCAAACGCGCTGGCGTCCGAACTTGTCCTCGATCAGATGCTCTGCACAGGACACCCGGATCACATCGCCCTCGGCGGCGTCGATCCGAAACCGCGACAGGGTGCGCACGGTCTGGGCGGGCGGCGCCGACGAGATCGAGAACCCACGCTGAAAGCGGCCAATCCGGTCGCGACGCATCTTGTCGTTGTCATAGCACAGGTTGAGCTGGTTCTTGTAATCCTCGCCCTCGCCGATCGGCAGGATATACACCCCGTCCTCGGTCCAGAGATCGAGCCATTTGTCATATTCCGTGGCGTCGAGCATTGCGCCCTCGGCCCAGATGAATTCCGTGACATCGGCCAGCAGCGAACGCATGTCGATTTTGCTCATCTCGGTCATTGCGACATCATCCTTTTCCACATTTTGTAAGCGGCGCGCATGCCCGTCTCGGCAGAGATGTGGCCGCGCGGACCATCGGGACCGGGTTCTTCGTCCACGAGACCTCGGTTGACGAGGATCGGTAGGCTGTCGCCGCCCTTGGTGCCGCGCTGAACGCGTTCCCAAACCTCGGCATCGTCTGGCGAACCGAACCCCATCGGCCCTTGGAAATGTTCGTGAAGACGCATCCGCGCCTGGTTGGCCGCTGCCGGTCCGCCGTCCATGCCGATGGCGATGTGACGAATGTCTGTCTGTTCGACCGAAACCGGGGTGAGCACGCGGAAGAAGGCCAGCGAGAATGACACGTTGGGGAAGAGGTTCAGGTTGAACCCTGCCCCGCCGACGGCGCGCACGATCTTCTTGACCTGATCCTCCGGATAGCCTTCGGCGCGGATTTCCTCGGCCAGCTCGGCAAAACGGTCCGGGATCGGCGCGTCGAGGTTGTCGTCGAGATCTTCGAGCTCGGGGATCATCATCATGATCGAATGGCCGTTGCCCAGATCCTCGACCCAGCCGCGGCCCTTGTCGAGGAAGTCGAACATCTCCTCCGTGGCACCATCAAGCGTCTGCATGAAGGACTTGTGCACGATCGGGAAGTGGTAGGCGTCGGTGGTGTTCTCCAACTGCACTTTCCAGTTCATCGGGACGGTGAACTGATGCTCGCCCAGAACCTTGACCGGGAACCCGCCGCCCTGCTTCATGAACAGGTCGATATAGCGGCAGACCGCTTCACCGAGGAATTCCTCAAGCGGCTCGATGTCCTCTTTAAAGGTGGCAAAGACCATGCCGTTGTAGGATTCCGTACGCAGTTTCAGCAACCCGTGCTGCGCCTTGTCGAAATCGTCGCCGTACTGCTCCGGATAGGGCAGCGCGCGCAGCGAGCCGTCGAGACCGTAGCCCCAGCCGTGGTAGGGGCATTGGAACGACGAGGTCTTGCCCTTTTTCACTTCACAGACGGTGGCGGCGCGGTGGCGGCACCGATTGACCATGCAATGGATCTTGCCTTTGCGGTCGCGCACCACGATCACCGGCTCAAGGCCGACATGCGACAGTTTGAACGAGCCCTTGTCGGGGAATTCGCTCTCATGCGCGACCCAGACCCAGGTGTTCTTGAAAATTTTCTCCATCTCTTCGGCGAAGAGCTCCGGGTCCTCATACATCGAGGTGGCGACCTTCGCGTTCTCGCTGTCATAGAGCGCGTCGAGATCGCTGAACTTTGGCATATCGAGTGACATGTCAGCTCCTTTCAGTGGGGTGACCCGTTAGATCACAGTTGCGGGATTTCGAGCGCGCGACCCATGCGCGCCTCGACGGTCATGTATTTCCACAGACGATCGTTGCCCTCGCCCACCACAATGGTGCGCAAGAGATTGCAAGCGGCCTTCACCGCGTCGCGGTTCGGGAAATCGGCCATGATGTACCAAGTGTAGGGAAAGCCCACGGAGGCCCCGACAAAGGTCTGATCGTCATCGAAGGTGCCGACGATTTCGACGCCGTCCATCTGGTCGATGGAGACCATCAGTTCCTGCGTGGCTTTCCAGACCGGCCCGATCTGATCGAAGGGCAGGTTGAAAAACGCGGCGTGGTTGTTGAAACACAAAAGGGTCCGGATCGGTGGGGTGTCGGTCATCATTTTGCTCCGCTTTGGGAAAGTCTGTGAAAATCTTTTGGGGTGATGCGTCCGGCCTTAGGGGTACCCTGGCATCACCGGCTGATCGAAGAACGCCGCGCCCGCCGACGTCCATGTGCCCTCGCCCATAAAGGCGTGCTGGGCGACACAGGCCGCGTCGATCATGCAACGACCGAGTGTGTGGCCGGTCGTCATGACGCCGGAGCCGCCGATGACAAAGGCAATTCGGGCCGCCTCCGCGCCGTCACGCGCGGCCTTGGTGGCCACGAGACGAAGGCGCACTTTCATGTCATTCGACACGTCGCCCGTGGTTTTAAGTTCGTCCCATGCGGCTTCGATCGTGTCGTAAAAGGCCGCGCGCGCGCCCATCAAAAGGCCCTCGGCCTTGGCGAATTCGCTTTGCACATAGGGCCGTGCGCCGGGGTTCGGCGCGCCGGTGATCGAGGCACGCTGGCGGGCATCCTCCACGAGGAAATCCAGCGCTTCACGCGCCGCGCCCAACGCCACCACGGCCAGAACCTGCGCCGCCAGAGCCATCGCCGGGAAACGGAAAATCATGTCGTCCATTTCCGGTTTGCCGCCGCGGATAAAGGTCCATTCGGGGTCCACCACCACGTCCTCGATCACCGCATCATGCGATCCCGTCGCCGACAGGCCGATGGTGTCCCAGGTCTCGTCCACCCTGACCTTGTCGCGCGGCATCACGGCCACGCGCGGCAGTGGTGTGTCATCGCCTTCGACCTTGATGCCCGCGCCCACAAGCGAGGCGCCCATGATCCCGGAACACCACGGCCAGCGACCTTTGACTTTGAACCCGCCCGCGACCTTCTCGGCCTTTTGCGGCGGGAACATCGCGCCGGCGAAGACCGTGTTCGGGTCCTGACCGTAGATCTTGGCATAGGTCTCGGGCGGCAGGGCGGCGAGATAGGTGGCGGAAACACCAAAGGAGGCGACCCATCCCGTGGACGCATCGGCGGCGGAAATATCCTCGATCAAGCGGCAAAAATCTGCGGGGCTCAATTCGTCCCCGCCAAAGCGCGCCGGAACAAAGGCGCGGTAGGCCCCGATTTTCTGAAGCTTCGCCACCATATCGAGCGGCACATGGCGCAGCGCGGTGAAGTCTGCGCGACGGGCGCGGATTTCATCCAGAATGGTCACATAAGAAGATTCGCCAGCCTGCTCAAAGGCCAGTTTGGAAAGATAAGTCATTGGGTGCGGTCCTTTGGCTGAAACAGGGAAATGCAGGATGAAATCCAGCTTGCAATGGCACAGAGTTTCGCGTCCTCTCCCCGGGGTCCGATGATCTGAAGCCCGATGGGCAGGCCAGAGTTGGAGCGCGCAGGCAGGGTGAGCGCGGGGTGGCCCGACAGGTTGAATGGGCGCTGGTATCGGGTGAGAGACAGCACGTTTTGCGGGTCTTTCGCCGCGTCGAGCGTGGGAGGGAACGTGGGCAAAGAGGGCGTGATGAGCGCGTCGTAGGTGTCCAGCAACGCGTCGACCTCTGCCGTAAAACGATGGCGGATGTCTTGGGCTTTGGCATATTGCGCCTCCGTCACCTTTCGGGCGTTGGAAAGTCGCGCGACAATGTCCGGCCCAAAAGAGGCGCCAGCGTCAAGCATCGGCCCGAATTCTTGCGCCATTTCATAGGACATCACCACCATGCCCGCATCAAAGGCCGCCTCAAGCGAGGGCAGGAATTCATAGGGCATGTCGGGATAGGCATCCATCAGCGCGTAGACCAGCGGATCGCCAATCTCCGGGTCCACACCCTCGGATTTGATCCGCCCGAGTTTGGGCGCATGGATCATGGCCTCGGCTTTGAAGGTCGGATCAATTGCCGCCATGCCTTTGGTCAGCATCTCCATATCGCGGGCCAGAATGCCCGGGCAATCGAGCGAGCTGTCTTTCGGGGTCAGACCCTTTCGGCTGATGCGCCCAAAGGTCGGTTTGATCCCGAAGATGCCACAGCAGGTGGCGGGCTGGCGGATCGAGCCGCCGGTGTCCGTGCCCACAGCGAAATCGCAAAGCCCGGCGGCGACGGCGACGGCCGAGCCCGAAGACGACCCGCCGGGGATGCGATCGGGCCACATCGGGTTGATCGGCGTGCCAGTAAAGACGTTCACCCCGGTCATGCCAAAGGCCAGTTCATGCATATTCGCTTTGCCGGTGATCTTGCAGCCCGCGTTCAACAACGCATTGACGATCTCCGCGTGTTCTGTGGCCGGGGCCGCATCCGCAAATGCCGCTGAGCCACAGCCGGTCACTGTGCCTGCAATATCAATGCAGTCTTTGACGACAACGGTCGGCCCGTCTCCCCCGAGGGAAAGCGTTCCGACCAGCGTCGCGGCGCTGGGGGCATGTGCGTTCATGTCTCAACCCTGTGGGTGTTGTTTATGGCCTTGTGTCCGGCCTCTTACGGTAAACTTCACTTAATAACGGTAATAGTCAAGTGAAAAATCTAATAAAATCTTTACGTCAGCAGCAGGTTCGCGTAAAAATAGTTTACGGTAATTTTACTGCAACAAATCAAAGCAACCCTGCGTAAAACAGGAATAAATTTTACGCAAAGTTTGTTTTCGACAAGGAGCGGGACGGCTCCAAACCGAAAGGACGCACATGTCACAAGATTCCACCATCGCGGCGCTCACACGCCGGATCGAAAACCTCGAAGCCGCCAATGAGGTGCGTAACGTGCAGATGCGCTACATGTTTCTCTGCGACACGCCGCTGCCCGAATACGGGGTCAAAGATGATGCCGAACGCATTGATCTGATCATGGAGCTGTTCTCCGAAGAGGCCGTTTGGGAAGGCGTCGGCGAATATTACGATGGTCAGTTCGGCCGTGCCGAGGGCAAAGCCGCCGTGCGCAAGCACTTCGAAGGCTTCTGGGGCGGCAAGACCGACCCGGCGCTCATTCTCAATTGCCATTACGTGACATCTGAACAAATTCACGTCTCTGAAGACGGTCTGACCGCCACCGGCCAATGGGTGCATATGCAGCCCTGGCTGTTCTCCGATGGAAAGGCGCTTTTGCGCTCGTCGCGTCTCTTCAATGCGTTCAAAAAATGCGACGATGGTGTCTGGCGCTACACGCGCAACCGCACCGAAAACGTCTTTGTCGCGCCCCTGCCCGCGACCTGGGCCTCGGACTACCCGTCGAAATCCGTGCTGATGAAGCCGTAAGGCCACGCGCGAGACAGACACACGAAAAGGGCGCCCGCTGCGGCGCCCTTTTTCATGACCGTGACATGCGACCCCGCCCTCAGGCGCGGCAATTCGGATGTTTTGCAAGTGCTGCGAGTTGCGCCGCGATGGCCTCTTGGCTCGGCTGTTGTGCAATCATCAGATCGAGAAAGGGATCCTCGACGCCACTGCGCGCCCCGGCCAGGTCCTCGACCACCGCGAGGGCACAGAAGGGCACGTAGCTTTCGGCATAACCGCCTTCCTGAATGACGCTGAGCCGCCCGTCACAAAGCGCATCGGCCAGCGCCATAGTCCCCCGCGTCAGATGGCGGAAGGTGCCCGAATGCGCCAGCATCCGTGCCAGAGGATCGACGCCATTGGCATCCAGCCCGTTGACCACCACGATCATCTCCGGCGCGAAATCGCGGATCGCCGGGGCAATGATGTGATCGAAAGCGGCGACATAGGCATCATGGCCACAGCCCGGCCAAAGCGGCACGTTGAGATTGGCCCCCTCGCCTGCCCCCGCGCCCGTGGCCGTGACGCCGCTGTTGTCCCCTTCGGGCGGAAAACAGCTTTCCTGATGGATCGAGATCGTCAAGACATCCGGGTCGTCATAGAAACAGCTCTGCGTGCCATTGCCGTGATGCACATCCCAATCGAGCACCGCGATGCGTTTGCGTCCAGCTTCCTGAGCGGCGCGCACCGCGATGGCGACATTGGCGAAAAGGCAAAACCCCATGGGCGTGTCCGGTAGGCAATGATGCCCGGAGGGGCGCGACACCGCATAGCTGCGACGACGCAGGCCCGTGGCCACATCCATCACCGCCTGTTTGACGAGGCCCGCAGACTGGCAGGCAATTTCATAACTGCCGCCCAGAAAAGGCGCGGTGGGATGAAGCGCCCCGCCGCCCGCATCGCTCATCGTCTTGAAGGCATCGAGATAGCTCTGCGGATGGATGCGCAACAGATCCTTGGTCTCAAGCGGCGGCGTAGACAGCACATCCAACGCTTCACTGAGGCCTGATGCGTCTATCAACCCTTTGAGACGGCGTTTCGGTTCGGGCGAGTCCGCATGGCCCGCCCCGGCGGAGGGCTGGACCCAGCCGCCGACCGGCTGGACCAGAACGGCGGGCGGCGTGGCGAACCAGAGGGTTTTCTCATGAAAATAAAATGCCAGTCTCTCGGAAATTTGGCTCATGCCTCCCCCTCATCCGCCTTGAATCGTGCGGGCAGTTTGCGTGCGGTGCGAAACAGCGGCACTGGCCGGTGCGCGTTCATCACCCCCCAAATGCCTTTCGGCGCGAAGAGCATCATCACGATGGCGATGAGGCCAAAGATCAGCATCGACCAGGCCTCCAGCCCCTCCAGAAGATCACGCAGCACAAAGAACAGGATCGTGCCGAGGATCGGTCCTTCGATGGTGCCGATGCCGCCGATCACCACGATGAAGATCACATAGGCCGCCCAGTTGATCGAAAAGGCGGCATCGGGGCGGACGTTGATCTGGACGATATAGATCAGCGCGCCCGTGGCCCCGGCGATGGCGGCGGCAAAGAGATAGACGATGCGTTTGGTGCGCCGGGTCTCGACCCCCACCGCGCGCGCGCCATTTTCCGTGTCGCGGATCGCCTGAAGCGCCAGCCCGGTTTTCGAACGCAGAAGAAAGAACACGCCGAAGACCGCGATCAGGGCCAAAGCGAGACCGGCGTAATAGCCGAGATCCTCACGCAGATGCCGGTCGAACTGGCCCAGGGAGCGCACGGTCCGCCCGCGCCCGCCGCCGAGCCAGTCGATATTGGCATTCACCGCCAGCCGCACGGTTTCGGCGATCACCCATGTGGCGACGGCAAAATAGGCGCCCTTGAGCCGGAACAAAAGCCAGCTCGACGGCAGGGCAAGGATCATCGCCACGACCGCGGCCAGAGGGATGGTGAGAAACGGGTTGAGGCCCAGGTCTTCGGCAAAGACCACAAGGCTATAGGCGCCGATGCCGACAAAGGCCTGCTGGCCGATGGACATCATGCCCGCATAGCCCGCCATCAGATTCCAGGCCTGCGCCAGTGCGAGGAAATAGAAGAATTCAAGCGCCGTTCGTTGAAGCGATCCGTCGCCCCAAAACGGCAGGCTCACCAGCGCCACAAGCACAGCGCCCAATAGAACCAGAGGCAGCGCCACATGCGCCTCGCGCGCATAGGGCGCTGCGGTCATCGGCGGACGGGGTTCGATCTCGGATCTGTTTTCGGACATGGGTTCAGCCCTTCTCGATGGTCTCGGGGAACAGGCCGGAGGGCCGCACGGCAAGGATGCCGAGGGTCGCCAGATGGCCTGCCAATTGGAAATACGTCGGGCTGATGGCGCCGCCGATGGTCTGCGCAAGGCCCAGGATCAACCCGCCCGCAAGCACGCCGTAGATCGACCCCATGCCACCGATGATGATCACCTCGAAGGCAAAGATCAGCCGCGCTGGCCCGTCGAAGGGCGAGAAATTCGACCGGATGCCCATGATCACGCCAGTGACCGCGATGATGGCAAAGGCCAGCCCCATGGCGAGGCCATAAATCTTGCGCCCGTCGATCCCCATCAGCTCTGCCGTGTTGGGATCGTCGGAGGTGGCGCGAAACGCCCGGCCCAGAAGCGTGCGGCCCATAAAGGCCTGAAGCGCGAAGATCAGGACCAAAAGCACGCCCAAAGTGAGGATCGGGAACAGGCCCAGCGTCAGACCGGGCGCCAGAGTGACACCCATGGTCTCGACCGCACCTTGACGCAGCACCTGACGGTCGGCGGAAAAGCCCAGAAGCAACCCGTTCTGGATCACGAAAGACAGGCCGAAGGTGATGATCACGGCCGGCATCATGCCGTCCTTGAGCGTGCGATTGAGCACCAGACGCTGAAGCCCGTAGCCGATGCAGAACATCACCGGCACCAAGACGACAAGCGACATCAGCGGCGTAAAGCCCAGGATTTGCGTGGTCAGCAAGGACAAATAGGTGGCCAAGACAATGACATCGCCATGGGCCAGATTGACCGTGCGCATGATCCCGAAGGTGAGCGACAGGCCCAGCCCGTAAAGCGCGTAAAGCCCGCCGAGGAGAATGCCGTTCAGGGCGGTGGAAATTGCGATCATTGGCTGGCTCCGAAATAGGCGTCGATCAGGGCTTGCCGGTCGATCTCGCGGGACACACCGGCCAGCTCGACATGACCTTCGAGCAGACAGGTGACGTGATCGGAGACGCTGAGCGCCCGGTTCAGGTCCTGTTCGACGAGGAGGACGGTGGTGCCTGCGGCGGAAATATCCGGCAGGCTGCGATAGATCTGATTGACCACGATGGGCGCGAGGCCGAGGGAGATTTCATCCATCAGGATCAGCCGCGGGTTCGACATGAGCGCGCGCCCGATGGCAACCATCTGTTGTTCGCCGCCCGACAGATCGAGCCCCCGGTTCATCCGGCGTTTCACCAGTTCGGGAAACAGCTCATAGACCTTGTCCTTGGTCCAAACGCCCTTGCGTTTCGGATAGGAGCCGATGATCAGATTGTCCTCGACCGTGAGCGAGGGAAACAGCCTGCGCCCCTCAGGCACCATGGCGATGCCGCGTTGGACGAGTTGGCTCGCGGGCTGGCCCGCAATGTCTTCTCCGTCAAAGAGGATGCGCCCCTCAGAGGCCGGAAGCGCGCCGCAGATCGCACGCAAAAGCGTTGTCTTGCCCGCCCCGTTCGCCCCGACAATGGCGAGAGTCTCGCCCTCTTCGGCCGTGAGAGAAATGCCGCGCAAGGCCTGAAACAAGCCGTAGCGAGCAGAGATGTTTTCGACATCCAGAAGCGCCATCACATCACCTCCCCAAGCCCGTGGTCCTCGCCGAAATAGGCGCGTTTGAAGGCCTCGCCCTCCATCACCTCTTTCGGCGCGCCCTCGGCGATCAGCTCGCCGAAATCGAGCGCGATCAACCTGTCGACCACGGCCACCAACGCATGCACCACATGTTCGATCCAGATGATCGACACGCCGGAGGCATGAATTTCCTTGATCAGCGCCACGAGATCGTGCACCTCGAAATCCGATAGCCCGCCCGCAATTTCATCGAGCAAAAGCACCTTCGGATCGCAGGCCAGCGCCCGGCTCAGCTCCAACCGTTTGCGCCCCATGAGCGACAGGCTTCCCGCCGATTTGGCGTGGCGATCCAGAAGCCCGGTGCGTTTGAGCGCGGTATAGGCGGCGTCCTCGGCGACATGACCATGCAGCCCGCCACCATGAGAGGCAGCGGTCAGCACGTTTTCCCAGACCGAGATCTGTTCGAACGGCTGCGGCACTTGAGAGGTGCGCACGATGCCGGTGCGGCAACGATGCGGCTCCGGCAGGGCGGTGATGTCGCGCCCTTGATAGAGCACCTTTCCCTCGGTGGGCGCAACCGAGCCCGCGAGCATTTTCAAAAGCGTCGTCTTGCCTGCCCCGTTGGGACCGAGCACACCCAGGGCCTCGCCTTTCGTCAGCGAAAACCCGATGGCGTCATTGACCGTCAACGCGCCATAGCGCTTGGTCAGGGCCCGTGCCTCAAGCACGGGACCATCAGTGTTGTGTTCTTGGGACACGGGAGATCACCAGACTTTTTCTTGCAGGGTGCCGTTTGTTGCGATCTCGGGAGCCACATCGTTGAAAGTACAGACCAGCTCATATTCGCCCGCCTCGGTCAGCTGCCATTGCCCGCCCGCGACCGGGGTTTTCGCGACATTCGGTGCCACCGCGAAATCGCCCCATTTGACATGGCCGACACAGGTGTCGAGATCGGTGGCGTTCATCGCCTCGACGATGGCCTCCGGGTTGACCTCCGTGGTGCGTTTGAGCGTGTCGATCGCCGCTTCGAACAGCGAATGCACATAGCCCGTGCCTTGCAGCCATTGGTTTCCGGTGGCCTCGGCATAGGCGGCGCAAAGCTCTTCGGTGGTCTGGCCGGTGAGCGAGGAGGTATAGGGGAATTGCGGCCCCCAGTAATATTCGCCCGACAGGTTCGCGCCCAGCCCGTCCGGGAAGCTCGCGACCCCTTTCGGCGTCAGCGCGGCCTTGGCGACGGTCACGAATTTAGGGGTAAAGCCCATCTGTTTCGATTGCGCCATGAAGGTCGCCAGATCCGGCGGCAGCATCACGCCGGTGACGATCTCGACCCCGGCCCGTTTGAAGGCGTTGATCTCGGCAGAGAAGTCGTCCTTGAGGTTCTGATAGCGGCCCGGATCGACAAGGGTAAACCCGGCATCCTTGAGGGCGGGCGGAAAGCCCAGCTCCGCGTCGGCAAAGGCGATGCCGTCCGGGTCATTGGGCCAAAGCGCGCCCACAACCTTGTTGGTCTCAAGCCCGTTCCAAAGCCCGAAATAAACCTCAAGCAGATCTTCCGATCCCCAGAAAAAGTGGTTGGTGTAGGTGAACGTCTTTTCACCGGGCACACCGCCGCGCCCGAAATACCAGCTTTGCCAAGGGGTTGCGTTGGAAATGCACGGCACACCATTGAGCTCGCAGAGATCGGCGACAGGGTTCGTCGTGTCCGGGGTGGAGCCGACCAGCATGAGATCGACCTCGTCCTGATAGATCAGATCTGAGGCCATGTCGCCCGCGCGGTTCGGATCGGATTGGGTGTCCTTGTCGATGATCTCGAAATCGAAACTGCCGGCGGCGGTGTCGATCTTGCCGCCCATGGCCGAACGAATCGCGTCGATCACGAATCCGTCGCTTTCGGAGATCTGGCTGAGCGCGCCCGAGCGCGGCGAGATATAGCCGACGCGCAGGGTGCCGCCCGCCGCATGGGCGCGACGTGCCGACAGGATGGAAGGCGCAAAGAGCGTGGTGGCAGCCGTGGCCTTGATCAGTTGGCGCCGGTTCATGTGCAGTTTCGTCATGATGTCAGTTCCCTGTTGTGCGTAGCTGGTATGTGCGAAAATCTGAGTCAGGCGGTGACTTTGCCCTTGATGAGATCGGCGCATTTCTCGCCGATCATGATGGCCGGGGCGTTGGTGTTGCCCGAGGGCACGGCGGGCATGATCGAGGCATCCGCGACGCGCAGCCCTTTGACCCCGTAGACCCGCAGTTCCGGGTCCACGACGGACAGCGCATCCGTACCCATTTTGCAGGTGCCGACCTGGTGGTGATAGCTGCCCACGGCGGAGCGGGCATAGTCGGCCAGCGCCGCGTCGGTCTGCACCTCCGGTCCCGGATAAACCTCCCGCGTCACCCACGCTTCGAGCGCCGGTTGCGCGGTCAGCTCGCGGATCTGTTTCATCGAGGTGACGAGGCAATCGACATCGTATTGCGTCGACAGAAGGTTCGGATCGAGCGCCACCGGATCGTCGATGCTTTTGCCGGTGAGCCACATCTCGCCCCGCGACGACGGACGGACGCCCGCGGCGTGAAGGGTAAAGGCGTTCATCGGCCCCTCCTGCCCCGGCGCGTAGGCGGGGACGGAGAAGAACAGCGGCTGCAAATCCGGCACCGCCATATCGGGATGGGATTTGGTGAACATATGCACCTGCATCGGCGGCAGGTTGGGGTTCGTCGGGAAGGGATAATCTTCCTTGCTCTCATAGACCATCGGCAGAAAGGTGTGATCGTGCAGGTTCTTGCCCACGCCGGGCAGGTCCACGATCACGTCGATGCCGATCTCTTCGAGATGCTCTTTCGGGCCGATGCCCGAGAGCATGAGGAGTTTCGGGCTTTCAAGCGTGCCCGCCGACAGGATCACCTCCTTGCCCGCGTTGATCGTGACCGATCCGCTGGCGGTCTTGAGAACCACGCCCTTGACCACCTCGCCTTCGATCAGGACCTTCTCGGCCCGCGCGCCCGACATGACGGTCAGATTGGGACGATTGTGCACCGGGTCGATATAGCCCGCAGCGGTAGAGGCACGTGTGCCGTCCTTGATGTTGTATTGAATCCGGGAAATACCTTCGGTGGTTTCGCCGTTGTAATCCTCGTTATAGGGAATGCCCGCCTGTACACCGGCCTCGATCAGCGCATCCATCACCGGATGCGCCTCGTAGTCCTTGATCACATGGAGCGGGCCGCCGGTGGCGCGATAGTCATCTTCGCCGCCTTCCCAATCTTCGATCTTCTTGAAATAGGGCAGGACATTTTCCCAATCCCAGCCATAGCAGCCCTGAAGCGCCCAGGCGTCGTAATCGGTCTTGTCACCGCGCACATAGATCATACCGTTCATAGAGGAACAGCCGCCCATCACCTTGCCGCGCGGCCAATAGACCTCGCGATTATGTGCATGTTTCTGCGGCACGGTGGAAAAGCCCCAGTCATAATCCGAGAACCAGATGTCGATCACCCGCAGCGGCGTGGAGACCATGTCGGGCGTGTCGCCATGTCCGGCCTCAACGAGCAGGACCGAGGTGTCCGGGTCCTCCGACAGACGCCCGGCGATGGCACATCCGGCAGAGCCCGCGCCGCAGACGATGTAATCAAAGGTCTTGCCGTTCAGTTCGGTGGAGAGAGTCGGGTAGGCATGCGTATTCATGGAAATATCCTGTCAAGTGGCATGTAAATACAGCCCATGCACATCGGTGCGCATGGAGGGAGAGACCGCGTGAGAGATAGGGAATGTGGCGTCAGCCGGGGCTGTAAATGACAGTCATGAGATCGTTTCCTCGCTGTTGGATCAAAACCGCAGCGCCCTCTTTATGGGGTTCGTCTTGCGGGGATGTGCCGCACAAGCGCGGCACATGAACGACAAAGGACCCCGCGTCAGGGAAACCGCGAGGCCCCTCACCTTATGCGGGGTAAGCCACACATACGGATTTGGTTTCGAGATAGTTCTCAAGCGCGCCTGCGCCGTGTTCGCGCCCTATGCCCGATTGTTTGTAGCCGCCAAAGGGCATGTTCATATCCGGGATGTTATGGGCATTAACCCAGACCGTCCCGGCCTTGATCTTCGGCACATAGCGCATGACCTTGTTGACATCCGTGGTCCAGATCGACGCGCCCAGACCGTAGATCGTGTCATTTGCCAGGGTCATCGCCTCGTCACCATCCTCGAAGGGCGTCACCGAGATCACCGGACCGAATACCTCATTGCGCATGATGGACATATCCTGCGTGGTGTTGGTGAAAATCTCCGGCGCGACATAATAGCCCTGGTTCGGCGTCACCCCGTTCAACAGCGGCGTGGCCCCCTCTTCGATGGCGCGGGCAACGCAGGATTTCACATGCTGCTGGTGTTTCGCCGAAACCACCGGGTTGATCATATTCGCAGTGGACAGGCCGCTTCCCATCGGCAGGCTGCCAGCAATCCCGGCGATCACTTCGAGCGCCTTTTCGTAAATCCCTTTCTGGATATAGAGACGCGTGCCGGAGGTGCAGGTCTGGCCGGTGTTGAACATCGTGCCGATGCCCACCGCATTGCCCAGAAGATCGAGATCCATATCGTCGAACATCACCATCGGCGCCTTGCCACCAAGTTCGAGCGTCACCGGCTTGACGTCTTTCATCGCCTGCGCGCCGATGATCTTTCCGACGCTCGTGGAACCAGTAAAGGTGATCTTGTCGACACCCGGGTGCGCCACCAGCGGAGCACCTGCGTCTTCTCCCGTTCCCGTGATCACATTGACCACACCTTCGGGAAATCCCGCGTCGAGGCACAATTGTGCCAGATACATCGAGGTCAGCGGCGTCTCTTCTGCCGGTTTCAACACGACGGTGCATCCGGCGGCCAGCGCAGGCGCAAGTTTCCACACCGCCATTCCGAGCGGGAAGTTCCACGGCGTAATCGCCGCAACCACACCAACCGCCTCCTTGCGGGTCTGGGCCTGATAGCTCATGCCCGGCGGCACGTTGATTGATACGTCAAAGGTCTGACCGTAAATCTTTGTCGCCCACCCGGCCATGTAGCGGATATATTCCGACGAGGCCTGAACCTCGATCAAACGCGACAACATCACGTTCTTGCCGTTCTCCAGCGTCTCGATCTGGGCCAACTCCTCGCCGTGATCCTCCAAAAGATCGGCCAGTTTGAGCATCAGGTTTTGGCGCGCAATCGCTGGCAGCGCGGACCATTGGCCTTCGAAAGCGACGCGTGCGGCCTTCACGGCCGCGTCCACATCTTCAGGCCCCGCCGCGGGAACCTGTGCCAACTCCCCGCCTGTGGCGGGATCGTAAACGGCGAAACTTTTCCCGGAGAGCGCATCGCAGCTCTGAGCGCCAACCGTCATCTTCGGAGCTTTGAGAAATGCAGAAACGGATGGGAGAAGGGACTCCACATCACTGCCGGGCGCAGCAATTTTCATTTTGACCTCCAAGGGACATATAGTGCGGTTTATTTTACCTCTTCTGATATTCGAGAAGCGGTATTTGCATTATTGTTACCGTGAAATTTGACGCACCAGAGTTGCGCTGTCAAATTTAAATGAAAATTAACGCAATATTTTTCTGCTTTTTATATTTTGCACAAATGTCGATCACATTTTGGGAAAAATGGCGTTGCCTTGTCGCGTCATGCCGCATTTCGGAAACAAAGACATCATGCCGAAATGCCGTTCATCTCACCAAATCGCAAAAGACCAAAATCGGACGTCGTAAAGAATCCCAGATGAAGTTTTTAAAGGACTGGGAATACTACGGCCACGCGGGGTTTCTGATCACCCATATGTTGAGGCCCCTGAGTTGGATCGGGTTTCGGGCGGAGACCCGCGATCGCGATAAAAGGTCCGAAAAGACCTATGAAGCTGCGTTACAATTCGCCATGTCTTGTCGCCAGCCTGCTGTGAGCTGGGCAACCGTCACTGCGCCAAGTGATCGCTCAAATTGACTCCGCGCTGCGTTCAATGCTTCGGTCGTGGCGGCGTTCGCTTCGCGGGCAAGCAGACAGGTTGGCTCATCCTCATCGTTGCCAAGCGCAAACAAGGTCGGTGAACCCAGGGCCCTGTAAATGGCAAGCAGGGTGACTTCGCTCAGCGGTTTGATCAATATCCAGCCACCGCCATGCCCTTTCGTGGACGTGACAATTTCCGCATCACGCAGCCCTGCCATCGTGCGGCGCACCACGGCGGAATTGGTCTGCAACATCTGCGCGATTAGGTCTGATGTCGCTGGCTCATCCATGCCATCAAGATGGAGAAGGGCATGAAGGACGCGGGAAAGCCTTTTATCCTGACGCATTTGGGTCTCCATCGCTCATATGTAACATTTGAAAACACAAGAGATTGACACCCCCTGCATTATGATACATTTGACGTTACATGAATACGAGCAAAAGCACCATGCCCGATGTGTCTCAACACGAGCCGCGCTCCGACAGGTGGATGGCCTTGGCCGTTCTGTTCCTTGCCAGCTTCATGAACCTGATTGACGTCAGCATCGTGAATGTCGCCCTGCCCCGCATACAAGCGGACACGGGTGCAACGGCGACCCAGCTTGAATGGGTGGCGGCGATCTACGTTCTTGCCCTTGCCGTGGGCCTCCTGCCCTTTGGGCGCTTCGGTGATGTGTTCGGACGCCGTCGCATGTTCATTTTGGGCCTGTTCGGGTTCACGGTCGCATCCGTTCTTTGCGGGGTCGCGCCTGATATCCTGACCTTGATTGCAGCACGCGCTGCACAGGGTATCTTCGCCGCAATGATGGTGCCGCAGGTTCTTGCGATTGTGCATGTGATCTTTCCAACGGATGAAAAGGCCCGTGTCTTTGGTCTGTTCGGTACAATTTCAAGCCTTGGCGTCGTCGCAGGACCGATCATTGGCGGCGCGGTGATTACCGCTGATGTCGCTGGGCTGGGCTGGCGGCTGGCCTTTCTGATCAACATTCCGCTTGGTGTGGTCGCCTTGATCGGCGCACTGCGCTTTGTCCCTGATCTGGAGACGGACACCACATTGCGCCCCGACTGGATCGGAACGGGATTATTTGCCGGGGCAATCGTTCTTTTGGTCCTGCCACTGATCGAAGGCCGCGTTCTTGGCTGGCCTTGGTGGAGCTTTGCCGCACTCCTGGCCTGTGTGCCAATGATGGTCGGCTTTGTGCTTTGGGAATGTCGCTTGAGCAAACGCGGCTTGTCCGCGGTGATGCCCGAAGGACTTTTGGCAAACCGGCCCTACCTGATCCGCCTTGGGTTGGTGATCTTGTTCTTCTCCGGCATCCCCGGTCTGTTCCTTGTCCTCGCCATCTTCCTGCAATCCGGGTTTGGCCTGTCCGCCCTGCAAAGCGGCCTTGTGACCACGCCTTTCCCTGTCGGGGTTATGTTGGCGTCCACACTCACAGCCCGATTTGGAAACGGGTCTTTGACACTCAGAATTGCGTGCGGCGCTGCATTGCTGACGATCGGCATGATTGGACTTCGAGTCGTGATCAACGGCGTTGGGACTGACCTGAACCCGTATCTGTTCACCGTGCCGTTGCTCATCTGCGGCTTTGGCATGGGAACGGCGGTCATGTCGCTGTTTCAGGTCACGATGTCGAGCGTTGAAGCACAAGATGCAGGGGCCGGTTCTGGTGCCATGCAAGCGGTCCAACAAGTCGGCGCCGCCCTCGGCATCGCAATCGCAGGTCAGATCTTCTTCTCCCTGCTCGGTGAGGACGGGATGGAAGGGCGCACAGAGGCCACGTCCCGTTTTGTCCATGCCGCATCACAAGCCACGCTCTATTCGATGGCCGTCTTTACAGCATTGGCTCTCGGCCTTGGAGTGTCAGCCTATCGCAACAGGCAGACCCCACAATGACCGATAGATCATCAAACCCGTCGCAAGATTTTTGGGAACCACATTGCGCCCAAAAGACTCGTCCGTCTCGCGGCTGTTTTGAAGCAGTTTGTCGAGGCGCGACCAATCGGAACCGCGCTTGACGCGGGTTGCCCCCTGCCCCACCACGCGCTCCACGTCTTTGCCACCAACCGGCGAAGCACGCGCAAAGAGCATGGCGCTCGCCCACCGGTTTCCGCGTCTTGGTAACCTTGGTCATGGTGTGATCCCGTAGAGCCAAAAGGTCGGCCGTCCGGTCAGTCCCTCTGCGACACCCAGCTCGACCAGCCGATCCTTTCGCCCGGAGCTTCGGAGCGATGGCGTGAAGCGTTTCCACCCGATGGGCCAGATCCCGCGCTCTTCGGATCGTCTCCTCGATTGACTCGAGGATCCGGCCTGAACCGCCGGTTCTGCTCCCTGCCCGCTCCGCCCGGCGTCCAGCCAGCCACATCGCAACAGTTCTGGCCGGAATCCAACGCAAACACGCGCGCGCCCCGGTGCAAAAGGAGACGATCCTGGCCGAGAAAGAGTCCGAGTGAACCTGACCAAAGCCGCCGCTCTTTAAATCCCTGCCTCGGCAGTTCTTCAAGCGCGCAATCGTCTCTAACGGCGCGCCTGACCGGCCTGAAGGAGTGCACACGATCCTGAAATTCACTCAGGGCGGCCGCACAATAGAAATCCGGCAAGTCAAATACCTGAACAACATCGTCGGTCAGGATCATCGTTTCATCAAGCGGATCATCCAACCGATGATGGGCTTCAAGGCCTTTCATTCGGCCCCGCATCTGGGTCACGTCCTCAGTGAGCGATCTTAGGGAACGGTTAACCTGGTGCTCCGCATCCAAATGTGATCGTTAACTTCGTCCGCCATAAAGGCAAAACCGAGACGCAAGCGGGCGGATCGTTTCCGCGCGGGTATTTACACGGCACCTCATTTTCGACACGGAAGGGCAGGGGGCTTATCTCGAAGGTGATCAAAGATATCGTCTCGCCCTACCTAAAAAGGTCGATCGGTGCAAAGTTCACAGCTGTGAACTCATGGCAGACGAGTCTTAAAATCGGTCCAATCTTGGCTCAGGAAATTTGCACTGCCGTCGTACTCGATGTTGTCCGGCGCATTCGAAACCACTCACTTCACCCGAAGTCATCGCTCTTACAGCAAAAGGGCAGGGGGCAACGCAACATATACCAAATGGTCGACCCCGCCGCGATAACAGCGATTAGAGACAAATCCAGCCATATAGAGTCTTTTCAGAATCATATTAGACACTAAACCTCCGCACAGCGTAGCTCAGGGAAGAAGAGTTCACAGCTGTGAACTTCCTCCGACAACCCCACTGCACCAACGGCTCACGCCGCTTCGCGCCGCATCAAAGCCATGACCATCGGACCCGAGGAAAACTCACCCATCTCTGCTTTTGCGCTGAGGCTGCGCAGATACCCGCCCGGCGACCGAATGTCGTTCACCCGCTCCAGCATGGCGGCCAAAACCACGGCAGCCTCGACCGGCCCCATATGCCGTTTTGCCTCATCCCAGGCGGAAGGCGAAATTCCCATCATCGGCCGAACCATCTCAGCGGCGCGGACGAATTCATGCCAATGCCGGATAGGGCCGTCGAAATATGTGAGGATTTCACGACAAGACCGCAGCACCAGCCCCAAAGGCAGGTTTGGCATGCGAATGTCAGGTTCTGGTGGAGCGAGCTCCTCATTATCCGAATCGTCATCCTTTGCTCTCGTCAAACGATCGGGCAGGTCAGGGGCGCTGACCCCGCCGCCTTTTGCCAATTCTTGGCTAAGTTCAGAATCATAAGAGTCTTTATTTGAATTCTGATAGTGCTGCTCATCTTGAGACTCATTGGTGCTCATATTCTCTGTACCAACAGGTTCGAGAATGTTGCGGGCGCGGTCCAATGCATCGCGGAGAACGACCTCGATCTTCTCAAGATCGGACAGTTGCAACCTCCTGCGAAGCTCACGAGCCGTCAGCGCGGCCAAGTCCGACATCTGGGTCCAGATCGGCAGATCAGGGCGGATCTCCTCGCCGTAGACGCTCAGAGCGGCCAGATCGCGCCGCATGAGGCTCACAGCTTCCCGGAGACGCTTGAAGGCCTCTGCCTCGGCGCGCACGGTCTCTGCGGCCTCGCAGAACTCCTCGAAGCGGGCCACAAGCGGCGTGAGATCGAAACCGTAAACGATCTTTTCCTCACCAAACCGCCGCGCGTAGCGTTTGCCATTGGGGCTATCACGACGGATCACCACGCCGGCATGCACCAGACGGCCGAGATGGCGCCGCATGGTCGAGGCGGGCATACCATTGAGCCGCTCACAAATCGACTTGTTCGACGGGTGCACAACAAGATCGGTGTCATTGCCCCCCAGGATCGTCGCCTGGTGAAAACTCACCAGCGCCTGCAATACGGTCATGTCGCGATCGGTCAGGCCAAAGGCCTCACGCGCCGCAGAAAGCTCGCGCAGGGCCTCCCATTTGTTGACACCGCTGGGCGGCAGCTCTGTGTGGGTCCGGGCCTGATGTTTCAGGATGACAGCATCAAGGGTTCGCCGAAACGGCGAGACGGGTGTGTAGTCCATAGATCATCACGAAGACAAAATTTTCCCGCTCCGCGAATCACTTTGGACTTGCGGATTTGACGGTGCGACACTACCTTGAAGGTGCTAGAAACAAGTTAGGGTCTCGTAGGGCGATGTCTTTACGGGGCCTTTTCTTTTGTCGGCTCGTGCCTCCTGTGTTTTGTTGTTCTGCTCTTTAGTCTTCGCCGCGCTGTTTCCAACGCGCGTGAAGGTCTGAAATCAAATCTTGCGCCTCAGCCGCCACCCAATCGGCAAATTCACCGGTCTCCAGCGTGATCGCCACGCCTTTTGCGGTGCGTTTGACCCCGCCAACGCGGGCACCATCGAGGGTGAGAACCTGCGGTTTGGGCTGGACTTGGGTCTGTTTCTTGGCGGTGCTGGCCGTGTTCACGGTTTTTTCGACCAGCTTGGCGACGGCCTCAAAGGCCGCGCCCGAAAGATCGACCGGGTCGGGGGCCTGGCCTTCAACGACCATGTCCACCTGCGATTTTGTATATACATTTTCGGCGGCCCGCATCAGCTTCTCGCGGTCCAGCCCATGCTCCTCGATCGCGCGCGCAAGCGCGTCCCACCGGGGCCGACCGATCCCATGCGCCGCTCCGATCATCCGGATCAAATCGACGCCGACCATATCGACAATGCTCAAGGCCATCGAAATCGAAGATTTAGTGACCGTGAGCACCTCGGCGACCTGCGCCTGGGTGCCGAATCCATTGTCGATCAGCTCCCGGGCAAAGAGGGCCTTTTCGATGTAGGAGAGATCGCGCCGGGCCATGTTCTCGGAAATCTGCGCCCGCACGGCGGCATCGTCGTCGAGGTTGGCCACCAAGGCGCGGACTTTCTCGACCTTCTCCGAGGTGCGGATCGCCTCAAGACGCCGACGCCCGTAAACCAAAAGGTAACGATCCGGTTCGCTCGGATGGCGTCGCACCAGAATGGGCACGGTCTGACCATTTTGCTCAATCGCATCGCGCAGATCGGCCACATCGTCCGGGTCGAGCCGGTCGGAAAGCCGGTCATCCAAGACCTGTTCCGGGTCGAGATCCCAGACCCGATGCCCATCGACCGCATCACGGGCGGACCGCAGAGCGCGGTTGTTCGACATCATCGAGGTCGCCGCGGTCGGGGAGGGGGCTCCTGCCGCGGCGAGGCTGTCGAGCATGGACATCCGCTTTTTCTTGCTGCTGGTCATGAGCGCCCCCATGTTTTCTGGATCAGATCTGCGATTTCGTCGTTCAACGCATTCAGACTTTCGACCGCGCGATCATAGGTCGAGCGGGTGAAGGCGGAACGTTCCACCTCGTAGAGGGTCTGTTTGGTCAGCCCGGCGTCCGAAATGGCGGTGGATTTGAGCATTGGGGCATTGAGCACGGTCTCGCCGTACATGGTCCGAAGAAAGGCCACGATGCGGTTTTGCGGCGCGTCCGAAGGCTCGTATCGGGTGAGCACATAGCGCATCCAGTCATGCGACATGTCAGCGCCACTTTCGGCGATCACATCCATCAGATCGGCGGTCATGCGCAGGAATTGCGACATGGACATCACATCGAGCATTTCGGGGTGGATCGTCACAAGAACGCCGGTCGAGGCGGAGAGCGCCGACATGGTGAGAAAGCCCAATTGTGGCGGACAGTCGATCACCACCACGTCGTAGTTGTCATCGACCTGCGCCAGCGCTTCCTTGACCCGGAAAAAGAACAGTCCGGCATTGCCCTGAGACAGGGCGCGCGGGGTTTCATGTTCGAATTCCATCAATTCGAGGTTGCCCGGGATCAGGTCGAGATTGGGAATATAGGTCGGGCGGATCACCTCGCGGATCGGCACGGGATCGTCATAGCGGATCGCATCATAGAGCGTGCCGCCGTCTTCGAGATCAAACTCGGGCTGGACGCCATGAAGCGCGGTGAGAGAGGCCTGCGGGTCGAGATCGATCGCCAGCACCCGATACCCCAAGAGCGCCAGACGCTGCGCCAGATGGGCGGAGGTCGTGGTTTTACCTGAGCCGCCTTTGAAGTTCATCACGCCGATGATTTGGAGGTGATCGCCATCGCGCCGTCCGGGCAGGTAGTCACCGGGTTTGCGTGCTGTTTTTTCCAAAAGCTCGCGCAACGCCTGAATATCATGTGCTGAATAGAGGCGGCGGTTGCCGGGCGTCAGTTCGGGGGAGGGGCCTTTGCCGTCGAGATGCAGTTTGCGCAGGTAGGAATCGTTCACCCCGAGAAGCGCAGCCGCCTCACCGGACATGAATTTGCGCATCTGTTTTGAGGCGTCCGGCGGAAACAGGCTCTCGCGTTGCGAATGCAATTGCGCCGCCAGCCGTTCAGAATGTTGACGGATGACCTCATTGAGGTCTTGATGTGTGGAAATCCCACCCGCCATGGTCTTTGCCGCCATGTGTTTTGCCCTTGTCTGACTCAGGTCTGGCGCCTGATGTCTCTCTGAACCGGCCAGAGCGGGTCACAGGATGACCGCGAAAGACCAGTGGTTGCCTCGTGTGTCCGGAACGTGTTCACGGATTTTGACGTTTATCGCCTCTTTTCCGTGACTATTGCCGAAAGAGTCGGATTCGTGCAAGAGATTTCTAGATTTGGTAGCAACCGGATAGAGAGACACTAAAGCGCGGCAAGGCAATCCCGAGGGTCCGCCCCGGCAATGGCGCATTGGCGCAATGGCGGGGTTATATCTCGTCCGCTTTCGCGGGAGACGCCGAGAAAACATACCCGGCTCCATAGACCGTGCGAATGATTTTGGGGGAGCGGGGATCGTCACGGAGTTTGCGCCGCAACCGGCTAATGCGCGCATCCATGCTCCGGTCGAACGGATCGACGGAGCGTCCGGTGGTGGCATCGAGAAGCTGATTGCGGCTCAGCACGCGCCCCGGCGCTTTGACAAAGACCTGAAGCAGCTCAGCCTCAGCGGAACTCAGCTCGACCACATCGCCGGAGCGATGGGTCAACACGCAGGCATCGAAATCCGCAGTCCAATCGCCAAAGGTCGCGGTCTGACCGGGGAGGCTGTCGGGGTTGCGGCCTGCACCTTCGCTGCGCCTGAGGACGGCGCGCACCCGGGCGATCAATTCGCGCGGCTCAAACGGTTTCACGACATAGTCGTCCGCGCCGATCTCGAGCCCGAGGATCCGGTCGGAAATGCTGCCACGGCCGCTGACGATGATGCGGGGCAGGTCTTCGGGCAAGCGACCCTGACGCAGGAGGTTGAGCCCGTCCCCGTCCGGCAGACTCAGGTCGATCAAACAGAGATCGGGGCGCTGACGTTCAATGGCGCGCTGAAAATCCGCCTGCAATTGAAAGCATTCCACCATCACACCGTAGCTTTCCAGAGACCGTGTGATCAGGTTGCAGATATCGGCATCGTCCTCGAGCAGGAACACGCGTGTCATTCGCGGATCTCCTGCCGGGTGCGGGTGTCTGGCGACCGGCGCCCGACGGCGGACAATAATTCGTCTTGTGTGAACGGTTTGGCCAGAAACGGCACGGCCACGGGCCAAACCTGTTTGTCGGACGGTTTCGGTTTGCCGCTCATCAGCACCACTTTCAATTCGGGACGCTGAGCCGACAGACGATGCGCAAGGTCAATCCCGTTTTTCGCCCCCGGCATGTCGATATCTGAAATCACGGTGGTGATCCCCTGAACCACTCCAATCACATCCAGTGCCTCCTCCGCGTCAGATGCCTCCAAAACCGTGAACCCCACGCTGGTGACCTTTCGGCACAGAGCGCGGCGCACATCGACATCATCCTCAACGATCAGAGCAATCCCGAGCGCCCCCACGCGCTCGTTTTGATCTGAGGGACAAAATTCGGTTTCGGGCCAAACATGCCCGACATAGTCTTCGGGAGCAATTTCTAAACTCGGCAGCAAGATCGTGAACTCACTGCCGCTCCCCTCGGTGCTGTCGACATAGATCGCGCCATTGGATTGCTCGACAAAGCCATAGACCATCGACAGACCCAAGCCGGACCCACGGCCGGTCTTGGAGGTAAAGAACGGCTCGAAAATCTTTTCAGCCAGATCAGGGGACATGCCGCAACCGTCATCCCGGAACGCGATTTTCACGTAATTTCCCGGCGCCAGACGCGACACCTCGGCCTCTGCGGCCGGCAAGACATAGGGTTCAAGCTCGATGTCGATCTGGCCACGTCCGTCGGTTGCATCGCGGGCGTTGAGCGCGAGATTGAGAATCGACATCTCGAATTGCGAGCGATCGATGAACGCCGCAGAAAGAGGTGCTTTCTGGGTCAGGTTGATTTTCAGCGTGCTGGGAATAGAGGACTGCAACAGGCTGTAGATTTCCCGGATCGCCTCGCCGATATCGGTCGGTCTGGCATCGAATTGTTCGCGGCGCGCCAGCGACACGAGCCGTTTCGTCAACGCCGAGCCGCGCCGGGCGGCGGAGATCGCGGGTTCGAGAAACTCCTCGCGGATCGCGGCGCTGTCAGAGCGTTCGCTCAGGGGCAGAAGGTTGCCCAGAATGACCGTAAGCAGATTGTTGAAGTCATGCGAAATGCCACTCGCCATACGCCCGAGTGCGTCCATTTTCTGCGATTGCATCAAGGCGCTCATGGTGGCTTTGCGCCGGGTCACGTCAATCGACACAAGATAAAAGCCGATCACCTCACCGGCGGAGGGCTTGTCCGGTCGCAGCAGCGTGCGCACGTCCTTGAATTTGTTCCCGGGCAATTTCACCCGCATTTCGAAATCGACCAGCATCCCACGCCGGGCCTGTTCGAAAAAGCGCGAGGAATGTTCCATGGTATCGGGATGCAAAACGTCATAGGCGTTTTGCCCGGTGATCTGTTCCGGGGTGATACGATAGGCGCGCGCAAACCGTTTGTTGGCGTAGAGGATGGTGAAATCCTTGTCGATATGCGCGATACCCGCGGGCACTTCGTTGGCGATCAGACTAAGCCGCTCCTCACTGGCGATGAGCTGACGGGTCCGCGTCGCGATCAGATCCTGTAGCCGGTTGCGGTCGGCGACCTCTTCCAAAGCATCGCTCAGGGTCACGAAACTGTCGCCCTGTTCCGTGGTCTGCAACTGTAACTCGATATTGCGTCCCCCGGGATGCGAGACGAGATAGATGCCGGAGGAAGAGTGGGGACCGTATCCGGAGACCGGAATGACCGGCCCGCGCCAAAACTCCGCAGAGAGAAATTCCGACAGGCGCAGGTCGGGCGGGAGCACCATGGGAATGCTGTCCATGAAGGATGTCAGCGCCGCATTTGCCGCGCGCAACTGTTCGTCCGCACCGAAGATGGCGGTCGCCTGAGGGCTTGCGCCAAATATCGCTTCATAGACCGACTGCTGCTTTCGCATCACCCTGCACCTGTTTCAGGACCGCCCTGGTCGGACAAGGAATAATCCTCCCGATACGGCCCGTTTCCAAGCCGTTAATCGCTCTCGTTACAATTCGATACATTTCAGACAAAGTTGCGAAACAGTGTTGTGACCAATTACTCCGGTTCCATGCGCGCCAGAGGAGGCGGTGCACAAGGGACATCGGAGGAAAACATGTCATTTGAGAGTATCTACAACGTCGGGCTCGACGCGAATGCGGCGAACTATGAGGCCTTGACCCCGCTATCGTTTGCGGAACGCACCGCGCACATCTATCCAGAATATCCCGCGATCATCTACGGCGCGCTGCGCCGGACCTGGGGCGAGACCTACGAGCGGATGCGCCGCGTCGCCTCGGCGCTCACGGCGCGCGGGCTGCAAAAGGGTGAGACCGTCTCGATCATCGCCGCCAATATTCCCGAGATGTTCGAAGCGCATTTCGCGGTTCCCATGGCCGGGGCTGTGCTCAATACGGTCAACACACGGCTCGATGCAGAGGCCATCGCCTTTATCCTGGCCCATGCCGAAGCCAAGGTGATCATGGTCGATCCCGAGTTCGCCGATGTCGTGGACCGCGCCATTCACATGAGCGGGCTGACCGATGTGCTGGTGGTCGATATTCTGGACCCGACCTATGAGGGCGGTCGCCGGATCGGGAGGCTGAGCTATGACGACCTGGTCGCCGAGGGCGATCCGGAGTTTGTCTGGCCGGTGCCGACAAATGAATGGGACGCGATTTCGCTCAATTACACCTCGGGCACCACAGGCAACCCGAAAGGTGTGGTCTATCATCACCGTGGCGCGCATCTCAATGCGATGTCGAACATTGTCACCTGGGGCATGGCGCATCATTCGCGCTATCTCTGGACGCTGCCGATGTTCCATTGCAACGGCTGGTGTTTCCCGTGGACGATTGCGGCCAACGCAGGTGTGTGCGTCTGTTTGCGCGCCGTCCGGGCCGAGCCGATTTTCGAGCTGATCCGCGAGGAAAAGGTGACCCATTTCTGCGGCGCGCCGATCGTTTTGAACATGTTGGCCAACGCGCCCGATGCGCTCAAGGATTTCTCCCACGAGGTCAAGGTGATGACCGCCGGGGCCTCGCCGCCCGCCGCCGTGATCGCCAAGATGGAAGCGATGGGCATCGAGGTCACCCATGTCTACGGGCTGACGGAAACCTATGGCCCGTCGGTGGTTTGTGCGTGGAAATCCGACTGGGATACGCTCGACACCGATGCCAAGAGTGTGAAGAAAGCCCGTCAGGGCGTGCGCAACGTGGCGCTCAGTGGCCTCATGGTGGCCGATCCCGAGACGCTCGATCCCGTGCCCTCGGACGGGGTGACGATGGGCGAGATTTTCATGCGCGGCAACAACGTGATGAAGGGCTATCTCAAGAACCCCTCCGCCACGCAGAAATCCTTTAAAGGGGGTTGGTTCGCCTCGGGCGATCTCGGTGTGATGCACTCGGATGGCTATGTCGAGCTCAAGGATCGCTCGAAGGACATCATCATCTCCGGCGGCGAAAACATCTCGTCCATCGAGGTGGAGGATGTGCTCTACAAACACCCCGCCGTGATGGAGACCGCCGTGGTCGCCAAACCGGATGAGAAATGGGGCGAGACACCCTGTGCCTTTGTCGAGCTAAAGCCGGGTGCCGAGGCCACGGCGGAGGAGATCATCGCCTTTTGCCGCGCCAACATGGCCCATTTCAAAGCGCCCAAGACGGTGATCTTCGGGTCCCTGCCCAAAACCTCGACCGGCAAGATCCAGAAGTTCATTCTGCGCGACCGGGCCCGGGGCAGGGGGGAGAAAACGTGATGAACGCCTCTCCCTATATTCTCGAAACCGAAGGCCTGACCAAAGGCTTTCGCGGCTTCACTGCGGTCGATCATGTCGACCTGCGCGTCAAACGCCATGAAATCCACGCCCTGATCGGACCGAACGGGGCGGGCAAGACGACGGTGTTCAACCTTCTGACCAAATTCCTGACCCCGACCGAGGGCGTGATCCGGTTCAACGGCAAAGACATCACATCCGCCAAACCCGCCGAAATCGCCCGCATGGGGGTGATCCGGTCGTTCCAGATCTCCGCCGTGTTCCCGCATATGACGGCCCGCGAGAACGTGCGCGTGGCGCTTCAGCGCAAACTCGGCACCTCGTTTCAGTTCTGGCGCTCGGTCAAGACGCTCAACCGTCTCAATGACCGCGCCGACGAGCTTTTGGACATGGTCGGGCTGTCGCGTTTTTCCGACGCGATGGTGGCGGACATGTCCTACGGGCGCAAACGCGCGCTTGAGATCGCGACCACGCTGGCGACGGAACCGGAGCTGATGCTTTTGGACGAGCCGACGCAGGGCATGGGACGCGAGGACGTGGAGCTGGTCACAGAGCTGATCCGCAAGGTCTCCGCCGGGCGCACGATCCTCATGGTCGAGCACAATCTCGGCGTGGTCTCGACGCTCTGCGACACGATTACGGTTTTGCAGCGTGGCGCGATCCTGACCGAGGGCAACTACACTGAGGTCTCCGCCGATCCGCGCGTCAAGGAAGCCTATATGGGGAAAGCGGCATGAGCACGGCAGTTATCGAAAACCACGAGCTTGGCGGACAGCACCTCTCCGAGCGGATCGAAGAGCTGCGCCTGACGGACGTGCATGCCTATTACGGCGAAAGCCACGCGCTTCATGGCATCGACATGACGGTCTATCGGGGCGAATTGGTGACGCTTCTGGGCCGCAACGGTTCGGGGCGCACCACCACGCTGCGCGCGATCATGGGGCTGATCGGGCATCGCACCGGGTCGATCCATATCAAGGGCGAAGAGGTCGTCGGCATGGCCTCGCATAAAATCGCGCAACTCGGGGTGGGGTATTGCCCCGAGGAACGCGGTATTTTCGCAAGTCTCAACGTCGAGGAAAACCTCATGTTGCCGCCGCAGGTCTGCGCCGGGGGCATGTCCGTCGAGGAGATTTACGAGATGTTCCCCAACCTTGCGGAACGCCGCAAGAGCCAGGGCACGCTGTTGTCCGGCGGCGAACAACAGATGCTCGCCATGGCGCGCATTCTGCGCACGGGGGCAAACATTCTTTTGCTCGACGAAATCACGGAAGGCCTCGCGCCGGTGATCGTCGACACCTTGGGCGATGTCCTAATCACGCTCAAGAAACGTGGCTACACGGTGGTTCTGGTGGAGCAGAACTTCCGGTTTGCGGCCCCTTTGGCGGATCGTCACCTGATCATGGATCACGGTCACATCGCCGCAACCATTCTCAAGGACGAGCTGGAGGAGAAAGCGCACGTCTTTGAAGAGTATCTCAGCGTTTAAAAATAAAAGGGAGGAACCTAATGAACCTTAAGAAAATCCTGATCGCGGGTGTGTCCGTGGCATCGCTCATGTGCGGCGCAGCCTCGGCAGAGATCAGCGACGGCGTCGTCAAGATCGGCCTGCTGACCGATATGTCGGGCACCTATTCCGACGTTGCCGGCGAAGGCGCGGCCGTGGCCGCCCAAATGGCAATCGAGGAATTCGGCGGCACCGTTGCGGGCGCGCCGATCGAGATTGTCACCGCCGATCACCAGAACAAAGCCGACATCGCCGCCAACAAGGCGCGCGAATGGGGCGACACCGATCAAGTTGACGCCTTTGCGGAACTGGTCACCACCTCGGTGGCGCTGGCGGTCTTCGAAGTCGCCAAGCAACAGAACAAGATCGCGCTGGTCTCCGGCTCCGCGTCCTCGCCGTTGACGGGCGATGCCTGTATCCCGACCGGCCTGCATTGGACCTACAACACCCGCGCCCTCGCAGTGGGCACCGGCTCTGCCGTGGTGCAGGAAGGTGGCGACAGCTGGTATTTCCTGACCGCCGACTATGCCTTTGGCGAGGCGCTGGAACGTGATGTATCCGCGGTGGTCGAAGCCGCGGGCGGGACGGTCGTCGGGTCCGCAAAACACCCGTTCCCGGCCTCAGATTTCTCGTCCTTCATCCTCCAGGCGCAGGCCTCTGGCGCGAAAGTCATCGGTCTGGCCAACGCAGGCGCCGATACGGTGAACGCGATCAAGGCCGCCAATGAATTCGGCGTTGTCGCCGCCGGCCAGAAAATCGCGGGCCTTCTGGTGTTCATGCCCAACGTCAAATCCATCGGCCAAGACGTGGCCCAGGGTCTTCAGATGACCGTGTCCTTCTATTGGGACATGGATGACGAAACCCGCGCCTGGTCGCAGAAATTCTTTGAAAAGACCGGCAAGATGCCGACGGGCATTCAGGCCGGGACCTATTCCTCTGTCCTGCATTACCTGAAAGCCATCGAGGCGACCGGCTCGGACGACACCGACACGGTTCTGGCCAAGATGCGCGAAATGCCGGTCGAGGACATGTTCGCCAAGGGCGGCGTGCTGCGCACCGACGGTCGCATGGTGCATGACATGTATCTCGCCGAGGTCAAGAAACCGTCTGAATCCGACGGCGAATGGGACCTTTTGAAAATTGTCCGCACAATTCCCGGAGAAGAGGCCTATGGCCCGCTGTCCGAGAGCACCTGTCCGACCAAGTAACCAGAGACCGTCCCACCGGGTCCGCCCGGTGGGATCAACCATGCAGGAAACCTGACCATGCTGACAGATCTTCTTGGCTTTCCGCCACAGGTCCTCTTTGGCCAACTGCTTCTCGGTTTGATCAACGGAGCCTTCTACGCAGTGCTCTCGCTCGGTCTCGCGGTGATTTTTGGCCTTTTGAATATCGTGAACTTCGCCCATGGGGCGCTCTACATGCTCGGCGCTTTTGCCACGGTCGGGCTGACCACCTATTTCGGGATCGGCTATTGGGGCGCTCTCATCCTTGCCCCCCTGATCGTCGGGGCCGTCGGGATGCTGATCGAACGCTTTCTTTTGCGCCGCCTGAGCGGGGTGGATCATCTTTATGGCCTGTTGCTGACCTTTGGCATGGCCCTTGTGATCGAGGGGACCTTCGTCAAACTCTTTGGCTCCTCGGGTCTTCCTTATGCACCGCCGCCGCAGCTTACGGGGGGCGTGAACCTCGGGTTCATGTTCTTGCCGTGGTATCGCGGGTGGGTCGTTGCGGCCGCCATCGTGATGTGCCTTCTCACTTGGTACATCTTTGAGAAAACCAAGATCGGCGCCTATCTGCGCGCGGGAACGGAAAACCCGCAGCTGTTGCAGGCCTTCGGGGTGAACGTGCCGCTTTTGACCACGCTGGCCTATGGCTACGGTGTCGCTCTGGCCGCCTTTGCGGGCGTGCTTGCTGCGCCGATCACCCAGGTCAGCCCGTTGATGGGCTCGAACCTGATCATCGTCGTCTTCGCGGTTGTCGTGATTGGCGGCATGGGCTCGATCATGGGGTCCATCGTCACCGGCCTGTCCATGGGTGTGATCGAGGGTCTGACCAAGGTGTTCTGGCCCGAAGCCTCCGCCACCGTGATTTTCGCCGTCATGGCCATTGTCCTTGTCCTGCGCCCGGCGGGCCTGTTCGGCAATGCGACGTAAGGGGGCAGACAGATGAACACCAAACTTGCTTATCTCATCGCCTTCGCGCTTTTGCTGGTGGCGCCTTTCGTTCTCTATCCCGTCTTTCTGATGAAATTGCTGTGCTTTGCGCTCTTTGCCTCGGCCTTCAACCTCATCCTTGGGTTCGGCGGATTGCTGAGCTTTGGGCACGCCGCCTTTTTCGGGGGCGCGGCCTATATCACCGGACACGCGCTCAAGGTCTGGGGCGTTCCGACGGAACTGGGCATCGTGCTCGGCGCTCTGTCGGCTGGTGCCTTGGGTCTCGCGATCGGCCTGCTCGCCATTCGGCGTCAGGGGATCTATTTCGCGATGATCACGCTTGCCATGGCCCAGATGGTCTACTTCTTTTTCATCAGTGCCGATTTCAGCGGCGGTGAAAACGGGCTTCAGGGTGTGCCACGCGGCAGTTTCCTCGGTCTCGTGGATCTCCAGAGCAATCTGTCCATGTATTACTTTGTCCTGGGCATCTTCGTGTTGGGCTATTTCATCATCGCCCGCACCGTGCATTCGCCCTTTGGTCAGGTGCTCTCGGCCATTCGAGACAACGAACCGCGCGCCAGATCGCTTGGCTATGACGTGGAACGCTACAAACTTTTGGCCTTTGTCCTCTCCGCCACCATGGCGGGTCTGGCCGGGGCCACGAAAACCGTGGTGTTTCAGCTGGCCTCCCTCACTGATGCCCATTGGCACATGTCGGGTGAGGTGGTGCTCATGACGCTTCTCGGCGGGCTTGGCACCATCGCGGGTCCGGCCATCGGGGCGGGCACCATCATCACGCTTCAGAACATGCTGGCCTCCGGTCCGCTGTCGTCCTGGGTGCCCGTGGTGCTTGGCCTGATCTTCGTCGTCTGCGTTCTCCTGTTCCGCCGTGGTGTGGTCGGAGAAATCCAGGCCCTCATTCGCAAATCATTCTGAAAGGAACATCATGACCGTCATCCAAACCGTAGGTGTCATCGGCGCAGGTCAGATGGGACGGGGCATTGCCCAGGTCTTTGCACAATCCGGCTATGACGTGATGCTGCAGGACGTCTCCTCCGACGCCCTCGGTGTTGCAGAAGGCTTTATCAAGGATCGTCTCGACCGCAACGTCACCTCGGGAAAGATGACGGCGGATGAGCGGGCGGCTACTCTCGGGCGGCTCTCATATGGCTCTCACATTGAGCCGCTCGGGGCCCGCGACCTCATCGTCGAAAGCGCAACAGAGAAAGAAGCGGTCAAGGTTGCGATTTTCGAAAACCTTTTGCCGCATCTCTCGGATCATACGCTGTTGACCACCAACACCTCGTCGCTGTCTATCACCCGATTGGCGGCGACGACCGACCGGCCCGAACGCTTTATGGGGCTGCATTTCATGAACCCTGTCCCGGTGATGAAACTCGTGGAACTGATCCGCGGCATCGCGACCGATCAGCCCACATTTTCGACGATGCAAGAGGTCGTTGACCGCCTCGGCAAGATCGGCACCGTCTCGGAAGATTACCCGGCCTTCATCGTCAACCGCATCCTCGTGCCGATGATCAACGAGGCCGTCTACGCGCTGTTCGAAGGCGTCGGAAATGTCTCTTCGATTGATGCCTCGATGAAGCTCGGGGCGAACCAGCCGATGGGGCCGCTGGAGCTTGCCGATTTTATTGGCCTCGACACCTGCCTGTCGATCATGGGCGTGCTCAATGACGGACTCGCCGACAGCAAATATCGGCCCTGTCCCCTCTTGGTGAAATATGTCGAAGCCGGCTGGCTCGGACGCAAGACCGGGCGCGGATTTTACGATTATCGCGGTGCGGACGGCATCCCCGTCCCGACCCGCTGACCATTGAAGAAAGGAAGAAACCCATGAAGGTTTTGGTACCTGTCAAACGGGTGATTGACTACAACGTGAAGGTCAAGGTGAAGGCCGACGGCACGGGGGTCGATCTTGCCAATGTGAAGATGTCGATGAACCCGTTCGACGAGATTTCCGTCGAAGCGGCCATTCGTCTCAAGGAGGCCGGTGTGGCCTCCGAGGTGGTGATCGTCTCCATCGGCGAAAAGAAATCCGTCGACACGATCCGCAATGCTTTGGCCATGGGTGCCGACCGCGGCATCCTGATCGAAGAGGATCAAGGCGTCGATATCGAGCCGCTCGCGGTGGCGAAAATCCTCGCCAAGGTCGTCGAAGAGGAGGCGCCCGAGCTGGTGATCCTCGGCAAGCAGGCCATCGACAACGACATGAACGCGACGGGTCAGATGCTGGCCGCGCTCTTGGGCTGGGGTCAGGCGACCTTTGCCTCCGAGATGGAAATTGCGGACGGCAAAGCCGTGGTGACCCGCGAAGTGGACGGCGGTCTTCAGACCATTTCCACCCCGCTTCCGGCCATCGTGACGACCGATCTGCGCCTCAACGAGCCGCGCTACGCGTCGCTGCCGAACATCATGAAGGCCAAGAAAAAGCCGCTGGATGAGAAAACCGCCGCCGACTACGGCGTCGACACGAGCCCGCGTCTCACGGTGGTCACCACCGAAGAGCCCGCCGCCCGCGAAGCCGGGATCAAGGTCGGCTCCGTCGATGAACTTGTCGCGAAACTCAAAGAGGGAGGTCTGGTCTGATGGCTGTTCTGCTTCTCGCCGAAGTCGCGGGCGGTGCGCTCGCTGTTGATGCCACTGCCAAGGCGGCCACCGCCGGTGCCAAACTGGGCGATGTGACCGTGCTGGTCTGTGGCCCATCTGCCGCGGGCGACGCGGCCGCAAAACTCGATGGCGTGTCCAAGGTTCTGGTCGCCGACGATGCGGCCTATGCCAACGGTCTGGCCGAAAACCTCGCCGATCTGATGGTGTCTCTGGCGGGTGACTATTCCCACATCATCGCGCCCGCGACCACCACCGGCAAAAACGTTCTGCCGCGCGTGGCGGCCCTTTTGGACGTGATGGTGATCTCGGATGTGACCGAGGTGGTCGACGCCGACACGTTCAAACGTCCGGTCTATGCGGGCAACGCGGTGCAGACCGTGAAATCCGCGGACGCGACGAAGGTCATCTCCTTCCGCACCTCGACCTTCGACGCCGCGGGCGCCTCTGGCTCCGCCGCTGTCGAATCCGTGTCGGGCGCGGGCGACACCGGCCTGTCGGCCTTCGTCGAGGACAAGGTGGTCGAAAGCGACCGCCCGGACCTGACCTCCGCCAAGATCGTCGTGTCGGGTGGTCGTGGCGTGGGCTCCGAGGAGAGCTTTGCGATCATCGAGGCACTGGCCGACAAGCTCGGCGCCGCTGTCGGCGCGTCGCGGGCTGCGGTCGACTCGGGCTATGCGCCCAACGACATGCAGGTCGGCCAGACCGGCAAGGTCGTGGCGCCTGAGCTTTACATCGCCTGCGGCATCTCGGGTGCGATCCAGCACCTCGCCGGCATGAAGGATTCGAAAGTGATCGTCGCGATCAACAAGGACGAAGAAGCCCCGATCTTCCAGGTCGCCGACTTCGGCCTCGTCGCCGACCTCTTCGATGCTGTGCCGGAATTGACCGCGAAATTGTAACACAAAGGATTTAAAACAATGACTTATGTTGCACCAACAGAAGACATGATGTTCGTTCTCGAAGAACTTTGTGGGTTGGACGAGATTGCACATTTGCCCGGACTTGAGGACGCCACGCCCGACATGGTGTCGGCGATCCTCGAAGAGGCCGGGAAATTCGCGGGCGACGTGCTCGGTCCGCTCAACTGCGTGGGCGATCAGGCCGGGCTTGGCTTTGCCAAGGGGGAGGTGACGACACCTGAGGGCTGGCGCGCGGCCTATGAGACGCTGGTCGAGATGGGATGGAACGCCCCCACGGCCTCCCCGGATCACGGCGGCATGGGCTTGCCCGAGGTGGTGAACGCCGCGATCCTTGAGATGTTCAACGGCGCGAACACCGCGTTTCAGCTGTGTCCGCTTTTGACCCAGGGCGCGATCGAGGCGATCAACGGCTATGCCTCGGACGATCTCAAGGCGCTCTACCTGCCGAAGCTGGTGACCGGCGAATGGACCGGCACGATGAACCTGACCGAGCCTCAGGCGGGCTCCGATTTGGCGGCGATCCGGTCCAAGGCCGTGCCCGAGGGCGATCACTACCGGATCAGCGGGCAGAAGATTTTCATCACCTACGGCGAACACGACATGGCGGAGAACATCGTGCATCTGGTGCTCGCACGCCTGCCCGATGCCCCCGCAGGGGTCAAAGGCATCTCGCTTTTCATTGTGCCGAAGTTCATCCCGGACGCGGAGGGCGCGCCGGGCGCGCGCAACGATCTGCGCTGTGTGTCGATCGAGCATAAGCTCGGCATTCACGCCAGCCCGACCTGCACCATGTCCTATGGCGATGAAGGCGGGGCCATCGGCTATCTGGTGGGCGAGCCCCACAAGGGGCTTCCGTATATGTTCACCATGATGAACAACGCGCGTCTGGGTGTGGGCCTGCAAGGTGTCGGCATTTCCGAAGCCGCCACGCAACATGCGGTGCGCTATGCGATGGACCGGGTTCAGGGCGGCACGCCCGAGGGCACGGAGGCGACCATCATGGGGCACCCGGACATTCGCCGGATGCTCGGCCTGATGAAGGCCCGGACCGAAGCGGCACGGGCGCTGGCGTTTCTGGCGGCGCGGTCGCTGGATTTTGCCCATCGCGCAGAGGACGACGAAACCCGCGGCCTGCACCAGCGGCGCGTGGATCTTTTGATCCCGGTGGCGAAAGCCTGGTCGACGGAACTGTCGGTACACGCCGCCTCTCTCGGGGTGCAGATCCATGGCGGTATGGGCTATATCGAGGAGACCGGCGCGGCGCAGCACCTGCGCGACGCGCGGATCACCACGATCTACGAGGGCACAACCGGCATTCAGGCCCTCGATCTCGTCGGGCGCAAGATCAAACGCGACAACGGCACCGCCGCGCGCGAACTGGTCGCGGAGATGGAAGCGACCGCCGAGGCGCTGAAAACCTGTCAGGGCGGTGAGGCGGACTGGCCGGCGCTGGCCACGATGGTTGAAGAGGCGGCCGGGATCGTCGGCGATCTGACCGACTGGCTGGTGGCGCAGAATGGCAGCGAGCCGCTGTCGGCTGCGGTCAACATTCTCGAAACGTTTGGGGTTTGCCTCGGTGCCTGGGTGATGGGCGATGCCGCGATGGCTGCGGCCAGACGGATTTCAGAGGACCGGGGTGTGCCTCATGCCAAGGCCAAGCTGAACATGGTGCGTTTCTATGCCACCAATGTGTTCCCGACCGCCGCCGCGCTGCATGCGATCGCGAAAAGCGGCAACCGCGCGACATTGGCGCTCGAAGCTTCGGATTTCGCACTCGCGGTCTGAGCCTCCCGGCGCGGGCGGTCTCGCCCGTGCCAGATCACACAGCATTCTGGAATTCTCATGAACACCATCAAGACGGCCTGGGCGGTCGAGGATCTGGGCTGTGCCCGGGTTGCAGTTATTGGCGCGGGCAATATGGGCGGCGGCATCGCCGCGCAATTTGCCAACGCGGGGATTTCGGTCGACCTTTTGGACCGGGCAGGCCCCGACGAGGCCCGCAATCAACCGGCGGAGCAGGGGCTGGCGCAACAGATCGCGCGGCAGGCTTTCATGGGGGACACCCCGGTCGCGCTGGTGCGGGTCGGCAACATCGAAGATCACCTTGAGCGCGTGGCCGAGGCCGATTGGATCATCGAGGTCATTCTGGAAGATCTCGATCTCAAGACCGCGCTTTATGCCCGGATCGAGCCGTTGATGAAGCCCGGCGCGCTGGTGTCGTCGAACACCTCGACCATCCTGCGCAAGCACCTTGTCGCGGGACGGTCCAAGGCGTTTCAGGACCAGTTCCTGATCAGCCATTTCTTTAACCCGCCGCGCCGGATGGAGCTCTTGGAACTGATCGGGCCCGAGGCGCCGGGGGCCTTTGACCGCGCTGCGGAAATCGGCCGCAAGGCGCTTGGCAAAACCGTCATCGAATGCCGCGACACGCCGGGGTTCATTGCCAACCGGCTGGGCTGCACCTGGCTGTCGATTGCCGTGGTCGAGGCGATCCGTCAGGGGATCAGCATCGAAGAGGCCGACGCGGTGCACATGGCCTTTGGCGTACCGAAAACCGGAGCGTTCGGATTGCTCGACCTCATCGGGATCGATCTGGTCGCCCCGATCTGGGGCTCGCTGATGTCGACGCTGCCGGCCACGGATGCGATCAATAGTTTCGATCTGCCGGGGCAGGGGGTGATCACCGATCTGGTCGCCGCCGGGCGGTTCGGCCGCAAGAGCCGGGCCGGGTTCTACCGCAAATCCGAGACCGGCGAGATGGAAGCGCTCGATCTGACCAGCGGAGACTATCGCCCGGTGAGCGGGTTTGCGCAAAAGGACCTGCCCGGCGGGGGGCGCGATCTCGACCTTTTGCTGAACGATCCTTCGCCGCTTGGTGACTATGCGCGGGCGGTGATCACACAGGTGGTCGGCTATGCGCTGACCCATGCCGCGGACATCGCGCCGTCGCTGAGGGAGGCCGATCTCGGCATGGAGCTTGGCTATGCCTGGCGGGCCGGACCGGTGGCGCTTTGGCAGGGTTTGCGCGAGGACACGCGGGCAAACCTTCGGGCAGAAATGTCGGAGGAGGTGCCCTTTGACACCCTCGCAGCACCGGCACACCACGGCGCGCAGACAGATCGGCTCAGCAGGGTGCAGGCCACGGGCACACCCTTGGCGCAGAACGAGGGCGCTATCCTGTGGGATCTGGGCGACGACCTGATCTGTCTCGATATCCAGAGCAAGATGCACGCCCTCGGCCCCAAGGTGTTCGACATCCTCGAAGAGGGGGTGAGCCGCCTGAACGGCGCCGCGCGCGGCCTGATCATCGGCAATCACAATCCGCGGGTGTTCTCCGCAGGGGCCGATCTCACGCAGATGGCCACCTGGATCGAGGCCGGGAGCTGGCAGGCGATCGAAAGCTTTATCGCACGCGGGCAAACCCTGTTGGACGCCTTGCAAAAGGCCCCGGCCCCCAGTGTCGCCGCGATGCGTGGGCTCGCGCTTGGCGGCGGCTGCGAATTGGCGATGCATTGCACCGCCACCGTGGCCCATGCCGAAACCCGGATCGGCCTCCCCGAACATCTCGTGGGGTTGGTGCCGGGCTGGGGCGGGTGTCGGCGTCTTTTGGATCGTGCCCGTGCGAGTGCACCCAGCGAGGCGGAGATGTTGGAGCGCCTCACAACAGCGTTTCACGCGGCCACGTTGGAGGCGCCTGCGGGATCGGCGCGGGAGGCGGGAGCGTTGGGGCTTTTGGAGCCGTCGCAGCCAGTGGTCATGTATGCGGGCGATGTCTTCGCAGCGGCGATAGCGCATCTCGACACGGTGACGCGGGGGCACGCGGGCTCTGGGGCCGTGACGTTGCGTCTCGACTCGCATGTGGTTCTGGACCGACTTCTGTCTGAGCGCGAAACTGACCGCGACGAGGGGCGGATCACGCCGAATGCCTTCGCGCTTCAGTCCCGTATTGCCGAGATTTTCGCGAAGGGCGGCGAAGGCATGTCGGATCAGGAGTTGGCGCAGTTCGAATGCGACGCATTCATCGCATTGGCACGGACGCCGGAGACACTCGCACGGATCAAACACATGCTCCGGACCGGGAAACCGCTCCGCATATAAGATCGCGCCCGGCTGGGGACCGGATGCGAACAAATTGATAGTTTAGGAGGAGGAAACACATGACCGATACGATTTACGATATGGGTTTGGGCCAGACAGAGGCGAATTACATTCCCATAACCCCTATAAGTTTCATGGCGCGCACCGCCCATGTCTACCCGGATCGCACCGCAGTGGTGTACGGCGATGTGCGCCGCAGCTGGGCGGAGACCTATGACCGCTGCCGCCGCTTTGCCAGCGCGCTGGTGAAACGCGGCTATGGGCGCGGCGATACGGTTTCCATCTTTGCGACCAACATCCCCGAGATGTACGAGGCGCATTTTGCCGTGCCGATGTCCGGCGCGGTTTTGAACGCGATCAACACGCGCCTCGATGCCGAAGCCGTGGCCTTTATCCTCAACCATGCGGAAACCAAAGTGTTGATCGTGGACCCGGAGCTCTCGGAGGTGGCCGCGCAGGCCGTCAAGATGACAGGCCGCGATGACATTCTCGTGCTCGATATCCTCGACCCCCAATTCGAAGGCGGCGCGCGGATCGGCACATTGAGCTATGACGATGTTCTGGCCGAGGGCGACGCGGATTTCATGTGGGTGCCGCCGCAATCGGAATGGGATGCGATTTCGCTCAACTATACCTCGGGCACCACCGGCAACCCGAAGGGCGTGGTCTACCATTACCGCGGCGCGCATCTCAACGCGCTCTCGAACATCGTGATGTGGGAAATGGGCAATGCGCCGGTCTATCTCTGGACCTTGCCGATGTTCCATTGCAACGGCTGGTGTTTCCCCTGGACCATCGCGGCGGCGGCGGGAACGGCCGTCTGCCTGCGTGCTGTGCGCGAAGAGCCGATTTTCGAATTGATGAAGACAGAGAAGGTCACAAATTTCTGCGGTGCGAGTGTGGTTCTGGCGATGCTGGTTCATGCCCCCGAAGACTTGAAAAAAGGACTTCAGGCAGGGATCAAGGTGCTGACGGGGGGCGCGCCGCCTCCGGCGATCATCATCGAGAAAATGGAAGCCCTCGGCTTTGAGGTGACCCATGGCTACGGGTTGACGGAGACCTATGGCGCCGCCGTGATCTGTGCGTGGCATGACGAATGGGACGTTCGCTCGACCTCAGAGCGCGCCGAACTGAAGGCCCGTCAGGGCGTGCGCAACCTGGCCGCCGAAGGGTTGATGGTGGCGGATCCTGAGACGCTTGCGCCGGTGCCATGGGACGGGGAGACCATGGGCGAGATCTTCATGCGCGGCAATAATATCATGAAGGGCTATCTCAAGAACCCATCCGCAACAGAAAAGGCGTTCCGGGGCGGATGGTTCGCCAGTGGCGACATCGGGGTGATGCACCCGGATGGCTATGTCCAGCTCAAGGACCGCTCGAAGGACATCATCATCTCGGGCGGCGAGAACATCAGCTCGGTCGAGGTCGAGGACGTGTTGTTCAAACATCCCGAGATCATGGAAGCGGCGGTGGTCGCGCGGCCGCACGAGAAATGGGGCGAAACCCCCTGTGCCTTTGTCACGCTCAAGGCCGGAGCCACGGTCACGGAGGCGGAGGTGATCGCCTATTGCCGCCAGTACATGGCGCATTTCAAAGCCCCGAAAACGGTGATCTTCGGTCCGCTGCCAAAAACCTCGACAGGCAAGGTGCAGAAATTCATGCTGCGTGAACAGGCGCGGGCACTGGACTTGCAAGGCTGACGGAGTGTCGGCGGATATGAGACGAGCGGGCCGGAGATGGCCCGCCCCAGACCTGCGCAACAGGCGCAATCAAAGGAGAAGACAATGACAGATATTGTGGTGCTGGACGGGGCACGGACAGCGATCGGAACCTTTGGCGGATCGCTTGCGGGCACGACGCCGATCGAGATGGGAACCATCGTCGCGAAAGAGGCGCTGGCACGCTCCGGCGTCGAGGGCGGCCAGATCGAAACCGTGGTCTTTGGCCATGTCATCAACACTGAGCCACGCGACATGTACGTCAGCCGGGCGGCGTCTGTCGGCGCGGGTGTGCCGAACAAGGCCTCCGCCATGAACGTCAACCGGCTCTGCGGCTCCGGGCTTCAGGCCATCGTCTCGGCGACGCAATCGCTGATGTTGGGCGACGCCTCTTTCGCGCTCGCAGGCGGCAGCGAAAACATGAGCCGCGCGCCCTATATCCTGCCCGCCCTGCGTTGGGGGCAGAAGATGGGCGACACCGGCGCGACCGATATGATGCTCGGCGCGCTGTCCTGTCCGTTCGGCACCGGTCACATGGGGATCACGGCGGAGAATGTCGCCTCGGAATACGGCATCACCCGCGAGGCGCAGGACGCCTTTGCGCAGCTAAGTCAGGAACGCGCCCTCAAGGCCATCGAGGCCGGGCATTTCAAATCCCAGATCGTGCCCGTCGAGGTCCGCGTCAAACGGGACATGGTGGCCTTTGAGACCGATGAACACCCCAAGGCCAGCACGCTCGAGAACCTCGCCAAACTGCGCCCGGCCTTCCAAAAAGACGGCTCAGTGACGGCAGGCAATGCCTCCGGCCTCAACGACGGGGCGGCGGCGGTCGTTTTGGCGACGGCAGATGCCGCGACCAAAGCGGGGCTGAAACCGCGCGCCCGCATCCTCGGATATCACGTTGCAGGGGTCCGCCCCGAGGTGATGGGCACCGGCCCGATCCCCGCGGTCGAAGGGCTTTTGTCCCGCACCGGGCTGTCGCTCGCCGATTTCGATGTGATCGAGTCGAACGAAGCCTTTGCCGCGCAGGCGCTGGCCGTGAGCAACACACTGGGCATGGACCCGGCCAAGGTGAACCCGAACGGCGGCGCGATTGCCCTCGGTCACCCGATCGGGGCCTCTGGCACGATCCTGTTCATCAAGGCGCTCTATGAGTTGGAACGCACCGGCCAGAAACGCGCGCTGATCACCATGTGCATCGGCGGCGGGCAGGGGATTGCCGTGGCCATCGAAGCGCTGTGACGGCGATATGAGACAAAACGGGGCGCGCGCGACGGGCCCCGTTCGCCACATCTGCGGGTGTGGCCAAAATCAGAGGATAATTTCATGCACACCATCGACACCAGCCGTCTGGCGCCCATCCCGATTGACGCGCTCAGAACCCTGTCCGGGGTCGAGCTGTTCAAACGCGTTATCGCGGGGGACCTGCCCGCGCCGCAGGTTTGCGGCGTCGCCAACGAATGGATGTTGGAGATCGAAGAGGGCCGCGCACTTTGGGAAGCCAGCCCGCCCGAGAATTTCGTCAATCCGATGGGCGGCGTGCATGGCGGTTGGGCGATGACGGTGCTCGATACGGCCTTGGGTTGCGCGGTGCATTCGATGCTCCCGGCGGGCACCGGATACACCACGATGGAGGTCAAAACCAACCTGACGCGCGCGCCAAAAGTCGGCGAGCGCTACCTCTGCGAGGGCAAAATCCTGACCGCCGGACGCCGCACGGCCACCGCGGAAGCAAAACTGTTTGACGCGCAGAACCGGGTCGTCGCCTTCGGCACGACCACCTGTCTGATTTTGGACTTCTGACACGCGGGTGGCCGCGCGCCGCGCGCCAGTCGATCATGACACACAGATAAAACGGCAAAGGCGGCGCACCCGGGGTGTGACCGCCAGAAAACCGTCGGTCCTTTCGGTGCCTAATGCGACTAGACCCCGCTCAGGCCCCCGTTCAGGCCCCCCGACCAGCCAGCTTACTGCGGACGCGAACGTCCGAATTATGGACATGGGCGCCTCGCCTGACGCGATGCCAATCCGGCCAGGAAAATAAAAAACCTTTATATTTCAAAACAAAACCCCCTTTCCCCCGCACAGGCTCCGGGTTCGGAAGTGTTTCTGCTTCACCTGTTGGCAGGCGTATTTCAGCGGTTTGGCGACAGAGGAGAGCGTCGACCCGCCATGATCCGCCGGGCGCAAATCCTGCGCCCGCAGGGGCCGGTTTGCCCCAGGCATCAAAAACGGGAGGAGAAATGCACAATGGCATTTCAGATCAATATCGATAACGGCGGGACGCTGACCGATGTTTGCATCATGTCCGACGAGGGCGTGAAAAAAACCAAGGTTCTGACCACGCCCTACGATCTGTCGAAATGTTTTTTCGAAGGTCTGCAAAAGGCATCCGAGACCCTTTACGGGGCTGAAGATGTCAAACGCCTGCTCGAAGAGGTGGAACTGATCCGCTATTCGACGACACAGGGCACCAACGCGATTTGCGAACGCAAGGGGCCGAAACTGGGTCTCATTCTTGACAGCACGGCGACGGATCTGGCCGAGGCGCTTCGGGCGCATGACCCGGAGGTCTACGACGCTTTGGTCGGGGACCGTGTCGCCTATATCGACACCGCCATTCTCGAAACCTCGGAAGCCGAAGTCGAGATTGTGAAGACGATCAACGAGCTCACGGCCAAAGGCGCGAACCGTCTGGTCGTGTCGTTCGGTGGCACCGGATTCCACGCCAATGAGGACAAGGTCAAGAAGGTCGTACTGCGCAAATATCCGCGCCATCTTCTGGGCGCCGTTCCGGTGCTCTACGCCTCCGATCTGACGGTGGACCGCGCGCCCGAACGCCGGGCCTGGTCCGCGTTGATCAACGCTTTTCTGCACACCTCGATGGAGGCGTTTCTGTTCCAGGCGGAAAACCGGTTGCGCGACTATCGCACCAAGAACCCGCTGTTGATCTTCCGCAACGATGGCGATGCCTCGCGGGTGGCCAAGACCGTGGCGATCAAGACCTATTCCTCCGGTCCGCGCGGCGGCATGGAAGGCATGCGGGTGTTTGCCGGCATGTACGGGTTCCGCGATGCGGTCTCGGTTGACGTCGGTGGCACCACCACGGACATCGGCCAATGCACGGATGGCAGAGTCGCCGAGATTCGGCGCGGCCATGTCGAAGGGATCTCCGTGTCCTTCCCGCTGTGCGAGATTTCCAGCGCCGGGGCAGGGGGCAGTTCTGTGTTCAAGGCGAAGGACGGTGCGATTGCGATCGGTCCGGAAAGTGTTGGCGCCCTGCCGGGACCGGCCTGTTTCGGTCGTGGTGGCAAAGAGGCGACGATCACCGACGCCAGCCTGCTGTCGGGGTTGCTCGATCCGGGATCGTATTTCGGCGGCGGCATGGGCCTCGATGCGGCACGGGCCGAAGCGGCCGTGATGGCGAATGTCGGCACGCCTCTGGGGCTCGATCTCGACGCCGCCATTCAGGCGATGTCGGATGCGTTCGAGGCCAAGATCGCGGCTGAGTTGCACCGGTTTACGACCATTTCCGAGGACACCGTGCTGATGGCCTTCGGCGGCGCGGGTCCGCTCAATGCCTGTGGCGTGGCCGAAAAGGCCGGGATCAAGCGGGTCGCCATCCCGGCGATGGCGGCGGTCTTCTCGGCCTATGGCATCGGCGCGTGCAACGTCTCGCAAAACTATGCGGTCGATCTGGCCGAACACACCAGCGAAGCCCTCAAGACCACGCTCGACAGCCTCGAACAGAAAGCCGCCCGCGACATGTTCGCCGAAGGGTTCGAGCAAGGCAGTTACACGGTCACGGCGCGTCTGGTGGCACAATCCGGCGATACGGAAACGGTGCACGACCTGAACGGCTCCGAGGAGTTCCCGGCGGAGATGGCCGGGGCAGATGCCGTCGAGTTGGAACTCTCCGCCGTCAAATCGCTGCGCAAGTCCGAGGCCAAACAGGTCGCGGTGACACGCAAAGCCGCGGCCAAGGCCGATGGCACGCGCACGGTGTTGGTGCCGGAGCAGGGGCGGATCGACTTGCCGGTCTATCGCCTGAACGTGATGCAGCCGGGCGATTTCGCCGCCGGGCCGGCGATCCTCGAAGAGGATTATTTCACTGCCCGCATTCCTGCGGGTTGGACCTTCACCGTCTCAGACGCCGGTGATGTCATTCTGGATCGGGAGGAGTAAGGCCGATGAAAATTCCTATGACTGAGTATCTGCGGATCGACCTTGAAACGGAAAAATGGGAATGCCGTGTTTGCGATCATGTGATCGCGCCGGCGGAGGGCAATTACAAGGAAGGTCTGTTGGTGCACAACCGCGACCCGCGGGACATCCACCCGCCGGTGATCGACCCGGACAAGTACCGCTTCACCTTTAGCCCGGACCCGGACTGGGTGCGTATCCTCGAATTCTGCTGCCCGAGCTGCGGCACGCAGGTCGAGACAGAATACGCGATCCCGGGTCACCCGCCGCTGTGGGACATGCAGGTCGATGTGGCCGCGCTGAAAGCCCAATGGGCCGCGCGCGGTCCGGAGATGCTGCCGGACGCCGGACCTGTCGTGGTCCCGAGCCGGGCGCACAGCCACTAAGCCAGATCATCTGTCGCCCGCAGCAAAGCTCCGGGCGGACTATCCGACATCTCAAGAGGAAGTGCCGGGACGGCCGTCAAGGAGGACGGCATCCCGGGCACGATAGGGAGAGAGAATGAAACGTGTATCCGTTGATATCGGTGGGACCTTTACCGACTGTTTCGTCGTTTGGGGCAATCAGTATATCGAGACCAAGGCGCTCACCACGCACCACAACCTCGCCATGGGCTTCAACGAAGCGCTCGGCAAGGCCTGTAGCGAGCTGGACGTCGATCTTGAACAGGTCCTGACCGAGGTGGACAGTGTCCGCTACGCCACCACGCTCGGCACCAATGCGCTGATCGAACACAAGGGGCCGAAAATCGGCATGTTGGTCACCGCCGGCTACGAGGCCACCGTGCCGCTCAGCCGCGCGCGCGGCTATGGCGAGGGGCTCGACAATCTGGGTCAGCAAGACATGCCCAACGCCGAACGTCCGGCACCGCTGGTCGAGGCCCATATGATCCGCGGGGTGCGCGAGCGCCTCGATTTCCAAGGCCGGGAAGTGATGGGGCTGGACGAGGCCGATGTGCGTCACCAACTGCGTGAGTTGGTTGACCGCGGGGCCCAGATCATCGTCGTCGCGCTGGTCAACGCGGTGGTGAACCCGGTCCACGAACAGCGCATCGAAGAGATCCTGCTTGAGGAATACCCCTCGCATCTTTTGGGCGCGATCCCGGTGATCCTGTCGCATCAGGTGGCGGGCCGGAAAGGCGAATATGTCCGCTCGACCTCGGCCATCGTCGACGGCTACCTGCACTCGACCATGTATCACGCGCTCTCGCAGCTTGAACAGAACCTGCGGACGCACAGCTATGAAAAGCCGATGCTGGTGATCCACAACTCCGGCGGCATGGCACAGCTCAACTCGACCGACGCCTTGCAGACGATCCACTCCGGCCCGGTCTCCGGGATCGGCGCCTCCGAGCATCTGTCGCTTCAGACCGAGCTTGGCAATGTCGTGGCGACCGACATGGGCGGCACCTCTTACGACATCGGTATCGTCGTCGAGGGGGGGATCAAACACTATGATTTCAACCCGGTGATCGACCGTTGGCTGGTCTCCGTGCCGATGGTGCACCTGGTGACGCTGGGCGCGGGGGGCGGCTCTGTCGCCTCCTATGACCGGATGTACAAAACCGTGCAATGCGGGCCGGAAAGTGCGGGCTCCGATCCGGGACCGGCCTGTTACGACCGTGGCGGCATGAAAGCCACCGTCACCGATGCCGATCTTCTGCTCGGGTATCTCGATGCAGAAAACTACGCTGGCGGGTCCATTCCGCTCAACCCGCGCCGGGCCAAGGCCGTCATTGAGGACACGATTTGCGACGAGCTCGATTGCGAGGTGATCGAAGCGGCCAAGCTGATCCGTGAAAAGGTCGATGACAACATGGCCAACGGGTTGTTCACCGAACTGCGGGCGCGCGGGTATGATCCCAAGGATTTCACCATGCTGGCCTATGGCGGCAACGGTCCGCTGCATTGCTGCGGCATCGCCCAGAACCTGTCGATCGACAAGATCCTGGCGCCGCCGCTCAGCTCGGTGTTCTCGGCCGTCGGCGCGGGCAACATGCACCAACTCCACATCCACGAGCAATCGCTCTATCTGGTGCTCTACGACAGCAACACCCGACATATCTTCGACGACTATACCCGGTTCAACGGCATCGTCGCGGAGCTCAAGGAAAAGGGCCGTCAGGACCTTTTGCGTCAGGGTGTCGCCGCCGAGGACATCTATCACGATCTCGAACTGGACATGCGCTATGGCAACCAGTTGGTGCAGACCACGGCGGTCATTCCGCAGCATGAGCTGCGCGGTCCGGCCGATGTTCTGGCGATGATCTCGCAATTCTCGACCGACTACGGCAAGCGCTTTGGCGAAGGCTCGCAGGCGCCCGAGGCGGGCATTCGGATCAACACCATCCGCGTCGCCACCTATGCCAAGCACGAGACGGTGAAGTTCCAGGACATCAAGCCGGTCGAAAAAGCCGCGCGCCTGGCACCGCCAGCACCGGAAGAGACCCGCACCTGTCACTTCGTCGGTCAGGACGGGCCGGTCGAGACCCCTGTCTGGGCCCGCAAGGACCTCGACCCCGGTGTCGAGATCGAGGGGCCGGCTATTGTCGCCTCCGAGGTCACGACCTTCCTCGTCAATCCCGGCTGGACGCTTGTTGCCGCGAAACAGGGTGCCACCTGGTTCCTGCGCAACGAGACCCCCGCCATCACGCACTAACGCACGGGTTCCCCCGGCACATGGAGGCGTGCCGGGGGACACCTCAATCCGACAGGAGGAGAGAAGACTATGAAAGATCTGGAAACCTCGGCCCCGACGCCGAATGAAATGGAACTGATCAAAAAGTTCCTCGACGACACCACGCTGTTTCTCGGCCCCGATCCCGAGATCATGCAGAACCACGATCTCATGCCGCGCACCGCGGATGAGGACGACGCCATTCAAAAGTTCTCAGACAGCCACATGATCGCGAAAATCCGCGACCGGATTCAATCCGGCTGTGACGAAGGCTATGAGATGGTCGAACAGATGGGCGCAGCGCCCGGCGCGAAATGGGGCGACGTGATCACCGGCGTCTATTCCGCCTCCGGCGATCTGGCGATTGCCTCGGCGGGCGGCGTTTTGATCTTTTCGGCGCTGGTGCACCACCCGATCAAGTTCATCATCAAGAACTGGCTGAACGATCCGACGGTCGGTGTGCGCGAAGGCGACGGGTTCATCCACAATGACTCGCGCTACGGCAATGTGCACAACACCGACCAGTCGATGATTCTGCCGATCTTCCACGACGGCAAGCTGATCTGCTGGGTTGCCTCGACCGTGCACGAGGGCGAAAACGGCGCGATCGAGCCGGGCGGCATGCCGTCGATGGCGGAAAGCCCCTCGGATGAAGGGCTCAAGATGTCGCCGTTCAAAGTGGTGGAAAACTACCAGATCAAGCGCGATGTGCTGACCTTCCTGCAAAACTCGGTGCGCGAGCCGAAGCTGCAATACGAAGACATGAAGGTAAAGCTGTTTGCCTGTTTGCGGATCAAGCAGCGTCTGGAAGAGACTCTGAATTCGGACGGCCCCGAGGCGCTGACCTCGACCCTGCGTCTGACCATGGAGAACGTGCGCGCCGAAGTGAAACGGCGCATTTCGGAATGGCCGGACATGACCGTGCGCAGCTATATCATCCAGGACTCGACCCTGCGTGAAAACTGCGTGGTCAAGATCAACTGTAAGCTGACCAAGACCGGCGATCGGCTTATTTTCGATTTCCGCGGCTCGTCGCCGGAGTTCACCAACCGGGCGACGAACACCATCGTCGCCGGTCTCAAGGGGATGCTGGCGCAGGTCTTCCTGTGCTACGTCTGGCCCGATCTGCCGCGCGGGCAGGCGGCCTTTGCGCCCATCGAGGTGATCACCGACCCGCATTCGATCGTGAACTGTTCCTATGACGCGCCGAACTCGCAATCGCTGATGTCGATCTTCACCGGCTTCACCGCGGGTCAGCATGCGGTGGCGAAATTCCTTTATTCCTGCCCGGAAAAGTTCACCAAGGTGCACGCGCCGACCTTCAACATGATCAACACCTTCATCTGGGGTGGGGTCAGCCAGCACGGCGAGACGCTTGGCAACCTCTGCGCCGATCTCAACGGTATGGGGGCGGGCGCCACGGCGAACCGGGACGGCGAGCACGCCCTGGCACCGATCTTTGCCACCATGGCCGACATCGGCGAACAGGAGTTGAACGAAGAAGAAGTTCCGTTCCTGCAACTGGTCTCGAAGAAGATGACCCGCGACGCCATCGCCCCGGGCAAATACCGGGGCGGGCAGGGGTACACGATGATGGTCGCCACCAAGGACTCGGATCAGTGGGGCTTTATGACCACGGCTGAGGGCGCGAAAATCCCGCCGATCCAGGGCCTGTTCGGCGGCTATGCCTGTGGCACTTACCCGCTGTCCAAGGTCAAGGATGTGGATGTCTACGAGATCCTGCAGAATACGCCGGAGAAATTCCGCCATTCGATTGAGGAGATCATGAACGAACAGCCGTTCGAGGAGGCGAGCTACACCACCCACCACATGGGCATGGGCTTTGAGATCTCGAAGCGCGGCGAATTGTTCATGATCAGCCAAGGGGCCGGCGCCGGGTATGGCGACCTGCTCGAACGCGACCCGGTGAATGTGGTCAAGGACATCGAAGAGGGGCTGATTTCGCCGGAAGTGGCGGCACGTCTCTACAAAGTGGTCTTCGATCACACCACGCTGGCGATTGACTTCGAGGCCACCGAGGCGGCCCGCGAAGAAGAACGTCAGGCGCGGATCGCCCGCTCGACCCCCTATGCCGAGTTCATCAAGGGCTGGAACCAGCCCCAACCGCCCAAGCATCTGAAATATTTCGGCTGTTGGGGAGATGACATCGGCACGCTTTATATGGGGGCCCCGGACCTGACGCGGTCCGGCGACGAGCCAAAGCCGAACTACATGCCGCACCCGAAAGACGTGCGCATTGCCGAGCTCGAAGCCCGTCTCGCCGCCGCCGGTATCGGGGGAGGTGAAAAGAAATGAGCAAATCTCTCGCAGATGATCTGCCCGATGCGACGGGTACGAAGGCGCTGCGGGTCTGGTTGGAGTCGTCGGGCTACGCCCGGCGGCTGCTGCTGGGCCAGGACGGAGATCCCTGGGCCGACGGTGCGGCGAAATACCTGTCCTTCTTCACACAGGCCCGGGGATTGCTCCGTTCGGATGTCGCGGTGGTCAACCTGGGCGATCTGTTCCGCTCATGGATCGCGCGGCACCCGGATCTCGCCGCCGAGATGGGATCGAAGAAACGTGCGACCTATCCGCTGCGCCGGATGCTCGAAGAGGCCAGGCCGCGCGCGCTTCTCGATGAGGTGGTCGAGGCCGTCGCCGCCCATCTTCAGGGGCAAATCCCGCTGGTGCTTGCCATGCCCGCACCCGGAGCGTGGCTGGCAGAAGCGCAGATGTGCGCTGGACGCCCCGTCGAAGTGGATGTCGACACCACCGAAGACGCCGCCATGTACATCGCGGATTTCATCCGCTGTGTCGCGCAACGCCCGGTGGGTGGGCTGTTGCTTGAAGAAAGCGAGACACCCGGCGCGGTGTCCGCCTACACGCCATTGTTCAACGCCGCCAAACATTACCGTTGGGCCGTAGTCGGACGTGGCGTTTCTGCCGGTCAGGAGGGGTCGTTCGATGCGGTGATCGGTTTGGGCGACAAGGTGCAAGGCTGCGATGTGAGTGCGGCGCTCTTCGGTGGGATGGACCTCCCCAAGACGGCCCCCGCGCAATTCCTCTATGCGCAGGTGCCCGTGGATCATCCCCCGGAGGCCGTGCTTGACGCGGTTGCACGGCTGCAAGGTCTGCCCGCCTGATTGCCGGGTCGCATGACGACACACCCTGACGGCAACGGCCCTCCGGATTTCCGGCGGGCCGTTTTTCATTCCGGAATAGGGCGGAGCGCCGTTATTGCCGCATCCGCTCCAGCGCCTCCTTCAGGCCAAGTTTGTCCAGACGAAGATAGAGCGTGCTCTTGGCAATCCCGAGATCGCGCGCCACCGAGGTCAGATTGCCACGGTGCCGTTCGATCGCGGCGACGATGGCGGCGCGTTCGGCCTGTTGCAGCGGAGTCAGCCCCTCGGGATCGGAGGCACCGTCGCGGGTCATGACCGACCAGTCCATCGGCAGGTGTTCCACCCCCAACGCCGCACCGCCGCTTTCGAGGACCATCCCCTCAAGCACATTGCGGAGCTCGCGGATATTGCCCGGCCAGTCGTGATCGGCAAACCGATCATAGAGTCCCGGCTCAATAACCGGGACCGCCATTTCGTAGCGTTTCGCGATCTGGGTCAGCAGATGTTCCGACAGACCCGGCAAATCCGTCAGGCGTTCGCGGAGCGCGGGCAGGCGAAGGGATGTGACCGCAATCCGGTAAAACAGATCCATACGGAAGCGACCCTCTGCCGAATCCGATTTCAGGTCGCGGTTGGTGGCCGAGATCAGGCGCAGCTTGACCTTGCGCGGGGTGTTTTCGCCAAGCCGGTAGACCTCGCCGCTTTCCAGAACCCGCAACAGATGCGGTTGCAGATCGAGCGGCATTTCACCGATCTCGTCGAGAAACAGCGTGCCGCCATCGGCCGCTTCGATCTTGCCTTTCATGCCGCCACGCCGCGCGCCGGTGAAGGCGCCTTCGGCATAGCCGAACAATTCGCTGGTCAGAAGCTCGCGCGAGAAGCCGCCGCAATTGACCGCCACAAAGGGCCCCTGGGCCTGCGGTCCGCTTTCGTGCAGCGCCTGGGCAAAGGCATCCTTGCCGACCCCCGTTTCCCCGAGCAGCAACACCGGGGCGGGGCTTTTGGCCAGAAGAGAGGCCCGGCGCAGGGCTTCGAGATAGGCCGGGGCCGATCCGCTCAACCGGGCAAAGGCATCGGTCGTGCCCGCCACCCCGACCGGGGCGGTTTCCCGTTTCGGCGTGCGTCGCACCACTGCCGAGCGATCCGGCAGCACCAAAACCGACCCAAGCCGCTCTCCATCGATCTCGATGGGTTCGATCCAGTCGCGGTCCACCCATTGCGGCAGGTTTTCGGGAGAAATCCGTCCGTTGCGCCAGGGCAGGGTGACGTCGCGCAGCACAAGATCGCGCAGACCATGGCTCTTGGCCCATTCCGTCATCACCGCCGCCGCGCGTTCATTGGTCTTGATCGGCGTGCCCGAGCGGTCGAACACGATGATCCCGTCCCGGTCGGCCTTTTGCAGCCGGTCGAGACAATGATCGAGCAACCGGTAGCGCAGGTTCATTTCCCGCTGCGCCAGACGGTTCTCGATCCGCCCCGCCGCGGTGATCGCCAGAGACAGGCTGTGGCGGCTGTAACTTTCGCTCAGACCGGAAATATCGAGCGCGCCGACAATGCCGCCGCTCGCCGGATCACGGATCACACTGGCCGAACAGGACCAGCGCTGAATGCCGGAACAATAATGTTCGGAGGAGTGAATCTGAATCGGCTGGCCGATCTCGATCGCCGTCCCGATCGCGTTCGTGCCGCAGGTCTCCTCGCTCCAGTTGGCGCCGGGCATCAGATGGATCGCCTCTGTGCCGTCGCGCAGGGCGTTGTCGCCTTCGACGCTCAGCACCACCCCGGAGGCATCCGTCAACACCATCACCGTCCCGGTTTCGAACAGGAAGTCGCGGGCCGAAGCGATGATCGAACTGCTGGCCCGCACCAGCTCTTCGCTGTCGGTCAGAAGATCGTAAAGCGCATCGCCCTGCGCCGGGGGCGGGGCGCCGTCGCGCCCGGGATCGACGGCGCCATGGCACCGCCGCCAGGAATCGTCGATCAGCCGTCGCACGGCATCCGAGCCGCTATCCTGTCCGGACAGGAACTTTTCCCAGGTGGATTGCACCTGACGGTCGTTTTCCGGATGCGAAAATCTTTGCCGCAAAGCCGTTGCAGGCATTCGGTGTCTCCTCCCTTGGTCTGTCGGCGGTCTTTCACCCGCACCCTCGCAGCGGGTCCCTCCCCGGACCCAGCGCCGCGTTCGTTGCCCTTCGAGAGGGCACGACATGATGAGGCCCGAAGCCTAGCATTATTTTCCCCACGGCAAAACGTTTTGCCAAAACGCATATCCTTTTCGGCCCCGTCCAAACGGCTTGCAAAGACCCGAAATGGGGCGGTTTTGGGGTGGAACACCTTCCAAAGAGACACCTGCACGACACCGGAAATTCCGCGCCGCGTGCCGCCGCAAGTCGGTCGGGTGTTGGTCTGTGAGGTGATCGAATTTCGAACGCCTGCGTCTGGCTCGCGGAGGATGCGACAGGGCGCCCGGCTCTAAGCCCTTGAGTGGCAGGGCATAGGCGCGCACGGTAAGAAACCTGCTTCTCCTAGGGCAGGTAGTGGGAGGAAATGATGGAAAATGGTACCGCAAAAGTCGCGCATGTCCTGAGACAAGGGACAGGCGGGCGTATTCCGGTCACGATCCTGACCGGGTTTTTGGGCGCTGGCAAAACCACCATGCTGAACCGGCTGGTGACACGGCCCGACATGGCTGGCGTGGCGGTTTTCATCAACGAATTGGGCGATATCGGCATCGATCACCATCTGGTGGAGCGAATCGATGATGCCCTGGTGATTCTCGACAGTGGCTGCCTGTGCTGTACCGTTCAGGGCGATCTGATTGCGGCCTTGATGCGCCTGCACCAGCAAATGGCCCGCCGCGAGATCGCCCCTGTACAGCGCGTGGTGATTGAGTCCACGGGACTTGCCGATCCCAGTCCGGTGGTCCGCGCGTTGATGGAAGACCGGCAGGTTTCGGCCCGGTTCCGCTGTGACGGGGTGCTGACCGTGGTCGATGCCACCCGCATGCGCGATCAGCTTGCCCGTCACCGCGAAGCCATGGCGCAGATTTCGATGGCAGACCGCCTGTTGCTGTCGAAATGCGATCGGGCCGGACGGGTCGAACAGGACGCCGTGATCCGGACGCTGAACGAGCTCAACCCGACGGCTGCGCATGTGATGCTCGATCACGGGGCCTGCGACCCGAAGGATTTGTTTTCCGGCGGTCTCTATGCCGAGGAGGACGCGCCCCTGAGCCTTGACGATTGGTTGGGACCAGCCCTGTCGATCACCGGAAATGGCCAGATCGGCGCATCACATTCAGCGCCGCTTGGAGGGAATCAGGGACACGTCGGCCTGCATTCCGGCCAGGTGCGCAGCTTTGTCGTCAGTTTCGACACGGCGCCGGGATGGCGCGGCCTTGCGGTCGGGCTGGGAGAGATCCTGTCGGATTACGCGGGAAAATTGCTCCGGGTGAAAGGATTGGTGGCCCTGCCGGGATTGGATGCGCCGATGGCATTGCAATGCGTCGAAGATGTCGCCTACGCGCCGGTCAAGCTCAATGCCTGGCCCCGCACCGGCCCGCTGGCCGATGGCGTCGGGCGTCTGGTGTTCATCGGAGAGGGTCTCACGCAAGAGGACGAGCGCATCATTCGCGACCGGCTGGCGCATCTGCCGGGGGACCGCGAAGCTTTGCGGCGCTCCGCCGCGACACCCGGCTTGCCGACCCGCAACTGGCTTTTGGAACGAGCGCCTTTCACGCCGCATGAACGCCTGACCTCGGAGGCCTTTCTCATCCAGCCCCGTTTCCTCCGAGAGGCCGGACACAATGGATAAGACCAAGCCAACCGACCGGAAAGAAGACGTAAGATGAGCGGTCTTCATCTGCAACAGGGCACGTCGCAGCGCCTCACCCAGGTGATGCAGCGCGCCATCGGGCTATTGCAGATGGATCATGCCGATCTGGCCGGATTTCTGATCGCGGAGGCGGCGGAGAACCCCTGCCTGACGCTCACTTTGCCACAGGCAGACCCGGACACCGACGCCCCCGACCGCACCGACGCCGAGCGCAGAACCTTGCCCGGCCCCTGGCGTCCGGCGTTCCTCGGCAGCGGCGATGAGATCGACACGCTTCGGGCACAGGCCGACGGCCTTCATGCGCATGTGGCCCGACAAATCGGCCTGATCTTTCGCGACGCGCGGGCGCGGGACATTGCGATGATCTTTCTCGAGCATCTGGAACCCAGCGGCTGGCTCGGTGCTCCGCTCGAAGACATAGCGCGACAAGCCGGCTGTTCGATGGCCGAGGCCGAGGCGGTGCTCACCCGCCTGCATGAGGTCGAACCCGCGGGCCTTTTTGCGCGCTCCCTCGCGGAATGCCTGCGCTTGCAACTCGAAGAGGCGGGCGAACTGACCCTGCCGATGGCCCGCCTGCTCGACGCTCTGCCGCTTTTGGCGAAGGGCGACACCGCCGCGCTGCTGTCCCGCTGCGAGGTCGATGCCGAAGAATTGGCCGCGCTGGTGACCCGGCTGCGTCGGCTCGATCCCAAACCGGGGTCGCATTTCGACGACGCACCGGAGCTGCGCCGGGCACCGGATCTGATTGCCGAGCGCGATGAACTGGGACAGTGGCATGTCGCGTTGAACTCGGCCACCGCCCCGCGCATCGCGATCACGCCGCACGGCGGAGCCGAACATCGCACGGCGCTGAAAGAGGCACGCTGGCTGGAGCGGACGGTGTCGCGTCGCAATGCTCTCGTGCTGGATGTCGCGGCCCATGTTCTGTCTGTCCAGCGTGAGTTTCTCGAACAGGGGCCGGTGCATCTCAAACCGCTGAGCTGTGCGGATGTGGCCGAAAAACTCGGTGTACATGAAACGACGATCAACCGGGTGCGCAACGGGCTTTTGATCCAGACCCCGCGCGGCATGATGTCGATGCGAGCCTTCTTCGCCCGCGGCGGGACAGGGCACAGAGATGGATCGCATGTCCCGGCCGAAGCGATTTCGGCGCGGATCGCGGATTTGATTGCAGCAGAACGCCCGGACAAGCCGTTGACCGATCAGCAACTGGCCACCCGCCTGGCGGAGGTCGGGCTGCGCGTGTCGCGTCGGACGGTGTCGAACCGGCGTCGCATGGCCGGGTTCCCCAACGCGGCAGAAAGACAGATTTCAAAAGGGAGAGAAGAGTGAACAAGGTATGTGCAAGCGCGACCGAGGCGCTCGACGGAATGCTCGAAGACGGCATGCTGATTGCCGCTGGCGGATTTGGCCTGTGCGGCATCCCCGAGCTGTTGATCGACGCGCTCGTGGAGAGCGGCGTGAAAGACATCACCATCGCGTCCAACAATTGTGGCGTTGACGGATTTGGTCTCGGCAAACTGCTCGACACCCGCCAGATCAAGAAAATGATGGCCTCCTACGTGGGCGAAAACGCGGAATTCATGCGCCAGTATCTCTCGGGCGAACTGGAGCTGGAATTCAACCCGCAGGGCACGCTGGCCGAGCGGATGCGCGCAGGCGGGGCTGGCATTCCGGGGTTTTACACCAAGACGGGCGTCGGAACAGTCATCGCCGAGGGCAAGGATCACCGCGACTTTGGCGGCGAGACCTACATCTTGGAGGAGGGCATTTTCGCCGATCTTTCCATCGTGAAGGCGTGGAAAGCCGACGAGAGCGGCAATGCGATCTTCCGCAAGACCGCGCGCAATTTCAATCCGCCCGCGGCGATGTGCGGCAAGGTCTGCATCATGGAGGTTGAGGAAATCGTGCCGGTTGGCGCGCTCGACCCCGACGCGATCCACCTGCCGGGCATCTATGTGCACCGCCTGATCCAGGGCGAACACGAAAAACGCATCGAACAGCGGACGACGCGTAGGAGATAGCCCGATCGTACGTAATACAAAGAGGAGGTGGACGAATGTGGGACCGCAATCAAATGGCCGCACGCGCGGCACAGGAGCTGGAAGACGGCACCTATGTGAACCTCGGGATCGGCATCCCGACGCTGGTGCCGAACTTTATCCCGGAGGGCGTTTCGGTGACGCTTCAGTCGGAGAACGGCATGCTCGGCATGGGCCCGTTTCCCTATGAGGGCGAGGAGGACCCGGACCTGAT